>CANLMR010000001.1 GCA_947492185.1 uncultured Tenacibaculum sp.
GCATCTGGAGCGTCATCTACTGAGTCTACTGTAATTACTACTGTAGCTGTATCTGTATCGCCATCTGCATCTGTGATGGTGTATGTGAAACTGTCTGTTCCGTTAAAGTCAGCGTTTGGTGTGTATACAAATACTCCGTCTGAAGTCTCTGTTACTGTACCATTAGATGGACCAGTTGTTAAACTGTAGTCTTCTCCATCTCCGCCGTCTCCACCGATATCATCATTAGTACTTACCGTAATTGTAGTACTAGCATCCTCATTTACAGTTGCTGTATCATCTACTGCATCTGGAATTGTATCAGAAGTAATAGTAATTGTAAATGGGTCAGACCCAGAACATCCTCCCGCATCGATATAGGTTAATACTCCATTATATGTTCCTGCAGCAGCTGCAGCGGGTATAACATAGCTAGCTCCAGATAAACTTGTTACCGTAGTTATATCTGAAAAACCTTCAGCTTCAGCAGCTGTATCATAATCTATTGTATAATTAACAGGTACTCCCGAAGTAACTGACAATGTAATTGTAGCAGATGTAGTACCTTGAGAAACAGTTGCATTATTTGTAGTTGCTACTGGTGAAGATGAATTTGTTAAGGTAATAGGACCTGTTATTGTATTTGATTTACAACCAACAGGAGGACTATTAGTAGTTATAGATATATTTGTATAATCTCCAGCATCCAAACCAGTTAATTGAAAGCTAGATGATGTTGCTGTGATATTAAGAGGAGTTTGAGCTGTTCCATTATATGAATAATTAACTATATAATCTAATCCAGATGTAACTCCATCGATTACAATAATTCCATTTGGTGATGAACAACTGGTAGGCTGTGTAATTGCTCCTTGAGATATTGTAGGAGCCCCTGGATCAGTAAGAACTACTGGACCAACTTCTGCAGACTCACAACCATTTAAAGTAACAGTAATATCATCATAAGAACCAGCATTTAATCCTGTAATAGTATATTCACCTCCAGAAGTAGTAGTAAATGTTCCATTAGTAACATCTACTCCATCATCTACATAATCTAATCCATCGTAAGTTGTAGAAACTTCTAAACCAGTAATTGTAATTGTACCATCGGTACCAGTACAAGATGTTGGGTTTGTAGAACTTGTTCCTGCTATTACAGGTAATGGGTTCACTGTAATTGTAAATGTAGCAGGTAAACTTTGACATTCTATTGAATCTGAGTTTTTTACCGCAAAGGTCCCTGTATAAGTTCCTGGAGAAACACCTCCTGGAACTGCGACACTGATAGGACTTGTTATATTTGTATTATCAGTAACATCTACAAAACCTGCTGTGTTAGCTGCAGCATCAAAATCGATACTATAATTAATTGCAGGACCATTAGCTGTTACAGAATATGCTAAACTTATTGATGTATCTCCTTCGCAGATAGTAAATGCACTCGTAATTAAAGAAATAGTCGGTAATATTTTTACTGTTACAGGAATTGAAGTAGAGAATGTAGTTTCGCAAGCTACACCTCCAATTCTTATTGCTTTAACTGAAACACTTGTTACAGATGTACTTAAAGCGAGTGAAGTAACAGAAACTGAAGACCCTGTACCTAATACAGAACCTATTCCATTCCCTGCTTGATCTATTAATTCATAAACTACTAAATTTTCTGTATTACTTAAGTTAATTACAACCGAATCTCCTTCACAAACTGTAGATGAAGATGTAATGTTAAATGTTTGCTCAACAGGTAATTTACATCCAACTGTCGGGCCACTAGTAACTGTACTTTCACATAAAGAACCTGTTTGGACAGTTACTCCAACCACTGAACCAGCAGCTAGCACATCATAACCTGCTGACCCAGCATCTAAACCAGAAATTGTCCAAGTTCCTCCTGAAACTACAGCTGAAAAACCATCTATTTTAATACCATCTAAGTATAAAAATACGGTATCTCCATCAGTTCCTGTTCCTGAAACAGAAGCATCTCCTTCTTGTAAAGGTGTTGTATCAATAGTTACAGAATTAGTAGATTGACTGAATACTTCTACTTCATTAGATAACGCACTTTCTAATTCTCCTGTATTGGTTGCAGTTGAAGCTATAAAATCTCCAATAGGGACGGCAGTAGATAATGTAGAAGTCCAAGTACCATCAGCTAATACTGTAGCCGTACCAACAACCGTGTCTGAAGTTGTAACTGGTGAAGTACCTGATGAGTATAATGTTATTGTTGCTCCAACTTCCGAAGAAGTTCCTGAAACTGATGAGATTGTTCCTGGTGTAGCTGGTGTACAATACTCTCCTATAATTATTGGAGCAATAGATTGTACTGGTACTCCTATTACTGTTACCGAACCTGATTCTGCTGGGCATTCACCTGGTTCCCTATTAAATACTGTTACTACATCTGCATTAACTAATCCTGAAATCCCAGATATAGTCCATGCTAAACCTGTAGTTGTAGTTGTAAAAGTAGAAGCTACACCATTAATAAATAATGTAATTGTCGCTGTACCACTAGGAGTTCCTGCTAAAGTACCAGATATTGAAGTTGTTGTATCATTTATCGGCGATGTTGATATTGTTGGAACTTGTGAAGAAGGTGTTCCTGTGATACATATAAAATCTGAAGGAGTAGATTGACATTCTCCAGGTAATTCTATAGTATAATAATAACTTCCTGATAATGCTCCGGCACCACAACCTCCACCAGAACTACATGATACATTTGTACTACCATTACATGTATATACATAACTTGAACCATCAGATCCGTTAGGGCCTGTAACTGAAAACACTTCTGAATCATCATCTGCATCAAAAAAGCGTACTGTAGCCGTTGCAGGTAAACCAGCAACAACTATTTTTCTATTTCCGCTACAAAGAATACTTGCACTCACAGGTATAGTAGAACAAGTTGCACCTACCGATATAGAATTACACGAATCATCTGACTCTGATTTTTCATCAGTACCTGTAGCTGTGGCTACTGCTTCAGTTACTAACGCTGTTGCTGTGATGACTTCACTTGAAGCTAAAGCTGGGGAAATTCCAGATAACGTCCAAGCTCCTCCGGAGACTGATGTAGTTCCTATAGAAACACCATCTTTATATACTGTTATTGTTGCTCCATCTACTTCAGTTGAATTACCAGAAACAGAAGTTGCGCCAACTGTAATTGGTCCTGTAACTGTAGGACAGTTAGCTCTAATAGGTAAACCATCTGGAATATCTATAGGAGGTGTTGGAGGAAAAACATCAATAATTTCTTCAAAAACTTCATCTATAGGACCACTATTATCATCTATACCACTAACATCTGATAAACTATTTGAGATGGCAGATTTTGGGCTTATCACAGTTGTTGCTACCATCCTAATTGGGGTAGAAGCTGTTATTCCAACTGAAGCTAAATCTGCTATAGGAATATAAAAATCATAGAAATAATCATCATTGCCACAAATTTCAGATAGCGCTACAGATTTTTGAGCAAAATCATTAAAAGGCCTATCTACTAAATGATTTCCTATTTCAGTTCCATTAGTAGTACCATCTATATCATAAATAGCTACTCCAAAATTAGTAAGTAAAACTACCTCAACTTCAAATCCAGGGTTTCCAGGTACTGCATTAGGATCTGCATTAACTCCATCAAAACCGAACTTTTCATCTGTATCTATTAATATAGAGTACCCTTTTGAATTGTTTGCTGCTCCTCCCAATCTAAATCGAAACAAAAGATTAGTGCCATCAAAATAAGAATATGAAGAACTATTATCTGCTGATTTAACTAAATCTGTAAACCCACAAGAAGGACCAGGGCCTAAATCACTGTCTGGTTCTCCAGCACCAACACTTGGAAATGGAGCATATGGGATTTCACTCTCACCTTCGTCATTAGACATAAATCCACTTGGACTTGCAGAAACATAACCATCTAAATTAGGATCTAAAACAGATTGTCCTGCACCAGCTGGATCAAAAATTATACCTTTAGTTTGAGCGTAAGAATTAAAACCTAATGCAATAAAGATTAGGAACAATACTAGTTTAATTTGTTTTTGTGGGTTTAGAGTAATTTTATTCATACGCTAACGATTTAACGTTATTATTTTTTAAAACAAAAAACCGCAGCAGTCTACTTAGTAAACATGTTACGGTTTTTAGTTTTTATTTTTTATTCTTCTATTATTTATACTATCAACATTTGGAGGCAATAAAACACACATGCCATCAGCATATGATTTCTTATACAACGAATAGGATATTTGGTTTTTGACACTCATAAATCCGGGGGAATTTTTTTTAGTCAATTTTTCTACATCACACAAACTTAGAATTTCTTTAAACTCTATACCTGTGCATCTTATTATTTTATGTAAACTTACTATAACCATATATTATCAACATAAAGTCGATTAATTAATAAGTAAGTAATAGTTGTTTGGGAATTATATCGGTTACATTTCTAGACCATATTAACAATACCATTGTAACCTAGTGCAATATAACAAAAATTAACAAATGTTAACATGTTTTTTCAGTTAACAAACTATTTACATTTAAGTATCAACACAACTAAACTTAACATATGTTAATTGAGACACTTATTGAGTATAGAAGTCACATTTACGTGACAAAATTATTTTAGAAACCTTTTTCTTCTTTTAATTTTTCATAAGCATTCTGAATACTTTGAAACTTTTCTTTAGCAGCTTTTAAGTGTTCTTCACCTATGTCTTGTAGTCTATCTGGGTGAAACTTTTTAGCCATTCTCCTGTAGGCTTTTTTAATCTCATCAACCGATGCATCTTTTTCTATCTCTAAAATTTTGTAGGCTGCATCTGCTTCATTATAAAACATTGCTTTGATAGATTCATAATCTCTATCATTAATATAAAGGTATCCAGCTATTTTTCTAATCACAGCTTCCTCAGATGCATCAACCATATCATCGGCTTTAGCTATACCAAACAAAAAGTGAATTAATTGTAAACGTGAAGAATGAGACATGTGTTCACGAATCTGAATACATACTTGTCTAGTAGAAACATCATTTTTAATAACACCATTGAATAACTTGAATGCTCTACTGGCTCTTTCTTTACCATATAAACTTGTAAAATGAGCTCTAACAAAATCTAATTCTCTTTTATCAACATTACCATCTGCCTTTATAACAACAGAAGCTAATACTAATAAACTAATTTCAAAATCACCTGAAGTAGAAGATTTGACTTTAGCTTGTTTTTTAGTTTTTCTTTTATACTCTTGTTGTTCGCTTTTATATTCCTGAACACTAACTCCACTGTCAATTACACTCCCAATTGCATAACCAATAAGGGCTCCAATTGGACCTCCTAATGTAAAACCTAGTCCTGCACCCAACCATTTTGTAAAATTTCCCATTTCTATTTTTTTAATAATTTCAAATATAATGAGATTATAAGTATCTTTGTAGTCTAAAAAAAAGATAATTAATATGTATCCAGAAGAATTAGTAAAACCAATGCGTGATCAATTAATTGATGCTGGTTTTGATGCTTTATATAGTGCTGAAGATGTTGATATTGCTTTAGCAAAAGAAGGAACAACATTAGTAATGGTAAACTCTGTTTGTGGTTGTGCTGCTGGTACTGCAAGACCAGGAACAATTGCTTCTATTTTAGGAGATAAAAAACCAGATCATTTAACCACAGTTTTTGCTGGTGTAGAAAAAGAATCTACAGCTAAAGCTCGTGAATATATGATTCCATTTCCTCCTTCTTCTCCTGCTGTTGCTTTATTTAAAGATGGGAAGTTAGTACACATGTTAGAAAGACATCATATTGAAGGGCGTTCGGCACAAATGATTGCTGAAAACTTATCTCAAGCTTTCGAAGAGTTTTGCTAAGCTAGTAAACAAAATTGAAAATAAAAATCCGCTCTTTGAGTGGATTTTTTTTATGCTTACTTTTGAAGTGTAAAATTTCAACTATTGAAAAAACAAACACATATTATTGTTTTTAGATTATCTGCTATGGGAGATGTTGCAATGACTGTTCCTGTAATTAAATCTTTTGCAAAACAATATCCTGAAACAAAAATCACTTTTGTTTCTAGAGGTTTTTTAAAACCCCTTTTTAATGATCTTGAAAATGTAGATTTTTTTACTGTTGACACCAATAATAAACACAAGGGTTTCTCAGGGTTATTTAGATTGTTCAAAGAACTAAAATCTAGAAAACCTACTCATTTTGCGGATTTCCATAATGTATTGCGCTCTAAAGTAATTTGTTTACTTTTTTCTGTTTTTTCGAATATAAAGATTGTCAGAATTAATAAAGGGCGAAAAGAGAAAAAAGCCTTAACTCGTCAACACAACAAAACATTTAAACAACTTAAAACAAGCCATCAACGTTATGCTGATGTTTTAAATAACCTTGGCTATTATACAGAAATTGAAAATTTTAACACTACTAAAAAAGAAAAATTAAGCGACAATAATCTTCTAGTTACCGGAATAAAAACTTTACCTTGGATAGGTATCGCTCCTTTTGCTGCTTTTCCTTCAAAAACATATCCTGAAGATTTAATGTTTCAAGTAATTGAAGGATTATCAAAAGAAAACGTTCAGATTTTCTTGTTCGGTGGAAAAGCTGATATGGACAAACTACAACCTGTTGAAAGTAAATTTAACAATGTAGTATCTATTGCGGGTAAATTAGACGGACTTAAAGAAGAACTGAATTTAATTTCTAATTTAGACATTATGCTTTCTATGGATAGTGGTAATGCTCATTTTGCAGCTATGAAAGGTGTGAAAACAATTACAATTTGGGGAAACACACATCCTTTTGCTGGTTTTGCTCCTTTTAATCAACCTAAAGATTTTTGCATACTTCCTGACTTAAACAAATATCCTGCTTTACCTTGTTCTATTTATGGTAATAAAACTTTTTCAGGGTATGAAGATGTTATGAGAACTATTGAACCAAAAACAATTATTGAAAAAATAAAATCAGAACTGTTATAAAAGAATAAAGCATCGCTTATGCGATGCTTTATTTAGTATAGTAAGTTTTTATATCTCATTTACCTTAGTCCACTAATGGTGGAATTCTTAAAACCTGACCTGGATAGATTTTGTCTGGGTGCTCTAACATTGGTTTATTAGCTTCAAAAATTACAGGATACTTCATTGCGTTTCCATAAAATTCTTTAGCTATCTTACCTAAAGTGTCACCACTAACAACGGTATGAAATTGAGCCATTTCTTCTTCTGCAATTTCTTCAACTTCAGCAACAGTCATGTTATCTTCTACAGTAGCAATACCATCAGTATTACCTACAACTAAAACTACTTTTTCTTTAGTAGCTAAATCAGCAGCTTCACCAGTTACTGTAGCCTTATCATCATCTACACTAACATTTAAATCAGCAACAGATAATTCTAAAGCGTTAACAGCGTTAACTAATTTTGCAGCTTTTTCCGCAGCTTCTTCCTCAGTTGTTTTTCCGATTCCAAAAACTTTTGCTCCTGCGTTTTTAATAAATGAAAATAAACCCATTTCTTTTTAATTTTTTGTTATTAATAATTATTTATTCGTTTTAGCAATATACAAATTTTATACCACAATTTTATTCATTCTCTTCATTGAAAGAATTCCAACCTTGAGCTTTAAGTTTAATTGACTGATTACCACGAGTTATAAGGTTTACACCTTGATTTTCTTCAGTAATATGACCTATTACGGTTAAATTAGGATTCCCTTTTATTTTATCAAAATCTGCGATAGGTAATGTAAATAATAATTCATAGTCTTCTCCTCCACTTAAAGCTACCATAGTAGAATCAATATCAAATTCCTCACAAGTAGAAATTACCTGAGGATCTAACGGGAGTTTTTCTTCAAAAATATTACAACCTACTTTACTTTGTTTACATATATGCATAACTTCTGAAGATAGCCCATCAGAAATATCAATCATAGAGGTTGGCTTAACCCCTAACTCTTTTAATAGTTTAGGAATATCTTTTCTTGCTTCTGGTTTTAATTGGCGCTCAATTAAATATGAATACCCTTCTAAATCAGGTTGACTTTGTGGATTAACTTTAAAAACTTCCTTCTCTCTTTCTAGAACTTGTAATCCCAAATATGCGGCTCCTAAATCTCCAGAGACTATTATCAAATCATTAGGTTTTGCTCCACTTCTATATACAACTTCTTCTTTATCTGCTTTACCTATAGCCGTAATTGAAATCAACATTCCTTTAGTTGAAGATGTAGTATCTCCTCCGATTAAATCAATATTATAAGTCTCACAAGCAAGCTGAATACCAGAATACAATTCTTCTATAGCTTCCAGAGGAAAACGATTAGAAACAGCAATTGAAACGGTAATTTGATGAGCGTCAGCATTCATAGCATAAACATCAGAAAGGTTTACCATTACCGATTTATATCCTAAATGCTTTAAAGGCACGTAGCTCAAATCAAAATGCACGCCTTCCACTAGCAAATCTGTAGTAAGCAATGTTTGTTTCTCTGAACTTGATAGCACAGCACAATCATCTCCTATTCCTTTCTCAGTTGTAGAATGTTGGATTTTGAAATGTTTAGTTAAATGCTCTATTAAACCAAACTCACCTAACGAAGCCAAAGAGGTCTTCTGTCTATTTTTATCTTCTAACATGCTGCAAAGATAGTATTAGAATTATAAATTAACTCCTATTTATTTTGATTAAAAAGATAGGGTTTACCTTTCCAAAACTGTTATACAATCAAATAACGTTTTTAATTTCATACTTTTGTTATTAAGAGTCCTTTAAAATTACCTCAACGCTCATGAAGAAATCATTACTAACAACTCTAATAATATTAACTTTTTTATTATCGCATTTACATGTACATTCACAAACTCCTTGTGATGGTACTGGATTTGCTGGCGCATATCCATGTAAAAATTACGATTTAATGGCTACTATTGATATTGCTACCTTATCTGGTTCTAATACTGCTGAAGGAAGTGATATTTGGGGCTGGACAGATTCAACTACAAATAAAGAATATGCCTTAGTTGCAATGACAAACGGGACAGCTTTTGTTGATATCTCAGATCCTGTAAATCCTATATATTTAGGACGATTAGACACTAATGCTGGAAGTAATTTTTGGAGAGATGTAAAAGTGTATAATAATCATGCGTTTATAGTTGCTGATCAAGTTGGTGCACATGGAATGCAAGTTTTTGATTTAACGAAACTAAGAAACGTTACTTCACCACCTCAAACTTTTAGATCTGATGCGGTGTTTACTGATATAGGAAGTTGCCACAATATTGTAATTAATGAATCTTCAAGTTATGCGTACTTAGTAGGATGTAATGCGTTTAGTGGTGGACCGGTTTTTGTAGATATTTCAGATCCTAAAAACCCAGTTGCTGCTGGTGGCTATTCAGCAGAAGGCTACACGCATGACGCTCAAGTAATCACTTACAACGGGCCAGATACAGATTATTCTGGAAGAGAAATTTTAATCGCGAGTAATGGAAATAGTGGTGGATCAAATGATGTTGTAATTCTCGATGTAACGGATAAATCTTCTCCAACCTTTATTTCAAAAATTAGCTACCCCAATGCGCGTTACGCTCATCAAGGATGGTTTACTGAAGATCATAGATATTTCATTTTAGGTGATGAGCTTGATGAACAAAATATTGGAACAAACACAAGAACCATCATATTCGATCTTGTAAATTTAGATATGCCTGTACAATCTTCAATTTTCACAGCAACTCATCAAGCAATTGATCATAACGGGTATGTAAAAGGAGATGAATATTTTATGGCTAATTACAGAGCTGGAATGAGAGTGTTTGATATCTCAAATATTTCAAATATAACTAGACCAATGAGTGAAATAGGATATTTCGACACCTTCCCAACTAACAATAGCACAGGATTTAACGGAGCATGGAGTGTGTATCCATATTTCCCTAGTGGAAATATTATAATTAATGATATAGAACAAGGATTATTTATTGTTAGAAAGAGCGGAACATTATCTGTACCAGATCAACAAATAACTTCAAATAAATTTACAATTTATCCTAATCCTGCTGATAGAGCTCCCGTTATTTCCTCAAATACAAATATCGAGTCTATAGAAGTATTTAATATTTTAGGCAAAAAAGTTTACCAAAAGAAAAATATTAATCGTACTGACTTCGTTTTACCAATAAATAACCAAGCTAAAGGAATTTATTTAGTAAAAATAAACGGTGCTATTGGTAAAAAATTAATTATTAAATAAGATTTTAGATTACTTACGTGAAACATTATACTTTACTTTTTTTATTACTTGTCTTAACTGCTTGTAGTGAAGCAGACATAAACCTAAATGACACATTAAATCCAAATACAGGTCAACAAGTTGATTTTGTAAAAACGTTTGGAGGAAATGGAAATGATATAGCAAAATCAATCATTACCACAAATGACGGTGGTTATGCCATCCTAGGATATACTAGTAGTACAGATGGAGATATTACATCAAAAACCTCAGACGATTCTGATTTTCTTCTTTTAAAATATGATAATGAAGATGAGTTACAATGGTCTAAAACTTATGGAGGTTCGAATGACGATAGAGGAAATCAAGTATTAGTAACTACCGACAATGGCTTTGTTGTTTTTGGGTTTAGTGATAGTAGCGACAATGATGTTACCGAAAATAATGGAAATTCAGATTTTTGGGTTTCTAAACTTGATGCTTCAGGAGCTATTCAATGGCAAAAATCCTTCGGTTTTTCTGGAAGAGATTATGGAACCACTTTAACTCCAACTTCTGATGGTGGTTTTTTAATTGTTGGCGAATTAGATGTTACTGCATCTGGAGGAGAAGGTAATTTTCCCACAGCAAAACAACAACATGCAGGCGGTGATTTTTGGGCTATTAAAATAGACGCAAACGGAACAAGAGAATGGAGTAAGTTTTATGGAGGAACATTTACAGACACACCTCAAGGCGTTGTTCAATTAGATGACGGCACATATGTTATTACTGGTTTATCTGATAGTAGTGACGTAGATATTACTGATAATAAAGGATCTTATGATTTCTGGGTTATAAAAATAAGTAGTACTGGTGCATTACTTTGGGAGAAAAATTTTGGAGGTTCAGAAATTGATGAATCATATGATATTAAAAAAACTACTGATGGTAACTTAATTGTTGTTGGCGACACTCGTAGTTCGGATAAAGATGTCACTAAGAATAATGGAGGTGCTGATTTATGGATTATCAAAATAACTCCAGATGGAGATTTAGTTTGGCAAAAGAATTTTGGAGGATCTAACTTCGATGCAGGTAGAGCTATTAAAAACACAAATGATGGTGGGTTTATAGTTTGCGGAAGTTCTAGAAGTTCTGATAGAGATTTCACTAACAAAGGTCAAAATGATGGTTGGGTACTTAAAGTATCTTCTTCTGGATCTACTGAATGGCAAAAATTTATTGGCGGAACTGATATCGATATTTTACACGATGTTTCAGAATTAAGTAATGGAGCTTTTATTGCCGTAGGCGAAACTACAAGTAATGATGAGGATATTGAAGAAAACAAAGGTTTCTCGGACGTTTTAATTATTAAAATAAAGTAATGTTAAAAAAAATTTCATTCATACTGTTCATCTCACTTTTTGTTAACTCGTGTTCAAGCAATAGTGATGAAATTATACAAAATAAAAAAATAACAATCAATTTTGTTCATGAATGGGATGGAACTCCTATCACAAAAGATGATTTTGGCGAATTAAAATTCACTAATGAAAATGGTGAAATGGTGAGTATTGAACTATATCGTTATGTAATATCAAACATCAAGTTAGTTGACCCTTCTGGGTTTGAAACACCTTTAAAAGATTATCTATTTATTGATTTAAAAGAAGAACAAAACCTAACGTACACGTTAGAAGAATTAATTTTAGATAGAACCTACTCCTTAGATTTTACTTTTGGTTTTACCGATGATGATAATACTGATGGAGCTTATACAGATTTAAATACTGCGAATTTTAATGTTCCTCCGATGTTAGGCGGTGGATATCATTACATGCAATTCGACGGGAAATATACAAATGAAACTCAAACAACTCCTGCTAGTTTTAATTATCATGCAATTCGTGCAATAAATAATACTGACCCTGATAACATTGTAAATCAAGACACTTCTTTTTCGGTTAGCTTAAATGATATTTGGCTTAAAGATTCGGAGGAAATAATTAATGTAAAAGTTAATATTGCAGAGTGGTTTAAAAACCCTACAGTATGGGATTTGAATGAATTAAATCAAATGTTAATGCCGAATTTTGATGCACAATTGTTAATGAACGGAAATGGTAAATCAGTATTTAGTTTATAGATGAAAAATGCGTGGATATATAGTATTCTAATCTACTTTTTAATTTCATGTTCTTCAGATAAAAATATTGAACCTGAAGCTAACGATGGATATACTCCTGTTCAAATAGAATTAGAAATTCCACAACTTTTTAAAGACAAACTTTTAGATCCAATAATTCCAAATGACAATCCACAAACACAAGAAGGAATTGATTTAGGAAAAAAACTTTTTTTCGACACTGTTTTATCATCAGATAATAGTATTTCTTGCGCTTCTTGTCATGATCCTCAAAAATCGTTTACAGATAATTTACAATTTAGTAAAGGTGTTAATGATGCAATTGGAACACGAAACTCAATGCCTTTGTTTAATCTTGCTTGGAACTTCGATGATCGATTTGCTTGGGATGGAAAAGAATTAAGCCTGGAAAGACAAGCTTTTGAACCCGTTATTAATCATGTTGAAATGAATAATGATTGGAAAGAGATCACAAACCAGCTTAGCAATCATTCTGAATATCCAGAATTATTTAAAAAAGCTTTTGGCGATATTCCAATCGATTCGAATTTAGTCGTAAAGGCTCTAGCTCAGTTTGAACGAACATTAATTTCTGGAAATTCTAAATTCGATAAGTTTTTGAGAGGAGAAACTACATTAACTCCTGAAGAGCAAAATGGTTTTGATACTTTTATGGACGAAACTCGTGGTGATTGTTTTCATTGCCATGGAAGTCAAAACAATCCTCTTTGGACTGATAATAAATTCCATAATAACGGTTTAGACGCAGCATTTACTGACCTTGGATTTGGTGGTGTAACTGGTGATTCTAAAGACAATGGAAAATTTAGAACTCCATCGTTAAGAAATTTAGAATTTACTGCTCCATATATGCACGATGGTAGATTTACTACTTTAGAAGAAGTGATTAATCATTATTCCGAAGGATTAAAAAACTCACCAACTATAGATCCATTAATGAAAAAAATTGGTCAAGGAGGGGTTCAATTATCAGATAAAGATAAAGCAGATTTAAAAGCATTTTTACTTACACTTTCCGATTCCAGTTTCACAAATAACCCTACTTTTCAACTTCCATAAGTTTTTTTGATTATCATATCATTTTAATCAGTAAACAAAACCTTGGAGAATCATTGTTATGTCGTATATTTGCAGTCCAATTTAGATTTAATCTAGTTATATGATAAAAGTTTCAGACACAGCTAAAAAGAAAGTTGTTCAGTTAATGACCGATGATGGCTTTGATGCTACTAACGATTTTGTTCGTGTAGGAGTTAAAAGTGGTGGTTGTTCAGGACTTTCCTATGATTTGAATTTTGACAAATCTCAAGGTGAAACAGACAAGGTTTTTGAAGATAATGGTGTAAAAATCATTGTAGACAAAAAGAGTTTCTTGTATTTAGTAGGAACTACACTAGAATACTCTGGTGGTTTAAATGGTAAAGGATTTGTCTTTAACAATCCAAATGCCAATAGAACATGTGGATGCGGAGAAAGTTTTTCTCTGTAATTAATATCATTAACTGAAAACAGCTTCAATGAGCAAGTATACAGAAGACGATTTAAGAGAAGAATTAAAAACCAAAGAATACGAATATGGTTTTTATACAGATATTGAAAGTGACAAATTCCCTGTAGGATTAAATGAAGACGTTGTTCGTGCAATTTCTAAAAAGAAAAACGAACCAGAATGGATGACTGAATGGAGATTAGAAGCTTTTAAAGTTTGGCAACAAATGGAAGAACCAGAATGGGCTAATGTTAACTATGAAAAACCAAGTTTTCAAGACATTTCATATTATTCTGCTCCAAAACAAAAACCTAAATTAAATAGTTTAGACGAAGTAGATCCAGAAATGTTAGCTACTTTCGAGAAATTAGGAATTTCTTTAGAAGAACAAAAAAGATTAGCAAATGTTGCTGTAGATATCGTAATGGATTCTGTTTCTGTTGCAACTACATTCAAAGAAACATTAGCTGAGAAAGGAATTATCTTTATGCCTATTTCTGAAGCAATTCAAGAACACCCTGAGTTGGTTAAGAAATATATTGGTTCAGTAGTTCCTACAACAGATAATTTTTATGCAGCATTAAACTCTGCGGTATTCTCAGATGGATCTTTCTGTTACATACCTAAAGGAGTTCGTTGTCCTATGGAGTTATCAACATACTTCAGAATTAATGAAGGTGGAACTGGGCAATTTGAAAGAACTTTAGTAATTGCTGATGAAGGTAGTTACGTTTCTTACCTAGAAGGCTGTACGGCACCACAACGTGATGAAAATCAATTACACGCAGCTGTTGTAGAGTTAATTGCTCTAGATGATGCAGAAATTAAATATTCTACAGTTCAAAACTGGTTCCCTGGAGATGCTTCAGGTAAAGGTGGGGTTTTCAATTTTGTAACTAAACGTGGTTTATGTGAAACTAATGCCAAAATTTCTTGGACTCAGGTTGAAACAGGTTCTGCAGTTACATGGAAATATCCAAGTTGTATATTAAAAGGAAACAACTCTGTTGGAGAATTTTATTCAATTGCAGTGACCAACAATTACCAGCAAGCCGATACTGGCACAAAAATGATTCATTTAGGCAAGAATACTAAATCAACTATCATTTCAAAAGGTATTTCAGCAGGTAAATCTCAAAACAGTTACAGAGGTTTAGTGCAAATTGGTTCTAGAGCAGAAAATGCTCGTAACTTCTCTCAATGTGATAGTTTATTAATGGGTAACGAATGTGGAGCACATACTTTCCCATATATTGAGACTAAAAATAAATCGGCACAAATTGAGCACGAAGCAACTACAAGTAAAATTGGAGAAGACCAATTATTCTATTGTAATCAAAGAGGAATCGATACTGAAAAAGCCATAGCATTAATTGTAAACGGTTTTAGTAAAGAAGTATTGAATAAATTACCAATGGAGTTTGCAGTAGAAGCTCAAAAATTATTAGAAATTTCCTTAGAAGGAAGTGTAGGATAAAAAAATATTACCAACAAGAAAATTAAGCTTTAGAGCACATAGATACAATGTTAAAGATTAAAAACTTACACGCAGAAGTAGAAGAAAAATCAATCTTAAAAGGATTAGATTTAGAAGTTAAAGCAGGAGAAGTTCATGCAATTATGGGACCTAATGGAGCTGGAAAAAGTACAATGGCTTCTGTAATCGCTGGTAAAGAAGAATATGAAGTTACTTCAGGTTCTATAGAATTAGAAGGAGAAGATATTAGTGAATTAGCTCCAGAAGAAAGAGCTCATGCTGGTGTATTTTTATCATTCCAATATCCAGTTGAAATTCCTGGTGTAACAGTAACTAACTTCATTAAAACTGCCATCAACGAATCTCGTAAAGCGCAAGGCTTAGAAGAAATGCCTGCTAAAGAAATGCTACAAAAGATTCGTGAGAAATCAGAATTATTAGAAATAGATCGTAAATTCTTATCACGTTCTTTAAACGAAGGCTTCTCTGGTGGTGAAAAAAAACGTAATGAGATTTTCCAATTAGCAATGTTAGAACCAAAATTAGCCATCTTAGATGAAACTGATTCTGGTTTAGACATCGATGCACTTCGTATAGTTGCAAATGGAGTAAACAAGCTTAAATCTAAAGATAATGCTGTTATTGTAATTACACACTACCAACGTTTACTAGATTATATTATTCCAGATTACGTACACGTTTTACACGATGGTAAAATTGTAAAAACTGGAGATGCTTCTTTAGCTCTTGAATTAGAAGCTAAAGGATACGATTGGATTAAGGAAGAAGTAAATTCATAATTAGTTGAGTGCAACTAAAAATTGAAAGAATGGAATTAAAAGATAAATTAATATCATCATACGTAGCTTTTGAAAATGGAATGGACATTAATAGTGATGTTCATGAAATTAGATCAAAAGCATTACAGAATTTCGAAAAATTAGGTTTTCCTTCTAAAAAATTAGAGACTTGGAAATACACCTCTTTAAATTCAGTTTTAAAAGAAGATTATAGCATATTCCCTAAAGCTGAAACAGCAGTAGAATTAGCTGATGTGAAGAAATATTTCATCCATGATATAGATACTTACAAAATTGTATTTATTGACGGTAAATACAGTTCATTTTTATCTGATACTACTCATGATGATATGGACATTTGTTTATTATCTTCGGCATTAACTAAGCCTAAATATAAAGCTGTAATTGAAAACTACTTTAATAAAGCTGCTAAGCAAGATAATTTAACATCTTTAAATACAGCTTTTGTTAATGAAGGAGCCTACATATACATTCCAAAAAATGTTGAAGTAGAAAAGCCTATTCAAATCATAAACTTTACAACTGGTGCTGAAAACGCAACAATGCTGCAACCTCGTAACTTAATTGTTGCTGAAAGAAATGCGCATGTTCAAATTATAGAACGTCACCAAAGTTTAACTGCTAATGCTGCATTTACTAATGCTGTTACTGAAATTTTTGTTGATACTCATGCAAATGTTGATTACTATAAAATTCAGAACGATAACACAAATGCATCTTTAGTTGATAACACTTACATTGAGCAACAGAAAGAAAGTATTTGTTCTGTTCATACATTCTCTTTTGGAGGTAACATCACAAGAAACAACTTGAACTTCTTCCAGAAAGGGGAACGCATTGACTCTATTCTTAAAGGGGTTACTATTATTGAAGGTAAACAACATGTAGATCATCATACATTAGTTCATCATATTGAACCTAATTGTGAGAGTCATCAAGATTACAAAGGAATCTATGGTGATCGTTCTACTGGTGTTTTTAATGGTAAAGTAATTGTTGAGAAAGAAGCTCAAAAAACTAATGCTTACCAGCAAAACAATAACGTTTTAATAAGTGATAAAGCAACAATAAATGCAAAACCTCAATTAGAGATTTTTGCAGATGATGTAAAATGTTCTCATGGTTGTACTATCGGTCAGCTAGATGAGCAAGCTTTATTTTACATGCAACAAAGAGGTATTCCTAAAAAAGAAGCAAATGCTTTATTAATGTATGCCTTTGCTAATACTGTTTTAGAGAGTGTTAAGATTCCTGAAGTTAAACAAAGAATTACAAAATTAATTGCTAACAAACTAGGTGTTAGTATTGGATTTGATTTGTAAGAAGTCTATACAAAACATATAAAAAAAGCCGAGCAATATTGCTTGGCTTTTTTTATTTCTGTTATTTTTTAAAACTATATTAAAAACAAACCCTCTTGAAAATCAAGAGGGTTATCTAATTAATTCATTTAACTATTTAAATGATACAACTATAATTATTCTATTATAAATCGTTTACTGGTATTTGTAAATTTGTTTTCAATTTTCAGAATATACACACCAGAATTAAACTGATCTATACTAATAGTTCTAGATTCATTTACATTTCCTTTTTTAACAACTTGCCCTAACATATTTACAACAGAATAGTTTGCTCCTTTTAAATTTTCATTAGGACCAACTAACTTTAAAAACGTTCCTTTTTTAATTGGATTTGGAGCTACTTGAATACTTGTTAACGCATCTTCATCTTCATCTCCTAAAATATCTATTCTAGTATCAAAAACTTCAGTTACTACAACATTAGCACTCTCACAAGATCCTTCGTATATTCTTACATTAGTGAATGTAGAATTATTCCCAGAACCACCGTCGTTATCATTAATAAACACTAATCTATCCATGCTTCCAGTGTAAGAACTTCCCACAGGAATAGTGTATTTAATTGTACCGCTTGTATAATTATCATAGTTAGTAACTCCATAATTTTGTGTTCCGTGAACTTTGAAATATCTACTAGAAGTTAAACTATTATCATTTTCAAAACCAACTCCATGAATTTCTCCTTGAGAAGTACTACTAAAATCAAATTCAATTACCGTATTAGCAGTTACCGTATAATTCATCGCAATGTATTTCCAAGTATTATTTGTTAATGTTAATGAATTACCTCCATTACCTACTGAGAAATTACCTGCTGAATCTTGATTAGAAAATGATGTTATTGTAAAATCATTAAAATCAAGTGTTGGACATGTTGGTCCTGGGTTTCCTCCTCCAGAAGTTAATGAAAGATTATCAATAGCTATATCACTAGACCAACTAGAACCAGTAGTACCTACAAAACGTAATCTAACTTGGCTTTGTCCTAAATAAGCACTCAAATTAACTGTTTCTGAATTCCATTGATTTCCTTTATTTCCAGAATCACTCCATATACTACTCCATGTTGAACCATCTGTTGAAGCTTCTAAACGTAAAGATCCAACTGATGTTCCATACATATGATTACTGAAAGAGAATGAAGCCGAAGACAAACCTGATAAATCAAAACAAGGACTTTGTAAAATTGCTGTTGCATTATTACCTATTTGTCCTGTACTTCCATTAGTAGAAGCCTCTAAGAACATATAGAATGATCCATTAGCTCCAGAGCTTGGTCCTGTTCCTGAAGAAGGTGTACCAGAAGCATCTCTCACCCAGTTTCCATCATCTCCAGTAACTTGAGTCCAACCGTCATTAGATTCAAAACTTTCACCATAAGGGAAAGAACTAACTGTTGAAGTACAACTTGGATTTGGATCTGGACCTCCACCACCATTTCCATCTACACCATTATTTGGCATATCGTTTCCAATGTGACTAATTAAATCATCACTTCTACCATATGAACCATTAGGACAGAAACCTGTGTTGTGAATTGCAATTACCAAGTTTGAGTTAAAATCAATAACCGGAGAACCTGAACTACCTCCTTCAGTATCTGCAAAATAATTTATTGTCTTATCAGGCCCACCTTGATTTCCACAATTCCCTACACAATTTACTGTAGAAAATCCATTATCAGTATTTACTGAAATTTCCTTTCTTCTTCCTCCTGGATGTTGTGGAATATAAATTCTATCGCCAACAGAAGCAACTGTAGAACTTAAACTTAAATACCCGTAAGTCCCAGTTGGGTTTGTTGGTAATTTTACTAATGTATAATCTAAACTAGAACTAGTTTTAATAAATGTAGCTGATTGAGCAACTGTTTGCGAACTAGCAGAAGTTGAACCTGTACAATTAGCATACTGATAGTTAAAAATAAAATCTGTGTTTTGAGCTGCTGATGAAGATCCAATACAGTGGTTATTTGTCATTAAGTGTCCTTCACTTCCTAATAACCATCCTGTACAACTTGAACTACCTCCAATAATCAACCTACATACAGCCTTAGCTTTTTCAAACATATCTGTACCGTCATAACAAGCTATTCTTTCTTTATTATCACTTGAACAGATAGTTCTTTGTTGAGGATCGTTCTCCTCAAACTGCTTCATGATTTTTTCTTTAGTAAATCCATAAGCAACTTTACTTATTTCAAAACCATTATGGTAACTTGGACTTCCAGTAGAAAATAATTTTACTTCCACTTTATCATCAAAAATAACCTGCGACCAAAAATCGCTAATCATTGTCATTTTATCATCAACAATTTTTCCCTGCGCTCCGTAAATAACTTTTTCTTTAGTGTTTGCTCCGATTATTTCAACAAAATCTCCTGGCGCTAAGTCAAAATTTTCAAAATACAATTTTACATATGTTGAATTTTTTGAATAAAACTCATTCTGATACACTAATTGAGGTTGAGTTCCTTTTTGACTTGTAGTTTTGGTAAATTTTTGATACGTTTTCGTTACTTTAATTTTTGTATCAAACTCGTCTCCGATTTTAAATTTCTTTTGTGCTGTTAAGTTTATACAACACAAAAACATGATGGCCAAGGATGCCACCTTGAAAAATTGATTTTTCATTTTAGAAGGGTTTTTGGTTAATTAATTAAAACAAAACTATCAATAACAAAATCCAAATACAAATTAATTGTTAAAAAAATATTGTTTTCTCATCAAAAATCACAATACAGTGAATTTATTTCAAAACAATTTATCGCAACTCCATAGTGATAAACATTGGTTTCATTTTTTAAAAAAAACTTACTTATAGATCATTAAAGCTAAAGTAATTTTTAGACCCTAAAAAAAGAACCTCTGTTAACAACAAAACTTAACTACTATATTTTTTACAATAATTTTGATCCTAATAAACAAAGTAGTTATTCTACCTTTACTTAATAACATTAAAAATATTGAGAGCAACTTTACTAAACTCATTAAATCAAGCCTATTTAAACCTTTTTAGCAACCAAAGAACTCAACGTTAGATCAACTGTTAAAACGCTCTTAAAAACAATGTTTTTGGTTTATAATTTGATTTTTTTTTGTTCTTATTGTAATGAATGTTTAAAGTTCCCGTCAAAAATGGAGTAAAACCCCAAGAGAGGACAAAAACTAAAAAACATGAAAAAACTATTAATCATTTTACTAACTGTATTTGCTTCAGCAAATATTCAAGCACAAACGAATGAAGTATTCGACGCTTTATTAAAAACATATGTAACTCCAGATGGAAAGCTAGATTACAAAGGTTTAAGAAAAAATAAAGCGGTTTTAGATATTTATTTAAATCAGCTTGAAGAAACCATTCCAAGTAAAAAATGGTCGTCGAAAAGAGCAAAAGCATTTTGGATGAATGCATATAATGCATATTCTATAAAATTAATTATAGATAGCTACCCACTAAAAAAACTAACTGATATTAAAATTAAAGGAAAAAACGCTTGGAAAATTCCTTTTGCTAAAGTTGGCAAAAAGACATATTCTCTAGATTACATAGAACACAAAATTTTAAGAAGATGGCATGATGACCCAAGAATTCATGTAGGAATTAATGCTGGTTCTGTTTCTGGACCTAGATTTCCAAACTATGCTTTTACAGCAAAAAATATTGAAAGTAAATTAGAAAGCTTAATGAAAGAGTTTATTAACGATTCTAGCAAAAATAAAATCTCATTAACTAAAGTTGAAGTTTCTAAAATTTTTGAATGGTATCAAGAAGATTTTACTTCTTTAAATTCTTTAGTAGATTATATAAACAAATATTCTAATACTAAAGTTAATGATAACGCTGAGGTATCATACTTAAAGTATAATTGGACATTAAACGAGAAATAATCCTTAAAATAATCATTTCTCCCTTAATATATTAGCTGTTCTTTTTCCTTAGAACAGCTTTTTTTTATAGACATAATTATCCGAAAACTTTACTAAAACAATAAGTTATTAACACGAAATCGATTTCGATTTCCTTTACTGAAAATTAAGCAAACTATAATAGGTAAATTGTGAGAAAATGTAATTAAAACATCTAAATATTACGTTTTTATCAACCTCAAATTAATCAATAACAAACCCTATTATTCATGAAAACTTACTTTTCAAGATTAAGTTTCGTGGTACTTCTTATTACCATGTTAACTTACGACAACGTTTTCTCTCAAAACGATTTTAGAGAAGAAACTATTTACTTTCTACTAACAAGTAGATTTAATGATGGAGATCCAAATAACAATGCTCCCACCGAATGGTCTTCATACAATCCAAATCCAGACATTAATCCAAGCATTACAGATCCCAATGATGTAACTTGGAGAGGTGATTTTAAAGGTTTAATTCAAAAATTAGATTACATAAAAGACATGGGCTTTACAGCCATTTGGATTACACCTATTGTTCATAACAGAAGCCCTTTAGATTATCATGGATATCATGCTTGGGATTTTACACAAGTTGATCCTAGATTAGAATCACCAGGCGCAACTTTTCAAGATTTAATTAATGAAGTTCATGCTAGAGGAATGAAAATCGTACTAGATGTAGTAACAAATCATGCTGGACGTTTCGGTATTAAAGATGTTGCAGAAATAAAATATAACACTGACCCAACTAAACCATGGGCTGCATTTGATAATCCGAATTGGGAATATGATGGAATTACACCAAATCCAGATGATGGATTAATTTGGAGTAGAGCGAACTTAGCGAAAATGCCAGCGCCTTATAATCAAAATTTAGCGGCTTATAATTTTCCTGGAAAACAAAGTTATGTAGACACAAGTGATCCAGAATGGTATCATCATTCTGGCAACGGATTCGCACAAGGTTTTGATGATATTGAAAATTTACATAATCGAGCTCTTGCAGGTGATACTCCAGATTTAAATACAAGTAGTCCAAAAGTTAGAGAATACTTAGTGAACGCATATCGCAAATACATCGAAATGGGAGTAGATGCTTTTCGTTGGGATACGTTAAAACATATGAGTAAGGAAGATGTACTGTATTTCTTTGATGCATTCAAAGCTATTAATCCTAACCTTTTTATTTTCGGTGAAGTTGCACAAAAGCGACATGAACTTCATCCTGTTGAAGAAATCAATCCTCATTATTACACTTGGCGTGGAGCAGTAAACAATTCTGCTCCATTAGATTTAGCAGTAATTGATTTTTATGGAGAAGCAACTTTTCATGGAACTTTTGAGGAAGGTCAATCATTTCCAACGGTAAAAGCAGCTGCGCGTTATGATCATTTATATAGCGACCCTTCTACTCTAGTTACTTGGTTAGATAATCATGATTTTGGTCCAAATAATGATTGGAACAGACGTTATGGAGGAAGTGACGAAAACTTAGCCGCTTGTATGAATTTTATGTTCACTTGGCGTGGAATTCCAACTGTATATTACGGAACCGAAATGCGTTTTAAAGCTGGTGAGTTTGCAGATATTCATAATGCCGCTGGAATTCAAGAATCTATTGACAATACGGGTAGAGCTTATTATGGTGATGTGATAGATCAGGCTCCAAGTCATAAAATCTATCAACAAATTAAAAAATTAAATGCTATGCGACGTGCTATTCCTGCTTTGCAAAAAGGAAGTTGGGAATGGAAAGAAGCTCCAGGAAATGCTGTTTCTTATAAAAGAGTTCATGGAAATAGTGAAGTTGTTGTTGGATTAGCCAAAGATGGAGGTGCATCATTTTCTATATCTGGTGTTACTGATGGTGTTTACAGAGATGCAGTAACTGGAAGAGAAACTTTTGCCTCTGGAGGTAGAATTAATTTTTCAGTTACTTCTGGCTCAGCTGGAGTATATGTATTAAACGGACCAGGTTTAATTGGACCATGTGGTGATGGATATTTTGAGAATTGTGTTAACGGACCTAGTAAACCAATCGTAAATATTAACTCAAATACAACTCAATCAGAAAATCCAATACAAATTTCAATGGAAGCTTTTGGTGGTTCTGGAAGTTTAGAAATTTTCTATACTACTGATAATTCTAATCCAAACCAATCTAGTAATCGTTATACAAGCTCATTCACAATTAACAATTCTACTACTATAAAAGCAATTGCATTTGACAGTAATGAAATAGCATCAGATATCGTAACTCAAAACTTTACTATCGGGCCAATTGAAGGATTACATGTATACTTTAAAAAACCTGCTTCTTGGTCGCAAGTGAATGTTCATTATTGGAATGAATCTCCCGATGTTTTGCCTGCTAGTAATTGGCCTGGTCCAGAAATGAACCAAATAGGAAATACAGATTGGTACGAATATATTTTTAATGGTGTAACTAGTACTAACCTGCTATTCAATGATAATGGTAACGCAAAAACTGATGATTTGGTTAGAGCTCAAGAAGGATGGTTTCAAGATAATCAATGGTTTGATACAGATCCAAGAGATGATACAACACCTAATGATCCGGATCCCGTTGACGGCATAACAATTTATTACAAAGGAAACATTTCGAATCCAAACATATACTACTGGAATACAAATCCTGGAACTGATACAACTTCTTGGCCTGGTGAAAGCATGAATGATATTGGAAATGGCTGGTTTTCTTATACATTTAGTAATGTTAATTGTACCAATTTGATATTCAGCAGTAATGGAAATAATCAAACTGATGATTTACAACGATGTGGAGATGGTTGGTATTTCAATGGAACTTGGTACGACTCTAATCCAGAAGAACAACCCGCTGGAAACGACTTAAACATCTATTTTAAGTCTGATTTTTACAGTAATCCTGAAATATATTTTTGGAATGTTACATCTTCTAACCTAACTACAACTTGGCCCGGTGAAACTATGACTTTACAAAGTAATGGTTGGTACAAATACACTTTTAGTAATACAGATTGTTCAAATATTATATTCAGCAATAATGGAAGTTCTCAAACTGCTGATTTAAACAGATGTTCTGAAGGTTGGTATTATAATGGAACTTGGTATGATTCCAATCCAGATAATTTACAAACCAGAATTAATTCAATTTCTAGTACTTCTAGCCATCCAGATCTAATATCAATTTATCCCAATTCAATTAATGAGAATTCAAAAGTGAGAATTGATAATTCGAATGGTAAAACAGATTTAAAAATAGAACTGATGAGTGTTTATGGTACTTCTGAAACTATAGTGAATACTAAAATTGATTCAGGAATGCATGAATTTAAACTTAATGAAATTCAAAATCAATTAACTAATGGAATCTATTTTGTTCGTATAACTATGAACGGGAAAACTACAGTTAAAAAAATTATTAAGAAGTAATTTCTAAAAATAACGTCATTCTGAATTTATTTCAGAATCTCAAACATGATAGAATTCTTTTAAGAATAAGAAACTGAAACGAGTTCAGTTTGACGTTATATTTTATACATGTTGGTCAATCAAAATTGTATTTCCATCAGGATCAAAGAACACTATACTTGCAGGACCACTAGCTGTCTCTTCTGCTTCCTTCTCTAACTTGATATGGTTTTCCTTTAAATGCTTTTGAATGGCTCTAACATCATCAAATTCTTCTAAAGCATTCGCACTTTCATCCCAACCTGGATTAAAAGTCAATATATTATTTTCAAACATTCCTTGAAATAATCCAATCAACGAATTGCCGTTTTTCATAATTAAGTAATTACGTTCCATTGCTCCAGCAAACACGGTAAATCCTAAAGTTTCGTAAAACTCTTTAGATTTTTGTAAACTCTTTACTGCTAAACTTATCGAAAAAGCTCCTAATTTCATAGTGTTTATAATTTGGTTAACCCTTCTAAGTTACTATTTTAAAAATAACAAAACTAATTGGCTCTATTTTTTATGATTCCTTTCATCATAAAATAATATGCAGTGTTATAAAGCACCACACTTAGCACTATAAAGAATAATGAAGTCCCTGCAATTTTTTTAGATCCAGATAAGGCATCTGAGAGTATAAAAATAATTATCGACAATAACATTTCCTTATTACCGTATTTACCTCCTTTAGTAGTTAATAAAGAAAAAGAAGTAGAAAGTAACAACACTAAAGCTATTGTTGTTGCAATAGATAAGTAATAGAAAATAGTATCAGCATATAATAGATACAGAACAATTCCAAATAATAATGTAGTTATACCAAAAACAATTAAAAGTATAATCCAATCTATTTTAGTATTTATATCGAAAATAAGTTTTGCCCAGGATAATCTCAAGCCAATTAAACTAAACATTCCTATTAAAGTGTAATCATCTAAAGAAAACAGAAAACCTGTACTCACGATAAAAAAAGATAAGATCCAAAAACTAAAAGGAACTTCTTTAATCGAGAAATAACCGTATAAAACAATAGAAATTAAACTAAAAGTACGAGGTAACCATAAAGCTTCTTTAAAATTGAGTACTATCATGGTAACAAAGTATACTCAATAAAATAAATAAAGCAAGAAACAGTTGCTTTAAGCGCATTGTAAGGGATATTTATTAGGGTGATAGGTAAATATATAAAATCTCTAAACAAATAATTGTTAAATATCCTTTTTTAGCTTAAAAAGCTTTTTATAAGTTAAACATCTCCAGCCCCATTCTAAAGGCCCAAACAAAAAATACTTTAGCCATAATCTACTTATAACTATTTGAAACACAAAAACTAATATTGCGACAAAAAATGATCTTGACGGACTCATAGTTTCATATAAACCAAAACCTATAGATGAAAATAAAATCAATCCAATTAAACTTTGCATCAAATAGTTCGTTAAAGCCATTCTTCCTACATATTGTAATGGATTTAACAACAACTTTAATTTAGTATTGTACCATAACCAACCAATTATCCATAAATAAAACAACCCCATGATTACATCTGAAATCACCATGAATTTGATAAAAAGTTGACGTGCAAAATCAATTTTATATACATCTAACTTTACAATAACATACAAGAATAAAATTCTATACAAATTAGATACTACAGTTATGATAATAACTGGGTTTTTAATTTTTAATATAAAGCTATCTAAAGATTCATATATCTTATTTTTTCCAAGATATGTTCCTAGCAAAAACATTGACAAAGCAATCGGTGCTAAAAAACCAATCAACATCGGGAAATTAGATAAATATTCTAATACTCTCAATTTCAAACCTTCGGTATAAGAACCATTTACTATAATTTCATTAACACTTTCACCTGTATAACCTTCCAAATAGATTTCCGGATTATAACCCATAAAACTGGACAGTTGTTCAAATACGTTATCATAAAAAGGAAATAGTAAAAAGATGAGTGATAATCCTAATATTAATTTATTAGATTTTGTGATTAAGAAAACTGTCAATAAACCTAAGAGTGCATACATATTTAATACGTCACCTGACCACAGTAGCAAAATATGTAAAACACCAAACACGAATAGAAAAAACATTCGTCTAAAAAAGAAGGCCTTACTGAGTTTTCCTTTTTCCGATAATTTTACTGCTTGCATTGAAATTCCTAATCCAAATAACAGCGAGAATATTGGAAAAAATTTAGTGTAGAAGAAGAGCTGTAGTATCTTTTGTATAACAATATCTAAACTAGACGTCCATTGTTTAGCAAACTCATCTTGATTCAAAAAAGTGGAGTTCATAATTACGATGTTCACTACAAATATTCCAAGAATTGCAAATCCCCTATATACATCAAGTAATTCAATTCTTTTTGTGGTAATAGCAGTTTTTTGATTGATTGATTCCATTAAATTATCAAATATTTCTTAGCATAAAAAAATCCTACACTGATTCAGCATAGGATTTTAATTTATTTTCTTTCATGTAAAAATTACATTTCTAAAGCTTTCTTAGGATTTCCTCCCATAAGTAACTCCACTGGATTCTCTAATGCTTCTTTAACAGCAACTAAGAAACCTACAGATTCTTTACCATCAATAATTCTGTGATCATAAGATAAAGCTACATACATAATTGGTTGAATAACCACTTCTCCGTTAACAGCCATAGGACGATTAACAATGTTATGCATTCCTAAAATAGCACTTTGAGGAGGGTTGATAATTGGAGTTGATAACATAGAACCAAATACTCCACCATTTGTAATTGTAAAAGTTCCTCCAGTCATTTCATCAACAGTAATTTGACCTTCACGAGCTCTAATTGCTAAACGCTTTACCTCTCCTTCAACACCTCTAAATGTTAAGTTTTCAGCATTTCTAATCACTGGAACCATTAATCCTTTTGGTCCAGAAACGGCGATTGAAATATCTTGGAAGTCATAAGAAATCATTTCTTTACCATCAATCATTGAGTTTACCGCTGGATACATTTGCAATGCACGAACACAAGCTAATGTAAAGAAACTCATGAATCCTAAACCAACACCATGCTTAGCTTTAAAATCTTCCTTATACTCTTTACGCAAATCAAAAATTGGTTGCATATTAACTTCGTTAAACGTAGTTAACATTGCTGTTTCATTTTTAACCGCAACTAAACGCTCAGCAACTTTTCTACGTAACATAGAAAGTTTTTTACGCTCAGAACCACGAGATCCCATTCCTGGAGTTCCCATAGATGGAACAGCTTGTACAGCATCGTCTTTAGTAACTCTACCGTCTTTTCCAGTTCCTTTAATATCTGAAGCACTCATTCCTTTCTCAACTAAAATTTTCTTAGCTGCTGGAGAAGCTGTTCCTGTTGCATAAGTTTCCTTAGTTGGTTCAGCTTTTGGAGCTTCTTTTTTGTCTTCAGTTTTTGGAGCTTCTTTCTTCTCCTCTCCTCCTTCAGGTTTTGCCGCGCTCATATCAATATGACATACTACAGCACCTACCTCTACTGCATCTCCTTCCTCTGCTTTTAAAGTGATAATTCCGCTTTCTTCCGCAGGTAATTCTAACGTAGCTTTGTCAGAATCAACTTCTGCAATTGGTTGATCTTTCTCTACATAATCACCATCTTCAACTAACCAAGTTGCTATTTCTACTTCTGTAATTGATTCCCCCGGAGAAGGAACTTTCATTTCTAAAACACTCATATTTTCTTTTTTTTCTGAGTTTCTTTTATTCTTTATTTATCAAAAACTTTGTCGATTATTGCTTGATGACGTTCTTCAGAACGTTTTTTCGAACCTGCCGCTGGTGCTGCTCTGTAAGCTTCAGAAACACATTCTAGATTAGCCAATTCAAAACGGTCTAACATATGCAACCAAGCTCCCATATTTTTAGGTTCTTCTTGAGCCCAAACATAACGTTCTACATTTGGATATTTATCCATTACTGCTTTAATCTTATCATTATGTAACGGGAATAATTGCTCTATTCTTACTAAAGCAACATCTTCTCTTTCTAGTTTTTGGCGCTCAGCTAATAAATCGTAATAAAATTTACCTGTACAAAACACCATTTTCTTTGCTTTAGCAGTATCAATTGTATCATCAATCACTTCTTGGAATCCTCCTTCAGCCAATTCTTCAATTGTACTTACTGCAGCTGGTAAACGTAATAAACTCTTAGGTGTGAATACCACTAAAGGTTTTCTAAATTCACGTTTCATTTGACGACGTAAGATATGATATATATTGGCTGGAGTTGAACAATTTGCTATTGTCCAGTTATCTGTAGAACTTGACTGTAAGAAACGTTCTATTCTTGCAGACGAGTGCTCAGGACCCTGACCCTCATAACCATGAGGCAATAACATTACTAATCCGTTTTGTAATTTCCATTTATCTTCTGCTGAAGAAATGTACTGATCGAATACAATTTGTGCTCCATTAGCAAAATCACCAAACTGTGCTTCCCAAATTGTTAATGTATTTGGAGAAGCCATTGCATAACCATAATCGAAACCTAAAACTCCGTATTCAGATAAGTGAGAATTATAAATAGTTAACTCTCCTTTATTCTTAGAGTTTGTGTTTAATAAGTTTACGCGCTCTAATGTATTTTCATCACGCATAATAGCATGACGGTGAGAGAATGTTCCTCTTTCTACATCTTCTCCTGAAATACGAACATTAAATCCTTCTTCTAATAAAGTACCATAAGCTAAATTTTCTGCAGTACCCCAATCTAATTCATTTTTTTCAAACACCATTTTAGAACGACCCTGTAAAATACGTTCAGCTTTACGAACAAACTTATGTCCATCAGGTGTGGAAGAAATAACTTTTGCAATATCTTTTAATGCGTCAACCGAATAACTTGTATCTACAGGTTGCAACATGTCTTCTAATTGCTTTCTCACAAATCCATACCAAACATCAGGCATAAAATCTTGAATCTTTGAAGTAGTTTTCTTCTTAGACTCAGTAAATTCGGCTTCTAAATGATCTTTGAATTCATCAGTTATTTGCTTTACATAGTCTTTAGTTATTGTTCCTTCTTCTAATAACTTTGCTACATAAATTTCTTTTGCATTCTTATGCTTCTTAATTGTTTTATATAATTTAGGCTGTGTAAAGCTTGGCTCATCACCTTCATTATGACCATATTTACGATATCCTAATAAATCAATAAAAACATCTTTCTTAAACTTCGCTCTGTATTCGATTGCAATTTGCATTGCATGGCATACAGCTTCTGCATCATCAGCATTTACGTGTAATACTGGAGACAAAGTTACTTTAGCTACATCTGTACAGTACGTACTTGAACGTGCATCTAAATAATTTGTGGTAAAACCAACTTGGTTATTTACTACTACATGAATTGTTCCCCCAGTTTTATATCCATTTAATTGTGCCATTTGCACAACTTCATATACAATTCCTTGACCTGCAATTGCTGCATCACCATGTACTAAAATTGGAAGTATTTTACTATCATCACCAGCATAATCTAAATCTACTTTAGCTCTAACAATTCCTTCTGCAACTGCATCTACAGTTTCTAAGTGAGAAGGGTTAGGAACTAAATTCATTTTCATTTCTTGACCACCTCTGTACGCTTTACTTAACGTAAGACCTAAATGATACTTAACATCTCCATCAATAGTTTCATCTTCAAAGTCTTTACCCTCGAATTCGCTAAATAAATCACGAACAGGTTTTTTGAAAATGTTTACTAATGTATTTAAACGACCACGGTGAGCCATTCCCAACACACATTCTTGAACTCCATATTTTTCAGCGGCATCTCTAAGTGCTACACTAATTCCTGGAATTAAAGTTTCACCGCCTTCAACAGAGAAACGTTTTTGACCAACATATTTCGTTTGTAAAAAACTTTCGAAAGTTGACGCCTGATTTAATTTTGATAAGATGTATTTTTTCTCATCTAAATTATAACTTGGGTGGTTATCATTTTGATTCAAACGATCTTGCCACCACTTAATTTCTTCAGGATTTCTTATGTACATATACTCAACACCAATACTATCACAATAAATAGCTTTTAAATGTTGAACGATAACAGATAATGTTTGTGGGCCAATTCCTAAGATTTGTCCTGCATTAAAAACTGTTGATAAATCGTCTTGTGCTAATCCAAAATTCTCTAGATCTAGAGTTGGTGTGTATTTTCTACGTTCTCTTACTGGATTCGTTTTGGTAAATAAATGACCTCTTGTACGATATCCATTAATTAAATCGATGACTAAAAATTCTTTACGAACTTCTTCTGGGATTTCAATTTCTTCTTCATCGTCAGTTAACGAAAAATTCTCGTTAGCTAAATCATAACCTTGGAAAAAACTTCTCCAACTTGGCTCTACTGCATCTGGGTTTTTTTGGTATTGTTCATACAGCTCACTAATAAAACCTACATGTGCTGCATTTAAGAACGAAAACTTGTCCATATATACAATTGTACTTTTCTGTAATAAAAATAACAAATACAAAAGTACAACTTTTAGTAGAATCGTGTTCCTTTTTTAAAATTTTAATTCTAAGTCAGAAAAAATAAAAAAGTTGATTTTTTTCAAAAAAAATTTGTGGAATAAAAAAACGGTGTTATATTTGCACTCGCAAAACACGAAATGTGTCGCAAACTCCTCCTTAGCTCAGTTGGTTAGAGCATCTGACTGTTAATCAGAGGGTCCTTGGTTCGAGCCCAAGAGGGGGAGCAACAAAAAACATCGCTATTTAGCGATGTTTTTTTATTTTAAGATAATTTTTATGTATACCTAAATACTGGTTAAAACCTATCCAAGAAATTATCTATCTATTTTTTTATCTAAACTTAGATTTTTTGTCATTAAAATAACATATAAAAAAGAAATCAAAACAAAACATTGAATTACAATGTTTTAAATCTTAATTTTTAAACTTAAAAATTAAATTATTCGTAATTTAAAGCATCTAAAATTGATTTATTCGTATATTTGTAACTATGAAAAAAATATTCTCTTTACTTATTGTTTTTTTATTTTTAGGGGCTTGTGCTAGTTCTAATTCTGTTGCAAAATCTTCTCAGGATAGTGACAAAATTCAGGTAGAACCTAATGTTTCATCAAACAAGTATTCGAAAAAAAGAAGTAAGCACTAGTTTTTCTATTAAAAACTACTGTTTATTACTTTTTCGGTTTTAACCGAACGTGTTTTTATATTTTTTAATTAGAAAGAAATATTAATAGTTTTTCCTTCTTTTGAATATTCTCTTTTTACACCTTCAAGGATGTATTGCCTTTGAATTTCTTGATTTTTATTAGCTAATGTTTTTAAACATGCGTAATGAATAATATTCACAATATTAGATCCTGTAATACTAAATTTCTTAGCTAATTCTTCAACTGTTAATGATGACTCTAGTTGAACTCCTTTTGGTAAATTGTTGTTCCACAGAACAATACGTTCCTCGTAATTTGGTGCTTCAAACTCAATAATGTTATGAAAACGACGCGTAAAAGCAGCATCAATATTGTTTTTAAAATTAGATGCCAAAATAATAAGCCCAGGATGCGCTTCTATTCTCTGTAATAAATAAGATACCTCTTGATTTGCATATTTATCATGCGCATCTCTAACATTAGTTCTCTTACCGAAAATAGAATCTGCTTCATCAAAAAATAAAATCCAGTCTTTATTAATTGATTTATCAAATAACTTAGAAAGGTTTTTCTCAGTTTCTCCAATATATTTAGAAACCACCATGGATAAATCAACTCTGTAGACATCTTTTTCTGTAAATTTTCCTAGCAAACTAGCAGTCAATGTTTTTCCAGTACCTGGAACTCCACAAAACAACACACGATATCCTGGTTTTATTTTAGATTGCATTCCCCAATCATTCAAAAGAACATCATTATACGCTAACCAATTTTCTATTTCTCTAACTTCGTTTAATGTTTTAGGGTTCAATACTAAATCTTCCCAATTTAGTTTAGTTGTGATCAAACTAGCAGGGAATTCTTGACTTAATTGTGGTTTTAATTCTTTTCCTGTTAAAAACAGATGAATATATTCTCGATTAAGAATAATTTTTCCACTCATAAAAGGTTCACCATATGGTACTCTTTCTAATTCAATAATGCTATTTTTAAATAATACACTATCATGTAACATACGGTCTAAAACATATGTTCGTTCTATAGCTTCTTTACCCGCTAAAATGTAAAGTAATGTTTCTCCTGTAGGAATAATACCTCTATGATTCTTACCCTTTACTCCTCCAAAACTTGGAAACTCTCCACCGTTAGGAAAAAAATCAGTAATTATATCTGTAAAAAAATTAGGCAATATACTTGGCACTAAAGCAACTAAAAGAACTAATACTTCATTAGTATCTAATTGATGATGATTAACAAATTTAGAAAACTCAGAACTATCATCTACAATAGTATTAAATATAGGAAATGGTGGTTTCTGATTTGTAAAATCTTTCTTTAATCGATAATCAATTACTTCTCTTAGATAAGAGAATTTCTCGTCAAAATGCGAAGTATTAGTTACTATAGGTTCTTCTGTATGTTTCATTTACGCTAAAGGTTCTATTGAAAAGACATCAATTTTAGATTTAAACAAGTTTCTTGTTCTTTTTAAAACAGCTACTCCATTTCTTGAACCTGCTAAGTTTGTATTTCCTTCAATTGTTTCAATAACATCACTATTAACCGATGTTATTATACCTGTATGTGTCCAATCGAAAGGTGATTTTTGAATTAGAAAAATATCTCCTGGTTTAATAATTGACGAATCTCTTCTTAGTTTCGTATATCGTGTTAAAATACCTTTATTAAGTCCAGTTGTACCTACAGTATCACAACTGTATGTTAAAGGCATTAATGATTTAAAGTTTTTTCCTTGAGCACTAGCAGCCTGATCAATAATAGCCTGTACAAACCCCATACACCAATACCAAGGAGAGCCATCTTTACCATCCATATAGGCTCTTACCCAAGGCCCACTATTAGACTCTCCATTGATAATTAATTCATAAGGATGATTTCTTAAATGATTTTCTGCTGTTTCTAAAACTAAATCTCTAAAATTTGTTGAAGTAAGTGGTTTATCAAAAGCATCTTTCATATTACGACAAAGAACATCAAAGGTTTCTTGTGTAACAATTCCGTTTTCGAACAATCCGTTTTCTCGTTGAAAATTTTTAACAGCTCTATCCGTAGCTGGACCAAAATCTCCATCTACATCTGTAGCGGTTCCGCTATGCGGATTTTGTATGCTATACAATGTTAACCACGACTGGATTTTTCGAATATCCTTTCTATTATTATGTTCTCCGTTTCTTTTTTGAGTGTTTTTAATCACCAGCTCTTTCTGATACCAGTTTTTTTTCATTTTGAAAGTAGTTTAGTTTTTTGGAAGTTAAATTTAATCAATAAACTTATAAAACAATCAGGGAATTTATGGTTATTAAAAGGGTGAAATAACTGAAGAGATTGAAATTATATTTTCTTGATAAATTCTTCAATATTTAAGTCAGGGAAACATTTCTCTATGTTTTTTATTATTTCTTTTATTTCAGGATTATCTTTAGAATATTGGTTTATGAATAAACGTTGCCATCCAGATATTCCGCCACATTGAAACAACTTGTTAATAAATAGATTAAAATTAAGATTGATTTTAACTGGCTCTAAATCTTCTATAAAATAAAGTTGAATTTCATTTTCTTCTATTCTGAAAACGGTATGCCCAGATTCTTCAAAAATAAATGGATAAAAAGTTCCATACTTTTTTTCATGAGATTCATGTAAATCTAAATGAATTGCATAACTATTTTTCCAAACTTTATTTTCTGAATAATTAATTCCTCCAAATATTTTACCAAGATTTAACATTCTATAATTGCTTTCAACTTTTTTATATTTCCAATGTAATTCTAAAGAATATTTAGAGTATAAAAATGAAATAAAATCTTTTGGTAATTTATAGCCTAAAGAAATTTCTATTTTTCTAATTTCTGCACATGTACAACCTGAATTTTTACGATGATTGATTACATCAAACTCTTTTTTAAGAGTTTTAATATAATTTTCTATAGTTAAAGACTCAGAAAAACTAACCAATTTTGGGTTATAAAAATCTTCCTCAATATTAATTCCAAGTTTTTCTTTTACCATATAAAAAAATCCATCATTTGAATATTTCTTTATTGAGTTGTAAGTCTCTTCAGAAGTATAATATTGCCAATTATAAAGCCCCATTACTTTGATTCCTAATTTTAGGTAATGTTCAATTGTAATATTAAGTTTTATTTTATTTTTGTTTGAATCAACTCTGATTAATTCATACGAATTTCCTTTAGGAATAATGAATGTTCCGTAGCCAAACACAATATCAACATCAAAAGGAATCCACCCTAAATCTATATACTCAGAAAATATATTGTTTTCTTTTTCTAAAGTCAAATATTCCTTTAAAACATTTAAGTCAGGAACATCTATTCTGCCTTTGCATCTTATCCTTCTTTTACAATTCCAACCAATAAATAAGCCATTAAAATCAGAATAAAAAGTAACTAAGTCATCTGGTAATTTAAATTCCTTTTTTAAAGAATTAATTTTTGTTTTAGATGCTGGTTTTCTAATTTCTACATTTACAAAACAACCATTATCTAATAATTGGTTTTCTAGGTCTATGATATGTTTTTTTAAATTTTTCATTGATTAATATTTTAAGACTCCATCTTCTCTCATTCTAGGTATAATAATTTTTAATTTTCTTAATTTCGATTTAGTAGCTTCAATTCTATTTGTTCCATTAGGGCCATTGCCTGCTATTTCACTATCCATTGCAATTTTAAAAGTTGAGTCATCATTATAAAATGGTTTATTAGTTTTTATAATATCTAAAGTTGTTGAAGTTAGTAATGATCCTAAGTCAGAAGTAGTACTATCCACATCATCTTTTGCGTCATCAGATAAGTTATTATAAGCTCTTGTGTATTCACTTTTAGTAGCAGAGCCTATAGTCGATGGACTTACTAAGCTCCAATCTGGAGGATCAATTCCCAAATTATCATCAACAAATTTATCTCCTTCTGTCCAACTATTAGCCCCCTTATTATAAGTATATTCCCAAGCTTCAAATTTTATATTATCTGCATAATTATCTTGTTTAACTCTACCATCATCCGCGAATTGATCAATTCCTCGTCCTACTTTTGGCGCTTGTTTATTAGCTGGAAACTCTCCAGAACGATAAGTAACAGTTGCTTTTATTTTTACTACTCCCTGAGCTGAACTATCATTCGGTCTACTACCCACTCGATCTTTTACTGGCCCATCGAATTTCTCATATTCGCTATTATTACTTTGCGTTCCTGGAGTTAAGTTTTCCGGAACCCCAAACCCTCCAAATCCCTGATTAATAAGGTGCAAACGTTTCCAATGACCTCCTCCTGTTGTTAAACCCTGTTGAATTGCCTGCCAACCAGCCACATAAGATCCTCCAGGAGGAGTTCCTCCTGATCTGTTAGCAGATAACATATCTGCTTCTGCAGTATAAGCCATATTATCTTTAGGTGTATAATTATAAGTTGGGTTTCTAGGCAGGAACCTTCTGAGGTCAGATCTAATTTCTGCCATCATTTCACTTAACTCTCTCATTTTACTATTTAAATCAGGAACCAGTCCATCTGTATCTGCAGCATTATTTGCCATAGTCCTAATTTCAGTAGCAAGTCTTCTAGCGTCTTGAACCAAACGATCAGACTGATCAACTTCATCTGAATTTAAGTAGTCAAAAATGTCTTTTGGTGTACTATGAACCATTAAATCAACCGAGTTAGCTTCTACAGCAAACCTTAGAGTATGATTATCTCCATCAGTTTCTGTAAACGGAACTGCTATCTGAGATAAATCTTCTAAGCTATTTTCATCTATAGATTCCTCAACTTCAGATTCTTTTTTAAGACTTCCTCCTTCTGTTTCATCACGTCCTCCCATATTAATTACATAATCCCAAGTATTTTCTCCATCTATTACTCTTGCTTCTAAAATTAAATCGTGACTATTTTCTATACCGTTTAGAACATCTTCAGCTTGTGCTCTAGTTATTTTTCCTTCTTCATCTGCAGCTCTTCTGGAGTTAGATTGTAATTCTTCTTTTGCAGTATCAATTAAACGTTGTTTTTCAGCTTGACTCATCAACTGAATTTCTAGTAAATGTCTACCATTATCTTGCTCGCCATGTTGTACAAAAATATTTACATTTTCTGCTTCTTCATTACGAGTATCTATTCTACGAATTCCGTATCTACGTTTTACTGTATTAATTTTATCTTCTACATCACCTATAGTAGGTTTAGGGTTAGCATTTTCCATTTGTGAAAGCTCATCTAAAGCACGCATATATTTTTGCTCATCTGGAAGATTCTCTAAATCTTCTTCTCTTCTCCCTGGAGGTAAACCTTCTCCTTCTCCCGTAATTTCAGGATTTTCATTTTGATCTCCAGGTGCGTTTTCTCCTTGCCAATCTCCTGCAGGATTTGAATCACTATCTCCCATAGATCTTGGTGGTGGATCTGCCATTACATCTGCAGTAAATTTATCTGGATCGAATTCTACAGGAGAGAACGTTAATTCTGGTGGCTCTTCTCCTCCTACTAACCAATCTACATCTGCACCAATTCCTAAACTGTCTCCAATAGGATATTGCACTTCACCTAACGGGTATTCCTCTCTTCCATCAGGCGCTGGAGACCACCAAGGGCTATCTAATTCATAGAATAATGCTCCTGAAAGTTGTAAGAATAATTGAGCAGCAGCTTCAAAATGACCTTTTAATCTTGATTCTCCTACTTTACCTCCTTGTGGTGATTGCTCTTCTTTATATTCAAATGTAGGAGTGGCTTCTGCATAAGCTCTTAATCCAGCAGCAGCCGTAACATTTACTCCTGCTTTCACATCATGTCCCAATATTGTGACTCCGACTCCAGCTTCCGCTTCTAATCCAAGAACTGCAAATGCATTAATTCCTAAAGTACCAGTAATACTAAATTCTTGTAGTACGTTTGGATCTGTAGAATAGGTTCCTGTAAATCCTACATCTTTTAAAACTAAAGGACCAAAACCGGCATTAGCAAACATTCCGATACTAGCAAATAAGAACACTTGTCCGACTAATGGAATTCCATAACCTGCTCTTATTTCAACTTGAAAAATGTCTACTTTTTTCCCTCGTTGCTCCATCAACTCAATTTCATCAGGAACAATAATTTCACCAACAATGGTTACATGACCTTCGTTATCAATTCCGATTTTAGCAGTTCCTTCTAACCAAGGCGTAATTGAAGCTTGAACTTCTCCCCAGCCTGCTAAAACTTGATTGTCTTTAGTTTTTACAACAGTAGCTTGCTCTTGAGCTGGTGCTTCTGCTTCTTGATCCATAGCCTCTACTCCTAAAGCAGCATGCATCATTTGAGTAGAGCGAGTAGCATCGGTAACTAATAGTGTAATTTCTCCAGAGAATTTATCAGAATTCATTCTACCAGTTCCTTGAATAGTTACAGCTCCATCATCATACTCAATATTTAATGAAGCACTAATATTGGCTATATCTGCAGCAATGTTTGCTTGCCCGCTTAATTTCCCGTCTGCACCACGAGCAACATTAAACTCACCTGAAGCTAATCCTGCGACATCTACAGTAGAGTTTAATTCGAAAGTCATAGCAGAATCTGTAATTCCTAAGCTCCCTGTTGCTTCTATATAACCATCAATATCAGCAGATAAATTATTAGCTCTAAAATTTAAACCTCCACTTTCAAATCGGTTTTCTAAACCTTCTGCAACTTCTATAGGGCTTAATCCTAAGAAGCTCATCGCTTCTAAATTCTCATTAATTTTTTGAATGATTCCCAATACATCTGGCACAACATCTTCTCCTACTCTAACACTTAAAAAACCTGTAGTATTTTGCTCTTCTCCAAATCGATTTAAAACAAGAACTGGGAAAATTCCTGCATTACGAAGTGGATTTAAAAATTCCATTCCGCCAACATCTAAAGAATTATTTCTTCTTGTACTTGCTAATTCAAATTTTTGCGTTTCTCCTTCAGCTGGTCTACCTGATTTTCTAATTTTTATAGTTCCTGTAAAACGTTCTCCTATTTTTACAGCCACATCAAAATCTCTAGTTCTAGATTCTTGTTCTATATAATTTAACCAATCATCTGATAATTGTATTCCATTGGTAATATCTTGAACTTGTGTGGGAGCTACTAATGTTGTGTTTTCCCCATCTCCCTCTGATTTTTGAACCGAATTATTTGTTGGTGAAGCTCCTTGTTGAACAGTATGTGTGAGTTCGTGTGCTAATAAATGTTTTCCAGAATCACTTTCTGGATTATATTTTCCTTCATTAAAATAAATATCATTCCCATTTGTAAATGCCTGCGAGCCCAATTCTTGATTCATTTGCACAGCATTATTATCATTATGAACTCGCACACCACTAAAATCTGCTCCAAAACCGGATTCCATTTCGTTTTGTGTATTAGTTGGCAATGAACTTCCTCCTCCTTTTGAACTGCTTAAATCACTTTCTAAAGAAGAATCATCATCTCCTCCAGACATTTGTAATTGCTGCACTTCCTCCTCTTCTTTTTCCTGAATCTCCTCTTCTTCCTTTTCTTGAATTTCTTCTTCTGCTTGTTGCTGAATTACTTCTCCAACAAATGGAGTTTCAGTAGTATCCTGTTTCGTTTGAATTTCTTCTTCAGGTGATTTTTGCACCTCATCTTCTTCAGATTTTTGAACTTCTTCCTCTTCTTTTTGTTGAATTTCTTCTTCTTGTTTTTGAAGTATTGGTTCAGGTTTTAATTGAACTCCAGGAGAAATAGGATCTACTAAAGGTTTTTGTTGAATTTCAGTTTCATTTGTTTCTTGTTTTTGAACCTCATCTTCATTTTTCTTTTGCACCGTAGGACCGAAGAATGACGATGTTTGATTTTCTTTTCCTCCAGCAACAATTTGATCAGCCGCACGATCAGCTTCTACCTCATATTTATCACCTGGCTTTCCTATATTCAATTTTGGTTGAATAAAAGAATTCTGTGAAGAATGATTAGGTTTAGTATTTTGTATTTTAGGTGCAAACATTTATTATTGCTTTTGAAGATTTAATTCGGCAGTAATTCCTGCGTTAAAATCTTGAATTTTTCCTTCTATTTTTTTTCCATTACTAGTAATTCTACCGGTAAATTTTCCATTTGTTCCTACATATGTTGTGTAAGGAATACTAATATTAGCTTGAGTAACTTGTCCTGAACCTGAAGCTGTAGTAACCCACTCACCATAAACTAATGAGTATTCAGTAAAACTTATATTCCCCGAATTTTCATGATTAATTTGATATCTCCCATTTGGGTTATTGATATCTACCCATTTTCCTGTCAAATTATAGATTTTAACAACTTTCTTAACCGATTTAGGTTTAGTATCAGTTATCACTTTAATTTCTTTCTTAGTGAAATCTTTTAACGGTTCTTTTTTATCAATTTTTACCTCTTCAATCGTACCTTCTTTTTTTACTTTTTCTTCAATTTTTTTATTTCCAATAACTCCAACATTGTACAGAATAGTAATTACACTACCAATAGCAGTAATTAGTCCTGTAATAGCTATTATTGTTGTTGATAATTTAGTTTTTGTTGAATCGGCCATAATTGATAATAATTATATTAAACTGAGTTCTTATTCTTTTGCATAGGAATTCTTTGTTCTTGTTTTTACAATCGATGAAACTTTTTTTAATTCTGGGCTAAGTTTTAACTTGTTTAGCTTAGCTGAAATACCTACAGTATCTTTTTGTTTTAAACTTTGCTGTTGAATTTTTGCTATTTTTCTGATTTGATATGCTTCTTTAATTAAATTATTCTTTTGATTATCATAACTAGATGTATTTGAATTTTTCTCTTTAGTTTTGATAACCTTGTTAGCTGCAGTAATTGCTTTTTCTGGATTTCCTAATAATAAATTAGACTTTCCGATTTGCACTAAATCTTCCTCAGAAGTAGCTCTAGATTCAAGCTCTTCTGTTAACTCTTCAATTTTTTTAAGCGCTACAGTATCTTCTGGATTATCTTCGTATTCTTTTTGATATTTTGACAACTCTATTTTATCACTAGAAATATTGATCTCTTTTATACTTGGATAGGCTATCATTAAAATTGGAATTGGAAAAAAGAACAATAACTTTTTTATTTCTTCTTTCTTTACAACATAGTATATAAAGGCTCCACTTAATATTAGAAACAAAAAAGCTCCTAAAAAAAGTAGTACAAGTTCGTATATGTGTAGATTATGTTGCATGATGTGTAATGGTTTTAATATTAATCATCGGGAGTTCCAGACCATCGAGGTGTATCAAATGAAGGACGTCCAAATCTTGATATTCTAATTCCAAAATCTCCATGTGTAGTATTGTTATCCCAATTCCAATCAGTCCTATATACGTGCACTCCATGACCATCATTTCCTGCTTGATCTATATCTGGACCACTTCCTGAAAGATTAACACCTAAAGTATCATTTAACCCTAAAGCCATATTTGTACTCTTCCTCATAGTTCCTCCACGGAACATTCGTATATCTGCTGTTTGACCTTGCATTGGCATTTGAATATTTGGAATCTGGCGGGCAAAAAAACCTAAGCCTAATGTTTCTCTTAAGTAAGTACCTCTCACATCTACAAACTCAATCGCTCCCACAGTCCCCCAAAAATCCGCGGTATGATCTCCACTATCAGACCAAATGAATTCTTGTCTTGCAATAGTTCTTTGATTTGCATTTAATTCATTTTCTATATTCAATTTTACAGCAATTTTAACTGCCTCCATAATAGATGTATCTACTGGTGTATTAACTACAGGTTCACTCGACGATTCACTTGACTGATTTTCATTATTTTGAGTTGTTGGTGTAGCTGACTCAGCTTCTTCAGATGTTCTTTCTGAATCATCTGTATGCATATTCTCGAGAAATTCGTGAAGAGCTTCTCTTCTCGTCATAAATAAAGAAGGATTATTTTGAGCATACTGATCTATATAGGCATTTATCAATCTATATTGAATAATTAATTCCAATAGTTGTTTGTTTCTATTGCTCATCCAACCGTTTTCTAAAGATACCGACTGCACTCCTGATTGTCCTGGCATAATAGAACTCCCAACTGAAGTAACTGCTGCTCCTGTTCCTAAAAGTAACCCTGCCATAGAAGTTGCCTCACTTACAGAAGCACTGGATAAAGCTGCCCATATGCCTCTTAAACCTAGTGCCGCTGGATTTCTTTGAATCTTTTTTTGCACCATTCCTTTTTGCTGAATGGTATGTGTTAACTCATGCGCTAATAAATGTTTACCGTCTGTAGAACTTGGATCATATTTCCCTTTATTAAAGTAAACATCATTTCCATGAGTAAATGCCTGTGCACCAATATCGTTGCTCATTTCTTGAGCCTCAGCATCATTATGAATATTTACGTTTGAAAAATCTGCTCCAAAACCAGATTCCATTTCTTGTTTAGTATTTTGATCTAATTTTTGTCCTCCTGAACCATGTCTTAATCGACTTTCTATCGAAGGTGATTTATTAGCTTTTCCTTTAGCTTCTTTAGCCTGAACTTCTTCTTCTTCCTCTTTGCTCTGAACTGTCTCCTCTTCTTCCTTACTTTGAACAGCTTCTTCTTCCTCCATCTTTTGCACTGGTTGTTCTTCTTCAGTACTTTCCATTTTCTGGAGTAACGGACTAATTTCTGATGCTAATGGTTTTTGCTGAACTTCTTCATCTTCTCCTTTGGTTTGTAGATTAGCATCTGCACCAGAATTGTTTACAACTTGATCTGCCATTTTATCGGCTTCTACTTCATATTTATCCCCAGGCTTACCCATTTTTAGTTTGGGTTGAATAAAAGATTTGTTTTGTTCTTTATTTTGGTTTCCTTGTTTATGTTTTTTATCTCTTACAAACATGATTTACTCCGTTTTAATTGATTTTGCTTCTGCTCTTTTTGACTTTGTAATGTCTTGAATCAAACCTACAATTTGATGCCAACCATCAGTTCCTCCTGCAATTACTACCGCAGTTAATATGGTATCTATGAATTTAAAAACAATAGCTTGTATAGAAAATGCTTCAGAAGGAACCTCCATAAATGTTTCCAAAATTCTAAATCCGGCCATAGCTAAAACTATACCTACACTAAATGAAGCCAATGTTGTTTTTTTAATATTTCCTTCTTTAGTATCTGATTTTGAAACAATAAAAATTTCATTGAATCTTTCTGTTAATGCTAAAATGATTGGAAACGACATGAATAGTGTACTCAATTCAATATCTTTAATCGGTTTTAGATTGATTAATTCTAAATCGATATTAAAAAGTGCTAATGCTGTTATTACGATGGGTATTAAATAAGTTAGTTTAGTTTTCATGATTTAAAAGCTGATTAAATTAAATACTGTTAGCACTCTATTTACCAATCTGTAAACAATAATGTTTTCATCCATGGCAGTTTACACAACCCATAATTCCATGGTAATTTATCTAGTAAAATATCTTGCGTTTTTCGTTCAATAGTAATCTGTGGATTATCTTTAGTTAAATCTAATTTTCCTTGTCTTTGAATGAATTCATTTCGAATTAAATCAGTAGAAGAATTTTTTAAAACTTCCCAATTCTGAGTTATAGAGTGCAAGAGGTTTTCAGCGTTTTCTTTCATTTCATCAGAAAGAGTTATATTTCTTTCAATAGTTTGATGAATAGGAATGTTGCATAAGAACTTTTCGAAAACTAAATTACTCTCCATTTGCTTTTCTTTTTTAGTTGCAACATAGTGCAGTAAATGAACAGCTTCAGTAGGTTTTATAATTTCATTTTTATCGTTCAGTAAATTACAAGAAGCAAAAAACTGTTTTAGAAAAGGGTGAATTAAAATTAATCCCGCATTCTTAATTATATAAGATTTTGGTTTGTTAAATACTTTAAAAAGTTCTTTTATATTTTTCAATTCTGATGGGTTTTTCTTCTTAGTTTTTTCTAGTTCTTCTTTTGATTTTAATTGCTTCCTATCTAAAATATTACTGCTCTGAGTGAAATCTAAGTACTCGTTATCTGATTCTCTACTTTCATTTACCTTAAAACCTTTACTATTACGTTTTTGTATTGAGGAGACTTCACCTAACTCAAAACTTTCTTGATATTGCTTTTTTTCTATTTCGGAATTCATAGATTTTTCAATATTTTTTGAAGCTTCTTTTTTATCTAAATTTTTAGTATTTGTGTCAAAAGGATTCTCTGAAGAATTATTTAAATTTTGAGATTTGAGATTTGAGATTTGATCAAAATTTGATTCCTCTATTTTATCTTTTGTTAGTTTATTTGTTAACCTTTCAAAAGTTGAAGATTCTGTTTTAGAATTTAAATTATCTTGGTTTTCAGTTCTATTATCTTCTTCTTTGTAAGTGTTATTGTTTTCTATTTTAAGATTCTCTTTTTCTGAAATTTTTAATGCTTTTTTTTCAAAACGATTTGTTTCGATTTCTTGATTTAAGATTGGACTGTTTTCATTGATAGAAGTCTCTTCTGAATCTTTTATTTTATTTACTAATTCTTTATTTTCATCAATTAATTTTCGCTCCTGTTTTTCAAAAGATTTCAACACCGTTAGACCCTCTAATTTTTCTGAAATATCTTGTGACAGACTTTCAAAAATTTCAATTTTATTTAATAGTTTATTTTGTAAAAAATCTTTTAGTTTTAATACTGACTTATTACTTTCATTATTCTTAATTTCTTGAATTTTACTTATCAAAAACTCAAAGAAAGCTGACGAATCGTTTCGAAGAATTGTTTCCGCAAAGGCATTCCATAATTCTTTCTTTATTTCCGAATTAGTTCCCAATAAATTATTCGTTGTAATTTCTTTTTGTATTGTATTTAGAGTTTCTGTTTTATTAGAAATACCTAGAAATAACAAGTGCAATTCTTCATCAAAAAACTGATTGAACAATCGAACTTTTTGACTTGCAGTTTGAAGTACTTTTAGAAATCTATAACTAAAGTTTACGGTTTCTGTAATTTCAAAAAGATCTTTTTTAGTAAAATTAAAATTACCAGTTGTAGCATTCCACCAAGACAATGTTCCAGTTTCTAGAAAAGAGAAAAAAGAATCTGCCTTGGAATCTTGAAAAGTTTTTTCAATGATTTCAACTTCATAAGCTTCTGGTTGCAAACTAATTTCTTCTAACTTATCTGAAATTTGCTTCTTTAACTCTCTCTTCGAAGTTTTAGAGTTAATTGAAAAATTTTGATTTTTTATGTCAATATCTAAATTCAATTTTGGAATTAACTGTATAACTTCTTCAGAAGAAACAGATTCAAAAAAGGATTCAAGTAAAGGAAATATTTCCTCTGTTAAAAAAGTATCTATTGAATATTTTAATTCATCGGCTACCTTTTTAGAATTGGTATTAATGTCTACTGTGACTTTATTTATGGTATATTCTTGAATCCTCATTTGAATCTTCTCCCAAATTTTTAACGAACTGATTTCGAAAGTGATGGTATTAATCTTAATTTTATATAATCACTTATTAATTGTGATTTAATAACTCCTGCACACGTATCTAAAAACCCTCTTAAACTAGCGTCTATATTATCTAAATTGATTTTTATATCTATGTTTATTCCTCCTAATAAAAACTCTCTTAAATCAAGATCTATAGCATCTAAAACTCTTTGAACCTGTAAGACAATTGAATTTTCTATGTCTCCGCCATCAGGTATTTCTAATGTTTTTGGACTTTGACAATGAAGAATTGAGAAGTAAATCTTAATCTGAGCTCTATAATATTTCTTTAAAATCTCATTATCTGGATTCTGCTTAATTGCTTCTGCAGTACCATTTAAAAGGAATAAAAATGGTTTCTCTATTTCTGAATTTTTACTTCCATTAGAATAATTAGCTAGATCTTTTAAAACAGTAGTATAAAGACTTGTAGTTGGATCTATTATTCTATCTACAAATTCACTTGCGAAAATTTTATCGTCGTCTCTAAATAACTTTTGCTCAGCTAATAATATATCTGTTACATCATCTTCACAAGTTCTTGTTATGATAAATGGTGTTTCAATAACATCTGTAAATGTATTTGTTCCACAATCACTAATAACCGTCATAGATACTTGAGTGGTACTTCCGTCAAATTTTGATAAATCTACTGTAATCGTTCTTCTTGTAGTTTGTGGATCTCTTTTTTCATCATTAATAACCCATATATACTCGATACCGGTTTCAGAAGTGTTGGTTAATGTTAACATTCTAGTTTGTGGATCGAAACTATGTGTAAAACTTGCTTTAGATCTTTCGGTAACATTAATTGTAGCTGAAACAGATGTTCCTACTAAGTTTACTGTAACTGTTCCTGCTGATGTTAAACCTGAAGCCGCACCAACAAATTCCCATACACCTCTTACTTCATTAAATAATATTCCATTTCCTTTTAAAATCATTCCGTCTATTTCAGGCTTTACAGTAATTACATGAGGTGTTTTATCTTCTATACAGAAAATTGCATCTGGTATTTCAATGGTAAAATCTGGGTAAGAAACTGTTACATCTATACTTGCTTGAGCTTCACAACGATTTTTATCTTCTACTATAACATTTACCTTAAATGTATTTACTGAATCTGGTTCAATTACATATTTAGGTGTGAACATTTCAGCTGCGCTGGTTTGTCCTTCTGACTCCCATTTAACATTTAATGCTTTAGTATCAATTATGTCAGGCGATTGAATAGTAAAGTCTCCTACATAGAATAGTTTTTCTTCTTCCCAAACAAAACCTCCAGCTTTTCCTTCTACAATTTCAATTTGTTTTACTTTGTGAATAGTAATTCTTGCATTAGTAGGTTGACCATCTTCCATAAACCTAATTAGCCTTTCAAATTCAGTAAACAATGAAGAATCGATAACCAATTCATTACCTTCAATCGAAAGTCCAGATATTGGAGCATCTTCAATTGTAATTGCTCCAGCTACATTAGTAAATGAAACTCTTGCTGTAGGTTCATTTTCAACATCTAAACAATATGATGATGTTATAGCTAATTCTGACGGTGTTTCACTATCAAAAATTATAGTTTCAATTGGTATGGTTTTACTACATGGACCTAATGAAACTTCTAATGTAGGTGTGATAATATTTAAATCATTAATTGGTAACGTATACCTATTTGAAAATTGATTATTTACTGGAGTTTGCTCTACTTTCACTCCATTTCCTAAGAAATCAAAGCTGTATGTTACCTCATTAATAAAGTTTGATGTTATAAAAGTATCATCTCCCCAATTTAAAGTAAATATCACATTGGCCTCTGACTTATCATCGTTATATGTAATTGGTTCTACAGTAACACTTAAGTTAAGATCAGGATATACAATAATTTGACAATCAGTAGGCTCATCATTAACTGTATAATTTATAGTTTTACCTAAATAGTTTTTATCAATTTTAGTAACATCTAGTTTTGTTTTGTTATCTATTGGATCAATAAAAATTCCTGATTCAAAATCTTCTGGGATATCAGATTTAACTATTCCATCTATTGGTAATTTATTAAATACTAATGGTTCTATAGTTTTACTATTATCTAAACAAACATAACTTACTGGTAAGCTTAAGAATACTGGTTCTTTTGGCACAATAAAGTTTACTGGTGCACAATCAGAACAACACATGTATGGTAATGAAAAATCTGCTACAACTGTATTTCGTAATGTTTCGTTTTCACGAATAGCTTCATTTTCATCAAAGAATAATGGCTTATTTGTTCCTACTACACTAGGATTAAATATTTGGAAGTAAAATTGATCTTTAGGAATTAAGCGATCTTTAATTGTAATTCTCATTCCTACAGAACCATCTTTATACATTAATGTACCTTCAGCAGAAACCACATCAGACAATCCTGCTCGTCTCCAAGCTCTATTTAAAAATGAAGTGAAATTAATAACAGTATCGCCTAATGTTTTGCCTAAAGGCACTACATCATCATCTAAAAACAAACGACTTTGGAAATCTTTAGAAACCAATGTGTTTACAAATGAGAAATTAATAGTTGAACTTTTGTCCCAAAGCTTAATAATTCCTCCATTTTTATAGCTAATTAATTCTTCTTTTTCAAACAGCGAAATTCTTTTAGTAGGAAAAATTTCATCACGAGTAAGGTCTATACTATCTTCTATAGGTTTTACATCACGAATTAGATCAAAATTATCTTCTTTAGGATTTATTATTGTTGTTGGTTGGTTTCTAAAAATAACATCTAATACTACATCGTTAAATGTATTTGAATCGGTAGCATTTTCGGTAACATATACCATTACAAATGTTCCTCCTGGAACTACACCTGCTTTATGTTCTAAACCTGGGTGTTGCTTTACAAACTCAGATAATTGAATTTTTTCTAAAATTCTTTCCTTTCTTTTTTCAATTTCAGAAAGAAGTGTTTCTAATTTTTTACCCGAACAACAAACAATAGACAATTGATTTATCATCAATCCTAATATTTGTTTTGTAGAAAGTTCTAATGCAGTAGCATTATACTTTGCTTGTAGTTTTTTTACTTGTTGACATAAATTATCTATGGTTAATTTATAACTTACTAAAATGCTGTCATTAATATCTCTAATATTTATTGGAACTTTAGTATCTAAAACATAAGCATGCACTAATGTTTCTGTAATATCATTTAAAATAAATTCTGATAACTCAGGTTCCTTTGTCCAAACTTCACTTTCTCTTATTGGAGCCATTTCTTTTTCTAGCTCTACAATAATATCACTTGATGAACCTCCTTTGTTTTTATCAAAAATACCTCCGATAATAAAGCCTATTGTATCATCTTCTTTAGTAAGATTTTCTCCAATAATGTTTTTCTGATCTGATTTGTATACTATTTCTCGATCGTTAAAGAACTTTTGCTCTTCATTAATTGGCTCTTTAATTGAAAACTCTTTTGTTACCAATTCTGTTTTTAATAAAGATTCTCTTGCTGTCATTACATCTGCAGTAAATACTGCAGAATCTCCTACTTGTCCTTTTACGTTTTTATATTTATCTGCTACTGTATTTACTTTAGGATCTGTTAATTTAAATGCAGAGAATGTTTTACTGACTTCAGATAAAATACAGTTCTGTTCTGCCTTCCAGGCATTTAACAACATCTTTAAATCTTCGAATTCACATTCATAATCGTTGATATTTATTGCCTGAGTTGTAGCATTTATTGAAAGGGTTTTTACATCAAAACTTAATCCATAATCTTTTTTAAGCTTTTGAATTTTTGCCAATGCTTCTCCATACATTTTACCTTGATGTCCTTCAATTTGGAAAAAATCGTTTTTATCAATATTATACTCTAAAGGTCTCTGAATTGGCAAAGATTTGTTTAGATTTTTTTTATGGTAACTTAAATTCTCATTTGCTTTGTAATTTGATGTCTTTTGGAAGTTCCACTTATCTAATAATTCATCCGAAACATTGTAGTAAAAAGGAATTGCCTTATCACTTAAAGTGCTATGCGCCATTGATGGTGTAATTTCAATATCATCTGTTCCAGTAGTTCCTATGTAATTATTAGCAATTGAAATTGCTCTCTCTAATAATAAATTAATCTTGTTTAAATTCTCATCTTCTGTACTTACGATTGGTGAATTATAAAATCGATGTCTTAATTCCGGAATATCTGTAGCTTCTATTTTTCCTAACATTAAGTGCTTTGGAAATGAACCAATATTAGGACAACAATTCACATTAATATGAAGCAATAATTGTTTTATTTCATTATAAGTATCAATTAAATCTTTCAATGTATCATATCTATATTGAAAATCTAATGGAACACTAAGTGAACTAAAGCTAAATAAAGATTTTATCTTATTTGTGATTGTAGGTAATCCAAACTTGTTTAAAATTACTTCATAACCTAAAATTAAATCGGTAGCAATACTTTCATCTTTAACTGCTGAATTATACAATCCTTTTAATGAACTAAATGTTTCAGAGTTATTTTCATTTAACACTACTCTTTTTGCTTCAACAACAGGTAGAGATTCATTGATTTTATACCAGTCGTGTTGTGTAAAAATATTATCATTAGCAGCTATAGCTTCTAAGTCTTCACAACTAATCAATAACACTCGTAAATTGTTTATCTGTTCAATTCCCTGGTTATCACAATTTAACTTATTACACAGCGCATCTTCATTTGGATATTGTTCTAAATACAATATCACAGCCATTTTTTTGATATCTGTAAACTCAACTAAATTGGTATAAGAACTATCATCATCAGAGTATACTTCCCATAAGTTATATTGATTACCTTGAGAGTTTAAAAACTTAGAATATCTCACTTCAGAGTCTTCAAATTTTTTAAAAAATCTAAACTTTTTAGATTTTAAATTCTTCTCAATCAAGTCATGAAATTGAACTAAATCTCCATCGGTAGTTACTCCAGCTCCTTGAGTTACAATTAAGCTTTCTATTGCAGATTGATCGGCAATAAATTCAGGTGTTAGTTTAAATCCACATGCTATTCCAACTCCGCTTAAGGCTATTCTTGATAAACGGTCTTGGTCATCAAAATAATCGATGAAAGCATTTAATTGTTTTGCTGTTAATACCTGATTGGCATTAAACCTACTATATTCTGTAGTGATGTTTTTCAGTTTAGTTTCTGGTTTAGTTTCCATACCCTTTGTATTTTGGCTGTGTTATGAAACACTATGATTCTAATTAGTTGTTATTTGTATTCTCTTCTTTATCTTCTTCAATGACTCCTATACTGGATTGTCCTAAAATTACCCTTCCATCTAATGCTTCATCTTCAGCATTACAATCTGTTAATCTTCCTACTGGATATACTGTGTTTAATTCTTGCATTGCAATCATTAAATTTTCAAGTTCTGGATGAGGTTGCTCTTGTTCTAACTTGGTTTTTTTGCACAAATATTCTTTATAGGCTTTTTCGAATCTGAAAAGATCATTGTCTTCTGTAATTCCTTTTCTAGCTCCAACCCAACAGATTCTTGGAAGTATATGTGCTGGTAATTCTTCACGTATAATATCCTCCATGTATCTTCTAAAATCTGGATTTGAAAAACGATATGTAAATCCTGGGAGTACAATACTTACTCTGTATGAATACGGGTCAATTGTACCGCAATCATCACAATTATCTGCACAAATTGGAAGAAATCCTTTATTCGTATTGGTAGTTACATCTGGTCGTAATAGCATGTGTTCCACCAGAAAAATACCTTCTTCGGTAAATTCCCTTTTCATAAAACTGATGATATAAAGAATAGCCTTTTTTAGATCATTTGGATCTTCATAATATTTGAATTGTTTAGCAATGATATAATCTGAACTACTCTCTGGTTTTTCAGGATTAATAACATCAAATGAATATTTTACAGGTATACTTGGATTAGATGGAGTTGATTCGTGAATTTTTAAAAAACCAATTTGAACATCATCTAAATTACTTTTCTCAAAAGCTTTTTCAACTTCTCTCTCAGAAGTTTGTACAATTTTTAATGCTGCAAAATATAATTCCTCTACAGCAAATGCTACTGTTGGATAGTCTTCTGTAGCCGATAATAAAATGTTTCCATCATTATCTTTTACTCTCCAACGATATACAGTTTCACCACCACTTTCCAGATCATAAACCTCAACATTAGAATCAATTAAATGTCTTCTTTTTTCATTAGTTACCCCCATTAAACGAGCAATTCGTTTTTGAAAACCTGAAATATTTAATGTATTCCATAGATTCTTTTTTGGCTGATTATAGTAGTTAAATGCCAAACCTCTATGTGCGCTAATTATTTTATAATCTTTTAAAAACGCTTCTTTGTTAGCTAATACAATTTCATCAGTTGCTGTTCCATAAAGAGCTTTCATTAAAAAAGTATATTCACCGAAACGTTCTGCAAAACGAGCAATTAAATGATCTAAAATCGAATTTCTTCTTTCTATATTATTATCAAACTGATTTAATAAAAGCTCGGTTAATTCATCGTCGTTCGATTTTGGATATTCGCTTACTAAATCGTCAAAGTCTTTTATATCTTTTATAGCTTGGGTAAAGAAAGAACGAGTTTCTTGTCCTGAAACAGATAACACAGTACTTACTTCTGACAGGTGTTTGAAATATGTTGCTAATATTTGATCGAAAAAAGTTAAGTATCCTTTTAATTGTTTCGCCTTTGCTCTTCTTGAATTAGTTACATGAATTGATAATCCTTCTTGTCCTATTCCATAAGCATCTGGAAAATCGTTTTGAATAGTTGTGTACTCTTGAGACTCTAAAACAACTCCTTTAGGTAATGATAATTTTAAATCCTCTTTAGAAATTTCTTGAGCAGCAATTGCATCTTCTTTAATTTGGGCTTTGTATTCATCTACTCGGTCATAATTTAAATTAAGAGGTAAAAAACCTTTCGTGAAATTGAATGTACTTTTACTACATAATTCAGGTTTTTTGTCTTTATCAATACAAACCACCCATTTGTTTTCTTGAATAATGGTATCATCGCAAAAGCCAACGGAAATATCTTTAATTAGTTTTACTCCTTCGATATTCATAATGATTTTCATAATATCTGAAAGACGAACTTCTGTGCGTAGTTCCGCATTTTTCAATTCTTCAGTATCAATAAAACCATTGGTTAAAACTGGTCCTTCAAAAATTTCATCTGTAGTATATTCTTTGTTTTGCATTTCTTCCAAAGAATAAAACTGTAATGAAGGAGAAAGGTAATTTTCTATTTGATATAAAATGTTTGCATATACCCACTCTTCATCAACCTCGGTAAACACATCAATGTTTGCACAAATAGCAATTGGTTGTGATTCTACTTGTTTTACTTCAATTAAATCCTCACATAAGTTTCGATTACTATGATAAGTGCTTTTAATTTTTTTGCTGATTTTAACTTCATCAACATCTTCATCGAAATCAACTAATAAAGAATATAATCCTTTTAATTTAAAATCTTTTTGAAACTCTTCTGAGATAGTGTTGAATTCTGCATATGAAAGCAAACTGTTTTTACAATCTACATAAACAGTTTTATCATATTTTCGTAACCAGCAGTTTTTAACACCTGGTAAATCGATAAATAGTTTTCTATAATCTAACTCATTTACTGGCTTTGAAGGAAAAATTTCAGAAGCTTTATAAAATTGAGTATGTATTGCTTTTTTAGGGTCTTTTGATGCTAATAAATTTTCTAACGGAATATCTATTCGCATACCTAAATCGGTAATTGCATAACACAACATTTCTAAGATGGTGATTCCTGGATCGTGTGAGTTAAAATCGGTCCATAACTTACCTCCTAGTTGCTCTAAATATGCAACACCTTCTTTACGTAAAAAATGAAAATCTAAATCGTTGTTAGACACAACATTTTTTGGTATAGTAATATGTTGATTTATAGTTGACATACTGGCTCTATAATGGTTTTTGTTCCTTTACATGTTGTTAATACTGTACTTATTGAATGTTCTTTAGCTGACACTAAAATTGATTTCGGATCGCTTGGTACAATCTTATACACATTGGCATCATCATTCATCGTTACATTTTGTAAATAATCTACATAAGGAAGTTTTTCTATATAATCTATCAATACACTTTTGTGAAGCATTATTCCAAAAGTTACTTCTTTGGTGTCGTCAAAAGCCCAAGGAGACAAGAACTTTGTAATATCAGTTTTGAGCTGTTCTTTATAAAAATTCTCATCATATCCCTCGAAAAACTTAACCTCTAAACCAATAGCTACTTCCTCATAATTTGGATTGATAATATTAGCATTTACATGAAGTGTATTTAATGCATTAATATGTGCTTTAATTTTATTTAATAAAGCCATACTTACACGTGGTTGATAAATATCAAATACGTTTTTATTTACCGTATCTGGTACAACAACCAAAGTAACATCTCCTGCAGAAGTAAAACTTGTATGTGATGTGTGATTCAAACATTTTACTTTATAAATTTCTGTGAATTCTTGTAAAATGATATTCTCGTAGTCCCAAAGTGTTATAGCTCTGTTTTTATGACGTAAACGTTCACTAATTCTTCTATAAAAATTTTCATCTGTTTCTTCTGGACTTCCACCAAATGCATTATATGGCTGTGTTATAGATTTTACCTGTGGAATTCTAGTTATCATTTTTTTAATTGTTCCTGCTGGCAACCCATCTTTTAAATGACTAACTTCATTATTGTTATTTTGAAAACTAGCCAGAACTGCTTGTGCATGAATATCTATCGTCTGACAAACAGCATCAAATGATTTATTCATTTGAGCTTTTATCCAAACATAACCTTCTGGCAATAATGTATTATCTGATGTTGCTTCTCTTGGTATAGAGAATTTAAAAATTCCAGACTTTAAAAAATTATCTGTTTCGTTAGTAATAATATTTTCTTCTAAGCTTTTCCATTTATTATTACACAACACAGACCAATGTACTTTTTCAGTTTCATTAAAACTAGGAACTAATGGATTTTCACTTCCTTCTAATACTTGAATTAATAAAGCAATACTTTGTTGATTTACTACATTTTCAAGTCCGATATACATATGACCTCCTAAACAATATCTAGGCACCAATAACGTTTGAATAGTATCTTTATCAAAGATGTCTATGATATTTTTTTCTTCTTGTAAATATTTTTTTGTCGCGTAATTTTCTTCACTCTGTCCAAAAGCATGCTCATGAAATAATTGAATTCTATTTTCTGAAGTAGACCCTTCAGACATAACTAATGATTCTTCTGCTACATAATTCACAGAAACATTGTCTACAAGTGGTGTATAAGGCTCATTTGGTAAATTTATATCCAGATTTTGAGAACTGACAGCCAAAGCATACAATTTTGGATACAACTCATGTAAGAAAGATTGCTCTAGAGATAATTGTAATGGCCCTGCTTTGTCTATTGCATAAGCATTCGCTATATTTTTTGTTGTAATAGTTGAAGAATATACAATCTCTTCATTATCTCCATCTACAATTGTATTTCTTTCAAAAAGATTAATTCTTTCGCCATCAGTTTCCTTTCCTTCTCCTCCAGCATGTAAAAGTCTTTTTTCTACCTTGAAATAATCAAGTCCTGATACAATCAATTTACTATCATTACCCGTTGCATCTTTATCAATTAAGTCTGCATATTCAGTAATAGATTTATATTCTGAAGATTTCATGTAGGCACTATACCAAGATTTTAAATCTTCAGGTACATTTTTCCAATTTAGATTAACTGTAAATTCAGTCCATTCTTTAGAAAAAGCCTCATCATAATTTACAATGAAATTACTTCCAATAATTGGTCGAGTTGTAAATGGATTAAATGGTTTGTTTGGTTTTAAACTTCCGTTATCATTCTCTATACCTACAGATGTTATTCCTTGTACATCTGTATTGATAATAATTTCATTTAATGTATTTTCAGCTAGTAGTTTGTAAAATTCATATCCTGATTCATTTGATACATCAAATTCAAAACGAACAATTGGGTGAGTTGTATTGTATTTAGTTAGTAAGAATTCTTGGTTGTAATTCACTAAAGCATCGGCATCATAATCTAATTGAAATGTAAAACTGATTTCTTTTTTACTAGTATTAAAATTTCCATTGTTTGCGGCATCAATTAATGTTAGTTCAGGTTGTATCCATTTTTCTTTTCCGCTTCCAAAAAGCGTAATGTTTTCTATAATATCTGCAACATTTAACACTTTACTATTAAAGTTTTCATTGAATTTAAATGTTATAGTTACAGTACGAAAACCTTCCTCTAGGAATAACATTGGTGAAGCTACAGAGAACCCTAAACTCGCATCTGGTAATTCATTAACGTTTTTAGCTGTTGTAGGATATCCAAAAGGATACCAATACGGTTTATCTTCTTGTAATGGTTCTTCTAATCCATCTTTTGTTTTAGCATTAGCACTAATTTTAATTTTCTTAAGATCTTCTGTATTATTGTTGTATAACGTTTTTAATTGACTTACTATCGTTTTATTTGCAACTAGCTCTTCGTTAGTTTTATAAACCAAAGCATTTCCTAAAGCATCTTTTTTAGCATCTAAAGCAGTGTTATTTGTTATTTGTTGGTCAGATATTTTTTTGGCTAATTCAAAAATAACATGCGCTTGATCTGCAATAGGTTCTCTTTTATCTACTTGTAAAATTTCTTTGTAATAAAAATCTAGATGACGCTTGGTTAGTTGATTAAATCTTTCTTTAGATAATTCTAATAAGTTTAAAAAGCAGATAAACAAAGTTAAATGAGGAGTTAACTCAGACTCTTTAGACATTTCAGCTAAATTCTTAGCTATTGATTCTTTTAACTTGTCATACTTTCGGGTTCCTCTATATGGAATAGATTCGGTCGTTAACTGTTTAAAAAAGTTTTTCCAATTTCCTGAAGCTACTTCATAATTAGTGGTCGGAAAGTAGTTTATATTTTGAGATAAGTTATACGCAAATAAAATCCAATCTTCAATTGTAAAATCGTGTAATTCGAAATTTTCTGGATCTAAAGCTGGAATATATCGTTGCTCTTGTCCTGTTCCGTTACGGGTTAATATGTTAGGTATGATTTTACTCATGATTACTTTTAGTTTATATCAGTTCCTTCTCCTTTATAGAAAGGAAAAACAACATTTGTTCTACTATTTGTAGCTCTAATTCTATAATCAATTTTGATGATTAATTGTCCTTCTAATGGGTTTGTTTCTGAAATGTCAATTTTGATCACATCTATTCTTGGTTCGTGATATAAAATTGCTGTTTCAATAAGTTCTTTAGCGTAGGTTATTAATGTTCTATCTAATTTTTCAAAAAGTAGTTCTTCTAAATTGCAACCGTAATTTGGTAGCATAACACGTTCTCCTAAACGCGTACTTAACAATATTTCTAGGCTACTTTTTATATCTTCTTCTTCAGAAATCATGACAACTTCATTCATGTCTTCTGAAAACTCAGGAGGAAATCCCCATCCTATACCTAAAAAAGCTTTTTTGTTTTCCATTTTTATCCTATTAATACTGTAAATTCACCTAAAACAATTGTTCCTCCATGCGATGTACTATCGCCCATTCTTGCGGCAGGCATACCTCCGATTAAAACGGTTCCTGACCCTGCTACTATAGTGTCAGGAGGACCAGTACAAGTAGCCATATCTCCAACTCTAGCCGCAGGCATTCCTCCGATTAAAACTGTAGGTTCTCCCGCTGGTAAAATTGGGCCACCTACGTGAGGCACCACCCCTGTTACCATTGGGCAAACATGCATATCAGTTACTCTTGCTGCTGGGTTTCCCATTTTTGTTTTTAGTTTTAATTAATTTGAACTAGTGATCCTTTTAATACCGCAATGGCACTTGTAGAAACTTCTGCTCCTGCACTACCTTCTGCTTTAAATTCTGCATTGGCTGCAATGCTAACATTGGTTCCTTCAATGTTTACATCACCTGATGCCTTAATTGCAATATCACCAGCACTTTCCATCGAAATTCCATCACTGTTTATGACTATAACATTGGAATTATCATCTTCGATAGTGATTGCTCCTTCATCTTCATCAAGGGAAATGATTTTTCCGGCTGGAGTTTCAATAGTGATAATCTTTTTATCGTCATCGAATAACACTTTCATTTCACTACGTGTTATGATTCCTTTTTCATGATTATCATCTGCTGCAGTTATCGGAGATGGTTTTGCACTACTGTGCAACATTCCTAATACAATAGCATCGTTTGGATCTTGATTTATAAAACCAACTATAACCTCGTCGCCAATTTCTGGACGGAAATAAATCCCTCTGTTTTCTCCTGCATCCGGTGATGAAACTCTACACCAAATTCCTTCCTCCTCATTATTGATAATCGGAATTTGAACTAGAATTCTATCTTCTCCGTCAGGATCTTCTTCTAACTGAGAAACAATTCCTACTTGTAATCCTTGAATAGCTGGTAATAATCCTGAAGCAGGTTTAGATGAGATGTCAAAGGTCTCAGAAAACCATTCAGTAGACAAGCCGAATTGTGCATTTGCTACCCAATTTCCATTAGTAATTACGTGTTGAACACCGGTAACATAAATATTACCGTTAAAGCGATCTCCAACACCTTCTAGTTTTAAAACTGTGTTTGGTTTTACTGAAGGTATTCCTTGAAATTTAATTCTACCTCGAACTTTTGCTAATTGTTGAAATAACCATTTTGCATCTGCCCAATCTTGTAATTCAGTATCGGTAACTACTCCTCCGTGTCTAAGTTCTAAACTTTCTAAACCAATTACATCGGTTAAATCGCTAGGACTTAAATTACTATTCAAACTAACACTTGGGTCTTTACCTTCTACTTCTATTAATTCTTGATCGGCATGATTCCAACCATAAGCTGCCACTTTAGAAACTTGATGACGTGCATCAATTTCTGCATCGAAATCTAATAGCGAGCCTCCAAAGGTTACAGTTTCAATTTCTGATTGACTTATATCTGGTTTTGCAATGGTAATTGTACCATCATCAATAAAACATAATTTACCATTAGCCTGAGCTCTTGACACTATAAAATCCCAATCTGAAGCATTGTACTGAACTAGTTCAGGATGTGTATGATTCGTACTCTCTACATCACTTGACAATCCATATTCTCCAATAATTTCTTCAAAAATGTCGCTATCAGAACTTTCATAGAAATACTTACTTTTTCTTCCTATAGTCATTTTAACAGCTTCATCTTTACATTCAATAATCAACTGAGCGGAATTTGCTCTAATTCTTAGGTTATGTTTAATTACAATTCCTTTGAAAATAGTTTCTTCATCAGAATGATATCCGGCTGTGATTTCAATTTCCTTTCCTGGAATTAATAAATCTTCATTACTCAATTCAAAATCTCTTGCAGAAGGATCTCCATCAATCAAAATAATTTGTGCTGTAGGAATTTTATTGACTTCTTTTGAAACCGTAATATTTTTCACCTCGTACACTTTTGAAAGTTCTTCTCCTTCAATTAAGATTTTAAAAGTGATTAAATCTGCACTTTTAGAAGTTTGTATGACTCCGGTATTATTCATTTAAGCAAACTTTTGTAATGGTGGAAAAAACAATTCCTGACCTGGTTTTAATTTTCTGAACTGTGTAATGTTATTAACTTTAGCTATCTCTAGATAATACTTTGGATCGCCATAAATTCGATGACACATTAATGGTAATGTTTCGCCTGATTTCACTTTTCTATAATGAGTTAAATCTGGTGATTGATTATTTTCTCGAGCAACACGTAAATCATCATCTACAGTACCTTTTACTTTAAGTTTAGCATTAGCTCTTAATGGTGTTCCGTCTGCCGCAAATAATCGATACTCAATAGATAAATCAACTAGAGAACCTTTAAAAAGTAATGCTCCCCATTTTACCATTAAGTAATATGGCTTGTGCTCGTCTCCGTTATAATCAAAAACGATTCTTTTAAACGCATCGATTTTGTCAATAATTCCATCGGTATGATTAGCTTCACCATCAATAACCCCTGAGCTATCGAACAATAAATCAAGATCTAATTCTTGCGGAGCGATTTTCTTAAACTTTGGCTGAGTTCCACTAGTACCTTGTCCTTGCTCTTCCTCATACTCTGGTTTATAAGCTACCATGTATTTTTCAGGATTCACAAGTGTTGTGAATTCTCCCTCGTCTACAGCATCTTGAAAGCGTTCATCCTTGTATGCTTTTATGACTAGTTTTTTTAATTCTCCTTGACTCATATCTTCAATTATCTGTTATCAGTTACCAATTATCAATGATTTCATTTATTATGAAAACTGATAATTATTTATTGATAAATATTTTTATCTATCTTTTTGTCTCTCTAGAATATCCATTACCTCTTCTACGCAAGCAGCAATAATTTCTGATTTATTACCTCCTTTTGAACTTCCTCCACCTGGTTTTTGACCAGATTTTTCATCAACATTAATTTTGATATGTAGTTCTTTTATTGTTATTGGCATTTTATACGATATTAAAGTACTGATAGGTTAATTCAATAGTTTCAATTACTAATTTGTTCTCCTCGGCATTAAAATCTCCAATACTCCATTTTATAGGATAAGCTTTGACTATGTTCCAAGTTTGTAGTGCTTCATGATTTTCATCGAGTAACATTACATTGATATCTACAGGTTCAATTTCAAAATTCTCTAAGGCTTTTTTACACCATTTGATTACTTCAGAATCCATTAACATTCCTCGTTTTAAAACTAAGTTTGGAAATTTTGAACGTACTGGAATTTTATGCTTGAACCTGTTTTCTCCACCCTCAGCAATTTCTTCAGTTTCAAGGTCTACTGTTAGACCTGAAACTGATTGAAATGAGATATCTTTATCTTTAGTAGATAAGTTTTTAAAATCTACTTTAAAGTGAAAGCCTACTGGTGGATAATAGATTTCCATTAGCTAATCATTGTTAATTTCTCGTGAACAAATTCAGCAGTTTCAATAGCGATTTCGTTACCATCTGCTTTTAAATCTGTAGGAGTAACTTTTGTGATATATGCATTTTGGCATTTCCATGTTACTGCTGGATCTCCATTTTCATCCAATAAGCTAATCGTAAGATCTCCTCTAAATTGCTCACCTCCTTCTTGGAAATAAACCGTTTTTGCCCATTGATCATAGAATTGTTTACTCTTGTCAACAAATGTTCCTCTTTTCATAGTTACATTTGGATATTCAAACATTCCTGGTTGTTTGGATTTGTGGTATTCGCTGTCTGCTCCTCCACGATACTCAATCATTTTATTCTCAAAGGTTAACCCAGAAACTTCTGTACAGTTAAACTTTGTATCTCCAAAAGTTACTTCGAAAGAAAACTTTGGAAGTGGATATAATTGTGCCATGATTTCTTTTTTTTATGTTTTTAAATTTGACTTGACTTATTAATTATGCTTCTTGCATTTTGTGAGAGAACTTAAGGACGATAAATTCTGCAGGACGAACTACTGCCATTCCTATTTCAATAATCATATTACCTTCAAGAATGTCTTGAGCAGTCATTGTTTCTCCTAAACCTACGCTTACATAGAATGCTTTATCTGGTGTTGGACCTGCTAAAGCTCCTACTCTCCATTGTTGCGTTAAGAAGTTGTCGATCATTGCTTTTACTCGAACCCAAGTATTTTTATCGTTTGGTTCAAAAACAAATTGTTCAGTAGCTTTTTTAATAGACTCTTCGGCCATATTGAAGAAACGTCTAACAGAAACATATCTCCACTCATTATCATTTCCTGCTAAGGTTCTGGCACCCCAAACTAAGTTTCCTTTTCCTACGAATGTTCTGATTGCGTTGATTGATTTTCCAGCAACAGCATCTACATTTAAGTCCCTTTGCTCGTCACTTGAAATTTGTAATGATGGTTCTAATACATAGTTTGTACCTACATTAGCTGGAGCTTTCCATACACCTCTATCAGAATCTACTCTTGCATAAATTCCAGCCATTGTACTACTTGGTGGCAATACTACTGGTAATGCTCCGATTTCAACCTTAATTTCGTTATAAACTTGACTGTAAATGTTTTCAATACTTTTTAACGTTCTTCCGTTTAGTTCACCATTATTTACATCTGTACTATCTCCTGCTTTAACATTAGTTATTAATGTATCTATTTCAGCTTCTGCATCAGTAAATACATCCGTAGTAGAATGCACATAAACTTTATCTAATTCGGCTGTAATTGCATTAACTTGAGTTTCTAATTTAGCTTTTGAATTCGCTTTTGCGATATTATCTAAAGCCAATTGTAATGCTTCACTTACTTCATTAATTTTATCCGTTCCAACGAATACATTATTTACAGCTGATATCTGATCTGTAATTGCTAAAGCGATAGCATTTACATCATCTGTTCCTGGATCTGCATCATGATCTGTTAAAGGTGCTTCTTCTACTGAAGTTGCAGCTGCATTACCCGAATCTTCAATTAATCCTGTAATTGAAGTTAAATTGTTTAATGAACCAATAACTTTTTCTACTGTAGTACTTAATTCTGTAGCACTAGCTTTTAAAGGTGCATAAGCTCCTGAAAAGTCTGTTAATTCATCTGTGATTTTCTTTTTAGCTTCACCAATATACCCTAGGTCTGCATCAGCAGTATCTCTCAACAAATCATTCTCTTCTTCAAAATCTACTTTATATGCTTCTAGTTGAGAAGTTGCTTCTGCAATAGCAGATGGTAAATCTGTTGTATGATCGATAGTAATAGATTCCTCATCATAACGATAATCTAAAATCGTTCTTAAATGTGGATAATAAATTGCTCCATACTTTAAGTAATCTTTCTCTAAGTTCAATCTATTTCTTGCAGCCGAAGCGTCAGCGATAGAATCAACAGAAGTGTGTGTATCTATAATTGCAAAACGATCTTGCATTTCATTACACTGAATTAACGCATTGTTATATAGTGTATAAAAATCTACTTCGCTTAATTTTTTTGCATCTGGAAATACAATTAAAGTAGGTTCATCTTCCTTTCTTAATTTATCTAATCCATCACTTAAGGCATCAAAAGAAATAGAGTTTTCATTACCTAAATCGTTCTCATAAGTATCTACTGATACTATATAACATGGTCCTCCTCCGTTTGCAAAATACATTTGCATAGCATAATACATTAAGTACGGTTTTGGATTAGTTGGCGCTTCTACTTTTAACGTACGATCTTGCTCTCCGTCAACATGAGTATCTGTAACAACTACAGTAATTCCTGTTTCTTTTTTAGCAAAACCAAAATACGTTTCGTAATCTAATAATGAAGTAATTCGAGTTGGTTTATTGGCTAAATCGCCGTCGATCTTCTTCTTTGCTTTTTCTGTATACCCAATAAATGCAGGTATAGCTGTTTCTACTTGAGCCACCGATGGTGGAAATTTTACGATTTCTTCAACGTAAACTCCTGGTGTTTTGTAAGCTGACATAATTATTAATTTTAGTTTTTATTAAATGAATATTTCTGAATAGTAATCTTGTTCTTCTTTAGTAATACTATCTACACTTGGATTTGGAAAAAATGGACTACCAGATGGTTGTGGTGTTACATCTGATTTTTCAATTTCGACTTTACCATTTTTTGTAAGAGGATGTTCTTGTTTTGTAACCATTATTTGGTTTTCAGACTTTTGTCTATATCTCCAAAATGTTTTCTTGTTTTCTATATAAATTTGGAAATCGATTGTGCCTGTTAACAAACATTGTTTTTCTAAATCAAAGTTCCCTGTTTGTTGATCTTCGGTATCTACTAGTTCTGTAAGGTTAGTATTATTATCACCTGCTACTTTTATTTGAAGAACACCGATAATACCTTTGTTTTTTAGTTGCTGAACTGAAACATTTAGATAGTCAAAAATTTCAGTTTCATCTTCAGTTAAAGCAGTATCATTTTCAACCTTATCCTCAATATCTTCGATTTGAGTTTCATCAATACTCGAAATGGTAACTAACTTTGGCGTATTGGTATCAAACTCTTGTTCTTTTTCAAGTTCATACACCAATTTTCTTGACTCTCTTTCAGTTATTAAAAAATCTTCCCATTTTTCAATTGTTCCATTTGAATCAAAAATGTTGGTAATTGAAGAACTAATATTTGACAAATAATAGAATTGATTATTCTTTTTCTCAGTTATATCTGAATAGTTTAGAAAAAACCTATCCTTTGCTTTGATAAAAAAGGTGAAAATCACATCATCAGACAAACCAACAACTGGATTAAAACGCTCTACAACATCATTTCCTTCTTCAGAATTTACTCTTAATGTACTGGTTAATACTCTTATGCCTTTGGCATGATTTCTAATTAAAATTCTATGATTTTTAGCAATACTCCTTGTTCTTTTATTTGGAATGATTTCCATAAAATCAAAAAGATTATAAGATCTTAAAGATTCTTCTTTTTCTTCATCAGATAATTCATCATTTGCATTACTTGCATGGTATTTTTTATCTCCTTTATCTAGAAAATAAGCATGTAATAAATCAATATTGAAAAGTGTTTTATAAACCATTTTATTGCTTAATTATTGATTAATGAATTTCTGTTCAGTTCTGAGATTACTGAACCTTCCTTAGCAACAACATCTCTTTCTATTTCTAGTAGTGTGATTTTATATAACACAGATGGTTTTTGCTTTCCTCCTAGAGTTCCCCATATAAAATTGAGTTCTTCGAAACTGGGAGTATAGAGTTCTGTTATGAATTTAAAACTCTTAATGTTTTCGATTCCATCTACATTTTCGTAATTAGAATTTGCTTGCGTGAACACCTTTTTTCCCTGAAAAAACTCAATAATTTTTGTTAAGCTTTTTAAAGATTCTGTATAGCTTGATTTATCAACACTAAAAAGGATGAAAAGATTTAGGTAAACTTTTGGGTTCTTATATGATATGGTATTACCACTTACATAATCATTTCGCGTGTTTTTTAACGCGAACTCTTCTTGTAGATTAATGAGAGATAAAGCTATATCTGGGAAATTACCTGGAGAATTTCCATCGGATTCAGCGTCTGCTATATTAGCTAAATCAACGGCATTTTCATCAAGATAGTCGTTTAACTCTTCTGAAATAATTTGTAGTATTTCATAAATCATTAGTAGTGGTAGTTTATTTGGTTTGGTTTGACAGACACTCCAAAATTACCACCAGATATCGTTTTTTTTTGCAATAAAAAAACTGTTTTAATAGTGTACTTTTCCTTTAATTTAATTAGGGGTTTATGAAATAAAAAAAGGGGAAAACACCCCTTAAAAATTGTATTGAAAAATGTAAATTTTAACACACTCTCTTTCTCTTCTAATTATATATAATCAATAATTTTTTTTACCGACCTTTACCGCTGAATTTCTAAATTCATTAGTAATGAATACAAGAGTATTAGCTCTTACAGCAGTTTCTATTGTAACAATTATTTATGGTATTACTTTTACAGTAGCAAAAGAAGTGATGCCACATTATGTTAAACCTTTTGGTTTCATTTTTATTCGTATTTCTGCTGCAATGCTTGTGTTTTGGATAGCAAGTTTGTTTATTAAAAATGATAAAATTGAAAAAGGTGATTACAAAATTATAGCCTTAGCTGCTTTCTTCGGAATTGCCTTTAACATGCTTACTTTTTTCAAAGGATTAAATTACACCACTCCAATTAACGCATCGGTAATGATGGTTACATCACCAATTCTAGTGCTCATTTTTTCTAGTATTTTAATGAAAGAACGACCAACGCTGGTTAAAATTATTGGTGTCATAATTGGACTTATTGGTGCAGTAGTACTAATTTTATATAGTGGGAAATCTGGGGCAAATGCTAAAAATATGATGTTAGGAAATTTCTTAGTATTTGTGAACGCAGCATCATATGGTATGTACTTAGTTGTAGCTAAAAAGATTGTGGCAAAATATAAACCGGTAACTTTTATTCGATGGTTGTACTTATTTGGATTTATTTTTATGTTCCCATTCGGGATTTCTGAATTCACAGAAATACAATGGGAAATTATTCCAATGTCAGGATATTTACGAATTGGTTTTGTAGTAATTTTTGCTTCGTGTATTACTTATTTGTTCAATTTATGGGCGCTATCAAAACTTAAACCAACAACAGTAAGTGTATTTATTTATTTACAACCAGTAGTTGCTAGTATTTATGCATTAATAGTTGGAAGCGACACTTTAGACACCATTAAAATACTAGCTACTGTTTTAATTTTTATTGGAGTGTACTTAGTTTCTAAACGGTCTACTACTAGTATAAGCAAATAATGTATCTTTACGGCTCATTAAAATCAAGGTATGATTCAATCTATGACTGGATACGGAAAATCCGTATTACAATTACCCACTAAAAAAGTTACTATTGAAGTTAAATCTTTAAATAGTAAAAACTTAGATATTAACACACGTATTCCTTCTTTTTACAAAGAAAAAGAGTTGTCAATACGTAAAAAATTAGCAAGTACTTTAGTAAGAGGTAAAGTAGATTTTTCGATCTATGTGGAGATGACCGCTGATGAAACTTCAACTTCGGTTAATAAAGGTGTAGTTTCTGAATATATAAAACAGTTGCGCAATATTGTTGTTGTAGGTTCGGAAGATGATGTTGAGCTATTGAAAATGGCTGTACGAATGCCCGATGCTTTAAAAACAGAAAGAGAAGAGTTAGATGAAAATGAATGGACAGAAATTGAAAAGCATATTGATGTTGCTATAAAAGAAATCATTCAGTATAGAACAGATGAAGCTGCTTCATTAGAAATTGATTTTAAAGAACGAATTGTAAATATTAAAACTTGTTTAGAACAAGTTAAAGAAATGGATGGTGATCGAATTGCAAATGTAAAACAGCGATTAGCTAAAGCTTTAGATGAATTAAAAGTTGAAGTTGATGAAAATCGTTTTGAGCAAGAATTAATTTATTACCTAGAAAAACTAGATATTAATGAAGAAAAAGTTCGTTTAGCTAATCATTTGGACTACTTTTTGCAAGCCTTAAATACTAGCGATTCAAATGGAAAAAAACTAGGATTTATAATTCAAGAAATAGGTAGAGAAATTAATACTACCGGATCTAAAGCTAATTTTGCACCAATGCAAAAGGTAGTAATTCAAATGAAAGACGAATTAGAGAAAATTAAAGAACAGATATTAAACGTACTATAATGACGAAAGAATTTAAAGGAAAACTATTTGTGTTTTCAGCTCCTTCTGGATCTGGAAAAACTACTATTGTTCGTCATTTATTAGCTCAAGAAAAATTTGGTTTAAAATTTTCTATTTCTGCTACTTCTCGTGCTCCAAGAGGTGAAGAAAAAGACGGTTTTGATTATTATTTCATTTCTAGAGATGAATTCATTAAAAAAATCAAAAACGACGAATTTTTAGAATGGGAAGAAGTATATAGAGATAACTTCTATGGAACTTTAAAAACAGAAGTTGAACGTATTTGGTCTCAAGGAAAACATGTAATTTTTGATATTGATGTAGCTGGAGGGTTGCGTATAAAGAAAAAGTTTCCAGAAGAAACATTGGCCGTTTTTGTAAAACCTCCTAGTGTAGATGAATTAAAAATTCGTTTAAAAAAGAGAAAAACTGAAAGTGAAGATAAAATTAATATGAGAATTGCTAAAGCTTCTGTTGAATTGGCTACGGCTCCTCAGTTTGATAAAATTATTAAAAACTACGAATTAGATGTGGCCCTTAAAGAGGCTGAAGAATTAGTAGGAAGTTTTATCGATATCAATTCACAACAAAGTTTAGAGGAAGAATAGATGAAAAACATCGGGTTATATTTCGGAACCTTTAATCCTATTCATATTGGACATTTAATCATTGCTAACCATATGGTTGAAAATTCTGATTTAGATGAAATATGGATGGTTGTTACTCCTCACAATCCTTTTAAGAAAAAGAGTTCACTGTTAGACAATCATCATCGTTATGAAATGGTCTATAAAGCTACTGAAGATTACGATAAAATTTCACCTTCAGATATAGAGTTTAAGTTACCTCAACCAAATTATACCGTTTATACATTAGCACATATATCAGAAAAGTATCCTTCATATAATTTCAGTTTAATAATGGGTGAAGACAATTTAAAAAGTCTTCACAAATGGAAAAACTATGAAACTATTTTGGAACATCATACAATTTATGTGTACCCAAGAATTTCTGAAGGCGTTGTAGAAACTCGGTTTGATAACCACCCTAAAATACATAGAGTTAATGCTCCTATTGTAGAAATTTCTTCAACAATGGTTCGTAATACCATAAAAGAAGGAAAAAATATAAAACCTCTACTTTCTTCATCTGTTTGGAAATATATCGACGAAATGAACTTCTATAAAAAATAGACGTCCTATTTTTTCGTTGTATATTTGATATCCCAAACTTAATATTCGTGGCAAAAAACAAGAAAAGACCCAGTAAGTTAAAACAAAAACTGACGGATAAATACCGATTAGTTGTTTTAAATGAAGATACGTTTCAGGAACGCTTTTCATTAAAACTTTCTCGATTAAATGTGTTTGTTTTTGGAGGTTTTTTTTCAATACTTATTATAATACTTACTGTATTTTTAATTGCTTTTACTTCACTTAAAGAATATATTCCTGGATATTCTTCTACGGAATTAAAGATAAAAGCTACTCGGCTTACATATGAAGCGGACTCTTTAAAAATGAAGATTGCAGTGCTACAAAAGTTCACTCAAGCAATTAGACCTGTATTAACTGGAGAAATTGAACCCGAAGCTATTGATTCTATTAGAAATGAATCTAAAAAGGCAGCAGTAGATTATGCAAAACTATCGGCTACAGAACAAGATTTACAATTTAGAGAACAAATTGAAAGTAAAGATAGATATGCTTTATCAGCAGGATCTGCTAATAAAGCTAAAATTATATTCTTTGCTCCAATTACTGGTACTGTTTCTCAATCATTCAATGCTGCCAACAAACATTTTGCTATCGATATAGTGGCCAAAACTGGAACTCCGGTTAAAGCTATTGCAGATGGAACTGTAATTTTATCAGGATGGACAGCGGAGACAGGTTACACCATTACCATCCAACATAGTAATAATTTTGTTTCTGTATATAAACACAATGGAAATCTTCTTAAACAACAAGGAGATTTTGTGAAATCTGGAGAAGTAATAGCGAGTGTAGGATCAACTGGAGAATTAACAACTGGTCCGCATTTACATTTTGAGCTATGGAACAATGGCTACCCTACAAATCCAACAAATTATATCGACTTTCAATAAATGCTATAAGTTAGAAGTTACGGTTAAATAATCACTTCTACTTTCAATAAAAAATAAAACATATGTCTTTAAAATCTTTTTTAGCGATTCCATTTGCAAAACGAGCAGTAAAACAAGTTCGAAAATGGGCAAATAAACCACAAGAAACGCAGGAAAAAGTATTTCAATATTTAATTACTGAAGGTTGTAAAACAGCCTTCGGAAAAGATCATGATTTTATATCAATTAATTCTTACGAAGATTTTAAAAAGCGTGTTCCTGTTAATGATTACGAAGGATTACGTCCGTATGTAAACAGAATGGTTGCCGGAGAAGAAAATATTTTATGGAAAGGAAAACCTATTTACTTTGCTAAAACTTCTGGAACGACTTCTGGAGCAAAGTATATTCCAATTACCAAAGAATCAATGCCAACCCACATTAAATCGGCACGTAATGCTTTGTTATTTTATATCAATGAAACTAAAGATGCTTCTTTTGTAAATGGAAAAATGATTTTCCTTCAGGGAAGTCCTGTTTTGGATGATAAAAATGGAATTAAGCTAGGTCGTTTAAGTGGAATTGTTGCGCACTATGTTCCTAATTATTTATTGAAAAATAGATTACCTAGTTGGGAAACCAATTGTATTGAAGATTGGGACACAAAAGTTGATAAAGTAGTTGAAGAAACATTACCTGAAAACATGACTGTAATTAGTGGAATTCCGTCTTGGGTTCAAATGTATTTCGAAAAGCTAATTGATAAAACAGGAAAAACCATTTCGGAATTATTTCCAAACTTTAATTTTTTCATTTACGGTGGTGTAAACTTTGAACCTTATAAAAATAAGTTCGAAGCTTTAATTGGTAAAAAGATAGATTACATCGAATTGTATCCAGCATCAGAAGGATTTATTGCTTTCCAAGATTCTCAAAAAGAAAAAGGAATGCTATTGCAATTAGATTCTGGAATTTTCTACGAATTTATTCCTGCAACAGAATTCTTCGATGAAAATCCAACTCGTATTTCTTTAAAAGATGTACAATTAGGAGTGAATTATGTGATTATTCTAAACACAACAGCCGGACTTTGGGGGTATAACATTGGTGATACAGTTGAATTTACTTCATTAAAGCCTTATCGAATAAAAGTTACAGGAAGAATCAAACACTTTATTTCTGCTTTTGGAGAACATGTTATTGGTAAAGAAGTTGAAAAAGCATTGAATGACGCTATCAAAGGAACTGGAGTAAATGTTAGTGAGTTTACTGTTGCACCTCAAGTTAATCCAGAAAGCGGATTACCATTTCATGAATGGTTCATTGAGTTTGAAAATGAACCAGAAAACCTAGAAGAAATAGCTCAAAAAATGGATGCTTCTATGCAAGAACAAAATATTTACTATCAAGATTTAATTGAAGGAAAAGTATTACGTCCATTGGTTATTAGAAAGGTAAAAAAAGGAGGGTTCCACGAGTATATGAAATCGATTGGTAAGTTTGGCGGACAAAACAAAATACCTCAACTATCGGATAACAGGAAAATAGCCGATGTTTTGGAAGGTTTTTTAAAGAACTGATAGATAGAATAAAAGGCTATAAAAAAAATAATTTTAACTATTTTAATATATAGTAATTTTACAATTATATTCTCTCAGAGTAAGAAACCTTTAATTGATACTTATCTAGATTGCATTTATGAATCAGAAAATATAAATAGAGATAAAGTCGAATTTCAAATGACAAAATTTGAAAAGTTTCTTCTTGACAAAGAAATACTTAAAGATACCACAGCGCAAAGCTATGAATTTCTAATGCAAACCATTATAGAGGATAAAGAGAAAAAGGTGGATTATTCTTTCATTGACTCAATAAGGGCTATTCCTAATACGCAATCTCTTATTTCTAAAAATGATAAATGTATAGCGAAAGTTGAAAGAATTAATGAAAAACAGAATAAGAATGACTCTAAAACACTCCAAACTCTAGATTTTTCATCAAGGTTCTACAAACTCAGAGTCTTGCTTGTATATAATACCGATGGTGGTCTAGAATCTGACAATAAATTATCTGATGTTTCTAGTACCATTAAAATTAATATAAACTCTAAGGGAGAGTTATTTCACGATAATATTGAATATAATCTGAAAGGAATAAACTCATTTTTAAAAAAGTCTTTTGATAATTTTAAAGATGGGACAATTTTAATTTCATTGAATTCAAATAGAGATTTACTCTATAAAGATTACGTTGATATTGTTAATAACATCAGATATATCATAAAAGGAGCACAAAATAAAAAGTCTCAAGAACTATTCAATATTGAATATGAGAAATTAAATGAAGTTCAAAAAAATAGCTTAGACAAAAAATTTAAAGTGGTCATTAAAGATTCGTCTAATTAAAACTTCCTCGCTTCTTTTCCAAATATTCCTTTTCTAACTTATTGGTTACTTTTTCTAAAGCAATATTTATAAATTCAATAGCTTTATTTTTATTACCAATAGCTTGGTAATAATCTGATTTTGCTGCATAATACAAATAAGCTCGTTGCTCAAGATCATCAGGGTTAATTCTATCAAAATAAAAGCTCGACTTTACATAATTATTCATTTGTACACATACGACAGCCATCGTCAATATATGTGATGGCATTGGCTGTAATTCATACAAACACTCATACCAATGCAGAATTTCCCCCCAATTAGTAGCTTCAAAATTCTCGGCTTTTAGATGCTCCGAAATTATAGCAGCTTCATAATGATAACTCGAAAACTCATTATGTTCAACTGCTTTATTCATCATGGTATTTCCCAATTGAATCAATGGAAAATACCACTTAGAACGATCCTGATTTTTTAAATCTAAAACTTCATTTTTTGTAGTTATTTTAGCATCTAATCGAGCAGAATGAAAACACATTAATGCAAATAAAGCATAGGTTGCAGAAATTGATGTGTGCTTGTTTTTAATGACCAACTTGCATAAACGCATTGCTTCTCCGCAAAGTTCTTTACGGACTAGTTGTTCTTTTGTATTAGAATGAAATCCTTCGTTAAATATGAGATACAAAACTTCTAAAACACTTTCTATTCTTTTAGGTAATTCTAATCCTTGAGGAATAGAAAATGAAATATTAGATTGTAGTATAGCTTTTCTTGCTCGAATTAATCGTTTTTTTATGGTTTCTTCTTTCAATAATAAGGCTGAAGCGATTTCTTTTCCACTAAAACCAGATACTGTTTTGAGAGCAAAAGCAATTCTATCTTTAGGGTTTAATTTCGGATGACAGGCGGTAAAAATCATTCGTAGTTGCGCGTCTTCTATTTCAGAATCTAAGAAGAGTTCATTAATAGCAACCGCGTCTATTCCTTTTGAAAATTCAGGTAATTTTTTCTTTTCTGTTTGGAGTTTTCTAAAAATATCCAGCACACGGTTTTTAGAAGCCTTAATTAACCATGCTTCTGGATTATCAGGGATTTGATTTCGCCAACTTAATGTAGCTTTTACGAAAGTGTCTTGAACAGCATCTTCTATAACTTCTAGATTTGAAAGTCCAAAAATGCGTGTTAAAACAGAAACCATCTTTCCGCTATGATGGCGAAAAAGATGGTCTATAAGTTGAGTTTGCATTAGTTATCAAAAACCATTACTTCTCTAATCTCTACAGTACCTCCTAAGTCATAATCAGGAAAATCTTGAGCGATTACTTCTACAGCATCAAAATCTTTAGCTTCAACAATATAATAACCACCAACAATTTCTTTTACTTCAGCAGAGTTAACGTCAGATACGGTTCTGTTTTCACCGACAATTCTTCTAATGTCGGCTGTTAACGCATTTCCTCCTCTAACAATGCCTTGTTGTTCCATTTTCTGACTCCAAGCAAACCATTTTCCCATTCTTCCTTGAATTTCTTCAGGAGATAGTCCTAAATCGCCGTAGTCCGCACCGATAAAAATCATCATAAATTCTTTCATAATTTTTTAAGATTTAAAGTTATTTACCTATATGACGTTTTAGAAATTACCTAAGGGGACAAAATTTAAAAAAATTTATTCCTTTTCTAATTCCAGTACTTTTAAAATCATTTTATCATCCAGATGATTCATACGATATAATCCTTGATCATTGAATAATTCTCTTGCAATTGTAGCTTTTAAGAATTTACGTAGCTTTTGTTTAGTTAAAGTTGAAGGTCTTAAATCTTTTATTTTATTTATAAAAGTATTAGATACTTCGTTATTAGTATCAAAATTCTTAATAAAGTCACCTATCTTAATTCCAGATAATTTCGTTCTGTTATTATCAACATATTTAAAAGCAAAATCATTTAAATATGCATAAAAATATGGAGAGATGTAAGCTGAAGTATCAATAGGAACAAAAACATCTGGTACAATACCACCTCCTCCATATACAACTTTTCCTTTAGGTGTTGTATACTTTAAGCTATCAACAGTTTTAATACTATCTCTATTCAATAATTCACCATTTCTGTAGCGACTTTCGACTTCATCTCCATAATTTGACTGAGAAATGTTTACATCGCCTAATAATTCATCATCTTCTTTTGGACCCCTTTTATATGGTTTTTGAATTGATCTTCCTGTTGGAGTATAATAACGAGCTGTAGTTAATCTCACTGCAGAGCCATCTCCTAAATCCATTTCTTCTTGCACTAAGCCTTTCCCAAAAGATCGTCTCCCAACAATAATTCCTTTATCATTATCTTGTAAAGCTCCAGCTACAATTTCCGAAGCTGATGCAGAGTTTTCATCAATTAAAATATATAAGCCTCCATCTTCAAAATCTCCTCGGTCTGTGGCAAAAGATTCAGTAATCTCTCCTCCATTGTTTCTAGTAAAAACAATCAATTTATCATCTTCTAAAAACTCATCAACTATATTATTTGCTATATCAATAAATCCGCCTCCGTTACCTCTTAAATCTAACACTAAATCTGTCATTCCCAATCCTTTTAAGATCGTTAATGATTCTTTAAATTCTTTATAGGTATTACGTGCAAAACGATCTAGTTTTATATATCCAATACTATCGTTCAACATATAAGCAATATCAACACTTTTAATATTTACTTTTCCTCTTTGGACAGTTACGTCAAACAAACTATCATTAGATTTTCTATACACTTGAAGTTTCACTTCGGTATCTGGTGCTCCTTTCAGCTTTTTTAACACTTGATTATTTCGTATTCCTTTTCCGAATAATGTATCAGTATCAGCAATTAAAATTCGATCTCCCGCTTTAATTCCTTTTTTAATACTCGGGCCACCTTTCATTGGATGCACTACTGTAATACTATCATCAATAATTCTAAATTGAACACCTATTCCTACAAAATTTCCTTGCATATTTTCAGTAACAGCTTGCAAATTTTCTTTCGGAATATATACTGAATGCGGATCAAGTTTAGTTAACATTTGTGTTATGGCACCATCTAATAATTCATCAGTATTTACCTCATCAACATAATCCTGTTGAATAAAATTAATTAGTCTTTTTATTTTTTGTTCTTTTAATGAAGTTTTGCTTAATGTAGCAGATTGTCCCGTAAAAAAAGCGCCAATTAAAACTCCAAATGCCATAGCTATGGCAAAAAATATAGGTAAATTATTCTTGTTCATTAGGTAAATAAATCAGTTCAACTCCTGCTCTTTCTAAAAACTCTAAGCCACTTTTATCTTTATATTCGTGAGAATACACTACTCTTTTTATACCTGATTGATGAATTAGTTTACTACATTGTTGGCAAGGAGATAACGTAATATATAATGTTGCTCCTTTGCATGACTGAGTTGATGCTGCTACTTTTAAAATTGCGTTCGCTTCTGCATGCAATACATACCATTTCGTATAACCTTCTTCATCTTCACAAATATTTTCAAAGCCTGTTGGTGTTCCATTGTATCCATCAGAAATAATCATTCTGTCTTTTACAATAAGTGCTCCTACCTGTTTTCGTTTACAATACGATAATTTTGCCCATTCTTTTGCCATTTTTAAATAAGCATGAGCGTATGTTAATTCTTTTGTTGTTAAAGACATAGAAAGCTAAAATAACTAGAAATTACTGTTAAAGAAGTTAATTTTACCAAAAAACACGATTCATCATCATTTGAATAGCAAATCCAATTACAATTGATGATGTAACCAAAATCCAATCGCGGCGATTTACTCCAAATACTGATTGTACTAACCCACCGGCTAATAAAATTAACCCTACTATGATGATTTGAGCAACTTCAACACCTAAAGCAAATTCTACTAATGGTAAAAATTTATCTTCATTTCTACCAATCATTGCCTTAAAATAATTCGAAAAACCTAAACCGTGGATCAATCCAAAAAACAATGCAAAAAATAAATTTTGATTCTCTTTTCCTACTGATGCCTTTCTAGCGGTTAATACATTCATTAATCCCGTTATAAAAATGGTTAATGGTATTAAAAATTCAACCAAATCCGCTCGAACTTTTAAAACATTATATGCTGATAATGCCAAAGTTATAGAGTGTCCAATAGTAAATAGTGTAATTAACCAAATCACTTTTTTCCACTGCTTAAACTGATAAACAACAGCTAAAACAATTAAAAACAAAATATGATCGTAGGCTTTTAAATCTAAGACATGAAATAAGCCCATTTTAAAATACAATATGAAATCGTTCATAAGAAATTTAAATTTTTATTTGTCTGTCTATTTGTTGATCCAAAGATATGAATGTTTCTGTTCTTGAAACTCCTTTTATACTCTGGATATCTTTATTTAACAAATGCATTAAATCCTCATTGTTTTTACACATTATTTTAATAAAAATAGCATAATTCCCAGTAGTATAATGACTTTCAACCACTTCAGGGATATCTTTAAGTCTTTTAATAGCCGAAGAATATAAACTTGCCGATTCTAAAAAAACACCTACAAAAGCTGTAGTAGTATATCCTAATGCCTTAGGGTTTAACACCATTTTATAGCCATCTATTAAACTTGATTCGTCTAATTTTCTTAACCTTTGATGTATTGCTGCTCCCGAAATCCCAACTTCTCTAGCGATACTTAAAATGGGGGTTCGTGCATCTTTTACTAATCGTTTGATGATAATTTTATCAATACCATCAATTTTTAATTTTTTTGACATAGGACAAAAGGGATAAGTATTGGGTTATCTCGTTAAGAGTAGCACAATATAGTTAAAAAATAAAAGAGATTTGGTTAACTTTACAACGATGTTTGCTTTAGTAGATTGTAATAATTTTTATGCCTCTTGCGAACGGGTTTTCAATCCGAATTTACGCAATAAACCTGTTGCTATTCTTAGTAATAATGATGGTTGTGTTATTTCTAGAAGTGATGAAGCAAAAAGTATAGGTTTACCCATGGGTGCTCCTATTTTTAAATGGGAAAATTATTGTAAGCAACATAATATTAAGGTTATCTCTTCTAACTATCCTCTATATGGAGACATGAGTGATCGGGTAATGAAGATTCTATCACAATTTACTCCTGATGTCGAAATTTACTCTATCGATGAAGCTTTTCTTCAATTTAAAGGTTTTGAAAACTACGAGCTAAATTCCTACGGAAACAATATTAGAGATCGTATTTTCCAATGGACTGGTATTCCAACTTGTGTAGGTATTGCTCCTACTAAAGCATTGAGTAAAGTAGCAAATAAAATTGCTAGGAAATTTTTGAAAGAAACAAACGGTGTTTATGTAATTGATTCTGAAGAAAAGAGAATAAAAGCCTTAAAATGGACTCCTATTGAAAAAATTTGGGGAATTGGGTACGGACTTCAAAAAAAATTAAAAGCAGAAGGTTGTGTTAAAGCTTATGATTTTACACAATTAAATAGTGCTATGGTACGAAAAAAATACTCTATTACAGTATGGAAATTACAACAAGATTTATTGGGTAATCCCACGATAGAACTTGATGAAGAAAAAAACAAAAAAGCTATAGCTACTACTCGAAGTTTTGAATATACTTATTCTGATATTGATAATATTAAAGAACGAATTTCAACCTTTGCAGTTAACTGTGCAGAAAAGCTTAGAAAACAAAAAAGTAGTTGTCATATGATTATTGTTATGTTACGCAGCGATCGTTATAAAAAAGATGTAGAACAGCATCGTATAAGTAAAACAGTAATACTCCCTTTTCCTACAAATTCTTCTTTAATAATTAGTAAGTGTGCTGTAGAAGCTGTAAAAACAATATTTAAATCAGGAATTAAATACAAACGTGCTGGTGTTATTGTAACTGGATTGGTTCCTGAAAACAATTTTCAATTAGATTTATTTACTAAAGAAAATCCAAAACATAAACCACTAATGAGTGCTATTGATAAGATTAATAAAAAATATAAATCGAATAGTATTAAATTAGCAAATCAAGATTTAGAACGTACTTGGAAAATGCGTCAAGAGCGATTAACCCCGAAGTATACTACAAACATTAATGATATTATTGTTGTAAAATGAGTTTAAAATTAACATTCTTTAGTCCAAAAAGTACAGATAGTAAAGGTGCAATATTCTTTGACACTGGAATTTCAGCTGGATTTCCATCTCCTGCAGACGATTTTAAAGAATCTAGAATTTCTCTAGATGAAGAATTGATTAAGAATAAAGAAGCTACTTTTTTTGCTCGTGTAAGTGGACAATCGATGGTTGGAGCTGGGTTAGATGATAATGATTTGCTAGTAATCGACAGAAGTATTCCTCCTACAAATAATAAAATTGCTGTTTGTTTTTTAGATGGAGAATTTACCGTGAAAAGATTGCGAGTAGATGGTAGTGATGTATGGCTACAACCTGAAAACCCTGATTATCCAATCATAAAAATTACTGAGGAAAACAACTTTCTTATTTGGGGGATTGTAACTAATGTTATTAAGCGTTTGTAATGAATTTTCCTGAAAAGCTACATCAAAAATTAATTCTTAGAAAAGAATCAAATGCTTTACGAAGTTTAAATGCTCAAACAAATTTAATCGATTTCTATTCAAATGATTATTTAGGGTTTGCCCAATCTGAATCTATTTTTCAACGAACACATCAGTTATTAATTGATAGGAACTTAAAAATAAATGGTGCTACAGGTTCTCGTTTAATTTCAGGAAATCATAATTTATATCAAGAAACCGAAAAATACATAGCCGAATTTCACAACGTTGAAAAAGCGCTCATCTTTAATTCTGGTTATGATGCCAATGTTGGTTTTTTCTCTGCTGTACCCCAACGTGGAGATATAATTCTATATGACGAAGTAATTCACGCTTCCATTCGGGATGGCATTCAACTTTCTAACGCTAAATCCTATAAATTCAAACATAATAATACAGAACATTTGAAAGAAATTTTAGATAGAGTTGAATTTGATAATGCATATGTTGTAACAGAATCTATATTTTCAATGGATGGCGATTCTCCGGATTTAAATGAGTTTGTTGAAATTACAAAAAAAGATAATGTCTACTTAATTATTGATGAAGCGCATGCTCTTGGAGTATATGGAAAAAATGGACATGGATTAGTTCAAGATATACAACTAGAAAAGGAGATATTCGCTCGAATTATAACCTACGGAAAAGCATTAGGTTGTCATGGTGCGGCCATTCTAGGAAGTAACGAATTATATGATTATCTCGTAAATTTCTCTAGAAGTTTTATTTACACAACTGGGCTATCTCCTCATTCTGTAGCAACTATAAAAGTTGCTTACGAACATTTAAATAATGAAACTATACATCTACTTGCTGAAAGAATAGATCATTTTAAATCAGAACTCAAGCGATTACAACTAAACACTAAGTTTATTGAAAGCACCTCAGCTATTCATTGTTGTATTATCTCAGGAACAGAGAAAACGAAAACTCTAGCTAAACAACTACAACAAAAAAACTTTAATGTAAAGCCTATTTTATCTCCAACTGTTCCTGTTGGACAAGAACGACTTCGTATTTGTTTACACAGCTTTAATTCTAATGAAGAAATTACTGCTATTTTAGAGCATCTTGCTACCTTTGTTTAAAAATTTAAATGAGGGACGATTATACAATTTTAGCAGTTTTTGAATATTCAACAGAAGCACAAGTAATAAAATCCAAACTAGATTCTGAAGGATTTAAAACCATGTTGATGGATGAAAAAACTATTGATACTGATCCTCTTTTAAGTCAAGCAATTGGTGGAGTAAAGCTTTTAGTGCATAATGAAGACTTACAAAGTGCTTCAAAAATTTATAATGAAATAAGAACTTATGAAAAGGACAGCAACGGAAACGATATTAACTGTCCGAATTGTAATTCGAATAGAATTTTAGTTGCGGAATCTCAACGAAAAAACTTGTTCTTTATGCTTTTTCCATTTTTTGAATCGAGAAAATTAATTTGTAACGATTGTAAAACAATCTTTAAATGAAAAAATATTTTATAACTGGGATATCTACTGAAGTAGGAAAAACGGTTGCTTCGGCAATTATAACTGAAGCGTTAGAAGCAGATTATTGGAAACCAGTACAATCAGGAGATTTAAAATATTCAGATACTCATAAAGTTCAAAATTTAATTAGTAGCTCCAGATCAGTTTTTCATGAAAATAGTTATGCTTTAAACACGCCAATGAGTCCGCATGCTTCTGCCGAAATAGATGGTATTACTATTGATATTAATGAGATCAAAGAACCATCAACTCAAAACAATCTAGTAATTGAAGGTGCTGGTGGTTTATTAGTTCCACTAAATAATGAAAACACAATTTTAGATTTAATTCAACCAGATTATAAAGTAATCGTTGTTTCTCGTCATTATTTAGGAAGCATAAACCATACACTACTTACCTTAAACTTATTAAAAGAAAAAGGTTTTGATATCTCTTTAGTTTTTAGTGGAAATGAACATAAAACTACGGAAGAAATTATTCAAAAAATGAGCGGTATTCCCGTAATTGGAAGAATTGAGGAAGAGCCTTATTTTGATCAAAATGTAATTAAAGAATACGCCGATAAATTTAGAGATAAATTATAATCATGACTTTACAAGAACGCGATAAAAAACATATTTGGCATCCTTTAAAACAGCATCAAACACATCCAAATAGTTTAGGAATTGTAAAAGCAAAAGGATGCATACTTACGGATGAACATGGGAATGAATATATAGATGCAATTTCATCTTGGTACACTTGTATGTTTGGACATTGTAATGATTTTATTACAAGTCGTGTGTATGAACAAATGCAACAATTGGATCAAATCATGTTTAGTGATTTTACCCATCCTGCAGCTGTAGAATTATCCGAAAAACTAATTGCTATTTTACCCGATAATCAAGCCAAAATCTTTTTTAATGATAATGGATCAACTGCGGTTGAATCTGCTATAAAAATGGCACTTCAATATTATTTCAATAAAGGAGATCAACGCGCTACTTTTATTGCTTTTGAAAATGGATTCCATGGCGATACCTTCGGAGCAATGTCTGCCTCTGGATTATCGGTTTACAACGGCCCTTTTGAAGATTTCTTGATTAATGTTCATAGAATTCCAGTTCCAAATGGAAACAATCATGCTGAAATTTTAGGACAATTAAAAAGTATAATAACCAACTACAAAGTTGCTGCTTTTGTATATGAACCAATTGTTCAAGGTGCAGCTGGGATGAAAATCCATAACATGAATGGTTTAAACGAAATTATCGGGTTTTGTAAATCTCAAAATGTTTTAACAATTGCTGATGAAGTTATGACTGGCTTTGGTAAAACTGGAAAAAACTTTGCTTCCGATCATATTACAAACAAACCAGATATTATTTGTTTGAGTAAAGCATTAACTGGTGGTTTAGTTCCAATGGCAATTACTTCTTGTACACAAGAAATTTATGATGCCTTTTTAAGTAATGATATTGCTAAAGGTTACTTTCATTGTCATACCTACTCTGCGAACCCTATAGGCTGTGCAGCAGCAATTGCTAGTGTTGATTTATTGACTTCTGAAGAAATTCAAAATAGTATTCAAAGAATTGCTAAAAGACATGAAGTATTTAGCGAGCAGATAAAAAGTCATTCTAAAGTTAAATCTACAAGAACAATTGGTGTAATTTTTGCTTTGGATTTGGATACAAACATGGAACGTTACGGTACCTTAAGAGATTTATTACTGTCTTCTTTTATGAAAGAAGGAGTCTTTTTAAGACCACTGGGAAATACAATTTACATACAAGTTCCTTACGTAATCACAAATGAACAATTAGATAAAATATACAGTACAATTGAAAAGGTTTTAGATACTCTCTAAAACCTTTTCTTTTTCTAATAAGTTTATACGTTCACTCGTTTCTTTAATTTCAACATATAAATCTTCATAAATCCATTTCTTATCTTTTCGAATTCCTTTAACAACAAGTTCAGCTTCTCCTAATTCTCCTTTAATTGGAATAACAAAATCTACCTCTCCATCAGTATCTGAAATAGAGATGTTCCCTTGAGGAAATCCGTCTGACTTAATATCTTCTCCAATTATTGACGTAACTCTAGCATCTTTTTTAGCAAATTCAATAGCTTCTTCAATTGGCGACATTCCTCCCAATCCGTTAACAACACTTAAAACTGTTGCTCCGAAACCAACAAACATTAAAATGATGAATATTAAACATCCTGAGCAACATCCAACAGGTAAAGCCCAAGGCCAATTTCTAGCTATCCAACTTTTTTGATTTTGATTATCCATATAATTCAAAATTTGTACTAGGTTTATTTGATTCAAATATAGGACGTTTAAATCTTCATATTGTTTCACATCTTATAATAAACTTTTTATTTTTCCCATGATTAAATCACAATGTTTTAATTTAAAGATTTAACCTTAATTTTGCTGAAATTTTTCAGTTTTGAAACCAATATCAATATCAGCCTTTGCATCTATATCTCCATTAGGAAAAACTTCGAAAGAAGTTTGGAATAGTTATTTAGATAATGATCATAGAATTTCGAAAAGAGATTTTAAAAACTTTACTGAGTGGACTGCTTCTATTTCTAAAGAAGACAGAAAAGAAATTGAGAATATTCGAAACTCAGATAGCAAGTACAAAAATCTTGATGATACTGTTTTATTTGCAATTTATGCTTCGAGAAAAGCAGTAAAAGATGCGAACTGGACAACTGGAGATGATTTTGGAATTAATATTGGTTCTTCTCGTGGAGCAACAGCATTATTCGAAAAATTTCATCAAGAGTTTCTTGAAACAGGAACTTCCTCTACATTAAGTTCCCCAACAACAACATTAGGAAATATTTCATCTTGGATTGCGCACGACTTGAAAAGCTCAGGTCCAGAAATTTCACATTCTATTACGTGTTCAACTGCTTTACACTCTCTATTAAATGGTGTTGCTTGGATTCAAGCAGGAATGTGCGAGAAATTTATTGTTGGTGGTAGTGAAGCTCCATTGACAGACTTTACGATCGCACAAATGAAAGCGTTAAAAGTATATTCAAAAGAAATTGAAGGAAATCCTTGCAAAGCTTTCGATTTAGAAAAAACTAAAAATACTATGGTTTTAGGTGAAGGTGCTGCAGTAGTATGTTTAGAAAATGAAATTTCGGAAAAAACAATAGCTAAAATCGAAGGTATTGGATATGCTACTGAAGTTTTAAAACATAATACTTCTGTAACTGCAGATGCTGAATGTTTTCAAAAATCTATGAGGATGGCTTGTAAGCATATCAATTTAGATGAAATTGATGCTATTGTAATGCATGCTCCTGGAACTATAAAAGGTGATTCTTCAGAAGTAAATGCAATTAATAAGGTTTTTTGTAACAAAACTCCTTTTTTAACTACTAATAAATGGAAGATTGGTCACACCTTCGGAGCTTCGGGTTTATTAAACCTAGAATTAGGTCTTTTAATGTTACAGCATCAAAAAGTAATTGAAGTTCCTTTTGCTATGAAACAAACACCTCCAAAACAAATTAAAAAAGTGTTAGTAAATGCTGTTGGGTTTGGTGGAAATGCAGTGACCGTCTTATTGAGTTTATAACTGACTTTTGCTCAGTATGCTTAAAATATATATTTTTACGAACAACTAACTAAATTGCTTAACTATGGAATGGTTCTTAGAACTCTCGTCTATTAAACAAGTGTATTGGATTGTCACTGGTATTTCAACACTTTTTTTTCTATTTATTTTATTCAGTACATTTTTAGGTTTCGATACTGATGATATTGGTGATGTTGATGCTGAAATTGATGCTGATACAGGAGCTGGATTTCAATTCTTCACATTCAAAAATATGGTTGGATTTTTCACCATTTTTGGATGGAGTGGAATTTCAAGTTTAAATTCAGGAAACTCAATCTTTCTTACCATTTTAATTTCAACTATTTGCGGTTTGATAATGATGACCGTAATGGCTGCTCTTTTTCACTACATCAACAAATTAAATGATAGCGGTACTTTGAAAATGGAAAATGCTGTTGGCGCTGTTGGAGAAGTATACTTAACCATTGGGGCGAATCGATCTAGTATAGGAAAAGTTCATGTTAGAGTTCAAAATTCATTAAGAGAATTAGAAGCCCTTACAGATCACGAAGAAAACTTAACTCAAGGAACTGTTGTTACAGTTACTGAAGTTACCTCAAACGGAATATTAATTGTAAAACTATAAACTAAAAAATGACTATGCAAAAACTAATACTATTACAAATTGGTGAATCTGGAGCCTTTGCTGGACTTGCAGGAATTGTTATCGCAATTCTATTTATTTTTATCTTAATTACAACCCTAATAAAACGCTACAAAAGATGTCCTTCTGATAGAATTTTAGTAGTTTATGGTAAAGTTGGTGGTGGACAATCAGCAAAATGTATTCATGGTGGTGCTGCTTTCATTTTTCCAGTAATTCAAGACTATGATTTTTTAGATTTAACTCCTATTTCTATAGAAGTAAATTTAGTAAATGCACTTTCTAAACAAAACATTCGTGTAAATGTACCTTCTCGATTCACAATTGGTGTTTCTACTGAGCCAGGTATTATGCAAAATGCTGCTGAACGTTTATTAGGTTTAGGACAAAATGAAATTCAAGAATTAGCACAAGAAATCATTTTTGGTCAATTACGTTTAGTTGTTGCCTCAATGGATATTGAAGAAATCAATTCTGATAGAGATAAGTTTTTAACAAATATTTCTAAAAGTGTTGAATCAGAATTAAAGAAAGTTGGTTTAAAGTTAATCAACGTAAACATAACCGATATTGTTGATGAGTCTGGCTATATCGAGGCTTTAGGTAAAGAAGCTGCTGCACATGCAATTAACGCAGCTCGTAAATCGGTTGCAGAAAAAAATAGAGATGGTTCTATTGGTGAAGCAAACGCTGTACAAGATCAGAGAACTCAAGTTGCCGCTGCAAATGCGCAAGCTGTTGATGGTGAGAATACTGCAAAAATTGCTGTTGCAAATTCAGATTCACTACGTCGTCAAAGAGAAGCAGAAGCAGAAAGAGTTGCAATTGCTGCCGAAAAAGTGCAATCTGCTAAAGCATTAGAAGAATCATATGCTGCCGAAAAAGAAGCAGAACTTGCAAGAGCTGAAAGAGAACGTTCATCTCAAATGGCAGATATTATTGTTCCTGCTGAAATTGACAAACGAAAAGTAGAAATTGATGCAGAAGCAGAAGCGGAACAAATTAGAAGAAAAGCAAGAGGAGAAGCTGATGCAATTTTATTCAAAGCTCAAGCAGAAGCACAAGGAGTTTATGAAGTTTTAACAAAACAAGCTGCTGGTTTAGATCAAATTGTGAAAGCTGCAGGAAATGATTCTAAAAATGCTGCTTTACTTTTAATTGCTGATAAATTACCTGAATTAGTGAAACTTCAAGCGGAAGCTATTAAAAATATAAAGATTGATAAAGTTACTGTTTGGGAAGGTGGAAACTCTAAAGATGGTAAAACATCTACTTCTAACTTTATTTCCGGAATGTATAAAGCCGTTCCTCCATTACAGGAAATGTTTAATATGGCTGGGATGGAATTACCAGAATATTTAAAAGGAAAGAATATTGAAGATATTGTTTCTGATGCAGAAGTAGATTCTGATACTACTTCAGAAGAAGAATAAATATAATTACACTTATTATAGTTTTAAAAAATGCTACTTCGGTAGCATTTTTCTTTTTTATAAATATTTTGTTTTTAGAATGTAAATAGTACTTTAGTCAAAAAAACACCCATTACAATGAAATTGAAATTAATACTTTTAACAGTATTGTGTATCTGCTATGAAATCACATTGGCTCAAGTAGACCCAAATATTTATGAAAAATTCACTTCTAAAACTGTAAAGTTTGGAGATTACAATTATAATCTAGAAGTATTGGGACAAGGTGATCCCATTTTCTTTTTACCTGGTGGACCAGGAAATTCTCATGATTATATGCAAGGAAATTTCGGACAGTATTATAAAACCAATACTGTTGTCTTTTTCGATTTTTTAGGAAGAGGAAAATCTGATAACGCAAAAATTTCTTCTGAATATTCTGTTGAAGAAGATGTTGAACTCATCGAAAAAATCAGAAAACATTTAAAATTTGATAAAATTTCTATTGTTGGGCATTCTTATGGAACAGTTCCGGCACAAGCATATGCCTTAAAATATAAAAACAACGTTTCTAAATTAGTCTTAATTAGCGGTTTTCATAGTGGTGCAATGTGGCAAGCCAATTGCGATAGTTATAATCATTATGTTAAAACTCATTTCCCAGAAAAATGGGAAAAACTAATGACTTTAAGAAAACAAGGTTATGTTTCTTCTGATAAAAAACATCAAGAGTTATATGGGGCTTTTCCAACAAAGTTTATCTATTATCATAATACTAAATTGAAACAAAACATACCAAAATATAAACATAGAGGCTGGGCAAATGATGTATATGTAGCTATTATTGGGAAAGATGGAGATTTTGACGTTTCTGGCAGTATGATTCATCAAGATTTTAGGAAAGAACTGAAAAAAATTAAAGCAAAAACCCTTGTTATTGCTGGTAGATATGATGGTGTTTCTACACCTGAATTTGCTGTTCAATACAAAAAGTTTATGCCACAAGCACAGTTCGAAATGTTTGAAAACAGCAGTCATAATCCTTACTTAGAGGAACCCGAAAAATTCTATACTGTTTTCGAAAAATTCATAAGATCAAAATAAAGAGTAATAAAATTCCGCTTTCGATGCGGAATTTTTTATTTTTGAACTTGCAAACAATGACGACTATATGAGTGAGACTAGACATAACTGGACTAAAGAAGAGATTTTAGCTATTTATAATAAACCGATGATGGAGCTGTTATACGACGCAGCGACTATACATCGTAAACATCACGATCCAAATACGGTTCAAGTATCAACATTATTATCTATAAAAACAGGAGGATGTCCTGAAGATTGTGGTTATTGTCCACAAGCAGCAAGATATCATACTGATGTTGAAGGGAATGATTTAATGAGCGTTAACCAAGTTAAAGCTCAAGCATTACGCGCAAAAGCTTCTGGAAGCTCTAGAGTTTGTATGGGAGCAGCCTGGAGAAATGTTAAAGATGGACCTGAGTTTGATCAGGTATTAGAAATGGTTCGTACAATTAATAAACTAGAAATGGAAGTTTGTTGTACGTTAGGAATGATTACAGAAAATCAAGCTCATCGTTTAGCTGAAGCTGGTTTATACGCATACAACCATAATTTAGATTCTTCTGAAGAATATTATAAAGAAGTCATTTCTACAAGAGGTTTTGAAGATCGTTTAGAAACTATTGATAATGTTCGTAAAACTAACGTAACTGTTTGTTCTGGGGGAATTATCGGTATGGGTGAAGCTATTGAAGATAGAGCAGGAATGTTAGTTGCTTTATCTACTTTAAATCCACAACCAGAATCTGTACCAATTAATGCTTTAGTAGCTGTTGACGGAACTCCTTTAGAAGATCAAAAACCAGTTTCTATTTGGGAAATGGTAAGAATGGTGGCAACTACAAGAATTGTAATGCCAGAAACTCAAGTACGTTTATCTGCAGGTAGAACACAAATGAGTCAAGAAGGACAAACCATGTGTTTCTTTGCTGGTGCAAATTCAATTTTTGCTGGAGATAAATTATTAACTACTCCGAATCCTGATGTGAATGAGGATATGAAATTATTTGAATTACTTGGGTTAAATCCTCAAAAACCATTTATCAAAAAAATGCAACCTACAACCGTAGAAGCAGAAGATTCTCAGTATAATGATTTAGGTGAAAAACCAAAATGGACTAGACCAGGACATAAAATTGAAAGAAACGAACAAAAAAAGCAAGAAGCAAAAGAAGTTAAAGCATAGATTAATTAAATCGATAAATTAATTTTAACAATTTCATTTAAAAAAGATTTCGTAACGTTTTCTTAACTTTGCATGTATCAAAAATTAATTCATGGGGTTACAGTTGGAACAAATAGATAGAGTTGAAACTATTACTAAAGAAGACTTTATCAAAAATTATTTTAAGCCACAAAAACCAGTGGTAATTGAACGTTTTATTGAAGATTGGCCTGCTTATAACAAGTGGTCATTAGAATATATGAAAGAAGTTGCTGGTGATAAAACTGTTCCACTTTATGACGATAGACCTGTAGATTATAAAGATGGTTTTAATGAACCACATGCTACTATGAAAATGAGTGAGTATGTTGACTTATTAAAGCGAGAACCTACTAAATTCAGAATTTTTTTATGGAATGTTTTAAAAGAAGTTCCTATGCTTCAAAAAGATTTTTCATTTCCAGATTTTGGTTTACGATTAATGAAAGGGCTTCCTATGTTATTCTTTGGTGGTAGAGATTCTTATACTTTTATGCATTATGATATTGATTTAGCAAATATTTTTCACTTTCATTTTGAAGGAAAAAAGAAATGTATTTTGTTTGATCAAAAACAAAATAAATATCTATATAAAATACCACATTCTTTAATTACTAGAGAAGATATAGACTTTAATAATCCTGATTTTGACAAATGGCCAGCACTTAAAAATGCTAAAGGTCATGTTGCAGAACTTGAGCATGGTAATGTTTTGTATATGCCTGAAGGATATTGGCATTATATGCGTTATATAACTCCAGGTTTTTCTATGAGTTTACGTGCTATAGCTAGAAATCCAAAAAACCTAGGGAAAGCAATTTACAATGTTTTTGTTATGCGAAGTATTGATAATGTAATGCGTAGAATTAAAGGCCAGAAGTGGATTGATTGGAAAAATGCACAAGCTATTACCAGAACTAATAAGGCTAATCGCGTTTCTTAACTAAGAATTTTAACTTAAAATTAAAATTAGGGGAATTTTCCCCTCAATTATTTAACGTTTTTAAACTTTGTAATTTATATTTTAGTTGTTACCTAAACTAAAAAAAGCTGAGTATGAAATCGTGTCCACACTGCGGCTCAACTAATCGAGTACGTAGAAAAAGAAGGGGGTTTGTAAGGTATCTTTATTTAATAAAGTTTTACAACTGTCTTGATTGTAGAAAAAATTATTACTGGGTAAGCTTATTTAACTTCCCTTTAAAAGTAAAAGCTACTTCCTAAAAAGAAGTAGCTTTTACTTTTAAATATAATTTTAATTGTTTGTTCTATTAATTAAAGAGTTTTACTCCATCATTTCCATAACGTAAATACTGCATGTCCTCCATCTGTAGAAATTATTTTTGTTTCTTCTTCTCCTTGTTTAGCTATAACGACTATTTTAAAGCCTTCTTATTAATAATAAAATTAATACTAAGATACTTAATGGTAAAAATATAACCCAGTTAATAAATATTAAAATACCTCCTAACTCAAATATTAAATCTTCTATAACATCAGTAAAATTTTTAGCCTTTCTATATTGATTAATCTCCCATATAACCCATAAAACACCAATACTAATAGAAGAATATATATCTCCAATTAACAAGCTTAAGTACAAAGTTAGGACAAAACTTAAGGATAAATGACCAACCTGATTCGTCAACCATCCGTAAGGATTATCTTTGAAATCATTAGGTTCTGAAAGCAGAGCAAATATTTTAGTAATCAAATTCATACGAAATAAGTTAGATTTTCCTTATTATCTTGTTGATAATAAGACACATCCAAAATAATGAATTTTTTATTTACATAACTACACTAATATCAATAATACACCCTAAAAATTAAGATTTTACATATAAAATAAGAACTAAAAACTTATTTAAATAATTTCACCACATCATTACCATTGGCAAAAATAAGTAGTGCTAATAACAAAAAGAAACCTACTACTTGAGCATATTCTAAGAATTTATCACTTGGTTTTTTACCTGTAATCATTTCCCATAATGTAAACACAACATGCCCACCATCTAAAGCAGGAATTGGTAATAAGTTCATAAATCCTAACATAATAGATAAGAATGCTGTAATACTCCAAAAACTATATGCACTCCATTCTGAAGGGAATATGCTACCAATTGAAATAAATCCTCCTAAACCTTTATAAGCACCAGTACTTGGATTAAAAATCTTTTTTAATTGCTTCACATAATTTGTTAACGTAGTCCAAGATTTTTCTAATCCTGCAGGAATTGATTCCATAAAAGTATATTTCTTATCTGCTAGTGTATAATAGCCTAACTTTTCTAAATCACCTAATGAAAGCATTCCTAAACCAACACCTAACTTTCCATTTTCACTAACAGTTACAGGAATTGTTTTTGTTTCTTCTCCGCGTTTTACAGTTACTGTAGTTTTTTGATTTTTATACTTCTCTAAAACTATTTTTGCTTCATCAAAGTATTTAATATTTTCTCCTCCAATAGCAGTAACAATATCTTTAGATTTTAATTCAGAATCTTTGTTTGGAGAATCATCCGAAACACCTGCAATTACAAAAGGATAACGTGGTAAAATAAAGCTACCTGCATCTTTATCTCTATCCACTAATTTAGATATAAAGTCTACCGGAATTTCTTTTTCAATTTGTTTCCCATTTCTTTCAACAACGAAATTGTTTCCGTTAATGAATTCTACTTGAATTTGGTTAAATTTCTTAATCTCATTCCCATCTACAGAAAGTACTTTATCTCCGGTTTTTAATCCTAAAATTTGTGCTAATTCATCTTGTGCCCAAATTCCATCTTTTAGATTTTCATTTGGCAAGTATTTTTCACCATATGCCCACATTAAACATATATATATTAAAATACCTAATACAAAGTTTACAATTACTCCTCCAAGCATAATTATTAAACGCTGCCATGCTGGTTTAGAACGAAATTCCCATGGTTTAGGCTCCTCCTTCATTTGCTCTGTATCCATGCTCTCATCAATCATTCCTGCAATTTTCACATATCCTCCTAACGGAATCCAACCAATTCCATAAACGGTTTCTCCTATTTTCTTTTTAAATAATGAGAATTTATAATCGAAAAATAAGTAAAACTTTTCAACCTTAGTTTTAAATAATTTAGCCGGTATAAAATGACCTAATTCGTGTAAAACAATTAGTAGTGATAAGCTCAATATAAATTGGGATGCTTTTATTAAAATTTCCATAAATGGTATTTAGTATCTTTTTTGAATTCAGCAAATGTACGTTTTTATGAAGAGTTGTAAAAATAGCGCCTTGAGAGTTATTTCTGTTTTAACAAAGATTTTAGGAAACTGCCTTTTTAAGCTGTATTTTTGCTTTACAATTTTACTTAAATGGATATACATTTTTTCAAGAAATCAAAGTATACTTTTCTATTCTTGTTTTTTTTTACAATTATCGCTATCCCCGCTTACTATTTTTTAGTTCGAGTAGATCAAAAATTACCTGTTTATAACCCAGCAGATATCAATCCTAAATTAGTAGATAATTCTATTCGAATGTTTACCAAAAATCATACTATTTCAAATTTTGAATTAATTAATCAGAATGGAGAAAAGGTTACTCAGAAAGAGTATAATGGAAAGATTTATGTTGCGGATTTTTTCTTTGTTACTTGTAAAGGGATTTGTATTCCAATGTCTAACAATATGCTTGAGCTACAAAAGCATTTTAAAGATGATGATGACATCATGTTTTTATCGCATACCGTAACTCCAGAATTAGACAGTGTACCTGTTCTAAAAGCTTATACTGAACGTAAAGGTATTATCGATAAAAAATGGAATGTAACTACTGGAGATAAAAAACATATTTATGAACTAGCTCGAAAAAGTTACTTCGCAGTTCTAGATGAAGGTGATGGTGGCGTGCAAGATTTTATACATACTGAAAACTTCATTTTAATTGATAAAGACAAACGAATTCGCGGAATGTATGATGGTACAAAGTTTGAAAATATGCAAAAGATTATCGACGATATTCTATTATTAAAAGAAGAGTATAAATAAATTATTTCTTCTTTCTCTTCCCTTCTTTATCGAAGTTTTTATTTAACTCTTGTTCTGTTTTAATTACACAAACCCCAAGGGTAATTACCATAATAGCAATAGGCTGCCAACTAGTTTTAGAAGCAATAAACGATAATACTAAAGCAGCAGCAAACGAAATTCCTGAATATTGCAAAAACAGTTTGTTGAATAATGAATTAGCAAAATCCCAAACTTCTTGGTTTGCCATTGATCTTGGTGTTCTGTATCCGTAAAAATTATTAATTTTTTTTGGTGGGTAGAAATAAAAGATTAAACTAAATAAAAAAAGCAATCCATTAACGGAAAGCACATAATATATTGGATTCATAATTATTTTTCTTTGTGAGGTCTCATTAATCCTTCTTGAGCCACAGAAGCTACTAATTCACCATTTCTAGTATAAATATTTCCGCAAGCAAAACCTCTTGCTCCTCCAGAATTTGGGCTTTCAACTGAAAACAACATCCAATCCGAAAAATCAAAATCTCTATAAAACCACATGGAATGATCTAAACTGGCCATTTGTGTATTTCCAAAATGAGCTTTACTCGCATTTGGATATAAACATGCTGTTAAAATATTATAGTCAGAAATATACGTTAAAATTTGCTGTTTCATCTGCAAATTCAAATCAGAACTATCTCCTTTTAATTTGAACCAAACATCAACTACTGGTGGCAAATCTTTTTGATCAAAAGGATTTACAACTTGAACAGGTTTAAAACTTATTGGGCGTTCAATACTTAAAAACGCTTTCATTTTCTTAGGAAGAAAATCTCCAAATTGATCATGAACATCTTTCCAGCTTAATAAATTTTCAGGTTGCTCAATATCTTTTTTTATTGGCATTTGATGTTCGTAACCTTCTTCTTTTTTATGGAAAGAACAAGCCAAAATAAAAATGGTTTTATCGTTTTGATGGGCGGTAACTCTTCTCGTAGAAAAACTTCCTCCATCTCTAATAGTTTGTACATTATAAATTATAGGAAGTTCTAAATTACCAGCCTCCAAAAAATAGGAATGCAACGAGTGAAGAACTCTCGTGTTACGAACAGTTCTGTAAGCTGCATTTAAAGATTGTGCTAGCACTTGTCCTCCAAAAACATTTGGACTTCCTATATCTTTACTAACTCCACTAAAATTATTATTCCCTTCATCAGTAAGTGTAAGAATATCGAGTAAGTCTTTCGTATCTTTCATCTGTTTAAAATTTTTTGATTTATGAATATTCAAAAAATCTGAATACATTCAGTAACTCACATATATTTTAATCATTTTTGTGAATTTAAAATGAAGAAAATTAATGCTCGTTTTATTGATTGTTGTTTATAAATTAAAAGTAGTCTTTTTAATTTTGAGCAACAAGATTTTTAACCTTAAAAGGGTACTTTTGGTTAAATGGTGTAGGCTGAATTTTGTTGATAAAAAAACTTAATATTTTATTCGGAATGTGGTTTTTGTGCCTAAAGTAAATTGTTAAATTCTGAGGTTCAGCGCCTACCGAACTTTTAATCTCACTTGCGGTTCTTCCGAAGTTAATTTGTTTTAATTTATTATCTATTGCAAGTTGAATATAATCATACAACATGCGTTGATAAATAGCATACTCTCTATTATATTCATAATTTATTCCTACAAAGTGAGCATCTAAATTACTTTGATTAATCATGGCCGATAAAAAACCAACAAACTTGCCTTTTAACAAATATCCTTTTATTACATAATTATCTCCTAAGTTTCGCTTTAAATCTTTATAGGATTGAAGATTAAACGATCCTAAATTAAAACCAGCCTTTGAAGAAACATTTTTGTATAAAGTTTCCATTTCAGAGAAGTAATTAGCTAAATTATGTTCATCAATCTTTAACGTTTCAAGAGGAAAACTTCGTTCCATTGCTTTTTTAGCTTTTACACGGAATTTAGTTTTCATTGCTGCTAAATAGTCTGTAAATCCTATCCATTCAGGATCTACTTGCATTAACATATTTGGTTCTACATTAAATGAATGATACTTATACTCTAGTAATTCATCAGTAATAAATAAAGATTCCTGAATGAAATCCTTTAACATGAATCCACTTATTTTATAGCTAAACTGCTTTTCATCGTTCACTAATTGAACCACAGACTTAGCCAACTCTTTAATTACTTTTTGTTTGTTCAGATTACTTTTAATAAAAATACCATGTTCTCCACTCACAAATGTGTTTCCACAAGTAAGAATTTTAAATGGTTTACGATTAGATATTAAACCTAAACTCCTTCCAATTTTCCTAATCTTATCTGCAAAACCTTTTAGTTCATTTTGAACATTTTCTAGAAGAAAATCTACCACTTGAATTGTAGCAAAGGCAATAGGTTTTTTTGTATTATCCAATAAAACTACATACCAAAAATCAATTTCTGGATGATTGTTAGCAATAGCAGATAAGTAATTTGGATTGAAATATAAATTATCCGTACAGCCTAATTCGTCCCAAATATTTTTTGGAACGTCATCTATTGACACATAATAGTTAGCATTATGTACTTTTTTACAAAAATTCAAATAAGGGCCTAATTAATTTTATAGGCTCGAAAAATACTAAAAAGTTTACTACTTTTTAGTTATCCTTTTCTTAATCTTTCTAATTGTAGGTGAACTCAAATAAAATAAATAAAAACCAGACAGAATTGTAGCTAAACCTAAAACAGAGAAAATGCGCAACGTCCAATTGGTAATGTGATCACGGGTTTCGAAATCCATAACATGTAACATCCATAAAAAATCAAAACGTCGCCAGTTATCATTTCTTACTGATGTAATCTTAGCTAATTCAGGATGCACATAAACTTTTGTATTAGTTGGATCATCCAACGTAACTGCATAAACTGGCAATGGTTTTTCACGATACTCATGAGTTTTTGAGATATTTTCTTTCGTCAAATAGTTAATTTCTTTGATCGCTATCTCTTCTTTTAATCTACTTCTTACAAAAGAATGTACCTGATCTTCAGTTAAGCTTTCTTTTACTGAATATTGATTGGTATTCAGTTTTAAAAGATAGTTTTTAGAATTTGTTGCCACTCGTAATAAACTATCTCTATTTACAACAATCGCCTCAACCCTTTTAATTGGTTCTTGAATTACTGTGAACAATTTTCGAACAGGTTCCTTATATTCAAAAGTAAAGTTGTACTCCTCTTTATCAACCAGTGTTTTACCATGAACATCTTTCATGTTATTCCAACTGAAATATAAACCACCAAGTGTCCAGAACAAAAATTGTATTCCAATAAAAAAACCTAAATACCGATGAATTTTACGTGTTCTAAGACTAAGTTTTCTAGACATTATTTGTATTTCAATTTCATTAAAATTAATAAAAAAGCACAAATTCCAGTTACTGAATTCGCTAAAATAATTGGCATACTATTTAAATAAATACCATAAATTAACCAGCAAACAATACCTGTAAAAAAAACGATATACATTGTTAACGATAATCCTTCAGCTGATTTTGTTTTCCAAGTCTTGTATACTTGTGGTAAAAAAGAAGCAGTTGTAAAAAAAGCTGCTAAATACCCTAAAATTTCTTGAAACTCCATGTTTTAATTCTCTTTAATTATTCTTGTCATTCCGTCCCGAAATTTCGGGGATTTCGGAATCTCATAATTCTGAAAACAACTATTTACAATGAGAATCTGAAACAAGTTCAGATTGACGTTGTTAAAAATAAAATAAGGTTGCTTTGATTACTACTACCAAAACAACCTTATTTAATATAATTTAATCGTTATCCTACGATATTGATAATCTTACCAGGAACAATAATTACTTTCTTTGGTTCTCTTCCTTGTAATTGTTGTTGCGTTCTTTCATGAGCCATTACGACTTTTTCAATTTCTTCTTTACTCATGTCTAATGGTAAGTTTAGCTTGAAACGCATTTTACCATTAAATGAAACTGGATATTCTTTTTCTGACTCTACTAAATACTTTTCCTCAAACTTAGGGAAAAACGCTGTAGAGATAGATTCTGAATTTCCTAATTTACTCCACAATTCTTCTGTAATATGTGGAGCATAAGGAGAAATTAACACTAATAATGGTTCTAAAATTGCTCTACTCTTACACTTTTGAGCCGTTAATTCATTCACGGCAATCATAAATGTTGAAACCGATGTGTTGAATGAGAAGTTCTCGATATCTTCTTCTACTTTCTTAATTGTTTTATGTAATGTTTTTAAGTTATCCTTTGTTGGTTCTCCTTCAGTAACCTCAAAAGTTTCTCCGTTATAGAATAACTTCCATAATTTCTTTAGGAAAGAATATACCCCAGAAATACCCGAAGTTTTCCAAGGTTTAAATTGCTCTAATGGACCTAAGAACATTTCAAACAAACGTAAACTATCTGCTCCAAATTCCGCACAAATATTATCTGGGTTTACAACATTGAATTTAGATTTAGACATTTTTTCAACTTCGCGTCCAACTAGATATTTTCCATCTTCTAAAACAAACTCAGCCGCTTTAAATTCTTCTCTCCAATTTTTAAATGCTTCAACATCTAACTCATCTGAAGAATCGACGAAAGAAACATCAGCATGAATTGGCTGTACTTTTTTACCTTCAACCAATCCTTTTGATAAAAATGTATTCGTTCCTTCTTCTCTGTATACAAAAGCAGAAGTTCCTAAAATCATTCCTTGGTTAATTAACTTCTTAGCAAATTCGTCAACCGGTAAAAATCCTCTATCGAATAAGAATTTTTGCCAAAAACGTGCATATAATAAATGTCCTGTTGCATGCTCAGAACCACCAATATATAAATCAACTTCTTTCCAATATTCAACCGCTTCCTTACTAACGAATTCTCCATTATTTGAAGCATCCATATAACGATTAAAATACCAAGAACTTCCAGCCCAACCTGGCATTGTGTTTAGTTCTAATGGGAAAATAGTTTCATTATCAATTTTATCGTTTGCAACTACAGTATTCGTTGTTGTGTCCCAAGCCCAAACGTCAGCATTTCCTAATGGTGGTTTTCCATCTTCTGTTGGTAAATACTTCTCTACTTCTGGTAACACAATTGGTAAATGTTCTGAAGCAATCATTTGTGGCATTCCGTCTTTGTAATAAACTGGGAATGGTTCTCCCCAATAACGTTGACGACTAAACACAGCGTCACGTAAACGATAGTTTATCTTTCCGTAACCGAAACCACGTTGTTCCATTTCATAAATAACAGTTTTCATCGCTTTTTTGTACGATAAACCGTTTAAGAAATCAGAATTTGCAATTACTGTTTTTTCTTTATCAGCAAAAGCTTCTTCAGAAATATCAACACCTTCGAAAATATTTGGAATTTCTAACCCAAAATGATTTGCGAAATCATAATCACGTTGATCTCCACAAGGAACGGCCATAACAGCTCCAGTTCCGTAGCTCGCTAACACATAATCACCAATCCAAATTGGAACTTGTTTTCCTGAGAATGGGTGAATTGCATAAGCTCCTGTAAAGACACCTGAAATTGTCTTTACATCGGCCATTCTATCACGTTCTGAACGCTTAGCTGTAGCTTCAACATATGCTTCTACTGCTTCTTTTTGATCAGCAGTTGTAATTTTTGCTACTAACTCATGTTCTGGAGCTAATGTCATAAAACTTACTCCGTAAATAGTATCAGGACGCGTTGTAAATACATCAATCTTTGCATCATGTCCATCAACATTAAAAGAAACCATTGCTCCCTGAGATCTTCCAATCCAGTTCGTTTGAATATCTTTTAAAGGCTGTGGCCAATCAATTCCATTTAATCCATCTAATAATCGTTGTGCATATGCAGAAATTCGCATAGACCATTGTGTCATTTTTTTACGAACAACAGGATGACCTCCACGTTCTGAAACTCCGTTTACGATTTCATCATTCGCTAAAACTGTTCCTAAAGCCGGACACCAGTTTACCTCAGTATCCGATAAAAACGTTAAACGATATTGTAATAAAATTTCTTGTTGTTTTGTAGTTGAAAAACCGTTCCACTCTTCAGCAGTAAACGTTTCCACATCTTCATCACAAACTGCATTTACAGTTGCATTTCCTTCTCCTTTAAATTTTTCAACTAAAGTCCTAACATCTTCAGCTTTATCTGAGTCTTTATTGTACCAAGAATTGAACAATTGAATAAAAATCCATTGTGTCCATTTATAATACTCAGGATTCGACGTACGAACTTCACGAGACCAATCAAATGAAAAACCAATTTGATCTAATTGTCTACGATACGTTGTAATATTTGTTTCTGTAGTAATCGCAGGATGTTGACCTGTTTGAATTGCATATTGTTCTGCTGGTAATCCAAAACTATCATATCCTTGAGGATGCAATACATTAAACCCTTTATGACGTTTGTAACGAGCGTAAATATCACTAGCAATATAACCTAATGGGTGACCAACGTGTAATCCTGCTCCAGATGGATAAGGAAACATATCCAACACATAATACTTAGGTTTATCTGAATTGTTACTAGCTTTGAAAGTTTGGTTTTTTGCCCAATACTCTTGCCACTTCTTTTCTATTTCTTGGTGATTGTACTGCATCTTTTATAATTGTTCTTATCATGACGAAACCTAAAACGACGAAGTAATCTTTTTCGACTGCTTCACTTTGTTTGCTATGATATGATTTTAAAGCTGCAAATTTACAGTTATTTCAGAATTAAAAAAGGCAAACACAATAATGATTTTATAAATAAAAAAGGATGACACCGAGCAAAGTGTCATCCTTTTAGAGCAAAAATTGTTTACTTGGTTCAATCTAAACAATCCTTATAATTAGAATCTTTTCTGTACAATGTGCTGTTAACAACATCTCCATTATACATTTCTACGATATTATTATTACAACTAACTCTTAATTCAAATGTTCCGGTATTGCCAAAATTAAAATCAATCATTAATTTTGAGTCAACTATTGAATAGTCATTTTTTCCTGGAATTGGTTCCGTAAACTTACCTTCGGTGCCGTAAAAAGTTGATCGCTCTCCATTTTTGAACGTATACATAACTGTATCTTCAAAGCCTTTTAAAAGCCACTCTCCATTTTCTAGAATAGCCATCTTATCTTGAATTGATAGTTCTTGAGGTAAGTTATCCTCTGACTCGTTACAACTTACAACAAACACTAGAGTAAAAATTGCTAGACTTTTTAAAATTTGTTTTTTTAAGTTTTTCATAATTCTTGGGTTTTTAATAACACTTCAAACTTCCGAATAACATTAGTGTTTTCTACTAATAAACTGTGTGAAGTATGTAAAAAAAGGTTTAAAGCGGAAAAAATCTGCTTGAAATTTTAACGTTGTTTTGCATAACTAGCGGCTTTCGCGCAATCTAGTAATAATAAATAAGTGTTTTTTACTAATTTTCTTAATCGATGTAATAATCTCTTTGTCATTGTTTTCAAGTTTTATATTGTAGTAATTATTCGATAACTATTTTTACCACAACAAATAACTATAACAAAAAACGTTTATGAATTATAAACCTTAATGAAACCATAAAACCAACCGCTAAAGAGGAAAAAATGGCCTTAAAAAATCACAAGAATAAAGTTAAACTTCTACATATTAAGCCACTGCTTAAACTCAGCCGCTTTGTTTTTACTAATAATAATTTCTTCGTTTACTTTAGAATTTAATACTATTTTAAGTTGACTCTTTCCGTATTTAATAATCTTATCAATTGCAGAAATACTGATTATATATTGTCGATTAGCTCTAAAGAATAATGTTGGATCGAAATTCGTATACATATCATCTAAACTTGCATTAGATGTTGATTTTTTTCCGTCAAAATTAACCACATAAGTAATTGTATTTTCTGTGTATACATATGCTATTTCACTAATTAATACAGGAACCAATTCATTACGCATATAGGTAAGTATTCTCTTTCTATTGAACTCAGAAGTTTCAGGTAATTTCTCTAACACCTCTTCTTGCTTCGGCTCTTCTTCTTTTGATTCAGCCTTTTCCACTACTTTTGTTTCTGTAATTGTTCGAAGTTCCTCCTCCATTTTAATTCTTTCCTCAATAAGTTGCTTTTCTTTTTTCTCTTTATAATTTACTAAATCAGTATTCAGTTTTGATAAGTTAATCACTTCAGATTCTAAAGATGTATACTTCAACTCTAAATGTTTTTCATATCTACTACCTATAATACGAACAGCCAAAGAAGATAACACAATTACTAACACTCCCATAATTAAGAAAATCAAATAGAAATTCTTTTTCAGTTGACTTAGTTGCTTGTTGATGATACTTATATTTACGTTTGCAGCAATTAGTAAATCCGTACTTTTTACTGCAGCAGTATGAATTACTTCTCCCTCACTTTCATTTTTAGTTCTGGATTTATTTCCTACTAAAATATCGTATAAATCTTCCGAATTATTTTTCTCTTTTAAAGATTCTAGTAAATCTGGATTTGAGTTTTCTATTTCACCTAATTTAGTTTTATCGGGATGACATATTTTTTTTCCAGACCAATCTAACACAGAAATAAACCATGCATTTGTATTTGTTCCAGAAATGGTTTCTTGAAGGTTTTGTAATGCCCTTTCTTTATCTACTTCTTGAGATAATTGAAAGTTAATGATACTTGCTATTTCATTAGCTTCTCTTTTACTTGTTTCAACTTGCACTTCAATCAATTGATTTGCACTAGCCTTAATAAAGTATTTTGCTCCGATTACAGAAATAACCAGAAAAACTATAGTAATAGATAAAACTGTAAATAAGTATAAAGAATCTTTTCTCATTGGATAAAACTACAAATAATTAACCCTGTATATTTTCCTTTTCACCGTTTTATTTTCCTTTTCACTCAAAAATATCCTAAAAATATTAAAATAAATAGTTTACTTTGATACAAAGTAAATATAACACTATGATTAAAAATTATCGTTTTTTATTGAAGTGTATGTTTGTTTTTTCTATGATTTGTCTGAGTTTTTTTATCAAAGCCTGTTCAAATCAAAATAATATTAAAGAAGTAGCGCCAAAATTCGCTATTTCGTCAAACGATCTTTTACTTGAGTTTATAGCAAATGAAAATAAGGCAAATCAGAAATATGTTAACGAAGTTATAGAGGTATATGGTTCTATTAAAGAAATTACTTCTTTAAACAATAGAAAGACGATTATTTTAAATACCGCTTCTAATTCAGGAGTTATTTGCGATATAAACAATAGTGAACAAGAAATATTGAACGATTTAAAGAAAAATCAATTCATACATATAAAAGGAATTTGTAAAGGATATTTAAAAGATGTAATACTTTTAAATTGCTTTATAGATATAAAGAATACAGATGAATAAACTACCACTTTTACTACTCTTATTGTTTTTTAAATTAGGAACAGTGTTTAGCCAGCAATTTATTGCCAGACAAGGACAAGTTACCTTCTTCTCCTACGCAACAGTAGAAGATATTGAGGCTAAGAATAATCAAGTATTAAGTATTCTTGATTTTGATAAAAAAGAAATAGCTGCAACAATGTTAATGCGCGCTTTTGTTTTTAAGAAAGACTTAATGCACGAACATTTTAATGAAAGTTATATTGAATCTGATATTTACCCAAAGGCTACCTTTGAAGGTGTTTTATTAGAAGGTTTAGAAAATGCTGCACCTCAAACTCAACTGATTAATGGTAAAGTAACCATTCATGGAATTACCAAAGAAATTGAAATAAAAACAACGATTCAAAAAACAGAAAACAGTTATACCATATCTGGTGAATTTAACTTAACTGTAAAAGATTTTAATATTAAAATACCTCCAATTTTATCGAACAACATTGCTAAAGTTGTACTTGTAAAATTTAACTTCCAATATGAGCCTTATGAGAATGAATAAAATAGTATACACCATTGCAGCTATCGCTTTTCTTCCGTTTACAAGTAAAGCTCAAGGATTGTTAGATAAGCTAGATAAAGAATATCCAAACAAACCGATTTATGAAATGGCTACTTTTAAAACAACCAGAATTGGATTAGGACATTCTGTAGAAACTAGAAAGAAGGGAGCTTTAGAAATTTCGTGGTATAATAGATATTGGAATAGACCTAATGGAGAAACTCAATTTTTCTTAGCTGATGAAGTAAATATGCGTTTTGGTTTAGACTATGCCGTATCTGATAATTTTGCGCTTGGAGTTGGTTATAGTACCTGGGATGAAATTACCGATGGATACGCAAAATATAAGTTTTTAAAACAAGCTAAAAAAGGAACTGGAAGTCCATTTAGTATAGTAGCTTTACAAACCGTTTCTGTTACTAATAATAAAATGAGTCAAAACTTATATGGTGGAACATCAGGTTCAAGCAATTATAGTTTTGTTACTCAGTTATTAATGGCACGAAAGTTTAACTCAAAATTATCAGCACAGATTAGTCCATTTTTTATCTCAAGAAGTAATAACTCTATGAATAGTCAAGATCCTAAAAGCCAATACGGATTAGGATTTGGAGCACGTTATAAAGTTGGCGGGCATGTTTCTATTGTATCGGAATATTATTCTGTTTTTAATCCGTTAAACTCGATTAAAACGTATAATCCTTTTATGATTGGTGTAAATTGGGAACTAAGTCATTTAATGCTTCAATTCCATATGACGAATGCTAGGACTTTTGCTGAAGATGCTTTTATTACACAAACTACAAATAACTTTAATTTCCATGATGGTAATTTCCATTTTGGGTTTAACGCAACTTTTGTATTGCATACCAGTAAAAACAAACTATAAGAACTAAAAAACATTAGTTCTTATAGTTTAAAAATAATGTTTATGCTGGTTGTGGATCAGTTAAAATAACCTGTAATACTCCTCCTCTACCTGAACGTTGCACATTACAAATCCTTTCTGTTTGCGCTGGTCCTACAGGTAAGGTTGGACAAGGTTTGTTACCTACTAATTGAATACAATCTGTACAATTCACAGGAAATACTCCAGGGTTTCCAGAATTCAATCCTAAGCCTTTGTTATAAATCATATCTATTGATTTTTTATCAGGACCATAATTCCATCCTCCATCTTTATCTACTTTCATTGTAATGAAACTATTCACCCCATTTACACAACTAATATCAAAAGCTTCATCACAACTTTCACTAGGATTTAATGTAAACTCAGCAATACTAGTTCCTTGTTCTCCATTATTAAAATCTACTCCTTTTACAGGACACTGTGGTTCTATATAAAAACAAATATTACCACTAAAGCATTTTCCTTTAGGATCAAACTCATGAGTACTTTTGGCTGCTAAAGTAAATTTCCCCATTAGATTATTTACCTGAGTTAGTTTACTAAAATCCGATACTGTTGCTGGGCTTCCACAACAAGTGTTTGCAGGGTTTGAAGCAGCAAAAGTTACATATACTTCTACTGCTTCATTTTTTTGATTTGTTACTGATAATTTGGTATAGTTTGACATGATACTAATTTTATGGTTATACCCTCCAAATTTCAATTCTTTCTTCAATGTATTTTCTTAAACTTCCATAAAACAAGCATATTTTATCATAAGAATGTGTTTTTATGTAACAAAAAAGCCTGAGCAAATGCTCAGGCTTCTTCGTATAGTTCTGTTATGGATTACCCCTTAACAGGAACAGAAACTACTAGGTCTCCCCAACCCATATATAATTTTGCATCGTTATCTTTACCATCAAAAGCCATAGTAAATGCTTCTAAAGTTTTCTTTCCTTTAGAAACTTCACCTATAACTCTTACAACATCTTCACTTTCGTTATAGAAATAAGAACCCCAAACATTTTTTGCAGTACTTAAAATTACTGTCCATTCTTTATCTCCTGGAATAGTAAATAAAGTGTATGTTCCAGCTTTTACTGGTTTCCCTCCAAAAGTAACATCCTTGTAAAAAGTAATTTCAACAGCTTCATTAGCTCCTGTTCTCCATACTTTCCCTTTAGGTGCTAATTTATCTAAATCTCTTCCTTTTAGTTGTGGACGACTATAGATTACTTTAGCTAATTTATCAGAAACTCTATAACTAGCTGGATACGTAGCTGCATCCATTGGACTCTTATCTAAATCTTTAAAGTCTTGAGCAAATACATTGTCAGAACTTACTAAAGCAACTACAAATACTACAATTGATAAAATTGATTTTCTCATGATTGATTGTTTTTAAATTATAATTTTAAGGAATTGGTCTATAAATTAAACTATCCTTACTCTTAAATAGTATAAATTTTTGTGAAAATTATTACAATGAATATTGTAAACCAAAAATTAATGTCTCTCTTCTTTCTAATTGAATACCATTTGGCTCTTGATACAATGGTGATGCATATTCAAATCCAAAACGAACATTTTTAAATGATCCTTTAGGAACATAAACATTAAAACCTAATACTAAGTTCTGCTACCAATTTGCATTAGATAAGGCAATTGAATTTTATTTGGAGTAGACATCAGCGTAACATCTTCTGCTTCTAATGTTCCTGTAGAAATCTAAAGATTCACGATTGCATGCAATGATTGTCGTTTTGCATTTACGAATTTGTATAACATTCCTAATTTTACATCTCCAAAATTCAATTTATACTTTTTCAATGCTTTGTTTAAATATCTAACTAAAATCTGGGTTATACGTCTCGAAAGTTAAATCGAAGTTTTCTTCCAAAAACGAGACGGTTTTATTGGCCAAGTTTTCATCATCCAGTGAAACTAAAAGCTCTTTTCTTGTATGTTTATCATTTAATAGTGTAATATCATTTTTATGATACGACAAAGCTTGATCTGGATTTGCTATTGAAAACCAAGCCATTTTTTGGCGTTTATTTAGTTTTAAAATTGCAACCTTCGTTTTATCTGTTAAATTAATTTTTTTCTTGAACAATAACTTTCCTTTAAAATAGGTTCCCTCATATAAATTATTATTCTTTTCTAAGATTCCGGTCTTTAAAAAAAGTAACATTATTAATACTAATAATACAATTGTTGCTGGTATTAATCTAGGAAAACTTAGAGAAATATCAGACAAATTATGTTGTTCAAAATGTTGGATCAAAGTAATTACAATTACAAAAAACACTGGGATTAACATAACAACAGAAATATGTGTTTTCTGATGTACTGTTAATTTACTTTCTAGTATTATTTCATTTTTCATAGTTAATTTTTGATACCATATAAGTGCTCAAAAAGCTGAAATTGTTACGATTAAATTATTTATTTTTATTTATTCTAAATAAATAATTATATTTGCGCAGATTTTTACAAGACATGATAGTTTTTTACACTCCTGAAAAAGAGCCAATTACAAAATTACACACATTAAACGCATGTGATGAAGCTTGTGTTGCTTCTTGTTTAAAACCAAAAACCAAGTGTTGTAATAAGTATAAGAAAAAAGGCATCAACTGTAAGCGATGCCCTTTAAATTTTGATGTAAAAATTGCTTCTTAAACTATTCTACTTTTAATAAAAAGTAGTTCTTTTTTCCTCTTTGTAATAACACATATTTATCTGCTATTAAATCTGAAGCAGTAATTTTATAATCTTCTTTTATTTTCTCTTTGTTAACAGAAATTGAATTTTCTTTTAGCGCTCTACGTGCATCTCCGTTCGATTTTAAAAACTGAGTTTTAGCCGATAAAGCCGCAATCATATCTAATCCAGCTTCAAATTCAGCTTTAGCCACAACAGCTTTTGGCACCCCATCAAAAACATCTAAAAATGTAGTTTCATCTAATCCTTTTAAATCGTCAGCTGTTGATTTTCCAAATAAAATGTTAGATGCTGCAATCGCTTTATCTAATTCCTCTTTCGAATGCACAAAAATTGTGACCTCTTCAGCTAATTTCTTTTGTAAAATTCTGGCATGAGGAGCTTGTTTATGTTCTTCAATTAAAGCATCAATAGTTTCTTTGCCTAAGAATGTAAATATCTTAATATATTTTTCTGCATCTTCATCTGTAGTGTTTAACCAAAACTGGTAGAATTTATAAACCGAAGTTTTATCTGCATCTAACCAAACATTTCCTCCTTCAGATTTCCCAAACTTAGAACCATCAGCTTTTGTAATTAATGGACAAGTCATTGCGAAAGCTTTTGCTTCTCCACCTGGATTCATTCTACGAACTAATTCTGTTCCTGTAGTAATATTTCCCCACTGATCAGAACCTCCCATTTGTAACATACAGTTATGAGATTTATGTAAATGGTAAAAATCGTATCCTTGAATTAGTTGGTAAGTAAACTCGGTAAAAGACATTCCATTTCCAGACTCTCCAGAGATTCTTTTCTTCACAGAATCTTTCGCCATCATGTAGTTTACAGTAATTCTTTTTCCCACATCTCTAGCAAATTCAATAAATGAAAAATCTTTCATCCAATCGTAATTATTTACTAAAACTGGAGCATTTTTCTCTGTACTATCAAAGTTTAAAAAACGAGCTAAAGTTCTCTTTATACCGCTTACGTTTTTAGCTAACGCTTCTTCATTAAGTAAATTTCTTTCATCAGATTTTCCCGATGGGTCACCAATCATTCCCGTTGCACCACCAACTAAAGCTATTGGTTTATGACCAGATTTTTCTAAGTGAACCAATAAAATAATAGGTACTAAACTACCAATATGTAATGAATCTGAAGTTGGATCGAAACCAATATAAGCACTTGTCATTTCTTTTTCTAATTGCTCTTCGGTTCCAGGCATAATATCATGAACCATTCCTCTCCATCTTAGCTCTTCTACTAAATTTTCAGCCATTTTAAAATTTACTTATTTATGAATGGCAAATATACTATTTAGATAACTTTAAAATTATTCTTCATTTATTAATTTTTTTATCTTTTACAAAATTGGAATAAAAACTTTAATAACTGTGACTTCAAAAAAAAATTAGGGTCTAACAAATATTAACAATATAAAACTTAGAGAAAAATGAAAAAATATTTGAAATTTCCGATATTATTAGCTTTAATCACAAACCTATTTATTTTAACAAGCTGTGGTAGTGAAGATGAAGTACCAGGAGAAACTCCAGTAGACCTTCCAACAGCAGTAACAACATATTCAGCTAGATTATTAGCAGCTCCATTAGGTAATGAAAGTTCTTCTACTTTTATGACTTTTTACAACAATACTATTCATAAAATTAGTGATGCTGCTTCAACAGGAAGTTCATGGGATTTTGGTTACTATTACGGTTTAAATGATAAAGCTTCTTTTGCTTCTGTAAAGAATTATCCTAGTACTGTTTTTAATTTAACTGCAATTGCTGATGCTGATAAAAATGAATGTTTTTTAAAGAAATCTACAACTTTCACAGTTACAGATTTTGATGCAATTACATTAGAATCTGAATTAAACAGTTTAGTAAAACCTACATCTCAAGCTGTTTCTCAATTAGCGGTTAATGATATTATTGAATTTGAAGATGCTTTAGGAAATAAAGGTCTTATTAAAGTTACAAGTATTGTTGAAGGTGATGGACAAACTGGTAAAATTGAATTTGATGTTAAAATTCAAATTAACAACGTTCCAGTAATTCAATAAAAAACAAAACAAAAAATTAAAGGTTGCTTTTCTAAGCAACCTTTTTTTATTGCCTATTTTTGGAATATGATTTTAGTTACTGGAGGTACAGGATTAGTTGGATCACACTTATTATATCATTTATCACTAGAAAATGATAAAATTATTGCATTATATAGAACTAAAGAAAAGTTAAAAGCTGTAAAAAAAGTATTTTCTTATTACGCCGGAAATTATGAATACTTATTTTCAAAAATTAGTTGGATAGTTGCTGATATTACAGACATTCCTTCTTTACAAAATGTTTTTGAAAATACTATTTCAAGAGTATATCATTGTGCTGCTTTAGTATCATTTGATCCTAAAGATTATCATAAAATGAGGCAAACTAATATTGAAGGAACTGCCAATATTGTTAACTTATCTATAGAACATAAAATTCATAAGTTTTGTTTTGTAAGTTCAATAGCTGCAATAGGTGATGCCGTTGGAAATAACTTTGTTAATGAAGAAAATGAATGGATTGATAATGGAGATAAACACGGTTATGCAATTACAAAATACGGCGCTGAAATGGAAGTTTGGAGAGGTAGTCAAGAAGGACTTGATGTTGTAATTGTAAATCCAGGAGTAATTTTAGGTAGCGGCTTTTTTAATGAAGGTTCGGGAAAATTGTTTAGTCAAGTATATAATGGTTTTAAATTTTATACTGATGGAATTACTGGATTTGTCGGAGTAAAAGATGTTGTAAATGCTATGATTCAATTAACTGAATCAACAATTTTTAATGAGCGATTTATATTAGTTTCAGAAAATAAATCTTTTAAAGATATTTTGTTTTGTATCGCTGATAACTTCAATGTAAAAAAACCAAGTATCATGGCTACGCCATTAATGACTTCAATTTTCTGGAGAGTAGATTGGTTGTTAACGCTAATTACAGGAAAAAAACCTACAATGACAAAAAATTCTGCTAAATCTTCGCACAACATAGAGGTATATGATGCAAGTAAAATTATTAATACACTAAATTTTGAGTTTCAAAAAATTGACGATAATATAAAGGAGATTTGTTTAGAATTTCAAAAATAACTATTCTTCTTCAGAAGTTTTTTCTGACTTCGTTAATCTTTTTTTATGAACTTTATTGATTAAAGAGTCAATTTCTAATTTTAAATCTTTTTTGTCAGTTTTTTCTGTTTTCTTAACTGAGTCAGAAGCTATAATCTCTTTTTGAATGACTACTCCTTTTTCTTGAAGATTTAATTTAACATTATTTAGAAGTTTATCATAACTATCTATTATTGAAGTATAATAGGTATTACTACTTTCAAATCGAGTACTATCTATTTTATACTTTTCAAAAATAAAATGCATATAATTTACATCCTTTTTGTTGAATTTGTTTTTTGTCTGTCTAGCAGCTGCAGCAATATGCATATCAGTTAACAATAAAACCATTGAATCTCTAGGAATTAGATCTTCTGGTTTTTTGTAAATTGTATTACCTGTACAAGAAACAAATAAAAAAAGAATAGGTATGAAAAACTGTAATCTTTTCATTTATCTATCGAATAACAAACGTTTTCCTTTAACTTCTTCGTTAAAAGTTCCTTTATCGTACATCAAAACACCATTTACAAAAGTATGGGTAATTTTTGATGAAAATTCTTCTCCTTCAAAAGGAGACCATCCACATTTGTATAAAACATTATCTTTTGAAACTTTCCAAGATGATGAAGGGTCAACTAGTACAATATCTGCATAATAACCTTCCTTTATAAAGCCTCTTTTGGATACTTGAAAAAGTTTTGCAGGATTATGACTCATTTTTTCAACTACTTTTTCTATTGTTATTATACCTTCTTTTACTTTTTCAAAAAGGGCAATAACAGCATGTTGAACCAAAGGTCCTCCGCTTGGAGCTTTTGCATACAAGTTCGCTTTTTCTTCTAAAGTGTGAGGCGCATGATCTGTAGCAATAACATCTATTCTATCATCCAATAAAGCTTCCCATAATGCTTTTTTATCGTTCGTTGTTTTTACAGCAGGATTCCATTTGATATGTGTTCCTTTCTTATCGTAATCTGCATCTGTAAACCATAAATGGTGAATACATACTTCAGCAGTAATTTTCTTCTCTTCTAATGGAATGTCATTTCTAAATAATTCCATTTCTTTTGCAGTAGACAGGTGAAAAACATGTAAACGAGCTCCTGTTTTTTTCGCCAATTCAATTGCCTTTGAAGAAGATAAATAACATGCTTCTTCACTTCTAATAATTGGATGATATTTTACCGGAATATCATCTCCGTATTCAGCTTTAAATTTCGCAGTATTATCTCGAATGGTTTGTTCATCTTCACAATGCACAGAGATAATCATATCTGTAGAAGAAAATATCTTTTCTAAAACTTCTTCATTATCTACTAACATGTTACCAGTTGAAGAACCTAAGAACAACTTAATTCCTGCTACATTTTTAGGGTTAGTTTTTAAAAGCTCTTCTAAATTATCATTAGTTCCTCCAAACATAAACGAATAATTTGCATATGAAGTTTTACTTGCGATTTCAAACTTATCTTCAAGTAATTCTTGAGTTGTAGCTTGAGGAATCGTGTTTGGCATTTCAATAAAAGATGTGATTCCTCCTGCAATTGCTGCCTTACTTTCAGTGCCAATATTTGCTTTGTGAGTTAACCCTGGTTCTCTAAAATGCACTTGATCATCAATCATACCAGGAATTAAATATTTTCCATGAGCATCAATTACAGTAACATCTTTAGTTGGGGTAATATTATTATCTATTTTAGTTATAATTTCCCCTTCAATTAACACATCTCCGTTTATAACGGTATTCTCATTTACTATTTTTGCGTTCTTTATTAAATACGACACTCCCATATTTTATTTTGGTAATCCTTTTAATCTCATTTTAATAACTCCAAATAAAGCTTCGGATACAATACCACCACTCATTTTTGATTCTCCTAATGTTCTATCGGTAAAAATTACTGATACTTCCTTAATTGAAAAACCGTGCTTCCAAGCCTTATATTTCATTTCTATTTGAAAAGCATATCCAACAAATCTAATCTTATCAAGTTTAATCGTTTGTAAAACTTTTCTGCTCCAACATACAAATCCTGCCGTTGTATCGTTCACAGGAATTCCTGTAATAAATCGAACATATTTAGAAGCAAAATATGAAAGTAACACACGATGCATCGGCCAATTAACCACATTAACTCCTACAGAATAACGCGAACCTACAGATACATTTGCACCTTCAACAGCACAGGCATTATATAATCTCACTAAATCATTTGGGTTATGAGAAAAATCTGCATCCATTTCTATAATATATTCATAGTCTCTCTCAAGTGCCCATTTAAATCCATGAATATATGCAGTACCCAATCCGTTTTTACCCGTTCTTTTTTCTAAGTGTAATTGACTTGGAAATTCTGCTTGTAAATTTTCAACGATAGTGGCAGTACCATCAGGTGAGTTATCGTCAACAATTAAAACTTCAAATACTTTTTCTTGGTCAAAAGTAGCTCGAATGATTGCTTCGATATTTTCTTTTTCATTGTACGTAGGAATGATGACTAGTGTGTCAGACATTAATTTTAAGTTTCGTTAAAAATAAGGACAAAGATAAACTAATTTATTGCTAATTTTGTGTTAATTGAATTATTCTCTGACCACAACACCTTGATGGAATTAATTAGCAGAAATTTAGAGTCAAATGACTGGATTACATTAGTTTTTATAATAGCAATGGTATTAATCGCTTTTATGAAGCTATACAAACCTCAACTTTTATTGGGGTATTCAATAGCATTATTCTCACAAGGTTTTATAGAAAATAGAACAGAAAAAAATCCATCTACCTTTTCTACTTTTCATGTACTAATATTTTCTTTTACAACGCTTATTTTTGCTCTTACTCTTTATTTTATTATCTCTGATCTTTTACCGAAAATATCATATGGTTACTTACTTCTATTTCTAGGAATAACTAGTTATATGATTTTAAAATTTCTTTTCATTAGAATAATTGCTCATACTTTAAATATTGAAGAAACCACAAGATATTATATCTTTTCAAAATCTGGTTATCTATACAATATTAGCTTATGGTTGTTTCCAATATTGATTTTGTTTCATTATGGATATTCAAACATTACTTTTTTACTTGTTTTCATTTGTTTATTAATGATTTTTAGAAGTTTTTTAATTCTTAGAAATAACAAAAAGCTGATTTTTAATAACTTCTTCTATTTTATTTTGTACTTTTGCACCCTCGAATTAGCTCCTTTGCTAATTATATATAAAACAACAACGACGTAAAGAGAAAGTTTTATGAAAGTGAAAACCATTTTAGTGTCTCAACCAGCACCAAAAACAGAAACTTCACCTTACTTTGATTTAGCTGAAAAGCAAAAAGTAAAAGTTGATTTTAGATCATTTATCCATGTTGAAGGAATTCCGACTAAGGAAGTAAGAGCTCAAAAAATTGACTTGAGTAATTTCTCAGCAATTATTTTAACAAGTAGAAATGCTGTAGATCATTTTTTTAGAATAGCTCAAGAAATGCGTTTTACTGTTCCTGATGATATGAAATATTTCTGTCAGTCTGAAGCAGTTGCTTATTACCTTCAAAAATACGTGGTTTATCGTAAACGTAAAATTTATGTAGGTACACGTACTTTTCCTGAATTAACAAAGCTTATCAAGAAACATAAAGACGAGAAGTTTATGCTTCCGAGTTCTGATAAGTTAAAACCACTTATTCCAGACGAGTTAAACAAATTAGGAGTAGATTGGAAAAGAGCAGATTTATATCGAACTGTTGTTAGCGATTTATCTGATTTAGAAGATGTGTTTTATGACGTGTTAGTTTTCTTTAGCCCTTCTGGTATAGAAAGTTTATTTGAGAACTTCCCTGATTTTAAACAAAATAACACAAGAATTGCCGTTTTCGGTAATTCTACAATTAAAGCTGTAGAAGCAAGAGGTTTACGTGTAGATATTGCTGCGCCAACACCTGAAACACCTTCTATGACAATGGCTTTAGAAAAATATATTAAAGAAGTAAATAAAAAATAATTTTCTTCTTTACCTAAAACAAAAACCTCGCAAATTTGCGAGGTTTTTGTTTTTTATAGTTTTTATCTAAATTAGCTTACCAACTTTATAGATTCTAATTACATCTAACACTACTATGGCTGAAGAGGGGAATATCAAGGAAAAGAAATGGCAAACTGTATTAAAGTTCTTAGCAGCATACTTAGTTGCTGCCTGGACCTTTTTACAATTTGTTGACTGGGCTTTAGTTCGTTATAATATATCTCCGTATTGGGTAGACATGCTACTTTGGGTTTTTATTGGAATTATTCCATCTCTTGCAATCTATTTATATAATAAAGAAAGAATTAACCAAAAAATTTTAAAACTACGAGAGAAAATTATTTTCCCTCTGAACGGACTGGTAGTTGCTTTAGTTCTTTTTTTTGGTTTTGGAAATAGTGACTTAGGCTCAACTACAAAAAAAGTAAGCTTTAAAGATGATTTAGGAGAGCTAAAAACTGAAACAATAACTAAAGAGGAGTTTAGAGTTGGTATACCTATTTTTAACTTTCAACAAATCATTAAAGACAGCACAAGTATATGGTTAGGTAATACAATAAACAAATTGCTTGAATTAGATTTAAAGCAAGATAAAAATGTTTCTCCAGAATCTTCTTATACTGAAAATACTATTGACAAAATAAGATCTAGTTCTGTTTTTAACAAATACTATGTAGATGGTGAGTATAAAATAGAAAATGGAATTTACACAATTACACCAATTGTACATAACAGTAAAAATGGAAAAGAAATAGCTAAAAAAACATTTAGTGGGACTGATTTCTTTTCATTAATTGATGAAATTAGTGTTTATATTAAAGATAATATTGGTATCGTTGAGGAAATGCGTGATCGTTATATAGATTTAAGCATAAAAGAGATGACCACCAGTTCTATGAAAGCTCTTGAAGCTTGGGCTAAAAGAAATTATGATGAAGCTGTGAAAGTTGACAGTTCTTTTACTCTTGCCTATTTTCACAACGCAAAACAAAGAAACAGGTATAGCCATGGAGAACTTGAAGAGAAATACTTAATTGATAAAGCATATGAATTAAAAAACAACTTACCCATCCAAAGTCAATTTGAAATTTTAATGTACAAACACATTATTTATAACAGATGGAAAGATGCAGAAGAGCTTATTAATTATCAACTTGAAATAGAACCGAATAACGAAGATTATAATAGGTTATTGGATATGATATTTAGTGAAACTAAAAACATTAAAGGTTTTTATGATCATGCTTTAAAACGATTCAGTACTTCAAAAAATGAAGACAATGCAAGAAGTTATTTCATGTCCTTAATTTTAAATGAAAAGTATGATGAAGCAGTTAATTTAATTAAAACTTACGAGTTACTTTCCCCAAATACAGAAGAAGTTCAACGAGTAAAAGCGTATTCTTATTTAGTCGGCGGAAAATTAGATGAGGCTAAAAGAATTTATAAAAAAATGAAATTAAATTGGCCTAAAGAATCCATTTACCAAACTACAGTTGATGACTATATAGAATTCCATCAAAATAATACTGTAACATTTAACACTAATGCCTATAACGGCACATATCGAGCAATTTCATCTGAGCAACAAGTAACTTATTTTAACAACAATAATTCTTATTACATTCAGTACAAAAATCAATTATTAAATAAAGCTATTCCTTATAAAAATAATATTTTATTAGCCCTTGATGCTGGATGGATTTCAGGAGCTAAACATGTTTTTGAAAGAGATAGCTTAGGAAGTCTATTTAGAGTAAAAGTCGATCAATTTAATCATAGAGGATCAATAACTCTTTATTACTACTCCGAAACAGAAGAAATTATAAATGCTTATAAAACGTTTCAATCACATAATTTTGAGAGCTTAGAAGGAATATTTACTAACTTAATTAAGAAACACCCTGAACATTGGTTTTTAAAAGATGGTTTACGTCATATTAACTATAGAAAACAATTAGGGTCTAAAAAATTAAAAGATCAGTATAAAAAAATAATTGGTAACTATAGTAATCGAAAGTTCTGGGTTGAAAACGAAAAATTATATTATAAGAGGGATAATCTTCCTAAAGTTGAAATATTTCCAATCTCTGAAAATAGATATATTAGTTTATCAAATTTTACTACTCATTATGGTTTTGAATTAACTTCAGATAATAAAACAGCTTCTTTTTCTTGGTCTTATGACGTTGGAAAGAAAGAATGGATTAAAGCTGAAAACAGTACTAATTATCTTTTAAAAGATTAAATCATTACAATATAAACTGCTCAAAACCAATCTAAATAGATTGGTTTTTTTGTATTAAATTAAACTTTTCTTTTCAAATCAAGTCTTAATTTTATGGAAAACAAGCACATTCTTCATTTATATAATAGAATTGGATTTGGTATTCTTCCTAAAGAATTAGAGAAATTAAAATCCAAAACTCGTTCTGAAGTTATTGATACTATCTTTCAATCTTCTGAAAATATAAGTCCATTATATATTGACACCAAATTCTTGAATTCTGTTTCTTTAAAAAGTCTGAAAAACAAATCGAAGAGAAAAGAATTAATGAAAATCAGTCGAAAAAAAGTTCGTGAGTTAAATCTCATCTGGATGGATAGACTTGTAAATCCTAGGGAAATATTACGAGAAAAAATGACCTTATTTTGGGCGAATCATTTTGTTTGTGAAGACAAAAATGTTCTGCATGTTTTACAATATAACAACACCTTAAGAAAACATGCTTTAGGAAACTTTGGAGGTTTTGTTAAGGCTATTTCCAAAGAACCGGTAATGCTAAAATATTTAAACAACAAACAAAATAAAAAAAACCGTCCAAATGAAAACTTTGCTCGTGAACTTTTAGAGCTTTTTACAATTGGTCAAGGAAATTATTCTGAAAAAGATATACAAGAAAGTGCTAGAGCATTCACAGGTTATAATCATAAATTCAATGGAGATTTTATTCTTCGAAGAAGACAACATGATTATGGAAAAAAAGTTTTTTTTGATCGATCAGGAAATTTTGATGGAAATGATATTGTTGACATAATTCTTCAACAAAAACAATGTGCTCGTTTTATATGCGAAAAGATTTATAAATACTTTGTAAATGATAAAATAAATACCATTAGAATTGAAGAGATGACTTCTATTTTCTTTAAAGATTACAACATTGAAAAACTTATGAAATATGTGTTGCTATCAGATTGGTTTTACGATGAAGAAAATATTGGAACCAAAATAAAGTCTCCAATTGAACTTTTAGCAACTATTCATAAAACGGTTCCGTTTAAATTTCAAAAATCAAAACAGCAATTACTAATTCAAAAATTACTAGGTCAAATTTTACTTTTTCCACCTAATGTCGCAGGTTGGAAAACGGGAAAAGGTTGGATTGATAGCAATACCATGGTTGCAAGATTAAGACTAGCATCTGTCCTTTTAAATAATGCAGAGATTAGTTACTCCGAAAAAGATGATTTTAAAGCCGTTGTAAATTCTATTAAAAAAGAAAAAAGACGTAAGAGAGCTTTTATAAAGACAGATGCAAACTGGGAAATATTCAATAAAAATTACAGAACGATTTCAAATAAAGAACTTTTCGAAAGTTTACTTCTTTGTCCAATTAATAGTGGAACAAAAGAAATCATAGCACAATACATTGATTTACCTAAAAAAGATTTTTGTATTCAATTAATGTCTTTACCTGAATATCAACTTTGTTAATTTGAAGAACATGAAAAGAAGAAATTTTATAAAAAGAACATCATTAGCTTCTGGAGGATTATTTTTTGTTCCTCAATTTTTAAAAGCTTTTGAAAATGGTTTGCCCGAATTAACTAATTATAAAAAACTCGTTATTATTCAGCTAAAAGGAGGAAATGATGGGTTAAATACGATTGTTCCTTTTCGAAATGATATTTATTATCAAAATCGTCAGAGAATTGGAATACAAAAAAATGAACTACTAAATCTGAATAGTGAACTCGGATTTCATAGTAGCTTATTACCTTTAAAACGATTGTTTGATAAAGGCTATGTAAGTATTATTAACAATGTTGGATATCCGAATCCAAATCGATCTCATTTTAGATCAACTGACATTTGGCAAACAGCAAGTGATAGCAATCAATATTTACAATCGGGTTGGATTGGTCGGTTTTTAGATGAAACAAATGCTAAACCTTATGGAGCAATTGAGGTAGACGAAAGCTTATCTTTAATGTTGAAAGGAAATAACCAAAATGGATTAGCAATTACAAATCCTAAACTGTTTCATCGTTTGTTAAATCAGCCATTTTTCGACAACGTATTCAATAAGTACAGTAATGATTCTCATTTAAGTGAACATAATCTCGGCTACTTATATAATACTATGATTGATGCGAAATCATCAGCAGCTTATATCTACGAAAAAACCAAAACAAAATCTTCGACTGTTGATTACCCAAAAAATGCTTTTGGAAAGCAATTAAAAACAATTTCTGAGTTTATTTCATCTGGAATAGACACTCAAATTTATTATGCAGGATTAACCGGATTTGACACACATGCAAACCAACAAAACAGACAAGCTCGATTGTTAAAAGTTTACGCTGAAAGCATAGAAGCATTTGTAAAAGATTTAGAGAAAAACAATCAGTTCAAAGACACTTTAATTTTAACTTTTTCTGAATTTGGAAGACGTGTAAAACAGAATGGTTCCAATGGCACAGATCATGGAACAGCCAATAATGTATTTGTTATTGGGAAGAATTTAAAACAAAATGGAATTTATAATGATTTACCTAACCTAACTGATTTAGATAGTAATGGTGACTTAAAATTTTCGGTTGATTTTAGAGAAGTCTATGCCACATTACTTGATAAATGGTTAGGGATAGACAATGACAAAATACTAAACAAAAAATTCTCAATCCTTGATTTTATTTAAACATACAGATCTGTAAAACAACATCTTACACAACATGTTTTTAGGATAATTTATTTTTTTTTTATAAATTGAAGCAATTAACCTTATAAATTAAAATCATGTTAAAAAACATTTCAAATCTAGGAACTACGTTGAGTAAGAATGAGCAAAAATCTATTAATGGAGGATGGATTTATATAATGTGCATTGAATGCAAACCATTACCACCAGGATATATTTGTATGAATAAAGTTTTTTGTGGGCCTAATTAGAAACAAGCTTAAAATTGTATTTTAACTAGTCGAATACCATTTTGCTTTTATTAATCTGATTTAAAAAAGTGAAATGGTTTTTTTATGCGAATAAAGTAGCAAATGCTTCTTCTATTTTTCCAACCAATATTAATTTAATGGAATGATTCTTAGAAGTAATCTTATTGTATTTAGACGTTACAAAGGTTTTATAACCAAGTTTTTCTGCTTCTACAATTCTTTGATCAATTTTTGGTACAGGGCGAATTTCTCCTGCTAAACCAACTTCTGCAGCAAAACATACATCTGGATTAATAGCGATATCTTGATTTGACGATAATATTGCTGCTACAACTGCTAAATCAATTGCCGGATCGTCTATATAAATTCCTCCAGTTACATTTAAAAACACATCTTTAGCACCTAGTTTAAAACCAGCTCGTTTTTCTAAAACGGCTAAAATCATGTGCAATCTTTTTAGATTGTACCCTGTTGTAGAACGTTGTGGAGTTCCATACACAGCAGTACTTACTAAAGCTTGTATTTCTATCATTAATGGACGAACTCCTTCTAAAGTTGATGCAATAGCTGTTCCACTTAAATCTGTATCTTTTTTAGAAATTAGAATTTCAGATGGATTTGTAACTTCTCGTAAACCATCAGATAACATTTCATAAATTCCTAATTCCGCTGTTGATCCAAACCTGTTTTTTTGAGATCTTAAAATTCTGTAAGTATGGTTTCTATCCCCTTCAAATTGAAGAACAACATCTACCATATGCTCCAAAATTTTTGGCCCAGCAATGTTTCCTTCTTTGTTAATATGACCAATTAATAATACTGGAGTATTGGTTTCTTTTGCGAATTTGATCAACTCTGCCGAAGTTTCTTTTATTTGAGAAATACTTCCAGGAGAAGCTTCAATATTGTTGGTATATAAAGTTTGAATTGAATCGATAACCAAAACATCTGGCTCAACTTCTTCTACATTTCTAAAAATTTGTTGGGTGTTTGTTTCAGTAAGAACTAAACAATTTGAATTTTGATTCGCCAAACGCTCTGCTCTCATTTTTATTTGAGATTGACTTTCCTCACCTGAAACGTACAATACTTTTTCGGTAATTTGCAATGCAATTTGAAGCAATAAAGTTGATTTACCAATCCCTGGTTCACCTCCTAATAAAACAACAGATCCTTTTACCAATCCACCTCCTAAAACAGTATCAAGTTCATTATTCTTTGAAAATATTCTCTCTTCAGCATTCAACTCAATCTCATGAATTTTTAAGGGCTTACTAACTGTTTTCTGAGAATTAACTGGTGATTTCCAGTTTCGTTTTTCTTCTTTTTGAATAACCTCTTCAACAACTGTATTCCATTCTTTACAATTAGGACATTGCCCTACCCATTTTGCATGTTGGGCTCCACAATTTTGACAGAAATACGTTGTTTTGGTTTTTGGCATTTTTTGAAGCTAGTTATTTATTCTTGTTATAAAGCGGTAAAAACAAAAATGATAATCCTCCGAAGATAATAATCATCGCGGTTTGTGCCGTCCACATAATCCAGCCAAATGCATTAGCCGGTTCTTCTGAAATATTAAATAAAGCGAATGCACCTGCAACGGCTACTGGATATAATCCAATTCCTCCATTAGTAGCAGCAATACTAAATCCTCCGGCTATAAATCCAACTAAAACAGCACCAAAAGGAACATTGAAATTTTCAATTGCTGGAACTGTTGCCCAAAACATAGCAACATACATTAACCAAATAAACACCGTGTGGAATATGAATGCCCATTTGTTTTTCATTTTGAAGATACTCATCGCACCTTCTATTAATCCCGTAATGAAGTTTTTAATTTTTAACCCAAATCCATCTGTTGCTTTTTTAACAAATCGAACAAAAATTAAAATTCCAACTACCAAAGTTGCTAAAAGAATCAGAATTTTTGTTGGAGAAAAGTTTTTCGTTAGTAATTCATATATAAAATCAAATTGCACAAAAAGTGTAATACTTATGATTAACAACATCATTATTAAATCTGCAATGCGTTCTGCAACAATTGTCCCGAAACCTTTTTCAAAAGGAATTTCTTCATAGGTTGTCATCACTGTAGCTCTGAACACTTCTCCTGCTCTAGGAATTGTTAAATTCACTAGATAAGCAACAAGAACCGCCATTGTGCTATTTCCAAAATCTGGTTTATACCCTAAAGGCTCTAATAAAAACTTCCAGCGATAAGCACGTGATAAGTGACTTAAAACACCAAAGAACAAACCTAATACAATCCACCAATAATTGGCATTCTTAAAATACTGTACTAAAGTTTCAATTGAAACTTTTGACAAAGAATACCAAACTAAAAAACCTCCCAAAGCGAGAGGTAATACTGTTTTTATTATTTTTTTTAACGACAAAACGAAGTGATTTTATTCTAATAAGTTAGTTTCTTCATTAGGAAAAACTAACTGTGGCTTAAATTTTTTTGCTTCTTCGATATCCAAAAATCCATAAACGATTAAAATTAATACGTCTCCTTTTTGAACTCTTCTTGCCGCTGCGCCATTCAATGTTATTTCTCCACTTTTTCTTGGACCTGGAATCGCATAAGTTTCTAAACGTTCTCCATTGTTATTATTTACAATTTGAACTCTTTCTCCTTCTATAATTCCAGCTGCATCCATTAAATCTTCATCAATGGTAATGCTTCCGATATAATTTAAATCTGCACCGGTAACTTTTACTCGATGAATTTTTGACTTTACTACTTGTACTAACATGCTACAAAAATACTGTTTTTAAAGAATCTATCTTTTATTATTTGTTAATTGTTTTTGAATCGGATGTTGTCAATCAAACGAATTTTTCCTGCAAAAACTGCTATGAAACCTCTGTATCTCTTTTTGGACTCGAACTTTTCTGCAGAAATTAAAGTTTTCTCTTCAGCTATTGTGAAGTATTCTAACTCTAAAAGTGGATGTTGGTTGAATTGATTTTCTACCCATTCTATTATTTCTTTAGCATTTTTTGTGCCAGTTTTTTTTCTTGCTTTTTTAAGTACTTTATAAATAAATGGTGCAGCTTCTCTGTGCTCTTTTGTTAACCTTGCGTTTCTAGAACTCATAGCTAACCCATCTTTTTCTCTGAAAATTGGCATTCCTTTTATTTTAACTAGAATGTTATGCTTCTCTACCATTTTTTTGATAATCTGTAACTGCTGAAAATCTTTCTTTCCAAAATACGCAACATCAGGTTCTACAATTTCAAACAAAGCTTTTACAATCGTTCCAACTCCATCAAAATGACCATCTCTAAATTTCCCTTCCATTTGATATTCCAATCCGTCAAAATCAAATTTCTCTGCAATAACATTCTCGTCATATATTTCATCTACTGAAGGGTAAAACAACACATCACAACTTACACTTTCAAGTAAAGCTACATCATTTTCAAACGTTTGAGGATATTTATCTAAATCTTCCTTGTTATCAAACTGAGTAGGGTTAACAAAAATGCTTACCACAGTTATATCATTTTTACTTATTGCTTTTTCTACTAGAGAAAGGTGTCCTTTATGCAATGCACCCATTGTAGGTACAAATCCGATACTATTTCCTTTCTTCTTTTCTTGCCCTAAATAGTTTTTTAAATCAGATTTTGATTTGAATATTTTCATTAAATGTATGTTACGATATGGGCAAAATTAGCAATTTAACAGGATTTTAGCATAAAATTTCGTAGTTTTGCGCCTTTAAAAGAGTTAGATTTAATGAAGGATAAGAGAATATTGTATGTTTCATCGGAAGTTATTCCTTACTTACCAGAAACAGAATTATCATCTACTGCATTTAATGTTGCAAAATTTGCACATTCTAAGGGAGTTCAAACTAGAATTTTTATGCCACGTTTTGGGGTGATTAATGAAAGAAGACATCAGTTACACGAAGTAATAAGATTGTCTGGAATGAATTTAATCATCAACGACATGGATATGCCATTAATTATCAAAGTTGCTTCTATTCCGAAAGAAAGAATGCAGGTATATTTTATTGATAATGATGAATATTTCAAAAGAAAGGCTATTTATACTGATGAAGACGACAAGCTTTTTAACGACAATGACGAGAGAATGATATTCTTTGCCAAAGGAGTTGTAGAGACTGTTAAAAAACTAAACTGGGCACCAGATATTATTCATGTTCATGGATGGATGGCTTCATTACTCCCTTTGTATTTAAAAGAGTATTACAAAGAAGAACCTTTATTTACAGATAGTAAAATAGTTACTTCTTTATATAACGATGAGTTTAAAGGTGAATTAAATAATGAGTTAGTTAAAAAAGTTAAGTTTGATAAAATTAACAACTCTAGTATTACTCACCTAGAAAACCCTACTCAAGAAAACATATTGAGAAATGCTGTTTTAAATTCAGATGCTATCATTAAAGGTAGCGACCAATATTCTGAAGAATTTCAACAATTCATTAAAGATAGTGGCGTTATGGTATTAGACTACCAATCTGAAGAGTATTTAACTGAAGCTTATTTAGATTTCTACAAAGAGAATGTTCTTGAGCTTCAAGATTCTTAATTTTTCAAACAAAATATGACTAAAAAAATTGTTTACTTAAGTGTAGCTGTAATCTCACTTTTATTTGTGATTTCTTGCGAAAAAGATTTTCGTGAAATTGGAGGTAATGTAATTAGCAATACTAATTTTGACACGAAACAAATTACTCTAGAAGTTATTGTTAAAGATAGTATGGTAGATGCTGTTAGAGCAGATAATGTAGCTATAGGTAGTTTAGGGGAGTACTTATTGGGTGTTTATAACAATCCTGATTATGAAAGAATTGAAGCTTCTATAATTAGTCAACTTGGAGTTTCTTTGAATCCAATGACAGCACAAAATACAACTAAAGCTGAAAGTGGTGATGATGAAGATTTAGACTCCATTTATGTTTTTAATGAAGCTGTATTAGAAATTCCTTACACATCTACAAGATTAGATGATGAATCAGATGGAAAACCGAAGTTTAGATTAGATTCTTTATTAGGAAACTCTACTATACCAGTTGCTTTAAAGGTATATAGAAATGGAACCTTCCTAAATAACTTAAACCCAGGGGATCCTACACAACAAAATAGTTACATGTCAAATGTAGATTATGTAGAATCTGAATTGTTAAATGATGACCCAGGTTTTATGTATACTCCAGATCCAACAGATACCCTATATGTTTTTAATAGAGAGTTAAGTACAGGATCAACGTATAAAGACACAATAAAACTTACGAATAGCATTCCTTTCTTAACTGTTCCTTTAAACAAAACAAGAATGAGAGAATTGTTTTGGGATAAATTTGGAGATAGTGAATTTACAAGTCAAAATGATTTCAATAATTACTTTAGAGGTTTAATTCTTAAAGCCGAAGGAACAGATGGTACTATGGTTCCATTATCATTAGGGACAAATGCTCCACGTGTAAAGTTTTATTATACGATAACTACATTAGATGAAGGAGTTGTTCAAGATACTATTGTAGGCAATTATACATTTAATTTTGCAGGTATTACTAATAGTAAATATACCATGACTGCTCCAGAAAATCCAGTACCTTCTAACAGTGTTACAATTCAAGGAACAGCTGGAAGCATGGCCACTATAAACATATTAAACGGAACTGAATTACAGGATTTAAGATCTCAAAATATTTTAATCAATGATGCATCATTAGTTTTTAATATAGATGCTTCTAGAGATACTACTAAAGTTCCTGCTAGACTTTTATTATTTAAAAACACTGGTAACGGTGATGGAGAACATATTGAAGATAGTTATAATGAACAATTGTTTTTCGGAGGATTTCTTGGTAATGATGATGATGGTAAACCAAAAGAGTATACCATTAGAATTACCGATTACATTTCAAATTTAGTTAGTGGACAAACTAGTGAAAATGTACCTCTTGTTCTTAAAGTTTATAACCCTGGAACCGATGCGTCTGTAATAAATAACTTTATACAAACAGATATTAATACATATAATTGGAATCCTAGGGGAGTTACATTATTTGACCATTCTGCTACTAATGGAGAAAATAGAGTCAAATTAATTATATCCTACTCTGAAGAAAAAGACAACTAGATACAAACAACAACTTAAAAAATTATTATGTGCGGAATTACAGGTTATATTGGAGATAGAGATGCTTATCCAATTGTAATTAACGGTCTTAAAAGACTAGAATACAGAGGTTATGATAGTGCTGGTATCATGATGTATGATGGAGAAAACATGAATCTTTCTAAAACTAAAGGAAAAGTTTCAGATTTAGAAGTTATTACCAACAATGAAGAAACTAGAAAAAAAGGGAAAATTGGAATTGGACATACACGATGGGCTACTCATGGTGTACCTAATGACGTAAATTCTCATCCACATTTTTCTGAATCTGGTGACTTAGTAATTGTACATAATGGTATTATAGAGAATTATGATACTATCAAAAAGGAATTAATATCTCGTGGATATGAATTTAAGAGTGATACAGATACCGAAGTATTAGTAAACTTAATAGAAGAAGTAAAAAAACGAGAAGGATGTAAATTAGGTAAAGCTGTTCAATTAGCTTTAACTAATGTAATTGGTGCTTATGCAATTGCTGTTTTTGATAGAACTAAACCCAACGAATTAGTTGTAGCGAGACTTGGAAGTCCTATAGCTATTGGAGTTGGCAAAAACAATCAAGAGTTTTTTGTTGCTTCTGATGCATCGCCTTTCATAGAATTTACAAAAGATGCATTGTACTTAGAAGATGGTGAACTTGCCATTATCAAAAAGGGTAGAGGTATTAAAGTTAGAAAAATTGATAACGACAAACCTGTAGACCCAAATATTCAAGAATTAAAATTAAGTTTAGATCAAATTGAAAAAGGTGGTTACGATCACTTTATGTTAAAAGAAATCTACGAACAACCTAAAGCTATAATTGATACTTATAGAGGGAGAATGTTAGCTAATGAAGGTATTATTAGAATGGCTGGGGTAGATGATAATATTAGCAAGTTTTTAAATGCTGATAGAATTATCGTAATTGCCTGTGGAACTTCTTGGCATGCTGGTTTAGTTGGAGAATATCTAATAGAAGATATGGCCAGAATTCCAGTAGAAGTTGAATATGCTTCTGAATTCAGATATAGAAATCCAATTATAACACCAAAAGATGTAGTAATAGCAATTTCTCAGTCAGGTGAAACAGCTGATACATTAGCTGCAATTAAATTAGCTAAATCTAAAGGTGCATTTGTTTTTGGTGTTTGTAATGTAGTTGGTTCTTCAATTGCTAGAGAAACTCATGCTGGAGCATATACACATGCTGGACCAGAAATTGGAGTAGCATCTACAAAAGCATTTACAACGCAAATTACCGTTCTAACTCTATTATCTTTAAAACTAGCTCAAGCAAAAGGGACATTGTCTAAAACAGCTGTAAATACCTATTTACAGACAATGCAACAAATCCCTAATCAAGTAGAGCAATTATTAAAAATAGATCCTATAGTTAAAGAAATAGCATACCATTATAAAGATGCCACAAACTGCCTTTACTTAGGTAGAGGATTCAACTTCCCTGTAGCTTTAGAAGGTGCTTTAAAATTAAAAGAGATATCATACATCCATGCTGAAGGCTATCCTGCTGCGGAAATGAAGCACGGTCCAATAGCTTTAATTGATGAGAACATGCCTGTTTTTGTTATCGCAACAAGAAAAGGTCATTATGAAAAAGTAGTTAGCAATATCCAAGAGATTAAATCAAGAAGTGGAAAAATCATTGCAATCGTAACTGAAGGTGATGAAACTGTTAAAGAAATTGCAGATCATGTAATTGAGATTCCTGAAACGGAAGAAGCTTTGACTCCATTATTAACTACAATTCCATTACAATTACTTTCTTATCACATAGCAGTAATGTTAGACAAGAATGTAGATCAGCCAAGAAACTTGGCTAAATCTGTAACAGTAGAGTAATTTTTTCACCTTATTATATGAAATAAAAAAACCAGCATTTAGCTGGTTTTTTATTTTTTAATAAAGCTTGCATAAATAGGAAAATGATCTGAAAACCCACCTTTATACCAAGGTCCTATATATGTTCTAAAAGGACTTCCTTTATATTTTCCTTTATGTGTTTTTAACCATTTTTTGTTAAAGATTTTTACATCTTTAAACTTATGTTTTATATCTTCTGTTTTGAAATTTTCGGATAAAATTATTTGGTCAAAAAGAAACCATTCTTTTCTATAAGTTAGTGTGCCTAAACCTTGTTTAAAAAGCGCTATCATTGGATTAAAAAAACCAGAAACTACTAAATGCTCTTCAATACTTTCTGAATTAGGATTATCATTAAAATCACCCATAATAATAATCTTTGCATCCTTATCTTTACTTTTTATTTCCTCAATAGCTTTAAGAACTATTTTTGAAGCTTCAATTCGTTTCGATTTAGTTTCTTCTTCTCCTTCTCTTCTAGAAGGCCAATGATTAACTATTACATGAATTAGTTCATCATTTAAAAAACCCGATACTGATAAAACATCTCTAGTATAATCTTCAGAACCATCGTCGTCAATAAAATTAAATCTAAATTTTTTACTTGAAACAGGTTCAAAAAATTGATCTCTATACAACAACGCTGTATCTATTCCTCGTTCATCTTTTGAATCATAATGAACATATCTATAGCCAGAGTTTTTTAGATTTTTTTGAGCTATTAAATCATCAAGTACACGATTGTTTTCAACCTCAACAAGACCAACAATTACAGGAAGTTCATTTGAGTTTTTTTTCCCTATTTGAGAAATCACATAGCTGATTTTTTTTAGTTTTCTAAAATACCTTTTGTTTGTCCATTTACGTTCTCCTTTAGCAGTAAACTTATCATCATTAGTTAAAGGGTCATCTATAGTATCAAAAAGGTTTTCTACATTGTAAAAGGCAATATTTAGTAATTGGTTTCGACTATATTTCATAAGTAAACAAATATAGTAACTAAAAACGCAACCCGAAGGTTGCGTTGTTTTTATATTGTTTCTCCTAATTCTTTAAGTTTAGAAGTATTCTCTGCTAGCATCAATTCATCAATAATTTTTTGAACATCACCATTTACAATGTTTTGTAAATCATATAATGTTAAACCAATTCTGTGATCAGTAACACGACCTTGTGGATAGTTATATGTTCTAATTTTTGCTGAACGATCTCCAGAAGTAACCATTGACCCTCTTTTAGCAGCATCTTCAGCTTGTTTTTTTGCTAGTTCTAAATCATATAACCTAGAACGTAATACTTTAAACGCTTTTTCCTTATTCTTATGCTGTGACTTCTGATCTTGACACTGTGCAACTAATCCTGTAGGAATATGCGTTAAACGCACTGCAGAATAAGTTGTGTTTACAGATTGCCCTCCAGGTCCAGATGAACAGAAAAAGTCGATACGTACATCTTTTGGATTAATTTCTACATCAAACTCTTCTGCTTCAGGAAAAACCATACAAGTAGCAGCAGATGTATGAACTCGCCCTTGAGTTTCTGTTTGTGGAACACGTTGAACACGGTGAACACCAGCTTCAAATTTTAATGTTCCATATACTTCTTCTCCAGAAACCTCAAATTGAATCTCTTTAAATCCTCCATTAGTTCCTTCACTATAATCTACTACAGACACTTTCCAACCTTTACCTTCACAGTACTTAGTGTACATCCTAAATAAATCTCCAGCAAAAATACTGGCTTCATCTCCTCCTGTTCCTGCTCTTAATTCAACAACAGCATTCTTTCCATCTTCGGGATCTTTCGGGATTAACAAGAATTTAATTTCTTCTTCAAGCTCAGGAATTCTTCCTTTAGCTTCATCCATTTCCATCTTTGCCATTTCAACCATTTCTGCATCACTCCCATCAGCAATTATTTCTTTAGCTTCATCAATATTGTTTAAAAGCATTTGATATTCATCAGCTTTTTTCACAACCTTTCCTAAATCTTTATATTCTTTATTTAGCTGTACATAACGCTTTTGATCAGAAATAATATCAGGTTGGATAATTAAATCTGAAACTTCATCGTAGCGTTGTTTTACTATCTGTAATTTATCTAGCATTATTCTCTTCGTTGGAGTGCGAATTTACGACTTTTCTTTAAATTTGTAGAACTGAAAACCAGTGATTGACCTAAAACTTAAATTGTATGCGTTATCTTTTTTTACTTTTTATAGCTTCTATTTGTTTCTCTTGTAAGAATGAACCTAAAAATCCAGATTTTTTAATAGGTAAATGGAAGAGAATCAATGAAGATTCTACAAAAACAACCTTTGAAACTTGGAATCCTGATTTTTCAGGAATCGGCTATACTTTAAAAGATAACGATACTGTTTTCAAAGAAATTTTAAACATTGTTACTATTAAAGAAAAACAATATTTTAAAGTAACAGGAGTAAATCAACAACCTACATTGTTTGCTGTTACAGAACTAACTGAAAATTCAATAGTATGTAAAAATGATCAAAATGAGTTTCCAAAAGAAATTTCATATTGGTTAGAAGAAGACAAATTAAAAGCTAAAGTAGCTAATGAGGATTTTGCTGTTGATTTTGTTTTTAAAAGAATCAGATGATTATATTTGATAACAATGTATTTTTATTTTTAAATAGTTTATGAAGAATCAAAAAAGAAATTTATTCTACACATTAATTATGTTGTTTCTATTGATTATTGGTTGTAAATATGATGATAAAAGCGGAAAAAAAACAGAAAGAGAACAGTCGTTAATATCTTTTAATGAGAAATTTGAGGTTAGTTATACATACTTAAAAAAGATTGACTCTAGTTATTATATTTTTTCACTTAGTAAAAGAAATAACCCTTCAATGAAGTATGGTGTTGTTGATAATACTAATAATGAAATTTATAAACCTATTTTTGATAAAATAGATTATAAAGCAGGTGCATTTTATTTCTTAAAAAACAATATACTATCCAATTCAAAAAATAAAAAAATTGACAACGTTATTGGTTTTGATTTATATAAAGATGAAATTATAGTTCAAAAAGAAAACAAAATGTATTCTTTGTGTAATAAAGATTTGTCATACATAATGCAAAATTTCAAAGATTTAAATCTACTTAAGAAAACAAGGTCTATTATGAACTTAAAAGTTGAAAAAAAAGAAGTTAAAATAGATTCCATAGAGCAGATGAAAAAAGACGATATAGAGAAAGAAGAGAGTAGAAAAAGAATTTTGAGGCTTTTAAAGCCTGTTTTTAAAAATGATAAATTTAATTATCAAATAATTCAAAACTCAAAGAATTTTAACCTTGATGATATTGAGTATGGTTTAGTAATGGGGGTTTCTAGTTGGAGTGGGTTTACGGTTGTGATAGGAAGTAAAGTGTTAAACGGCATATCAGAATCAACAAACAATAAAATTCCTTTAACAATATTAGACTATGATTTTGCTTATGATCATAGAACTAAAGAAATATTTAAATCTAAATATTGGAAGTACCCTTCATTTGGTTGGGTTGAAAATGGTAAAATAATTAAGAGAGCAGAAAAAAAACAAGATTTGGAACCTTTTATTAATTTTGTAAAAACAAAACCATACCTGAAATAAAGAGCAAACCTAGAACAATATTTTTCAACACACTTTCATTGAGTTTATTATACAACACCTTACCTAGAAAGGTTGCTAATAAAAATACAGGTATTATAAATAGTGAATTGTAAAAATGATTGTAGGTTAAAATATCTTGTGCATACAAAATAGGGACTCGAGTAATCGTAATTAATCCTAAAACTCCAATCATTGTTGCTCTAAAAGTTCTCATATCCACAACTGTATTTTTTACCACCATAACATACAATGGTCCACCTGTCGAAAATAAACCCGAAAAGAAACCACCAGCTAAACCAAAAATAAAACTAAATCTAGTGTTCTTCGTATTTGTATTTTTTACCAAGAACATGGTATAAATTACGTAGAGTAAAATAAATCCGCCTAGCATTTTTTTCAAAACTAATGGTTTTCCATACTGTAGAATCCAAATACCTAATGTTACACCAACAATAGTTGCAATTGCTAGTTTTAACAATACTGGTTTATCAATATTCTTCCATTCTTTCACGACTAATATAGCACTTGAGTATAGGTAAAACAATGCCAAATAAGCGATTGCATCTTGTAAAGTCATTGCTAATAACAAAATCGGTAGCGCTATTAATGCTCCAGCAAATCCCACAACAGTTTGAATAAAAAAGCCTAAAAAAATTGCTAAAATTAAAACCAAAAAAACACTTGAAGCCATTTTATAAATTTCAATTAATTCTTGAATCAAAATTAAAATCCTATTACTTTAGTAGGAAATTAATTCAATGGTAAAAAATAAGCTTGTGAGTTGAATTAATTTATTTTAAGCATAAAAACTAATGATTCAATGGTAGACCAAATAGATCAATTAATACTAGATGTTTTAAATATCAATTCTAGAATATCATTTGCAGATATTGGAAGAAAAATCAATTTGTCTCCTTCTGCAGTTCGAGAGAGAATACAGAAACTAGAAGATCATGAAATTATAAAGAATTATACAGCCGAAATAGATTATTCTAAAGTTGGTTATGGTATTGAAGCCTTTGTAATTTTAAAGTTATATAGCGGGAAATTGAAACTTTTTTTAAACGAATCACATAAATTCTCTGAAATAAAAAAAGCATATCGTATAACTGGTTCTCAAAATATACACATGAAAGTTATACTAAAAAATCAGTTGCATCTACAAGAATTTATCGATCAGCTTATTGATTATGGCGACACTACAACACATTTGATTCTTTCAGAAATAAAAAGTAACTAATTTTATATGATTGATGTTTTTATTATATTACAACATTAATAATCAATCATTTAAAAATGAAAAATCTATCTACAACATTTTTATTTCTACTATTTTTCACAATATTTGGGTGTAGTAGTGATAAAGAAACTATAACTATACAACCTCCTCAGTTTCCAATGAAAACTCTAATCGAGAATGGTATTCTTGATCAACAATCTAGTGTTAACAGTCCAAATACTTTTGAAGTTGGTTATCAATTTAAAGCCTTCAAGAATGGAAAAATTGTTTCTGTTAGTATACAAATTCCTGCAAGTGGAGAATATAGAGTATCTCTTTGGAATTATGAAACACAACAATTATTACACACCCAACAAGTACAGTCAACTAATGGATTAATCTCTACACAAGAAATTTCACCAGTACAAATTGAATCTAGTGTTGATTATTTTGTTTCAGTAAATACTAGTGACTATTATATTTTTAATAAAGGGGGTGATGCAATATTCCCATCAGATATCGGTGATGTGCTAGTAAAAGCATACGGAAGTTATTTGGGAACTAATCAAAATCTACCTACAACTTTCTCTACAACTTCTTACCTTGGTATGGTAGATATTGAGTTTGTCCCAGATAATTAATTTAGAAGAAACAACTTTGCTGTGATAATTGAAGAATTTGAAAGACTTTCTGATTTTCATAAAGGTGAATTATATGTAAACGAAGAAAAAGTAGATGTAGGAGGTGGTGCTAGGGACTTTTTTTACATATTAAAACTACATATCCCTTATAAAGGGAAAACAATTAAAATAAAAAATACAACTGGTGCTCCTGTTGGCATGGTTACTTGTGATTTCGGTGAAATTAGAGATTCTCTAGCTTTTGAAATGGTAACTCGTGACATATTTATTAGCCTTTTTCTAAGAGGACATAGATTTAAATTTAAGCACTCGTCACCCAATATTGATCGTTTCTTTAAATCAAGTCCTTCTATTAAAGATTTAAAACGCATAACAAAAGAAACAGCTTTTGAGCCAACAATTATAGGCACAAATGAAAACAAGACATATCAATTAAAGTTCCACTACAGTTTGAAATTCGAAAATTGGCATCTCGTAATAAATCCGATAATTAATTTTTACAAAGATTTTATTGATGAATTTGACTCTTAATCAGTTTAATATTTAATTATTTTTACACTTCTTTTACATTCATTTGACACTTTTAACGTAGCCCTAAAATAGTTTTACTCAGAATTTAAAAATTAAATCAAATGAGGAAAATTATTATGCTATTTGTTTATGTATTTTGTTTATCAACTCAAATCAAAGCTCAAGAAAAATTAAACATTAACATCGAAAAAAGCACTATTAAATGGATTGGTGAATACACATTCCATTTTGGAGGTCATGACGGTTTTATAAGCTTTAAAGATGGCTTTTTTATAAAAACAAACGATGTTATTACTGGCGGTGAATTTGTAATTGACATGAATTCAATAACGAATACTGATATCAAAAACGCTGAAGCAAATAAAGGATTGGTTAATCATTTAAAAGATCCTGATTTCTTTGATGTTCCAAAATATCCTACCGCCAAATTAGAAATCACCTCTGTTGAATATTTTGAGAATAAAAAAGGAAGGATTCATGCGAATATGACTATCAAAGGAGTTACTAAGCCTATCAAATTCAATACAGAATTCAATTATGAAGAGAAGAAGATGTTTGCTCGTTTCAAAATAGATCGTCGAGATTGGAATGTAAGTTATAAGAGTAAATTCAAAAATAGTGCAATTTCAGACGCAATAGGTTTTGAAGTCACTATAAAATTATAATAATCATGAAAAGATTAGTCTTAATTTTACTATTACTCCTTCAAACATTGACTGTTTTTTCACAAAAAAAAGAATCCTTACAGATTTTTGAAAATACGAAAAATTGGAATAGAGAAATTATTCAATTTCCTATTGAATGGGCTCCGAAATTTAAATTGACTGGATTTGAAGAACTACTCTTTACACCTAACTGGAATAAACCTAAAAATCAAGAGTATTGGTCTTTAATAATTGGATGGAAAATTGATACAGAACAATTAATTTCATTAACTCAAATAGAATCCAATTTTAAAGGATATTTTGATGGATTAATGAAGCCTAATCATTGGTCAAAAGAATTTCCGGAACCACAAGTTAGATTTCGTAAGCACAAAAATGATTTTGTGGGCACCATGACTTTTTTTGACGGATTTCATACTGGAAAAGTTATCACAGTGAATATTCGAGGAAATCAAAAATTTGAAAAACTACTCAAAAAATCTATCATTCAATTTCAAATCTCACCTCAAGAATTTGATCATCCAATTTGGAATAGTCTTAATGAAATTAAAGTTAAAGATACATACAAGTCCATTTTTAATCTTGATTCTTCATGGGGTAAAGAGATATTTCCTTTTCCAATTCGTTTTGCAAAAAACATCGATTATCAAGGTTTTGCCGAAGTAAGATTTCCTCCTAAAGGATGGAGAGATCCTAATCATGAAAACTTTTGGTCATACGTATATACTTGGAAAATTAATCTTAATAGAAAGGTTACAACTGAAGAACTAACTTCTGACCTTCAAAAATACTTTGATGGATTAAATAATATAGAGTACAATCAAGAATTAAATACCTATAAAGCTCATGCAACTCTTAATAAAACTAAATCATTAGATAACATTGATTTTTATAAAGGTGAAATTAGAACTTACGATAGATTTGCAACTAATAAGGCATTAAATCTTAAAGTAAGAATCGAAAACACGTACTGTAAAGAGAAACAGCAAAACACAATACTTTTTAAGTTTTCACCAAAAAACTTCAACCACAAAACATGGAAATTGTTAAACGACATTAATCTTATTGAGAATATCTGTAGATAAACAAAAAAGCCTCGGAAAATTCCGAGGCTTTTAAATTAAAATATTTTAATCTAGTACTCGAAAGTACCATATTCACTTTTTATAGTCAGCTTTTTACTTTCTGAAGTTTCTACTCTCCCAATAATTTTAGCATCAACATTAAACGACTTAGAAATAGTGATGATTTCTTCTGCTGCTTCTGGAGAGACATATAATTCCATTCTATGTCCACAATTAAATACTTGATACATTTCTTTCCAATCTGTTTTAGACTGTTCTTGGATCAATTTAAACAATGGTGGGATTTCGAACATGTTATCCTTAATTACATGCACATTATCTACAAAGTGTAAAATCTTAGTTTGCGCTCCTCCTGAACAGTGAACCATTCCGTGTACTTTATCTGCATTAAATTTTGATAAAATCGCTTTAATTATTGGCGCATACGTTCTTGTAGGAGACAATACTAATTTTCCAGCATCTATTGGAGAGTTTTCAACTTTATCAGTTAATTTTACATTTCCTGAATACACCAATTCTGAAGGTACAGCGGCATCAAAACTTTCAGGATATTTATCAGCTAAATATTTATTAAATACATCATGACGAGCAGAAGTTAAACCGTTACTTCCCATTCCTCCATTATATTCTTTTTCGTATGTTGCTTGACCAAAAGATTCTAATCCCACAATAACATCACCTGCTTTAATATTAGCATTATCAATTACATCAGTACGTTTCATTCTTGCAGTTACGGTAGAATCAACAATAATTGTTCTTACTAAATCTCCTACATCAGCGGTTTCTCCTCCAGTAGAATGAATAGTAACTCCAAATCCTTTTAACTCTTCAATTAATTCTTCGGTTCCGTTAATAATTGCAGAAATTACCTCACCTGGAATTAAGTTTTTATTTCTTCCGATAGTTGAAGAAAGCATAATATTATCTGTTGCTCCTACACATAATAAATCATCTATATTCATTATTAATGCATCTTGAGCTATTCCTTTCCAAACAGAAACATCACCAGTTTCTTTCCAATACATGTAGGCTAATGATGATTTTGTACCAGCACCATCAGCATGCATAATTAAACAATGCTCATCATCATTTGTTAAGTAATCAGGAACAATTTTACAGAAGGCTTTTGGAAATAAACCTTTATCAATATTTTTAATTGCATTATGCACATCTTCCTTAGATGCAGAAACACCTCTTTGTGCATATCGTTTAGAAACTTCTTGACTCATTATATTGTGTTGTTGTTGAGTGCAAATTTAGGATTTTGAGATGATATCTCGCTTTAAAACACATTCTTTTATCTCGTAAATAATAATTCTCTGTATTTCGTTAGAGGCCATAAATTATCATCAACTAGTAGCTCTAATTTATCTACATGATATCTTATATCCTCTAGGTATGGCTTTACCTTATTACAATAAGTGTCTGCATTCTTTTGTCCACTGAATTTATTTGCTTTTTTTCGCTCATCTGTCATTTGCTCAATCTTAGAATTAATTTCAGCTATATGATTAGAAATACGTTTAATTAAATCAATTTGTTCAGATGCGTATTTATTAAATTCTTTTCCAAAAATCTCTTTTAATCCTTTTACATTTTCAATTAAAGTATTTTGATATTGAATAACAGTAGGAATCACATGATTTCTTGAAATATCTCCTAAAACTCTACTTTCAATTTGAATACGTTTTGCATATTCTTCAAGCTCTATTTCATGACGTGCTTCAACTTCAATCTTATTCATCACATCCATTTCTTCAAAAAGTTCAATACTTTTTTTTGAAATTTTTGCTTTTAATGCTTCTGGAGTTGTTTTGTTATTGCTTAATCCACGTTTTTTAGCTTCTTTCTCCCAAGCTTCGCCATAACCATCTCCTTCAAATCGAATTTTCTTAGAAGCTTTTATGTATTCTCTTAATACATTAAAAACAGCTTCATCTTTCTTTAAGCCTTTAGTATCAATTAAAGTATCAACTTCCTTCTTAAAATCTTTTAACTGTTTTGCCATAATTGTGTTTAAAACAGTCATCGGTCCTGCACAATTTGACCATGAACCTACTGCTCTTAATTCAAATTTATTACCTGTAAAAGCAAAAGGAGAAGTCCTGTTTCTATCAGTATTATCCAATAAGATCTCTGGAATTTTACCAACGATATTTAATTTTAAATCAGTTTTTTCTTGAGGTGATAATTTTCCTTTAGTAACATTTTCCAATTCATCTAAAACTTCAGATAATTGTGAACCTATGAATACAGAAATAATTGCTGGTGGTGCTTCATTTGCTCCCAATCTATGATCGTTACTTGCACTTGCAATAGACGCTCTTATTAATTCTTCGTAATCATGAACAGCTTTAATTGTATTCACAAAAAAAGTTAAGAATTGTAGATTTTTCATTGGAGTTTTTCCTGGGCTTAATAAATTAACTCCTGTATTTGTGCTTAAACTCCAATTATTATGCTTCCCTGAACCATTAATACCTTTGAATGGTTTTTCATGAAATAATACCTTAAAATTATGACGCTGTGATACTTTTTCCATTAAATCCATTAATAATGAATTATGATCTACTGCTAAATTAGCTTCTTCAAAAATTGGTGCTACTTCAAACTGATTTGGAGCAACTTCATTATGCCTAGTTTTAACAGGAATTCCAAGCAACATACATTCTTGTTCTAAATCACGCATAAAATTCATAATTCGAGTAGGAATAGAACCAAAATAATGATCATCTAATTGCTGACCTTTTGCTGATGAATGGCCAAGCAATGTTCTACCTGTCATCATGATATCCGGTCTTGATGCCGCTAATGCTTTATCTATTAAAAAATACTCTTGTTCCCAACCCAAAGTGGCAGAAACTTTAGAAACATTCTTATCAAAATATTTACAAACAGAAGTTGCTGATTCATCAATTGCTTGCAAAGCTCTTAAAAGTGGAGCTTTATTGTCTAATGCCTCACCAGTATACGCAACAAAAACAGTAGGAATACATAAAGTAGTTTCATATATAAATGCAGTTGAAGTAGGATCCCAAGCAGTATAACCTCGAGCTTCAAATGTATTTCTTATTCCTCCATTAGGAAATGATGAAGCATCAGGTTCTTGCTGTACTAATTTTCCTCCATCAAAGAGTTCCATTGCTTCACCTCCATCGATAGTTTCAAAAAAAGCATCATGTTTTTCTGCAGTAGCTCCTGTTAATGGTTGAAACCAATGTGTATAATGAGTAGCTCCTTTAGATAAAGCCCAACTTTTCATACTCACTGCAATTTGATCAGCTATACTTCTATCAATTTTATGTCCAAATTCAATTGCATCTTTTACACTTTTATATGCATCATTTGTCATATGTTGACGCATTGCTTTATCATTAAAAACGTTTTTTCCGAATAATTCAGAACGTTTCTTATGTTCCTCTATATGAACAACATTCCTATTTAAAGTTTCTTGAAGCGCATTAAATCTAATTGTAGCCATTTTTAAAAATTTTAAGCAAAAATAATATTAATCCCTAAAAATTATAGGGGTAAAATTATTTTTTTATTAAAAATCACACTTTTAACCCTAAAAATTTGGGGGTAAATGAAAAAATACACATTTTTGCACTATAAACTAATTAACGATAAAAAAATCATGGCTAAGTCAAAATTAGAGTACATTTGGTTAGATGGATATTATCCAACACAAAACATGCGTAGTAAAACTAAGGTTGTAGAAGACTTTAATGGTAAATTAGAAGAGTGCCCTATTTGGTCTTTTGATGGATCTTCAACAAAACAAGCTGAAGGTGGAGATTCTGATTGTTTATTAAAACCTGTTGCTATTTATCCAGATCCAGCTCGTGATAATGGATTCTTAGTAATGACTGAAGTTTTAAATGCAGATGGAACTGCTCACGAATCTAACGCAAGAGCTGGTATTGATGATGATGATAACGATTTCTGGTTTGGATTTGAGCAAGAGTACTTCATTATGGACACTCACACTCAACTACCTCTAGGGTTTCCTATCGGTGGTTATCCTGGACCTCAAGGAATGTACTATTGTTCTGTAGGTGGTAAAAACACTCACGGTCGTGATTTCGTTGAAGAGCATGCTGATTTATGTATCGCAGCTGGTTTAAATTTTGAAGGAATTAACCAAGAGGTTGCTTCTGGGCAATGGGAATTCCAACTATTCGCTAAAGGTGCGAAAAAAGCTGGTGATGAAATATGGGTAGCGCGTTATTTATTAGACAGATTAACTGAAAAGTATGGATTCTATATTGAATACCACCCAAAACCAGTAAAAGGAGATTGGAATGGATCTGGTATGCACGCTAATTTCTCAAATACTTTATTAAGAACTTGCGGAAGCCAAGAAACTTATGAAAAAGTGTGTGAGGCATTTAGACCAGTAACTAAAGAACATATTGCTGTTTATGGAGAATATAACGATCAACGTTTAACAGGTTTACACGAAACTGCATCTATTAACGATTTTAGTTATGGTGTTTCAGATAGAGGAGCTTCAATTAGAATTCCAATTATCACAGTTGAGAAAGGTTGGAAAGGATGGTTAGAAGATCGTCGTCCAGCTTCAAATGCTGATCCATACAAAGTTGCAGGAAGAATTGTTCAAACAGTAAAAAATGCAAAAATTTAAATCTTAGGATTTATTTAATTTAAACATTGTTTTATATAAGCTCGCTTTTAGCGAGCTTTTTTTATGCAAACGACACTAGATAGATAAAAGTTACATACCCTAAAAATAAGATCAATCCTTTGAATCTATTTAAGATAAATCGTTTTGGTATAAAAACTAAAGGTAAAATCACAAAAGCAAATCCTAACATCCAGAAAATATCACGTGATAAAATTTGCGGCTCTGTAACATGAATATCCTTAATTAAAGAAGTTAAACCTAAAACAGAGGCTATATTAAAAATATTAGAACCTATTAAATTTCCTAAAGAAATTGCTTTTTCTCCTTTTATTGCAGCAATTACAGAAGCAGCTAACTCTGGTACACTTGTTCCAATTGCTATCATTGTTATAGATATTACTCCCTCACTAACTCCAACACTCTTAGCTAATGTTTTCGCTCCATCAACTAAAAACTCCGAACCAAAATATAACGCAACTCCTCCAATAAATAACCAACCAATTATTTTTCCATACCCTACCGTAGCAAGCTTATCGTCAACTTCATCATTTTCATCTTCACTATCTTCTTTCGCAGATTTAATAAGTACCACTAAAAAAACAATCAACCCTAAAAACAACGTTAACCCTTCTGTTCTACTTAATAATTCATCGTTATTTAAAAAATAATAAAGTAACAATGAAAAAACCATCATTACAGGCCAATTCAATTTATAAAAATCTTTGCTTACAGCAATAGGACCAATTATAGCAGTGATTCCTAATACCAAACCGATATTGGCAATATTAGAACCTATTACATTATTAATAGCTATTGCAGGTGAACCATCCATGGCTGCTTGTAAACTAACTAATAATTCTGGAGCAGATGTAGCAAAAGAAACAACAGTCATTCCAATTACCATTTTAGAAATATTCAATTTAAAAGAAAGACCAACTGATGATCTAACTAAAAACTCCCCACCTAACACCAATAATAATAATCCTAAAATAATATAAGTAATACTCATGAATTAATTTTTTACGAATATAGGAATATTATGTCTGCAACAAATCATGATTTTTTTAACAAAAAACATCAAAAAATTCACTTTCTTTTTAAGAATAATTTTGTGTCAATTTCTTTATGAATAAAATCAAAATGTTAAAAATAGGCTCACTAAAACATGAATTTTCCTTTGCTTTAGAAAAACACAAAAAGCAACCCCTTTATTTCATTACAATATTATAACATAACTAAAACTTAAGGTTGATTTTTAAAACATAAAACAAGAGTTATGTGTTTCATATTAAAACTATATGTGTTTTTTTGGCTTCATATGTAAATTCAATTTGATTAAATCGTTTCAAAAAGTTTGGAAGTACAATTTCATTCCTCATATATTGGATAAACAATTTCGAAATTGAACTAATTACTAACATTAAAAACAACTATTAAAATGATCGTATTTCTATTAAAACTAACTGTTGCTCTAACTGAATTTTTATCCAGTTTAATTCAAACATTATTTTAATATCAACTTTAAAAAAACTAACTATATATGCTAACATTTTTCGAAATTATATTAACAAGATGAAAGAGAGTTTTAACGTGAACAAAAAGAAAAAGCTCAAATACAACAAACAATAGCTGCTGAAACTGAAGCTAAAGTTGCTGAATTCAACCTAACAAAGGAAAAGAAACAATATGAAGTTGAACAATATAAAGCAAAAAGTAAAAAATTAGCTACAGAGGCGCAGGCATATGAAAATCAAAAATTAGTAAGCGCAGGACTTACAACACAAGAAAAAGCAGAATGGGAATTTAAAACCGCAGTGGGAGTTGCTAAAGAGTTAAAGGATTTAAAACTTCCAACAACATATATTGAAGGAAGTGCAGGAAACAAAAACGACGGGAATTTGCTACAATCTTTAATTGGTACAGAATTAACCAAGAAAATGATTGAAAAGAAAAAGTAAAAAAGAAACAATAAAGTGGTGAGCTGCTATCTCGCCACTTCTCCTTAATTTTCATTATATTTGATTATACCATTTTATAATGAAGAAATTTGCATTTAAGGCTTTGGCCAAGATCAACAGAACTGTTTTACCATCATTTACAAAAAAACAGTTAGATATTTCTAAAGCCTCTAAATTTCAATTAGCTATAATTGGATGGAGAGCTTTTGTAACGATGAATTCTTTAGATTAATTAAAATTTAATGTATTATGAGTGAGTATATCAAATTATTTTCTGGAACATCTATTTTAGTAAATAGATTAGCATATATTTTAGATGAAACTGGTATTGCTTCTATTATAAAAGATAATAAAGAATCGGGTAGATTAGCTGGTTTTGGAACATTAGGTCAATCGGTGGATTTATTAATTAATGAATCTGATTATGAAAAAGCTAAAGACTCTTTAGAGTTTTTTCATAAAGAAATTTCTAAATAGTTTTACAGTTAATAAAAATCATTTATATTTGCATCCGCAAAAACGGCCTCGTAGCATAACTGAATAGTGCACTTGATTACGGCTCAAGAGGTTGCAGGTTTGAATCCTGCCGAGGTCACAAAGTCTTTATCATTTAATGGTAAAGACTTTTTTTAATTAAAAAGAATCCTAAACATTATATTTGGTGTAAACCCAAGAGAAACAGTATCTGTTGTACCTAAAACAGCATTTGTATCTTGTCCTCCGGTTAAGAAAAAACTGCGTTGTAACTTGTTACTTCTATCAAAAATATTTAAGAAAGATACACCTAGTTTACCTTTCCATTTTTTATTTTTTGATATATTAAATTGGTAAGTTGAAGAAAAATCTAACCTTTGATAGCTCTCTAATCTTCTTTTATTAATATCTCCAAAGAAAAACTCTTGAGTACCATTGTTATCTCTCTCCAAAACTTCTGTAAATGGAATACCTGTTCTATATACCCATCCTAAAGAAAAATCAAAATTTCCTATTTTATAATTATGAGACCATCTAAAACGATGCGTTATGTCATTATTCCCAGAAAAAGGATTTCCTTCATTAGTTCGTGGAAAAGTGAATTTATTCTCACCAAAACTATAACTTATCCATGAAGTATAATCATTAAAGCGTTTCTTCAACAATAAATTTATTCCTTTAGATGTACTAGATCCATTTGCAATAATATTTGCATTAGTAGCTACACTTTGCCCTAGAGATGTTAGTCCATCTATTTTCTTATGATATACATTTGCATCTATCATCCAATTATTCTTTTTAAAAACAAATCCACTTGAAAATTGATCAGACTTTAAAATTGGAATTTCATTTTTATTAGATAAACTCCATACATAATTTTCTAACCCAAAATCATTAGTCGAAAATTCTATAATTTGACTTATATTTTGCTGCTTTTTTTCATAAGAAAAATTCATCCAAAAGTTTGGAAAGACTTTAACTTGAGTGTATACCCTTGGAGTAACAAAGAATACCTTTTCTAAAGAAAAATACGTATTTCTTAAACCAATACGTATGTTAACCTTGTCTTCGTTTTCGTATACATAATTACCATATAAAGCGTAAATTGTGCTTGAACTAGCTTCTTCTATGTTATAATCACTTTCAGGAGAAAAAGAATATGTTCTCCCTAAGTTATATGTCACATCATTATTAATCAACTCAAAACCATATCCTATTTGATGGTTCTTTCGAAATTGATTTTTGAGTTCAGTTTTAAAACTAAATTCTTTTATTGAGTTTTTCTTTAAAGAAGATTGTGAGAAAACTGGGTCTACATTTTGACCACCATTGAAAGAATAATTCAAATTATAATCAGAATAATATAATGTTGTTTCCTGTAATAATTTATTATTCCATTTTTTTATCCAATTAGCTCCAAGTCCAACATTCTTAACATCTAATCTATCCGTCTGTAAAAAAGAACCATCACTTAAACCAAAGCGGTAATCTAACTTATTACTCACAAATAATTGATGTAACATTAATTGATCACTCTCCCCAATATCGAATATCAATTTTGTATTAAAATCCTGAAAATAAAACCTATTATTTTTATCAAAAACCTGATCTACATCATTTTTCTCATTTTGATCTATAATAGTATTTTGAAATACTTTTTTTGCTAAACTTTGAAAAGTTGAAGTTTCAATAAAATCCGAAAGAGAACGTCTTCCAGAAACCAAAATTGATGCTTTTTTTCCCAATGGCATTTTTAAGAAAGCATCTGCATGTGTAAGGTTTGATCCGAATCCTGCACTTGTTTTCTCAGCTACTTTAGAATTTGTTCTAATATCTACAACTCCAGAAACATGATTTCCATATTGAGCACCCACACCTTCACTTAACACATTAACCTCTTCAATTATATAAGGGTTGAAAGCCGAAATCATACCAAAAAAATGAGCAGGGTTATAAATTCTTATTCCGTCAAACAATACCAGATTCTGATCTGGTGTTCCGCCTCTAATATGTAGTCCTGAAGAAGTTTCATTCGGACTTAATACTCCAGGCAATAACTGTACACTCTGCAAAACATCAGGTTCAGTTAAACCTGGTAATATGTCTCTTTGCTGTGGTTTTATCACAATAGAGCCATCTTTGTTTTTTGTTATTCCGTTAACCAAATAGCTAGTGATTAAAACTTCATCTAGTTCAGAAGAATATTCTTCTATTTCATAAGTTTTACAATTTTTAAAATTATTTGATGTAATTATTTTTTGAATTGTTTTGTATCCTGAATAAGATATTGTTAATACATCATTCTTTTGAACTCCTTTTAATTCAAAATACCCATCAATATTAGAAATAACACCTAGGCTTTTATCTTTAACATATATACTTGCTCCTTCTATAGTTTTTTTAGAGAAAATATCTTTTATATAACCACATAAAATTCCTTGTGTAGGCTTTTTCTTTTCAAGAACTAATATGTATCTTTCAGTAACTTGTTTGAAAATCAAGCCGGTTTGTTTTTCAAAATTTATTAATAAATCGGATAATAAACTCTCGAAAGAAACATTAATAATTACTTTACTTTTAATTACGTCATCAGAATAGGAGAATTTAATTTGATGAAGTTCTTCAAGCTTTTGCAGAACCTGTTTAAGAGGAATTACTTTTTCTGAAGTTTGCGAATAGATATTGTTTACCATTAGCATGGTAAACAATAAACCAATCACATAAAGTTTTCTAAAACTCATTTATTCCTCAACGAGTGTAATTCTTTTTTTATCTACAACTGTAGCATTTATTTTTAATGGTTTGAAAACTGTCTCTAAAGCAATACTTAAATTTTTATGAGTAAATGCTCCTGTAAATTTATGGTCAATATTTATTTTACCAGCATGTATCTCAATGCTGTATTGATTCTCAATTGCTTTAATAACATATTTCAAAGGGATACTTGTAAAAGAACTTTCACCATTTTTCCAACTTGGCCCTTCTTCAACAAATTCCCATTCTTCAGAAGTACCATTTATGTTTCTATAAGCTTTCCCTCGGGTTAAAAATATCACTTTTTTTTGAGATGATACTTTAACCTTTCCTTCGTAACAACTAACTTCAATTAAATCTTTATCGGTAGTAACATTAAATTGCGTTCCTAAAACAGCTACATCACCACTTTCTGTGTCTACAACAAACTTACTTCCATTTTGAACTTTAAAAAACGCTTCTCCTGTAAGTGCTACTTTTCTATTCGCATTCCAGTTTTTTTCATTAAATACAATTTCTGATTTAGAATTTAAAATAACTTCAGAACCATCCGGCAAATTCACTGCCATTTGCTCCCCAAAGTCAGTAGTGTAAGTAGTAGAGGAATTATAAAACTGGAAAAAACCAAAAACAATAGCAATAGATGCTGCCACAGCTATAGAAATAGCTGAGTACAGCGATCTAACTTTTCCTTTTTTAGGTGTCTTAATTTGATTCTGAACTTTAGAAAATAATGCCTTTTTATTATAATCAGGTATAACTAACTCTTGAGATTTAGTCGCTATTCTTTTATACAATAGATAATCCTGATGATTTTTAAATTCATCAAGTTCAGGTTTACTCAATTCGTTATTTAACCATCGAGCCAAAAAAGTATCATCGTATTCTTTCTTCATGATTAAGCTTTATACTTTTTACTTAAAAAACAGTTTACTAAAAAATTACCCTACCTTATAGTAGTTCTATTTTTTCTCTTAGCTTTTTTAGAGCCAAAGACATTCTTTTTTCAACTGCTTTTACAGATATTCCTACTATTTCAGAAATTTCAACGTAGGTTTTTTTGTCAATTCTGTTCAACAAGAATACTTCTCGCTGTTTTTCAGATAAATCAGCAATGGCTTTTTGCAATTTCTCCATAAATTCTTTCTCCTCTAAAATAAACTCGGGAGTTTCCTTTGTATACTGTTTTGTGGTTTGTTTTTGATGTTTTAATATTACTTTTTTATGAGCAACTACATTCAAAAACAAATTACTAGCAACAGTAAAGAGAAAAGATTTTGCCTTTGAAACCATAACTTTAGCACAACTACTCCAAAGCTTTACAAAACTTTCTTGTACTAAATCTTCTGCAAGATGCATATCTCCGCATTTGTAGTACATATAATTTCTAAGCGCCTCAGAATGATTATCAAAAATTTCTGCAAACACTTTAGGTTTACATATTGATTCTTCATGCTTCATAGAAAGCAAACTTAATTTTTTTTTATTAAAAAGTAGGGTATTTTTCAGGAAGTCTGTTTCATAGCCATATAAAGCGAGATAAATACCTTCTGAAAATCTAAAAACCTCAGTAATTTATTTAATCACATTAATACATTCGCTTTATGTGTAAAATAATCCTAACCTAAGAAGCTACCCCTCATACGCAACTCATCAGCTTCTTAGGTTTTTCCAAACTATAAAAATGAAAAAAGAAGTATTCATTTTTCTTAGCCTTCTATCATTCTTAAGTTGTCAAAGCAACTTGAAAGTACTTAGCGCGAAAAGAAAAACAATATATCCGGATATAACTACACAAAAACCCTATGTGAAATTTATAATAAAAATCGAAGCATCAAAAGAAATTATAATAGATAGTGCTACTATAGTGGATAATAACAAATGCTTTAAACTAAATCGAATTCATACTATTGTAGAAAAATCTAGAATTCAAAAAAAACATACTATCGAATTAGTTTTCAAAGGAAATGAAAATATAACTAATAGTTGTTTACTTTCAAAAAATGGATTGCTCACACTTTTCTATACAGCTTCAAACTACCCAAAAAAATTAGAAATCTCATCTTTCACACACCAAAAAGAAACAAGAAGATAAATGAATTACTATTTAACAAATTATCATTAAATAAAAAAAACACTTAAAACTATAATTTATAATAATTTCTTCATGTTTAAGTTATTATTAAAATAACGATTGTATATTTTTTTAAGTTTTTATTAACTTTTACAATAATATACTATCTTTGGAAACTGGTTTTTTTGAATTAATTCAATTAATTGTAACTTAGTTACTAAGTTAATCCCCCTTACTGGACAAAATGTCTTAGTTAATAATACATAAAAGTTAAACCCCAACATTAGCAATAAATGAGTTCTAAAATTACCATTAAACCTAGCGGTTTTAAGTACCTAATTGCGGCGCTGGTCATATTATTGATTGTTTACTCTTTTAAGCTTAATAGTGATTATCAAAAGCTTGAAGATGCTTTTTCTGAACAAAAAATAGAACTTCAAGCCGAACTTGACGAAATCATTGAAGATTATAAAAACGTAAATGTTAAGAATAAGGACTTGTCTCAAAGACTGGTTAAGGAAATTAATAAAATTATACTTCTTAGAGATTCAATTAAGAACCTGGAAAAATCAAACTATAATTTAATTGTTAAGTACTCTAGAAAAATAGTTAAATTAGAAAGAGAGAATAGACGATTATTTATCCAAGTAGATTCTTTAAACAAGCAAAATTATGAATTGCTTCAAGAAAATATTGTTGTAAAACAACAATTGAATGAAAATACTGCTTCTAATAAAAACCTGATGCGTAAAAATATTTCGCTTCAAAAAAGGCAAGCACAGCTTAAAGCTAAAGTTGATTTTGCAGGTATTATTAAGGTTAGTAATATTATTGCAGAAGCCATGAAAGAAAGAAGCAGTGGAAAACTTACATCTACTTCTAGATCTAGAAGAACTGATGCATTTAGAATAAAGTTTGATTTATTGGCTAACCCTGTAACTACAGCTGGGAAGAAAGAAATTTTGATTCAAATTTTAGATGAAGAGAAAAAAGTAGTAGCTTCAAAAGGGAATAAGAAAGTTAAAGATGGTTCTAATGTTTTCTTTAGTGATAACATGTTTGCCAACTATGACAACAACAGATTAGGAGTTGTTTCATTGATTCTTGTAAATAGAGATGACATTAAAAAAGGAACTTACACAATAAATGCTTATGTAGATGGAATATTTTCCGCAAAAACACAAGTTAAACTGAGATAAGATTCGTAAAATATACATTAATAAAAAGTGAAGAATGTAATTTCTTCACTTTTTTGTTTTTAGACTATTATAAATTCAAACCATATCATATTTTTGCAGTATTATGGCAAAACAAGAAGATCAATTTAAAAAGGTTATTTCACACGCTAAAGAATACGGTTATATTTTTCAATCTTCTGAAATATATGACGGGCTTAGTGCTGTTTATGATTATGCTCAAAATGGAGTTGAGCTAAAAAAGAATATTAGAGATTATTGGTGGAAAGCAATGGTCCAAATGAACGAAAATATCGTAGGTATTGATGCTTCCATTTTAATGCATCCAACAACTTGGAAAGCTTCTGGACATGTAGATGCTTTCAATGATCCTTTAATAGATAATAAAGATTCTAAAAAAAGATATAGAGCAGATGTTTTAGTTGAAGATTACTGCGCTAAAATTGAAGCTAAAATTGATAAAGAAGTTAAAAAAGCCGCTAAACGATTTGGAGATGCTTTTAATAAAGAAGAGTTTATTTCTACTAATGGTAGGGTCTTAGGTTACCAAGAAAAAATAAATACTATTTTATCTAGATTAGCTAAATCACTAGAAAATGAAGATTTAGCTGATGTAAAAGCATTAATTGAAGAATTAGAGATTGCTGATCCAATGACTGGTTCTAAAAATTGGACAGATGTTAAACAATTTAATTTAATGTTTGGAACCCAGTTAGGTGCTTCTGCAGATAGTTCAATGAAAGTATACTTACGTCCTGAAACTGCTCAAGGTATTTTTGTAAACTTTTTAAATGTTCAAAAAACAGGGAGAATGAAAATTCCTTTTGGAATTGCTCAAACTGGTAAAGCTTTTAGAAATGAGATAGTAGCTAGGCAATTCATTTTCAGAATGCGTGAGTTCGAACAGATGGAAATGCAATTTTTTATTAAACCAGGAACTCAAAAAGAGTGGTATAAACATTGGAAAGAAGCTCGTTTAAAATGGCATTTATCTTTAGGTTTAGGTGCAGATAATTATCGCTTTCACGATCATGAGAAATTAGCACATTATGCTGATGCGGCGGCTGATATTGAATTCAAGTTCCCGTTTGGTTTTAAAGAATTAGAAGGAATTCACTCTCGAACAGATTTTGATCTTAAAGCTCACGAAGAATTTTCAGGAAAGAAATTACAGTATTTCGATCATGAAGAAAATAAAAGCTACGTACCTTATGTGTTGGAAACCTCTATTGGTTTAGACCGTATGTTCTTAGCCGTATTCTCTAACTCTTTGAAAGAAGAAGAACTAGAAAATGGAACTTCTAGAACTGTTTTAAAGTTACCAGCTGTGCTTGCACCAACTAAAGCTGCTGTTTTACCTTTAGTTAAAAAAGATGGTCTTCCAGAAATTGCTCGCAAAATTATTGATGATTTAAAATGGGATTTCAACGTGGCGTATGATGAAAAAGATGCTGTTGGTAGACGATATAGAAGACAAGATGCTGCAGGAACACCTTTTTGTATTACAGTAGATCATGATACTTTAGAAGATAACACTGTTACTATTCGTCATAGAGATACCATGGAGCAGAAACGTGTAAAAATAGATGATTTAAGAGCTATAATCAAAGAAGAGGTTGATATGCGTTCTTGGTTAATGAAAATGTAAGAAATATCATTTAAATAAACTTATAAATCCTGTTAGTAACCTATTAACAGGATTTTTATTTTTGTAACAAATAATACAACTAATGAAAACATTACTAAAAATATTATTTATCATCTTTCTTGTGTGGATGATTACCGGAATATACCTTTTGAATACGCAACACGAAAAAGCTCAAATTGTAATGGGACTTGGAGTGTTATACATGTCATTTATACTAATGCCTATTTTTATTTATCACAGATACAAGGATGGCAAGTATAAAAAATATATTATTGAAAACGATAAGGATAAAAAATAAAAAGGTTGGGAAATAAATCCCAACCTTTTTACATTATGATTTTTTTGCTTTTTACCTTAACGTAGGTGAATAGTTTGTTGGTAAATCATTTGCATCAGATAAACCATCAGTCGCTAAACCGAAATTACTTCCGTAAGCAGCATCTGTAGCTTTCAAGAACTCATTAGCCATTAACCCATAACCTCTTGCAGTTAAATGAACTCCATCTAAACTCACTAAACCTCCAGTTACTAAACTAGTTGTCATTGTATAATCACCAAAAGTTAAACCTGTTGTAGCTGCTTGTTGTAAAATCGCATTGAAATCAACAAAACCTAAACCTTTACTATCAGCAACTGCTTTAAGAGTTGCATTATAAGCATCAGTAGCTACTTTAATATTATTTTGTTCTTCAGGTGTTAAAACCCATTTATCAGCTAAAGGAATTGCAACTCCATTAACACTTAAAGGATTATTTGGATCTGCTAAAGTACCAATGAAAGAAGAACTAGTAAGCACTAATAAATCATCAGCTGTAGCCTGACGCATACTTACTAAAGCAGGATTAACTAGTGTAAGATCAGTTAAATCTTCGTCCATAATTACAACAGCATTACTTGTACCTTCTGCGAAAGTAATTTGACGTCTATCAACCTCAGCTTGATCAAATCCAGCTTGATCTAATAAAGCGATAACTTGAGCTGGTAATAAACCTGCATTTTTAGCATCTAATACTCCTTGTAATCCTTGATTGTAAGCTGCATAAGCTTGGTTTACAGCTCCAGCTGTAGCAGCGTCTAATGGAATTGGATTATGTGGCACAGTAGTAAAGTGCGCTAATGAAGTAATATATGGAATATTCCCAACAACTCCTTTTGCTCCGTTAGCAGTTAAAGCATCTACCATTTGTGTTAAAATTCCTGCAAATGCAGTTGGATCAGTAATATCAGCACCTCCATAAGTAGCAGGATTCATATTTCCAGTTTGATCTACTCCATCTCCTCCAGCTAAAGCATAACCTAAAACATCATTTCCTCCTATTTCAGAAAGAGTAAAGAAAGTTGGTCCATTAGCTACAGCATCACCTAACACAGTTGCTGTTTCAGCAGAGGAAATTCTAGCAAAATATGGATTTGCCTGCCCTAATGGCACAGCATTAACACTTCCATATCCAGGAGCTACAAAATGATAACTCTTAGCCCCAGGAATTCCATAATTGTTATTGTTACTTGTTAATTTAGTAGTAACTTCTGTAGAAGGCATTGCTCCTAAAGAAGCTAAAGAAGCAGGTCCGCTACCATTAAAAAATAATCTTGGACCTTGAATCATAGTTCCTCCAAATAAAAGTCCTCCAACATTATCATTCATTAATGGTTGAACAAAATCTCCACCTCCAGCTAATTGAAATTTTTGACTAATGATATTTGGAAATGAATTTTCTTGCGCAGCAATAAATAATGCATTATCAGTAAATCCAGCACTAAATGATGCTCCAACAGCAACATAATTTGATAAGTCTAATCCAGTAGCATCAATTTGCACTACAGGAGTTTCTATTTCAGGAATTGCTTCTAATTCGTTATTTATATCACATGCTGTTAAACCCAATAAAGCAATTGGTAACCAGCTATATTTTAATTTAAATTTTTTCATCTTTTAGTTATTAATTGTCCAAGAAATATAGTATTGAGAACCAATAGCACCAACTCCAGGAGCACTTAAGTATTCTTGACCTGTTAAGTTAGCACCTCCAACCTTGATTACAGATTTAATTGAAGGAATCTTGTAATTCATTTGAGCATCTAATACTGTTCTTGAGTCGATTACAGCATCATGGAAAGTAGATTCCCATAAATACTCGTCTTGCCATCTTAAATTAACATTGAAACCAAAGTTTTCAAAAAGATTAGTATGTCCGAATTGGAATTTAACCTTATGCTCTGGTGTGTTAAAACCAGCTTCAAAATCTGGATCAGAAGCTTGATTAAAATCAAACTTAGACCAAGTATAGTTTAATCCAACATTAAATCCATTGAAAACCTTAGTATTTAATCCAATAGTAGCTCCATAAGAACTAATATCAGCACTAGAGTTTGTATAAGCATTGAAAACTGTTGAATCTCCATTAGATAAAGCAGCTAAAGCTAATGGTACTTGAGTTCCACCTGGTCCAATAGGAGCAGTATCTGAAAGATCAACATTACCATATAATGGAGCGATTACATTTTCTACAGAAATGAAGTCTTCATACTCGTTATAGTATACACTTAAGTCAACACTTAATTTATTATCTCCTGTTGGAATAGCAGAACGATAACCAACTTCAAAAGCAGTAACTTTTTCAGGCTTTACTAATGTAGCTCCTGAAGCTACTGGCGCTCCAGCTAAAACAGATTCTAAAGAGAATGAGTTTTCATATGCAGCTCTACCTGATAAAGATGTAGTTGGTGCTCCAACAATAGCAGCTCCATTTCCACTTAATGAAATTTGTGGAGTATTGTATCTATCTAAGTTATCAGGAGCAGAACCTACTAAGAATGCTCTACCTACGTCTAATCCAATATATTGATCTTGTGTAGTTGGGTTTCTAAATCCAGTTTGGAAAGAAGCTCTGAAGTTATGATTTCTATTCTCACCAGCAGCATAAGCTAACGATACTCTAGGAGAGAAATTACCATCAAAGTTTTGAGCTTTATCATAACGAACAGATCCTGTAAACTTTAATTTATCATCCATAAATTTCTTCTGAACTTGAGTATATAATCCATACTCGTCATAGAAAATAGGTCCATCAAAATCAGTATAGATAGTTCCATTAGAATTTAATTTATACTCTCTGTATGAACCTCCAACTTGAACTTCAGCAAAATTAATATAAGGAGCTAAGTTTAAGTTTGCATCTACGTGACGAATTTGAGATTCATCTTGGAATTTAGATCCAACACTTAAGTCTGGATTTGATGTAACAGCATTAAAAGCATTATTGAATGCAGCTGTACCTGGAACTAATGCTCCTTGTTGTGCAACATTTCTTGCAGCAATATGAGCAGCGTCATTTGTAGCACCACCTAAAATAGCACCTAAATAACCTCCAACATATTGACCAAACCATGTATTATCATCTTTCCAACTTCTGTTGATGTTAATTGCTGTAAATCTAGTATCATAAGAGTTTCCAGCATCTTCAGCTGTCATATAACCTCTTACAAAGAAATATTTTCCTCTGAATTCTAACTTATGTTGCTCCATAAAGAAGTCTTTAATGTAGTAACGGTTAGCTCCCTGATAGATAGTATTACCTCTACCAAATTTAGAATTCCAGATAATTTCTAAACGATCGTTACCCCAAGGACGATAGTGAAGAGATCCTCCAAATTTCATACTTCTAGCATCGTAATCCATTAAATCTCTTTCAGCATATCCATTTCTACTTACATTCACACTAGGTACTAATGCTGAAGCACCAGCTGGCACAACTCCTAATCCTTCTAAGACTTGAGCAACACCTCTAATGTTTGTTGAAACTTCATCTCCATAAACATTTAATCCGTCGAAGTTAATATCCGAATCTCTATCACCTGCTACATACTCACCGTTTAAGGTGTTTCTATAATCTGTTGCAAACCATTCAGTACCTTTTAAGTATGATAATGTTGCTTTTGCAGCAAAATAATCGTCAAAAGTATGAGCCATACGAATACTAGTATCATAAAACTCATTACTGCCAGCAGCTTCTTGATTTGTCAATCCAGTTTTAAACACAAAACTTATTCCTTGATCATCAAAAGGACTCTTACTTCTCATGAACATGATTCCGTTAAATGCATTGGCACCATATAATGCAGAAGAAGCACCAGGAAGTAATTCCACACTTTTCACATCTAATTCAGATAACCCTAATAAGTTACCTAAAGCGAAATTTAATGCAGGTGAAGAGTTATCCATACCATCTACTAACTGCATAAAACGCGTGTTAGCAAACGTAGCAAAACCTCTTGTGTTTACAGACTTAAAGGTTAAACTGTTTGTATTAATATCTACCCCTTTTAAATTTTCTAATCCATCGTAAAAAGACGGTGCAGAAGTATTTTTAATTGCTCTAGAGTCAAACCTTTCAATAGTTACTGGAGATTCCATAACTCGTTCAGGTGTTCTAGACGCTGAAATTACTACTTCATCTAAAGAAGTAGCGTTCTCTTTTAAAGCAACTTCTACAACTTGATTGTTTTTAGTAATTTCTACAGTTACAGTTTGGTACCCTAATGAAGAAATTTCAATAGTAAAAGGTGGTGTGTCTGTAACAGTTAAAGTAAATTTTCCATCGAAATCTGTGTTTGTTCCAACAGCCTTTCTAGAAACTTTAATGTCGGCCCCAGGTAAAGGACCTCCAAGTGTCGCATCGTTTACTGTTCCGGTAACAGTAGTTTGTCCCATCATTAATGAGCTACAAAACAATGTAAACGCAGCCAATAATAACTTTTTTATCATAATGTAAATAATTTGTTAACTATATCGCAAAATACAATTTTTTTTCATTCATAAAATATTTTGTCAGTTTTTATTACTATTCATACATTATTCAGAGCCTTTTTTTATGATTATCACATTTTATTATTTAAAATTATATTTTGCTATTTTAACTTGTAAATTTGCCTAAAATTAATTTCAATTTGGAGACAGTCCATTCAATTTTTGATTTCACCCCTACACATGAAACCTATGTTACCATAGGTACATTTGATGGAGTTCATATTGGTCATCAAAAAATAGTGAAAGATTTAGTAAAGCAAGCTCATGATAATAATAAAAAGTCAGCTTTATTAACTTTTTTTCCTCATCCAAGAATGGTTCTTCAGAAAGAAGCATCAATAGAACTTATTAATACTATTGAAGAAAGAAAAAAACTCCTTGAAAAAACAGGGTTAGATTATTTAATTATTCATCCTTTCAGTAGAGAATTTTCAAGATTATCTGCGTTAGATTTTGTAAGAGATGTTTTAGTTAATCAACTAAATGTATCAAAATTAATTATTGGTTACGATCATCATTTCGGAAAAAATCGAGAAGGAAATATCGAGCAACTTACTGAATATTCTCATATATATAATTTTAAAGTTCAAGAAATACCGGCACAAGATATAGATACAGTTGCTGTAAGTTCCACTAAGGTTAGAAGGGCTTTAAAAGAAGGTTTACTTAAAACTGCTAATAAATATCTAGGTTACAATTTTACTATTACTGGAAAAGTAGTCAATGGAAAAAAAATCGGACACAAAATTGGTTTTCCTACAGCTAACATCGAAATAAAAGAAGATTATAAATTAATTCCTAAAGCTGGGGTTTATATAGTAAAGTCTATTATAAAAAATAATACTTTTTATGGAATGATGAATATTGGCAATCGCCCAACGCTAAATGGTAGTCATCAAACTATAGAAGTAAATTATTTCAATTTTTCAGAAGACTTATATAATCAAATACTAGAAATAGAGTTACTATATTTTCTTAGAAATGAAGAAAAATTCAACTCTCTAGAAGCTCTTACTGAACAACTAAAACAAGATAAATTAGCTTCTTTAGAATTCATTAATAATAATATGTAGGTAGCCGTTGTTTAAATGTAGCGCTTCTTTTATCTTTGTCGCTTAAATTTTTAAACAACATGTTACAAGTTCAATTTATTCGAGAAAACAAACAAACTGTTTTAGAAGGATTGGCAAAAAGAAATTTTGCTAATGCTGAAGAAATTCTTGACCAAGTATTAGAAGCCGATGAAACTAGAAGAGCTACGCAAGTTTCATTAGATGAAACACTTGCTGAATCGAATAAATTATCCAAAGAAATTGGTGGTTTTTTCAAGTCTGGAGAAGTACAAAAAGCAAATTTATTAAAAGAAAAAACTGGACAATTAAAGGAGAAATCAAAAGCTTTAACTGAAGAGTTGCACACTGTTACTGATAAATTACAAGAACTATTATATCAAATTCCTAATGTTCCTCATACCTCTGTTCCTGCAGGAGTAAATGAAGAAGATAATGAAGAAGTTTTTAGAGAAGGAACTATTCCTGATTTAGGTGAAAAAGCTTTACCTCACTGGGAACTAGTTAAAAAGTATGATATTATTGATTTTGATTTAGGAGCAAAAATTACTGGTGCCGGTTTCCCTGTGTATAAAGGAAAAGGTGCTCGTTTACAACGTGCTTTAATCAACTATTTTTTAGATAAAAACACAGCTGCCGGATATAAAGAAGTTCAAGTTCCTCATTTGGTAAATGAAGCTTCAGGTTTTGGTACTGGGCAATTACCAGATAAAGAAGGACAAATGTATCACGTAACTGGTGATGATTTGTATTTAATACCTACTGCTGAAGTTCCTATTACTAATTTATTCCGTGGAGATTTATTGAAAGCAGATGAATTACCAGTTGCTATAACAGGTTACACACCTTGTTTTAGAAGAGAAGCAGGAAGTTATGGTGCACATGTGCGTGGTTTAAATCGTCTACACCAATTCGATAAAGTAGAAATCGTAAGAATCGAACGTCCAGAAAACTCTTATGAAGCTTTAAATAGTATGGTAGAACATATTAAAGGAATTTTAAGAGAATTAAAATTACCATATCGTATTTTAAGATTATGTGGTGGTGATACTGGTTTTACTTCTGCCTTAACTTTTGATTTCGAATTGTATTCTACGGCTCAAGAAAGATGGTTAGAAATTAGCTCTGCTTCTAATTTTGAAACGTTCCAAGCGAATCGTTTAAAGTTACGTTTTAAAAATAATGAAGGAAAAAATCAATTAGCACACACATTAAATGGTAGCTCATTAGCATTACCTCGTGTACTTGCAGGTATTATAGAAAATTACCAAACTGAAGAAGGAATCAAAATACCTGAAGTATTAATTCCTTATTGTGGTTTTGATATTATAAATTAATAAAAGGCTTTAGAAGTCAGTAATCAGTGCGCGCCGCTGGTTACTGGATTTCTTCAAACAATGTATATATTAATTGGCAGTAATTGCCATCATTAATCTTTTATATTTATTCATTTCAAGCAAAGCCTCAAAATATTGAGTTATTTGACCATTTTTCATAAACTCCTTTGCTTTTCTATTAGATAGCTCGTATTGTTTTGTTATGTTTTTCATAATAAATTTGTGTTAGTTTCTATGTATAAGACAAATTTCGTGCCAAAACATTACACTTACTTCAAAAAAAAGCAGCACTTTTAATTAAAATTTAACATTTATCTTCCTTATTTTTGAGTGATGAGATTTCGAATATTATTACTAACCCTACTGGTTTTTAGCATTTTTTCCCAAGCACAGTCAAGCACTTTTGCTTTGGCAGAAAATTATTTTAGAAACAGTGAATACAAAAAAGCAGCACAGTTGTATAAAGATTTAGTAAACAAAAGTCCTTATAACACTACTTATTTACAACGGCTAGTAAGTTGCTATCAAGAAACTACTCAATTTGAGGTTGCTAAAAAATTACTCGAAAAAAAAATAAAAACCATCCCTAAAATTGCAACTTTGAAAGTAATGTTAGGATATAACTACGAGAGGCAACAAAAAACCGAAGAAGCAGAAAAACTATATCAAAAAGCGTTAAACTCTATTACCAAAGAACCTGGTTATGGTGGAGCAATTGCGCGTTTATTTAAAGATTACAACAAATTAGAGTATGCAATTAAAGCCTACAAAGAAACTTCAAAATTCAACTCTAATGCTCATTATGGTTTTCAAATAGCTCAGATTTATGGAGAAAAAGGTGATTTTGAATATATGTTTAACGCCTATATTGATTACTTAGATAAAAATGACAATTACCTCAGTATTGTAAAACGAAATTGTGCAAGATATATTTCTGATGATAGTGAAGACGAAAACAATATTTTGTTTAAAAAGGCTTTATTAAGTAAATCAGCAAGCAATCCTAAAGATGTTTGGAACGACTTACTGCGTTGGTTATTTATTAAACAAAAAGACTATGGAAAAGCATTAATTCAGAATAAGGCTTTATACGCTAGAAACAATGATCGTTTAATTAGTATTTATCAATTAGGCGAAATTGCTTTTGACAATAAAGATTACGATACAGCTAAAAAGTGTTTTGATTTCACTATTAACAAAACAAATTATCAACGAGATAAGTTCAACGCAATTCGAATGAATCTTCAAATTGCAGTAAAACAAAACGACCCAGAAGTTAAACAAAAATTCGATGCTGTTTTTAAAGAATTTGGAGTAAATAGTAACACCTTTTCCATTCAAGTAGCTTATGCTGATTATTTAACTTTTAAAAAGAATAAACCTAAAGAAGCTAAAAAAATATTAGAAACTGCTCTTCCTTTTGCTGCAAATAAATTTCAAAAAGCTAGAGTAAAACTAAAATTAGCTGATGTACATGTGTATCAGAGCTTGTTTAATAAAGCTTTAATATATTATTCTCAGATTCAAACACAATTCAAAAATCATGAACTTGGACAATTGGCTAGATATAAAGTAGCCCAAACTTCTTATTTTAAAGATGATTTTAAATGGGCAAAAGCGCAACTTAAAGTATTAAAAGGTTCTGCTACTCAACTTATTGCAAATGACGCTGCAGATTTATTTTTAATAATTTCTGATAATCAACCAAAAGATAGTGTTCCTTCTGGATTAAGAGAATATGCGAAAGCTGATTTATTTGCTTTTCAAAACAAAAACAATGAATCTTTAGCTATTTTAAATACTATTATTTCTAAATACAAAGGTCAAGCTATTGAGGACGAAGCTTTATTTAAACAAGCGGAACTATTGGTGAAAACTAAACAAATCAATCAAGCAATTGAAAATTATAAAAATATTATAGCGTTAAGTAAAGAAGGGATTTTAGCAGATGATGCTTATTATTTAATGGCTGGTTTATATGAGAATCAAATAAAAGATATAGAAAAAGCGAAAGAATTTTATCAAAAAATTATTTTTGATTATCCATCAAGCATTTATTTAGTAGATGCAAGAAAGAAATTCAGAAAACTAAGAGGAGACTCTATATAACATAGTTAAAAAAAAAGTAATGTATATATACAACGTAACAATTAATATTGATGAAACTGTTGAAAAAGAATGGCTAAATTGGATGCAATCTCATATCCCAGAAGTATTAGCTACAGGAAGATTTACTAATGCTAAAATGACTCAAGTTTTAGTAGAAGAAGAAATGGGAGGAGTAACATATTCAATTCAATACACTGCAAAAACAAGAGAAGATTTAGATAATTATTACAAGTACGATGCAGAAAAACTGCGTTCTGATGGGATGAAACGTTTCGCAGATAAAATGGTTGCTTTTAGAACCGAGTTAAAAGTAGTTGAAGAATTCTTTCCAATAGTTGCTAGTAACTAAAAAAATGAAAAAATTTGCTTTTCTATTCTTGGCCTTTGTTTTGTCCAATTGTTCTAAAACAGTTCAAAACTATAAGTCAGACAATATCAAAATCACCAAAGTTTCGGATCACGTATGGCAACACACCTCTACTCTAGAAACAAAATCTTTTGGTGATGTTCCTTGTAATGGTGCAATTATGGTTGATAATGGAAAAGCTGTTGTTTTTGATACACCGGTTGGAAAAAAAGCCGCAATTGAGTTGATTGCTTGGGTTCAAACTGAATTAAACACTAAAATTATTGCAATTGTTCCAACTCATTTTCACATTGATTGTTTAGATACTCTCGATGAATTCCATAATGTAAATATTGAATCTTTCGCTTCAGAAAAAACTATTGACCTCGCAAAAATCAACAATTTTAGTATTCCAAAGAATAGCTTCAATTCTTATAAAGAGTTCCAAATAGGTAATAGTAAGGTGATTGTTTCTTTTATGGGTGAAGGACATACTAAAGATAATATCGTAGCCTACTTTCACAAAGATAATGTGCTTTTTGGTGGTTGTTTAGTTAAAAGTTTAAAAGCTCCGAAAGGTAATTTGGCAGACGCTAATATTAATGAATGGTCGAACACTATTCAGAAGATAAAATCTACTTATCCAAATATAAAATTTGTTATACCTGGTCATGGAAAATCTGGCAATTATGAATTATTAGATTATACACAACAACTATTTCAAGAAAGCTCTTTATAACTTGCTATCTTTGTAGCATGAGTGTACGCGCAAAAAAACATTTAGGTCAACATTTTTTAACGGATGAAAACATTGCTAAAAAAATAGCAGATACCTTAACAGAACAAAACTACAGTAATGTACTAGAAATTGGTCCTGGAATGGGTGTTTTAACCAAGTATTTATTAGAAAAAAAACCTAGAGTTACTGTGTTAGAACTCGATTCAGAATCTGTAACCTATTTACAGGACACCTTCCCTGTAGAACATTTTAAATTAGATACCTCAAAAGATAAGTTTCAAATTATAGAAGGTGATTTCTTAAAGCAAAATTTACAACAAATTTTCAATGGAGAATCAGTAGCAATTATTGGAAATTTTCCGTACAACATTTCTACTCAAATAGTATTTAAAGCTATTGAAAACAGAGATATTGTTCCAGAGTTTTCAGGTATGTTTCAAAAAGAAGTTGCACAACGAATAGCAGAAAAAAAAGGAAGTAAAGCTTACGGTATTTTATCTGTAATTGCGCAAGCCTTTTATGATGTTGAATACTTATTCACCGTTCCTCCTACTGTTTTCAATCCACCTCCAAAAGTAGATTCTGGAGTAATGCGTATGATTCGAAAAGAAAATTACACATTACCTGTAAATGAAAAATTATTCATACGAGTGGTTAAAACCGCATTTAACCAACGAAGAAAAATGCTCCGAAGTAGTTTAAAATCTATGAATCTCTCGGATAACTTAAAACAAGACCCTATATTTGCCATGCGTCCCGAACAGTTATCGGTACAAGAATTTATAGAATTGACGGACAAAATTGCAAGTCATGGCGATAGAAATAACGAAAGAACTTCTTAAAAACGTTTCCAACTTAATCGCAAATCAAAAAGATTCTGCGCTTTCTGATTTATTTGCGGACGTACACCACGCCGATATAGCTGAAGTTTTAGATGAATTAACTTTTGATGAAGCCTTATACATTATTCGTTTATTAGATAGTGAAACTACTTCTGAAGTGTTAATGGATGTTGATGATGATGTTCGTGAAAAAATTCTTGAACAATTATCTGCCAAAGAAATTGCAGAAGAAATTGAGGAATTAGATACCGATGATGCAGCCGACGTAATTGCTGAACTTCCAGAAGAACGTAAGGAAGCGGTAATGCAACAAATCGAAGATGAAGAACACGCCAAAGAGATTGTTGAACTTCTTCGCTTTGATGAAAACTCTGCCGGTGGTTTAATGGCTAAGGAATTAGTTAAAGTAAACGAAAACTGGTCTGTTTTAGGTTGTGTTACTAAAATGCGTGCTCAAGCAACAGAAGTTACTAGAGTTCATTCTATTTATGTAGTAGATGATGGTGGTAAATTAAAAGGTCGTTTATCATTAAAAGATCTTTTAATGGCTTCGACAAAAGCTAAAATTTCCGATATATATATTCCAAGAGTAGATTTTGTGAATGTTCATGATAGTGCTGAAGATGTTGCCAATATAATGCGTAAATACGATTTAGAAGCAATTCCTGTTGTAGATGAATTAGGAATTTTAGTGGGTCGTATTACTATTGATGATATTGTTGATGTAATTAAAGAAGAAGCTGATAAAGATTATCAATTAGCAGCTGGTATTACACAAGATGTTGAGGCCGACGATACTATTTTAGAACTTACTCGAGCACGTTTACCATGGTTGTTTTTAGGATTGATTGGAGGAATTGGTGCCTTTTTAATTATGGGTGGTTTTGAAGATTCTTTTAAAGAAAACGCCGTATTATTTTTCTTTACTCCATTAATTGCTGCAATGGCGGGAAATGTTGGAGTACAATCTTCTGCGATTATAGTGCAAGGTTTAGCCAATGATGATGTAAAAGGAAGTGTAAACAAACGTTTAATTAAAGAAATGCTATTAGCAACCTTAAACGGAATTGCTTTAGCTATTGTTCTTTTTATATTCATTTGGTTTTATAATAACGATTTACAAACCTCTTTTGCTGTTTCCGTTTCGTTAGTTGTAGTAATTATTGTAGCCGGATTAATAGGTACGTTTATTCCATTATTTTTAGATAAACGTGGCATCGATCCTGCAATTGCAACAGGTCCGTTTATTACAACAAGTAATGATATCTTTGGTATTCTGATATACTTTACAATTGCTAAATTAATTCTAGGAGTATAATTCTATGATTAGAATTGATGATTCTTTAATAACTCCAGAAATTAAACAAACGCTATTAGCAAACTCAGAACAATTCACTTTTCAAAAAAATGAAATCTTAGTTGATTCTGGAAAAATATGTAATTACCTATTCATTATCGAACAGGGAATGCTTCGAAGCTTTTACTATAACAAAAAAGGTAATGATGTAACCAATTGGTTTTCTAGTGAGCAAATGGTTATTACAGAAGCTTATAGTTTTTTCAAACGAAAACCTAGTAATATTATCATTGAAGCAATTGAAGAAACTACTGTAAAAGCAATTTCTCATGAACAACTAGAAAAAGTTTTAAGTAATTCGAAGGAAGTAGAACGATTTATTCGTCTTCTTGTTACAGAAATTATGCTCACCTTAGGTAAAAAAGTAATTTACTACCAAAACAAAACTGCAAAAGAACGCTACGACGATTTGCTAAAAACGCATCCCAATATTTTCAAGCGAGCCAACCTCGGTCATATAGCAGGATATTTAGGTTTAACACGACAAAGTTTAAGTAGAATCAGATCAAAATCTGAATAATTACATTTCCTTTTTTAACATAGGTGAAAAAATAAGCCATTTCAAATTCTTACTTTTAGAGTATACAATTCAAATTCAACTATTGTGAATCGAAAAAACATACTCATTACTGGAGCTAGTTCTGGTTTAGGAAAAGGAATGGCCATAGAATTTGCAAAACAAGGCTGCAATTTAGCACTATGTGCCAGACGAACAGAAAAGCTTGAAGCTCTTAAAGAAGAACTACTTAACATTAACGGTAATATCTCAGTTTTTATTCGACCATTAGATGTTACTAAGCAAGAGGATGTATTTTCAGTTTTCAATAGCTTTCATGAAGATTTTAAAACTGAAAACGGAACTTTAGATCGAGTTATCGTGAATGCAGGTATAGGAAAAGGAGCTTCTATTGGTAAAGGATTTGCAAACCAGAATATGCAGACCGCTGTTACAAATTTCTGCGGTGCCTTAAATCAGATGGAAGCGGCTATGGAAATTTTTCGAGCACAAAACGCTGGTCATTTGGTTGTAATCTCTTCTATGTCTGCTTTCAGAGGTTATCCAAGAGCATTGTCAGTTTATGCCGCAACAAAAGCAGGTGTTAGAAGTTTAGCTGAAGGAATCAGAGCAGATGTTTTAAAAAAACCAATTAATGTTTCTACTATATTTCCTGGATACATTCAATCTGAAATGACAGATTCTATTGGTAAACCTCCACCTTTTATGATTCCTTTAGAAAAAGGGTCTAAGCTTTTAGTAAAAGCCATCAATAAAGAAAAAGCCAATGCCTTTGTTCCTTTTTGGCCTTGGCGCTTTTTTAAATTACTAATGCCGTTTTTCACATTAAAAATGTTGAGAAAATTTTAAGCTATATCCTAATGAATTTCAGTCCTTCTCAAAAATCTAAAGACTATTTAAGTCGACTAAAAAAGTTCATGGATCAACATGTGTATCCACTAGAACATGAATTTACTCAATACTACAAACAACATAATTCTTCGGGAAACTGGAAAGAATGGACAGAACATCCCAAATTAGAACATTTAAAAGAACTTGCTAAAGAGGCTGGTTTATGGAATTTGTTCTTACCTGATAATGAATTAGGACAAGGATTAAGCGTACTTGATTACGCTCCGCTTGCAGAAGAAATGGGGCGTGTTTACAATGCGGCAGAAATTTTTAATTGTAATGCTCCAGATACAGGAAATATGGAAGTACTGTATCATTTTGGTTCTGATGAACAGAAAAAAGAATGGTTACAGCCTTTACTTGATGGAAAAATAAAATCTGTATTCTGTATGACAGAACCTGATGTCGCTTCTTCTGATGCGACGAATATAGAAACATCTATTATTGAAGAGGGAGACGATATTGTAATCAATGGAAAGAAATGGTGGTCTACAGGATTAGGACATCCTATGGCAAAATTGGCAATTGTATTAGGCAAAACCGATACCACTCAAGAAAAACACAAACAACACAGCATGGTGTTAGTTCCTTTAGATACGCTTGGAGTAGAAATTAAACGTATGCAAAATACATTTGGCGTTTATGATGCTCCTGCGGGACATGGAGAAGTTCATTTTACAAACGTCCGCGTTCCTAAAAAGAATTTAATTATGGATTTTGGAGCTGGTTTCGCCATCGCACAAGGAAGATTAGGGCCAGGAAGAATTCATCATTGTATGCGTTGTATTGGCGCAGCTGAACGTGCTTTACAATTAGCTATAATTAGAAGTGGAACCAGACAAGCTTTCGGAAAACCTTTGGCTAAACTCGGTGGAAATTCTGAACAATTTGCTAAAGCCAGAATTGCTATAGATCAGGCTCGCTTACTAACACATTATGCTGCCTGGAAAATTGATGAACACGGTGTAAAAAATAGCATGACCGAAATTTCAGCTATAAAAGTAGTTGCGCCAAACGTGTTACAAGAAGTAAGCGATATGGCCATGCAAATTCATGGAGGAGCTGGATTATCAGATGATTTTCCTCTAATTAATTTCTTTATACAAGCTAGAGCTTTACGATTAGCAGATGGACCAGATGAAGTTCATTTACGAATGATTTCTAGACTTGAATTTAAAAAATACTTGAGCTAATGTCGAACACAATTAAAGATCTTGAAAAACAACAACGCTCTGGTGAGGAATTAGACCTTAATAGTTTATTACCATGGATTAAAAATCATATTCCAACTATCGATGATAATCCTACAATAACACAATTCTCTGGAGGAGCATCAAATTGGACATATCGTCTAAAGTTTAATCAACATGATATTATTCTTAGGAGAGCTCCACTTGGAAAAAAAGCAGCAGGAGCGCATGATATGCCAAGAGAATATTATCTACAACAAAAATTAAAACCACATTATCCTTATGTTCCAGAAATGATTGCAGTTTGTGAAGACGAATCTGTTTTAGGCTCCACCTTTTATTTAATGGAACGATTGGAAGGAATTATTCTTAGAAAAAATCTTCCCAAAGGAATTCAATGGGATGAAAATATGGTCAGAAAAATATGCTATTCTTTCTGGGATAAAATGATTCATTTACACAATGTTGATTATAAAAAAGAAGGATTACAAGATTTAGGAAAAGGTGAAGGCTATATTGAACGTCAAATCTTAGGTTGGAATAAACGATATATAAATGCTAAAACATGGAATGTTCCTTCAGGAAAAAAGGTAAGACAATGGTTAAAAAACAATATGCCGAAGGAAGAAAATCTTTGTATAATTCACAATGATTTTCGATTAGATAATGTTGTTATAGACCCGTCAGATCCAGAAAACATTCTAGGTGTTTTAGATTGGGAATTGGCTTCTATTGGAGATCCTCTAATGGATTTAGGTAATAGCTTAGCATATTGGGTACAAGAACAAGATGATTTCTTTGTAAAATCCATCCGAAGACAACCGAGTAATATTCCTGGTATGTTAACTAGAGAAGAAATTATAGCATACTATTGTAAACAAACAGGCAGAACAATTGAAGATTTTCGTTTTTATAGAGTTTATGGGTTATTCCGATTAGCAGGAATAGTGCAACAGATATATTATCGTTATTCCAAAGGATATACAAAAAACAAAGCTTTTAAAAATTTTTGGCTGGTTTCTATTTATCTCATTAAAACCTGTGAAAACATAATTAAACATAAAAAGTAACTTCTAACAACTACTCATTATGAATCTAAAAAAATTGAATACTTTATATCCTAACAAAGTTGCTTTTATCACCGGAGCGGGATCTGGATTAGGTGCTGCTTTTGCCAAAATACTTTACCAAAATAATTGGACACTCCATTTAAGTGACATCAATGAAAACACTTTAAAAAATGTAGTTCAAGATTTAAAAACAAATGAAAATATATTTCAATATGCATTAGATGTTAGCAATAAGAGTCAGTTTGAAAGTGTAGTTAATGAAGTATATAAAAATACTGAATCTGTAGATATAGTAATTAACAATGCGGGAATTGGTGACGGACTTTTATTTAAAGATTATCCAATTGATAAATGGGAAAAAATGATTGAAGTGAATCTAATGGGAACTTTTTATGGCTGTCATTTTTTTACACCTCATCTTTTGAAACAAAAAAGAGGTTTGATACTTAATATTGGAAGTTCGGCTGGTTTTATGAATGCTCCTGCAATGTCTGCGTATAGTACTTCCAAAGCTGCTGTGTATTCGCTGTCTGAGTCTTTATATCACGAATTAAAACCTTATAATATTCAAGTAAGTGTGTTAACACCAACATTTTTTAAAACGAACATTATGGAAAATGCTAGTTCTAGTATGTTTAAAGGTTTTGCTGAAAAACAAATGAAATATTCTAAAACCAATGCAGACGAAGTTGCTTATATTACAATTGAACAAGCATCAAAAGGAAAATTTCAAATCATACATCCAACCGATGCAAAAACTAAGTTTTTCTATAAAAAATGGCTGCCAAAGTTAGTTGAAAAGCAATACACAAAAATGATGGAGAAGCTTTCTAAATACTAACCTTTTTTAAACAGCATTTATAATTGAATATTATTAAAAGCTCAAACCCTTTTTTAATTACATTTGCAATTCAAAAATTGTAATTAACACTTTAAAAATGATGAAAAAATTATTAGTATTTGTATTTATTATCACTATAAAATCAATCTTTTCACAAACTGAAACAAAACTTGAGTTTATAAATGAAACAACAGTTTTGTTGAATGATGAAAAAATAAATAAAAACACAACTTTTGATGAAGTAAAGAAACTTCTGGGAGAACCTGTTTTATATAAAAAGTACGTAACTGGAAAAGTAAATTATCATTATAAGGAAAAAGGAATTTCTGTACATACAATGAATGGTAATTTATTATTTATTGGATTTAACTATAACTGGGACGGAGATAAGACTTTTCCTAATACTTCTTATAAAGGAAAATTAAATATTGATGGTGTTGATTTTGACCAAAATTCAACAAAAGAAAACCAGAAAAAAATAAAAAATGTTGAGTTTATGGAACTAATGCCAGGTTTGGTATTCTCTAAGCCAAAAAATGGTAAAAAAAATACTCTCATTATATTAGGCTATAAAGATAACAAAGTCACTCAAATTGGTTTTGAATTTCACTAAGAGTATATCAATTTTAAAATTTAGTGAACATTATATTTGCTATGAAAAAGATAATTTCAATTTTAACTTTGTTGCTTATTCAACAAGTTTGTAATAGTCAAACAAATAATAGTAATACGTTTAATGTTATTATTCCTTATTGTGGAATAGAGAGTGATTTAGACCAAATAAAAGACACTTTAAGCTCTGAGTATTTTGCAGTATATCAAAATAAAGATTATCACAATTGGGATAATTTTCAGATAAAAAAATATGCTCCTAAAAAAAGCCCTTTACCAAAATTTTTAATAAAAGGACTCCAGTTAAAAGACAATACATTTACTACTGGAAAATGGATTAATAGAATGTTTTACCCTGGAGAATCTTTAGCTTTTACGATAGTTAACATCAAAAACGAAGAGTATAACAAAAGTTATTATATCTATGCTAAAGGAAAATTGGTTGAAACTAAAAAAAATGAATTTCCATATTTCAGTAAAATGGAAAATTATGAACTAATTGTGGCTAATCATAGAGATAATTTAAAGCAACAAGTTAGAAAAATGGATTTATCTTCATTTGGTTCAGGTGGTTTTGAAGGTGGTCTATTTATATATTGGATTGGTGATATAAATAGCGATCATAAACTTGATATGCTTATTGGAACATCTAGTCATTATGCATTTACAGAAATTTCTTTACTACTTTCTAATGATGATGATCAAAAGTTATTTGTTGAATACAAAGTTGGTGGATGTTCTTCTTGTTAAAGACAAGTATTATTAAAAAGTAATAAAATAGATACTACTACAGTAGAATTCCAAAATAAATTAATTCAATTAGGACTAATGCATCTTAAAAATAATAAGTAATGATTAAACGCTTTCTCTTATTACTAATTTTCACATCGCTTTATTCTTGCTTTCAATGCGATCATTACCTAACGAATCAAAAAGGATTGCGAAGTACCAAACTTTATAAAAAACATTTAAAAAATCGAATAGATCCCAATAGCGTAAACATTTTAACCAATAGTACTTATAAATCCATAAAATATAAGTATGATGAGGGAGCAAAAACTTTTTCAAAAATTACTGATACTTTAAATCTTAAATCTGACTACTATTACAGATTTTATGAAAATGGTACGTATTATGGTTTTTCGGAAAAAAGAAACACAAAGTTGAATGAGGGTTCTTTTAATACAGAAAAAGGTAACATTGGTTTTTTAGTTAATCGAGGAAAAAGAAATTATCTAATGGATTATTCAACCATAAATTGTGGTTCTTTTTCTAAATGGGAATTCGAAATAAGAAAAGATACGCTTATTGTAAAACAAGGAAGTAATAAAGGGTGGCGAATGTTTTATTATTATGTAAAACATGATGTTCCAAGTGAGTTTTTAAATCATGATACAAAATTGTGATACTTTTCAATTAATTATTTACTCTTTTATCTTTTTTCACAATTTTACAAAACCTAAAGATTATTATTAAATTCGCAAGCGAAAACCAATTGCTCAGTCAAAAAAATATAGCGGAAAAATGATTAAAACAATCACTAAACTTATAATCTTAATAGTAGTTCTTGTAGCATCATCTTGTAAAAAAAATGCTGAAGTAACTGAGACAGAATTTAATGCAGTTCAACAAGTTTTAAATTTTTATAATGGAGAAGTTTTTAGATCTAAAGGCTTTGAAACAAAAGATGGGGAAACAAAAAATTACTTTGGCCTTGAACTTAGTAAAAGCAAGTTAATAGAAGAAAACAAAACAAGAGTTAAGTCTCACGCTGGAAATATTGCCTATTTATTTTACTCAAACTTAGAACACGAAAAATCAAATTACAATCAAGTTCGAGTAAAAATAATTCTAAAAGACGGAACAACTTCTGAATCTTCTTTTTCATCTAATGAAATAGAAGAAATTGAAAATCTTATTCCAAAAATAGAAAAGGTTAACAAGTTAATTGAATCTAAAGATTATGATACTCTAACAAATTCATTCGATAAATCTATTCCATTAGCCAAAAGTGTAATTGAAAAATTATTCATTGGATTAGAAAATAAGTACGGAGCAGTTAAAAAATCTGAATTTCAAGGTTTTTATCCTAAAAATACTGATGACTTTGGAGAAGTAATTAAGGTTTACATTGCTCAAGTAAGACAAGGTGCAGCGTTATCTATGATTTTAATATTCAAAAAAACGAATAAAGAGTTGATTTCTATTAAGTTTGAGTAAAAGTTTTTTAAAGTTGATACTATATACTTACTAAAAAATGAAATCTAAAATTTACTCAAATAAAATGCTTATTGGAACATCAGAATTGAAAATAACTGATGAACATATGGGTGTAGTTTCGGGTAAATTTATTCCAAATGAAAATTATGGAAAAGTTAGAAAAGCTATCTGGGATTTTCATCGTTCAAATTCAAAGGATAAATTTCAAAAAATACATAACTTAAGAATAAATTGCCAGTTAGAAAATGAAGTTTTTTTATCTCCTTTAGGAGGTTTTCTAATAACCGATTTTAAAGGTTTGTCTGAAGATGAACTTCATTTTGAAGCTCCTGGTAATTACAGACATGTAATTGAAAACTTCTTTTTGTCAAATCCTCCTATAAATAGGATTTCAAAACCATGGGAGTATATAACAATTGAACAAAAAATAGACTATGAAAATGAATTGTTTAAAGAAATAGGAAAAGTAAAACCCAAAGGTATCTTAGCTTTTCTAAAAACAAAAAAACATAAATTAAGTGAATATAAATTTGATGCAATAGCAAAATCAAGTCACAATGATGATGTTTTATTTTCTCTGAATAAAACAGACGAGAATAAATTTGACTACGCTGTGATTCACTTAACATGGAAAGGTAAATTAGAATCTAATGATAATTATCCAAGAGTAGAGTTTTATGATAGCTTTAATCATTTTTTAAATTCACGTTTATTACAAGATAAAAGAGATTGGGGAAAATAACATATCTGCTAGTAATTAAGATTAATCTGATTATATCTTAAACAAAACTCACTCAATTTACTTAACTTTAAGTCCCAAGTTATGATCAATTAACTATAAATCAACTTAAAATGGAGGTTACCGCTAAAAAAAATGAACAAGTTGCTAATATGATATTTGGTTCAATTTATCCGCACTACCTAAACAGAATAGTAAAAAATGGTAGAACTAAAGAAGAATTGAATCAAGTAATTGAATGGTTAACTGGTTTTGATGATGCAAAATTACAATCGCTTATTGATGAAAAAGTAACCTTCAGAATGTTTTTTGAACAAGCAACAATTCATCCTAATGCTCATATGATTAAAGGAGTTATTTGTGGATATAGAATCGAAAATATTGCAGATGAGTTTGAAATTTACAGGAAATGTAGATATATGGATAAATTGGTAGATGAATTGGCCAAAGGACGTAAAATGGAAAAAATTATGCGTCAGGAAAAGAAATAATAATCACTTATATTAAAAGGGCTCTACTTGATATTTGAAACTCACATAGTAAAAGAAACTCTTAGCGAGTATATAGAATCCATATTTCATTTTAAAGGATTTAAACCCGATCATTCTATAGAAAGAGTAGTTCCTACCGGACATATTTTTATCATTTTTGAATTAGATGGTTTTCAAAGACATACATATGATAATGAAAGCTTAAAACCAAATGGTAACTTTTCTAAAGTTTGGATTTCTGGAATGCATAAAAATTACCTTTCCATTTCTGCCCATCAAGACTCTGAAATGTTGGTTGTTCAATTTAAAACCAATGGTGCTTATCCTTTTTTAAAAATTCCAATTAGTGAAATAAACAATAAAGTAATTTCTGCTGAAGAAATTCTTGGTGACGAGATTTTAGACTTAAGAAATCAGATTTTAGAAAGTGAAAAAAGTGTTGAAAAATTCAAAAAAGTTGAAAACTGGGTTTTACAATTATTTGATGATAAAAAAACTGCTCCAAAAGAAATTACTGACATATTAGATCAAATTCAAACAAAACCAATATCTGAAAGTAAAGAAATCATTACTTCCTATTCTAATTCTCAAAAACACCTTATACATCAGTTTAAAAAATACTTCGGTTTAACACCTAAAGTATTTCATCGAATTTTCAGATTTAATGAAATACTCAAACAAATTCAGAATAATAATACTTTAAAATGGACTGATATTGCTTACGAATTTGGCTATTCAGATCAATCTCATTTTATAAAAGAATTTAAAGAATTCTCCGGCTTTAATCCACAAGAATATATAAAATCCGATTATCATAAAGACGAACCTAATTTCTTTCCCTTAGATCGAAAAGGTTAATTTTTTACTATCATATCACTTCTTTACACTTTTAATTTGTGGTTCATCAATATCATAAATATGAGAAGATTTATCATTTTATTTTTCTGTATATCATTTTCGTCCTTTTCTCAAAACACTACTAAAAAAAGAGTCGTTTCTGTTATAGATTCTTCTGAAGTTAACAATATGGTTTTAAAACAAACTTTTATTGTTAATGTACCATTAGATTCAGCTTGGAAAGCCTATACAACAAAAAAAGGTTGGGAAAGTTGGGCTACTTCAATTGCTGAAATTGATTTTAAAATAAACGGAGTTATCAAAACAAATTATAATAAAAATGGTAAAATAGGAGATGAATCTACGATTACACTACACATCAAAAACTATATTCCGAAAAAAATGATTACGCTTCAAGCTGAACTTTCAAAGCACTTTCCTAAATTTATGAAAGAAGACGAAAAGGATTTATATAATACTATACTTTTTGAAGAAGTGAATTCAACTCAAACGAAAATCACATCTTACGGAATTGGCTATAAACACAATGAAAAATATATGTCGTTGATGAAATTTTTTATTGAAGGAAATGAAAAATCTTATCTAAATTTAATCACCTATCTTGAAACAGGAAAACCTAGCTTAAAATACTAAACTATGGACAAAGCATTACAAACTATGATTAACAATATGCCTGAAAAAACAGGTAAGTCGTTAAACGAATGGAAAGCAATTTTAAAAGAAAAAGCATTTGCAAAACATTCAGAAGGTGTGAAATTTTTAAAAACCGAACACAATGTTACTCATGGTTTTGCGAATACCATTGTTACCTTATCTAAAGAAGAGAATAATGCTCCTGATGATTTAGTGAGTAATCAATATAAAGGAAAAGAAGTACTTTTTCCTATTTATGAAAAACTTATTGAATTTGTAAAAACACTTGGTGACGACGTTACTATCACTCCAAAAAAAGGAAGTGTTAGTATTATTCGAAAAAGACAGTTTATTCTTATAAAACCTGCTACCAAAACGAGAATAGATTTAGGTTTTAAATTAAAAGACAAACCCACTACAGAACGATTAGAAAATTCTGGTCCGTTCGGAACCATGTGTACACACAGAGTAAAACTATCTGAAGTTTCACAAATAGATGATGAGTTAAAAAATTGGATTACTGAAGCCTATTCTAAATCCGTTTAAAGCTTCAAATAATGATTGGGGTGATATAAAAAAGTTAAAAACGAGGTTAGATATAGATGAGTTTTACAATTCATATAAAACATCTTTTGTTGTTAATTATTGCTTTCATACTTTTTACTGTTATTGGAACAGTAAGTCATGAATACGGGCACATTATTGTAGCTAAATCTCTAGGTTATGAAACCGCACTTCATTATGCAAGTATGAATTTTGATAGGCAACAAGCCAACAATGAAATTCAAGAAATTTATAAGCACTACAAGGAGGAAATTGAAAACAATATTGAGTTTGAGAAAAAAGCTATTTATGAAAGTAAACTTCAAACGCTAAATTATCATAGTCTTTTGGTTAGGATAGGTGGTCCTTTACAAACAATACTAACTGGAATTATTGGATTGTTAATTCTATATTTTAGAAGAAATAAAATTAAAAAAAATGGCTTCCTTTTTCTAGATTGGATTGCTGTATTTCTTTCTTTATTTTGGTTAAGACAAGTTTTTAATCTAACCATGTCTATCGCAAATGAAATAATTTCCTCTAATGGAAAATGGTTTGGTGGTGATGAATATTTTATTTCAAAAGGTTTAAATCTATGGGTAGGAACTGTTTCAACATTATTGGGGATTGTTGGTTTTCTTATTTGCTGTTATATTACTTTTAAAGTTGTTCCTAAAACGTTACGGTTTACTTTTATTTTAAGTGGGTTTATAGGTGGAGTCTTAGGATTTATTTTATGGATGAATTTTATTGGACCATTTGTATTACCTTAAAAAAATTACCTTAAATTGCCTTCTTTCATTTAATAAAATGGTAAAATATATAAAATACTTACTCTCTTTACTACTTGTTTTTGGACAAGCTGGTGGTGAGTATTCTATATATTCTGAATTAAATCCTACTTCTTACCATCAAGTTTCTTTTATCACTAGGAGAAATTTACGAATCAAAACTTCCTTTTATTCAGATAAAGAAGCTACCAAAACAAATACAAAAACTTCTCTTTTAAAAGATTTTTCATTCGTTTCTATTCAATTTAGCAAACACAGTAGAATCTTAGTAAAATTATATGTTGAGCTTTTCGAAACTTTTAAAACTATTTTTTCTCAACAACTCTTCATAACTTCTAAAGTTACCTCAAGTAACCTAATATAAAGTTTATACATAACATTAATGATGGACAATGTCCAAAATGTTTTTGCATACCTCGCAAAAGCAAAATCTTATGTTTAATTATTTATAAGTATACCATGTATAAACACAAACAAAAAACTCGTGTAAAAAAGTCAAATCGTAAAAAACCTTGGTTAAAAAGAAAGTTACTATATATCATCACAGCATTTATGTTAGGAATGTCGAATGCAATGTATGATGAAAATAAAATGATTACCGGAAATCAAGATTATATTGAACAAGAGCAAAAAAAGGACTAGTAATTTCAAGAAAATTGATGATATTGTGGTTGAAAAACTAATCAACCTTACTATGAATATCCATATAGAAACAGAACGATTGATTATTCGTGATTTAGAAGAATTTGATGTAGATGGAATGTTTGCTTTAGATTCAAATCCTGAAGTACATAAATTCTTAGGCAATAGACCTATTTCAACAAAAGATGAAGCAGAAAAAGTAATAGCCAATATTCGACAACAATATATTGATAATGGTATTGGACGTTGGGCAATTGTAGATAAAAAATCTAATGATTTTGTTGGTTGGGCTGGATTAAAGTTTGAAACAGGCCTTCGAAAAGAGTTTAATTATTACGATTTAGGTTATCGATTACGAAAAGAATATTGGGGAAAAGGAATTGCCACAGAAACAGCTGTAGCCTCTTTAAAATATGGCTTCGAAAAAATGAATTTAAAAGAAATTGGTGCTGCCGCAGATGTTGATCATATTGCCTCAAATAAAATTTTACAAAGAGTTGGATTAAAACTCATTGAAATTTTTGAATACGACAATACACTTAATAATTGGTATAATTTAACTAAAGAAGAATGGTTATCTTTTAAGATAAATTAATAATAATATTTAATTAATGAGCAGTGAAAATGAACTAGTAAAATGTACAAAATGCGAAGTGATAATTTCACAAAAATTTTGTCCAAATTGTGGAAATCCAAGAGAACTACAAAGAATTAATTGGCAATACGTTCTTTCTGAATTTAGTAATGTTTTTAATTTAGAAAAAGGAATTTTTTATACCTTAAAAGAAGTTATTTTAAGACCAGGTTCAGCTGTTAAAAAATTTCTGTTTGAAGATAGAAAAAGGTTTGTAAAGCCTATGGTATTTATAATACTATGCTCAATTTTTTTCACTTTTATTAAACATACCTTTAATTTTGATAGTCCTAATATTCTAACCAATTCATATAATTGGCAAAAAAGCACGCTAGGTAATATTATTTTCGTAATTCTTGATAATACTGGTTATTCTACTATAGTAATGGCCTTTTTTATTGCTTTATGGATTAAAGTTTTTTTCAGAAAAGCGGACTATAACTATTATGAAATTTATACCCTGCTTTGTTATGTTATGGGTATAGCTATTTTGATAAACGGTATCTTCGGTATTCTTGAAGATGTATTTAATTTTCCCGTTTTTCAGGTTGGAGTAAATTTAGGTTTGATATATATATCCTGGGGAATTGCACGATTCTTTGATAAGAATAAAATAGTTAATTATTTCAAAGGAATTATTAGTGTTGTCTTAGGCATGATAGTATTTATTGCTTTCATTGGAGGAATCAAAAGACTTATAGAATGGTATATTTAGAAAAAATAGCCTTTACAAATAATTTACTTACTTCTTTTAATTTCTACTTTTTCCATGATTTTATCAATTTTTTCTTTAGGAACAAAGCCTTTTAACATCATTAAGGCACCAAAGGCAATCAATACAACTCCCATTCCGCGTTTTACTCTATAAATAACTAATGGGGTTAGTTTGTTACGAAGTTGTTTTGCTAATAAAATTTTTATGATGTCTGTAGCAAAGTAACCTATTATTACTAAGGTAAAATACCAAAAAATTGATGCTGGATTCATATTTAAACTAGGTCCAACAACAACCATAATACCTAACCATCCTGCTAAAACTCCAATATTGATAAAGTTTAAAAAAAATCCGTGAAGAAATAATTTGAAATAGTTATTACTTTTTGGAACATCTATTTTAGATTGATCCAACTCTTTTTTATTGTTTTTATCTAAATAGGTAATTAATCCATAGATGATTAAAACTAATCCTCCAATAAAAAATAATCGAGGATCGTCTTTAATTTTTTCCAATAAATTTCTACTTCCATAATAAGCAATACTAATAAAAACAATATCCCCTAAAATAACACCTACGTCAAAAGCCATAGCCGCTCTAAAACCTTTAAGAACACTGGTTTTCAATAACATAAAGAATACTGGGCCAATCATGAATGACATGAAAAGGCCAACTAAAAATGCATCTTTATAATCTAGTAAACTCATAATTTATAGCAATTTATACATCATCAAAATCAACAGTAATTTTCGATGTTGTTGGGTGCGCTTGGCAAGTTAATATAAATCCTTCTTCTAATTCAGCATCAGTTAAAATTTGATTTTTAACCATTACAGCTTTTCCTTCAGTAACTTTGGCAATACAACTACTACAAACTCCTCCTTGACAAGAATACGGAGCATCTACATTATTTCGTAAACTCTCAGAAAGTATATCAGTATCTTGAGACATTGTAAAAGTTGTCGTTTCATCATCTAATAAAATAGTAACTTCTGTTTGCCCATCTTTTACTTGACTTGCAGCTTCTTCATCTATTGAAGAAGTAAACAATTCATATAAAATAGCATCTTTATCAAAACCATTTTCAGCTAAGGTTTCAGAAGCCTTATTAATCATTTCTTCTGGTCCACATAAAAAGGCTTTTTCAAAACTCAATTCCTTGTATACATTTTTCAAAAAGTAATTTACATGAGCTTTGTCTATTCTTCCAAAAACACAGCCTTCAATGTTTTCTCGACTAAATACATAACTCAAATTAAATTGAGACGTATATTTTGTCTTAAGCTCATTTAGCTCCTTATAAAATATAGTATCGTTTACAGATTTATTCCCATAAACTAATGTGAAACTAGCAGAATTATCACTTTCTAATACTGATTTTACCATTGATAAAACCGGTGTAATTCCACTACCTGCAGCAAATCCTAAATAATTCTTATTTGCTTCTGGATTTAAAAGAAATTTTCCTTCAGGTTTAGAAACTTCTAATTCATCCCCTGCTTTTAATTTTTCATTTGCATAAACTGAAAACATACCATTTTCTACAGCCTTAACTGCAACTTTAACAATATTGCTTTTTGGAGAAGAACATAAAGAATACGCTCTGCGCACTTCCTCTCCGTTAATTATAGTTTTTAAGGTAATATATTGTCCTGCAACAAAATTAAATTCAGATTGCAAGTTTGTTGGTATATCAAAAACTAAAGAAACAGCCGCTGCAGTTTCTCTTATCACTTCTTTTATCTTTAGTTTATAAAATTGACTCATTTGTAAAAATTTGACCACAAAAATAAGCAAAGAAAAGAACAATACATGCTATTGTAAGTTGATAAAAGATACCTAAGTTTTTTATGTATAAGAAAATTATGTATATTTGTATACATAAAAATCTTAGGTATGAAAATTAAATTAACAAGGCCTTTCGAAAAAATAAACAAAAATGCTAGCTATAAAGTATTTATTGGAAACACATTAAAGGCAGTTTTAAAAAATGGTGATTCAAAAGTTATTGATCTTAATTCTGAAGAAAAAAATAGTTTCTTAATCGTAAAGTCTCATTGGTGTGGTAGTAAAAAAATTACGCTTTCGAATTTAAAAAAGGAGATGCAAGAAATTAAAGTATATGGAAATAATTTTTTTAATAAAAAAATGCCATTAGTTGCTATTTTAATATTAATGATAGGTGTTTCTTTAACAAATGTATTTACCTCAAATTCAAATCTAGTTCCAAATATAGTTATTGGGATTGGTCTTCTTTTAATTGCAGCAAGTTTAACATTATGGAAAAATAAATGGATTGAGTTAAAATAACAATACGGATATGGGAAATCAAAAATTATTTAAAGGTTCTTTACAAACGATCATTTTAAAATTATTAGCTGAAAATGATAAAATGTATGGGTATGAAATTACTCAAAAGGTAAAAGAACTAACAAAGGGAGAATTGCAAATAACCGAAGGTGCTCTATATCCTGCATTGCATAAATTAGAAGCGGAAGGATTATTAGATGTTGAGGTAGCTAAAGTGGGAAATCGCTTGAGAAAGTATTATAAATTGACTGAAGTGGGAACTAAGGAAACCGTGAATCGGCTAGCTCAAATGCAAGAGTTTTTAAGTACAATGCAACATTTGGTAAATCCTAAATTTAGTTTAGAGTAATTACTATGGAATTACGCAAAGAACAAATAAAACATATCGATTCCGTATTAGAAAAAAAAGGAATTCAATACTGGGATTTACGTATTGAAATGATAGATCATATAGTTTCTGATATGGAGGTAAATGCCATTTCCAATGATTTTGAAAAAGAATTTGAAAAAGCCTTAATAAGGATAAATTGGGATAGAGGTTTATCTTTAGAAAACAAAATTGGTTGGAAAAATGTGAATATAAGGTATCGTAGTTTATTTAAAAAAGGACTTTTAAAATTCTTTTTTTCATTAAAAAACCTGCTTTTAGTTCTCGTGTTTTTTTGTATTCATTACACTTTATCACAACAATTAACTTTTAAATTTTTCCACAAAATTAGCCTAGCATTATATATTATTCCAATTCTAATTGTTTTAGGCTATTTAGTTTGGTTGTTTTTAAAAAAATTTGGAAAATCAGTTCACGTCAATTATGGAATCTTTTACTTCTCTTTTTCTTTTATCATGATAAATATGGTAATACAATTTATGAGATATGCTTCCGAAGACAATCAAAAGATTATATGGCTTATAACTTTACCTATTTATTTTGTCGCCATGTATACAGGATATACCATTTTTAAAACTGCTATTAAAAAAGTAGAACAAATAAAAAAAGAGCTTGCACTATGAAATTAACAGATAATAATATATTAGAACTATATCAATTCACAAGACAGCATTATGTTGAACATTACGATGTGCAAACGGAATTGGTAGATCATCTAGCTAATGACATTGAAACCACTTGGGAAGAAAATCCGAATCTTAGTTTTGAAAAAGCTAGAGATAAATCATTCAAAAAATTTGGTGTTTTTGGTTTTATGAATGTCGTTGAAGAAAAACAAGATCAGTTATCTAAAAAATACTACAAAATTATTCTTCGTTTTGTTAAAGAATGGTTTAAGCTACCTAAATTTATTCTTACTGCTTTTTTAGTTTGGCTATTTTATGAAGTTCAAAAAATTAATTATGCATACTATATTTATGTAGTAATTTACTTTTCTATTATTTCTTTTGAGTTAATAAAAATGTTTCAATCAAGAAAAAAAATTAAACTCAAACAAAAGGAAACTGGAAAAAAATGGATGCTTGAAGATATTATTTTAGCTCAAGGTGTTGGAAGTTTAGCGTTGATTTTATTTCATGTTGTTAATTTTTCAATGCCCGATAGTGATAACTTCTTAGATTTAAGTCAAACGGGTAGATTATTCTGTGCTAGCATTATAGTATTAACTATTATTATTGGCTATGTTACTTTGCATGTAATTCCAAATAAAGCAGAAGAATTATTGGAAGAACAGTATCCAGAATACAAATTAGTATAACTTATTTTTTACCATCAACGATAATCACAATTTCGCCTTTGGCCGGTTTTTCAGTATAATATGATAGTATTTCTTTTACACTTCCTCGCTTGGTTTCTTCGAATAATTTTGTCAATTCTCTAGAAACAGAAACTTGACGATCTTCTCCAAAAAATTCACCAAAATTTGCTAAAGTTTTTAGCAATTTATGTGGGCTTTCGTAGAAAATCATTGTTCGAGTTTCTTCAGCTAAAAATTTTAATCGGGTTTGTCTACCTTTTTTAACCGGTAAAAATCCTTCAAATACAAACTTATCATTTGGTAAACCTGAATTCACCAAAGCAGGAACAAAAGCTGTGGCTCCTGGTAAACATTCCACTTCTACTCCATTTTGAATACAAGCTCTCGAAAGTAAAAAACCTGGATCAGAAATTGCGGGAGTACCTGCATCAGAAATTAAAGCAAACGTTTCTCCTGTCTGAATTCGTTTTACGATATTCTCAACAGTTTTATGCTCATTATGCATATGATGAGATTGCATTGGTGTACTAATATCAAAGTGTTTCAATAGCTTTCCACTAGTTCTCGTATCCTCAGCTAAAATATAATCTACTTCCTTTAAAACAGTTAGTGCTCTAAACGTTATATCTTCTAAATTTCCTATCGGTGTAGGTACCAAATACAATTTACTCATATAACAAAGCTACAACAAAGTTTTAGTACATTTGTCTCATGTCTGAAAAGTTGTTACAACATATCAATTTTCCTGATGATATAAGGAATTTAAATCCTGAGCAATTACCTAAATTAGCTCAAGAATTAAGACGTTTTATTATTGATGTTGTAGCCACAAAAGAAGGACATTTAGGTGCTAGTTTAGGAGTTATAGAATTAACCATTGCATTACATTATGTATTTAACACTCCTGAAGATTTATTAGTTTGGGATGTTGGTCATCAGGCATACGGACATAAAATTTTAACGGGTCGAAAAGATGTTTTTCATACCAATCGACAATTAAATGGAATTTCAGGTTTCCCTAAAAGAAGTGAAAGTGAATACGACACTTTTGGAGTCGGGCATTCTTCTACTTCTATTTCTGCGGCATTAGGAATGGCAATTGCTTCTCAAATTAAAAAGGAAGACAAACAACATATTGCCGTTATTGGTGATGCTTCAATTGCTAGTGGAATGGCATTCGAAGCCTTGAATCATGCTGGAGTTACAAATGCAAATTTGTTGGTTATTTTAAACGACAATGCTATTGGAATTGATCCTTCAGTTGGTGCTTTAAAGGAATATTTAACACGAATGAAATCAAAGCGAAGTGATATTGAACAACACAATATTATTGAAGCTTTAAACTTTGATTATTCTGGACCAATTGATGGTCATAATTTAGAAGAATTGATTTCTGAATTAAATCGCTTGAAAGAAATTGAAGGTCCGAAATTCTTACATGTTACAACAACAAAAGGAAAAGGATTAAAGCAAGCAGAAGAAGATCAAGTTAAATACCATGCTCCAGGAAAATTCGATAAAGTTTCTGGTGATCTATTACCTAAACCTAGTATTACTCAACCTCCAAAATATCAAGATGTATTTGGTAAAACCATTGTGGAGTTAGCGCAACAAAATGAAAAAATTGTAGGAATTACTCCTGCTATGCTTACTGGAAGTTCTTTAAAATTTATGTTAGATAAATTTCCTGAAAGAACTTTTGATGTTGGTATTGCAGAACAACATGCCGTTACTTTAGCTGCTGGAATGGCAACTGAAGGAATCATCCCTTTTTGTAATGTGTATTCTACTTTTTTACAAAGAGCATATGATCAAATAATTCATGATGTTGCTACTCAAAATCTTCCTGTAATTTTTTGTTTAGATAGAGCAGGTTTAGTTGGACAAGACGGAGCAACACACCATGGAGTTTTCGATTTAGCGTACTTACGATGTATTCCTAATATGATCATTTCCGCTCCACGAAATGAAGTAGAGTTACGAAATATAATGTACACTGCCCAACTGGGATTAGATCATCCAATTGCAATTCGATATCCTAGAGGAAGAGGAATTACTGTAGATTGGCAACAACCTTTTGAAGCTATAGAAATTGGAAAAGGGGTTTGTTTACAGGAAGGAACTAACATAGCTGTTTTATCAATAGGAACTATTGCTAAGAATGTTACAGAGGCAATAGATTTAGTAGATAATAAAGCTTCTGTTGCTCATTACGATTTGAGATTCGTTAAACCTTTAGATGAAAAATTACTGCATTCTGTATTTAAAAAGTTTGATAACATTATAACTATTGAAGATGGAACCATAAATGGAGGTTTTGGATCTGCTATTTTAGAATTCGCATCAAAACATAAGTATAACAATTCAATTGCTGTTTTAGGAGTTCCAGATATTTTTATCAATCATGGTACGATTGAAGAACTTCAACAACTTTGTATAATAGATGCTGTTTCTATTTCTAATCAAATCAACGATTTAATAACATAAGTTTTTTCTTAAAATATGAAGGTATCTTCAGATTTTAACATGACGTGAATATAGCATTGGTTATATTTACCTGAACTTATCTATTAACAATGAAATTAAAACTTACCAAATTAATTCTTTTACTTGGGTTCACGGTTACAATGAGTTGTACTAAAACAGCTAAAAAAGATGTTGAACCTGTTAATTATGTAAAAGAAAACTACACGAAGAAAGAAGTAAAAATTACAATGCGAGATGGCATAAAGTTACACGCCACAATTTACGCTCCTAAAGACACTACTAAAACCTATCCTATTTTATTACAACGTACGCCATATAGCTGTAGACCGTATGGTGAAGATCAAATGCGATCAAAAATTAGTCCGAATGAAATCTTAATGAAAGAAGGAAATATTATAGTATATGAAGATGTAAGAGGACGTTGGATGAGCGAAGGTGTTTACGATAACATGCGTGCCTACATTCCAAATAAAATAGAAAAGCAATCGGACGAAACTACCGATACTTATGATACTATTGACTGGTTAGTAAAAAATATACCTCATAACAACGGAAAAGTTGGAACTTGGGGTATTTCTTATCCAGGACATTATGCTACAGTTTCAACAATTGATGCACATCCTGCTTTAAAAGCTGCTTCTCCACAAGCCTGTATTGGAGATTTTTTCTTTGACGATTTCCATCATAACGGAGCATTTTTACTAAGCTATTTTAGAGCAATTTCGCTATTTGGAACGTATAAAGATCAACCAACTGACAGTGCTTGGTATTCTTTTCCAAAAATGAATACACAAGATCAATATCAATTCTTCATGGATAAAGGTCCGTTAAAGAACTTAAACAAGTATTTCCAATACGATAAACCAGACTCTAAAAATGTTGCTTCAAAAAGTAATATTGATGATTTCTTCTGGAAAGAAATTGTAGAACACCCAAACTATGATTCGGTTTGGCAGAGTAAAGGAATCATTCAGCATTTAGATAAAGTACCTTCTACAGTGGCAACAATGATTGTTGGTGGATGGTTTGATGCTGAAGATTTATACGGTCCGTTAGAAACGTATAAAGGAATTGAAAAACATCAACCTAATAATTATAACACCCTTGTATTTGGTCCTTGGGATCATGGAGGATGGTCTCGTAGTAAAGTGAAAAATGCAGTTGGAAATTATTATTTCGGTGATTCAATTTCATTAAACTTCCAGAAAAATATTGAAACAAAATTCTTTAATCATTTCTTAAAAGGAAATGGTTCAAAAGAAAGCGGATTGCCTGAAGCTTATGTTTACGATACTGGTAAAAAAGAATGGAAGTCATATGATGTTTGGCCTCCAAAAAATGCACAAAAACAATCTTTATTTTTAGCTGAAGACCAAAATCTATCGAACACAAAAGCCAACACATCTAAAATTTCATTTGTAAGTGATCTAAAACGACCTGTTCCATATTCAGAAGATATTAAGACAGTTTTTACTCCAAGAAAATATATGACCGATGATCAACGTTTTGCAGCGAGAAGACCAGATGTTTTGGTATTTGAAACTGAAGTTATGGAAGAAGACATGACATTAGCTGGAGACATTTTAGCGAAGTTAAATGTGGCAACAACAGGAACTGCCGCCGATTGGATTGTTAAAGTAATTGATGTACATCCAAGTGATTTGAAAAACGATAATGAAGATATGCAATCTCACATGAAGTTAAGCAACTATCATATGATGGTGCGAAGTGAGGTGTTAAGAGGGCGTTTTAGAAATAGTTTTGCTAACCCGGAGCCATTTATACCAAATAAGAAAACAAAGATGGATATAAAGCTACAAGACGTTTTTCACACGATTAAAAAAGGACATAAACTTCAAATTCAAGTTCAAAGTACATGGTTCCCATTAATTGATTTAAATCCTCAAACCTATGTAGACAATATTTATAAAGCAGACGAGAAAGATTTTAAAACACAAACTCATTCTGTATTTACTGACTCTAGTATAGAATTTACCGTTTTGAAATAACCTCTTTAAAGAATATAAATAAAAAAGCGAATCTGTTTAGATTCGCTTTTTTTTATTGAACTACAAACACAACAGGTATATAATATACCACATTAACTAACTTACCTTTATGTTTGCCTGGTTTCATTTTTGGAAGTCTATTTGCTACTCTCTTTGCTTCATCCGAAAGTTTCGGGTGTGGTGCTTTAACTTGAATATCTTCTATTTCTCCAGTAACACCAATTTTAAATTGCACTTTAATTTTCTTTTGTCCTTTAGCTAATGAAGGTATACAATCAGTTTTTTTCTTTTTTGTACACATTACATTTTCATAATCAAAACCATATTGAAAATGCTTTTGTATCTTCAAACTAGTACAATCCCTTTTTTCTTTATTAGAAGCTTTATTTTCACATTTTGGATGTACAGGAACTTCTTCAACATAAGCAAAACGAATAGTTCTAATTGAATCGTCATAAGTACTTGCTTCGGTGATTTTAGTTTCTTGGTTCTGTGCGAATGACACTAAACAAAAAAATGTAAATAATAAGAATACTATTTTTTTCATAAGTTTCAATTTGATTAGTAAATTAAAAAAAGCGAACCTTAAAATAAGATTCGCTTTAAATATATTGATAATTTAATATCTTTCTAGTTGTTCAATGCTTCTGCTCCACCAACAATCTCTAAGATTTCGTTAGTAATTGCAGCCTGACGAGCTTTGTTATATGTTAATAATAACTCATCTCTTAATTCCGTAGCATTATCTGTTGCTTTGTGCATCGCAGTCATACGCGCTCCGTGCTCGGCAGCAAATGAATCACGCATTGCTTTATATAACTGAGTTTTTAATGACTTTGGAATTAATTGTAAAACGATTTCTTCTTTTGAAGGCTCAAATAAGTAATCTAAGCTTACACTAGAATTACTTTCTACAGGTTGAATTGGTAAAAACTGCTCTACCATTGCTATTTGAGTAGCAGCATTTTTGAAACGGTTATACACAAGTTCAATCTTGTCATAAGAACCATCAACAAAAACATCCATTAAATGTTGAGCAATAGCAGCTGCATTTTCAAAAGTTAAATCATCGAAAATACCATTGTTATTTTCTACAACATTATACTCTTTAGATAAGATGTCATTTCCTTTTTTACCAATAGTAAATACATCTACCTCTGCTCCATTGTAAGTTTCATTAATAGTGCTGATTGTCTTTTTTATAATAGATGAATTAAATCCACCACATAAACCTCTATTAGAAGTTACAGCAACTAATAACACTTTTTTTACCTCTCTTTGCTCAGAATAAGCGCCACCAACGTTTCCATCTAAAGTAGCACTAATACTTTGTAAAAGCTCAGTTAATTTAGATGCATACGGACGCATTGCTGTAATCGCATCTTGAGCTTTTTTCAACTTTGCAGCAGATACCATTTTCATGGCAGATGTAATCTGCATTGTTGATTTAATTGAAGTAATTCTGTTACGTATTTCTTTTAAGTTTGCCATCTATATGAACTTAAAATTAGTTGAATTTCCTCACCTTTTCAGATGAGGAAATATTGTTTTATAATTATCCTGAATATTTAGCTGAAATCTCTTTAGCAACTTCAGTTAAGATATCAGTAACCTCGTCGGTTAATTTACCTGATTTTAATGTATCTAATGCATCTCTATGTTTTGCATTTAAATACTCAATAAAATCAACTTCAAATTCTTTAACTTTCTTAACAGGAACTTCTTTTAATAAGTTTTTAGAACCTGCATAGATAATTGCAACCTGATCTTCAACAGTAAAAGGATCTCCTTGATTCTGCTTTAAGATTTCCACGTTACGTTGTCCTTTAGAGATTACGTTCATTGTAGCAGCATCTAAATCAGAACCAAACTTAGCGAATGCTTCTAATTCACGGTACTGAGCTTGATCTAACTTTAATGTACCTGATACCTTCTTCATTGATTTAATCTGAGCAGAACCTCCTACACGAGATACTGAGATACCTACGTTAATCGCTGGACGAACTCCCGAGTTGAATAAATCAGACTCTAAGAAAATCTGTCCATCAGTAATCGAAATTACGTTTGTAGGAATATATGCAGAAACATCTCCAGCTTGAGTTTCAATAATTGGTAATGCAGTTAAAGAACCTCCTCCTTTTACTTTACCTTTTAAAGACTCTGGTAAATCGTTCATTTCACTAGCAATTTTATCATCATTGATAACTTTTGCAGCTCGTTCTAATAATCTTGAGTGTAAGTAAAACACATCCCCAGGATACGCCTCACGCCCTGGTGGACGACGTAATAATAAAGAAATCTCACGGTAAGCTACTGCTTGCTTAGATAAATCATCATAAACAATTAAAGCTGGTCTACCAGTATCTCTAAAATACTCTCCGATTGAAGCTCCAGCAAAAGGTGCATATACTTGCATTGCAGCTGGGTCAGATGCATTAGCTGCAACAATAGTTGTATAAGCTAAAGCTCCTTTTTCTTCTAACATGTTTGCGATAGCAGCAACTGTAGAACCTTTTTGACCTACTGCAACATAGATACAATAAACTGGCTCACCTGCATCGTAAAATTCTTTTTGATTTAAGATAGTATCAATAGCAACTGTAGATTTACCAGTCTGACGATCACCAATGATTAACTCACGTTGTCCTCTACCAATTGGAATCATTGCATCAACTGATTTGATACCTGTTTGTAATGGTTCAGTTACTGGTTGACGGTAAATTACACCTGGAGCTTTACGCTCTAATGGCATTTCAAAAGTTTCTCCTTCTATAGGACCTTTACCATCGATCGGGTTACCTAAAGTGTCTACAACACGACCAACAATTCCTTCTCCTACTTTTAAAGAAGCAATTCTTTCTGTACGTTTTACAGTAGAACCTTCTCTAATTCCTTTAGATGGGCCTAATAATACAACCCCAACGTTATCTTCTTCTAAGTTTAAAACGATTCCTTCTAAACCGTTCCCGAAATCTACTAATTCTCCGTACTGTACGTTAGATAAACCATACACACGAGCAATACCATCACCCACTTGTAATACAGTTCCTACTTCGTTTAACGAAGCTTTTGATTCGAAATTTGTTAATTGTTCCTTTAAAATTGCTGATACTTCAGCTGGTTTAATTGCCGCCATCTTAAATCTTTTGATGTATAATTAAATTTTTGGAATATAATGACTATTGTCAAATTCTCTTCTTAATTCGTTAAATTGGTTTGAGATACTTGCATCATACTGCACATCTCCAACACGTAAAATAAATCCACCTAAAATGTCTGGATTTATAATATTATTTATAGTTGCACTGTTTCCTGTAATTTCAACTATCTTCTTTTGAATTTTAGCTTCTAATTCACTAGTTAATTCAACAGCAGTAGTTACAGTAGCAACTTGCATATTTTTATAATAATCGTAAATAATAGAATATTGCTTAGCTACTTGAGAAAGCATTAACATTCTTTTGTTTTCTGCTAAAAGATTAAATAATCCTTTTGAGATATTATTTACTTTGTCTCCAAATAAAGCATCTAATACTTTCTTTTTATCAGTTACTTTAATTATAGGACTTTTAAGCATTGCGTCTAAATCATCACTATTAGCAATAGTAGCAACAATATCTTTCATATTGTTATTTACTTCCTCATCACTTCCTTGCTCTTTAGCTAAATTTAAAAGTGCTTTTGCGTAACGTAATGCTGGTCTAGATTGTTTCATCTGTACTTAATTAGTTTAAAGTAACGTCTTCTAACATCCCTTCAACAAGCTTTAATTGATCATCTTGTGAAGCTAATTCTTTCTTAACTACTGTTTGAGCGATACCTATTGATAATTCAGCAACATTTTTCTTTAATTCTGCAATAGCTGCTTGTTGCTCTTGCTTGATTGTAGCTTTTGCATTCTCAATCATTTTAGAAGCTTCTTGACCTGCTTCTTCTTTAGCATCAGCAATAATCTTATCTTTAATCTCACGAGCCTCTTTCATCATTGCATCTCTCTCAGCTCTTGCTTCTTTTAATAATCTATCGTTATCTGCTTGTAAGTTTTGCATTTCCTTACGCGCCTTGTCAGCTTCATCTAAAGCATTTTGAATACCTTCTTCTCTTTCATCTAAAGAGTTTAAGATTGGTTTCCAAGCAAACTTTGCTAATAAAACTAATATTACAATAAGAATTACCAACTGCATTGCAAATAACCCTACTGAAAAATCATTAAAAATATCCATAACGTAATGTTTGTATTTGTCTTTTCTGTTGTTTAATTTTTAAAAACACTTCTGCAACCAACCGTTGCAGAAAGTGTTTTTGTTCTGTTTTTTTCGGAATATTATTTTCCTAAAAGTAAAGCACCAAATGCTAATCCTTCTAATAATGCTCCGATGATGATCATCGCTGTTTGGATTTTACCAGCAGCCTCAGGTTGACGAGCAATTCCTTCCATTGCTTTTCCACCAATTTGACCTAATCCGATTCCTCCACCGATTACGATTAATCCTGCTCCAATTAAATTGTACATACTATAATTGATTTATATAATTAAACAAATTCTTATTCTAAATTAATGTGCATGATCATGTTCATGCTCTTCTACTGCCATACCAATAAATAAAGCAGATAACATTGTAAAAATAAATGCTTGTAAGAAAGCAACTAAAATTTCAATTACACTTAAAAACAATGTTAACAAAAATGATATTCCTGTTGCTCCAACAGTTCCGAACTGTGTTTTCAATAACAACATTAAAGCTGCAATACCCATTACTACAGAGTGACCTGCAGTAATATTTGCAAATAAACGTACTAGTAAAGAGAATGGTTTAATTAAAATAAAACCTACTAACTCTAATAAAGCTAAAACTGGTCTTAAGATTACCGGAACTCCTGGCATCCATAATGTGTGCGCCCAGAAATCTTTTGAACCATTAGAAATATAAATTACTAATGTAAATAATGCTAAACATACGGTAACAGCAATTTGACCTGTTACGTTAAATCCTAATGGAGTTAATCCCATTAAGTTTAATATCCAGATAAAGAAGAATACCGTTAATAAATACGGCATAAACTTCTTGTATTTTTTTTCACCAATATTTGGTTTTGCAATCTCATCTCTTACATATAACACTAAAGGCTCTAACACACGTCCAACACCAGTTGGAATAGCACCTTTCTTATATCCTTTCGCTAATGAACCGAAACCTAAGAACATTAATAACCCAGCTAATAATATCCCGAACACACTTTTAGTAATAGAAAAGTCTAATACTTTGTGTGCATTTGTAGCATGGTGGGCTTCATCAAAAGCAACATGCTCTACGCCTTCATTTAACTCATAAATTTTACTATGAATTTTAGCCAACTTCACTCCTCCTGCATTAACAACAACATGTCCATCATCATTATGATGAAACTTAGAAGACATAAAGGTTTTTAAACCTTTACTAGTCCAAACAATTACTGGCAAAGGAAAACCAACATGTTTCCTCTCTCCTGCATCATTAGTATACGAATACAAAGAAAAATCATGTGAATCAGCCAAGTGATGTTTGATGTAATCTTGAATCTCTTCTTTGGTGTTTACTTTTCCACCATCATTATCAGAAGATTGTTTTTCACCGCCTCCAGCGAAAACGTTTAATGAAGAAAATACTATTGCTAGTATTGCTAAACATTTGATAGGTTTTTTTGCTATCATCATACCTTTACTAAATATAGAATTTATGGTCTCTAAATTTCCGTGCAAAGGTACACATTTAATTAAAACTACAAACTCTTTTTTAGATATAGTTTTAGACTGTTCAAATTTAAACAAAAAATACGTCGAACTACTTACTATTTAAGAGTTTAGAAACCGCTATTGCTTCAGCAATTAAAAACAGAAATAACGGTGCAACAAGAGAAATTTTCTCAGGTCTAGATAAGTTATCATTGTCAAAAACAGATGAATTAAAAATAAGCACAAAAAAACCTATTTTTATAAATATAGAAGCTAAGTATGCATAGCCTGCTTGATTAGGTAAATAATCAGCAACAAATTCCACAACCGTATACACAATTAATGCTGCAATAGTATGAAATAAATAAATTTTTAAAAGTGAAAACGAAAACTCTTCTTCTACTACTAAATAGCTGTTTAAAAAATAACTCACTATAAAAAGTAATATTAATGCAGATAAAAAAAGTAAAATTCGTTTAATCATTTTTTGAAAGATTTGTTACTTGCCTAATAACCGAATACATGGCTAAAAACACAGCGGCTAAAGTACAAATTTTCATGTACATTTGATTTGGATTAGGGTATTTTCCATCCAACCATTCCCCCAGTAAATTACCTAAATAAATAGTAATTCCCATTTGAATAGCTATTCCACTAAATCGAATGTACTTACTAAGCTGAGGCTTGCTTTCCTTTTTTGACATTTGTTTCTTTACCTAATTCTTTTACTGCTCCTTTCATATTACAAGTAGCATTAAAAGCAGCTCCAGGTTCTGTAGATAATTGACCAACAGTTACATTTCCTGTGATGTAAGCTGTAGTTTTTGCAGTTAAGGTATCAGATACATTAAATTCTCCAGAAAACTTTCCTTCTACATCAGCATTAGTACACTGAACATTCCCATTAATAAAACCTTCTTTACCAATGATTACTCTACCTTTAGTATTTAAAGTTCCTTCGAATTCACCATCTATTCTAAAATCTCCTTCAGAAATTAAATCTCCTGTAATTTTAGTTCCTTTACCTATTATATTTCTATTAGTAGACTTTCTGTCTACAATAGATTCTTTTTTGTTTTTACTGTTAAACATGAGGATTATTTTAAAAGTTTAATTATTTCGGATGCTTTTTGTCCTTCGACTCTATTAGCATAAGTAAGTGCTACAAACTCTAGTTCTTTTTTGTATTCTTCTTTACTCTTGTACTTTCCAATTGCTAGAGCCCTAAGGAGAACAAATTTAGCAATTAATTCTGAATTTTTTGCAGCATCACTTAAATTATCTACTTGATTTACAACATCTTCAAATCTATTATGCTTGTATAAACTATAAACTAAACGATATTTTTCGTCAATTTTATCAACTTTTTTGTCGTCAGATATCTTACTGTTAGGTTTCCTAATAATCTCAGCGAATTTAGAATTTGAGTATTTATTTAATATAAAATTCTTCTTCTCCTCGGCTTTACTTGCATCTCCTATTTCATCATATAATTGATATAAATGATAATTTATTGGTAAAACCAACTCTGGTTTAGTATTGATATCGTAGAGTTTTTCAAAATTATGAATTGCTAAAGTTGAATTTTTAAATTGTTCTTTATATATAAGTCCTAGTTGATATAAAGCTTCATTTCTATTATCCTTTAAAGCAGTAATAGTTAATGGGTCTGAAGGAATTTGTTTTAAATATGTATCTACCACATATCTACTATCTGTTTTTTCAGTTTGCACAGTTTCTTCTTCTTCTATTTCTGAGCTTACTTCATTTTTATCGGACCATCTCCAATTATCTTCTAAAGAACGTTTTCCCCAAGTTTTTTGGAAGGCAACTTTTCCAAAACCTATAGACTGGGTATTGTAAAAATACCATTTTCCTTGATTATTACTTCCTCCTAAAGATGATCCTCCTCCAAACTGGCTGCCAAAATCTTGAGCATTTAACAATCGTTGTCTTTTCTTTTCATCGCTCTCTTTAATTTTTTCGATATAACTTTCAAAAAAAGCGTTGCGCTCATCGGGGCTCATTGCAACCAGTTTTAAGATGCTATCATTCGTTACAACAGTTTCTTCGTATGATCTAAGTTTAGTTAACCCTTTATTTTTACGTTTTATTCTTCGAATTCTTTTTTCATTCTCAAACTCTTCTGTAGTCACATTTAAAACACTATCATAAAAAGACCCAGCAAGTAAATACTCCTGCTTATCAAAGTAAATATTCCCAAGTTTCTCGTAAGCATATGTTTTTTGATATACATCGCTACTTTGTGCTTCTAAAGATTTTAAATAATAGTCTATTGCTTTTTCTGTATTCCCACGATCTTCTTGTAATACACCGGCCTGATAATACAATTCATTCAAATACTTTCTATTGTCAGAGTTTCTTATCAATTTTTTAATACGGTCAACTAATAATACATTAGAAGAATCTTTAGCATCAATATTTTTTACCATTTCGATACTAGCATGAATTCTATATTTTTCAGGAACCCATCTTTCATCTGCTAATTTCCTAAACACCATTCTAGCAGAATCTTTTCTGTTCAGTTCACTGTAAATTTGTCCTAAAACGAATGCATTTCTAGCTGATTGATGATTTTTTAAAAACGAAGTTGAAATCGCTAGATTATCAATTACTTTTTGAATTGTATCTGTTTTCTCATAGGCCATAGCCATTGCGGTGTAGGCTTGTTGCCTTTGTAACTGAGTTAGGTTTTTTTCGTTTTTATCTAATTCAATCAATAAGTTTAATGATTCTATTGCTAGCTTTTCATTTTCTAATCTAACATTAGATTTTGCTCTCCAAACTTTGGTGTCATAAATCAAAGCCGCTTTCGGGTAATTAGCAATAATGTAGTTGAAAGCCTCAATAGCAGGTATGAAACGTTGTGTATAATAACGTGATTTTCCTAATAAAAGATAAGCATCATCAATTTTTCTATTCTTTTCATACCCATTAATATTCATAGAATGTTTTTGAATTGCTTTTGCTGCTTTTTCTTCTGCTCTATCGAAAGGTGTAGCAGGAGTTTTTTTCTCAGCATTACCAGCGTCAAAACCAGATCCTGGCGAACTGAATTTGATTAGATTTGCATTTGTCTCATCAAACCTTATTGGTTCTATTGGTAATCGTTTCCAAAAGTTATCAGCATAATTAATTTCAATGTTTTTTAACCCTTTTTCAAAGGCCTGTTCTCCATTGAATAACACATTATATTTTGTAGTTAAGGCGTGAAAGTTTCTGTTAATTACAGAATCCTTTTTGGTACTACATGATAGTACCGAACAAACTATAATTAAAAATACGATTAAGTTATATGATTTTTTCATGAAAAAACGCTCTACAAGTACAACAGATAAATATAGCAACTATTGTACTAGTGAGCGTAAAAATAGAAATAAAAAGCTAATTTTCTAATTAGGATGCAAAATAGCTTTCTAATTCTTTTAATGTAACCGGAGAGGTTTGAATATCTTTTACCACATTTCCTTTTTCAAGAACTACAATTCGTTCACAAACCTCGGTAACGTGACTTAAATCATGACTAGAAACTAAAACAGTTGTTTCCTTCTCTTCTGTTAGTTTTTTTATGATGTTTTTTAATCTAATTTGTGTTGTTGGATCTAAGTTTGCAAATGGCTCATCTAATATCACCACTTTTGGATTTCCCATTAAAGCAGCTACAATACCTGCTTTTTTCTGGTTTCCTTTACTTAGATCTCTTAAGAATTTTCGTTTGCCAAGAATTTCACCGTTAAAAAACTCTTCAAACTGACTTAAAAAGCTTTTAATATCTGCCTCATTCATTCCTCTTAATTCACCAATAAACTCAAAGTATTCAATTGGTGTTAAATAACCAATTAAAAAGCTTTCGTCGATAAAAGATCCTGTGAATGATTTCCATTCTTCACTTTTATTTACAGTAATATTATTATTATCTATATGCCCAGTAGTAGGTCTTATTAAATCTAACAGAATATTAAATAGCGTTGTTTTTCCAGCTCCGTTGTTTCCAACTAATCCAAATGATTCTCCTTTTGGAATATCTAATGTTGGTATGTTTAAAACTTCTGTTGATTTATATTTTTTTGAAATATTTTTTACTTGTATCATTTTCTTCTTTTTATGTAATTATTTTTTTTGATTGAACGCATGAATTGTAGCATACTTATCTCTTATATACTTTTTCTCAATCAAATTCATGAAATAACCCTTTAAAACCAAACCAAGAACCCCTACAGCTGCAATAGCAATAATTCCCGCGTTAAAGCCTATAAACTTATTAAACACCCAAAACAGTAACATTGGTAAGCCCATCAAAGGAAGTATAATTAAAAATTGTGTTGCACTAGTTCCTTGAGTATTACCAAAACCACTTGCTTGTAAATCGATTCGTTTTCTATTAAATGAACCTGCAAATAATAGAAACAACGTGTTAAAACCAATATTAAACACAGCTCCAGCCGTAATCATTAAAAACTTATCAACTCCATAATAGATATAAGGAATACTTAAAATATATAATACGAAAGTAACCACACACATTAACAACCATTTGCTTTCTAAAAACTTTCTATAACGAATATTTTGACTCATAATCATTTTATAATACTCGCTATCCCAAGCAGGGATAAACTGACCAAAATTAATAGCGAAGCCTCCTGTAACAAAGAGCGCAGCAAAAATTAAAAACGAAGGCATTTTCTCTTCATATACTTTATTGCTAAAAAAGATTACAGCATAAAACAAAAACAAGAAAGACATTAAAAAAACCGTTTTTGTTCTCTTATTTCTCCATATTAAACGCATATCGTTTTTAATAAACGGTGCTAAATCTCCAAGTTTATCTACAAACGATAAATCTGCGGTTGAAGCTTCTTTAGTTTTTACTTGTACAGCATCATCTAAATACAGTTGAGTTTTTAAATTTTTAAAGTTTAAAACATAAAAAACTAGCACTAATGCTGCAGGAATTAAAACATAAATCCAACTGTTGTAAAAACTACTAAAAATGGCTACACTATCTACTCTAAAATTATAAACATTAAACTGTTGTAATGCAATTATACTTCCTAAAACAACTACAAGAACACCAAAAGCAATATTGCTTTTATTCGTTAAAAAATTTAAAAAATTGGCAGTCAGTATAATTAATAACATTGCTGTTAACCAACTAAACACATTAGATGCAGGATATCCTTCCTTAATTAAAATTAAGGAAAAAGGGATATAAAAAAACAGCCCTACAATGTTAAAAAAAGAAAAGATGGATTTACTTAGAATATAGTTAACCAGTTTGCTCTTTTTAATATTTAAAACCAACATTGGTTTAACATTCATCACTGGTAATTTTTGCATGATGTATCTGAATATTAAATCACCAATAACAAAAAACAGCATAACACCATTAATTATCTTAAGAGGATCTTGATCTGGAAATTGTTTTTTTAAGAAATAAAACCCTCCTAAACCTATAGCTAAAAAAGTACCAATAAAATATAAAGCAAAGATTCCCATTAGAATATTTACCGCTATACTTTTCTGCCAAAACATAGAACGAAAAAATTGTTTCCACTCTAAACTTAAAAAGCGTGATATCATATAGTTTGAATTAATAGTTGATTAATTAGTAAGCAAAATGTTTATTTTGTTACATAAAAAAAGCACCAAAAATATTTGGTGCTTTTTTCTTATTCTATTTTTATTACAACCATTCGCATATGATACCTCCCATAATTGCAAGTGTAATTATCCAATACCCAGCATTAATTGCTATGTATTTAAAACTTTTTCTTTCAAACATTGCTTGTATTGATAAAATAGGCATAGCAATAAAGAAACCTATTAACCCTCCATGCAACGCACCATGTTTAAAGGTTCTAAAACGATCTCCGTAAGTTTCCATTAAAGAACTAAACGTATTAAATGCTTCTCCTGTTTGCTCATTAAACCCAGGCTCTCCAGCTAAAGTTGAAAATATTCCCATTTGATGAATAACAGCTGGCATTAATCCAGCAGAAATAACCAATCCTAATATATAACATAATCCAAAGATTAATCCCATATTAGCTCCTTTCATGCTTTCTTCTGTGAAGTTCATTTCCTTCATCCAAGCATCTTTAAACAACGGACCGTACCAAACAAAACCTGTTATTAACGGAACTAATGCTGAAACAAATAAAATTAAAAAATTGAAATCCATATTGTTGTAAAGTTAAAATGTTGATTCTATCAAATATAAAAAAAAGCAGCAAATAAATTTGCTGCTTTGATTTTCAATATATTGAATATTAAACTTATTCTTTAATTTTCATTGATTTACCAATAGCCTCTAATTCAAAAATAAAATCTCTTTTATTAACTGAAGGTGCATATGTAAATCCTTCAAACACTACTAACCTATTATTCTTTTTATCAATTACCGTATAGTTTAAAAACGGGCCTGCCATAAAATCATTTTTTACTTCCCATTTACCTCTCGTTTCATACGCTTTCTTGTTATCAATTTGAGTTTCATAAGTAAATGGCGCATACGCCTTTTCTGTAATCATATACATTCCTTCTCTACTTCCAGGTATAAACTTTTCTCCTATACTATCCCTTACTTTAGTAATATTATCTGCAACTGATTCTTCGTTTTTCAATGGTACACTATATATTAAAATATTATTGGTTCCATCTCCTCTTGCAATTCCACTTTGCAAATGCTGACGCATCCATAAAAAATTATTTAATGTGTCTTGAACTATACGATATCTTTTTGGAATTGTAATATCTAAACCTAAATTTTTAATTGTAGAAAGTTGTGTATGGTCTATTCTTTCTTTGTAAAAAATATTTTGAATAAATTTGACATCCTCATCTTTAAAAATTTGAATAATTTCCTTTCCTCTTGTTTGAATCAAGTTAATCATATCTTCCTGGTTTTTAGCAGTAGCAACTACTATTACTTGAGGAGCAGCATATTTATTTTTTACAATAGAGATTCCTGCTGAGTCTGCTTTTTGAAATAATAAAACAGCTTTATTATTTCTGATAAAAGAACTAAAACCTGAAGGGTCTATTTGTGAAACAGATAGTAACGTTTCTGGCTGTGGCAATCCAACTTGGTGCTCTCCAAATACTTTTCGGATTTCATCACCTGATTTTGACAACCAATCTGTTCCTTTCATAACAACAAGGATTCTGTTTGTGTTTCCTGTTGAAGAAGGAAGTGTAATTTCTCCTTTTTTCCCTCCACCGCAACTTACTATAAAAAGAGTTATTACTAGTATTACTATAATTTTTTTCATGGTAGTGTTTTGTTTGATTACTTTACAAGTAACAAAAATTATTCCATTTACATCCTACGAGGATAAATATATAGGCGTTGGCCTATTTTTAGGCTTGTTCCTCGCATATTATTCCATCGTTTAATGTCTTTTACTTTTACTCCAAATCTACGAGCAATTTTACCTAAATAATCTCCAGAGCGTACTTTGTAACGAATTCTTTTATCCATTTCAAAATACTTTGGTAAAGGCTTTTCTCGTAATGAATCTTCGGCGGCTGCCAAAGCATAAATTTCACGCTCATTGTCAAGAAAATCTATTACTTTATTTCGCGGTAAACGAACGGTAAATTTCTTTTTCTTAACGTAAGGAATGATATTAATTTTATATTCTGGATTCAAAAAAGAAAGCATTTCTTCATCAACTCCAATTTTCTCTGTAATCTGATCAAAAGTTATCGTTCTTTTTACCTGAACTGTATCAGTTTGAAAATTATAAATTTTTGGAGCTTCAGGAAAGATTCCTAATTCTTCGTTGTTTTCAAATATGTACATTGTTGCGTAAAAAGCTGGAACATAACCAGCTGTTTCCCTAGGTAAAAACGGACGTATATTCCAATAATTTCTATAACCTCCTGATCGTTTTATTGCTTTTAAAACATTTCCTGGACCTGAATTATATGCCGCTAAAGCTAAATCCCAATCGTTAAAAAGATTGTTTAGATAGCTTAAATACTTACATGCTGCTATTGTGGACTTAACAGGACTTTGTCTTTCATCAACATATGAGTTTACAGCTAATTTAAACTGTTTTCCTGTTCCATACATAAACTGCCATAAACCAGTTGCTCCTACTCTAGATTTTGCTCTAGGACGTAGCGCAGATTCCACAATTGCCAGATATTTCATTTCAAGTGGAATATCATACTGGTCTAGATATTGTTCAAATAAAGGAAAAAAATATTTTGCTCTTGCCATTAAAGCTGGGTAATACTTTTTTCTGTGCTTTATATAGCTATTAATTACTTTTTCTAAAGCTGGATTAAAAGCCAAGTTAAAAGGCGTAGACGAGTTAATCTCAGCCAACCTAGCTTTTAATAATTCTGGAGTAACAATTTGAGTAGTTGTTCCAGTAATATCTTTATCATTTAAGACATATTCGAAACTATCGAAAAGAGGTGAATTGAATTTACCATCAATTAAAAGGCTATCTATTCTCTTTAAATCATCATCAGTATATTTTGTAAGCTGTTGCTTGGCTACAGGAACTGTATTAGTACCTAAATCTGTAACTGATTCGATTTTTTTAGCCGTTTCTCTTATTTCGTTTGCTCGCTGGATAGAATCTTTAGGGACTCCTTGAGCAAACAGATTAGCAATACTAAATAGGCTTAAGACAAAGAACTTTTTCATTAAAATTTATTAGTAACTAAAATTTAAATTCAACAGCAACTGGACAATGATCTGAATGTTTTGCTTCTGGTAAAATATAGGCCCTAGAAATTTTATCTTGTAAAGGCTCTGTAACCATACAATAATCTAAACGCCAACCTTTATTATTAGCTCTAGCATTCGCTCTGTAGCTCCACCATGAATATTCTTGTCTGTCAGGGTTTTTAAATCTAAAGCTGTCTATAAAACCGCTATCTATAAACCTACCTAACCATTCTCTTTCTTCAGGAAGGAAGCCAGAAACTCCTTTCATTTTAGGATTATGAATATCAATTTCTTCATGACAAATATTATAATCTCCGCAAATCACAAGATTCGGAATTGTTTTCCTTAACTCAGTAGCATACTCTAGAATTTCGTCCATATAATTAAACTTATAGTCCAATCGAGCGCTATTTGTACCAGATGGTAAATACATGCTCATAATTGAAATTTCGTCGAAATCTACACGAAGGTTTCTACCTTCAAAATCCATAGATTCAATCCCAGTTCCATATTCTACATGGTTTGGTTCTTTTTTACAGAATACAGCTACTGAAGAATACCCTTTTTTTTCTGCTGAAAACCAATAATGGAATGGGTATCCTGCTTTTTCAAATTCACTTACATCTAATTGTTCTTTATGTGCTTTTGTTTCTTGTATACAAATCACATCTGGACTAGCAGCTTGCAACCATTCTATAAAACCCTTTTTTAAAGCTGCACGAATTCCGTTAACGTTATATGAGATTACTTTCATTATATACTCATTTCAGGAATTTCACCATCAACTATTAAAGTTCCTTCTGTAGCGTTTTGAATCTCTTCAACAGAAACTCCAGGAGCTCTTTCTAATAAATGGAATTTATCTTCTTTGATTTCTAAAACAGCCAAATTAGTTACTATTTTAGTCACACAACCCACACCTGTTAATGGTAAAGAACATTTCTTTAATAACTTTGACTCACCTCTTTTATTGGTGTGCATCATAGCTACAATAATATTTTCAGCAGAAGCAACTAAATCCATTGCTCCTCCCATTCCTTTTACCATTTTACCAGGAATTTTCCAATTTGCAATATCTCCATTCTCTGCTACTTCCATAGCTCCTAAAATGGTTAAATCAACATGTTTTCCACGAATCATAGAAAAACTAGTTGCAGAGTCAAAAAAACTTGCTCCAGGTAATGTAGTAATAGTTTGTTTACCGGCATTAATGATATCTGCATCTTCTTCTCCTTCAAATGGGAAAGGCCCCATTCCTAACACTCCATTTTCACTTTGAAATTCTACTTCAATATCGTCTCTTACAAAGTTTGCTACTAAAGTTGGAATTCCAATTCCAAGATTTACGTAATAACCGTCTTTTACTTCTTTTGCGATTCTCTTCGCAATACCATTTTTATCTAAAGCCATGATTAGTTTCTTTGTCTTACTGTGCGTTGTTCAATTCTCTTTTCATATTTTTCTCCTTGAAAAATACGTTGTACAAAAATTCCTGGAATGTGAATTTGATTTGGATCTAACTCACCAACTGGAACTAATTCTTCTACTTCGGCAACAGTAATTTTTGCTGCTCCACACATATTAGGATTGAAATTTCTTGATGTTCCTTTGAAAATTAAATTTCCGGCAGCATCACCTTTCCAAGCCTTTACAAAACCAAAATCTGCTTTAAACGCAGGCTCTAAAACATACATTTTTCCGTCAAACTCTCTTGTTTCTTTACCTTCAGCTACTTCAGTTCCATAACCTGCAGGTGTATAAAAAGCAGGAAAACCAGCTTGAGCTGCTCTACATTTTTCTGCTAACGTACCTTGAGGAGTTAACTCAACTTCTAATTCACCAGAAAGCATTTGACGTTCGAACTCGTCATTTTCTCCAACATAAGAAGAAATCATCTTTTTTATTTGACGATTCTGTAATAATAATCCTAATCCAAAATCATCTACTCCGGCATTATTAGAAATACACGTTAGATTATTTACTCCCAATTTTACTAGTTCGTTAATCGCATTTTCAGGAATACCGCATAATCCAAAACCTCCAAGCATTAAAGTCATTCCACTTGAAACGCCTTCTAAAGCTTCTTGGACATTATTTACTTTTTTATTGATCATTTATTTAGTTGTTTGCTAAGTTTCTTTAGATTGTTTTATTAGAAATCATCCTCTTCTTTTATTTCTTCTTTTTCTTCTCCTTCTTTAACCTCTTCTTTCTTTTCTTCGTGTTTAGCACAATCAATGTTTATGGAAAGATTTGCTGGTTTATCAAAAGCAGCCTTACTAATATTTAATGATTTATCTGCATAACACTTTCTCATAAAGATTCCCCATGTAGGTAATGACATAGCAGCACCTTGTCCTTTATCTATTCCAGCAAAATGAATTGAACGATCTTCACCACCTGTCCAGACACCTGTCATTAAATTAGGTACCATCCCCATAAACCAACCATCGGTATGATTTTGAGTTGTACCTGTTTTTCCTGCTATAGCATTACTAAATTTATAAGGATAGCCTGTAACATATTTTGGTCTATTGTATGTTGTTCTTAAACGTACACCTGAACCTGCTTGAGTAACTCCTTCCATTAAGTTTAAAATTACATAGGCAGATTCTTCATTTAACACCTCTTTAGTTTCTGGAACAAACGTATCTAGCACTGTTCCATTTTTGTCCTCAATTTGTGTAATAAACATCGGAGAAACTCTCATTCCTTTATTAGCGAAAGTAGAATACGCACTTGCCATTTCTAATAAAGTTAAATCAATAGCTCCTAATGCAATTGAAGGATTAGCTTGAAACTCTGTTTCTACACCAGCGGATTTTGCTAATCTAGCTACATTTACGGGTGAAACTTCATCAATTAAACGTGCTGTTATTACATTAACTGAACCTGCAAGAGCTTGTTTTAAAGTTAGCTCACCACCATATTTTTCTCCTGCATTTTTAGGCGTCCAATCATCTTCCATTCCATACTTTTCTTTTGGAATTGTATATGGCGTATTTGGAAATCTATCACAAGGTGATTTTTTCAATTGGTTAATAGCCGTTGCATATACAAATGGTTTGAAGGTAGATCCTACCTGACGCTTTTGCTGTTTAACTGCATCGTACTTAAAGTGTTTATTGTTAATTCCTCCAACCCAAGCTTTAATATGACCAGTTTGAGGTTCAATAGAAACTAAACCTGAACGTAAGAAATGTTTATAATAACGAATAGAGTCGTATGGGCTCATTACTGTATCACGATCTCCTTTCCATGTAAAAACTCGCATGTCAGTTTTAGTTTGGAACGATTTTTCAATTTCTTTATCAGACTTACCAGCAGCTTTCATTCGCTTGTAACGATCTGAGTTTTTCTTAGCTCTTTCTAATATTTTTCTGATATCACTTTTTTCAATATCATAAAAAGGAGCTGTTCTATTTCTTTTCTGTTCTTCAAAAAAGTATTTCTGAAGATTTGCCATATGCTCAGTTACTGCTTCTTCTGCATAATTCTGCATTCTAGAATCTATGGTAACATAAATTTTAAGTCCATCTTTATAAATATCATAAAACTCTCCATCTGGTTTAGGATTATTTTTAGCCCATCTTTTCATGAATTGCTTTAAATATTCTCTGAAATATGTTGCTAAACCATCACTATGACTCTCGGGAGTAAACTTTATTTTTAAAGGTAATTTTTGTAAAGAATCCTTTTGTTTCTCATTTATAAGTCCATTTTTTGCCATTTGAGAAAACACTACGTTTCTTCTGCCTAAAGATTTTTTTCTTGAAACTTTTCTATGGGGATTATATTGACGTGGGTTTTTAAGCATCGCTACTAAAATAGCAGATTCTTGTAAGTCTAATTCTTTCGGCTCTTTTCCGAAATATATACGAGATGCTGAACGAATACCTGTTGCATTAAATAAGAAACCTTGTGTATTTAAATACATAGTAATGATTTCTTGTTTTGTATATTGACGTTCAAGTTTAACAGCAACAACCCATTCTTTAACTTTTTGTATTATCCTTTTAAACTTATTTTGTGCAGCTCTTTTAGTAAATAAGTTTTTAGCCAATTGTTGCGTAATAGTACTTGCTCCTCCTCCTGCTCCTAATTTTGCAACTGCTCTTGCTAAACCTCTAAAATCAATACCAGAGTGACTATAAAAGCGTTCATCTTCTGTTGCTACTAAAGCTTTAACTAAATTATCGGGTAAATCTTTAAATTGAATTGGCGTTCTATTAGCTTTTAAATAGTATTTACCTAATGTTTTCCCATCAGAAGAAATGATTTCGGTTGCCAAATCGTTTTTAGGGTTTTCCAGCTCTTCGAAAGTTGGTAATGTTCCAAATGCTCCCCAAGATGCTAATAAAAAAATAAAACAGATAGCAAATAAACCTCCTAAAATGATTCCCCAAAACCATTTTATATATTTTGTGAAATTCATAGTTTTCTTTTGTGTCATTTTTTAATTTATTTTTTCTATTCTAAATCCAACATTTACAATACCATCTAATTCATTGATTCCATTTACTTCACCACCTTTTCTCATAGCCTGAAAGATGTTTAAAGTGTATTTTCCTTGTATTGGAAATAGAATTTGTTCTTTATAAAATAGTTTACTCTCTTTTAATTCTGATAATCCTTTACCTAAAAAATTTCCGTTTTTATCGGCCATATCATACTCTAAAGTATCTATAATTTTATATCCGTCTGGAAAACTCATTTTAGTTACCAGAAACAAATTACTATACTCGTAATTATTATTATTTCTAATATTAATAAACAGGTTTCTTTTTGCTAAAGTATCTGTTACTTCAAATTGATAGGAAATAGGTGTATTAATATCCCATTTATTATTATCAATTGAAGTATACTCATCATAAACCCTTTTGGAATCACACGAAACCAGTATTAATAAAAGTGCAGAAACTTTTAAAACTATACTATTGCTTATTTTTTTGAGCATTATTATTGTTTCCAGAATTACGACGTTTATTTTTTCTTTGGTTGTTTGGTTTTTTGTTAGACGGAGAAGAATTTTGTTTTGGTGCTTGACCTTGTTTTTGATTTTGCTTGTTGTTATTCTTCTTGTTTTGATTTTGACCTGAAGGCTTATTTGATTTGTTGTTTTGTCCGCCTTGCTTAGGTGTATTCTTTTGATTTCCTTTTTTCGCTTTATTAGAAGGGTTATTTCCAGATTTTTTTTGATTCGCGTTCTTCTTTCTATTGCGATTTCTATTCCTTCTTGGTTTTTTAGGAGTATCGAAACGTGTTAAACTATCTTGACCAACTACATTTTCAAAATCAACCTTAGTTTCTTCTTCTATTTCCGATTCGTAATCTTCAAGCGGTGAACCTAGCTCATCATTTTCATTCAATTCAATTATCTCAGTTACTTGTTCTAATGACAACTTATACCATTTGAATTTTTCTTCCTTGTAAGTATACCAAATCAGTTTTTTGAAGATATCCATCTTTACAAAAATGGCCTCTCCTTTTTCTGTTTTTAAAACTACGTCTTGCTTTGGAAAATGACTTAAAGCGTCTAAATAAGAATCCAATTCAAAATTTAAACAACATTTTAATTTACCACATTGACCTGCAAGCTTTAATGGATTTAAGGAAAGTTGTTGATAACGAGCGGCAGCTGTATTTACTTTTCTGAAATCGGTTAACCAAGTAGAACAACATAATTCTCTACCACATGACCCTATTCCTCCAAGACGTGCTGCTTCTTGTCGCATTCCAACTTGTTTCATTTCTACACGAATAGAAAACGCGCTTGCCAGGTCTCTAATTAATTGGCGAAAATCTACTCGATCATCTGCAGTATAATAAAAAGTAGCTTTGTTTCCATCTCCCTGAAATTCAACATCAGACAATTTCATTTTTAATCCAAGCCTGCTTATAATTTCTCTTCCTTTTCTTTGAGTTTCTAACTCTCTATCTCGGGCAGTATTCCATACATCAATATCTTTCTGAGAAGCTTTTCGATATATTTTTTTAACATCCGGACTATCCAGTGCTATTTTTCTTTTTTTCATTTGCACTTTTACTAGTTCTCCTGCCAAAGAAACCACACCAATGTCATGACCTGGATTTCCTTCTACAGCAACAACATCTCCCATAACTACGTTATGTTTTTTGTCTGTATTTTTATAAAAATGCTTTCTTCCGTTTTTAAAACGTACTTCGTATATATTAAATTGAGCTTCACCTGTTGGTAAAGTCATATTCGATAACCAATCAAAAACGGCTAATTTATTTCCACTTCCACATGTTCCTGTTCCACAATTTCCATTGCTTTTACAGCCTTTTGGAACGCCGTCTTTGTTAGTTGAGCAACTGCTACAACCCATAATTTATATTATTTTAATAACTTCTTAAATCTGATGCTTACTCAGTATCAAGAAATTAATTGTATTTGTTTGATTTATAGTTAGATAAAAAAAAGCGTTTTATTTTTTATCAATTCGTAAATATACTCATTCCTATGGAATGTGAAAATCACTTTACTCATTGATATGCTTAGTTCCCTAAAAACAGTTTACAAATTGAAATAACATCATCTAAATCGGAAGGTAATTCTTCTTCTTCCCAAGGATGTTTTGCTCCAAATACATGATTAGCATTTTCAATAATATGTAATTCACCTTCAGGATTCCAAGAATGTAAATTTTTTGCTTCTCTTATAGATATTGATGTGTCACCATCTCCATGAATAATGCAAAACGGAATTTTTAAATTCTCTACAGCTCGTTTTATAGTTAATCGTTCTTCATTTTTCTTGAAATCTTGATAAAACTGATAAAAATGAGGCATTTGCTGTTTTGTTCTTCCATTCAACACATATTTTACACCATCTTTCTTCCATTGTTCTAAATCTCCAATTGTTGAAGAGCGAGCTCCAAAATTAGAAACACCACCAAGTGTAATTACGTTTTTGATTCTACTGTCTTCTTCGGCCTTTATACAAACAATTCCTCCTCCTCTACTATGACCAATTAGTGAAATCGATTCTGTATTTATTTCATCTTTAAATTCATTATTTGTAACACACCAATCAATAACAAATTCTAAATCGTCCAGTTCTTTCGTATAATTATTATTACCGAAAGCCTCTAAATCTGGAAAGTCTATTGGTTCTTCAACAGTTCCTCCATTATGCGAAAAATTGAATTTTACAAAAAAGACTTCTTCTGCAAATACTTCTGCCATTAAATCCCAAGCTCCCCAGTCTTTAAAACCTTTATATCCATGACAAAAAATAACTACTGGTTTTACTTGATTAGTTTCTTTAAAGAAAACATCCAATACAATTGGTTTATTGTGTTTTCCCTGAATAACTTTATTCTTAATTTTTTCCATAGACATAAAAATAAAAAGCTCATCATTAATTGATGAGCTTTTTTATATTATTTGTAGAATATTGTTTAGATAATTCCTTGTGCCAACATTGCATCTGCAACTTTAACAAAACCTGCAACATTTGCTCCTTTTACATAGTCAACATATCCAGTTTCATCAGTTCCATACTCAACACAAGCAGAGTGAATATCTTTCATAATTGCTTTTAATCTTTGATCAACCTCTTCACGAGTCCAACTTAAACGTAATGAGTTCTGACTCATTTCTAAACCAGAAGTTGCAACACCCCCAGCATTTGAAGCTTTACCTGGTGCGAATAAGATTTTGTGTTCATGGAATGCAGCAATAGCCTCTGGTGTAGATGGCATATTTGCTCCTTCACTTACACAAATACATCCATTATCTATTAATGCTTTTGCTTCTTCGCCGTTTAACTCATTCTGAGTTGCACATGGTAAAGCGATATCTGATTTTACAGACCATGGACGCTCTCCTTTGAAAAATTTAGCTGATGGATATTTATCTGCGTATTCATTAATACGTCCACGCTTAACATTCTTTAATTCCATTACAAAAGCTAATTTTTCCGCATCAATTCCATCTTCATCATAAATATATCCAGAAGAATCAGAAAGTGTAACAACTTTAGCTCCTAATTCAGTTGCTTTTTCACAAGCATATTGAGCAACGTTACCAGATCCTGAAATTGTAATTGTTTTTCCGCTAAAAGAATCTCCTTTAGTTTCTAACATGTTTTGCGCAAAATAAACTGCTCCATATCCAGTAGCTTCAGGTCTGATTAAAGATCCACCCCAAGTTGCTCCTTTTCCTGTTAAAACTCCAGTAAACTCGTTTCTAAGTTTTTTATACATTCCAAACATGAATCCGATTTCACGTCCTCCTACACCAATATCTCCAGCAGGCACATCTGTGTTAGGGCCAATATGTCTAAATAACTCACTCATAAAGGCATGACAGAAACGCATAATTTCGTTATCTGATTTTCCTTTAGGATCAAAGTCAGAACCTCCTTTACCTCCACCCATTGGTAATGTTGTTAATGAGTTTTTAAATACTTGTTCGAAAGCCAAGAATTTTAAAATACTTGCATTAACTGTTGGGTGGAAACGTAAACCTCCTTTATAAGGACCGATAGCAGAATTCATTTGAACTCTATATCCTCTGTTTACTTGGATTTCTCCTTTATCATCGACCCAAGAAACTCTAAATGAAATTAAACGCTCAGGTTCAACCATTCTTAATAAAATATTTTTCCCATTATAAATATCATGTTTAGCAATATAAGGGATAACTGTTTCAGCTACTTCTTGGACTGCTTGTAGAAACTCTGGTTCGTGGCCATTACGCTTTTCAACCAGTTCCATAAAAGCCTTTATTTTAGATTCCATAATTTAGTTATTCGAAAAATGTTTTTTTAATAAAAATAATGCACAAATATAGTTAAATAACCAATTTAACGATTCAAAAAAGTTCTTTTTTTGTTCAAACGAAAACGTTGTAGTAAAGAGGCAAAAGAAAAATGCTAATTCAGTAAAAAAACGTAAATTTGCGACTCAATTTTTGAAGGATTATGTTAGATAAAGTTAAAGAACTTATAGGAGACGTTCAAACATTTCAAGCAACTACTAAGGAAGAAGTAGAAGCTTTCAGAATAAAATACTTAGGTAGCAAAGGATTACTTAGAGATTTATTTGCTGAATTTAAGAATGTAGACGCCGAATTACGTAAGGATTTTGGACAAGCTTTAAACAATCTAAAAAACTCTGCAGAAGGAAAAGTTGCGGAATTGAATGAAGCTTTAGAGAGTGCTGTTGAAGAAAGAGGGGTTTATGGAGATTTAACTAGACCTTCTGAACCAATTGAATTAGGATCTCGTCATCCAATATCAATTGTTAAAAATCAAATTATTGAAGTTTTCAATAGAATTGGTTTTACTGTTTCTGAAGGACCGGAAATTGAAGATGATTGGCATAATTTTACAGCATTAAACTTACCTGAATATCATCCAGCGAGAGATATGCAGGATACTTTCTTTATCGAAAAGAATCCAGATACATTATTAAGAACACATACTTCTTCTGTTCAAGTTCGTTATATGGAACAGAATGAACCTCCGATTCGAACTATTTCTCCGGGAAGAGTTTTTAGAAATGAAGATATTTCTGCACGTGCGCACTGTATTTTTCATCAAGTAGAAGGATTATATATTGATACTGATGTTTCATTTGCAGATTTAAAACAAGTTCTTTTATACTTTACAAAAGAAATGTTCGGCAAATCAAAGATTCGTTTACGTCCTTCTTATTTCCCTTTTACAGAACCAAGTGCTGAAGTAGATATTTATTGGGGATTAGAAACAGAAACTGATTATAGAATCACTAAAGGAACTGGTTGGTTAGAAATTATGGGGTGCGGAATGGTAGATCCTAACGTATTAAAAAACTGTAATATTGATCCAACTAAATATTCTGGATATGCTTTTGGAATGGGTATAGAACGTATTGCAATGTTATTATATCAAATTCCTGATATTAGGATGTTCTATGAAAATGATGTTCGTTTCTTAGAGCAGTTTAAATCTGTGCTATAATTCACATGAGAAAAGATATTGAAATTTCTGAAGTAACTGACCTGGAAATGGCCGTTGTTTTGGAGCATAATGATACTCATAACACTGAGGATTGGTATGTATACTTAATCAACAATAAAAATGTTGATTTAGAAATGGCTATTATTGTTTCTCAAGGATTTTCTGAAACGAAAACTACTACAGTATTCAGAAAAAAGATAGATAAACTTCCTGCAAATTCTTTTGTTAAGGTTGAAATGATACATCCAGATGTATTTGTTTTAAACAACAGATTTCAAGTTTCTTTTTTTGAAGGTAGTCAAATATTTGAAAAAACATTTTTATTCAAAGAAAACTCTATTAAAGAAGGAAGTTTAAGAATGATTTCATCTCTTAAGAAAAGAGGAATATTAGTTAAATAACTTTATTATTTTCTATTCATATTAAACAAGAAAAATCCTTTTACAGTTAGGGTCTGTAAAAGGATTTTGTCTAGTTAACCAAATAAATATAAAAACTTTTAATTCAAATAATGAAAATTGTATTTTAAGGGGATAAATACTTTTAATTATCAAATTATTTACACTCCAAAGGTACTATAGATTCCTTCATTTTTTCTATCAAATTCGACGTTTGTTTTGCCAACTATAGTTTAATTGTTTGAATTACTCGATAAGTTAAATTTTGCCTTTATTAATTACATTTTTAATCTATTAAATTTGAATTTTAATGAATAAAAAACTCTCTTACTGTAGGGACTGTAAGAGAGTTGGCGTGATTTTAGTTAATCACAAAACTTTAATTCAAATTCAAAATGAAAAACAAAACTTTTCTTAGGGATTACTTATATATTGGGGTTTATTGTTTCTTATTTACACCTCAAAGATACGACTCATTAAGTCCTTACTTATCAGATATTCGACGTTTCATTTTTTTACTATAGATAAACCGTTACAATTTATCGGTAAACAAAATTTTTAGTCTAAAAGTGTGCTAAAATGTAATTTAAGAAGAAAATAAAACGCAAAGAAAAACCTCTTACATTTGGGGCTTGCAAGAGGTTTATTTTTTAACTCAAAAAATGAAAAAGTATATTGTTTTGGGGATTATTACTTTTTAAATTTCTTTACTACTATTAACACTTCAAAAGTACAATGCATTAATCCCTTTTTTAACAGATTTTCGATGTTTCATTTTTTTACTATAGACAAACTGTTATAATTTATCGATAAATAAATTTTAACGCCATAAAAAATAATTGAATTGTTTTTTGAAAATGTACAACAAAGAAAAACCCCTTACATTTGGGGCTTGCAAGAGGTTGTTTTTTTAACTCAAAAAATGAAAAAGTATATTGTTTTGGGGATTATTACTTTTTTAAATTTCTTTACTACTATTAACACTTCAAAGGTACAATCATTAACTAGTTTAAAATCTATTAATTAGTTTTTTAGTTTCTTTCCTTAGGTGAATGGGTTATAATTATCGATGAATGGTTTTTTAAATCGACTCATAGGTTTCTACAGTTATATCTGCTAACACATCTCCAGTATGTTTTGTTGATAATGGTTCAAAAAGCAATATATGTACTTCTTCTTTTGCTATTGGTTTGTGCAGAACTCCTTTAGGAACAATATAAAACTCACCTTCATTAATAATTACTGAAGACTCCTCTAAATCAATTTGTAATTGACCCTTCATAACCATAAACAATTCATCTTCATTATCATGTTTATGAAATACAAACTCTCCTTGTATTTTGGCTAATAATACTTGTTGTCCGTTTAACTCTGCAATTTTTTTAGGAGACCATTGATCTGAAAACAAACCAAACTTTTGTTGAATATTTATTACTGATGACATACGTTAACGTTTTAATTTAATATTTAAGAACCTCTACATTCCCTGTTTCTATTCTTGAAATTTCTTTTAGTTTATCATTCTCATATAAACTTGGTAATTCAGACAAAGGTGTTCCAACTTCTGCTTTATAATTTATATAATCTTGAAATAAAATACCTGCTACATTTCGTCTATTATAAGTACTTCTAAATCGAACACCTCCGCCATTAACTTTATAGTTATATGCTAAATAATCCATTGTATTTTTATTTTTATTAATCCAATAGTAATATTGATCTTCAAAATCTTTTCCTCCTCCTTCTTGTTTAAATGTAACTTCTATTATATCATAATCTTCATCTTTAATGTTTACTTCTCCAACATACTTTTTATTAACGGCAGCGTCATTTAACTTATATGGAAGCGTAGCGAAATAAATTACAGAGTTTAAAGATTCACCATAACGAGATGCATCTTCTTCTTTTAAATCTGTTTTATGACCATTAATTGTTCTAGTAAAATTCCCGCTATCTAAAACATCAATAATTTCATCTTTTTGATCATTTTGTTTAATCACAGAATAACGATATGATGCGTTTTTATTTGTAAAACTATACTGTTTGTTTCTGAATATAAAAGTATACGAAGCCTTAGTAAATAAATCTCCTCCATGAGCTTTAATTGAAGAATTAATAATTGCTTCCCCTTTACTAAAAGTTATTTCTTTTTTTCCTGTGTTTAACTCTTTATGAGCTTCTTGCTGTTCTGGTTTACAAGAAAAAATGACAACTATTATTGAAGTTAAAGCTATTGATTTTAAAATGGTTTTCATTGTTGCTTGATTTGCTATTGTAAATATGTCCTATTTTTTTGAACAACTTACAAGTATTAACAAATTTTTAGTGAATTTAATCCATAAAAAAACCGCTTAAATAATTTAAGCGGTTTGAATTATATATAGTGTTGGTTTTATCTCAAACTAATTTTTCCTTTTCCTGCTACTGCACCATTAATATATACGTTTACTGTATAATCACCTTTTTTCATAAGGTGTCTATCAACAGATATTAATGATACTATCCCTAGTTTTTGATTCTCATAATTTACTTTAATATAATCATTATAAGCCATTTCAGAATTATCATTGTTACCTTGATTCTTATCAGAAAGAATTACATTATTATTCTTATCTAAGATTTGAATAAAAACATCTCTTTCTCCAGTTTCTGCTAACTCATTTTCTAATAAATCAAACTTAATTTTAAAAGCATCTGTTTTTCTAGACTTAGAAGTACTTGTATATCTTCCATTGCTTCTTTCTTTGTAAGAAAATATAGCAATATCACTTATTTTTAAATCAGCGGCTACTCCTATTTTTTCTTTCAAGGCTTTCTCTTGATTTACTAATTCCTCATTTTTTTTAGTTAATGATTCTTGAGATTTTCGGTGCGCTCTTAATTTTCGTCTAACCGAAGTATTCTCTTCTTGCAGCTTAGCGTTTTGCTGATGAAGTTTATCAGCTTTCAGCATCAATTGTCTGTTTTCACGTTCTAACTGAGTAACTTTTAAACTATACTTTACTAGCTTATCATAATTCCCTTTTTTGATTTCTTTAATAGAATCTTTAAGAGAAATCATTTTATTGATACTTGTAATAATTCTTCTAGATAATCCTTTCTTCTTTACCGACATTTTTTTATAATCGGCAACGATTTGATCAAGCTCTTGTTGTAAAATTAGTTTTTCTTTTCTAAACTCTTCATCAAGCCTGTTTTGACTCTCATGCGTTTTAAAAGAATAAACTACTAATGAAATTAAAAGTACAATTGGTGAATACTTCAAAAATTTGTTCACCGAGGCTTTACTTATTTTTGTCATTGTAGGGGGAAATTGAAGTTATCTGTTAAAATTATGAAAAAACTTTTGTTTTTAATAGTAAAATTTTCCTTTTTTCGATAAAAGGTTGTGAATTCTCTTCGAATGGTGTCTCTTTCATAGAATCCATAAAATATTGTAAAAGAATTTATTATAATATGTTAATTTCGTTTTAAAACAAAAGATGTTTATAAATCTACAAGATAGTATCGCACAATTTTCCTCTTGGGTTTGGGGAGTTCCTCTTTTAATTCTACTAATTGGAGGTGGGTTATTCCTTTTCTTATATTCTGGATTAGTACCATTTCGTTACTTAGGCCATGCAGTAAATGTTTTACGAGGAAAATATGACAAGCATAATTCTCCTGGAGATTTATCACATTATGAAGCTTTATCTTCAGCCATTGCTGCAACTGTAGGAATGGGAAATATAAGTGGAGTTGCTATTGCAATTGCCACAGGTGGACCTGGAGCTATTTTCTGGATGTGGGTTAGCGCTTTTGTGGGAATGGCTACAAAATTTTTCACCTGTACTTTATCAATTATGTATAGAGGAAAAGATGAAGAAGGAAATGTAAAAGGTGGGCCCATGTATGTAATTACTGAGGGTTTAGGAAAAAAATGGAAACCATTAGCCATTTTTTTCGCTTTAGCTGGTTTAATAGGAACATTACCTGCGTTTCAAGCAAATCAGTTAACACAAACTTTGGTTGACGTTTTTCAAGTAAATGAAAGCAATACATTTACAGCAAAACTATTACTTGGTATATCGATAGCTTTAATCACTTCGTTAGTGATTTTTGGTGGAATTAAACGAATTGGAAAAGTGGCAGGAAAATTAGTTCCTGTAATGGTTGTTATTTATTTAGTAACTGTAGCAACTATTTTAGTTTTAAAAGCAGGAGATATTCCTGAAATATTCTCGTTAATATTTACAGATGCTTTTTCCGGAAATGCTGTTATGGGTGGAGCTTTAGGTGCATTAATTATTACTGGAGTAAAAAGAGCCGCTTTTTCAAATGAAGCCGGTTTAGGAACTGCTCCAATGATGCATGGAACTGCAAAAACTAATGAGCCAATTAGAGAAGGTTTGGTTGCAATGCTTGGCCCAGCAATTGACACTTTATTAGTTTGTACGCTTACTGCATTAGCTATATTAGCTTCCGGAATTTGGCAAAATTTTGATGGAAATGGTATTTCACTTACGCTTTCTTCTTTTGATGCTGTTTTACCTCACGGATTAGGAAGTCTTATTCTAACCATTTGTGTTTTAATATTTGCGTTTTCTACATTATTCACTTATTCTTTTTATGGCTATTCTTGTTTAAGCTTTTTAACCAATGCTAAAATTGGGAAGTATTATAACTACATATACATTGTAACTATAGTAATTGCTTCAATTATAAAATTAGATTTTGTAATTAATTTAATTGATAGCGGTTATGCTTTAATGGCCATACCTACTGTAATTTCTACATTGATTTTAGCTCCTAAAGTAAAAAGGGCAGCAAAAGAGTATTTTCGAAAATTAAAAGTTGAAGAAAGTTGATATCATTATCTATTTAAATAGTATCGAATACTCTTCCAAAGTAAAAAGAAACTAAATAATAGAATTAAGACACCCCACATCCAATAGGTTCCAAAAGAATTTATTGCAATGTTTTGCGTATCAGAATTCATAACTTGGCCACTTCTTTCAAATTGTTTTGTAAACAGATAATTGAGTTGTAGATACGTGCTAAGTATACATTGCAAGCCTAAAAATAGAATAGTTATGTTTTCTGCCTTTTTATTTTTTAAAAAAGTAATTATAATAAAAAACACAGCAAATGCACTGAGTACTATAATTCCCCAATATGAACGAATCCATAAGATTAGTGATAAAATTATAACTCCAGTTAAAACTCGCAATGATATAGATGCATGTTTTCCTGATCTTGCTGAAACAATTAAAATAGCTCCAGAAATTGCGGGTCCTAATAATCCACCAGCAGCAGTTAAAGCACTAGCCGTAGGTATAGAAAAAAGTTTATTAGTAACTGTAGAATAAGCTACACCTCCTCCATTCTGATAAATTTCTAAATATTTAAAATCGCCTCCTATCAGAATAGCAGTTAAACCATGACCCATTTCATGGAACCAAGTTCCTAATAATCGGAAAGGATATTGTACTTGCACAAAATAAGGCAACTGTAATAACAAGAAAATTACACTTGCAATAATTAAGACAGTATAATCTAACTTTTTAGAATTCACTTTAGCTTTTTAAAACTCCCATTATGAGAAAATTTTCTCTTTTCTCTTTTTCATTTCTTCTCCTAACAATTTATCTAAACCATTTTTATCCTCTAGTTTTTGAATAATATTTGAGAAGGTTTCTTCATCAACACCTTGGCTTAGTTTAAAAACACCCTCTATTTTCTCTACTTTAATTTCAAAACCAGAAATGTGAGGCATTAAACTTTGTTTGTATGACTCTGATAAATTATCATAAATAGTTGGAGAATTAGAATCTCCATTTTCATGTAACAAAGTAAACTCTCTCATTAAATTTATAAGCTGATCTCCTTCAAAAAAAGAAATATTTCCATTCACATGAACGGTCATATAATTCCATGTAGATCCTTTACTTTTATTCGTTCCCCAAGAAGCACTAACATATCCATTTGGTCCATTAAAAACGACCAAGATTTTAGTGTTATTACATAGCGCTTCATAATGATCGGTTTTTTTCATCATATGACCAATCAGATAGATTTTTCCTTCTCTTCGCTCTACAACCAAAGGAATATGAGTTCCAACGAAGTTTCCATTATCATTTAAACCTGTAATAAAAGCTAAAGGATAATGATTTATAAAACTTAGTAGTTCATCAACATTATCCTCTTTATAATTGGGTATATTATACATGTATTACTACTTTAAAATTTAGAAACACAATGTAGTAATTTTAATATTCATCATATAAAGTTGTATTTAATTCCTTCAAATCGATTGCATACATTTTTTTTGAAGGTTTTACCTGAAATTGTTCTTTTACAAAACCCCCTAAAAGATAAAATTTATTGTCTACCAAAAACATTTTACTCGATTCGTATGGCAAATTAATTTTATATTCTTTTAGCCCATTGTTTTTAGTATTGAATGCATAAAAATGATTCTTATCAAAAATGTAGATAGTGTCGTCTTTTTTATCAATTGCTGGCATTTTAATTGTTCTAGGTAAAACTTTCTCAATTTGCCATTTTCCATTCTTCAAATTGAAAGAAGTAATACGGTTCATTTTCTCATTCCCTTTTCCACCGATCATATATAATTTATTGTTTACTTTGATACACTCTGTTTCTTTTGGATCAGGAAGTTTTCCAATGACGTACCATTTATCTTCTTTAGTATTATAAAGAGAAACATTATTTGAAAATTTCAATTTATTTTTCTTCAATTTCTTTACAGAACCTCCGACTAAAATTATGCTTTTATCAATTTTAGCTACACCTTGATTTACACCGTTTTGTTTATTATCAATTAATTTTTCAAGCTTGTTCTTTTTTAAGTTAAAAACTTCAATGTCATCACTTAAATATTCTCTAGATCTATTCGTTGCAAGTCTTTTTCCTCCCAATAAATATACTTTATCATCAATAAGAACTGCTTTGTGATAAGCTCTTTTTAAAACCGGTTTCTCTAAAGAATTCCACCTTTTATTTTTTATATCATAAATGTGAATTTGATTGCTATAACCTTTGTAACTTGAATATCTATTAGCTCGAATTAAAAATTCACTAAAGCTAGCTCTAGGATTTTCACTAACCTCTTGGAGAGCCATTCTCATTCCGTCTGATAATGACGATTTATCTCCTCCAAATACATAAATTTTGTCTTTATAGAAAACAGATGCAAACCCATGTAAACCCTTTTTTAGTTCAGGTAATAATTCAAAATTTAATTCTTTTTTCTTCTTTTTGGTGATAAGAACTTCTGATAGTGCAACTTGTTTCTCAGTAAGAAAAATAGAATTATTCACTATTTCCCCAAACAAAATATTTCTATCATAATATTTCACATGTGACAAGAAAATTCTTTGTTTCTCTTTAATCTTCTCTATAAAAACCTTTCCATTTTCATCAGTTACATAAACTTTCTTCTTTTTCTTTATATGAACATTTTGAATGGGTTCTTTTGTTTTGGAGTTCAAAATTGTGATTGTATGTTGACCAAAAACAAATTGAGAACAGATAAACAGCAAGAATAGTACGAATTTATTTTTCATGAGCTTAGCGATTTGGTATTCTTATAAAAATACGGCAAAATCAAAACCTAATCAACCATTTAACTTTTTTTAACTGGAAATTTTTGTCGTCCGGTACAACTCAATAAAATTCGAAGTAAAACTAATACTTCACTAAAGTTTCATTCTCAAAGTTCAATCCTTCAAATCCAGTTCTTATAAAGTTCCTGATATTCTGATGTCCCGTTCCACTTGGATCATTTACAACCTCAGCATAATATTGCCCGAAACAAGCTAACGTTTCCTCTTTAGATAATCCTTCTTGAATTGCAAACGAAAACACTTTGCAAGATCCTTGGTTTTCTGTTGATTGATTTTCTAATACTCCATTTTTAAAAGCAGATGGAGTAAAATTGTAGTTGTTTTCTATGAGTTCAATTGTTTCTTTAAAATCAATTGAAGTAGGTTCTTTTTGCAATTTATTTTTGAATTCTGTTAACGTCATTTTCAGTTTTAATTTAGAACTACAAAAAAATAGATTATTCAACTTAAAAACTAAACTCTAGTAATTTTTTACAAACTAACATTTATAGTTAAATTTGCGCATCTAAAATTATAGACAATGTACAGATCGCATTCTTGCGGTGAGTTAAGAGCATCGCATATTAATACAGAAGTTACCTTAGCAGGTTGGGTTCAAAAATCAAGAGATAAAGGTTTCATGATTTGGGTTGATTTACGAGATCGTTACGGAATTACTCAGTTGATTTTTGATGAAGAGAGAACTTCTAAAGACTTAATGGAAAAAGCAAAAACATTAGGTAGAGAGTTTGTGATTCAAGTAAAAGGAACTGTTATTGAAAGAGCTTCTAAAAATCCAAATTTAGAAACTGGAGATATAGAAGTTTTAGTTTCTGAATTAAACATTTTAAACGAAGCAAAATTACCACCATTTACTATTGAAGATGAAACTGATGGTGGAGAAGATATTCGAATGAAATATCGTTATTTAGATATTCGTCGTAATCCAGTAAAAGAAAGCTTATTATTCCGTCATAAAGTAGCGATGGAAGTTCGTAATTATCTTTCTGGTGAAGGATTTATTGAAGTTGAAACTCCATATTTAATTAAATCTACTCCAGAAGGAGCACGTGATTTTGTAGTTCCTTCTCGTATGAATCAAGGTCAGTTTTACGCATTACCACAATCACCACAAACATTCAAGCAATTGTTAATGGTTGGTGGAATGGATAAGTATTTCCAGATTGTAAAGTGTTTTAGAGATGAAGATTTACGCGCCGATCGTCAGCCAGAGTTTACACAAATAGACTGCGAAATGGCGTTTGTAGATCAAGAAGATATTTTAAACATCTTTGAAGGAATGACGCGTCATTTATTAAAAGAATTAAAAGGTGTTGAAATTGGGGAATTCCCAAGAATGCAATATGATGATGCAATGCGTTTATATGGAAATGACAAACCAGATATTCGTTTCGGAATGCAGTTTGGTGAGTTAAACAAAGTTGCTCAAACTAAAGAATTCAAAGTATTTAACGATGCTGAATTAGTTGTTGGTATTGCTGTACCTGGTGGAGCTTCATATACAAGAAAAGAAATTGATAAATTAATCGATTGGGTAAAGCGTCCGCAAGTTGGAGCTTTAGGAATGGTGTATGTGAAATGTAATGAAGATGGAACATTTAAATCTTCTGTAGATAAATTCTACGATCAAGAAGATTTAGCAAAATGGGCTGAAGTTACTGGAGCAAAAGCAGGTGATTTAATTTGTGTGCTTTCTGGGCAAACAGATAAAGTAAGAGCACAATTAAGTGCATTACGTATGGAATTAGCTGAACGTTTAGGTTTACGTAAACCAGATGAGTTTGCCCCATTATGGGTTGTTGATTTCCCATTACTAGAATGGGACGAAGACACAGAACGTTACCATGCAATGCACCATCCATTTACTTCTCCAAAGCCAGAGCAAATAGCAATGTTAGCTACAGAACCAGGAAAAGTAAAAGCAAATGCATACGATTTAGTATTAAACGGAAACGAAATTGGTGGAGGATCTATCAGAATTCACGATAAAGAAATTCAATCTATGATGTTTGATTATTTAGGATTTACTCCTGAAGAAGCACAAGCTCAGTTTGGATTCTTAATGGACGCTTTCCAATATGGTGCGCCTCCTCATGGTGGATTAGCATTTGGGTTTGACCGTTTAGTTGCTATTTTAGGTGGACAAGAAACGATTCGTGATTTTATTGCATTCCCAAAAAACAATTCTGGTAGAGATGTAATGATTGACGCTCCTGCGAATATTGATAATGAACAATTACAAGAATTAAGTATTCAATTGAATATTCAAGAAGAAGCTTAAGAAATAAACATAAAATACATAATCCCGCCATGTGCGGGATTTTTTATTACTTTTAGATTATGATAGATGTATTTTTTGAACAATTTGGAAAAGAGATTATACACAGAAAAGCTGAAAAAGATGTTATAAATCAGTATAAAAATGTTTTACCAAACAACTTATTACAATTCTGGGAAAAAGAAGGTTGGAATGGTTATTACAAAGGATTGTTCTGGGTTGTTAACCCAAATGATTATCATGGGGTTTTAGAAGATTGGATTGGAGATACTGAACTCTATAAAAATGATTCTTATGCTGTTTTTGCTAGAACAGCTTTTGGTAAATTATATGTTTGGAGTTTTAAAAAGAGAGATTACTTTACTATAGACCCTATATATGGAACTTCATTTGATTTTAATGATAATTATCCTAATCAAAACGAAGAAGATGAAAGTGAATTAACAATGGAATCTTTTTTTATTACTTCAGATATTGAAGATTACGATTTTTTTGACGATAATGAAAAGGGATTATTTGATAAAGCTATTGAAAAACTAGGTAAGCTTAAAGAAAATGAAATGTTTAGTTTTGAACCTGCTTTAATATTAGGAGGAACAAATACATTAGAAAATCTTAGAAAGGTCTCTATTATGCCTCAATTACATATATTATCTGAACTTTCAAAAGAAGATATGGTTAATTATACCCCAAATATTGACGTATCAAAATTAGTGGAAGATCATTTTCGAGAAAAAGACAAAGAAAATTCTAAACCAACATCTTTATTTGATAAAATAAAAAACTTATTTAAAAGAAATTAAAATGAATAAAAGTATTCACTTCATTATTATTTTATTTACAACTATAGGTTGTTTTTCTCAAGAATTAACAGGGAAAGAATTATTGAACAAAGCCATTCAATATCATGATCCTAATGGAAATTGGAATACGTTCAAAGGAACTTTGAATGTAACCATGACAATTCCTAACAAACCCAAAAGAGATAGTAAGATAAAAATAGATTTACCCAATGAATTCTTTTATGTAAAAGCAACCAGAGGAGAAAACACTACAGAATATACTATAGACAAGAAAGAGTGTAAAATTGCCTTTAATGGTAATCAAAACCCATCTGAAACTATTTTAAAGGAACATAAATTAAGCTGTGATCGAGCAAACCTTTATAAAAACTACTACAGCTATCTATATGGACTTCCAATGAAGTTGAAAGACGATGGAACAAAAGTTCATGATACAGTAGAAAAGAAAAAATTTAAAGGAAAAGAATATCTAGTATTAAAAGTAACTTACGATGAAAGTGTAGGTAAAGATACTTGGTATTTTTACTTTAACCCTAAAACTTATGCTATGGAGATTTATCAATTTTTCAAAGTAGCTAAAGATAGCGGTGAATATATTCTACTTTCTGAAGAAGAAATTATTAATAGTATAAAAATGCCAAAAGTTAGAGCTTGGTATTATAATAAAGATGATGGTTATTTAGGTACAGATACGTTGGTTAAATAAAACGGTAAATGCTAATTTCTAAGAAAACACTAAAACGAATTCTCATTTGGAGGTATAAAAATGTTTCTGAACGTCAATTCGTTTATATTTTAAGTGTTTTAGTTGGTTTTTTAGCTGGTTTAGGAACATTAGTGCTTAAAAACCTAACTTACTTTTTTCAATGGGTACTAGAAGGGAATTTAATTAAAGATTATCATTATTCATTCTACTTTCTATTTCCAATTATTGGACTCCTTTTGGTTCACATTATCAAAAAATACCTGCTCAAAAAAGAGATTGGTCATGGTATTTCAACTACGCTCGAGGCTATCTCTAAAAAGAGTGGAATTATAGAACAATATAAAATTTATGCTTCCATACTTACAGCTCCAATCACAGCAGGATTTGGAGGGTCTATTGGATTACAAGGGCCGGCTGTGAGCACAGGTGCTGCATTGGGGTCTGGAATTTCACAATTGTTTCATGTAAACACTAAAACTAGAATGTTATTAATTGCATGTGCTGCCGCAGGTGCAATGGCATCTATGTTTCAAGCTCCTATTGCTGCCATTATTTTTGCTATTGAAATTTTCAGTTTAGATCTGGCTTTTGTTTCGCTTATTCCATTATTACTAGCTTCAGTTTCTGCAATTATTACTTCTTATTTCTTTTTGGGTCAAGATCTACTGTTCTCTGTAAAAATTCAAGAAACTTTTCAAATAAAAGATATTGCTTTTTATGTTTTTTTAGCAATTTTTACTGGATTTGCCTCGGTCTATTTTTCAAAAATCTATTTTATAATTATTAATTTCTTCAATCGGTTTAAAAAATCATCTTACAAACTTTTCTGGAGTTCTATAGCAATCGGTTTATTACTATTATTAGTTCCTCCACTTTATGGAGAAGGATATTCGATAATTAATAATTTGTTATTAAACAATGCTGCAGAAGCATTAAAAGAGTTGCCTTATGAATTTGATAAAACTAACGTTTGGACTATCATTATTCTATTAATGATAGTAGGTATTCTTAAAGTAATAGCTATGACCACAACTTTCGCCGCTGGTGGTGTTGGCGGTATTTTTATTCCTACATTGGTTATGGGAAGTATTTTAGGAAACGTATTGGCAAAATGTATAAATCAATTAGGGTTTTCTGTTTCTGAAACGAACTTCACATTAATTGGAATGACGGGATTAATGGCAGGAGTTCTTCATGCTCCTTTAACTGCTATTTTCTTAATTGCTGAAATTACTGGCGGATATGATTTATTTGTTCCTTTAATGCTAGTTGCCGCGGTTTCGTATGCAATTACAAAATACTTTGTTTCTAACTCAATTTATGCTGTGGAATTAGCTGAAAGAGGAGAGTTAATAACACATGATAGAGATAAAAATGTAATGATGATGATGAGTATCGAAAAAATCATTGAAAAAAACTTTATTGCTATTTCTTTGGAAATGACTTTACGGGAAATACTAACCACTGCAGTTACAAAATCAAATAGAAATATTTTTCCGGTTTTAAATGAAAACAATGAGTTTCTAGGTATTATTTTATTAGATGATATTCGCCCTATACTATTTGATGAAAAGCTATATGATAAATTGACTGTTCAAGATTTTATGAAAAGTGCACCAACTGTAATCTTTAATACTGATAGTATTGAACAAATAATGCAAAAGTTTAAAGAAAGTGGCTCATGGAATTTACCAATTGTACAACATGATGGTACTTATATTGGTTTCATATCAAAGTCAAAATTATTATCAGCTTACAGGTCTAAATTGCTTCAAGTTACCTCATAGAAAAATACTATCTATATAAGGCAAAAGGTAAGTGATAATTACTTATCTATTTCAAAGTTAATAGCCATTAAATGCTTCACATTAACAAGTTCATTATCAATTTTACCTGGCTTAAATTTTGGTAACGATTTAATAAGTCTTGTCGCTTCAGCTTCTAATAATTTTCCGTTAATTGGTCCTAGAGCAACAATCTTTTTAACACCTCCTTTTGCATCAATAATAAAACTAGTCCAAACAATACCTTCAATACCTTTCTCTTTTAAAACTGGTGGATACTTTAAATTATCATTTATGTAATTATTTAAAACATCCTTTAAGTTTCCTTTGTAATTTGAATTATTATCGGCAATTAATAAAACTGGTTGCTCAGTTACTTCGCCTAAATAAACATCTCTTGCCTTTACTTCTTTTTTCGGAGCTTTGTTCTTCGTAGAATTAATTGCACTTAAATTCTTTCTTAACTTGTGATAGTAGTTGTTTCTTCTTGTTCTAAGATATCTTTTGGTTTTTGGTTTCGGTATTACCTTTTCTTCATTTTCTTTATCATATAAACATTTATCTATAGTATTTAATTCCATTAAAAGATCATCCGATGATGAACTTTCACATACATCGTTTTGTGCTATTATTAATGTGTTTGATAAAAAAACGAAGCCTAAAATCAATATTCTTTTTAAAATCATAATACAGGAGTTTAATAGTAGTTGTAAAAAATTTAATTGTGTGTTTTTTAATTACACCACAAATAAAGTTCAACTTTAAAGTTTTTGAATTCTAAAACTGCGTGAAAGGGAAAAACGAGACTTAAAAGGGAATAAATCCAGTTCAATTTTTTCAACAAACCCAGTATTTACGTTAATTTTTGGTTTTACTAAGAACAAATCACCGTTCAGATTTCTATTTTACCACTTATCATAATTTGGCTCTAAAAAGTGGATTAGATATTTAATTTAGCTGAAAAAACAAAAATTATGATCCGTTTACTATTTGCTTTGATTGCCTTTTTTATGTCTGTTATGGTAAGTTTATATGCTCAATCAACAAACAGACCACAAGAACCAGTTGCTCCATTACCATATTTGGTTGAAGAAGTTTCTTTTTTAAACACTAAAGAGAACTTTAAGCTTGCCGGAACATTAACCCTTCCTAAAAATCAAAAGAATCCACCAATTGCTATTTTAATTTCAGGTTCTGGGCCACAAAATAGAGACAGCGAAGTAAAATCATTTAATCACCGCCCTTTTCTTGTATTATCTGATTATTTAACAAGAAACGGAATTGCTGTTTTACGATATGATGATCGTGGAGTTGGTGAATCTAAAGGTGTTTTTAAAGCTGCAACTACTCATGATTTTGCTGATGACGCAGAAAGTGCTGTGGCGTATTTAAAAACTAGAAAAGATATTATTGATACGAATCAAATCGGGTTAATTGGACATAGTGAAGGTGGAATAATTGGAGCTATAGCATCTTCTAGAAATAAAGATATTGCTTTTTTTATCTCTTTAGCTGGACCAGGAACAGATGGAAAAGAAGTGTTATTAACACAATCTAGAAAATCATTAGAACTTAAAAAAGTACCTGCAGATGTTATTGATTTTAATGAAATGCTATCTAACGGAATATATACCATTGTTCAAAAAGAACCAGATTCTCTTTCTATTGCTAACAGTACTCGAAAATTCTTTTTAGATAAGAAGAAAGAATTTCCTAAAAATTTAATGCTTGCACAAATAAATGATGCTGTAATTGATCAACAAATAAAAGCAATTACAGATAAATGGTTAATGAACTTTATTAAAACAGATCCGAAACCTTATTTTTCAAAAATTAGCTGCCCATTTTTAGCTTTAAACGGTTCAAAAGATATACAAGTTCTGTCTAAATTAAATTTAAATGGAATCAAAGATGCTCTTAAGGATTCTAAAAACAATGATGTAGAAATAAAAGAATTAGAAGGGTTTAATCATTTATTTCAGGAGGCTCAAACAGGCAGTGTAGAAGAATATAGTAAAATTGAAGTCACATTTTCAGAAAAAGCTATGATTATTATAAAAAATTGGATATTAAAACGCTTTTAATAATTAGTATCTTTCACTTTTAGAAAATTTATGAACCTAAGGTCGCAACAATTACTTTTCTGGATATTACAAATTATAGGCTGGGGAATACCTTCCTTCTTAAATGGTTACGGAAAATATGTGTTAAATACTGATGCTTTAATTAAAAAGTATTTAATTCTAGAAGCTATACTTTTTTTTATTCTTGGTATTTTTTGGACTACCGTTTTAAGAAGTTATATTAAAAAATATATAGCTTCTTTCGATACTCTGAAAAAAGATTATATAAAAGTTATAGTTGCTTATGTGTTTTCTTCATTTGGTTTTGGTATTTCCTTAATTAGTTTATCCTATTTAGCGTACAGTTTTATACTCGAAAAAAGTATGGAATTAACAGTTAAAATGTTCCTTATAACCTTTCTCAATCTTTTTCTCTTCATTCTCTTTTGGTTACTATTTTATATCAGTATTAAAACATTAATTAATTCAAAGAAAAAACATATTGAATATTTAGAGTTAGAGAGTTCTTTTAAAGATTCTCAGTTGAATACGTTAAAAGGGCAAATTAATCCTCATTTTATGTTTAATAGTTTAAATAATATTAGAGGGCTAATGTTGGAAGATGTGGAAAAAGCAAGAGATATGATTACTCGTCTTTCTGAATTATTGCGTTACTCACTTTCTAAAAGCAGTAATAGCACCATAAAAATTAAGGAAGAGTTAGAAATGGTTGCTAATTTCATCGCACTAAGCCATATTCAGTTCGAAGATAGATTAATTTATGAAGAAAATGTAGATCCCAATCTTTTAGAACTAGAAATACCTCCAATGATTATTCAAATGTTAATTGAGAATGCCATAAAGCATGGTATTTCTCAACAAAAAAATGGGGGAACTGTACACCTACAAGTATCACAAAAAGAGAAAAGTCTAGAAATAATAGTAACTAATACTGGACAACTTGAAAAAAACAAAGAATCTACAAAGATTGGACTGAAAAACATTAGCGATCGTCTTCGAATTTTATATGGTGAGAAGGCTAATTTTAAACTTTCTGAAAAAGAAGGTAACGTAATTGCGCATATACAAATTCCGTTATGAGAACATCTATAAAAGCTCTTATTGTTGAAGACTCTAGATTGGCAAGAAAAGAGTTGAAATTATTGTTGAATGATTACGATCATATCGAAATAATTGGTGAAGCTGAAAATGTAGATGATGCCTATGAACTCATCAATTCTAATTTTCCTGATCTACTTTTTCTAGATATTAATATGCCCGAAAAAGATGGTTTTGCGTTGTTAGAAATGTTAGATGAAATTCCAACTGTAATATTTACTACAGCTTATGATGAATATGCAATAAAATCTTTTGAATACAATGCTTTTGATTATTTATTAAAACCCATTAATAAAAGTAGACTTCAAAAAACAATTGATAAACTTCAGATTACAGAGAATTCAGAAAAAGAAGCAACTAATTTACTCGCTCCAACAAGTCAAGTATTTTTAAAAGATGGCGAAGATTGTTGGATGGTAGCCATTCAAGAAATTACACTTTTTGAAATAGTAGGAAATTATACTCGCGTATATTTTAAAGACAAAAAACCTTTGATTTACAAATCGCTAAATAAAATTGAAAGCCGATTACCGCTAAACTATTTCTTCCGAGTAAACAGACAACAAATTGTGAATCTAAAACATATCATTAATGTTACTCCATGGTTCAATGGAAAATTAAAATTCACCATGAAAAATGATATTGAAGTAGAAGTATCAAGAAGACAATCCGTAAAGTTTAAGCAAGAACTAGAATTTTAACTTTCATTTAAAAGTCATTGCGAAAGTTTGAAAAACTTAAAGCAATCCGTTCTTTAGAAATTAAGATTACTTCGTCATTATTCCTCGTAATGACATTGATTTATAATTATTGTTTTAAAATATTCACAACTTTATCCGGGAAATCAGTAAAACAACCATCAATATTAGCATCAAAAAGCAAAGTGTTTACATGCTCTTCAAAAGAAGAAAAATCACCTAACTGATCTGCTCTAAATGTATATGCATGCACTTTTAATCCTAATTTATGAGCATCTTCAACTAAAGAAGTAAATTGCCATTTACCATCAACCTTTTTCTCTACGATTTGTTTGTACCAAGGTCCAATTCCATCAGCATAAGTAGCAAAATGATTTAGTTGCTTTGTTTCCTCAGGAAACTCTATTAATTGAACTAAAAACAAATCCGATTTTAAATCCTTTCGAACACGTTCCAATTCTTTAGCATCGAAACATTGAAAGATACAATTGTCTTTTTTAGAGATATATCCATATTCTGATAGAATTTCTAATGTGATTTGAGCAATATCTTTTCCGTTCTTATGATGAAACTCAGGGTTTTTAATTTCTGGATAAATTCCAATATTTTTCCCTGTGCTTTTATTTAGTCCTTGGATTAATTCAATTTCTTGCTGTAAAGAATGTAATTTAAAACTCCCTTTTCCTTTCGGAAATCTATTCGAATAAAATTGTTTACCAGTTTTAGGATCAAAACGTTCAGAAACATTTAAGCTCTGCAATTCCTCAAAGGTAAAATCGATAACATAATATCTACCATCTTCGCGTTTTCGCTCAGGAAATTTTGCAGCAACATTAGTAACATCATCTAAATAAATATCATGAATAACCACAGGAACATCATCTTTACTCAATACCAAATCTTGTTCAATAAAATCAGGGTTCATTGCATACGCCATGGCTTTGGCTTCCATTGTATGTTCAGGTAAATAACCAGAAGCTCCACGATGAGCTACTACAATTTTTGAGTTCATAGGTTGCTTTTTAAAACTTTCTTCAACAGATGTTTTGCAATTCCAAAAAGATAGAACGACAACCACCCAAATTAAACGTTTCATAAAAACTATTTCTAGTAAATGTATATAAAAAGCAGGAAAGTAATTTTAATATTCTATTAAATTATCACAGAACTAAACAGCTTCTTTACTCGAATTAAAATATAGACTCCTCAGTTTCGGTAGTAAATGCTTCTAAAAATTTCATGCCTCGATAAGAATTTCCTTTTTCATTTAATTTCGGGCTCCAAGCTGCGATACAATATTTTCCAGGATAAACTGCTACAATTCCTCCACCAACTCCACTCTTTCCTGGTAATCCAACTCTAAAAGAAAATTCTCCAGATTCATCATAAAAACCGCAAGTCTGCATAATTGCATTTACCCTTTTCGTTTTACTTAAACTTAATACTTTAGTTCCTTTTGAAGTAGTAAAACTTGAGTTAACTAAATACATAAATACTTGAGATAGTTCTTGACAACTCATTTCAATTGAGCAGATATGGAAATAAAAATCTAAAACTTCTTCTGGTTCGTTTTTAATATTCCCAAAAGATTTTATGAAATTACATAACGCCTTATTTCTATAACCCACTGAAGCTTCAGATTTAGCTACAGCTTCAGAATAATTAATATTACTAGAACTACACAGTTCTCTAACAGCAGCTAAAAAATCTTCTTTTGGGTTTTCGTAATGACTAACAAGCATATCACATATAACCATTGCTCCACTATTCATAAATGGATTTCTTGGAATTCCAAAATCTGATTCTAATTGAACTAAGGAATTAAAAGGTGTTCCTGAAGGTTCAACATCAACACGTTTCCATATTTCATCTCCAAAAATTTGATAGGCTAAGCTTAAAGACAAGACTTTGGAAATACTTTGGATAGAGAATTTAGTTTGCCAATTACCTACTCCAAATTGCTCATTATTCATGGTTAATAAACAAACTCCAAAATTGTCTGCATCTACTTTAGCTAATTCCGGTATATAAGTAGCTATTGCGCCTTTATTTTCTTCAGAAACCACATTGTTATATATTGTATTTAAAACCTTCTTATAATCGATTGTTTTTTCTTCTAAATTCATTTTGCTCTTCTTTTAGCATTAATTAAATGCCAATGTAAAACAATTTGCTTGAGTTTTTATGTTCTATATATACTCATCAACTAAAAGAGACTGCTTTATGAGCAGTCTCTTTTATAAAATATATTGCAATACTATTAATATGCTCTTTTATTATTTCCTTCATAAAAGTTAATAAATGCTTGGTTTACTACTCTATGTCCTCCAGGTGTTGGGTAATCTCCAGTGAAATACCAATCTCCTTTGTGATCAGGACAAGAATTATGTAATCCTTCAACCGTTTGATAAATAATTTCTACATCTGCATTAATCCCATCTGTTTTTAACATCTCTGCAATTTTAGCAGAAATTTCTTCGTCTGTAAATGGATCATAAATTTCTTTTACAAAATTCACGATATTCTCCTTATCTTCTATAGATTGTTGTTCTTTACACTTAGCATATACTTCATCTACAACATGATACATATTTCTTTCTTTCAATAATTCTAAAGCCGCTTTAAAAGCAATAAAATCACCAATTCTAGCCATGTCAATACCATAACAGTCTGGGTAACGAATTTGCGGGGCAGAAGAAACTACAACAATCTTCTTAGGTGATAATCTATCTAAAATTTTAATGATACTTTTCTTTAAAGTAGTTCCTCTTACAATACTATCATCAATAATTACTAAGTTATCTGTAGGTTTTACAACTCCGTAAGTAACATCATACACATGAGCTACTAAATCGTCACGGCTACTATCATCTGTAATAAACGTTCTTAGTTTCGCATCTTTAATTGCTATTTTCTCAAAACGTGGTCTTTCTGATAAAATTTCAGTTACTCTTTGTGCAGATAATTTACCTCCTCCTGCTAAAATTTCAGCTGTTTTTTGCTGGTTTAAAACATCTTCAGCTGCTTCCATCATTCCGTAGAACGAAGTTTCTGCAGTATTAGGAATATACGTAAATACAGTATTTGAAATATCATCATTAATAGATTTCAAAACTTCTGGAAAAACAAATTTTCCTAAATTTTTACGTTCTTGGTAAATATCTGCATCACTACCTCTAGAAAAATAAATTCTTTCAAATGAACAAGATAATTTTTCTCTTTTCTTTATTACTTTTTCTAAAGAAGCTGCTCCGTTTTTCTTAATTATTAAAGCCTTACCTCTTGGTAGTTCTTTAACCTCTTCAATAGGAACATTAAATGTTGTTTGAATTACTGGTCTTTCAGAAGCTACTACAACTACTTCATCATCTTGATACCAGAAAGCTGGACGAATTCCTGATGGATCTCTTAAAACAAATGCATCTCCATGACCTAATAATCCTGCCATTGCATAACCTCCATCCCAGTTTCTAGAAGATCTTTTTAAGATACGTTGAATATCTAAGTTTTCTTCAATAAATGGTGAAGCTTGTTTTTTATTAAATCCTGCTGCCTTAGCTTTTTTATATGTTTGAGCAACTTCGTCTTCTAAGAAGTGTCCAATCTTTTCCATTACCGTTACTGTATCTGTTGCTTCTTTAGGATGTTGACCTAATGTAACTAATTCTTTCAGTAATTCTGCTGAATTAGTCATATTAAAGTTACCAGCAACAATAAGGTTTTTATGCTTCCAGTTACTCTGACGTAAAAATGGGTGTACATTTTCAATACTATTTCCTCCGAATGTTCCATAACGAACATGTCCTAAAAATAAATTTCCGATATACGGCATGTTTTCTTCTTGCCACTTAACATCATCTAATTTTTCTGGATCTTTCTCAAAAATATCATTAATTCTATTATTGATTTGTCCAAAAATATCCTGAATTGGTTGAGTTTTATTCGAACGAATTCTACTGATGTATCTTGTACCTGGATCAACATTAAATTTTATACTTGCTAAACCAGCACCATCTTGTCCACGGTTATGCTGCTTTTCCATAAGCAAATACAACTTGTTTAACCCATAAAACGCTGTTCCGTATTTTTCTTTATAGTATTCAAGAGGCTTTAATAATCTAACTAGTGCAATTCCACATTCGTGCTTTAAAAAATCACTCATTAATTATTTTTTTAGTTATGTTGTGTGTTGTTTTTGAGTAATAAAAAATCCGCGCAGAAAAGCGCGGATTTTTTATTAAACTAATTCTATATCAAATTGTGTTAGTTGTTTAAATGCTTGTAAACGAGATTGCACTTCTGGTTTCGTTAAGGCTTCCATACGTTGTGTTCCAAATTTTTCAACACAGAACGACGCTAAATTCGAACCATAAATAATTGCATTCTTCATGTTTTCAAAAGAATAATCTTCTGTTTTTGCTAAATATCCGCAGAATCCTCCAGCAAACGTATCTCCTGCTCCAGTTGGATCATACACTTCAGCTAATGGTAAAGCAGGTGCGTAGAACATATTTCCGTCATTAAATAATAATGCTCCGTGTTCTCCTTTTTTGATTACCACATACTTAGGTCCCATTTCATGAATTTTCTTTGCAGCATTAACTAAAGAATATTCTCCACTTAACTGACGAGCTTCCTCATCGTTAATTGTAATAACGTCAATTCTTTTTAATACTTCATGTAAATCATTTAACGCGATGTCCATCCAAAAGTTCATAGTATCTAAAACTACTAACTTTGGTCTTTCATTCATTTGATCTAAAACAGAAGCTTGAGTTAATGGGTGTAAGTTCCCTAACATAACTACAGGTGCATCTTTAAAAGATTCTGGAACTACAGGGTTAAACGTTTCTAATACATTTAATTCTGTTACTAATGTGTCTCTAGAGTTCATATCGTTATGATACTTTCCACTCCAAAAGAATGTTTTTCCATCTTTTACAATTTCTATTCCTGTAGTATCAATTCCTTTTCCCTCCATCATATCTAAGTATGATTGTGGGAAATCTCCTCCTACTACAGAAACAACTCCTGTATTTACTCCAAATTGAGAAGCTGCTAGACCTACAAAGGTTCCAGATCCTCCTAATATTTTATCAGTTTTACCAAAAGGTGTTTCAATTGCATCAAAAGCAACCGTTCCTACTGCTAATAGTTTACTCATTTCTTAATTTTTATCAGTAATTTTGCACGGTAATTGCACAAAACAATTTATAAAGTGCAAAAATAGTTCTAAAAAATGACTATCAAAGAAATACAAGAAGAAATTATTGATGAGTTTTCAATGTTTGAAGACTGGATGGAGCGTTATGAATATATAATTGACTTAGGAAAATCGTTACCTATTATTAATGATGCATATAAATTAGACGAAAATCTAATCAAAGGATGTCAATCTAAAGTATGGATGTATTCAGAAATTCAAGGTGATATTATTAAATATACAGCTGATAGTGATGCTATTTTAACTAAAGGAATAGTAGCGTTATTATTACGTGTTTTTTCCGACCAAACTCCACAAGATATTTTAAATGCGGACACTAATTTTATTGATGAAATTGGTTTGAAAGAGCATTTAAGTCCAACAAGAGCAAATGGCTTAGTATCTATGGTGAAACAAATTAAAATGTATGCCATTGCTCAACAATCTAAATTAACGAATTAAAAATTAATCATGACTGAAGATAAATTAGAAGAATTAGGAGATAAAATAGTTCGTGTATTAAAAACAATATTCGATCCGGAAATCCCTGTTGATATATATGAATTAGGACTAATCTATGATGTTTTTGTTTCTGAAGAAAATGATGCAAAAATCTTAATGACATTAACTTCACCAAATTGTCCTGTTGCAGAAACTTTACCTGTTGAAGTAGAAGAAAAAGTAAAAACCTTAAAAGAAATTAATGATTGTGAGGTTGAAATTACTTTTGATCCTACTTGGACTCAAGATATGATGAGTGAAGAAGCAAAACTTGAATTAGGAATGTTATAAAATCATTTCCATGGCTGAAGAAATTGTAAATAGAATAGCAAATAGTAAATTAGTTACTATTGATTTAGAAGACTTTTATCCTTCTGGACAACGTGTGAAATTTGATATTTCTGAATGGTTGTTAGAAGGTTTACTTTTAAGAGAAAAGGACTTCAGGGACCAAGTCAAAAATCACGATTGGTCTCAATATAAAGATGCTTATGTAGCTTTAGGATGTTCAACAGATGCTATTATTCCTTCTTGGGCATATTTATTATTGTCTACACAATTAAATCCTTTTGCTAAAAAAGTAATTGTTGGCGATTTGGAACTTTTAGAAACTGTTCTTTTTTCTGAGATTATTGGAAATTTAGAAGTTAATTCTTTTCAAGATAAACCTGTAATTATTAAAGGTTGCGCAAATAAACCTATACCACAAAGTGCTTATTCTTTTTTAATCGAAAGAATACAACCAGTAGCAAAGTCTATCATGTTTGGAGAAGCTTGCTCAACAGTTCCTCTTTATAAGAATAAGTAATTTTATTGTGACTTTTTCGTTTCATTTTGGTCTAAATTCCAAAGAAAGCGTAGTTTTGCGCTAAAATTATTATTTAATTAATTTACTTATACTTAAAATGAAAAAATTATTAGCTTTTGCTATTGTATTAGGAGGATTGACTCTTTCAGCTCAAGATGAGAAAAAAGAAGAACTAAAAGAAGGATGGAAAAAAGGAGGTACTATTTCTTTTCTTTTTAATCAATCTGCTTTTAACAACTGGTTAGCTGGTGGTACAAACAGTATTGCTGGAACTTTAGGTGTTAATTACGACTTTAATTATTTAAAAGGAGACTGGACTTGGGATAATAAAATTATTGCTTCTTATGGGGTAACAAAGTTAAAAGGTCAAGGTGCTCAAAAAACTGATGATCGTTTTGAATTTAACTCTTTAGCCGGTAAAAAAGCAAAAGGAAATTGGTTTTATTCAGCGTTTTTCAACTTTAAAACACAAATGTCTTCTACTGATGTTGGGGGTGTACAATTATCACATTTTTTCTCGCCAGCATACTTCCAATTTGGACCAGGTATGTTATGGAAAAAGAGCGACAATTTAAAAGTGAATATTGCTCCAGCAACTTCTAAATTAGTGGTTTTATCAGAAGATTTAGCCCCGGCATTTGGTGTTGATTTAGGTGAAACGACTCGTTATGAGTTAGGTGCAGCGGTAAATGGATACTACAAGTTTGATATAATGGATAATGTATCTATTGAAAACATTTTAAACCTATACAGTAACTATTTAGAAGATCCACAAAATATTGATTTAGACTACACAGTAAATGTAGTAATGAAAATCAATAAGTATTTATCTGCTAACTTAGCACTACAAACTATTTATGATGATAATGCTTTCAAAGGATTTCAAACAAGAGAAGTATTTGGTTTAGGTGTTAATTATGCATTTTAAACCAATTTTATAAAACATTATAAAAACCCCAAGTGATAGTCTTGGGGTTTTTTTATTTTTACAAAAAAATCAAATAAAATGGGATTATTAATAATATACGGAGTTTTATCAATTGTTTTTTCATTTTTATGTTCAATATTAGAAGCTGTACTTTTAAGTGTTACACCTACTTTTATTAATGTAAAAAAGAAAGAAGGAAAATCTTTTGCTGCTGGATTAGAAGAATTAAAAAAGGATGTTGATAAACCTTTAATTGCAATTTTAACCTTAAATACAATTGCGCATACAGTCGGAGCAATTTTAGTAGGATCACAAGCTGAAACTGTATTTACAGATAATTCACAAGGTGGAATTTTTAGTGGAGTATTTATTGTTTCGGCAATAATGACTATTCTAATATTAGTTGCTTCAGAAATTATTCCTAAAACCATTGGAGCTACCTACTGGAAATCGTTAGCTGGTTTTACTACAAAAGCATTATATGCTTTAATTTTCTTTTTCAAGTACACAGGAATTATATGGGTTCTTCAGTTATTTACTAAAATGTTTGGTAAAGGTGGACATGGTGAAAGTGTGTTGAGTAGAGAAGATTTTTCTGCTATGACTGAAATAGCAGAGAAAGAAGGAGTATTTCAAAAGAATGAGAGTAAAGTAATTAAAAACATGTTAAGCTTTAAAGAAGTTTGGGCAAAACACATTATGACACCTCGTACTGTTTTAAAAACTGCAGATGCTTCACAAACAATTCAATCATTTTTTGATGAAAATCCAAAATTACGTTTTTCTCGAATTCCTCTATACTCAAACAGTACTGACAACATCATTGGTTACTTTTTAAAAGATCAGCTCTTAGAGGCTATAATTAGAGGTAGAGGAGACGAAAAACTAGAAACTATTAAGCGTGACATTATTGTTACTAAAAGAGAATTACCCATTCCTGAATTATTTGAAAATTTAATTGAGCAAAGAGAACATATAGCTTTAGTTGTAGATGAGTATGGTTCTGTAAGTGGAATTGTAACACAAGAAGACGCTATTGAAACTTTATTAGGTTTAGAAATTATGGATGAAAGTGATAATGTAGAAGATTTACAGAATTTAGCTAGAAAAAGCTGGGAACAGCGTGCTAAACGTTTAGGAATAATTGAATAATAATTCATTACATTATAAAAACAAAAAAGCCTGAGCATATGCTCAGGCTTTTTTTTATGTAGTAGTATTATAAAGTTTAGTTGTTTATTGTCCAAGAAAGGTAGTATAACTGACCTATTTGTCCTGTTCCTGGTGCTACATAATATTCTCCACCAAATAAATTTGTTCCTCCTATTTTGAATGTAGATTTCATTGAAGGAATTCTATAGTTTAATTGAGCATCAATAACTGTTCTAGCATCTACATCACCTTTAATAAATGGTGATACCCATCTGTACTTATCTAACCATCTTCCGCTTACATTAAATCCAAAGTTTTTGAACAATCTATTGTTACCAAATTGTGCCTTAACAGTATGCTTTGAAGTATTAAAGTTTGGCTCAAATTGTCCATTATCTTTATCATCAAAAGAAAAATCAATAAAGTTATAATTTACACCAAAATCAAAATCCGTAAATACCTTTGTATGCATTCCAACACCAAATCCATAAGATTGAACTTGAGATTTAGCATTAGTAATAATATTGAATTCTCTAACTAATCCTTGACTAAAAGCTACAGAAGCTTCTTCGTCAAAAACTACAACTCCGTTTTCTACAAGACCAAAAGCATATTCTGGTTGAGCAAGTTCAGCAGCTGTTGCTACTCTATTACCTAAAGGATAAACTCTACCTGCATTTGGTACTACTATATCTTGAGAGAATACAAAATCATCGTGCGTACTATAGAAACCGTTAATATCAATATCTAAGTTAGTACTGTTGTTTAACTGCACCATACTTCTATATCCTAATTCAAAAGTTCTAACAACTTCTGGTACTACTTCTTCATAAACAGATTTTATGTAAGTAGGATTGGCATTATAAACAGTTGTTGTTAATAATGCATTATTAATTAACTCATCTCCAGTTACAGTTCTTGTTTGAAGTACGTACTGAGATAATTGATCATCCCATGCGAAATACTGACTATCTGGATAGTTAATTCTTCTTAAGTTATCACCAACTGTACCTACGTTAGTTTTTCTTCCAACAGGTAAAAACAAATACTGTTCTTGTATAGTCGGGTTTCTAAAACCTGTTTGAAAAGATGCTCTTAAAATATGGTCTTTTTCAGAACCTAACGCATAGTTAACAGCAACCCTTGGAGAGTAATTCCCTTCAAAGTTTTGAGATTTATCATAACGAATAGAACCTGTTAACTTTAATCTTTCATCAAAAAATTTCTTTTGAATTTGACTATATAAACCATACTCTTCTATTCGAATATTTTCTTGAGAATCATTAAAAATTGTTCCTCTAGAATCTGGACTATATTTTCTGTATGAAAAACCAACTTGAAAATCTGCCCAATCATTCAGTAAACTTTTAAAGTTATAGTTACCATCTGTATGAACATATTTACTTCTGTCGAATACTTTACTTCCCCCTCTAGTTAATAAAGTAGAAGTAATTCTATCAAATTCAGTGTTAAATTCTGGTGTTCCAGGTAATAATCTTGAACTATCTGCAGCTTCTCTTGCTCCTCTTAATAAAGCAGTATTTGCTTCAAGGTTATTAAAGTCTGCACCGTTATTAAATAAATAAGCGAAATAATCAAATCCCCAAGAACCAAAAGTATTATTAGCGGTAGCTATACGGTTTAATTCTATTCCTGTTCTAGTTAAATCATAAGTATCACCAGCGTCGTTATTAGTAAAATATCCTCTTACATAAAAATTATCTCCTTTCACCTCTAACTTATGCTGACCTATATAATAATTACGTTGAGCAAATCTAGATGTTCCTTGAAATAAATTATCTCCCATACCCAATCTAGTTGCTAATGATATCTCTAAAGATTCATTTTTGAATGGACGGAAATGTAAAGATGCATCAAACTTTAAGTTTCTTGATTTATAATCTCTTACTAATTCGCTTTCTGTGTATCCTGTTCTGTTTATTAAAAGCCCTTGTGGTACAGGAATAGCAAAGTTATTTGCAATTGTACTAATATTAGTGAAGATTTCATCTCCATATAAATTAGCTCCATCATAATCAATTCTATTAGCTACAGAACCATCTATTAGTTCATTAGTATCAATTTCTTTATTTCTTAAGTCGTTAGCATGCCATTCTTCAACCTCAAAGTATGAAAGGTTAACTTTTGCAGCAAAAAAATCATTAAACTTATATGCCATTCTAGTAGCAACATCATAATAAGGATTAGTACCTGCTGCTTCTTGAGAAGTATACCCTCCTTTGAACATTACACTTATTCCTGCATGATCAAATGGATTTTTAGTATTCATTAGCATTAAACCATTATAGGCGTTAGCTCCATATAAAGCAGAGGATGCTCCTGGTAATACTTCTACACTTAATATGTCTAATTCAGACACTCCTAAAAGATTACCTTGACTAAAGTTAAGTGCCGGAGCAGCAGTATCCATACCATCTACCATTTGCACAAATCTTGAGTTATTAAAATCAGAAAAACCTCTAGTGTTAATTGATTTATATCCGTAACTCCCTTCTCTTGATTCTACTCCTTTTAAATTTTCTAATGCGTCATAAAACGAATTAGATGAAGTTCTCTTAATATCAGATAAGCCAAGTCTTTCAATAGTTACTGGAGATTCGATAATTCTTTCAGGAACCCTCGACGCAGAAATTACTACTTGGTCTAAAAGTAAATTTTCTTTTAAAATTACATTTACTTTTTGATTTTCTCGTGTGATTTCTACTGTTTCGCTTTGGTGACCAAAAGCTGAAACTGTGATTGTTTGAGGAAAACTACCTTTAATAGTGATTGTAAATTCACCATTATCTTTAGATGCAGTTGTCTCAGAACCACTTACAACTTTAGCTCCGTAAAAAGGTTCTAAATATTCGTTGTAAACTACACCATTAATTTTTACCTGTGCAAAGTTTGCTATAGCACTTAGGGTAAAAACAATTACTAATAATTGCTTTTTCAACATTTTAAATTATTATTTAGGATTGGAAATTATTCTTATTCTTCTAATGAAAAGTTGATAGGGAATCCATACTTTACAGCTACTGGATCTCCATCTTTTTCAGCTGGAACAAATTTTGAAAGTTGTGTTACTACTCTTTTTGCTTCTTCATCTAAGATTTCTGAATTTTCAGGACCTAATGTTTTAATGTTTCTCACATCTCCATTAGAATCTATAATGAAACGTACCCAAACCTCTCCTTGTACCATATTAGCTACAGCATCGGCAGGATACCTAAAATGTTTTTGTATATGTTTAATCATTTCTTCATTAAAACAATCAACCATGTCTCTTTTTTTAGCTTTTCTGCAACCTTTAAAAGCAGGTAATCTATCAACAGAAGTAAATCTTTCCGCTTTTCTTACCTCAGCTTCAGACAAACTATTTGTTAATGAAGCTATATCAGTAGCAGCATTTTTTCTTTTTAAATTAAGTGAGCTTGAAATTCCAGATGTAGTAGTTATTTCTGATACACCTGAAGTATTTAATGACGCTGCATTTGTCGCAACTTGCTTTTTCTTTTTAGCTGGTCTCTTTTTTAAGAATCTTTTCGAAGCAGAAACTCTAACAGTAATTTGTCTACTTCTTTTGTTTTTTCCTTTTTTAGAGGGTTTAATAGAACATTTTGTTATACTATTAAGGTCTTCAATTGTATCCTCTTTTGGAGTTTCACATACTTCCTGACCAACAATGTTAAGGGAAGCTAACAGTACTACTAAAAGTAATTTTATTTTCATAATTTATTAAATTAACTTGTAGTTGTTAGTTTTAGTCTGGTTTTCCGGCTGCAAAAGTAGTGTTTTTTTATTAATTTTTTAGTGTTTAAGATTTTTTTAACAAAAAAAGAGTTAGCAACAAGCTAACTCTTAGTTAATTATGCATTTTTTATAATTAGTTATTAATTGTCCAAGAAAGGTAATATTGAGAACCAATTGTACCTGCTCCTAATGCACTAATATATTCATCTCCAGTTAAATTAGTTCCTCCAATTTTTATTAATGATTTAATAGATGGTATTGAGTAGTTCAATTGTGCATCTAAAACAAATCTACTGTCTAAAACTCTATCTACGAATCTTGTTTGGTATAAGAACTCATCTTGCCATCTAACATTTGTAGAAAAACCAAAGTTCTTAAACAATCTATCATTACCAAATTGAGCTTTTACAGAATGTTTAGGTGCATTAAAAAACGGTTTAAAATCAATAGTTGTGTCATCAACATTAAAATCAGAAAACGCATAGCTTCCAGCTAAATCAAAGTTTCCAAATATCTTAGTACTAAACCCAGCTGAAAATCCAAAAACTTGAATTTCTGAATCAATATTTGTTGTGATTGAATATCTCTGAAAATCGTTATTGGCAATAGCTAAAGCGGCATTAGATGTTGGATTATTAACATCTCCGTAAAAAGGCACCACAACATTTGTCGATGTGATAAAATCGTTGTGTAAATTATAATAACCTACCAAATCAAATTCAAAAAGCTTACTTGCAATATCCAAAGCACCACGATATCCTAATTCAAATGATTGCACTTTTTCTGGTTTAACTAAATTAAAGTTAGAAACCTCAAGAAGAGATGGATTTACTACTCCTAAATTTCCATTAATAGCATTTAATCTAAAATCTGTTTGAAAAGCATCAACTGAGGCAGCAGTATAAGAATTATTAAATGCAGCAGTTCCTATTAACGTAGCGGTTTGAGTAGGATCAGAAACAAACTGTCTTGTAATAACCTCTCTTGTTAAGTTTTCCTCTACCGATCCTAACAATACTAAATTCCCCAATGTTAAACCTAAATATTGATCTTGAGATGTAGGGTTTCTAAATCCTGTTTGGAAACCAATTCTAAAGTTATGATCTCTTTTTTCTCCGGCCGCATAAGATAACGTTGCTCTAGGAGTAAAACTTCCTTTAAAGTTTCTAGATTTATCAAAACGCATTGTACCAGTAAACTTTAGCCTGTCATCCTTAAATTTTTTCTGAAGCTGTGTATAAATACCATATTGTCTATACCTTAAAACACCATCGTCATCAGTATATACTTGTCCTTCTGAATCTAATGCAAAACTTCGGAAACTTCCTCCTACTTGAATATCAGCAAAATCAATATAATCTGAAAAGTTAACATTTGCGTCAACATGATAATATCCAGAATTTTCTACTAAAAACGCTCCTCCATTCGCTAAAGATGTTTGTTCAGCAAGATTTAACGCATTTTTAAACAATGAAGAATCTGTACTCGGAAAATCCCTATTAACAAAACTTCTAGCTGCTAAATGCGCTTGATCATTAGGCACTCCTCCTGCAAGAGATGCAAAGTAAGCTCCAGCATATTCTTGGAAATATGTTCTGTTATCTTTCCAAGCACTTCCAACAAATATACCTGCTAAACTTGTATCAATAGTTTGACCTGCATCATTTTCATTATAGTAACCTCTAACAAAATAATTTTTATCTCTTACTTCAAATCTAAACTGTTCCATATATGAATTAGATTGGTCATATCTATTACTAGCTTGAGTAATATTATCACCAATACTAAACTTAGAGCCAAAAATGATTTCAGCTCCATCACTACCCCATGGACGGAAATGTAAAGCTCCATCAAAAAGTAAGTTATCTACATTATAATCAATTAGATCTCTTTCAGCAAAACCGGTTCTGCTAACTCTTTGTCTTTCAACTCCATTAATAGTAGAAATTAAACCTAATGGATTTAAACCAAATAGTGGAGATGTAGGATCTGCTGTGAAAGGTGTAGCTAATAAAGCCAAGTCTACTAAGTTTAAACTAACTTCATCTCCGTAAAAATTAACTCCATCATAATTTGGGTTATCTAGGTGACTGAAACCAGAACCATTTGCATCAGTAGCATCATTAGCTACCCAATCTTCCGCTTGTTTATAATTTATATTAACTTTTGCAGCAAAATGATTGCTAAATTTATGTGCAAACCTAGCTCCAACATCATAAAAAGCATAAGCTCCTCTATTTTCCTGTGTTGTTACACCAGATTTTAATGAAATACTAGCCCCATCATCATCAAAAGGATTCTTACTAGTCATTAACATAATACCATTAAATGCATTAGCCCCATATAAAGCTGAAGCAGCACCTGGTAGAAGTTCGACATTTTTAACGTCTAATTCATTTAATCCAAAAAGGTTTCCTAATGCATAATCAAAAACAGGAACAGCAACATCTACTCCATCTACCAACTGAACAAATCTATTATTATCTGTACTAACAAAACCTCTGTTAGAACCTATTGCTTTAGTTAAATAGTTATTATCTAAAACATCAATACCTTTTAAGTTTCCTAAACTTTGATAAAAAGAAGGAGACGGTGTTCTTTTAATATATTTACCATCAATTCTTTCAATTGTTACTGGTGATTCCATAACTCGCTCTGGAGTTCTAGAAGCGGATACAACAACTTGATCTAAAACGAATGCTTCTTTTAAGATAACATTCAGTTCAGCAGCAGCACTAGCTACTTCTACAACCTCTGTTTGGTAACCAACTAAAGAAACTCTAAGTGTTACTGGAAACTTTTTAACTGTAATGGTGAATTCACCATCAAAATTAGAAGTTACGGATTCTCCTTCGCTTGATGTAATTGTGGCACCAGGAAACGGTTCCAGATATTCATCAAATACTAATCCTGACATTTTACTTTGAGCCAAGATTGTTAAATTTACTGCACAAAAGAACAGTAGAAGTAATTTTCTAAACATAATGAAAGTGTTTGATTAAATTGAGTTTTGCTCTCTGAAAGTAACAAAAAATTAGTTATCTTCCAAAGAGAAGTTGATTGGAAAACCATATTTTACAGAAGTAGGTTGTCCATCTTTAACTCCAGGAATAAACTTTGGTAAATTAGAAACTACTCGTATAGCTTCATCATTTAATATTTTAGCACCTTTAGGTCCAAGAGCTTTAATATTTGTTACGTTTCCATCTTTATCTATGATAAATCGCACCCATACTTCACCTTGAATTTTATTCACTAGTGCATCATCTGGGTATCTGAAATGTTCTTGGATATGTTTCATCATTTCTGTATTGAAACAATCTAATTGATCATCACCTTTTTCACCTTTACAAGACGGAAATAAAGGAATATCGTTTACAGTACTAAATTTATCTGCTTTTCTAACTTCTTCTTTAGATAAAGTATTGGTAAGTGCTGCTAAATTTGTTTTTAGAGCAACTGATTTTGAAACACTAGAAGAGTGGTTAGTATTTGTTAATCCAGAACTACTTAAGTTGTTTGCGCCTGCTACTTGTTTTTTTCTTTTCTTTAAAAACCTTCTTTTAGGTGCAGAAACTCTAACCGATATCTGTCTAGCTCTTTTATCTTTTGATTTTTTTGAGGGTTTAATAGTACACTTTGTAATACTGTTTAAATCTTCAACCGTATTTTCAGGGGTTTCACAAGTGTCCTTTTGTGCATATGCATTAAACGAAAAGATCATCAATGCAAAAATTATTAATTTTTTCATAATTTGGGGAATGACTCCTTATACAGCAAGCTATACAAGGTTAATTAAACATCAACTTTACACTAAATATGTTCCGCAACAAAATTAACAAAAAAAACCTTATGTAATTTTTGTTATTATTTTTTTGCTTTTTTTTAACTGTTTTCAATGAAATATTAACAATTATAATGCCAGAAAAAGTGTATTAATACAAGAAATTGTTATAAGGAAAAATTTTAGTGTGAATTTTAATTACTTCATCATAAACTTTCTCCTTGAACTCTTCTATATTCGTCTTTTCCCCGGCAGAAATAAAGCAAACTTGTTCGCTTAAATCGTTAACCCATTTATTTCTCCAGTCTTCTAATGTAAAATGAGCTTTAGTCTTTTCAGTAACTAAATCATCTTCATCTATAGTTTCGCAAATATAGGCGTCAATTTTATTGAAAACCATAATAGTTGGTTTATTGGCACTGTTTATTTCGACCAAAATCTTGTTTACTGACGATATATGGTCTTCAAAGCTAGGATGAGATATATCAACAACATGAATAATTAGATCAGCTTCTCTTACTTCATCTAAGGTAGACTTAAATGATTCTACAAGCTGTGTTGGAAGTTTTCTAATAAAACCTACCGTGTCAGTTAGTAGGAAAGGAATATTTTTAATTACTACTTTTCGTACAGTTGTATCTAAGGTTGCAAATAATTTATTTTCCGCAAAAACATCACTCTTACTAATTAAATTCATTAGGGTAGATTTACCCACGTTAGTGTAACCAACTAATGCTACCCTAACCATTTTACCTCTGTTTTTTCTTTGAACAGACATTTGCTTATCTATACTTTCCAGTTTTTTCTTTAGTAAGGTAATTTTATCACGAATTATACGTCTATCTGTTTCAATTTCTGTTTCTCCAGGACCTCTCATCCCTATTCCTCCTTTTTGTTTATCAAGGTGAGTCCACATTCGAGTTAATCGAGGTAATAAATATTGATATTGAGCAAGTTCAACTTGTGTTTTAGCAGAGCTTGTTTGTGCTCTACTAGCAAAAATATCTAGAATAAGGGTTGTTCTGTCTAAGATTTTACAATCCAAAATTCGTTCTATATTCCTTAATTGGGCTGGAGATAATTCATCATCAAAAATTGCAGTACCAACTTTATTAGCTTCAATAAAGTTCTTAACATCATCTAACTTACCTGTTCCTAAAAAAGTTTTAGGGTTGGGTTTTTCCAATTTCTGTAAAAATCTTTTTACAGGTACTCCACCAGCAGTAATTGTTAAAAATTCTAATTCATCTAAGTATTCTTCGGCTTTGTCTTCATTTTGTAATTGTGTAATTACACCTATAAGCACAGCTTTTTCAGAAATTACTTTTCTTGTTTCTATCATAAGCTACAAAAGTACAAATTATAAGAAAGTGTGGTATGTTTTTGTCTAGTTCTTTATACAAAACTAGTTCTTGGTGCATTTATATACAAAAGCAGGAGGAATATTTATTGCTTCGAATTGAACGGAAATGTTTTCTTTACCAAAAACACTCTTTAATTTCTTCAAATAATTTAATGAATATTGAAATTGAATGTATTTACCACCTTTCTTTAAAATTTCATGTGATTTATTCAAAATACTCATAGAAACTTCTTTTGGAATGATTGATAATGGTAAACTAGAAACAATGTAATCTGCTTCTTCAAAATTAAACTTTTGAATTTCTTTTTTTAGGTTTTCAGCAGATTCTTTTAAAACAATAAGTTGAGGGTTGTTGATTTTTTGCAATTCTTTGTAAAAATTTTCATTTATTTCAAAACAAATTAATTTGGTGTTAGGTCCAATTCTTTGCAATAAATGCTTAGTAATTGCTCCATCTCCAGGGCCAAGCTCAACTATCAATTTAGCAGATTCAAAATCGATCCCTTTTAACATTCTATCTGCTAAAAATCTCGAACTAGGTGCTATGGTTCCTGAAGTCTTAGCTGTAGCTATTGCTTCTTTAAAAAAATTAAACTTTTTGCTCAAAAAAAATGATCTATTTGTATATTTATAAAAAATTGCTTCGCAAATATGCGTTTTTTTATAGACTTTTTAAGGGTATTTTTCCCTAATTTATGTATTGGTTGCGCCAACGAGTTACTTTATTCAGAAAAAATATTGTGTAATTTCTGTAGTAACGATCTTCCTATATTGAAACTAGACGACTACACAAATAATAATGTTACAAATTCCTTTTATGGAAGGATAAAAATAGAAAAAGCTATTTCTTTTCTCTCTTTCAACAAGAAAAATACAACACAAAAATTAATACATGAGCTAAAATATAACAGTAGACAAGATATCGGTAAATATTTAGGTGAATGGTTTGCTGAAAACCTAAAGAAAAAAACTTTTATGAATAATATTGATTGTATTATTCCGGTTCCGGTTCATCAAAAGAAAATGAGAAAAAGAGGTTATAATCAAATAACTACTTTTTGTAAAAGTTTATGCTCTGAATTTAACATTCCAATAGAGGTAAATGTATTAACAAGAGCTAAAAATAGCACCTCACAAACATCAAAAAATCGTCTAGAACGATCTAAAACTATTAAAAATGACTTTGTTCTAATCAATCAAGAAAGAATTGAAGGTAAACATGTATTGTTAGTTGACGATGTAATTACAACAGGTGCAACTATAGAAGCTTGTTGTAAAGAATTGTTAAAAACTGATAATTTAAAAATAAGTGTTTTAAGTATTGCGTTTACAGAACATACTTAGCATGTTTTTTTACTACTTTTGAATTGATTTAAATACATATTCTTGTGAAGTTTTTTAAACACTCATTATTTATACTTTCTTTAATTTTGACTATTCAAGGTTGTGCTAGAAAAGGAACTCCAGGTGGTGGGCCTAAAGATGAAGATGCACCTATTATGGTTATTGCAAAACCTAAGCATGAAAGTTTAAACTTTAAAGGAGATAATATTCGTATTTATTTTGATGAATATGTTGTTTTACGTGATTTAAACAAAAAACTAATTATTTCACCTCCTTTTAAAACTCCTGCTTTAATCACTCCCCAAGGAACTCCAAGCAAATATATAAACATTAAAATTTTAGACACTTTAAAAGAAAACACTACGTATACTTTTAATTTTGGTGATGCTGTTCAGGATAATAATGAAAGTAATAAAATAGAAAACTTTAAGTATGTGTTTTCTACAGGTAATTATATAGACTCTTTAACTTTAAAAGGATCTGTAATTGATGGTTTAGAAAGAGAAAAAAGTAAAAACTACAATCTTCTCTTATATCGAATAGATTCTACTTTTAATGATTCTATTATTTACAAGAAAAAACCAAATTACGTTACAAAGACATCTGATTCTTTAAACTTTAAATTTACAAATATTAGTGAGGGGAAATATAAAATTTATGCTTTAGAAGAAGAAACTTCAAATTATTTGTTTAACTCTAAAACAGATAGAATTGGTTTTTTAGAAAATATTATTACTTTACCTAAAGATAGTATTATAAACAAACCTATTGTTCTTTTTGGGGAAGATCAACCATACAAATACAAAAGGGTAAAGGAGATTAAAAAAGGAAAAATTCAATTTGCTTTTACTGGAAAGCAAAAAGACATTAAAGCCCGATTAATTTCTAATGTTCCTAAAGACTTTAAAGCTTTTTCTAAACTAACTAAAGATAAAGATTCGTTAACCTATTGGCACACTCCTGTTGAGTTAGATTCTTTAAATTTTATTGTTACTAACGGAAAGAGTATTGATTCTACCAGAGTTACTTTAAGAAAGAAAAAAATAGATTCTCTATCGGTTACTACGAACATAAAAAACAGCAACTTACACTTAAAAGATACGCTTAAAATATTTACCAATACTCCAATTGTAAATTTTGATACTGAAAAATTCACAATGACTGTATCTGACAGCGTAAATTTAGATTTTAAAGTTAAAAAAATGGCCTTTGATGAACTTGCTATTTTCTTTGATATGAAACCAAAATCTAAATATCAATTAAAACTACTCCCTAATGCTATTGAAGATTTGTATAAAGTAAAATCAAAAGATACCTTAAACTATATTATTCGTACAGCTCAAATTGAAGATTATGGGTCGATTATACTTAATGTTGAGAAAGAAGTTGAGAAGCCAGTTATTATTGAACTTCTTGCTAATAATAAAGTAGAAAAAAGGTTTTATGTAACTAGTTCACAAAAAGTAGAGTTTGCTTTATTAAACCCAAAAAAATATACTATAAGAGCCATTATTGATGAAAATGAAAATAATGTTTGGGATAGTGGTAATTATTTACAAAAGAAACAGCCAGAAAGGATAATACATTTTCCAACGGAATTAGAATTAAGACCTAATTGGATACTTAACGAAAGTTTAAGCATTAAAAAAGAGAGTCCCTAAACTCTCTTCTTTAATACTTTCTCTTTTTTCTCATGATTTTTTACAGGGAGAAATCAAGAGAAAGCTCATAAGATAAAGGAACAGAAATTCCATTTTTCTTTGCTGGTCTAAATTGGGGTAAGTTTGAAATTAATTCTTCAGTATAGTTTCCTAGTATTTTATTTTTATTTTCATCAATCACCTTTTCAATTTTAATTTGTCCGTTTTTATTGAAAACAAATTTAACTGTGATTTTTCCAGTAATATCATTTTCTAATGCTTCTTCTGGGTATTCAAAGTTATTTTGAATATACTTTCCTATTTCAGTTTTAAAACATTTAATAGAATTATCTTCTTTACAAGAATTAAAAGTTGGAATAAAATCGACTTCACTTAACTTAAACACTGAGGAACTGTGTTTTTCTGTAATAAGTTTTTCACTAGTAATTGAATTTGGGTTTGGAGTGTTTTTTACACCTTTTGAATCTAGTTGACTTATAGCTTTAACTACTTGTTTAGCTTTGTAAATAGATTTGGAATCTGATTTTCTTTTTCTTAAAAATCTTCTGTTTATATGACTAAGTCTTAAGAAAATTTGACGAGAAGGCTTTTCTTTTGGATTAAGTTGATTGTTTAATGCCTTGCATTTATCGATACTATTTCTGTCTTCTACGACAACTACTTTTGAAGTACAAACTTTATTAGTTTGTGCGGTTATTATGTTTACTAAAAACAAGTAAACTAACAATCTTAGGGGGGTTTTCATTTTCGAGGGGATGTTAAATTGTTGTTTAAATATTATTTGGAAATACCTGAAAAGTATTTAGAAAGTTTTTGTGTCTTTTTGTATGATTACTATTTAAATTAAAGAGAAAAATCTAATTGAAACTCATATGAAGATGCTACTGGTTTACCTTCTTTATAAGCTGGTTCAAGTTTTGGTAACTTTGAAATTAATTCTACACTGTAAGTAGTAAGGGTCTCTATATTGTTAGCATCTGTAGCAATTACATTAACTACTCTACCTTTTTTGTTAATTGTAAATTTAATGTTTACTTTACCTGTAGTACCATCTTCTAAAGCTTCTTCAGGGTACTCAAAATTTTGTTGTATAAACTTGCTTATCCCTAATTTAAAACACTTTTTAGAAGCTTTCTTTCCATTAATTTTGCAGTTAGAAAAAACTGGCACTAAATCTACTTTATCAAAAGCAAACACTAAATTTTTATCTGTTGACTTAGGTGTTTTTTCTTCTTTTTTTGTAATAAAGTCTTTTTTGTCTTTTCTTTTAATTAAGAATCTTTTTTTGTCTGCAGTCGGTAGTTTTACCTCTTTTTTTGGAGTTGGTGTAACCTCAGACTTCTTCTTATAAACAATTTCTACTTCTATACTCTTTGAAGAGCTATTGCTTTTTTTAATTTTAACGGTATGTTCGTTGCTACTCTGGCTAAAAGCCGAATTAATCATAAATAAACTAAAGAGTAACCAAATAACTTTTTTCATTATAGAGGGGATTAAAAGTTTGGTTCTATATAATATTGGGAGTACTAATGTAATATTTTTTTTTAAAATTTTAACATTTTTATTGTTTAAAAATCAACATTTTACACAAAATCTCTTAAAACATTAGGAATAACTACTTGTTCATCTTTGCCCATGTATCTCTTAAACCTACTGTTTTATTGAAAATTAATTTTTCTTTTGTGCTATCATCATCTACATTAAAATATCCTAACCTTTGAAATTGGAATCGATCACCTATTGATGCCGATTGTAAACTTGGCTCAACATAAGCTTCAATTTTCTCAAGAGAATTAGGGTTTAAAAATTCCATAAATTCTTTGTCTTTATGAGAATCTGGTGCTTCATCTGAGAATAAACGATCGTAAACTCTTACTTCAGCTTTTACAGCATGCTTCTTAGAAACCCAATGTAAAGTTCCTTTCACTTTTCTTTTACTTTCTTCAGTTCCACTACCAGATTTACTTAAAGGATCATAAGTACAATGAATTTCAGTGATATTACCTTCTTCGTCTTTAATACAGTTTTCACCCTTAATAATATATGCGTTTTTTAAACGCACTTCTTTACCTATTGTTAATCTAAAGTACTTTCTGTTAGCTTCTTCTTTAAAATCGTCTCTTTCAATGTATAATTCACGAGAAAAAGGAACTTTTCTTGACCCAGCATCCATTTCTGGATTGTTTTCTGCGATCAATATTTCTTCTTCTCCTTCAGGATAATTTGTAATAACAAGTTTTACTGGATTTAAAACTCCCATTACTCTATTAGCCGTTTTATTTAAATCTTCACGAATTTTAAACTCTAATAAAGCAACATCTATCACATTTTCTCTTTTAGAAACTCCTACCGTTTCAATAAAATTTCTAATTGATGTAGGTGTGTATCCTCTTCTTCTTAAACCAGAAATAGTTGGCATTCTTGGATCATCCCAACCTGCTACAACTCCTTCTTCAACCAATTTTAAGAGTTTACGTTTACTCATAATTGTATAACTCAAATTCAAACGAGAAAATTCTCTTTGTTTTGGTGAATTTGGATATTGGTCTTTACTATATTTATATACATGATCTCTAAACCAATTGTATAAATCACGGTGAGGTTTAAATTCTAAAGAACATAAAGAGTGTGAAATTTGCTCTATATAATCGCTCTCACCATGCGTCCAGTCGTACATTGGATAAATTACCCAATCATTACCTGTTCTATGATGTGCCTTTTTAAGGATTCTATACATAATAGGATCACGCAATAACATATTAGGTGAAGTCATATCTATTTTAGCTCTTAAGACATGAGACCCTTCTTCAAACTCACCTTTCTTCATTTTAGTAAATAAATCAAGGTTTTCTTCAATACTTCTATCTCTGTGGGGACTAGCTACACCTGGTTCTGTTGGTGTACCTTTTTGCTCAGCCATCGCTTCAGAAGTTTGACTATCTACATATGCTTTACCATCTTTAATTAATTGAACAGCCCAATCATATAATTGTTGGAAATAATCAGAAGAATAACATTCGTTTTTCCATTGATATCCTAACCACGATACGTCTTTTTTTATAGCATCAACATATTCTTGCTCTTCTTTAGCAGGGTTAGTATCATCGAAACGTAAATTTACTGGAGCATTGTATTTTTCTCCTAAACCAAAACTAATTCCTATGGCTTTTGTATGACCAATATGAAGATATCCATTAGGTTCTGGTGGAAAACGAAAACGTAAATTTTTAGTATCCATTCCATTTGCTAAATCTTCTTCAATAATTTGCTCAATAAAGTTCAATGATTTCTTTTCTTCTGACATGTTCACTTATGATTTACTGGCAAAAGTAATTATTTATAAAGAAAAAAGCAGTGAAAAACTTGTTGTTTTCACTGCCTCCTATATAAAGTTTTAAATCGATTATTCTACAGAAAAAGTGTTGTTTAAAGGGTTTACATCTGCCATTAAACCATTTTCTATTTGTACAGATTTAACTGATTTACTAGCTGTAAAAGTATATGTTGGATAAGCCCAACCCCAATCTTTCAATAGTTTTGCATCTGTAGTTTTTGCACCACGCATAATTTCCAATGGAATGTAAAATGATTCTTTTGTTCCATCTGTATAAACAACTTCAAGATCTATAGGCATTGGCATAGCACCAATCCTTTCTATAGTTATTTCTTGATTTTTTACATATTTAATTCCATAATCAATAGTATGTGTTGTTTGTGTCCATTCATTTAAGTACCAATCTAAATGTATACCGGAAACTTTTTCAGCTGTTCTTTTAATATCATTAGGAGTTGGATGTTTAAATGCAAAATCATTGTAATATTTCTTTAATGTTTTCGCAACATTTTCCGACCCAATAATATATTCTAATTGTCCTAGAAAAACACTTCCTTTACTATAACTACCTCTTCCATAAGCAAAATTAGTTTCATATCTGTCAGCATGAGTAGAAAGAGGCTTCTCTTTTCCTGAAATAGCTAAATTAATATAACTTGAATATGATCCTAAGTTTGGGTTTTCTTTCCCTTTTTCTAGTATTTCGTTTTCTGCTTTATTAGATATATATGTGGTAAAACCTTCATCCATCCATGGATGTTTACTTTCATTAGTAGCTAGTAAAAATTGAAACCAATTATGAGCTAATTCATGAGCAGTAACCCCAAACAAGCTACCCCAAGATCTTTTTCCTGTGATTAAAGTACATTGCGCATACTCCATTCCACCATCTCCTCCTTGAATTACACTATATTGTTTATATGGATATGGACCAATATTATTACTGAAATAAGTCATTAAATCAGCAGTTTTTGGTTGTAATTTTTTCCAATTTTCTAAAAAATTAGCATCAAGAGTTTTCTTGTATAGGAAATGTAAATCTATACCATTATCCATTTTGAAAATATCGTGTTGATATTCTGGATCAGCTGCCCATGTAAAATCATGAATATTTTTACCTTTAAATTTCCAAATTAATTTATTACCCTCCGGTAATTTTAAACTTTTGTTTTTATCTTCATAACCATGACCTACTTCTTGTGGATTTTGAAGATCTCCTGTTCCTCCAACAACATAATTTTTATCTATATGTAATGTTACATCAAAGTTTCCCCAAACCCCATGAAATTCTCTTGCTATATAAGGTGGAGTATGCCATCCTTCAAAATCATATTCTGCCATCTTAGGATACCACTGTGTCATAGATAAAGCAACTCCTTCTTTACTATTTCTTCCTGATCTTCTTATTTGTTTTGGAACTTGAGCTTTAAAATCCATAACAAATGTTGCTTTTTTACCAGGTTTAATAGGTTTGTTTAATGTTACTTCTAAAATAGTTCCTACAGTCTCATAACTTACTGTTTTTCCATCTTGTGTTAATGAATTTACTTTTATGTATCCTATCTCAGATGAACTTAGTTTTGCGATTCTACTTTCTAAAAATGGTTGTTCTACAGTACCTTTACTTTCAACCATTCTTTTATCCGGGTCTTCAATAGTGTGTAATCGAGCATCCATTTGAGAGTTAGGTTGAAAAGCATTGAAATACAAATGATAAAACACTTTGTTTAACTCATCTGGTGAATTATTGGTGTATACTAATTTTTGCTTTCCTTCATATTGATATGTTTTTACATCCATATCAATATCCATAGTATAATCTACTTTTTGTTGCCAATAATTTTTATTGTTAGTAGAATTTTGAGCTGTACTTCCACAAGCAAGTAAGAGTAAACTACTTGCAAAAAAAATTACTTTTTTCATTTTTTAAGTTTTAATCAAAAAAAGAGCATTATTAAATGCTCTTTTTTATTCATTCCTTATTTAAACTACTTTCCGTTTACTAATCTGTCTGCCATTCGTAAAGCATTATAAGCGTTTACTACACGACCTGAAACAGATAAATCAGAGAATGGCACTAATTCTCCTTTAGGATTATCTCTAGAACCTGTACCTGGTTTTGTAACTTTGAAGTCAATTTTTGTTCCTGAATTCATTAAAATTCTCTTTACCTGACTTGCTGATAATTGTGGATAGTACGAACGAATTAAAGCCGCTACACCTGCTACAGCTGGCGATGCCATAGACGTTCCACTCTTTTTACCATATTCACCTTCAGGTGTGGTAGAATATACCGCTACACCAGGACCGAATACATCAACATTTATTTTACCATAGTTTGTAAAACTTGCAGGTAATTTTTCATTGTAGTTAGAGCTCATTGCTCCAATAGTTATAAAATTATCTGCAACTTCATTTATTTGATCTGGTGCATCGTTAGGAAAAGTTTTATCAACATCTATATTATCACTTGAGTTTCCTGCTGCATTAACAATTAATACATCTTTTTCTGCTGCGTACTTAATTGCATCATAAACCCAGTTTTTGTGAGGGGAATAACCTTTACCAAAACTTGTGTTGATTACTTTAGCTCCGTTATCAACTGCATAACGAATACCTAAAGCAACATCTTTATCATACTCATCTCCATCTGGTACAGAACGAACTGCCATAATTTTCACATTATTTGCAACACCATCCATACCTTTTCCGTTTCCTCTAGTAGCACCAATAATACCAGAAACGTGTGTTCCATGAGATTCACTTTTTATAGAATGTCCAGAATTAGCATTACCATATCCTTGGCTATCGTTAATATCTTCAGGGTTGTCACCAACTACTTTACGATAGTTTTCCTTTAAAAGATCTCCAGAAATCATTGCTTTATCAGATTCTAACTTCCCTTTAAAGTAATTTGAAGCTCCTTCAAGTTCTGACTTAGCTTCAGAAAGAGAACCAATTCCAAAACCAAAAATTTGTTTTGCAACTGCTACAGAACTTTGTAAATCAGCATTATCTTTAATTGCCAAAATATCTTGACTTGTATAGTTTGATTTACCAAAATGTTTTGTAAACTTCTTATCCGCTTCAATTACACTTTCTAACATTTTACTGTAAAGACCAGCATTTTGCTCAACTCTTTGAATCCCTTTTTTAGCTTTCTCAACCTCTTTATTATAGAACTCTTTTACCTCTGCAGCAGTTTCTGCATCTGCAATTGAAGGGTTTTGCATGATTCTTTGGTACTCTAATAATTCTTTATACGAATCTCCTAAAAAATTCCATCCATTGATATCATCAACATACCCATTTTTATCATCGTCAATTCCGTTTCCTGGAATTTCATCTTCGTTTACCCATGCAACGTCTTTAAGATCTTCGTGTTTTAAATCTGTACCACTATCAACAACACCAACAATAACTTCAATTCCTTTTTTTCCTTTTAAAAATTCTTGAGCTTTATAAGTACTCATTCCAGGAATAGTATCTGTAGCTAAATCATAGTGCTGCCAGTTTTTTCCTTCTTTATCTGTTAATTCAGCTTTTTTAGCTGGAATATCTATAGATGTATTTGGTCCTTGAGGAACCTCTTTTTTTGCAATATTACCCGCTGTAGAACAGCTCGCTAAAGCTACTGCTACAGTTGAATATAAAATTGGTTTTAAAACTTTCATGTTTATTTAATTAAATATATCTGTGAATTTATGTGTCTCTTTTAATCGAACTCCTTTTTCTGTGTGCTTAACTGTAACTAATTCGTTATGCGCATCATGCTCTAAAAAAAGGTAATACTCTTTATCTGCAGCCTCTTTTAAAAAGGCTTCTTTTTCTTTTAGTGTTAATAATGGTCTAGTATCATAACCCATTACGTATGGCAACGGAATATGACCTGCTGTTGGTAACAAATCTGCCATGAATACCATTGTTTTTCCTTGATATTCTATTTTTGGTAACATTTGTTTTTCGGTATGACCATCTTTAAATATTACATCAAAACCAACATAATCTTTCGCATTTAAATGCAAGAAATTTAGCTGACCGCTTTCTTCAATTGGTAAAATGTTTTCTTTTAAGAATGAAGCTTTTTCTCTTGGATTTGGATTTACTGCCCAATCCCAATGTCTACTATTACTCCAAAATCTGGCATTTTTAAAAGCTGGTTCAAAACCAGTTCTATCTTTATTCCATTGAATTGCACCTCCACAATGGTCAAAATGTAAATGTGTTAAGAAAACATCAGTAATATCATCTCTGTGAAAGCCGTGAGCGGCCAAAGATGCATCTAAAGAGAAGTTACCATACAAATAATAATATCCAAAAAACTTATCGGATTGTTTGTTTCCAATTCCGGTATCAATTAAAGTTAATCGGTCACCGTCTTCAATGAGCATGCAACGCATTCCCATTTCGATCATGTTATTAGAATCTGCAGGATTTGTTTTTTGCCATAAAGTTCTTGGCACAACTCCAAACATTGCTCCACCGTCAAGTTTGAAATTACCTGTTTCTATTGGATATATTTGCATAGAAAACAAATATCTGAAATTTTAACAAAACTTAAAGTTAATAATCTTCTAATTTTAAATTTAACAAAAAAGTGTTGCTAAAATTAGTACTATGATAAAATTCCCCAGCTAAACACTAAGTTCTGAAGAATTTAAACAAAAAGAAAAACTCCAACCCTAAAGCTGGAGTTCCACAATCTCAAGTAATAATCACCTAAAACACAAAAATTATTGTGCGTTACCTGTTCCAAACGATGGTGTTGAATCTTCATTCCAATCAAATGAAGCATCTCCTTCACCATCATATGCTATACTATATGAACCTTGACTTACCACTGGTACAAAATCTCCAGCTGTCCAAATTCCTGCAGCAACAGCTACATTTTCTCTAGCGCTTCCAGCAGCTCCCCATTGTACAAAATCTTTAATTGCTTCTGAGCTTGTAAACTGATTTGTTTCATATAAACCTAAACCAGCACTATCGCTTAAATCATCCCAACTCACTACTAAGAACTCACTGGTATTTAATTGTGTGCTTCCGCTGATAACTGTAGCATCTTTAATTTGTAAATATTTTCCAGGACCTAAGCATAACCAATAGTTTGATACGTCAACATCTACATCTCCGTTATTCCAAATTTCAATTTGCTTACTATCTGAATAGTTTACTTCATTAATTACTATCGATTTTACAGCTTCTGGTGCTTTTAATACGTTATCTGCTCCAAAAGTAGCTTCTGTAGTTTCTGCCCAGTTTTCTAATCCGTTTCCATCCCCGTCATAAATAATAGTATTTTGAGCAGTTTTTACTTCTTCAATAAAATCACCAGTTGTCCAAATTCCAGCAGCAGCAGCTACATTTTCTCTTGCGCTTCCTGCTGCTCCCCATTGTACGAAATCTCTAATAGCATCCGAATTTGTAAATTGATTTGTAGCATATAAACCTAAACCAGCACTATTACTTAAATCGTCCCAAGTAACTACTAGGAAATCTCCAGCGTTTAATTGTATGCTTCCGCTAACTACTGAAGCATCTTTTATTTGTAAGTATTTTCCTGGACCTAAACATAACCAGTACTCCGATAAGTCTACTGTTACATTTCCATTATTCCATAATTCGATTTTTTTGCTATCCGCATAGTTTACCTCATTAATAACAACAGATCTAACCTCTGCAACTGGTTCAGTTAATTCATTTGTCGCTCCAAAAGTAGTTGTAGTAGTTTCATCCCAATTCGCTATTCCATTTCCTTCTCCATCATAAATGATACTATTATCTTCGCTTTGAACTACAGGAACAAACTCTCCAGCTGTCCAAATCCCTGCAGCAGCAGCAACATTTTCTCTTGCACTTCCTGCTTCCCCATATTGCACGAAATCTACAATTGCATTTGAATCTGTAAACTGGTTTGTTTTATATAATCCTAACCCACCTTTAGCATCATCTAAATTATAACTCACCACTAAAAAGCTTTTTGCAGGAATTACAATATCTCCATTCTCTGGAGTTAAATCTCCAATTCTTTGATACGCTCCAGGACCTAAACACAACCAATAGTCATTTAAATCAGCTGCTTCATCTCCTCTGTTATAAATTTCAATGTAATCTTTTGCCCCTTGATATTTAATTTCATTTAATACCACATCAACAACAGTTTCTTGTGGTGGATTATTATCATCTGGTTGTTCTGATACTACTTCGTCATCACTACATGACGCCATTATTAGTAAAATAGGTAGTAAAAAATAATTTAATCTTTTCATTATGTATACTTTTAATAAATTCTGAGACAAAATTATTCTAAGACCTTTATTTATCAGCTATTAAACATTGCTAAGAGGAAATAAAATTGGTTGAAAAGGAAAAAAAAACGTTGAATAAGACCTTACTTTGATAATTTTAAACTATGTTTTTGGTTTTTTAAATAGTTTTTGGGTATGGCTTGTGAAAAGAATTTCCAACCAAGAGAAATCAAGAGAAATAAAAAAAGCTTTTACAAATTGTAAAAGCTTTTTGAGGTGTCGAGCGGATTCGAACCGCTGTAGATGGTGTTGCAGACCACTGCCTAGCCACTCGGCCACGACACCCTAAGTGAGAATGCAAATTTAATACTTTTCTTATTTACGACAAGTATTTTTTAATTTTTACGTGAATTTGACAATTCTATAGTTACTTCTCCTACATTTCCACCAATCGGAGGGTTTAGTTTTGAGATACTTACGGTTGCTTCTTCAACCATTTTAATTTCATCAAATATTCTATCTAGTATTCTTTTTGCTACTTTTTCTAACAATTTAGAACGAATAGCCATCTCTTCTTTTGCTATTTTATTTAAATGAACATAATCCACAGTATCTTCTAATTCATCGCTTTCTGCAGATTTCATTAAATCGGCCTTTACTACAATATCTACGCGATATTCTGAACCTATTTTAGCTTCCTCATCTAAACATCCATGGTTGGTAAATAATCGGATGTCAGTAACTTTAATAATTCCCATTCAGTCTATTTAATTTCAAATGTCTTTTCTTCTTTACCTAACTTAACGGTATATTTTCCTTTAGGTAAATATGTTTTTCCGTTTTTAGCTTTCGATAAAATTGCATCTTTTTTAGCTTTTTTATATGCTTCTAATCCTTTTTCATCAAAAGAAACGTCAAACATAGCTTCATTTATTCCTTTTTCTGCATCAACAGTTAAAGAATTTACTTTTACATCATCATTGTAAATGTCAATAGTTGCTTTTTTATCTCCATTTAAATAGAAAGGTATTTTGAATTCAGGTGTATTTGGTTTCAACCATTTACTCCATGAATTTCCCCAAAATCTTCCTTTTCTAATATTTTCAATTGAAAATATATGATTCTCTTTACTCTTAACTTCCTTAGTTAATTCCTGTAAAGAAGCAACATTTGCTTTGTATAAACTTCTTCCGTGTGTTCCAACTACTAATTCTTTTGCCTCAGGTTGAATCACTAGATCATGTACAGCAACATTTGGTAAATTCTTGTTGAAAATTTCCCAAGAATTTCCTGCATCTAATGACATGTATAATCCATTGTCCGTTCCTACATACAATAGATTAGCTTTTTCAGGATCCTCTTTAATAACATTTACTGGAGAGTTAGGAATTGTAGTTCCAATGTTTTTCCATGTTTTACCAAAATCATCAGAAACATAAACATACGATGTGAAATCATCCCATCTATAACCGTTTAATGTAACATAAACACGTTCTTTTTTATGTTTTGAAGCAATTACTCTACTCACCCATAAATCTTTCGGAAAAGAACTCGAAATCACTTCCCAACTTCCTCCTCCGTTTTTAGTAATGTGAACTAAACCATCATCAGAACCTGTGTAAATTAAACCAAATTGAAATGGGCTTTCACTAATTGTAGTTAATGTTCCATAAGCAACATTTCCTTTTTTACCTCCTTGAGTTAAGTCTGAAGAAATAGTTTCCCAGTCATTACCTTGATTTAAAGAACGGTGTAATTTATTTCCTCCCAGATATAAAATATCTTGATTATGAGTAGATAAAAGAATTGGTGTTTGCCAGTTGAAACGATAAGGACTCTCGCCTAAATCATGCTTTGGTTGGATATATTTTTGTCGACCAGTTTCTCTATTAATTCTAAAGTAATTTCCAAATTGGTAACCCGTATAAACAATATCCGCATTTCTGTTATCAACCGCCACTTGCATTCCGTCTCCTCCCATAATTGATTCGTATGGGTTTTTACCTGACTGATGCCATCCTTTATTTATTCTAGCATTGTTTTTAGCTGTCCAAACTCCATTATCTTGCAATCCACCATACACATTATATGGTTTTTGATTATCAGCATACACTGCATAAAATTGTCCAACTGGAGGAGTATTTAATTTTAACCAGCTTTCCCCATCATCATAAGAAACATTTAAACCACCATCATTCCCATCAATTAAATGACCTTGAACTTTTGAATTTACCCATAATGCTTGATGATCTGCATGTACATTTTCTCTACTAATAGATGTAAATGTTTTTCCTCCGTCTTTTGATTTTAAAATTGGTACTCCAAGAATGTAAATTCCATTTTTATCTTGTGGATCTACTCGAATTTCACCAAAATAATACCCATAAGAATAGTATAAATCATCTAAATATCCTCCATGTGTTTTTTTCCAAGATTTTCCTCCATTTGTGGTTTTAAAAACCTCCGCTCCTACAACTGGAGTATCAAACAACAACGAATTTGCATTTTCAAGATACTTTGCCAAATCTATTGGTTTAACTGATCCAGCACGTACCATTTGTTTTACATTTTCAGCTCTGTATTTCTCTTGAAAACCATTCATTTTTAAATATGAATTCAGTTTTTTGTCCGATAAACCTAAAAACTCATCAACAGACATTGTTTTAAAATCTTCTTTTGTTAACGCGTTAGTAGACGACTTTTTCTTATTTTCTTTTTCTCTTCTAAATTGACTATCATGAGAAGCATAAACCGTATTTTCATCATAAACGGCTAAACCAATTCTACCTACTCCTTCTCCTTGAGGAAACCCGCTATTATCAGAAATTTTTTTCCATGAATTCCCTCCATCTTCCGATTTATAAATTGCAGAATTTCTTCCGTTTCCAGTAAAATTCCATGCTTTACGATCTCGTTCCCAAGAAGCTGCATACAACACATTAAAATTATTTGGCGCTGGTTGAATATCTATAATTCCAGTATCGTCATTTATAAATAAAACTCGCTTCCACGATTTTCCTCCGTCGGTTGTTTTATAAATTCCTCTTTCATTATTTGGCGAATATAAATGACCTAAAGCTCCTACAATTACTTCATTCGGATTATTAGGATTAATTAAAATTCTACCAATATGATGAGAATCATATAAACCAACATTTTTCCAGTTTTTACCTCCATCTATAGATTTTAAAATTCCAATTCCAGCATATGAAGAACGAGAAGAATTATTTTCTCCAGTTCCCACCCAAATGGTATTATTTTTCCAGTCTACTGCAATATCACCAATGTTTTGAGTATCGGTATTATCCATAACAGGAGTAAATGTGTTCCCGTTATTCTTTGTGTACCATAAACCTCCAGAAGCATAGGCAACATAAAATTCATTAGTGTTTTGAGGATTTACATCTATATCAACTACTCTTCCACTCATAATTGTTGGTCCAATATTGGTGAAAGGAATGTTTTTAACTAATGAGCTTTTAACCATAGCTCTTTTATTCATAAGAGCTTTTTTAACCTTATCTGCTTTAGTTGAGTTTTGTTGACTGTAAACGGAAGTTATTAACAGTAACAGCAATACTAGAATTTTTTTCATCTGTTTAAAAAATTTTTATATCTGAATGTTCAAAAACTTGAATACATTCAGGAACTCACATCAATTTTAATCATTTCTTCTTACGAATTTAAAATGAAGAAAATTAATATTCGTTTCATTTGGTTTGATTTAAAAGTAGTATCAAAAATAAAAAATAAATATTCTGTCTACGATTAATAATAATTTTTAACATGTCGGATTCATTTTATATTTTAGTGAGATTTGTAAAAAAACCTTATGAATATTTTTATTCTTTCTGTTGGTGAACATGTTTATTCTACAAAACGGTTATCCGATGAGGCCCTTAAAAGAGGCCATGATGTGAGCATTATTAATCATAACAAGTGTTCAATTAAACTTAGTGGAGGTAAAAGAGAAATTAATTACTACGGTGAAAATATTATTGATGAGCCAGATGTAATTATTCCAAGAATTGGAGCCTCAGTTACTAGACATGGTGCCGCAGTTGTTAAAGAATTTGAAATGAACGGAGTATTTAGTACCGCTAGGTCTTTAGGTATAATTAGAGCTCAAAATAAAGTGCGTACACTACAAATAATGAACCGAAAAAACATACCTATTCCAGATACTGTGTTTTCTGTAAACCCAGAAAACATTAAAGAACAAATAGAATTGTTAGGTGGTGCTCCTGTTATTATTAAACTTCAAGAAGGGACACAAGGAATGGGTGTAATGCTTGCCGAAAGTAAAAAATCTGCTAAATCTATCATTGATACATTTTACCGAATGAACATGAGTATTTTACTTCAGGAATTTATTAAGGAAAGTAATAGTGAAGATATAAGGATAATTGTTGCTGGCGATAAAGTCATTGCCTCAATGAAGCGTAAAGGTTTAGAGGATGATTTTAGATCTAATATTCATAGAGGCGGATCTGGATTTAAAGTAGATTTAAGTGATAAAGAAAAATCAATGGCAATTAGAGCAGCTAATTATCTTGGCCTACCAATAGCTGGTGTAGATTTAATTCGATCGAAAAGAGGTCCTCTTCTTATAGAAGTGAATTCAACTCCTGGTCTTCAAGGTATTGAGGCCTATACTAAAGTTAATGTTGCAGAAGAAATTATAAAATATTTAGAGAGAAAATGTTCAACAAAGAATTCAAGAATGAAGAGGTAATTATAAGAGGGGAAAAAATTGGTTTAGGAGAGTCTAAGCTTATAAAAATTCCTGTAGATAGATTACCAACAGGTACATTAATTGAAATTCCTGTGTATGTTTTTAATGGAAAAGAGTTAGGTCCCACAATTTTATTACAAGGAGGTTTACATGGAGATGAAACCAATAGTATAGAAATGGTAAGAAGAATGCTAATTGACAAATCTTACAAGATTCATAAAGGATGTGTAATTGTCGTTCCTCTATTAAACATTTTTGGTTTTTTAAGTTTTTCAAGAGAGTTACACGGAAAAGATGTTAATAGAAGTTTTCCGGGAACAAGAAAAGGTTCATTAGCTAGTCGACTTGCTTATTATTTAATGAAAGAAATCACCAAAAATGTTGATTTCGCCATTGATTACCATACCGGAGGTGCTCAGCGTAGTAATTTTCCACAAATACGTTATACTCCTCAAGACGAAAGAGGTCAGCAGTTAGCTACTATTTTTAATGCTCCTTTTAAATTCCCATCTAAAGTAATTCCTAAATCATTTCGTAACGAGTGTTTTAAGCACAACATTCCTGTAATTGTTTATGAAGGAGGAGAATCATTACGTTTAGATGAATATGCTATTCAAGAAGGTATACATGGAACTTTAAGAATTCTTCGTCATTTTAATATGATTAGTGCATCTATTGATATCCCTGAAAACAATTCTCCAACTACCATTGAAAAAAGAAGTTGGATTAGAGCAAAAGCAGCAGGTATTTTTAATTCAAAAGTTGAAAATGGCTCTGCAATTGAAAAGGGTCAAATTCTAGGTTTTATTATGGACACTTATGGAGAAACTAAATTTCCTGTTAAAGCACCAAAAGATGGATATATTATAGCAAAAAATAATTTTCCTGTAGTGAATTTAGGCGATGCTCTTTTTCATATCGGATATTAAATTTGTGTTATTCGTTAATTTTTTGTTAATTTATTTTCTAATTAACAAATTTTAAATCAAAAATTATGGAATTAATCATTAGCTTACTAACTGGTGCCTTAGGTGGTAATATTGCAGGAGCATTATTAAAAAAATTCTCTATGGGTACTTTATGGAATTCTGTTGTTGGAATTTTAGGGGGTGGACTTGGAGCTCAATTATTGGGAATGCTAGGTCTTGACTTAGGAGGTATCCTTGGCAGTGTAGCCGGAGGAACAGCAGGTGGAGGAGTTTTAATGGCTATCATTGGTGTTATTAAAAGCGCAATGAAGAAGTAATTATTCCAATTCAAAAAACAATAACAGAAAGCGTCTAAAAATATTTTTAGACGCTTTTTCTATTTCACAAAAACTATAACCGTACCTTTGTAATCTATTCAGAAATAAAACTTAATTTATTTCTACACATACATTTATGACATTCGAATCGTTAGGATTAAAAAAAGAGCTTTTAAAAGCAGTTGAAGAAAAAGGATACACAACTCCATCCCCAATACAAGAAAAAGCAATCCCAGAAATATTAAAAAAAAATGATGTATTAGCATCTGCCCAAACAGGAACAGGTAAAACAGCTGGTTTTACATTACCTATTTTACAGATCATAACAGATACTAAAAACCCTAAATTTCGCCCAATACGTGCCCTAATACTAACTCCAACTAGAGAACTTGCTGCTCAAATTTATGATAACGTTAGAGATTATAGCAAACATCTCAATATTAAATCTACTGTGATTTTTGGAGGTGTAAAGCCTAAAAAACAAATAGCCACAATAAAAAGTGGTATTGATGTTTTAGTAGCAACACCTGGTAGGTTATTAGATTTACACGATCAAAAAGTACTATCATTGAAGCGAGTAGATATTTTAATTCTAGATGAAGCAGATAGAATGTTAGACATGGGATTTGTTAGAGATATTAAAAAAATCATATCTTTCCTACCTTCACAACGTCAAAACTTACTTTTTTCAGCAACATTTTCTAAAGAAATAAAGGCTTTAGCAAAGGGAATATTAACAAATCCTGTGCTAGTAGAAGCTGCTCCAGAAAACACAACTGCAGAAATGGTTACACAAAAGATATATCGTGTTCCTAAAAGCAGAAAAGCAGCTATGGTTATTCAATTAATTTCAGATGGTGACTGGAATCAGGTTCTTATTTTCACAAGAACTAAACACGGTGCAAACCGATTAGCTGAAAAATTACAAAAAAAAGGTATTTCTTCTGCTGCAATTCATGGAAATAAAAGTCAAGGCGCAAGAACAAAAGCATTAAAAGGTTTTAAAGAAAACACTATTCGCGTATTAGTTGCTACGGATATTGCTGCACGTGGATTAGATATTCCGTTATTACCACATGTTATTAATTATGAACTACCTAATATTCCTGAAGATTATGTACATAGAATAGGTAGAACAGGTAGAGCTGGTGCAAGTGGTGAAGCTATTTCATTAGTTAGTAGAGAAGAATTAGAATATGTTCGAAATATTGAAAAACTATTAAATCAAAAGTTAAAAATTGTAGAACTAGAAGGTTTTGATCTTACTCCTACTGAACAATCTCAGCAAAAAGATTCTTCTACTAAAAAAAATAAAAGAAAAACATCTTCTTCAAAAAACACATCAAGAAGGAATTTTAGCCCAAAAAAGAAATCGAATAAAGGTGGTAGTGCCACCAATTATAAAGGTAAAAAACGAAACAATTCGAAAAGGTCAAGTTAATAACAAACTTAAACGTCTAGATTTATTGAAAAAATCTATAAAAACAATTTAAAACATTAAAATAATGCCATTTGGCATCTTTTTAATTTAAATATGGTAATTTTTGCATCATTTCTTTCCTTATTTTTGATTCGTAAATCAAATTAACAAATGAAATATTTACCAATAAACAAACAACTTTTCATAAAAAATAGAAAAAACTTTATGGCTCAAATGAAGCCAAATAGTTTAGCTGTTTTTAATTCTAACGATATTTATCCTGTAAGTGCCGACTCAACACTTCCTTTTGAACAACATAGAGATATTTTCTTTTTAAGTGGTGTAGATCAAGAAGAAAGTATTTTAGTAGTTTTTCCTGATTGCCCAAAAGAAAACTTAAGAGAAGTACTATTCTTAAGAGAAACTAATGAACACATTGCCGTTTGGGAAGGAGAAAAGTTAAATAAGGAAAAAGCTTTTGAAACAAGTGGAGTAAAAACTGTTTTCTGGTTACAAGATTTAGAAAAAGTGCTTGCAGAAATGATGGCATATGCTGATACAGTTTACATCAATACAAATGAGCACTATAGAGCAAAAATAGAAACAGAAACAAGAGAAGCGCGTTTTACAAAATGGTTACTAAATAAATATCCTGCGCACTCAGTTGCTAAGAGTAATCCTATATTACAACGCTTGCGTTCTATAAAAGATCAAATAGAACTTGATTTATTACAAAAAGCATGTGATATTACCGAAAAAGGATTTAGACGTGCATTAAATTTTGTAAAACCAGGGGTTTGGGAATATGAAATTGAAGCTGAATTTTCTCATGAATTTTTAAGAAATCGTTCTAAAGGTTTTGCATACACTCCAATTATTGCAAGTGGAAATAATGCGAACGTTTTACACTATATAGAAAACAACCAACAATGTAAAGAAGGTGATTTAATTTTAATGGATGTTGGAGCAGAATACGCAAACTATTCTAGTGATATGACGCGTATGATTCCTGTTTCTGGTCGTTTTACTGATCGTCAAAAAGAAGTATACAATGCTGTAAACCGTGTTAAAAATGACGCGACAAAAATGTTGGTTCCTGGTGCAGACTGGACAGAGTATCATAAGGAAGTTGGAAAATTAATGACTTCTGAACTACTTGGTTTAGGATTATTAGACAAAGCAGATGTTCAAAATGAAAATCCAGATTGGCCAGCATATAAAAAATATTTCATGCACGGAACTTCTCACCATATGGGATTAGACACACATGATTACGGACTATTATATGAGCCAATGCAAGCTAATATGGTGTTTACTATTGAACCTGGAATTTATATACCTGAAGAAGGTTTCGGAATTCGTTTAGAAGATGATGTTGTCATCCAAGAAAAGGGAGAACCATTTAATTTGATGCGAAATATTCCTATCGAAATAGAGGAAATCGAAGATATTATGAACCAGTCTTAAGACTGGTTTTTTTATTTTAAATTTTATACTTTTACCAAAATTGCACACTGAAAATCAAATTGCTATATATTCATGTCAACACATTTTGAACTCAACAATATCTTATTTTTAGATATTGAAACGGTTCCTCAATATGAACATTGGAATGATGTTCCAGAGGAAACCCAACATTTATTTGAACTGAAAACTCAATATCAACGAAAAGATGAATTCACACCAAAACAGTTTTACGAACGTGCCGGAATTTGGGCAGAGTTTGGAAAAATCATCTGTATTTCTGTTGGATATTTTGTAGAAAAAGAAAACAATTTTCAACTCAGAGTAACCTCTTTTGCTGGAGAAAATGAACAGAGTTTATTACTCGATTTTAAAGGTTTACTAGACACTCATTTCAGTAACAAAAAACATCTATTATGCGCTCATAATGGTAAGGAATTCGATTTTCCTTACATCGCACGTAGAATGCTTATTAATGGAGTTAAATTACCAGAAAAGTTAAACCTGTTCGGCAAAAAACCTTGGGAAGTTCCACATTTGGATACTATGGAGTTATGGAAATTTGGAGATTATAAGCATTTTACTTCATTGAGTTTATTAACTCATATTTTTGGTATTCCTTCTCCTAAACAAGATATAGATGGAAGTGAAGTTGCAAGCGTTTATTTTCAACACAAAGATATTCCTAGAATTATTCGTTATTGCGAAAATGATACAATTGCAATCGCACAACTGCTTCTTAAATTCAATAATTTGCCTATTTTAGAAAAGAAAAACATTCTGCAAGTCAGTTTACAACTAGAAAATAGTTAAAAACACTTTGAGAAGCATAACTAAAACCCTCACAATAAGCAATGGAGCAAAAATATCTAGTCGCTTTCGATCAAGGTACAACAAGTACACGAACAATTATTTTCGACAAAAAAGGACAAATAAAAGCGATTGCTCAAAAAGAATTAACGCAACATTATCCGAAATCTGGTTGGGTTGAACACGATCCTGTTGAGATTTTTAATGATCAACAAGCAACTTTTCATGAAGCTGTTAAAAAATCAGGAATTCAACCTTCAGAAATTGCAGCCGTAGGAATTACCAATCAACGTGAAACCACAGTAGTTTGGGATAGAGAAACAGGAGAACCTGTGCATAATGCAATTGTTTGGCTAGATAAGCGTACTACAGCTATTTGTGAAGATTTAAAAAATCGTGGATTATCAAATTACATTCGAGAACATACTGGTTTGGTAATCGACTCTTATTTCTCTGCTACCAAATTAAAATGGATATTAGATAATGTTGATGGTGTTAAAGAAAAAGCTGCCGCTGGTAAGCTTTGCTTTGGAACTGTTGATAGTTGGTTGATATATAAGTTTACAAATCATCAAAAACATGTTACGGATCACAGTAATGCGTCTCGAACCATGATTTACGATATCAAGAATTTGAGTTGGGATGATACGTTACTTAAGGCTTTAAAAATTCCAATTTCTTTACTACCTAAAGTACAGGCCTCTTCATCACATTTTGGAGATATTAATTTTGAAGGAAATACAATTCCAATTTATGGTGTTGCTGGAGATCAACAAGCTTCTTTATTTGGGCAAGGTGGTTTCAAATCTGGAATAGCTAAAAATACATACGGAACAGGATGTTTCATGTTATTAAACACGGGAACAAAACAAGTTCAATCTGAAAGTGGTTTACTTACCACCTTAACTTGTAGCATAGAATCAGAACCGGTTCAATATGCATTAGAAGGAAGTGTTTTTGTAGGTGGAGCCTCTATTCAATGGTTGCGAGATCGAATGAAATTAATTGATAATGCAGCCGATACAGAAGCCATTTGTAATAGTATTCCTCCATTAAAAAACATTTATGTTGTTCCTGCTTTTGCTGGTTTAGGTGCCCCATATTGGGATGCCGAAGCTAAAGGAAGTATTTACGGAATGACTTTAGATACCGGAAAAGAAGAAATTATTAAAGCTACTGTTGAAGCGTTAGCGTATCAAACCAAAGATGTAATTACTGCTATGATTAAAGATAGTGGTAAGGAAATGATAACATTAAAAGTTGATGGTGGAGCAAGTGCAAACAATTACTTAATGCAATTTCAATCTGATATTTTAAATGTTGCTGTTGATCGACCAAAAATGATTGAAGTTACCGCTTTTGGAGCTGCATTATTAGCTGGAATAAAAGCTGGTGTATGGACAAAAGAAGACATTGAAACCATTAGAGAGGTTGATACCATTTTTACAACCAAAATGAAACCAAAGGTTCGTAAAAAGAAATATAAAGGTTGGTTAAAGGCTATTGAAAAAACACAAACTTCTAAGAAGAAAAAATTAAAACCTCAACCTGTTCGTTTTTCCGTTTTAGATCGTGAAAAGCATCTTAAAAAATTAAAATCAGAAACTTTTGATCTGTTGGTAATTGGTGGAGGAATTACAGGAGCTGGAATTGCATTAGATGCATCTTCAAGAGGAATGAAAGTTTGCTTGGTTGAAAAAAACGATTTTGCCTCTGGAACTAGTAATAAATCTACAAAACTTATCCATGGTGGACTTCGATACCTAAAACAATTAGAAATCGGATTAGTAAGAGAGTCTGGTTCTGAACGTGCAATTGTTCATAGACTAGCACCGCATTTAGTAATTCCAGAAAAGATGTTATTGCCTTTAATCGAAGGTGGTACTTATGGTAAAATGATGACTGCCATTGGTTTAAAAGTTTACGATTTATTGGCCAATGTTGGTGGAGATGATGCTCGAAGAATGCTAGATAAAAAAGAAACGATGGAAAAAGAACCAATGTTAGATGATAAAATAACATTGGGTAGTGGTTATTATGCAGAATATAGAACGGACGATGCCAGACTTACCATCGAAATTCTTAAAAAAGCCACAGAATTTGGTGCAACAGTAATTAATTATTGTGAAATGGAATCTTTCCTTTACGATAAAGAAGGAAAAATTGAAAATGTGCAATGTATTGATATCAATACTGGTAAAAAATTCAATGTAAAAGCGCGAAATTATGTTTCTGCTGCTGGACCTTGGGTTGATTTATTAAGAGAGAAAGATACATCTATGAATAATAAACACCTGCATTTAACAAAAGGTGTTCATATTGTTTTTCCGCATGAGAAATTACCGATTAAACAATCTGTTTATTTCGATGTTCCTGACGGAAGAATGGTTTTTGCAATTCCAAGAGGAAGATGCACTTATGTTGGAACTACAGACACTAATTACTATGGAAGTTTAGATCGTGTAGTTGCTACTAAAGATGATGCAGCATATCTTTTAGAAGCTGTGAATAATACATTTCCTGATGTTGATTTAACAATTAATGATATCGAATCGAATTGGGCTGGTTTACGACCTTTAATTCATGAAGAGGAAAAGGATCCTTCAGAACTATCAAGAAAAGACGAAATTTTCATCTCTAAAAGTGGTTTAATATCTATTGCAGGAGGAAAACTTACTGGATATCGAAAAATGGCACACAGAGTAATTGATGCCGTTTTAAAAACCATGGATGAAAAACGAAGAAACTCCTATAAAAAATCGCAAACTGAAAATATCTTATTGGTTAATCCAAGTATGCATTCGGTTGAAGAAGTTGAGGCCTATCAACTTGAACTAGAAAAACAACTTACTGATTTAGGAGTTAATAATCCGTATTATGCTTGGCATTTATGTACCACTTATGGTAAAAAATCAAATACAATTCTAGACAGAACTTCGTTTTTTGCTAGTGGAACTATTGAGCAACGTTTAATTCGTGCAGAATTATGGTATTGTATCAATTTTGAAATGACCAATAGTTTAGCTGATTTCTTCGTAAGACGTACAGGTCGTTTATATTTCAATATCGAAAGTATTTCTAAATATTTAGATGTTATAATTAGTGATTTTGTTCAAAGTTTAGATTGGGATGAAGATCGAGTTACAAAAGAAAAAGGATTATTGAATCAGCTTATAGCTGATGCTACAACATACTACAATTCAGAATTTTAATTATTCTTTTCGTAACTTTAACTAAACAGCAAAAACATGAAAAACTTAATTCCATACTTAGTTTTCTCAGGAAATTGTAGCGATGCATTATCTTTTTACGCTGATGTTTTTCGAGGAGAAATAGTTTCTACAACTACGTTTAAAGATGCTCCAATGCCAGTTCCTCCTGAAGTTGAACATCGAATATTTGACTCTGAATTTAAAGCTGAAGGAATTTGTTTTAAAGCATCAGATGATTTGCCTAATCATCAAGTAACTGCTGGTAGTAATATTTCTATGTTTGTTTCTTTTTCAGATAAAGAAGAACGAAAAAATGTTTTTAGCAAATTAGCTGAAGGTGGTAAGGTTTTATTTCCCCTAGACGATAATTTTGGAATGTTAAAAGATCAATTTAATATTCAGTGGATGTTAGTGAATAAAAACCATTAATACTTATAAACTTTCCATACTAAATCACTAAAGTTTATAAAGGGTGTTTTTCCCTATTTTATATTTATGCATTGTTTTTCAGCTGATTATTTACTTATTTTATAAGTAATAGTTCATAAATAGTATTTGTTTGTAATACTTAACTAATAAAGTCTAAAAGTCAACCATGAAAAAATATAAACTAATATTAGGCTCGTTTTTATTACTTGTTTCATTAGCTTTATTCTATTATCGGTTTGACGTTTTAAAACGTCTTTTTCAACAAAAAACCGCTCCTTATGAAGAATTAATTCTTCCTATAATTACCCTTGTGTTAGGTGTTTTATTCTTTATAAAAACTAAACCAAAAAACAATGAAAACTAAAACTTCCATTATTCTTATATTATTTCTTTGCTTGAACTTTAACCTAGCAGCCCAGACCAATTACGATGAAATTCAAACTGGATTAATTGATTTAACAGGTTGGATTCAAAAATTAAATACCGAAATTAAATCTATTTTTAAAAAAGAACGAAAAAATCGTTTGATAAGAAATCTTGGTTATTTGTATATAGATTTGGACCAACTGTCTTACGATAAACAAAACCTATTAAATCTAGCTATAGAAAACAATAGTAACGGAACTAATTCTTTAACTCTTAATGAAATTGAAGAGTATAAAACCTCAGTTAAAACTATCAGTAAAAGATTAAATAAAGTCGTGCTCGATTTAAACGATCAATATAAAATTAAAGGAGATTCAATTGTAAATAAAATAAGAGTCAATTTAGTAACAAAAAAGTTTTATGAATTAAACCAGATTGCTGGTATAATTTCTAATGAATCCGAATTTGATAAAGAAAAAATTAGCGAATCAGTTCAAAATGCTGTTAACTATATAAACGGAGCTAAACAAGCTGTTGCTGATTTAAGAAGTAAACTTCAAGAAATTAAGTGATAAAGAAAACCCCAGAATACTAATCAACAATCCCTTTTAGGAATAAATTTCTCCTATACCCAAAACATCATCATTCATACACTAATTATGTAGTGTTAGGGTCTTTTTTTAAAAAACAGCTTGTGTTTTTGAGAACTTTAGTGTGAATAACCAACCTTAATTAAAATGGAAACACTAACACCAACTCAAAACCAAATTCACGAACCTGTTGTGGCTTCGTTACAAAGAATACTTGCTGAAGATCCACCAATGGCAATTGCTTTAACCAACTCTTTAAAAGCAGCTGTAGCAAAGGCTAAACAAAATTTAAATTCAGATTTATACAATGCTATAAACAATGAGTTTAAAGGAAATGGGTGGCCAACTTCTATTCCTTCATATTTAGATTATTTAGATCTATATGTTCGCATGATTCCTAATGAAAGTAACGATCCACAATATCCAAACGCATGGAAAAGCAACGGACAACAAAATGGATACAATCAAAAAGTATACGATTTGCTTTGTCAGTCCTACTGGCTAATCAATCAAAAAATTCCTGGTACAAATTACACCATGCAAAGCTTCGAAAGTTTTGCCAATTGGTTAGTCGATTTTGCTAAAGCTTGGGGTTCTTTCTTAGATACTGAAGAATCATTAACCAAAGAAAGCTTACAATCGTTCAAATACGATACTATGTATAATTTTCCGTTATATGCAGAAAATGAAACTACATGGAAAACATTTAACCAGTTTTTCTATAGAGAATTTAACCAAGCAGATTCAGAAACAGGAATTAGTCCTTTACGTCCAATAACAGCTCCTAGAGATAATACTGTAATCACTTCTCCTGCAGATTGTACTTACAAACAATATTATCCAATAGACAATCAAGGAAATGTTTTAGATATAGAAGGAAATTTAACTACAGTTTCTTTAAAAGGAACACATACTATCGGAACAGTAAAAGAACTATTAAAAGATAGTCCTTATGCCAAAGATTTTAACGGTGGAACTTTTGTGCATTATTTTTTAAGTCCATTTGATTATCATCGTTTCCACACACCTGTTGGTGGAGATATTTTAGAAATTAGACCTATCGAAGGAAAAGTATATTTAAATGTAGAACTAACCGAAGACGGACAATGGGATGCTCCTGATGGAGGAGGAAATGGTTATGAATTTACTCAAGCTAGAGGTTTAGTAGTAATGGATGCAGGACCGACAGTGGGTAAAGTTGCTATTTTACCTATTGGAATGTGCCAAGTTTCTGGTGTAGATATGTATACAGAGCTAGAAGGAAGAAGTGTAATAAAAGGACAAGAATTTGGGAAATTTAGATTTGGTGGTTCAGATATTATCATGCTTTTCCAAAAGCCACCTGCAGAGATTTACATGTATAAAAACGATCCAAAACATAATCCTATTCACTTTCAATACGGACAAGCTTCGGTATTGTTTAATCAACAATAATTAAACCTTCTATTATGAGTAAAATTATTCCTAATCACACTCCGGCAAGAGGTTGGAAAGGTGGTTTTATAAAGAAACATCCAGAATTACAATACAAAGATGGAATTGCAGATTTAAGTTCATTACCGTTTAATGATAACTTAGATAAGATTGATAATATTAAACGTCAACAAAGAGTATTGTGGCCAGAATTTACTTGGTTAACAAAGCATAACGATCCGAAATCAAGGTGTTTTCAAATGTTTGCTCCAGATATTTCTAGAGCAGGTTATGATAATGTTGGACAAAACTGGGCAGTAATTTGTCCACAACAAGGAACATATATCAAAGGTTTTGGAACCATAAACGTTGAAGTTACTGTTGTAAAACAACGTGGATGGGTTAATGAAACTGATAAAAGTTTGGCTATAGATATGGTTGTAAGACCAAAAATATGGTTTAGTAAAGACGCGAATCAATCTGCTTTAGGAAAACTATTTTGGGGCGCTTTTGAATTAGCCAATAAATTGCATCATTTGCCAATCAATAAAAATCAAGCTATCATCTTACATACTCATCGTACTGAAAAAATGAAACATGTAGAGGATCCTGAAGTAATTTTTGTGAGAGATAAATTATACACTCCAAAAGCTTTAGATCATTTACCAGCATTTACTTTACATAATAATAAAGCTTGGAACTACGCTAACTTAGAAGTAGGTATTGGTGATATTGCTAAAACAGGAGATGATTTTGTAGACTCATTTAATCAACTAGTGATGAATCTTTTCAATTTAGGTTCTGGAAACATGCTTGAAAAAGGAGGTGTTTTAGCCTGGAATGTTTGGGTAGATGCGCCAACAAAAGTAAATCAAACGGAATGGAGAAATCATGCGCAATACTGGCGTAGATCTATAGATGTAGATCATGCTAGTCCGGATGGTAATGCTTCAAAAGTTAGATATGCAGATGGAACCGAATTTTCTGTAGCAGAAGAACTTATTGAAGATGCCTTAAAAGCTATATGGAAATTCATAAAAGATCATATTTAGAAGCTTCGTAATTATTAATGCAATCATTATCAAAACCATCTAGTTCTTTAATTGGTGGTTTTGATTTTTTAGGTTTTTGATAAAAGAACCAACACTCTTATGCCTTTTTCAATCACTTTTATGGGTAAAATCATTTCTGTCATGACTTTTTCTAAATAATACGTAGCTGTTTTTAAGAACTTTGATATATAACCAAGCTTATTATCATGAAAACAAAATTACTTTCATTATGTATAGTATTCTTAAGCATATGTACATACGCGCAACATGTTCCTGGATATAAAATTAAAAACAATCCAACTAGAAATGCTGTTCCAGACTCTAGTAGTGTAGACGGGAAAAAAGTTTTCAATTACTATCTTACAGTAACTAAAATAGAAGAATTAAAACTCCAAAAGAAGGAAAAAAAATTCGATTCAATTCGTAAAAATGCACTAGATCAATTACATTATGATGCAATTGGTACTTTAACACTTACCTCAGCTCAAATAGATGCCTACGAGAAAGAACATAAAATTGCAAAAGATTCCTTGAATATTATAAGGCTTAAACTTGATACATTATCGAACAAATACGAGATGGAGGAATTAGAATTAAAGAAAACATCCTTCTTTAATTTTAATGCTAAAAGGTCAAGAGCCTTTTTTGATATTTTATATGATAACAGAGGAGAGCAATTTAGTGTGTTAAATAATACGGGGTTTAGCATTGGTAACAATTCTGGTTCAATTTATTCAGAACTAGCCAGCGGAAAACTTTCTGTATTTCGTGTAAGTTTAGGTGCTATGGTTTCAAGTAGTTCTTCTGACGATACATCCAATGCAAAACAAGAAGAGGCTTATCAAAGATTAGTTTCGAATGGAGGAAATACGGTTTTAGCTATAGAATATCCTTTAGCATATATACACTCAAGTAATAATCAATATAACTTTATTTCTCGATTAAGAGCTCGAGGAACTGCTGATTTCCCTGAGTTTGGAACTACAACTGATAACTTTGCCGGAAGTGCAGCCATGGGAATTGATTTTTACGCTGATGCAGCCTTAAGCAATAACGAGTTGCGTTTTTTTGGAACCTTTAATTTCAATCAAATTTTTGGAACAGGTGAGTTCTCAAAAAACTTAGGCATAAACGACGATAGTTTTACCTTTGGTCAGCTTACTTTAGGATTGGTGTTTAATAATATTAAACTTTCGTTTATAGTTCTTACCATTAGTTCAGAAAAAAGCTTAGAAAACAAAAGCGTTGTTGCTGGCGGACAAGTATTGCATTAAAACTTCTTACAATAAAATATATATACAAAAGTACCTAGTGATTATTAGGTGCTTTTTTGTTTTACGTCATTGCGAACGAAATATAATGCAGTGAAACAATCTACTATTCGACTAAAAGATTACTTCGGCTATTTACCAAACTGCATTTGGCACAAGCCTCGTAATGACGTTTCCTGTCAGTTCGAGTGACGACTAAAAGGAGTTCTATCGAGAACATTCTAGTTTACCAAATACATTTCGATACAATTATTTTATGCTTTCGCACTTCATAATCACTCGATGTGATATCCCAAAACGTCATTGCAAAGGTTTTTATAAACCTGAAGTAATCTTTTAATTTAAATGTAATTCCCATGAAAATGGGAATCTCAATTTATATCTACTGAAATAAATTCAGGATCAAAGGTGCTTTAAGATTCCTTCGGTATGTTACCAAACCTTGTTTGGCTCATACCTCGGAATGATGATTAGTTCTAAGTCATTACGAGTAAAGCGAAGTAATCTTACTTTACTTGAACGATACTTCTTAAGTATCTTACTATTTATAATGAATTAAAAGCAAATAAAATACCTATTTGTAGGGAGTTTAGCATCACTCCTCTCATCATACTTTTATAAAAACAAAAGTCATGAAAACAAATAGAATATCAGAACTAAAAATAGAACTTGATAAATCATCTGAATTAAAAGAAAAATTTATCAATAACCCCATGCAATTCATCAACTCCATAAGTACAAGTGAACCTTTAAAAGACAAAAAGGTCTTTCTTTTTATTGTAGGTATTGTGGGCGTAGTATTACTATGTTCAATACTATTAGGAGCAATTATAATTTTTAAAAGCGCAGATGTAACCAAAGCAAAAGTACCTGAATTTATTGTTTCTATAGGATCAACTGCTTTAGGTGCTATAGTTGGACTTTTGGCGCCTTCGCCTAGGAATTAAATAAAATTTTTAAATCTATCCAACATAATAATCGTTGATATAAACTAATAAACCACACGACATGAAAATTAACTACAGAGGAAATTATGAACAAGTAAAAACTGCGGTAGAAGATGCTAACGAAATTTTGTATTCAAAGGAGTTTTATGAAATAATTAAACAACTTAAAAGCTTTAAATGCACAAAAAAAACTCCTTTTGAAATATCAGAAATAATAGAAAAAACAGATCTAGAAGTTGAGGTTAAAACTTATAAACCTAAATGGAGGTACAGCCGAGTTTTAGGATATTTTGTAAGAAGTAAACCTCGAAATTTATTTTTAAACAAGAGAAAATTATACCGAAATACCAGTTCAATAACGAATACTATAATTCATGAATACGTTCATGCGGTTGATAATCATTATGACAATACTGTTATCGATTTTGGCCATAATTGTGGAACATTTAAAAATACTGCGCCATATACCATTGGGAACATTGCTGAAGTAATGATTGACGGAAATAATATTGAAAAAATTGACTCTAGATTAGAAGAATTTCAAAATTTAGAAACAATTCATTGTTTAACAAATACCACCGGAAATAGCATTACTTATTTAGAAGAAGATTTACTAATTGAAGATTCAAGAATTGACTAGATATGAAACAACTAATAATAACACTAGCTACATTTTTTTATATAAGCATTGGATATTCACAAGTTATTGACGTTGATTATTCAAAAATTAGAGAATCTTTAGTAGATTCTGAAGAAGCACTAGAAGAAGAAAGTCCAGTTGAAATTTTAGGTAGGAGCTTTGTTGATATTTTTGGTAATGGGAAAATACAAGGAACAGCACAATTATTAAAATTAAGAATCGGAGAACCTAATGGTTTTTATATTCCTTTTTATATGTTTCTTGGAGCATCGGGCGATGGTATAGGAGATTCAAAACAAAACGAAAATACAGTTGCAAATCTGCTAAATCCGATTGGAGGTTTGCTAAATGGTACCTTTAATGGTAGAAATAATATTTATAAATCAGATTCTGGTATTACTTCATTGAAGTTTGCCTATCAATTGTCGGGTAAATTAATAAATGCACAAGAAGAAAGCACAGGTGAATCTAAATTTATTGGCTCTGGATATGGAAATTTGGGACTGTTTTTTCAAACAGGTGCGTGGGAACAAGGTAATTTAGATAATATTGGTGTTTTTTGGCTACAAGCTAAAGTTACCTCTTCGTTTGGTTTAAGTAGAGACTCTCTTACCGAAATTTTTGGAAATAATGTTGAAGATAGTTTCTTTATAGGATATTCATTTGATTTAGGTTTAGAAATTAATAACAGAATTAATTTAAAAGCAGGAGTATATCAATATTTTAACAATCAAGAAGTAGATTTATTTAGCGAACCTGTTTTCAAGTTTTCCTTAGATTATAATTTAAAGAAATAAAGTTTTATACTCCATAAACTCTCATTTCTGGTATTGTTTTTCAATTAGCAAAACCACCATTTACACTTCGTTTACAACAACACACATCTATTTGCTAACCGAATTTATAAAGTTTTGGTTTGCACAATATTTTTTAATTAGCTAAATTTAATACCGAAAACGATAAAGAAATAGACCAGTCCCCCTGTTCCTTTCCTTTTTCTTAGAAATTTTATGAATTAAAACTAAACTGTAGTTTATACAGGCTTTTTTTGCTGGGTAATAGTGAAAGAATGTTTGTATATAAGCCGCTAGCTAATTAACAAAAACTGAATGGCAAGAGTAAAAACTGATATAATTATAAGTGCATTTGCTTTATTAGAAAGTAAAATTACACTGTATTCCCATCTAAATCTTCAAGATATAAATATTCATTTGGAAAATATTCTTAGAGATATATTGAATATCATATACTCAGACCGTCAGTTTTTTAATCTAAATACAAAAGAAGGTAATTTTACTTCTATTGATTTAGGGGATAATATTGCCGATATCGCTTTTCAAGTAACATCTACTACAACACCTAAAAAAGTTCGTGAAACAATTTCAAAATATAAAGATGATTACGATTACAAAAAATTGATTATGTTATTTGGTAAAATAAAAAAACCAAATAGAACTGTAACTTTCGACAAAGAAATAGATGGGCGTTTTGAATTTGAAGAATGGGATTTCAGCAAATTAATTGAAAAAATCAATGACTGTAAAGGTTATCAAATTGACCAAATTCAACAAATCTTAATTAATGAAGTAATCCCTAAAATTACCAATAACATAAAAACAGAAGATGATTCAGCTACTGAACTTTGGGATAATCTAGAACAAAAAGATATTCGAAATTTTAAAGATAAACTAATAGACGTAAACTCAAATATTCGTAACGCAAGAATTGAAATGTACTGTAGAGAAATTGCTTCTGGAAAAGTGGAATTAAGTAACTTTGCAGACAGAGAAATAAGTGCTATGAAATATAGAGTCTTTGAAATTTGTCAGAACGAACTATTGAACTTTTGCGATGAAAACGAGAAAAAAGAACTATCGCATACAGACATCAATAATCTTATTCAAAACTACACGGAACAGGCATATAAAGTTATAGAAGAGAGAACAAAAGACTATTCATATCCATTTAAGAATAAAGACACATTAAAAAAAATAGTATTAGCATTAATTGATGAATGCTATCTTTCTTTTGATGAAAAAGGTATATACGTATGATAGCTACAAAAGAAAATGCAAAAAAAAGATTAATGTATATCCAGAAAGAGGATTACAATTATTTAGCCTACAACATATTGCTTGTATTGAATGAATTTAATGCCTACTCTGAAAGCTCAAGTTTTAAAGACTTTAGAAAAATTGCTTATCTAGTTCACTTTATAAATTTGAATCCTGACTTTAATAGTTATGACCAAAATGAATTAGCCAAAATTTATTCCCAAGCTCAATTAAAGAAACAACTAATGTCACATCTATTAATTATTCTAAAAAATAGGAAATTTATAGGAATGAGTATAAATCATATTCATCAATCATTTGACATTTGGATTAATAAAGAAAATATTCCAAAAGATTTTTTGAATAAAAGCTTCTTTAAAAACGAGATAAATAACATACAGTTTTTGCAAACAAATATTAGTCGGTTAAAAGGAATTACAGTAAAAAAAATGGTTGACACAATTTTTACAAAAAACAATATTATTACATGGGAAGTTTAATCATAGAAAAAGTTAAATACTCTGGTGATAAATATATTTATGAATCACCAAAACTTACCAAAGGAATTAATTTAATTGTTGGCGATAATGGTTCTGGAAAAAGTACCTTCACATATTTTATAGAATATTGTTTAGGTAATAATATTAAGTATTTTGAAAAAGATAATAATAAGGAATACGTTGAAATAGTTAATGACACAAATAATTTTGTAGAGCTGGAAATTCTAGTCAATTCAAATAAATATCAGCTTAAAAGATTCATTAATAAAAATGATGTTTTCATTAATGATGGTAGTGAAATTACTATTTTTCCTATTAAGAGAAATCAAAACAAAATATTTTCTGATTGGTTATTAGAAAAATTAGACATTACAGTTTCTGAACTTAATATGGGTACATATTCTTGGAAATTAAATTTTAGCGATTTATTAAGACTAATAATTTATGACCAGGATACAGAATCAAAGAAGATATATAAAGCACCAATAGCTTCAAACTTCGTTTCTGATTCATTAATAATCCGAAAAACAGTTTTTGAAGTTTTACTTGGCATTTCATCTGATGAATATTTCAAAAAACATGACGAGTTAAAATTAATAACTAAAAAAAAGGATTCTGCGTTATCTGAATTAAATGCTTTCAATGAAAAATATAGTGGTGTAGATTTAGAAAAAATTAGTATTGAAAATCAGTTAAAAGTCTTCAATGAAACATTAGAAAAGGCTTATTCAGAAAGAAGATTGTATTTAAGTTCAAACACAAAGATTGATGAAAAAACAGAATTTATTAATGAAACACAAGAAGAATTAATTGAGACAGATTTATTAATTTCTGAGAAAAATTTATCACTTAGTAATTTTCAAGTTGAGTATGATAAAATCTCAAAATTATATGAGAATCAACAAAATGAAATTAAAGAAATTGAAAAAATAATTTTCACAAACGATAAATTAAATTTATTTGCATTCAAGATATGTCCTTTTTGCATGTCAAATCACGAACCAATAAAAAATCATTGTCTTTGTGGTTCTGAAATTAAAGATAAAAATTATGAGAAATTTGTATATAACTCTAACGAATATGACATCATTTTAAAGCACAAATCTAAAAGCATAGAAACTCTTCAAATTGCCTTAGATTCATATTTTAAGCAAATATCAAGTATTAAAAATGAATTAACTGATCTATCAAAAAAATCAAATGATTTAACTCTTAAGTTAAAAAAACTTATCAGTTCAATAGAATTTTCAGGAAACACTGAACTTGTAGACAATCTAAATGAAAAAATACTAGAAACACAAAAGGAATTAGATAAGCTTGAATATTTGTTAGAAATTTCAATTAAAAAAGAAGAGTTAGAAGAAAAATTTGATTCTATTAACGAGAAATATAAATCTAAAAACAAAGAGTTTAGAGAACTTCATCTTGAGTTTGTTTCTCAAAACAAATCATTGATTACTGAATTTAACAAAATATATTGCGAATTACTTCAAAAATCTTCAGCAGGTGCAAATATTGCAGAAATCGATGATGACTATATGCCAATTGTTGATGGTGGTGTTTATAAAAACAAAAGTGCTGACGTTCCTTTAAGGTTAATGTATTACTTTACAATTTTGGCTTTATCCTTAAAAAATGAATCTGTAAAACATCCAGGTCTCTTAATCATAGACACGCCAGAGGATTCAGGAATAGATGAGGATAATTTAAAAAAGGATTTAGATTTATTAAATCTTGCTATTGAACGAGGAGAAAGTAGTAAGAAAGAATATCAAATAATTCTAACAACTGGTTTAGATAAATATCCTGAATCGTTCAAAGAAGACATTAAAGATGAATTTAATGAAAGTAAAGAAATATTTATATTGAAAGAAAAAACTACCTACAACAATGTATAAAAGAATAGCGGTTCAATCGCTTAATCGAACAAAAATGAATAAATTAAAGGTCTCTAATTTTGTGCAAGTTGAAGCTAAATAGACAAAAATTATGCTAAAAAACTAATATGAAATTAAACAAAAATCAACAAGAAATTTTCCCAAACAAACAAGGAGCTATTTTAGCACGGCCTGCGAATCAATTATTAAATGATTTCGGAGCAGGTAAAGCTTCTCCTGGTTCGGGTAGTGCTGCTGCATTGCTTGGTTTGTTGTCTGCTAAAATGATTCATACTGTTTGTAGTATAAGTATAACAAAAGAAGAATGCTCTAAACATCATACTCAATTTAAATTTATTTCAAAACAAGTAGAAGAAAATATAGTGCCAAAATTAAAGGAGCTTTTTGAAAAAGATGCTAAAGACTTTGAGCAAGTGGTTAAACTCAGAATCGCAAGGGATAAATCCATAGATAAAATTGAAAAATCAAAATACTCAAGGCAATCCTTAGATCTTCTGCAAATTGCTACAGATTATACATTTGAAGTCGCAGAATTATCTTTAAATTTAATGGAATACGGTATTGGTATATTTAATAATGGTTGGCATGCCATAAGGGGTGATTCTGGTGTTGCGATAAGTGCATCTATGTCCGCTGTAATGTCTTCCATATTTATTATTAATTTGAATTTAAAAACATTGAAAAGACGGAAATATGCAAAAGAAAAACTAGAAAAAGTTCTGATACTGCAAAAAAAATTAGATGATTTACAAACAAAGGCATTTTCTTACATAAGTTTAATCAGTCACGAATCATTAGATTCCATACAATTAGAACTACAGAGTGACAAATAAGCTATCTAGAACAATGGCTACAAGTAATTACTGGGTATTAACTATTTATTATAACAGTAAATTAATTTCTTACCCTTCCATTTTCATAGACAACTCAAACCAACGTTCTTCTTTGGTTTCTAAATCTTCAATAATTTGTTGGAGTTCTACAGATTTGTCGTTAATCTCTTCTGGAGCAATGCTACCATTGGCAAATTGTCCTTCAATATCAGTTTTCTTCTTTTGGAGTTTTTCAATGTCAATTTCTAAAATTCCAAACTCTCGCTTCTCGTTGTAGCTTAACTTTCCTTTTTGAGGTGTTTTTTCGCGTTTTACAGCTTCTTTCTTCTCAATTTTAGGTTCTGGGGTTTTAGAATCTTCATAAGCTCTAAAATCAGAGTAATTTCCAGGGAAGTTCTCCACTACTCCATTTCCTCTAAACACAAACAACGAATCCACAATTTTATCCATAAAATAACGGTCGTGCGAAACCACCATTAAATTCCCAGGATAATCCAGCAAGAAGTTCTCTAAAACGTTTAGCGTTACCACATCTAAATCGTTGGTTGGCTCATCTAAAATCAGGAAGTTTGGGTTTTGTATTAACACCGCACACAAGTACAAACGCTTTTGCTCTCCTCCACTTAACTTCTCTACAAAGTCGTATTGTTTTTTACGATCAAATAAGAAACGTTCTAGTAATTGTGCCGCAGAAATTCTTCTTCCTTTGGTTAACGGAATTTCTTCCCCAAATTCTTTAATCACTTCAATTACCTTCTGCCCTTCTTTTATCTTGATTCCTTTTTGGGTGTAATAGCCAAACTTTACGGTTTCACCTACTACAATTTTTCCGCCATCCACAGGAATTTGTCCAGTCAGTAAATTTAAGAACGATGATTTTCCAGTTCCGTTTTTACCAATAATTCCAATGCGTTCTCCTTTTTTAAACACATATTCAAAACCATCTAAAATTACTTTATCGTCAAAGGACTTCTTCAGTTTGTGTAATTCTACAATCTTACTTCCCAAACGCTCCATGTTTATTTCTAACTGAACTTCGTGTTCGTTTCGGCGTTGGTGAGCTTTTGCTTTGATTTCGAAGAAATCATCGATTCTAGATTTTGATTTGGTAGTACGTGCTTTTGGTTGACGACGCATCCAATCCAATTCCTTTTTATATAAACTCTTCGCTTTACCAAGGTTAGTAGCTTCTAAAGCTTTTCGTTCTTCTTTGTTTTGCAAATAGTACGAATAGTTTCCTTTGTATTTGTATAATTGTCCGTTATCTAACTCGATAATTTCATTACACACACGCTCTAAAAAATAGCGATCATGCGTTACCATAAACAAGGTAATTTTCTCGCGAGCAAAAAAGGCTTCTAACCACTCAATCATTTCTAAATCTAAGTGGTTGGTTGGCTCATCTAGAATTAACAAATCTGGTTTATTAATTAAGATAATTGCCAACGCCAATCGCTTTTTCTGTCCACCAGAAAGCGCTCCTACTTTTTGCTGCAAATCATCAAGCTTTAATTTCGAAAGAATTTGCTTGTACTGCGTTTCAAAATCCCATGCATTATGTTGATCCATTAAATCAAATGCTGTTTGATAAGCTTCTACATCTTCTGGATTTTGCAATGCTTGTTCGTATTGCTGAATAATCGGAAGAATTTTATTCTCTGTTGCAAAAATGGTTTCTTCTATCGATTTATTTACATCAAAATTATGCTCTTGCGATAAGTATGCAATATGAATTCCTTTTCTACTAATTACCTGACCAGCATCTGGTGTGTCTTTTCCTGCAACAATATTTAAAATAGAGGTTTTACCACTACCGTTTTTAGCTACAAAAGCAATCTTTTGATCTTTATTAATTCCAAAAGATAAATCATCAAATAAAACACGTTCTCCGTAAGCTTTTGATATGTTTTCAACAGTAAGGTAATTCATAATGTATTGTTAGCGCTTAAAGGCAAGCAAAGGTAGTACTTTAAGAGATCATTCTCATGAAATAGTATAGAGAAGTAAGGTAATGTGTTACATTAAAATATAGATTCCGCACTTGATGCGGAATAACGCTAAAATATCAATTATGATTTATAACTAATATTCATTAAAAATAATCAGTAACTAAAAACAAAAACCCGAGCACATGGCTCGGGTTTTTGTTCTTATAATAAATTGAGGATTTTATTAATTCTTAATTAATTTTGTCATAAATGATTTTTGACCATCAGTTACTTCTAAAATATACATTCCTTGAGTTAACCTAGAAACATTAATTGTTCCGTTGTTTAAGTTTCCTCTTTGAACTGTTTGTCCGATTGTGTTTATAATATTATACGAAGTTAATTCTGCTTTAGCATTTAATTTTACTTGTACAAAATTTGTAGTTGGGTTAGGATAAGCTAATAAGCTAATAGAAGTTTCGTTTCCTAATCTATCAGTACTCGCAGACACACCTTCTGTACGAGCAGAGCTTGTAATATTGATTGTGTAATCTTCTACTTCACCATCAGCAAAATTTTCACAAGCAGTTTGTGCTGCATTATACTTCATAGATACACGCATTCTTGTTTGACCTAATACTGCACTTGCTGGCACATTAACTGTTGCAGATAAATTATTTGCACTAGAAGAAGATCCAGAAACTACTTTTTCACTATCAGCGAATGTTCCGTCTTGGTTAAAATCAATCCAAACTGCCCAATGCTCTGTATAAGCTGTTCCACTGAATCCTGCACTTACAACCATATCGTTAGTACTTCCTTGCGCTAAAGTTCCTACTTGAGAAGTAAAGTCAGAATATCCACTTCCTGCTCCTGTTGCATTTGCAATTCCTCCTAATTCTACATTATCAATCCACTCAAATTGAGTTCTGTTACTGCTAGATGCACAATAGTTAACTGGTGCTGGAGTATTACTTTCTGTAGTAAATGAAACAGAACCAGCAGCAGATTGGTTTCCTGCAGCATCGTTAGCTCTTACTGAAATTGTATATGAAGTTCCGGCTGTTAAGCCAGTAACGTTAGCAGAAGTTCCTGTAACTGTTCCTAAACTTGTAGAACCTCTAAAAATTTCATAACCAGTTACTCCAACATTATCTGAAGAAGCAGACCAGCTTACTGTAGCACTAGTTTGTGTAATACTAGATGCTTGAACATTAGAAGGAGTAGTAGGTGCTTGTGTATCTGCAGTAGAACCTCCACCAGTTGTTACTTCTAAAGCATCAACAGCGATATCACTTGACCAACCGTTTCCTGTAGTTCCAACAATTCTTAATTTTACTTTTCCACCTAAGTAAGCACTTAAGTTTACAGAAACCGCATTCCATTGGTTTCCTTTATTTCCTGAATCAGACCATAAGTTAGTCCAATTAGATTCTCCGTCTTTTAATGCTTGAACCGCTAACGACCCTACATTATTTCCATACATATGGTTTTCGAAAGCAAATGTAGCAGATGACTTTGCTGATAAGTCAAAACATGGGCTTTCTAAAATTGCTGTAGCATTTGAACCGATTTGTCCTGTACTACTGTTAGAAGATGCTTCTAAGAACATGTAGAAAGATCCTTCAGCTCCAGTACTTGGTCCTGTGTTGCTAGATGGAGTTCCTCCACTATCTCTTACCCAATCTCCGTCATCTCCAGAAGCTTGTGTCCATCCTGTTCCAGATTCAAATCCTTGACTATATGGGAAAGAAGAAACTGTAGATGAACAAGTATCAGCAGGAGGGTTAGTTGTTCCTCCATTAGTTTTATCAGATAAAGCTAAAGTACGTCTTGCACCACCAGCTTCTAAATATGTATGCATTCTATTTCTTTGTCCTACAGTAAATAAGTTCATACAAGAATCATCAGAGTAATCCATGTAGTTTTGAATCATATCTTCTGAACCACAAGAAGTATGTCCTGTAGCACATCCATAGTTTGGTGCATCAGATTCTGGAGTATCAGATACGAAATCATCTACACCACAAGCGCCATCACCCCAAATGTGGCGTAACCCAAAATAATGTCCTACTTCATGAGTTGTTGTTCTACCTCCATCAAAAGGAGCTTGAGCAGTACCAGATGTACCGAAATATTGATCAGCCATAACTACACCATCAGTTGATGCATCTGTATCCCAAGGGAATTGAGCAAATCCTAAAATAGTTGCTGTACCAGTTGGTGTATTTCTAATAATATTATCTACAACCCACATATTTAAATATTCAGCAGTATTCCATGGATCTACACCGCCTTGAGAAGATTTTTTAAGATCATCTCCTTCTCCTAATGAAGTATTCCAAGTTGACTTACTAACTTGCTTTCTAGTAACTCCTGTAGTTGGATTACCATTTGGATCAACCTCTGCTAAATAAAATTCAATTTTTGTATCAGCTGCTTGAGACCACTTATTGGTAGCATCTGAATTTGTTCTACGGAAATCAGCATTTAAAACATCTAATTGTGATTGAATTTGAGCGTTACTAATATTATTTGAAGAGTTTGTATATAAAACATGTACTACTACTGGAATTTGGTAAACATCACCAACAATTTTTCCTTGTACATTGCTTAATTCTTTAATTTTTCTTTGAGTATACTTTTCCATTTTGTGCATATACTCTTCTGCAGCTGGATTATTCTTAAATTTTTCCTTCATCATCTCGTCAGCATTACAAGTACGTTTTTGCTGAGAGAAAACTACTCCTGTTAATAGTAATAATACTAAAGTAATTTTTTTCATTCGTTTAGGGCTTTTTAATGAATTATTGAAACTTTTACATATCCTATAACCAATTCGGTTCTTTATTAAAGAATTTATGAAAAGGGGTGTATAGGGCTGCCAAATATACAGGAATAACCGCCTTTTTCATTAAATGTGTTAAATTTTTGTATGAATTGCGTTAAAAAACACAATGATTTGTTGTTTTTTCGTTATGAATTGCATTTCAAAATATTTTCAAAAAAAGAAAAACCCGAGTGAATTACTCGGGTTTTAGTATAAAATAATAGGGTAAGGGTCTCTATTATTTCTTAATAAATTTTGTTTTAAATGATTTTTGGCTATCAGTTACCTCTAAAATATACATTCCTAAAGTTAAATCAGAAACGTTAATTGTTCCATTTGATAACTCTCCTCTTTGAACTGTTTGTCCAATTGTATTTACAATACTATAAGAAGTTAATCCTGTATTTCTATTATTCAATTTTACTTGAATAAAGCTAGTTGTTGGATTAGGGAACGCTAAAAGATCAATAGCAGATTCGTTACCTAAAGCATCGGCATCAGTAGATACAATTTCTTGACGAGCAGAACTAGTAATATTGATAGTATAATCTTCTACTTCTCCGTCTCCAAAGTTTTCACATGCTGTTTGAGCAGCATTATACTTCATAGAAACACGCATTCTTGTTTGACCTAATACTGCATTAGAAGGTACATTTACAGTAGCTGATAAGTTGTTTGCACTAGAAGAAGATCCAGAAACTACTTTTTCACTATCAGCGAAAGTACCATCTTGATTAAAGTCAATCCATACAGCCCAATATTCAGTGTACGAAGAGCTTCTAAATCCTGCACTTACAATCATTGTATTTGTACTACCTTGTGCTAATGTTCCAACTTGGTTAGTAAAGTCAGAATATCCGCTTCCTGCTCCTGTAGCATTAGCAATTCCTCCTAATTCTACATTATCAATCCACTCATATGTAGTTCTGCTTCCGCTAGAAGTACAATATGTAACTTGGTTACTTAATGTTGTAAACGTAACCGACCCTGCATTTGATTCGTTTCCAGCTGCATCTTGAGCTCTTACTGAAACTGTATAAGACGTATTTGCCGATAAACCTGTTACGTTTGTAGAAGTTCCAGTAACAGTTCCTAAACTTGTAGAACCTCTAAATACTTCATATCCTGTAACACCAACATTATCAGAAGATGCATTCCAGCTAATTGTTGCTGTTGTTTGCGTAACTGAAGAAGCTTGTACATTTGAAGGTGTAGATGGCGCTTGTGTATCTGGTGCCGAAGCTCCAATAACCACTGTATAATCCTCTACCTCTCCATAAGTAAAAGTTTCACATGAAGTAGGTACTCCATTATATTTCATAGAAACACGCATTCTTGTTGCTCCTTCTGCTGCACTTGCTGGCACAGTAAAAGATCCAGAAACCGGTGTAGTTTGTGTAGCCGATTGTGTCCAAACAGTTTCTCCGCTATCAGCGAAATCTCCATCTTGATTATAATCAATAAATACTGCATAACCTTCACTATAAACAGTTCCTGTCCAAGTTGGTGTAACTGTAATTGTTGATGATGACAACTTTGCTAATGTTGTAGATTGAGAAGTGAAATCAGAATATCCATTTCCATTTCCAGAAGCATTGTTAATTGACCCAATTGCTACTCTACCAATATATTCGTCATTTACATTATTTCCTTTTGAATCACAATAATTTAATTGTACATCAGTAGTTGTAAAACTAACTGAAGAACTATAAGAAGAATTTCCTGAAGAACATTTACTTCTTACTTGAACCTCATATTGTGTAGTTGCTGATAAACCAGATAATGTTGTTGATGTTCCTGTTACCGCATTCACAGTCCAAGAAGATGTTCCTGCTTGACGGAACCTAACATCATAAGTAGCTCCAGATACTTCATTCCACGAAACTGTTGCTTCAGAAGAAGAAACTCCAGAAACTCCAACTCCTGTAGGAGTTGTTGCATTACAAACAGCCGGTGTAAACTTATCAGATAAAGCCAAGCTTCTTCTAGATCCTCCTGCTTCTAAAACTGCTCTCATTCTGTTTTTTTGACCTACAGTGAATAAATTCATACAAGAATCATCAGAATAGTCCATATAGTTTTCTACCATGTCTTCAGATCCACAAGAAGTGTGTCCTGTAGCACATCCATAATTTGCAGCATCAGAAGTAGGTGTATCAGAAACAAAGTCATCAACTGAACATCCTCCATCTCCCCAAATGTGGCGTAAGTTTAAAAAGTGACCAACTTCGTGTGTCGTAGTTCTACCTTTATCAAAAGGAGCAGATAAGTAAAAACCTGATCCTTTGTCTGAACTACCAAAATATTGTGGGCTCATTACAACTCCATCTGTAGAAGCACTACCTCCTGGGAATTGTGCATATCCTAAAATTCCTCCTCCAATGTTACATACCCACATATTTAAATATTCAGAAGTATTCCATGGACTAACTCCACCATTAGATGAGCTCTTCATAGCGTCATTCGTTCCCCAAGACGTTCTTGTAGAAGATTTTCTAGTAATACCAGTAGTTGGGTTTCCATTTGGGTCAATAGCTGCTAATTCAAATTCTATTTGCATATCTGCAGCTTGAGACCATTTATTATTAGCATCAGAATTTGTTCTTCTAAAATCCTCGTTTAAAACATCCATTTGAGATTGAATCTGAGCATCACTAATGTTCTCTTGTGCATTGCTATAGATTACGTGTATTACAACAGGGATTTTAATAATTTCTCCTTCAATTTTTCCTTGAAGGTTTTGCATTTGAAGAATTTTATTTTGTGTAAACTCTTCAATTTCGTTCATTCGTTGTTTAATAGTAGGATCCTGTTGTTGTCTGTATTCAAGGTTATTCATTGAATGACAATTTCTCTTTTGTTGAGAAAAAACAACTCCAGTTAATAAAAGAAAGAATAAAGTAATTTTCTTCATTTTGTAAGGGGTTTTTAATGGTTTTTGTTAAACTATTTGATTACCCACAACAAAACAAGACTCTTATTAAAGAATGTTTAGAAGGGGGTGTCAAGAATTCCAAATATACTTCAACGTTAACATAATTTAACACTTTTGTTAAATTTTTGTATAAATTGCTGGTTTTTGTAAATTTTTATGTTAAAAAAACATTATAAAATGCAAAAAAACAACATGAAAAAAAAGCAAAAACCCGAGCAATTGCTCGGGTTTTTTTGGTTTAAGTAAAAATTGAAGGGTTTCTATCTTTTAACCAATTTAGTGTTGAATAATTTTTGTCCGTCATTAACCTCTAAGATATACATACCTAGACCAAGTTTCGAAACATTAATTCTATTATTAGTTAACTCTCCAGATTGAACAGTTTGACCAATTGTGTTTATGATTCTATATGAAGTTAAAGTAACGTTTCTGCTATTAGACTTCACTTGAATAACATTTTTAGCTGGATTTGGATACGCTACAAAGCTAATTGCCGCTTCATTACCCAATACATCAGCATCTGTATTATTAAATGTTGTAAATAAACTAGATGTAGAAGAAGTAATATTAATTGTATAATCTTCTACTTCACCATCTCCAAAGTTTTCACAAGCAGTCTGAGCTGCGTTATACTTCATAGATACACGCATTCTAGTTTGTCCTAAAACAGCATTAGAAGGCACGTTAACAGTAGCTGATAAATTGTTTGCACTAGAAGAAGAACCAGAAACTACTTTTTCACTATCTGCGAATGTACCATCTTGGTTAAAGTCGATCCATACAGCCCAATGTTCTGTATAAGAAGATCCACTAAATCCTGCACTTACAATCATTGTATTAGTACTTCCTTGTGCTAAATTACCAACTTGAGCAGTAAAGTCAGAATATCCGCTTCCTGCACCTGTAGCATTAGCAATTCCACCTAACTCTACGTTATCAATCCACTCAAAACTAGTTCTACTTCCGCTAGAAGCACAATACGTTGGAGCTGGATTATCACTTAATGTAGTAAATGTAACAGAACCTGCATTAGAAATATTTCCTGCAGCATCTTGAGCTCTTACAGAAACTGTATATGAAGTTCCAGCAGTTAAACCTGTAAGGTTAGTAGAAGTTCCTGTAACAGTCCCTAAACTAGAAGAACCTTGGAATACTTCGTATCCAGTAACACCAACATTATCTGTAGAAGCATTCCAGCTTACTGTAGCTGTAGTTTGTGTAATACTAGACGCTTGAACATTAGAAGGTGCAGAAGGCGCTTGAGTATCAGACCCTGCATTCACAGCAGTAACTTCGATATCATCAATAGCAACGTCACTTCTCCATCCATTTCCTGTTGTACCTACTAATCTTAATTTAATTGTAGATCCTAAATAACTTGCTAAATCAACAGAAACTGAATTCCATTGGTTTCCTTGGTTTCCTGATAGAGTCCAAACATTTGTCCATGTAGCACCATCGTTTGTAGAAACTTGAGCAGTTAAAGATCCCATATTTGTACCATACATATGGTTTTTAAATGCAAATGTAGCTGAAGACTTTCCTGATAAATCAAAACATCCACTTTCTAAAATTGCAGTAGCGTTATTTCCTATTTGTCCTGCACTATTATTCGTAGAAGCTTCTAAGAACATGTAGAAAGATCCATCCGCTCCTGAACTTGGTCCAGTAGTTGAAGAAGGAGTTCCTCCACTATCTCTTACCCAGTCTCCATCATCTCCAGAAACTTGAGTCCATCCGTCATTACTTTCAAAGCTTTCAGCATATGGTAAAGATTCACACGCAGCAGGTGCAGCAGTTGTAAATGTAGTTGTAGAACTGTAAGATGAGTTTGTTCCATTAGGACACTTACTACGAACTTGTACTTGGTAGTCAGTTCCAGCAGTTAAACCTGTAAGGCTAGCAGAAGTTCCTGTAGCTGCATTTACAGTCCAAGAAGAAGTTCCAGCTTGACGATATCTTACATCATAAGTAGTTCCAGCAACAGCTGACCAGTTTACAGTAGCTCCTGTTTGAGAAACTCCAGTAACACCAACTCCTGTTGGAGTAGTTGCATTACAAACCGCAGGCGTACCTGTAACACCAGTTACAATTAAAGAAAACGCTTGGCTTCCTCCAACTAAAGATCCTTTGTTAGTAACCGTAATAGTATAAGAACCTGAAGCTCCATTAACGTCAACTCTTTCGTAAGGGTCAACATTGTTATCTTGTTGAGCACTTGTAGTTGGTCCTGTTAATTCATATGGAAAATATGTAGTTCCTCCTTTAGTTACTCTAATATCTAAATCATTTACTAATACTGGAGTAGTTGAGTTTACAGTAGTAGTAGCTGTACCCGGTCTATCAGTCCAAGAAATAGAAGCTAATAATGGGCTAGTTCCGTCAGAGTCAACTGTAATTGTATAAGATTGACCGCTATTTAAAGTTAATTCTTCAATTTTAGATCCATTTCCGTTAGCAGTAATTGCTTCAGCAGCTCTTTTAGTATTTAAAAGACCCCATCCAAAAACAGCATCTGGCCCAGAAGCACCAGCATCATCAGCAGTATGAAGAGCTATACCCTTTAATGTAGCCGCTCTCATTAAACTACCACTATTTAAGTTTCCGTAGTGTTGTTGTAATAATAATAATGATCCTGCTACATTCGGAGATGCCATAGATGTACCAGTAATAGAGTTATAAGCACTATCACTATTGTCATAAGTAGAATAAACTCCAGTACCATTACCAGTAATATCTGGCTTAATACGCATGTCATCAGTAGGACCTTCACTACTAGAGCTATTAATAGAAACAGAAACTAAATTTCCGTTTGCATCAATGTTTGCATCTTGAGCATTTGCTACTACTAAGTTATTCTTAGAAGTTGAGTGCCCGGTTAACTTATCCCATCCAGATCCTCCTGTTGGGTTTTGGTTCGCCGAGTTATCATTACCATCGTTACCAGCAGCAACAACCATTAAATAATTTGGAGCGTTGAATAAGATTTCATCCCAATCACGAGATTCTTCGATATATCCTCCGAAATAGTTTTGTGGTAATTGAACTTGACCAAACTGATTTCTGAAAGCAAAACCGTAAGAGTGATTAGAAACAATCATTCCATTTCCAGTTTCTGTAGTTGCTTCAGATTTATCGTTATTCCAATCTGCAGTTCTAGCCTTTGCATGAGGCGCCATACCTTTAGCAGCTGCTTGAACACCTGATGCAACGATAGTACCTGTTACGTGTTGCGCATGGAAACTATTTCCATTTAATGTAGATCCATCAATTGTAGTAACACGGTTATTTCCACCAGCACCATCAAATTCCTGGTGTGTGTTACGTGTTCCACCACCATCCCATACATTGGCAGTTAATCCTTGTCCCATCAAGTTTAATCCTAAAGATCCTCCTGAATGTAAGTGATCTGTTCTTGTTGATTTTGCAGCATCAACATTGAAAGTAGTATAATAGATTGGCTTTCCATTAACTACTCTTTGTAATTCCATAAAAGTTCCATCTTCTCTCTTAATAGTTGTTTTCCAACCTTTTTGCTGAGCAATTCTAATTGCTTCTTTCTTTTGAAGATTTTCCTTAATTTTTAAGTTCTTTTGAATTGTTTGAAGCTTAACCAAATCGTATTCGCTACGAATTTTTTGGATCTGCTCCTCGCTTTGTGCAAAGGCATTACTACCTAAAAATAGTAAACCAGCAGAAAGCAGTAACTTTGCAGTGTACTTGTTTCTCATTGTGAAGGGTTATTTGAGTTAAATAAAATTCAAGGTTAATCTGCATTAAAAAATGTTAAACTAAACCTTAAAATTTTGTTAATAGTGCGCCAAATATAATTTTTTTTTATGTTAATCAAAAAAAATGTTTGATTTCATACAGATTTTTAGAACAACCCCTATATTCGTTGAATTAAATGTAATTATTAAATCAATTAATGCTAAATATTAAAGATTTCTCAGTTTCTATTAAAAACAAAACCATCCTTAAAAAAGTTTCTTTTTCCATTAAACCAAACAGTGTACTTGGATTAGTTGGGGAAAGTGGAAGCGGAAAATCAATTACTTCATTAAGCATTATGGGGTTACTTCCTGAAAAAAACATAGATTTAGAAGGAACTATAGAGTTTGAAGGAGAAAACATGTTATCTTTTTCAGAAAAAGATTTATTAAAAATTAGAGGGTGTCAAATTTCAATGATTTTTCAAGAACCTATGACATCTCTAAACCCAAGTTTAACTTGTGGTTATCAAGTGTTCGAAGTATTTAAAAATCATTCTTTTCTATCAAATTCTGAAATAAAAAAAGAAATTATAAACTTATTTGAAAAGGTAAAATTACCTAGACCAGAAGAAATTTATAATTCATATCCTCACCAAATTAGTGGAGGGCAAAAACAACGGGTTATGATTGCTATTGCAATTGCTTTAAAACCTAAACTTTTAATTGCAGATGAACCTACAACAGCTTTAGATGTTACTGTCCAAAAAGAAATTATTAATCTTCTAAAAACTCTTCAACAAGAGACAAAAATGAGTGTTTTATTTATTTCTCATGATTTAAATTTAGTTCGTGAAATAGCTGATGAAGTGGTGGTAATGAAAAATGGAAAGGTAATAGAATATGGATCTGTTTTTGATGTTTTTAAGAATTCTAAAAGTGATTATACTCGCGCGCTGATTAATTCTAAACCTAACCCAAATAAACGATTTAACCAACTACCCACTGTAGAGGATTTTATAAACGATTCTGTCGATTTTAGCCTTGAAAGCAATGAGAATAGAGAAAAATATCATCAAAAAATTTATAATAAACCTCCGCTGATAGAAATTAAAAACCTAAACAAAGAATTTGTTACAAAGCGTTTTATATTTGGTAACTCAATTAGTGTAAAAGCCGTTAATAATGTATCTTTTTCTATTTATGAAGGAGAAACACTTGGCTTGGTTGGAGAATCTGGTTGTGGAAAAACAACTTTAGGAAGAACTATTTTACACTTAGAAAAATCAACATCTGGACAAATTTTTTACAAAGGAAAAGATATTACACATCTTAAAAAAAATGAATTAAAACTACTTCGAAAAGAAATTCAAATTATATTTCAAGATCCTTTTTCCTCATTAAACCCAAGAATTCCCGTTGGTGAAGCAATTGTTGAACCTATGAAGGTTCATGATATTTTTTCATCTTATCAAGAGCGAAAAGAATATGTTTTAAAAATTCTCAATAAAGTAGGATTAGAAGCTGATCATTACAATCGTTTTCCGCATGAGTTTTCCGGAGGACAAAGACAACGAATTGGAATTGCAAGAACAATTGCTTTACAACCAAAGTTTATTATTTGTGATGAATCAGTATCTGCTTTAGATGTTTCTGTACAAGCACAAGTATTAAATTTATTAAACAAATTGAAAAAAGATTATGGCTTTACTTACCTGTTTATTTCACATGATTTATCTGTTGTAAAATATATGTCTGATAATGTAGTTGTTATGAACAAAGGACGGCTTGAAGAAATTGGTGAAGCTGATGCATTATATTCAAATCCAAAAAGCCAATATACTAAAGCTCTAATTGATGCAATACCAAAAGAGATTTAACTTTTTCATTACCCCAATTATATAGTATATTGCATCACTGAAAAACAAAAGAAAGAATTAATGAAAATTATTGTTCCTATGGCTGGTGTTGGTTCTCGTTTAAGACCACACACATTAACTACTCCAAAACCTTTAACTGTTATAGCTGGTAAAACTATTGTGCAGAGACTGGTTGAAGATATTAGTAAGGTAATTGACCAAAAAATTGAAGAAATTGCTTTTGTAATTGGTCCTGCAAAAAAAGGATTTCCATCAGACACAAAAAACAAGTTAATGGAAATTGCTAAAGGATTAGGAGCGAAAGGATCAGTATATATTCAAGAAGAAGCTTTAGGAACTGCACATGCTATTTATTGTGCTAAAGAATCATTAAGTGGACCTTGTGTAGTAGCTTATGCTGACACTTTGTTTAAAGCAGATTTTACTTTAGATACTAATGCTGATGGTGCTATTTGGGTAAAACAAGTAGAAGATCCAAGTGCTTTTGGGGTTGTGAAATTAGAAGAGGGATTTATTACTGACTTTATTGAAAAGCCTAAAGATTTTGTTTCTGATTTAGCTATCATTGGAATTTACTATTTTAAAGACGGAAATAAACTTAAAGAGGAAATTCAGTACTTAATTGATAATGATTTAAAAGAAAATAATGAATATCAATTAACAAATGTTTTAGAATCTTTAAAACTACAAGGTGCTAAATTTATACCCGGAAAAGTGAATGCTTGGATGGATTGTGGTAAAAAGGATCCAACAGTAGACACAAACAAACAGGTGCTTGGTTTTGAGGCAGCAGATGGAAATGATTTAGTTTCTGATGATGTCGTATTAGAAAATTCAGAAATTATTCAACCTTGCTATATTGGTGAAAATGTAGTTATAAAAAATTCAAAAATAGGCCCTTTTGTGTCTATTGGTGAAAATAGCGTCATAGAAAACGTAACGATTACCAACTCATTAATTCAAACTAATGTAGAAATTAGTAATGCTAAATTTGACAATGCTATGATTGGTAATTTTGCAAAATACAACGGAGAGTTTACATCAATTAGTATCGGTGATTATACAGAACTTATATAACATAAAAAACTATTTAAAAATAAACACTAATGTTTTTAATTGGTGTTTATTGTTGTTTTTTATTACACAATATTCTTTTGGTCAAGATAGTATCGTTTTAGAATCGAGTATAAGCGAAAAAAAGATGATCAAATTTGAAGAACATTTCTTTGAAGCGATTACTCAAAAGGCTATTGATAATTATGAAAGTGCTATTAATAATTTAGAGGAGTGTAATACAATATTACCTAAAAACAAAGCTGTTTTATTCGAATTGTCAAAAAATTATTACTATCTCAATAAACTCCCAGAAGCTTTAATTTATGGTAATGAAGCATTAGATTTAGATAAGAATAATTTGTGGATATTAGAGCACTTGGTTAAAGTGCACAAAAAGAACAGAAATTTTGATGATGCAATTATTCTTCAACAAAAAATAGCCGAAAAACATCCTAAGAAAAAAAGAGCTTTAGTTTTTCTATACTTACAGAATAATAATCGAGATGCTGCTATTAAAATATTGAATCAACTAGCTGAAGCAAAAATGTTAGATTCTAGATTGCGTTCACTAAGAAAAAGCATGTTTTTGGTAGTTAAAAAACAACCTAAACCATCTTTAAAAAAGGAAAGTAACGAAAAGCAAGATTTAAAAATTCTTTTTGAAAAAGAAAAGTCTTTTCCTATTCTAGCTAATTTACTTTCAGAACTTGACAAGGAAAACAGTAAGCTTTTATTAAACTATAGTGAACGTGGTATGTCTTTATTTCCTGCACAACCTATAGTGTATTTAATGAACGGAAAAGCGTTAAATAAAAGCAAACAGTTTAAAAAAGCTATTGAAAGTTTACAAAATGGTATTGATTTTGTGATTGATGATAAATCATTAGAAAACCGTTTTTATACTGAACTTATAAAAGCTTATAAAGCTTTGGGTGATGCTAAGAACGTAGATAAATATCAAAAAAAACGTAAATAATACATGAAATTATATCGTTATCTCTTAGTTGGATTACTTGTTTTTGGTTCTTGTAAATCTTCAAAAAAAGTTACTGAAAACACTGGGGTTGTTAAGGAAATGTCTTCTAAAAAAATCGTTAGAAAACATAACAATATTGAATTTCCTAAAACAGTAGACGCCAAACTAAAAGTAAATTATAAAGACACTAAAGAAGATCTAGGTTTTTCAGTAAAAATGAAAATGGTAAAAGATGAAGTAATTTGGTTAAAAGGAACTAAAATTATTACCATTTTTAAAGTGAAAATTACTCCTAAAAAAGTGAGCTTTTATTCACCTTACAAGAGAAATTATTTCGAAGGTGATTTTTCTATGTTGAAAAAATTATTAGGTGTAGATATTAACTTTACACAATTACAAAACTTATTGATAGGACAAGCTATTTACAATTTAAAAAAGAATAAGCAAGAAGTAGAAATTGTGGAAAAATCTTATAAACTTTATCCAAAAGACCAACTAACACTTTTTGATATTTTTTATCATATTAATCCTGCTAGCTTTAAAATTGAAAAGCAATACGTTATAAACTCAATTAAAAATCAAAGATTAGATGTTTTTTACCCAAGTTATATAGCAAAAAACTCCTACTTATTTCCAGAAAAAATACAGATTAGGGCCAAAGAAAAAAATAAATTCACTAATATTGATTTAAACTTGCGTTCAGTTGAGTTTGATAAAGAGTTAGTTATGCCGTTTAAGATTCCTTCAGGATATAAAGAAATTAAACTATAGTGAAACGTCTTTTATATATATCTTTTTTTAGTTTTCTCTTTTTAGGAGTGTCATTACAAGGGCAATCAAGAAAAGACCTCGAAAAACGCCGTAAAAAGCTTAATAAAGAAATCAAAAAGATTAACAATTTGCTTTTTGAAACCAAAAAAGAAAAAACAGATGCTTTAGACGATTTAAAAGATTTAAGTCAAAAGATTACTGTTAGAGAGCGACTCATTGAAACTATTGAATTAGAAACTGAAGAGCTTAATAAAGAAATTGCTCAAAACGAAAAAAAAATTACCGCAAACAACTTGGAGTTGACCAATTTAAAAGACGATTATGCTGCTATGGTTTTTAAATCTTATAAAAGCAAGTCACAACAAAGTAAAACTATGTTTTTACTATCTTCTGAAAACTTCCTACAAGCATATAAACGAATCAAATATATTGAACAATACAAAAGCTTTAGAAAGAAACAAGGTGAACGTGTTATTGAAAAAACTAAAGAGATTAAACGGTTAAATGATTCTTTAAATCAAAAGAAAAATCAAAAGAAAGTTTTAATAAACACTGAAAAGAATCAAAAGAAAAAAATTGAAAATGAAAAGGATCAACAAGAAACACTTGTTACCAAAATAAAAACCCAAGAAGGTAAATATAAAAAACAGCTTCAAAAGAAAATAAGAGAAGAAAAAGCAGTTGCTAAAAAGATCGATAAAGCCATTAGAGCTGCTATTGCTAAAGCCAATAAAGGAAAGAAAGGAAATGTAAAAAAAGGAGAGCTTTTATTGAGTAAAGCTGAAAAAGCTTTGAAAGTTAACTTTGAGCAAAATAAGGGGAATTTACCTTGGCCATTAGATGGTATTGTTACACGTAAATTTGGTGTTCAACCTCACCCTACTTTTAAATCAATAACAATTAATAGCACTGGACTACATATTAGAGGAAAGCAAGGTGATGTTGCTAAAAGTATTTTTAATGGTAAAGTGTTAAATATTACCAAATCTGAAAAAGGAACAAGAAGTGTAATGGTTCAGCATGGAGATTATATTACTACTTATTCTAATTTAAGAGAGGTTTATGTTAAAAAAGGACAGACTGTGAAAACAGGTGATTCTGTAGGTAAAATTTTTACGGATAGAATTACTGGTAAAACCGATCTTGTTTTTGTACTTTTCAAAAACACTAATCGATTAAATCCTTCAGATTGGATAAGAGCAAACTAAATGAATAAAGCATCTAACTTTATTATTGTAACTATAGCAATAATAACCGTACTTGTTATTGGAAAAGGAATTTTAATTCCCTTTATTTTTGCCCTTATTTTTTGGTTTTTTACTCGTGAAATTCGAAAAGCCATCTACAAAATTCCTTTTGCAGAAAAATTTATTCCTAAATGGTTAAGTAATATTATCGTGTTTACACTTATCATCTTAGTTTTTGGTTTCGTTTCTGAAATTATTACCAACAGTGTAACAGATGTTACCAACTCTTACGATAAATACGAACCTAATGTTGAGAAAATAATTACCGATTTAGGTAATTATTTAAATGTCGATATTATGACCTCTATAAAATCTGTAGTTGGTGATTTTAATTATGGTTCAGTTTTAGGAGATATTGCTAATGGTGTAAGTGGTTTATTAGGAGATACATTTATGATTATCATCTACGCTTTATTCTTGTTTTTAGAAGAAAAAAGTTTTACCAAAAAACTTTTCATGATTTTAACCAACGGAAATAATTACGAGAGTGTTAAGTCAATGATTGATAAAATTGAAGATTCTATTTCAAACTACATACGTCTAAAAACATACGTTAGTTTACTAACCGGAACACTAAGTTACTTTGTCCTTCTTTTTGTAGGAATTGATAGCGCGCCTTTCTGGGCATTTCTCATTTTTCTATTGAATTATATTCCAACGGTTGGTTCTTTAGTAGGAACTCTTTTTCCTGCTATTTTTAGTTTACTTCAATTCGGTGAGTTTACACCGTTTTTAATTATTGCTATTGCAGTTGGTGCTATTCAAGTTGTTGTAGGTAATATTATCGAGCCCCGTTTATTCGGAAAATCATTAAACTTAAGTCCATTAGTTACCATTCTTTCCTTAGCTGTATGGGGGAAAATATGGGGAATTACAGGAATGGTACTTTCTGTACCAATTACGGTAATAATGATAATCGTCTTTTCTCAATTTGAAAAAACAAGACCTATTGCAATAATGTTATCTGAAAATGGTGAAATAGACAAAATAAGCCGTTCTAACCAACAAACAAAGCCTTAAGCTCTGTAGCTTCGTTTGGCTTCATTTTCCCTGCTAAAATTAAACTTAATTGCTTTCTGCGAAGTGCTCCATCATAACGTTCCTTTTCTAAATCAGTTTCAGGATCTATTTGTGGAATCGGTACAGGTTTACCTGTTTCATCTACGGCAACAAACGTGTAAATTCCTTCATTTACTTTTGTTTTTTCCCCAGATTGACGATCTTCAATCCAAACATCAACAAATACTTCCATTGATGAAGTAAAAGCCCTAGAGACTTTTGCTTCAACTGTAACCACACTTCCTACTGGAACCGATTTTGTAAACGCAACATGATTTACAGATGCAGTAACTACGATTCGTCTAGAATGTCTCCTAGCTGCAATACTACATGCTCTATCCATTCTAGCCAATAACTCTCCTCCAAAAAGATTGTCTAAATAGTTTGTTTCTCCTGGTAAAACTAAATCGGTAAGTATAGTTAATGATTCTTTAGGATACTTTGCTCTCATCAATAATAATTTCAATAATTACTTTCGGCAAAGATATACAATGCTCCTTAAAGAGTTAATAAGTTAGTCTAATAAATAAAAAGGAAGTGTTAGTCTTCTTGAACTAATATCCAAGCATCAAAGGAAACTTTGTTTCTTATTACTTCGATGTCTTTATCAGCAGCTTCTTTATTAGGATAACTTCCTACTGAAACTTGAGTTAATCCCCATTCATTTTTACCAAGGATTTTAGCATCATTATATCCCTTAGCTTTTAATTGCTTAATTTTTCTTTCAGCATTCTTTTCTAGCTGAAAAGCACCAGCAATAATATGAATTAGGTTGTTTTCTTTAGCTACATTAAGACTAACCGTAGGTAATTGATCGTCAATAATAAAAGTTGCTTTTTGAATTTTTTGCTCGATAGCATTTTGCTCTTTTGCAAATTCTTGAAGCTTGTTGTTATTGTTGTATTTGTTAACTCCAATAAATCCAGCAACTAAAATAGCAGCTCCTGCAGCATATCTTAAGAAATTACCAGCTCCTAAAACTTGTTCTTTATCTTCCTCTTTTTTAACATTAATAGTAGGAATTAATTCTTTAACCGTGGTATCTGTAGTTAAAGTATCTTCTTGAACCACTTTAGTAATATCAGAAACTGCTGTAAATCCAAAAGAATTCAAATCAAAATTTACCTTTCCGTTAGGTTCAAAGTTTAGTTGATTTTCGGCATTAGGAGTTAACGTACCTAATCCGTCAATTAATAGTGGTTGAGCCTCTAAATGATGTTTCCACTCGGCAACAACTTTAGCTACTTTTTCATTTGCTTCGTTAAATGATATTTTTTCAATTGAAGCTACATGATTTACAAATAAGCCATCATTATGGTTTAATTGTGCATTAAATGAAACTCTTTTAGAAGGAGGATAAATAGTATTCCCTTCAATAGTCGCACCTATTTTGTTGGTAATAAAACCTCCAAAACCCGGAACTATCACACAATCATAACGATATAATAAATCTTGTATATAGCTTTTCAATATCATAATTACAAAGTTAGCTTTTTTTGTTTGGTTTTTCAAAAAACAACTATCTAAATTATCAAACAAAAAAGTTGTATTTTCGTTATGCTATTAAAAAAGAACATGCTAGAAGAAGAATTATTTGCAGTACTAAAACTGCAAGCTACACCTAATGTGGGTGATATTACTGCTAAAAAATTAATTCGTGTTATTGGATCTGCTCAACAGGTTTTTAAAGAGAAAAAATCATCTCTTTTAAAAATTGATGGAATCGGAGAATTTGTTGTACAACAACTTCAAAAACTCGAGGTTTTACAACAAGTTGAATATGAAATGAGTTACATTCAAAAGAGAAATATTAAACACACATATTTCCTTGAAGAAGGTTATCCTAGTAGATTAAAACATTGTGTTGATGGACCATTATTACTATTTCATGATGGGAATTTGAATTGGAATCAGGAGAGAATTATATCAATTGTTGGTACAAGAAATTTAACCAACTATGGTCGATCTTTTTGTAATGAGTTAGTTGAACATTTAGCTCCATATAACCCAATAATTGTAAGTGGTTTTGCATATGGAACTGATATCTGTGCGCATAAAGCTGCAATTGAAAACAATTTACAAACCTTCGCTGTTTTGGCTCATGGATTAGATAATTTGTATCCAAAAGCTCACAAGAAATACATGCGAAGTGTTATGGAAAACGGCGGGTTTATAACAGAGTTTTGGCATGATGAAAAACCGTTTCGAGAAAATTTCTTAAAACGAAATCGCATTGTTGCTGGTATTTCTCAAGCCACAATTATTATCGAATCTGCTGAAAAAGGAGGCTCTTTGGTTACTGCTGATATTGCTAACTCATACAATAGAGATGTTTTTGCTTTATCTGGTAGATTTGATGATAGCTACAGCAAAGGTTGTAATAATTTAATTAAAAACAACCAAGCCCATTTACTGAGTTCTCCGGATGATATTGTGAAAATGCTGAACTGGGATGTTCCGAAAAAACGAGAAACTATTCAGCCTAAATTGTTTATTGATTTAAACATAGAAGAGCAAAAAATTCATGACTATCTGCAAATTAACGGAAAGCAATTGTTAGATGTAATTGCTATAGATTGTGAAATTCCTGTTTACAAATTATCATCAGTTTTAATTCAAATGGAACTCAAAGGTGCCGTGAAAGCTCTACCAGGAAAAATGTTTGAGATTTAGTGTAAAAGCTTATTTTTGAAGAAAAGATCCATTCATGCATTCCGAAGAAAAATTAATGTCTAAGAAGAAACCTGCGTTTCCAATCAATCATTTTTTAAATGAGTATTTGATTGAACACAGTAGAAACATTAAAATTCCAATTTTTTATGAAGACTTACTGCGGTTTCAAGGATCTGTAGTGGTTTATGATAAAAATGACGAAGATACACTTTGGGTTCGTGCGTATTACTCAGACTTTGATCGTGAAGAAATAGATTTAAGTTTAAAAAAAGTCTACAACATTTTACATTCCAACGGAAATGAAGACAATATTCAATACTTAAATATTGATGCTGTAGACTATTGTACGTTCGGAAATTCTAAACCTTTTAGAGTAAAAGTTCGTAATGTTTTGAATGATAATTACACCTATTTCTACGTTAAAAAAACCGATGCTTCTCGTGTCTATGGACTAGAATTAGAACACATTTTGTCTCCTTACAACTTAAACTTTTTAGTATATAAGGACACATTAATTGAAGAACATATTGCTGGAATTCCTGGTGATACGTTTATCAAAGAAATTTTACCTAATTGTTCAGAACCTGAAAAATCTCAAATAGCGAAGGAGTTTGTAAAATTTAATGAGCGTTGTATGATTCGTTTGTTGGGAGATATGCGGTCTTATAATTACGTTATTGTTCCTACACATGATTTTGATAGTGTGGTTTATAAAATCAGAGCTATCGATTTTGATCAGCAGTGCTTCGAAGGAAAATTTAAAGTGTATTATCCACAATTTTTTAAGGAGAATTTTCCAATGGTTGAACTAGTAGGAGAGAAGCTTCAAGAAAATTCAATTGAGCAGTATAAATTAGAGGAACGTTCAATTGTTGCTAAACGTATTTTATCTTCAGAAGATCGAATTGATGAGTTGGTTTTTTGTATGAAAAACGACGAAATTTCTACAAATGAAAACATTGAACAATTAAAAATGCAAGTTTTTGATTTTACACGAGACATTTCTTTTAAAAAGAGTAAAAATATGGGAGAAGTATTAGAAAGCGCACTTGATTTCGTTCGTAGAAATTACGAAGATGTTTCTACAAGATAAACTTCCTCTAAACACACTAATTATATTACAAATCTTTTAGAATAATATCACTTCCAGAATAGGCATCATTCAACTCTCTCCAATGTCTAATTCTTGGGATGATTATATCGTTATTTATTATAAATTCTCCTTCAAAAACCAATCGCTCCCCTTTATTAGGATCTTTAGGAAAAACCATTTCTAATCCTACTATTTTGTTATTCTCTTTTGAGAAAAACACATTCCAATGCTTAGAAAATAAAGGTTCACCAAGTATAACACTCAGTTTATAACATTGTTCTTTGTTGAATGAAGACGTTATAACGTCTTCATTCAATGTGATTTTCTTTGAGTTTAAAGACATTGGCAAACCTAATAATACTTTGTAAAATCTCTGATAACCCTTATTTCTATTTGGGTTTAATCGGTATTTATTGATAAGAAGTGTGTCTGTTTCTATTTTATCGTCCAAATATGTAATTGAAGTTCCATCTTTATCAACAATATGAGTAGACACATGTTCTTCTCTATTTCTTTTCAGTTCAAAAGAGTTGTCTTTATTATTTAATTTTACCTCAGAATAACGTACAGGATTTCCAAGTCTTGGTTCTTGAATATATATTGAAAAACTAGCGTTGTTCCAATTTCCATTCGGATCGTGAGTTTGAATACTTTTTGTTAAAATATCATTTGCTGTAGGAATTTGTTCTTTGTTTTGACAACCCATAAAAACAATAGTCAAAAAGAAAAGAAAGTATCTCATAACATGCCGATTAATTCAGGATAAAGGAACACAAAAAAGAGAATAACTGTTGTTAATCCGAAGTTAAAGTTTATTAGCCTTTCTTACTTCGTATACTTTCAACAACTACAGTTGCTAAAATTAAACCTCCACCTAAAAAGGTATTCAAAGTTGGAATTTCACTTAGGAATAGATACGCTAAAATAATTCCGAAAATAGGTTGAATACTACTAATAATACTTGTGGTTGATGCGGTAAAAAACTGTAAAGAATACACCATTAAACTATGCCCAATTGCTGTAGTTAAAAAGGCTAATAAAAGCAAATAAGGCAACTGACTCTGGAAACCTGAAATGTCCATAAAAAACAAGGTTGGTAGTAAACAAATACTGATGATTACTGTTTGATAAAACATTAGTAAAACGCCATTGTATTGGTGAACATATTGTTTTAAAATTAAGATTCGAATTGCATAACATAATGCAGAAACTAATCCGAATAGTATTCCTTGAATTGTAGTGCTTTCAAACGTAAAGTCAGGAGATAAAATATAAAGGCCCAGTAATACTAAAATGCCCAAAACAATATAAATTGGGTTGAATTTGACTTTTAGAAATACTGGTTCTAAAAAAGCAATTATTACAGGAAATGTATATAACGATAACATTCCTATTGCGACATTTGAAAGTTTCAATGCAAAAAAATAGGTTACCCAATGCACACCCATAAAAATACCACCAATTAAAAACGGTAAACGGTGTTTGTTAGACTTCAGTTTAAAACCAACTCGTTTGTATTTCAAAAAAACAAACAAAATAATCATCGCAAATGTGGCTCTAAAAAAAATAATAACCTCAGAAGGCATGCTTATATATCTTCCTAAAACACCTGAAGTACTTATAAAAAAAGTAGCCATTATTAATCCAAGAAGTTTATCTAAGTAGTTGTTTTGCAATGAATTATTTTTTATAGAATTAAGGGCGAAAGATAGTAATATTTACAAGTAATTTTGCATTTTATATCCTTCTTTTTATTCAATTAAAATTAATGTCATTCCGAGGTAATAAATGACGAAGGAATCTGTTTATTTCTTTTTATAGCTTCTAAACACGAGAGGTTACTTCATCCCAATTCCCATCCCGACTTTTCGGGACGGAACGGGATTCGCAATGACAATTTTTAGTTCGTTTAAAACACAATCTAGTCATCGAAAAGCTTTCGCAACAAGCGTTGTGTTTTCTTAGAATCTACTTCCTTAAATTCCATTTCCATTTTTTCGCCTTTTAATGACAAAACAGCAAATGCAGGAATAGCAGAAAGATTATAAGCTTTTACAATTTTTGATCGAGTTCCATCAAAAAATAGTTGCAATGCACTGGTTTTAATTCCAGATTCTTTTACGATTCCCGACCATTTTTCGAAGTCCTCTTTTTTATCCACAGACACGCCGATGAAGACAATGTTTTTGTCTTCAAAGTTTTCTCTTAATTTTTCAATGTTTTTAAATTGATTCACGCAATCTTTACAGAAAGACGCCCAAATGTATAAAAAGATATAATTCCCTTTAAAGTCGGCTAATTTTACCTCTTCTCCGTTAGTGTTTAAATAATTAAATCTAGAAAGGTTTTTTACTGCTTCTTCCTGACGAATTTCAGCTAACCTTGTTTTTGCTTTTGCAATTAACTTGTTGTCTTTTGAATAGGCTTTAATGAAGTCTAAATAGGCACGCATTCTACTAGGTTCATCTTTAGACATGGTTTCATACAAACGTTCTAATATCCCTTTTTGAATTGCTTCGGTTCTAATCGAAGCGACAATTCCTTCCATTACAGGATAATCGTTAGTAGCTTCAATATCTTTTTGCCATTTCAAAACCGCCAATTCGTTATACGATTGGTATTTATCTGAAAATAATTGATTATCGAAATGTAAACTGCTTAACGGAGCTAAAAATGATTCTGAAACTTGGATGCTATCTTTAAATTCGTAATGTTTTTTCGCTTTTTCGAATTTTAAAATATCTAGATAATAACCATATTGTAAATTCTTAGATTCTTTATTTACAAATCCTTCGTCAAACCCACTTCCAAACAAAGTTCCATAAAACCCTTTGTAATACTGATCTAGTCGACTTAAATATTGGATTTCATTTCCTTCGTAAAACTCTTTTGGATGAAACGTTTTCACATTTCCACCTCTATCTAAAAGTTCAGCATTTTTACTGTGCATGTAGGTATTTCTTCCTGCTCCTCGTTTACCCGTAAAACTTAATGATTTTTGAAAATTATCTGCATCAAAAGAGATGGAAAACTCATCGTTTTTCTTTAAATACAAAAGGACTTTTTCATCTTCTTTTTGAAGAAAATAGTAGCCATCTTCAAAGTTGATATCAACATTAAAATTCAAGGCTTCAATAGTAATCGTTTCTAGAACTTCATTATTGATTTTAGTCAAGTAAAACTCACTATCAATAGAATCATTTGTAATATTAAACGATAATCGTTGACCGTAAACGAAGTTTACTAAACACAAAAAAACAAGAATAACTATTCGTTTCATTTACCTAATTTTTAAAAATCAGCTCTTTTACATCATAAACAGTACCAAAAGATACAGTTTTTTAATTATTCAGACTTTCAATTTAAATCATTTTCACCCTTTCATATATCAACAGTATTAACTATTTTTTCTTCTTTTCTTTTTCTTGACAAAAAGAAACAAAAGTCAAGACTTATCAGAAAAATATAAGAAAATACTACGGCACCTTCCTCTACAGATGAAAAAAACTCGCTTCGCTCAAACACTTTTTCATCTTCTATCCATCGCTGCTGCCTTGATTTTTAATTCTTTTCTGAATATGTCGATTTAAACGTAAAAAAGCTTAATCCTATATAATTATATCATCATTTATATCTCTTTTTCATGGGAATGACAACGTCAATCTCTTCTGTCATTCCCGCGTAGACGGGAATCTCATAATTATTCATATTTTAAATCTTCTCCAACGTCTCCAATGCCTTTTTAATAGAATCAATTTTAATAAACGTTATTAATAATCGTAATCCGTTTTTAGTTTGTTTTTCTTTCATCACACAGCTTTTCGAATTTCGCTGTACATACTTCAACATTCTAGTAAATGCTTCGGTTTGATAAAAATCAGACTGTTGATCAGACACAAAATATCCTACCAAACGTTTTTGCTTTAAAATCACTTTCTCCAATCCTAATGATTTTGCTAACCATTTGATTCGTACAGAATCTAATAAATCCTGTACTTGAGTTGGGAATTCCCCAAAACGATCTACGATGTTTTTCTCAAAGGTTTGTAATTCCTCTTCTGTTGTTAAATCACTTAACGCTTTATATAAATTCAAACGCTCAGAGATATTATTCACGTAGTCATCTGGAAAAAGTATTTCAAAATCCGTATCAATTTGAACCTCTTTTACATATTCCTTCGGACCAGCATTTTCATCAACAGGATATAAATCTTTGAACTCATTTTCTTTCAGTTCTTCAATCGCTTCTTTTAAGATTTTCTGATAAGTATCAAAACCAATATCGTTTATAAATCCACTTTGTTCTCCTCCTAATAAATCTCCAGCACCACGAATTTCCAAGTCTTTCATGGCAATATTCAATCCGCTTCCTAATTCAGAGAACATTTCTAAAGCCTGAATACGTTTACGCGCTTCGTCTGTCATTACGTGATATGGCGGAGTAATGAAATAACAAAATGCTTTTTTGTTTGATCGACCTACACGTCCACGCATTTGGTGTAAATCTGATAATCCGAAATTGTTGGCATTGTTAATGAAAATTGTATTGGCATTTGGCACATCCAATCCGCTTTCAATAATCGTAGTAGAAACCAATACATCAAACTCACCATTCATAAAAGCTAGCATTAATTCCTCTAACTTTTTCCCTTCCATTTGCCCATGTCCAATTCCAATTTTTGCTGAAGGAACCAAACGTTGTAACATTCCGGCTACTTCTTTGATATTTTCAATTCGATTGTGAATAAAGAAAACCTGACCTCCACGTGAAATTTCATACGAAATTGCGTCGCGCATAGTTTCTTCAGATAAACGAACTACGTTCGTTTCCACTGGATGACGGTTTGGTGGTGGTGTTTTTATTACTGATAAATCACGAGCCGCCATTAAACTGAACTGTAATGTTCGTGGAATTGGCGTTGCTGTTAAGGTTAATGTATCTACATTTTCCTTGATGGTTTTCAACTTGTCTTTTACAGCAACTCCAAACTTCTGTTCTTCATCAATAATAAGTAAACCTAAATCTTTAAACTGAACGTTTTTATTTGTCAATTGATGCGTTCCGATTACAATGTCTACAGAACCGTCTGTTAAACCTTCTAAAACACCTCTCTTTTGTTTTGCGCTTCTGAAACGATTTAAGTATTCGATATGAACAGGGAAATGCTTTAAACGCTCAGAAAACGTTTTAAAATGCTGAAAAGCTAATATGGTTGTTGGAACCAAAATAGCAACTTGTTTTCCGTTGTCAACAGCTTTAAACGCTGCACGAATGGCAACTTCAGTTTTTCCAAAACCAACATCTCCACAAACCAAGCGATCCATCGGTTGGTCTTTTTCCATATCGTTTTTTACATCTTGCGTTGCTGTAAATTGATCTGGTGTATCTTCAAATAAGAAACTTGCTTCCAACTCATGCTGCATGTGTGTATCCGGGCCAAAAGCGTATCCTTTTTCTAACTTTCGTTTTGCATACAATTGAATTAAGTTAAAGGCAATTTCTTTAACTCTTGTTTTAGTTTTTTGCTTGATTTTCTTCCAAGCATTTGAACCTAACTTGAATATTTTCGGAGCCTTTCCGTCTTTTCCGTTAAACTTAGAGATTTTATGTAACGAGTGAATACTCACATACAAAATATCGCGATCTCCATAGATTAACTTAATCGCTTCTTGTTTTTTTCCGTCAACATCAATTTTTTGTAATCCTGCAAAACGCCCAACCCCATGATCGATATGTGTTACATAATCGCCTTTTTCAAGATTGGTTAATTCCTTAAGCGTAATGGATTGCTTTTTGGCATAACCATTTTTTAATCGGAATTTGTGATAACGTTCAAAGATTTGATGATCAGTATAACACACAATCTTTTGATCTTCATCTATAAATCCTTGATAAATTGGGAAAACCACGGTTTCATAATGAACTTCTTCATCGGCGTCATCAAAAATATCATGGAAACGTTGTGCTTGTTTTTCATTGGAACAGAAAATATAGTTGGTGTATCCTTTGCTGTGATGCACATTTAAATCTTCAATTAACAAATCGAATTGTTTGTTAAAAGAAGGCTGGGAGCGAACCGCGAACGAAATGTCACCCTGAACTTGTTTCAGGGTCTCACCCGATTGAGGTTCTGAGTTCTTCTCTTGATGAGATGCTGAATCAAGTTCAGCATGACGTTTATCAAGATAAGCCACAGTAAAATCCGATAACTGACTTTCTATAACTGATCCATCACAAAATAATTCTGATGGTTTTGAATGCTGAACTTCTTTCGACAGCTTTTCAAATTCTACTTCCGCTTTGCGGAAAAATTTATCGAGATTTCCAGTGAGTAAATCTTTGTTTTTTACAAACAATACCGTTTTTGCAGAAATGTATTTCAAGAAACTTTCGCGTGATTCTTGCAATGCCTTGTTTTCAACGTTTGGCATAATGCTCACTTTCGAGAATTTCTCTTTCGACAATTGTGTTTCTACATCGAATGTTCGGATGCTGTCTACCTCATCACCAAAAAACTCAATTCTGTAGGGTTCATCGTTTGAAAACGAAAACACATCTACAATTCCTCCACGTACCGAAAACTCTCCAGGTTCGGTAACAAAATCTACACGATTGAAATTGTACTCAAACAACACTTCGTTGATAAAATCAAGCGACAGGTTTTCTCCTTGAGTAACTTTCAGTGTGTTTTTCTCCAACTCTTTTTTTGTCACTACTTTTTCAAAAAGTGCGGTTGGATAGGTAACAATTATCGCTGGTTTTTTACGAGAATTGATTCGGTTGAGTACTTCCGAACGCAACAACACATTGGCATTGTCGGTTTCTTCTATTTGATACGGACGACGATATGAACCCGGATAAAACAATACATTTTTCTCTCCTAGTAATTGCTCAAGGTCGTTTAAATAATAGGCCGCTTCTTCTTTATCATTACAAATAAACAAGTAAGGTTTGTCGGCAGTTTTAAAAGTTTCAGATATCACAAAAGACAACGAAGATCCGACCAAATTCGAAAGTTGAAAATGGTGTTTCTCTTGTTGTAGCGCCTGTTGTACCAAAGCTACCTTTGTAGCATTTTGGTAGTAGTTTACAATGGTTTGCTTACTCAACGGTAATAAATTTTTGCAAAGATACGGGGATTATATTTTGTGGGGAAATTGTCGTAGAACAGAATAATTACTTCACGTAAGCAAATGATTGAGGCGGGTGTAGATTAAAATCTGCCCTTAAACATTTTGGTTTTTTATATTTCTTCATGCTTTTAACCTGAATAGCAAAACCTTTTTCTTTTTGAGAAAAATATTCATAGAAAAAATCTTCAGAAATCCCTGAATATTCTTTTGTTAAGTTCCAAAGCGTATCTATGTCTTTATTGAAAATTTCACCTATTTCGAATTCACCTATCACCTTTTGTACTGGTGAGGAAGCATAAACAACCACAGATGTAACATTTGTGTTCTTGAATATTGCTTTCCTAAATTCAAATTTTTTTGTTCCTTCAAATATTTTAAATGCAAATTCTGGTTTAATTGACAATACTACTTTCATAAATCACTTCAGTTTGTATGCAAATCTAGTTAATATTTTGAATTGTTTATTTGTTATTTCTATAAAGCCTCGAGGCATATTCATTATATCTTCAATAACACCAATCTGATTAAGATCATTAAGTGTTAGTTTGGGAGTAGGCAGAGAAAACGCATATAAAAACTTGATAACAAAAGGCTTGTATTTCATCTTGTTCCACCAATTTATTTCTAACTCTTCTTTCTTAATCATTGTTCTCCTATAACATACTTTATAAAAATCATTGAAAGACTCAAAATTTGTAATTACATCTTCTACTATACAAATTGAAGTAATAGTACTAGAATATCTTTTTGGACTTGATTCACCAATTCTATAAATAATAATTATATCTCCAGGTTTAAGATGCCTGTCTTGAGAGTGAGAAATATATACCTTACCGATCCTATTTCTGTGAGGTTCATTTTCAATAAACTTAGATTTATCTGTTCTTGTATTAATACTGTCTGGGAATAGCTCATCATGATATTCTGGCTCTATTTTAATGATATACTTTCTCGTTTCCCAAGAAATAAAAGGAAAGGTAAGTTTTGGGTTTTTAATATTTACTGGTAAAGTCTTACCAAAAGACCTTTTTAAGACTAGTTCCTCACCGTTTTTGGTTGATTTAATCCCATGTTTAATAAAACCCCATTGTTGTAACATATCAATAAGATCAATTTGCTCAGGACGTTTTTCGAAAACTGTAACATAAATTTCATCTACTTTATATTGATGCGCATTATCAAATACTATTTTTAAGAATCTTTCTCCTATTTTAAATCCATTACTTACTACTTTTAATGTCCCAATTTTTAATCTTTTCTTCTTTTCAAAAGCAGGTTCTATATCTGTGTAGTTTTCTTCTTCATCTTCTACTTTTATATACAAAAAAGCTGCTAAATTTTGCTTACTATAGCAAACATAACATTGTTCATCAAACTTTGATAAATACCATTTGTCGAACTCGCTATAGTCTTTTCTAAAACTATCAAAAAAATTATCTTTAATATTAACTTCAGCGAAATTAACATTCTTAACGGACAACACATCATATTCGACTAAATCTGGATTTTCGGAAACTACTTTTTCTAGAAAAGATTGAATAGAAAAGACGCTTTCTTGTATTCCTAGCTTCTTCGCTTTAAAGTGAATTTTCTTGTCTTGAGTAATTAATAAATTAATTCTACTGCAATATACTTCATTAAGTAATTGAGTATCATTTATGTCATTTTGGTTCTGATCAATAGAGCTACATATTTCATTTACCTCTTTTGATAGAGGAAGAGTGCTTTTAATTTTATTATAGCTATTGAGTTTAATACTAAACGTTCGAACTACTTTTTCATTTTTATACTTTTCAATTTCTAAAACTGTTATTGGGTGAATATATTTTTTATAATTTAACCTATCTATCCAATAGAAAAGTTCACCTATTTCTGGCTCAATAATATTATTCGTTTCTCTATGAATTACAATATTTGTATCAAGTAAAATTTTCATCTTTTATTGACTTAATTAATTCTGATATTTTTTGATTATGGATTTTGATTAGCTTTTTTTCTTGTCTAGTAGAAATAAAAATTGATCGATTTCTTTCCATTTCTTGAAACTCCTTAAGCTTTTCTAGTGAATAATTTTTAGAATCTCTTCGTAGTAACCTTTTATGAATTATTTCCTCTTCTTCAATTATTATTACATACAAAACAGGTTTTATATGATTAAAAATATCTATCTCTATTAATTCCGGTGTCCCTTCTTTATTTAATAAAGTAAAATGTCCATCTAATAAATATTTCTTACTTGGATCAATTAATTCATTCAAACCATCTCTCAACCTATCCTGTGTAGATTTAATATTTTTTACTTCCTTTTTTTCTGAGGAGCTAATCTCTTCCCATCTTAAAACTTGACTAGCAGAAATATGTATCCAGCCTGTTTCTTTCGAGATTTCAGAACAGATTTTTCCTTTACCTACTCCATGAATTCCTCCTATAAAAATAATATTGTTATACATAAATGTTTTATTTCAAAACTAAACACACAGAACAACTTTCCTTTACGTTTATTCGTAAGGACTATCTGTTTAAATGAAATAAAAATGAAAGGAACAGGGGGACTGGTCTATTACTTTATCTTTTTTCGTGGTTTAAACATACAAAATATTTTGTGTTTTTTCAATAGTGGGGTATGTCATTACGAGGAAGAATGACGAAGTAATCTTTTAATCGAAGTGCAGATTGCTTCATCCCGAAACCTCGGGATTCGCAATGACGTTTGTTATTATCGTTCTTTGTCTTGATAGAATGAAAGCGACTTTAGGAGGTTCATGAACACTTAATCCATTTAAAATGGGGTGAACTAATCAAAAATCAAGGCTCCAGAATATCAACTAAAAATCTTCGTACAATTCTAAAATAACTTGGCTGTGTCTCAAACAAATTTTATTTTCAACGAATTTGCACTCAATTTTCTTAACGCTGATCTTCTGACGTCGGTTTTTTAGTTATGGTTCAAACGTCATCTATAGATTGAGCCATAAAATCCACCACAAGAAACGATAAGGATGAAAAGCTGTTTGAATCTGACGCAAGGAAGATGAGTTCTTTTCATTCCGTTTCGAGAATGTGATTTTATGAGTGAAAAGCTATGAAGACTAGATTTTTTTGTTTCTTTTTTCATCAATGGAAAAAAGAATAAAGAAGTTGTTTTGTTATGAATAGGGTGAGATTCCCACCTACGCTGGAATGACAATTCGGTTGAAAAATTGCTTCACTTTCGCTCGCAATGACGATTATTTTTTAACCTTAAAAATCCCGAATAATTCACTTCCTTCCCTAGGTGGAATAGAATTATAGCAAGCTTCAAAACTTTGAACTTCAAAATACGGTGAGAAGTAACTTAGATATTCTTGTTTGTCGCCACCGAAAGGTCGTTTTTCTAGATCGCCTGTTAATGGAATATCAAACCATAATCCTACCAATTTCCCATTGGGTTTTAAAAGCTCATGCATTTTTTTAGCATATACTTTTCGAGTTTCTGATAAAGGTGGAAAAGAACAGAAAAAAGTTTGCTCTAAAATCAAATCAAACTGACCTTCAAACTCAAAAAAGTCATTTTCATGCAATTGTTCCACGGGAAAACTTTGGTTTCTTTTCGCAAAAGCTGCTAAAGGTTCGTTAGCAATATCTAATACGTGAACATTTTTAAATCCGTTATTGAATAAATACTCTGCTTCATAACAATTACCAGCGCCAGGAATTAAAATTTGAAGATTCTTATCGGTTAATTGATCTATATAATTTTGCAATGGAGGAGAAGGTGCTCCTAAATCCCATCCTGTATTTTTTTCAATATAGCGCCGCGACCAATATTCTTTAGTATCCAATGTCTTTGATTTTTCTATCAAAGATAATTGATTATTGTTGGTTCAAGTTCTGTTGTTTCACCATAAAATCAAAGCACAATTCTTCTAATCGCTTTCCGTTTACAGTTGCATTCCATGCACTATGAGGTTCTCCTTGTAAAGCATAAAATTCATAATCAACTCCCGAGTTAATGTAGTTATCTCTCAATGCTTCCGCTTCAGCAAAATCAACTACCGCATCTTCAGTTCCGTGCATAATAATTATTGGCGCATCATTAGCTCCAAAACGTTGTTTGCCATATAAATCGTTAATCAATCTTGCTGTAACTCCACTGCCCCAGAAATCTAAAATCGATCGAACTTTTGTGGTTTTATTTCCATTTGTAGTAGCCAAAGTTGGATCTGTTGTAGTAGAAATCTCTACGTAATAATCTTCTGCTTCCGTAACACCTAACATTGTTGCAGAAACTGCTCCAGCTGAACCTCCACCCACAGAAACATAATCGGGATTAATATTGTAAATATCCGCGTTGGCAAACACCCAACGTAAAGCTGCTTTTGCATCTCTACTTGCTGGATATAAAGCATATGCCTGTTCTACGTCTGCAATTAAAGCGCTGTTGTTTTCAATATACGTTACCCATTCTTGAGGAACAGTTCCTAAATCTGCTTGCAGTCGATAATTAATAGAAAACGCTACCCAACCTCTTGAGGCAAAATATTCTGCCAAATAAGCCATTGGTCCTCCATCTTTTGATCCTGTTTTAAAACCACCTCCGTGAATTAATAAAACAGCTGGTCGGTTTGTTGAGGAATTGTTTGGTACATACACATCTAATTTTAATTGCTGAACTGTAGAAGTAGTACTATTTATACTTTGATGGCTTAAACCTTCTGCATAAACAATTCCTTTGGTTACGTTAACTTCATACGTTGCTTGTTCTGTAACTATTGGTGCTTGATTATCTTGTTCTGGAGTTTCATTATTTTCTGAAGAACTACATGCTGCAAAGAATAGTGATACAACGAATATGTAAATTAAATTTCTCATGAATTGGGATTTATAACTGAGACTTTAAAAACCTGTAAAGGTTTAATGTGGAACATATTAGGTTAAATATAATTAAATAATCATTTGTAATAAGTGACTTTTTCTCGTTTTCTTCATCTAAAAACATAGAAGATTACTTAAATTTATAACAATAAAAAATTAAAAACTATGTCTATATCTGATTTATACTCGAGCGGAAAACACAAACAAGAAATGGGGCATTTTGCAAGTGTTGTAAAAATTGCCATGGTAGATAATACAATTACTGAAGGTGAACAAAAATTATTAGATAGAGCTGCTAGAAAATTAAATATTAGCGAGGAGGAATATAAAGTTATTCTTAAAAATCCAGATGCGTATCCTATAAACCCTCCTATTGGTTATGATGAAAGCATTGAGCGTTTGTATAGATTAACTAAAATGATTTTTGCTGATGATGAAGTTACTAAAGATGAGGTAGTATTAATGCGTAAAATTACTACTGCTTTAAGCTTTCCTTTAGACAATATTGAAAAGGTATGTGATGAAGCTATTCATCTGGTAATGAATGATAACGACTTAGACGATTTTACTAATGCAATTAAAAAAGTAAATGCTGTATAATTTATAATAAAATAAAAATTTACTAGTTTAGTACTGTAACTAATTCCCCTAATTATGGTTTTAAAAAGAACTTTTTTTGCCTTATGTCTACTTTTTTTTTCTGCTAATATATTAGCTCAGGTTCAAGAACGTGGAGATTTATGGCAAATTGGTATCGGTGCTGGAGTAGTAAAGTTTTCTGATGAACATACTGCTTTTATTGGAGATAAAAATCTCTTTCAAGTTCCTAGATTAAATCTAACAATTCCTGTTTCTGATAAGTTATCTTTAGATGGCGCGATGTCTTTTAACACTTTTGATGTTGGTTTTATCAGTAATTCTGTAAAGTATTTTTCAATGGATGCTTCTTTACGATATAACTTCAAAGATCTGATAAAAGATTTTGAACCTTATGTTTTTGTAGGTGGAAGTTTGGTTGACTCTGAATTGAAAATGACACCTACCATGAATATTGGTTTTGGAGCTACCTATTGGGTAACGAATACAATTGGTTTAAATACGCAATTATATTATAAACATTCGTTAGAAATTTATGAAAGTATGCGTTCACATATTCAAATAACCGGAGGAATTGTATTTAGCTTCAACGGATTATTTGGAGGCGGAGGAATGAGTAGAGGTAAGTCTCTTACTGGAGGTGCTTGTTATCACAACCCAAACAATTAAAAACTATACAACAATCCGTTAGTTAATCGGTATTGTTCTTTTGGAATTCCTAGTACCGGAAATTCATCATACTGATACGTAAAGTTTGTTGTAAAAGATAAATTCTTAAAGATTTTTAAAGCTATTGTGCTTTGACTTGAAATTCTAAAATCTGAAAATAAATCAAATCTCGGTTGAAAGTAGGTAGTACTTACAATCGAGATATTTTTTTGAGGAAATAAGCTCATAGAAAAATATGAGCTACTTCTCCAATCTCTATTATTTTCTTCTACACTAGAATTCACATTTTCATGCTCATACATCACTAAAGTTCCAAAATAGAACTTGTATTTCTCTAATTTAGACAATTTAAAGCGTAAACCCGTTCCTACCAAACCTCTGAATCCAATCGCAGCTATTTCGTTTGTTTGAGACTGTAAAAACGCTTCTAGAGCTATTTTTGGGTGAAATCGGTAGTTGTACCTAAAATGTTGAGCGTTTTTGCTTACAAACTTATTAGAATTGGCTTCACGAAAATCTAAATCGTTTATAAACAACCATAAACTCTTTTCTGTTTTATACTGAACTCTTGTTCTGTTAGAAAAGCCAAAAACAGTATTTACATTTTTAATTAAATGTAAATCCAGTCGCGTAAATCCAGACCAACCTGTGGTATCGGTTACGCGACGTAAATTTTCAATATTTATAATTTGAGAGTTGGCCGAATAAAAACCAAAGAATAGAATTGCTATGATGAATTTTTTAAGCATTCGATAAGCTGGCAATTGCGTTTTGAATTCTTTGAATTGTAGTTTCTTTTCCAATCATCATCATGATTTCAAATAAATCTGGACCTGCTAATTTTCCAACTAAACTTAAGCGTAAAGGTTGCATTACTTTACCAAAACCAATTTCTTTAGAAGTAATCCATCCTTTAATTTCTGCTTGCGCATTTTCAATAGAAAAATCTTCAATTCCTTCGACAACAGCAATTAATTCTGTCATTAATTCTCCGGTATTTTCCTTCCATTGCTTTTTAGTAGCTTTTGGATCATACTCTGTTGGGTTAGAGAAAAAGAAACCTGATAATTCAGTTAAATCATTTACAAAGTTTGCTCTTTCTTTCACTAATGCAACTACATTCTGAACATAATTTTTATCAGTTTCTATTCCTTGCCTAGTAAGTATTGGTAAGAATAATTCTGTTAATTCTTCCGCAGATTTTTGTTGTAAATATTGTTGATTGAACCACTTTGCTTTGTCTGGACTAAATTTTGCTCCAGATTTACTCACTCTGGTTAAATCAAAAGCTTGAGTTAATTCCTCTAAAGAGAATAATTCTTGCTCAGTTCCAGGATTCCAACCTAATAATGCTAATAAGTTTATAAAAGCTTCTGCAAAATATCCATCTTCTTTGTATCCACGTGAAACATCTCCTGATTTCTCATTAGTGTATTCCAAAGGAAATACCGGAAACCCTAATTTATCACCATCTCTCTTGCTCAATTTTCCTTTTCCTACTGGCTTTAAAATCAAAGATAAATGCGCAAATTTTGGCGCTTCCCATTCAAAAGCTTTGTATAGTAAAGTATGTAATGGAAGAGAAGGTAACCATTCTTCACCACGAATTACATGCGAAATTTTCATCAAATGATCGTCTACAATGTTCGCCAAGTGATATGTTGGCATTCCATCAGATTTAAATAAAACCTTATCATCCAGTGTGTTAGTGTCAATTTTAATAGTTCCACGAACTTCATCTTCTAAAATTAAAGTTTCATCTTGTGGGGTTTTAAAACGAACTACATATTTATCACCATTTGCAATTCTTTGTTGAACTTCATCTTTGCTTAACACCAAAGAATTCACTAGTCTTCCTTTCTCACGATTATGCCAATTGTAAATAAATGTTTTACCATTAGCTTCATGATCTTTTCTATGTGCATCTAATTCTTCTGCTGTATCAAATGCATAATATGCCCAACCTTTTTCTAGTAGTTCATCAGCATATTGCTTGTATAAATGCTTTCTTTCTGATTGTCTGTATGGTCCATACTTTTCATTCTTTCCTGGCCCTTCATCAAAAGGAATATTACACCATTCTAAAGAATCGATAATATACTGTTCTGCATTTGCAACATAACGAGTTTGATCAGTATCTTCTATACGCAATACAAAAGTTCCGTTGTGTTTTTTAGCAAATAAGTAGTTATATAAAGCGGTTCTAACGCCTCCCATATGTAATGGTCCTGTTGGACTTGGTGCAAAACGCACTCTAACATTTTCAGACATTTCTAATTTTTTTAAAGCGCAAAGATAGTTTTAAAACATCAAGAAAAAAACAGTAAAAAAAGGGCATAAAAAAAAGGTTTCGTACGAAACCTTTTTAAATTTATTTAGGACAATCAATAATTAGAGCTTGTAATATAACCCTAATGAAATTGCTGGAGATTTAGCAACGTTTCTTCCATCAAATGCACCACCTAAACCAACGTTTGCTCCAAAGTTTTTATCAAATTCACCTATAAGTTTAAAACCGAAAGCGGCATAACTTTGGTTATTAACGTATAAACCTGTTAAAGTATTGTTTCTAGGATCAACAAAATCTCCGTTTTGGAAAGAGGCAACACCATCTAAAAATCCTGCAACCCATAACCAATCTAGTGCTTTATATCCAGCTTCTCCACCTAATTTAAAGGCAGAACTGTATTCATTTGTTCTAATATCAACTCCTGTAAACCCTTGAATATACCAGTTGTTGAATCCTCTACCTACAATTATTGTTGGAGTTAATGTCCAAGCATCATAACCCGTACGTAAACCTGAAGCATCTTCATATGTACCTGTGTTTGCTTCAATCAAAAGCTGACCAGAAATCAACCATTTTTTATTATAAAAATTATGCTTAACTCCTAATTTTACATTACCTAATGAAGATTGAGAATCTTCAGTTGTAAAAGGAGTAATAGTAGGGCTTGTAACTTCATTACTAGCAACCATTTTAAATGGTAAGTTAGCTATTAAAGTTGTTTTGTCCGATAATCCATATTCTGCATAAAATTGTAATGTATTATCATTTATTTTTCTTTCCGTACTGTATTCAGGATTACCAAAAAGTGTTGAATACGAAGGAATTGTAGTAAAACTTAATTGTAAATACGCTTCTCCTTTCTTTTGTGTCCATGGACTTTGTGCATACGCACTAAACGTGATTGTTAAGATTAAAAAATAGGCTAGTTTCTTCATGTTTTAAATATTTTAGAGCTTAGTTTGTTTTGAATAGTAAACCTTACAAAAAAGATACGTTATTTTTAATAATTAAAGCTATCCTAAAAAAGGATAGCTTCTGCTTTTCTCTACATTAACAAACGAAATCTTAATTAAAAGATCCTATACAACACTTTCCATTACGAGCTGTTCCTATACACGACTGACCTGTTGGTGTTTCAATAGCACAAGGACCACCATCAAAACCAATGAATCCAGTGTCAGGATACCCTGGGTAATGATCATGACATCCAGTAACTAAGCAATTTGTGCTTCCCCAGATTCCTCCAGTAATGTTTTTTTGATCTTCTTTTGATAAAATTTTTGTGTTCGAAATGTTTGATAATTTGGTTTTCATAATCTTTAGATTTTTATGATTAAATGATATTCGGGGTTGTTACAATACAAACGAATTTTAATTATAAATGTTATAACTATTTGTTTTTTAGGGATTTTTTAACAAATCCTAGCCATTTTTAAGAAGTTTGTTGGTTAACGAAGTAGTTTTAATTACTTAATTTTACACTAGAAGGTATTATTTATGGCTAATTTTTCTTTGATAGAACAAAAACTTCAACAGTTTAGTAAAAAGTTTTACACTAATGAACTTATTCGTGGTAGCATACTATTTGCTGCTTTAGGTTTACTGTATTTATTCATAACTCTTTTTATTGAGTATTTCTTATGGTTAGAACCAAGTGCAAGAACTTTACTTTTCTGGCTATTTATTCTTGTAGAAATAACACTTTTAATTCGATTTATTCTATTTCCATTATTCAAAATAGTTGGACTAAGAACTGGAATTTCTAAAGAAGAAGCCTCAAAAATTATTGGTGAACATTTTCCCGAGGTTAAAGATAAATTATTGAATATCATACAGTTAAAAGGTAAAAATAATTCATCTGAACTACTTTTAGCTAGCATTCAACAAAAAGCAGATCAACTAGAACCAATACCTTTTTCGAAAGCCATAAACTTCTCTGTTAATGTAAAATATTTGAAATATTTAGCTATTCCTGTACTTATCTGGATCGCAACATTAGTTTCTGGTAATTCAACTAAATTAAATCAAAGTTTTAATAGGGTGGTAAATCATAACTTAGCTTATCAGCCTCCAGCTCCTTTTAGTTTTCATTTAACAACAAATCAATTAGAAGTTATTCAAGGAAAACCTTTAACAATCTACATAGAAACGAAAGGTGAAGTACTACCAGATGAAGCGAAAATTTATTATAACAACCAAGAATATTTCTTAGAAAATAATGGTGGTGGGTTGTTTTCGTACACTTTTGAAGAAGTTAATGAATCTATTGAATTTTTTGTTGAAGCGAATACTGTTAAATCTACTAATTATCAAATAGATATTATAAAAACACCAACTATCCAGAATATTAGTATTCAATTAAATTACCCTCGGTATTTAAGTAAAAAAAATGAGGTTTTACCAAATGCTACCAACATCACTGTTCCACAAGGAACATCTTTAAAATGGATTGTATCAACAGAAGAAACTGAATCTGTAAAATATTTAGAACGTGATGGGTTTGAAAGTAAAACGTTTACTAAAGATAAAACTAACAGTTTTAGTTATCAAAAAAGAATATTAAAAAATACCAACTACGCAATTAGTACATCTAATAGTAAACTAAAAGATTATGAAAAGTTAGAGTTTTCTGTTACTATGATTCGTGATGAATCTCCAAGTATTAGTGTAAAATCTAATATTGATAGTATTTCTCGTGGCCCTGCATATTTTGCTGGACAAATTTCTGACGATTATGGTTTTTCTAAGTTAGAAATGGTATACTACAACATTCAAAACCCTACAAATCAACAATTTAAACTTATTTCAATTACTAAAGAAACTGTACAAAGTTTCTTTTCATCGTTTCCAGATGATTTAAACTTAAAAGAAGGTATAGATTATGAAATTTTCTTTAGAGTTTTTGATAATGATGGTATCAATGGAAGTAAAAAAGCAGTAAGTAGAAAATTCTCTTATCGTAAAAAAACTGAGGATGAAGTAGAAAATGAATTACTTCAGGAACAACAAAATTATCTAGAGAATATACAGAATTCGATAGACAATCAACAAAAAAACAAACAAGAGTTAGAAAAATTACAATTCGATCTTCAAAACAAGAAGAACATGAATTGGAATGATCAGAAAAAAGTTGAGAATTTAATCAAACGTCAGGAGCAGTATAAGAAAATGATGGAGCGACAAACAGATAAATTACAAGAGAATTTTTCTGAGAAAAAAGAAGAGAATGAAAGTTTGCAAAAGAAAAAAGAGCAACTTCAAAAGAGAATAGAAGAATTAAAAAAATTAGAAAAGCAAAAGAAACTTCTTGATGAAATAAAGAAAATGGCCGAAAAGCTAAATAAAGAAGATCTTTTGAAAAAAAGTAAAGAATTAGCTCAACAAAACAAGCAACAAGAAAAAAGTTTAGAACGTGTACTTGAATTAGCGAAACGCTACTATGTTGAGCAAAAAATGAATCAGATTTCTGAGAAGTTAAATAAACTTTCTAAAAAGCAAGATGATCTTGCTGACAAAAAGAAGTCCGATGACAATAAAAATCAAGAGAACAAAGATGATAAAAAGGAAAGTGACAAGGAAAATGGAGAAGAAACGAAAAAGGATTTAAAAGATAAAAACAGTTTAGAAAAACAAAAGAAAGCTCAGGACGAAATAAAAAAAGAATTTGATAAAATTAAAAAAGATCTTGATGGTTTAAAAAAGGAGAACGAAAAACTAAAACAACCCATGGATATTCCAAAAATGGATGATTTAGAAAAAGAAACCGAAGAGGAATTAAGTAAAGCTGAAGAAAATTTAGAAAAACAAGACAGTAAAAAGGCCAAACAAAACCAGAAGAAAGCCTCTCAAAATATGCAAAAAATGAGTCAGAAAATGCAACAGAACATGCAAATGATGAGTAGTGCTATGCAAGAAGAAAACATGGAAGATTTAAGAAGCGTTGTTGAAAATTTAATTACGTTTTCTTTTGATCAGGAATCTTTAATGGATTGGTATAGTCGTTCTAATTCTTCTCATCCTGAATTTGGTGAAAAAATCAGAAAACAAAATCAATTAAAAACATACTTCGAACATATAGATGATAGTTTGTATGTTTTATCTATGCGTGTTCCTGAAATTAGTTCTAAAATTCAAGAACATTTAGCAACTGCGCATTATAATTTAGATTTAAGTTTAGAAAATTTTTCTGAAAGTAGGTTTCGAAGAGGAACATCAAACCAACGTTATGTAATGACAGCTACTAATGAATTGGTAAATATGTTGAGTAACACATTAGATGCAATGCAAAACCCTCAACCAGGAAGTGGATCAGGAAAAGGAAAAAAAGGACAATCATTTAGTTTACCAGATATTATTCAAAAACAAAAAGGGCTTTCTGAACAAATGAAGCAAGGCATGCAGAAAAAAGGACAGCAAGGTAAACCTGATAAAGGTAAAGATGGTAAACAAGGAAAAAAAGAAGGACAACAGGGTCAAAAGGGACAAGGTAATCCGAATGAAGATTTAGATGGCGATTTATATCAAATATATAAGGAACAAGCTAAACTTAGACAAGAATTAGAAAATGCAATAAAAGAAGGTGGTATTAAAGACGGAAATGCTAAAAAAGCATTAAAAGAAATGGAGCTATTGGAAAATCAAATTTTAGAAAAAGGATTTGACCAAAACACACTTCAAAAAATGCAAAAATTAAACTACGAACTATTAAAATTAGATAAAGCTACATTCGAACAAGGAAAAGAAAAGAAAAGAAAATCGAATACTAATATTATTGATTATAATAAAAATAGAGCAAAAGAACTTCAGTTTAAAAAGCTTTACTATAATCAAACAGAAATATTGAATAGACAATCGCTACCTTTACGCCAAGATTACAAAAAGAAAGTCCAAGAATATTTTAATAACATAAAAAAATAAGTAAAGAATGATTTCTTTAAATTACGAAACAGATTTCAATCTAGAAAATGAAGAGCGCACTAAAAAATGGATTCTTGATTGTGTTGAAGAAAATGAATTTGAAATTGGAGAAATCAACTATATTTTTTGTGATGATGATTATCTTCATAAAATCAACGTAGAGTTTTTACAGCACGACACACTAACGGATATCATCAGTTTCGATTATACGATGGGAAAATTAATAAGCGGAGACATTTTTATTTCCATTCCTAGAGTAGAAGAAAACGCAAAAAAGTTCAAGGTCTCCTTTAAAGAAGAATTGCATCGAGTAATAATTCATGGAGTATTACACTATATGGGTTATAAAGATAAAACTGATGACGAGAAACAATTAATGAGAGACAAAGAAAATAGTTGTTTAAAAACCTTAAATTTGTAGTCTGTTCCACGTGGAACAGACTTTTTTATTTCATAAAACATAGTATATAAGAATGAGTTTATTCACAACAACGTATGATGTTATTGTAGTAGGAGGAGGACATGCTGGAAGTGAAGCAGCAGCAGCAAGTGCCAATATGGGTGCAAGAACATTGTTAATTACAATGAACTTGCAAAACATTGCACAAATGAGTTGTAATCCTGCAATGGGTGGTATTGCTAAAGGGCAAATTGTAAGAGAAATTGATGCACTTGGTGGATATAGTGCTATCGTTACAGATAAGACAGCAATACAATTCAAAATGCTTAATAAATCTAAAGGACCTGCTATGTGGAGTCCAAGAGCTCAATCTGATCGTATGCAATTTGCAGAATGCTGGAGAACGTTATTAGAGAAAACAGAAAATTTAGATTTTTATCAAGATTCTGTTAATGGTTTAATCTTCGATGGAGAAACTATTGTTGGAGTAAAAACAAACTTAGGTTTAGAGATAAAAGCTAAAACCGTAATTGTTACTGCTGGTACTTTTTTAAACGGATTAATTCATATTGGTGAAAAAACTTTTGGTGGAGGAAGAGCAGGAGAAGGAGCATCAACTGGAATTACGGAAGATTTAGTTGAAAAAGGTTTTGAATCTGGTAGAATGAAAACAGGAACACCTCCAAGAGTTGATGGTAGATCATTAGATTATTCTAAAATGACTGAACAACCAGGAGATGAAAATCCAGAAAAATTCTCTTACTTACCTATTACAAAAACATTATCAGAACAACGTTCTTGTTACTTAACTTATACAAATCAAACTACACATGATTTATTAAAAGAAGGGTTTGATAGATCACCTATGTTTAATGGTAGAATTAAATCTACTGGACCTAGATATTGTCCTTCTGTAGAAGATAAAATCAATCGTTTCGCTGAGAAGGAAAGACATCAAATATTTGTTGAACCTGAAGGATGGAATACAGTAGAGATTTATGTAAACGGTTTCTCTACATCATTACCAGAAGATATTCAAGACAAAGCAATACGCTCTATACCTGGATTTGAAAATGTAAAATTCTTTAGATACGGATATGCTATAGAGTATGATTACTTTCCACCTACACAATTAAAACATTCTTTAGAAACTAAATTAATTAATAACTTATTCTTTGCCGGTCAAATTAATGGTACTACGGGATATGAAGAAGCTGCCGCACAAGGATTAATGGCTGGAGTAAATGCAGCATTAAAAACTCAAAACAAAGAACCATTTATTCTTAAAAGAAGTGAAGCTTATATTGGTGTTTTAATAGATGATTTAATAACAAAAGGAACTGAGGAACCTTACAGAATGTTTACTTCAAGAGCTGAGTACAGAACATTATTAAGACAAGATAATGCTGATTTACGCTTAACACCAAAATCATATAAATTAGGTTTAGCTTCAGAAGAAAGAATGAAAAGAGTAGAAGCGAAGAAAGAAAAAACAGAATTATTAATTGAATATTTAAAAAACCTTAGCGTTACTAAAGAAGATATAAATCCAATACTAACAAGTAAAAATTTATCTCCGATAAATCAATCGATGAAGCTTTATAAAATTGCTGCACGACCACAATTAGTTTTCAATGATTTCTTATCAATTGAAAAACTAAACAACTTTATCTACACGAACAATATCGATAAAGAAATAATAGAACAGGTTGAAATCCATCTAAAATATTCTGGATACATAGAGAAGGAGAAAAACAATGCCGATAAATTAAATAGATTAGAAAACGTTCCTATACCTTCTAATTTTGATTATACAAAAGTAAAATCACTATCATATGAAGCTCGTGAAAAACTAACCAAAATAAAACCGACAAGCATTTCGCAAGCGAGTCGAATCAGCGGAGTTTCACCAAGTGATGTTTCAGTTCTTCTCGTTTATATGGGAAGATAAAAAAGACACCAAAAAAAACGTTCCATGTGGAACGTTTTTTTTATTTTCACTCAGAAATAAATTTTGTTCCACATGGAACAAATCAACTCAAATTATAAAAATTGTTCCATGTGGAACATAAATAAAATTAAATTGACCCAACAAGAAATTATAAAAAATTCAACTGAATTATATCTTCTTACTAAAGATTATTCTCTCACAAAGGAAGAATTTAATCTTAAAATAAATAAAGAATTCGATCTACTAATTACAGAACCTATACCTGAAAATTTAAATAAATATTACGAATTCGAAGATTATATTTCACATACAGATAATAATAAAACATTATTAGATAGAGTATATCAAATTGTAAGAAACTTTACTTTAAATAAGAAGCTTAAACTTATAAATTCCCAAAACACTTCAGCTAAAAAAATATTAGATATTGGATCTGGCACCGGTGACTTTTTATCTGTCTGTAAAAAAAATAATTGGAATACAATTGGTTTAGAACCAAATAAAAAAGCAAGAGAAATATCATTAACTAAAAAATTAGTTATAAAAGAAAACATTAATGATATTATAGAAATAGGAGAACAATATGATATTATAACTTTATGGCATGTTCTAGAACATGTACCAAATTTAATTGAATATATAGAACAATTAAAAACATTATTAAAAGATGATGGAACTTTAATTATTGCTGTGCCAAATTTTAAAAGTTATGATGCTTCATATTATAAAACTCATTGGGCAGCTTTTGATGTTCCTCGTCACATTTGGCATTTTTCAAAAAACAGTATTGAAAAATTATTTGGAGAATATAAAATGAAACTAACAAAAATTCTTCCAATGAAATTTGATTCCTATTATGTTTCATTACTTTCTGAAAAATATAAAACTGGTAAAATGAATCCCTTTAAAGCATTTTTTGTTGGTCTAAAATCAAATTTAAAAGCAACTAGAACAAAAGAGTATTCATCACACATATATTTACTTAAAAAAGAAGTTTAATCACTTTTAAACAATAAATAATACATATCTATAATATTTACTTACCTAAATATATAAACCCTTTAAAACGTAAATTTTAAAGGGTTTATTAATAAATATAATTGATGTTTATTTTTTATTAAATATATTTTATCTATTTAATAAATACACTCCAAAAATGGTTATCATAAAGTAAACTGCTAATGTCATTGCTCCTGCATAATCTTTTGCTAATCTTTGACCAACTAACAAAAAAATTAAACTAACAGCTGACAGCTCTACACCTAATAAAGCTAAATTAGTTTGACCAGTAGTTGCTAATTGGAATACACCAACAAACATTAAAGCACCGGCCATTAATTCTAAAATTAAAATAATTGCTAATAATGGTGATACCATATTTTTTAATGGAGAGTTTTTAAAATGATCTTTTATAAAAGATAGGTTACCTTTCCAATCTGTAACTTTATCAACACCAGATTGTAAAAAAGTAACGATTAAAAAAAGTAATAGTAAAATTTCAGTTGCATTCTTTTGAATAAGTTCCATATAGTTGATTTAGTTTTTAGTAAAATTAGTACTATTTGTAACAAATTAAAAAAAATGCGTCATATTAGTAACTATTAAATAGTATATTTATAAAAATCAACATTAAAAAAATTAAACTATGTATTTTCTACCATTAATTATTTTCCTCGTCATAATAATTCTAATTTCTGCAATATTTATTGTTAAACAACAAACTGCAGCTATTATTGAAAGATTTGGACGTTTTCAAAGTATTCGTCAATCAGGATTACAATTTAAAATTCCATTAGTTGATAGAATTGCAGGAAAATTAAGTTTAAAAATTCAACAATTAGATGTTCTTGTTGAAACAAAAACATTAGATGACGTATTTGTTCGTTTAAAAGTTTCTGTTCAATATAAAGTAATTAAGGATAAAGTATATGATGCATTCTATAAATTAGATTATCCTCATGATCAAATTACAAGTTACGTATTCGATGTTGTTCGTGCCGAAGTACCAAAAATGAAATTAGATGATGTATTCGTTAAAAAGGATGATATTGCAATTGCTGTAAAATCTGAATTAAACGATGCAATGATTGAATATGGATATGACATTATTAAAACGCTAGTAACAGATATTGATCCTGATTCTCAAGTAAAAGAAGCTATGAACCGAATTAATGCTGCAGAACGTGAAAAAATTGCTGCTCAATACGAAGGAGATGCTCAACGTATTTTAATTGTTGAAAAGGCTAAAGCTGAAGCAGAAAGTAAGCGTTTACAAGGTCAAGGTATTGCAGATCAAAGAAGAGAGATTGCTAGAGGTTTAGAGGAGTCTGTAGAAGTTTTAAATAAGGTTGGTATAAACAGTCAAGAAGCTTCTGCTTTAATCGTTGTAACACAACATTATGATACGTTACAGTCAATCGGTGAAGAAACAAATAGTAATTTAATTTTATTACCTAATTCACCACAAGCTGGAAGTAATATGTTAAACGATATGGTTGCTAGTTTTGCAGCAAGTAATCAAATTGGTGAGGCTATGAAAAAGGCTAAGGACAAGAAGAAAGATGGTGATGCTTAATTCACCCATTTACTTAATATAAATAAAAATCCCGAGAAACTTTCTCGGGATTTTTATTTATTCTTTATTTTCAGATGATTCTTCTTTTGTAGCATCTTTAAATTCTTTGATACCTGATCCTAATCCTTTCATTAGCTCAGGAATCTTCTTCCCTCCAAATAATAAAAGTACTACAACCAATACAATTACAATCTGATATCCTCCTGGTATTCCTAATAATATAGTTAATGCATTCATGTTTCAAATATTTTGAACTACAAAGATAACAAAACTTTAGTTTCGTTGTTCAACTGTACCTCCAATTACCTTTTTTTCACTAAAAAATTCTGGCTCTCCTTTATATAAAATTGTTCCTCCAAAAGTAACTTTTGCTTGTAGGGTTTCTCCTGCTAAAATTTCTGCTTTAGATCCTGAGCCAGCTTTAACATTAGTAACATTATCTGTTTCTAGTTTATATCCATGATATGTTGCTCCTAAATCGAGTTTTACAGTTTCATTTTTAGTTTTACCAGTAAGTTTTATAACTCCACCAGATGAACCTTTAACAATTAAGTGTTTAGTATTAACAACCATATTAATAAATGCACCTTCTTGAGCTTTAACTTCTATATGACCTTGCTCAATATTTTTACATGTTAATGTAACCCCTTCGTTAGTATCAATTGTAGAAATATCTTTATTAAAATATAATACAGCTTTAACTTGTCCGTCAGCAGTAGTTTCAGGAAAACGCATCATAATTTTAAGTGTTTTACCACTTTGTTTTACTTTTACTTTCTCTGCTTTTTTACCTGTAATAATTAATTCTTGCTTATCTGATTGAACTAATTCTATGTCAATACCATTGTAAACTTTTAATATTTCAAAATCATTTACATTTTTTGTTATTGTAGTTTGACCATAACATAACAACGTACATAAGAAAAATGGTATATATAAAAAATGTTTCATTGGGTGATTATATTATTACTATCATAACTAGATTATAACCTAAAAAGTATATCTGTTACGTTAAAATTTATTTTCAATAAAGTCCTTGATTATTATATGTTTACTTATTTAAATACTAGTGATTAACTAGTTCAAAATCTAAATGCTTACGTTCTAAATCCGTATTTTTAACTTTAACAGTTACATAATCACCTAACTGAATCATAGCATTTGTTGCTTGACCAACTACAGCATATTGTTTTTCATCAAATATATAATAGTCGTCTTTAATATCTCTAATTCTTACCATTCCTTCACATTTATTAGATACTATTTCAACATAAATTCCCCATTCTGTAACTCCAGATACAACACCTTCAAATTCTTCATTTTTGTGATCTTGCATGAATTTAACTTGCATATATTTAATAGAATCTCTTTCTGCTTTAGATGCTAATTCTTCCATTTTAGAAGAATGTTTACATCGTTCTTCAAATGGATCAACTTTTGGTGTTGATCCTCCATCTAAATAATGCTGTAATAAACGATGTGTCATTACATCAGGATAACGACGAATTGGTGATGTAAAATGGCTATAGTAATCAAAAGCTAATCCGTAATGTCCAATATTCTGTGTTGTATATTCAGCTTTACTCATAGATCGAATAGCTAAAGTTTCTACCATATTCGCTTCTCCTTTTCCATGAACATCTTTTAATAATTTATTTAAAGATTCAGAAGTTGTCTCTCTAGTTTGAGTATTAATTTTATAACCAAACTTACTCACAATATTTTGTAATGCAGCTAACTTTTCAATATCTGGTTCATCGTGCACACGATAAATAAACGTTTTGTTGGTAGGCTTTCCTCCTTTTCCTTTTCCAATAAATTGAGCAACTTTTTTATTTGCTAATAACATAAACTCTTCAATTAATTTATTAGCATCTTTTGATTCTTTAAAATATACTCCTACCGGATTTGCATGTTCATCTAAATTAAATCTTACTTCTACTTTATCAAATGAAATTGCACCAGATTTCATTCTTCGAGAACGCATTTTTTTAGCTAATTCATCTAACTTTAAAACTGCCTGAACAATGTCATCAGAAACTTCGTATTCTTCACTTGATAATGATACATCACTTGGAATTACATTCTTTTTTGTTTCTATAATAACCTGAGCTTCTTCATATGCAAATCTTTTGTCTGAATAGGTTACAGTTCTACCAAACCATTGATCTACAATATTTGCATTCTCATTTATTTCAAAGACAGCAGAAAATGTTAATTTTTCCTCATTCGGTCGTAATGAACATACCCCATTTGATAGCATTTCTGGTAACATAGGAACTACTCTATCCACTAAATATATTGATGTCGCTCTATCATAAGCTTCATCATCTAAAATTGTTTTTGGTTGAACATAATGAGAAACATCTGCAATATGAATTCCTATTTCATAATTGCCATTTTCTAACACTTTGAATGATAACGCATCATCGAAATCTTTTGCTGTAATAGGATCAATAGTAAACGTTAGATCTGATCTCATATCTCTTCGTTTACTAATTTCTTCTGCTGTAATTTCAATTGGTAATTTTTCAGCTTCTTTTTCAACTTCACTAGGAAATTCATATGGTAAACCATATTCCAATAAAATAGAGTGAATTTCAGTATTATGGTCTCCTGGTTTTCCTAAACTTTCTACAATTTTACCAAATGGATTTTTAGAATTATCTGGCCAATCTGTAATCTTTGCTAATACTTTATCACCATCTTGAGCACCATTAATTTTTCCTCTTGAAATAAAAATATCTGCATACATTTTAGAATTGTCTGGTATAACAAATCCAAAATTTTTACTCATCTGTAATGTTCCTACAAATTCCTGTTTTGCTCTTTCTATAATCTCAACTACATCAGCTTCAAGTTTACTTGATTTTCTCTTATTATACACATAAACTCTAACCAAATCATTCTGCAATGACTTATTTAAGTTTACTGATGGAACAAAAATATCTTCTTCGAAATCTTCACATATAAAATAACCATTACCATTGCTAGTTAAATCCATGGTTCCTATATGGTATTTTCTAATTTCATTAATTTTATACTTCCCTTTTTCTATTTGAATAATTTTTTCACTGGCAGTTAATTCACCTAATTTTCTTATAATTTGATTTTTACCTTCAGTATTATTTATTCCGTAACGGTCTGATATTTGTTTGTAAGTAAAGCCTTTAGAAGCATCTTCATTTAGTATCTTAAAAATCTTACGTGTAAGATCTTTAATTACTTTTCCTTTTTTCTTATATATTTTCTTTTTTCTTGGCATAAAAAACGTGTTTGTTTTACAGAAAGCAAAGTACAAAGAAATTAATAGAATAAATTTTCTTAAAAAAAACTTAAAGAAAATGTAACATATCTTAAAATTTGTCGTCTTTATTATAAAGCAACTACTTTAATTTGAAAAACTTACGTAAAATAATCATCCTTTTCTTATTCATATTCCTAGCAGGAATAGTGGTTACTGCGGTAAGTATTAATGCTACATTAAACAAAAAAGCTCCATCTAAAAATTTAAAGACTAAACAAGACACTGTTTATTTGATTAAAAAGAATAAGAAGTTAGCTTAAACTTTATACTTAGTTTTATTTAATTATTTTTTTCTTGTTTTTCACAGTTATCAACACTTTATATTATTATATATTTTCTTCTTTAAAATTTAAAAAAAGAAATGATTGTTATAATAGTGTGTTAATTTGTAGAATTGATTTTTCTTTTTAAATTTTGATTTGTTATTTATTAAATATAATGAACAACTTATTCATATAAATAGGTGTTGAAAATCAAAAGATAAGTTAGGTTATTAACAATTTTTATTAACAAGAGTTCACGTAATTTTATGGATAGTTAATTTTATGTTCACTGTAAATAAATTGTAAATTTTATGTTGATAAATGTTCATTAAAAACTTAAAAAAAAAGTTGCATAATTCATCCACTTCACTGTATTGTAAAAAAAACTGAGAAAGTCAAAAAATCTTTTTCTATTCTTTTGATTAGTTCTTAACAATTTATAAATATAGGTTAATAGTTTAGTTTGTAGCAGTTTATCATACTTTTTTAAAAATCGATTGTTAATTACTGTTGATAACCGTTAATAACTGTATTTTTGTGACTATTAACACAACACAAATCAACACATTATGACAATAGCGATAGGAAATGACCACGCTGGAACGGAATATAAGTTTGAAATTATTAAACTTTTAAAAGAATTAGGTCATGAAGTACTAAATTTTGGTACAGATGATTCTAGTAGTATGGATTATCCTGATACAATTCATCCAACTGCTGATGCTGTAGAAACCAATAAAGCTTCTTTAGGAATTATTTTATGTGGAAGTGGTAATGGTGCTCAAATGACTGCTAATAAACACCAAGGAATTAGAGCTGCATTATGTTGGAATAATGAGTTAGTTGCTTTATCAAGACAGCATAATAATGCAAATATTTTAACGATTCCTGCTCGCTTTGTTTCATTACAACAAGCTATAGGATTTGTAAAGATTTTCCTTTCTACTGAATTTGAAGGAGGTCGTCACCAAAATAGAGTTTCTAAAATTGCTTGTTCATAATACATGGAATTTATAGTTAAATCTTTTGATGAACTAAATACTTCAGAATTGTATGCAGTTTTGCAATTGCGTTCTGAAGTATTTGTAATTGAACAAGATTGTGTATATCAGGATATTGATGGTAAAGATAAAAAGGCATTTCATGTTTTAGGATTTAAAAACAATCGATTAATTGCTTATACACGTTTATTTAAACCTGCCGATTATTATGAATATGCTAGCATTGGTAGAGTACTAGTAAAACAAGAAGAACGTAAATATGGCTATGGTCATGATTTAATTCGTTTTTCAATTGATACTATTCACAATAAATTCTCAACAAAAACAATTAAGATAGGAGCACAAACATATTTAAGAAAGTTTTACGAATCACATGGTTTTCATAAAGTTGGAGAAGATTATATTGAAGATGGAATTCCTCATATTTATATGATTATAGAGTAATTTATTTAACCATTTCCATCAAATTTTCAACTTCCACTACCCCACCAGATTCTAAATCATTCAGCCAAATCTTACCAATTCTAACACGAACTAATCGTAATGTTGGAAAACCAACAGCTGAAGTCATTTTACGAACTTGTCTGTATTTTCCTTCTTGTAAACTAATAGAAATCCATGAAGTTGGTCCGTGGCGATCGTCTCTAATTTTCATAGATCGGTTCTGAAAATTTGGAGTATTAATTCTAGTAACTTTACAAGGTTTTGTTAAATATTTTTCACCTTTTAATCCGATTTTTACTCCATTTTGTAATTGCTCTATTTCATTTGCTGTAATTGCTCCATCTACTTGAACATAATACTCTTTTTCAATTTTACCTCTAGTAGTAATAAAATCACTTACTTTTCCATCTGTGGTTAATAACAATAAACCTTCAGATTTTACATCTAATCTACCAATTGCCATTGTTCCTTCAGGAAAATGATGCAATTCTCCTAACATTTTTTTCTTTCTTTTAGTTTGATTATTAATAAACTGAGAAAGAAAACCAAAAGGTTTATGGATTATAAAATGTCGATGTTTAGTCATTAAAAAGTAAAATTACTAAGCTTAATAATACTGCAAGTATAAAACTACTTTCTCAATAATGAAAAACTACCTACCTTAGAAGTATTATCCTCAAAAATTACTTTGTACCAATACGTGTTTGATGGCATTTTTCGTCCATTGGATAATCCATCCCAACCTGTTTCTTTTGAAATCGTTGCTATATGTAAACCAAAACGATCAAAAATATAAATGGTTTGTATAGGTAGATTAGATTTTACTTTCCAAAAATCATTTATACCATCTTGATTAGGTGTAAAGAATGAAGGAAATGTTTGATTTGAATTAATAGTGCAAATAGTTATTGTAAAACTAGTTTCTTTAAAACAATTTGAATCGTTAGGATCAATATTAAAAATAAATATAGTTTGAGTCTCTTTAACTATATCGCCAGGAAATAATTGATTTCCTAACCCGCCAGATTCTGTATAATAATTTCCATGAGTAAGATTTGGAAGCTCATAAGGTTCACAAACTTCAACACTATTTAAAGTATCTATCTCTGTTCCACATGTTAAATCATAACATTCTCTTTCTGTTTCTACATAAAAAGATGTAGCATCTTTATTTACCCAATTTGTATTGCTATATGCTGCATTATCAACAAAAATACAAGAGAGATTAGGATTATTTAGTATACTAAATGTTTCAATAAGAGTGTTATTATCATTACGTAAATCAATAAAAGTTAAACTGTTATTATTTAACTCTAAAAACTGTAAAAATTCACTATCACTTAAATCTAAGCTTTTAATTTTATTATTATTAATAGTAATAAAAGTTAGAAAAGGGTTATTTGATGTATCTAATACTTCAATTTCATTATTATCTATAAATAAATTTTCAAGAAACCTATTCCAGGAAATATCTAATTTATTGATTTGATTGTTTTTACAGGATAATGACTTTAATTTGGTTAATGCTGATACATCTAATTCGGTAAGATTATTATTATTAACTTGTAAATGTTCTAAACCTCTAAAATCTTCTATTCCTGTTAAATCAGAAATATTCAAACCAAAAATAAAGAGTTCTGGTAAGTCTTTAATATTATCAGTAAGAACGAAATCATCTAATGGAGGTTTATCTAAGTTTTGATCAATAAGTGCTTGTTCAAAATTATCATCAGGAACATAAGTCATATTTTGAGAACAAACTATTGAAATAAAAAAGAAAGATATAATGCCCGCTATTTTCTTCACCTCAAAAAAGAATAAGTTATGAAAGATAAGCATTTAAAAACTGCTTATTAAAAAGCTTAGTCTCTAATTATCCCACATAATTACATATATATAGTATTTTTTGTTTTTACAACTGTATTAAATTGTTAATTACTTCTTTCCAATTTAAAATATTTGTGTAATAAATCATACACTTTTTTCATAACTTAGCGGTTCTTATTTTTGATAAATTTTTAGCATAACTTATGGCAGCAGATAAAGAAAAAGAAGCGAAATTAAAAGCGCTTCAACTCACTCTAGATAAATTAGATAAATCTTACGGTAAAGGAACTGTAATGAAGTTGGGTGATAAAGTGATTGATGATGTAGATGCTATTTCTTCAGGATCTTTAGGATTAGATTTAGCTTTAGGAGTTGGAGGATATCCAAGAGGAAGAATCATTGAAATTTACGGACCAGAATCATCAGGTAAAACAACATTAACGTTACACGCAATTGCTGAAGCTCAAAAAGCAGGAGGAATCGCTGCTTTTATTGATGCAGAACACGCCTTTGATCGTTTTTATGCTGAAAACTTAGGAATTGATGTAGATAATTTAATTATTTCTCAACCAGATCATGGAGAACAAGCATTAGAAATTGCTGATAACTTAATTCGTTCTGGTGCAATTGATATTGTAGTTGTCGATTCTGTTGCAGCATTAACTCCAAAATCAGAGATTGAAGGAGAAATGGGAGATTCTAAAATGGGATTACATGCTCGTTTAATGTCTCAAGCATTACGTAAATTAACAGCTACAATTAGTAAAACAAATTGTACGGTAATCTTCATTAACCAGTTACGTGAAAAGATTGGTGTAATGTTCGGAAATCCTGAAACTACAACAGGTGGTAACGCATTAAAGTTCTACGCTTCTGTTCGTTTAGATATTCGTAGAAGAACTCAAATTAAAGATGGAGATCGTGTTATTGGTAACAGTACTAAAGTTAAGGTAGTTAAGAACAAAGTTGCTCCACCTTTCCAAATGGCTGAGTTTGATATTATGTATGGTGCAGGTATTTCTAAAGTTGGTGAGATTTTAGATATCGGAGTTGAATTAGGTATTGTTAAGAAAAGTGGATCTTGGTTTAGCTACGGAGACACAAAATTAGGTCAAGGTAGAGATGCTGTTAAAGGTCTTATTAAAGACAATCCTGAGTTAATGGAAGAACTAGAAACTAAAATTAAAGAGACTATTGAGAATCAAGAATAAACAGAAATAATAATTTTGTTTAATATATAAACAGTTATAGGATTATCTATAACTGTTTTTTATTTTTAAAAGAAAAATGATTCGCATAAATTCTGAAATAGCTTTAGAAAATATTCTCGTAAAAGATACTGAGTCTCTATATGAATTAATGAAAGAAGTATATCCTTTAGCGTACAATTATTTCTGGGAAGATGGAGGAAAATGGTATATAAACTCACAATATTCTGAAGAAAATATTAGGAAAGAGTTAGTTCAAGTTAATGCTGAATATTTCTTTGTTATTTTTAAAGGAGAGCGTGTTGGAAATTTTAGAATTATTTGGGATGAACCACTACCCGATTTTTCAGAACGTTTAAAATCTGTGAAACTTCACAGAATATATTTACATTCAAAAACTCAAGGAAATGGTATAGGAAAATCGTTATTAACTTGGTTAGAAAATAAAGCAATAAAAAAACAATATGAATTGATTTGGTTAGATGCTATGGATGAAAAACCACAAGCGTTTAACTTTTATAAAAAGCAAGGATACCAATATCATTCACATTGTTTTTTACCTTTTGACTTATTACATGATAAATATAGAAAGATGAGTCAGCTGTATAAGAAGTTGAATTAAACTCCTGTACTTCCAAATCCACCAGCTCCTCTTTCTGTTTCGTTTAATTCAGAAACCTCTTGCCAGTTTACACGTTCGTGTTTTGCAATAACTAGTTGAGCAATTCTTTCACCATCATTAATAGTAAAATTTTCATTAGAAAGGTTTACTAAAATCACTCCTATTTCTCCCCTGTAATCAGCATCAACAGTTCCAGGAGCATTTAATACTGTAATTCCTTTTTTTGCAGCTAAACCACTTCTCGGTCTTACTTGAGCTTCGTAACCATTAGGTAAAGCAATAAATAATCCAGTTTTAACAATTACTCTTTCAAGAGGCTCTAATACAATAACCTCATCAATGTTTGCTCTTAAATCCATTCCAGCAGAACCCTCTGTTTCATAAGCAGGAGTTTGATGTTTAGACTTATTTATTATTTGTACGTTCATAAGATATTTTTACAAATTCAAAGATAAATAATAGAAAGTGTTCCCCAGTAGAGTAATAGATTTATTAATTTAGCAAATACGCAAACAAACAACTAGTATGAGTAAATTTGATAAAATAGCTGTCATTGGTGGAGGAAGTTGGGCCACAGCAATTGTAAAAATGCTTTGTGAAAATTGTGATAAGATAGGATGGTATATGAGAAGTATTTATGCTTTAGAACATATTAAGCGTAATAAACATAATCCTAATTATTTAAGTTCGGCTGAATTGCACCCTGAGCAACTTGATTTATCTAGTGATATAAATGAGATTGTAAAACAATACGATGTTTTAATTTTTGCTATACCTTCAGCTTTTTTAAACACTGAGTTAGAAAAACTTACGGAAAGTTTAGACAATAAAATTCTTTTTTCTGCGATTAAAGGTATAGTCCCTGAGTCTGGATTAATTGTAGGAGAGCATTTTCATCAAAAATATAATATCTCTTATGAAGACATTGGAGTAATTGCCGGTCCTTGTCATGCCGAAGAAGTGGCAATGGAACGATTATCTTATTTAACATTAGCTTGTCAAGATCAAACAAAAGCAAAAGAATTAAGTAAGTACATTAAAAGTAGATATATCAAAACTAAAGTATCTGATGATATTTTTGGAACAGAGTATGCTGCTATGTTAAAAAATATTTATGCAATTGCAGCTGGTATTGCTCATGGTTTAGGTTATGGAGATAATTTTCAATCGGTTTTAATGAGTAATGCTATCCGAGAAATGAAACGTTACATTAAAAAAGTACACAAAATGAAACGTAACATTAATAACTCTGTATATTTAGGAGATTTATTAGTAACAGGGTATTCTATTTTTAGTAGAAATAGAATGTTTGGAAATATGATAGGAAAAGGTTATACCGTAAAATCTGCTATGTTAGAAATGAATATGGTTGCAGAGGGATATTATGCAACTAAAAGTGCTTATAAAATTAATAAAGAAAATGGTGCAAAAACACCAATAATAAACTCAGTATATTCTATTTTATACGAAAAAAAAGAGGCGAAAGATGTGTTCGAGAAATTGACTAATCTATTAGACTAATACGTTCATTGTTAAAAGTATAAAAAACCCTTCAAATAATACTTTAAATGATACTCAAACGACCTCTAACGCCTTAAGTTTTTAAATTTTATAAAACTCGGGGCAAATGTAAGTTAAAATGAAAAACTGACAACATATAAAGGTTATTAAATTTTTTATTAAAAGTTAAATAAAAATTAACAACTTTTTATATTTTTACAACAAATAGTATATTTTTAAACAACCTAATGAAAACAATTCAAGAAGCTGTTGAAATTACTATCAGAAAAACCCCTTTCATTGAAGAAGCTCTTAACGAAAAATTAATTAATGTTTCATCTTTAGCCAGGGTCATTTTACCTGAAGTAGCTCAACAATTAAAAAAAGAAGTAAAAGTAGGTGCAGTAATGATGGCAATCAACAGATTGTCTCCTGTAAATGAACTTCGTATTAGAAAAAACATCAAAAAACTAGCATTAAACCTAGGAGATGTTATTGTACGATCTGATTTATGCGATTTTACTTTTAAAAACACTCCCACTTTATTTAAAAGAATAGCCAAGATACTTGATAAAGCATCTGAAAACAACGATTTATTTTTAACTATTTCTCAAGGAATTTTTGAAACAAATATTGTTGCTAGTGTTATTCTTCAACCATTTATAGTTGAAATTTTCGAAAAAGAAATTTTAATTAATAATGTAAGTGATTTAGCGTCAATAACTATTAAACTCCCAAAAGAAAACTTAGAACAATCAGGTATATACTATTTCATTTTAAAACAATTTGCTTGGGCTAATATTGCAGTACAAGAAGTTATTTCTACTACACATGAAATGACTATTGTTGTAAAAGAGTCTGATGTAAATGAGACTTTTGGTATTCTTATGGATTTAAAGCTGAATTAAGCTTATGAATAAAGTAGATCCTTATGCATCGCTGAGGTACAAAGAATTTAATATTTTCTTACTAGTCCGTTTTTTATTGGTGTTTGCGTGGTCTATGCAATTTATAATTATAGAATGGCAAGTATATTCAATCACAAAAGATCCTTGGAGTTTAGGTTTAATTGGAGCTTTTGAATTTATACCTGCTTTTACTATGGCTTTATTTGCAGGTCATATTGTAGATCAAAAAGAGAAGCGAAACTTATTGGCAGTTTGTATAGGTTTATTTTCATTGATAAGTTTAGGATTATATATTTTAACTAACCCTAGTTTTGTTGAAAATTGGGGTTCTAATAGTGTTTTATATTCTATTTATGCATTGGTGTTTTTTGGTGGATTTTTGCGCTCATTCTTCGGACCCACAATTTTCTCTTTAATTGCATTAATTGTACCTAAAAAATTGTATCCTAACGCAGCTACTTGGAGTAGTTCTACTTGGCAAATTGCATCTGTTTTAGGGCCAGCTTTTGCTGGATTTACTATTTATAAAATTGGTGTTAACCTTTCACTTTGTATAGTTTTTGGTTTGGTAATATTCTCTTTTTTAATGGTTTTCTTGATTAAGAAGAAACCAATTATGAATCCTAAAAAGAACGAACCTATTTCTAAAAGTTTAAAGGAAGGAATTTCATTTGTATTTAAAACTAAATCTATTTTAGGAGCAATTACATTAGATATGATTTCTGTTCTGTTTGGTGGAGCAATAGCTTTATTACCTGTTTTTGCCCAAGATATCTTACAGGTAGGATCTAAAGGATTTGGTATGCTTAGAGCAGCTCCTGCAGTTGGAGCCTTTTTAACAATGTTAATTACGGCTTATATTCCTGTAAGTAAAAATGCAGGAATGAAATTATTAGCTGCAATTTTTGGTTTTGGACTCTGTATTATCATTTTTGGTTTATCCGAAATATTCTGGGTATCAATGTTAGCATTATTCTTTAGTGGTGTAACCGATGGAGTATCTATGGTCATTAGACAAACCATTTTACAGCTAAAAACTCCAGATCATATGAGAGGAAGAGTAGCATCAGTAAATTCTATGTTTGTAGGATCTTCAAATGAATTAGGGGCTTTAGAAAGTGGAATAACAGCTAAATTAATGGGAACTGTTACTGCTGTTGTTTTTGGTGGAACAATGACCTTAATAACTGTTGTTACAACAGGAATATTAAACCCAACATTAAGGAAATTAGACTTAACAGAAGATTTTGAAAATCAAGAGAAATAAAAAAAGAATCCTTTTAGGATTCTTTTCTTATATATTTATTTTATAAAAAATAGTACTAGTTAAAAACAGTATATTATTTATTAGAATTTTTCATTTCTTCCCAATTCTTGTCTCCTTTTGCTTGTAGCGCTTTTGTATCTCCTTCTTGCCAGTCTGTTAACTTATTTGCAAAGAAAGAATTATAAAAAAGATATAATTTTCCATCCCTTATCTCGTAAACTTTTGGATCAACCCCCATTTTAATTTTCTTTTCAGCTACAGCATAAGCACAATAACCACCATATTGAGGAATATATTTATTAGGATTATTGCTAAACTCTTTCAAGCTTTCTTCATTTGAAAAATAATATGTTTTTCCATTTAGATCAGTTTTATAAGTTTCAATTCCTATTACAGGGCCATCAGCTTTGTTAAAGTAAGAAACTACATCATAACCTCCAACAGCTATTTTATCATCGGCTTTAGAAGCACATTTATAGAAAGTAAAAGAAGTTAAAATTATGATTAAAAAATAGATAGTTTTTTTCATTGGTAAATTATTTAAATAGATATATAAAGATATCTATTTACTGCTAAATAACCATTAAATTACATCCGCGGATATCAGAATTATCAAAACGACCAATAATTTCAAAGGAATTATCAGAGTAAATTTTTCCTAAATCTTGTGTAGCTATAAATGAACAAGAGTTATAATTAGCCAAATCTATAACATTAATTCCACCGGTTTTTCCTTTGGACAGAATAGATAATGGATCTTCTGTATCACGAGTAAGAGTTTTCATCCATGGAGGGCAAGCAAAAATTCCATCTCCGTTTGAATATCCTTGACTCAATAATTCTGTCATACCGTATTCAGAATGAATTTTCTCAACACCAAACCCTTTAGAAAGTAACTGATGAAGCTCAGTTCTAATCAATTCTTTTCTTCTTCCTTTCATTCCTCCAGTTTCCATTATAACGGTATTTTTAAGATTAAAAGAATGTTGTTCTACCATATCTAGTAAAGCAAAAGAAACACCAATTAAAAGCACCTTTTTTCCGCTATTATCAAGTGAGGATAATTTATCTGCTAACTCATCAAGATTATTCAAATAAAACCCACTCTCTTTATGATTTGATTTTTGAATTAAATCGTCAACCATATAAACTAAAGAAGAGCCTTGTCTTTCTAAATAATTGGGAAGTAGAGCTAGAATAATATAATCATTTATATTACCATAAAAGTGTTGAAAACCTTTTAAGTAACTTTCCTTATAAAAAGAAATATCAGTTACATAATGCTTGCTGGTTATACTACTTGTAGTTCCAGAACTTGTAAATATTTCTTTAACTTCTTCTAAAGAAGAAATTATTTTTTTGGATTTGAAAAACTGAATAGGTAAAAAAGGAATTTCCTCGATATTACTTACATCACTAGGATGCATATAGAGTAAATCACAGAACGATCGATACACAGGATTATGTTCAAACTGATGTTTAAATACCTGTATTACAACTTCCTTAAACTGTTGTTCAGATTGTATGTTAAAAATGGTGTTTTTCATTTTCAAACACAAAAGTAAGAGTATTTCACGCAACCCTTTTATAAAAATTACATCTTATAAGTAAACATCAAAAAGTTTAGCAATGAAAACAGTATTGAAATTAATATGTATTACACTATTTATTATCTCTTGTAATAAGGAAGAAGAGATAAAAGAAACTTGTGTGGTAGATAATCCTATTGAAGAGTTATTTTGGTTAAAACAGATTAAAACTGGTCTTGAGCAATCAGCTTCTGCAAGTAAAGCAGAAATATATGAATATACCTATAAACAGCAACGCGTTTTTAGTGTGAATTCCTGTGTAGGTTGTAGTGATTCTAAAACTGACATTTATAATTGCGCAGGTAATGTAATGTGTGAGTTTGGAGGAATTGCAGGATTGAATACTTGTCCGGACTTTGATACTGAAGCGACAAATAAAAAATTACTTTGGAAAAACCATAATCAACCAATTATTGATAAAGATATTTACGATTGTACAACTACAGATAATTATACAATTACCGATGTTGTATTAAATGGAAATATTTTAAAAATAACGATAACTTTTAGTGGATGTTCTGCAGATTCGGATAGAATTTATGTAGTAGATTCAGGTGAAATATTGGAAACATCTCCTCCTCAACGACTTTTAAAATTAGAGTTTTTAAAAGAAGAATCGTGTTTAGCTCAATTCACTAGAGAATTAGAATTTGACATTAATAATTTGCAGATTTCTTCAATTAACGAATTGGTTCTATCAATAGAAGGTTGGAATAATGACATTATATATCAATATTAAAAATTAAAGAAAATGAAAAGAGCATTAACCATTTTATCTATTGTATTAACTATAACATCATGTACAATCAATAACGAAAATGAAAACTTCAACCCTAATGATCTTTTATTGGGTAATTGGACACATGAGTATTCAGATAATGGAGAGGTAGTTTTTAAGAGAACAAACTCGTTACCCAATGAAAATTACGGAGTCTCTTTTTTAAAGGAAGGAAAATTCGTAGAAAGAACTTCAGGTTGGTGTGGGACACCTCCTTTGGTTTTTTGGAATATTGAAGGAACATATGAATTAGATGGAACATTAATAAAAATAAAAACAGAAGGGTATCCTGAGAATTATAATTGGAGAATCGTTTCACTTACTAATCAAAAATTAGTAATTACCTATGAACAAACAGATCAAGAGAAAGATCATGAAGATTTGGTAAATTTATTTAACGAACTTTATGCAATGGCTACAAGTAAAAAATGTAATAATGCAAATGATTGGTTAATTACAGCTTACGGATCAAAAGCTTGTGGCGGACCTCAAGGTTTCATGCCTTATCCAAATTCTATTGATGTAAATTTATTTATAGATAAGGTCAGTCAATACACACAAAAAGAGCATCAATATAATATAAAATGGGGTATAATATCTACCTGCGATTTACCAGCTCAACCTAGTGGTGTAAAATGTGAAAATGATTTGCCAGTTTTAATCTATTAAAAAGATAAAAATTAAGATAAAAGAACTCATACAACAATGTAAGGAGAACAACTTACAAGCACAATCTCAGGTTTACCAGCTTTTTGCTGGTAAACTATTTGCGTTGAGTTTAAAATATTCTAGAAATCAACAAGATGCAGAAGATGTATTACAAGACAGTTTTTTAGTCGCTTTTAATAAAATACATCAATACAATTTTAAAGGCTCTTTTGAAGGATGGTTAAAACGAATTGTAATTAACACTGCCCTTCAAAAATATAGGAAAGAACCTTCACTTTATTTAGTTAAAGAAGAGGCTCTTTGTGAGGAAGAATTGGATTTTGATGAAAGTAGTTTAGGTGTTAATGAAATATTAGATATGATTCAATCACTTCCAGATAGATATCGATTAGTATTTAACTTGTATGTATTGGATAGCTTTTCACATAAAGAAATAGCAGAGATGTTAAATATTTCTGTGGGAACTTCAAAATCTAATCTATCAAGAGCTAAACAAATACTAAAAAAAGCAATAGAAAACCGCAAGAAAAAATTAGAAAAGGCATAATGATGGAAGATAAAAAAACAGAAAGATTGTTTCAGGAAAAACTTAAGGATTTTGAAGTGCAACCTTCTCCTTTGGTTTGGGAAAATATTGAGAGTAAACTTACTCAAAAGAAAAAAAGAATGATGCTTCCAATATGGTGGTTTACTAGTGGTGTTGCTTCTATAATCATAATTGGTTTTTTACTTTTCCCAAAGACAATAGATATTAATGAAAATATTCCTTTTGAAACTAATAAAACTGAACAAAATAAAAATTTAAATGTAGTAACCACACAACAAGAAAAAATAGAAGAACCAATAACCAAAACAAATCATACCGAAAAAGAATCTATTAAACCTGAATTTAATTCAGTTCTTACAAAACAACATGAAAAGTTAGTGGTTTATAGTAAAAAAGCTAGTAAAGAAGAAAAGGTAAATGTGTCAGCCATTACATTGAAGGGTTTTAAAGCTGATCAAAAAATTGCTATGAAAAATGTTTTTAATGAAACATTAAATATAAATATTAAAACAAAAGAAAGAGAATTAGAAAAGAAGGATTTCATTGCTGAAGTGAGTAAGGAAAATGAAAAGAAAGAAGATCAAACTAATAATTCTAAATGGAGTGTTTCTCCTGTTTTTGGAATTTTAACGTCTCAATCGTTCACTAAAACTTCAGCAATAGATTCTAATCTAAATCAAAATAAAGTTCGTAATCCAGAAACATTTTCTTACGGAGTAAATTTTGCTTATCAAATAAATGATAAACTTTCAGTAAAGTCAGGTTTACAAATTCAGAATATGAGTTATGATACTCAAAATGTAGGAATAATTTCAAATACCGTGATGTCAAATAACTTAGAAAATATTAGCTTTAATAGTTCATCTAATAGTTTTTTATATGTAGGTGCTTCAGATTTAGAAAACGCAGATTCTTTAGGGTTAAACACTTTGGGTAATGTTCAAGAAGCAACATTAGCACAAGATTTAAATTATATAGAATTTCCTGTTGAATTGAAATATAAAATATTCATTTCTAATGCTATACAAACTAGTTTGATTTCAGGATTTAGCACTTTATTTTTAACTAAAAATGATATTATTGCTCAATCATCTATTTTGAATGAAAAAATAGGTGAAGCAAACAATCTAAATACTATAAATTTCAGTGCTAATTTTGGATTAGATTTAGAGTTTAATATTTCTAAAAAAATGAGATTTAACATCAATCCAATGTTTAAATCGCAGTTAAATACGTTTTCAGAGAATCCAACAAATTTTAGACCTTATATCATTGGGGTGTATTCAGGTTTAAGGTATAATTTTTAAATTAGCCTATCAACCATTAAAACAAATTCAATGAAATACCTGCTTCCACTTTTGATGTTTATGATGATATCATGCGCACAACAACAAAAAACTTCGACTAAAGGCAATCCAATTGAAGATATAATCTGGATTAAGGAATTTATTAATGAAACAAAAAAAAGCCCGTTTCCATCTAAAGTAATTATTACACAATATAAATTCAAGGGAGAAATAGTGTATTTAGTAAACCATTGTTATCAGTGTGCTGATGAAATGTCAATCCTTTACAATATTAAAAAAGAAAAACTTTCCACTTTTGGAGGCATGATTGCTAACGAAAATAAACATCCCAATTTCTTTAAAGAAGCAACTGAAAAGAAAGAACTTTGGAGAAGTTTTTAAAAAGAACAATATGTTAAACGTTAGAGAAATAGAAATAAAAGATATAGACTTGCTTTTAGATTATTGGTATAATTCTAGCAATGAACATTTTTTAAAAATGGGCGCAGATTCATGTAAACTTCCTTTAAGAAAGGATTTTTTTAATGCTTTAGTCAGTCAGATAAATTTACCATATGAAGAGAAAAAAGCGTATGCACTAATTTGGGAGGATAAAGAAAAACAAATTGGTCATTCAAATATAAATGATATTGTTTTTCGAAAAGAAGCGTACATGCATTTACATGTTTGGAATACTTCAAATCGAAGAAAAGGTTCAGGTGTCGATTTGGTTAAAAAATCACTTCCGTTTTATTTTAAAAATTTACAGATTGAAACATTATTTTGCCAACCATATGCATTAAATCCAGCGCCAAATAAGACGCTGGAGAAGGTAGGTTTTGAGTTTGTTAAAGAATATGTTACTATTCCTGGATCAATAAATTTTGAACAAAAAGTAAACCTTTGGAAAATGACACGTGATCGATTTTTGGAAATGTAAAACTTTAATCTTTATAGATTTTTACATCAACTTCACCTTCAGCATTCATAGAAGCTCTATACATTCCTGCGGTATTAAATTCAAAAACCATATTACCGTTTTTATCTACAGCAATAATTCCTCCTGTTCCTCCTAGTTTGGTAAGTTTATTTTGAATTACTTCTGTTGCAGCTTCTTTTAATGATAAACCTTTATAATCCATCAAAGCAGAAATATCATGAGCAACTTGAGCTCTAATAAAATATTCTCCCCAACCTGTTGATGAAACTCCACATGTTGCATTATTAGCATAAGTTCCAGAACCAATTATTGGAGCATCACCAATTCTATTCCAACGTTTGTTTGTCATTCCTCCAGTTGAGGTTCCAGCAGTAATATTCCCTTCTTTATCAAGAGCCACGCAGCCAACGGTTCCAAATTTAGAATCTTTGATTACAGGATCATAAAAAGCAGATTTTCCATCATGATCTAATTCAGCTTTCATTTTTTCTTTTACACGTTGTAATGAGTTGAATCTCTTTTCGGTGAAAAAGTATTTTGGATCTACAATTTCAAGTCCTTGTTCTTTTGCAAAAATCGAAGCTCCTTTACCAGATAACATTACATGATCAGAGTTTTCCATCACTTTTCTTGCTAATGTAATTGGGTTTTTAATATCGGTAACACCAGCTACAGATCCAGCATTTAAGTTGTTTCCTGTCATAATTGAAGCATCCAGTTCATTTGTTTCTTCATGTGTAAAAACAGCACCTTTTCCAGCATTAAATAAAGGTGAATTCTCTAAAACGTGTATTGTTTGCTCTACAGCATCAATGCTTTTCCCTCCATTCTTTAAAATGTTATATCCTATTTTAATAGCTTCCTCTAATTTTTCTTTGTAAGCTTTCTCTTTTTCAGGAGTCATATTTTTCTTTAAAATAGTTCCAGCTCCACCGTGAATAACTAGGGCAAATTCATTTACTTTTAGATTTTTAATCGCTTCAGTTTCTGTCTCTGTTTTTTTCGTTGTAGTGCAGCTTATCACTAAAAATGATATAAAAAACAGGAAAAAGTGGAATTTTTTCATAATAAGTTTAATTTTAAACAAAAAACAAGTGTTTTGTTTAATTTATTAATTTAGAATTATTTGTAAATTTGACTTTTCAATTTAAACAACTAAAACGTAAATACAAAATGGCAGATTTTGGTATTCAAAAAGCATTACAAACCTTAGGGTTAAATGAAATAAATGAAGGAACTTCAACAGGTTCAAAGTGGTTTTCTAACGGAGAAATTATAGAAAGTTACTCTCCTGTAGATGGTAAATTAATCGGAAAAGTAAAAGCAACTACAAAAGATGATTACGAAAGTGCGATGAAAGCTGCAACAGAAGCTTTTAAAACATGGAGAATTTTACCTGCTCCACAAAGAGGAGAAATTGTACGTCAGTTTGGTGAAAAATTAAGAGAAAAGAAAGAAGCTTTAGGAAAATTAGTTTCTTATGAAATGGGAAAAAGTTACCAAGAAGGTTTAGGAGAAGTTCAAGAAATGATTGACATCTGTGATTTTGCTGTTGGTTTATCTCGTCAATTACATGGTTTAACAATGCATTCTGAAAGACCAGGTCATAGAATGTACGAGCAGTATCACCCATTAGGTGTTGTAGGAATTATTTCTGCATTTAACTTTCCAGTAGCTGTTTGGGCATGGAATACTGCTTTAGCATGGATTTGTGGAGATGTATGTGTATGGAAACCATCAGAAAAAACACCTTTATGTGGTGTAGCTTGCCAGAATATTATTGCAGAAGTATTAAAAGAAAATGATTTACCAGAAGGAATTTCTTGTTTAGTAAATGGTGATTTTGCTGTTGGAGAATACATTTCTAAAGATACTAGAGTTCCTTTAGTATCTGCAACTGGATCTACTCGTATGGGTAAAATTGTTGCGAAAGAAGTTGCTGGTCGTTTAGGTAAGAGTTTATTAGAGTTAGGAGGAAATAATGCAATTATTGTTACTCCAGATGCAGACATTAAAATGACTGTTATTGGAGCTGTATTTGGAGCTGTTGGTACCGCTGGGCAACGTTGTACTTCTACACGTAGATTAATTGTTCATGAGTCTATGTATGATAAAGTGAAAAACGCTTTAGTTGATGCATACAAACAATTACGTATTGGTAACCCATTAGATGAAAACAACCATGTTGGTCCTTTAATAGATACACAAGCTGTTGAAATGTACAAAAACGCTTTAGAGAAAGTTGTTGCTGAAGGAGGAAACATTATTGTTGAAGGTGGTGTATTAGAAGGAGAAGGATATGAAAGTGGATGCTACGTAAAACCAGCTATTGCTGAAGCAGGAAATTACTATGATATTGTACAACACGAAACGTTTGCACCTGTATTATATTTATTAAAATATACTGGAGATGTTGAAAATGCTATTGCTTTACAAAATGGTGTTGCTCAAGGTTTATCATCTGCAATCATGACAAATAACTTACGTGAAGCTGAACGTTTTTTATCTCATGGAGGTTCTGACTGTGGAATTGCTAATGTAAACATTGGTACTTCTGGTGCTGAAATTGGTGGTGCTTTTGGTGGTGAAAAAGAAACTGGTGGAGGAAGAGAATCAGGTTCTGATGCTTGGAAGATTTACATGCGTCGTCAAACAAATACGATTAACTATACGACTGAGTTACCTTTAGCACAAGGAATTAAATTTGATTTATAATAGTTGTATAAATAGTAAATAAAAAAAGAAGCCGCGATTAAGCGGCTCTTTTTTTTGTTCACAGTCCCCCCGAACTATAAACGTAAAATCTAAATGAAACTTTTTTAGTTATACCTTAAAGATATAAGGGTTTTTCGGTTTAAAATTTAAATATCGATGAACGGTAGCTTTAAAAAGGTGATTTAATACATGTTTAAGTTAATTAACATAGGTTAACACCTAAAAAAGATTTAAAAGGGTATTACGTATAATTTTGTTGCTTTTGGGTTAGATTTGCATCTGAAATTTATAACAATGGGTATTCTTACATTTTTTGATAAGCTATTTGGAGGTAAAAAAGAAACACAAGAAGAAATCATGAAAAAGTTTTTAATAGTAGGTTTAGGAAATATTGGAACTAAATATGACAACACACGTCATAATATCGGTTTTAAAATTGTAGATGCTTTAGTTAAAGAGTATGAAGAGTCGTTTTCTACTGAAAAATTAGGAGATCTTTCAAAACTTAAAATTAAAGGAAAAACTGTTTTTGTATTAAAACCGAACACCTATATGAATTTAAGCGGAAAAGCTGTTTTGTATTGGATGAAGAAAGAGAATATTCGTATTGAAAACGTATTAGTTATTACCGACGATTTGAATATTGATTTCGGAAAAGTTCGAATTAAAGGTAGAGGTAGTGCAGGTGGACATAATGGTTTAAAAGATATTCAGGACAAGTTAAATACAGGTTCATATCCGCGTTTTAGATTTGGAGTAGGTTCAGATTATCGTAAAGGAGGACAAGTAGACTTTGTGTTAGGTGAATGGAGTGATGAAGAAGAAAGTGTTTTGATTGAAAGAATTCCAACTAGTATAAAGGCTATTGAATCTTTTGTAAACGCTGGTTTAGCAAATACAATGAATACGTTTAATGGTAAGTAAGCAAGATTATTATCTAATTAATTACAAATTATCACTAGCATACCACTCTGCATAACTGGTATCTGTTTCCTGAAGTTTTATAGAATGAAGTCTAATATTATCAGGTAATCTAGCATTAATTTTTTTAGCAAAATCTATTACCATCATTTCACTTGTAGGTTGATAATCAACTAAAATAACATCATGACCTCTATCTTTTAGCTCTTTAGCAAGTTCTATATGTGGAGTGTTTTTGTTGAATACTGTTGCGTGATCAAAAATATCAACAATTTCTTCTTTCACTATTTTTTTTAAATCACCAAAATCTATTACCATTCCGTACTTTACATTAGAAGTATCAGATATTGGCATGCCTACAACTGTAACGGAAAGTTTGTAACTATGCCCATGAACATTTTTACACTTACCATCATAACCATATAAGGCATGGCCTGTTTCAAAATTAAATTGCTTTGTAATTCTAATAGTACTCATAATAGTGCGTAAAAGTATATAAAATAGTAATACAGTACATTATCATCAGTAAATAATTGAATCTAAAAAAAGAGAGTGTCTAACTAATTATCTTCTATTTCTATTTTTATTATAGAAATATACGACGACTAACGCGACTGCTAATACAAGAAATAAATATTGATCCATTTTATTTAGTTTAATTTTTTTTCAAAACAAAGACTTTCTTCTATCCCTGCATATTGACCATAGTTTTCTATTAATGTATAATTATTCTTTTTATACAAATGAATAGCTTCAACCTGTCGAATTCCGGTTTCTAAAATACATCTTTCAGAAGAAAGTTCAATAGCCCATTTTTCAAGTTCAACTAAAATTTTTGATGCCATTCCTTTTCCTCTAGATTTTTCTGAAGTAAACATCCTTTTAATTTCCATGGTTTTGGCATCAAATTGTTTTATCGCACCACAAGCAACAGGAATAGTATCAATATAGCCAACAATAACAAACTTAATATTGTCTAAGGCATTGTACTGATTGTAAAACTGATGATCATCACCATCAGTAATAGCTAAAAAAGCATCGAGTTGTTTTACCAACTCAATAAAGTCTTTATTCTTAGAATCTGTTCGTATTAAAGAGATCACTTTTTAAATTTTGCTAAGGCATTTTTAGTGAATTCAGAAAGTACTAGTTTACCAGAAGTTTCGGCTCGGTCAATTAGTAAAGTATCCCAGTTTTCTGTTCCTAACCATAAAGCTTTTTTCATTTCATCTAAAGCTTCAGGATTGTAAGAAGCTAGCTTTTCAGCTAATAATTCTACTTCTGTATCTAATTCAGAAATTGACTCAAATATACGTGCGTATAATCCTTTATCTTTTGCCCAATATGCATTTTTCCAGCTCGTTGCGTCTAATGTTAATTCTGCTAATCCGCTTACACCAACTTTACGTTCTACAGCCGGAGCAATTACAAAAGGTCCAATTCCAATAGTTAATTCAGAAAGTTTAATTGAAGCCGCTTCTGTTGCTAATACATAATCACAAGCACCAGCTAAACCAACACCACCACCTACAACTTTTCCTTGTACACGACCAATAACTAGTTTTGAACATTTACGCATTGCGTTGATAACATTAGCGAATCCAGAAAAGAAAGCTTTTCCATCTTCTAAATTATCAATTGCCACCAATTCATCAAAAGAAGCTCCGGCGCAAAAAGCGCGTTCCCCTTCAGATTTTAAAACGATAACAGAAACGTTAGTGTCATCAGAAAGCTTATCAAATTCTTTAGCTAATCTATCTAATAATTCACTTGGAAATGAATTACTTGCTGGATGTCCAAATTCAATAGTTGCTACTTTATTATCAATTTTGGTATATAAACTCCCGTTGGATCTTGTTGTTGTAGTCATTATTTAGGTTAATTTTTTTTGTCATACTGTCCCGAAATTTCGGGAGTTTCTGTATCTCAAACTAATTCTGCTAATTTTAAATGAGACCCTGAAATAAATTCAGGGTGACGGAATTTCATTCAAAAATAGTGGTAATTTTAATCTTTGAGAAATTATGAATCATCAAAACATAAAAATTAAGACAATTCAAGGAATTCCAAGTAAAGAAGCATTGGATGATCTATTGAAGTTGTATACTTCTGTTTTTGAAGATGCAAAAGTCGAATTTTTTATGGATAGGATTTTAACTAAAGAAGATGTAGTTTCAATAATTGCTTATAAAAATGAAGTTCCAGTTGGATTTAAAATTGGGTATTTATACAACGAAAGTACTTTTTACAGTTGGGTTGGAGGTGTTTTATTGAACAATAGAAAAGAAGGAATTGCTAGACAACTAGCAGCAACTCAAGAATCAATTGCAAAAGAAAAAGGATATACCAAATTAAGAACAAAATCTATGAATCGATTTAAGCCTATGTTGATTTTAAATCTTAAGAATGGATTTGATATTATTCAAGTGTATACCAATGAAAAAGGACAACAAAAGATTGTTTTTGAGAAGGAGATTTAATTAATGTTTTTTACTTCTGGATTATTGAAGTATGACAAGTATCTTCGAATTGAATCTTTTTGAATTTTATAATAAAACTCCAACTCAAGTGTGTCTTTTCCTTTATTGATATATACTTTATTCTGTTCTAGTTTCAAAAATCTAAACTTATATTTCTCCAGTTCTTTGTTTAAAATTTTAGTGTCTATTTGTTGATAAAGAATGGAATCAATTTCAGTATGTTTTAATTTATAGGTGTCAATTCTTTGTATATCCACATAATAACTAAATCCTTTGGCCACAACTTTTCTCCAATCGTCCGCATAAATTTGATAATATGTTCTTAACCGACCTGAATTTTCTTGTAAATTCCAATAACCACAACCGGTATTAATGGTATCACATTTATCTTTAATTAATCTATTAACATTAATATCAAACTGATCATCAAAAGGGTTATAATTTGGCGCTTCTTTACAGCCTATAAAATATAGTAAGCTTATGCTAAGTAGTATCTTAGTAGAAATCTTCATAGTTTTTTACTTCCAAATTACTCATTTTTAGCCAATGCTAAAAACTTCTTTCGAAATACAATAATTAAAGGTAAACCACGAGCTATGATCCAAGCAAAGAAAGCAATCCATATTGCATATAATTTGTAATCTAAAGAGTCAAAAAACAGAAGTGTAGGAATGAAGATTATTCCAGTTGTTACTAAAAGTAAATTACGCAGATATTTCATCTCTCCCATTCCTTTGAACATGCCGTCGTAAATAAAGGCTAATGAGCAAAAAGGTTGCATAAGTAATATAATCCAAAATGATGTATAGAACGTATCCAAAACTTCTTTTTCTTGTGTAAATAATCTTCCAATAGGCTCATACAACACAAAGCCGATAATAGCCATAACTACTCCTAAAGAAAAACCGTACAAAATTAATCTATTTCCTAATTCTACTAGAGTTTTATAAGCTTTAGCTCCAAGTAATTTTCCTGATAAAATATTTCCAGCAGAAGAATATCCATCAATTATAAATGCTCCCATTAGCCAAAGATTTAGCCCAATAGTGTAAGCCGCAATATATTCGTTTCCATAATCAGTAGCATACGATGTACCGAAATATAAAGCAGTATTTAAAGCAATGGTTCTTACAAATAAGTTTAATACCATTGTAACAAAACGAGGAATTTCTTTGTGAAATGGCATTTGAAATTTCAATGAAATGTTCGTTTTTTTATACAGTAAAATCAACGAGATTACAGCCATAATAATTTGTGCAATTACACTTGCATAAGCTGCTCCTTGTATATGCATTGTAGGAACGTAACCTTCTATTCCGTATACTAAAACAATATCTAAAACAATATTTACTACCGTTCCTATAATGGCAATTATCATTGGATAATAAGTGTTTTGCAATCCTCTAAAGGTTCCGTAAACAGCTATGGTAAACAAGGTAAACGGAAATCCAAAAACTCTGATTTTATAATAGTCAACCGAATACTCTAAAACCTGACCAGAGGCGTTGTAAAACTCAAAAATTTCTTGGGCAAACGGATAAGTCAATACTAGAATTACAATACTCGCCAAAACAATAATTACTGTAGCTTGTGCGGGTAATGTTTTAATATCATCTAATTTTTGTGCGCCAACATATTGAGATACAATAGATGAAATTCCGCTACGAGTTTGACCGAAAACCCAAATCAACATTGATAAAAAAGCACCAACAATTCCAATAGCAGCAATACTTTCAGTTGCATTTTGGTCAATATTTCCAACAATGGCTAAATCTGTAGTAGAAAGTAAAGGTTCTGCAACACCAGTAATTAATGCAGGAATCGCTAATTTATTAATATATTTAAAACTGATATTGTGTTGCATAACAATCAACAAAAATAGCTATTATTGAAGTTGAAAAATGAAATTGTAATAAAATGTTTTTATGCTAGTATCCTTGATTTTTTTGGTACCATTGGCTTAGAGATTCAAGAGTTTTTCTTTAGGAGAAAACGAGAAAAAAGAAGAAAATTTGAAAAAGAAAACAACTTACCTAAAAAGAGAATGATATCTCCTTATCAAAGATATTTTGTTTTGCTAGTTCTTCTATTTATAATTTCAGCCTTATTGAGAATTGTCGTTTTCCCAACAAGAGGAATTGATAATAAAAATTCAGAAAAAGTTGAAAAAATCAAAGAATTATTAGAAAGAGAAAAAGATGTATTTGGAAGTTATCCAACAAAACTTGAAACTATTAAAAGAGGAAATCCGTTACGTGAAAATTTACTTCTAGATGCTTGGGGAACCAATTTTAAATATCAAATAAAGGAAAACTCTTATATTTTAATTTCTGCCGGAAAAGATAAAAAGTTTGACACCAAAGATGATTTAAAACTCAATTAGGCACAATTACCACACTTTCCTGTTAAAAAAACTGTAGCGTTTTCTATGGTATGATTTTCAACTTTAGGAATAGAAACCTCAACTGACAAACACGTAACTTTTTTACAGTCTGTACATTGAAAATGAGGATGAATATCGTTATGATGATGAGAAGAACAGCTTGTGCATTTCGCATACCATTTTATTCCTTCTTTTCCCATAAAAGAATGAACAATACCATCATTTTCAAGACGATCTAAAACTCTATAAACTGTTGTTTTATTCATTTCAGCATTTAGTTGAGAAACTAAATCAACTGCCGAAATTGCAGAAACTCCAGGTTCAAATAAACTTAATAATCTTTTTACTGCTTTTGTTTTTCTAACGACTCCCATAAAACCAATAAAGCAACTTTGTTGCAATTAAAAAATTAGTGTACTTTTGCTGTTCAATATACTAAATTAAAAAAATCAATGGTATTGAAGCAAAAATCAGATACTTTGGGAGCTTTATCAAGCGGTTTATGTTTGGTGCATTGTGCGTTTACTCCGTTTTTATTTGTTATCCAATCTCACGCTGCGTGTTGTAGTCATGAAGAGGTTCCTTTTTGGTGGAAAAGTATAGATGTATTATTTCTTATAATCTCATTTTTCGCAATTCACAAATCGGTTCAAACTACTTCTAAAAAGTGGATGAAGCATGCCTTGTGGATTACTTGGTTATCACTTAGTTTAATTATTGTAAACGAACATTTTAATTGGTTTTTCTTAGCGGAAGAAACTATTTATATACCGTCATTAACGCTAGTCTTTTTACATATATATAACAGCAAATATTGTCAATGTTCAAATAACACTTGTTGTATAAAAAAATAAATGGCTTTGTAATTCCGAAGAAGTGAAACGAATGAAGGAATCTTTAGATTAGGAGTAATAGTAAAGAGATTGCTTCTTTCATTCTTCAATCGCAATGACGTTTGAGAATTTACTTCTTCACCAACATTCTCTTAATTTCATTCAATTTCATTAATGCTTCAATTGGCGTTAGAGTGTCAATATTTGTAGTTAAAATTTCTTCTCTGATGTCTTCTAATAAAGGATCATCTAATTGGAAGAAACTCATTTGCATTTCCTGATTTTGAACATCTTTTAAAGTATCTTCAACTTCTTTGTGTGAATGACTTTCTTCTAATTGCTTCAAAATTTTATTCGCTCTATGAATAACTTGATTCGGCATTCCTGCAAGCTTTGCTACGTGAATTCCAAAACTATGATTACTTCCACCAGCAACAAGTTTACGTAAGAATATGATACTATCTTTTAATTCTTTTACGGAAACATTAAAGTTTTTAATGCGTTCAAAAGTAGTTGTCATTTCATTTAACTCGTGGTAGTGAGTTGCAAATAAGGTTTTTGCTTTTGCAGGGTGCTCATGTAAATATTCTGAAATTGCCCAAGCAATAGAAATTCCATCATAGGTAGAAGTACCACGACCAATTTCATCTAATAACACTAAACTACGTTCTGAGATGTTATTTAAAATAGAAGCAGTTTCATTCATTTCTACCATGAATGTAGATTCCCCCATTGATATATTATCACTAGCACCAACTCGGGTAAATATTTTATCTACAATTCCAATTCGAGCTTGTTGAGCCGGAACATAACTTCCCATTTGAGCTAATAAAACAATTAAAGCAGTTTGACGAAGAATAGCAGATTTACCAGACATATTTGGTCCGGTAATCATGATAATTTGTTGTTGATTGCGATTTAAAACCACATCATTTGCAATATATTCTTCACCAATTGGAAGTTGTTTTTCAATTACTGGATGACGACCATTTTTGATTTCAATATCTGTAGTTTCATTAACAGTTGGTCTTACATAATTATGATCAATAGCCAATTGCGCAAAGGATAACAAACAATCTATTTTCGCAATAATTTGTGCATTTTCCTGAATAGGTTGTACAAAGTTGATGATATATTGAATTAACTTTCCAAATAACTCAACTTCTAATGCTTGAATCTTTTCTTCGGCTCCTAATATTTTTGTTTCATATTCTTTAAGCTCTTCAGTAATGTATCGTTCAGCATTTACTAAAGTTTGCTTTCGAATCCATTCTTCAGGAACTTTGTCTCTGTGCGTATTTCTTACTTCAATATAATACCCAAAAACATTATTGAAAGCTATTTTTAAACTCGGAATTCCAGTACGTTCAGTTTCGCGAGCAAGCATGTTATCCAAATACTCTTTTCCAGAATTTGCAATGGCTCTCAACTCATCTAGTTCTTCAGAAACACCATTTGCAATTGCATTTCCTTTGTTGATGTTTACAGGAGCATCTTCAAAGACAGTAGTGTTTATTTTATCTATTAAATCAGTACAAGCATGTAGTTGTTTTCCTAACGATTTTACTGTTGCATTTTTAGTGGCTTCAGCAGCTTCTTTAATAGGCAGAATTGCTTTTAATGAGTTTTTAAGTAGTACTACTTCTCTAGGAGAAACTTTACCTGTAGCTACTTTAGAAACCAAACGTTCAATATCAGAAATTTGCTTAAGTTGATATGAAGTCTTTTCAAAAAAATCATCACTATCCATTAAAAACTTAACCAATTCATGACGCTCTTTAATTTGTTCTAAATTTTTAAGAGGTAAGGCTAACCAACGTTTTAATAAACGTCCTCCCATAGGAGAAATGGTTTTATCAATAACATCTAATAAAGAAACTGAGTTTATAGAATTACCGCCATACAACTCCAAGTTGCGAATCGTAAATCGATCCATCCAAATGTAGTTGTCTTCTGCAATTCTATTTATGCGTTGAATATGTTCAATTTTGTTATGCTGTGTTTCTGATAAATAATACATAACAGCACCAGCAGCAACAATACCATACGTAATTTCTTCTACGCCAAAACCTTTTAAGTTTTTAACGTTAAAATGATTGGTTAAGGTTTCGTAACCATAATCTTTTTGAAACACCCAATCTTCCATATAAAATGTGTGGAATCGATTGGTAAATTGTTCTAGAAAACGTTGCTTATGTTGTTTTTGAACCAAAACTTCACTTGGAGAAAAGTTTTGTAATAACTTATCGATATAAGCTTCATTTCCTTGAGCAACTAAAAACTCTCCAGTAGAAACATCTAAGAAAGAAACACCTAATTGTTTTTTATCGAAATGAATAGCAGCTAAAAAATTGTTGGTTTTAGATTGTAAAACCTCGTCGTTTAAAGAAACTCCAGGAGTAACCAATTCAGTTACACCACGTTTTACAATTTTCTTAGTCATTTTAGGATCTTCTAACTGATCACAAATGGCTACACGATGTCCTGCTTTTACTAACTTAGGTAAATAAGTGTTTAAAGAATGATGAGGAAAGCCGGCTAATGCAGTTTCACTTTCGCTTCCGTTTCCTCTTTTAGTTAGCACAATACCTAAAACTTCTGAGGCTTTTATAGCATCTTTTCCAAAGGTTTCATAAAAATCACCTACACGAAACAACAACATTGCATCCGGATATTTAGCTTTGATTCCGTTATATTGTTGCATTAATGGAGTAACCTTTTTTGCCTTTGTTTTTGCCAAGTTTATAGATTTTAAGTTAGTTTTGCGAAGATAGAAAATAGTCAGTTAACAGTTGTCAATAAACAATAATCAGTTATCAATAAACAATGAACATTTGTTATTGATTCTGTGATTAATATTAATTTACTGTTCACTGATAATTTATCACTGATAATTGAATTATGCGCAAACTAAGAAATAATGAGTTAGGAAGAATTTCTGTTGATGAATTTAAAGAAGCAGAAAAAACACCCATAATTGTTGTACTTGATAATATTAGAAGCTTAAATAATGTAGGTTCTGTTTTTAGAACTTCAGATGCTTTTTTAATTGAGAAGATCTATTTATGTGGAATTACAGCCACACCTCCAAACAAGGAAATTCACAAAACTGCTTTAGGTGCTACAGAATCTGTAGCATGGGAATATGTAGAAGACACGTTAACGTTAGTTGAAAAACTAAAAGATGAAGGCGTTAAAGTATTTGCTATTGAACAAGCAGATAACAGCACAAAATTGGATAAACTTTCTGTTACTAAAGCAGATAAATATGCTATTGTTTTTGGTAACGAAGTAAAAGGGGTACAACAGGAAGTTGTAACTGCATCTCACAATTGTATTGAAATTCCTCAATTAGGAACAAAGCATTCATTAAACATTTCTGTGAGTTGTGGAGTTGTATTGTGGGACTTATTTGTGAAGTTGAGGAAATAGATTCCCATTTTCATGGGAATGACAATTTTGAATGGTTCTGTCATTCTCGAGCAGTCGGGAATCTCATGATGCGATGCTGAAACTCCCGAAATTTCGGGACAGCATGACTAAAATTTAATCGAAACGTCATTCTGAATTTAGTTCAGAATCTTTCCGTCATTACGAGGCTTGTGTCAAATTCAATTTGGCAATTAGACGAAGTAATCTGTTTATTGAATAACTATGATTTGGTTTTAAATATAAAGATTGCTTCACTTCGTTTTACTTCATTCGCAATGACATTTGTTACGTCATTACGAGGAAGAATGACGAAGTAATCTCTCAATTAATATCAAAAATCCAATTTTCTGACAAATCAATCCATTCAGGATTCGAAGTATTTATTAAATCTTCTTTCTTTTTTCGATTACCCGATTTTAATTGTTTTTCTCTAACAATTGCTTGATTTATTGAATCAAACTCTTCGAAATAAACCAACTTATTACAATTATATTTAGATGTAAAACCTTTAAATACTTTTGTTTTATGCTGAAGAATTCTTTTCTCTATATCACTAGTAACACCAATATAAATTACAGTATTATTCTTATTGGTAAGAAAATATACATAGCTCTTTTTCATAGAAGTAAAGGTATAATATTTTCGTCACTAGGATGCTTGTGCCAAATTCAGTTTGGTAACCAGACGAAGCAGTCTCTCATTTTCGATTGATAGATTGCTTCATTCCATTCACAATGACAAATTACGACGTCATTCCGATGAGGTAACGAAGAAGGAATCTGTTTTTCTCGAACTATAAGATTGCGTCACACCACTTAGTTTCGTTCACAATGACGAAGTAATCTGTTTTTGAATAATTCTGATTTAGGTCTAAACATAAAGATTGCTTCACTCCACCTTGTTTCTCCCGATTCCGACATTTCGGAACGGGATGCAATAACGTTAAAAAATACAGGAAAAACCCCTTTTTTTTAAAAGTGTGTAAATCGTGGTATTTCTTTTGATATATTAATGATGTTCAATAGAATAAGATTTTAGAACACAAAAAGGGTTATACATACACTAAACACAAGGCTTGTTTAAAAATAGTATTAACATATGTAAATTTTGTGTTTTTAAATTAAAATGTTTAATTTCATACGTTGAATACATAAATATTAACATTAAATTTTTTTAGATCATGAAAAAAATTACTTACGTACAAAAAACTCAAACGATTAAATTCCCTGGTGGAGACTCTACTGATAGTGGTGGAGATGGAATGGGAAACTCTGGTGGTAACGGTGGAGGTAGTGGATCAAGTGGTGGTGGCGATAGAACCTAAATTTGAATAAAACTATATAATGTGATAAATTAAAAACCATTATTTTTGATGAATAATGGTTTTTGTATTTTATGAAAAAGCAATTTTATTTTCTTTTATTCTTTTATTTTCTTTTTACTGTGCAAGGTCAAGAGGGTTTAATTGAATTTGATCGAGATGAAATTATTCAATCAGGACGAAAGGCATTTTTTAATAAAAATTTACCAGAATTAGTTAAAATAACAAATAAGCTAAATAGCTTATATATTTTAGGGAATGATTCAGTTTTGTTAGCAAAAGTCTATCATTTTAAGGCGCTTCAAAAAAAGTTAACTTACACCAATGATAGTGCGTTCTATTTTTATCAAAAATCTATTAACGTTTCAAAATTAATAAATGATTCTTTAGCTGTGGGTAGAAGATTACTGAGCATGGCTGTTTTGCAAAGAAACGCAAAGGATTATTTAGGAAGCGAAATCAGTTCAATTGAGGCATTAAAATATTTAGAATCTTTAAGGTCATATGGATATTTAGAAAGTTTATATAATAATCTAGGACTAGTTTCGGAAGAACTAAACCAGGATAAGGAGGCTATTAAATACTATAAAAAAGCTTTTAAAATCGGTGATTCAATTAGTGATAAAAACAGAAAAGAATTAAGCTACATTAGATTTCATAATAATTTAGGATTACTTTATCAACAGGACAGTGCTCATCAGAAGGCAGTTGAGTATTTTAGAAAAGGCTTACAGCTCGATAGTGTCAAAGAAAAACACCCAACACATTATGCTCTTCTACTCGAAAATTTGACATATAGTGAGTATAAATTAGGTATAGAAAAAGATACTGAGAAGAAATACCAAAAAGTATTAACTTTAAGAAATAAACTTAAAGGAGAAAATGAAGTACCGGCTACTTTTGAAGTACCGACAACACTTAATAACCTAGCTGATTTTCATTTTGATAAAAAGAATTACTTAAAAGCTAAGTATTATGCAAATAATGCATTAAAATATGCCAAACAAACCCATAATAATAAACGCTGGTTAAAAGCATTATTAACTTTATCAGTATTATCTGAAGGAAATGAATCCAAAGCATACTTAGAAGAATATATTTCATTAAACGATAGTTTGTTTCAACAAGAACGTCAGTTAAAAAACCAATTTGCTAAAATTCGTTATGAAACCGAAAAAACAGAACAAGAAAACGAAGAATTAAAAGTAGAAAACGAAAAATCTCAAGCAGAGGCAGAAGCGCAGAAACAAAGAGCTACTATTGGGTTACTATTATCGGGTATTAGTATTATGTTTTTACTATCTAGTATTTCGTTTTTTAGGTTTAGAAGAAAAAAATTACTGTTTCTTTCTCAGTTACAAAAAATAGAAGCTCGAGAAGAAGAGCGTAGGCAAATTGCAAAATCGTTACATGATGAGGTAGCTGGAGATTTACGTTTATTACATAGAAAATTAGAGAAATCGTTTTTATTAGAAGAAGCTCAAAAACTAGAGTTGGTAAAAGATAATGTTCGTAATTTATCACATCAATTAACGAGCGTTAGTTTTGAGGATGTTCCGTTTCGAGATCAGATACTAAATTTAGTTAGCGATTATTTTTCACCTGAGTTTATTATTAAAGTAAATGGACTAAAAGAAATCGACTGGTCTCAAGCAAATAAGTCTATAAAAAGATTGCTATATCTTAGTTTACGAGAGTGTATACAAAATTGTCAGAAGTATGCAGAGGCTTCTAAAATGATAATAAGTTTCTCAATCAACAAAAAATCTGTATTTTTGGATGTAGTAGATAACGGTAAAGGTTTCGATACCGCTACGCAAAAGAAGGGAATTGGATTACTAAACTTACAAGAACGTGTTGAAGATTTAAATGGAACACTAACTATTGAAAGTGAGGTAGGAAAAGGAACTCAAATAATCATCCAAACACCTCTAAATGCCTGAGAAGATAAAAATACTAATTGCAGATGATCATCAGCTAATTATAGAAGGTATACTATCATATATAAAAGACGTTGATAATCTTGAAATAGAAACAACCAATTCTTGTGATGAAGCATATTCGAAAATAAAAGTAGCACTTACAGATACTCCTTTTCAAATTTTATTTACCGATTTAAGTTTTGATAATGCTAATGAAAACTCAAGGATTGATAGCGGAGAAAATTTAATAAAAACAATTAAACAAGAAGAAATACCTATAAAAATTGGAGTTATTACTGGGCACTCAGAAACAAATAGAGTGTTTAATGTAATTCAAAATTTAAATCCGAACGCTTATTTATTAAAAGGAAAATGTAACACCGCTGAGTTAACTTTTGCAATTGATAAAATGTTAACAGGCGAAGTATATTACACACATGAAATTCATCAAAAACTACTAAAGCGAGCACTAATAGATATACAAATGGATGACGTAGCAATTCAGATTTTAAAAGAGTTGCCTAAGCATCCAAAAATTAGTAACCTTGAAGGAATTATTACTAAAGATGATGGTAGTTTATTAAAAATTCGCTCTATAGAAAACAAATTAGCTAAACTAAGAACAGATCTTCAGGCTAATAATAATACAGATTTAGTACTGAAAGCTAAGGAGTTAGGTATTTTAGATTAGCACCTTGCGGAAAACCACATTTTGCATTGCAGATTTCCCCTTTTCAGAACATGTAAGGTGATATATATTTGTATCACTTACATAACAAATTCTTTAGGGAAGAATTACTGAAAAGAGTAAAAGAAAGACAAAAGACCTCTTAGGCGTAAAGCTTAAGAGGTTCTTTTTTTGTTTAATTTTTAGGATTACATAAATCCACATTTTAAGTTGCGGAAAACCCTTTTTATAGAGGGTTTTAATAAGATAGCTTTGTTCCCGAATCAATCAAGTAATTCATTTGGGGGAAGGAATTACTTTCGGAGATTAGTATTCTTGAGCCTCTCAAACTTTTGTTTGGGAGGTTCTTTTTTTGTTTAATTTTTAGGATTACATAAATCCACATTTTAAGCTGCGGAAAACCCTTTTCACAGAAGGTTTTAATAAGATAGCTTTGCATACGAATCAATCGAGTAATTCTATTTGGGGAAGGAATTACATTAAGAGATTAGTAACTATGAGCCTCTCAAACTTTTGTTTGGGAGGTTCTTTTTTTACTTGATTTTTAAGGCTTTGCATAAATCCACATTTTAAATTGCGGAAATCCCCTTTAATAAAATGTGACTTCGCTATATATTTGTATCAGTGATCATCCGCGGAAACAAAAGGGTGAAAACATTTTAGGGGATTATATGGCCTTCTAGGAATTATTTCTTAGAAGGTTTTTTTATGGAAAATTTTTGTTGTAATTAATTTCTTTTTCAGTTAAATTTGAGAATACTAACCATAAACTAATTAATAATGAAAGGAAAAGAAGGGATTATCAACTTCATGGTAATTGTTGCCCTTTTAGGGTATATTATTTGTTCTCTATTACTTTTTAAAGAAGCCTTTGAGTTAAAAGGTCAAGAAAACCCAGAAACGAGTCCAGCTTTAATGTACATAGCAAGTGCGTTAACAGGTCTTGTAGGAGGTATTGTTGCTGCTGCTTTTGGTGTTAAAACAAAAGACGATGGTGTTGGTGCAATGAATAATGCTGAAAGTAAGGCTTTGTCTGGAAGACTTAAAATGCAAAGAGTTGGAGAATTTGCTATGGGTGCAAATGAAGACAAGTTAAAAGAAAGATTAGGAAACTTATACGCTTGGGCATATATCTTAGTTGGAATTGCATCAATTGTTATTTGGGCAATTTTAAGTGCAGATGCTACACAAAGCATTACTACTAATGCAACAACATTTATAGGAATGATGTTGGCCATTGTTAGCGCTTTCTTTAAAGAATAGAAATTAATTGAAAGTTATTATAAATAAAAAGGTTTCCATTCTTTAAAATGGAAACCTTTTTATTTACGTTAATTTCTATCTTATATCCCAAAACCAATCGTTGGTTTTTAAAAGGAAAGGTAAATAGCCTGTAATGTGTTCTCCTAAAGTATAATTGAAACTTACGTTACCACCAAAGCTTTTATGCTTTTGGTAATATTCATAAGCTTGACTAGTGTATACTGCGTTATCTAATTTACCATGATACATTCTAAATTGACAGCTATTATTCCAAGGTTCAATACTATTTTCTCTTAGAACGTTGAAAAAGTTTGCATAATCAGAGTTTGCATCGTTAGTATTTGCATTAATAAAATCATTTATCAACAATCTACTAGGAATATTTGGTAAAGCGAATTGCAATTTTAATATAGAATTAGAACCATCGTATAAAGCCCTTATTTCATCGTAATTATTATAAGTACCATTTAGAGCAAATTTATTCAGTTGAATGATTCTGTCTTCTCCAATAGAAATAAGATTATTTTCTTTCATACCATAATATGCATATGGAAAGAAAAAAGGATGCGGATGAAAACTTTCTGAACGAGCCTTAACGATAAACTTGTCTAATAATGCAGGAGTACCACCTGCCGATAATGCTTTAACTTTTCTAAGGTTATTTGTTTCTAAGTATCGTGCAAATTGAATTGCAGAAAATGCGCCTTGAGAATATCCTTGTATTAGCATTTCATCTTTAAATTCATAACCCATATTTTCTAGCTGATGAATACCAGCTTTTAAGAAATCATAATTAGATCTGTTATGAGCATCTTTATTTACAAATGGAGGGAAACAATCTCCAAAAGAATCACCAAACCCAGGATAGTCAGGAACAAAAACAGCAAACTTTCCTGTCCAAGCTTGAGCAATCATAGTTAAAGGTACTAATTGATCTATTTGATCAGGAATACTATAAATATTACTATAAGAAACAGAGGCAGCAGATGAATTACTAGTATAGGTAAAAGGTGTTACAAAACGAATACGGTAAGGTATTTTTTCTTTCTTAAACCATACAATACGGTCTTTATATTTAGGAATTAAAATAACTCCAGAAATTTGAATAGTTTTTCCTGACCCATCTGGATGTGGAGACGGGGTTGATATTTTATAAATATTTACAGTTAATCCTGAGTAAATTTTTTCTGAAGATCTAGCAGAGCTAATCAATCCTTCAGTTTTCAAACCATATTCCTTGCTAAGTTTATGGTATAATTGGTTTGGCGATTGAAAGTTTTTTTCATTAACAGTAGAAATTAGATTGACCTCACTTAATTCTTGTGAAACATCTTGAGTTGTTAAATTTTCTTTAGAACAAGACGAAAAAAAGCATAAAAAAATAATGGAAGCTGTAATTAACAGCCCCTTTTGAAAGGGTTTTAAAAGATTCATAATTTGAAAGGTTAAAATTTGTTACCTCCACAAAATAGTAAAAGAAAAATTATTGTAAGCTCAAAAAGTTAACAAACAGCAAATAATTTTGACAAGCTATAGGAAAAACACCCAACAACATTTCGGAAAATTGCAACTTAATTTGCGGCTATCCCCTTTTCTAAAGGTTTAATTCCAGCATATATTTGCAATGTTATTCTTTAATAACAAGTTTTAGGGATTATTTTATACATTAAAAAAATGGGAAAGCTATTAATTAAAAAAGTTAAGCGAATTGTTAAGGGAATCGTGTTAACTTTAAACGAATGGGGCAAAGCTGCGAGCTATGCACTACAACATTAAAAAAGATTTAACCAAATTTTTAGAGCCATCGTTTACGATGGCTTTTTTTATATTATGAATTAACGCGGAAAATTACATTTTAAGTTGCGGATATCCCTTTTTATAAACTGGTTATCAGCTATATCTTTGTAGTGTAATTAATAAGATACTACTAACTAACAATATAAAATAAAGGGATTATGACAACAATATTACTTAAAAGAATCGACAGAATTGTGAAAGGATTTTTAACTGCTTTAGCAGAATGTGCAAAAGGAGCAAGTTATGCAATTCATCACTAAATAAATTTAAAATCATAACTAGAAAAGCTGCTTTAATTAAAGCAGCTTTTTTTATGTAAGGTTATAATATGTAATTCGGAAAATTGCATTTTAAGTTGCGGACATCCCTTTTTATAAACTAGTTATCAACTATATCTTTGTAGTGTAATTAATAAGACACTACTAACTAACAATATAAAATAAAGGGATTATGACAACAATATTACTTAAAAGAATTGACAGAATTGTAAAAGGATTTTTAATTGCTTTAGCAGAATGTGCAAAAGGAGCAAGTTATGCAATTCATCACTAAATAAATTTAAAATCATAACTAGAAAAGCTGCTTTAATTAAAGCAGCTTTTTTTATGTAAAGTTATAAAATGTAATTACGGAAAATTACATTTTAAGTTGCGGACATCCCTTTTTATGTGTTGATAATCAGGTGTATATTTGTGTTGTAACTATTAATAAAAACTAACCAATAATATAACTTAGGGGGTTATGGAGGCTAAATTAACTGCTAGAATTAATCAAATTTTGAAGGGGATTTTATTAACATTAACTCAATGTGGTAAGGCAGCAGGTTATGCAATACACCACTAGTAAAAAGTTAATAGCCAAACGGAAAAAGCTGCTTTAATTAGTAGCTTTTTTTATTTTTTTAAACTAACGATACGGAAAATCACATTTTAAGTTGCGGATATCCCTTTTCATAATCTAATAATCAGCTATATATTTGTAGTATAATTAACAAGACACTACTTACTAACAATATAAAATAAAGGGATTATGGGAACAATATTACTTAAAAGGTTAGACAGAATTGTAAAGAATTTTTTAGTGAATTTAGCAGAATGTGCAAAAGGAGCAAGCTACGCTATACATCACTAAGACCCTCCGAGATTATAAATACGTTTAAGAGTTGCGAATTGCAGCTCTTTTTTTATTTAAAAGCATTTAAACCTGTAATATCAAGTCCTGTTATAAGTAAGTGCACATCATGCGTTCCTTCATAGGTAATTACACTTTCTAAGTTCATAGAATGCCTCATTATAGAATACTCTCCAGAAATACCCATTGCACCTAATACTTGTCTAGCCTCTCTAGCAATATCCAAAGCCATAGCAACATTATTTCTTTTTGCCATTGAAATTTGTGCAGAGGTTGCTTTTCCTTCATTTTTTAAAATACCAAGTCGCCATGCTAATAACTGAGCCTTTGTAATTTCTGTAATCATCTCAGCTAACTTTTTCTGCTGAAGTTGAAATTGACCAATAGGTTTTCCGAATTGAGTTCTTTCTTTTGCATATCGCAAAGCAGTATCGTAACAATCCATTGCAGCACCGATTGCTCCCCATGCAATTCCGTATCTAGCATGATCTAAACATTTTAAAGGAGCACTTAAACCAGATTTGTTAGGTAGTAAATTTTCTTTAGGAATTTTTACGTTATCAAACAACAACTCTCCAGTTATAGAAGCTCGTAAAGACCATTTGTTTTTAGTCTCTGGAGTTGTGAACCCTTCCACTCCTCTATCAACAAGTAAACCATGAATTCGTCCTTCTTCATTTTTTGCCCAAACAACAGCTACGTCACAAATAGGAGAATTTGAAATCCACATTTTAGAACCGTTTAAAAGATAATGATCTCCCATATCTTTAAACTTAGTTTCCATTCCACCAGGATTTGATCCATGATTTGGTTCAGTTAAACCAAAACTTCCAATCCATTCGCCAGAGGCTAATTTTGGTAAATATTTTTTACGTTGTTCTTCGGATCCATAATTATAAATTGGCCCCATTACCAATGAAGTTTGAACTGAAGCAGTAGAACGAATTCCACTATCTCCGCGTTCTAATTCTTGCATTATTAAACCATAAGAGATCTGATCTAAACCAGCACCACCATATTTTTGAGGAATATAAGAACCAAATGCCCCAACTTCAGCAAGTCCGTTTACTAAAGTCTTTGGAAATTCAGATCGTTGCGCATACTCTTCAATAATTGGAGATAAATATTTTTTCACCCAATCTCTAGCAGTATTTCGAACTAATTTATGTTCATCAGTTAAAAGATCATCTAGTTGGTAGTAATCAGGTGATTGGAATAAGTCGGATTTCATAAAAATGATTTTCTCAAAAATAAGTAAAAAAACAAATGATAGCTTTAGTTTACGTATGTTTGTAATAATGAAATTTACACTTGGTAAAGAGGAGAGACTAAAAAGTAGAAAACTAATTGGGCGACTTTATTCTGAAGGAGAATACATAAAAAAGTTCCCATTAAAAATGGTGTATTTACAAACCGAACATACTTCGAAATACCCCACCCAAGTAGGGGTTTCTGTTCCTAAAAGATTATTTAAAAGAGCAGTTGATAGAAACAGAATTAAACGTTTATTAAGAGAATCCTATCGTTTACAAAAGGAAATTGTTTATTCAGAAGTTGATAAACCTTATGTGTTCATGATTTCTTATCTTGCAAAAGAGGAGTGGAAATATGCCGATATTGAAGATAAAATGAGAAAATTATTAACTTTATTTATAGAAAAAACATCTAAAAATGAGGAATAAAAAAAATCTTATACTACTTATAGGAACTGTTGTTATAGTTTCTTTTTCGTTTCAGGATCGTTTTTTTGAGATTGCTAAACAAATTCAGATTTACAACAATGTGTATAAAACACTGAATATAAACTATATTGATGAGTTGAATCAAGGAAACTTAACATCAAAAGCTATTAATAACACCTTAAAAAACTTAGACCCGTACACACGTTTTTATAATGAGCAGCAAGTAGAAGATGCCAAAATTAGAAGAGAAGGAGAATATGGAGGTGTTGGAATTTCATCTAAATACACTAAAAAAGGAATTGTAATTGTATCTGTAAAGGAAGGTTTTCCTGCTGATAAAGCAGGATTAAAAGTAGGAGATTTAATAACAGTTGTAAACAACCAAAATCTTGAAAAATTAGAAAGAGAACAATTATCTCAAGTATTAAAAGGAATTCCAGGAACTCAAATTACATTAAAAGTTAAACGTGCTAATCAGGAATTTAATTTTGGTTTAAAATTAGATAAAATCATTGATAACCCTGTTCCTTTTTATGATATGATTAATGAAGATACAGGATATGTCATTTTAACTCGATTTACAGTTCGTAAAGCAACAGACGGTGTTAAAAACGCTATTGAAGAACTTAAGAAAAAAGGGATGAAAAAGCTAGTTTTTGACTTACGTAGTAATCCAGGAGGTTCTTTGTTTGATGCTATTAATATTACCAATTTATTTATTCCAACAGGAAAAAAAGTGGTTGATACTAGAGGTAAAACAAGAAAGAATTCAAGAACATACAGTACTAGTAATACACCGTTAGATACAGAAATGCCAGTTGTAGTTTTAATTGATAGAAGATCTGCGTCTGCTTCTGAAATAGTATCTGGAGCTTTACAAGATTACGACAGAGCTGTTGTTATGGGGCAACGTTCTTTTGGAAAAGGATTAGTACAACGTTATTTTGATTTGAGTTATGGAACTCAAATGAAAGCAACAATCTCAAAATATTATACACCCAGCGGAAGATGTATTCAAGAGTTAGACTATGCGAATCGCGATTTGAAAACCGGAAAAGTTCCTAAGTTTTCTGATAAAATTATCAACTCTTTTAAAACTGCAAACGGAAGAACAGTTAAAGATGGTGGAGGAGTTACTCCAGATATAATAATTGAGAAGGCAGAAAAAACGGATGAAACTAAGAAGTTATTGAGATCTGCTGCTATCTTTAATTTTGCTACTGATTACGTTAGAAGTAATTCTAAATCTACACTAGAAAGTTTTTCATTTAGTAATTCAGATTTTAATAATTTTAAAAATTACCTAAAAAATAAAGACACTACGTTTACAAGCAAACAAGAAGCCTTGTTTAAAAACGCATATAAATCTGTAAAAAACAACAAATCAATTTCTAGTGATTATAACAAATTGATTCAACAATTAGAAAACCAAAAAATAGAATCGATAACAAGGAATAAAGATATTTTGATGACAGAAATTCAGGATGAAATACTTGAGCAATACTTTTATAAAAAAGGTGTTTATCAATACCATCTTAAGAATGACGAAACAATTAAAAAAGCAGTAGAGGTATTGAATGATACTGACAAATATCAAAAGATTTTAGCAAACGGAAAGTAAACATATGACCAAAGTATATAAAGAAAGAACAAGAGCCCAAGAATCAACAAACGCCATAGAAAGACTATATATTTCTATGCGACACTTATTTAGTAGAGGATTTTATAAACCAATGGGAGTTTCTGGAGAAACACTTAGAAAATCACTTCTATTACTAAGACCTGAGATTTATGGTTCTATTGCTGAGGAAAAAACAGAATTAAATGGACTTACTTATGTAATTGAACGTTTACCTGAAGGAATAGAAGAGTGTCAGTTTATCAATTTAACGTCAGATGAAGGCTATAGGAGCTCACATTTTAAATCTATTGTTCCTCCTAAAAGAAGAAGAAACTGCTATAGAATTGATAAGGATCAAATGAATATTGAGATTACTAGAGGAAGATCCGACATTTATGACATACTAACTCATCTTACTTTTTTATTTATAGAATCACATAAAATAAAAGATAGAGTTTTACTTTCTGATACAGGAAAAACAACTAGAGAGTGGTCTAACTTAGAGGAGGTTGTAATACATAATGCTACATTGTCTGATAAAGATAAGGATGTATTAATGGTTCATTTAGGAAGTATTTTAGGAAGGACTTATGATGAAGTTTATCAATCATACAATACTTTTTCTAGTGAAGAGAATCCACAACGCTTCTTTCAGTTAATTTATTGGTTAGGAAAATTAGCTATTAATGAAGAGTTATATGATAAGAAAAGATCTATTCGTTTTAGCTCGGTATTGTCAGAAGAAATAGGTAGACATTACTATGGTGAAATTTGGGCAAACGATATTAAGGAAGTATTATTAAAAGAAGAGTTGATAGAACGACCAATTCATATTATTAGCGCAAATATGCATAGTGTTTTAAACTCTATATACGCTAAAAATGCAATTCCAAAAGAAGCGAAAAACAATGTAGGGTTTTCTTTATTTGAACTGTTAAGTAATAGTGATAGTAAACCATTACAAACTGCTGTTAAGAATTTCGCCTCAGAGAATGGATTGATTTACTTGAAAGATAAATCAGGAACAAATATTAATGTTCAAATTATTGACACAAATAAAATTTCGTTTGAATCTGATTTAATATCACAAGATAATAATAGCAACAAGCCTGTTATCATAGTTATGGATTATGCTTTTGGTGAGCAAGCTTACGAAACTATGGATGAACTTTTAAAACCATATAAACAAGGCACAAAAATTCACCATTTAAATGTAGAATCTGTTTCTATAATGGGTAAAGCAGGAATTTTAGAAGGAGGTAAAGGAGATATTATGATTCCATCTGCTCATGTTTTTGAAGGAACAGCAGATAACTATCCGTTTAAAAATGAGTTAACAAAAGAAGATTTAGAAGGATTTGGTGTTGAGGTTTTTGATGGAAGTATGGTAACTGTATTAGGTACATCTTTACAGAATAAAGATCTTTTAAAGTTTTTCCACGATTCAACTTGGAAAGTAATTGGATTAGAAATGGAAGGAGCGCATTATCAAAAAGCTATTCAATCTGCTTCTAGAATTAGAGAAACTATTGGTGAAAATGTAAAGGTAAGATATGCATATTATGCTTCTGATAATCCATTAGAAACTGGAGCAACATTAGCATCTGGTGGTTTAGGAATGAGTGGTGTAACACCTACTTATGCAATCACTCAAAGAATACTAGAACAAATATTAAAATAGGTTAGATGTCAAAGCAAGTTAAAGATAACGAAGAAGTAGACTTAGGTTCTTTATTTGTAATTATAGGTAGAGCTTTCACAAAGTTGGGTAACTTTATTTCTGGGGTTTTTAAAGGAATATTTCAATTTTTAATTGAAGTTCTTTTATTTCTTAAAAATAATAGTATCAAACTTGGTGTAGCAACTTTAATTGGTGTTCTATTAGGTGTTTTTATGGAGTTTAATTCGGAAACAACATATGAAGCAAACCTATATGTAAAACCAAATTTTAGTAGCTCTAGACAATTATATAACAATATCAAGTTCTATAATGATTTGGTGAGACAAGAGAATTCTGAAGAAATTAAGCGCATATTCAGTATTTCTGATGAAGAAGCAAAGTCGTTAAAGAGATTTGATATTACTCCAATCATAAATGAGAATGATATTTTAACATCTTATGATGATCTTACTCAATCTATAGATACATCTACCGTTAAAAGTTATTCGTATTTAAAATTTAAAAATGCCTTTACACAATTTGATTATAAAGTTCATCAAATTACTGTTAGCGCAACTAAGAATGATGTGTTTTCTAAGTTAGATGAAACAATTATTGGCTCAATTGTAAATAATAATTATTTCAAAAATCTAAAAAGAACAAACAAGGATAATTTATTAAGAACAGATTCTCTTTTAAGAAAGAACTTAAAACAAGCGGATTCTCTTCACGAAATATACAAGCAAGTTTTAATTGAACAGGCCAAAAAACCAAACTCTTCTACTAGCATAAATATGGATGGTAATAATTCCGCTTCGATTAATAAGGAACAAGAATTATTTAATACAAAAGTGAGATTAAATGATGATTTAGTTGAGGTAAATAAAAATTTATCCGAAAAATCAGAAGTAATAAACATAGTATCTAATTTTCAACCTATAGGGCATAAGGTTAAGGCAATTCAGAAGAACAAAGCTTTTCAATTTGGATTGTTTGGTTTTTTAATAATGATAGTTACTTTACTATTACTAAAGTTAAATGCTTTTTTAGAGGATTATCAGGAAGGTGTTAAAAATTAGAACAAGTATCTTCATTATCAAGAATTTGATATTTTAAATTGTAAGAAAAATGTTAACTGAACAAAATATTAGCTTTCCTAACTTCTTAGAAAGCGAGTTTTCTTATGAATGGCATATGAGCAGAAATGAGAGGTATGCATTTATAAAATTACTTGAAAAAATCAAACCTAAAGTGGCTATAGAAATAGGTTGCTTTAAAGGAGGTAGTCTAGAGGTAATGAGTAAATATGCTGATAAAGTTTACTCTATAGATATCAACCCTGAAGTAAAAGAAAAACTAGATGGTAAGTTTGATAATGTTGATTTGAGAATTGGAACTTCATCTAAAGTTATTCCTGAGATACTTAAAGAAATAGAGGAAAAAGGTGAGATTTTAGAATTTGTTTTAATTGACGGAGAGCATACAGTTAATGGTGTGAAAAATGACATTACCCATTTTTTAAAATACATTCCTAAAAGTAATATTCATGTTGTTTTTCACGATAGTTTTAATCCAATTTGTAGAAAAGGAATGAAAAAAGCGAACTATACTTCTTGTCCTTATGTACATTATGTTGAATTGGATTTCATAAGTGGTGTATTTAATCCAGGAAAATTATATCGCCAAATGTGGGGAGGTTTAGGATTAGTATTGTTAAAACCTGAAAAAAGGAGAGGAACAATTAAAATCAATGAATGTCAGAGAAAGATATTTAATACGGTTTATTGGAAATCTGTGCATCCGTTAAGAGATCGATTAATGTTTTTGAAACCTCTTATACAAAAAATGAAAAACTAGAATGAAAAAAGTAGCTTTAATAACAGGAATTACGGGGCAAGATGGTGCATATTTAGCAGAGCTTTTATTAGAAAAAAACTATATAGTTCATGGTATAAAAAGAAGAGCATCTAGTTTTAATACGCAGCGTATAGATCATTTATATCAAGATCCACATATAGAAAACAGAAATCTGATTCTTCATTATGGAGATATGACTGATGGGACGAATCTAATCAGAATACTTCAAGAAGTTCAACCTGATGAAATTTATAATCTGGCGGCAATGAGTCATGTACATGTGTCTTTTGAAACGCCAGAATATACGGCTAATGTAGATGGTTTAGGAACATTAAGATTATTAGAAGCAATTCGAATTTTAAAGCTTGAAAATAAAACTAAAATCTATCAAGCTTCCACTTCGGAGCTTTATGGAAAAGTACAAGAAGTTCCACAATCTGAAACCACACCTTTTTATCCAAGAAGTCCATATGGTGTTGCTAAAATGTATGCATATTGGATTACCGTAAATTATAGGGAAGCTTATAACATTTTTGGTTGTAACGGAATTTTATTTAACCATGAATCTCCAATACGAGGAGAAACTTTTGTTACTCGTAAAATTACAAGAGCTGTTTCTAAAATTGCTCATGGATTACAAGATAAATTATACCTAGGAAATTTAAATGCCCAAAGAGATTGGGGACATGCAAAAGATTATGTCCGTATGATGTGGATGATTTTACAAGCAGATCAACCAGAAGATTGGGTTATTGCTACAGGAAAAACTACAACAGTAAGAGACTTCGTACGAATGGCATTTAATGAAATAGGTGTAGAATTAACATTTGAAGGAGAAGGTAAACAAGAGAAAGGAATTATAAAATCCTGCAGTAATCCTAACTTTAATTTAGAAGTAGGAAAAACTGTAGTTTGTATTGATCCGCATTATTATCGTCCAACTGAGGTTGATTTATTAATAGGAGATGCTTCTAAAGCTAAAGAAAAATTAGGTTGGGTTCCAGAATATACATTAGGGGATATGGTAAAAGAGATGATGGAAAGCGACTTGAAATTGATGGAGCGAGAAAGATATTTGCAAAAAGGCGGTCATGATATTTTAAATAATTATGAATAAATCTTCTAAGGTATTTGTTGCAGGACACAGAGGTTTAGTAGGAAGTGCTATTGTGAAAAACTTAGAGCAAAAAGGCTTTACCAATATTATTACTAGAACTCATAAAGAGTTAGATTTAACTAATCAAGTTGAAACGGCTTCATTTTTTGAAAATGAAAAACCAGAATATGTTTTTTTAGCTGCTGCGAAAGTTGGTGGAATTGTAGCCAATAATACCTATAGAGCAGATTTTATTTATGCAAACATGATGATTCAAAACAATGTGATTCATGAAAGTTATAAGCATAAAGTAAAGAAGTTATTGTTTTTAGGCAGTACCTGTATTTATCCTAAAAATGCAGCACAACCGTTAAGGGAAAACTCATTATTAACAGATGAATTAGAATACACTAATGAGCCGTATGCCATTGCGAAAATTGCAGGTATAAAAATGTGTGAGAGTTATAATTTACAGTATGGAACCAATTTTATCTCAGTAATGCCAACAAACCTTTACGGTCCTAATGATAATTTTGATTTGGAGAAATCCCATGTTTTACCAGCTTTAATTCGAAAAATACATTTGGCAAAATTACTATCAGAAGGAAAAGAATCAGAAGTGATAAAGGATTTAAAAGTTTCTTCAATAGAAGAGGCAAAATCTTATCTATCTAAATTCGGAGTATCAGAAAATAGTGTTGAGATTTGGGGTTCTGGAAAACCAAAAAGAGAGTTTTTATGGAGTGAGGATATGGCAGATGCTTGTGTTCATATTATGGAAAAAGTTGATTTTAATGATACGACAAAGGAAGTAAAAGGAGATATTAAAAACACACATATAAATATTGGTACTGGTAAAGAAATTTCAATAAAAGAATTAGCAGAAACAATACAAAACAAAGTAGGGTTTAAAGGTTCGTTGGTGTTTAATACAAGTAAACCAGACGGAACCATGAGAAAAGTAACCGATGTATCTAAACTAAATAACCTTGGTTGGAAACATACTGTTGAATTAGATGAAGGAATTACCAAAATATATGAATGGTATAAGAAGGAAATAGAATGAATAGAAACAAAGTAATTCTAAAAAACGTATCATTAGGTTTAGTATATAAAATAATAAATATGGGAATTGTTTTTTTAACAGTTCCTTTATTATTAAAATATCTAGATAAAGAACAATATGGAGTTTGGGCTACTTTATTCTCTCTTGTAAATATTATTTTTTTTATAGATGGAGGTATAGGAAATGGATTGAAAACAAAACTATCTGAAGCTTTAAGCGCTAAAAACACCCATTTAGCGAAACAATATATTTCCACAGCATACTTGTCAATTTTTGTAATAGCAATAAGTGTGTTTTTAGTTTCCCTCCTTTTAATTTCTCATATTAATTTACAAGATTTATTTAACACTTCAATAGGTAATAGTGAACTAAAAACAGTGTTAACTTATTTATCAGCATTAGTCTGTTTTGGTTTTTTATTAAGCCTTTATAAATCTTTATTTTATGCAAATCAGCAAACCGCTAAAGTAGAGTTATCAATGCTTATATACCAAGTTTTGATACTTACAGCTCTGTTTATTTGTGTTAAATATCTTGACAGAAACTTACTTTTTGTTGCAATTATTTACGGTGTTTCTAACATTGTTATTGGTATAATTTTTACCATACATTTTTTTTACAAACAGAAAAATTTAATTCCTTCAATCCGCTTTTTTAATAAACAAAAAATTAGAAATTTACTATCATTAAGCTTGGCTTTTTTTGTTATTCAACTTTGTATGATAGTAATTTTCACTACCGATAATTTAATTATAGCAAATTTATTAAGCCCTTCAGAAGTTACATTTTACGATATTGTTTATAAGCTATTTCAAGTGCTTATAATGTTATCTTTAATAGCCCAAGACCCATTGTGGGCTTTGTATACTGATGCTTATCAAAAAAGAGATTATAATTGGATAAAAAAAACCATTTTTGGGTTAAACAAATTATTTGTTGTTTTCTTAGTAATACTTGTGATTTTATATTTTATTGCAAATCCATTAATTGAAATTTGGACGCAAAAAGAATTAGTAATTTCTCAAAGCTTATTAGTTTTAATGGCCATTTTTACTGCTATTAGAGTATATGGAATTATATATATGAATTTCTTGAACAGTACTGGGAAAATTAAATTACAAATGTGGTTGTATGTTTTAGGAGCATTGATTAATATTCCTCTTTCAATTTTCTTAGTAAAAAACACATCTCTAGGGAGTAGTGCAGTAATATTAGGCACAATAATAAGTATTATAAGTATGTCTATATTACTACCAATTCAAACCTTTAAAATCTTAAAATAGCATGAAGCTAATACATATTATTAGGAAATTAATTAATCCATTAAAATTAGACCTTAAAATTTATCCTAATTTAGATTTAAGAAGAAGAAAGAAACTATTAGATTACTATAAGATTACAAAAGTTTTAGATGTTGGAGCAAATGCTGGTCAATATGCCAATCAAATTTTCGAATTAGGGTTTACGGGAAATATTGTTTCTTTTGAGCCTTTAAAAAAAGTTTATAAAGAGTTAGAAAAACAAGTGAAAAAAAACAACCAATGGAGCTCTTTTAATATTGCTTTAGGTAATAAAAATGAAGAATTAGAAATTAATGTATCTAAAAACACATATAGTAGTTCTATTTTAGAAATTTTACCATCACATGTAAAAAGCGCACCAGAATCAGAAGTTGTAAATAAAGAAAAAATAACGGTAAAAAGACTTGATGATGTTTATAGAAATCTTGTGAAAGATGGTGAAAGAGTGTTACTTAAAATAGATGTACAAGGTTTTGAAAAACATGTTTTAGAAGGAGCAAAAAAAGTGCTTAATGAAATAAAAGGCATCCAAATAGAAATGTCTGTAGAAGAACTATATAATGGAGAACTTTTGTTTCTAGATATGATAATGTATCTTAACAATTTAGGTTTTTCTTTACATAGTTTAGAAAATGGTTTTTACGATGAACAATCTGGAAAGTTATTGCAGGTTGATGGAATTTTTTTTAGAGATTAATAATGAAAGAAAAAACTTTAGTTTCAATTATAACTGTATCTTATAATAGTGAGACCACTATTAAAGACACTATAGAATCAGTTTTAAATCAATCCTATCAAAACATAGAATATATTATTATAGATGGTCAATCGAAAGATTCAACTTTACAGATTATAAAATCATATGAAAATAGCTTTTCTAAGAGAGGAATAACGTATTCTTGGATTAGTGAGCCTGATAAAGGAATTTATGAAGCTATGAATAAAGGCCTCAAAAAAGCTAAAGGTAATTTAATAGGTATTATTAATAGTGATGATTGGTACGAACCTGACGCAATAGCTTCTATTTTAAACCTGAATAAAACAAATAATCAAGCAATAATTTCAGGGGCAATGAATAGAGTTACCCATCAAAAAAAAGTATATAAAACAATGTACAATAAAAATATAGTCAATATTAAAAGCTATATGCCTATTAATCATCCTGCTACGTTTGTTCCTAAAAGTGTTTATGAAAAAGTGGGGAATTTTGATGAGTCTTATCAATTATCTGCTGACTATGATTTTATCTTTAGAGCATTTAATAATAATACACCATTTCTGTTTACCAAGAAAGTAATTGTAAATATGCGTAATACAGGAGCTACTGGACAAATTAAAAACCTTTGGATTTCAGCTAGAGAAGATTACAATATTCAGAAAAAAAATAGAATAAAGAACGCTTTTTACAATTATATTAAAAAGCAACTATTTAATAGTTTAGTGGCATTTAGAGACACTTTTATAAAACCAATAACGAATGGTTAAAAAACTATTTCATGGATTTGTTTTTTTAGCACCTTTTACAAGCTTTTTTGCATTATCTGCTTGGTTAAGGTTACCAGTGGTACTAAATCAAATTCTTTTTATAGTTACAGTTTTAAGTATTTTAATTTATGGAAGGGTAAATAAAAAATGGATCCTTAAAGAAGACTTATACTTGATTTCATTCCTAGGGTTAGTGTGGTTAAGTTTTTTGTTAGGTTATAAAGAAAAAAGAAGTTTCAACCATTCTTTAGCCTACACAAATGCAATAATTTTCTTCTTTTTTTTAAGTAAATATATAATACGACATTTAAGAATTAGTTCAACAGCTATAACTAAAACAATGTATCGTTCTTTTATTGTTATGTCGCTAATAATGTTAGCAGATTTTATAGGAATTAATTTTCTGGATTACAGTTTAAGAAAGACTTACACAGTTGCAGATGGAAGAATAAGTAATATGGATTACTACATAAGAAGTGGTTTTAGAAGAGTTGGCGGTGTAGCTGAAGAACCCGGAACAATGGCTCTATTTTATAATATTTACTTTGGAGCTTCACTTTATTTTCTAACTATTAGCAAAAAATTAAAATACATTAAATATTGTGTTGTGATTTTTTTGCTAAGTCATTTCGCCATGTTATCAAGTGCAGGGATAGCATTAGCTATATTTTCTTTTATTAGCATATTTATTTTCGAGAAAATTAAACGAAATAAGATTAGTAAAAAACAGATTAATTGGAGCTTATTAATACTGTTGAGTATTATTATAGTAACCACAATAGCATTTGTTTTTAATTTGGGAAATATTCGACTTCATTTTAATGATTTTATTAAAAAGATTTTATTTAATGAAACAGGATCTTATACTTCAAGTGGTCAAAGATTAATACAATGGAAAAGAGCTTTGGTTAACTTTTTTGAACATCCTTTATTTGGACATGGACCTGGTTTTGGAGTTCAACAAGACCATGAAGGTTATTTAAGTGTGTACTTTACCATTCTAGCAGATTTAGGAATTCTAGCATTTATTTTCTTTTTTGGTTTTCAAGAAGCTATTTTTAAAAGAGTATTAAAAATGTCGTCTAAAACACGTCCTTTTCTATTATTTAGTATAGTTACTGCATTTTTACATTTGTGTATTGTTTCAGATTTTTATCATGCACCATTATGGATTTTATTAGTGTTAATTCAATGTGTTTATTTTGAAGAAAAAGCGATAGAAGTATGATTATAGTACATGTAATTACAGCTTTTGGAATAGGAGGAGCCGAAAAACTCTTATTAAATACAATAAACAAGCAGGTTGAACAACATGAAGTACATTTAATTTATTTAAAGCCAATAAATGATTTGGCAAGTTCTTTAGATAGCAAAGTAAAAACAAGGCATATCCCTTTGACAATTATTACAGTTTTTAAATTAAGTAAGTATTTCAAACAAATTAACCCTCAAATTATTCATACTCATCTAAGTCATGCTGATATTTTAGGTATAGTTGCTTCAATAGGAATTAAGGCAAAAACCTTATGTACTATGCACAATATTTATTTTAAGAAAAGCAGTGTAGACTCTTTATTGTTTTTTATTTATAAGTGTTTATTTTTTATAAAAAAAGTACATGTTATTTCGATATCAAAATCTGTTGAAAATCATGTGTTAAATAAATTAAAGCAACCTAAAAAAAGATCCTACTTATTGTATAATGCTATTCCATCTCAAGAAACCTTTTTTAAAGAAGATAAAAAGAAGGATAATGTAGTTAATATTTTATTTGTTGGAAGATTAGTTAAGCAAAAATCTGTATCAACTTTACTAAAGAGTATAGGGCATTTAAAAAAAGAAAATATTAGATTAACTATTGTTGGAGATGGAGTATTAAGTGGAGAATTAAAAGAACTAACTAAACAACTAAATATTGAAAACAAGGTAGTATTTGTAGGAGCTAAAAAAAATATAGAAGGATATTTTAATACTGCCGATATTTTTGTTTTACCATCCATATGGGAAGGCTTTGGCATTGTAATACTAGAAGCTTTCAGATCGAAATTGGCAGTTGTTGCTTCTAATATAGAAGGACCATCAGAGTTAATTGAACATCAAATAAATGGAGTTTTATTTCCTCCTGAAAATGATATTGAATTATCAAAAAAACTAAAAGAATTAATTGATAATCCAGAGATTAGAAATAAATTAGCAAAGCAAGGATATATTTCTTTTACAGAAAAGTACCACATAAATACTTATGTAAAACAACTTGAAAAAATATATGTTGAAGAGTAAATCAATAAAGCAAGCTGCTATTTTTCTTAAAGATCCGTTTACATTACTACTTTTTTTATCAGTTAGTTTTTGTTTTAAAGAATCGAATATTATTGGTTTAAGTTTGTTTGGAATTGTTACAAGCATTCAAATTTTCAGATTGTTTGCAAAGAAAATAAATGAGTCTGTTTTTTTTAGAACATATTTTTACCTACTTATTTATGCTACAATTTTTTATGGAAGCATTCATAAAATAATTCTGATAATTCTTCTATTGTTTTTTTTACAATTATTAATAAAAAATAAAATTTCATCTATTATTCCAAACAAGATTAATGAGTGGATATTTATTGGTCTTTTTATTTTAATCGTGATTAATCATTGTTTATTCCCGCCCTATTTTAGAGGATTAGATGTATTTATATACTTTTTATTAATTCCATTATTCTTTATGGGAATAAAAAAATTAAACCTTAAAGTTTGTATTACCTCATCTTTAAAGGTTTTTATTACTTCTGTATTTATTGTTTCTGTATTACTTTTTATAGTTAATAGTATTCAAGGAAAATTATTAACAAGCACTCATACTTTTTTTTCCGATCCTATAGATTTATCTCACGTGTATATGGGAATATTTCTTGGGTTGGCAAATGTTTTTATTCTTATACTAAACTCTAAAAATGAATACTATATAAATCCAGTTATAGATATTGTATTTTTAGTTTTTAATAGTTTTCTGATAGCTTATATTGGTGCTAGATTAGCGCTTTTAGCAATGTTTGTTGTCTTGTTTATTTTCATTTACAATTTATTGAAAATTAAAACAACGATTAAAGTTTCGGTAATTATCATTTTATTAACTAGTCTAGTATTTTTTAGTATAAAAAACTCTAGGTTTGCTCAAGGAACTGAAGAAATAAAACAACTCTACACGGCTATTAAAACAAACGATAAAGAATCTATTATCGCTAACTCTTGGCGAAATATGTACATGAGATATTTAGTTACTACCTATACCTTAGAAGAAATTAAAGAACATTGGGCTTTAGGTATTGGTCTACAAAACGTAGAAAAAAGAGTGAGCCAGAAAATAATAAATGAGGGGTATAAACATTTTATTAGTATTAATACACATAATCAATATCTTCATTTCTTAGTAGGAATGGGAGTTATTGGACTAGTATATTTTTTATATCTTATTTTATACCTATTACAACATAAAAATATAAGTGTTTATTTTATCATGTTTCTTTTACTAATTATGTTAACTGAATCGGTTTTAGTTAGAGGTAAGGGAATTTCAATAATTACTTTTTTCTCTTTATTATGGTTAAACAAAAATCCACTTCATGATAACAATAGCTCACATAGCTAAACCATTATCTGGTGTTGGTATTTATATAAGTATTTTATCAAAACATATAGATAGTAATAACTTTAAAAGCATAGTACTTTGCAACAAAAAAGATAAATTACCAGAATTATCTAACGACAAAGGTGCTCCCTTAGAGCTGTATGATGTAGGTTTAGAAAGAGAAATTAATTTTATTAAAGATTTTAGAACCTTAAAAAAAACCATTAAATTTTTAAAAGAAGCCAACCCTAGCATTATACATTGTCATAGTGCTAAAGCAGGTATTTTAGGGAGAATTGCTGGAGCTTATTTAAACATACCTACTTTATATACTCCTCATGCGTATTCTTACTTAAGTGCTGAAAAAAGGAGTAAATCGTTGTTGTTTAGGAGTATAGAAAAAATGTTTAAAATATTTCCATCTAAAACTTTAGCCTGTTCTTCTTCTGAATTTAATAGGACTATTAATGAATTAAAATTTAAGTTAAATAAAGTAAAATTATGGAATAACTCAATTGAAGATGATTTTAATTTCGCTAAAATTAATCAAGAATTACCATCTAAATTTATTTGTTCTATTGGGCGTCCTTCATACCAAAAAAACACTCAATTACTTATTCATTCGATTAAAGAGGTTAAAAAAAAGATGCCTAATATTCATTTGGTTATTCTTGGAGCTGGACATTTTTCTCCAGAATTAGCTAAAGTGAAAACTTTAATAGAAGAACTAGACTTAGAAGCCAATGTTACATTAATCCCATGGTTAAAAAGAAGTGAAACGTTATCAATTCTAAAATTATCCAATTTATATATTTCCACCTCAAGATATGAAGGACTTCCTTATGCCGTTTTAGAAGCAATGGCATTGTCTAAAGCATGTGTTTTAACAAATGTTGATGGGCATAAAGATGTTGTAAAAAATAAAATCAATGGGTTTTTAGTTAGTGAAAATGAATATGAAATATCCGATTCAATAGTAAGAGTATTAACAAATGAAGATATGAGGAGAAAAATGGAAATAGCCTCTAGAAAGTTTTTTAAAGAAAAGTTTACTATTAAGGACAATATTTCTCTATTAGAAGAAATATATTTGCAAGAAGCAGAATAAAGTTTGAAAAAAAGGTACTCAACATACATCCCTATCTTATTTCTATTGATAGATTTAATACTTATCAATTTTATATTATTTGTAATTAATGACAAGGAGTATCTAAATCTTAAGTTTCTAGCATACATAAATATATTTTGGTTCTTTTCTGCTTTTATAACAAGGTTTTATAAAATTTACCGACATTATAATTACTTCAAATTAACATCTACTCTAGTTACTCAGTTTTTAATTTTTATACTAGGATTCTTTACATTTTTCACCATTTTTAGAGAAGGAGAAATAGTTCATAATCAAACTAAAGTATTAATAACTATTGTTGTTTGTATCTCTTTTGGAAGATTACTGTTTTTCTATGCTTTAAAAAAATACAGAAGAAAAGGCAACAATTATAGAAAAGTAATTGTTTTAGGGTCAGATGAATCTGCTAAAAAACTAATTCAAATTTTAAAAAACAAAAAAGGTTTAGGATACCAATTTATAGGATATTTTACCAATAAAGAGGAAAACAATTCTAATGAATATTTAGGACAATTAATGCAGTATGAAGATTTCGTTCTAACCCAAAATATAGATGAAATTTATTGTTCGTTAACAGAATTAAAAAGCAAACATGTTAGAAGAGTAAAAAAGTTTGCCAATCAAAATAACCGGAGAGTAAAATTAATTCCTAACTCCAATGAGTTGTCTAACAAAAATGTTTCTTCTGAATATTATGATGACTCAATGCTGATTTTAAATGTAAAAAAATTACCTTTTGAGTTATTAGAAAACAGAATTATCAAACGCATTTTTGATATTCTTTTTTCATCTTTCGTTTGTTTATTTATTGTGTCTTGGTTGTATCCAATATTATGGATTTTAATAAAGCTTGAGTCAAGAGGTCCAGCAATTTTTAAACAAGAAAGAGAAGGGTTTAATGGTAAAGAATTTGTTTGCTATAAGTTTAGATCAATGTATGTAAACAAATATGCTAATAAAGTACATGCTACTAAGAACGATAGTAGAGTAACTCGAATTGGAGCTTTTTTAAGGAAAACAAGCTTAGATGAAATTCCACAGTTTTTCAATGTTTTATTAGGAACAATGAGTGTGGTAGGACCAAGACCGCATTTAGAAAGCTTGGCTGTTGAATATCAAAAAGATGTTGATAACTATCTGGAAAGACATGCAGTAAAACCTGGTATAACCGGATTAGCTCAAATAAGCGGTTATCGTGGGGAGATAAAAAAGAGATCAGATATTAAAAATAGAGTTCGTTTAGATATTTTTTATATTGAAAATTGGTCATTTATGTTAGATGTAAAAATTGTGGTAAGCACAATATTAAGTATATTTCAAGGAGATGAAAACGCATATTAATGCATGACAAATTCGACATATCAGCAGCTATTGTTTTATATAATGAAAAAGAAGAAGAGCTATTACAAGCAATAGATTCTTTCTTATCTAATAATCTTACGAAAAAACTATTCTTAATAGATAATTCAATATCAAAATTCACAAATGCTTCTATCTTAAATCACCCAGATGTAATCTATATTTTCAACAACAGAAACTTTGGATTTGGAAGAGCTCATAATTTAGTTATTGATCAAATTAAAAATGCTTCTGAATATCATTTAGTTTTAAATCCTGACACAAAATTTGATCCTAAAATTTTGGATGAACTAATCAATGAATTGAAGAGAAACGAAGATGTAGCATTAATAGCTCCTGCTATAAAATTTCCAAATGGAAGCCATCAATATTCCGTAAGAAAGTATTCTTCTTTTTTTGATTTAATCATAAGAAAACTAGGGGTTTTCAAGAGTAGAATTCATAGTGAAGAGTATAGAGGTTTAGATTTATCCCAACCGTTTTATCCAGATGCAGTTCATGGTAGTTTTATGTTGTTCAAAACAGATGATTTTGTTGCTGTTAATGGTTTTGATGAACGCTATTTTTTATATCTTGAAGACATAGACATTTGTAAGAAACTTGATGTTATAGGTAAGAAAAAACTATACTATCCTAAAGTAACAGTTACTCATGCCTTAAAGAAAGAATCGTCAAGAAAATTGAAACTGTTTTTTTACCATTTCTCGTCTGCCATTAGATACTTTTTAAAATGGTTATAGCTATATTTGCGGCTCAATAACACAACACACAAAATACAATAATGAATATTTTAGTTTTAGGTTCTGGAGGAAGAGAACATGCATTTACACACAAGTTATTAGAGAGTAAAAAAATAGAAAAAATTTATGTCGCTCCTGGTAATGCAGGTACAAATGAAATAGCAACTAATATTGCAATTAATCCCACGGATTTTGCCGCTGTAAAGAAAGTTGTTTTAGAAAACAAAATTAACATGGTTGTTGTAGGTCCAGAAGCGCCATTAGTTGAAGGAGTTCACGACTTTTTCTTATCTGATGATGAGCTACAATCAATTCCAGTAATTGGGCCGAAGAAAGACGGAGCTCTATTAGAAGGAAGTAAAGATTTCTCTAAACAGTTCATGGAAAAGCACAATATTCCAACTGCAAAATATCAATCTTTTACTAGCGAATCTCTTGAAGAGGGATATGCATTTTTAGAAACACTGAATCCACCATTTGTATTAAAAGCAGACGGTTTAGCTGCAGGAAAAGGAGTGTTAATTTTAGAGGATATTCAAGAAGCAAAAGCTGAACTGAAAGAAATGCTTACAAACCAAAAGTTTGGAGCTGCTTCAGCAACAGTAGTTATTGAAGAGTTCTTAAAAGGAATTGAGCTTTCGGTTTTTGTTTTAACAGACGGTAAAAGCTATAAAGTATTACCATCGGCTAAAGATTACAAGAGAATTGGAGAAGGAGATACTGGTTTGAATACAGGAGGAATGGGAGCAATTTCACCAGTTCCTTTTGCTGATAATGATTTCCTTACCAAAGTAGAAGATCGAGTTATAAAGCCTACAGTAGATGGATTACAAAAAGATGGAATAGATTATAGAGGTTTTATTTTTATAGGATTAATGAATGTAGCAGGAGATCCGTTTGTAATTGAATACAATGTTCGTATGGGTGATCCTGAAACTGAAGTGGTATTACCAAGAATAGAATCAGATCTTTTAGAGTTATTCGAAGGAGTTGCTACTCAAACATTATCAGAAAAAAGTTTTAGTGTTACAAATAAAACGGCTACAACAGTTATGTTAGTTTCTGGAGGATATCCAGAAGTGTATGAAAAAGGGAAAGAAATTACAGGTTTAGAAAATGTGGAAGGATCTTTAGTTTTCCATGCAGGAACTAAAAACCAAGATAGTAAAGTTGTTACCAATGGAGGCCGTGTAATCGCAGTTACGTCTTTTGGAGACACCATTGAAGAAGCGTTAAAAGCATCGTATAAAAACATTAATAAAATCTCATTTGAAAAAATCAACTATCGAAAAGATATAGGGTTTGATTTAGTAAAATAGAAAACGTATCTATTAATTAATATAACAAAGACTCGGGATTTATTTCTCGAGCTTTTTTAATTTTTAAATATACTGGGTAACATTTTTAAGATTGAGTAACAAGTTGTTAAAGTTTAAAAAATGTATATATTTGCACCACGAGGGAAAAAATTGTTTAATTATAAATTGCTAAAATTCAATTAATCTTATGAGAAAATTAATGTTGAGCATTATTTTAATGCTTTTATGTGCTGTGGGTTATAGTCAAGGAACACCACCTGAATTACCTACCGTTATTCAGCCTAGCCCTGAAGCTAGGAAAATTCAAGAGTATGGAAAAGTACCAGTAAACTATAATACAGGTATACCTGGAATTCAAGTTCCAATTTATTCGTTTCAAGCTGGAGGGGAAGCATACCCTATAGGTTTATCTTATCATGCTGGAGGAGTTCGAGTAGGAGAATCTGAAGGGATGACAGGTTTAAAATGGACCTTAACAAATGGAGGAGGAAGAATTAGTAGAAGTGTTAGAGGAAGACCTGATGAAGATAACGTATACACCAATTCAGGTTGGTTAAATTCAGGTTCTTATGTTAGTAATCTTGAAGTATCACAATTAAGTGTTGATGAACAAAGTCAAATTAAAAATGGATGTTGGGATTTAGAACCTGATGTATTCAATTTAATGTTACCTAATGGTAGATCAATTCAATTTATGTTTAATGAAAATGGTCAAATATTATTGATTCCAATTTCTGAAGAATTTAAAATTGAACACACTAATAATTTAAGTTCTTGGACAGTTACAGATAATAAAGGAGTTAAATATTATTTTGCTACTCCTGAAAGTACTAAAGTTAGTTCTGGATGCTCTGGATGGCAACCTATTTGTAACGCTACTGGTTATACTTTCCCTACTTCATGGATGTTAGATAAAGTTGTTTTCTCAAATAATAACCAAATTACTTATTCCTATGTAAATGAAGAATATGTTGATAATTCTTGGAGCAATATTAGATTAAGAAAAAATAACAACTCTACAAATTGGTCTAATGCTATAAATAGTAGTTGTGGAACAACAACAAGATATTCAAGAAAAAAAATAACTACAATAACCTATAAGAAAACAAAAATTAATTATAGTTATTCTCTTAAAAATTCTAGTAAACCAGAAGATGGTTCTAAATTAGATGAGATATATGTTACCTATAATAATCAACATGTAAAAAAAGTACGATTAGAATATTATATGAATCCTCATCAAAGAATGTTTTTAGAAACGGTTAAAGAAATTTCAAAAAATAATACTGAATTAGTTTTAAATCGTTTTGAATATAAAAGCAAGGAGTTATTTCCAAATAAAAATAGTGTAGCGATTGACCATTTTGGATATTTTAATAGTAGTAGTTCTTCTAGTGAAAACTATAACACACAAAAATTAGCTCCTAATGATGATTTTTACATTAATACAGGTATTGGTTTCGGTGGAGTAAATAGAAACTTAAACACAAATACCATTGCATACGGAAGTTTAACTAAAGTAATTTATCCAACGAAAGGATATAGTGTTTTTGAGTTTGAACCTAATGAGATTTATAGATCAATTTCACCTGATAACACACAAGTAAACGTTCAATCTACACCGAGTAATACAACAGGTTGGGAAGATCATTATAGCGATTATTTTACACTTCCTTCTACTAAAACATTTACTATTACTAGTATCAATATCAGTAATTTCGATAATTTATCAAACAATGTAAGTTGGACACGACCTACGGTACAATTAGTAAGTAGTGATGGGCAAGTGTACTACTCAAATAATAGTTTTAATTTTGGAGAAAACATTACTACTCCTTACACTATTACTAATTTACCCGACAAACAATTCAGATTAAAAATACGTGTATATAATTCTACATCTGTTCCTTTAGGAGTTGTTGTTAGAGGAAACTATCCTCCAGCATCACAGGAACAGAATGTGTATTATGGTGGTCTTAGAATAAAATCAATTACTAACCATAATCATAATGGAATTCAAGCGTATAAAAAATCATTTAACTATAGTGATTTTAATAATGTTAATAAGTCAAGTGGAGAAACTTCGGTTTCATTACCATCATATTTCAAGAAAGTAAAAGAGCCTAATTTTAGCATTAATGAAATTGGGATTACATATATAAGTTCTTGGAATAATTTTGATGAAATAGTTTGTGTAAACCCAATACAAGTAGATATGGTAAATAATACACCTGTTTATTACAGAAATGCAAAAGAAGTTTTTGAAGACGGAAATAATTCATACTATATCAAAAGAACATATAAAAACTATGGAATTAATTTTAAAAGCTCTCTTTTATCATATGAAATTGGAGGAGTATATATGACAATGCAAACTCCATCTACTTTTGAAGGTTATGCAAACGGGGTGTTAGAGAGTGAAGAAATGGTGGATAGTAATGGGAGAACCGTTTCAAAAACTGTATATGAGAAGGAATTTAAATTGGCAGACGGAATAGATACACAAAAAATCCAATGTATTAAGTATGCTGAAATGCCCTACCATTGTTTTGCTATAGAATATCCTACAATTTCTCGTTGGTTTGTGGATAAAAAAGTAACCAATACTGTTTATAACGCAAATGGAGATTTGGTAAATACTACTGAAATGTTTTATGATAATGCTTCTCATAAATTACCAACACAACAGTTTGTAACTAACAGTAAAGGAGAAACTATAATTTCAAAGACTAAATATCCCCATGATGTTAATAATACTCGATTAATCAACGATTATAGAATTGCAGAAGTAATGCAAACTGAGACTAGCAAAAAAGTAGGCTCAACTATTACTAAGTTAGCGAGTCAAAACAAAGTGTTTAAAGATTTTGCTTTCTTCTATTTATTAGAAAAGAATCAAACTTCAAGAAATAACCAATCATTTGAGGACAGAATTATATTCCATAATTACGATGGTGATACCAACCCAATTGAAGTAAGTAAAAAAGATGGATCTAAAATCCGTTATGTTTGGGGGTATGAAAAAACTCAACCTATAGCTAAGATTGAAGGTTATACTTCAATAAGTACTGCTCAGAAGAATGCTATTAAATCTGCTATCACAGCATCAAACAATGATGTGAGTGTAGCTACAGAAAACTCGTTACGTACGAGTTTAACAGCCTTGCGTAATGCATTTCCAGAAGCACAAGTAACCACATTTACTTACGATCCTTTAATTGGCGTAACGAGTATTACAGATCCACGAGGCGAAGTCGTGTATTATGAGTATGATGAATTTAACAGATTGAGATTTGTTAAAAATACTGAGGGAGAGATTTTAAAAGAACACACGTACAACTATAAAAACTAAGAAAAAGATGAAAAAGTTAATATATATACTATTAGTATTGCCTTTTGTGATGTACGCACAAAGCACTACTGAGAATCATGTAGTTACTAAGGTGTACAAAAAAGGAACTACAACGCCTATTACTGGGCAAAATAAAGACGAAGTAATGACCAGTGTTCAGTATTTTGATGGACTAGGTCGATTAAAACAAACTGTTGCAGTACATGCAGGAGGAAATACGATTTCAAACAATGCCATTCCAATTGATTGGACAGCAAATGCTACCGCTACCAATTTTTTTAACCGTAATGGTGGATCAGATGAAAATAAAATTGTAAGTGGAACTACTCCTTTTGGAGGAACCGATTTACTATGGGAATGTAAACCTAGCGGTAATTATTATTCAGATGGAGGATGGAACACAGATTATTTTGAAATTGATAACACCAAAACCTATCGTTACTCAGTTTGGGTAAAACGAACAGGAAGTCAAGATGGAACTACCTATCATGGTACTGGAGGTGTAGATAATTTAAATGGTACAGCCAATAGTAATCCTTACTTTTGGGCTGGAGATTTACCACAATTAAATACTTGGTATTTACTAGTCGGAGTAGTACATCCGCATACCTATAGGGGTTCAGATACAGGAGTAAGTGGTGTATACGATACCAATGGAAATAAAGTATCTGATGGAACAGAATACAGATGGCGTTCTGATAATACACCAACTCGATTAAGAAACTATTTATTTTACACTAATGACACTAGCGTTCGTCAATATTTTTGGAGTCCATTATTTCAAGAGATTGATGGAGGAGAAATCCCATTAGATGATGTCATTACTGAGAATAGTACTGTTATCGCTCAAGAAAATATCAAAGATATTGTTTCTCACATACAATACGATAACTTAGGTAGAATGTCCAAAGAGTATTTACCTGTTACCAATGGTAGTGGAAATGCCAACATAAGAACTGAGAATATGGCAACAGCTACTCAGGATTATTACGGGCGTAAATACGCAAAAGATTTTGCTGGAGTAACATTATTATCAGAGATTAATGCCTATTCAGAGAAAACATTTGATAACTCTCCATTAAATAGAGTGACTGAGCAAGCCGCTCCTGGTACCGATTGGAAATTAGGAAACGGACATGAAATTAAGTTTGATTATGACGTAAATGTTGCAAAAGAAGTTAAAGTTTACGAAGTAACTACAAGTTTTGCGAATAATACCTACTCGCCAACCTTACAAGGCGGAACAACGTATTATGCAGAAGGAGCACTATCTAAAGCAGTAACTAAAGATGAAAACTGGAAAGTTGGACAAACCTATGCAAATGATCATACTACAGAAGAGTTTAAAAACAAAAGCGGACAAGTACTTTTAAAACGTACGTATAACCAAAACCAAAAGCACGATACTTATTATGTATATGATGATCTAGGAAACTTAACCTATGTACTTCCTCCAAAAATGGATGCAACAACAAGCTCATTAGCCATAATTAATTCTAAACTAAATGATTTAGGATATCAATATGTATATGATTACCGTAACCGTTTGGTAGAAAAGAAAATTCCAGGAAAAGGGTGGGAATATATTGTATATGATAAATTAGACAGGCCAGTACTAACTCAGGACGCTAATTTAAAAATCCAAAATAAATGGTTGTTCACCAAGTATGATCAATTAGGGAGATCGGTTTATACAGGGATGTATAATGGAGGTACGAGAGATAGAGTTGCGTTACAAAATATCGCTAACACCTATACAAACAATACTCATGCAAGATTATACGAGTTACGTACAACAGCTAATCTATATAACGGTACTTCTGTTTATTATTCAAATAAAGGATTTCCAAGTTCTTCAGGGCTTGATATTTTCACTATAAACTATTACGATTCGTATGTAGATATACCATCAGGTTTTACAGCGCCAACAAGTGTGTATGGACAAGCAATTACTACGAACACCAAAGGTTTAGCAACGGTTACTAAAACTAGAGTATTAGGAACTACTAGTTGGATAACTACAGTTAGCTATTACGATAAAAAAGCACGTCCTATTTATGTGTATAGTAAGAATAGTTATTTACAAACTACCGATATTGTAGAGAGTAAATTAGATGATTTTACTGGAAAGGTGTTAGAAACAAAAACTACACATAAAAAAACAGGAAAAGCTGATATTATTACTGTTGATCGTTTTGAGTATGATCATATGGATAGACTCATAAGCCAAAACCAAGAAATTAACAATCAAATATCAGAACGTATTGTAAAAAACAATTACGATGATATGGGGCAGTTAGAGAGTAAAATCTTAGGTAACGGAACCAAAGCCGGATACAAAGATGTGACTAGCGGCTTATCTGTTGTAGATAATAAAATTACCAAAACAGGAAGTACAGGCTGGTCTCATGGTTTAGCTACTCAAGGAACTATTGCTGGAGGTGGTTATGTAGAGTTTATAGCACAAACAGTTCATCATCCTACTATGGTGGGATTGTCAAAAACCAACACAAATGCCCATTATAATACTATTGATTATGCTGTTTATATGTATTGGTCAAATCGTATACTTATATTTGAAAAAGGATCTAATAAAGGAGAGTTTGGTACGTTTAAAAAAGGAGATATATTCAGAGTAGAGCGTATTGGAGATCAGATTTTATACAAGAAAAATGGAGAAACCTTTTATGTGTCAGCAACAAAATCTTCAGGAGCATTATTAGGAGATATTAGTATGTACTACCCTGGATCTCAAATCAAAGATTTTAAGATTGTAGACAACAGCAAAGGATTACAAAAGGTTGATTACAACTACAATGTACGTGGATGGTTAACAAATATTAACGACGATGTGGTAAATGACAATGATTTGTTTAACTTTAGCATACAATACAACGACCCAAGTGTGGAGCTAAACAAGCGTTTATATAATGGTAATATTGCCCAAACCAGCTGGCAAACACAAAATGTAGATAATACAAGAAAAACCTACAACTATACCTATGATGCGTTAAATAGAATTAAAGGAGCTTTAGGAGTACATAATAACTATCATGATTTAGATGATGTTAATTATGACAAAAATGGTAATATTTTAGATTTAGTTAGAAACGGACACACCAATGCAAGTGCTACTAATTTTGGTGTAATGGATGAATTAGAATATACTTATGATAGTGGTAACAAATTATTAAGTGTTTTCGATCAAGAAGAGAACCCTTTTGGTTTTAAAAACGGAACAAACTCAGGTGACGATTATACTTATGACGCTAATGGGAACATGAAAAGAGATAGAAATAAGAATATTAATAACATAGAGTATAATCATTTGAATTTACCTAAGTTTATTGAAATTAATTCTGCACCTGATGAAATAGAATATATTTATGATGCAAGTGGTATAAAGCTTAGAAAAATTGTTAATAAAGATGGTGCTCCTTCAGTTACTATAGATTACGCAGGTAACCACATTTACGAAAACGGAGACTTACAATCCTTTAACCACGCAGAAGGGTATGTTAATCCTGAACTTGTTTCAGGATCTCTAAAGTTTGACTACGTGTACCAATACAAAGACCATTTAGGAAACATCCGTTTATCATATACAGATAACAACAATGATGGTGTTATTACAGCAAGTACAGAAATTATTGAAGAAAAGAATTACTATCCTTTTGGCTTGCGTCATAAGGGTTATAATGACGCAACTTTAAGTATAGGAAATTCTACTGCGCAGAAGTTTGGGTATAATGGCATAGAACTTGAAGAATCTTTAGGATTAAACCTACATGAAATGGATATGCGTCAATATGATGCAACTATTGGAAGGTGGACAGGAATTGACCCAGTAACTCACTTTGAATTTTCTACATATAGTGCGTTTGATAATAATCCCATAATATTTGCTGACCCTTCTGGGGCAGATGCAATTGCTACCAATGTAGTTAATGAAGATACTGGAGAGGTATTTCATATAGATGATGGTTATGATTTTGAATTCAAAGTTAGTTCAAGTGATTTTGCTGAAATTAAAACCGGTGGAGCTATTCCTAAAAGATTAAAATGGTCTTGGACAAAAGAATTTTGGAGACAAGTTTGGAATGGTACAATAAATTCTGATGGAAGTGTAGCTGGAGATGCTACCCAACTTTTAGTTACAGATGAAATAAAAGATGGTCTTGAAGCAATAGATCAAATATCAAATGGAAACTACAGAGCAGCAATATTAACACTATTTTTAAGAAAAGTTCAAAAGGCAAAAAAAGGAGCCAAATTAATAAAGAAACTTTTTAAGCACGGTAAAAAAGGTAAAATGCCTACTCCTGACATAAATATTGAACAATTTGAAAAAAAGGGAGATAAGTTTATTCATAAAAAGACTGGCGCTATTTATAAAAAATCACATACAAGCCACGGTAATGTTGGGAATACTGGGAAACAATGGAAGGCTTGGCCTAAAGGAACCAAAGATTTTGGAAAAACTTCTAAGACAACAGGAACAAGAGTTACTATTGATGGAGGTGGTAATGTAATTGGAAATTAAATTTTATAAAATGTATTTTGAAGATATTTACAATAAAGTAGTTCCCTTATGGAAAAAAGAATTTTCTTTAGAAGGGATTGAAGAAACAGAAACTTATGTAGAAGATATAAGACAAGAATATAATCGAGTTGAAGATATTATTGATTTTACAGAGAAAGAAAAATATACAGAATGGGAAAGTATGTTTGTCTTTTCTATGTACAAAACACTAACTCGTTTTGCTTTAATAAAATGGAAAGAGAAAAAAGAAAGTAAATTACATCTCAACGAAATCCCGATTGCTGCATTTGAAAAAGTATTTAGAAATAGCTTTGAGCCCGAGGATGAATATGAAGGTAATGAAGAATACTTAAAGCAATATAAAGGTTTTAGGGGTAATAATGGGTATCTAGCTCGGTAATGGTTCAAATTAGCCCCGCTCCCGCCAGTTTGTAACTGGTGGCGAGTATGAGTAAGCAAAACACGTTATATCAAAACCACAACAAAAAGGTTTTATAGAGTAAATAATAATTCAAGAAGATGTACTTATGTGCATCTTTTTGTTTTTACTATTACCACCAGTTGTAAACTGGCGGGAACGTAATTTGATACTCAATCTAAACGTCATTACAAGTGAGGCACGAAAGAAGTAATCTGTTAATTGTATTCTGAATTTAGTTTAGAATACAAAAGATTATTTCATTTCACTTTGGTTTTCCAGATCCCGATATTTAAGGACGATATGTAATGACTATACATTCCCTAGCTCCCGCCAGTTTGTAACTGGTGGCAATGAGTAAGCAACTAAGATTTTTAAATACAACCACGTTATTTGTTTAGATAGCGTGGTTTAGTATTGCTATGAGTAGAAACTATAAATTCCACAATAAAAAAGGCTTATACTTTGTAAGCTTTGCAACAGTATATTGGATAGATGTATTTACACGTCAACGTTACTTTGATATATTAATTAATAGTATAGAATATTGTAAAAAAGAAAAAGGATTACAATTGTTTGCATACTGTATTATGCCTAATCATGTTCATTTTATTTTTCGTTCTTCTGAAGAAAAGCCATCAGAATTGTTACGAGATTTTAAAAAACATACCTCAAAAAAAGTAATACAAAGTATAATAGATAATCCACAAGAAAGTAGAAAAGAATGGTTGTTATGGATGTTTAAAAGAGCTGGGAGTAAACAATCAAATATTGACAAGCACCAATTTTGGCAGCACCATAATAAACCCATTGAGCTATGGAGTAATAATGTTATTAAACAAAAAATAGATTATATACATTCAAATCCTGTTGTAAGTGGTTTTGTTACCAATCCAATAGATTGGAAATATTCAAGCGCTAGAAATTTTAACGGAGATCATACAATACTACGAACAAATGATTTAGGTTTTATGGTTTCAATGTAAATATGGTTTATTATTACCACCAGTTGCAAACTGGCGGTAGCATAAGGTATATCTTTTTATTTTATATCAATACTCAATCAAAACGTCATAACGAGTGAGGTAGGAAAGAAGTAATCTGTTAGTTTTATTCTGAATTTAGTTCAGGATACAAAAGGTTACTTTATTTTACTTTGTTTCATTAGTAAAAACGGATACATTTTAGAAATGATTTCAGCGTAATTTTTTAATTAGTAGTTATCCTAAAAACAATTCCAAAACACATAGTAACATTTTAGTTTTTTAATGAACTGTTTTAACATAAAACAGTTTTTAACGATGCTTTTTGTTAAAGTATCGTTATAGTTCTATTAAAATTTAAAGAGGAAAGATATTAATTATTAATGTTGTTTAGCTATTTGAAAAACTAACAATAAAAAGAGTACAACTAACCAAATATTCATGAAAAAGAAATGAATCTATACCTTAAAACTCCTCACCTATTTAGTACTTTAAAAAATATACTTTTTTTTGTGTTTTCTAGCACTATTTTCAACTCACAACTTATAGCTCAATCTAGCCAAGAATATAACAAAGCTCAAAAAGTAGTGAATAGCGTATTTCAAAACGATTTACCAAAGTCGTACTTGTTATTTTCTATAGAAAGTTCGGAATATGTTATTGTTGAAAAAGAAGGCATATCATTTAAAGAACACTTCGTCGAGTTAGATAAAAACAATACTATTACAAACGTTCACAATAAGGTAATACACGCAAATACAATTTTAAATAGAGCTTTTAATAAAGACTTGTATTATAAAGATTATATTGATGTACAATCTCCATATTTTACTGCTCGAAATACATTTTCAGGAGGAAAACCTATATATTTTTATTACAAAGATGAAGACGGAATTATGTACGGAGAAGCAAAATTAACGACCATTATATACCCTAATCCTATCGACCTTTCTGTATTCGGATATTTATTAAATGAGCTTCAAGCGAATATTTAATTATAAGATTGTATTGTCATTCCCGAGTTATGTATTGTCCCGTCCCTAAATGTCGGGATCGGGAGTTTCAGTGAAACGTCATTGCGAACGTAATAAAATGTAGTGAAGCAATCTTTATATTCGGAATTAAATTTAAAACTATTCAACAAAAAGATTACTTCGTCTTTACCTCCTCGTAATGACGCAAACATTTAAAATTGCCATTCTCAAGTTATGTATTGTCCCGTCCCGAAATGTCGGGATTGGGAGTTTCAATGAAACGTCATTGCGAACGTAATAAAATGGAGTGAAGCAATCTTTATATTCGGAATTAAATTTAAAACTATTCAACAAAAAGGTTACTTCGTCGTTACCTCCTCGTAATGACGCAAACATTTAAAATTGCCATTCTCAAGTTATGTATTGTCCCGTCCCGAAATGTCGGGATCGGGAGTTTCAATGAAACGTCATTGCGAACGTAATAAAATGTAGTGAAGTAATCTTTATATTCGGAATTAAATTTAAAACTATTCAACAAATAGATTACTTCGTCGTTACCTCCTCGTAATGACACAAATATTTAAAATTGTTATTCCCGAGAAGCCGGGAATCTGTTGAATAAGTATACGATTCTGCATCAATTACAAAAAGGCAAAACGTTTTTTAGAGAAAAAAACTAATCGTACTTTTACTACTGTGAAGTATGCAATTGTAGATATAGAAACCGACGGAGGAGTAAAAATTACAGAAATCAGCATTTTTGTTTTTGATGGAGAACAAATAATTGATGAGTTCACAACGCTTATAAACCCAGGAACTTTTATTCCATCTTACATTACTCGATTAACAGGAATTACCAATTTTATGGTAAAAGATGCACCTAGGTTTGAAGAGGTAGCAAAGCAGATTTACCAAACAACACAAGATTGTATTTTCGTAGCTCACAATGTAAACTTTGATTACGGAATTATCGGAAAGGAATTCAAATCGTTAGGATTAACATACAGAAGAAAAAAGCTATGTACAGTTCGTTTATCAAGAAAATTATTACCCGGAAAAAGATCATATAGTTTAGGTAAATTATGTATTTCTGAAGGAATTGAAATTAAAGAAAGACACAGAGCTAGAGGTGATGCTGAAGCAACAGTTATTTTATTTAAAAAATTACTAGCAAAAGACAAGATTAATGATTTTGAAGTCATTAATTCGTTTTTAAATCCAAAATCAAGGGAAGCAACATTACCTCCATTATTACCAAAAGAAGTTTTTGACAGTTTATCTGAAAAACATGGAGTTTATTATTTCTGGAACAAAGAAAAAGAAGTGATTTATGTTGGTAAAGCAAATAATATAAAACAACGTGTTGTAAGTCATTTTCACGATAAGAAAAAACGAGAAATAGAAATGTGTTTGGCTACAGCAAACATTACATTTACCGAAACAGGAAATGAATTGTTAGCCTTACTAGAAGAATCAGCCGAAATTAAACGCTTATTTCCTAGATTTAATAGAGCTCAGAGAAGAACGGCAACCAATTATGGTTTGTTTAGTTATAAAGACAGAAAAGGAGTAATGCATTTGGCGTGGAATAATGTAAAAATGATTAGCCAACCAATAATGAAATTTTATTCTGTTGCTCAAGCCAGAAGTTTTGTAGAATATTTATGCAAAGAGTTTGAATTATGCCCGAAATACTGTCATTTACAAACCAATGTTAGTAGTTGTTTTCATTATCAAATCAAGCAATGTAAAGGAGTTTGTAGAGATGAAGAAGCAATAGAAGAGTACAATAAAAGAGTAGTAGAAGCTATTACTTCTATTACATTTGAAACCGATAATTTTATAATTAAAGAGCAAGGAAAAACAGAAAACGAGTTTAGTTATGCTTTGGTGTTAAATGGAGCTTATGAAGGTTATGGATATATGAATAAAAGTGATGAATCTAACAACTCAGAAGTGTATAAACAATATTTAAAACCTCAAAAAGACAATCAAGATATTCGTCGAATTTTAAATTCGCACTTAAAAAAGAACCCTGAGTCAATTCAGTATATAGAGCATAAAGAATTAGGTAGCCTTTTCTAAAGTGAACGAAAACTCAGAACCTTTACCAAAGGTACTTTTTAGTAAGATGGTTTCGTTGTGCGCCTCAATAATATGTTTTACAATAGATAATCCTAAGCCAGAACCACCTTGTTCTCTAGATCTACTCTGATCTACTCTATAAAAACGTTCAAACAATCTAGGAATATGTTCTTGTTTAATCCCTTCACCATCATCAATTATCTTAATTGCAAATTTGTTTTCGTTGTATAATTCTACAGAAGCAGTAGTAACACCACCAGCCTTACCATACTTAATAGAATTTACTACTAAATTAATCAACACTTGTTCTATACGTTCAATATCACCTTTTACAAAAACAGGAAACTCATATAGCTTATCAAAAATTAATTTAATATTCTTCTTTTTGGCTTTCATTTCAAACAAGTCAAAAACATTTTGAATCAGTTCCAAAATATTAAAAGGCTCTATTTTCATTTTCATCCCATCGGTTTCTAATTTGGCAATCATATCCAAATCTTTTACAATAGAAGTCAAACGTTCTACTCCTTTATTTGCTCGTTCTAAATATTTATCACGAATTACTTTATCATCAGCAGCTCCTTCAATTAATGTTAAAATATAACCTTGAACTGTAAACAAAGGAGTTTTTAATTCATGAGCAACATTTCCTAAAAAATCTCTACGAAACGAATCTCTTTCGGTTAGGTTTGCAATTTCCTCTTTTTTATCTTCTACATAATCTTGTACTGTTTTAGTAAAAGATTCAATATCTGTAGTTACTTTATCGCGCTTTAAATCTTCAACATCTAAAATAGAAATATCTTCATACAGTTTCTTAACACGCTGATAAATAAAGTGTTCTGCTCTGTATTGGATAACAAAAAAAGAAAACACAAAAAGGATAACTCCAAAAATAATAATAGAAACTAATCCTAACGATTTAAAAAAAGACAAGTATGAAAAAACAGCAATAATAACAGATAGTATAGTTAAATATAAAGCTGATAAAAACGCGTAATTGTATGTTTTTTTTAGTTTTTTCATAAAAAGAAAGAATGCCCTTTGAGGGGCAAACATTAATATATTATCGTGTTATTTTAGAACTATTTGTCGGTTTCAAGCACAAACTTATACCCTACACCTTTAACTGTTTTAAAGTAATGATCGCCAATTTTTTCCCTAAGCTTTCTAATGTGTACATCTATGGTTCTTCCTCCAACTACAACTTCATTTCCCCAAACACTATCTAAAATAGTTTCTCTTTTAAATACTTTTCCAGGCTTAGAAGTTAATAAAGAAAACAATTCAAACTCTTTACGTGGTAATGTAATTTTCTGTTCTCCTTTAAATACAACATATTCGTCACGATTGATAAGAATATCTCCAATTTTGGTGGTTACTTCAGAAACACTATCCGTTTTTAAACGCCTAAGAAGAGATTTAATTTTACTTACTAAAACCTTAGGTTTAATAGGCTTTGTAATATAATCATCTGCTCCAGCATCAAAACCAGCAACTTGAGAATAATCTTCACCTCTAGCAGTTAAGAATGAAATAATAACATTCTCAAGAGGTTTAATGTTTCTTATTTTCTCACAAGCTTCAATACCATCCATTTCTGGCATCATAATATCTAACAAGATTAAATGAGGAGTTATTTTACGTGCTATTTTAACACCTTCGGCTCCGTTAGTTGCTGTAAACACTTGATAACCTTCAGACCTAAGATTGTATCCAACAATCTCTAAAATATCTGGTTCATCATCAACTAATAAAATCTTAATGTCGTTAGTATTCATAGGTTTAAATTTGATTATAAATCAACTCAAAAGTAACGATTTATTAATAAAAAGGGTTAATGAGACTTTAACTTAATGTTGATTTAATATTAATAAAACTTTTTTCAGATAATTATAAAAACCAGACACTTAACAGAAAAATAATAATAAAAAGTATAAATAAGAAGGATAATTCCCTAACTTTGAGAGCTTTTTTTAAATTAAATGAAAATATGAGAAAAAATTACTTTTTATGCTTTTTATTTGCTCTTATAAGCTATGTGTCTTTTGGGCAAGTTATTTTATCTGAAGACTTTAGTTATGCTGATGGAAGTCTAGTAGGAAACGGTGCATGGGCTAGTTTTAGTGGGACTGCAGGTGACTTGTTAGTTTCTTCTGGACAAGCAGTAGTACAACACGGAACACCTAGTGAAGATGCTAGTTTAAGTTTTACATCAGTTTCTGGTGATATTTTTTATGCTTTTGATTTTTCTGTAGATGATTTAGGAAGTCCATATAGTGGTACAGATAATGAGTACTTTGCAGTGTTTAAAGATTCTGGTTTTGGTTTTTCTGCAAGAATTGATATAGTTCCACCTACAGCAGCTGGAGATTATACAGTAGGAATATCTTCAACAACAAGTACTGCTCAAGCTACTTGGGCTACAGATTTAACATTTGGAACTAGCTATAGAGCTATTGTTAAATTTGATCAAAATACGGGTACCGCTCAACTATGGATTGATGCAACTGCTGCTACAGATACGTCAATTTCTGGGACAGCAGATGGTCCAGAAACAGTTTCTCAATTTGCATTAAGACAGTCTGATTCTTCAGTAAACGAAACCGTAAGAGTAGATAATTTAATGATTGGTCAAACTTTTGATGATGTAGATACATTTGTTGCTCAAACTAATCCAACATTAGCAATTTCTTCACCATCGGATAACTCAACTTTTTCTCCTGAAACTACTAGTGTAGATGTTGGTATTTCTGTAACTAATTTTAATGTTGCTGCAGGAGGTACAGGAGATGGTTATATTAAATATACTGTAAACTCTGGTACTGCTGTTGATAAATTTGACACTGCTGATATATCTTTAACTTCTTTAACTCCTAATAGTTATGCAGTAACAGTAGAATTAGTAGATAATTCAGGAGCTTCTTTAAGTCCAGCAGTTTCTGCTACCGTTAATTTTACTATTGCTTCTTATACTCAGGTTGCAGATTTAGCTGCATTAAGAGCTGGAACAGAAGGAAATTATTATGAGGTGACTGGAGAAGTGGTAATGTCATATAATACAGGAAATAGTAGAAATCAAAAATATATTCAAGATGCTAGTGCTGGAATTTTAATTGATGATAGTGCAGGTACTATTACTACAGCATACAATGTATATGATGGTATAACAGGTTTAAAAGGACGTTTAGGTTCTTTTAATGATGTTTCACAATTTGTACCAGCAGCAGATCCTGGCGCGGCTACATCCACAGGAAATACAATAACTCCTGAAGTAGTTACATTAGCTGATTTTGAAGCAAGTTGGGATAATTATGAATCAGAATTAATTACTATTCAAAATGTAGTTTTTACGGACGGTGGAGCAATGTTCGCAGCTAGCCAAAACTATGAAATAACAAGTGGAGCTACTACTTCTACTTTTAGAACTAATTTCTCTGGAGCTGACTATATAGGTACAACAATTCCTTCAACAGGAGTTGATATGACTGTTATAGGAGGAGAATTTAGAGGTGATCCTCAAGTAACTGCAATTGAGTTAGCAGGATTAGTATTAGGGTTAAAAGACAATGACATTGAAGGATTCGCAGTATACCCAAACCCTGTAAATGCAAAAACATTTAAGTTAACAACAGCTTCGTTTACAACTAAAACAGTTCAAATATTTAATGTGTTAGGTAAAGAAGTTTATACTACTAAAGTTAACGGAGTAAATAACGAGATTGATGTTGCTACGTTAAACTCTGGTATCTACATTTTAAAGGTTGTTGAAGAAGGAAAAATGGCTTCTAAGAAGTTAATTATTAAGTAATTTTTATTTTAATAATTATATATCAAAAAGAGTCTTTTTTATAAAGGCTCTTTTTTTATTTTTACCTTATAAGTTATTTACAAATGAGATTTCGTTTTGTCTTTTTTTGTTGCTTTTTTATAATAACAAGCAGCCTGGCTCAGTCTAATTTTACAAAATTCAAGAAACTATCTTCTCCAAAAAAATGGTGGGTAATTTTACATCCTTTTAAAGCTAAGAAAGCTTTATTAATTTCTAAAGATGTAAATAAGGTTAGCGATAGTATAAAAAAAACAAAATTATTAGATGGAGATCATGCAGGTGGACAGGTAGATGCTTTTAGACATGCGTATTGGATGGCACGATTAACTGAAGAAATTGGAAAATCAGCAGCAAGATCACTTGGTAAAGCTCATGAGAAAGAGAATTACTTAATGTATAAAAAAAGGAAGTTAGAAGAAGGCATTGTACCTGATGAGATTTCTTCTGAAATGGATTTGTACAACAACGAAATAGGACTTACACTTACCAATAAAGGAAATAAAACACCAAGAAAAGGATTAATATACAGGGTTATTAATGCAATTCTAGAAGGAAAAATGAAGGTGATTAAAAAAGATGAAAAAGGAAATTTTTTAACTTGTAAAGGAGAAAAAATAAAAGCAAAATCACTAAAAGGAAAATGGAAAAACAATAAGTGTTTGGTATACTCTAATTATAAAAAAGGTTAATGATATTTAACCTTTCTAAGTACTCTTATTACATCTTTGTATTTTATGTACGTAGTTTTATCTTCTAAGCTTCGGATATAATTTTTAGCTTTTTCTAATTGTCCTTTAGCATCCAAATAACCATTTAAATAACAAATCAAATAATTATTTGGTAATCTTGATACATCTTCATGCTCGGTTACAGATAGCGGATTATTGTTTGCAATTTTGTTAACTATGTTATTACTATTGTCGTAAATATGTTTAATTATGTTTGGGTCGTAAATTGGTGGCTCAAATAAAAAATCTTTAATAATCTCAAGCTTTCCGTTATTTTTAAAATGAATAATAGTTTTTTCTAACGGATATCGAGTTTCTTTTTGTTCTAAACCAAGTAAAATATATTCAATTATTATAAACGAATGTTCGTTAATTTTAATTTGTACTTCATCTAAAGCTGAGTAAAAAAGGCGTACGTGTTCATTTATAAGTTCTATATCTACTCTTGAATAATAGTCTTCATTATTTGCTATAGTTTTCTTGCCTGCCCAACATAGTACAAATTGTTCTTTAAAAACTTTGTATTGCGGACTGTACTCTTCTTTATGTTTATTAATAAAATCAAAAACACCATCTAAGGTTAATTGGATATTGTTGCTGGCATTTTTTTCAATGGCTTCAACAATTTCTTGATTGGTGTTTTTTAATTCGAAATGTTCAGTAACCGGAAGAGAATTACTTCCTCTTCTATAAAATACTGTACCTCTAGGATATTTCCATGCAAATTTTGATAAAGAAGAAATATTATCATTTGGATGAATGGTTACCAATCCAATTACTTTATATCTAGGTAAACCAGGGAATGGAATGTTTTCATATTGAATTTTTGGAGGATGAACCAAATAAGCGTTAACTAAATTTTGAATTTTACTATCGTCAAAAAAGTCAACACCTAATATTCTATTGTCTTCATCTCTTATTCCAATAAGTATATAAGAATTATTATCAGGATTTGAGTTTGACAATGCACAAACATGCTTAATAAACTTAGCTTTTCCTTCTTTAGAACTTAAGGTTAGTTTTTGTTTCTTATCATAAAAACTATTCTCATCGTTATGAGAAAGTAGATTTTTAATAAGTAAGCGTTTATTAACCATGTTAAGCTACTTTGTGTCCTCTACTAGCCTCATACAAAATAAACCAATCTTGTAAATCTAGATTTATCTTTGTAGCAGCATTAGCAATTTTTATACGTTCTTTATTAGAAGTTCCTACTACAGGAACTACAGCAGCTGGATGTTTTAAAATCCAAGCAAGTAAAAGTTGATCTTCTGTGACGTTATATTTTTCTATAAGTGAAGGTAAAACTTCTTTTATTCTTGAAGCCTGTTCTGTTTCTAATGAAAAGAAACTTCCTAAAGGACTCCAACTCATAGCTTTCATTTTGTTCTTTAATAAATAATCTAAAGTTCCATTATCAATAGCTGTGTTTTGAATTAACGAAAACTCAAATTGATCACAAGTAATAGAAATTTCACTTTGTAACAAATCCATTTGACCTGGCGTAAAATTTGAAACTCCAAAATCTATAATTTTACCTTGCTTTTGTAATTGTGTTATTGCTTCTAAAACCTCATTAGTTTCTAATAAAGGACTAGGACGATGTAACAAAAGGACATCCAAATAATCTGTTTGTAATTTTTTTAGAGACTGTTCAACACTCCAAATAATATACTCTTTAGAATAATCGTAGTGTTTTACTTTATTATCTCTTGTTTCGGTTTTATACTGAATTCCACATTTAGAAATGAGTTGAATTTGTTCACGTTCAACACCACTAATAGAGAATGCTTTTCCGAAAGCTTCTTCGGTAGTATATCCTCCATAAATATCTGCATGATCAAAAGTAGTATTTCCTTGTTCTATACAGAAATGAATGAGCTCATCCATTTCTTTAGTTGAGAAATTTTTACCCCAAATTCCCCATGACATACAACCGATTATTATATCTGAAAGTTTAGTTTTCATTTTTATTAAGTAAAGTAGCACTAGCTTGTGCTGTAGGATAAACAATTAAATCTTCAATATTCACATGATATGGCCTTGTTACCACAAAATGAATAATATCTGCAATATCTTCAGGTTGTAAAGCTTTATAACCTTGATACACTTTTTTAGCTCTGTCTGTATCTCCTTTAAAGCGAACATCAGAGAATTCAGTTTCAACTAATCCAGGGTGAATTGCGCTTACACGAATATTATATTGGTTTAAATCTAAACGCATTCCTTTGTTTAAAGCGTTAACAGCAAACTTAGATGCGCAATATACATTTCCATTAGTATATACTTCTTTACCTGCGATAGAGCCAATATTTAATATGAATCCTGTATTTCTTTTAATCATTCCAGGAATAATGGCTTTAGAAACGTATAATAATCCTTTAACGTTACCATCAATCATTGCATCCCAATCATCAATATTCCCATCTTGTATTGTGGCTAAACCATGAGCATTTCCAGCATTATTAATAAGAATATCTATATCATTAAAATCAGAAGGTAAACTTTCAATAGCTTTAAAAACCTCTTTTTTAAAACGAACATCAAATTGTAAGGTATGAACTTTAGTGTATTTAGAAAGTTCAGTTTTAATTTCTTGTAGTTTTTCTGCTCTACGTCCACATAAAACTAATCGTATGTTATGTTGAGCAAATAAATATGCAGTAGCTTTACCTATTCCTGAGGTAGCTCCTGTAATAAAAGCAGTTAAAGGCATTTGTAAATTTAGTTTTTTATAAAGGTATACTTTTTATGTAAACTCTATGTTATAAAAAATAGAAAACCGCCTTTTTAAAAGGCGGTTTCTTGTGTTGGTTTTAAAAAAAAACCAACCAAAAATCAACTAACCAAACTTTATTTTAAAACTCTTCTATTTATCTTTTTTCTTTTAATTTTAGTACGTTTTCTTCCACTATTCCTTACAGCTGGCTTCTGAACTTTAGCATCTCCTTTTAAGAATTGTATGAAACCTCTTCCTGTGAAAACGTATGTTGTGTTACTATTAATGTGAAATAGTTCTATTGCTCCATCATTAATAACGCTTAATTCAAATTCTTCAGTATCTCCTCCATCATAATAAAGTGTTAAAAACTTTAAATCATCATAATCTATAATATCCTCTACTGTATAACTTCCTACATAGTCCCAATTAATAGAATCAACATTTGTGCCAAAATTATCGTGAGACGAATAAAATGTAGTGTTGTTTTCTGGTGTAAATTGTAAGAAATGCTCACTATCAAAAGGGTTTGCTGTTCCATTTGCTGCACCAGTTCTTTCCCATGCTACATACTCTTGTAAGAAATACTCAATATTATCATAAAATAACATGTCGTAATCGAAATTGCTTTTTTGATAACCGACTAAAACATAGCTTACATTACTTTGTAAATCATTTAATCGTATTTCGTTTGCAGATATTTGAATAACTTCAAAGCTGTAATTTCCATCTAAGTTGTGACGTGTTTCTATAACTCCATCACTATATGTTCTATAACTACCAACATGAATTCCTAGTCCATTACCTGTTTTTCCAATGTCTACTATATTATTATTAGCATATAAATCACCATTAAAAAAAGAGACAGTAAATGCTTTAGATAAATATGGAATTTCTGCAGTTCCGGTAGTTCTATGAAAATCTACGTACCATAAGTCATATCCTGCAACTACTTCTTCAGTTGATACAAAATCATTTACAATTGGATCATCATTTACCACTACACAAGAGGTAAGTGAGACGGATAAAAATAATGCGAAAAGTAATTTTAATGTTTTCATAAGTATCAGTTTTTATGGTTATACTAAGTGTAATTCAAAATGCATGCCAAAAAAGAAAGCCGCTTAAATAGCGGCTTTAATATGGTGTATGTAAAAATGAATTATTGCATTATTACAGGCTTCCCTTTCTTTATATTACCTATTTTAAAATACTTAGTTTTTTTACCTTCAATATAACTTATTACTACTTCATTATTTTTTAAAGTAAAGGGAATAGTTTCCTCTTTAGAAGGAGCAGTATTTCCATATTCTTTACTTGAATCATTATGCATTTGAACATCTTTCTTAACTGTACTATTATAAAAAATAGCTGAAACTGTTTTTTCATTTTTATTACTAAACGTACTAGTTTTTGCTTTTTTATTTTGATAAAAAGCACTATCAAATTGTATCTCTTTTTCAGAAGTGTAAACAATTTTTACTTGAGTACTTCCAGGAGAACCAGGCATTCCTCCAACTCTAGAATAAGAGGTTGCAGAAATAACATTAAAAGGTGCTGTGTTTTCTAATTTATAACTAGCGCATTTTGTTAGGGTAACTAACAATAAAGGAAGTGAAAGTAGTTTAAAAAATTTCATATCTGTTGTTTTCTTTTGAGTTTTCAAGATTTATACCAAAGTACAAATTTATATGAAACCTTTTTCATAGTTTTAATTTATGAATCAATTAAGTTATTGGGAAATTAAACAATGGTTTCAACAAGTAGATTTTACTATTGTTGGAAGTGGAATTGTAGGGTTAAATTGTGCATTGGTTTTAAAAAACAAACAGCCTAATGCCAACGTTTTAGTTCTTGAAAAAGGAATACTACCGCAAGGAGCAAGCACTAAAAATGCGGGTTTTGCTTGTTTCGGAAGCTTATCTGAATTAATTGATGATTTAAAATCTCATTCTGAAGAAGAGGTTGTAAACTTAGTAAGAAGAAGATGGGAAGGATTACAGTTTCTTAGAAAGAATTTAAGTGATAAAAATATAGATTTTCAACAAAATAAAGGTTTTGAATTATTTTACAATAAGGGTTTGTACGATGAATGTTTATCTAGAAAAGAGGAAATAAACAAATTATTACAACCAATATTTAAAGATGATGTGTTTTCTGAAAGTGATAATGTGTTTAAGTTCAAAAATGTAGAAGAGAATTACATTGTAAACAATTTTGAAGGTCAAATTGATACTGGAAAAATGATGTTTCACTTGCTAAAAAAATGTCATGAGAAAGGAATTAAAATATTAAATAACACATCGGTAGAGAGATTCGAGGATAATGGAAATGGAGTGACTGTTCAAACTTCAGATATAACTTTTGTTTCTAAGAAATTAATGATTGCTACTAACGGTTTTGCTAAAGAGTTAATTAATGAAGAAGTAAAACCAGCAAGAGCGCAAGTTTTAATCACTAAACCGATTAAAAATCTTCATATAAAAGGAACTTTTCATTTAGAAAAAGGATACTATTATTTTAGAAACATAGATGATAGAATCTTATTGGGCGGAGGAAGAAATTTGGACTTTAAAACTGAAGAGACTACTGAATTTTCTTTAACTGAATTAGTTCAAAATAAACTAGACGAGTTATTACGAACTACAGTTTTACCAAATTTAGATGTTGAGGTTGACCATAGATGGACTGGCATTATGGGGGTAGGAACTCAGAAGAAAAGTATAGTAAAACCTATTTCGGAAAATGTTTTTTGTGGAGTGCGATTAGGTGGAATGGGAGTTGCTATTGGAAGTTTGGTTGGTAAAGAATTAGCAGATTTGATATGAGTGTAAAAGAACAACTTTTCAAAGAGTGTCAACTGTACGTTGAAAAACGTGAGCAAACCATTCGTGAAATTATGTCTTCAAATAAAAAGGCATTACTTTCTGAAACAAAAAGTTCAGCAGGAGATAAACATGAAACAGGAAGAGCTATGTTGCAACTAGAAATGGAAAAAGCAAGCCAACAAATTGCGGTAGTTCAACAAATGAAAGAAGTTTTACATCGAATTAAAACTAGTGAAACTTCAGATGTTGTACGATTAGGAAGTTTGGTTCATACAGATAAAGGAACATATTATTTAACCATAAGTATAGGAACTGTTTCAGTTGAAAATGAAACCTATTTTATAATTTCTAGTTCTTCTCCAATAGGAAAATTATTGCTAGGAAAAGAAGTGAACGATGTAATTCAGTTTAACGGAAAACAGATAAAAATTACTCAGATAGCTTAAATTCTAAATAGATTTTGGAATCTATTTCTATTGCATTTTGCTGTGATAAGAATATTGGTTTTCCTTCTAATGTTACTTCTACTAACCAATAACTACCTTTAAAGTAATTCTTTTTTACAATCGTTTTATATTCAGATTTGTCTGTAATTAATATTTGATGTGGATACAATAATTTAAGTTTTCCATCAATCTTAATTTCATTTACATCATCAAACAAAGCAGCTACATATTTATGTTTAGGAAATTGATATAATTCATTAGGTTTTCCTTGAGCTAAAACAGTATGGTCTTTAATTACAATTAACTGATCAGAAAAAGACAACGCATCACTACCATCGTGCGAGGCAACGATACATGCAATTTTTTTTTCTTTTAAGTATTGAAACAATTTTCTTCGTAACGAGTTTTTCTTGAAGTTATCAATTTGACTAAAAGGCTCATCTAACAACAATAATTCCGGTTCTTTAGCCAAAGCTCTTGCAATGGCAACGCGTTGTTGTTGTCCTCCACTTAACGTTTTTACTTTTACATTAGCAAATTCTTCCATTTCAATAACCTCAAGTAGTTCTTGAGTTCTTTCTTTTGCTTCTTCTGGAAAGAAACGAGATAAAAACTTTGAGATATTTTCTGCTACTGTTGTGAATGGCATTAAATCGAAGTTTTGAGGAACGTATTTAAAAAAATCCATTCCGGGAACTAAATGGTGCTCTGGACCTAAAATTTGATGATTGTTCCAAAATAATGCGCCTTCGTCTACATCCAATAAACCATAAATAATTTTCAATAAAGTTGATTTTCCACAACCACTCTCTCCCATAACACTTAAATGCTCTCCTGGTTTTAAAGAAAGGTTTATATTTTCAAGTGTAGGTTTTTCTTTATTGTAAGAAAAAGAAATATTATTTACTTGTAGCATGAATACAAAAATAAAATAACCGATACTTTCGCATCGGTTATTCTTAAAAAATATTTTGAGAAATATATTACCAGATTTTAACTCTGTTTTCTGGTTTTAAATACATTTTATCTCCTTCTTTAATATCAAAAGCTTTGTAGAAAGCATCAACATTTCGTAAAGGCACATATGCTCTAAAGTTTCCTGGAGAATGCGGATCAGTTTTAATCTGATTTTTAATTGCTTCAGGACGAGCTTTAGTTCTCCAAATTGTTCCCCATGAAAGGAAGAAACGTTGTTCTGGAGTAAATCCATCGATATTATCTGGACGGCCACTCTTGTTTAAGAAAATTTGTAACCCTTCATAAGCAGCATTAACACCACCTAAATCACCAATATTTTCTCCTAAAGTAAATGTTCCGTTTACATGAACATCATCAATAGCAACTAATGCATCATATTGCCCAATTAAAGCTTTACCTTCTGCAGTAAATTTCTCTAAATCTTCATCACTCCACCAGTTGTTTAAGTTTCCATCAGCGTCAAAACGAGCTCCAGAATCATCAAAACAGTGAGATATTTCATGTCCAATTACAGCACCAATTCCACCATAGTTTACAGCTTCATCAGCTTGGTAGTTGTAAAAAGGTGGTTGTAAGATAGCAGCAGGAAAAACAATTTCATTATTTACAGGATTAAAATAGGCGTTTACTGTTTGAGGAGACATTCCCCATTCAGTTCTATCAACTGGCTTTCCTAATTTTGCCATATCTTTATCGTAGTTCCATTTAGAAACATTAATTGCATTTTCGAAATAGCTACCTCCTTCTTTTATACCTTTTACTTGTAAAGCAGAGTAATCTTTCCATTTGTCTGGGTAAGCTATTTTAACCGTTAACCTATTTAGTTTTTCTAAAGCTTTTTGCTTAGTAGAATCACTCATCCAAGATAATCCTTTGATACGCTTTTCAAAACCTAACATTACATTGTCGATCATTTCCTTAGCTTTCTGTTTAGCCTCAGGTGGAAACTTTTTATCAACATATAATTTCCCAAGAGCTTCACCAATAGAACCATTTACAGAACCTAATGCTCTTTCAGTTCGAGGTCTTTGTGCTTTAGCACCTCTTAAATCTCTACTATAAAACTCCCAGTTAGCAGTTTCTAAATCTGTAGATAATAATCCAGCTGCTCCATTAATAGCATTCCAACGTAAAAGAGTTTTCATATCTTCTACAGAACGCTCATTAAAAATTGTGTTAAATGCTTTGAAATAATTAGGATCGGTAACAATTACTTTATCAATATTTGCAACTCCAATTCCTTTTAAATGTGCATCCCAATTAATAGCTGGAGCTAATTTTTGTAACTCTTCAACAGACATAGGATTATACATCTTTCTGGTATCACGCCTATCTTCTTTAGTCATCATTGGCTTTGCTAAACTACCTTCAAAAGCAACAACAGTAGCTGCATTTTTTGTAGCTGTAGCTTCATCATCTCCTAGTTTTTGGAACATTTTAGCTACAAAACCTTCATATTTTTTTAATTTTTCTTTGGTATCATCATCTTCGTCAACATAGTAATCTCTAGATAACCCAAGTCCACCAGATCCTAAATAACCTGCATTAGTCTTACTATCTTTTAAATCATTAAACACACCAAATCCGTAGAATGCACCTCCACCATAAGGAGCCATATTGGTAATGTAATCTTCTACATCTTTTTTGGATTTGATTTCAGCAATCTTAGCTAGATAAGGTTTAAGAGGATCTAAGCCTTGATTATTTCGAGCTACGGTGTCCATAATACTTTCATAATAGTTTACAGCTTTTTGCTGATCACTATCAATTTCATTTCCTTGAGTATCTTTAATTTTAGGAAAATTACCTTGCTCAATAGCTTCATTTAAAATGACTAATACATCAGCATCTGTTTTTTTACGTAATTCTCCAAAACCACCCCATCGTGTTCTGTCTGCAGGAATTTCAGTTTTGTCTAACCAACTTCCATTTACATATCTGAAGAAATCATCTGAAGGTTTTACAGATGTATCCATGTTTTCTAATACAATTCCAGGAATTTTTTCCGCGGTTTCAGCTTTGTCTGTTTTACATGCCATGATACCTAATGAGGCCACAGCACTAAAAAGAAAAACTTTTTTAAGTGTAATCATGATAAATTATTTGTTAAGGTTTGATTTTTTCTGTTTTAGGGTTTGGTAAGTTTTCAAATCCCATATTATATAATGTAAATCCGAAAATATCGGCATATTGCTCAATGGTTTTGGCTACAGGAGTACCTGCGCCATGACCAGCGTTTGTTTCTATTCTTATCAAAACAGGATTTTCTCCTTTTTGTTTATCTTGAAGTTCAGCGGCAAATTTAAAGCTATGTGCAGGAACAACTCTATCATCGTGATCTCCAGTAGTAACCATGGTTGCAGGATATTCAACTCCATCTTTTACATTATGAACAGGAGAATAGCCTTTTAAATATTCAAACATTTCTTTATTGTCTTGCGCTGTACCATAATCGTATGCCCAACCTGCTCCTGCAGTAAACGTATGGTAACGTAACATATCTAAAACACCAACAGCAGGCAAGGCTACTTTCATTAAATCTGGGCGTTGTGTCATGGTTGCACCAACCAATAAACCACCGTTTGAACCTCCTCTTACAGCTAAAAATTCAGAAGAAGTATAATTGTTATTGATTAAATATTCTGCAGCAGCAATAAAATCATCAAATACATTTTGCTTTTGCATCTTAGTTCCAGCAACATGCCATTTTTTACCATATTCTCCACCACCTCTTAAATTAGGAACAGCATATACACCGCCTTGTTCCATCCATACTGCATTAGGAATACTAAAACTAGGAGTTAAACTAATATTAAACCCGCCATATCCGTATAAGATAGTTGGATTTTTTCCGTTTAATTCTAAACCTTTTTTATAAGTAATTATCATAGGAACTTTTGTTCCATCTTTAGAGTTGTAAAATACTTGTTTACTTTCGTAAGCATCAGAATTAAATGAAATGTTTGGTTTCCAGTATAACTCGTAAGTTCCTTTTTCTGGGTTGAATTTATATGAAGAACTAGGTGTATTGTAATTAGTGAAAGAAAAATATAATTCTTTAGCATCTTTTTTTCCACCAAAACCACCTACAGAGCCTACTCCTGGTAATTTGATCTCTCTTATTAATTTTCCGTCATAATCGTACTGAAAAACTTTAGAAACAGCATCCACCATATATTCTGTAAAAAAGTATCCAGATCCTTTAGAAGGACTTAAAACATTTTTAGTTTCTGCAATAAAATCTTTCCAGTTTTCAGGATTAGGATTAGAAGTATCTACTGTAACAATCTTTTGATTTGGTGCATTTAAATTGGTAACCAAATATAGTTTAGTTCCTTTGTTATCTATTACATAAGTATCACTTTCGAAATTATCTATTATTGTTATAAAACTACTATTAGGTGTAGACAAATCTTTTATGAATAATTTGTTTCCAGAAGTTGAAGTAGAAGCGGTAACTATTAAGTACTTGTCATCATCAGTTAAATAACCACCTACATATCTATGTTTTTCTTGAGGTGTAGCTCCAAAAATTACTTGATCAGTTTTTTGTGAAGTTCCTAATTTGTGGTAAAATAATTTGTGTTGATCGGTTTTTGCAGAAAGCTCACTCCCTTTAGGTTTGTCGTAACTTGAATAATAAAACCCTTCATTACCTTTCCATGAAATTCCTGAAAACTTCACATCCACTAAAGTGTCTTCTTTTATTTTTTTGGATTCAACATCCATAACAATTATTTTTCTCCAATCACTCCCGCCTTCAGAAATTGAATAAGCAACTGTTTTTCCATCTTTTGAAAAACTAACACTACTCATAGAAGTTGTTCCATCTTCTGCAAATGTATTAGGGTCTAAGAAAATTTCTTCTTTTTGTTCTTTATTTTTTCTGTATAAAACATAATGGTTTTGTAACCCATCATTTTTATAAAAGTATGTATAATCACCTTCCTGAAAAGGAACACCAACTTTTTCATAATTCCAAAGTTCAGACAATCTATTTTTAAGTTGTGTTCTATATGGTATTTTATCTAAATAATTAAAGGTAACTTCATTTTCTGCTTTAACCCAGTTTTCAGTTTCTTCACTTCTATCATCTTCTAACCATCTATAATTATCGGTTACTTCAGTTTCAAAATAAGTGTCAACAACAGGTTGTTTTACTGTTTCAGGATAGTTCAAGTCAATATTATTTTTAGAAGATTCAGTTTTACAAGCAGTTAAGAGAACTGCTGCAAGTGCAGTTAAGACTAATTGTTTCATGATATATTAGGTTAATCTTTTCAAAATTAGATTAAAAAAACATAGAAATGTTACAATTTAAGATGTTTTTAACATAAAATGGTAGATTTGTAATGTTAAAAAATTATGACGTCTAATTAACAAAAACATATTAAACAAAGAAATGACAGAATTATTAACGAAAAGCGAGTTTACTGAGAAAATATTTGATTACGAAAACAAAAAAGAATGGGATTTTCAAGGAGAGTTACCGGTACTTATTGATTTTTACGCAGATTGGTGCGGACCTTGTAAAATGCTTGCTCCTGTATTAGAACAATTAAGTGAAGAGTATAAAGGAAAGATAAAAATATATAAAGTAGATACTGAAGCGGAGCAAGAGTTATCTGCTGTGTTTGGTATTCGTAGTATTCCTTCTATGCTCTTTGTACCAGTGGGAGAAGACCCGCAAATGGCGCATGGAGCCTTACCTAAAAATCAGATAGAACAGATTATAACTGATGTTTTAAAAGTGGCAAAATAAATTTAACCTAATGAGAATTAGGGATAAATAAGATAAAAAGATATACAACCTATAAAAGAATAGTTTACCAAACACACAAAAAAACAAACCATTTATACAAAATGCAATTGACAGATTTAAAGATGTGTATATATTTGCGATGTACTTTTATGTATTCAACATTTACACAATCATAAATCGTAATATTGGGGATTATTCGAATTATGGAATCAAAAACGACGTTTCTCAGACGTCGTTTTTCTTTTTTCTAAACTTTTCTTTTTTAATTTTTCACATTGTTTTTCCTCCTTTCAAGAATCCTAGTAAAATTAACTAGGGAGCAAAAATTGATAGTTTTAATGTGTTGAAAAACAGATATGTAAAACATTAACCTTCGAATGTTAAAATTTCACGTTTTTTTCATTTTTGTTAAAAACTTCAAGGAGTTTGTGGAAAAGTAAACCTTTATTTTAGTCTTAAAATTTCCAATCTTTGTACTTCGCCCCCACAAGACAAAAAACACGTAATAAAATTATCAGATGGCTACTATTATAGAACCTATTTTACAAGAAAACAAGGACAGATTTGTTATTTTTCCAATTCAGCATGATGACTTATGGGAATGGTATAAAAAACAACAGGCATGTTTTTGGACTGCTGAAGAAATAGATTTACACCAAGATTTAGATGATTGGAATAATAAGCTTTCAGATGATGAGCGTTATTTTATTAAACACATTCTTGCATTTTTTGCTGCATCTGATGGTATTGTTAATGAAAATTTAGCAGAAAATTTTGTAAATGAAGTTCAATATAGTGAAGCGAAATTTTTCTATGGATTTCAAATAATGATGGAGAATATTCATTCTGAAACGTATTCTTTATTAATTGACACTTATATTAAAAATGACGAGGAGAAAAACAAATTATTTAAAGCCATAGAAGTTTTTCCAGCAATCAAAAAGAAAGCAGAATGGGCATTAAAGTGGATAGATTCTGATTCTTTTGCAGAAAGATTAATTGCTTTTGCTGCGGTAGAAGGAATATTCTTCTCAGGATCATTTTGCTCAATATTCTGGTTAAAGAAAAGAGGATTATTACCAGGATTAGCATTTTCTAATGAATTAATTTCTAGAGATGAGGGAATGCATTGTGATTTTGCTGTACACTTACACAATAATCATTTAGTAAATAAAGTTTCTAAAGAGAGGATTAAGCACATTATTATTTCCGCTTTAGATATTGAAAGAGAATTTATTACAGAATCGTTACCTGTTAGTTTAATAGGAATGAATTCAAAATTAATGACACAATATCTAGAGTTTGTAACAGATAGACTATTGCTAGAGTTCGGCTGTGAGAAAGAATATAATGCAACTAATCCTTTTGATTTTATGGAAATGATTTCTTTAGAAGGAAAAACAAATTTCTTTGAAAAGAGAGTTTCTGAATATCAAAAGGCGGGAGTTAAATCAGGGGGAACAGGCTCAATCAGTTTTGATGCTGATTTTTAAGGGCTTATAAACATATATAAATATCAACTAAAACAATTAAAATCTTGAGGGAATTTATTCCCTTAGGGATAACCTATATAAAACCAAAATTCATATGTATGTAGTAAAAAGAGACGGGAGAAAGGAACCTGTGATGTTCGACAAAATCACAGAAAGAGTAAAAAAGATGTGTTACGGATTAAACAAAATAGTTGATCCTGTAAAAGTTGCAATGCGAGTTATTGAAGGTTTATATGATGGAGTTACCACTTCAGAATTAGACAACTTAGCAGCTGAAGTAGCAGCAACAATGACTACTGCACATCCAGATTATGCTAAATTAGCAGCAAGAATAGCCGTCTCCAACTTACATAAGAACACAAAAAAGTCGTTCACTGAAACGATGACCGACTTATACGAATATGTAAATCCACGTACAGAAAAAAAAGCACCATTACTTGCAGATGATGTATATGAAATCATCATGAAGAATGCCGATAAGTTAGACTCAACTATTATTTACAGTAGAGATTTTAATTATGATTATTTTGGTTTTAAAACTTTAGAGCGTTCTTATTTATTAAAGTTAAATGGACAGATTGCTGAAAGACCTCAGCAAATGTTAATGCGTGTTTCTATAGGTATTCATAAAGAAGATATTGACGAAGCGATTGCTACATACGAGTTAATGAGTAAGAAATATTTTACTCATGCTACACCAACATTATTTAATTCTGGAACACCAAAACCTCAAATGTCATCTTGTTTCTTATTACAAATGCAGGATGATAGTATTGATGGTATTTACAATACATTAAAACAAACAGCAAAAATTTCTCAATCTGCAGGAGGAATAGGGTTATCTATTCATAATATCCGTGCAACAGGAAGTTATATTGCAGGAACAAATGGAACATCAAATGGAATTGTTCCTATGTTACGTGTATTTAACGATACTGCTCGTTATGTAGATCAAGGAGGGGGAAAGCGTAAAGGTTCTTTCGCAATGTATTTAGAGCCTTGGCATGCTGATATTTTTGATTTCCTTGATTTAAAGAAAAACCATGGTAAGGAAGAAATGCGTGCACGTGATTTATTCTATGCAATGTGGATTTCTGATTTATTCATGAAGCGTGTTCAAGAGGATGGAACTTGGACGTTAATGTGTCCTCACGAGTGTCCTCATTTATATGATACGTACGGAGAAGAATTTGAACGTTTATATACAAGCTATGAGCAAGCTGGTAAAGGTAGAAAAACGATCAAAGCACGTGATTTATGGGAGAAAATCTTAGAATCTCAAATAGAAACAGGTACACCGTACATGTTATATAAAGATGCTGCGAACCGTAAGTCTAACCAAAAGAATTTAGGAACTATTCGTTCTTCAAATTTATGTACAGAAATTATGGAATATACAGCAGAAGATGAGGTTGCTGTTTGTAACTTAGCATCTATTGCTATTCCAATGTTTGTTGCTGAAGATGAGAATGGGAACAAATTCTTCGATCACCAAAAGTTATTTGATGTAACTAAAAAGGTAATTAGAAATTTAGATACGGTTATTGATAGAAATTACTATCCAGTTGTAGAAGCTGAAAACTCTAACATGCGTCACCGTCCTGTTGGATTAGGAATTCAAGGGTTAGCAGATGCGTTTATTATGTTACGTTTACCTTTTACAAGTGAAGAAGCTAAGAAGTTAAACCAAGAGATTTTTGAAACATTATATTTTGCATCTGTAACTTCTTCTATGGAAGTAGCAAAAGCAAAAGGAGCATATTCAACTTACGAAGGTTCACCAATGTCGCAAGGAGAATTCCAACACAATATGTGGGGAATTAAAGATGACGAATTAAGCGGACGTTGGGATTGGAATGCACTACGTAAACAAGTGAAGAAACACGGAGTTAGAAATTCTTTATTAGTTGCTCCAATGCCAACAGCTTCTACATCTCAAATCTTAGGAAATAATGAAGCTTTTGAACCATATACTTCTAATATTTATACACGTAGAGTATTATCTGGTGAGTTTATTGTTGTAAACAAACACTTATTAGAAGACTTAGTTGAATTAGGTTTATGGAATAACGATATGAAAGAAGATATTATGCGTGCAAACGGATCTATTCAACATATTGATATTATTCCACAAAATTTAAAAGATTTATATAGAACAGTTTGGGAAATGAGTATGAAAGATATTATCGATATGGCTCGTCATAGAGGATATTTTATCGATCAATCTCAATCGTTAAACTTATTTATGAAAGATCCTGATTTTGGAAAATTAACTTCAATGCACTTCTATGCATGGCAGAGTGGTTTAAAAACAGGAATGTATTACTTACGTACAAAATCTGCTGTAAACGCAATTCAGTTTACATTATCTAAAGATAAAAAGCAAGAAGAAGATAAGCCAATGAGCCCAGAAGAATTTAAGGCTATGGTTGATGCTTCTAAAAATGCAGGACCAGATGACTGTTTAATGTGTGGTTCTTAATTAGAGTTAAATTAAAAGGGAAAAAAAGAGGAGTTGAAAGGCTTCTCTTTTTTGTTTTATATAGAAAATAGATTATTACCTAAACAAATAACGCATTACCAAAATAAAAATCCCAACAATACTTGCTAAGGAAGAGGTAATTAATGCAATAAGAACAGTGTCATCTAGCTTAAAACCTGTAGCAGTAGAAAAACCAGCAATTGTTATAATAATAAGAATAGCAGAAGTAAAACTACTTAAAAATATAAAGGTCTTAGAAGCGTATTTTTTTCGTTCTTCTCTATCTTGAATCCTATCTGAAACTTCTTGCGCAGTAAGTGCAATATTAGTGTCAAGCTCCAGCGATTTGAAAGAAGATTTTTCCGATTCTTCTAACAATTCATCTAACTTAGAGTTATGCACTTTTCAAATGTGTTGTTAGGTTAGCAATAAATTTATCATAATACTTTTTAATAAGATTATTGTCAATAACCTTACCTGGGCCAAATTGATAAGTTAAGCTCCAAGGAGTACCATTTCGATGTGTTAAATCTACTAAATCTCTAGAAGACATATCTTTGTATAAACGCCAAGTTAACAATACAATCTTCTTATCTTCACTATCAGTTAATGAAGGTTCAGAAAAATTTTCCCAGTCTCTATCAGTAACAACAGATTTGGTAGTTATAGGACTAGATTTAAAATGCTTAAATTCATGATAAATACTAGGAACTACTGGGCCGTACTTCCATGCTTCAATTTTATCATCCTCAAAAAGAGGACGTTCAAGTAAAGATAAAGAAAGTCCTTGGGCAATGTACATTAACTTAACTAATTTCATATTAGTTACTTCTACACTGTGTTCTTTAGACAAGTTTATAAATTCATTAGCAACTGAACTTGCTGTTCCCATACCTTTAGTAATCTGTTTATACAAATGTAATGACAATTTTTAGTTTTTTTCAATTTCACAAGTGCTAATATACATTTTTAAACCTAAAAATCAAATAGTTAAAGTGTTACGGGCTATGTGTCTAATAAATAAGTAGATAATATTTTAATTGTAATGTAGAGTAGAAAGGAAAAGATTAAATAACTTTGTTTAAACTGATTTTAGACAACAAAAATCTGAAACATATACAATGAACTGGGAGCAATTACTTTCTTTAAAAAGATTTGGAGATATACAAAAGAGAACTAGAGCAACACAAGATGAAACACGATTAGGCTTTGAGGTAGATTTTGATCGTATTATATTTTCGTCTGCCTTTAGGAGTCTTCAAGACAAAACTCAGGTGATTCCATTATCTAAAACAGATTTTGTTCATACACGTTTAACACATAGTTTAGAAGTATCTGTTGTAGGTAGAACTTTAGGAAGAAGAGTGGGTAAAGTACTTTTAGATCGTCATCCAGAGTTAAAATCATTAGGATATACATTTAATGATTTTGGAGCTATTGTGGCTGGAGCATGCTTAATGCACGATATTGGAAACCCTCCATTTGGGCACTCTGGTGAGAAAGCAATTGGAGAGTATTTTAAAACAGGAAAAGGATTAAAATATAAGGAACAACTATCGGAAAAGGAATATCAAGATTTAGTAGATTTTGAAGGAAATGCTAATGGACTTAAAATTGTAACAGAAAGTAATGAAGGAACTCCAGGAGGATTGCGTTTATCTTATGCAACTTTAGGAGCTTTTATAAAATATCCAAAAGAAAGTTTGCCAAAAAAACCTACATCCCATATTTCTGATAAAAAATACGGATTCTTTCAATCTGGAAAAGACATATTTTTAGATGTTGTTGAAGAGTTAGGAATGGTGAAAAAAGAATCTGATGGAATTGCATATTACCGCCATCCATTAGCGTATTTGGTGGAAGCAGCTGATGATATTTGTTATACAATTATTGACTTTGAAGATGGGATTAATCTTGGATTAATTGATGAAGAATATGCCTTAGAGTATATGATTAAGTTAGTAAAGGATACCATTGATATTAAAAAATACCATTCTTTAAAACACAAGAAAGATAGAGTAAGTTATTTAAGAGCTTTAGCAATTGGGGTTTTGATTAATGAAGCTGTTGATATCTTTTTAGCTTATGAAAAAGATATTTTAGAAGGAAAATTTAATAAAGCCCTCTTAGACAAATGTAAATACGAAGCCCAAATGAATGACATCATTAAAATAAGCATTGAAAAGATTTATAGAAGTAATGATGTTATTGAAAAAGAAGTTGCAGGGTATAAGATTATAGCAGATTTATTAGATGTTTTTGTAACTGCTTTAAATAATAAATTTTCTGGAAATCAATCGAATTTTGATAGGTTAGTTTTAAATCTATTACCAGAAGAATACCAACTCGTAAAAGGAGATTTATACCACAGAGTTTTACAAACGTGCAGCTATGTAGCAAGTCTTTCTGATGGTTATGCTATTCGATTACACAAGAAAATTTCAGGAAATGTTATTTAGTTTTAGCAGCTACTTTTTCTAGTTCTAAATACCAATTTTCACCAAATTTTCGGATTAAAGCTTCCTTTACAAATTTGTATACAGGAACTTGTAATTCTGCACCTAAAGAACAAGCATCATCACAAATATCCCATTTATGGTAATTTATAGCTGAAAACTCTTCATAATCTTTTACTCTTACAGGATATAAATGGCAAGAAATAGGTTTTTTCCAATCGACAACCCCTTTGTTATAAGCCTCTTCAATAGCACAAAGAGCAGTTCCTTTTTCATCAAAAATAACGTAAGCGCATTCTGCATGGTTAACTAAAGGGGTTTCTAATTCTCCAAAATCACTAGTTATCCAAGTGCCATTTTTTTCAATAGAATCAATTCCTTCCTGTCGTAAAAAAGGTTTTACTTTAGGATAAATTTCCTCTAAAATTTTAGTCTCTTCTTTGCTAAGAGGAGCACCAGCTTCTCCTTCTACACAACAAATTCCTTTACATGCAGATAAATTACATACAAAGTCCTTCTCAATAATATCTTCTGAAACGATTGTCTTTCCTAATTGAAACATGCTGCAAAAATAAAGTTATTTTTATTACATTTAATTCAATTAAATATACTTTTGACATTTATTAATTCAAAAACTAATAAGAGATGAATTTTGATCTTAATGAAATATTTACAGCATTTATGGTACTCTTTGCTGTAATAGATATTGTAGGAAATATTCCAATTATTATTGACTTACGTAACAAAGTTGGTCATATACAATCAGAAAAAGCCTCTGTTATTGCAGGTTTTATAATGATTTTATTCTTGTTTGTTGGTCAGCGTTTATTAGGTTTAATAGGTATAGATGTTAATTCTTTTGCTGTTGCTGGTTCGTTTATATTGTTTTTTATTGCCTTAGAAATGATTTTAGGAATAACATTATACAAAGAAGATGAAGATCAAGCTATAAATGCAACTGTTTTTCCTCTTGCATTTCCTTTAATTGCAGGCCCAGGTAGTTTAACAACATTACTATCATTAAGAGCAGAATTTGATTTAATGAACATAATTATAGCAGTTTTACTTAATGTTATAGTAATTTATGTGGTTTTAAAAACGTCTTCTCGTATAGAAAAATTGATTGGAAAAAATGGAATTGCAATTATTAGAAAGATTTTTGGAGTAATTCTATTAGCTATTGCTGTAAAATTATTTGCCGCAAATATTAAAATGTTATTGGCTTAATGATTTACGATGCTTTAATTGTAGGAGGAGGAGTAGCTGGAATGCAATGTGCATTAGTTTTAGGCTCTGCACACAATAAACCTTACGCAAAAGATAAAAAAGTAGGAGTAATACTACATCAACGAGCTTCACATCTTCAAGATGCGCTGTTTAATAATGTATTAGGTATATCGGAAGGTACTCTCGGAAAAGATATTTTATCTGAAGGAAAGAAGCAGTTAAAAACATTGTATCCAGAAGTAAATCAAATAGAAAATGAAAAAGTAATTTCAGTTCAAGATGATGAAAGTGGATACAAGGTAACTACAAATAAGAATGAATATTTTACTAAGATTGTTGTCATAGCTCTCAATTATGCTAAACCTTTTACAATAGGTGGCTTAGAACAATATATTGAAAGACACTCTAGAGCTAACCCTATGAAGGATAGAATTCAATTAAGAAACTTTAATCATTTAATTAAAGAAGGTTTGTATTGCTGTGGTACGATTGCTGGATGGAGAAGTCAATTTGCAATAGCTGCAGGAAGTGGAGCTAGTGTCGCCACAGATATACTCACCTTATGGAACGATAATATAGCAACGAAGGTACACGATAAAGCAAAAGCTGAGTAAAAAGAATACTCAGCTTTTTTCAAAGTTTAGTTAGACTTAACCAATTTTTTCCCCCGAAAAAAAGGTTTGTTAATCCAATTTAAAAGTACAGTAGATTTAATAGGTGAATCTTTAAAATTCCTTAAACGTAAACCAGATAAGCATGAACGTGCTACAATGCGCCATAAGTGATTTTTTTGCAATAAAAAAACCATCATTTTATGATGGTTTTATATAAATTTGTTGGATAAAATTATTAAGCTTTAATTAATTTTAAAGGCATTTTATAAACTTTACCTTTTACAATAAACTTGTTAGAAATTGCACGGTAGTTTAATTTTTGCTTTACATATGCTTCAACTTCAGTGTTTTTAGTGTCAACAGTTAAAACAATAACTTCCCCTTTACTGTTAATCATGAATTCAACATTAGCTGTTAATTCTTGGTTGAACTCGAAGTTAGCTTTACCTAATAATTTAATGATTTCAGTTCTAATCTCAGACTTTACAATTTCAGCTGGTCTTGAGTCGTTTGCAAAAATACTTGTACTTAAAGTGATTGCGAATAATAAAAATAACTTTTTCATTTTAATGGTGTTTTATTAATTTTTAAATGTATTTTTTTTGTTTGTTATTTACACTCCAAAAGTAGTATGAGCTTCTTTATTTTTGACTATTCAAAATGTTAATAAATCGTCTACTTTTAGCTAGATTTTGTTAAAGTTCTCTAAAAATTAACACACACAAAACATTAAAACATATTCAACAAAACAGCCTTTAAATTGAAATAAAAACATTAAAATCATCAAAAACGATTGTTTTAATGAGATATATTTAATTTAAAAAAACGAAAAATTTAAAAACTAAGGTTAATTTAAGGTTAGTTTTGGTCAAAAAATGAACGTCAGATTTATGTTGATTGGTGAAAATTTATTGCAATTTTAAGAGTTAAACTTCTTCATGAAATTTGATTTAAAAGTTCTACCAATTGGAATCTTAATTTCACTCATACTAATTTCATTTCCGGCTATTTTATCAATATGGCTTACATTAACGATAAATGATTTATGAACCTGAATAAAATCATCGGTTAATTTAGAATTCCAATTTTTTAACGAATCAATAAAGACATACTTTTTATTCTTTGTTACAAAGGTTAGATAGTTTCGATCAGACTCTATATATAGAACATCGCTCAATAAAATTTTATGTAGAGTCTTATCAATATTTAAAAAGATATGATTATTTGGTTTTATTTCTTGCCTGTTAATAATATGTTCAACTTTATGAATAGACTTTAAAAACCGATCAAAAGAAAATGGTTTTACTAAATAGTCTACAATAGTTGCTAGCTCAAAACTATCAACAGCATAATTAGGATAAGCTGTCGTTATAATAATTTGAGGTGGATTTTTAATTGTTTTGATAAAATCAATTCCAAGAATATCAGGAAGGTTTATATCTAAAAAGAGAAAATCAACAGAATTATCTTTGATAAACAAATTAGCATCTAAAGCAGTTTGAAAAGTAGCTATTATATTTACATCAGGAACTTTGTTTATAAAATTCTTGAGTAAATTTTGTGCTGGAAGTTCATCTTCAATAATAATACAAGTCATCATATTAAATTCAATTTTAAGCTAACTTTAAAAGTATCTTGTTTACTTACATTTAATATATGTTGATTGTTGTAAAGTAGGTTTAATCTCTTTTTTAAATTTTTCAGTCCAATAGCTTCTGGTTTAGAAATAGATGTTTCCGAAAAATAATTTTCACAGGAACAGACTAAGAAGTTTTCCTTTGTTTCAATATGAATACGAATTGTGCTATTGGGAATACTATGCTTAAAAGCATTTTCAATAATTGTTATTAATAATAAAGGAGCAATTTGATGTTGAACTGAATCAATGGTTTTTGTATATACAATTTCTTTAATTCCTTGTGTACGGATTTTTTGAAAGTCTATATAATTATCTATGTATTGTAATTCTTTCTCTAAATGAATAAAGTCGGAATTACTTTCATACAATACATGTTTTAAATTATCTGACAATTTTAAGATTAATTCAGGAGTCTGGTCAGGCTTTTCAATCGAGTAAGAGTAAATAGTATTCAAATTATTGAATAATACGTGTGGATTAATCTGTGATTTAAGAAATTTCAACTCCAGTTCTGTTCTCTCTTGTAATGCCGTTTCGATTTCCTTTTCTCTATCTAAATATTTGAATAGTATCCAAACAAAAGAAAAGAAGAATAGTGGAACAAGGGTTTGCCACAAATAATCGCTTAAACACTTCATAAACGAACAACCACATCGAGTAAAAACATTACAATATAATTGTGTAGCAAGGAATGAAATAAGAATAAACAAGAGTGCATACAATATATATTGTTTGTTTCTCACGAAATAAGGAAGTAGTACTAAGTTATTAGCATAAACAATAATTACCAAAATAGATAAGTACTGTAGAAAAGGGTTTTCAGACCAATAGTATTCTGAAAATACAAATAAGGAAATAAAAATAAATAGTACCCAAAACAAGAGGTGTACTAAGATTTGTGATATATGTTTTTTAAAAAATTCCATTTCTGTTCATGAAAATACATAAATAATAGTTTTAAAGAATTTATATAAGTACAAAATACAAGAACAACTATACCAACTGCACTTTGTACTTGTTACTTTGTCGTTTGTACTTTTTTATGTGTGTTATATCAAGTTATTTTTTCTTGACAAGACTTAGTGGTTAATTTCGAGTAACTTAAAAAGATAAAACTACATGAAGAGATTACTATTTATCCATTTGTTTTTTATTATCAATACTATAGTTCAGTCACAAATTAATCAGGTTGTTACTGATGAAAAAGGAAATAAAATGTTGTTAGGAGAAACCAATCGAGATGCGTTTAATGATTCTGATTTTAAATGGTTTGGCGAAAACAATCAGAAATACCTTACTAATGATAAGGTTATAAATGAACTTAAAAATAAATTAAATGAGTATAAAATAAAAGTGTTTTTTGGTTCTTGGTGTGGTGATAGCAAACGTAACCTTCCTGTTTTTTATAAGGTAATTGAGGAAGCAGGTTTATCGAAAAAGAATCTTCAGGTTTATGCTTTGGATAGAAAGAAAGAAGCATATAAGCAATCTCCTAATAAAGATGAAAAAGGGTTAAACATTCATCGCGTTCCTACATTTATTATTTATAAAGACGGAAAAGAAGTAAATAGAATTGTTGAGCATCCAAAGGAAACTTTTGAAAGAGACCTTTTAAAAATTGTAAAAGGTGAACGTTATTATTCCAATTATAGAGGAGTTCAAGTCTTGGACAACTTATTAAAAAACTCCAAGGATAGTCTTCAATTTATGGAAGAACAATTAATTAGGTTTTTACCTGAAATAACAAAGGGAACGAAAGAGTTGAATACCTATGGATTTGTAAAACTTAGAAATAAAGAATTTGATAAAGCAGAGTTCGTGTTTAAATTGAATGCCAAGATTTATCCTAATAACTATGTTACGTATAGTAGTCTAGGAACACTGTATTATGAACAGAAAAAATATAGGGAAGCTTTACAACAGTTATACAAGGCGTTAAGCTTAAGACCAGAAGAAAAAAGAATTAAAGAAATGATTACTAAAATCAATGAGAGTTTATAATTTAAAATCACATATTATGAAAGTACGTATTACATTATTCATATTACTTTTTGCAGCAGTAATATCAAGTTATGCACAACAATTCAAGTTCGAAAAAGAAACAATTAATTATGGTAAAATAGCACAAGGATCTGATGGGATTCGTGTATTTGAGTTTACTAATATTGGAGATGCTCCTTTAATTATTAAGCAAATTAAATCTTCATGTGGATGTGCTGTTCCTCAAAAACCAGAAAAACCAATTATGCCAGGTGAAAAAGGACAAATAGCGGTTTCTTATGATACAAAAAGAACAGGAGGTTTTTCTAAAGCAATAACTATTTTCTCGAATGCAAAAAGAGAGCGATTGAGTCTTAAAATCAAGGGGTTTGTAAATAAAGATACACGAAAAGAAAAAGTGTAATTAAATTTTAGTTATTAACCAAAGGAGTTAAGTCAACCTGAACTTGTTTGAGGTTCTCATCATAGAGAATTCATTTTTAAAGCATGATGAGATTCCGAAATAAATTCGGAATAACATTAAAATTGATAGTTGAAATAATAAAAAGAAAAAGCTCGGGGTATACCCGAGCTTTTTACATATATATAGAATAAACTTTTATCCTTTTAAACTTGCTTTTAAGAATTCAGTATTCATACGAGCAATGTTTTCTAAAGAAATTCCTTTAGGACATTCTACCTCACATGCTCCTGTATTAGTACAGTTACCAAATCCTTCTTCATCCATTTGCTTAACCATGTTTAAGACACGATCTGTAGCTTCAACTTGTCCTTGTGGTAATAAGGCAAATTGAGAAACTTTAGCACCAACAAATAGCATTGCAGATGAATTTTTACATGTTGCTACACAAGCACCACAACCGATACAAGTAGCTGCTTCAAAAGCTTTATCAGCATCTGCTTTATTTACAGGAATAGCATTTGCATCAATTGTATTACCAGAAGTATTTACAGAAATAAAACCTCCAGCGTGTTGTATACGATCAAAAGAACTTCTATCAACAATTAAATCCTTTACTACAGGAAAAGCTTTAGCTCTAAATGGTTCAATAAAAATAGTATCACCATCTTTAAACATACGCATATGTAATTGACAAGTAGTTACACCTCTATCTGGTCCATGAGCTTCTCCATTAATGTATAATGAACACATACCACAAATACCTTCACGACAATCATGATCAAAAGCTACAGGTTCATCACCATTATTAATTAATTGTTCATTTAAAACATCTAACATTTCAAGGAAAGACATATCTGGTGAAATATCGTTGACTTTGTAATCAACCATTTTACCTTTATCGTTAGCGTTTTTTTGACGCCATATTTTTAACGTTAAATTCATTGCTTCCTTATTATTTGTATGATCTTTGTTTTAATTCAATATCGTTAAACTCTAGCTGTTCTTTATGTAACACAGCATCGCTAGGTTCTCCTTTATATTCCCAAGCAGAAACATAAGCAAAATCTTTATCATTACGTAATGCTTCTCCTTTTTGTTCACCGTCTAATTCTACAGAATCTTCTCTAAAGTGACCTCCACAAGACTCTTCTCTGTTTAATGCATCCTTAGCAAATAATTCTCCTAATTCTAAGAAATCTGCTACACGTCCAGCTTTAGCTAGTTCTTCATTGTATTCATTGCTAGACCCAGGTACTTTAACCTCTTTCCAGAATTGCTCACGAAGTGCTTTAATTTCAGCAATAGCTTCAGTTAAGCCTTCAACGTTACGAGACATTCCTACTTTATTCCACATTATTTTGCCTAAACGTTTATGGAAATAATCTACAGAATGTTTTCCTTCATTTGTAACAAAGAAATTTAATTTCTCTTTTACCTCTTTTTCAGCTTCTTCGAATTCTTTTGAATCGGTAGAAATTGGTCCTGTACGAATGTCATCAGATAAATAATCACCAATAGTATATGGTAAAACGAAATATCCATCAGCTAAACCTTGCATTAATGCAGAAGCTCCTAAACGGTTTGCACCATGATCAGAGAAATTTGCTTCACCAATACAATATAAACCAGGAACGGTTGTCATTAAATTATAATCAACCCAAACACCACCCATTGTGTAGTGTACTGCAGGATAAATCATCATTGGTGTATTGTATGGATCTTGATCTACGATCTTCTCATACATTTGGAATAAGTTTCCATATTTATTTTTAACAACTTCTTGCCCTAATTTTTTAACTAAAGCAGCATCGTTAGTGTCTAAACCTTTGATAGTTGCTTGCTCTTTACCATATCTAGTAATAGCAGAAGCAAAATCTAAATACACAGCTTCACCAGTAGCATTAACACCATAACCAGCATCACAACGTTCTTTTGCAGCACGAGAAGCAACATCACGAGGAACTAGGTTACCAAATGCAGGGTAACGACGTTCTAAATAATAATCTCTATTTTCTTCAGCAATTTGAGTTGGTTTTAACTTCCCTTCTCTAATTGCTTTTACATCATCTATGTTTTTTGGTACCCAAATACGACCATCATTTCTTAATGATTCAGACATTAAGGTTAATTTAGATTGATGATCTCCAGAAACTGGAATACATGTTGGGTGAATTTGTGTGTAACAAGGGTTTGCAAAATATGCACCACGTTTGTGAGCTTTCCATGCAGCAGTTACATTACTTCCCATCGCGTTTGTAGATAAGAAGAAAACGTTACCATAACCACCAGTTCCTAAAACAACAGCATGCGCAGCATGTCTTTCTATTTCACCTGTAATTAAATTCCTTGTTATAATACCACGAGCTTTTCCGTCAACCTTCACAACGTCTAACATCTCATGACGGTTGTACATTTTTATTTTACCACGACCGATTTGACGATTCATAGCAGAATAAGCTCCTAATAATAATTGTTGTCCAGTTTGTCCAGCAGCATAAAATGTTCTCGAAACTAATACTCCACCAAAAGAACGGTTATCTAGTAAACCACCATATTCACGTGCAAAAGGGACACCTTGTGCAACACATTGATCAATAATATTTGCAGATACTTCAGCCAAACGATATACGTTAGCTTCTCTAGAACGATAATCTCCTCCTTTTACAGTATCATAAAATAATCTATATGTAGAATCACCATCTCCTTGGTAATTTTTTGCAGCATTAATCCCTCCCTGAGCAGCAATAGAGTGCGCACGTCTTGGAGAATCTTGAAAACAGAATGCTTTTACATTGTATCCTAACTCTGCTAAAGTAGCAGCAGCAGAACCACCAGCTAAACCTGTACCAACAACAATAACATCTATATTACGTTTATTTGCTGGATTTACTAAATCGATATGATTTTTATAATTAGTCCATTTATCTGCAATAGGACCTTTTGGTATTTTTGAATCTAAAGCCATAAACCTATGTTATTAGTGATTAAAGTGGTGAAATAATGCAATGAAAATAAAGCCTAAAGGAATTCCTATTGCATAAATTTTACTAAATGTTTTCAATCCACTTGTATACTTATTGTTAGCACCAACAGATTGAAAAGCTGAATTAAACCCATGTAATAAGTGTAATGCTAAGAAAACAAAAGCGATTACATAAGCACCAACTCTCACTGGACTTAAAAACTTGTGTTGAAGTTCGTGGAAATACCTAAACTCACCATTATGCATTCCAGAAAAATCTCCTTGAATGTATTTTGTGTTAATTTCCGGAATCCAAAAATCAATAAAGTGTAGCACAATAAAAGCTAAAATTGCAAGCCCACTCCAAATCATATTTCTACTCATCCAAGTAGAGTTAGCTCCACCATTATTTTTTGCATACTTTACAGTACGCGCACTTTTATTTTTAATTTCTAATACAAATCCCATTACAAAATGAAATATTACACCAATAATTAAAATAGGTTGTAATAAATATTGAACAGCCCAAAAAGTACCCATAAAGTGAGAAGCTTCATTAAAAGCATCTGCGCTGAATACTGATAAGATGTTAATTGCAAAATGTTGTAATAAGAAAACCATAAGAAAGAGTGCCGAAAGTGCCATGGCAAACTTCCTTCCGATAGAAGATTTAAGTAATCCGCTCATTATTTTGAATGTTGATTATAAATAATTACAAGCAAAGTTAAGACCTACAAGCAATTTCTACAAACATTAAAGTTTGTTTTGTTAAATATTTAGAATCGGTATAAATAGACGGTTGCTCTCTAGGGTAAAAAACATATTTTAAACATAGTAAACAAGAAGGTTTTACTGCTTTGTAGAAAAAGTACTGAAATAACTGAAAAATTTATTTGAATTAATTCATGATTTAAAGGTTTAAGATTAATATTAAAACTTGAATTTTAGTTATACAGCAAATGAAAAAAGATAAAAAAACAATAAAAACCTACTTTGAAACTGGAGATGTACCAACCCAGCAACAATACGAAGATTTAATTGATAGTTATATTGACAGTAAACAAGAACCAGGAGAACCAAATAGAAGTTTTGTTATTGATGAAAATGGAGAAGTGTCTGTTACTAGTGATACTGAAAAAAAAGAGTTCCCTTATTTTGAAAACTTAGAATCTGAAAAAACTAAATATACAGCTTTTGGTGTGGGACCTCAAAATAGTTTGAACCCAGGATATTTTTACTTTAAATATATTCGTGATAGTGGTAGTGTTGGAGGAGGATTAATAGCAGAAAGATTTACTTTTTCTAATACAGATGTAGAGGTAAGAAACTTTAATTTAAGAGGACGTATAGGGAAAGCTACATTAAATTATAATGGAAGATTAAATATCAATCTAGAGCTTCCTCAAAGAGATGGTACTATTGCATTATTAGATGATGTACGTACTAAAACGATAAACACCTCGATCCCACAAACCAGTACAACATTAAATCAAGCTTTTCCATTTGAGCAAAATCCAATAGGAACAATGGTGGTGAATTTAGATATTACTGAACGATATCTTTATATAAGGGTTTCAGTAACAGGATGGAGAAAATTTGCTTTAGGAGAAGATATTTAAAATAAAAAAAATGAATAGAGATAAAAAAACAATAAAAACGTACTTTGAAACTGGAGATGTACCAACTCAACAACAATATGAAGATTTAATAGATAGTTATATTGATAGTAAACAGTTGCCTGGAGAACCGAATCGAAGATTTGTTATTGATGAGAATGGTTATGTTAGGGTTTTATCAGAAATTAAACAATCCAATTATTCACTATCTGAAATTAATGGTAATAAAATAGCGCTTTTAAAAGATGGAGTTGTTATTAATGAGATAGATTTAAGTGCGTACGTTGATAATATCAACTTATCACGTTTAGTATCTGGTTCACTAGATGTTAATGGTGTAACAACTTTTAGAAGAAACGATAATAGTTTTTTTAGAGTAGATTTTTCATCATTAATTAACTCTGATAAGTTAATAGTTAAAGACCCGTCTTCACCAGAAGGGATTAAAAATTATTGGAAAGGGAGTAATGATCAATTAGCTACTATATCGGCAAAAAACAATGATACATTATATTTTGCCAAAGAAGAAAAGAGCAGAGTATTTGAAGCCAATATATTACCTATTTTTCCTAACAATCCTTCTGCCCTTAGTATTGGAGATTCTTATTTTAGTGGAGATGGGAAGAAACTTTTTATTTCTCATACCAAAAACGCAAGAGAAGAATATATAATTAGAGAGCTTTTACTTTCTGTTGCTTATGATGTAAGTACCGCTAAAGCTACTGGAGTTGAACTTGATTTAATACAATTTAAAGAACTTAGTACATCAGCTGTTTCTAGATGGAGCTTAAGTAATGATGGGACTAAATTATTTTTTGTTGATACAAAAGGAGCTACAACTTTTGATGACACATTAAAAGTTTTAAACTTAAAAGTACCTTTTGATATTACTACAGGAATTTTAGATCCAAACAATAAATTAGCGCTTACTCAATTTGGGGGTGCAGGTTATGTTTTTAGTCCTGATGGGAAACAGTTAATTATGAGAAGAGATGCTGGCTTTTTTCAATATACATTAGAAAATTCATACGATTTACCCACAGCTAAGCAAGTTTTTTATGGACAGGTAAATCCAATATTAGGAACATTTGGTAGCGCAATGGGAAATCCGAAATTTTCTAACGATGGGAAACGTTTATTCTTCCCTTTAACAGGTTTTGTTGGTATTACAGAATTTCATTTAACTACTCCTTATGATTTTTCTACTGTCACAAAGAAAGGACAGTTAGCTAGTAGAGATGTTTTAGGTTTTGTATTTAATAAAGATGGTACCGAGTTATCTTCAATAACTAATCCTCCAAACTTTACAGGAACCACTTCATTTAATTATCAATTTAACAGATACAAATTAGCTTTACCTTTTGATGTTTTAAGTACTAAAGGTGTAGGAGGTGTTGACATGTATTTAGGAGATGTTAAAATTGATAGTGAACCTAAAAAAGATAGTTATAGTTTGTCTGTTTCCAATGATACAAGAACAGTAAACTTATTGGAAAACGGAAGTGTAATTTCTAAAGTAGATATTTCATCTTTAATAGAAGTCAGTAAACCCGTTCAATCAGATTATGCTCAAACGGATGTAAACAGCTCTGATTATATAAAAAACAAACCCGAAATAGGTAAATCGATAGTATATACACCGAAAGTGTTTTTGAGTAGTATATCTGAAACGATTCCAGTACTAACAGCTCAAAACAATACTTATTCAATTATTGGCGACTACATGATAATTGACGTGAGTATATCAAATATCAACACGCCTTTAACAAAATTTATAAGAGTAAGTTTACCTGAAGGATATTTGGTAAAGCAAGAAACATTTTCACAATTGAGAGCTTTTGCAGTTGGCCGTTCAGCGAATAGTGTTATAAATGGGGATACAAGTGAAATTCAATTACATCCAGTAGAAGGATTAGATAGAATATCATTGAGCTCTTCTTTTTCTTTTCAATTTGATAGTTCTACATCTCCAAATGCTCTTATGTTTAGTGTAATGTTTAAATATGAAGAAGGTTTCTATGATGAAAGTACTTCAGGATAGAAAATATTAAATTTAACTTTGTGATTTATTTTAAAAGCTGCTACATCTAGTGGCTTTTTTGTTAGGATTTAACACTTTTTCGACCAATACCTAAACTAATCAAATTATGGCTATACAAGATATCAAAACCTATAACTTTAAAGATGTTTTTTCATTACAATTAGTTGAGTTTGAAAAAGCTTGTATAGTTAATAAACCGAGACAAATAGACGATTATAAAATCTTTTGGATTAAAGAAGGTGAAGGAACATATAACATAGATTTTAAAAGTTATTCGTTTAATGGTACGGTATTGTTTTTTCTATCTCCGGGTCAGGTTTTTACAGTTGATTCAGAAAAAATAAAAGAGGCTTATCAATTGAATTTTACACGTGATTTTTATTGTATTCAAACACATGATACAGAAATAGCTTGTAATGGTGTATTGTTTAATAATATATACGAAACTCCTTTTGTAAATCCTACAGATAAAGATATTCGAAAACTAGACTTTATTCTTGAAAATTTAATTGAAGAATTTGAATTAGCTGAAACTGCTCAGTATGACATGTTACAATCTTTCCTGAAGCAATTCATTATTTATTCTGTTAGAATTAAAAAAGAATTCTCAGTAATTAAAGAAGATAACGAAACTAAATTATTTAAAGATTTTAGTTTGCTTGTAGAGCAAAATTTTAAGAAACTTCATAGTGTTACAGAATATGCCAATAGGTTGGCAATTTCTCCAAAATCACTAGCGAAACATTTTCAAAAAATAGGATCAGAAACGCCAAGTGATTTTATCAAAAATAGAATAGTTACCGAAGCTAAAAGACAACTATTATATTCTTCTGAAGCTATAAAACATATTGCTTTTGATCTAGGTTTTAATGATCCTGCTTACTTCTCTCGCTTTTTTACAAAAGCTACCGGATTTTCTCCGGCACAATTTAAAAAAGCCCAGAAAGTGTAATTTTTTATTTTTTAGGTAACAGCAATTTTGTTTTTGACACGTAATTATAAATTATTAATCTTTAAAATTTAAATTATGTTTAAAAACATTTCAAAACTAGGAGCAGTGTTAAACGCAAATGAGCAAAAAGAGATTAATGGAGGAACGAGGGTTCCTTTATGTAATTCTGGAACTTGTTATCCTGTGAATTCTACTAAAGTATTGGTTGGAAGCACAAGTAATGGTAGCCCATGTGGCGTTATTTTTGGATCCAATGTATGTAGAGGTACAGTTAATTTTGGTAGCTGTTGTGTATCATAAGGTGTCCATTTTCTATTTATGAAAGTATTACTTAGCGAACTTCGGTTCGCTTTTTTTTGTTTTTTAATAGTTATGTGTTTTAAAATCAGGTTTTTGACTCTATTATTTAAGGTGGATTGCCTAGGTGATTTTTAATTTAAGAAACTACTTTTATTTAAAACTTTTATATAATGAGCAATCAAGAAGAAAATTTTGGGTTTATCTCTATTAGCTTAATTTAATGGTATACAAAAAATGTTTTTAAGTGCTTTGTTGTTAATTTTTACTTCAGTACTTGTTATTTATGCAGCACTTCCGCCGTTAGCAATTGCTGGTATTATTTTGGCGATAGTTGCATTATTGGCAACAGGTGGATGTATAGCTGTTAGAACTTTTACTGCTGGAATTAAACAATCTTATGCTAATAACCCAGCAGGAGCAGCGGCTCGATATGGTTTTCCAAATTATGCCGCTCTAAGAGCAGCGATTCCTGCTCCGGCAAGATGGTGTGCGAGTTAGTTTTTTGTGATTCTACACTTTTAATCTTCTTTTTTAAAATATTTTAGTAAGCAACTTTCAGCATTTGACTTAAATTATTTAAACTTTCTGTTGTTTCCTATAGTAACAATTGAGTATATCCTTGAACGTAAGTATAGTATTAATCTTTAAATTTTATATTATGTTAAAATCAATTTCAAGTTTAGGTGTTAGCTTAAGTAAGGATGAACAAGCTGCTATTTTTGCAGGTGTTACAGCATCTGGTTCGTGTAACAATGGAACAACATTTACCATAAGAAATGTTGAAAACACGAATGATGGTGGGTACACACAGGCTGAAAGCATTTGTGGACGAGCAGGTATAGCTACAAGTACAGTTGTGTTTAGGTAGTATTTATAAAGCAAAAGTATTTATAGCTAATGCATTATAATAAATAAGTAAAAGCGGGCTTGTCCCGTTTTTAGTTTCTTCATAACTACTGTTTTTCAATTATTTTGGGTAACAGATATTATTGTTTTTGACACGTGCTTATAAATATTAAAATTTAATTATTATGTTAAAAAACATTTCAAACTTAGGTTCTCTTTTAAATAAGACTCAACAGAAAGATGTATTTGGCGGTAAAGCTTTTGCTAGTGGTAGTGGCTTTTGTAAATGTATAAGTAATGTTGTTGCTGCGGAAAGCACACAACCTTCAGCAGATGCATGTGAAAAATTTTGCACTGGTGCACAAGGATATATTTTTGTTGGAGCATAAAAAATAATCTTTTGAAAAAGGAAGGATTTAATTATTCTTCCTTTTTTTAAAATCTACTGTTTTTTAATAATCTTTGAATTTTTACTCCAATCCAAAAGAGGAATTATTTTTATAATTATTCTTGTTTTGTAGATTTTAGTGTTCGATATGCTCTTTTAATTCTACAGTTTCCTTTTCCCTGATTCTATCATTATAATCATAACGATATTACTTGATTTATTTAATCCTTACTAGGATATTAAAATAACCTTATCTAGGTTTATAATAAATTGAAATAGTATTTTGTAATTCATTCTTCATAAGCGGGAAAAACACTGTATTTCTTATTGATTTTCCTCTAAAATCACAATTGTACAACTCTTAGGAACTTTTGTCCATTTTTTAAGGTCTATTCTCGTCGCATCTTTGTACCAGAAAGTTTTACTAATCCTTTTAAAACAATAATAATATGAATATTGAAACATATCTATGTCCGAATTGTTGGGGTTACCAAGAATACGACGAGCAAAACGAATTATGTAATAAACAAAATAATAACAATTAAAAACCTTAAAAAATGAGTACAAGAATTGAAACATTAAATCCAGAAACAACAACAGGTAAATCAAAAGAATTATTTGATGCAGTTCAAAACAAATTAGGATTTATTCCTAACCTAATTAAAGTATTTGGTAACTCACCAGCAACATTACAGAGTTACTTAACATTAGGAGAATTAACAGGAAGTGGTAACTTTTCTAATAAATTCAGAGAGCAATTAGCATTAGCTATTGCAGAAGAGAATAGCTGTAACTATTGTTTATCAGCACATACAGCAATTGGAAAAATGAATGGTTTAACTGATGAGCAAACAGAATTAAATAGACAAGGACGTTCTGCGGATGCAAAAGTTGAAGCTGGTTTACAATTAGCACAAAGTATCACAAGAAATAGAGGAAACATTTCTACAGAAGAAATTCAAGCAGCAAAAGAAGCAGGATATAACGATGGAGACATCTTAGAAGTTGTGTTAAATGTTGTATCAAATACATTAACAAATTACGTAAACCATATCGCTGAAACTGAAGTTGATTTCCCATCAGTAGAAGCAGGTAAATTCACTGTAAATTCATAATAATCCTTATATAAATTTTAATAATAAAATAATCATGAAAAAAGTAATAGCAATTTTAGTAGTAGTTTTAGGTTTCTCTTTTAGTGCAAATGCACAAGATATTAAAACAGTTGCGTTAGAGCAAACACAAGGAGAATTCACTCAAAAATCATTAACCTTATCTGAAGGAACATATGTTTTTGAAATTTCAAATTCAAACGTTGGAAAAGACGTAGGGTTTGTTTTAGCTCCAAAAGGAAAAACAACTCAGAAAGACCATATTAAAGAAGCGTATGTTACTTCATTGGCAAAGAATAATTCAAAATCTTCTTCTAAAAAAGTAACATTAACAAAAGGGGAATATGTGTACTTCTGTCCGCTGAACCCAACACCTCAATATACACTTATTGTAAAGTAGTTTCTTTAACAATAAAAAAAGCTCAGCAACTGCTGAGCTTTTTTTATTGTTATATTTATTAAGCTTTTCCGCCATCTAAATCGTCTTGCCATTTTTTAAGTTCTTTCCATTTACCTTCGTAAGCAAGCTGAGCTTGTTTTGGCCAAGTGTTAGGCTTATGCATTCTATATCTGTCTCCTCCACTATTTAAAACTTCTTGACATTTTTCTACTGAAGTTTCACCAAGTGCTTTCCATGTCTTAATATCAAAATTATGGAATAACCCTTCAATTTTTGGTCCAATTCCTTCCACAATTTTTAAATCATCTTGTTTAATTTTCTTACCAAAAACAGCTTTAGCTGCCCCGCCATCAAATGGAATTAAAGTAGCAGCCGAACCACCAGCGAATGAAGCAGCCATTCCTAAATCAGAACCAGCTGATGTAGAAGCTTCTCTAGCTAATTTTAAATCAGAAGCTAATCCTAATTTACTTTTTTGACACGCATCTAATTCTGCTTGTAATGAAGCAATTTTATTTTGTAATGCTATTATTTCTCCATCATTACTAGTGTTATTTTCTTGTACATTATTATTAGAAAAAAGTCTCCCTAATAAATATCCTAATAATGCTGATATAAGTCCTACTAAAATAGGTATGATGATACACCAATCCATAATGTTTTATTTTTTTTAGTTATTTTATTGTTATTACTGTTCTTCTATTTTTTGCTTTTCCTTCTTCTGTATTGTTATCTGCTATTGGCTCAGTTTGGCCTTTTGATATAGCTGTAATTTTGTTTGAAGGTATTCCATTGCTAACTAAATATTGTTTAGCAAAATCAGCTCTTTTTTGACCAAGACCTAAATTTATAGTAGCGTCACCTGTATTATCTGTATGTCCTGTAATAATACAAGAAGCACCATCTACTTTGTCTAGATATTTAGCAATATCTGCAATTTCTTGTCTTTCTTCGGGGGTTAAATTAATACTAGATTGTCCTGTTTTAAAATATAGTACTAAAGGATGAGCTTTTATAAATTCACCAAGCTTGGCAAGTTCTTCTGAATCGTCTTTCAATTCAGAAATGCTAAAAGCTAGTGGACCATAATATACATTTAGAGAATCTGCAACCATACCTTCTTTTACTTCTCCATATGTGTTGATTATTTTAGAAGGTACACCTTTTGAGTTCAGATAATTTTTAACAGAGATAGCTCTTGCTAATCCTAAATTTGGATAAGCAGAGTTGTTTTTTTCATCAGGAGTATAAAACCCTGTAATTGATAAAGATCTGTTTTTTGCAGAGGTTAAATAATCTTTTAATTTTCCAATTTCTAAATCTAAGCTTGAAGAAACAGGGCTTAAAAAGTTATACTTCGAACTTTCAAAATTAAAATTATCCGTTGTGTTTAAAGAAAAGCCACCAGTATTATCTTTTACAGAGAAAGGATACAAAGTAGGGCTATTATAAGCTTTATTTTCAATTTCAACTTCATCTTGAGTATGTTTTACTTCCTCAGTATCATGAGGACAACACAGTTTCCAGCTGAAGTAGGTTCCAATTAAAATGGTAAGTAAAATACCAAGAAGATACATCAATCTTTTACCCATAGTTTTTGATTTATGTTATTGATTGTGAATTTATTACTTTTTTTTCAAAATTTTAACACTCTGTAATACAAACTATGATTTTTTTATATGTTTTTAATATTATTTAACTATAACTGCTTGATTTTCAGAATTGTTAAGAAAAGATTAAAAATGTTATTGTTACGTTAATTACACTCTTTTTTTGAAACATTTTTGAATAGGAGCCGTCTTTTAATCAAATAACCTTTTTAACTTAAATTTTTTAGATCATGAAAAAAATCATTTTAACCATCGCTTTAATTTTAGGAGCATTCGCAACAACAGTAAACGCAACAGAAACTCCTAAAGCTGAAAAAATTACTGTAACTGAGTATACTAACGTTTCACCGTTTTGTACATTAATTAGAGAAGGAAACTATGAAGCTGTGAAAGCCTTAATTAAAAGTGGAGTAGATGTAAACCAAAAATCAACAGGTTTAACACCATTAATGTTTGCTGCACGTTATAACAGAGCAGATATTGCTAAATTATTAATTGCTAATGGAGCAAAATTAAAAGCAAAATCTAAAAGAGGATATACAGCATTAAAATGGGCTAAATTAGCTAAGGCAAATGAAACAATAGCTGTTATTAAAAAAGCAATGGATAGTTAAAATGAAACATTATACATTGTGTAAATTGATTGAATTAAAAAAGACCGACAATTTTGTCGGTCTTTTCAATTTTATAATACTTACTTAGTATTTTATTATTCAGCACTTTCTCCAGCTTCTTCCTCTGTAGTTGCTTTAGCTGCATTACGTGACATACGTACTTGAGCTACAACAGTGTTATCTGGGTGTAAGAAAGTAAATTTATCATTAGCTAATTCAGTAACGTAAAGTTTGTTACCAATTTCTAATTCAGTAATGTCAGCTTCAATAAAATCAGGTAAGTTTGCTGGTAAAGCTTTTACTTTTAATTTACGTAAGTTGTGACGTAAAGCACCACCAATCATAACACCTTTAGCATTACCTTTTAATCTTACTGGAATTTCCATTGTTACTGCCTTATCATCAAATAATTGATAAAAATCAATATGTAAGATTTTGTCAGTTACAGGATGAAATTGAATATCTTGTAAAACAGCCGCATAAGTTTGACCATCTAGTTCAATCGAAGCTGTATATACGTTTGGAGTATATACTAAGCTCTTGAACGCTTTTTCATCAGCTGAAAAGTGAACAGGTTTGTCTCCTCCGTATAATACGCAAGGCACCTTTCCAGCATTACGTAAGGCTTTAGTCGCTGACTTACCTACGCTTTCTCTTTGAGATCCGTTAATCGAAATCGATTGCATTATTTATATATTTAAAATTACATTAAAAATTGATCGCTAATAGATGTATTTGTTTGAACTTTACGCATCACATCAGCGAATAAGGGCGCGCAAGATACAACTTTTATTTTAGAAATTTCCTTTTTTAAAGGGATTGTATCTGAGACAATTAACTCTGTTAATTTTGAGTTTTCTATTTTTTCATAAGCATTACCAGAAAGTATTGGATGTGTACAAATTGCTCTTACTGATTTTGCCCCTCTTTCAACCATTAAATCGGCAGCTCTGGTTAGTGTGCCTCCTGTATCTATCATATCATCGACAAGAATAACATTTTTACCTTCTACATCACCAATAAGCTCCATATGGTCTATAATATTTGCTTTTTTACGTTGCTTATAACAAATAACAACTTCACTTGCTAAATACTTAGAGTAAGCGTAAGCTCTTTTAGATCCTCCCATATCTGGAGAAGCAATAGTTAAATTTTCTAATTGTAAACTTTCTATGTACGACATAAAAATTGTTGAAGCATATAAATGATCAACAGGTTTTTCAAAAAAACCTTGAATTTGATCAGCATGCAAATCCATTGTCATAATTCGTGTTGCTCCGGCAGCTTGTAATAAGTTTGCAACTAATTTTGCTCCAATAGCTACTCTTGGTTTATCTTTTCTATCCTGTCTTGCCCATCCAAAATATGGCATAACAGCAGTTATGTGACGAGCAGATGCACGTTTAGCCGCATCTAACATCAATAACATTTCCATCAAATTATCTGCAGTTGGAAAAGTAGATCCAATGATAAAAACTCGGCGACCTCTTACAGATTCTTCAAATGCAGGTTGAAACTCACCATCACTAAAATGTGTAGTTTTTACATTTCCTAATTCGGCATTAAATTCCTTTGCGATTTTTTTAGCAAGTACAGTACTTTGCGAACAAGCAAAAAGCTTTGGCGATAATTGTGTCGTTGACATCTTGGATTAAATTTTTAGTATGTGTTGTTGTGGGGCAAAAGTAAAATTATTTTAATGAGTATTAAAACGTTTTTATTTTAATTATTAAATTTGCAGCTTACTATTTTAGCCAAAGTGGTGGAATTGGTAGACACGTCGGATTCAAAATCCGATGTTCGCAAGAACGTGTGGGTTCGAGTCCCACCTTTGGTACAAAACCTCAACATTTTAGTTGAGGCTCTTTTATGCAAGGGTAATAATAGAAAAATTAAATATTAATTTTGATTAACGTAATTGTATTCTTGTTTATTCAAAATATTACCTTTTTTATCTCTTGTAAGTTTTAAACGATTGAAGAGATTGTATTCATAATACATAGTGTAATTTCTTGGATCAGTAGTACTTATTATTCCTTTTAGTGGTTTATATTTATAGGTTGAGACTAATGTATTAGGTAGGTTTGTTCTTAGATCATTCTCTTGAGTAATACTTAAATCATTTGTGATACTAAACCCTATTCCAAAACTAGATAAATTTTCAATAGTTGCATAAGTTGTATTTTCCAGTTTTGCGACTGGATACATATTATTGTAACCCCAAATGTAACTTACCGATGTGCCAGATTCTTTTTTAACCTCTAATAGATTTCCATAACTATCATATTTTACATATTCTAATCTATCTTCTGGTGTTAAAGTACCTTTGCCTATTTGAGTTTTCTTTGGTAAAACTAAATTTAACTCTTGTTCATCATAAACTGTATTAGTTTGTGATAGCTTTATACCATTTTTAAATGTTTCTGTAGCAATTACTTCATTGATTTTGTTAAGTGTTATAAGTTTGTTTTTTATTGCTGTTGTATTGGAGTTAATAGTGTTTCCAACGGGATAATAATATTTTGTTCTTAATGTTGTTTCTAAATCTCCTTCATCAAAGAAGGATAATTTTTGCTGTACCTGAAAATTTAGATCGTTATATGTTAATTCATCTCTTGCCTCAGTAGTATTTTGATTTCCATTAGCATCATAAAAGTAATCTTTTACAGTTGTAGTTTTTAACTTAGCCCATCCAGTTTTCACGTAATTTTTTATCATAAAATATGGGATATTACCACAATTGCTATATGTAATAATACAGTCTTGTTCACATCCCGCCGGACCATCACATTTATTAAGACGCACGTTTGATGTATTGTTTTGATAAGATATATAATCAGTATAAAATACTTTCCAAGGACAATTTTCATAATTATAAACTTTAAACGTAGGCGCTACTTCTTCCTCTACAAAAGCATACGTATTAGTTACTTCATTCAATTTTCCATCTGGTTCCTGACCTGGTATATTAACTGTATTTGTTTGTTTAAAAACTTGTTTTTTTAATAATAATCCTCTTTTATAATCTATATTAGGTGATGGCGTATATGGATAATTAAAGGTTCCTGTTGGACTAGCATAATCTTGAGCAGATGTAAAAGTATATCTTGAAAAACCATTACCTTGTTCTATAACATCTACTGTTTTATAACCAACATATTGTCCTTGTGTAGTATGTATATTACTGTTTTTTGATGTACTCAAAAATTTAATATTATATATAAGAAGGTTGTAATAGTGTTGGCATCCTACCTCTGTTAATTTAAAAAGGTGTCTTTTGTAGTTTTGTTCGTAATTTTTAAACAATCCATTAATACTTCCATCTATAGCACCAGAGGAACTATAACGATCATTAGGATCTTTATAACTAAAGTTGATCTTTTTTGAAGGTGCTATATCATCCGAATTGCTGTCTTTAAAAAGTATTTGCTGTATTCTAACTCCTCCACCATAAACAAATTGTGATATACTAGATTTGTATTTTTTAATATTAAAACAAAAATCAACATCTAATTCGGCACAATTATCTAAAAAAATTAACTCTATATTGAAAGTTCCTTGGGGTATATTGAACTTCATTATCTCTTGATCTAATCGTATATTATGAGTATACAAACTGGTTGGGTTTTGACTCGTAATCCTAATTAAAGAGTTAAAGAGTAATTCATTTTCCGTAGTATTACAATTGGTTAAAGAAGTAATAAAATCCCCTCTTCTAAAAGTAACTTCCTGAGGAGTATCTACTGTTATTTGTCCAGACATTTGATTAGTACTTGTATTAAAATTGAACTGATTACTTTGACTTGAGTCCCAGTTATTCGGGTTTAATCTTTTATAATCATCATCACTCAATTTTACTGCTTGTGGATTAGAGTTTGGTAAACTAAAAGCTATTTTACTTTGATATGTAATTTGATTATGTTCAAAGACAAATTCTTTAACACCTCCGGTAGGATAAATTATTTTTGACAATAATCCTTTTTTAATGGCTTCTTTATCAAAAGTTGGGTTTTGACAACCAAGTCCTTCATTCATACCATCGTTGTACCCCCAGTCATCACTTAATGAATTAAATGGAGGTAATCCTTCTTTATCATTATATTCTAACGTATATAGATTTGTTTTTGCACCAGCCTTTTCCTCTATGCTTGTTAACCATAATCGGTTGGTAATGTCATAGTTAAAATGATATCTTTTGTTTTCTGCAGTATTCGATTTTATAATAATATCACTTAATATAGCTCCTCCTGTTTCAGGATGATTACTAATGTTTAAGAATTCTATAGTTATAGTATTTCTAAGAATAATTTTAGAAACCTTTTTGGTTTGTCCAAAAGAAGTTGTTATCGATACACTCTTTTTTGATGGCAATACAGAAGCATTGTATGCGTCGTTTTTTATTTCATTCCAATTCCCTTCTGGAGCACCAACAAAACCTTGAAATTCATTATAACTTACATTCTTTGTTGCAGGATATTGTTCGTTTGAATTTGTATATTCAAAACGAGCTAAAAATTTTGAATTACTAGTTTCTATTTTTGATAAATACCAAGAACTAACATTGGTTGTTTCGGTTCCTTGCAATCCGGTAAATTCTCCATTTTGTAGTTGAGATTCTGTCATAACACTAGAGGTTAATTCTTCAATAACATCAAAAGTATATCGATTACCATTGGTGTCGGTGATTAAAAAACTATGAAGCTCGTAGGTGTTAGGGTCGTAAAGAACATCAACTTTAATGTTTTGATTTTTAGTAAGTAGTTTGGTTTCTAGTTTGTTTGTTACTAGATTTTTAACAATAATAAAGCGTCCAGATATTCCAAGAAAGTTAAATTGAAATAAATCTAATTCATGGTCGTATTTATCACTACTTGAGCCGTTAGCGTTCCAAGTAAATTGAGATCGGCTATTGGCATCGATAGCATCGTAATTCCAAAAATCAGTATTATGAAAAACTCCTGTTCCTTTATGTGGACTACCATAGCCTTTCCTTTTTTCATCAGGTAAACCTCTTACAGTTCTTGATACTACACCACCAGCTTCAAGGTTCCATCCGGTTCCTGTCCAACCAGACACATTATCAATTTTTATACCTTGTGTATTATAACTTAATCCAATATTTAATGCCAATCCTTGATGCAATGAAGCATTGAATAATGGAATGGAAATATTGGGTTGCCCTGTATAATGATTTACAGGAACCTCTTCAAATTGCATTAAATTTGCTACCGTTGGAGAAGGCGGAATAACCATTGGTAATTCTTGTGAAAAAATACTAGCAGTAGAAAACAACAAGAAAAGTGCAAAAAGTTGCTTTACAAATGTTATAAATACCGAATGTTTATTCTTTTGCATGATATATTATTTTTTACTTTGGTATTGGTAATTATTGTAGATGTTTGAGGCTTACTCACAACGTGGTTATATCTATTTCTTACTCATACTTGCCACTAGTTACAAACTAGCGGTAGCTGGGATTAAAATACAGTGTCTCATCATTTTCATGTTATTTTCTAGGACTAATATGTAATTCTTTTTGAGGCAAAGGTTTTTTTATAAAATCTTTTCTTCTTTTAGTTCCTCCTCGATAAAAAAGAAGAATACCTCTTGAAGAAATATTCATATTTTTTAACCTATTTGATCTATTGTTAATATTCTCCTTAGCTATTAATGCATAATTCTTCTTTCTAGTTAATATATAACTCCCTGGATGTTTATTAGATTCTGAAAGCCCCATTCCATAAACATTAACACCTCCATAATGCGTTCTTTGACTTAGTCCTATTTCTTGTCGTATTTTATTTTCGGTTTCTACTGCATTAACTTCATCTGCATTAAATTGAGAATATCTTTCATCGCTTGTTAATAGCTTTCCTTCTTGCTTACTATTAAAGTGAGACAATTCATGACCAATATATGTAGTAGCATTTGCTTCTAATTCATTACCATTTCTTCCATTGCTAGCATCAAGATTATCATTCTCTTTACTTAAATCAAAACCAAAAGACTCATCGTTTTTTCCTGCACCTTGAACAACTAAATGATCTCCATCTCTGCTAGGATCAAAAATAAACAATGTATTTTCAGATTTAAAAGCACTACTTAGTTCTTTTGCAAATGTATCAGAATTCAAAGCCCCTAATAGCAAACGCATTAAAACTTGACTTCTATATTCTTTATCACCAACAATAGAAATTCTCTTACCATCTGGGTCATAAGCTATCAGTGGAGTATTAGCTACATAATTATAAGGACTGTTATTAAAATAATCTTCAGCTAATTCATCAATATTCACCCAACGTCCTAATGAAGCATCATAGTTTCTCGCTCCATAATCAATCCAATTAAGACCTAATTCATGTTGCTCTTCTTTGCCATTATATGTATACTTATGGTCCGTGCCGTTAATTACGTTATTGTACCCTTTATGTTTTAAGCCAAAAGGATAATAATTGTTTTCCTCAATAATTTCTGTAGCAGCATCAATATCACCGTTACCATCGCTATCAGAATAACTTAATCTAATGTTGCCAAGATGGTCTTTAAATTGATAGACATAGTTTGCCGCACTTAAAAATAATCCACCTTTTCCAGAAGTTACAGTAGGTTCAATATACCCTTCTGGATGACTAAAGAATTTTAAAGTGTTATTTTCATAAATATAATTACCTGCATATTCTGTTTGGGTAATGGTGTTTTCTTGGTTAATTAATTTTGTTTGTTTTACTCCTGTTGCATCGTAAACATATTTAATTTCTCCTTTGTCTTGAATTGTTACTTGCGTTGGTAAATTAAGATGATTGTATTGAATAGCAGTTATGTCTTTATTTTTGTCTACAATCATATTTCCATTTACATCATAACTGTAATCGTTACCTGTAGTGTTTTTGTCTACAAAACCTTCGGTGGCATAATTTGCTCCATAAACATCGGTTACACTTTGTAACTGATTTCCGTTGTAGGCGTAAGTTAAATTATCTATAATAGTTGTAGCGTTGTCTCTTTGTAAGTTCAGTATGTTTCCGTTTTTATCATAAGTAACTCTTCGTAAATGATGTCTTGTATATACATCTAGATTGCCGCCTTTACGCATAATACCGCGAGAAATTCTACTCAAGTCATCATATTGATAAAAATATCCTCTTTTTTCTGTATCTATATTGGCGGTTCTCCAGATACTTTGTGAAATATTACCATTATATAAATTATCATACAGTATACCTCCTTCTTGGGTATTATAGTTAAGTTTAAAACTAAAAAGATCATCTCCCATTTGATCTACATCATTAATCTGTTTTAACCAACCTCTAATATTGTATTTGTAATCTACACTTTGCAATCCTGTAGAGGTTTCTGGTAATGCCGCAACAGCACCACCCACTTTTTTCTTTATTAACTGGCCCAAATCATCATACTGATTATTGACAATTAATTCTGGTGTGCTATTGTTAATAGATTGTGTTTGGGTAAGTAAACGATTTGCTTGATCGTAGGTAAATTTATCATCGGTTACAATGGTAAGTCCATTTTTAATATGTGTGGTTTTGGTTGCTATAGGTTTACCAACAAAATCTAAAGCACTTATTACTTTATCAATAGCATTTAAGTATTCGTTTTTGCTTGCTATGTATACAGGTCTTGCTTTATCGTCGTAATAAGTAGCATTTATGATCCAATTCCTAGTGTTTAAAACACGTATTTTACTACCTGTTGCTAAAGATTTTGTATTTGACGAAATTTCTACATTCTGTTCAGCGAGTTCAAAAGCACCTATGTTTGGAAATATAGTATGAATGTCTTTTGGATAATCGTCGTAATAATTTATAGTATAAACCTCAGTATGTATTTGAGGGAATACTTTATTGCTATAGTACAAACTTGCATCACTAATATTGGTAAGATTTGTTACTCTATTTTCATTAAGGTTACTTTGTCCGTTTATTGTAGTGATAATTGCTGCACGATCTAAAATCACTCCATTTTTATCTTTGGCTTTATACATTCCTGTATAAGTAACTCTATCTAGAGCATCGTATTTTGTAAATAGCCAATTATTGGTTGCTCTTAGTTTTGCATCTTGAGTTAAAATTGGTCTGTCTAATTTGTCGTAAATAATATACTCCCAACCTTTAGCGGGTATTTTTTTTTCTATTAAACGATTTCTATGATCATAGCGGTATTGATAACACAAATTATCGACAACAGAATTTTGTACTTCATTATTTTGGTTTAAAACAGTATCACTTCCATTTGGAGAAAGTACATAGGTAAGATTACCATAATCGTCATACACATAATAAGTGTTATGTTGTTGATTGTTGTTATATGTTCGTTTAAGAACAACTTGCCCTTGTTTGTTTTTATATTCCTCGGTAGTATGATTATTACCAGAAGTCCAGTTTTCGTCTTTTGTAATGGTTTTATAAAGTTCGTTTGTATGATAAAAACCATTGTACTTAAGTTGTGGAGCATTTGTGTTTCCAGTTGGGAAGGTTACTTGGTAAAATACTACCTCATTCGATGCATTGGTTTGGTAATTAAATTTAATAGAATGATCGGTATCTGATGTTGGGTTTATTTTCCAATCTTCTCCAGGTGCTCCTTGCTTTAAAATTCTGTTAAGAGGTGAAGCCTCAAAAGCTTTTTCACTATAAGGATTTGGTGTATTTGTACTTAAATCTTCTTGATAGTTTTGTGTATAATACAATTCTTGATTAGATATTGCTGTAGGAGTAGGAATAAAAGTACCTTGAGATACATCAGGATAAGATAAATATTCTTTTGTTTGACGTCCATACTCATCATAAACAACTGGGGTTACAATATCTTTTTGACCTCCTGCATTTTTTTGTAATAAAGGTTTGTAAAAGTATTGTTTTACATCAGTGTTTTCTGCATAGTAGAGATAATTTCTAAACCTTGAAACTGTGGTATTAGCCTTCCACTTAAATTCACTTCCATCTAATACTTTATTACCTTGTAGGTCATACACTCCACTTTCACCTGTGTCTGCTCCTGTATAATTATGTGGGTGAATAATACCTACTAAAAGATACCAAGTATCAATTTGTGGTAAATCTCCTGCCCAGAAATATGGGTTGGTGTTTTCTGTTCCGTCTAGGTTATTTACATATTGAGTTCCATGATAAGCAGCACCATCGGTAAGATTACCTGTACGTTTTACCCAAACAGTATAGCGATATCCTATTGTTTTGTCTACAGGAAAGATAGTAGTATTCCATCCTCCATCAGGGCTTAGTGCAACTACGGTATTATTATCTTGGTTACGACATTCCCATAATAGATCTGTATCTCCAAAAGGGGTTATACCATTAATGATTTCATTCTCAGAATTTGAACCAATACGATTAAAAAATGGAGTACTGTAATTGCCAGCCACCCAGTCGTATGTCAGTTCGTTTTGAGAGTTTGATGTTCCTTGTTGCCCCCCTTGTCTTAAGGCAATACTCTGCTCTGGACGACCTAAACCATCGTAATAAGTAATGTTTTGTATTTTATCTGTATTTGATAATGAGTTTATTTCTAACTCATTTTGTACAGGTTTTTGATAACTTGTACTTTTTACATAATTTTTTGTGGTTGTTTGTGCCATCGCTACGCCAGACACAAATACTGCTGCTAATATTAATAACTTTTTCATCTGTATCTTAGTTTTGGTTTGCGTAATTGTATTCATTTTTAGTTAGGATATTGCCGTCGGCATCTTTTACATATTCTAAACGATTAAAGGAATCATATCCATAGTATATCGTATAGCCTTTAGGGCCTGTCATGCTTGTAATACCTACTAAGGGTTTATAGGTATAGGTAGTAATTTGTGCGTTAGGAAGGCTTCTTAAGCCTTGTTCTTGAGAAATTGTTAACCCTTCTGTAATAGTAAACCCTGCTCCAAAATTTGACAAGGCTTCTATAGCTGCATAATCTGCATTTTCTATTTTGGCTACCGGATACATACTATTATATCCCCAAACATAACTTATAGAGATTCCAGATTCTTTTTTAACTTCTAGAATATTACCATAACTATCGTATTTTGTATATTTTACTCTGGTTTCTGGAATATCTGTGCCTTTTGCAACGTCTACAAGGCTAGCTAATACCATATTAGGTTCTTGTTCATCATAAATAGTATTGGTTTGTGATAACTTTACTCCATTTTTAAAAGTTGCTACGCCTAATACTTCATTGATTTTATTTAAATCTCTAAGTCTTTGCCTTAATGCTGTGGAAGCTGTTGGATACTCTGGTGGAAAATCACTACCTAATGAATGGTAATATTGTGTGCGATATTGTGTTTCAATCCCTTGTTCTTCAAAATGACTCTGTTCTTCTCTTACTTGAAAATTAGCAGTATTATAAAAGTATTTTTTTTTAATTTCTGTTGCGGTTTGATTTTCTTGATTATCATAAAAAAAATCTTTACTGATAGCTTGGCTTAGTTTTGATCTACCATAAGTATGATATACTGGTTGAAAACCAATATAGTTTGATGGTAAACAATTTGCAGACGAATTAGGTGTTGAATCTACTCCACAAGGATGTTCACTATTTGCTATACCATTTATAAAGTTATAATATGTGGTATAAAACATATCGTAAACACAATTAAAGCCTCTATCGTGTGTAAAAAAATATTTATACGTTGCAAGTTCATCAAATTGATAGTTGTTTTTTACATTTTTTAATTCTTTACCACTTTCATCATAAATAGTACTTTCTAATAATAAACCTCTTTTATAATCATAATCTTTTTCAGGTTTTTCAAAATAGAATGGTGTTTCAACAGCATAATAAATGGGAGCGTAAGAAGGGTACTCTAAAAAGGAAGTAAAATTCATTTGAGTTTTCCCTAAACCACTCTTATATTCTTTTACATTTTTATAACCAACATAATTTCCTTTAGTCATTTGGGTAGCAATAATATTTAGTGTTTTAGAAATTTTGAAATTATATTCTGTGGGTAAATAGCTAGGGTTATTAATGCTATTCCCTTGAACAACCATACAATCTGAGGGAGTGTATAAATCAAGTTTTTTATAATATGATCTAGACATTAAAATGCTGCCATCAAAAGTACCGCTCGATAATTTCAATCGTGAACTTTGAGGATTTACAGCAGAATAATCATCTTCTAATAAATCATAATTGAAATTAGTTTTTAAAACTTCCTGATTCTTATCTTTATGAACTATGCTTTTAATTCTTAATCCACCACCTTTTAAATTCCTAGTATTGTATTTAAATGTTGTATAATGGATGTTTAGATCTACATCTAGAATTTTGCTACCTATCTCACTTATAAAATATGGAGATTGTGTATAAACATCAAATAAGTACCAACCCTCGTCTAATAGTCTTGTAGTAGTAATACTTTGAGTTGCATTATGTAAATCGTAAGTGGTAAATAATGAAATGTTTTCAAATTCATTGATTGATGTAGGATAGTATGACATTCCTGTAGCATAAGGATCAAAACTATTAGGGTTTATTAAGGACATTTTTGAAAGCCTTAATTTATGAGCTTCATAATTTATAGCATTACTAATATTTAATGTTTGGTAATTTAAAGTTATTCTTTGAGGAGTATCTATGTAAAAGAAAAGCTTTTGAGGAAGGGGTGATTCTTGGTTGATTTCTGAAACATTACCTGAAAATGTTTGACCTGAAGACTTTGTTATTCTGTTTTCTGGTAATTTATATACATTAACTAGTTTACCTCCAACGTATGCTATTTCGTTAGATTCATAATTAAATACTTTTTTACCTCCAGTAGGATATTTTATTTCAGATAAAACTCCTGTTTTAATTTTAATACTATCAACATTTTTTGAAAATCTTCCATAATAATATGACAACGAATTGTTTTCTCCGTTAAAATATCCCCATTTATCCTTTTTATCATTTCCAAAAGAAGGTAATTGATTTTTTTTGATGTAAGAGAATTCATAAGGTAGATTGATATTCTCTCTTTTGTCTACAAGTTTATCTAAAAACAATCGATTATTTAATGATGTTGAATATTGAAAATTAAACTGTTTAATCACATTGTTGTTATTTGCTATTTTTATAGTAGCTAGAGTACAACTTGGTCCTGAAGAAAGATATTCAGGATGGTTTTGATTAATTTCAAAGTTAATTTCAGTGTTATTTCTTAAAATAATTTTGTTTAATTTTTTACTTTGAATTTCTAATTTATTAGATGTAGTAATTCGTTTAGGCGGCATTAAACTTGCATTATAAGAAGCTAAGCTTCCACTAAGTCCAGCTGGAGTAAAAGGATTTAACAATTCAGCCCTTTCAGTACTAGACGGTGTAATAAAATTTTCGCTAACGGTATGATAAGTATATGAAGCTAATAAATTATTATTTGCGCTTTTAATTTGAGTAATTTTCCATGAAGAACAGTGTTGTTTTGGAGGGCTAGGTGAACCAAAACTATCAGCAATTAAATCATTATTCTGAGTAACTCCAGATTTTAATGAGTAACTCGTTGTAATTTCCTTTTCCTCAAAAAGAAACTTATTTCCAAAAGGATCAATAATTTCAAAGCTGTTAATTTCAAAATTTGAATTATAGAAAAGGTTTATTTTTAATTTATTATCTGAGGAAATTATTTTTGGGACGAGGTTTCCGTTTTCATTAATGACAATAAATCTTCCACTATAACCTAAAAAATTAAACTGAAATAAATCTGGTTGATAATCATAATGTTGAATACCATTAGTGGTTTTCCATATAAACTCTTCAAGTTGTTCACTGTCGTTAGGAGTTATTTCTGTAAGCCCTAAATTGCTTATATAATTAAAATTATTATGAAAAGTACCTACAGAACCAGAAAAATAATCACCAGGAGATGATATAAATTCTTCATCAGGAACATCCATTACTGTTCTAGAAATACTTCCTCCTGCATTTAAATTCCAACCAGTACCAATCCAACCAGATCTCTCATCAATTCTTATACCGCTAGAATTATAGTTTATTGAAATATTCAGATTCAAGTTTTTATTTAATCCTATGTTATATATAGGTAATGTAATGTTTGGAGTTCCTGTATAATGTCCAATTGGAACTTCCTCAACCTTCATAGATCCAGAAACAGTTGGAGAAGGCGAGATAATTTCTGGTAAATGTTGAGAAAACAGATTGATTGTTATAAATAAAAAAAATAAGCTATATCTCATATTTTAGATAATTTAGAAAGGATAAATGTAGACTAAGATAAAATCATGATCAATCTATCTGTCTACCCTAATTTCAATAAATGATTCACTTTCAATATTACTTTAAAACAAGAGAGAAAAGTTCTGGATTCAGATAAAGATGAAGATATAGGACTTATTTATTTTGTTTTTTATACTGATTTGGAGTTTTACCAGTAATTTTTTTGAATGTAGAATAAAAGTTAGATTTTGATTTAAACCCACATTCTAAACCAATAGATTCTATTGTATATTGATTATAGGTTTCATCGATCAAAATTTTTTTTGATCTTTCCACACGAAGTTCATTAATGTAGGTGTTAAAATTTTTTCCAGTATGTTCATTAATAAGCTTTGAAAGATACCCATCGCTAATATCAAATTTCTCTGAAATACTACTTAAACTAATATCTAACGTTAAATATTTCTTTTCTTCAGTTATATAATTATTAATTCTACTGAAAGTTGCTTCTCCAATTTTTTGACTTGCTTTTAAATAATGTGTTTCTTCTAGTTTTTTATAAGATGAGGATTTATGTACCCCAATATAACCAACCCAGTATAGCCATAATGATAACGAAATAAAAAAAGGATAAGTCAAAAAAGATTTATCTATATCGATAAATATATATGCTAGAATTGAAAAAATTGCGCCAACTGATGAAATAGCCGCACCAATGTGGAGTATGTTTTTCAACCAAAAAGTTTCTTTTTTAATTTTTGTTATTTTTTTCTGATGTGTTTTCTCATGGGTAATAAGTATTTTATAGATAAAATAAATAATTATTGTGTTATACAAAAAACTTAAAATATTAATATATAAGAATAATCCTTTTTCATAGTAAATAGGAATAACAAATTCCTTGTAAGTTTTCGAGAAATAAATATATTGAGTTAAATGAATTAATGTAACTATAAAAAAAGGGCTTATAAGTAAAAAATATCGTAATCGATTAAGGTGTTCTTTTTGTAAAAAATGGTAAACAAAAAGATAAAACAAAGGAGCAACTAACCATTGCCAAGGAATATATAAGTTTCTAATAATACTTTCTTCTGAAAAATACCCTACATCAATCAACATATGTTGAATATTACTTATCGATAAAAAAAGTACGGAAAGTCCTAAAAAAAAAGCACTTTTAGATTGATGTTTTCGTATAAAAAAAACTACACAACTAAAAATTAACCCTTGTATTGAGCCGAATAAAATAATAAGCTGAAAAAAATTAAAACTGGTAGCTTTCAAACACAAAGAATTATTTTCCGAAATTAAAATTTTATTGTATTTCTAACTAAATAATTATAAGTTTTTTATTTGCTCTAGCTTTTCCAGAGTAGTTTATTACATTAAAAGTACTTTTTAGTATTTAAATAAATAGTAATTTCGTTATATGCCAACATCTTTAGAACTTCAAGTTAAAACATTACCTAATTCTCCAGGGGTTTATCAGTATTTTGATAAAGATGATGTGATTATTTATGTTGGGAAAGCAAAAAACTTAAAAAAAAGAGTTTCTTCTTATTTTACTAAAAAACACGAAAATGGTAAAACCAGAGTATTGGTTAGAAAAATTGTTAGACTAGAGCATGTTGTAGTAAACACAGAAACAGATGCTTTGCTTCTTGAAAACAACTTGATAAAAAAATATAAACCAAGATATAATGTGTTGTTGAAAGATGATAAATCATATCCTTGGATTTGCATAAAAAATGAACGTTTCCCAAGAATTTTTTCTACTAGAAGAGTAATTAAAGATGGCTCGGAATATTTTGGACCATACACAAATGTAAGAACCGTAAGTGCATTATTAGATCTTATTAAAGAGCTCTATCCCTTACGTACTTGTAATTATGATTTAAGTCAGGCTAAAATAGATGGCGGAAAATATAAAGTTTGTTTAGAATACCATCTTAAGAATTGTAAAGGTCCCTGTGAGGCTTATCAAAATGAAGAATCCTACACTAATAATATTAAGGCCATTAGAAAAATTATTAAAGGAAACTTTAAAGAGAGCCTGAATAGTTTAGAACAAGTTATGCTAAACTTTGCTAAGGAAATGAAGTTTGAGGAGGCTCAAAAAATAAAAGAGAAATTAGAATCTTTAAAAAACTATCAAGCAAAATCTACCATAGTAAACCCGTCAATAAATAATGTAGATGTATTTTCAATTATATCAGATGAAACGCATGGTTATGCTAATTTCTTTAAAATTATGAACGGATCTATAATTCAATCCTATACTACGGAAATTAAGAAGAAATTAGAAGAAACAGATAAAGAATTGTTAGAACTTTTTATTGTTGAAACTCGACAACGTTTTAATTCATTATCTAAAGAAATTTATGTTCCTTTTGATGTTGATTTGGGAGAGAATATAAAAGTTACTATTCCTAAACTTGGAGATAAAAAAAGAATAGTAGAACTGTCTTTAAGGAATTCAAAATATTACAGACAAGAACAATTTAAACAAATAAAAATTGTAGATCCAGATCGTCATGTAAGAAGAATTATGGCGCAAATGAAAAAAGATCTTCGTTTAAATGAAGAACCTATTCATATTGAGTGTTTTGATAATTCAAATATTCAAGGAACCAATCCAGTTGCAGCATGTGTTGTTTTTAAAGACGGAAAACCAAGTAAGAAGGAATACCGTCATTTTAATATCAAAACAGTTGAAGGTCCAGATGATTTTGCATCTATGGAAGAGGTTGTGTTCAGGCGTTACAAAAGATTGTTGCAAGAAGATAAACCTTTACCACAATTAATAGTTATAGATGGAGGGAAAGGACAATTGTCTTCAGCTTTAAAAAGTTTAGATATTTTAGGCTTAAGAGGAAAAATTGCCATAATTGGTATTGCTAAACGATTGGAAGAAATTTATTATCCAGGTGATAATATTCCGTTGTATTTAGATAAAAAATCTGAGACCTTAAAAATAATTCAATATCTACGAAACGAAGCACACCGTTTTGGAATTACTTTTCATAGAAATAAAAGAAGTAAAAGTGCAATTCAGTCTGAATTAGAAATGATACCAGATGTAGGTAAGCAAACCATAACAAATTTGTTACGTAAATTTAAATCAGCAAAACGAGTAAAAAGTGCTACTTTAGATGAGTTGATTGAGGTTGTTGGTAATGCTAGAGCTCAAAAAATTTACAAGTATTTTCACTCGAAAGAATAACTAAATGAAAAAAACACTAATACTACTATTTTCCTTACTATTTTCTATAGGGTTTTCTCAAGAGAAAAGGCCTAAAGTTGGTTTGGTGTTAAGTGGTGGTGGAGCAAAAGGATTTGCGCACATTGGTGTTCTTAAAGAATTAGAAAAGGCCAATGTAAAGATTGATTATATTGGAGGTACTAGTATGGGAGCTATAATTGGTGGAATGTATGCTTCAGGGTATTCTGCTGATCAAATAGAAAAGTTAATTAAAGAAATCGATTTTCTTTCAATTATACAAGATAATGTTCCAAGAGAAGAAACTCCATATTTTGAAAAAGTGTTTTTAGGAAAAACAGCCGTAACACTACCTGTAAAAAAAAGCAATATAGGTTTACCTTTGGGTTTGTCTAAAGGACAAAACGTGTTAAACTTATTAACAGAAATACTATCACCTGTAGATAATATTTCTAATTTTTCTAAACTTCCAATTCCTTTCTTTTGTATTGGTACCGATATTGAAACTGGTCAAGAAGTAATTATAGAAGATGGTTCTTTACCACTTGCTTTACGAGCTAGTGCTTCCTTTCCTACACTTTTAAATCCGGTAGAAGTCAAAGGAAGATTAATTGTTGATGGAGGTGTAGCAAACAACTTCCCCGCAGATAGGATGAAAGAAAAAGAAGTTGATATTATAATTGGGGTTAATGTTCAAGGAACTTTGTTAAGAAGAGAAGAATTAACTTCTGTTGCTTCACTTTTAAGTCAAATTGTAAACTTTCAAATGTATCGTAAGTCAGATGAGCAAGTTGAGAAGTTAGATATACATATTCATCCAGATATCAATGAATATACAGTAGTTTCTTTTGATGATAAAGAAGCGATTTTAAAAGAAGGAGATATAACAGCCAAACAATTTAGAAATGTTTTTAAAAAAATAGCAGAGCAACAGAACATAAAGAAAAAAAGAAACTTGATTGATGTTAAACAAAACAATAAACGTTTCTTAATTGATAGAATAGTGTTAAAAGGAAATATAAATTATACACAAAGTTATGTTCTTGGAAAATTAAGACTAAAAGAAGGAGATTCAGTTTCATATAAAGATGTTTCTAAGAAAATTAATGCACTTACAGCTACTAAGAACTTTCAGAGAGTTGATTATAGTTTAGAAAACTCGTTTGAAGGGAAAAAACTTGAAATCATAGTAAAGGAAAATGATATACAAACCTTTTTAAGTTTTGGTTTGCATTACGATGAGTTATATAAAACAGGTGTGCTCTTAAATTATAACCATAAAAAAATGTTTTTTAAAAACGACGAATTATCTTTTGATGTAGTTGTAGGAGATAATATTAGATATAATTTAGAATATTTAATAGATAATGGTTATTTATTAAGTTTTGGTGTAGGTTCTAGATATAACAAATTTGAATCTGGAGTTTTATTTAATGAAAACAATCTGAATAAAATTAATGTTTCCTATAGGGATTTTACCAATAAATTTTACTTCCAAACTACTTTTAGTAAAAAAACAGCTTTTGGTGCAGGAATTGAATTAAAATCACTTAAAGTTTCTTCAGATACATTTTTAACCAATGGAGAAGAAACATTATTTGATGATAGTGTTTATTTTAACCCATTTGCTTTTTTGCATATTGATACCCATGATAAATCAGTTCTCCCAAGAAAAGGGTTTTCTATACACACGAAGTTTAGATGGTTTTTACTTTCTAATAGAAATGAGAGTTTAAATAAATTTGCCTTAGGAAGTGTTGGTTTTAATCAATATTCACAGGTAGATGGTCGTTTTAGTTTTGCAAAAACGTTTTGGGAAAATCTTACTTTTCAGAACATTTTAGAAGCAGGATTTACATTAGGAGAGGAAAATTCAGAGATTTTTGATTATCGTTTAGGAGGTTATAATCAAAATTATATCAATAATTTCATTCCTTTTTATGGGTATGAAATTTCTTCATTAAGTGATCAATCATTCTTGAAATCTGAATTTCATTTACATTATCAACTTTTTGAAAAACACCATTTAGGAGTTATAGCAAATTATGCAAGAGTAGGAAAAAATGTATTAAATAGAGGAGAGTTATTAAACGAAACTAAATCAGGTTATGCAGTTGGGTATAGTGTTGAGACACTTTTGGGGCCAATTGAATTAAAATATGCTTGGTCTCCTGATCACGATGATCGTTTTTTATTATTTAATTTAGGTTTTTGGTTTTAAACAAAAAATCCTACTTGTAACTAAACAAGCAGGATTTAATTTCTTAATAAGAAAGTTGCCTTATCATTTATTTTTCTTTTTATAAGAAAAATGATGTTGTAAATACTGATAAGCATCTCTAGGTATAATTTTAATCCATCTTTTATGACGAAGGAACCATTTAAAACGAATAGAGTTCATGTTTTTTGTAAGATATGCTGCTATAAATGGATGAACATTTAAAGTAACATCTACATATTGTACATCACTATTCAGAATTCGGTCTAACTCAGCTTCAATTTTGTCTATTAATACAATTGGAGCTTCTACTTCACCATCTTTATTAGGATTTGGTTCACGAGTTTTTATTTCGAGTTCAGGTCTAACTCTTTGACGTGTTATTTGTACTAGTCCAAATTTACTTGGAGGTAGTATTTTGTGTTTAGTTCTGTCTAAAGACATGACTTCTCTTAAGTGTTGAAATAACTTTTGCCTATTCTCGGCTGTTTTCATGTCAATAAAATCAACAACTATAATACCACCCATGTCTCTTAATTGTAATTGTCTTGCAATTTCTGTTGCAGCAATCAAATTAACTTCCAACGCTGTTTCTTCTTGATTTTTAGCCTTATTAGATCGGTTACCACTGTTTACATCAATTACGTGTAAAGCTTCTGTATGTTCAATAACCAAATAAGCACCTTTACTCATAGATACGGTTCTACCAAAAGAAGTTTTGATTTGTCTTTCGATACCGTACTTCTCAAAAATAGGAACGTTAGATCTGTGGAGTTTAACAATATTTTCTTTTTCAGGGTATATCTTTTGTAGATATTCCTTGATTTCTATTTTTAAACTCTCATCATTAGTTATAATATTAGTAAAAGAATCATTCATCACATCTCTTAAAATAGAAGATGCTCTGTCTAACTCACTTAATACTTTAGTTGGAGTATTGGAATTTGCAATTCTTTTGCATAATGTTTTCCAACGGTCAAGCGAGTTTTGTAGGTCCTTATCTAATTCAGCTACTCTTTTTCCTTCAGCAACTGTTCTTAAAATAAGTCCGAAACCTTTCGGTTTAATACTTTTTGCTAATTTCTTTAAACGTTCTTTTTCCTTATTATCGATAATTTTCTGTGAAACCGATACTCTGTTTGAAAAAGGAACTAAAACTAAAAATCTACCGGCAATAGAAAGCTCTGAGCTTATTCTAGGGCCTTTAGTAGAAATGGGTTCTTTTACGATTTGAACTAATAAATTTTGACCTGATTTTAGTACGTCGTTAATACTTCCGTTTTTGTCGATGTCTTCTTCTGAACGGAAGTTTTTTAAAGTGAACTCTTTAAATTTACCTGTGCTTACCTTCTTTATAAATTTACTTAATGATAAAACTTGTGGGCCTAAATCGTGATAATGTAGGAATCCGTCTTTAGGATAACCAACATTTACAAAAGCGGCATTCAGACCAGTCATTACTTTCCCAATTTTTGCAAGGAAAATATCACCAACTGAAAATTTATTATCGCTTGTTTCTTTATTTAATTCAACAAGTCTACCATCTCTCAATAAGGCAAAATCAATATCAGAAGAATTTGAACGAATAATTAATTCTGTTTTCATCTGAATAAATTTTGTGTTTGTGTTTTAATCACAAACTGATTAAGATTTTGTAAGCAGGTATTTTAAAAATACCAAAGAGGTTATATAACCTCAATTTCAAAGAACTTTGTGTGTTTTTAAGCAAGCGAAAAAGTAAGTAGAAACTACTTACTTTTTCTTGTGACGATTAGCTCTTGCTCTTTTTTTTCTTTTGTGTGTAGAGATCTTAGCTCTCTTTCTTTTTTTACCACTTGGCATAGTTACTAATGTTTTATAAACTCTTTTAAAATAAAAGAGTAGGTTAATATTTTACTTAACAGCTACCTTAGCTTTAACTCCTTCAGTAAATGTTTTAGCTGGTTTAAAAGCTGGAATGTTGTGAGCAGGAATTTTAATAGTAGTATTCTTAGAGATGTTTCTACCAGTTTTTTCAGCTCTAGTCTTAATGATGAAGCTTCCGAAACCTCTTAAATATACATTATCTCCACTTTCTAATGAATCTTTAACTTCAGTCATAAACGCTTCTACAGTTGCTAAAACGTCAGCTTTCTCAATTCCTGTTTTATCTGAAATTTTCGATACGATATCTGCTTTTGTCATTATATATATATTTTATATGTGAATTTTGTTTTTACGAGCGTGCAAATATATGATAATTAATCAATTCGTAAAATAATTGTTCTTAAAAAAAGTATAAATTAATTGCTGTATTTTCGAAAACCTAAATTTAAGAAATGTTTTTCTATAAAACTCTGATAAACTGGTATTTAAAAAACAATAGAGAGTTACCTTGGCGTAAAACTAAAAATCCATATAAAATTTGGTTGAGCGAAATTATGTTGCAACAAACCCGAGTTGCTCAAGGTTTACCTTATTTTTTAAGATTTACTGAAGCTTTCCCTACTGTTTTTGACTTAGCAAAAGCTGAAGAAAGCGAGGTTTTAAAATTATGGCAAGGTTTAGGGTATTATTCAAGAGCTCGTAATTTACATTTTACATCCAAACATGTTGCAAATGAATTAAATGGAGTTTTCCCCACATCATATAAAAAATTACTTAAACTAAAAGGAGTTGGTGATTACACCGCTTCAGCTATCGCATCAATTTGTTTTGATGAACCTGCGGCTGTAGTAGATGGGAATGTATATAGAGTATTAGCTCGTTTTTATGGAATAGATACGCCAATTAATTCTACCGAAGGTATCAAGCAATTTAAAGAATTAGCACAGTCCATAATTCAAAAGGAAGAGCCAGGTAGATATAACCAAGCAATTATGGATTTTGGAGCTTTGCATTGTAAACCGAAAAACCCGCTTTGCAATGAATGTCCTTTAGCAAGTAATTGTATTGCTTTTGAACAACAAAAAGTTTCCGAATTACCCGTTAAGATTAAAAAGATTAAAGTAAAGAAGCGTTATTTTAATTATTTAGTTGTGTATACTGATGATGAAACTACATTGTTTTCAGAAAGAAAAGGAAAAGGAATATGGCAAGGATTATATCAGTTTCCACTAATCGAAACAATTAAAAGTATATCAACAAATGAATTATTAGAGCATGAAGAATTTGTTTCACTTATTCCCAATAATGCTTCAGTTTCTCTTTTTAACAAGGAGGAAATTATACATAAACTTTCACATCAGCATTTAGTAACAAAATTTTGGATTATAAATGTAAATCATATAAAAGAGCAGACTATTAAATGGAGTGAAATTGAACAATTTCCAACCTCTGTTTTAATCAGTAACTTTTTAAAAGATTATACGAAAACGAACTCACAAAATTTGTATATTTGAAATTACACAATAGTTAAATAATGTCAGGAACAATTAATAAAGTTATTTTAATAGGTCATTTAGGAGACGAAATTAAGATGCATTATTTTGAAGGAGGAAATTCAATAGGAAGATTTCCTTTAGCAACAAATGAATCATATACAAATCGTCAAACAGGTGAGCGTGTAACTAATACAGACTGGCATAATATTGTAGTTCGAAACAAACTTGCAGAAATCTGCGAGAAGTATTTGAGTAAAGGGGATAGAGTATATCTTGAGGGAAAAATTAAAAACCGTCAATACGAAGTTGAAGGTCAAAAAAGATATACCACTGAAATTCATGTTCAGGAAATGACTTTTTTATCAACCAAAAAAGAGTTGAATCCTGCTGCTGGCATGAATTCAGCACAACCGATTCAAAGTACAAATCCTCCAGCATCTAAAGAAGAAGATGATGACCTACCTTTTTAGTTTAATTAAAATTTAAAATTTGGACCCGGAACCCTATTTTTTATTCCTTTCTAACACTACATTAATAACTACTTCTAGTTTAATTGCATTACTTGTATTACTAATATGTTCTGCACTAGTTTCTGGTACAGAAGTTGCCTTTTTTTCGTTGTCTCAAACAGAATTGGATGAGTTAAATGAAGAAACAAAAGGAAAAAGTATTGTAGTTAAATTATTAGAAAAACCTAAGAAATTGTTGGGAACTATTTTAGTAACCAATAACTTTATAAATATTTTAATTGTACTGATATTCGCTTCCCTTGAAGAGTTTATGTTTGGTGGACTTAATTTCTCTCTTGACTTTGGAGTTTTTACTATACCTGCTTCAGTTGTAAAAATATTTATACAGGTAGGTTTAGTAACATTTTTAATATTATTATTTGGAGAGGTGTTGCCAAAAGTATATGCCAGTAGAAAATCATTACAGTTTGCTAACTTTATGGCAAAGCCAATTTATTTTCTAAATGCAATTTTAACCCCACTGAGTAAACCTTTAATTGGAATTACAAATAGTATTGAAAGAAGATTAGGAAATAAGAATAATAACCTTTCAGTAGAAAAATTATCCCAAGCTTTAGAACTAACTTCGGAAGACTCTACGACAAAAGATGAGCAAAAAATACTAGAAGGAATTGTAACATTTGGTAATACAGAAACGGTGCAAATTATGAAGCCTCGAACTGATGTTTGTGCAATTGCTGATGACAATTCTTATGAAGAGGTTTTGAAAATTATACTTGATAATGGGTATTCCAGAAATCCGGTATACCACGAGAATATAGATAATATTGTTGGAGTACTTTATGCTAAAGATTTATTAGCTCACCTGAATAAAAAAACATTTAATTGGCAAAGTTTGTTGAGAGAACCATTCTTTGTTCCTGAAAATAAGAAGTTAGATGATTTACTAAAAGAATTTCAGGACAAGAAGAATCATTTAGCAATTGTTGTTGATGAATATGGAGGAACAAGTGGAATTGTAACTCTTGAAGATGTGATAGAAGAAATTGTAGGAGATATTAATGATGAATTTGATAATGACGACTTGTCTTATTCTAAAATAGACGATAACAACTTCGTTTTTGAAGGTAAAGTTACAGTTAGAGATTTATGTAGAGTATTAGATGAAGATGAAACAGTTTTTGAAGATGAAAAAGGAGAAAGTGAAACTTTAGCTGGATTTATTTTAGAGGTTTCTGGTAAGTTTCCAAGAAGAGGAGAGAAAATAAACTTTGAAAAATACGTTTTTACTATAGAAGCTATAGATAGAAAAAGAATTAAACAAGTAAAAGTTACAAGAAATGTATAGATATGTTTTGCTGTTTTTAATGGTAGTTGTAGTTGGGTGTAATGGAGATGCGGTTCCTAAACCTAAAGCATATTTAAGTTTACAATATCCTGAAAAAACTTATGAAAAAACTACTGTAGAGAGACCATATGTTTTTGATATCCCAAGTTCTAGTATTGTACAAAAACACCCTAAAAACTGGCTAAAGATTACTTATCCGAAACTCAAAGCTTCTGTAGATATAACTTACAGACCCGTAAAAGAGAATTTAAAAGAGTTGTTGATGGAAGCTGATAAGTTAGTTTTTGAACATACTATTAAGGCCGATAATATTTCTTCCAGAGACTATGCAAATGATGAGAAAAGAGTATATGGAAAACTCTATGACATTTCCGGAAACGCTGCTTCTCAGGTACAATTTCATGTAACGGATAGCGCAAAACATTTCTTAAAAGCATCTTTATTTTTTTATTCTAAACCTAATTACGATAGTGTTTTGCCTGCGGTAGATTATATTAAGCAAGATATGATTCGGATGATGGAATCTCTGGAGTGGAATGAGTAGTTTTTTAAAATTGCTATTACACTTAATAATAACAGTATTACTTACTGTATTAACACAAATTGGAGGATTAATCTATTTGATTTCAATACTTGGTTTTCGAAGAAAAGCCCGAAGAACTAAGTTTATATATTTTACTTTAATTTATTTCTTTACAGCATATGTAATTATTCCTTTTGTTGCTCCAGTTTTTGGTAGAGAAAAAATCAAAAACACAAATTATTTACAACCAAGATCCTTTTTTTATACACTTACGAATAGGAATTACGTTACTCCAGAATTAAACAAGATTTTAACCGAAGTTTCTGAACGTTTCGAAAAGAAGCATGATGGTATAAAGGTTGTTTACTTGGATGCTAATTTTCCTTTTTTTGATAAGTTTTCACTATTACCACATTTAAGTCATAATGATGGGAAAAAGATTGATTTGACACTAATGTATAAAAATGAGAAAGGAGAGTTAACAAACAGAAAACCGTCAATTAGTGGTTATGGTGTTTATGAAAAACCTACAACAAGAGAATACAATCAAATTGATGTTTGTAAGCGAAAGGGTAATTGGCAATACGACTTTCCAAAATATTTAACGTTTGGAAGGATTAACAGAGATGTCAAATTTTCAAATCAAGCGAACAAAGAACTAATCAACTTGTTCTTGCAACACAATCAAATGGGAAAAATATTTATTGAACCTCATTTGAAAAATAGATTAAAGCTCAATAATGCTAAAGTTAGATTTCATGGATGTCAAGCCGTAAGGCATGATGATCACATTCATCTTCAATTACGCTAAACGCTTTACTTTTCTACTTTGTAACCACAAATAAAACTGTAATCCGAAAAGAATTGCTCCAGCTAATAAATGGATTGCTTGAGTTCCGATTGGGAACTCGGCATAGTACATTAAAATTCCTGTAATGGTTTCTAAGAAGATTAAAAAAACAATCCAGTTGACTAATTTATATCCCAAATTCTTAACCTGATTCAAATAAAACATTCCAAAGTTCACCAGAACTATTGCTATGGTAAAAGATCTATGGAAATAGAATTTAAAACTAGGATTCATTAAACTATACTGTTTATTATCAAAACCAAATTGCTTTACTTGCTCATCAATAAATTGTCGTACTTGAGTTCCCATAGCAATTTGAATCAAAGAGAATATTACCGAGAAAATTAGTAATCTATTGAATAAAGTATCGAATTTGTAGGTGTTGTCTTTTTCAGTTACAATAAATCTTAGATATAAAAGCAATGCAACTATAACTAAACCAACTACCATATGAATAGTAATAATTGTTGGTTTTAAATTAGTGTCAACCACAGTTTTTCCTAACCAAGCTTCAAAGAGCATAAAAAAGAATGCTGTAAAGGAAATAATAGTAATTGTATTGTTTTCCTTTCGGAATTGAAGAGCACCATAGAGTAGAAATAGAAAAACAAAGCCAGAAACTACAGAAACAAGTCGATTGATATACTCTGTCCAAGTATGATATTTGTTAAATTTAGCATAATCGTGTTTGGTATACTTTGTCCAATTACCTGGGTTAAACTCAGATGTAGTAGTTAAATCATTTTCTGCAACAAATAACACTTCGTCCTTTAGGATAATCATCCCTTTTTTAAACTCCTTATTTGCTTGCCAAGTAATTTGTTCTTCAGAAGTAGGAGGAATATAATACCCAAAGCATTTCGGCCAATCAGGACAGCCCATTCCAGAGCCTGTCATACGAACAACAGCGCCAGCTAAAAAAATTAAATATACAGAGATTAAGGTGGTTTTTACAATTCGAGGAAAGTGTTTTTTCATCAAAAAATGTTTTTGCAAAGATACGGTAAAAGCATAAAAAAAGCGCTCTACAATCTAGAACGCTTTTTCTTTAAAATAAATTTAAATTATGCTTTTTTAGAAGCACAATTTTCTTTTTTGCAATCTTCCGCACATGCTAGTTTATTAGCTGCATCCTTACAGCATTCTTTTTTACTGTCAGAACAATTTTTAGCTTCTTTTGCAGTACAACACTCTTTTTTGCAATCTTCCGCGCAAGCTTTTTTATCAGCTTTATCGCAACATTTCATTTTACAATCACTAGCACAAGCCATCTTTCCAGATTCGCTAGCTTTATATGTATGGCCATCACCAACACCTTCTACAAAGGCAATTAAATTGGCTTTATCTATTTTGTTAGCATCGTATTTTATAGTTGCTAAACTATCATTAAAAACAACCTTGGCCTCTAAAACTCCTTCTTTTTTAGCAAGTTTAGATTCAATTGTTTTAGCACATCCTATTTCACAAGACATACCTGATACATTTAAAGAAAGCATTTCTGCTTTTGCAACTGTATTTTCTTTAGTCTCTTCTTTTTTAGCTTCAGACTTACAACTAGTAATAACAGAAGCTGTTAAGAATAAGGCAAATACTATTTTTAGTAATTTCATTTGTTACATCTATTAAATTATTATGCAAATTTATCAAAAAAAGATTTTTATGTCTTTTAAATAGACGAATTTTACATTTTAAACGATAAAATGAACAAATATCAACACAAGTGGTTTTATTTGGTGGTGCTTTCTTTAATATGGGGAAGTTCTTTTATTTTAATGAAAAAGGCATTGATAGGTTTGTCACCAATACAAGTAGCAGCTTTACGTACTTCTATAGCTTCTATATTTATAATTATTGTTGGTTATAAAAGCATAAAAAAAATAAAAAAGAAACATTGGAAATTTGTTTTTTTAAGCGCTTTGGTAGGAACTTTTTTTCCTGCTTTTTTATATGCTTATGCAATTTCTGGTATTGATAGTTCTATAGCTTCTATTTTAAACTCTTTAACACCATTTAATACATTAATAATAGGAACATTGTTCTTTGGTTTTTTATTTCAGAAAAAGCAAGTTGTAGGTATTTTAATTGGATTAATAGGAACATTAATTCTAATTTTAAAAGGAGCAGATTTAAATCCAAATCAAAATTATTGGTTTGCTTTATTTCCAATAATTTCTTCAATAGGTTATGCTTTTAATGTAAACATTATAAAAAAACATCTCCAAGATCTTGAACCATTAGCAATAACCACCGGGAATTTTATTTTGATATTTATTCCAATGCTCATTGTTCTTTTTCTTACTGGGTTTTTTACTTCTTTTGAGTTAAACACAACAACTAAATATAGTTTATTGTATGTTACAATTTTAGCTGTTTTAGGGACAGCTTTAGCAAAAGTTATGTTTAATAAGTTAATACATATTTCTTCACCTGTTTTTTCTACTTCAGTAACTTACCTAATTCCTATTGTTGCAGTTTTATGGGGAATTGTTGATGGAGAAAAACTAAGTGTAATTCAATTAGTTGCCGGAATAATTATTTTGCTTGGAGTGTATTTAATAAATAAAAAAAGTAATAAAAAAGAGCCAAAAAATTAATTTTGACTCCTTAGATATAATTTGTTATTTCTGATTATTGAAAATCTGAATCAGAAACTCCTTCGTTAATTTTAATTTCTTTCACTTCAAAATTCAAGTCCATAGGTCCTTGTTTAATAGTAGTTTTATGTGGAAACTTAATACCGTTAACTTCTTTATAATCACTAAAAGTTCTTGGGACTTTAATCTCTCCTTGAGGACCTTTAGCAGTTGTAACTGTCTTGATTTTTAATCCAGATTTCATATCATAGAATACTTCAGTATCATTATACTTAATAACATAAGCATTGTTACCATCTACAGGTTCAATTCTATCTAATGTTCCACTTTTATAAGCTTCATCCTCAAAAGGAGCTTTTGTGTTTTTTGCTTCTTCTAGTTCTTTTCCAGACATTTCTTTTTTCTGCCCACGACCTTCTTGGTAACCTTTGGTTCCATCAAAAACGGTTTTCTGCATTACATTACCCATCATAGAAACTACCACTGATGTTTTATTTGGAGCTGCATTTTTTTGAGTTAATTCTAATTGCATTCCTTGTACTTTAGCACTTGAAGTAATCATAACAGATTTTACAGCAGCAACTTTATCTTTTCCTCCGATTGCATCAAAATATTTATCGACAACTGTTGTTGCAGTAACTCCAGCAGGAATAGGTAAACTCATTTTTGGCTTGGTAGTAGCATTACCTTTTTTATCGAAATACTTAATAGCGTAATCAGAAGTTTTTTCTAAATTTTTAAGAACCTCAATTCCTTTACCAGTAATAAAAACTCTCGCTTTGTCTCCTTTGAAATATTTAATAGCTGCGTTTTGAACATCGTCTAAACTAACAGCATTAATATTAGCTAAATACTTTTCATAAAAATTATCAGGTAAGTTGTAACGAGCAATGTTTAAAGCAAATCTTGCAACAGTTCTTGGTTTTTGAACATCCATTACAAAGTCTCCAACATATTTTGCTTTTGCATTTTTTAATTCTTCTTCAGATACTTTTTGGTAACGTATTTTATTGATTTCTTTTTGTAATTCTACCATCGCACTATCGGTAACCATATTACGAACACTAGCAGTCGCTCTAAATGTACCTGCATATCTACTTTGACTTAATCTTGAGTAAGAGCCATAAGTATATCCTTTATCTTCTCTTAAATTCATGAATAAACGAGCAGTACCTCCACCACCTAAAATATTATTTGCTAATAATGCTGCATAATAATCTTTATCTCCTAGTGTTAAATCGATATTGTTTACAACAGCAATCTCAGATTGAACAGCATTTGGCATATTAATAAAGTTTATTTCTGTTGTTGATGGATTTGTAGTTTTTGGCATTGTGTATGCAGGAATAGTTCCTTTTTTCCAATCTCCAAATAACTTCTTTACTAATTTCTTAGTTTCTTTTGGGTTAATGTCTCCAACAATTACTAAATAAGCGTTGTTAGGCTTATAGTAGGCGTTATAGTTGTTTTTTATATCTGCAAGAGTAATGTTTTTTACAGATTCCGGAGTTGTATACTCACCAAATGGATGGTTTTTACCATAAGTTAAGTAGTCTTCCACTCTACGTGCAATAGTAGTAACATTTTTCTCGTTGTTTTTTAACCCTTCTAAAGTCCTTTCAACTTCCTTGTCGAATTCTTCTTGAGAAAAAACAGAGTTTTTTACTCCGTCTGCCATTAAACCTAATATTTCAGGAAAATATTTTTTTAATGAAGAAGCAAAAGCGCCACTTTGGAAAAAGTTAACATTTGCCCCTAAATAATCAATTTTTTCATTGAAATCGTCTTTAGAAACAGAAGTTGTTCCATTACCTAATAAACTTCCCATCATACTTGATAAACCGGCTTTACTTCCTTCGAAAACAGGCTTATTGTCAATAGTAAGGTTTGCAGAAGCTCTTGGTAATTTGTGGTTTTCAACCATAATTACCTGTAAACCATTTGAAAGTGTAAATTTTTCAGGTTTACCTAATTTGATTTTTGGTGCAGGTCCAGGTTTAGGTTGTTTGTTTAGGTCTCTTTGAGCCGTAGCAGCAAACGTAATTGCTAAAATTGCTACGAATGATAATATTTTTGTTTTCATGATTGTTGTTTCGTTCTGTTAGAGATTAGATTATTTCTTTGATTCTGGTAAATATTCCATCACTAATCTCTGATTAGGATTTAAATATTTTCTTGCAACATTTCTAATATCTTCTCTAGTAATAGATCTGTAAATGTCAATTTCTGTATTGATAAGATTAGTATCTCCATAAAGAACATTGTAACGTGCTAATGAGTTTGCAATTCCTTCAACACTTGAATTAGAGTTTACGAATCTGTTTTCAAACTGATTTTGTAATTTTTGGAAATCTCTTTCAGAAATTAAATCATTTTGAAGTTTTACAATTTCAGCATCAATTTCTTTACTTAAATCATCTAAAGACACTTTTCCTAATGGTAAAGCATATAAAATGTATGTTCCATAGTCTTCTTGACTTAAGTTAATAGCTCCAGCTTGTAATGACATTTTTTTGCTGTCAACTAATTTTTTGTATAGTACAGAACTTTTACCAGTACTTAAGTAGGTAGAAATCATGTCTAAAATTCTAGAATCCTTTGTTTTCATAGAAGGAGTTCTATAAGCTTGCATAATAGCTGGAATCTGTATGTTTGGGTCGTATGCCTTTGCATCTATTTGTTTAGTGATAGGCTCTTCCTTTGGAAAATTTCTAGCAATATCCTTTCCTCTTGGAATTCTTCCAAAATATTCTTTAATTAATTTTTTAGCATCTTTTACATCAATATCACCTGCTACAACTAAAGTTGCGTTATTAGGTACATAGAACTTTTTATTAAAAGCTAAAAATTCATCTAAAGTAGCAGCATCTAAGTGTGCCATTTTACCAATTGTAGTTCCTTTGTAAGGGTGTTTTTTGAAAATGTTTTTCTTTACATTCTCTAAGAATCTAGAGTATGGTTGATTATCTACACGTAATCTTTTTTCTTCTTTTACCACTTCGTTTTGAGTATCTACTCCACCTTGTTTAATTATAGGGTGTAATAAACGTTCAGATTCCATCCATAATCCCAGTTCTAAGTTGTTAGAAGGGAAAATTTCGTAATAATATGTTCTGTCATCAGTAGTGTTTGCATTATTCCTACCACCGTTTGAAGAAACTATTTTAAACCAATCTCCTTTTTTAATGTTTTTGGTTCCTTCAAAAAGCAAGTGCTCAAAAAAGTGAGCCATCCCTGTTCTATCCGGTTGTTCATCCTTAGCTCCAACATGATACATTACTGAAGTCACTACTACTGGAGCAGAGCTGTCCTTATGCAAAATAACATGCATTCCATTACTTAAATCGTACTCTTCAAAAGCTACTTGTTGTGCTTTAGCAGAAAAAAGAGCAGCTACAGCAGTAAGCGTTAAAATGGTTTTTTTCATCAGTTTTGATTTGATAATTTTAAATGATTTTTTGGTTTGACGCAAGTATGCGTTTTTCGTTACACAAAATGTTTGTGAAACATGAAAAAATTCTGTCAAAAATAAGAATTTATATGCGGTTAAATTATTTTGCTCTTAAAAGGTTGTTTTACAGTAAAAAAACGTATATTTGCACCCGCATTTTAGTTAAAATGCTGTATTATAATTAAAGTATAAACGCAAAACAAATTAGTATGTACGCAATCGTAGAGATAGCAGGGCAGCAGTTTAAAGTAGCAAAAGACCAAAAAGTTTACGTTCACCGTTTACCAGAGTCTGAAGGTTCTAAAGTAACTTTTGATAAGGTAATGTTAATTGAAGACAAAGGGAATGTAACTATTGGCGCCCCAGCTATAGAAGGTGCAGGAGTAACTGCAAAGATTTTAGGTCACTTAAAAGGAGACAAAGTTATCGTTTTCAAGAAGAAAAGAAGAAAAGGATACAGAAAGAAAAATGGTCACCGTCAGTATTTAAGTGAAATACAAATTGAAAGCATTTCTGCTTCAGGTGTAAAAGCTTCTAAAAAAGCAGAGCCTAAGAAAGCAGCTCCAAAAGCAACTACTGAGAAAGTAGAAACAAAAAAAGAAGCTCCTAAGAAGAAAGCTACTTCAAAAAAAGGAGATGATTTAAAAAAGATTGAAGGTATTGGACCTAAAATTGCTGAAACTTTAGCAGCAGCAGGAATTTCTACTTTCGCTGAATTAGCTAAAGCTAAACCAGCAAAAATTTCTGAAATCATTGCTAACGTAAGAGGTAATCACGTTACAGACACTTGGCCTAAGCAAGCTAAATTAGCTGCTGATGGAAAGTGGGATGAATTAAAAGAATGGCAAGATAAGTTAGACGGAGGAGTTGAAAAATAAATCTGTATATTTAACCTATAAAAACAAATAAGAAATGGCTCATAAGAAAGGTGTCGGTAGTTCGAAAAACGGTCGTGAATCGGAATCGAAACGTTTAGGAGTTAAAATTTTTGGAGGACAAGCTGCTATCGCAGGTAACATTATTGTTCGTCAAAGAGGTACTCAACATTACCCAGGTGAAAATGTATATATGGGTAAAGACCATACTTTACACGCTAAAGTAGATGGAGTTGTTCAATTCCAAAAGAAAAGAGATAATAGATCATATGTTTCTGTAGTTCCTTTTGAAGCTTAAGAAATTTACTGATATATAAAATAAAAAAAACGCTCAATAATTTATTGAGCGTTTTTTTGTGTATAGGGGATTATTAAAAATAAGGGTTTCAATACCTTTTAACAAAAAGATCATTTTTGCTGTGTTTACAAATAAATGAATTATATCTTAACATCTTCTTAGCATATGTTAATGGTTAGTGTTAAAGTTTAAAACTTTCCTTCCCACTCTCCATAAAATTGAGATAAAAATAGCTCCATAAATTCATGTCGTTGAGTAGCAATTTTTTTCCCTGTTTCTGTATTCATTCTATCTTTTAATAATAATAGCTTCTCGTAAAAATGATTAATTGTAGGTGCTTTTGATTTTTTATATTCTTCTTTTGTCATATTAAGATTTGGTTTAATCTCTGGATTATATAGAGCCCTATTTTTAAATCCACCATAATTAAAACAACGTGCTATTCCAATAGCGCCAATAGCATCTAGTCTATCTGCGTCTTGAATAATGTCTAATTCTAGCGATTTGAAATTTTGTTCAAAATTCCCTCCTTTAAAAGAAATGTTTTCAATTATTTTTTGAACATGTTCAATAATTTCGACATCTACTTTTTGGTTTCGAAGAAATTCAGCAGCAACTTTTGGTCCGATAGTTTCATCTCCATTGTGAAATTTACTGTCAGCAATATCATGTAGCAGAGCGCCTAATACAACAATAAAAGTATTAGCATTTTTTTCTCCTTTAGCAATAGATAATGCATTTTTATAAACTCTTTCAATATGGAAGTAATCATGACCTCCTTCGGCATTTTTTAAAGTAGTCTTTACAAACTCTTTAGTGTTTTCTATAATTTGAGATTTATTCATATGCAAAAATAAAAAATCCTGCTGTCGAAGCAGGATTTTCAATTTATAAACAATATTACCTTTATACTAAAAAGGTAGGACTTTTAATTAATTTCTTTGATACTAAGTATTCTGCTATTTGTACTGCATTAGTTGCAGCTCCTTTTCTTAAATTATCAGAGACAATCCATAAGTTAAGTGAATTTGGTTGTGATAAATCTCTACGAATACGGCCTACAAAAACATCATCTTTGCCATGAGCATTTAATGGCATTGGATATTCATTGTTTTCAATATCATCTTGTACAACAATTCCAGGAGTTTCAGATAATAGATTTCTAATATCTTCTAATCTAAAATCGTTTTCAAACTCAATATTTACAGATTCTGAGTGCCCTCCAACTACAGGAATTCTTACTGCGGTTGCAGTTATACCAACACTAGCATCATTAAGTATTTTATGAGTTTCTCTAGTTAATTTTAATTCTTCTTTAGTATATCCAGCTTCTTCAAAAACATCACAATGAGGTAAAGCATTCTTATGAATTGGATGTGGATAAGCATTTTCGCCTTCAATTCCGTTTACTTCGTTTTCTAATTGTTGAACAGCTTTTACACCTGTACCAGTAATTGATTGATAAGTAGAAATCACCAATCTTTTCATATTATATTTTGAATGAAGAGGAGCTAGAGCCATTACCATCTGTATAGTTGAACAGTTAGGATTGGCAATTATTTTATCGTTTTCAGTTAACTCAGAAGCATTAATTTCTGGAACAATTAATTTGTTATTAGGATTCATTCTCCAAGCAGAAGAATTATCAATAACCGTTGTTCCTACTTCAGCAAATTTAGGAGCCCATTCAAGAGATGTGCTTCCTCCTGCGGAAAACAAAGCAATATCAGGTTTTAAGTTAACAGCATCTTGCAAACCAATTACAGAATATGTTTTTCCATTAAAAGGAATTTCTTTACCTACAGATCTTTTAGAGGCTACTAAAAATAACTCACTAATCTGAAAATTACGCTCTTTTAAAACTTGTAACATTACATTACCTACCATTCCGGTTGCTCCTACTACAGCTACTCTCATAACAAAATATGCTTATTTTTAATTTATTAGTACTTATTTCGTATTACAAATTTCAAGAAAAAAAATTGTGTAGCCATCTCTAATTTATGAAAATTTCACAAAATGTTTAATTTTTAACAAATTGTTACTTTGCAATTAAAAAACTAAAAAATTATCTTTGCGGCTTAAAATATTGTTTAACTTAAAAAGGTATAGCATGCAACTGTACAACAAGTTAAGCGCTGAAGAACGCGCGAAATTAATTGACGAAGCCGGTAAAGACCGCTTAACTATTTCATTCTATCAATATTATAAGATAGAAAACCCACAGCTATTTAGAGATAAATTATTTATTGAATGGGACAAATTAGATGTTCTAGGAAGAACGTATGTTTCTTATGAAGGAATTAATGCGCAAATCTCAGTCCCTGCAGAAAACTTTTTAGTATTAAAGGATCAATTAGATGGTATTTCTTTTCTAAAAGATATTCGTTTGAATGTTGCAATAGAACAAGACAATAAATCGTTTTTAAAGCTTAAAATTAAAGTTAGAAATAAAATTGTAGCTGATGGATTAAATGATGATACATTTGATGTTACCGATAAAGGAGTTCATTTATCTGCAAAAGAATTTAATGAAATGTTAGCTAACCCGAATACGGTTTGTGTAGACATGCGTAATCATTATGAAAGCGAAATAGGTCATTTTGAGGGAGCTGTTACTCCAGATGTTGATACATTTAGAGACTCCTTAGATATTATAGAAGAAGATTTACAAGAACATAAAGAAGATAAAAACCTTTTAATGTATTGTACAGGAGGAATCCGGTGTGAAAAAGCTTCGGCTTATTATAAACATAAAGGTTTTAAAAACGTATTTCAGTTAGAAGGAGGTATTATTGAATATACCCGTCAGGTAAAAGAAGAAGGTATAGAAAATAAGTTTTTAGGTAAAAACTTTGTGTTTGATCATAGAAGAGCTGAACGAATTTCTGATGATGTAATTTCAAATTGCCACCAATGTGGTAAATCTTGTGACACACATACAAATTGTGCAAATGAAGGCTGTCACTTATTGTTTATCCAATGTGATGAATGTGCAGAAAGGATGGAAAATACATGTTCAATGGAATGTCAAGATATTATTCATTTACCTTTTGAGGAACAAAAAGCCTTGCGTAAAGGAACACATGCGAGTAATAAGATCTTTAAAAAAGGAAGGTCAGAAAAACTAAAATTCCAAAAAGGAAATTCTTGTAGTTAATAAATTTTAAAAGCTCTCATTTGAGAGCTTTTTTTAATTTTATAGGATGGAATTAGAACCGCCATTTAGAAAAATTATTCATGTAGACATGGATGCTTTTTATGCATCTGTAGAACAACTTGATAATCCAGAGTTAAGAGGTAAACCTGTTGCTGTGGGCGGAAGTGAAATTCGAGGAGTAGTTTCTGCAGCTAGTTATGAAGCTAGAAAATTTGGAGTGAAGTCTGCTATGAGCGGGGTATTAGCCAAGAAAAAATGTCCTCATATAATTTTTGTAAAACCTAGGTTTTCTAGATACAAGGAGATTTCTTCGAAAATTAGAGAGATATTTTACGATTATACCGATTTGGTAGAACCATTGTCATTAGATGAAGCATATTTAGATGTTACAGAAAATAAAAAGGGAAATCCATCTGCAAGTTTAATTGCTCAAGAAATTAGAGATAGAATATGGGAAGAATTAGAATTAAGAGCTTCGGCAGGAATTTCTATTAATAAATTTATAGCTAAAGTTGCTTCGGATATTAATAAACCTAATGGACAAAAAACAATCAAACCTAATGAAGTATTAACTTTCTTGGAAGAATTATCTGTAGGGAAATTCTACGGTGTTGGAAAAGTTACTGCTGCAAAAATGTATAATTATGGAATTTTTACTGGACTAGACCTAAAGAAAAGATCTTTAGAAGAACTAGTTAATCTTTTTGGTAAATCAGGTAAACATTATTTTAATATTGTTAGAGGTATTCATAAAAGTGAAGTAAAACCTGATAGAGTTAGAAAGTCAATAGCTGCGGAAAGGACATTTAATGAAAACTTATCCTCTGAAATATATATGCTTAAAAAATTAGAGTTTATAGCTGAAGAGTTAGAAAGAAGAATGGTTCAATCAAATACTAAAGGAAAAACTGTAACTCTAAAAATTAAATACAGCGATTTCACACAACAAACACGAAGTAAAACAGGAGTAAATTATCTTCAGAAAAAAGAAGAATTTTATCCATTAATTAAAGATCTATTAATGCAAGATCGACTGAAAAATTCTGTACGGCTTTTAGGAATTTCGTTAAGTAATTTAGATACAGAGAAAAAAGATCCTATCTGGATTCAATTAAGGTTTGATTTTTAATTTTAAGCCACAGGAAATCTTAAAGATACTTTTGTGCCTTTAGGTGAACCATCTTCGTTGATTAAATCATGGTATGTTAAAGAAAATTCATCATCATAATCTTCAGAGAAAGTTTTTAACCTTTCTTTGGTTAAATCAATCCCAACTGATTTTCTTTTTAAAGATTTACCTTCTTTTATTTTAGCAGCAGCATTTCTTCCAATACCATTATCAATAATATTTACTTCTACTACAGTATCTGATACTTTGCCGGCTGTTAATGTAATTTTTTTATCTCTTTCTTTAGATGAAAGTCCGTGCCATAATGCATTCTCAAGAAAAGGCTGTAAGATTAATGGTGGAACTTTAATAGTATCTGTATTCATATCAGGATTAATATCTACCTGATAATTAATTTCATTTGAAAAACGAATATTTTCAATACTCATATACAAATCCATAGTTGCTAACTCTTCTTTTAAACTAACCTCTTTTATTTTAGATACATCTAGAATATTACGAATAAGTTTAGAGAATTTGTTTAAGTAATATACTGCTTGTTTCTGTTCATTGTTAATAATATATAACTTAATAGAATTTAACGCATTAAAAATAAAATGAGGGTTCATTTGTGTTTGCAATGCTTGTTGTTCAAGAAGTAATATTTTGCGATCATTATTTAATAAACGTTGTCTATAAATAGAGTATAGAGCAATACTCAATAAAGCAATGGTAATTAAGGTAATGATTAAAATATTTCGATTTCTATTAAACTGTAGTGCTTCAATTTCTGATTGAGATTTTATATTATGAAGCTCACTCATTTTTGATTGAAGATCGTGTTTAGATATTAAATTGTTAACATAAGAAATGTTTTTTTGCCCAAAAGTGTTTTTTTCTACTTCTACTCCTTTTTTATAATAATCATAGGCTAAATCATATTTTTTTTGTTGTTCATAGAGCTTAGCTAAGGATTTTGAGCATGATATTTCACTTTTTCTAAATTTATACTTTTCTGATAATACAAGGCCTTCTTTCAATTTAACCTCGGCTTGATCTAATACATTGTTGTTTAATAATGCTGAACCATAATTTCCTAATGTTCTTGCTAAATAATAATTATTATTATAATCTATGGCAATTGGGTAAATTTTTTCAATAAACTCTAATGATTTTTTATTCTCACCCTTTTTACGATATACACTGCTTAGATTATTGTAACAAATGATTTTACCTCTAGTAGAATTTAAAACTTCATTTACTTTAAGAGATTCTTTATAGTTTTTGATAGCATCATCAAAAAGTAAAAGATTTTCTTGAGCAAATCCGATATTTTCATAATTTATGGCTACTCCAATTTTATTGTCTAAATCTTTGGATATTTGTAAAGATTTTTCAAATTCGTTTAAAGCAAGATTATATTGCTGAAGTGCTAAATAAATGTTACCAATACTATTTATAGAAATACTAACATTTTTAGTGTTTCGAGTGGTGTTATTTTGATTTCTCTTAGAAATTGTAAGTGCAGCTTGATGACTGTTTAAAGCATTTCTAACATCATCATATCTTCTATGGCAAGCTCCTAATAAATTTAACGTAAAAGCTTCAATTTCTATCTGTCTTGTTTCCTTGGCTAATTTTAAGGCTTCTTTATGATATTTTACTGATTGTTTATAATCAGCTTCTTTCCTGTATATTCTACCAATATTATTATTTGCGCAAATTTGTCCTATCAAGTAATCATTTCTTAAGCTTAACTCAATTAATTGCTCATTTTGAGTTTTGGTAAAAAATTCACGATTAGTATTTGTATTGTATAAAAGTGAGTCTAGCTTAAAATAATCGTTAGATTTTTCTTTTACTAAAGTTTGAATTAATTTTAAACGAGCGCGATCAATTTCTTGATCTTGTGAGAAGATTAAGAAAGGAATAAGAAGGAAAAAAAATAAAAAACTTTTTTTGCTCATTTTAAAATTTATCGAGGAATTCTGTTTTTTTCTGTCTTGAAACAGGAATCTTATGGTTCATTTCTAGAATTACGTACCCATCGGTTTTATAGTACTCTTTTACCTTATTTAAATTAATAATGTAAGAATTATGAATTCTAAAAAACATATCTTCAGGAAGTAAACCATTTACTTCTTTTAATTTTTTTGTAACCACTATTTTTTTTGCGTCTACTGTATGGATTGAACTATAATTACCATCAGATTCAACACAAACAATTTCTTCAGGTTTTAAAAAGATAAGCTTACCATCGGCGTTAATAATTACTTTCTTTTCAGATAATCGTTGATTAAAGTTGAATAGAATTTTTTCAAATTTTTGATCTGTGTCAACTTGAGCAATTCTTTGAGTAAACTTTGTAATCTTTTTTAAACATTGTTCTAAATCATCCGTGTCAACTGGTTTAAGAAGATAATCAATAGCTTCTTTTTTTAATGCTTCAATAGCATACTCATTGTAAGCAGTTGTGATTACTATGGCAAAATCTTTTCTAGGAAGTTTTTCAATAAACTGAAAACCATCCATGGTAGGCATTTCAATATCTAAAAACAAACAATCAATACTATTATTATCAATAAAGTCTAATGCTTTTTCAGGATTAGAAAAAGTATTTACTATTTCAACTTCATCATTAAAGTTTGAAAGCTCCCAAGACAAGCTTTTGATAGCCTTGTCTTCATCGTCAACAATTATCGCCTTAAGCATATTTACAATAAATATATATTTTTCGCAATTTATACAAAAAAAACGACCATTCATACATTTTTGTCGTTTTTTTGTATTTTTATTAAGTGTAATGCTAATAAAAGCACCTGTTTAGTGTGAAATTCATAAAAAAAGACTTTCGTTTTGAAAGTCCTTTTTATTATTTATTTGGAAAATTAGCTTTCCTCTTTTCTAAAAAAGCAGTAGTTCCTTCTTTAAAATCTTCAGTTCCAAAACAGGCTCCAAATTGTTCTATTTCAGATTCATAACCATTAGTTCCATCTTTAAACCCATCGTTAACAGCTTTTATTGCTTTACTAATAGCAATAGAAGAGTTTTTAGTGATTTTACTAGCTAGTTTTTCACCTAAACCGATTAATTCATCTTGAGGTACAACATAATTAACTAATCCAGATTTTTTTGCATCTTCAGCAGAAATCATTCCTGCAGTCATAATTAATTCCATTGCTTTGCCTTTTCCGATTAATTGAGCAAGTCTTTGTGTACCACCATAACCAGGAATAACACCTAAAGAGGTTTCAGGTAATCCCATTCGAGCATTATCAGAAGCAATCCTAAAATGACAAGACATTGCTAATTCTAATCCACCACCTAAAGCAAAACCATTAATCATGGCAATTACTGGGGTAGATAAATTTTCAACAAAATCAAATAATAATTCTTGTCCTTTGGCAGCCAATTTTCCACCTTCATTTACAGAAAAGTGAGCAAATTCAGAAATATCAGCACCAGCAACAAAAGCTTTTTCTCCACTACCGGTTAATAAAATAACTTTTATGTCTTTGTTTGCTTCGAGGTTTTTAAAAGCTTCATGCAGTTCTTCAATTGTGCTTTTATTAAGAGCATTTAGTTTCTTAGGTCTGTTGATTGTAACTTTTGCTAGATTATCTTCTAGCATTACAAGTATATTTTCAAAGGTCATAAGTTAAATTTTGGGTAAAGTTACTGTAAATACTGTTCCAATACCATAAGTTGACGAAAAAGTTATTGTTCCGTTATAGGCTTCTATAATATTTTTAATCATTGGTAAACCAAGTCCCATTCCACTGGTTTTAGTTGTGAATTTTGGTTCGAAAATTAATTTTTTATTCTCTTCAGAAATTCCTTTTCCATTATCTGAAACAGTAATAATAACATTGTTTTCTTTTGAGGCCACTTTAACTTCAATTTTAGGGTTTTCGCCATCCTCTTTCATTGCCTGAGTAGCATTTTTAACCAAATTCGTAATGATTCGTATTAATTGAGTTTTATCTAAGTGTGCGTAAAGTTCTTTTTCTTGAGGAATATAATGGATGTAATCTTCATTAAAAATGTCTAAAGCATGTTTTACCACATCTATTACATCAATATTTTCTTTACGTTGAGTTGGCATTTTAGCAAAATCAGAAAACGCAGATGCAATAGAACTCATAACATCTATTTGTTGAATTAGAGTTTCACTATACTCGGCTATTTTATCTTTAATTTTATCGTCTGTTGGATCAAACTTTCTAAGAAAACTTTGTACTGTTAATCGCATTGGAGTTAGCGGATTCTTTATTTCATGGGCTACTTGTTTTGCCATTTCCCTCCACGCTTGTTCACGTTCACTTTGAGCTAATTTAACAGCACTATCTTCTAACTGATCAATCATGTTATTATATGCATCTACTAACGAGTTGATTTCGGAACTAGCAGCATTTAATGTTATTTTTTCGTTTTGTTTATTTAAACGAGTTTCCTTGATTTTATTTGAAATTGTCTGAATGGATCTTGTAATATAACTTGATAAAAAGTAAGCTAGGGCAATAGCAGCAATGAACATTAAAACATAGACCAATAAAAGTCTACTCATAAACTCTCTAAGTTCTATCTTTTGTTCTTCATTATCCTGAGCAATTTTTAATTCTAAAATACCAATTCTTTTATAACGAAGATCATTTATATATGTATAAGAAGATAAGTACGAAATGTTTTTTTCATCTCTTGTTTTAAGAATTCTATGATTTGAATTATTAGCAAGTTCGTTTACAACTTCTTCAGATAAAGGAATTTCTTCTACTTTTTCAAAATTATATGGAATGGAAGATTTTAAAGGTTTTCCATTCATATCGTACATTGAAATAGTAAGTTTGTGTATTTGAGCTATTTCATAAATGCGATCCTGAAATATTTTAGATAAATTTTGAGTGTTTACCGCATAAGTAGTTTTTCTTTTGAGCTCAATATCAATATTGTGTCTAGTTGCGCTTTCTTTCCTTCCGAAACGATGAATGTTATAATCCTTTGTTTGCCCGTCATATTGATAAATAGTTACACTTGCAATTAATATTGATGCTAAAAGAACCAATAATATCATGGAAATAAATATCCGTATACGAAGCGATATGTTGTTAAGATTAAACAAGAATTATTTTAATTTTTTAGATTTCATTAATAGTATATCATCAAACTCTTTATCATCATCCCAATCATAAATTACTTTACCAGTAAAACCTTCTTTAGTTTGGGTAATAATATACCAAGTTTGTACTTGTTTTCCTAAATAAGTATAATCAACATATAAACTATCCCCTTTAGTTTTCCAGTTTCCACCAGTTTCACCAACTTTGCTTCCATTGGGTTGCTTAAACCATGCCATAAAAGTTCCATCTTTTTTATATTCAGATTGTGCTCTTCCAGTATTAGGTTTACTAAAATCATCTTCAAAAACATGAGACGTATCCGACTTTTGATAAGTAGGATATTCTATTTTAATATAAGATGTTTCCCAAATACCAACCATATATTGATTTAATGATTTTTTTTGAAAAGTTTTAGTTGTTTCAGGTTTTTTAACTTCAACAGTGGTTTCCTTTTCAATTTGTTCAGTTTTATTTTTTTCTTGTTTACATGCAGCAAAAACTAGTCCAACAATTACAATTGTTGTAAAAAAAATTGATTTCATATGTTAAGAGTTGATTTGTTGTTCTTTTGTATGAAGTAATCGAGTAAGTTTAATAGAAAGATCTAATAAAATAATTTTAGCATTACCATTTCTTTCAATATGGTATTGAGCATCGTTTAATTCCTTTTCGATAGAAAGTATATTTCCACTATGAATAAATGGTGCAAATTTTTCTAATTTAAAGTTTGATGTTTGAGGAGTTAAATATACCAAATCAGGAGTTCCATAATTCAATAATAATGCTTGTCTAAAAAAGTGTAAACAATATTGAATAAATTGTTTTTGAGTTTCCCTACCACTTTTGGCTATTGTCTCGCTCCATTGAATTAAATCTTGAATAACGGCTGCATTTCCTTTTGCTTTAAAAGCACTACGAATCCAAGTAATAAACCATTCTTCAAAAACCAAATCGTTAGAGTCGTTATGCAAAAAATGAAGAGCTTTATTATAATTCCCTTCACTTTGTTGTGCAATTCTGCTTGCTTCATTTGAAGCTACACCTTGGGTTTTTAAAAGCTCATTAACAATGTCGTTTTCGCTCAATGTAGGAAAATGTAAAGCTTGACACCTAGATTTAATAGTGTTAATAATCTGTCCTTCTTCTTCAGTAACTAATAGGAAAATAGTTTTTGCAGGAGGTTCTTCTATTAACTTTAGTAATTTATTAGAAGCTGCTATGTTCATCTTTTCAGCCATCCAAATAATCATTACTTTAAAACCTCCTTCATAAGATTTTAGAGATAGTTTTTTTACAATATCTTCAGCTTCATCTACACCAATTTGTCCCTGTTTATTTTCAACTCCTATACTTTTCAGCCAATCAAATAAACTTCCATAGGGTGTGTTAAAAATAAACTCACGCCATTCTTCTAAAAACAAATTACTAGTTGGGTGTTTTTTTACTGAATCAGTAGTTGTAACAGGAAAAGCAAAATGTAAATCAGGATGTTGTAGTTTATCACATTTTATAGCACAAGCTTCAGCATCACTTGAAGAACTACATAGTAATAGCTGAGCATAAGCAACAGCCATTGCTAAAGTTCCTGAACCTTCTTTTCCAACAAATAATTGAGCATGCGGAATTCGACCATTTTCAGCGGATGTTGATAAATGCTTTTTTATATGTTCTTGACCAATGATATTGTCGAATGTCATAAGGCAAATATACTATTTATGTTAAGAGGGAAAAACCACTTCTTTAGAATGGTTCTAATTTAGTATCTTTGCGTTTCGTTATGGTTCCCGCTTATGCGGGAATTGTAGTATTAAAAACCATTTCTTTGAACACTATTGCATCATTAAAAATTGGAGAATCTGGAATTATTTCTGAAGATAACCAACATTCTATTCCTTTAAAATTATTAGAAATGGGTTGTTTACCCGGAGTTGAAGTTACCCTGCTTCAAATAGCGCCGTTAAAAGACCCAATGTACATTATCGTAAATGGTAGTCATTTAGCAATACGCAAAGAAATGGCTTCGAAAATAAAATTGATCAACCTAGAAACAAAAGATGACGAAAGATAGTATTCAAATATCACTGATTGGTAATCCAAATACAGGAAAAACATCTTTGTTCAATAGATTAACAGGATTGAATCAAAAAGTAGGGAATTATCCCGGTATTACTGTAGATAAAAAGCAAGGAAATTGTAAGTTAACTTCCGGAGTAAAAGCGGTAGTTACAGATTTACCTGGTACATACAGTATTAATCCAACATCTTTAGACGAAAGTATTGTTTTAAAGGTTTTAAAAGATACTGAAGGTAAGAATTTTCCTGATGTAATTTTAGTTGTTGCCGACGTAGAGAACTTGAAACGTAACCTACTACTATTTACACAAATTCAAGATTTAGGAATTCCTACAGTTTTGGCCATTAACATGGTTGATGAAATGGAGAAAAAAGGCATCTCTATAGATATTAATCGATTAGAAAAAGAGTTACAAACCAAAGTAGTTCTAATTTCAGCAAAAAAGAATAAGGGAATTAGTGAGCTTAAAGAAGTTTTAGCGAATTACTCTTCTTTAAATTCTGTTTCTAACTTTACGACTGTTGCCAATAAAATTGACACAGATTATTTCTCTGAATTGCAAAAGATTAATACTAGCTCATCATTATATGAATTATGGCTGTCTGTAACTCAGAAAACATTTCTTGAAAATTCTAAAGAAGATTTATCAAGTTTTTTAGATGATGTTACTAAACTAAATAAGTATCAACAAAAAGAAACAATATATAGATATCAGAGAATTAATGAAATTCTAAAAAAAACATATGTATTAGATCGAGCAAAAGCAAAAGATGTTCGTAGCAGATTAGATAGAATTTTTACGCATAAATTTTTCGGGTACTTTATATTCTTTGGAATTTTATTACTCATATTCCAATCAATTTTTGATTGGGCAACTGTTCCAATGGACTTTATTGATGGTGCATTTGGAAGTTTTTCGGAATTACTTAAAGAAAAGTTACCAGAAGGAATGTTGTCAAGTTTAATAACAGATGGTGTAATTCCTGGAATTGGGGGTGTTGTTATTTTTATTCCACAGATAACAATTTTATTTTTCTTAATAGCTGTTTTAGAAGAATCGGGTTATATGAGTCGTGTAGTGTTTTTAATGGATAAAATCATGAGGCGATTTGGGTTAAGCGGTAAAAGTGTTATTCCATTAATTTCTGGGACAGCATGTGCTATTCCAGCAATTATGGCAACTAGAACGATTACAAGTTGGAAAGAACGATTAATTACCATTTTAGTAACGCCATTTACAACTTGTTCTGCCAGATTACCTGTATATGCAATTTTGATAGCTATTATAATTCCAAACAAGAAAGTTTTAGGAGTTTTTAATTTACAAGGGTTAACCTTACTTGGATTATATGCATTAGGTTTTGGAGCGGCATTAATAGCAGCTTTTATATTGCATAAAATTTTAAAAATAAAAAGTAAATCTTTGTTTGTTATAGAAATGCCAGATTATAAAATCCCATCTATCAAGAATGTTTTATTATCTGTAATTGAAAAGACCAAAAGTTTCGTTTTTGAAGCGGGTAAAATTATTCTTGCCATCTCAATAATTTTATGGTTTTTGGCTACTCATGGTCCCTCATCGTATTATGAAGTAGAAGAGCAAATAAAAAGTGAAATGTCTTCTCAAAATCTAACAAGCGAAGAATTAGATCAAAAAATAGCATCTAAAAAATTAGAAAAATCATTTATTGGAATAGCGGGAAAAACAATTGAACCTATTGTAAAACCAATGGGTTATGATTGGAAATTAGGAATTGGTTTAATTGCTTCATTTGCTGCAAGAGAAGTGTTTATTGGAACTTTAGCTACTATTTATAGCATTGAAGGTGTGGAAGATGAAGGAACAATAAAAGAAAGAATGCAAGCAGAGGTAAATCCTGATACTGGAGAAAAACGATTTGATTTTGCAACAGGAATGTCTTTATTAATCTTTTATGTTTTCGCAATGCAGTGTATGGCAACATTAGCCATTGTAAAAAGAGAAACGAAAAGTTGGAAATGGCCAATTGTTCAATTAGTTGCGATGGGAGTAATCGCATATTCATCGGCAACAGTAATCTATCAATTTTTATCATAATATGATACAGCAAATCATAACATATACGATAGTAGCTTTAGCAGTTTTCTTTTTAGTTAAGAAGTTTTTTTTCAAGCCAAAAAGTAAAAATGGTTGTGATACAAATTGTGGTTGTAGTTAGGTTAAAAACTCAAGTTATCCTTTAAATAAACTATTTTTGATTCCGTTACGTTTATGAAAGTATGACCAAAAAAGTATTCTTTTTCTTTTTTTTTATTTCCCTATTGGGTTTCGGACAAAAGAAACTTAAAGAATTTAGGTCAAAGAAAATAAATGTTAAAAGTGATACCATTCAAATTGATTCGGTAAGTATTAACCCTACTTTTTTTAAGTTGCTTTCAAAAGACGGAAAGGAAATTTCTAAAGAGAACTATCAAGTAGACTTTGTAAAATCTAAACTAATTATAAAGTCAGATAGTTTTCCTGAAGTTACTATGGAATACTTGCGATATCCAGCCTTTTTAACCAAGAAATATTCCCCATTAGATAAAAGTCTGATAGTTCCTAATTCTACAAATACATCTGAACAATTATACAGTTTAACAACAAATAAGAAAAAGACAAAAAATGAGTTTTTCGATGGTCTAAAAACTTCAGGATTCATTTCAAGAGGTATCACTTCTGGAAACAATCAGAATGCAGTTACCAATGCAACTTTAGATTTAACCATTGAAGGAAAATTGTCGAAAGATGTTTCCATAAGAGCTAATATTTTTGATACTAATTTTCCATTACAACAAGGAGGTTATTCTCAAAACATCACAGATTTCAACCGAGTTTTTGTAGAGTTATATAACAAGAATTGGAAAATAAAAGGAGGAGATGTTTCTCTTGCCAATAAGGATAGTTATTTTTTGAATTTCGACAAACAAGTTTCTGGATTGCAAGTTGAAGCTGATATCAGTAAAAACTTTCGAGCTTCTGCATCTGGAGCTATAGTTCGTGGTCGTTTTACAGCTTTTAATTTTGTTGGAACAGAAGGAAATCAAGGTCCGTATAAAATTTTTGGTCCGAATAACGAATCAGCTATTGTAATTGTTGAAGGAAGTGATGCTGTTTTTGTGAATGGAACTCGTTTAGAACGTGGAGAAAACAAAGATTATATTATTGATTATAATTTAGCTGAGGTTCGTTTTAATACAAAATATCCCATTACGAATGATATGCGTGTTCGAATAGAATTTCAATTTTCTGATCGAAATTATTCACGCTTTATAACCTATGAAAAAGCACAGTACAAAGGAGAAAAGTTTTCTATTTCCGGATATTTCTACAATGAAAATGATGCTAAAAGTCAACCAATTCAACAAAACTTAACTAACGAACAAAAACAAATTCTAGCAAATGCAGGAAACGATATTACACAAATGGTATCGCCAAGTGCTTTTATTGATGAATTTTCTCCGAATAGAATTCAGTACAGAAAAGTAGCTATTGGAGGTATTGAGGTTTTTGAGTTTTCAACGGATGAGAATGAGGAATTGTATACAGTTACCTTTTCGAATGTAGGGACAAATAACGGAAGTTATGTAATTGATAGTACGATTGCCATCGGAACAATTTACCAATATTTGGGTCCAAACTTAGGAAATTTTGAACCTTCCGTTCGATTGGTTGCACCAACCAGTTTGCAAGTGGCTGTAGTAAATTCAAATTATAATCCATCAGAAAAAACCAATATTAGTGCAGAGTTAGCTTACAGTAATAATGACCAGAATTTGTTTTCTGTAATTGACGATGAAAAGAATCAACAAATTGCTTCAAAATTAAACTGGAAACAAACCATTTTAGATGGAATCTGGAAGTTGAAAAGTAATGTCGATTATGAGTTTGTTCAGCAGAATTTTAGAACAGTACAGCGTTTTAGAACTGTTGAATTTAATCGTGATTGGAACTTGAGATCTGCAGTTGGTAATCAGAATCAATTAGTAACTACGTTTAGATTAGAGAAAGAGAAAAACAATTTTGTTTCTTATGGTTTTAATCATTTAAATTTTTCCGAAAGTTTTAATGGAAATAAACATGAAATTCAATCTAGATTAAGTAACAAAAATTCTGTTTTTAATTTAAAGGGAAGTGTGTTGCAAAATACATCTATCATTGAGAAAGATGAGTTTTTCAGATTGTATAGTAATTATGAAAAGCGTTTTAAAAAAACCTGGATTGGTGGTTTGGTAAATTTTGAAACGAACGAAATACGAGATAGAAACACGAATACATTCAATACTTTAAGTCACCAATTTCAAGAGTATGAAGGATATTTTGGAGTTGGAGATTCTACAAAAATATTTGCAAAAGTAGGATTGAATTATAGAACAAATGATAGTATTAAAAGCAATTCATTTACAAGAATCAATAATAGAAATACAATATATCTTGATAGTAGAATTATCCAGAATAAAACAACAAATTTGTCGGTTTATGCAAACTATAGATTTACCGATCAAAAGTTTATAGAAAATGAACAATCTTTAAATTCAAGAATAGTTTATAACCAACGATTTTTTAAAAACGGATTGACCATTGGAACGGTTTACGAAACATCATCAGGAAATATTGCTAGACAAGATTTTATTTATGTAAAAACTGAGCCTGGTCAAGGTTTTTATACTTGGATAGATTATAATAATGATGAAGTTCAACAATTTGAAGAGTTTGAAATTGCACAGTTTCAAGATCAAGCAGAATATCTTAGAATTCCTTTGCCAAACTTAACTTTTTTGCCAACGCAAAGAGCTTCTTGGAAACAGTCCATAACATTGAATCCTAGCCTTTGGAAAACGAAAAAAGGAGTTCGAAAATGGCTGTCTTATTTTTATAATCAAACCTATTTTTTAATTAATAATGAGCAAAGACGAGTTGGCGACGGTTTTAGTTTAAATCCATTTGATTTGAATGAAGATCAATTAGTTGGGTTGCAATTCAATTTTAGGAATAGCTTTTACTTTAATAGAAACCTGCAAAATTATAGTTGGATTTATACGTTTGGTAAGTCGAGAAATAAACAGCAATTCACAATTGGTAATCAAGAGAATAATACATTTACGCATCAACTAGACTTTACACATAAATTAGGAAAATTTTGGTTGTTTGAAGCCAAATTATCCTTCTCTGAAAATAAATTATCAACCGAAAACTTCGCAAATAGAAATTACAACTTAAGAAATAAAGAGTTTAATCCGAAGCTTACTTATTTATATAGTAAAGATCATAGGTTATCTGCATTTTATCATTTTAAGAACAAAGAAAACACCGTTGCTGGATTAGAAAATTTACGTCAGCAAAAACTAGGTTTAGAATATTATTTTATCTCTAAGAAACAAAATCAAATTTCGGCTAACTTCAATATGTTTTTAAATAATTTCTTAGGAGATGCAAACTCTCCAGTTGGATATCAAATGCTAGAAGGATTACAATTTGGTAGGAATTTTACTTGGAATACATTGATAACACAAAAATTAAATTCGTTTTTAAATTTAAATTTGAACTACTTTGGCAGGAAAAGTGAAGCGTCTAAAACAATACATACTGGTATGGTTCAATTAAAAGCTATTTTTTAGATAAATGATGTATTTTTGTTTAACAAATTAAGAGTATAACAACCTAATATATTTCACATATGAAAAAGATTGTAGCAATCGTAGCCGTTTTAACGAGTTTCTTTACACAAGCACAACAAGAAGTAAGCGTAGATTTAGGAGATGCTTTAGTAATGAAAACCTTAGAAATTACTTATGAATACTATTTAGCAGAACAATCTTCTATAGGTGTATCTGCTTTATTCAATTTTGAAGGAAGAACATCTGATTTTAGATACAACGAAGACAACATGATTACTCCTTTTTTTAGACATTATTTTAGTACAGCCAAAAACTGGAATTATTTTGGTGAAATTTTTTTAGGAGTTAACTCTGGAGAAGAAGATAACGGAACCAAATATACTGACGGTGCATTAGGTGTTTCTGTTGGAACAAAATATGTTTCTAACGGTGGATTAATGGTTAGCGTTCTTGGAGGAATTGGTAGAAATATGTTTACAGATAATTCTCCCGTTGTCGTTCCAAGAGTTGGATTAAACATTGGTTATAGGTTTTAGTAAAACACTAACACCATTACATATTTCACTTCTTAAATTTAGCGAAGTAACGTTAAAATTAAAAACCTAACGCTTATACAATTTTTGCTAACGCTTATTAATTAAGTGTTGATTGTAATAGACTATTAATTTAATTTTAGTCTTGAAATCAACCTAAAAAATAAGCTAATGAAAAATTTGTATTCTTTTTTTTGCTTAATCCTATTAAGTAGTTTTTTCAATCTTTTCGGGCAATCACAAGATCAAAATTATATAAAAACAACAGAGCTTTTAGAGCCTGTTTCTATCAATTTTTTAAACTCAAATTCCAATACAGTAAAGAAAATTGAAAGCATTACTTACTTCGATGGTTTCGGTAAAGCAAAACAATCGGTAGCGGTAAAACAAAGTGCTAATAAAAAAGATATTGTTCAGCATTTACAATATGATCAATTTGGTAGAGTAGCAAAACAATATCTGCCTCTACCTACATTGCAAAATTCAGGAAACTACATTAATAATGCACAGTCTCAGATTAGCACATATTATCAAAACGCATTTTCAGATCAGCATCCTTTTTCTGAAGTAAGGTTTGATAATTCGCCTTTAAATAGAAAATTGGAATCATCTGCTCCTGGAAACGCATGGCAAATCCAAAACGTAGCATTAAATAACCACACTACAAAGTACGATTATAATGTAAATGGAGAAAACGAAGTATTTCGTTTTGAAATAAATGAGAATGATGCGAATAACCCATTAACACGATCATTTTACAATCCGAAACAATTATTAAAGAATATAATAAAAAACGAAAACTGGGTTTCTAGTGATGGTCTTTTAAATACTAAAGAGGTTTTTACAGATAAAAACGGCAGAAAAATAGCTGAAATTACTTATGAAAATGATGGTAGTAATGTTAAAAAACTAAGCACATATTATGTATATGATGAAGAAGGTAATCTTCGATTTATACTTCCTCCAAAAACATTTACTAATGCGCTATTGAATTATGATGATTACTCTGTAAACTGGCCTATTAACGATTTTATTTCTCCGTCAGGAGTTATAGGGTCATTTATTTTTAGAATTACTAATAATGAAATTAAAATTAATTATTTACAAAAAACAGGACCAGGTTCGTTAAACCAGTATACATTAAATAACCAAACAATAAAAACGTTAAATATTTCGCCAGCATTACCAGATATGTATTTGGGGAAAATAATGGTGAATGGACCAATAATAGGAGGAGGTTCTTACGAGGTTGGAGAAGCTTCTATTGTTAATGGTAATTTAGTTATTAATAGAACATCTTCTGCGCAATTTTCTTCTCTTGCAGGAAGTATTTCAGTTAATTTAAGCTTAACTCAAAGTCAATTAGATGATTTAGCATTTCAATACAAATACGATCAATTTAATAGGCAAATAGAGCAAAAAGTACCAGGTAAAGATTGGGAGTATATGGTGTATGACCAATTAGATCGACCAATTTTAACACAAGATGCAAATTTAAAAGCGCAAAACCGATGGTTATTTAACAAATACGATACATTTGGTCGAGTAGTATATAGTGGTATTTATACGAGTGCTGCTTCTAGAAGCGCATTACAAAATCAAGTAGATAGCTACATAAATAGCAGTACTAATAAATCAAACGTAGTTTCTAAAACGAATACAACAAGTACCATAGGAGGTGTAGCGATGAATTATACGAATGATGCTTTTCCTACCTCTGGAATTGAAACACTTACAATAAGTTATTTTGATGATTATAATTTTCCAAACTTCACTATACCTAACATTCCTTCTCATGTTTTAGGACAAGAAGTAACAAATAGAACGAAAGGTTTATTAACAGGGTCTTGGACAAAAACTTTAGGAAGTAATTCTTGGAGTAAAAGTTACACATTTTACAATACAAAAGGAAGGGTAATTAATCTTTATGATAAAAATCATTTAGGAGGACATACCGAAAATAAAAGCAAGCTAGATTTCAGAGGTAAAACGGAGTACTCTGTAACTACTCACAAACGTTTAAACACAAGTGATGATTTAACTATTGTAGATCGTTTTGAATATGACCATGTAGAAAGACCTAAAAAGCATTACCAACAAATTAATAATCAAGAAGAAGAATTAATAGCTCAAAACACATACAACGAACTAGGGCAATTAGAGAAGAAAAACCTTGGAGGCGATGCTGGTTCTAATACGGCTGATAGTTTTATAGATATACAGAATGTTGAGGTTATAGGAAACACCATAACAAAAACACATAATTCTACTTCATGGAATGCAGGTTTAGCTACTAAAAGCGAATTTACTGGAGATGGTTATGTAGAGTTTGAAGCTGTATATAATCAACGTTTAATGGTTGGACTTTCAACTGATAATAGTAGTGCAGGTTATAACACCATCGATTATGCTATTTATTTAACGCAATCAAATGCTTTAACAAATGGGAAAAAAGTATACATCTATGAATCTGGTACTAATAAAGGTTGGAAGACAGATTATGTAGATGGGGATATTTTTAGTGTTGAACGAATTGGAACCACAATACACTATAAAAAGAATGGAGAAACTTTCTATACATCTTTAACCAATTCTTCGGGAAATTTAATAGGAGATGTTTCTATATGTGTTTACAACCATAAGATTAAGAATCTACGAATAAGTAGTAAATACACAGATATTGTTGGATTAACAATATCAAATACTGGAGCTAATTCTCAGCAGATAAAAAAAGAAAATGGGAGTACAGGTTGGAATGCAGGTTTAGCAACAACTAATGCAATTAAAGAGAATGGAAACGGATATTTGAGTTATAAAATCAATCAGACCAATAAATATATGATGGTCGGTTTATCTGACGTTAACACTTCTGCTGGTTATAATACAATTGATTATGCAATTTACAATCATAATGGAACTGTATATGTTAGAGAAAACGGAGTAAACAAAGGAGCTTTTGGGAATTATCAGTCTCATGATGAATTTAAAGTAGAGCGTATTGGAACTACTATTTATTACAAGAAAAATGAAGAAACATTTTATACTTCTTTAGTTGCTTCTACAACACAACTTATTGGAGACATGTCTTTTTATCACGTAGGAGGAGCAATTTATGATGTTGAAATTCAAAATACAGAAGCAGGACTACAAACGATAGATTACAATTATAACATCAGAGGATGGCTTACTAATGTAAATGATGTAAACAATCTAGGAACAGATGTGTTTGCCTTTAATTTAAAGTATAACGAAAGTACTGAAGGAACAGCAAATGTTGCTCCTATATACAATGGGAACATAAGTCAAATAATTTGGAAATCTAGACTAAACAATCTTAAAAAATCATACACATTTGAATACGATAAATTGAATCGATTTAAAAGGTCGTATTACCGAGAGAATAATGCTTTAACAGGTGGCGCAGGAAAATACGAGACGTATGGAATTAGATATGATGAAAATGGAAATCTAAAAAATGTATATAGAAACACGAATACGGGTAGTTTAATGGATCGTTTAGGATATACCTATGATGGAGGAAATAAACTACTTTCTGTTACTGATGCTGGAGGTACTCCAGATGGTTTTTATGATGGATCAACATCAGGAGTTGATTATGCTTATGATGCCAATGGTAACCTTGGAAAAGATAAAAATAAAAATATTACAAATATAAGGTACAACCACCTAGATTTAGTAGAAGAAGTAGTTTTCGGAGGAGGACAGCCTGTTCGTATTGAGTATACCTACGATGCTAGTGGTAATAAATTACAAATGAAAACAGTTCAAGGTAATTTTGTTACAACAGTAGATTATCTAGGAACTTTTCAATACACAAATTCAGAGCTACAGTTTTTCCCAACACCTGAAGGGTATGTGGCTAATGATTCAGGAACATTTAAATATGTTTATACATTAAGAGATCATCTAGGAAATAACCGTGTTAGTTTTAGTGATGAGAATAATGATGGAGTCATCAGTTCAACAACAGAAATACTTTCGAATACCGATCATTATGTAATGGGATTAACTCATCAAGGAGAATATATTTCTGGTTTAGCATCTAATTATAATTACAAATATCAAGGGAAAGAAGAGTTAAAGTTTATGGGGTATAATATGTACGATTTTGGTAGTCGTATGTATGATGCTTCAACCGGACGTTGGTTTAATGCAGACCCCAAAAATCAATTTATGAGCCCTTATGTAGCTATGGGTAATAATTATATTATTGTTACTGATCCAGACGGAGAGTGGGTACATATAGTTATAGGAGCAGTAGTTGGTGGAGTTGTTAATGTTGTTTCAAACTGTTGGAGTGGAGATTGTGATTTAGTAGATGGACTTGCTTATTTTGCTGTTGGAGCGGGCGCAGGAGCAGTTACTGCAGCAACTGGTAATCCTGTAGCAGGAGGAGCTATTTTAGGAGCAGGTAATAGTGCTTATTCCCAATACGATCAAACAGGCACAATTGATCCTTCTAGAGTATTAGGTGATGCAGCTATTGGAGGAGCAACAGCATTTGTGGGAGGTCAGTTATCTAGTGCTTTAGCTCCGGTTTCTGAGAAGTTATTTTCGAATGTAGGAAATAAATTAGTTCAACAATATTTAACAGATGCATTAACAAATACAGTATCTGGAGTTGGGTTAACAACTATTTCTGGTTTAGCTCAAGGACAAAGTTTAGGAGATTCATTTGATACTGCTATAGAAGGAATACCTCAATCTCTAGCTATAAGTGCTATTGGAACTACTGGGTCTTATTTAAATACTAAATATTATAATAATAAGCAGGAAAAATTAAAGCAAGATTTAGATAAAGAACTTAAGAGAACCGAAAAACTAGAAATTAAACCTGTTTTAGATGATGAAGTTGTTCCAGTTAATTTAAAATATGATGCTGGAGCTCATGCTTTAGCAGATGAAATTGGAGGTAGGGCTCAAGTTGCATTTAAGGACTCTAAAATTGGTGGTGGAAGAGAGTTTGATGCAGTTAGTTCTAAATCAATTGGTCAACATAAACCTTATATTGATGAAAATTTTGGACAAAGTTTTAAGAAACAAGCAAAAGCAACTTTTGAAGCAGCTAAACAAACCAATAGAAATGTAATTTATAGATTTGATAGTCAACCTCACCCAAGAGTAATAAATAAATTAGTTGAATATTCAAATAGATATCAAGTTAAACTCGAAATAAGATATTAGTTTAAAAGAATTTTTTATGATTGAAATAGTAGGATGGGTTAATATAAATATTTCCACTGATGGAGAACATGAATCAAAAGATTTATTAAAAACCGTTAATGAATTAAAAGAATATTTGAAGGAAGAAAATATGTACAATCAATTTTTTGACATTAAAGCTTTAAATGGAGAGTATATAATGTATTTAGGTATTTTCCATAATCATGATAATGGCTATTTAGATTCAGTGTTAAAAATATTATCTGATGTAACTGGAATGGCTAGAGGTAGTTATGGTTTGATTCATGCTAGGGACCATGATTCTTTAAAAGACTTCAATCATTATAAAACTATAAGGATAGCGAAAGGAATCATTACAATTGAAAAAGATGAATTATTATCCCCTTGTAATCCTAAAATCGAAGGTTAATTAAAAAATATTAGAAAAGATGAAAAAAATAAAATACGTTCTTCGTGCTATGTTATTGGTTATAGCTTTTTTTTGTTCAAGTAAAATGATAGCTCAAACAAAACCAGTAGAAGAACAAAAAATCACTCCAGTTACTGATTTAAATAATGGAATACCACAAAAATCGACAAAATTTAACGGACCTATTATTCAGAGTGAATTAGATAAATATGATCCGAATAGAGCTGATTTTAAAAGTTCTACGTATGATAAATCTTTTTCTAATAAATCATCATCATCAAGTGGTGATTTAACAGATGTAGGAACACCATCAGATTCTCCGTTTCAATTAGGAAATGATATTTCTGGATCAATACAAAATAGTGTGAATGATGTTACGGGAAAAGTTACGTTCTCTATTCCACTAGCAGCTATTGCTTCAGGTCCTGTATCGTATGGCATAAATTTAACATACGATGGACAGTCTGGTTTTAGAACAGGTAAAGAGCTTAACAAATATAGTCCTGTTTCTATAATAGGTGTAGGATGGTCATTACAAGCTCCAAAAATTGTAGTCAATAATAAGCAAACAACAACAAGGGAAGATGATGAATTTTTTATTATTGATGGAAGCACAAATTCAAAATTAATTTGTATTGATAAACAACCTACAGTATACACATTTCAATTAGAAAAATTTGCTAATTGGGATATTACGTATTCAACAATATTCGATTCTTGGACCATTATTAAGGATAATGGGCAAACATATTATTTTGGACAATCTGGTAGTAGCAATTCCAAAGAAAGAATTTCTACTTGGGGGAATTGGATAGGAGATTCTAATCAAACACCTACAGGGACGAGCACAACTGCATGGAGTTTAAGTCAAATCAAAGATCAATGGAATAATTTTCTTCTTTTTAAATATGAATTAATTGAAGGAAAGCAAAATAGTTCTCAAACAACACATAAACATACTGAAGCTAGCTATTTAAAAGAAATTATATCTTCAAAAGGAGCGAAAATTAAATTAGTATACGCAGCAAAAACTGGAAATGAATTTTATGAGACTCATATTTCTCATCCTGAACCAGATGCCTATCAAGAACGTTTTGAAGAAAAATATTTAAATCGTGTAGATATTTTTAATAATGAGAATACTTTAACTACTTCTTATAATTTCCAACACGATATACAACAGTTAAATACTCAAAACAAGAAAAGGTACTTAACAAAAATCACTCAAATTAGTCATCAAGGAATTCAAAGTTTACTGTCTCCTTCACAAGAGTTTGAATATCATTATTCAGGTGTTTTTCAAGGAGGATTAAAAAAAGTAACATACCCATCAGGAGGTACAGTAACATATAATTACCAAAACAAATATTTATTTCATAATGGACAAAACAGGTTCGAAACTACTCCAGTTTGGCCATCAGGATATAATTTTTACAGTGCGGTTGTTAAGGATAATTATAGTTTGTTTGTAATGAGAACGGCTAATCCGGTAACAGGAAATAAACATCGATTTAAAATATTTCGATTTTGGTGGAATGGTAAGCAATGGGAATCTAATGAGTTTACTTTCCCACATTTAATGGAAGATAACTATCCTAATAATGGAGAAAGATTAAAAGGGTTTTATAGTGTGTTAGAAAATGATTTTTATGCTTTTGCATTTGATAAAGGGGATAGAGCAGATGTATATCTTTTTCATAAAGAAAAGAACGGGCATACGTGGAAAGACACTAGTTATTCAAGTTTGCATATTGGTGCAGAAAACCCAAGATTTATTTCAGGGGATGATTTCTTAGCTCTTGGATCGCATAGAACGGGTAGATTGTGGACATACACATGGAATGGAACTTCTTGGAGAAGTAAGTTAATTAACCAAGGAGGAGGACAATATTATTATGCGGCTACTAATAATTTTATTCTTTCTCTAGATGAGGATGGTGGACCAGATATGGTAACAAACTTAAATTATGTAGATAATTATTACATCCATTATTTAGATGCAGAGAAAAAATGGCAAACAAAATCATGGTCAGCTTTTGCTGCTCCAAGAATACATAGTATAGAAAAACCAAGTCAATTTTATCCAGGTAATTCTATTGCAGGATTTGTAGCAGATGATAATCCAGAATTATTTTTACGTTGGGATAAAAACTATAATTTAATAGCTGTAGATGATGTTTTAGGAGCATATAACGATGCACATTCATTACAACCTGTAGGAAACAGTATGTTTACCTTAGTTTGGTGGTGGGATAACGGTCCAACAAAAACCGCACGTTTTAATGGTAATTCTTGGAGTGTGAGCCCTTTTTCTTCTAATGATTTTTCTGCTGTTAATTTTGGGTTAGATTTTATGACTTATAAAAATGAGAATACAGATTATATAAGATATAGAACTTATGTACCAAATACAAATAGTTGGGTAGCAGGAAATTTAAATTCTTTTCCTTGGTATACTTCTTTTCAAGTTAGTGGGATCAATTCTGAGTTTTTAGTAGGGAGAGATAGAATATATAAAAGAAATCGTTTTAATTCTATTGAATCACCTACTCAAATAGGAACATTGCAATACGATAATGATTTCACATATTCAGATGGGTTAAGTCATGCTTATGTAAAAGAAGTTGAATATACAAACAATGGAGGGTCAGCCTCTTCAGTTTTTAAGAAAGGGACTTATTTTTATATGAATAAAGAAACAGGTGAATTAAATTCAATCAATTTAGGATTAAAATATTATTTACGAGGAAGTAAAAAATTAGGAGGAAATACTCCTTTCATGTCCCCTAAAGCAATTTGGTTAAGACAAGATAATTCATCTACAAACTTTAATCCTTATTTATATAGAATTATAAATGATAAATTTAATCAGTCAGTTTATGATATTGTTGTAAATCGTATAGATTTAGACGATAAAAATGAAGGAGTGCGTAAGGTTCAATACACATATAATAATCCAAACTCAATAACTGATAATACTACTACTTTTTACGGAGAGGTAATCATTGAACAAAAAGGGTTTGGATCAAGTTCAAATGGAAAGATTAAAAGAATATTTAACACAGGAAATGAAGATGTTCACTTAATAGGCTTACAATTAGAAGAACAGGTTTTAGACACTAATAATTCATTAAAAAGTAAAACAACAAATACTTGGGAAAAATTTTTAAAAACCGCTCATAATGGTTCATTCCAGGTAGATTTAAGCTATAATGTAAGACTTAAAAGTAAGAAAGAAGAAATTATATTTAACAGTCAGATTTTAGAAAACAACACTTCTTATTCTTATAACTCAAGAGGTCAATTATCTTCTACAACAACAGCAAATAGTAAAGGATTAATTGAACGACAAAATGTTCGTTATGCACACGAACAATATAGCTTTATGAGAGATAAAAATATGTTAACAGATGTTTATGAAACAACAACAAGGTTAGATAATCAAGTTGTAAATATTAATAGAAACATTTGGCTAAATTCTTCAGGAAAAGCTTATATCAAAGAAAAATGGAGCGGACCAACAAATACACAATTGCGTTTAAATTCTGAAGTTACACATGTTGATAATTTAGGTAATTTACTAGAAACATCAAATGGTAAAGATATTTACAACGCATCGTTAAATGGATATAGAAACTTATATGAGGTTGCTACTATTGTAAATGCAAAATACCAAGAGGTAGTTGATGAGTTAGATATTTCATATAGTCAACTACAAAACTTAAACACATCTAATCTTAAAATTGAATTAATGAAATTATACGATCGCTTGCCGAATAGTATGATTAGCCTTACTTTTTATGATGATAATGGTAGAGTAGTTAACAGAATAAACGAAAGAAAAGAAGAATCTTTTTTACATTATGATGCCAGAGGAAGAATAGATCATATTACTGATGGGTACGGAAATGTATTAGAAAAGAAAGAGTATCATTTTGGAAATTAAAATATAGAATTTTAAATAAAGAGTGTTTTTAACACTCTTTATTTTTTTAAATTTAATTTAAAAAAGTTAACTCCAATAAAACTTACCATAGCAGGCAAAACCCATCCTAAATTATAGTTAGATAATGGAATAAAGTTTTGTATTCCAGTTAACGATTCTTTTGCAACTAAGAATTGTAAGAAATCTGGTACGCTAAAAATAAACGTAACTATTACAACGGTTTTAAATATTGTTGGTGTTGCTAATTTTTCAGGAAGAATATTTAGTAAGATTAATACAATAGTAATAGGATAAATAAACATTAATGCTGGTAATGCAATTACTATAATATCATGTACATCAAATTGTCCCATTACAATACCCAAAACACATCCAATAATAGCTGTAATTGTATATGCTTTTTTTGAATTATTGAATAAACCTTTGAAATAATCTGAAGTTCCTGTGATAATTCCTACCGCGGTTGTGAAACAAGCTAAAGCAACTAAAATACTTAAAAATGTAGTTCCAATATTTCCTAAAGTTTGTGTACTTAATCCAGTTAACACTTCTGTTCGAGTGGCTTTTTCCCCAAAAGTACTACTGAAAATTGCACCATTAAAAATCAATCCAGCATAAATAATCAATAAACCAAGTCCAGCAATTAATCCTGATTTACTAATTAATTCTTTCTTTTCTTGGAATGATGTATTTTTGTTGAAATTCATAGAGATAACTAAAACACCTCCAATAACAACGGCTCCAATAGCATCAAAAGTTTGATATCCTTCTAACAAACCACTAACAAATGGAGTTTCAAAAATTGTAGGAGTTGAAATAGTATTTGGAGAGAAAATTCCGATGAATATTATGGATAAAAGTATAATTATAATCAAAGGCGTAAGAAACCTTCCGATTAAAGTTAAAATTTTACTTCTATTCATTACAAACACAAGAACTAAAGCAAAATAAATAGAACTTGTTAACCAAGATTCGGTTCCAAAGTAAGGTTGAATAGCCATTTCATGAGTAACTGAAGCTGTTCTAGGAGCAGGTAAAGCTACCGAGATTGTATATACAATCAAACAATAAATCAAACTAAACGTTGGTGAAACCTTTTTGCCAAAATCATACATTGTTCCTTGTAAACGAGCATGCGCTAATATTCCTAAAATTGGAATGAAAACTGCGGTAATAAAAAAACCAATAGTCACCCAATGCCAAGCGTCTCCTGCATTTTTTCCTAAAAATGGAGGAAGAATTAAGTTTCCTGCTCCAAAAAACATAGAGAATAAGGCAAAGCCAGTAATTAGAATTTCTTTGGTTTTGTTCATAATGGTTGAATTATAGCGAGAAAGATACATATTTTTGTGGCATGGAAAATAGGATGGTATATAAAAATACTAGAGTAGCTTACTATTGTTATGGGAAAGGAGTTAAAACCTTAGTGCTGTTACATGGTTTTTTGGAAAATTCTTCAATGTGGAAATCTGTTGTTGATGAGTTTTCTAATGAGTTTAAAGTTATATGTATTGATCTTTTAGGTCATGGAAAATCTGAATGTTTGGGTTATGTACATACTATGGAAGAAATTGCTGAATCTGTAAAAGCAGTTCTTACAAAAGAACAAGTTAGTAAAGCAATTTTTGTTGGCCATTCAATGGGAGGATATGTGACTTTAGCATTAGCAGAAAAATATCCAGAAGTCATTGAAAAATTATGTTTGTTAAATTCTACTGCACAGCCAGATTCTGAAGAACGAAAAACTATTCGAGACAGAGCCATTCTAATGGTAAAAACCAACTACAAGGCTTTAGTTTCAATGTCTATTAGTAATTTATTTTCATCAGAAACTTCTAGTGAATTTACTAGTGAAATTGCCGAATGTAAAAAGGAAGCTTTAAAAACTCCAATTCAAGGATATATTGCTTGTGCAGAAGGAATGAAAAAACGAAAAAAAAGAGAGCATGTTTTAGAATCTAAGACTTTTGAAAGCTTATTAATTACAGGGAAAAAAGATCCTGTTTTGATTTATGAGAATAGTATTGAAGAGGCTAACAGAACACAGACTCCAATTATCGAATTATCAAATGGACACATGAGTCATATTGAAAACAAGAAAGAGCTAATAAAAGCTCTTAAAGTATTTATGAATAAGGATTAGAAGGAATATTCAATTCCTAAAATGAGTCCAGATATAGTTTCGCTTCCCAGCTTATAATTATGATAACCAGTATACAAAGCAGCACGTTTAATATGATATTTTACTTGTGATTTGAATACATCTACGGTATTGTCATTAATAAAACTTTGTCGCCATCCTAAATGTAAACTTATTGGTTTTACTGGATAAATATCAACTCCTAAATTATAAGCAAAACCCCAAGTGTCAACTTCTTTACCAACATAAGTTCCTCCTATTCCCCACCATATAGAGAAATTGTTTTCACGAACTCTATAATAGTTAGCACTAATTGAAGTAATATTTAATGACTCTGAGTTTAACAAAGTGCTTTCCGAAAAGTTTAAATATGAAACATCTAATCCAGCTATAGGAATTGGTTTTAATACAGCATTAAGCTCTACTCCGTTTATTCTATTAATTAAATAATTTCCGCCGATTTTAATACTACTTCTTTTAGTGTTGTCATTAAAATCATTGGTAAATTCTCCATGATTATTATAATAAGGATAGGGATTCATCTCGGTATAATCTCCACCGCCAAAAGCAATACCTAAAGTAGAATAGTACATTAATTCTAAAAAAGCACTCTCAAAGAAAGCAGAAACAAAATCGAAATCACCATCATTATCAGAAGAAGAGTTGCTACTAGACGATGAGCTTCCTGAACTCTTAGAAGTTTTGCTTAAACTTTCTTTAGCTTTTCCTAGTTTAGTTTGTGAAAACATAATACAAGGAACGAACAATAGTAATAGTAGTTTAGATTTCATAGTAAATTTATTTTTCAAAATTTTATCAATTTCTATACCACTAATTTTTATTTAGAAGCATAAGATTGTTAAAAAGTAGTTAATTCATTTTTTAACGTATTTAATATACTATTTGTGGTATGTTTTTTGTCTGAAAAACCACATTAATTAAAAATAAGACTACCTATGAAAAATTATCGATTACTTTTTTTACTATTATTTTCAAGTTCTACACTATTATTTGCTCAAAATAATTCTTCAAGTCAAGTTTCTGTTGAGAAAAATATATTTGGTGTACAAACAGGATTATTTGGAGCTTGGGCGTATAATGAAACCAAATTATCAGCTAAAATAGCTTTACGTTCTGAGTTAGGTTTAAATTTAGGGATTTTTGGAGGCAACTTTTATCCAAAAACAGGCTATATTCTTTACCCAACAGTTTCTTTAGAACCAAGATTGTATTATAATCTAGATCGAAGAGTAAAATTGAATAAGAATATTGATTATAATTCTGGAAATTACTTTGGTTTAAAAACTACTTATGGTTCTGATTTATTTTCTATATCAAATTACAACTTGATTGTAAACAATCACATTACCATTGTTCCTAAATATGGAATTAGAAGAAGTTTTGCTAAAAACTTCGAATTCGAATTTTCTGCAGGAATTGGATATGGTTATAATTTAGATTTAAAAACCTCAGATACAGTATTGGATTTAGGGTTTAGGATCGGATATAGATTTTAACAAGAATTAAAAAATTTGTTTAAAGAATACTTTGCATTAGGTGTAAAGTATTCTTTTTGTATATTGAGGTCTCACTTATTAAAATGAAAGTATACCACTTAGCACGCCAACGTTCGATCCTTAATAAATTCCTATCAGAAATTAGAGATAAAAACATCCAAAAGGATAGTATGAGATTTCGTAGAAATATTGAACGTATTGGAGAAATTTTAGGATACGAATTAAGTAAAAACCTGAATTATTCTTCGAAGCAAATCATAACTCCACTTGGAGCAAAACCTGTAGATATGTTATCAGAAGATATTGTTTTATGTTCTATTTTAAGAGCTGGTCTTCCTTTACACAATGGGTTGTTAAATTACTTTGATGATGCTGAAAATGCATTCATCTCTGCATATAGACATCATCCAAATAATGATAAAGATTTTGAAATAGTTGTGGAGTATTTTGCTTCTCCTACTATAACAGATAAAACGTTGCTTTTAATTGATCCAATGTTGGCAACAGGGAGATCTTTAGTTTCTGTTTATGAGGCGTTAAACAAATATGGTGCTCCTAAAGAAATTCATATTGTTTCTGTTATTGGTTCATTAGACGGAATAGATTTTATAAAGAATCATTTCCCAGTAAATACTTCACTTTGGATTGCTGATATTGATAATAAATTAAATGATAAAGGATATATTCTTCCTGGATTAGGAGATGCAGGAGATTTAGCGTTTGGTGAAAAAATGTAGTCACTAAATAAAATAGTGAACTAAAGACCCTATAAAAAATCCAATCATAATTAAATCTGAAAACCACTTTTTTTGGATTAACTCAAAACCATTAGCAATAATTATTGCACAAGGAAAAATTAAATAAGCTAATTCTGCACCTGACCTGTCTTTATAAATGATTAGTAGAATAATTATTGAGAGTAGATGAATAGTAACTAAAATCCAGCTCCTTCTAAATTCATTTTTTATTGATAACGTTTTTGGTGTTTTCATAACAAATGCTAAGAATGTGAAAACTAAAAGTATACTCAATGAAAACTTATAAATAAACGAAAAGTATATTGAGAAATCATAATAAGTTGTAAAGCCCAAAAGATTATAAAAAGTCTGTTCATTATCATACCATAAACAATAGGTAAAGTATATAATAATTGGAGTTACAAAACCTAATAAAGGTGTAATTAATCTTCTATAATCAATATGTTGATGAATAAATATAGATAAAAATGTAAGTGGGAATAACACAATTGTAAAGGGTTCTATAATAACAGAGATTCCCATCCAAAAACCACAATCAAACAACTTTTTTATGGTGTTTTTCGAAGATTGAAGGCTGTACATTCTTCTTACATAAACGAGTAAAATAAAATTAGAATAAAAGAAAGAATCAATATTTATAACACTAGGGAAATACCCAATTAAAATCACAAAAACTAAAAAGAAGTACGAATTATCGAAGGTTAAATTATTTCGAGATTTAATAAAATTCACCAAGCCAAACAAAACTAAAAACCAAAACACTAAACTAAAATTAAGATCATTAATAAAGCCTGTAAAATATCCCGATAACACATAACAAAAAAACAATGCTATAATAATGACTGAAGTAAACGGTTTTGTGTTGCTGAAAAAGTTGGTTAACATTTTTTCTTTTTATACTTTTGCAAGCGTAAAGATAATCAAGTTATGTTAGGATTAAATATTTTTAAATTCATAGGTGAAATTTTTCAAGTGTTATTCATTCCATTTGATTGGTTTCGTTTAACCCTTGCTAAAGGAGCAGCTGGATGGTGGACATCTAATACAATCAACTGGATTTTCTTAGTTGTTCTTCTAGTTTTACTATACTACTGGATTTCTCAGGCTCTTAAATTTAAAAGAGAAGGTACAGAAGATAGAGCTTAATTAAGGCTTAACACATATACTACGCTTTGGGAAGCAAAAACAAACTTAAACGTTTCAAGGAAAACGAAAAATTTGATAATGTAATTCAACCAACAAGAGAAGAAGTTACTGATAACTTTTATCTTAAAGGAAAATGGAATTCTTTTTTCAAAAACGATAACCCAATTGTTTTAGAATTAGGTTGTGGAAAAGGAGAATATACTATTGCATTGGCAAAAAAAAATTCGAATAAAAATTTCATCGGAATTGATATTAAAGGCGCTCGCTTTTGGAGAGGAGCAAAAACAGCCATTGAAGATCAAATGGAAAATGTTGCTTTTATTCGAACGCAAATAGAATTGGTAGATTTGATTTTTGCTGAAAGTGAAGTTGATGAAATTTGGATTACCTTCCCAGATCCACAAATAAAATACAAAAGAACTAAGCATAGACTTACCAATAGTGCTTTTTTAAAAAAATATCATCATATCTTAAAACCTGATGCATATATAAATTTAAAAACAGATAGTGAATTTATGCACGGTTATACATTAGGTTTATTACATGGAGAAGGACATGAAGTATTTCATGCAAGCCATGATGTTTATAAGCTAAAATCTTCACCAGAAGAAGTTACCGAAACTCAAACTTTTTACGAGAAACAATATTTAGAGCACGATAAACCAATTACCTACATTAAGTTTAAGCTGAATTATTAAAAATTAAATAATTTAGAAAGGACTTCATTTTATAAGCGTCTAAAAAGCAATCAAATTTGTTTTAAAATGCTTACTCATTTCATCATTGGTTTTATTACTGCTTACTTTGGATTTACTCCGCCAAGTATGTTAAACTTAACAGTTGGTAAAATATTTATTGATGAAAACAAAAAATCTGCTCGTAGATTTATTTACGGTGCAGCAATTGTAGTTTTTTTTCAATTCTTATTGAGTTTATGGGTAATTTCATTAATTAATGAAGTTCCTCAATTATTATTTTGGATTAAGAACGCAGCAATATTTGTATTTCTTTTTTTGTCACTGTTTTATCTTAGAAAAGAAATATTTTCAAAACAAAAAGTAAAACAGATTTGTGATAGAAAAACATGTTTTGCCTACGGAATTAAATTGTCTTTCGTAAATATGTTTGCCATTCCATTCTTTGCTTTGGCTTATTCTTTCTTCAGTATGAAAGGAATACTTTCTCAAGAATATAATTACTTGTTGGCTTTTGGTATAGGAACCTCTTTAGGAGTAGTTGCAGTTTTGTCAAGTTATATCGTGCTAATTAGGAGAATGGAAAGTAAGGTGAATAAAGTTATGGTATATTTCAATCCTTTAATGAGTGTTATTACTGGATTTTTAGCAGTGTTAACCACAATTAAATTGTACTTTTAAAGCATGAGTAATAATCAGAATTTCTTTGAAAGAGTTTATGAGGTGGCACGCTTAATTCCATATGGAAGAGTAACGAGTTACGGAGCAATTGCAAAATATCTTGGAGCTGCAAGATCAGCCCGAATGGTAGGTTGGGCAATGAATAATTCTTCTGGTAAAGAAGTTCCAGCACATAGAGTTGTAAACAGAAAAGGAATCCTAACAGGAAAACATCATTTTGAAGGTACAAACCTCATGCAACAACTCTTAGAAAACGAAGGTGTAGAAGTAATAGAAAACCAAATTCAAAACTTCGAAAAAATATATTGGGATCCTGCTAAAGAACTATAATTCAACTCTATTAACACATAAGAATTCTAAATATTCCAGCTTTAGTATCTGAATTGTAAGCGTTATCTTTGCAACTTAGAATTAATATAAACAGAATGAGCTTTAAAAAGCAAGATATATATAGCGCATTAGAAACTATAACTGCACCTGGAGAAGGAAAAAGTTTAGTGGAAAATGAAAACGTGAAAAACGTAGTTACTTTTGGAAACGAAGTAATTGTAGATGTAGTGATTGGGAATCCAACTCTTCAAGCAAAAAAGAAAGTTGAGGTGGAAATCATAAAAGCAATTCATAAGCATGTAGATCAAAAGATAGAAGTTAAGGTAAACGTTAAAGCAGAGGTTAAACCAAAAGAAGAGGTAAACCAAATTAGAGGAAAAGAAATCCCTAATATTAAAAACATCATAGCAATTGCATCTGGTAAAGGTGGAGTTGGTAAATCTACAGTAACAGCAAATATTGCTATTTCATTAGCAAAAATGGGATTCAATGTTGGTGTGTTAGATGCTGATGTTTACGGACCATCTCAACACATTATGTTTGATGTGGAAAAAGAAAGACCACTTTCTGTAAAAGTTGAAGGTCGTTCTAAAATGAAGCCTATCGAGAATTATGGTGTAAAACTATTATCATTAGGTTTCTTTACAAATCCTAATCAGGCTGTAATTTGGAGAGGACCAATGGCGTCAAAAGCGTTAAATCAATTAATTTTTGATGCAGATTGGGGAGAGTTAGATTTCTTATTAATCGATTTACCTCCAGGAACAGGAGATGTTCATTTGTCAATTGTTCAGGCTTTACCAATTACTGGAGCCGTAGTTGTAAGTACGCCGCAAAATATTGCTTTAGCAGATGCTAAAAAAGGAGTTGCAATGTTCCAACAAGAAGCAATAAACGTCCCTGTTTTAGGAATCGTAGAAAATATGGCTTACTTTACACCTGAAGAATTACCAGAGAATAAATATTATATCTTTGGAAAAAGTGGAGCTAAGAATTTAGCAGAAGATTTAGAAACTGCATTTTTAGGAGAAATCCCAATAGTTCAAAGTATTAGAGAAGGAGGAGATGTAGGTCACCCAGTTGCATTGCAAACGGGAACAAAATTAGAAGAATCATTTAAAGAAATTACACAAGAGGTAGTTTCTCAATTGTTAAAAAGAAATGCTAATTTACCACCAACAGAAGTAGTTAGAATTACTACAATGAGCGGTTGTAGCACAAAATAATTAGTTGTATGTCAGCACAAGAAACACAAATCAAAGTTGAAAAAGCGTTAGATGAAATCCGTCCATTTTTAATTAGTGATGGAGGGAATATTAAACTTCTAGGAATAGAAGAGAACATCGTTAAAGTACAATTAGAAGGAGCTTGTAGTGGTTGTACAGTAAATCAAATGACACTTAAAAATGGTGTTGAAGCTACAATTAAAAAGTACGCTCCAGAAATTGAAGAAGTAATCAATGTCGCTTAACTGATTTTTGTCAGTATATAATAAAAGCTCTTCTCTATTATTGAGGTTGAAGAGCTAGAATAATCTTATTATTAATAATACATATTCCGCACTCGTTGCGGAATATCCTTATAAAAAGTTTTTTATCAAATGATAAAAACAGATATACTAATCATTGGAGCTGGTCCAACCGGCTTATTTACAGTTTTCGAAGCTGGTTTATTAAAGTTAAGATGTCATCTTATAGATGCATTACCACAACCAGGAGGACAATGCTCGGAAATTTATCCAAAAAAACCTATTTATGATATTCCTGCTTACCCAGAAATTTTAGCTGGTGATTTAACAGATAAATTAATGGAACAAATTAAACAATTTGAACCAGGATTTACTTTAGGAGAACGAGCAGATATTATTGAGAAACAAGACGATGGAACGTTTATCGTTACTACAAATAAAGGAACAAAACATCAGGCGCCAGTTGTTGCAATTGCTGGTGGTTTAGGAAGTTTTGAACCTAGAAAACCACCAATTTCTAATATCGCTGAATACGAAGGAAAAGGTGTTGAATATATGATTAAAGAGCCAGAAATGTATCGCGATAAAGATGTGGTAATTGCGGGTGGAGGTGATTCTGCTTTAGATTGGTCTATCTTTTTAGCTGATGTTGCTAGTTCTGTAACCTTAATTCACAGAAGAAATGAATTCAGAGGTCATTTAGATTCTGTAGATCAAGTTCAAAAATTAAAGAACGAAGGAAAAATCAATTTAGTTACTCCTGCAGAGGTTAAAGAAATTACAGGAGAAGGTAAAGTAGAAGGTGTTCTAGTTCATAAGAAAGATGAAGAACCTTTCACGATTCATACTGATCATTTCATTCCTTTATTTGGGTTGTCTCCAAAGCTAGGTCCAATTGCTGATTGGGGATTAGAAATTGAAAAGAACGCGATTAAAGTAAATAACGCTTTAGACTATCAAACTAATATTCCTGGTATTTATGCCATTGGTGATGTAAATACATATCCTGGTAAGTTGAAATTAATTTTATGTGGTTTCCATGAAGCTACATTAATGTGTCAAAGTGCATTTAAACGAATTTTTCCAGATAAGAAATACGTAATGAAATATACAACAGTTGGAGGGGTTCAAGGTTTTGATGGAACTAAGAAAGAAGCGCCTAAAGCGGTAGTGAAAAAGATTGAGTAATTATGAAATCTGAGTTCAATAATTTGAAAATAATTGCTGACGGACAATTTTATGAAATTGATGGTATTAATATTTGGGACCATCAATGGAGGTCAGATTTTAAAGTAATAAAGAAGAAAATTAATGATGAAGAAAAATCTTTTAATCATTTTGAAATTTTATCAAAGGGAAAAAGAATTGAATTCATAGCAGGAGAATTGTCTAATTGTGTATGGGCAATTTTTACAAAATATAATTAATGACATTAACGGATTACATACAGCAACTTTCAGAAGACAAATTATTATACTTCGCTTTACCAGTGTTCTTTGTTTCAATGTTTGTTGAGTACAAAGTTGCTAAAGAAAAATACCATTCAAAAGATACAGGTGTGTCTTTGTTAATGATGGTGTTCTCGGCAATTGTAGAGTTTATTCCTAAGGTATTAGCGTTTGTTGTATTCTTTTATTTATATCAAATTTCTCCTTTAAATGGAGTTGTAAACAGACAATGGTGGGCTTGGTTATTATTGTTTTTTGCTGATGATTTTTCTTACTATTGGTTTCATCGCTTGAACCATGAAGTTCGATTGTTTTGGGCAGGGCATGTTCCTCATCATTCATCAGTTCATATGAATTTAGGAACCGCTTTACGTCAAGGCGTGGGTGAAAGAATTCATAAGTTCTTTTTTTGGTTATGGATTCCATTATTAGGATTCGATCCTTTGATGATGTTCACTATGATGGGCGTAAGTTTAATTTATCAATTTTTCGTACATACAGAGTTGGTAGATAAATTGCCAAAACCAATAGAGTTTATTTTCAATACACCATCACATCACAGAGTACATCATGCATCAAATATCAGATATTTAGATTGTAATCATGCTGGAATTTTAATCATATGGGATCGTATGTTTGGTACGTTTTCAGAAGAATTAAAGGAAATTGATCATCCTGTGTATGGTTTAACTGTGAATATTGAAACCTATAATCCAATTACAGTAGCAACTCATGAATACTCTGCCATTTGGAACGATGTGAAAAGAGCTGATAAGTGGAGAGATAAATTGAATTATATTTTCAATTCACCGGGTTGGAGTCATGATGGAGAAGATAAAAGAGCAAAAGTGCTTCGAAAGAAATTAAAAGAGAAAGCAAATAATTAGCTTAAATAATCCTATGGTAATTTTAAAACTTATAGATGTTTGGTGGCCAATTAGTTTTGATGATTTAATTAATGTCACTTTAAATCAAATGATATATATTTTAGTATTCTCATTTATCTTAGGTGTAATTTTTCATTTTTCCTTTTCAAAAAAATCTAACATTGAGAATAACGAAGATATTTTAACGATTAAAAACTTTTCTTTAAAGACAAAAATCTTAACGACTTTTATTATACTAGTTGTAATTTTTATCCCAATTTTCAAACTTTTAAAGACGAGCTATTTTTTGTAAAATGGAAAATCAAGACATTAATATAAAAATTACAGACAGAGAAGGTGTTACACACGAAGTACAAGCACCAACAGATATGAATATGAACTTGATGGAAGTAATTCGTTCTTATGAATTAGCTCCTGAAGGAACAGTTGGTATTTGTGGAGGAATGGCAATGTGTGCTTCTTGTCAATGTTATGTGAAATCAGATCATGAACTCCCTGAAATGACGGATGACGAAGATGCAATGTTAGCTGAAGCTTTTTATGTGGAAGATAATAGCCGTTTAGGGTGTCAAATACATATGGCCCCTGAATTAGAAGGATTAGAAGTTGAGATGGCTCCCGAAAGTTAATTTTTATTTATTCTAAATAAGTGTTATGTTTGCATCATGAATGTAGATGTAAATGTTGAACAAACAGTTCGTTTAGAAGAGATTACTTTTTGTAAATATCAATTAGCAACTGTAAACAAGAATATAGTTCTTAGTTTTCCGCAGTTACTTCAATTAAGAACTAACGTAAACAAGTTGACTTTTCACGAATCAATATGTGATATTATCGATTCAGATAATTTCGTTTTACTATTCGTAGCCGATAAGCAACATCTTATTTATTTAGATATTTCTCAGTTATTAAAGCTAAAAGCAGCTATTGATTCTTTCTTTACTCCCGTTAAATCAGTTTTAATCTAAATAATAAGCTTATTTAGACTTTCTTCAAATATTGTTTTTACTGGTTTTCAGGCTTGTTTTGTTGTAAATTAGCGTAACAAACAATTTTTATCATGAAAACAACAGCAGTAAGAAAACAAATGACGATTCACCCAGAGGTTATGGATGTTTTAAATGAGCAAATCGGAATGGAAATGCATGCATCTGCATCTTATTTAGCAATGGCTTCATGGTGCGATCAAAGAGAATTATTAAATAGTAAATCATTCTTTTATAAACAAGCTGAAGAAGAAAGGGAGCATGCAATGAAAATCTTTGAGTTTATTAACGATGCAGGTGGAGCAGCAAGATCTCCGGAAGTATATAATGTAAATAACGATTTTGAAAGTTTACGTGAAGTTTTTGAAAGATCTTTAGAGCAAGAAATAAATGTAACGCAATCAATTTACAAGTGTTTTAAAAAGGCAAGAAGCGTAGATGATTTTGCTTCAGAAATGTTTTTGCAATGGTTCGTAAATGAACAAGTGGAAGAAGAAGACACAATGAGAAGTATTTTAGATGTGTTCGATTTAATGGAAGGTATGCCACTTAAAATGATTGACGAAAGATTACCAAAAGAATAATTTAAGTGATAACAACTATATAAAAAACCGAAGCTCAATACTTCGGTTTTTTATATTTCTGGATTTTTTGTTCTAAACCATAAACATAATTTTGATGAGATTCCGAATTTATTTCGGAATCTCATGATGTCTTTATACTAATCTGTATGAGAACCTGAAATAAATTCAGGTTAACGTTTTTTATTACTGATAATAATATTAATAAGAAATCATAAGTCATACTGACTTTTATCAGCCTGTAATCCCCATTCTTTTTATTATATTTGTGGTACAAACAACTAAAGCTCTAAAAATGTATTGGTTAGGCTTATTATCGCACTTAAAATTTATGATTAAGCGAAATCCAGAATAATGGATGAATATACCAATTTTATCAATTTGAAATTGTAACAGGCAAAATTCAAATCTTTTCGAATAACTGTTACAGGAGTCCATTAACAAATTAAAATATTGATTTATGCCTTTTTATCATAAATTAGGAAAAATACCACCAAAGCGTCATACGCAATTCCGCAAAGAAGATGGGAGTTTGTATTATGAGCAATTGTTTGGTACTATTGGGTTCGACGGAATGTCATCAAACTTGTATCACGAGCAACGACCAACCCAAGTAAAAGAAATAAAGAAACAATATTCTGTTGCGCCAAAAATCGCAAAGAAAAATAATATTCAATCGTATCGTTTTAGAGGATTTCAAGTTCCTCAAGAACAAGATTATTTAGACAGTAGAAAAATTGTATTAACAAATTCTGATTGTAACATTATTTTATCAGCACCAAAATCTTCAACAAAAGATTATTTCTATAAAAACACAGATGCAGATGAAGTAATTTTTATCCACAGAGGTACTGGAAAACTAAGAACTCATATGGGAAATCTAGATTTCAAATATGGAGATTACTTAGTAATTCCTCGTGGTATGATTTACAAATTAGATTTTGACACTGAAGACAATCGATTATTTATTGTTGAATCGTACAGACCAGTTTATACACCAAAAAGATATCGCAACTGGTTCGGGCAGTTATTAGAACACGCTCCATTTTGTGAAAGAGATATTCGTCAACCTTATGAATTAGAAACTTATGACGAAAAAGGAGATTTTTTAATTAAAATTAAAAAACAAGACGAAATTATAGAAATGGTATATGCAAGTCATCCTTTTGATGTTGTAGGTTATGACGGATTTAACTATCCATATGCATTTTCTATTCATGATTTCGAACCAATTACAGGAAGAGTTCACCAACCGCCACCAGTGCATCAAACATTTGAAACAGATGCTTTTGTAATCTGTAGTTTTGTGCCAAGGTTGTATGATTATCATCCACAAGCAATTCCTGCTCCTTATAACCATAGTAATATTGATTCTGATGAAGTTTTATATTACGTTGATGGAGATTTTATGAGTAGAAATGATATAGATGCAGGACATATTTCGCTTCATCCTGCTGGAATTCCTCATGGCCCACACCCTGGAGCAACAGAGAGAAGTATTGGTCAAACAGTAACAGAAGAATTGGCTGTTATGGTAGATACATTTAAGCCATTAATGGTTACAGAAGAAGCGATGAAAATAGCCGATGAGAAGTATTTTCAATCTTGGTTAGAAGAATAATTTAAATTTAGAAAAGACATGTCAAAAGATATAAAATCAGTAAACTACGGTTTAGAAAAAATATTCGAAGGAGCTCAAGATTTCCTTCCACTTTTAGGAACAGATTACGTTGAATTTTACGTAGGAAATGCAAAACAGGCTGCACACTTCTATAAAACAGCTTTTGGTTTTCAATCATTAGCATATAGAGGATTAGAAACAGGTTCAAAAGATGAAGTAAGCTACGTATTAGTTCAAGATAAAATCCGTTTAGTTTTAACAACTCCATTAAATAGTAAATCTCCAATTAATGATCATATTGTTAAGCATGGAGATGGTGTAAAAGTTGTTGCGCTTTGGGTTGAAGATGCTCGTTCTGCTTGGGAAGAAACTACAAAAAGAGGAGCTAAATCTTACATGGAACCAACTGTAATGACTGATGAAGATGGAGAGGTTGTTCGTTCTGGAATTTACACATACGGAGAAACAGTTCATATGTTTGTAGAGCGTAAAAACTACAAAGGAACATTTATGCCAGGTTTCATGGAATGGAAATCAGACTATAATCCACCATCTGCCGGTTTAAAATATATCGATCACATGGTAGGAAATGTAGGTTGGGGACAAATGAACAAATGGGTAAAATGGTATGAAGATGTAATGGGATTCGAAAACTTTTTATCATTTGACGATAAACAGATCCATACAGAATATTCTGCTCTGATGAGTAAAGTTATGAGTAATGGAAATGGTCGTGTGAAATTCCCAATTAACGAACCAGCGAAAGCTGCAAAAAGATCTCAAATTGAAGAGTATCTAGATTTTTATGAAGGAGAAGGAGTTCAGCATATTGCAGTTGCTACAGATGATATTATTAAAACAGTATCACAATTAAGAGCCAATGGTGTTGAGTTTTTACCACCACCACCACAATCATATTACGATATGATTCCTGAGAGATTAGGATCACATATGGAAATCATGAAGGAAGATATATCTAAACTTCAAGAATTATCTATTTTAGTTGATGCAGACGAAGAAGGTTATTTATTACAAATTTTCACCAAACCAATAGAAGACAGGCCAACATTGTTCTTTGAAATTATTCAAAGAATGGGAGCAAGAGGATTTGGAGCAGGAAATTTCAAGGCCTTATTCGAGTCAATTGAAAGAGAACAACAGAGAAGAGGGACTTTATAAATATATATTATTGAAGTATCTTTAGAACCAAGGAAGAGAATCACTTTCTTGGTTCTTTTTTATAGTAAACAATCATGAGCAGAGAAGAATTATTAAAAGCTATAGAAGAAAAGTATGAAAAGCTTGGTGTTCCAGTAGAAGCCATGCTTGAAGGTTTGTTATGGAGTAAACCAATTACATATTGGGATTATATTCAAACTGACGCTTTATTAGGATTACAAATCCCAAGAACTACTGAGCCTGATGAAATGGTGTTTATCATGTATCATCAAGTAAATGAATTATTGTTTAAAATGATTCTTTGGGAAATTGATCAAGTGGCAAAAAGTATTGAGATTTCGGCAGAAAAATTCTCTAAGCACTTAATGAGAATTAGTCGATACTTTGATGTGCTGTGTAGCTCATTTGAAGTGATGGGAGAAGGAATGGATGTTGAACAGTATTTAAAATTTAGAAACACATTAACTCCAGCAAGTGGTTTTCAAAGCGCACAGTATCGTAAAATTGAATTTGCATCAACTGAATTAATAAATTTAATTGATGCTCGTTTTAGAGACACTATAGATAGAAATTCCTCTTTTAAAAATGCTTATGACCATTTATACTGGCAAGCAGCAGGGAAAAATTACAACACAGGTCAAAAAACTACCCTTTTAAAATTATTTGAAAAGAAGTATATGGGAGAGTTTATTGAGTTTATGGAAGATTATAATGATATTAATCTTTCAAAAAAGTTCAAACAACTTCCAAAGGATATTCAAGAAGATGAAGATTTAATTAAAGCAATGCGTCATTATGATTATACTGTAAATGTAAAATGGGTAATGGCACATTATAATGCTGCTGGTAAATATTTGGGAGGGAGCAATAAAGATTTAGAAGCAACAGGAGGAAGTAGTTGGCGTAAATACTTACATCCTAAATATCAAAAAAGAGTATTTTTCCCGTATTTATGGTCAAAAGAAGAATTAGAAAATTGGGGAACTTTTTAAAGTTATAAAATTGCTAATTCAATTTTTGGAATAATAATTGTCATACTTTTTTCATAAGTTTGAAATTATGAAGAAAATAATAATAATCTTATTACTACTAGTTATTAATTCACTAACAGGTTTTTCTCAAGAAAAGACAACTGCTTTTCAAGATGGAGAATGGTTGCGTTATAGAATGAGTTATAGCGGGTTCTTAAAAGCAGGAGAAGCTACTTTGGAGCTTAAAGAAGAAACCTTTCAAGGTAAAAAAGTACTTCATGCTATTGGTAAAGGTAGAACTTCTAGTGTAGTAGGTTGGTTTTTTAAAGTTAGAGATACTTATGAAAGTTATTTTGATCCGAATGATGTTAAACCTTACTTTTTTGTAAGAGATATTAATGAAGGAGGATATAAAAAGAAGAAAAATATAACTTTTGATCATGAGAAAAATACAGCACATGTTAAAGATCTTTTGAAGAAAAGAGATACTACAATTTCTGTTACTGGACCGCAAGACATGATTTCTACTTTTTACTTTTTAAGAAGTTATGATACTAAGAACTTAAAAAAAGGAGAGCAGATTGATGTAGATATGTTTTTTGATGAAAAAAGATATCCATTCAAATTATTATTCGTGGGTTACGAAACACTTAAAACAAGATTTGGAAAAGTAAGAACTCAAATATTTAGACCTTTAGTTCAAGCAGGAAGAGTTTTCAAAGCAAAAGAAAGTGTAACTATTTGGATTACTGCTGATGATAATAAAGTTCCAGTAAAGATGAGTGCTGCATTATCGGTTGGTTCATTAAGAGCAGAACTAGATGCTTTTAAAGGGTTAGCGAACCCTTTCGAAATCGTTGTAGAATAAAAAACGTTACAGATTGTTAAAATCTTAACTGAAATTGCTTTAATTTGTACTTTTGTCGTTAGTTCAAATTAAAACGCAAATAGTTGAAAACTACTCTTTATTCTACTGTATTAATTATATGTTTATCAATTTTTTATTCTTGTAAAGAGGATAAAGTAGAAGAGACACCTAAAGAAATTGTCGAAGAAGTAATACCAGAACCTGTTATTAAGTATGGTTTTAATTATGATAAATACAAAGTAATAAATGATACAATAAAGAGTGGTGAAAGCTTTGGAATAATTCTAGATAGGCATCATGTCTTTTATCCAAAAATCAACGCCATAAGTACAACAATCAAAGATACATTTGATGTTCGTAAAGTAAGAGCAGGGAAACCTTATACAATTTTAGCATCTAAAGACACTTTAGAAAAAGCACAAGTTTTTATTTATAAACATAACAAAATTGAATCTACTATTATCAACTTTCAAGATTCAATAATTTCTGCATACAAATATAGGAAACCGGTTAAGATTGTAGAAAGACACATTGCTGGTAAAGTAATTGATAATTTTTCTAATGCAATTGATACTTTGGGTTACGGACCAACTTTAGCTTATGAAGTTGCCGATATTTATTCTTGGACAGTTGACTTTTACAGACTTCAAAAAGACGATACATTTAAACTAATATTTGAGCAAAAATTTATTGAGGATACTATTCCTGTAGGTTATGGTAAAATTAAAGCCGCTTTATTTAATCATAAAGGGAAAAACTTGTATGCTTATTATTATTTAGCAGATTCTATTAAAGGAATCCCTGAATATTATGATGATGAAGCAGGATTGTTACGTAGACAATTTTTAAAATCACCTATTAAATTTCAATATCGAATTTCTTCAAGATATAATTTGAGAAGAAGGATTAAATTATATGGAAATAGAGTTCGTGCTCATAAAGGAACCGACTTTGCTGCACCATATGGAACACCAATTATGAGTACTGCTAGTGGAACAATAGTCGAATCTGCTAGAAGAGGAGGAAATGGAAATTATGTTAAAGTAAGACATAACGGAACATACTCAACTCAATATTTGCATATGAAAAGAAGAAAAGTTAGAGTTGGAGATTTTGTACAGCAAGGAGATATTATCGGTTGGGTAGGAATGACAGGTAATACTAGCGGGCCTCATGTTTGTTATCGTTTTTGGAAAAACGGGAGACAAGTAGATCCTTTCAGAGAAAAATTGCCAACAGCAAAGCCTATGATTGATAGCTTAAGACCAAAATACTTTGAGTTTATAGCTCCATTTAAAAAACAACTAGATAGTATTCCTCTACCAGAAATGTTATTAGAAGAAATAGATAACCAAGAGAAACTAAAAGAAGAATCCGAAGAAATAATTGCGAAACCTTAAGAAACTATGACTCTTAAAAAAATCAATCCAACCCAAACTGAATCTTGGAAGAAACTTTCAGAACACTTTGAAAAAACAAAATATCTTACATTAACAGATCTATTTAGAAGCAATTCATCTCGAAAAACTGATTTTACGATTACTGAAAATAATTTGGAATTAGATTATTCGAAGAATAAAATTACTTCTGAAACAATGAAATTATTGGTTGAGTTAGCTAATGAAGTAGAATTAAAAGATGCAATTAACAAATACTTTTCTGGAGAGAAAATAAATGAAACTGAAGGGAGAGCTGTTTTACACACAGCTTTGCGTAGTAATTCTGAAGATGAAGTTATTGTAGAAGGAAAAGATATTAAACCTAAAATTCAAACAGCACTTCGTAAAATAAGAGCGTTTAGTAATAAAGTAATTTCAGGAAAATGGAAAGGTTATACAGGTAAAGCTATTACTGATGTTGTGAATATAGGTATCGGTGGTTCAGATCTTGGTCCAGATATGGTAGTTGAAGCTTTACGTTTTTATAGAAATAAGTTGAATGTACATTTTGTTTCTAACGTAGAGGGAGATCATGTTTCTGAGGTAATTAAGAATTTAAACCCTGAAACAACACTATTTGTAATAGTTTCAAAAACATTCACTACACAAGAAACAATCAGTAATGCAAATACCATCAGAGACTGGTTCTTAAGATCGGGATCTATATTTGATGTTGCAAAACACTTCGTAGCGGTTTCTACAAATTTAAATGCAGTTTACGATTTTGGTATTGACAAGAATAACGTATTTCCAATGTGGAATTGGGTTGGAGGCCGTTTCTCTTTATGGTCTGCAGTAGGGCTTTCTATTAGTTTAGCTATAGGTTTCGATAATTTTAAAGAATTATTGAACGGAGCTGAAGAAATGGATATACATTTTAGAGATACAGATTTCAGTGAAAACATTCCCGTTGTAATAGCATTATTAAGCGTATGGTACAACAATTTCTATAAAGCAGAAACTGAAGCAATTTTACCTTATACTCAATATTTATCTAAACTACCGGATTATCTACAACAAGCCGTTATGGAAAGTAATGGAAAAAGTGTAGATAGAAATGGTGATGAAATAAATTATCAAACAGGAACAATAGTTTGGGGAAGCACAGGTACAAATATGCAACATGCGTTTATGCAATTAGTGCATCAAGGAACTAAATTAATTCCTGCTGATTTTATTGGATATAAAGAATCACTTCATGGGTTAACAAGTCATCATGAAAAGTTAATGGCTAATTATAATGCACAGATGGAAGCATTGGCTTTTGGTAAAACTGCTGAAGAAGTGCATTTAGAATTAAAAACTTCTGGGGATTTTGATAAAATTAACCAATTATTATCTTATAAAGTATTCAAAGGAAATAGACCGAGTAATGCTTTGTTATTTGACAAATTGACTCCAGATTCTTTAGGAAAACTTATAGCTATGTACGAGCATAAAATATTCGTTCAAGGAATTATTTGGAATATATATTCTTATGATCAGTTTGGTGTAGAACTAGGAAAAGAATTAGCAAAAAAAATACTAGCTTCTTAAGAAATTCTTAAAAATATCATAAAGGAATTATACTAATAGATATAGGATCGTCATCGGTAGATGGCGTTTTTTTATTGAAAAATAACTATCTTCATTAAAATTTTGTCATTTAATCACTAGATACTAACCGTTAAAAAACACTTAAACTTAACATTTAGTTAACGTTTCTGATTCTTAAATGACGGAATTTTGCTTGGTTTTTAATAACAATATAATAGGACAAATGAAAAAAATTAAAAATTTATTACTTGTAGCGTTATTTTTTATTTCTGCTACAGTATTGGCCCAAACTCAGATTTCGGGTACTGTTGTTGATGAAACTGGAGAACCACTTCCAGGAGCATCAGTAGTTGAGAAGGCAACTACAAACGGTACTTCAACAAATTTTGACGGAGAATTTAAATTAAATGCTAAAAGTACTTCTGGTACATTAGTTGTTTCTTTTGTTGGTTTTTTAGACAAAGAGGTAGCATTTAATGGTGCAGGTAATGTCGGAACTATCAAATTACAACCTAGTGATAACGTATTAGAAGAGGTAGTAATTAAAGGATTAATTGATGTTGCTAAAGATAGAGAAACTCCAGTTGCAGTTTCTACAATTAAAGCAGCTGAAATTCAAGAAAAATTAGGATCTCAAGAATTTCCTGAATTATTAAACACTACTCCATCTGTTTATGCAACTAAATCTGGAGGAGGTTTCGGAGATGCTAGAATTAACATTCGTGGTTTCTCTCAAGAAAACATTGCTGTATTAATTAATGGGGTTCCTGTTAATGATATGGAAAACGGACGTGTATTCTGGTCTAACTGGGCTGGTTTATCAGACGTTACTACTGCAATGCAGGTACAAAGAGGTTTAGGTTCTTCTAAATTAGCTATTTCTTCTGTTGGTGGTACTATCAACATTATCACTAAAACTACTGATAAAAAAGAAGGAGGATCTGTATTAGCTACTTATGGTAATGATAATTACTTAAAAACTTTAGCAACATATTCTACAGGTAAAAACGAAAATGGTTTTGCTGCTTCTTTCTTATTTAGTAGAACTGCTGGAGACGGATACGTTAATAGTACTGAATTTGAAGGGTATAACTACTTCGTAGGTTTAGGATGGGAAATTAATGAAGAGCATGATTTACAATTTATGTTAACTGGTGCTCCTCAAACTCACAACCAAAGAACAGGAAGTTTCTTTAACATGGGAACTTTAGCTGATTACTTAGAGCACGGAACAAGATATAACTTTACTGGAGGTTTCATCAACGGTGAAGAGTATAACTTAAGAAAGAATTTTTACCACAAACCTGTTACCTCTTTAAACTGGAACTGGGATATTAATGAAGAATCTTCTTTATCTGCATCTGCTTACGTTTCTTTTGGACGTGGTGGTGGAACTGGAGATATCGGACGTATCGGTGGATTTAGATTTGCTAGTGATAGAAGTTTAAGAGGTCAAGATGGAACTTTTCTTTTTGATGAGTTAATCAAGTCTAACTCAGGACAAGGAGGAACATTTAATAATGGAGTTACTACTAATAACTCTGTTGATCCAAGTACTGGTTTATTCGTTGTAAACGATGATGAATTACGTTCTACTGATATTCCTGCTGGATTACAAAGAAGAAACGGTATCATACGTAGAGCTTCAATCAACTCTCACAACTGGTATGGTTTATTAGCAAACTATAATAGAAAGTTAAATGATAATTTAACGTTAGATTTCGGTCTTGATGTTCGTTCTTATTTAGGTATTCACTATAGAAGAATTGATGATTTATTAGGAGCTGACGCTTACCGTGATAATGATGATATTAACAACCCGTTAAACGTATTAAATACTGAGTATTCTTCTGACTTATCTAGTTTATGGAATGTATTTAGTAGTACTGATGACGAAGAAAAAATTAACTACCATAATGATGGTAAAGTACGTTGGTTTGGTGGTTTTGCTCAGTTAGAGTACAAAAACGATGATATTTCTGCGTTTTTACAAGGAGGTATTTCTAACCAAGGATTTAAAAGAATTGATTATTTCAATTATTTAGATTCAGATCCAGCTAGAGAAACTGATTGGCAAAATATCTGGGGTGGAAACATCAAAGGAGGAATTAACTGGAACATCAATGAAGAGCATAACATTTTTGCTAATGGAGGTTACTATGCTAAGCAACCATTCTTCGATTCAGTTTTCTTAAACTTTAGAAACGATATCAACCCAAATCCTAGAAACGAAAAAGTTATAGGTGTTGAATTAGGATATGGATTCAAATCTGAGCGTTTTAGCTTAAATGCTAACATCTATAGAACACAATGGAAAGATAGATTCTTCTCTATTTCTTCTGAATTTGATGTAAACAACACACCACTTGATAGTAGTGATGATGAGCAAGGAAGCACAGATTTACAAGGTGTTGAGCAAATCCATACAGGTGTTGAATTAGATGCTACTTATAAAATTACTGAAGATGTAACTATTTTCGGTATGGTATCTGTTGGTGATTGGGAATATGGTGGTACAGTTAGTGGTACTGCATTTGATAACAATCAGGTTGCAATTGGAACAAACACTTTATACTTAGATGGTGTAAAAGTTGGAGATGCTGCACAAAGTACTGGTAGATTAGGTATTGAAATCAGACCTTGGAAAAACTTTAAAGTAGATTATTCTCAACGTTTTGTTGATAGATTATACGCTAGAATTAATGCAGATGATTTTGATGAGGCAGATCATAGTGGTTCATTAGAGTTACCAGGTTACGCGTTATCTGATTTAGGAGTTTCTTATAAGTGGAACTTTAATGAAGAAAGTAATGAAGCATTAAGCTTCCGTGTAAACATCAATAACTTATTTGATGAGGAATATATCGCAGAATCAGCTACAAACTATTTTGGAACTGAAAGAGATGCTACAGGAGAACAATTTAGAGGAGTTGATACTGGAAACAAAGTATTCTTTGGATTCGGAACTACTTGGAACTTCTCAGTAAGATATAGCTTCTAATACAGTATTAGAAAAATATATAAAACCACCTCAATTGAGGTGGTTTTTTTATGGGTAAAATTCAGTACTTTTACAATATCTAAAAACTAACATATCATGATGAAAGTAATCCACTCTTATTGGGCTTATATTGTACTAGCAGTGCTAATTTATACTGTTATTAATGCCGTTTTAGGTTTAGTTCAAAAAAAAGAATTTACACATAAAGATTTCAGATTAGGTTTATTTACACTAATCACTTCTCATATACAATTATTAATTGGTTTAGGATGGTATTTTATGTCGCCATGGTATAAGTCAATGAAAGCAAGTGGTGTTGATGCTTCAAATAGATTATTAGCTGTTGAACATCCTATTATGATGATTGTTGCTATTGTTTTAATAACAATAGGATGGTCTAAACATAAAAAACAAGTTAAGAGTGAGTCTAAGTTTAAAACTTTTACAATTTTTTACGGATTAGGACTATTATTTATCTTATCAAGAATACCTTGGTCTAACTGGTTTTAATAGTTAAAAATTTTATTCCCGCTAAATGCGGGAATCTTACTTTTAGAGAAAATGAAAATAATAAGTTACTTACTATCTACAATTTTCGCAATAGTATTTTTTATAATCCTTCTTGTGTTTCACCCTTTACAATGGTTAGGTTTAAAAATTGGAGGTCAAGATTTACACCAAAAGGTGGTTAATATCATGAATTGGTTTATAGTTAAATCTCTTCTTTTTTTAGGAATTAGAGTGAATGTAGAAAACAAATATGACATACCTAGGAATCAAACTGTAATTTTTGTTTCAAATCATCAAAGTATGTTTGATATTCCTCCAATTATATGGCATTTCAGAAAACACTGCCCTAAATTTGTTTCTAAAATAGAATTAGGTAAAGGAATACCAAGTATTTCTTTTAACTTAAAGCATGGAGGAGCAGCTTTAATTGATAGAAAGGATAGAAAACAAGCTATTTCTGAGATGGTTAACTTTTCAAAAAAGATAAACGAAAAAAAATGGTCTGCGGCTATTTTTCCAGAAGGAACAAGAAGCAGAAATGGACAACCAAAAAGTTTTGCTTCTAATGGTTTGAAAATGTTAATAAAGTATAATCCTGATACGTTCGTAGTTCCATTATCAATTAATAATTCTTGGAAAGTGTTTAAGTACGGAAAATTTCCATTAGGAGTTGGAAGTCCAATAAAAATTACTACACATGAACCAATAAAAGTGGATAGCTTACCGTTTGAAGAATTATTAGAAAAAGTTGAAACAACTGTAAAATCAGGAATTCAATACTAAAAAGAACAAAAAACAATTCAAATAACTAAATATTAATTCCTAAAAAACTATATGTCAATACATAATATAAGAAAAGAGGTAATGAAAACCTTGGAAAGTAAAATCCATGGTTTTGTAGATGATTTTTTAATTCCAGCAGAAAAAATATGGCAGCCTACTGATTTTCTTCCGAATTCGCAAAGCGATAATTTTATTGAAGAAGTAAAAGAAATTCAGGAAATATCTAAGGAATTAAATGATGATTTTTGGACGGTTTTAATTGGAGATACTATTACAGAAGAAGCGTTACCAACATACGAATCTTGGTTGATGGATTTAGATGGAGTACATCAAGATCCAGATAATGGATGGGCAAAATGGGTAAGAGCTTGGACCGCTGAAGAAAATCGTCATGGAGACGTTTTGAATAAATATTTGTATTTATCTGGTAGAGTTAATATGAAAGAAGTTGAAATCTCTACGCAACATTTAATCGCTGATGGTTTTGATATCGGAACGTCAACTGACCCTTATAAAAACTTTGTTTATACTAGTTTCCAAGAATTAGCAACTTATGTTTCTCACAATAATGTGGCTAAAATAGCTCGTAAAAAAGGTCATAAATTGTTAGCGAGAATGTCTAAAATTATTGCAGGAGATGAAATGAGACATCATAAAGCGTATACAGCTTTTGTAAAGGAAATTTTCAAAATTGATCCAAGTGAAATGATGTTAGCATTTGAGAAAATGATGAAACATAAAATTGTAATGCCTGCAATGCATTTAAGAGAATCATTTAATGTAAAAGGTAGCTTGTTTGATGATTTTTCTACAGTGGCGCAAAGAATTGGAGTTTATACAGGTTTTGACTATGTAGATATTCTTAGAAAGTTAAATGAAACTTGGGAAATTGATAAAATTACAGGTTTAACAGCAGAAGCTGAAAAGGCAAGAGATTATTTAATGAAACTTCCAGATAGAATGTATCGAATTACAGAACGAATAGTAATTCCTGATACCGAATTTAAATTTAAATGGATGATTCCATCATAAGTAAAAAAGCAACCCTATATAGGGTTGCTTTTTTACTTATATGAATATTTTGACATCTAATATTTCATCTATTTTTATTTTAGTTTTTTGTCTAATATCTACTTTAATTGGAAGTAAGTAAGTTTTTATTTTAGAATCAAACCAAATGGAAGTTTCCCATTGAATATTGTAAATTTCGGCGGTAGCTTTTAGTCTTCCCCAACCTTCTTCCATCCATTGATTTTGAGCTCTTATTTCTTTAGAAATTTCTTTTGGTAAAGAAACAAAATGCCAGCCGCCATTTGGTGAATGTTTCCATAATTTCCCAGAGAAAAAATAGGTGATTTTTGGGTTCAAAATAATAATTGTCTTATGATTTTTTGAATAAGATTTTTTTATTAGTTATTCCTTTATCAGTTTCAATTTTAAGGAAATAAATATTAGAACTACTTGATTTAGTAAATCCGAGTTCAGAGAATTCAGAATTAAGAGGTTTTAACGTAATTTCTTGACCTAAAGAATTATACATTTTGACATCATGTATTAGCGTATTGTTTGAATTTATGTATAAAATATTATCACTAATGTAAAATCTAAAATGATCATTCTTAATATCATTTAAGCTTAAAGTTGAATTTGTATTGAATACTTGGAAGTAATTATTAACATCATCATTTCTAAAAGATCCCATTGCAACTAACTCACCATTTTGGTTAATTGAAATAGAATTTCCTAGTCTATCACCTGCAGTAGTTCCAATAATTGAGTTTCCTTCTTTTTGCCAATTATTATTTAAAAATTTAAAGGTTTCTACTTTACCCTTATCACTCTCAAAACCATTACTACCAACTGAGATTCTATCGCCATCATTATTTAATTTTACTGCACTTCCTAATTTGTCTCCTTCATTTCCTAAAATTGATCCTCCTTTTTTTGTCCAATTTGAATTCTCGAATTGATAAATTTCTACTTTACCAGCGTTTTCTGAGTTTTCGTCATTTAATAAGGCTCCCACAATAATTTGATCACCGTTAGCATTAATATCTACAGTAGCTCCAAAAAAGTCTCCCGTTTCATTTCCTGAAATGTTCTGACCTTTTTGCACCCAATTATTACCTGAAAGTTGATAAATTTTAACTACACCATTAATAGCCGGATTCCCATTTCTATATAATCCTGGTCCACCTGCGACAATTGTATTTCCGGTGTCATCTAATGCTACTGAATAACCTAAATTTGTATAATTCTCAGTTCCTGTGATAGTGCTTCCAATTTGTACCCAATCATTTGAGCTTGTATCAAAATCAAATATTACGATATTACCAATATGCGTTCCACCCGATTGAGAAGAAGGTGTTCCAATAGCGATTCTACTTCCTGCACTATTAAAACTAATGCTATTTCCAGTAAAATAATCAGTTAAGCTATCTGTTAAGTTCGTTCCTTTTTGTTCCCATTGGTTTGTTAATGAATTGAATTCATAAACCTTTACAATACCTGATTGAAAGCTGTAAAAATCGCTTAGTGGGATTCCAATTGCTAATAAATTTCCGTTTGAATTTAAAGCCAAAGAATTACCAAACTTATCTCCTGAATTATCTCCAAAAATATCATTTCCTTTCTGAACCCAATTATTAGAAGTGCTATCGAACTCATAAATTCTAACATATCCTGTTCCAGAACCATTTGTAGTATCTGTACCGTCAGCAGAAATTGCAAGTACTTTACCATCAGAACTCATGGTAACAGTTTCAGCAAAATTTTCATCGCTGGATGTGGCATAAACTCTAGATCCTACTTGGGTTTGTGCGTTAGTAAATAAATAAGTGAAAGAAGCCAAAATAATGGCTAACATTGTAATTTTTCTCATAACGATTTTATTAAATTTTAATTTAGTAATAACTTGATAAAGTATAGCAATTATGTTCTTTATCAAAGAAACAAAATTAAGAAGATTTTCTCAAAATTAAGTTTAAATAATTTATAACTTAAATGAAATACCAGTTTCAATACCTGCACTATTATGACCACTATTTGGAAAAGCTAAATCTAAATTGGAGTTATGTCTTAAAGTAAAACGTAAATCGAATATAACTTTACGCTGTTTCCATGAAAACCCTAAACCGAGAATATCAGAGAAAGCAAAACCTTTTTTTAATCGCTCGGTATCATCTCCAGAAATCATTGGACCTACACTAGCTTGCATATATGTATTCAAATTTTTAAATAAGGAATAACGTACAAGTATTCCAATATTCAAAGCATACTCATTAAAACATCGTTTCTGAGTGTAAAGTTCTCGTAATGCTAAATAGTTTGGTATATCTGATGTAACAAAAAACTCATTTAATAATTGATGTTGAACAAAATATATACTAGGCTCAATAGTTAACTCGTAAGACCATTTATTTTTTTTAGAAAGTAAATAGTTGATTTGAACTTTTAGATATTCATTCTTATAATTATAATCAGGATCACTTAAAATAAAATTATTTAAAGAGGCTTGGCCATAGTTAATACCTAACGAGTATCTACTATTTTTCTCCTGTGAGAATAAAGCAATATTCAAATTTACAAGTAGTAAAATAAATACAAAACGAATTTTCATAAGCAATTTAGTCAAGGCAATTTGAACTCAAAAACATCTATATCCTTTAAAAATCCAAGTTTATTTCTAACTTCTTCTTGAGTGTTTTTATTAATTTGAACAGAAATAATTCCTGAAGCTTCGTTTTTCTCTTGAGATAGAGCCTCTCCTAAACAATCAACAATAATTGAGTGACCTACATATGCATAATCATTTCCATCTTTTCCAATTCTATTTACACCAATAGTATAACTCATATTTTCAATAGCTCTAGCTTTTAATAAAGCATCCCAAGCACTAATTCTTTTTTCTGGCCAACTTGCCACATAAAGAAGTAAATCATAATCCTCGACATTTCTTGCCCAAACAGGAAAACGTAAATCATAGCAAATAAGTGGACAAATTTTCCATCCTTTATACTCTACTAATAATTTTTGTGTTCCAGAGCTATACGTTTCATGTTCTTTAGCTAAAGTAAACGTGTGCTTTTTATCATAGTACTCGAATTCTCCCGAAGGAAATACAAAGAACAAACGATTGTAATATTGATTTGCTTCTGTAATAATAACACTACCTACTACGGCGCTATTTTTCTTTTTGGCAATGTCTTTCATCCAATTAACAGTTGTTCCATCCACTTCCTCAGCCAATTCAGAAGCATTCATAGAGAACCCTGTTGTAAACATTTCTGGTAAAACAATAAGATCTACATTATTGTTAATCTGCTCTATTTGAGATGAAAAATAGGATAAATTTTCTTGAGGATTTTCCCAAGATAAGTCTACTTGTAGCAATGAAATATTTAAAGTATTCATAAGTGTTAGTTCTTAATCAAAAATAACATAATTATTGTACTTTAGATCTATGCAAACATTTATTCAGGAAACAATTCAAGACATTCTAAAAACGACTACCAGTTTTGAAAATGTAACCTTTATTTTGCCATCTAATCGTGCAGGAGTTTTTGTAAAACAAGCACTAAAAGATGCGCAAGTAACTGGTTTTTTACCTGAAATATTAAATGTTGAAGAGTTTACCGAACGCGTGTCTGGAATTCGAAAAATTGATAGCATTCAATTACTTTTTTACTTCTATAAAATTTATAAAGAATTAGAAGAGAAACCAGATGCTTTTGATACGTTTTCTTCATGGGCTTTTACGGTGTTGCAAGACTTTAATGAGATTGATCAACATTTGGTGAATTCAGAAGAAGTGTTCATTTATGTTAGAGATGTACAACGATTACGAAATTGGTCTGTAAAAGGAACATTTCAGGAAACTGAACTTATGAAAAATCATTTTGCTTTTATGGAAAAGCTGAATGAATATTACAATGCTTTATATTCCTTTTTACTAGAAAACAATGTTGGATATCAAGGTTGTATGTATAGAGAAGCAACTAAGAATATCGAAACTTTCTTAGAAGCAAATACACAAAAGCAATTCTTTTTTATTGGTTTTAATGCACTGAATAAAGCAGAGGAATTTCTAATCAAAGAAATGTTAGAATCAGGAAACACAAAAACCTATTGGGATATTGATGAGTCCTTTTTGCAATCTCGACATCAAGCAGGTAATTTCATAAGAAAGTATAAAACGTCATGGAAGTATTATGAGCAAAATGAGCTCAATATTGTTAGTACGAATTTCTCTAAAGAAAAGAACATTCAACTCATTGGAGCAGCGAAGAATATTTCCCAAATGAAATATGTTGGAGAGTTACTTTCTAATATGGAAAATCATAACAATACGGCTTTGGTATTGGCTGATGAATCGCTACTTCCAATTACCCTAAATTCTTTACCAGAAAGTGTTGAATCTATAAATATCACTATGGGATATCCATTGAAAGATATTCCATTAACCAGTTTGTTTTTATCTCTTTTTCAATTGTTCATTTCTCAAGAAAAATTACAAAAGAAAGCAAGCAAACAATTTTATTATAAAGATGTAATTAAGGTGATTAAGCAGCCTTTAATTCATCGTTTGTTATTGATTGAAAATCGATCGGTTTCAGATGAAATTACAACTGCAATACATAATAATAACCTAACTTTCGTTTCTAAAGATTTTTTAGATTCATATTTGGTAAAAACAGAAGATACTATTCAAAATCTTGTTGGAAACCTTTTTATGTTTAGTGGAGATGTAAGTGAGTTTTTGAATACTATTTTAGAACTTATCGATAGTTTGAAGTCAATTGTAAGCGGATTAGAAAAGGAATTTTTGTTTCGTTATTATACGGCTTTTATGCAGTTGCATAACTTACAGCTCGAGTTTGGTTATTTCTCAGATTTAAAAACATTATATCAATTCTTCAAGCAGTTGATAACATCAGAAAGTTTATCGTTTCAAGGAGAGCCATTAGCAGGATTACAATTAATGGGAATGTTAGAAACTCGTTTACTAGATTTCGAAACTGTTATTCTTACCTCTGTAAATGAAGGAATTTTGCCGGCGAATTCAAAACAAACTTCTTTTATTCCTTTTGATGCAAAAGTTCAATATGGGTTACCTACGTATCGAGAGAAAGATGCAATTTTCTCCTATCACTTTTTCCGTTTACTACAAAGAGCAAAAAATGTGTATTTAATTTACAATACAGAGAATGATTCTTTTGGTGGTGGTGAAAAAAGTAGATTTATAACTCAGCTTGAATTGCTGAAAAAAGATATTAAAACCACTTTCATTAGCCCGAAAGTAAACTCAAACGTTCAATACAAAAAAGACGTTCAAAAAAACGATGCTGTGTTGTTGAAGTTAGAAGAATTGGCCAAGAAAGGAATTTCACCTTCTGCATTAACTAATTACTTATATAATCCTATTGCCTTTTATCAGAAGAAAGTGTTGAAAATTAAAGAGTTTGATGAAATTGAGGAAGAAGTAGCCTTCAATACTTTAGGAATTGTAGTACATGAAACCTTAAGAGAATTGTATGAACCTTATTTAGGTAAGTTTATAGTGCTTGAAGATGTAAAGCAAATGAAACCTAAAATTGAAGAGTTTATTCAGAAAAACTTCAGGATTCACTTTAAAAATGGAGATGTTACTACGGGTAAAAATAAGTTGATATTTGAAGTGGCAAGTCGTTTTGTGAGTAATTTTTTGAATCAGGAAATAGCACTTTTGAAAGATGAGTCAAATCAATTGAAAATAGTTGCCGTTGAAAAAGATTACGAAGCTTTTATCACAGTGGATGGAATTGATTTTCCAATTAAAATTCATGGTCAGGTAGATAGAATTGATGAATTAAATGGTATCACAAGAATAATCGATTATAAAACAGGAAGTGTAAAACCATCAGATTTAAAGGTTCCGTTTTTAGAAGAGATTTGCGACTTTAAATACAGTAAAGCAATTCAAGTTTTACTCTATGCATTTATGTATTTAGAGAGCGAAAATGTAAAAGAAAACTCAGAGATGCAAGCTGGAATTATTTCGTTTAAAAAATTGCAATCTGGATTTATGAAACTTAATTTTTCCGAGAAGTTCAGAGGAGAAGATTTCAACGTAACACCAGAAAGAGTTTATGCTTTTATAGAGGAGATTAAGATTTTAATCAAAGAGATCTATAATCCTGAAGTCGATTTTGTAGAACCTAGTGAGTTGCCTTTTTAATTGTAAGGTCATTGCGAAAAAAACGAAATAAGATGAAGTTTTTTGTGGCAATCTTTATATTCTGAACTAGATTTAGGTTAAAAACTGAGATTACTTCAGCCTGTAAGTCTTCGTAATGACGATTTATTTTATATCTCCATCCCAACAATTTCCCAAACCTGATCATGAGCTGGATATTCACAAATAGTTTTAAACCCTATAGCGTTATGAGCATTTATGGAACGAATATTTTCAGCATCAATCTCAGTTATAATACTGGAATACTTTCCTGTAAAAACTGCACTCATTTTATCATATAAACCTCGAAAAATTCCTTTACCACGATGTTCTTTATCTACACATACTTGCCCCATGATGATAAAATTCTGATTAATGTTTAACTTTTCCAATTCTGTAAACATGGGAATTAAAACAGGAATGGAATCTTTAAAAACAGTTGACATTGATAAAGCGTATCCAACAACTTTGTTATTGTATTTCGCTATAATATGTGGATGAATTTCATGCATTTTAAAAAGTGTCTCAAAATCATGTTCGACCGTAACAAATCCTTCTTGCTTTTTTTCTTCATCACTTAATCCTTTAGGTAAATTTTGCTGTTGTAATTCTAAAATTTGATGAAGTTCAGTTTGAGTAGAAGTTTGTGTGAAAATTAGCATGAGGTGTAGCGATAAGTTGAACAGATTTTTTGCAAACGTTTTCGTTATAAAAATAAAGAAATATGCTTTTTTAATCGCGTTTTTTCTAATTTAGAATAATTATTTTTGCTACAAATCAAAAAAAGCAAACTTCTTAAAAACCGAAGCAATGAAGACAATCAACGATTTTAATTTTGAAGATAAAAAAGCATTAATCCGTGTAGATTTTAATGTGCCGTTAAACGATGAATTTCAAGTAACAGATGATACTAGAATTCAATCAGCAAAACCAACTATTATTAAAATATTAGAAGATGGTGGAAGCTGTGTCTTAATGTCGCATTTAGGTCGTCCAAAAGGTGTTGATGAAAAATTTTCATTACAACATATTGTTGATAAGGTAAGCGAAGTAATTGGTGTTCAAGTAAAGTTTGTAAACGATTGTGTTGGAGCTAGTGTTGAAGAGGCAGTAGCTGGATTACAAAACGGTGAGATTTTATTATTAGAAAATTTACGTTTTCATGGTGAAGAGAAAGCAGGAGATGTTGCTTTTGCTGAACAACTTTCAAAGTTAGGAGATGTGTATGTAAATGATGCTTTTGGTACTGCTCACAGAGCGCATGCATCAACAGCAGTAATTGCACAATTTTTCCCAGAAAAAAAATGCTTTGGTTCTCTATTAGCGAAAGAAATTGAAAGTATAGATAAAGTATTAAACAATTCTGAAAAGCCTGTAACCGCAATTTTAGGAGGAGCAAAAGTATCTTCTAAAATTGGTGTGATTGAAAATATTATTGAAAAAGTAGATCATATTATTGTTGGTGGTGGAATGACGTTCACATTTGTAAAAGCCTTAGGCGGATCAATTGGAAACTCTTTAGTTGAAGAAGATAAATTACAATTAGCTTTAGATATTTTAAAAATCGCGAAAGAGAAGAATACGGAAATTCACTTACCAGTAGATGCTGTTATCGCAGATAATTTTGCAAACGACGCAAATACACAAACAGTGAACACAAATGAAATACCTGATGGTTGGATGGGATTAGATGCAGGTCCAGAAACTTCAAAGAAATTTGCTGAAGTGGTTGCTAACTCTAAAACCATTTTATGGAACGGACCTTTAGGAGTTTTTGAAATGGAAAACTTTGCAAAAGGTACTATTGAACTAGGAAATGCAATTGATGCAGCAACTAAAAACGGAGCATTCTCTTTAGTTGGAGGAGGAGATTCTGTAGCAGCTGTAAAACAATTCGGATTTGCAGATAAAGTAAGTTATGTATCAACAGGTGGTGGAGCGATGTTAGAAAGCTTAGAGGGAAAAACCTTACCTGGAATTGATGCTATTTTAAATTAGAAAATTATTGCTATGAAAAAATATTGGTTCTTAAAAGATAACACTTACTTGATAGATGTGAGTGAAAATTCAATTTATTCAGGTAGTGTAAAAAAGTATATAAAATCAGAACTTGTTAACAAAATTGAGAGAGAAGGGTTTCCTGAAGATATTTTCAGTGTGCCTTTCTCTTATATTAAGTCCATAGAAAATCCTGAGGGTAAAAAGAGTATTACTATTTTCTACGGAGATCAATCTGAGGAAGAAGTAATAATTGAAAATGAAGTTGTGAAAAATGAATTTTTCGGGGAAGTACAAAACCAATTAGAGAATTTTGAGTATTTAAAAGGCAAACCTTCGGTTTTTAAACATGCCAAAGCTCAATTTTTTGCTGTTCTCTTTATTACAGGTATTTTTGTTTGGACTTTTTATTTAGCGAATGAAATCGAAAAAGGTTATCAATACGAGGTTGTTGGTGGATGACAAGGAGTAGGAAGTCTTGTTTTAGGATTAGCTCAGTTTGGTTCTTTAAAAGTAATTTTAGGTTACTTGGGTCTTCTTTCAATAGCTCTTTATGCTTTGATAAAAAGATTAAAAAATAGAGTTTTTGTAGAATATCTTGTAAGAAAGTAGGTTTTTACAAGACATTCATTTAAAATCAAATAAATGAAATATACAACGTTACCAAATACTGATGTAAAAGTTTCTAAAATATGTTTAGGAACTATGACATGGGGAAATCAAAATACAGAAGCAGAAGGTTTCGAACAAATGGATTACGCCTTAGAACAAGGTGTAAACTTTTTTGATACAGCAGAATTGTATTCTGTTCCTGCAACACCAGAAACGTATGGTGCAACAGAAAAAATTATAGGAAACTGGTTTAAGAAAACTGGAAATAGAGATAAAGTTGTTTTAGCTTCTAAAATTGCTGGAGGTGGAGCATATACAGCTCATATCCGATCAGGAGGATTAACAGGTCAAAATATTATTGAAGCTGTTGAAGGAAGCTTAAAACGTTTACAAACAGATTATATCGATTTATATCAATTACACTGGCCAAACAGAGGTGTAAATTGTTTTGGAGTAAGAGATTATCCATATAAAACTTCAACAAAAGAGGCAGAAGATCATATTGAAATTTTAGAAACACTTCAGGAATTAATTAAACAAGGAAAGATAAAACACGTTGGATTGTCAAATGAAACTCCTTGGGGAACGATGAAGTATTTACAAGCTGCTGAACAAAAAGGATTACCAAGAATGGCAACAATCCAAAATTCATATTCTTTAATTCACCGTGGTTATGAATATGGAATGTCAGAAGTTTCAATGCGAGAAAATATTGGATTATTAGCGTATTCTCCATTAGCACAAGGAGTACTTTCTGGAAAGTATTTAGATGGAGGTCAGCCGAGAGGAGCAAGAGGAACATTATTTCCTCGTTTTATTGCTCGTTATATGGGCGACGGATCTCAAGAAGCAGTAAGAGCTTATTTAGCAATTGCAGAGAAACACGGATTGACGTTATCTGAATTATCATTAGCGTATATCAATCAATTACCGTTTGTAACAAGTAACATCATTGGTGCTACAAAAATGGATCAGTTGAAGGAAAATATAGGTTCTATCAACATCGATTTATCTGAAGAGATTTTAGAAGAAATCGAAGCTGTGCATACAGCAAGACCGAATCCTGCTCCTTAAGGAAAATATATTTCAAATAAAAAACCGAAGCTTTTGGCTTCGGTTTTTTGTTTATTGTTTCTCCAAAAGTTCTATGGTTTGATCAACCCAATTTTTCGTGTTGTTTAGGTAATGATTTGGAGCAATTCCAATCACTTCATAAGCCCGTTGTTTTTTATATCTACTCGAAGTACAAGTTAGTGTAAAGTTATAACATGGCGTGTATACGGTTCCAACTTCTCCATAGCCGACATATCCTCCAGAATTTTCTCCAACTAAAATAGTTTTTGTGCTTTGCTGCGCTCTAAACAATAAAGTTTCACAAGAACTGGCACAGTTTTTATTATATAAAATGGCAACTTTTTTTACAGCAATTGATTTATAAATTCTACTCATTTTACCGCCTTTAGAAACAGACATGAATGAATTTAATCGTGCTTTTTTCATTTTCTTTACTCGTTTTGCAAACCACTTTACACGATCTTCACTAAAGTTAATAGTGTCTTCTTTCGCATCTTTATACCACCCTTCCCAAATTTTAATATTGTCTTTCGTTATGTATAAGTCTACTTTGTCTGTTTTAATTTTATTGGTGTAAATAAACTCTAATAAAGGATTTACATTGGCATCACTTCCTCCACCATTATTACGAACATCAATAATCAAATAAGGTGTTGTTCTAATTTTATTGAAAGATGCATCGTATAGTGAATCTATCTTTGCGCTTCTTCTTCCAGAAAATGTTGGAATTCTTAAATAAGAAATACTATCATTTATGGTTTTAAAATCAAATTCATATGATACGTCTGTAGCGTGATTAACTTGTTTTTCAAGAGAGGTTTTAAACCAAAAATCACCTAAAACTCCTTCTTTTAATGAGAATCTACTATTATATCGTACAGCATGATTTTTTAGATATGAAATCGCTAGAAATTCATTTTGAACATCAGTATTTTTAAGTTCAAATTTTACTTGTCCTGCTTTCCAAAGTTTAGTTTTAGATTCTAGAATAACACCCACGTAATCTCTTAAAGCTGTTTTATTAGGAATAACGGCAACTTTGTAGGCTCCTTTAATTTCATAAACCCCTCTAATATCATCTAATGGATATTGGTTTTGATCGATTTGATCTGCAGGAATTATTTCTCTAGATGTAAATGTTTTTGATGCTAGAAATTGTTGTACTTGTTTTTCGTTTTTATCATCAATATTTTCACTTCTCATGTAAATAGAAGAATGATTATCTCTAAAAAATTCAACGAATTGTAAAGTTAATTTATAACAATCGCTTTTTGTTTCGGCTTTTTCTGCTTCGGCTTTTAAACTAGCTTTTAAAGAAGCATATTTATCTTTTGTTTTAGAGGTTACATTGTCTTTAAACCCAGGAAGATTGTTTTCATAATAGGTAATTACAAAATCTAAATCTTTGGAACATTTACAAACTTCTTGCGAAAAAGAATAATTACTGATGAGCAGCAATAAAAGGATGGTTATATTCTTCATTGTTAGTTTTTCAATTGTTTTTTAAAAAGACAAACACAATGTACAAATGTTACACAAAACAAAAAACCTGAAGAAATGATCTTCAGGTTTTCATATGTTATTTTATTGTAAAAACTATCAATAATAAGATTCCCACCTAAACGGGAATGACAAATATGAATAATTTTTGTCTTTTCTTTCTTATCTCTACTGTTTTAATCTAAAAACTAGTAACCCACTTTAGCACGAACGCGTTGCAAAACATCTTGAGCTACTTTTCTAGCTTTTTCTGCTCCAATAGCTAAAGCTTCATCAATCTCATTTTTGTTTTCCATATAGTGATTATACTTTGCTCTAACATCAGCAAACTTATCAATAATCAACTCATATAAAGCTTGCTTTGCATGACCATAACCATAGTTTCCTCCTTCGTAATTAGCTCGCATTTCAGCAATTTGCTCTTCAGAACCTAATAACTTATATAACGCAAATACATTATCAGTATCTGGATTTTTTGGTTCTTCTAACGGAGTACTATCCGTTTGAATTTTCATGATTTGCTTACGTAACTTTTTGTCTGGTAAAAAAATGTTGATTACGTTATCACGAGATTTACTCATTTTTTCTCCATCAATTCCAGGGACTAATTGTGTGTGCTCTTGAATTTTTGCTTGAGGTGGAACTAAAGTTTCTCCAACAACATTATTTAATCGGTTAGCAACATCTCTAGTCATTTCTAAATGCTGTAACTGATCTTTTCCAACCGGAACAATTTCTGCATCGTATAATAAAATATCTGCAGCCATTAGCATTGGATATGTAAATAATCCAGAATTTACATCTTCTAATCGATCTGCTTTATCCTTAAAACTATGTGCAAGTGTTAATCGTTGATATGGATAAAAACAATTTAAATACCACGTCAGTTCAGTAACTTCAGGAATATCACTCTGACGATAAAAAACAGTTTTGTTCACATCAATACCACAAGCGAGCCATGTAGCTGCTGTGCTGTATGTGTTTTCACGTAATTGATTTCCGTCTTTAATTTGAGTTAAAGAGTGCATATCTGCAATAAATAAAAACGATTCGTTTTCTGGCTGATTTGCCATTTCAATAGCAGGTAAAATAGCACCTAATAAATTTCCTAAGTGTGGAGTTCCTGTACTTTGTACACCAGTTAAGATCCTAGACATTATATTTCACTTTATGAGTTGTTTCAAAATTAGCTTTCTGAAACACGTTGATTTTTTGCGAAAACAAAAGTAAGGTTTAAATCTATCAAACAAAAGAAATTACTACATTAGCAAACATGAAGTGCATAAAAATACCCTTCTTATTACTATGGCGCGTGTGGTTTTATGTATTAATGTTTTTGGGAATTATTGTAATGTCTCCTCTACTCATCGCGCTATCTTCTACAGAAAAACTGTATCCTTATTTTTGGAAAGTTGTACGGTTCTTTTCTTATTTTTTATTGTATCTAATGGGGTGTAGAATCTCAATTGAAAAAGAGGAAGAAATTGATCCAGACAAGAGTTATGTGTTTTGTGCAAATCATACTTCGTTTTTCGATATATGGTTAATGGCTATTATGAGTAAAAATCCTATTGTTTTTGTAGGAAAAAAGGAATTGGTTAAAATTCCTGTTTTTGGATTCTTCTATAAAAGAGTGGTAATTATGGTAGATAGAGGAAGTGCAAATAGTAGGAGAAAAGTATATGGTTTAGCTAAAAAAAGACTTAAGAATGGAACCAGCGTTGCTATTTACCCTGAAGGTTTAGTGCCAGATGAAGAAGTAGTTTTAGCACCATTTAAAAATGGCGCTTTTAGTTTAGCAATAGAACATCAAATACCGGTCGTACCACAAGTATATTTCGATTGTAAAAGTTCATTTTCTTGGAATATATTCAAAGGAGGTCCGAAAAAACTAAGAGCTAAACAATGTAAATTTATTTCTACAGACGGATTATCTTTAGAAGATAGAATATCATTAAAAAACAAAACATTCGACTTAATATATAACGAATTAATAAACGATAAAAAGTATATGAAATATACTTTAGAAGCAAAGAAAGATGAGTAATAACGAAGCACTTAATGATTATAGTCAAAAAGAGGAATATTTAAATATTCTTACACATGGTTTTGGTTTTTTCGCGAGTTGTATTGGATTTATCTTTTTAATAATAAAATCGATGTGTTATGTCTCATTTTGGGAAAGCGCTAGTTTTATCATCTTCGGATTAAGTATGGTGGTTTTGTACGCGGCTTCAACTTTATACCACAACGCTAAAAATTCACAAAAAAGAGCCAAACTTAAAGTTTTTGATCATGCTGCAATTTTTGTTTTAATAGCAGGAAGTTATACACCGTTTTGTATTGTAGCTTTACAATCTGATTTAGGTTGGAATATGTTTTTATTAGTCTGGTTAATTGCTGTAGTAGGAATAATATTTAAATTGTTTTTTACTGGGAAACTAAAACATGTTTCTACAGTAATGTATGTGGTAATGGGATGGTTGGTTATATTTTTTATTTCTCCATTAATGGATAGTTTATCAGAATTAGGAGTAACTTATTTAATGACGGGAGGAGTTTTTTATACTATTGGTGCAATTTTATACTCCATTAAAAAAATTCCATACAACCACGCTATATTTCATGTGTTTGTATTGCTCGGTAGTTTTAGTCATTTTTGGGCGATTTATAATTTGTAATTATTACTTATAATCACCACTTAGTAAAAGGTTTCTTGCTTAAATTAGAATTATAGTATTCTTCTTTTCCTGTTACTTCTTTTCCTAACCAAATAGGAGCAATGTAGTTTTCGTTTTCTGAAGAAAGTTCTACTTCGGCAACAACTAAACCAAGGTTATCACCTAAAAAATCATCCACCTCAAAAACATGATTGCCACTTTTCACCAAATAGCGATATTTTTCAATAATTCCTTTTTCACATAAGTTCATAAGTTCATTTGCTTCAGCTTTGGTAATTTCTTTTTCCCATTCAAAACGGGAAGTACCAGAAGTATTCGATTTTCCTTTTACGGTTAAAAACCCTTGTTCATCTTTTATACGAACACGAACAACTCGTTTCTTATGAGAATTTAAGAATCCTTGTTTTATATAGTTACGCTGATAAGCGTCTTTCTTAAAACTTTGATTATTTACTAAGAATTTACGTTCTATTTCAATAGGCATACAACTCGTTTTCAAATTTGTACGAATGTATCGCTTTTGTCGTTATTATTAAATATCTTTGACCAGATTATGAAGAAAATCTTTACTTTTTTACTAACTATATTTTCAATTTTTTCCTATTCACAAACTGATTTTAGTAATCAATGGGAAGATTTTTTTTCCTATAATAATATTAAAGATTTTACCATTTCTGGAGATGTATTATATGCTTTAGCGGACAATGCTGTATTTACGTACGATCTCCAAACTCAGGAGACACAAAAGCTATCTTCTGTAAACGGATTGTCAGGCGAAACAACTTCAGCTATTTTTTATAATGAAACATACAACCGTTTGGTTATTGGTTATGAAAATGGTTTGATAGAAGTGGTTGATCAAGATGGAACAGTAACAGTATCTCCAGATATTGTTAATTTCAACCAGTCGGGCCTAAAACGAATTAATGCAATTTATCAATATAACGATGAGTTATTACTAGCAACATCTTTTGCGGTAATTGTGTATAATATAGAACGGTTAGAGTTTGGAGACACCTATTTTATTGGGCCTAGTTCTACAAGTGTAAATGTAAATGATGTTGTTGTATCAAATAATGAAATCTTCGCAGCTACCGAATCTGGAATTTTTGTAGCGAATACCAATGGAGGCAGTTTATTAGATGCGAATAATTGGGTCCTTCGTTTTACAGGAAATTTTAATCATATTACTGAATTTTCGGGAAATGTGTATGCAGCAACCAATAGAGATTTAATTCGATTAAATGGTGCAGCCCAACAAAATATTTTCACCTATACAGAAGATATTTCAGATGTTAAAAGTGAAGGAAATATATTAACAGTTTCGCTATCATCAAGAGCAAACATTTATAATCAATCGTTAACTTTAACTGGAAGTAATACAGGCAGTAGTACTTTTGATTTCACTTTAAATGCTGCAGGCGTTAATTCAGGAACAGCTTTTTTAGCTACAAAAGAATTCGGAATTCTATTTGCTCCAATTGCATCGCAGTCATATACAGAAGTTCATCCACAAGGACCTCTGTCAAATCAAGTGTTTTCTATCGAGGCAAACAATAACGGATTATGGGTTGTATATGGAGGTTACGATTCTACTTTTACACCATCACAAATTCAACAAGGGTATTCTCATTTTAACGGTACAGATTGGGTAAACATTCCTTTTAACCCAGGAGATCCTTTTGGTGATTTAGTGCATGTTACCATAGATAAAAATAGCGATAACCGTGTTTTTATTAGTTCATTTGGAGATACAGGAGCAGTTACAACTAAACTTACAGGAGGATTATATGAACTTATAGATGATCAAATTGTACGATTCTATAATCACTTAAATAGTCCGCTTGAAGATATCGCTGCAACAGATCCAAATCGTGTTACTGTTCGTGTATCGGGAAGTGTATTAGATAGAGAAGGTAATCTTTGGGTTGCGAATGTGCTTTCTAATTCAAGATTAAAAAAGTTATCTCCATCTGGTACTTGGACCAGTTTCGATATTAACGAATTATACCTAGATAATAAACCCGGAATGGGAGAAGTAGTTATTGATAATGCAAATACAGTTTGGATTACTACGCGTAGAAATGGAGTTTTTGCCTACAATGAAAATGGAGATAGAAAAAGAGCTTTAACTACAGAAGCAACAAAAGGAAACTTGCCTAATGCGTTTACAAGAACTGTAGCTATTGATAAAAATAATAGGTTATGGATAGGAACACTTTCTGGTTTAGTGGTTTTTAGTAATACATCTGGAATTTTTGATGCGAATGTATACGATGCAGAGCCCATTATTATTTTAGATGAAGGAATTCCGAAGAAGTTGTTAGGTGATCAAACAATTAATTCAATTAAAGTAGATGGAGCAAATAACAAATGGTTTGGAACTGATAATGGTGGAGTGTTATATACAAACCCAAGTGGACAAAATACATTAGCTAATTTTAATAAAGATAATTCTCCTCTACCATCTAATAAAATTTTAAAAATTGCTGTTGACGAATTTTCTGGTAAAGTATATTTCGCTACAGATAAAGGAATTGTAGTTTATAATAGTGAAGTAGCTCCTTTTGGAGACGAATTAGGAGAAGTATATGCTTATCCTAACCCAGCTTTAAATACAAATACTACAGTAACTATTGCTGGTAGAAACGGAACCAATATTCCTAAAGGTACGAATGTTAAAATCCTAGATGTAGCAGGAAATTTAGTTTACGAAACAAATGTTGTAGAAGGGCAACAAGTTCAAGGAGGAAAAATTGTTTGGAACAAACGTAATTTAGCAGGTCAAAAAGTAGCATCAGGTATTTATATTGTATTATTAGTTACTGATGATGGAGCCGAGACTTCTACAACTAAAATAGCTATTGTTAATTAATGGCAATTATTACTACAAAGGCTATTGTTTTTAGCACTATTAAATACGGAGATACAAGTTTAATTGTTAAGTGTTTTACTCTTGAAGAAGGAATGAAATCTTATATGATTAAAGGTGTTTTAAAATCAAAAAAAGGAAAGCTAAAAGCTGCTTATTTTCAACCGTTAACTCAACTTCAATTAACAGCTAGCCATAATAACAAAGGAAACTTGAACACGATTAGAGAAGCTCATGTTTCAATTCCATATGAAAGTATTCCTTTAAAAATTATTAAGCAAACAATAATACTTTTTTTATCTGAAATTCTATCTACTATTATTCAAGAAGAGGAAAAGAATGAAGGGTTATATAATTACATTGAAACCGCTTTAATTTGGTTAGATACACATGATGCTATTTCCAATTTTCATTTATTGTTCTTATTGAACCTTTCTAAATATTTAGGTTTTTATCCAGATACTTCCAATTTAAACGCAACAGCCTTTAGCTTGTTAGAGGGATCATTTACAAATAGTAGTTATGAAAAATTAACATTAATAAATACTGATTTAACACTCTTTAAAAAGCTATTAGGCATAAATTTTGATGCAATACATACAATTTCTTTTAATAAAAGAGAAAGACAAACCCTTCTTAGGATTATTATTCAATATTTTGAATTACATTTGGAGGGTTTTAAAAAACCAAAATCTTTAGACGTTTTAGAAACGGTGTTTAGTTAGCTCATGAGGTGGATTTTTATACTTTTTTTATGCATTTCTTCAACTATTTTTTCGCAGCAAATCACAGTTTATGATGGTGAAACTGGAAAAGTAATTGAAGCAGTAGCATTATATAATTCAGATAAAACTATATCTGCAGTTACTAATGAAAACGGAAAGGTAGATATTTCTGATTTTCCAAAAGGAACTATCTATTTTTCGCATGTTTCATATGCTGAATTTTCTTTGAATAAATCTATTATTCTTTTGAATAATAATGTAGTGTATTTATCTAAAGAATCTGAACAATTAGATGAGGTCGTAGTTTCTGTATTTAAAAGCAATGCAAAAACAAATCGAATAGCAGAACAAATTGAAGTATTAAACACAAAGGAAATACAAAAGCTTTCCCCACAAACTTCTGCTGATGTTTTAGAAATTATACCAGGAATTAGAGTACAAAGATCTCAATTAGGAGGAGGGAGTCCTGTGTTAAGAGGAATGGAAAGTAATCGTGTTTTACTTGTGGTTGACGGTGTTCGAATGAATAATGCGATTTATAGAAAAGGGCATTTACAAAATTCAATTACTGTTGCTCCAAATATGTTAGATAGAACAGAAGTTGTATTTGGTCCTTCATCTGTAATTTATGGTTCCGATGCTTTAGGTGGAGCGATACACTATTACACCAAAACTCCGAAATTATCAAAAGATAAAGAAGTAAAAGGAAGTTTTTTCTCACGTTTTTCTACGGTTAATGATGAAAGAACAAATCAAGCTTCAATAGAATTACGTTTCCCAAAATGGGCCAGTTTTACAAGTGTGTCTCATAGTGATTTTGGTGATTTACAAATGGGTGAAAATCGTTCTCACGGTTTTGAAGATTGGGGAAAAGTATTTTACTATTCAGAAAATTTAAACGGAAATTATAATCCTAATCCAACGTTAAATACCGATTTAACCACACAAAAAAATACGGGTTATAATCAAACTGATATTTTGCAAAAGTTCTACGTTCCGTTGTCTAGAAATACCGATTTAAAAGTAAATGTTCAATATTCTACTTCTTCTGATATTCCTAGGTTTGATAGGATGACGGAGTTAACTGATGAAATTGATCCATCTTCCTTAAAATTTGCAGAATGGTATTATGGCCCACAAAAGCGATTATTAATTTCACCTCAATTAACTATTAATCCGAAGAAAAAATGGTTGAATGAAGGAACATTTACATTAGCTTATCAAAATGTAAAGGAGAGCCGAATTCAAAGAAGATTTGGAAGTCTTGAAAGAAGTTATAGAGAAGAAGAGGTTGATATTTATAGTTTAAATGGAGACTTTTCTGTTGCACTTGCAAAGAACAGAAATTTAGGATATGGATTTGAAGTTGCCTATAATGATGTAAACTCAAATTCTTTTGGTAAGGAATTGAATATTGTGAATAATCAAATTACTGGTTTTAGCAATGATTTTGCTGTTCAATCTCGTTATCCTGATGGAGGAAGTAGTTATTTGAGTTCAGCATTATATACTAATTACAGACAAGATATTTCGAAACAATCTACGTTGAATTTTGGTGCGAGATTAACGAACACACAACTAAGAGCAAAATGGATTGACAATACATTTATTACCTTACCTGATTCTGATATTAGTTTATCAAATACGGCATTAACAGCAACAGTAGGCTATGTATATAAACCAGCAAAAAGTTGGCAGTTTAATGCAGTGCTTTCTACTGGATTTAGATCTCCAAATATTGATGATGTTGGTAAAATTCGAGAAAAGAATAATCGTTTAACTATTCCGAATGTAGATTTAAAACCTGAGCATGCATATAATGCTGAAATAGGAGTAGAAAAGTATTTTAATAATAGAAAGTTTAGAATTGGTGCTAATGTATATTATATGTTATTAGATAATTATATATACAGAGAAGCAATTAACGATCCTGGGTTATCATTGGATTATGATGGAGAAACATTTACAACAGCGAATCAACAGATTTTAGCAAACGTAAATAAAGGAAATGCTTATGTAACCGGTTTTACAGTTAATTATCAAGGGAAATTGCATAAGAACTGGATGACTAGTGGATCAATAACTTATACAAAAGGAAGAACTTTTGATACTGATGAGCCAATGTCATCAATTCCACCTTTATTCGGAAATTTTGATGTGAATTATGTGAATGATAATATTGAGGCAGGAGTGAATTTTCGATTTAATGCTACAAAAAACATTGAAGATTTCAATATAAATGAAGGAATCGATAATCACGAATTAACACCAATTGTTGATGCTACAGCCACTGAAGATATAAATAAATTTTATGGATCTCCAAGTTGGGCAACAGTTGGAATTCATTCTGCATACAAGATTAACTCTAATTTTAAATTACAAGGTCGATTATCAAATATTTTCGATAAACATTTTCGAGAGTTTGCCTCTGGTTTATCAGCACCAGGACGTAATTTATCATTAAGCGTAATTGCTAATTTTTAATATTATGATCAACCTATTTAAAATAGTAAGTTTATTAGAAGGAGTTTCTTATATCTTACTATTATTTATTGCTACACCAATTAAATATATCTACGATAATCCTACTTATGTAAAGTGGTTAGGAATGCCTCATGGATTATTATTTGTGGCGTATATTATAATTGCTTTTTTATTATGGCAACCTCAAAAATGGACAACAAAAGAATTCTTTATTGTTTGTTTATTATCACTTTTACCATTCGGAACTTTCTTCGTTGGAAAGTATTTGAAAGAATAGCATTTTAGAATTGTAGTCTATAGAAATAAAAAAGCACAACGAATTCGTTGTGCTTTTTTTACATACTTGGAATTTCGTTTTATATCTAATCAAACAAACTAATCAAACAAACTAATTCCAAACAGTAACCTGTTTTCTTTTTGTCCGTTAAAGTGTGATTGAACGAAATCTAAACGTAAAAAACGCCATTTTCCCCAACCAATATTATCCAATCCAATAGAGTATTCTGTATAGGGTTTTCTTCCTCCAGAGAAATAGCTTTTCGCTCCAATTACGGTATGGAAATTTAGTTTATTTAATAACGGAATCTTATTTAAAATAAAGCCTTCAAAATTATGTTGTGCATGGATTTCAGCATAGCTATCGTTTGTGCTAAATTCATAATATGGCATAATATTAAAACTACTTAATCTGTTTGCTGGTGCTAAATCTATTTCATTAGCAAGAGGATGGTAGAAATCCATAAATGGAATATTTTTTTGTTCTAGAAACGCTCCTGCTCTTGCATTATAATCAAAGGTTCCTATGTTTCCTAAAGATACATTTTGTTGAAGCCTAGAAAAGAACATATCTGAATGAAACTCTGAATTGTTTGAACCAAATGTTTTTATATATCCTAGTGTTAAGGTTGGATATTTTGAATTGGTAATGGTAAATCTCGATTTAGGATAACTAATATATTTACTTCCAAAGTTAAAACTTGCAGCCAATTGTGTTTTAAAAATACTGTGCTCAGTAAATGCAGGTAAAGTACTTGTTGGATCAATCGGGTTATTGGTTTCAAAAGTTTTTCGTCTACTGAAAAAAGAATAATCAGTAGTGTTAGCTAAAGGTTTTCTATCTGCATATTCTAAAGATGTAGATATATTAATTCCTGGAGTTACTTCCTGAGAAAAATTAACACTTGCAAATGTCTTTTCATAAAATTTTGCATAGTTAGTTTTATCAATAAGTGAGTATAGTGTATTATTAAAATTACTTATTGGGTTTCGTTCATCAAACTGAACAACATCAACACCTCCAGAAATATATAATCTAGGACGACTTATATTATTCCATTTTTTATAAAAACTAACCGTAGGTCGTAATCGTTTATCAGAAAAACCATAGTTTAAACCTGCGCTTACATTCCATCGTTTCCCTTCATCATTAACTCTTTTCGAAAAAGTAACTCGAGTATCTACATTAAAACCTTGTACTGTGTTGAATTGAGTATTGGTTAGTAATCCATTATAACTCACAGACCATTTATCATAACTATTACTATAAGTATAGCCAAGAATAGGTGAAAGTAAAGTAAATTTATTCGATTTGTTATCAATAGAGTCTAAATACTTTTTAGATTTTCGGATAACTTTAATACTGTCTTTAATTACATAATCTCTTTTCTCTTCTAGAGTAAGAGGTACACTTCTTAGGTCATTCCAATACACAGAATCTTTTTTTGTTGCATTTTCTTCAAATGATAAAATTTCTTTTCCAAAAGTTTCTTCAGAAAATGTAGGTTTAAAATTGTAATTAGAATAAGAAGCAGAGAACCTTCCGTTTAAGTTAAATCCAAACAAACCAACTTTAAAATCAATAGTTTGTAGAATTAATGCCCAAATTCCTGAATTAGATTCGTAATTGTAATTTTGTTTGATGTGTAACACATCAATAGCTGGGTTGTTAATTTGTTCTCCATTAATAGTTAAATCTGCACCGTAAATCGCCCAATCATCTTCAACAACATAAATATGCCCACCAAAAACACGATCGTTTTCTCTTCTTGGGATTAACTTTATCTTACTAATTAATTTCTCGTTTTTATCGTAAAAAGTACCTTCTAATTTAAACTTATAATAACTGAAGGTATAATTAGAAATAGGTGAAAAGATATTAGCATCTGCAACAGGAACTAAATTTTTGTATAGGTTAAAGTTAACATCTGCAGCTTGGTTAAATGAAATTCCATTATCCTGTCCACTTACTTTTGAAGCAACAATTACTTCTTTAAAGTTTTTCGGTTTTTTTTGATACGAAATTTTAGAAACAGTCTCCGATAAATAAATAATTCCACTTCGCGTAGAATCTAAACCACCACCTAAATCACCAATTTCTTGACCTAAAATTTTCTTTGGAGCATTTTTAATTTTAAAAAGCCCTCGAGAGTAAAAATCAGAAGTATATTCTCCAGATTTGTCGGTATTTTTTTCTTTGTTAGCAATTACTTTTCTAATGATTCCATTAGCAGGATTTTCATTTGAGTTTACAGTAACTTCTTCTAGTTGAACTTCTTCTTCACTAAGTTTTACATTCAATTCATATGGAAAACTATCAATCTGAACTTCTTTTTTTAAAGTCTTAAATCCCAAAAATTGAAATACAACAGTTTGTTTTCCTGTTTTTTTTGTTTCAAGAATATAAAATCCGTTATCGTTAGTGGTAGTACCACTTAAAGAATTTTGTAAATAAACACTTACAAAAGGTAGAGCTTTATTGTTTTTATCAACAACTTTCCCTTCAATTTGGGCAGTAATAGTAGAAATTAGAAATAAGCAAAGTAGCGTAGTAATGTTTTTCATCAATTTGGTTTTGGTTTAGACTGAGTTTAATTTTTGGATTAAAAACCTATATCAAATAACGAAAATGTGCAGTATTTGTTACAAAAGAGTAATCCTAAAATTAAGTTCAATAAGCATCAATTATTATGCCTAAAAAAAACTTAACACCTGATACTTAAAAACTCATGAGGCAAACATAAATGAAAAAGGAGTTTCTTTTTCCTTAGAAAATGTTAAAGAATAAATTTGCTTATTCGTCCTTTTTCTTTTTCTTCTTTTTACCAAATAATCCTCCAAAAACATCTTTTACTTTATCAACTGTGTTTTCTTTTTTAACGGTATCTGTTGCTGAAGATTTATTGTCTTTATTTCCGCCTAATAATCCACCTACAGCTTTGTCAATTAAGTTGTTTTTTTGCTGTTGAATTAACTGTGTTGTTAAATTGCTTACTGCAGATTTTAAGTCAGTTTTAACAGATGGGTTTGAAAAACTTCCAGAGAAATTAGCAGTAACTGGTACAGAAACATTTTGATCTTTACTATTTAATTTTGACAATAATCCAGTTACTTCAGATCCTAAATATTTTGCTGGAACATTAAAAGTAGCATTATAATCCATTAACTGATCAAAACTATGGCTACCTGCAACTTCAATATCAATGTCTTGATATTTTAATTTAAAAGGTTTTACATTCACTTTTCCGTTTTCAAAAGATAGGTTAGTTTTAATGTCTTTTAAATCTAGCTTCTTTAAATCAACAAACCCTAAATTTTGATCTAATAAACTAAGTGCTTTCGAATTTTTAGGTTCTACATTGGTAGCTAAAATTTCAGCTAATGCTTTTCCTGTTACAGAAGTTAACTTTGGAGTGAAATCGTCTTTTAAACTCCCAGATAAATTAATGTTAGTATTTAGTTTTCCTTGTAACACATCTGCAACAGGCGATAACATTTTAAACAATTCTATGTTTTTAAATGAATCGCTAATATTGAAAGATTTTATTCCCATTGCAACATCAAAAACAGATTTTTCAGGTTTTGTATCTACTGCTCCATTTAGTGCAATATTTCCTCCAAACATTCCACCATTTACGTTTTTTAAAGTTGCCTTTTGATCTTTAATAATTAAAGTCCCTTTTACGTTCTCTAACTTTAAGTTGTCATAGTAAACTTCTTTTGCATTAGCATTTACAACACAATCTAAAAATGCTGGAATTTTTAAATTCTCTTTTGGTTCATCGGATTCATTTGAATCTTCTTGTTTTTCAGTTTTTGTTTCAGTTGTGCTATTATCAGTCATAAAATCACTCATCTTAAACGAATCTGAATTTAAGTTAAATGTACCTTGTAGATTCTTGTCAGAAAGTAAAAAGCCAATGAAGTTGTTAATAGTTCCCGTTGCTTTTAAATCACTTGTTCCTGTTACTGCATTAAAGCTAGTTAGAGTTACTTTAGTTGGAGCAAAATCAATTTTAGCATTATTTATTTGTAATGGATTTGCCATTTCTTTTCCACTAAACAAAAGATCAGAAATTTCTAGCTTTCCACTATTTTTTATGCGTTGGTATTTGTTGTTTTGAATGGCATCTATGTCAAATTTTGAAGTAAGATTTGCATTGATAATTCCACTCAATTCATTTTCTAATTCTAAAGGATAAACTTTATCAATATGACTTAAATCTAATTTTCCATTAACTGTCGTGTTTATATAAGGGTTTTTAGTTAGGTTACTCACTTTAGCATTACCACTGAATTTATTTTCATCAATATTAAAAGCTAATTTGTTTATAGAAACATAAGTATCATCTACATTTCCAGTAGTGTTTTTAATTTGAGTATCTATATGAATGTTATTCACACTTTTGGGTAAGCTAGGATATTTAAAGGAAGCATTAGTTGAGGTAATTGCAATGTCAATTGTTGGAATTTTTTTTTCAGTAACCTTTCCATCAACTTTTCCTACAATACTAAAATCACCTGAAGTTTTTACGTCAGCAATATTCTTAGCATATTCTTCAGGAATTAACGCTAAAAAGTTTTTAAAATCTGAAGAAGGCGTTTTAAAGTTTACATGAACTTCCTGACTGGCATCTTTGTTTAATTGTACGTACCCGTCAAAAATTAAAGGTAATTGATTGATATGAGCTTCATTTTTAAGAAAAGCATATTTACTGTTTTCTAAATCTAAAGCTAATACAGCGTTTAAATCTAAATGTTGATTGTTAACTAATTTGACACCGTCTTTTTCAAATAGTATGCTGGTTGTAGTTTTTGTATCTAACTCAGTTGTTTTTTGAGAAAAATCTCCACTTCCTGAATGGTTAAAATCAGAAAGAACTAAATTCATTTTTCCTTGTTTATCAGTATATTTTATAGTTGCATTAGTTAGCTCGTATGAGTTTAAAGACAATTTAAAATTACTTGATGAAGCATTTTCTGCTTCTTCTTTTGTATCTGAAGCAACGTTAACGTCTTTTTTTGCAATATCGTAATTCGCATTACCTTTTTCATCTACAAGCACATTCACTAAAGTATTATCTATTGAAAAAGATTGAATATTTAATTGACTATTAGCACTTTTGAATATTTCAGTAAGTTTTAGCTTTAGTTGAATGTTTTCACTGTAGACTAAAGTATCTCCATCAAAAGGAGCGAAATTTGTTACAACTACATTTTTTAATTCAACAGAAGCTTTTGGGAAGTTTTTTAGTAAGCTTAAGTTAGCATCTGAAAATTCTACTTTTGCGTTTACATTGTTATTAATTGTTTCTTTAACTAAGGCTACTAACTTATCCTGGAATAAAAAAGGAATTGCAGCCAATGCAATTACAAGAAGAAGTACAATTGAGACAACGATTTTTACAATTTTTTTCATGATACTGTAACTTTTGAATTAAAACGTATGTTGGAGTATTTTATTGAGTAAAAAATGTTAACAACAAAGTTAAAAGTTATCAGTAATATTGTGGTTAATAAATAGTTTCTTTTTTTGAAAAAAACACAGCAATATTCGAATCTTATTAAGAAGCATGCCAGTAGGTTAGGTTTTTTAGCCTGTGGTATTGCAAAGGCTGATTTTTTAGAAGAAGAAGCTCCTCGATTAGAAAATTGGTTACAAAATAACTACCATGGAAAAATGCAGTACATGGAAAATCATTTTGATAAACGATTAGATCCGAGATTGTTGGTTGAAGGAGCAAAATCGGTTATATCACTATCCTACAATTATTTTCCGGAAGAAGAACAGCAAGAAGGATCATATAAGTTGGCTAAATATGCTTATGGTGAAGATTATCATCATGTCATTAAAAACAAGCTTTTTGAATTGCTCGAATGTCTTCGTGAAGAGATAGGAGAAATAAATGGTCGTTGCTTTGTTGATTCTGCTCCAGTTTTAGAAAGAGCTTGGGCGGAGAAAGCTGGTTTGGGTTGGAATGGAAAGCACACGTTATTAATTCAAAAGAAACAGGGTTCATTTTTCTTTTTAGCTGAATTAATTATTGATTTGCAATTAGAATATGACCAACCTTTTACAACAGATCATTGTGGTAAATGTACTCGATGTATAGATGCATGTCCAACCGATGCAATTTTACCAAACAATAATTTAGATGCGAGTAAATGTATTTCGTATTTAACTATTGAGTTACGAGATAATATTCCATCTGGATTCAAAAATCAAATGGAAGATTGGATGTTCGGTTGTGATATTTGCCAAGATGTTTGTCCATGGAATCGTTTTTCTGAACCTCATAATCAACCACTATTTACCCCAAAAGAACCTCTTTTAGAAATGAATAAAAGAGATTGGCAAGAACTAACAGAAGAAACTTTTCGAAAAGTGTTTAAAAAATCAGCTGTTAAACGTGCAAAATTTAGCGGATTAACTAAAAATATTAGCTATTTGAAGAAAGATATAGATTAGGATAGGTCCTAACTCAACTAAACAACTATATTTGTTTTTCAATCAAGCTAAAAAAGTTTATGAGCCAATCACGTAAAAGACGCGAGGCGTTATTGTATCATGCGAAGCCTTCACCTGGGAAAATATCGGTAGTACCGACTAAGAAATATGCCACTCAACATGATTTGTCTTTAGCCTACTCACCAGGAGTTGCAGAGCCTTGTTTAGAGATAGCAAAAGAGAAGGAGAATGTATATAAATACACTGCAAAAGGGAATTTAGTAGCTGTGATATCTAATGGAACAGCTGTTTTAGGATTAGGGGATATTGGTCCAGAGGCATCTAAACCTGTAATGGAAGGTAAAGGTTTACTTTTTAAAATTTTTGCAGACATAGATGTGTTTGATATTGAGGTTGACGCAACAGATATTGATAAATTCGTAGAAACAGTTAAAGCTATTGCTCCTACTTTTGGAGGAATTAATCTTGAAGATATAAAAGCACCTGAAGCTTTTGAAATTGAAAGAAGATTAAAAGAAGAGCTAGATATTCCTGTAATGCATGATGATCAGCATGGAACAGCAATTATTTCTGCTGCTGCGTTAAAAAATGCATTAGAAATTAATGGAAAAAAAATAGAAGAAGTACAGATCGTTGTAAATGGAGCTGGAGCTGCAGCTATATCTTGTACTCGTTTATATTTAGCATTAGGAGCTAAAAGAGAAAACATCATTATGTGTGATAGTAAAGGTGTTATTCGAAAAAGTAGAGAAAGCTTAACAGCACAGAAAGCTGAATTTGCTACAGATAGAGATGTAGAAAATCTAGATGAAGCAATGAATAATGCTGATGTTTTTATTGGATTGTCAAAAGGGAATGTAGTTACTCCAGAGATGTTATTATCAATGGCAAAAAACCCAATAGTGTTTGCTATGGCAAATCCTGAACCAGAAATTGATTATGATTTAGCAATTGCCACTCGTGATGACATCATAATGGCAACAGGAAGGTCAGACCACCCTAACCAGGTAAATAATGTATTAGGTTTTCCATTTATTTTTAGAGGAGCTTTAGATGTAAGAGCTACAAAAATTAATGAAGACATGAAGATGGCAGCGGTACATGCTTTAGCAGATTTAGCAAAAAAATCGGTACCAGAGCAAGTAAATATTGTTTATGATGAAATAAGTCTTTCGTTTGGTAAAGATTATATTATTCCTAAGCCATTCGATCCTAGATTAATTTATGAAATTCCACCAGCTATTGCAAAAGCAGCAATGGAAAGTGGTGTTGCACAACAACCAATTGAAGATTGGGATAGATATAGAGACACCTTAATGGACAGATCGGGTTCTGGTAGTAAAGAAGTAAGAATATTACATAACAGAGCACGTACAAGTCCTAAGAAAATAATTTTTGCTGAGGCGGATCATTTAGATGTATTAAAAGCAGCACAAAGAGTTTATGATGAGAAAATTGGAATTCCAATTCTTTTAGGAAATAAAGAGATTATTTTAGAATTAAAGGAAGAATTAGGTTTTGAAGCTGATGTAACCATCATTGACCCTAAAACTTCTGAAGAGAAAGGAAGAAGAAATCGTTTTGCAGAAAAATTCTGGAGAACTAGACAACGTAAAGGTATTACATTACTAGAGGCGCAAAAATGGATGCGAGAACGAAACTATTTTGCTGCAATGATGGTAAATGAAGGTGAAGCAGACGGATTAATTACTGGTTATTCTCGCCCTTACCCTTCTGTAGTAAAACCAATTTTAGAGTTAATTGAAAAAGACCGGGGTGTTTTAAAAGTAGCAGCAACTAACCTATTGCTTACTAAACAAGGTCCTATGTTCTTGTCGGATACCACCATTAATATTAACCCTAATGCTAAAGAATTAGCTAAAATTACACATTATACTAGTATTTTGGCGAGAATGTTTGGTATGAAGCCAAATGTAGCTATGTTAGGTTTTTCGAATTTTGGATCTACAAGATCTGATACTTCTCAAAAAATTAGAGAAGCAGTTTCTTATATGCATGAGCATTATCCTGATTTAGTTGTCGATGGTGAAATTCAAGCTGATTTTGCTTTAAATGAAGAACTTTTATCTAAAGAGTTTTCATTTTCAAAACTAAAAGGGAAAAAGGTTAACGTATTAATTTTTCCAAACCTCGAATCGGCGAATATTACTTATAAACTAATGAAACAGGTAAATGGAGCAGAATCAATTGGGCCTATATTGTTAGGTTTAAGCAAACCTGTTCACGTTTTACAACTTGGAGCAAGTGTTGATGAAATGGTAAATATGGCAGCGGTAGCTGTAGTTGATGCTCAAGAAAGAGAGAAGAGAAAAAATTAGTAGAAGTATTGATTGTTGGAAAATATGTAATTATTATGTTCCAAGTGGTAGAGGATGGAAATATTTCGACAATTATATGAAAAATTTTAGTAGTGGAGGAGATGTAATAAAATAAAAATAAAAGCGGCTTTTAAAGCCGCTTTTATTTTTATTTTTTAGCGCTTAATGCCATTTAGATTATCAAATTATTTACAAAAAATGTAATTTCATTTTGTATTACCATTAATTCTGAGAAATATTAATAAAAAAATAATCATTTTTTTGCTACTTTAGGCGTCTGTTATACAGAAATAAATGATTACCCAAATAAAAGGAAGATTAGTAGAGAAAAATCCTACCTATGTAGTTGTAGACTGCAATGGGTTAGGATATTTACTTAATATTTCTCTAAACACGTATGGTTCACTTCCTACAGATGAAAATGTGAAATTATATACGCATTTGTCTATTAGAGAAGACGCACATACTTTGTATGGTTTTATTGATAAGGTTGAACGCGAATTGTTCAAGTTGTTAATTTCTGTTTCTGGAGTAGGGCCAAGTATTGCAAGAACGATGTTGTCGTCAATGACAGCGGAAGATGTACAACAAGCCATTGCCTCAGAAAACGTAAAATTAATTCAATCGGTTAAAGGGATTGGAGCTAAAACAGCGCAAAGAGTTATTATTGACTTGAAAGAAAAGATTTTAAAAACCTTTGATATTGACGAAGTTTCTGTTACAGAGAGCAATACTAACAAAGAAGAAGCGTTATCTGCATTAGAGGTTTTAGGATTTGCTCGAAAACAGTCAGATAAGATAATAACCAACATATTAAAAGAATCGCCATCAGCAACAGTAGAAGAGCTGATAAAAAAGGCACTTAAAAACTTGTAAAATAAGTTGAGAAAATATTTTCGTAATAGATTTTTAACAGCACTTGCTATATTAGTAAGTGTTGTTTCATTTGCTCAGAATACAAATAAAAAAGATTCTATTCCTGCAAAAAAAGATACCATTATTCCACTAAAGTATAATTTTAACTTTAACCAAAAGGGAAATCTTTTTTTAAACAACCCAACAGATGTCCAAGTTCGATATGATAAGTCTATCAATAAATTTGTTATTGTAGAAAAAATAGGTGATTATGTTGTGGGAACACCTATCTATATGACTCCACGTGAGTATGATAAATACAAGCTCAAAAACGATTTAAAATCATATTTTAGAGAAAAAGTAGATGCGGCTAATCCTAATAAAAAAGGAAATGATAATAAGCGTAAAAATTTGCTTCCTAAATATTATGTAAACTCTAAGTTCTTTGAAAATGTTTTTGGAGGAAATGAGGTTGAAGTAATTCCAACTGGACAAATAAGTATAAAATTAGGAGGTATTTATCAAAATACTGAAAATCCTCAAATTTCTGTAGAAAACCAAAGTAGCTTTACTTTTGATTTCGATCAACAAATTAGTGCAAGCATTCAAGCTAAAGTAGGAGAACGTTTACGTGTTACTGCTAATTACGATACACAATCTACATTTGATTTTCAAAATATAATTAAGGTTGAATATTCACCTACTGAAGATGATATTATTCAAAAGATTGATGCAGGTAATGTAAACTTACCTATTAAAAACTCTTTAATTAATGGAGCACAAGCTTTATTTGGAGTTAGAGCAGATTTCCAGTTTGGTAAAACGACTATTAGGACAGCTTTTTCTCAACAAAATTCACAATCTAAAAATGTGGTTGCCCAAGGTGGTGCGGTAATAGAACCTTTTGAATTAAGAGTTACGGATTATGATAATGACAGACACTTCTTTTTATCACAATATTTTAGAGAAAATTATAGTAAAGCTTTAGCAAACTATCCATTAGTTAGTAGCCCAATTAATATTAACCGAATAGAAGTTTGGATTACAAATAGAAACCAAAATGTAAGAGATTTTAGAAGTATTGTTGCTTTTGCTGATTTAGGAGAATCAGATTTAAACAATATGGTTAGTGCAAATCTTTCTACTGGAGTTGCGCAGGAGAATTATGTAGATGTTGTTACTAACCCAATTAATGTTCAGGGAGCACCAATTCCATATAATGCGGTTAATGATATTAATGATTTATTAACTGTTACAACGGGTGGAATTCGTGAAGTTGGAACGTTAGATTCTTCGGTTCCTACAGAAATGATTCAAGGTCAGGATTACTCATATCTTCAAAATGCAAGAAAATTACAACCAAACGAATATACATTACACCCACAATTAGGTTTTATTTCATTAAACAGAAGATTAAATGATGGTGAAGTTTTAGCTGTTTCTTATGAATATACCGTAGTAGGTGCTTCAAATAATGAAACAATTTTTAAAGTAGGAGAATTCTCAAATGACGGTATTAATGCGCCTGCTAATATTGCAGTAAAATTATTACGTAGTGAAATTTTAACAACCAAGAGAGAAGTTGGAACAAGCAATCCACCAACATTTATTCCTGCTCCAACTTGGAGACTAATGATGAAAAACGTGTATGCCTTAGGAGCATATCCACTTCGTCAAGAAGGATTCCGTTTTGAACTATTATATCGTGATGATGAAACTGGAATTTTACAGAATACTTTACAAAATGCGCTGCAATTAGATCTCCAAAATAGAACATTAATTAATTTATTTAATATAGATAAATTAGATCAAAGTCAGTTTAAAGTAGATGGTGGAGATGGTTTCTTTGATTTTGTTGAAGGAATTACTGTGAATTCTGCAAGAGGATTAATTTATTTTCCAGAAGCAGAACCGTTTGGTGTTGATTTAGAATCTAAAATTACTGATGCTACTGATCAAGATAAATACTTGTTTAAGGATTTATACTTAACCACTAAAATTCAAGCTAAAAACGAATTTCAAAATAAAGATAAATTTTTCCTTAAAGGATATTTTAAATCAGAAACTAGTAGAGGTATTTCTTTAGGAGCTTTTAATATACCAAGAGGATCAGTGAGAGTTTCTGCTGGAGGAAGAACTTTAGTTGAAGGTGTAGATTATGTAGTAGATTACCAATTGGGTAGAGTGCAAATTTTAGATCCAGGTTTGGAAGCGTCTGGAGTACCGATTAATGCATCAGTTGAGAATAATACTTTCTTTAACCAGCAACGTAAAACATTTTTAGGAATTGATGTTGAGCATAAAATCAACGAGAATTTTATTTTAGGAGGTACGTTCTTAAATGTGAGTGAAAGACCAATTACTCCTAAAGTGAATTTTGGAGCTGAACCTATTGATAATATTATGTTAGGTTTTAATTTAGATTTCTCATCTGAAATTCCTTATTTCACGAAATTAGCGAATAAGCTACCTTTTGTTGAAACAGATGCGCCTTCTAACATTTCTGTAAGAGCAGACATGGCATATTTATTACCAGGTTCACCAAGTGGTATTGATGTAAATGGTACGGCAACTTCATATTTAGATGATTTCGAAGCAACGCAAATTCCAATCAATTTAAATGCTCCTCAACAATGGTTTTTATCAAGTTCACCTTTATCTCAACCATTTGCTGAAGCTACGGACGATCCGAGATATAATTTTAGAAGAGGAAAAGTATCATGGTATAGTATTGATCAATTGTTTTATTCAAATAGTAGTAATAGACCATCAAATATTAATGATATTGAATTATCAAGAAATGAGGTGCGTCAAATTAGTTTTTCGGAATTATTCCCTAATACCGATTTAGATATTACACAATTAAACTTAGTAAGAACATTAGATTTAGCCTATTTCCCTAATGAAAGAGGTCCATATAATTTTAATACAGAAACAACAGAATTAAATGCAGATGGTACTTTTTCAAACCCTAATCAAAACTGGGGAGGAATTATGCGTGCGTTAACTACTACAAATAATTTTGAACAAGCGAATGTAGAATATATTCAATTTTGGTTAATGGATCCGTATGAAGGATATTCTATTACAGCAGAAGAAGGTTTACCTTCAGGAGTTGATCCTCAAAATCCATTAAATCAAGGAAAGTTATTTATTAACTTAGGAAATATCTCTGAAGATATTTTACGAGATTCTCAAAAACAATTTGAAAATGGATTACCAACCACTCAAAACCCTGCTCCTCAGGTAGATACTAACATGGGGGTTATTCCAAGAAACCCTTCTATATTGTATGCTTTTAGTGCTGATCCTGACGAAAGAACACAACAAGATATTGGATTAGATGGACTTTCAGATATACAAGAACGTAGTTTAATTGATAGAATTAATGCTGACCCTAGTTTACCTATAAATATTGATGTTAGTAGATTAAATATTGATGATTTAGCAGGAGATAATTTTCAATTTTTTAGAGGAAGCACTCTAGATGCCGCAAATGCTTCAATTCTTTCGCGTTATAAAAACTATAATGGTACCGAAGGGAATTCACCAACAACTGATCAGTCTGGAGAAAATTTCCCAACTTCAGGATCAACTTACCCAGATACAGAAGACTTAAACAGAGATCAAACAATGAATCCTGTTAGTGCTTATTATGAGTATGAAGTCTCATTAAATAAAAATGATTTAGTTAAAGGAACTAATTTTATTGTTGATGTAAAATCTGAACCAATAACATTACCTAATGGAGAATCTAGAAGCACTACTTGGTATCAATTTAGAATTCCTGTACGTAATGGGTTTTCACAAGCAGTAGGAGGTATTACCGATTTTAATAGTATTCGTTTTATGCGTATGTATTTAACTGAGTTTAACATGCCTGTAGTGATGCGTTTTGCTGAATTAGAATTAGTTCGAGGAGATTGGAGACGTTATACTAAAACACTTGATCCGACAGTGCCAGAGGAGGATTTAGATAATGCCGAACTAAATAATTTTGAAGTAGGAGTAGTAAGTATCGAACAAAATGATGATCGTTATGAATTACCTCCTGGTATTACAAGAGAACAATTACAAGGTACCAACAGAATTCAACGACAGAATGAACAATCTTCTACAATTACAGTAAATGATTTGCCTCCTGGTAAAGCCAGAGCAATTTTTAAAAATATTAGTATCGATTTACGTCGTTATAAAGATTTAAGAATGTTCTTACATGCAGAAGACGTTCCAGGAAAAACGGTTTCGAATGGAGAAATGGTGGCGATTATTCGATTAGGAACTGATTTAAATGAAAACTATTACGAAATAGAAAAACCATTAATATTATCTACTTCAAGTGCTACATCATTAGATGTATGGCCTGAAGAAAACAACTTAGATATTTCAATGCCAGATTTGGCAAGTTTAAAATTAGATAGAGATGGAGCGAATGTTTCTGCAGCCGATATTTATTCAGGAACTTCTTCAAACGGATTAACAATTAGAGTTAAAGGAAATCCTACTTTAGCTCAAATAAGAACCGTAATGTTGGGTGTTAAAAACACTACACTGGCTGATAGAAGTGTTGAGGTTTGGTTTAATGAATTAAGAGCTGTTGGCTTTGATAATAAAGGTGGTTGGGCAGCAGTACTAAATGCTGATACTAATTTTGCAGATGTTATTGATTTATCATTAGCGGGTAGAATGTCTACTGTTGGTTTTGGTAATGTTGACCAGCGTGTACAAGAAAGAAGTTTAGAAGAGCAAAAGCAATATAACGTCTCAACTAATGTTCAGTTAGGGAAAATGATGCCTAAAAAATGGAATATGCAAGTTCCTATGAGCTATAGTTATGGAGAGGAGTTTATTGATCCAAAGTTCGATCCACAATACCAAGATGTTATACTTACTGATGCTAAAGAAAGAGGCTCTGATCAGGCAAAAAGAAATGCTGAAAATGCTCAAGATTATACTAGAAGAAAGAGTATTAGCTTTATAAACGTAAAGAAAAATAGGAACCCTAAAAGTGATAAAAAACCAAAGTTTTATGATGTTGAAAACTTGGCAGTATCATATTCTTTTAGTGAAGAATTCCATAAAGATTATAACATTGAACGTTTTGTAAATCAAAACCTAATGGCAGGAGTTAATTATAACTTTAATTTTAGTCCTTTTGTAATAGAGCCATTTAAAAAATCTGAAAAGTTTAAAGGAAAATACTGGCGTTTTATTAAAGATTTAAACTTTAATCCAGTTCCTAAAAACTTAGCTATAAATTCAAAAATCAATAGAAATTTTAACCTTCAACAATCAAGAAATTTAATAGAAGGTCTTACGGCTCAACCTGAATTAATTCAACGTAGATTTTTATTTGATTGGGATTATACTATTGGATTCGATTTAACAAAATCTCTACAGCTAAATTTCAATGCAACGAACAACTATATTTACGATAGTTTCGGTCAAGATGAAGAACTTGAAATTTTTGATAAATTCTTTACGTTTGGTCGACGTAACCAATACCATCAAACTTTAAATGCAACATATAAATTACCAATAAACAAGTTGCCTTACTTGAGTTTTATAACCTCAGATTACGGTTATACCGCTGATTTCGATTGGCAAGCTTCTTCTAGAAGTACAATTACTGAAGATGTGAATGGAACTCCAGTTGAAGTAAGTATAGAAGATAAAGTGGGGAATATGATTCAGAATGCTAACAAGCATACTATTGGAGCAACGATTGATTTTAAACGTTTTTACAAAACAATTGGCCTAGAAAAACTATTTCTTAAAAAGAGTAAACGTCAAACAGCAAGCAAGAAAAAAGGTGTTGCTATTGGAAGTAAACCTAAAAATAATCAACCCATAAAATTAAAAAAGAATGCGTCATTTGGTAAAAAACTTTTAAAAGGAGCTTATGATGTGTTGACTTCAGTTAAACGTGCTAAAATTAATTTCTCTAGAGAAAGTGGAACTTTATTACAAGGATTTAGACCTTCTGTTGGATTTTTAGGAAGAAGTAATTTTAACGGAAGCTTGGCTCCAACTTTAGGGTTTGTGTTTGGTAGTCAGACAGATATGCTACGAGAAGCTATTTCAAATGGATGGTTAGTTACCAGAGATGAAGGAGCTGATTATTTTAACCAAAACTATGGAAGAACAAGAAATGATAATTTAGATTATAATATATCTGTTAAGCCTTTAAAAGACTTAACAATAGATTTACGAGGGAATAAAATTAAAACATCAAATACCACTCAACAATTAGATGTAGTTAATTATGCTACAGGTACTGCTCAGAATCCAGATTTAAAAGCATTCGAAACAGGGAATTATAGTATAAGTCATTTTATGTTAGGAACAATGTTTACTGACGGAGATGTTTTATATCAAAATTTTTTAGATAATAGAGCTACTATTGCTAATAGAATTGGTAGCCAGCTTCCAACAGGAACTAGTAATAATACTGATCCAACAGATCCAAGTGCAGGTTATAAAACAAATGGTCAACAAGTTATGTTACCAGCATTTTTAGCCGCATATTCTGGTACCAATGTTAATTCTTCTAGTACAGGAATATTTAAAAATATTCCTTTACCAAACTGGACAATGCGTTACAATGGATTAATGAAATTTAAATGGTTTAAGAAGAATTTCTCTTCATTTACCTTATCTCATAGCTATAAATCTTCTTATACTATAGCCAATTTCACAAACAACTTACAATACGATGTTGATGGAGCAGGAGTTCCTAATGTAAATAATTCTGGAAATTATCAACCAGAATTATTAATTTCGTCGGCAACATTAATAGATGAATTTTCACCACTTGTTAAAGTGGATATGAAAATGCGAAACTCTTTTTCTTTAAGAGGAGAAATAAAGAAAGATAGAAGCTTAACGTTAAATTTTAATAACAATACGTTAACTGATATAAAAGGAACTGAGTATATTTTTGGTTTAGGATACCGAATTAAAGATGTAAAAATGATAACTCGAATTACTGGTAAAAAAGAAACGTTAAAAGGAGATATCAATATAAGAGCAGATATTTCACTGAGAGATAACTTGACATTAATTAGATCGGTAGACGAACAAAACAACCAAATTACTGGTGGAGAGCGATTATTCGGATTGAAGTTTTTAGCAGATTATAATTTAAATAGTAATCTTAGAGCCTCATTCTATTATAATCATAATACATTTGATTATGCTATTTCTACCAATTTTCCGCGTCAATCTATTAATGCAGGATTTAACTTGGTATATAACTTAGGAAACTAAAATTTTTAAAACATATTAAATAAAACTACAAATGAATATTCCAGCTGAATTAAAGTATACTAAAGACCATGAGTGGATTAAAGTTGAAGGAGATGTTGCTACTATTGGTATTACAGATTTTGCGCAAAGCGAATTAGGCGATATTGTTTACGTTGATGTTGACACATTAGATGAAACAGTTGATATAGAAGAAGTGTTTGGTTCTGTAGAGGCCGTAAAAACAGTGTCTGATTTATTTATGCCTTTAACAGGTGAAATCGTTGAGTTTAATGAAAAATTAGAAGACGAACCTGAACTAGTAAACTCAGATCCTTATGGCGAGGGTTGGATGATTAAGGTAAATATTTCTGATAGTACTCAATTAGAAGGTTTGCTAGATGCAGAAGCTTATAAAGCAGTTATTAAAGGATAACTCTGTATATTTTGCTATTGTTATTACAATAATTATTGCTGTATTGAGTTTAATAAGAATAGGGAAACAACCTATTAGTTTTACTTATTTAGATAAAATAGAGCACGCTATAGCTTATTTTGTTCTTACTTTTTTATGGCTATTAAAGTTTAAAAAACAAAGTGCAAAAATTATAGTGTTAATAACAGTTGTGTTATATGGAGTTCTTTTAGAAGTCTTACAATTTAAGTTAACTGATTACAGAACTTTTGATTATATGGATATGTTAGCCAATGCCTTTGGAGCGTTATTAGCTTTTTTGGTTTTTAAATTCCTAGAAAAAAAGCAGTTCAAATTGTTAAATAGCTTGTAAAAGTCGAAATAAATTACTTAAATTAGCAGACCTTATAAAAACTTTTAGGATGGAAATAAAGAAAAATCCAAAATTTAACCTTGAAAACTATAGTAAGTTGTTCATTCAGCTAGGGTTAGTTTTGGCTTTGTTTGTTACTTATGTTGCAATAGAGCACAAAACTTACGATAAAAGTTACGGTGAATTAGGAGCAGCAGATTTAGGAAATGAGATTGAAGATGAATCATTAGTAATTAATGCACCACCTCCACCTCCACCACCTCCTGCAACTCCACCACCACCAACACCTGAAAAAATTGAGGTAGTTGAAGATGATAAGGAAATAGAAGAAACTGTTATTGAATCTACAGAAACTGATGAATCTGAAGCAGTAGAAGTTGACGAAATTGAAGAAGCAGTTGAAGAAGAGGAAGTAATAGAAGATGTACCATTTTCAATTATTGAAGATGTTCCTGTATTTCCTGGATGTACTGGTAGTAACCAACAAAAGAAAGATTGCTTGAACAAAAAGATGCGTAGGCACGTTCAAAGACATTTTGATGCTGAATTAGCAAACGAATTAGGTTTGCCATCAGGTAAGAAAAGAATCTATGTGCAATTTAAAATTGATAAAGATGGTTCTATTACAAGTATTCAAGCAAGAGCTCCACACCCAAGATTAAAAAAGGAAGCTGAGCGTATTGTAAAGAAATTACCAAAAATGAAACCTGGTAGACAAAGAGGTAAAGCGGTAAGAGTAGGATATACTTTACCAATTACTTTCAACGTAGAATAGCATTTTACAAGATATTAATACAAAGCAGCTCATTTTGAGCTGCTTTTTTTATGGCATGTTTTTTGGACTTTATTAGCTCTAATTTAAAACTATTACATTATGAAAAAGTTGAAAAAACATCCAAGAAAACAGCTTGAAAAATTTTCAAACATCTTTATGCAATTGGGCTTGGTCCTAGTACTCTTTGTGGTGTTCGTTACGTTAGAACATCAAACAGAGAAACAAAAATCAGGAGAATTTGAAGGAAATCCAACCGATTCAGAAAGTGTTACTTACGCTATGACTGATTTTGTGAAAATTCCAAAAAGAGTTGAGGTAAAACAAGTGCAACCTAAGGTTAAACCAGTGCCTAAAGTAGTTCCATTAATTGATAAATTTAAACCAGTTGATGATAAAACTACTGAAGTAGAAGAACCAGCAATTGTTGTTCCAGACAATGCACCAGTAATTATTACAACGACACCAGTTATACCTAAAGAAGATCCTAAACCAATTGGACCAGTTTCAATGAAAAATGTGCAAAAAGCACCAGTTTTTAGAGGATGTGAAGGATTGTCAGAAATAGAAAACAGAAAATGTTTTGAAAAGAAAATGAAACAATTGATACTAAGAAATTTTAATACTGATTTAGCAAATGAATTAGGTTTAAGAAGTGGAAAAAAAAGAATTTTAACTCAATTTGTTATTGATAAGAATGGTTTAGTTACCGATGTCAAAATTAGAGCACCACATCCTAAATTAGAAAAAGAAGCAGGCAGAATTATTGGAAAAATTCCTAAACTTACACCAGGAATTCAAAATGATAAAGCCGTGAAGGTTAGATATATGCTACCCATAAGTTTTATGGTAGAATAAAAAGAAAAAACTCAATCATTCGATTGAGTTTTTTAATTTTGCTATATGAGCAAAACAAAACATTATTTTTCACACGAAACGGCAGTTATAGATGAAGGATGTTCTATTGGAGACGGAACAAAAATATGGCACTTTAGTCATGTAATGCCTAACGCAAGTATTGGTAAATCATGCAATTTAGGTCAAAATGTAGTTATATCCCCAAATGTTATTTTGGGTGAAAATGTAAAAGTTCAAAATAATGTTTCTATTTATACAGGTGTAACATGCGAAGATGACGTATTTCTTGGACCTTCTATGGTATTTACGAATGTTATTAACCCAAGAAGTGCTGTTAATAGAAAAAATGAATTTAAAGAAACATTAGTAAAAAAAGGTGCAAGTATAGGAGCTAATGCTACAATTATTTGTGGTATTACTATTGGTGAGTATGCACTTATTGGAGCGGGAACTGTTGTTACTAAAGATGTAGAGCCTTTTTCATTGGTAGTTGGTAACCCGTCTAAACCAATTGGCTGGGTAAGTAAAAATGGACATCGCTTAAAATTTGATGGAAAAGGAATAGGAATTTGTCCGGAAACATCTGAAATATATCAACTTAGGAATGGTAGAGTTATGTTAAAAAAATAAGAATTTAATGTTAATTTATTTTGCACCAAAAGAATTATAATATATATTTGTTATGTGGTTATAAACCACTTTCTTTTTCTTTTTCATAGCAATTTTTCCCACTCAGTTTTTGAGTGGGTTTTCTTTATCTCATAAATTAGGAAGCTGAAAACAACTATATATTCTAAAGCTACAAACCATAAGTTTTCTTTCCACGGAGTGTTTGCGTAAGCCTGATAACTTAATATAATAACAAACGACCATATTAAAGGGAAGTTATATCTAGTGAAAACGGATAAAATAATGAGAGTTGCTATATACCAAGGATGCACTGTGGTAGAAGCAAAGTAATAAAATGACAAAGAAAAAAGCATTGAGGTAATGATACCTCTACTTGACTTATTCTTTTTAAATAAACTTATATATAGTAAAAATAGAATAGTAAGTAACGGTAAAATCTTACCAATAATAGCAATTTCATTATAACCTCTGAATAAGTAGCCTATTTCTCTAAAAACATAGTAGAAACTAGCATTGAATTCAAATGATTTAAACCATAAGCCAACCGACTTAGAGTAGCTGTTAACCAAAAATTCTGATAGAAACGGAAGAAATAAAACAATAGAAGTTATTATTATAGTACTGTAAAATAGTAGAAGTTTTACAATATTCTCTTTCCATTCTATTTTTCCTTTTTTAATCAAAAAGCGTTTTAAAAAAATTGGTAAAAACAATAAAGGAATAAGCTTAATACTTATAGAAAAGGCCAACATAAATGCAGAAAGAATCCATTTTTTCTTATGAAAAAGATATAAAGAAACCACAAGGAAGAATAACATTACTGGCTCAAAATGTAAGTTTCCTGTTAATTCTATAATGATAAATGGATTTAAAGCATACATAAATATTTTGTTAGGATTGCCTCCTATTTTTCTTAATAGTTTGGAACCAAAATATATAATACCAATATCGGCTAGAATTATTTGAATGCGCATAACAACTGCAGCACCTAATATAGATTTACTAGAAAATAAGGCAGCAATAAAAAAACACAATTGATTTAAAGGTGGGTAATTGGTGTAATGACTACCATTCATTGGTCCCATTCCTTCGTATAATTCTTTTGCTTGCTCAATAGGTAAAAATCCACTTTTTATAAAATTTTCTGGTAAAAAAATATAAGGATTCATTCCTTCTAAAATCATCCTTCCATCCCAAATGAACCTATAAAAATCCTGTGATAAATTTGGTATTGCCAATAAGAAAAGTAAACGAAATAGTATAGCAACAGCAGTTAATTGTTTAAAGGAATAATTATTCTTTACTAATACTGCATAGGTAGCAAATAGTATAGTCCAAATAAGTGTTAAAGTAGTAAAAGAAGTTCTTTCTAAATGATAAGCAAAAAAGTAATACAATAAACATGAGATTACCGTAATTGCTATGAAAGAAAACCTTTTATTTAACATTATTATGCTTTAGAAAAAATAGATTTAAAGAAAACGTAACTAAACCCAACAAATAACATTAAATGAAACGGGAAAAGTCCAAAATCGCCTCCTTGATCACCAACTACAAATGCACTGTATAAACCAAAAGCAAAATATAAGGCTAATATTCCTTCGATAATAACATTTAAAGATGGTTTTTTCTTAATATACTTGTTATTCTTCCAGCTATCTTTTAATGATTTTATATTAAATTTTGGAGTACGAACAAACTCACTTTTTTTACCAAAATGCCCTTCTAAAACAGCTATGGTATTATGTAATGAGAATCCCATTGCAATTGAAAAGAAGGTGAAAAATGCTCCAATATACTTTATAAAACTTTTAATTCCGCCACCAAAGGTTCTTTTATACATGAACCAATAACAGATAAAAAATATAATTGTACTTGTAACGAAGAAGCTCATTACAATAAAATAAACTTTTAAATGGGCATATTCATTTTTAATATACAACATTGGAATACTCAAGATTCCCATTAAGAATATACATGTAAACATAGAGCTATTTAATAAATGCAATACACTATGTATTTTAGTTTTTAAGTTCACGTTTTTACTTGTAATAATCTTAGCTAGCATTTTTTGGAAATTCTCAGCTCCACCTTTATTCCATCTAAATTGTTGAGATCTAGCAGCACTTATAACTACAGGTAATTCCGCTGGAGTAACAACATCTTCTAAATATTTAAACTTCCACTTTTTTAATTGTGCTCTATAACTTAAATCTAAATCCTCTGTTAAGGTATCTCCTTCCCAATTTCCTGCATCAATAATACATTTCTTACGCCATATACCAGCAGTACCATTAAAGTTTATAAAATGTCCTTTACTATTTCTTCCCACCTGTTCAAGTGAAAAATGTGCATCTAAAGCAAAAGCTTGAACCTTAGTTAAGGTTGAATAATTTCTGTTAATATGTCCCCAACGAGTTTGTACTACACCAATTTCTGGATCTTTAAAATAAAGTACAGTCTTTTCTAACCAACAAGGTTTTGGTAAGAAGTCGGCATCAAAAATGGCAATAAATTCACCTTTAGCAATTTTCAATCCTTCTTTTAGAGCACCAGCTTTGAATCCAACTCTATTTTCCCTTCTAATGTGTTGAATATCTAAACCAGTAGCTTGTAGTTTTTTAATATGTTCTGCAGTAGATTTTACAGATTCATCTGTTGAATCATCTAATACCTGAATTTCAAGTTTTTCTCTGGGATACTCTAATAACGCAATATTATCTAACAAACGCTCCATAACATATAGTTCATTATAAACTGGCAATTGAATTGTTACATATGGAATTTCTTCATCTTTAGATAAATCAAATGTTTCTGATTCATCTATTTTTTTCTTAGAAGATAAGTAGTTAAATAACAAATTTAATTGCGCTAATGCATACATGAAAACCAGCAATAGAGAGATGCTGTATAAACTAATAATAATGTATTCGAGAATCATTATTTAAAACTGTATTTAAAGATCCAACTTAAAATTTTTACGCCTGCTAATATAGTTCCTTTTACTGTACCTGAAACTTTTGAAACGCCAATTCTATTTCTATATTTTACAGGAATTTCAACATATGAATAGTTTCTTTTGATTGCTTTTAATTGCATTTCAACTGTCCAACCATATGTTTTATCTTCCATATTTAAATCTAATAGCTTGTTATATTTAATTGCTCTGAAAGGGCCTAAATCTGTATATTTAGCGCCAAAAAACAATTTCATTAAAAAGGTTGCTAACCAATTGCCAAAAACTTGTTGTGGCGTCATCGAACCTTTTTCACGTAGTCGTTGTACACGTGAACCAATTACAAAATCTTTATCTTGATTTACAATAGGAGCTATTATTTCGGTAAGTTGTTCTGGATAATCAGAGTAGTCACCATCAAGAAAAACAATTATACTTGGTTTCTCACTTTGTTCAGAAATATAATCCATTCCTTTTAGACAAGCATAACCATATCCTTTTCTGTTTTCTTTAAGTACAGTTGCCCCGGCATTTTTAGCATTTAATTCTGTATTATCTGTAGAATTGTTGCTAACTACAATTATCTCATCTACAATTTCGGGAATATCCTTAATTACTTTACCTATCGAATCTTCCTCGTTATATGCTGGAATTATAACTTTAATTATGGGTTCCATGTACTATTTTAAATCGTTAAGATTATTCTCTTTTTTGAAAGAAGAAAAATCTTTCCACTCTTTTATTTTTTTTCCGTCTTTAAACTTAGAAGCCTTTACAAGTTTTCTCTTTTTGTAAATAAGACAATAACCATTCTTTTTATTGTCTTTTAGTTGGCATTTATGATTTACGTTTCCTTGCTTATCATAAAACAACCACCATTTGTTTTTTGAACCATTTACATAGTGTCCTTCTTTGTCTTTTGACGAATCTCGGTTGTAAAAGTACCAATATTTATTTCTTAGACCATTTTTGTAATGCCCTTTCTCTTTAATCTTTCCATTTTTATAATAAAAAACCCAATAATCACACTTTTTATTATTTTCTATCCATCCTTCTTCCTTTATTTTACCATTATCAAAATATATTTTTTGATAAGTTTTTTGAGCGAAGGATGAAACAAAAACAAATAAGAGAAATACAGTAACGTTAAGCTTACTTTTCATTCATTAGTTCTAATAAATCAACATCGTTTCCTAATAAAACTTGTGTAGGGTTAATTCTACCATTTTCTGGTCCGTTTTCTAATTTTAAAACTCCTCTTGGACATACTGCAGAACAAATTCCACATCCTACACAACTAGAACGAACAATGTTTTCTCCTTTTTGAGCATAAGATCTAACATCGATACCTTGCTCACAATATGTAGAACAGTTTCCACAAGAAATACACTGACCTCCATTTGTAGTAATTCTAAAACGAGATTTGAAACGTTGTACTAATCCCATGTAAGCTGCTAAAGGACAACCAAAACGACACCAAACACGGTTTCCTAATATTGGATAAAAACCTGTTCCAATAACTCCAGAGAAAATAGACCCGATTAAGAATCCGTAAGAACTTTGAATATCGTATGCCGATAATCCAAAGGCAACTTCTTTCCAACTTTCTATTTCAGCGAAGTAAGTGTATAAAGTTAATGCTGTCATTAACGTAGCAAAGACTAAAACTCCATGAATTAACCAACGTTCAACTTTCCAAGAGAATAAAGATTTACTTGATAATTGACGATATGGATCTCCTAATGTTTCGGCTAAACCACCACATCCACAAACCCAAGAACAATACCAACGTTTTCCGTAGAAATATACCATTACAGGAACAATAACTAGTGTTAAAATGATTCCCCATACTAACATGAATATTCCCAGATTTCCATTTTCGATTAAACTATTAATATTCCAATCAAAAAAGAAGGTATAGTTTAAAGGCCAAGCATTTTTAAAATCAAACCAAGGCTTATTGAAAGCAACTAATATTTCAGGAATTAAAAAGGCAAATGCGATTTGGAAAAATAAAACAACTGCTGTTCTTACAATTTGATAATTATTATGTCTGTATTTAATGAACATTCTAATAGCAAAAACTGTCATTACAGAGCAATACATGAATCCGTATAAAAACCACTGATCCGATGCATTACCATTTAAAGCTTGCTTAATTGGATTTACAGATAAAATAGGATTGATTAAGTAATTTGGGAAGAAATACAATAATATGTAAAACCCTACGAAATATACAAAAGCAATCATTCCTAAAATACCTCTATTTGTAGCAGAATGCTGAAAAATACCATTATTTTTTATTCCCGCAGGACCTAGTAATTGATAATCTGCGCCAAAGAATAATAAACCACCTAAAATGGCTAATCCGAAGGTAAGGAAGAAGAACAATCCTTGATTTTGAACTACCCAACCAGTAGCCGAAGTTCTTACTAAAGGATACACAAAATCTTTATACGTTTTATTCCACTTTATATAAATAATTTTTTCCCAAGCAATTTCATCTTGGCTTTTCTGAAATTCATTTGATTGCTCAGCGATATCAACTATTTTAGATGATAATTGAGAAGCAGTCAATTCTTTACCAACAATTTCTTGTTTTGCTTTTTCAATAAAAAATTCACTTTTTACTTTCTGTGACGCCCAAGTATTAAATGTTTCTTCGGAAACGTTATTCGTTCCAGTAAACATACTTGCTGTAAAAATAGCAAACCCAATAAGAGAGATTACTAAACCTATATTTTTGATTACTTTCATTGTATTCTAATTTTTTATGCTTTGCTAAATATGCGTTTCCAACTCTTCTTTTTTACTTGAATATTTGTTCCGTGTTCTGCGTTAAACTTTGCAACAATTTCTTGTTCGTGTTGTTTGTAGAACTCAGGATCAAAATTCGCATCAGCTAAATGTTCAAGAACATGAGTTACAGATTGTTTTTGAGATAAAACTTTATCAAAAAACTCATGACGCATTCTAATTCCAAATGTGTTTATTCCAATAAACTCTTTAGAATCTTTATCAAAGTTTAGGTGTATTGCTTTTTTACCATCTTTATGTTTCCAGAAAAAACGAGCTTCATTTTCTCTAGGTTGTGCCCAAACCCAACCGTAGGTTTGATATTCTATATCAATAAACTTGGCAGAGTTAAACCAATTGCCAGGTTTGTATTCAGTTTTATTATCGCAAATGGTTTGTGCTACAGTTTCTCCCATCATTCTTCCTGTATACCAAACAGCTTCAATAGGTCTTCTTTGTCCAATTGCTTCTCTTTGTTCCGCACAATCTCCAATTGCAAACACATCTTTTACACTAGTTTCTAAAAAACGGTTAACTAAAACACCTCGATTAGTGTCAATATCAGAATCTTTAATAAATCCAATATTCGGAGAAACACCAGCAGTTAAACCAACAACATTACAAGGAATTTCTTCGCCAGTTTCTGCAATAATTACAGATTTTGCTTGTCCTTTTTCGTCAGCTTTAATTTCTTTTAGGTTTACTCCTAATCTTAAATCAATATGATTATCAATGATCTCTTGATTTATCATTTCTGATTCTTGATCTGGTAAAACTCCGTTCCAAAAGCTCTTTTCTCTTACTAAAAAAGTAACTGGAATATTTCTACTGTGTAGCATTTCTGCCAATTCAATTCCAATTAATCCTCCTCCAACAATTACAGCTCTTTTACAAGCTTTATTATCAGGAGCATATTTTTCTAACTTATCTAGATCTTGTTTATGGTACATACCCATAACACCATCTAAGTCTTGACCAGGCCAACCAAATTTATTTGGTTTAGAACCTGTTGCGATAATTAATTTATCGTAAGCAAAAGATTCATTATTATCTAAAAGTAAACTCTTATTTTTTGTATCAATACTATGTACTCGAGCTTGTTTTAATTCAATTCTGTTTTTACTCCAAAACCAATCTTCATAGGGTTTGGTGTTTTCAAATTTCATGTGTCCCATGTAGATATACATTAGAGCCGTTCTTGAAAAGAAATGTTGGGTTTCAGAAGAGATGATGGTAATTTTTTTGTCGGATAGTTTTCGGATATGACGTGCTGCCGTTACTCCAGAAACTCCATTACCAATAATAACGATGTGTTCCATGTTTTTGAGAATTGCTTTTGCTTATGTCGATAGAAAAGATAAGAATTTACGATTACTCTAAATTTAGAATTATTTTAAATAAGAGAAATAAAGAAAAATAAAATGTAATGGCTTACAATTCCCTTCGACTTAGGAGTTGACTTTTTTTAAAAAACACTAATAACAATGAAACGAATTTCAATTTTAATAGCCTTATTGGCATTTAACGTTACTTTATTTTCTCAGGAAGAAGAAAAAGAAGAAAAAAACAACTTACAAGTTTTTACTCCATCTAAATTATTGAATAAAGGTCAGTGGGATATTAAGTGGTTCAACGGATTATATACACAAACGAAACAAACGGGTCCTAATAATGGAGATTCTCAAGATATAGCAAGACAAAATTTCTTTACTTCTACATTAGAAGTGTTCACAGGAATTTCAGATAATAACAGAATTAACGTAGGGGGAATTATAGAGTTCCGTTCTAATACTTTTGGAGGAAGACAAGCGCTTTCTGTATTTAGTTTAGAAGATACAAATACAGATAGAAAAGGAATTTCGTCAATTGCTCCATCGATTAAAATTCAACCATTTGAAAACATTGGAAACTTCTCTATTCAGAGTGCAATTCACATCCCATTATTAGAAAGTGGAGATGAGCAAAATCCAGAAGGATTTTTAGATCAAACGGCTTGGTCTTTTCAAAATAGATTCTTCTATGACTATACTTTTGCTAGTGGAAAATGGCAATTATTTACTGAGTTAAATACAGAATATGGATTTGGAGATGATAAAAGTTTCGCAAACAATACATTCTTAGTTGTACCAGGAGCATTTATTAGTTATTTCCCAACTCAAGAAGCAACAGTTTTAGCATTTGTTCAACACTCTGAGCGTTTTGGAGATTTCGAACAAGATAATACAGCTTTAGGATTTGGAGGAAAATACCAACTTACAGATGTTTTAAACTTAGAAGTATTATATAGTAATATTGTTAGAGGAACTAACTTTCAAGGATTAGGAGAAACATATAGTTTTGGATTAAGAGCTTTATTTTAATAATTCTTTAAAAAAGAAAAGTGATTGGAATCGTTATTTTTAACGTATGAAAGTTAAATTATTTTTCTTAGTGTTAGGGTTTACATTTTTCCTTTCTTGCAATAGCCAGAAAAAAAAGATAAACGGATTAAGTTTTGTTGCTTCTTCTGAAGCTATAAACGACCAACATATACAACCTGTAATAAAGGCATCGGCAAATTATGTTTCGCTGATGCCTTTTGGATTTATTAGGGAATTATCTTCTCCAGCTGTTATATATAATACATCACGGCAATGGTTCGGTGAAACGAGAAAAGGAGTGAAGCAGTATGCGGAATCATTCAAAAAAGAGGAAATATCGATTATGATTAAACCGCAAATTTGGGTGTGGAGAGGAGAATTTACCGGATATATTAAAATGAAGTCCGAAGAACAATGGAAACAGTTAGAAGAATCGTATTCGAAATTTATACTAGAATATGCTTCACTTGCAGAAGAAATTAATGCATCTGTTTTTTGTATAGGAACTGAATTAGAGCAGTTTGTAATAAACAGACCAGAGTTTTGGAAAAAACTAATAAAAGATGTTCGAAAAATATATTCAGGAAAATTAACTTATGCTGCAAACTGGGATGAGTTTAAAAGAGTTCCTTTTTGGGCTGAATTAGATTTTATAGGAGTGGATGCTTATTTTCCTTTAAGTGAACAAAAAACACCAACTGTTGCAGAATTCGAACAAGGTTGGCAAACTCATAAAACTGTAATTGAGGATGTTCAACAAAAATTTGATAAACCAATTTTGTTTACAGAATTTGGTTACAGAAGTGTTCATTATACGGGTAAAGAACCATGGAAGTCAGATCGAATAGATGGGTCGGTTGATTTAGAAGGACAAACAAATGCTACGCAAGCCATTTATAATCAGTTTTGGAAAGAAGATTGGTTTGCTGGAGGATTTTTGTGGAAATGGTTTCACAATCACCAAAAAGTAGGAGGAGAAAGCAATAATAGATTTACACCTCAAAATAAACCAGTAGAAAAATTAATTCAAAAATTATATGCGCAATAGTTTATTCATTTTGATTTTAGCAACATTGCTTTTTTCATGTTCTGATGAAGATAAAGCTTTGTCGAATGTAATTTTAAGTGAATACTTAGAAATTCATTCGAATAAAATTCAAGATGAAGTTATTGCTTGTGCAGGAAATGATGAACTGAATTCAAATACGGTTTACGTTTATTATTACCCTATTACTGGAAGTTCAGAATTTCAATATTACGAAACTGAAGATGTTAATGTTGATCCAAACGATTTTACGAATTATAAATTAACATCACTTCCATCAAATGGAGTTTTGGGTAATAAATTATCAAGGTTTATTAGAAATGAAAATAATGAAGCTTGGGGAATTGTAACTTTTTTAACCAATGGTAAAGTTCATAAATCAAACCCAATTCGATTAAAACAAAAAACTATTCCTACCGAATATAATACGGATATTATCATAGATAATTCAATGGTTCTTTCACCAAAATTCACGTGGAATGAGAGTTCTTCGATGGAAGATGTTATTTACTTTCAAGCTTTGGTAGATGAGAATCAAAATTTTATTTCAGGAACATATACTTCGGAATTATGTTTCCGTTATTATAATACCAACAATGTTGTCCTTACCATAAATGAAGAAACTCCCAATGAACTCGATACCTCTTTGAATTATACCATGACAATTCTTGGTGTAAGTGAAGATAATTGGGTGAATGTATTTTCTGTAAAAGAGTTTTAGATAATTAGATGATAAGATGCTGAAAAAACTATTTCTTTCTTTTTGTTTACTAGCCTTTTTAAATATTCAGGCTCAGGATAAAATTGTTTACGATATTAAGGTAAAAGGTGTAAAAAAAACAAAACCTTCTTTTGTAAAGAAACTATTGGAAACTAAATCTGGTAAAATTTTAGATTCGTTAACCTTAGAAAAAGATATTACTGTTTTAAAAAGATTGCCAGGTGTTGCACATGCATATTATCAAATTTTTCATTCACACGATAATCTGTATAACGTATTTGTTTATATACAAGAAAACTTTACCATAATTCCTGAATTGGGTTTTTGGACCACTACAAATAATCAATTTTCATATAAAATAGGAGTTTATGATTATAATTTTTTAGGAAGAAATATAGCCATTGGTGGATTTTACCAAAACAATGGATATAACACATATTCCTTCAATGTAAGGGCGCCAAATTTGTTTTCTCGAAACTTTGGTTTAGCATTTACACATCAGAATTGGAAAAGTGAAGAACCTCTGTTTTTTGATAATCAATCTGCAAACTATTTATACAACAATATTTCATCCGAAATTTTAGGATTATATCAAATAGATTTTAATCATCATTTAACCTTTGGAGTTAATTATTTCCAGGAAAAATATGAATACCTGAGAGGAGCTACAAGTCCAAGTGTTCCTCAAAATTTAAAGGTTGATAAAATTCTCTATAAGCTTTTATACACTTATGAGGATTTAGATTATTACTATCATTATTTAGATGGTTTTAAGAGCATTTTATACTTGCAATATGTAACTTCAGAAAACGATTTTCAAGATCAGTTTGTAATTGCTTGGAACGATTTCTTTTATTATGATAGAATTGGTAAAAAAGGAAACTGGGCAAACAGATTAAGAGTAGGTTTTGCTTCTAATAACGATTCTCCATTTGCACCATTTGCTTTAGATAATAATATTAATTTAAGAGGTGTGGGAATTATTGTAGATAGAGGAACTGCAAGTATTGTGTATAATACAGAATACAGACATACCTTATATGATAAAAAGTGGTTTGCATTACAGGCAAATGCCTTTATAGATGCAGGAACTTGGAGACAACCAGGTGGTGAGATTAATGATTTTTGGGAAGATAGAAATATTCAGTTGTTCTCTGGAGTGGGCTTACGTTTTATCAACAAAAAAATATACAATGCTATTTTTAGAATTGATTACGGATTTAGTTTAAAAGATAATACTAGAGGTTTAGTTTTTGGTATTGGACAATATTTTTAATTCCGAAGTTATATTCACCCAATTTACTTTCCAATTATTGTTTTCTGCCGTTGTAAAAAACAGATGTTTTTCATCAGGTGTTATGTATGGATTTCCTTGTCCAAACGTATTGATTTGACTATTTAATTTTTGTGGTTGTTTCCACAAATTATTTTCGTCTTTATAACTAATCATTAAATCCAATTGAGAACCCACAGTAGCAAAAACTAAATAATCTTCGCTAGGTGCGATAATTGGTGTGCATTTAGAAAGGTTTGAAATGGTAGGAAATGAAAGTTTTTCAGCATTTTGAAATTCATCATTTACTTTTTTTGAACGATAGATTTCCATTTCACTATAATCCAAATTACTAGAATGAAAATAAAGCGTTCCAGAGTTTGTTATTGTTGGATGAGAAACTAATTTATCTCTCAAGTTTGGGACATCAACAAAAACTGGAACACTCCATTTATTATCTATTTTATCAGCTTTCCAAATATGCCAAGTTTTAGAAACATCATTTCTGTTAACTGGACGTGTAGAACTAAAATATACTGTTTTACCATCTGAAGAAAAGCTCATTCCATGGTCGTTGTATTGACTATTAAAAAAAGCTTTCTCTGGTTGAGACCAAGCATTTTTGAAATACTTAATCACATAAACATCAAAATTTTCAAAATTTTGATCAGATATAGTATAGTAATACGCTTTTGAATCAGGACTGAAAATTCCTTTATGTACAATCTTGTTTTCAGGAATACTAACCAAGGTAAATTCCATCGGAATATCTTTAGGAATTTTATCAACTAAATCCTCAATTTTACTTGTTTCTATTTTGTTAGTACAACTATAACACACAAGAATAAGTAAAAAGATAGTTTTAAATTTTATGAATTCAGTCACAATAATTTGTACTTACTTTTTCTTTGGATGAACCAATTTCATTTCATCAATTAAATGTTTTGCTCCTGCATATTTATCAATAATAAATAGTACATATCGAAGATCAACCATAATGTTTCTACAAATTTCTGGATCGTAGTTCATATCACTCATAGTTCCTTCCCAAACACGATCGAAATTTAATCCAACTAAGTTACCATTGGCGTCAATTGCTGGACTTCCTGAGTTTCCTCCAGTGGTGTGATTTGTACCTAAGAAACATACTGGAACTTTTCCGTTTTTATCAGCGTATTGTCCGTAATCTTTAGCTTTATATAAATCTCTTAGTTTTTGTGGAACATCAAATTCATAGTCACCAGGAACGTATTTTTCGATAACACCATCTAAATAACTTACCGGATTGTAATACACAGCATCCCTTGGAGAATATCCACGAACTTGACCATAAGTAACACGAAGCGTACTGTTAGCATCTGGGAAATAACGCGCTTTTGGTAAGGCTTCCATTAACGCTTTCATGTATTGTTTTTGTAATGTAACAATTGGCTGATTTTTTTGTTGGAACTCCGGATTAATTTGAGTGTAAAACTCTTGAATCATTGGTTTTGCATATGCATATGCAGCATCATCGTTAAGTTTTTTAACAACTTCTTTTGGAGATCCTTCTAATAACTGTAACGCTTTTTCTAAATCGGTAAAACTTGACGATTCATAAATAGCAGCATCAAAGTTTTTATTGTACAAAGGCATAACATTTTTAAACACACCTTTATCTACATTAACATCATAGTTTTTATGAATTCCTTTTAATCTTCCCGTTAAAGAAGTTTTTACTTTTTCATAAAGTTCAGGTCTGTTTTTTGCTACCATTTCTAGTTCGTATGATCTAAATGCCATCTGCATTAATTCATTAGTAACTAAAAACACTTCGATAAAGTTTCTTCGTTTTATGTTGATGCTTGAAAAATCTTTATACAGCTTTTCGAATTCTGGTAAGATGTTTCCATATTTTCCTTCAAGACCTTTTTCTTTTAATGCTTTTTTAAAGATTTCTTCAAATTCAATACGCTGTTGAATGGCATTACTTTTTTGAATACCTAAATTTTCACCAATCCATTTTTTCCAAGCATTTGCAATTCTTGCCTGTTTAGATGCATATTTAATTCTAACAGCATCACTAGCTTTCATTTGAGCATCAATCTCTTTTAATGCTGCTTCTCTAATAGCAATATTACTTGGATTGAATTCTTGCGTAATATGTTTAATAGCTGTTGCTGGTAAATATTCATTTGTTCTTCCAGGGAAACCAAAAACCATAGTAAAATCTCCTTCTTCAACACCATCTAAAGAAACTGGTAAAAAGTGCTTTGGTTTGTATGGAACATTATCTTTGTTATACTTAGCAGGACGATTGTTTTTGTCTGCGTAGATTCTAAATAAAGAAAAATCTCCTGTATGACGTGGGAAAACCCAGTTATCAGTATCACTACCGAACTTACCAATACTACTTGGCGGAGCACCAACTAAACGAATATCTTCAAAACGTTCAGTTACAAATGAAAAATATTGATTTCCTTTATAAAACGGACTTACCTTAACCAATTGCCAATCTTCTTTTTTAGTTGACTTTTTAATAGCATTAATGTTCTTATCAATTGCAGATTGCTTTTCGCGTTCAGACATCGCATCAGTAACTCCTGCTAAAGCTTTTGTAGTAACATCTTCAATTCTTACGATAAATTCAACAAATAAATTATTATTTGGTAATTCTTCGGCCAAATTCATTGCCCAGAATCCATTTTTTAAATAATCGTTTTCTAAAGATGAATGAGATTGGATTTGTCCAAATCCACAGTGATGATTAGTTAATATTAACCCTTTTGACGAGATTACTTCACTAGTACAACCTCCGTTAAAATGACCAATTGCATCTTTTAAGCTAGAATTATTTACATCATAAATATCTTTTGCTGAAAGCTTACTTCCTAAAGATTTCATTTCTTGTTCATTCATACCTTCTAACAAAGAAGGAATCCACATCCCACCTTGTTGTGCAGTAACTTGAATAAAAAGAAATAGGAATAAAAATTTTATATATCTCATCTGTTTGAAAATTTTTGATTTCTGAATGTTCAAAAAACTTGAATACATTACTCATAAGTTTATCACTTAAGTTTTTGTATTCGTGAATCTTTGATTTCAGTAACTCATATTAATTTTAATCATTTCTTTCTATGAATTTAAAATGAAGAAAATTAATACTCGTTTCATCTGATTTATTTGTTTATCCGATAAAGATACAAATAGCCAGATTATTTTTAGTGATGATCGATATATCATGTAATGTTAACCTGAATTTATTTCAGGTTCTAATTATGGAGAATAGTTTAGTAGTATGAGATTCCGAATTATCCCGAGGCTTCGGGACGGAATGACGTTAAAAATTAGATTTCTAATTTGAGATAAATATTCAGGCTATTTTTTATTAAGAGGATATAATTCCTGACTAATAAAGTCTTTAGGGAACTTTTCATCACCTTCAAAACCAATTTCAATATCTCTTCCTGAATAAGGAATGTAATTTGTTTTGAATAGGTAATCCCATAAACTTAAGGTAATTCCGAAATTAACACCATTTTTTCTGTCTTCTGGAAGTTCTTTAGCATGATGCCAAATATGCATTTTCGGATTGTTTAAAATGTACTTTAAAAATCCGTAATCCCAATTAATATTTGCGTGATTTAAATGTCCGATGGTAATATTAAAGAAGTGGACAATAGCAACATCTTGAGCTGTAAACCCACCCATAATTGCTAATGGAATATATTTCATTGATTTATATACCACAGGTTCCATCCAATGATAACGGAGATGTGCTGCAAATCCCATTTGTTTTACAGAATGGTGTACTTTATGAAAGTTCCATAAAAACTCATACTTATGTAAAAGTGTGTGAGTATACCATTGCACAAAATCTATAATTATAAAAAACATAAAAATTCGTAACCAATACGGAAATGAATTAATATCGAATAACTGGAAGCTAGAAATAGATAATCCTACAAAGCCCAAAATATCATTAAAAATTTGCGCAGCAGTATTAGATAAAGCGATTAAAACGATGAGGTTTAAAAGGAAAAAGTTGAAGAACATATAAAAGGTATCTAACCAAAAATCTTTTCTGAAAACTGGTTGATTTTTACGCCAAGGAAATATAATTTCCAATGCCCAAACAATAAGTGAAATTATGATTAATCCATAAAAATAGTTCTCCCAATTCAATTCAAAAAGAACGGATTGTTTAATGTAATTCCAATAATCAGAATACGATTTAGATATAAGATCTAAGTACTTTTGCATGGTACTAAGATACTGCTTTGATTGCAGAGAATTCAAGAGAAGGTAATAGCTTTTTATTATAGCATTATTAAACAAATAAACGCCCTAAGTATAAACTTAAGACGTTTTAAAAATTAAGATGTTGATTTTTATGGATTCCAAACACCTGTTTTTGCAGTTTCTACAGCATATTCTGTAAATGTTCTGGCTTTTCTTCCTAGAACTTTTTCAATATCTGTTGAAATAAGTTGATTGTTAGGATTGGTCAATACATTACTAAACAAGTATTCAATTAACCAGACCACATCTTCAGGTAAGTACATTTTTCGCATTCCTTCAATGTATTGTTGCAAGGTTACTTCATGGAAGTTGAATTTTCTGTCAGTAGCAAGTCCAATTGTAGATACTACATCTTTAAATGTGATTAATTCAGGACCTGTAACTTCAACAATTTCTCCATTGTAATTGTTATTCATTAAAACTTCAGATGCAACTTCGGCAATATCATTAGCATCTACAAATGGAATTAAAATATCTGACATTGGTAAAGCAACATCTCCAGAAAGAATTGAATCTAAAAAGAAACTTTCACTCCAATTTTGATTGAACCAAGAAGCTCTAACAATAGTGTAGTTTAAACCTGAATTCGCAACAATTTCTTCGCATGCTTCCGCTTCTGCTTCTCCTTTTCCAGATAATAATACCATCTTTTTTACGCCTAATTCTTTTGCTAAATAGGTTAAACTTTTAACAGCTTCCTTAGCTCCAGGAACAGCCAAATCAGGATAGTATGTAACATACATTCTTTCGATTCCTTCCAAGGTTTTTTCCCAAGTACTTTTATCATTCCAATCGAAACCTGTTGTTGCGCTTCTTGCACCAATCCTTGGTTCAATTCCTTTGTTTTTTAATTGTTCTACTACTCGGCGACCGGTCTTACCAGTTCCTCCGATAACTAAAATATTTGTGTTCATAATTGTTTTATGGATTATTTTTTAATAAAAATTGAGATGAGTAAGAGTAGGAATGAAAACAAACCAGCTAAGGTTCGAATAGTGTGAAATCCATTCCAGTATCTTTCATAATAGGTTCTGAAACTTTTCAGTTCAGAAAGGTTTAATTCTTTAAGATTAAGAGCGTCTAACTCATTGTTTAAAGGAACATTTCCAAAAGCTGTAAATCCGAAAGTTCCAACGGCGTATATAAGCATCGCAGATAATACTAACCAGAATGTAGGTTTATGATTAAACTGAGTTATGGTACTTATTACTAAGAAAACTAGGCTTCCAAAGAATACAACAAAAAACACAGGGTTTAGTATTTCCTTATTGATGCTTTGCATGGTTTCTAAGTAGGTGATATCTGTGATTTTTTTAGTTCCTGGAATAACTGAAACTGACCATGCGAAAAAGATTCCTGCAGACAATGCAGTTAATACAACAGTTACAAAAAAGATGATAGTTTTCATGCTCGTTGTTTTTTAATGAAATAGTTGCCAGAGTACGTTGTGATGAAGTAGAATTCTACCATGATGATGTAAAACATAGGGTCATTAAAGAATTCAGCATAACTTCCACCTGCAGGAATAATAAACATAGGAACAGTGATGATCATATCTAAGGCAGCGGCTGTTCCCATAAAAATGAAGGCCAAGTTTGATGGAGTAATACTTCCTTTTTTATAGTAGACGAAAGTTCCCAAACAAACTGATGGAATAATACCAAGAGTCAGAGTAATGTTAGCTTGTACATCTGGATTACTCAAAACAGAAAACGAATAGGAAAGGAGAAAAGAGGTAACGCCTAATATCCAAACCATTATAGCGGAAAGAATTGCTCTTGTTTTATTGTGAATCATAATTTTACTTTTTAATTATGACACAAAACTATAGTGACCGTAAAACAGTTACTTATTCGAAAAGAACAATGATTTATTCGAAAAGAATTTTATACTTGACTTGGTCTGTAACCAAACTTTTTTTCAAAGGCATTTGAGAAAGAACCTAAACTATCATAACCAACTGCCCAAGCAGCTTCTTGAATAGTTTTTTGTTCTTTCTTAATAAGAGAATAAGCTTTTTTTAATCGCTCATTTTGAAGGTATTTAAAAACAGGAACTCCAAATTGTGCTTTGAATTCTTTTTTAAGTTTATTGGTATTAGTTCCAATTTTCTGAGCGAGTTCTGTCAGTGAAGGAGGATTTTCTAAATCTGCAAGTAATATTTCCTGAGCGAGATTTATTTTATCCAATTGAGAGGTTTCAATTATCGTAGGTTTTTGACTTGCAAGTTGTCCAAAATAATGAGATAATAGAGCACTCATATGACTCTTATAAAACATCATTTTAATTCCGCCTTCATAAGAATTGTTGAAGAACTGCTCTACCAAAACAAACATTTCTGGAGTCATTTTAAAAACGGGACCTTCAACATAGTGATCTTTTGGATGTACCAATTGTGATAAAAACTGTTCTAAGAATTCTCCTTCACCATTCGGAAGTTTATCTAGGTTTCTAACAGTAGTAGCAATTACCAAGCATTGTAAAGGTTTTTCGTTAGAAACGTGATGTTCAAAAGCAACTTTTTCGTCTGCATAGAAAGACAGAATCATTCCTTTAGTTTGTTGAAATTCTTTTGTCTTTCCATCGTATTTTACTTTCAATCCAACATCACCAGAACCGTAAAAGGCAATAGCAATAACAGGCTCGTCGAAATAACAGGTATCGACGAGATTTGTACTATCAGTAGTTGCTTCTTCTAATAGAATTGTACAATCGTTTATGTCTATAATTTCACGATTCATTTTGAAGTTTCAAATAAATAAAATCTTAAGAGTGTTTAAGGTACTAATTTTTAAAATAAATCCAAGGAATCCATATACCCATTAGTAATTTTAGAAACTTCTCCAGAGCGTTTACCATACCATATCCAATGATCTGCATTTTTGATGGTATGCAATTCTATGGAATTTCCAAGCTTTTTCATTTCAGTGTAAAAATACTCAGCAGTTTTATAGAGACAGTTTAGATCTTTTTCTCCATGAATTAGAAGTATTTTACTGTCTGTTTTTTGTATCAGGTGGTTTGGAGATATTTCTTTTACAATATTTTTATCCTTTTCTTTTTCAGTAATCCAATAATTAGATCTAGTTGTTAAATCATACACGCCAGAATTAACTATTATAATATTTGGTTTTGCGTTAATTTCGAGATTATCTGTGTTTTCATTCCAACCATTAACAAGAGTGGTAGTAAGTGATAAATGACCACCGGCTGAATTGCCAGTTGCAATTATTTTATTAGAATCAATATTATATTTTCTTGCATTTTGTCTAATCCATCGGATGGCAGATTTCGCATCTTTTACACTCTCAAAAGGATAAGTTCCGTGTTTTCCTTTTATTCGATATTCAACAACACCAACTACAAAACCTTGTTTAGCATATGTTTTAGCAGTGCTAAAAAACCAATCTGGTTTTCCTTCTGACCAACTTCCTCCATGAAATTGAACGATAGTGGGGCGTTTTCCTTTAAACGTTTTATTATCTGGAAGAAAAAGATGCATGTCTAACTTAAAATCATCAATTTCCTTATAAGTTTCTATGATATGATCAGCTCTTTCTTTTTTATGAGAAGTGTATATATTCTTTATACTTTCAAGATATTTTTCATTTTTACAATTCTTAATAAAGTTAGCATAAATTTCACCTGTGTTTTTTATCCCTAAATTATCAATATGGTCATAAAGATATTTGTGTTTCCAAAAGTCGTTTGTTACTTGGTTTGTAAATAAGTCATTAATTACTTTGAAATTTGCAGTGAGTTGTTGGTTATCTATTGTTTTTAAAAAACCTTGTTGCAGGTATTGTTTTGATTTTATATTAATTAAAGAAATTATGTAGTCTTTTAAATCTCTAGATTCTATCAATTTTTCATTGTTTAAATACTTAATGTTTTGAGCTAATCTGTTTTCATTTTTTTGACTTAAAATGACTTTTTGACCAGTAAACAGATTATGTAGTTCCGGGTATTCTAAAATCAATTTGCTAAACGCTAAATGTATTCCTGCTATTTCATTTTCAATTGTAGATTTATCAAGTTTATTTTTAAATTTTTTAAGATGATTTGTAAAAATTGTTTCTAATGAATCTATCTGTTTTGTATAATCAATTTGATTTTTACTGTTTAGAATATATGTATTATTCTGAATGTATTTCCAAATTGGAGTTCCAAATTCTTTTTGTTCTGAGAGATATATGACTTTGTTTTTTTCATAATCAATATCATTAATTCTTTTACAACTAGAGATAAAAGTTAGTATTTGAATACATAGAAACAGAATTTGTTTTTTTAACATATAACAAGTGTTTATTTATCACGAAACATATCATTAACTATTAACCATTTATCATTGATCAAATTCCATTCAATAACTCCAATTTGTGTTTTAGTTTTTCCATTGAATTTATATAAACTCTCATATTTTTCTATAGCAATTTTCTCACTTACATTGATAGAAATAGTATTGTATTCGATCCATTTAAAGTCATCATTCATAAGTCTGTTAAACTGATGACGAATTTGAATTTTACCACATTTAGAATTTAAAATACAAGCATTATCATCATATAAAGTCATTACAGAATCTATTTGTTTATAATCTACCCAATTTTTTAATTTTTTTTGATTTTGAATAATTGTATTCTTGGTTTGAGTAATAAACTTGTTGTTATTTTTAGGTAAAAAATTGACTAAAATTAAAGTCACGGAAACTAATGTGAGTATTAAGAGTAATAAATTCTTAATAGAGCCATTCTTTTTTGTTATTATTTTCTTTTCTTCAACTATATAATCATACTCTAAGTTTTTAAAAATTACTTTAAGCGTATAGCTTCTAGGTGTAACTTCTGTAGCTTCTATTCGTTGAATAGTTCGTAAACTTAAATTACATTGTTCTGCTAGTTCTGTTTGCGTTAATCCTTTTTTGAATCTTAGTTCTGCAACCTTTTTACCTAATTGTGGTTGTTTCATTTTTTTAAATTGATTACAAGATTAAATCAATCTTGGAGTTTTCTCAAATTTAACCAATGAATTTGATACGACATTCATATGACATTAATGCGAAAAAGGAAGTGAAAACGTCATATTCAATAAAAACTAATGGATTTTAAAACTAATAATATTATCATCACTAATCTCTAGAGTGGTATATACGTCTTTTTCAAAGTGTTTTTAATTAGTTGCTATCTATAAAGTTAATAAGTTGATTAAGTTGGTAATCTTCGTTAAAAAAAATTTGATCTAGATTTCTTTCTATTTCAATATCTGGCTTGGTGCCAATTCCATCTAAAACTTTCCCATTTTTTTGAAAAGAAACCATAGTGCTTATTTTACCGCGTAACTTAGAGTTAGGTAATTTAAACCTTATACTGTTACCACTAGAACCGTCTGTATTAACTCCAACAACCTTTATGTTGGGTAAGTCTTTAAAAACTGAAGCTAAAACTGATGCAGCACTAAAACTTCTTTCATTAGCCAAAATATAGATAGGTTTATTATAATGATATTTGTTTTTAGAAAGTTTTAACCCATTAAGAATATAATAATAGTAATCACTAAATTTATTACTATCTAAATTATACATAGGATTGAATTCAGTCATAAATGTATCTACAGCAACTTTTTCTCTTTTATTTAATTCGTTTTTTGTAAATAAATACCGGGAGTGTAGCTCTTCTATTATTTCTTTTTTAAGAGGGAATTCACCTCTTTGCTTAACTACATTTGCTACATAAATTGAATCTGGATGAATAAAATAACCTGCTAGTTCTTGAATTAAATCTCTTGTGCCTCCAGAGTTGTCTCTAACATCGATTATTAAAGCTTTGCTATTTTTTGATTTTCTCATAAAATCATTTAAAGTATTAAAGAAAATAGGAGCATCTTTTTTTTCTAGCATATCAGGAATTTGTATATAAGCAATTTGTTTTTTTAATTTAAAAAATCGCTTAATATATTTTTGATCATTATATTTTTCATCTTTTATATAGAATATATTTCTATAGAATTTTTCATCCCATAATCTTACTCTTTTCTTTCTTGAAACTAAATCTATTTTGAAGCTCTTTTCCTTTCCATCTTCATTAGTTAGAGTTAGTAAAATAGTTTTTGATAATTTAATATTTAGCGTCTTAAATATAGTTTGAATATCTCTTAGTTCTCTTACGGCATAGGTGAAGTAAGATTTTTCAGGAGCCTTTTTTTCTCTGGGAACAATTTGTGCTAATATTTTTTCTGTGGGTATTTTATTGATTGATTTTAGATAAGGAAATTTGGTGTTTAAAAAATTATACTTTTTAGTTATTTTGTCTCGATTGAGTACGAGAACTTTATTTTTAAAAGGAGCGAATGATAGTGGTAAAAAAAGAGAATCTCTAGAATTATATCCTTTTATATAAGCATGTCTGTCTCCAATTCTTCCTAATATTTTAGATAAAAACAAACCAAATTCAAATCTTGTAACTTGTTTTTTTTCAGTTTCTTTAATGAATTTTTTAAATTCTTTTCTATAATCAAATCCATTTAAGCCTTGATAAGAAGATTTATTCTGAAGAAGTTTGTCAAGAAATTCTAAATCTTCTTTAATCTTATTCTTTTTCAAGTATTCCGCTTTATTTTGAGCTTCAATAAAAATACTGTTTAGTAAAAGTACAAGTGTTAGGAATAAAATTGTTTTTTTCATTTTTATAGAGATATGATGATATACTTCTATAGACAGAAAAAAAAAATAAAGCGTTGCAAAAGTATTATTTTATTAAAACTGATATTTCAATCCTAACTGCGCTTTCCATCTTGAATTAATCACATCAAGTACCCAAGGTTTTGCATTTTCATCTAATGTGAATTGGTATACAGGTTGATTGTTTTGTACTCTTTGAAACTCTAATAAGTTAAAGTTTGAATTTACAACATTAGGCACAAAAACTAAACGTCCCCAACTTTTATTTAACAAATTCAATACATTAAAAACATCAAAGCTTACTTGTAAATTATCGTTGTTTTTAAATGGAATATTCAATACGAATTTTGCATCTAATTGATGATTCCAAGGCGTTCTTCCAGCATTTCTTTCAGCATAATTTCCTCTGTTTTCTCTCAAATAATCATTGTTGTTAATGAAGTCATCTAATCGGGTCCATTGTTCTTGAGCTGAAACCAAAACATTTCCATTGGTATCTGTAATATCTGCTAGTTGAATCTCACTTTGGTTTTTTGGAATATATACCAAATCATTTCTTGAAGATCCATCTCTATTTACATCTCCTTGATAAACCACTGAATATGGACTTCCTGATGTTCCTGTATATAATGCAGAAACTTGTAGCTGATAATTATTCTTAAAATCAAAATTATAGTTATGAGAAGAAACAATTTTATGTCGAAGATCAAAGTTAGAAAAAGACACATCTGGATTATGTGAATTTATAGCTTGATTCCATTCGAAGTTTGCTGCAGATGAATTACGGACTGTACTTGAAACATCTTTACTTTTCCCATTTGTATAACCTAAGAAACCAGCATAATTTTCTGTTTCTTTTGAAAGTCCGAAATTGATATTGTAACGATATCCTCTATTGGTGTTGCTTAATAAAAACACATTGGTAAAATCATCGTTTACTCGAGTTCCATTGTAAAACAAACGATTGTCTGCTCCCGAATAATTTCCAAATTCTTGGCGTCTATTTATCGATTGAAAAAAAATTCCTTTCAATACATCGGTATAGGTTGCTTCTACTGAAAAACGAAAGTTTTGAGAAAGCTTGGCTTCAAAACTCAATCGAGTTTTCCATTCTCTTGGTAATTCAAAATCGTTATCAATTAAGTTGATTTCGGTTAATCCTGGTTGTTGATTTGCTAAAACACCTAGAATTTCTTCTAATTGAACAACATTCCCATTTGGTCTTATATCAACATTAAAATAATCAGTTCCAGAAATGTATTCAGCGTAAGCAAACCATAAATATGGAATTCTTCCCGTAAATAATCCACTTCCTCCACTAAGTGTATACTTTTTATCTTCATCTAACGTGTAGGTGAAACTTACTCTTGGATTTATATGAGGATTCACGTCAATTTTATTTGTAAACTGACTAAATTCGGGAGTATTAGTAACCAAAGGACTTAAAGGTAAATCATCTAATAACAATTGATTGTCTAAACGAACACCGGCATTTACAGTAAATCTATCGTTGATTTTAATTTTATCCTGAACATAAAAAGCTGTAGTAAGTACATCTATTGTGGCTGATGGTTGGCTATTTACAAAGTCGAAAGTATTATTAGAAACACGATAAACTCCACGAATTCTTGAAGGCATATCATTTAAAAAATCATTAACAGAATTGTAAGCCCAACGTCCATTCCAAGCGGTTAAAAAACCATAATCAATATCATTGTATTGCAATAATAACCCACCCGTAATGGTGTGATTGTTTTTATAATATGTAAGCTTATCGGTTAACTGAAAAGTGTTCAAGTTGGTATTATAAATAGAGGCTTCCCTGTATGTTCCTGCGAAAATTCTATTCGAAGAATCATTGATTTCTAAATGTGGAAAAACACGACCATCGTAAGAACGATCTTCTTTTACTTTGTTATAACCTAAAGTTAAGATATTAGAGGTGTTTTCAGATAAACTAGAGTTTAACTCGAAGGTTGTACTATTTAAAATGCTGTTATGACGATATCCTTGATTCCCAAAATTAAATACTGCCTGATTCCATTCTAAATTGTCTGCGAAACTTTTCACAAAGTTGTTCCTCAAAGTTAATTTGTGATTTTCAGATAAATTATAATCTAATCTCGCGAATATTTTCGTTGAAGCAGTTTGAGTATCCGCATTCTCAAAAGCACCTGGATCATAATTATAATCATTTCTTAATTTATCGGCAATGGCAATTACTGTAGCCTGATCAATATTAGAAGCATTGGTTCCAGGAGCTCCTAACACTGGAGTTTTACTTATTGCTTGCTCTACATTTACATAATAGAATAGTTTATCTTTTTGAATTGCGCCACCTAAACCAGCTCCGAATTGCACATCATAAAAGCTATCAACATTTTGTTCATTTCCTTCTGCGAATTTTCCAATTAAAAGTTGATTGTTTCCATATCCGTAAACTTCACCTTGAGTTTTATTAGTACCGTTTTTGGTTACCACATTAATATTCGCTCCTGTAAAGTTTCCGATACTAACATCAAACGGAGATGTTTTTACAGAAAGTTCTTTAATCGCACCAAAACTTATGGGCTGACTCCTAGAAAGACTTCCAGGTGTTCCATTAGCAGATGATCCGGAAGCTCCACTTGCAGGTTCTTGAAAACCAACTACATCATTACTTGCAATTCCATCCACATTAAAGTTGTTAAAACGATTACTTGCACCACCGAAAGAATTTAAATTTGCATCCGATAAATTACGCGTTAAATCTTGCACACTTCTACTAATTGATGGAGTTTTAAGCAATTGCTCCGTAGAAATATTTCTAGTTTTTTTAGTTACAGAAGAATTAATAACAACTTCATCAAGAGTTGTGCTTTCTTCAGTTAATACGATATCTAAAGTTGTTGTTTTTCCTAAGTTGATTTGAATGTTAGATTTCTGATATGTGTGAAAACCGATAAATTGAATTTCTAATCGATATTGATTTCCTGGAGGAATATTGGCTATTAAATAATGACCAGATTCTTGAGAGATTGTGGTGTATTTTGAGTTGGTATCTATATCAGTAAGAATAACGGCTGCATAAGGAACAGTAATTTTCGTGTTATCAGTAATTTTTCCTTCTAGAATACCTGTAGTTTCTTGTGCAAAAGTGAATTGTATCGTAAATAATAAAACTATAAAAATTGAAATTTTCATGTTTGTAATAATGTGTTTCAGTAAATGAATTGGTTTGATGTTCAGTCACGACAATTCTGTGGTAGCTTAGATGAAATATCATTCATGAAAATTCTGTTCGCAGAAATACAGTGACGTAATAATTGAGTTTGTTATGAAATTAGAACTGAAGGAGAACCTTTGTTAAAGGTGTCAGAAGAGTATCTTGAAATGTAGCTATTGAAAATTTCTACTACAAACTCTTTAGGAAAAGAAAGAATTGAAAGTATAAGATGTTTCAGAATCAAACTGGTGTTTCTGAATCGATTGATAAAAAAATATAAATCTTTTGTTTCATCAATATCTTTTAATACTTGAATATTCCTAGTGGTGTGCTTTTTTGAATTTAAATACAGTTCTAAAGCACTAAAAAGAGAATTGCTTTGCCAAGGTAACTTTTGAAATTCTTCTGTATTGAAAGTACTTTTTGAAAGTGTAATCAAATAAGATCCTCCATCCATAGAAGGTCCTAAAGTGAGAATTTTATCATGTAAATTCTCTTTGGCAGAAAGTAAATGTTGAGTTTTTAAATCAGGAGTATCGTTTCCAATAGTAATTACAGCATCGTAACCTTGCTTAAAAACTGATGCTATGGCATTACTAAAACGTTCACCAAAGTTTTTTCCAATCTGATTTGCATCTGAGAAAAGTACAACATCTAAACCTGTTTGTTTCGCTTTTGAGAGTGTATCTTCATTGAAATATTCATATAGGTTTTTAGAACCTGATAAATTCTTTTGTTTCAATTCCTCTTCAGGAGAATTGGCAAAAAGTAAAATTGCGGTATGAATATTCTTGTTATGCATTAATTAGTTTCGACACATTAAGTCGAGGTAAATCCTATGAAATTACGATACCAAGTATAAAAAATAAAAAAACACCTCAAGTCGAGGTGTTTCTATATTGTAATTTGTTGTTTTTTAGCAACATCCTCCACCATCATAATGGAAAGTAGATTCTGAAATGAAAATATCTTTTCTTCCTAAATCTGCTATAGCACCTGCAGTTTTATCGCAAATTGCTAAAGGTTGATTTTTCAGTAACGTATGGCCTTTACCATCATCAAAATACTCTTCTTCTCCGAAGTAAATTGCGGCTTTACCTGTAAAAATACAAGGTCCGTCTTCTGGCATTGGATCTTTAATGGCAGCAACTTCAATTGATTCAATATAAATCAGTTCTTCAGTTGGATAATTTACAGGATCTAAAATTCTGTATGGTTTTCTTGCTCTAATTTCTATGGTACCAAAACCAGCATCCGTTAACATTTTAACGTATTCTGCAATTGGTAAACTTCCACTTAAACATAAAGCACGTAAACGCTCATCATTACGTAATGTTTCATTCATTGGTTGTTCACAAGTTGGATCACTCATAACTAAACGGCCGTGTGGTTTTAAAACACGATACATTTCAGCAATGGCTTTCTTTAAATCATCTGCTTTAAAAATATTAAACAAGCAGTTTTGCGCAGCAACATCAATTGAATTATCTTCAACAGGTAAATTCATTGCATCACCTTTACGGAGGTCAACAAATTCACTTTTGAACCAATCGTTTTGTTCCTCAGCTTCAATAAAGTTTTTACGTGAAGCTTCTAACATTTCATCAACTACATCTAAACCAATTACACCACTTTTATTTCTATTGAAATAGGCAAATTGTAGTAATTCCATTCCACCGCCAACACCAACATATAGCATTTTAGGATTGTTGGTTAAATCTCTTGCATGCACAGTAGAACCACAACCGTAGTTCATTTCTTGCATAATTTTAGGGATTTTTAATCCTGGAAGTTCCCAAATAGGATTCGTAGTACAGCATAATCCTACATCTGGAGTTAATGCTGCTTCTTTATATACATCTTTTGTTGTTTCTAAATAACTCATTCTTACTTGTCTTTTTTAATTAAAAAGTCTACAGAAAATTTATCAAGTTCTTTTGGTAGTAATAGTAAACTTACCAAAAGTATTGTTCTATACATTACATGAGATAAATCCCAAATAGGATCTTTCAATCCATGGCCAAAAGTCACTATTATAAGAACAAGTGCTAAGGCGTATAAGGCATAATCTCTTTTCAATCCAATGATTAACAAAAAGCCAGCTATCAATTCTGCTAAAGAGGTGAAATAAGCAGAAAACAAAAGAATAAAATCAGGTAATAATTCGGAATAACCTGCTTGGAAGAAGTTTTTATAAACTGTGTCCAATCCAAATTTGAATACTTTACCAAATCCTTGGAAAAAGAAAATTAATCCCAGAAGAATTCTTATTGTTAAAACGGCTATTTGTTTGTTAAGCATTATAATTTATTAATCAATTCTTTAAAAATTGTAACCAGTTTTGGTTCTGCTTTACCTGCAACTGAAATAATATCTGCAATATCTACAGGTTGTAAATTTTTAGGGTCGCATTCATCAGTTAAAACTGAAATAGCACAACAAGGAATATTTAATTGTTTAGCTACAATTACTTCAGGAACAGTACTCATTCCAACAGCATCTGTTTCTAGTATTTGAAGCATTCTGTATTCTGCACGCGTCTCTAATTGCGGACCTAATACACTTGCATAAATCCCTTCATGTAGGGTTATGTCGTTCTGTTTTGCGATAACTTTCAGGTGGTCGTTTAATTTTTTTGAATACGGTTCTAACATGTCGGCAAAAATGTTTCCAAATTCTTTTGCTTCTTTAAAAGCTAAAGGAGAACTACCTTGTAAATTGATATGATCTTCAATTAACATTAAATCTCCTTTTTTATAGGAAAGATTAATTGCTCCTGAAGCATTTGAAACTAAAAGATTTTTAATTCCTAGTCCATGCATCGTTCTAATTCCGTATGTAACTTCCCAAGGAGTATAGCCTTCATACAAATGAAAACGACCAGACATCACAACTACATTTTTACCTGATAATTTTCCGAAGATTAATTTTCCTGAATGAAATTCAACGGTTGCTTCTGGGAAATTTGGAATTTCACTGTATTGAATTTCTTGAGTGATTTCTATATCATCAACTAACTTACCTAAACCTGTTCCTAATACGATTCCTACTTCTGGAGTATCAATATTTTTATCGGTTAGATATTTTATAGTTTCTTGTAGTTGTTGTTGTTTCATGAATTTAAAAATTGTGTGAATGCTGGATGATTTTGAATGTCTTCAATAATATCAACATCGTTAAGTATTGGCAATAAAAATACACTTTGTTTTTTTAAGTCGTTCAAAGTGGCTTCTCTAACGGATGAGGTTCCCCAATCTTTATTTTTGAAAACTTCGGGATATACTTGCTTTGAGGCTAATAAATAATATCCACCATCTTCTGCCGGACCAATAACAACATCATTTGAGTTCAATTGATTAAAAGCTTCCTCGATATGATGTGATTCTAAATCGTATAAATCACTCCCAATTATAGCAACTTTTTCATATCCTATTGCGAAAGCAGTGGTGAATGCATTTTGCATTCGTTCTCCTAAATCATCACCTTCTTGTTGTAATTTTTGAAATACGGTAGCATCCCATATGTCATTATCTCTCACCTTAACAGAATAAAACACAGCCTTATCAGATGATGTTTGCTGTGTTACTTCTTTAGTTCTGTTTAATAAGAATTTATAGATCTCTAGCGCTTTTTCATCACCTAGAGATTTTGCAAGTCGAGTTTTTACCTTTCCTAATTCAGGATTTCTGGTAAAAATCATCAACAAATTTTTACTCATATATCTTAATTCCTTTCGTTAACCATACTCCCCATTCTTTATTGAAAGCATGGATTTCTTCAGTGGGTTTATTGTTTTTATTTAGAACCCTATTCCCATTATTTTTCCATTCAAAAATGCCGCCATATAAGTTGAATACGTTTGTGTATCCCGCTTTTTTAAGTTGTTCTGCAACATCTTCTGAACGAATACCTAGAGAACAATATACTACTATTTTAGCGTCTTTATCTTCTGGTAATTGTTGTATTGTTTTTTGTAAATCGAAATGATCATAACCAACACAAATAGCTTTATTTAGATGGCTTACTTCAAACTCTCTTGGTTCACGAGCATCTAACAGCACAGTATTTTCATCTTTATCATTTAAATTTTCAATATGAATATAAGGAACTGATTCTTGGTTGAATTTTTTCAATAACTTCTTTAAACTTCCCTGTGCTTGGGTAGTTTGAATTAAAAATATTGATATGATAAAGACTAATTGTTTCATGTGTTTAAGCTACAGTTCCTTGACAACTACTTCCTGCTCCAGCAGTACAACCGTAACAATGTTGGTTGATAATTATATTACGTTTGCTCAACAATTCTTCGTTGTATTCTGAAATGTGTTTTACTTTACTAGCTACTTTCAAATTTAGCATTTGGTTAAAATCACAATCGTATAACCAACCGTCCCAACTTATAGAAAGTGTATTCGTACACATTACATTTTCAACCGCCATAGGATTATAAGCTTCAACTAAAGCGTACATATAATCTTCGTAATTTTCAGAAGCAATTAAGTAATCTAAAAATCTACTAATAGGTAAATTTGTAATTGCAAATAAGCTATTAAAAACAATTCCGAAATCTTCAGATAAAGCTTTTTTGAAGTCACTTTCTAATGCTGCTTGATCACCAGGTAAAAATGCTCCTGATGGATTATAAACAAGATCTAATTGTAAACCTGAACCTTCTTTTCCGTAACCAACATCATTTAACATTTGTAATGCTTTGATGGATTTATCGAAAACACCATCACCACGTTGCTTATCTGTTTTTCCACGTGTCCAGTGCGGCATTGATGAAACAACATGAACATTATGTTTTTTAAAGAATTCAGGTAAATCGTAGTATTTTTTATTAGCGCGGATAATTGTTAGATTCGATCGCACGATAAAATCTTTGATTCCTGCTTTTGAAGCTTCTTCTACAAACCAACGAAAATTAGGATTCATTTCTGGAGCTCCACCTGTTAAATCTAAAGTATGCGCACCAGTTTTTTTAATTACCTCTAAACACTGTATCATAGTTTCTTGAGTCATGATTTCTTTTCTATCAGGACCAGCGTCTACATGACAGTGAGCACAAACTTGATTACACATGTAACCTAGGTTTATTTGTAGAATTTCTAATTTCTTAGGTTGTAAAGGAAATTGATTTGTTTCCTTAATTTTTTCAGCAAATGTTGGTAATTCACCATTCTTAAAAATTCCATTTGATAGAATTTCTAATTGACGTTGTGTGTTTGCTAAATCGTTATTTCTTGCTAAAAGCGATTTCTTCATTGATCTATTACATTTCTAATTTGTTCACTTTGTTCATCATTTGAACACCGTGAACTAAGGTAGCACCACTTTTAATTGCTGCTCCAACATGAATGGCTTCCATCATTTCTTCTTTGGTAATTCCACGTTGTAAACCATCTTTAGTATACGCATCAATACAATATGGACATTGTTCTGTATGCGCTACAGCTAGTGCTATTAAACTTTTTTCGCGAGCAGTAAGTGCTCCTTCTTCAAAAACTTTTCCATAATAGTCGAAGAACTTGTTCCCAAGTTCTTCACTCCATTCTGTTATTTTACCAAACTTTCTTAAATCGGCAGGATCATAATATGTTTTAGACATATAGTTTCTTTTGTATTTAGAAGAATAAAAATACTATTTTCCGTTTAGATTCCAGTCATATGGTAAATGATGAATTTTAGCATCTGCATCAACAGGTTCATTCGCATACTTATTTATATAGTCAACCACAGAACCTTTTTTTGTAAAATCTCCTTTAAACCAATTAAAGATTTCAGAAATATGAATCATATTCTTCTTCTTTAATTTATTACGTTTTGGATCATTAATAAATTGCTTCATTAATTTATCTAATTCACCATTTATGTTGCTAGCAGTGAATGCTTTATTGTGTAATTTAGGACAAGATCCAGAAGCACAATTTACACCTACATGAATTCGTGGATCAAATAATTTTTTACGCAAAATATTATGTTCAATATGATCTAATGTATATGTTTTTCCACCTACAACTGCAAAAGGAATTTTCCATGCGTTTTTCCCTTTCTTTTTTATTTTCATGATACTTTTAACAGGGTAATTATTTAAGATCAATTTGATTGTATAGGCATTATATGCATTAATCCAGAATGCCATTTGCTTGTTTTTAGACCAAGATGAACTTGGAGATGTTTTTTCTAAATAAGCTATATAATTATCTAATGTAGCTTCATCTTTTTTCAAAGCTTTATAATTTACATTTCCTTTAACATCAACATGTTTACTTAATAAACCATTAAATACACTCGTTTGAGCCGAAATAGTTATAGATATAAAAAGGGCAATAATTGGGATTAATTTTTTCATAATTATCTTGATTTGATGTTTTAGACGCAGATACATTTTAAACTTTACAAAGAATATTCCAAAAAGTTCAATTTGGTTCTATTGGTTGAGTTTTTATGTTCTATATAACCTTCAATTTAAATAATTCTAACTTTATTTATATTATTTTTATATATTTGGTAAACCAAACTGGTAAACCAATTTTAATTATGAAGATTTTACTAATAAGAATACTGCTCTAAATTCGAAAGTTTTTCTTATCTAAAGTATTATAATATGGTGGTTACTTACTAAAATTTAAATCTAAAATGAATCTTAAAAAATATATCGCTCACCTTTTTATTTTATTAATTGCTGTTGCGTGCGGCACTCCTAAAGATGAAGCTATTTTAGTTCACAACAATGATGAACTTAAAACTGCGCTAAAAAATGTAAAACCAGGAGAAATAATTGCTTTAGCTAATGGTATATGGAAAGATACGGAGATACTTTTTCATGCTGAAGGTACTGAAGAAAATCCTATAACACTAACTGTTGAAGAAATGGGAAAAGTGTCTTTAGAAGGACAATCTTATTTAAGAATTGCGGGTGCACATTTAATAGTAAAAGGATTGGTTTTTAAAAATGGATATACACCTACTAACGAAGTAATTTCATTTAAAAAAGATAAAAAAACGCTAGCTAATAATGTTCGATTAACAGAATGCGTTATTGATAATTTCAGTAATCCAGAACGACATGAACCTGATACTTGGGTAGCTATTTATGGGAAAAATAATAGAATAGATCATAACCATTTAGTTGGTAAAAAGAATCGTGGAGTAACCATGACTGTCAGACTGAATACTGTCGAAAGTCAGGAGAATAATCATAAAATAGATCATAATTATTTTGGGCCTCGTCAAAATTTAGGTTCTAACGGAGGAGAAACCTTACGTATCGGAACAAGTCATTATTCAAGAACAAATTCAAATACATTAGTTGAAAACAATTACTTCGATAGATGTAATGGTGAACATGAGATTATTTCGAATAAATCTTGTCAAAATATCTATAAAGACAATGTGTTCTACGAATGTTCAGGAACACTTACTATGCGTCATGGAAATGAAACTTTAGTTACTGGAAATGTTTTTATTGGAAACGATAAACCAAGTACTGGAGGAATTCGTGTAATTAATGGACAACAAACCGTTGTTAATAATTATGGAATTGGTTTAAAAGGATACCGATTTAGAGGTGCTTTTGTAATTATGAATGGAATTTATGATTCTCCAATAAATAGGTATGATCAAGCAAAAGATGCAGTAGTTAAAAATAATACGTTTATTAATTGTGATCATATTCAACTTTGTGCTGGAGCTGATGCTGAAAGAAATGCGCCACCAATAAACTCGGTTATGGAAAACAATATTTTCTACAATGAAAAGAAGAAAAATATTTTTACTGTTTATGATGATATCAAGGGAATTACGTTTAAGAACAATTTATTAAGTGAAAATAGCACTCCAATAGTTAAAGAAGGTTTTTTCAATGAAAAGTTGTTGTTTAATAAAAATGCACAAGGACTTTTAATTCCGAATATTAGTGATGATAAAGTGGGAGCAGTATTGCCAAACAATATTGTTACTAAAGAAGAAACAGGAGTGTCTTGGTACAGTAAAAAATCTAATCGAGCACTTCTAAATTCTGGAAATAAAATTCAAGTAGGTGCCGGAGTAAATACATTGTTTGATGCTGTTGTAAATTCTAGTCCTGGAGATATTATTGAATTAACTTCTGATAAATCATACACCTTATCAAAAACATTACCTATTAAGCATGCGTTGAGTTTTGTAGGAGTCTCAAAAGAAAAAGCGAAAGTCTTTTTTGAAAAGAAATCACTTTTTGAAATTCAAAATGGAGGAAGTTTATCATTATCTAATATAAAGTTTGATGGTGAAGAATGTCCAGACAGAACAGGTAACTCAGTGGTAACGACGAGTAAATATTCAATGAATAAAAACTATAAATTATTCGTGAATAATTGTGAGTTTAAAAACTTAGACGTCAATCATTCTTTTGATGTAATTCGAGTGTATAAAAATACTTTCGCAGATACTATCAGTATTCAAAACTCAAAGTTCAATACTGTTTCTGGACATATTGTGGCTTTGGATAAAGAGACTGATGATATTGGAATTTACAATGCAGAGTATGTAATCATGAAAAATAATAGTTTCTCAAACATAGGTGGAGCAGCTTTAAGGTTACACCGTGGAGGTAAAGATGAAAGTACTTTTGGTCCGTTTTTAGAAATGGAACATAATGTTTTAGATAATGTAGGTTTCAACAAACGTAATAAATACAATGCGGCTGTTTCTCTATATGGAGTTCAAGTTGTTGGGGTTCAAAACAACATATTCAATAATACTAAAGGAATGAATATGCATTTGGTTGTAGGAGAACCAATCGTAAATATTACAAATAATAATTTCTATAAATCTAAAGAAGTAAAAGTAACAGGAGATCAAAAGTATAATTTGAGTAATAATTTCACTGAAAACCCGAATTTTATAGAAACCTTTGAATTACCAGAGTCTTCATTTTTAAAAGGAAAAGCTACAGATGGAAAAGATGTTGGATTAACATTCGATAAATAGAATCTTGTGAGAAATTATATAGCAATTCTGGCTCTTTTTAATTTTTTGTTTTTGAGTTGTAATGCAAATCAAGAACAAAAAAAAGAAAGCGTTGGAAACAAAAATGACAGTCACCCTAAATTAATACTCACTAAAAAAGGAGTTGAAGAGATTAGATCTCATTTGGGAAAACTTCCTTTGTTTGATGCGTCATTAGAAAGGGTGAAGAAAGAAGTTGATCGTGAAATTGAACTTGGTATTCAAGTTCCTATTCCTAAAGATTATTCTGGAGGTTATACTCACGAAAGACATAAACGTAATTTTTTAATGCTTCAAAAAGCTGGAGTTTTGTATCAAATATTACAAAACGACAAGTACGGAAATTATGTAAAAAACATGCTTTTTGCCTATGCAAAGATGTATCCTACGTTACCAATTCATCCGAAACCAAGATCCTATGCAAGAGGAAAATTGTTTTGGCAGTGTTTAAACGATTCGAATTGGTTAGTATATGCAAGTCAAGCTTATGATTGTATTTATAACTTTCTTTCTAAAGAAGAACGTTTGGTTTTAGAGAATGATTTATTCAAGCCATTTGCAGATTATATTTCAATTCAAAATCCACAGTTTTTTAATAGAGTTCACAATCATAGTACTTGGGGAAATGCAGCTGTTGGAATGATTGCTTTGGTAATGAATGATGATGTTTTGTTGGATCGTGCTTTATACGGAATAAAGAATGCTGGATTAACTTCTAATGCAAAAGATAATGATGGAGGATTTATAAAAAATAAAGAAGGAAAGGCTGGGTATTTCGCAAATTTGGAAGAGCCATTTTCTCCTGATGGATATTATACTGAAGGTCCTTATTATCAAAGATATGCTATGTATCCATTTTTAATTTTTGCTGAAGCATTACATAATGTAAAACCTGAATATGAAGTGTTTAAATTTAAGAATAATGTTTTACTAAATTCAATTGATGCGTTATTACAATTAACTGATGCAGATGGAGAGTTTTTTCCGATTAATGATGGGCAAAAAGGAATGTCTTATTATTCAAGAGAATTAGTAACTGCTGTTGATGTAGCATATAAATATGGAGGAAATAAATCTGGATTATTATCAATAGCAGAGAAGCAACAAAAAGTAACTTTAGACGACGCTGGATTAGCAGTTACATTAGCTATTAAAGAAGGAAAAACAACACCATTTGAAAAAAAATCTGTGAATCTTTCTGATGGATCAAAAGGAGATGAAGGAGGAATTGGAATTTTAAGATATGGGGATGAAGACTTGACAGTTGTTTTTAAATATGCAGCTCAAGGATTAAGTCACGGTCATTATGATAAGTTATCATTTTCTTTATTTGAAAAAGGAGAAGAAGTTTTACAAGATTATGGATTAGCACGATATGTAAATGTCGAACAAAAAGGTGGAGGTAATTATTTAAAAGAAAATAAAACTTGGGCGAAGCAAACCATTGCTCATAATACTATAGTGCAAGATGAAACTTCTCATTTTAAAGGTAAATATGAAATAGGAAATAAACATCATTCGGAACTTCATTTTTTTAATACTGATAATTCAGAGGTTCAAATAATAAGTGCAAAAGAAAACAATGCATATCCTGGATCGAAAATGCAAAGAACTATAGCTGTTATAAAAGATGAAAAGTTCACAAAACCTTATGTGCTGGATGTGTTCAGAATAATCTCAGATCAATTTCATCAATTTGATTTGCCATATTATTATTTCGGACAACCTATTTCAATGAATTTTGATTTTAAAAAATTGCCCTCATTAAAACCATTGGGAAGCAAAAACGGATATCAACATCTTTGGTTAGAAGCGACAGGACTGGCACCAGAAACAATGAGTCAGTTTACATGGTTGAACAATAATAAATTTTATACCGTTTCTTCAAATACATCAAAACAAGATGAATTGTTATTCACTAGAGTTGGGGCGAATGATCCAAATTTCAATCTTCGAAACGATCCTGGTTTTATTATTCGCAGAAATAATGTAAGTAAAACAGTATTCGCAACAGTTGTTGAATCACATGGAACGTATAGTCCGGTTTCTGAATTTTCAGTAAATGCAACAAGTAATATTAAAGACGTTCGAGTTGTACATGATTCTGATGAGTATAGTATGATTCAAATCACCGACATTGAAAATAGCACTAAGACTTTAATAGTCTCAAATAGAGGTACAAATAATCAAACAAAACATAGTTTAAAGGTAAACAACAAAGAATATAGTTGGGTAGGTCCTTTTTACTTTAAATAAAACACAAAACAATTATGGAAAAAACATTTGGAACAAGTTCAGAGTTTCTTTTCGGAGATAAAATCGAATGGGAAACAGTTGGAGAAGGAGTGAAAAGACAAATCATGGGTTATGATGACAAAATCATGTTAGTAAAAGTTCATTTTGATGAAGGAGGAATTGGTTATAAACACGAACATTATCATTCACAAGTAACTTATGTTGAAAGTGGAGAATTTGAATTTAGTATCGGTGAAGAGACAAAATTGGTAAAAGGAGGTGACTCTGTTTACATCCCACCACATGTACTACACGGAGCAATTTGTAAAAAAGAAGGCGTTTTAATAGATGTTTTCAGTCCAATTAGAGAAGATTTTATGGAGTAGATATAATTCTGCTTAAAAGTTTGACACTTTTATAATATTTTTCGTTAAAAAATTTGGATTTAACAAATTATTAATTAAATTTGGTAAACCAATCTGGTAAACCAATTTGTTGACTGTTTGAATTAACAATAAAAAAGGATAGGTGGCACCCTATCCTTTTTTGTAATAGCTTCAAAAAAAATGAAGCGAATATTTATAAATCTTTATAAATAATCAATAAACCAAATATACTAAATAAAATAAAGATTTATGGTTAACTCAGGTGTTTATATAGGATAAGTGTATTAACATAATGTAAACTTTAAATTATGGACTTAAAATTTAAACTAACACTGCTACTTGCATTGTTAATGAGCATTGTAATAAATGCGCAAAGTACGTTTTCGGTCAGTGGAACTGTAACTTCAGATGCAGACAAACTGCCTCTTCCTGGTGTTTCAATTGTAAACGTAAACACAAAAAAAGGAGCTTCTGCTGATTTGGATGGAAAATTCTCTATTTCAGTTTCAAAAGGGGATGTATTAGAATTTTCATACATAGGATTTAAAACCCAAAGAATCACAATTACAAATCAAACAACAGTAAATGTTGTGTTAATCGAAGATTCAAGCACTTTAGATGAAGTTGTTGTTGTTGGTTATGGAACTCAAAAGAAATCCCATCTTACCGGTGCTATTTCTAAAGTAAAAAATGAAAAGCTTGATCAAATTGCTGTCTCTAGGATAGATGATGCCTTAGTGGGGCAAGTTTCTGGTGTTCAAATTGCAGCAACAGAAGGAGAAGCTGGTTCAGATCCTACAATCCGAATTCGTGGTATTGGATCAATTACAGGAGAATTAAGCCCGTTAATTGTTGTTGATGGTTTAGTTGTTGATAACGATTATTTAAGTGCTTTAGATATGAATAGTGTTGAATCTTTTGAAATTTTAAAAGATGCGGCTTCTACTGCTATTTATGGTTCAAGAGGGGCTAGAGGGGTAATTATGATTACTACAAAACAAGGGAAAGACGGTAAGCCAAAATTTAGCTATAACACCTTTTCTGGATTTAAAACGGCTAGGCAAAGTGATGCATATTACTTGACGGTTGCAGAAACTGCTGCGGCTGAATTAGCTGTAACAGGAACATTATCTGACAGAACAAGATATAAACAATTAATTGGTGTTGATACCAATTGGCAAGACATCATTTTTGATGGAGGGATTATAACGAACCATTCTTTTAGTGTAAGAGGAGGAAGTAAGAATACGAAGTACAGTGCGTCATTGAATTACTTGCATGATGAAGGGGTTTTATTAACAGATGATTTCAAGAAATACAACCTAAATTTAAAGGTAGATACTAAGGTTAGTGATAAATTAAGTCTAGGGTTTAGAGTTACACCAACGTTTACTGATCGTAGACGATTTGATGGTTCTACTCATGATATTTTAAGACAACCTTCATGGTTACCTCAATATCTTGATGAGCACACAATTCAATTCGTGAATAGATTTAGAGACAATGGTAAATATGCCAATGTACAAGTTGGAGATTATGCGATTCAAAGAATGTTTGATGATTATGATTTAGTAGCTGGAATGCCAGATGATGGTTCAGATGGAACAATCAGCGGAACAGATATTAGTAATACTTCAAATACAAATCCAGCTGCTAAAGTTTTAGAAAGAGATAGAACAGACGATAAGTTTAAGATATTTGGTTCTATGTTTGCGAATTATAAATTTACTGACGAATTATCGTTCAGAACATCTTTTGGAGGAGATTTCCAACATACTAAAAATAGAAGATGGCAAGGTGTTGAAGCTCATAGAAACGGAGCAGCTAATACACAATTAGATTTAGCAAATACAAATAGATTTCATTTTGTAACTGAAAGTTATTTTACGTTTGACAAAGCGTTTGGAGATCATGAGTTAAACGCTGTGTTGGGTATGGGAGCTGAGAGTTGGAGAACAGAAATAAATGCTACATCTGGTGGAGGTTTTACTTCAGATTTAATACAAACATTATCTGCAGCTGATCCAACTACCATAACTGCATTTTCACAAGACTATGAAGAGCGATTAATTTCATATTTTGGAAGGTTAAACTATTCATTTAAAGATGGTAAATACTTAGCTTCATTAAGTTTAAGAACCGATGGGTCATCAGTTTTTGGACCAAATAACAAATATGGATTCTTCCCTGCAGCGTCTGTTGGTTGGGGATTACATAAAGAGGATTTTTTAAGTGAAGTTGATGCAATTAAAACACTTAAATTAAGAGTAAGTTATGGTATTACAGGAAATAAAGATTTAAGAACTTTTCCAAGAAATTTTCAAGTTGAAAGCTATCCGTACTTAGCATTATTAGGGCCAAGTTCAGCTGTTTTCGATGGAGGAACATTGTCTAATGGAATTAATCCGTTAAACGTAGCAAATCCTGATTTAAGATGGGAGAAATCAATTGAATTTAACCCTGGGATTGATTTTGGTTTATTTAATAATGTTATTACTGGATCTTTCGATTATTATATTAAAAGAAGTGAAGATTTAATCATTGATAATCCAATTTCATATACAACTGGTCAAGCAAGTTCTTTAATTAACATTGGAGAGGTTGAAAATAAAGGATTCGAATTGGAATTAAGAACAAGAAACATTTCTAATGAAAACTTTAGATGGACATCTACATTAATTGCTTCTAGAAATGAAAATACATTATTAGATTTTGCAGATTCTAATGGTCAAATTCAAAATGTAGATTCAAAAAGAGCTGCAGAGTGGATTAATTTAGTTGGTAATCCAATTTCATCATTTTACGGTTGGGTTGTTGATAAAGAGATTCCATTAGAGTTTATAAATAATCCATATCACCCTATAGGAGCAGAAGCACAAGATGTTTATGTAAGAGATTTAAACGGAGATGGTATTATTGATGATGATGATAAAACTATTCTTGGTGATCCTTATCCAGATTTAGTATGGAGTTTTGCAAATAACTTCAATATTGGAAATGTAGATGTAAGTTTTATGTTCCAAGGAAGTCATGGAGCACAAGTTAGAAACATGGGAGACCAATATATTTTTAATCATTTTAATAGTGCTCAAGATTTTAATACGGCTACTACGCCAAATCAAGAGTTTATCAGACAAAAGATTTTCACTAATCATATTATTCAAGATGCTTCATACATAGCACTTCGAAATGTAAATATTGGATATAATTTTAATTATGATTTACTAGATAAAGTTGGGTTAACAAATGCTAGAATTTATGTAGCTGGACAGAACTTACTGTATTTAACTGCAGATGATTATACTGGTTTTAATCCAGAATCTATTAACACAACAGTACCTGGTACGTATGGTTACCAAAGAGCAGGGTCTCCTGTTTTTAGTACAGTATCACTGGGTGTAAATATTGAATTTTAAAACACGAACCATGAAGACAATAACAAAAATAATAATAGCTGTATTATCAGTATCGTTTTTCTCGTGTAGTGACGATTTTTTAGAGCCAGTTCCTACCTCAGTTTTATCTGATGCAAATTATTTTAATACACCAGAAGAAGTTGAATCGGCAGTTATAAATATTTACGATGGAATACAAGGAGTAAATTCTACAAGTACCAATGACAATCATGGTATTATGTATGAGTTCTATTTAACTGAAATGAGAAGCGATAATACGAGAACTAAAGCTAGTGAAGGTGAAGCGGCTCAATTTGAAAACTATACAATTGAAGCCAATAATGGAATTGTTCAGGATTATTATGCTAGTTTCTACAATGTAATTTACAGATCTAATATTGTATTGGCAAATTTAGATGCTGCAGGAAGTTCTGCTGCTGAATTTGAAGCCGAGGCAAAATTTACTAGAGCATATGCATATTTTAATTTAGTACGCTTATTTGGTGATATTCCTTTAATTGATAAGATAATTTCACCAGAAGATAAAGAGACGGCTTATACGCGTGTGCCAACTTCAACAGTTTATGAGTTAATCGTTAGCGATTTACAAACAGCAGTTAACGGATTAAAAGATGGAACAAAATATAGAGCATCAAAAGCTGCTGCAGAAACCTTACTTGCAAAGGTGTTTTTAACACTAAACAGATATGGAGAAGCTCAATCTTTATTAGAGTCTGTAATGAATCCGGCTAGAGGTTTTGCATTGGAATCTAATTTTAAAGATGTATTTTTTAATGAAGGAAATGATGAAATAATATTTGCTATAGGTTATGTTGGAGATACTACAGATAGCCAAAATTTCTCAGCAGAATGGTTGAATGCTGTAGGTAGAACTAGTGGTGTAAATTATGTTACTGAAGAAGCAAGATTAGCTTTAGATGCATTAGGTGGTAACAGAACAATGTATTCTTACAGACAAGACATTACACAGCCTTCTCAGTATCAGGTGGTGAAATATATTCCTGAAGGAGATACAAACCTAGGAATAAATCCTACATCTACAGATCCTACAAAAGCTGGAAACGATTGGGTTGTATTACGTTATTCTGATGTTTTATTAATGCATGTAGAAGCAATTATGGCTGGTGGATTATCAACTACTAGTTCAAATGCTTTAGCATCATTTCAACTAGTAAGAGATAGAGCAGGCTTAAATACAGCGGTTACAAGTATTTCTAAACAAGAATTATTGGATGAAAGAAGAGTAGAATTAGCATTCGAAAACCATAGACTATTTGATTTGATAAGAATGGGAGAAGCAGAAAATACGTTAAGTGCTTTCTCTAATGCAAATGGGTATAATTTTAGTACTACAGATTTGTTATTACCAATTCCTCAAAGAGAGAGAAATTTAAGTAATGGTTTATTAGGTCAAAATCCAGGATATTAATTTTTAAACAAGTAAAAATGAAAAATTTAAAAACAAACCATGTAAGTGTTTTTGCTAAGTTTAAAACCTTACTTTTAATTGTAGTGCTAAGTTGTTTCAATTCATGTGACGAAAATGAACTTCCTGAAGCTGGTTCAATTCCAGACGCAACACCTCCTAGCGCACTATTTTCTGCGTCACAAGGTGAAGGAGCTGACGATGAGTGGAAAACAGTCTTTTTTTCAAACCAATCGAATAGCGCAACATCTTATTCATGGGATTTTGGAGATGGAAATACATCTACAGATTTTGAACCTTCAAACGAGTATAGCGGAGAAGGAAGTTATACAGTAACACTTGTTGCTAAGGATAATTTAGATGTTGAGAGTGTTTTTACAGAAACTATTGAAGTGGTACAACCACCTGCTCCAACAGTTCCAGATCCTACATTAATTAATGCAGATTTTACTAAACTTCCAAAGTCCTCAGGTTCTGATTGTGCTTGTTCGGCTTGGATTAATAAAAGTTTAGGAGATCAAGGTGAATCAAGTTCTGGAAACGGAGGATCAGACAATGTTGTAAAGTTTGATAATAATGAGCCAGATCATGTGTATCAAGAATTCGAAGTAGTACCAAACGCAGATTATACAATTTCAGTTGTAGTTTCATTTAAGAGCTTGGTAAATAATACACCTCCTATGGATAGTATGTTTGAAGTAAGAGTATTGTCAGGAGCAGGTTATGTTAGTGGATATACACCTACTTATTATTCTGATACAACAAGTTTTCCTCAAGATAATTTTGGATATACAACGATTGCTCAAGTAGAAGATGCAGCAAACAATCTGTTAACAGAAACAATTTCTAATCCAAGTGACGATAGTTATATCACATATACATATTCATTCAATGCTGGTAATAATACAAGTGTAGCGTTGTTCATGAGAGGTATTGGCGGAGCAGCTAGCGGAAACTTTGGTTACAATAGTGGAGACGAAGAAATTCGTGCAGATTCAGTAGTAATTACAGCAAACTAAATTTTAGAATAATTGAAGATGATTTTTAGGTACTTTATATTTTTAGTCTTTAGTGTTTTGATTTCAACGCAAGTTGTTGGTCAATCGACTAATGATGCTAAGAAAATAAAGAAAGAGAAGAAAAAGAAGAGAAGAAAAAAGAAATATAAAGTACCTAAAATTGATTTAAGCCATTGGAAAGTAACGTTACCTATAGCTAACGAGAAAGGAAAACCTTTCGAAATTGAACCGCCAGAAATAAACAATTTTGCAATTATAGAAGAAGCAAAACCATATATGTACATTGATTCTACAAGAGGAGCAATTGTTTTTCATGCAATGCCAACTCAAACTACTACTAGGAATACAAAATATTCAAGGTCAGAATTAAGAGAACAAATGGAACCTGGAAATAACAGTGTAAACTGGAAGTTTTCAGATGGTGGTATTCTAAAAGCTAAGATTGCAATTGATGATATTTCAAAAAAAAAAGATGGTAAATATCACAAAACAATTATTCTTCAAATACATGGTAGGCTTTCAAACAAACAAAGAGATTTAATTGGTGAAGATGATAATAATGCACCGCCAATGTTAAAAATATACTGGCAAAATGGTAAAATAAGAGTAAAAACTAAACAACTAAAAAATATAAATGCATCTTCAACTGAGATTTTACATGAAGATGCTTGGACAGACGATAAAGGACACACTTTTAAAGAGAAAGTGGGGTTCGGTAAATTTACTTTAGAAGTTAAAATCTCTAAAGGTAAAATGGTAGTAATTCTAAACAATAATGAATTTAAAGTTTATAAAAATATTCATATGCAAAAATGGGATGTATTTGAAAATTATTTTAAGGCCGGAAACTATTTTCAGTCTAGAGATAAAGGGTCTTATGCAAAAGTGAGGTTTTATAAACTTGAGGTTAGTCATTAAAATACTATTGATTGATACAATTGATTAATGTAATTGAGAACTATTTTAGTAAATTTGGTTAACCAATTATTTTTTATTCTAAAATTAAGAACATGAACTTAGAAGCTCTAAAAAAAATAGAAGCGAATAATAGCGTTCAAAACGCAGTTATACAGGGTATCAGAGATTTGATTAATTACAAAAATCTTGAACCTGGAGATAAGCTTCCATCAGAAAGAACACTTTCTGATAAATTTGGAGTGAGTAGAAGCGTAATTAGAGAAGCAATTCAAAAATTAGAATTCTACGGCTTACTCGTTTCAAAACCCCAAAGTGGAACTTTTGTAGCCAATATTGGAATCATTGCACTAAATGGAATGATTGAAGATATTTTAAGGCTTAGCGATCCTAGTTTTAAATCTCTAGTTGAAACTAGAATTTTATTAGAGCTTAAAACTGTGCGGTTAGCAGCATTAAGAAGAACAGAAGAAGAGTTAGATCTAATCAAAGAAGCATTGAATGCCTACACTAAAAAAGTATTAGATGGTGAAGATGCAGTTCAAGAAGATTTACTTTATCACTTAGCTATCGCGAAGGCAAGTGGAAATAGTACTATGAACACGTTTATGTTGATGATTACTCCTGAAATTATTACCAATTTCGAGAAATATCACGTCTGTGATAAAGACCAAGCAAAACAAGGAATCAAAGAGCACGAAGCAATTTATTTAGCAATAAAGGATCAGAATCCTGAATTAGCTAAGCAAAAAATGAAAGATCACTTTAAAGAACTATACAAATACTGTTACAATGTTTAAGTAACAGCCTAACTTAAGGACAAATTTTAGAATGAAAATAATTGGACTCAGGTGGTGGATAATAGCACTGATATTTATCGCTACCGTAATAAACTATGTCGATAGGACAGCATTTGCCCTACTCTGGCCTCAAATGGGTGAAGATTTAGGAATGGATAAAAAAGATTATGCATTACTCCTAAATGTATTCATGGCAACCTATGCCGCAAGTAAATTTCTTTCAGGTAGATTATATGATAAAATCGGAACTCGAATTGGGTTTACATTATCAATCATCGTATGGTCATTAGCCGCAACTTTCCATGCTTTTGCAAAAGGTATTTTTTCACTGTCTTTCGTAAGAGGAATGTTAGGCCTAGGTGAAGCAGGTTTATGGCCAGGAGCCGTTAAAAGTAATGGAGAATGGTTTCCTGTGAAACAGAGAGCTTTAGCACAAGGAATTTTTAATTCAGGCGCTTCTATAGGGAATGTTATTGCTCCTGTAATTATAGTTTTTTTATATGCCAGATTTGGATGGAAAACTACATATGTTATTCTTGGTTTAATAGGATTAATTTGGGTAATTCCATGGTTGGTAATTAACAAAAGCAATCCTAAAAATCATCCTTGGATTACAGATGAGGAGAAAGGAATCATCTTTGGTGATCAAATTGAAGAAACAAAAGAATCAACTGAAAATAAAAAGAGTTTAAGCCTGAAGGAAATTCTAAGTTTTAAAGAATCTTGGGGAGTTTTATTATGTCGCTTCTTTATTGAGCCGATATGGTGGTTTTTTGCAGGATGGATGCCAATTTATTTGAATTCAAAATTCAATTTAAGTATAGAGCAAATTGGTAATACGATGTGGATTTCTTACTTAATGGCAGCAGCCGGGAGTATTTTGGGAGGATTGTTTACAGAACAAATGATTAAGAAAAGTTCTGTTGATTACGGAAGAAAAATAAGTATCGTTGTAGGATGTATTCTTATCATTCTGGCTTTCGTGAGTATTATTCTTTTTGTGAAAGAAACCAACTTTATGACATTCATTTATTTAGCGGGCGTTGCATTATTCGGTTTTCAGTTTGCAATTGGAAATATTCAAACCTTATCAAGTGATTTATTAAAAGGACCTTCAGTGGGAACATTAGCAGGTTTAGCTGGAACAGTTGCTGCGGTTTCACCTATGATTATGAACTGGTTTATTGGTCAAATAACTGGTGAAGGATCGTATGTTCCGGCATTTATTGCCATTACAATTTCAGTGGCATTAGCAGTATTGGTGGTGTTTCTTCTGATCAAAAAAGTCAAATTAATTGACGTAAAAACTAGTTAAATATTTAATTAAAAAATAAGCATAAAAATGAGTAAAAAAATAGCAATCGTAACAGGAGCTACAGGTGGTATTGGATTTGAGGTTGCCAAAAGATTAGGAAAAGACGGATTCACAGTAGTTTTAAACGGAATACAGCATGAAGAAGGAGCTCAAAAAGTACAAGAGTTATCTTCTGAAGGAATAGAAGCAGAATATTATGGTTTTGATGTAACTGATGAAGAATCGGTAACTAAAAACATTAAAGCTATCGGAGAAAAGTATGGAAAAATAGATGTTTTGGTTAATAACGCAGGTGGTCTTGGTGGAAGATCAAGATTTGAGGAAATGACAACTGAATTTTACAGATTTGTAATGGCGTTAAATTTAGATTCTGTGTTTTTTGCTTCAAGAGCAGCAATTCCATATTTAAAGAAAGGAGATAACCCGACAATTATAAATTATACCTCAAATGCTGGTTGGAATGCTGGTGGTCCAGGAGCTGGAATTTATGGAACTTCAAAAGCAGGAGTTCACGCAATTACTAGAGCTTTAGCTAAAGATTTAGCAGAATACGGGATTAGAGTAAATGCAGTTTCTCCAGGAACAATTGACACTCCTTTTCACGCTCAAATTAAATCTACTAAACCAGAAGTTTTTGCTTCGTGGAAAAACAATATCATGTTAGGTAGATTAGGACAACCTGAAGAGGTAGCATCAGTAGTTTCATTTTTAGCAAGTAATGATGCATCGTTTCTTACAGCTGAAACCATTCAAATAGGTGGTGGACAAGCACTAGGAATTTAAGAAAACAAACAACAATAATAATAATGAGTAAAATAGTAACATTTGGAGAAATAATGTTACGCTTATCAACTGAGCGACATTTACGATTTATTCAAGCAAAAACATTCGCTGCTTCCTATGGAGGTGGCGAATTTAATGTAGCTGTTTCTCTTTCAAATTATGGTTTAGAAACAGATTTCATTACCAAAGTTCCAGATAATGATATTGGGGCTTGTGCGGTAAAAGAGATGAGAAAATTAAAGGTTGGTCTTGATAACGTAGTTTATGGTGGTGAACGTTTAGGTATTTATTATCTCGAAACTGGCGCAGGAACACGTGGAAGTAAAGTAGTTTATGACAGAAGTAATAGTTCTTTAGCAACTACAGAGCCTGACGATTTTAATTGGAAAGAAATTCTCGAAGAAGAAGCAACTTGGTTTCATTGGAGCGGAATTACACCTGCCATTTCTGAAAGTGCAGCTAAACAGTGTTTGGAAGCAGTAAAAACAGCTCATGAATTAGGACTTAAAATTTCTTGTGATTTAAATTACAGGTCTAAACTTTGGAAATATGGAAAGGAACCTTCTGAAATTATGCCTGAGTTACTTTCTTACAGTCATGTTATTTTAGGTGATATTGATACTGCATATTTTATGTTAGGAAAGAATAAAGTCAATCCTAATTATCAGGATGAAAAGTCATTACCATCTCTATATGATGCACTATTCAAATTGTGTCCTAATTTAGAGTATGTTGCTACAACACTTCGATATTCAGTAAGTGCTTCTCATCAAAGAATCGGAGGTGTTTTATATGATGGTAAGCAAATTTATAATGCGCATATTAAAGAAGTAACTCCAGTTGTAGATAGAGTTGGAAGTGGAGATGCATTTATGGGAGGTTTAATTTATGGATTATTAACTTATGAACATGAGTTGCAAAAAGCATTAGATTTTGCAGTAGCTGCTTGTTGTTTAAAGCACACCATTTCTGGAGATTATAACTTAGTTACTTTAGAAGAAGTTGAGAAAATGATGATGGGTGATAGCACAGGAAAAGTATCAAGATAAAGAATAAAAGCTATGGTTACATTAAGGAAAATATCACATATAACAGGGTTTTCTATATCAACGGTTTCTAAGGCTTTAAATGATGGAATGGATGTAAGTTTTGAAACTAAAAAATACATTCAAAGCGTAGCAGTACAAAACAACTATATTCCAAATAAAGCTGCAATTTCTTTACGTAAAAGTAAATCTAATATTATTTCAATAATAGTTCCTAAGATTAATGAAATTGTTTTTGCTGAAGTGTTGTTTGATATACAAAAACTAGCTTCTAAAAGTGGATATAGAATTATGTTGTATCAATCACTTCATAATGTAATAAAAGAACAAGAGTTTATTAAAGAAATTAATGATGGAAGTGTCGATGCTGCTGTTATAATTTCCACAACGAGTTGTGAATTACCAAAAGAGAATTCAATTCCTGTAAAGGTTTTAAAAATTAGAAAAAATTACGATAGCGAAGAGGTTAAAAAAGATTGTATCAATAATTTTAATCAACTTCTAAAACAAATAGCATAATGGCCCAATACTCAAGACTAGAAGTAGTAAAAGTAATGCAAGAAACTGGTGTAGTGCCGTTGTTTTTTGAAAGTGATGTTTCAATAGCAAAGAAGGTTTTAAAATCGTGCTACGATGGTGGAGCACGTTTATTAGAATTTACATCTAGAGGCGATTTTGCATTTGAAGTTTTTAGTGAACTGATAAAATATTCAATTGCTGAACTTCCAGGGATGATCTTAGGTGTTGGTTCTGTTACAGATGCAGGTGCAGCTTCTTTATACATGCAAATGGGAGCAAACTTTATAGTAACTCCTGTTTTTAGAGAAGACATTGCAATAGCGTGTAACAGAAGAAAAGTACTATGGTCGCCAGGTTGTGGTTCTCTCACAGAAATAGCGAAAGCTGAAGAGTTAGGTTGTGAGATTGTAAAATTATTTCCTGGAAGCATTTATGGACCAGAGTTTGTAAAAGCAATTAAAGGTCCGCAACCATGGACGAGCATAATGCCAACAGGTGGTGTTTCTCCTACAAAAGAGAGTCTTGAAAAATGGTTTAATTCAGGAGTAACTTGTGTAGGAATGGGATCGAAGCTCATCATGAAAAATGATAAAGGGGAGTATGATTTTGACAGAATTGAAAGTACTACGAAACAAGTTATTAAATGGATTAAAGATTTAACAGAATAACTTCATTTTATTCAAGGTTTACTTGGTAATACTCTTTACATTAGTAGCATGAGAAAGGCGATTATTTTCATGATTATTAGTGCACTATCATTTTCAGTATTAAATATATTGGTAAAGGATTTACGTCACTTTAATGTCTATCAGATTGTTTTCTTTAGATCGATAATCACACTCTTTTTTACAATTCCATTATTAGTAAAAAATAATGTCAACCTGTTAGGTAATGAGCGAAAATTATTGCTGGCTAGAGGAATAGTTGGCTTTGTAGCGATGACTCTCTTTTTTATTTCATTGAAATACCTAAAAACAGGTACAGCAGTTTCTATTCGTTATATATCCCCAATTTTTGCAGCAATCTTTGCGGTTTTTCTTCTAAAAGAAAAAATAAAATGGAATCAGTGGATGTACTTTTTCATAGCATTTTTAGGGGTTTTAATTCTAAAAGGATTTGATTCAGAGGTTAGTACTTTAGGTTTTTTGTTTGTTATTGCTTCTGCAGTTCTTACTGGGTTAATATTCATACTTATTAGAAAAATTGGTACTAGAGATCATCCACTTGTAATTATTAGTTATTTCATGGGGATTTCCGCTCTAATTAGTGGAGTTTTTACCTTGTTTTACTGGACCACTCCTACTAATACTGAATGGTTAAGGTTTGTAAGCTTAGGTGTTTTCGGATATTTCGGACAGTATTATATGACGAAAGCCTTTCAAACCTCAGAGATAAACAAATCTGCCCCGTTAAAGTATATTGAAGTGGTATTTACCATGTTAGCAGGTGTTTTTTGGCTAGATGAAAAATATACATTCATTGGATTAATCGGAGCAGGAATAGTAATTATTGGTGTTGTATTAAACACAGTTTATGTTGCTAGAAAGAAATAATTATCTTTTTTGAATATTGAGTTTCTTGTACTTTGAACTTAGTAACTCTATATTAATATTTTCATTTTTTAAGTATTTGTTAAAGAATGAAACTATAACATCGGAAGTTATTTCAATTGCCAATTTTGGATCTATTGTACCGGCTTCGTTAATTGCATTAACGTGAACCATAAATGGTATATCCATGAAATTACTATGACCAGAATTTTTTATAATTCCCTCATAAAAATCAGCTTTGCTAGTGTTGATATAAGCGTGTTTGTTATAATTTGGATGGTTTTCAGGCCAATCTGATGATAAATATAGAAACGGCTTTTGAAAACAAGTATCAACCATTTGTCCCCATTGAACTCCGTCTAAATTTATTCCAGCTTTTATATTGTTTTCACCTAATAAAATTTCTCCGGCTGCGGCTCCACCTCTAGAATGTCCAAAAACTCCTACTTGATTTAGATTCAGTTTATTTTTAAAAAAGCCTTTATTATTCCAGTTTTGTAATTCTTCTGATACGCTTTGAATATCATCAGACCAACGTTCTATAATATCTTTTACAAAGTAGTTTTTTAAACTTTCTTTAATTACAGGATGCCTTTCTTCAAAGGTTTGTGCAGTTTGAAAAGCATTCATTGATGGTTCTATTATATGCCAAGTGTTTTCAAGAATTTTATTTGAATATTCATTATCAAAAAACCTAGTTTCTCCATTCGGGAAAGTTGTTCCAGTACTTTCATAAGTATGATTAATTCCAAATACAACATAACCTTGACTAGCTATTTCCGAGAGTAAAGCATAATATCCATTAGCTTTTGAATGATATCCATGAGAGAAAATCAATACAGGAAATGATTCATCAGGAATTATTGCGTTTTCCCATACATTAGTTTTAATTTTATCTAAATAATTGAAAGTAGATGAAGGTAAACCATATTTTTGTGCAAATCCGGAACGACCACCTTTGTCTATGTATAATTCTTTGTTTCCTTCAACATCATTTGTAGGATACCAGACCTTAATCATCATAGTTCTTTCATCATTAGGATCAGAAGTAATAATTTCCTCTTTTTTGGTTTCTAGCAAAATGTTTGTTGTTCCCACTGAAAACTTCCCTGTTGTTTTAGGTAGTTCAAATACAGGTAGTATTGTTGGAAGAATAAAACTAATACCAGCAAATAATAAAAGTCCAGTTATTCGTAAAACATTTACGATTGGTTTACGGACATTGTTAGAGTTTCTTAAAGCAGAGAATATCGCAATAAACCAAAGTAAATAAGTAGGAATCATTTGCCATCGACATCCATTAAATACTAGATGAAATACAAAGAAAAGTGCTAGGCATGATAATATTATAGGTTTTTTTACTTTGGTGTTTATCTTTCGGGAAAAGAGTAAATATCCAAAAGTAAAAATCAATAATAGAAGTTCTAAATTTTGCATTTTGTTTTTTGGTGTAAAACTCTTTCAATTAATTCTAAATTTCAATGTAATAAAGGTGTTAAAACCTGCTTTTTATCGATGAAAACTTGAGTTGAGTAAAATAGTTGAGCAATCTTTGATATTCTTAGAAGTAATTAAAAACAAAAAAGCCGAAACAAATTGTTTCGGCTTTTAGTACTGAAGGCGGGACTTGAACCCGCACGAGCATTACGGCTCATTGGATTTTAAGTCCAACGTGTCTACCAATTCCACCACTTCAGCATTGGTATTTTATATATAAGGTTCAGAGCGAAAGACGGGATTTGAACCCGCGACCCTCACCTTGGCAAGGTGATGCTCTACCCCTGAGCTACTTTCGCGTAGTCTTTGTCTAAGATCGTGTGCAATTGTTGTGATTGCGGGTGCAAATATACAACCGTTTTTTAATCTGTCAAACAAAAATTAATTTTTTTTCAAAAAAAGTTTAAATAATCAATAAAACACAAATCTTATGGTAGTTACATATATATAGAATATCTTTGCAAAAATTTTTTAAAAGCAAGGTGAGTTCAGTTTTAATGGCAGATAAATCGGTTTTAAAAACACTTTTCTTAGATTTTAAGCAACTTACTAAAGTTGGCTTATCGGTAAGTGTAGTATTTACTTCAGTCGCTGGTTATTTATTAGGAGCAGAAACAGTTGATTATTCAATAGTACTTTTATTAAGTATTGGGGGGTATTTAATGGTAGGTGCTTCAAATGCTTTTAATCAAGTAATAGAAAAGGATATTGATGCAGTAATGCAAAGAACAAAAAATCGTCCTTTACCAGCCGGAAGAATGAAATCATCTACGGCACTAATCATTGCTACACTATTTACCATAGTGGGTATCGCAATTTTATATGTTATAAACCCAAAATGTGCGTTATTCGGAGCAATTTCTATTTTTTTATATACAAGTGCATATACTCCACTGAAAGCAGTAAGTCCTTTAGCAGTTTTTGTAGGAGCAATTCCTGGTGCAATTCCTTTTATGCTAGGATGGGTTGCTGCTACTGGAAATTTTGGAATAGAAGCAGGATTTTTATTTATGATTCAATTCTTTTGGCAGTTCCCACATTTTTGGGCAATAGGTTGGCTACAAGATGAAGAATATAAAAAAGCAGGTTTACACATGTTGCCTATGGATAAGAAAGATAAAGGAGCTGTAGCTCAAATCATTTTTTATACCTGCGTAATGTTATTAATCTCTGTAGCTCCTGTATTAAAAGTTACAGGGAAATTATATATATATCCTTTAACAGCAGTAATTGTAACCTTATTAGGTTTGTTAATGTTGTTCTATGGAATTAAATTATACAAATCTCAAGAAAACACAGATGCTAGAAAACTTATGTTAGCAAGTGTTTTTTACATCACAGTATTACCAATTATTTACGTAATAGATAAATTTTTACATTAAAAATGAATGAAGTTCAAGTAAATCAAGAGCTGAAAGAAGCAAAAAGAAAATCAGCTAAGCCAATGCTTTGGGTATCATTAATTAGTATGGTTATGTTTTTTGCTGGATTAACAAGTGCATATATTGTTAGTGCTAAAAGAGAAGATTGGGTTGTTTTTGATTTACCTAATGCTTTTTATATCAGCACAATTTTAATTGTATTAAGTAGTATTACTTTATTTTTATCTCAATCGTTTTTAAAGAAAAACGATTTGCAAAAATCGATGCTGTTATTACTTGCAACTTTTGTGCTTGGTTTAGCATTTGTATGGTATCAATATGTAGGGTTTAAAGAATTAGAAAGTTTAGGATTATATTTTACAGGACCAAAAAGTACAGTGTCAACTTCTTTTGTAATAGGAATAACATTTATTCATGTTTTACACCTATTGGCGGGAGTTATAGTGCTAATGGTCGTTATTTATAATCATTATAAAAAGAAGTATTCATCTACCAATATGCTTGGGTTTGAACTAGGTGCAATCTTTTGGCATTTCGTAGATTTACTATGGATACTTTTATTTTTATTCTTTAAGTTTTACAAGTAATATAAAATGCGTAATTTTGGCGCACTATTTAACAAAAATTAACTGATAAAGATATTTATGGAATCTAATATCGCTGTAAATTCTGATAACAAAGAGACTTGGAGTGGAGGTGCCGGAGTGCAACCATTTGGTGCAAGTTATGGTAAAATGATGATGTGGTTTTTTATCCTGTCTGATGCATTAACATTCTCAGGATTCTTAGCCGCTTATGGTTTAACACGTTTTAAGTTTATAGACTCTTGGCCAATTGCCGATGAAGTTTTTACTCACATCCCATTTTTCCACGGAAACTATCCAATGTATTACGTGGCATTTATGACGTTTATTTTAATTATATCGTCTGTAACTATGGTATTAGCTGTAGATGCGGGTCATAAAATGCAACAAAAGAAAGTAGCACTATACATGTTTGTTACTATTATTTTCGGTTTAATTTTCGTTGGATCTCAAGCTTGGGAATGGAAAACATTCATCAAAGGATCTTACGGAGCAGTTAAAACTACAGATAATAAAATCTTACAGTTTGTAAAAGATGGGCATCAAATTGCTTTAGCGGATTTTGTTCATGGAGAAAGAACTGACGATAGAGAACAACATTCAAGAAAGAATGGATTATGGTTTAATAGTGAGAAAACTATTTCTCAATACTCAATTGCCCAAGTGCAAGAAGCATTTAAAGCTGATCCTTCTTTACAAATTAGATCCGAAAAAATAAATTTAGATACAAAGAAAAAAATTATTTTATCTAGAGAAGAAAGCTTAAAAGAATTATCTAAAGCTAATTTAGTAGTTGAAGGAGCTAATCTTCATGTAAATGAATATGGTAACCCTATATTCGCAGATTTCTTCTTCTTTATTACAGGTTTCCACGGTTTCCACGTATTCTCTGGAATTGTAATTAACATTATCATTTTCTTTAATGTTGTTTTAGGAACTTATGAGAAAAGAGGACATTATGAGATGGTAGAAAAAGTTGGATTATATTGGCACTTTGTAGATTTAGTTTGGGTATTCGTATTTACATTCTTCTACTTAGTTTAATTAATTATAAAGATATTTAAAGATGGCAGGTCATTCACACGAATCAAATACAAAAAGAATCTGGATTGTTTTAGGACTTTTATCTGTTATTACTGTGGTAGAAGTAGGTTTAGGTATTGCTAAACCAGATGCATTGCACTTACATGGTCCAGGTACAAGTTGGTTAAACTGGATATTCATCATATTAACATTAGCTAAGGCATACTATATTGCTTGGGCATTCATGCACCTTGAAGGTGAAAAGAAGTGGTTTAGAAGAGCTGTAGTTTGGACAGCAGTATTTTTAATTTGCTATCTTTTATTCATCGTATTATTTGAAGGTGGTTATTTATACGACACATTAGCACCATTAATTAAATGGTAATAAACAAATAGAAAAGGTGGTGGTTTTAACCACCTTTTTTTTGCTTGTAATTTAAATTCAAAAATGAAAAAAATACAGAAATATATAGTCCTTTCTACTTTATTTATAGTTCCATTATTATTATACATTTTCCTGTCTATGGGGATGAATAATTTTGCTAAACTTCCTGTTTTAACAAAAACAGTTATTGATGTATCTACTATAAATAGTAAGTTTAAATTGGAGAATAAGATTTCAATTGTACTTTTTCCTGGAAAGGAAGCAGAGGCTATAAAGGGAGAAATATTTAATCTGAATCAGAAAATATATAAACCGTTTTATGGTTTTAACGATTTTCAGATTATAGTAGTTTGTCCTAACGGTTCAGAAGAACAAATTGGAAAAATTAAAAAAGCAATTGGGAATTATACTGATATGGTAAAATGGAATTTTGTTTTTACCAATGATGCTGTTGTAGAAGCACTATATGATAGTTTTAAAATTAACCAATCATTAGATGTTAATTTACATACATCAAAAGCATTTATCATTGATAAAGAGTTAAATCTAAGAGGAAGAACCGATGATAAAGATATGGCAGATGGTAAATTATATGGATATAATATGACATCTGTTGGTGAGTTAAACGATAAAATGAAAGATGATGTAAAAGTTGTTCTTGCCGAATATCGTTTAGCGTTAAAGAAAAATAGTGCAGATCGAAAAAAGTAATTAGTAAATGAATAAAGGTAAATACTCATACGTTGGCATAGCATTTATAATTCTATTATTTGGAATTTATTCAATCCCAAAAATTGTTAAACATTTCCAAAAGGCAGATTTACATAAATTCACTAAAGTCCCTAGCTTTGAATTTATAAACCAAAAAGGCAAAACAATCACAAACAAAGATTACGAAGGTAAAGTTTATGTTGTAGAGTTCTTCTTTACAAGTTGTCCTACTATTTGTCCAATTATGAATCGTAAAATGGTGACAATTCAAGATGAATTTTTTGGAAACCCTAATTTTGGTATAGCATCAATTTCGATTACTCCAGATAAAGATACTCCTGAAGTATTAAAAAATTATGCAGAAAACTATAAAATAACACATAAGAACTGGCATATGTTAACAGGGAAATCTGTTGACTATGTTTTTGAATTATCAAACTCAGGTTTTAAAATGCCAGCTGGACCTGGAGGAGAAGATCATGGTGGTTTTTTTCATTCAGGGATGTTTGCTTTAGTAGATAAAGATGGGTTTATACGTTCTAGGTATGACGAATTTGGTAACCCTATTTTATATTACAGAGCATTAGAAGAACAAGAGTTTTCAGATCAAATTAATGAGTTAAAACAAGATATTAAACTTTTATTGAATGAGTAATTTATCAACAGAAGAAAAGAAATATAAGAAGCTTATTACAATAGTTTCAATTGTAATTCCGATTGCTGTTGCAGCTTTGTTCGGTATTAAAATACCTAACGTTGAGCCGTTATCATTTTTGCCTCCTATTTATGCTTCTATAAACGGATTAACAGCAATACTTTTAATTGGTTCAATAATCGCAATCAAAAAAGGAAATAAAAAACTACATGAACAATTAAATACAACGGCTCTAATTTTTTCAGCTTTATTTTTAGTAATGTATGTAGCTTATCATATGACTTCTGAATCTACGAAGTTTGGAGGAGAAGGAACTATTAAATATGTATATTATTTTATTTTGATTACACATATTTTGTTATCAATTGTAGTAATTCCTTTTGTGTTATTTACTTATATGAGAGCAAAGCTAAGGCAGTTTCCTCAACATAGGAAAATAGCTAAAATTACATTTCCTTTGTGGTTATATGTTGCAGTAACAGGTGTAGTTGTTTATTTAATGATAGCTCCTTATTATGTACATTAAATTAAAACATAAAGTATTAGTTATTATATTTCTAATTTATTCAATACTAAATGGAAATGCACAATGCGCAATGTGTAAAGCTGTTGTTGAAGGTGGAAATGAAACAATGGCGGAAGGAGTTAATAGTGGAATCACATATTTAATGATTTTCCCTTACATCTTAGTTGCTATTTTATTCTTTATGCTTTACCGACATAGGAAGAAATTAAAAAACTAACTTTCTTCATTTTTTTTGTAACATATTATGTACTTTGTCGTCATATCCTTGATTTACAAAAATAAAATACTTTGAAAAATACCAAACTTATACTACTATCGGCTTTTTTATTAGGTACTACATTTTCATTTGGTCAAAAGAAATGGACACTTAAAGAAGCTGTTGATCATGCATTAGCAAATAATATTACAATTAAACAAAACAAGTTAAGTGTTGAGATAGCAGAAAAGGATGTTAAAAGTAATAAAGCTAATTTTTTACCTTCAGTTAATGCGAATACAGGGGGAAATTTAAACTTTGGTTCTACGTTTGATCCAGTATCTAATAACAGGGTTGCTACAAGTACTTTTGGTGGATCTTTAGGGGTAGGTGTTGGTTACACTGTTTTCAATGGATTTAGAAATCTAAATACATACAAGCAAGCAAAGTTAGGTGTTGAGAGTAGTAAATTGGATTTAAGTGTAATTGAAAATGATATTTCATTGCAAGTGGTAAACACATATTTAAACGTGTTGTTTGCAAAAGAAAATCTTGAAGTAGCAAAAGTTCAGGCTGATATAAGTAAGAAACAAATTGAAAGAGCACAAGCTCAGTTTGATGCGGGATCAATTCCAAAAGGAGATCTGTTAAATATACAATCTACAGCTGCTAATGATGCTCAAAATGTAGTGACTCAAGAAAACGGCTTGAATATAGCATTATTACAATTAGCGCAATTAATACAAGTGCCTTATGAGAATTTTGATGTTGCCGTAATTGAAGTAGGTTCTCCTTCAGCTGCATTGTTATACAGTAGCTCAAATGAAGTATATCAAAAAGCGTTAACGAATAGACCAGAAATCGAAAGAGCAAAATTGAGTATTGAAAATGCTAAGCTTGGTATTGAAATTGCAAAATCAGGTTATTTTCCGACAATATCAACTAGTGCTAATTTGGGCACAAATTATGGTTTTCTTTTAGATTTACCTACAGGTGTTTCTAATACAGACTTTTTGACTCAGTTGGACAACAACTTAGGATATGGATTAGGTTTTAGTGTTAGTATTCCAATTTTTAGTGGATTTAGAAATGATGCTAGTGTAGAACGTTCTAAAATTCAAAAAATAATTTCTGAGAATAATCTTGAAAACGAAAAACTACGTTTACAGCAAACAATTGAGCAAGCATACTTAGACGCAAAGGCTGCTGCTAAAACTTATGAAGCAGCAACAATTTCTTTAGAAGCTCAAAAAGAAGCGTTTAAAAATGCACAGGTAAGTTTTGATTATGGTAGTATGACGCAATTCGATTACGATCAAGTTCGTAATAGATTGGTGAATGCAGAGTCTGCTTCAATTAGAGCTAAGTATGATTATGTATTTAGAACTAAAGTACTGAAATTCTTCTACGGAGAGAACATTATCGATTAACTTAAAACGAATAAGGCTTTCGTATATTTGTGCAAAAAAATAGAATTTGGCACTTATACTTAATATAGAGACTTCGACGAAGAATTGTTCCGTTTCTGTAGCTGAAAACGGAAAATTAATTCATTCAAAAGAAATTAATGATGGTAATTATTCGCATGCCGAAAAATTGCATCCATTTATTTTAGACGTTTTATCTGAAGCAAAAATAGATAGCAAAACTTTAGATGCCATTGCTGTAAGTAAAGGTCCTGGTTCATACACCGGATTGAGAATTGGTGTTTCTGCAGCCAAAGGTTTATGTTTCTCTTTAAATATTCCGTTAATATCTGTAGATACATTATTGTCTCTAGCACATTCGATATCTATTAAAGATGGATATATTATTCCGATGTTGGATGCGAGAAGAATGGAAGTATATTCGGCTATTTATAATAAAGAATATAAACAAACTCGAGAGATAAGAGCTGAAGTTATAGACGAAAGCTCATTTGCTTATTTAAAGGATGAAAATATTGTCTTTCTTGGAGATGGTGCAATGAAATGTAAAGAGGTGTTAAATCAATCTAATTTTACTTTTATAGAGGGGAAATTCCCGTCTGCTATAGAAATGGCTGAATTAAGTTATGCTAAATACAAAAAAAACGACATCGAAGATGTCGCTTATTTTGAACCTTTTTATTTAAAAGATTTTATTGTTACTCCACAAAAAAAGAAAGTTTAACCTTCTTTCTGAATTTCAACAGAGTGTGGATAAGGAATTTCTATTCCTGCTTTATCAAGTGCTATTTTAGTATTCTCCATAATATGGAAATAAGCATCCCAATAGTCAGCCGATTTCACCCAAGTACGAGTAATAAAATTAACTGAACTATCTGCTAATTCACCAACAATAACTTGAGTTGCTGGATCTTTTAGTGTATAAGGTGTATTGTTTATTACATCATATAAAACATCTTTAGTTTGTTTGATATCTGCATCATAAGAAACACCAAAAGTTATATCAACTCTTCTTTTATCTTCTGATGAATAGTTTGTAATATTTCCATTAGATAAAGCACCGTTTGGTAAAATAACTTCTTTGTTATCTACTGTGTTTATTTTAGTAGTAAAAATTTGAATGTCTTTTACTACTCCTTGCTCACCTTGGGCTTCAATATAATCACCTATTTTAAAAGGTCTGAAAATCATAATTAGTGCACCACCAGCAAAGTTAGCTAATGACCCTTGAAGTGCCATACCAATAGCTAAACCAGCAGCAGCTATTATTGCTGCAAAAGAAGTAGTTTCAACGCCTAATTGCCCAGCTACAGTAACAATTAAAAATATTTTTAATCCCCAATTAACTAAACTTGATAAAAAACCACGTAATGAAGAATCTAGATTTCTTTTCTCCATTACTTTATTAACTGCTTTGGTGATCATTTTTATTACCCAAAGACCAATGATTAGTAGGATTAATGCTGCAACTACTTTAGGGGCATATTGCATTAAAACTTCTTTACCTTTTAAAATGTATTCTTCCATTTTATATTTTTAGATTAATGATTTAAAAAAAGCGATATTCGGAGATATCGCAAGAAATTATAAAATAGTAGTAGTGTAGTTAATATTACGTAGTTATTTTACTTCAAAAGTTACTTTTAAATTAACTCTAAATTCGGCAACTTCATCACCATTAACAACAACACTTTGCGATTGTACAAACGCAGATTTAATGTTTTTTACTGATTTTGAAGCTTGTTTGATTGCTTTTTGAGTTGCATCTTCCCAACTTTTTTCAGAGTTCGATAAGATCTCTATTACTTTCATTACTGCCATAATAACAATTTTAATTGATTAATTTTTATGTTACGTAAATATACCATTCTATATTCTAAAATCATAAATTATTTCCAATGTTAAATTAATGTTACCAAAAAGTTGTTTAGATGTAAAATAAATGTTACATTTGTAATATAAATGTTATTGAATAAAATGATTAAAGATATGAAGAAAGTAATGATTTTAGCTTGCGGCTTACTATTTGCAGTAGCTCAAGGACAAGAGATAAAGCCTAAGTATCAAAAAGAAGGTGACTTAATAAAGGTTACTCATTTTCATGAAAATGGTAATGTTAAGGAGCAAGGATATTACAAGGATAAGTTACTTCATGGTGTCTGGAATCGTTTCGATGAAAAAGGAAACAAAACTGTAATGGCTCATTACAAAAGCGGAAAAAAAGTTGGTAAGTGGTTTATTTGGACGAAAGACGAGCTAAAAGAAATCAATTACGAAAATAATACTATAGCTAGTGTGCAATCTTGGAAAGAGAGCACTAAAATTGCAATCAAGTAATTTTAATTTATTGAATAGCTATAAAATGGAAAAGCCTAGGTAATTTAACCTAGGCTTTTCTACTTTTATGTAAATATTTTTTAGAAAGAATATCCAGTCCAAGCAAATACAGAAGTATCAGCACCTCCAGTTGTTCCGTTAGTAGCATTAATTGTTGCCCCTGGTGCATTTTTTACGTCAGTAATATCTAAACCATTTGCTGCATTTCCAACAACAGTTATGTCAGTACTAGCAGTTGAGCTTCCTTTTCCATCTTCTAAATCGATAAAATCAGACATTGTAGCTCCAGTACCTAATGCAACGTATGCATTAGTAATAGTAGCTGTAGCTCCTCTTCTAACTTTAATACCATCTGATAAGTTTACTCCATCTGCGTTGTTGATGATAGTTAATCCGTTAACAGTAAAGTTAGATTGTTCAATATCTGTTGGAGTATTTCCATCTAAATTTCCATCTGCTTCAATTCCTCTTGGATCAGAAGTTACAGCTGTATACCCATTTTCTCTTATACCGTAAAAGTTAGAACAAGTACCTGTATATCCTTGAGTAAAATCAAACATATCATCTTTAGCATTAACGACTAAAACATTTGTTGCGTTTACTGTTCCTCCAAAAAATTCTATTGCATCATCATCACCATTAAAAATAGCGATGTTTGAAACAATTGTTCCGTTACCAACACCATTTAATGTTAAACCATTATGTTCAGCTTCATCATCAATTCTAGCTCCAGAATATTCAATTTTTACGTAATTTAAAACTCCTGAATTATCCGCAGCATCATTTCCTCCATATAAAATAGCTGTATTTACTTCAGATGCAGAATTACTTTCAGCACCATTTTGTCTACTTAATGGAGCTTTACCATTAACAATAATTCCACCCCAATCACCTGGCTGTGGATTTGTAGCGTTTGAAGTAAATACAATTGGACTAGCAGCTGTACCGTTAGCAATTATTTGTCCACCTTTTTCAACTAAAATATATACATCAGTACCTCCAGCTAAAGCTTTTACTCTTGTTCCAGCTTCAATTGTTAATGTAGCACCATCTTTAACAATAAGTGCACCAGTTAAAGTATTATCAATACCTGATTGTAATGTTAAATCAGAAGTTAGGTTTCCGGCTAAATTTTGAGATGTAATTTCTCCTCCAGTATTTCCTGTGTTAGTTTGATCATCATTATCTAAAGAACATCCAGTAAATAATAATGTAGAAATGCTAACTACAGATAAAATTAATTTTTTCATTTTGTGTTTTTTATTTTGTTTGACTGAAGCAAATTTGCAATGTCAATGTTTATATTTCTGTACTTTATTTTTAAACTATTGTTAACTTATAAATTGGTTTACTAGAAATTATGAGTAAATCCAATACTTAAATTAACTCCTTTTTTATAATTTCTTAACACGATGTTATTTCCACTTGTAGCACCATCTCTATTTAATTGGAAAGAAGGATTTAACAAGTTAGTCGCCTTTAATTTAATCGCATATTTCTTTCCGATTTTTAAAGAAGAAACGAAATCTAATGTTGGTATTCCTTTCTCAATAATGTTTTCAAAACCTCTTGTTCCAATAGAGTAAACACGATCACTGAAATAGTTCACAACTAAAGCAGATGATAATTCATCGTTTTCATATTTCTTGTTGAATGTGATGTCGGCATTTACTAAAAATGGAGTAGCGCCTTCTAATTCGCTAGTTGCTTTTTGAAACTGAGCAATAGAAGAATTATTTAAGTTTACTTCAGATACTAAATAAGAAGCATTTAATCCAGCATTTAAAGAATGAGTACTATTATCATCTTCTCCTTTAAGAATGTTTTTTCTAGCTTCTAATTCTAATCCGTAAACAGATGCATCATTTCCAACATTTAAATACGTAAGTGTGTTTCCTGCACTAGAAATCTCACTTCTTGCAATTGGATTTTGAATGTACTTGTAAAATCCAGTTAATGATACTAATTCACTAGATGAGAAATAACGTTCATACTTAATGTCAAAATTATAATTATCAGAAGGAATTAAATCAGGATTACCTTGACTTGAAAAATTGATGTCTTGGTATTTAAAAGGAGCTGTCTCTTTAAACTGTGGATAAGTGTAAGTTTGACTAGCTGCTAATCTGAAAATATTGTTTTCATCTAAGTTATATTTCACATTGAAATTAGGTAAGATATATGACTTGTTAATTTCTGAAGGGCCATCAATTGAGCTCTTAGCGATATTGGTGTCATAAGTTACTCTTTGGTGTGCCTTTTCAAATTTTAAACCTCCAGATACAATTAAGTTATCACTCAATTCATATACTAAAGTTGTGAATGCACCACTCACTAATTTTTTACCTCTATAAGTAAAAGGAATTAATGCTCTAGTGCTTCCAGCTCTACCTCTTAACGTTTCAACAGCAAATACACCTGTGTCAATTCCGTTTTGATTGAAAACAGCATCAGGATTATTTATGTCTACAACGGCACCATTTCCTGAAAAAGCATGGTTAAAAATTGTTGCAGAAAATAAGCGTTCAGTATATCTATAATCTAATCCAAAATCAATAGTGCTTTTGTTTTCTTCATCACTATTTAGTTTATAAGAAATTTTTCCCTTCGCAGCATAATCGTTCTCTTGAAGTTTTGAGAAGAAACGTTCATTAGTTCCCGAACTATTCGTATTTGTTCTAGTAACCCCATCTCTTATTAAATATTCGTTTGAACGTCTATCTGGTTCGTTCCCTCTAATTAAGTTTAAAGCTCCTTTAGCCTCAACTGACAAACGGTCAGAGAAATTGTATTTACCTATAAGTTGATTTACATACAACTCATTATTGTTGGTTTGTTGTCTTCTTAAAAAAGCTAAATCACCATCCTGCTCTGGGTTATCAGTTCCTAAATAATCACCAATTGATTGTTTATTATTATGAATAAACAAGTGGTTATAAGCTAAACTATATTTCTCAGATTTAAAGTTTACACTTCCCATTAATAATTGAGAAACATTATAAGTGTATTTTTTGAAGTCTTGATCTCTAAAAGGAGTTTGTGTACCAGCATTAGTATTTTGCTTAATATTACCTTCTTCGAAGTTATATTTTCCATCAAACCCTCCAACTAAGAAGAAACTTAATTTGTTATCTTCTCCAACATTAAATTTCTTTCCATAATTAAAAGAAATGCTATTATTTACTTGAAGATCTTGAGTAGCTGGTTTAAGAGAGTTGTTAAAAGAATAATTATTTAAATCTGTTATAGTATGATTTAATTGTTGAGTTCCAAATCTATTTGTTCCATCAATAGTAAGGAAGTCTTGAGTTAATGTTTGTGTGTTTCCACCTAAAGAAACGCTAACAGAACCTGTTCTTTTTTTATTTAATTCTTTTGAGATGATATCAATATTAGCTCCTCCAACATCTCCATAAATATCAGATATAAAAACCTTATTAATACCAATACTTTGAATAATGCTAGTATCAAAAAAGTCTAATGAAATATTCTTGTATTCTGGATCTTCAGAAGGTAATGGTAAACCATTTAAAGAAGTAGAATTGTAACGATCTCCTAAACCTCTTACTACAACATTTTTTGAACCTTTACTAACTCCAGCTGTTTTAGTTACCGCTTGAGCAGCATCAGAAACTCCTTTTTTAGCTAATTCTTGAGCTCCAATACTAGTTTTAATTGCTACAGCTTTTTTTTGCTCTAAGATTAATGCACTTTCTTTATCCTTACTTACAGTGGCATTAATTTGGATCTCATCTAATTGTTCACCTCCACTGGCACCCATTACTTGATTAACAGTAATTGTTTTGTCAGCTTCTATAGTAATTGGTTTTTCAATAGTTTGATATCCAACAAAACTAAACACTAAAATATGATTTCCTGGAGCTGCTGATATAGTATACCTTCCGTCCATCTCAGTGTTAACACCTACAGTAGTTCCTTTGATAAATACACTTGCAAATGGAAGCGGTTCGTTATTCATTTCTTTATCAGTAACGATTCCAGTTACAGTCCCCTTACTTTGAGCAAATGCTAATTGACTAATACTTACTAAAGCAATTAATAATAGTTTTTTCATTATATATGTTCTAATACTAGGTGCAAAAGTCAGTCGAAACTGTAAAGTAAAAGTTAGCTATAAATTATGCTTCTATTATTAGAATGTTTAATTAATGTTAACTGAAAATGTTAAATGTTAGGAAAGTGTTTAGTGATCTTAAAACTTAAATAAAATAGCTTTTAGATTGGTCTGTTTTCTTAGTAAATAAAGGTGATATTATGAAATTTTCTATTAACGATTTGTTTACAAACAAAAAACCGAAGAACAGAAATTCTCCGGTACTATGTTTCTTGTTTTAATTAGTAATCGAGATAAATAATAAACAGAATTTAATTATTTATAAATTTCAAACCAACAAAGAAAGTCCTTGGTCTTGAAGGTCCATAAATATAGTTTGCGTCTCTATCTGCACCTTGATCAAAATCTTGTTGGTAGCTGTCAAAAATATTTTGAACACCACCACTTATTCTTAAAGTAGAGTGGTTGTGCTTATCCAGTGAGAAATCATAAGACGATTTTACATTCAATTCTAAAAAGTCAGTTGTTTTTTCCAATCGATCCTCAGCTATGAACCCAGCTAAATGTGGAACATACATGCTTCCAGTGTAAACTGCAGATACATTGTTTTGAAACTTTTTATTTGGAGCATAGGTTGCAATAAAATTTCCGTAAAAGTTAGGAGATTTGAAAAAGTTATCTGCGTTTTCTAATGAAATATTAGGATCGTCAGACCATTGGACTGGTTTGTCAAATTTCCCTTCTTGAATTGTTGCTCCTGCTTGTAATATCCATTTTTCATTTGGAGCATATTTTGTTTCAATATTAATTCCTTTTACATGGGCGTTATCTCCATTTCTCTTTTCCCAAATCAAATTATTTAATTGTTCAAGGATAAAAGGATTTACAATTTTAGTATAGAAAGCTTCTAAAGTGAAAGAAACTTCACCTTCAGTTAAACTTTTATTCCAATCGAAAGAACCTGTAAAACTATGAGATGTTTCTGAAACTAAATTAGATCGATCAACACGAACAGTTAAAACTTCTCCAGCTGCAATTTGCGCATGTAAATCTTCCGTAAATACTTGTGGAGCTCTAAACCCTTTAGCATACGAAGCTCTAAATCGAGAATTTTCATTGGCGAAGTACATTACATTCAAACGCGGATTGAAAATCACACTTTCATCAGTTAAATTATGAATATCTGCACGTAAACCTCCTAAAACTTTCCATTGTTTATTAATGGTCCATTCTTGCTGAGCATAAAGCCCATAAGTTCTTAAAGTTTGATTTACAAAAGCATTAAAACCTGGCTTTTCATCTTTCATTTTATCGTACTTAAACTCAATTCCTCCAGTGAAATTACCTTTCCCACCTAAAAAATTAGATAGCTTATGAGCGTATTGTGAACCTAAAACCCAAGTTTCATCTCGAGAATTACCAAATCCTAATACTTCACCATTTTGAGCAACTAAATCTTCTCCACCTCCGTAATAGTTCTTGTTTTTTGAACGAGAAGTAGAAACGTAAGCCGAGAAATGTTGCTTTCCTTCATTAATAGAAGATTCAAACGTAAGTCCTCCAGTTAATACATCAGAGTCAATTTGTTCTGCAACATCACTTTCAAAAGGTTGTAAACTTAATTTATTACCACCTCTTCTAAATTCACTAATAGAATTAAATTCTGCTGTTAATCTTGAATTATCTGAAGGTTTTATATATCCTTTAAACCCGAAAGTTTGTGTTTCTAATTTTGTTAATTCAGTGAAAGAATCTCCATCGTAATCATATGGATTTCTATTTCTGTACATTCCAAAATAAGTTAATCCTGAGGACGCTTCATCATTTACAACGGTTCCATTAATAGTTGTTGCAATATCTAGTGTTTCTCCTTTAATTAAAGAAACGTTTTGTCCTACCTGAAATGTGTTGTCGATAGGATCTTTAGTAATAATGTTAATGGTTCCGGCAATTGCATTTGCACCATATAAAGCTGATCCACCACCACGAACTACTTCAATTCTGTCGATAATATTAGCTGGAATTTGATCTAAACCATACACTCCGTTTAAAGCACTAAAAATGGGTCTACTATCTACTAATATTTGAGAATACGCTCCGTCTAATCCATTAATTCGCACTTGAGAAAAACCACAATTCTGACAATTAGTTTCCATACGCAACCCAGGTTGAAAGTTCAAACCTTCTGATAAACTTATAGACTGAGTAGCTTCTAATAACTTAGCATCAGTAACCGTAACAATTACTGGAGCTACTTTTCTGTTTAAATATGATCGTGTTGCGCTTACAACCACTTGATCTAAACCTAAAAGATCTTCTTGTAGTGTTATGTCTAGTGTTTTGGTTTCTGAACCGTTGAAGCTAATTTCCTTTTCTATCAACTTAAATCCAACACTTTGAAATACTATAGTAGCTTTTGGCTGATTTAAGGTTAAGGTGTATTCGCCTTTATCATTTGTTATTGTTCCCTGTGATTTGTCTTTTGTGTATACTGATACGAACTCTTGTGGTTCGTTGTTAAAAGTTACTTTTCCTTTTATAGTTTGTCCGTAACTAATAATGGTTACGAATAAAAATACTGTCTGTAAGAAAGATTTCATTTCCTTTATTCTAAAATAAATTTGATGCAAATATAAATTAATTTTTAGACAAGACTAAAAATTAACTTTTATAAATCAAAATTTTGTATGTTTGCATAGAATTAAAGCCCATGTTTTCACAATCTGAGGAGAATTATATAAAAACCATTTACCATTTGGCACTTGATTCTGATAAAGGAATTAGTACAAATGCTATCGCGAAACAACTGGATACAAAAGCATCTTCGGTTACAGATATGATTAAAAAACTATCTGAAAAAGAAGTTGTGGTTTATAAAAAGTATCAAGGTGTAAAACTTACTGATTTTGGTAGAAAAGTTGCTACAGGTATTATTAGAAAGCATAGATTATGGGAAGTTTTTCTAGTAGAAAAATTGAATTTCTCTTGGGATGAAGTTCATGAAGTTGCTGAGCAATTAGAGCACATAAAATCACCTAAACTTATCAATGAGCTGGATGCTTTTTTAGGATATCCTAAGCATGATCCACATGGAGATCCAATTCCAGATGAAGAAGGAAATATACATCAGATAGAGAAGAATCTTTTATCCGTATTGCCTAAAGGAACAGTTGGAGTTTGTGTAGGAGTTAATGATAGTTCATCTGATTTTTTAAAATTCTTAGATAAGCAAGGAATTGGTTTAGGAGTTGAAATTACAATTATAGATATTGAACCTTTTGATGGTTCTTTAACCATAGAAATAAATAATAAACCGCTATCTATTTCAAATAAAATAGCTAGCAACTTATACATTAAAAAGATATGAGTTTTTTCGATCAAATAGTTGAGTTTTGTAAAGAACATCCAATACAAGGAGCACTTTATGCATCTCTTTTTACTTGGGGATTAACAGCTTTAGGTGCTGCTTTGGTTTTCTTTTTTAAGAAGATGAATCGTGCAGTATTAGATGGAATGTTAGGATTTACAGGTGGAGTAATGGTAGCTGCGAGTTTTTGGAGTTTGTTATCACCTGCAATAGAAAATAGTCCTGGAGAAGGATTTGTAAAAGTATTACCATCTGCGATTGGTTTTGCATTAGGAGCTTTGGCTTTATTCGGAATGGATAAATGGTTACCACATTTACACATTAACTTTAAGGAAGATGAAGCAGAAGGTGTAAAAACAAATTGGCACAAAACTACTTTATTGGTAATGGCAATTACATTACATAATATTCCAGAAGGATTAGCAGTTGGAGTTTTATTTGGAGCAGCTTCGACATTAGTTGGAGTAGAACAAACCGAAATGATTATTGCTGCTATTTCTTTAGCTATCGGAATCGGAATTCAAAACTTCCCTGAAGGTTTTGCAGTTGCGATGCCATTAAGACGACAAGGTGTAAGTAGAAGAAAGAGTTTTTGGTACGGACAATTATCTGCTGTAGTAGAGCCTTTTGCCGCGGTTTTAGGAGCTTTAGCTGTTTCGTTTTTCACTCCAATTTTACCTTACGCGTTAGCTTTTGCAGCTGGAGCAATGATTTTCGTAGTTGTTGAAGAAGTGATTCCAGAAACACAAAGAGATAAATATACTGATATTGCCACGCTTGGTTTTATTGGTGGATTTATTGTGATGATGTCTTTGGATGTTGGGTTGGGATAAAAAATAAGTAATACGATTACTAATAAAAATTTCGTACAAAAATGTCATTGCGAGGTACGAAGCAATCTGTTTATTAAGTTATTATAATCTTACTTTTAATTAATAATAAAAAGATTACTTCACTTTACTTTGTTCCGTTCGTAATGACGATTTTTTGGAAATACGCGAAAACAATAATTGCAAATCATATAACTATTTTAAAACAAAAAGAGAGGTTATATGTTAGCTTCTCTTTTGTTTGTGGATTAGGTTTTAAAATATTACAGTCGTTTTAACAATTCATCTGTAGAAATAACATCTGCAAATTCTTCATGTAAGTTTGCTAGTGTTGTTTGATGAATGGTTTCTGAAGAAAAGATTTCTCCATTCATTCCTTTTCTGTCAAATGTCGCTGTAGCATCGCCAACTAATATGGTGTCGAAACCTAAATTTCCAGCCATTCTAGTTGTTGTAGATATACAATGATTTGTTGTTAATCCAACAATTACAATATTTTTAATCTGTTGATCTTTAAGTGTGATTTCAAGATTTGTTCCTATAAAAGCGCTATTCACATCTTTTACAATTACTGGTTCATCTGGTATTGGTTTAACAATTTCCTGAATTTCAAATCCAGGATGAGATTTATGTAATAATGATTTAGGATTTTGCGAACTATGTTGAATGTGATAAATAGGAAGTTGTAGCGCTCTCCATTGTTTTAAAATTTGAGCGCATTTCTCTTCTGCATCTTTATTATTTCTATTTCCACCCCAATAGGCTTCGTTGTCAAATCCTTTTTGAATATCAACTAGTAAAAGTGCTGTGTTTAGTTCTCTTAATTTCATGAAAAATCGATGATAGATTGTCTTTCTCTGTTTACAATTAATTTGGTGACATCTGGTCTTGAGTAATGACCAACGCAATCAAAATTATGTCGCTCTTCAAGCACTTTTTGATAATCAATTTCACCAGTAAACAAACCTTCCTCTCCAACAACAGGAGGGATTACCCATTCTCCATCTGGTCCAGAAATACAAGAACCACCATTCGCTAAAATTTTAGGTGCATCTTTAATAATTACATCGTAGTTTGGTGTGTCTTTAGGGAAATCATCAATAGACATAAATCCACTTACAGAAACAACAAAAGACCTGCTTTCTTTTGCAATAAACTTTGTGATATCAAAAGTGTTTCTTTCCGCCCCAGGCCAAACTGCAATATGTAGGTTTTCTCCTTGTGCGTATAACGCTGTTCTAGGCAATGGCATCCAGTTTTCCCAACAGTTTAATCCTCCAACAGTAAAATCTTCTAAAGGATGAACCGTTAAACCATGACCATCTCCAGGAGACCAAGTTAGACGTTCTTCGTAAGTAGGTTGTAATTTTCTGTGAACAGATTGTATAGTTCCTGTTTTGTCAATATACACTAAAGAACAATATAAACTATGACCACCTCGATTAACAGCTCTTTCTATAATACCTAAGTAAATTGCAATTGAATTTTCTTTAGCTGTTTTACAGATGCTATTCAGATCACCTTTTTCAACTTCAATGGAGTTTTTTAAATAATGAGCATGTATCTCTTTTTGGACTGGTGAGTTAAACTCAGAGCCATTAGTGATAGATAACCAGAAAGGATATCCTGGTAATAATCCTTCACCAAAAACTACAAGATCACATGCTGCTTTAGCGGCTTTTACAATATACGAATTGACTTTTTCGATGGTCTTTTCTTTGTTTAGCCAAACAGGAGAAATTTGCGCCATCCCAATTTTCAAGATACTGCTCATTAAATAGTTAAATAGGTTTGTTTGTATAACGAAGATAAACGAAAAGTTGCTTCAATTGGAAATTTCTACTGTATTTAACAGAATCCGAAAAATTGTCGATTCTAAAACATAAATTTTGATGTCCACTTACGGTAACCGTACCTCTTAACCCTTTACTTTTATTGAGTTTTGTAGTTGATTTGTGAAATAATTTAAAATTTGAAATCATGAAGTTATTAGTAATCAAATTGACTTTTTTATGTGTTTGCTGTTATCAAGGAGTAGCTCAAACAGGGAAAAAAGCATTTCAGTTTAAAAAAGGAGAAGTATTAGATGTACTTCTTGTAACGGGCACAAAAAACAATTATAAAAAATTGTTTGATAGGTATAAAAAAACAGCGTTTCCTGTTGCTTCAAAATTTACGTATCAGCCACAGTCAGGATTTAGAACAAAAAAATTAATAATGGGAAGTCATTTACCAGTTAATTTTATTTTTGGGAAGTGGAGCGATATTAAAAAAAGGAAAGAATTTTTAAGAGTTATTGAGAATGAAGTTCCAGATTTTCATAGGCAGAGAAAAGAATTGTTTACCTATTTTGGATTAGCATATTTTGAAGTTGAAAATAATGTAGATTTTTCAATTTATAAGAACAAATTCAATGTGGTAACTTCGTTTTGGAAAAAGAAAAAAGATAAAACTGATTTTTATAAGGTTTGGGAAAATAGCGTAAAGAAAAATGGAGGAAAAGTTATTCTGAAATTAGAAAATGGAGAATCACCAACGGGATATTATTACAGACCAGATATTATTTCTATTGTAGAATGGGAAACGTATGAACAATTTGATTCTTTTTCCAAAAAGTATCCATTATCAAGCTATGCAAGACTATCAAACGTACATCAATTTCAAATTGATTAATTTTCAAAAAAGAAAAAAGTAAATGCAACAAATTCTTGAACAACTCGTATACTTTGGTTTTTTTCAAAGTCTATTACTCATATTTATTTTTATAGTGTCTTTAAAAACACGTAATCAAATCAATGAGTTCTTATTGATTTTGATTGTAATTCTAACTATAGGATTGTTTGGTAAAGTATTACACAGTGTTAATTTGTTCGATAGAAGTTTCAAATTAATAGCAATGTCAGAATTTTCTGCATTGCTATTCGGGCCTACCATTTTTTTGTTTGTACAATCTACTTTGTTCAGAGAAAAGTTCACTAAAGCAAGTATACAACATTATGTACCAGGTATCATGTATTCAATATTTATTACAGGATATTTTATTGTTCCTTCTAGTGAATATCAAATAGAACGAAATAAGTCTATTGATTTAATGACGGTTATTTACTGGTGTCATGCCATTGGTTTAGTAGTGAATATTTTCTATTGGATAAAGGCCTATAAAGGTTTTCAAAAATTCTCAATTAGTTTTAAAAATGAATCTTCATTCGTGCCTCATATACAATTTGTGCATCATTTTTTGATTGTAACTGGCTTTTGTATGCTAATCTGGTTAATTTTATTCATAACAAACTTCTTAGGTTTTCCTATGATAGAACGCACTGCAAGACCTTATATCTGGATTATACTAACGTTCGTAATTCTATTTATCAGTTATTATATGATGCTAAAACCTGAAGTCTTGAAATCTATTCCAGATGTAAAAATCAAGAAGTATCATCAATCAAAATTAACTCATGAAGATTTAGACCGTTTAAAGCTAGCGTTGGAAAAATTAATGCTAGAGAAAAAACCATACTTAAACGCTAAATTATTGAAAACAGAATTAGCTCAAATGTTAGGAGTGCATGGTCCGGAATTATCAAGATTGTTAAATGAAAATATCGGGATGAATTTCTTCGAATATGTAAACTACTATAGAATTAAAGAATTTGTTGATTTAGCTAAAACTGAAAAAGGAAAGCAACTTACTTTTTTTGGATTAGCCCAAGAAGCGGGTTTCAATTCCAAAACAACATTTAATAAATCTTTTAAAAGCTTGATGGGAGTTTCTCCATCAGCATATTTTAATCAAAAACAATAAGAATGAAAACATATATAATAATGGCGTTCATGTTTGTGAACGCTGGTTTGCTAGCGCAATTAAAAGTTCCAAGTTTAAGTCCAAAAACTAAACTAAGTCAAAATATAGGATTGTCAACTGTAACCATAGAATATTCTAGACCGAGTAAAAAAGGAAGGAAAATTTTTGGTGGATTATTACCTTATGGAAAGGTTTGGAGAACTGGAGCGAATAGTGCAACAAAATTCTCATTTTCAAAAGAAGTGGTGATTAATGGACAAAAATTTCCTAAGGGAGATTATAGTTTGCTAACGATTCCTGAAAAGAATTCATGGGCGATAAAATGGTATACCTATTCAAGTTCTAACTGGAATACTTACAAAAAGCAAAAGCCATTTACTACATTTAATTTGCCAGTGGAAAGTGTTTCAGAATCAGTTGAATCATTAGCGATACGATTTCAAAATATAACCTTGAATAGTGCTGATGTATACATAGAGTGGGAAAAATCAAGAATAATTATTCCGGTAAAAGTAAATGAGAAGCAAGAAATAATTTCATCAATAGATAGAGAATTGGCTGGCCCGAGTACTTCGGATTATTTTAGAGCTGCGTTGTATTACCATGAAACGAAAACTGATTTAAATAAAGCGTTAACATATATTCAAAAAGTTACTGAATCGGATAAAGCTTTGTTTTTTCAGGTAACTAGAGAAGCACTTATTCTGAAAGACTTAAATAGGAGAAAAGAAGCTATTAAAGTTGCAAAAAGAGCATTACAATTATCTGAAGAAGCAAAGAATAAAGATTTTGTCAAAATAAACAACGATATTATTACTATTTTGAAATAATACATCTTTTGAAAAACACTCTATTTATTAGGGTGTTTTTTACTTAAATTGCATAAAAAAAGTTTAGTGCAGAATAGTACTTCATTTCAAATATTTAACGCTTCCGCGGGAAGTGGAAAAACCTTCACTTTAGTAAAAGAATACCTCAAAGTATTACTGCAATCTAGTGATGTGTTTTATTTTCAAAAGGTTTTAGCAATAACATTTACCAATAAAGCTGCAGGAGAAATGAAGGAAAGGGTTTTAAAATCACTTTCAGATGTTACAGAAGATAGGCCCAATGAAATAGTTAATCTAGTTATTCAAGAAACTACATTAGACAGAGAAACTATTAAAGAAAGAAGCGGTAGAATACTAAATGCTGTTTTACAGAATTACTCGGCTTTTTCAATTACTACAATTGATAGTTTTACGCATAAAATCATTAAGAATTTTGCCTTCGATCTTGGGTTAACCCTCAATTTTGAAGTGGAGATGGATGCACTTTCTCTTTTAAATGAAGCAGTAGATCTTCTAATTTCTAAAATTGGAACTAATAGAGAATTAACGAATCTTTTAATTGATTTCTCACTTTCAAAAATAGATGAAGATAAATCATGGGATATTTCATATGAATTAAAAGAATTCTCTAAAGTTCTGTTGAATGAAGATGATGTAAGACATTTTAGAGTTTTAAGAGAACGAAGTACTCAAGATTTTATCAACTTAAAACAAAAATTGAACAAATATCAAGTTCAAACAGAAAATAAGTTGAAAGAAATTGGTGAAAGAGGACTTCAGATTATTGATGGAATAGGATTGGATCATAAAGATTTTTACTATTCTCTTTTACCAAAGCATTTTATTGCATTAAAAGAAAATCCTAGTGCTGCTAAATTTTTTGATCAAAATAAGCTTAGACAACGAATAGAAGAAAATACCTTCTATTCAAAATCAAAGTCAGATGATATAAAATCAGCTATTGAAGGAATTCTACCAGAATTGTTAGAATTGTATATTGAGTCTGAAAACTTGTACAAAGATTCAACACTAAATAAATTGGCTTTAAAAAGCTTAATTCCTCTAGCTGTTTTAAATACTATAAATCAAGAACTAACTCATTTAAAAGAAGAGAATAATATTCGATTGAATGCCGAGTTTAATCAGTTGATTTCAGATAATATCAAGAACCAACCAACACCTTTTATTTACGAACGAATTGGACAACGTTTTATGCATTACTTTATAGATGAAATGCAAGATACTTCGGTGTTACAATGGGAGAATTTAATTCCATTAATAGATAATGCATTGGCTCAAGAAAATAGTAGTTTGCTTTTAGTAGGAGATGCGAAACAGGCCATTTATAGATGGCGTGGTGGAAAAGCAGAGCAGTTTATTAATTTAAGTAGTCCGGAGTTTAAAGTTTTTCAAGCGGAAAAAAGTATTAATCAACTAGAGAGAAATTTTAGAAGTTTTTCCGAGGTAATTAATTTTAATAATCAATTTTTTCAGCATGTTAGTTCATTTCTAAATAATCAAGATTATAGTCAGTTATTTAAAGATGGAAATAAACAGTTAGAAAACTCAAAAAAGGGAGGTAAAGTGACACTTTCTTTTTTGGAGAAGCATGAGGATAAAGAATTAGAAAAAGATAAATATCCTCGAAAAGTATATGAGAAGATTACCGAGTTAAATCAACAATATTCTTTAAATGAAATTGCTGTTTTAGTTCGCAAAAAGAGCGAAGGTGTTCAAGTAGCTAATTATCTTTCTGAAAAAGGAATCCCAATAATATCATCTGAAACCTTATTGTTAAAGAATAGTGAGAAGGTAAATTTTATAGTCAACGTAATTCAATTGATACTTCAGTCTGATAATGAAGAAAAGAGATTTGAAGTTTTACATTTCTTATATCACCATCTTTCATTAAAAACAGAAATTCATAGCTTTTACGAATTACTAATAAAGAAAGAGATCACAATTTTCTTCGAAGAATTAAAGTCATTTTCTATAGATTTTAATTTAAATATATATTTCGAATTACCTTTTTATGATAAGATTGAGTATATAATAAGGAGTTTTAATTTATTAGAAAGTTCTGATGCGTATGTTCAGTTTTTTTTAGACGTTGTTTTGGATCAGCAAAATAAAGGTGTTGATGTTCATGATTTTATTGAGTTTTGGAGTGTTAAGAAAGAAGTACTAAGTATTGTTACTTCAGAAGATGCAGATGCTGTTCATATCATGACCATTCATAAATCTAAAGGGCTAGAGTTCCCAGTTGTTATTTTTCCATATGATTTAGATGTGTATAGACAGATAAAACCAAAAATATGGTTTGATGGTTTACCAGAGTCATTCGATAATTTTAAAGAGTTATTGATTGATTTTAATAAATCTGTAAGTCATATAAATGATAGAGGAATGGATCTGTATACTCAACAAATTCAAGAATTGGAATTAGATAATTTCAATTTACTCTACGTCGCATTAACCAGAGCTGTTGAACAGTTACATGTAATTACAGAAAAAAGAATTTCAAAATCAGGAGAAAACACGAATTACTACTCAGGGATTTTTATTTCATATTTAAAAAAGCAAGGATTGTGGGATGACAATCAGAGTGAATACCATTTTGGAGAGTCAAATAGGGTTAGCTCAAAAGAAATAAAGGAGAAACAAATTCAAATTCAAGAAAAGTTCATCACAACACCTTGGCAAAACCATAATATTGTACTACTTGCAAGTGCTTCAAAATTATGGGATACTAACCAAGAAGAATCGATACAATATGGAAATCTTGTACATTCGATTCTTTCTGAAATTTATGTGGTATCAGATATTGAAAAGGTTTTTCATTTTTACGAAATGCAAGGAGATTTATCTTCTCAACTTTTAAAAACTATTAAGAAATTAGTTTTCAATATTGTTGAACATTCTTCATTAAATGAATTCTTTTCGGAAGAAGTAAAGGTGTATAATGAAAAAGAAATTTTAACGGTTAATAACTCTATTATTATTCCAGATAGATTAGTAGTTAAAGATAATCTTACTACAATAATAGATTATAAAACAGGAGCAGAAAGTCATGCACATATCAATCAATTAAGATTATACGAAAATGAGCTTCAAAACCTAGGTTTTAAAATTGATAAAAAAATATTGGTATATATAAATGATGCTGTTTTAGTTAAAGAAATTGACTAATTTTACCCAGCAAACAAACTAAACATGTACGGAAAAATTAAAGAGCATTTACAGCAAGAAATTCAGGATATAAAAGATGCTGGATTATATAAGAGTGAAAGAATTATTACGTCATCACAAGACGCAGTAATTAAAATTTCAACAGGAGAAGAGGTGATTAACTTTTGTGCGAATAATTATTTAGGGCTTTCTAATAATAAAGAAGTAATCCAAGCAGCTAAAAATGTTATGGATACGCATGGATTTGGAATGTCTTCTGTTCGATTCATTTGTGGAACTCAAGATATACATAAACAATTAGAATCTAAGATTGCTGATTTTTATCAAACTGAGGATACAATTCTATATGCTGCAGCATTTGATGCAAATGGCGGAGTTTTTGAGCCATTATTATCAAAAGATGATGCAATTATATCAGATAGTTTAAATCACGCTTCTATTATTGATGGTGTTCGTTTGTGTAAAGCAGCTCGTTATCGTTATAATAATAATGATATGAGTTCTTTAGAAGAACAGTTAATTGAAGCGAGTAAACATAACCATAGATTTAAGATTATTGTTACTGATGGTGTCTTCTCTATGGATGGAATTGTTGCTAAACTTGATGAAATTTGTGACTTAGCTGAGAAATATGATGCTATGGTAATGGTAGATGAATGTCATGCTGCTGGTTTTATAGGAGCTACTGGTAGAGGTACTTTAGAACTTAAAAATGTTTTAGGTAGAGTTGATATCGTAACAGGTACTCTAGGAAAAGCATTAGGAGGAGCAATGGGTGGATATACTACTGGTAAAAAGGAAATCATTGAGATTTTACGTCAACGTTCTAGGCCATATTTATTCTCTAATTCTTTAGCTCCAGCAATTGTTGGTGCTTCCTTAAAAGTATTTGATTTATTATCAAACGATACTTCATTAAGAGATAAACTAGAGTGGAATACAAATTATTTCAGAACTGAAATGGAAAAAGCAGGTTTTGATTTAGTTGGAGCAGATGCAGCTATCGTTCCTGTTATGTTATATGACGCTAAGCTTTCTCAGATAATGGCTGATAAGTTATTAGAAGAAGGTATATATGTTATAGGATTCTTTTATCCGGTAGTTCCAAAGGAACAAGCTAGAATTAGAGTGCAGTTATCAGCAGCTCATGACAAAGAACATATAGATAAAGCAATTAATGCATTTGTAAAAGTAGGAAAAGAGTTAAACGTTATTTAGTAATTAGAGGAACAAAAACTTGTTTTTTTTATAAGTTTTTGTAGATTTGCTTTTGTAAATAAGTTTTAAGAACTTACATTTGCGTTATATATAAACGAACTTTTAATTTAAATTTTTGATAATGAAACAATTAAAATTAGCTATGTTAGCTATGGTTGCGTTTTTAACGTTTGGTAACGTTAACGCACAAGACGAAAACAATCCTTGGGTTGTAGGTTTCGGTATTAACACTGTTGATGTTAGGACTACTACTGAGTTTGGTGATCATGTAAAAGATTACATAGGAACTGGAGAGTGGGGTGATAACACGTTACCTTCGATTTCAAGATTAAGTATTGATAGATACTTAAATGATGGTTTTTCTTTACAGTTAGCAGGTTCTATAAACAAAGTTAAGACTTATTCTAGTCTTGAAGATATCGATGAGTTATATTGGGCTATCGATTTAATCGCTAAGTGGGACTTAAATCACTTATTTGGAGACACTGGATGGTGGGATCCTTATGTGTATGTTGGTGGAGGTTTCGTAGACTTTGGAAGAATGGAAGCTGGAAATTTTGTAGAAGGTAGTGAAGGTACTTTAAATGCAGGTGCTGGTTTCAATGTTTGGTTCAACGATAATATCGGTGTAAACTTTCAAACTGGAGCTAAGAAAGAATTTGCTGACAAAGTTCAGGATCACTTCCAACACTCTCTTGGTTTAGTTTTCCGTTTCGGTGGAAAAGATACTGATGGAGATGGAATCTATGACAAAAATGATGCTTGTCCAGATGTTGCAGGTTTAAAAGAATTTAACGGATGTCCAGATGCTGATGGTGATGGTATCAAAGATTCTGATGATGCTTGTCCAAATGAAGCTGGAGTTGCTGCATTAAATGGTTGTCCAGATGCTGACGGTGATGGTATTGCTGATAAAGATGATGCTTGTCCAAACGCTGCTGGTACTAAAGCAATGAATGGTTGTCCAGATGCTGACGGTGATGGTATCGCAGACAACAAAGATAAGTGTCCAAACGAGGCTGGTCCTGCTGAAAACGGAGGATGCCCTTGGGGAGATAAAGATAATGATGGTGTTAAAGATAATGTAGATAAGTGTCCAGATGTAGCTGGTGTTGCTTCAAGACAAGGATGTCCAGAGCCAAAGCCAGTTATTACTGAGGAAGCTAAGAAGAAATTAGACGAGTTCGCAAGAGCTATCTATTTCAACTCTGGTAGATCTACTTTCAGACCTGGAGTTACTGGTAAATTAGATTTAATTGCTACTATCATGAAGGAGTACAAAGATGCTAATTTCAACATCGAAGGTCATACTGATAGTCAAGGACCTGCTGCTTCTAACCAAAGATTATCTGAAAGAAGAGCTCAGGCTGTAGTAGATTATTTATCTACACACGGAATTTCTGGTTCAAGATTATCTGCTCAAGGTTTAGGAGAGGATTACCCAATCGCTACTAACAAAACTAGAGCTGGTAGAGCACAAAACAGACGTGTAGAGATTAACTTAAGAAAGTAATCGATACTAAAATATAATTATTAAAGCCCTGCATTTGCGGGGCTTTTTTCTTTTTAAAAAATTATTATACAAAGACTTTTTATATTGTTATAAAAAAATTACCTTTGCGCTCTGAAAAGTGGGATAAACATCACTTAATAAATACAATAACTAAATTACAGAAAGTAATGTCTACAATAACAGGTAAAGTTTCTCAAATTATTGGTCCAGTTATCGATGTTGAGTTTAATACAGAAAACGCTGAATTGCCAAAGATTTATGATTCGTTAGAGATTAAAAAAACTGATGGTACAATATTAGTTTTAGAAGTTCAACAGCACATTGGAGAAGATACTGTGCGTACGATTTCTATGGATGCTACTGATGGTCTTAAAAGAGGTCAGGAAGTAGTAGCTACAGGTAATCCAATACAAATGCCAATTGGTGAAGATATTTATGGACGTTTATTTAATGTAACTGGAGAAGCAATTGATGGATTAGGAGATTTACCTAAAGAGGGTAAAAATGGTTTGCCTATTCACCGTCAAGCTCCAAAGTTTGAGGAATTATCAACTTCTACAGAAGTTTTATTTACAGGAATTAAAGTTATCGATTTAATTGAGCCTTATGCAAAAGGTGGTAAAATTGGATTGTTTGGTGGAGCTGGAGTAGGTAAAACAGTATTAATTCAGGAGTTAATTAATAACATTGCTAAAGGACACGGAGGTTTATCTGTATTTGCAGGAGTTGGTGAAAGAACTCGTGAAGGAAATGATTTATTACGTGAGATGTTAGAATCGGGTATTATTAAATACGGTGATGATTTTATGCATTCAATGGAAGAAGGTGGATGGGATTTGTCAAAAGTAGAAAAAGATACCATGAGAGGTTCTAAAGCTACTTTTGTATTTGGACAGATGAATGAGCCTCCTGGAGCACGTGCAAGAGTTGCTTTATCTGGTTTAACAATAGCTGAGTATTTCCGTGATGGAGCAGGTGAGGATCAAGGTAAGGATGTATTATTCTTCGTTGATAACATATTCCGTTTTACGCAAGCGGGTTCTGAAGTTTCTGCTTTATTAGGTCGTATGCCTTCTGCGGTAGGTTACCAACCAACATTAGCAACAGAGATGGGAGCAATGCAAGAGCGTATTACTTCTACTAAGAAAGGATCTATTACATCTGTACAGGCAGTTTATGTACCTGCAGATGATTTAACAGATCCTGCACCAGCAACTACTTTTGCTCACTTAGATGCTACTACAGTATTATCTCGTAAAATTGCTGAGTTAGGTATTTATCCAGCTGTAGATCCATTAGATTCTACTTCAAGAATTTTAACTGCAGATATTTTAGGAGATGAGCATTATAACTGTGCACAAAAAGTAAAAGAGTTATTACAACGTTATAAAGAATTACAAGATATTATTGCAATCTTAGGTATGGAAGAATTATCTGAGGAAGATAAGTTAGTGGTTCATAGAGCACGTCGTGTTCAACGTTTCTTATCTCAACCATTCCATGTTGCTGAGCAATTTACGGGTATCCCAGGTGTATTAGTTGATATTAAAGATACTATCAAAGGATTTAACATGATTATGGATGGTGAATTAGATAAGTATCCAGAAGCAGCATTTAACTTAAGAGGATCTATTGAAGATGCTATTGAGGCTGGAGAAAAAATGTTAGCTGAAGCATAATTAATAAATAAAAACAATTAAAATAATGTTTTTAGAAATCGTAACACCTGAAGCAGTAATTTTTTCATCTGATGTTTTATCAGTAGCAGTACCAGGTATTAATGGAGAATTCCAAATATTAAATAATCACGCACCTATTGTTTCAGTATTAGTTTCTGGAAAAGTTAGAGTTGAAGCTAATGATGCTTCAATTGATGAAAAATTCCAAAACCAATTTACTAAAGAAAATGATGGTAGATTAAGTTTTGCTATAAATTCAGGTACACTTGAAATGAAAGATAATAAAGCAATTATACTAGCTGATTAGTTTAATTTCTTTTAGAATATAAAAAAAGCCTGTAAATAATTTTACAGGCTTTTTTTATGAATTATATTTTTTAAATTAATCTATTTGAGAAACTCTCAATGTATTAACCATTCCTTTTTCATCAACTGGCATAGAACTTAAGTTAATTACAAACTCACCTGATTTTACGAAACTTTTCTCTTTTATAATTTCATTTAAATCTTTTATGGTATCATCAGTATTTAACTCTCTATCATAATAAAATGCTCTAACACCCCATAATAAATTTAACTTACCTAGAATTCTTCTTTCAGAAGAAAAAGCAATTACATGAGATTTAGGTCTCCAAGCCGAAATTTGAAAAGCTGTATATCCACTATTTGTTAAAGTAGAAATAGCAGAAGCTTTAATATCGTCTGCCATTAATGCCGCATGATAACAAACCGATTTAGTTATAAAACGATTAGTTCTAATATGAGGCGCTTCTACAGGGACTTTTATTAAGTCAGAAAACTCAACACTCCCTATAATTTCAGTCATCTTTTTTATTACACGAATAGGGTGCTTACCAACAGAAGTTTCTCCAGAAAGCATAACTGCATCAGCCCCATCCATTATTGAGTTAGCAACATCATTAACTTCAGCTCTTGTAGGAACACTATTTTCTATCATGGTTTCCATCATCTGAGTAGCAATAATTACTGGAATTCTAGCTCTTTTAGCACGTCTTACAAGCATTTTTTGTATTAGAGGCACATCTTGCATAGGAACTTCAACACCTAAATCTCCACGAGCAACCATTAAGCCATCACAATAAGGGATTAAAGCATCAATATTGTCAACCGCTTCTGGTTTTTCAATTTTTGCTATTACAGGAACTCTATATCTTGACTTTTGCTTAATTAAGTCACGTAGCATTCTAAGGTCTTCTGGGTTTCTTACAAATGATAAAGCAATCCAGTCTACTTCTTGCTTCAAAGCAAATACAACATCTTTTTTGTCTTTTTCGGTTAAAGCAGGTAAAGAAATATTTGTATTTGGTAGATTAACACCCTTCTTAGATTTTAAAGGTCCTCCAACAATTACTTTTGTTACAACTTCTTTGTTTCTGTCTGTAGAAACAACTTCAAACTGTAATTTACCATCATCAACAAGAATATTTTCCCCAGCTTTTACATCTTTAGGGAATTGTTGATAAGTCATATAAGCTTTCTCTTTTGTTCCAGTACATTCTTCAGTAGTGAAAATAAAAGTTTCTCCGGCCTTAACCTCAACTCCTTCCTCCATGATACCGACTCTTAATTTTGGTCCTTGTAAATCAGCTAAAATAGCTAGATTATAACCTCTCTCTTCATTAATTTCTCTAATTTGACGAATTCTTTCCTTAACAGTATCATAATCGGCATGAGAAAAGTTAATTCTAAATACATTAACACCTGCAGCACCCATTTCTGCAAGGATCTCTTTCGTATTTGTAGCTGGGCCAAGAGTAGCTACAATTTTAGTCTTTTTGTTATGTGGCATAGGTTAAAAAATTAAGAATTCTTTAGATTTTAGTTTGTTTGTATCAATATTATAAGATGTAATTACTTGAGAAATCTCATTAATTACTTCTATTGTTTTGTCTATTTGATTTCGAGTAAATTCACCTTCTAATTTTAAGAAGTAATCAACTTTCTTTTTTTCTGGTATTAAATATAATCTTGTTTCATTTTCTGAAAAAAGCCCTTTATTACTTTCTTTGATATTAGTTTTATATATATTAGAAATTAAAAACCAATCATTATCTGTGTTATAATCTGTATACTCATATAACGGAAAATAAGCTTCATTAGTTTTGTTTTTAAAATCTATATCATTAAGAGAGCGTTTAAAATTAATTCCTAAAAAAGAATTCAATAAGTAAGCTAATTGATAATCTTCTAGAGTGCTATGTATCCCTAAAATATAATAATTCGCGCAAGAAAAATCATCAAAACTTACCGTGTGAACCTGCATAAAAGTTATTTATTACCCACATGCTAAGTTAAAGAATGTAATGATAAGATATTGTGAAAAAAACGAAAACGATTTCGATTTTAACGATTAAAGGTCATTCATTTCGTTCTGGAATGCGTAGTATACTCTCTTTGCGGCCATTTCTTCGGCCTTTTTCTTTGAAGTAGCTCGACCTTTAGCTATTTTTTGACCATCAATATATACAATAACACTAAAGTGTTTTTGAATTTGTTTTCCAGTATCCTCATAACTTTCAAACAAATATTTTCTTTTAGTTTTTTGGCACCATTCAATTATGTAACCTTTGTAACTAGATATTTTATTTTCTAATTTTTGTAAATCTACATAAGGAATAATGACTTGGTCATAAATAAATTGATGACAATAATTATATCCACGATCTAAATAAATTGCTCCAACCAAAGCTTCAAAAATATTACCATGAATATTTTCTCCTATTTGATTTTGATTAATATTGGATTTAACAAACCTAATTAAATCTAAATCTTGTCCCAACTTGTTTAAACTTTCTCTACTTACAACTTTAGAACGCATTTGAGTTAAGTAACCTTCATTTCCTTTAGGTGCTTCTTTATATAAAAAAGATGCGATAACAGAGCCTAAAATAGCATCGCCTAAAAACTCTAATCGTTCATAGTTTATAGGTTTTCCTTTACCATCAGTCATTTTAAGGGAACGATGAATAAAAGCTCTTTTATAATGATGAAGTTTTATAGGTTTAAAGTTAAGTAGTGCTTTTAAATCATAGTAAAATTCTTCGTCTTCTTTAGTTTTAGGATTAACTATTTTTCGAAGAAAATTCATATGAGGGAGATATTTATTAATCTAACTTTCTAAAAGCTACACAGGCATTATGTCCACCAAATCCAAAGGTATTACTCATTGCCACTTTAATTTCTCTTTTTTGAGGAGTGTTCAAGGTAAGGTTCAAATCTGGATTGATATTTTCATCTACCGCAGAATGATTAATAGTCGGAGGAATAACACCATGTTTCATAGCTAAAATAGAAGCAACAGCTTCAATAGCACCAGCTGCACCAAGTAAGTGTCCTGTCATGGATTTCGTTGAGTTGATATTGATGTTTTTAGCATGATCACCAAAAACTTCAGAGATTGCCTTTAATTCAGCTACATCTCCTAAAGGTGTAGATGTACCATGTGTATTAATATGATCAACTTCTTCTGGTTTAATACCAGCATTTTCTAAACAGTTTTTCATCACTGCTATTACTCCTAATCCATCAGGATGTGGAGCAGTCATATGGTGAGCATCAGAAGATAAACCACCACCAATTACTTCGGCGTAAATTTTAGCACCTCTAGCTTTAGCATGTTCATATTCTTCTAAGATTAAAGCACCTGCACCTTCACCTAAAACGAAACCATCTCTTTCAGCGTCAAAAGGTCTTGACGCAGCTTCTGGATTATCATTTCTAGTTGATAAGGCATGCATTGCGTTGAATCCTCCCATACCAGCAATAGTAACTGCAGCTTCACTACCTCCAGATACAATCACATCACAGTGACCTAATCGTATGTAGTTTAAAGCATCAATTAAAGCATTGGCAGATGATGCACATGCAGATACTGTAGTGTAATTAGGTCCCATAAACCCGTTTTTAATTGAGATATGACCAGGAGCTATATCTGCAATCATTTTAGGTATAAAGAAAGGATTAAATCTTGGACTACCATCTCCTTTAGCATAATTTAAAACTTCATCTTGAAAAGTTTCTAAACCACCAATTCCAGCACCCCAGATTACACCTACTCTATATTTATCAATAGTGTCTAGATTTAAGTCAGCATCTTTAATAGCTTCATTTGAAGCTACTACAGCATACTGAGTAAATCTATCCATTCTTCTTGATTCTTTTCTATCAATGTAATCTTTTACATTGAAATTTTTCAATTCACAAGCGAAACGAGTCTTGAACTTGGCAGCATCAAAGTATGTTATAGGTGCCGCTCCGCTAACTCCGTTAACCAAGCCATTCCAATATTCTTCAATATTATTTCCTATAGGCGTTAATGCGCCAAGTCCAGTTACTACAACTCGTTTTAATTGCATATATTCTTATTTTTTCGCTTCTTCAATATAGCTTATTGCTTGACCAACTGTAGCAATGTTCTCTGCTTGATCGTCTGGGATTTGAATATCAAATTCCTTTTCAAATTCCATGATTAACTCAACAGTGTCTAAAGAATCTGCTCCTAAATCGTTAGTGAAGCTTGCTTCGTTAGTTACTTCGTTATCGTCTACTCCTAATTTATCAACGATAATTGCCTTTACTCTTGATGCAATGTCTGACATAATTTTTTAATTTTTAAATTTAAAATCGTGGCAAAAATACAAATCTTAGGTTTTAATTCTAATTTTTGCCCGAAAATGTGGGGTCTAAAATAAAAAAATCTTTTCTTAAGACCACACTCATGTTAATAATTATTGTTTTTTTGCAGTAACTATATAGTGTTGTAGATTATGAAACGAATTGTAATTTTTGCATCCGGCTCTGGTAGTAATGCCGAAAATATTATTGGGTTTTTTCAAACTAAAAAATCTATTTCTGTTACTCATGTGCTTACTAACAACCAACGTGCCAAAGTTTTAAATAGATGTAAGAGACTGAATATCAGTTCATTTGTTTTTGATAAAAATGATTTTTCCGAGACAGATAAAGTGTTAGAGTTTTTAAAAAACGAAGCTGACTATATTGTTTTGGCAGGTTTTTTATGGAGAATTCCTTCTAAAATTGTGGAAGCATTTCCTAATAAAATAATTAATATTCATCCAGCTTTGTTACCTAAATATGGAGGAAAAGGAATGTACGGGATGAATGTTCATAAAGCTGTAAAAGATAATTTTGAAACAGAAACTGGGATAACAATTCACTTCGTAAATGAAAATTATGACGAAGGAGCTATTATTTTTCAGGCAAAAACAGACTTAGAAGAGGAGGATACACCTCAAGATATTGCTCAAAAAGTACATGAATTAGAGTATAAATATTTTCCTGAAGTCATAGAAAAAGTAATTTTAAAGGAAGAAATTGGCTAAAAAAAGAAAATATTACGTTGTTTGGAAAGGTAAAAAACCGGGAATTTATAATTCTTGGGATAAGTGTAAAGCGCAAATTAATGGTTTTGAGGGTGCACAATACAAATCTTTCGCTTCTGAATCGGAGGCAAAAATAGCATTAAAGAAATCTTTTAAAGATTATAAAGGTATAAATACGAAGAAAGCTTCTCTTTCTAAAGAGGAACTTATTAAAATAGGGAACCCTATTTTAAACAGTTTATCTGTTGATGCTGCTTGTGCTGGAAATCCTGGTATTATGGAATATAGAGGAGTAGATACAAAAACAAAGAAGCAAATATTTATTCAAGGACCGTTTAAAGAAGGGACTAATAATATAGGTGAGTTTTTGGCTATTGTGCATGGTTTAGCCTTTTTAAAGAATAAAAAAGCTCATAAATATCCTATTTATACAGATTCTAAAATTGCCATGAGTTGGGTGAAGAAAAAACAGTGTAGAACTAACCTAACATTTACAAAGGAAAATAAAGAGCTTCTAGATTTGATAAAAAGAGCAGAAAAATGGCTAAAAGAAAACTCTTATACCAACCCAATATTAAAGTGGGAAACTAAAGCTTGGGGAGAAATTCCGGCAGATTTTGGAAGAAAATAACTCTATTTGATATAACTTCTTAATGCTTTTACAATAGATTTGATTTCTACAGGAGGATCATCATCATCAAAATGACTAGATACATAATTAGTAGAACCTGTTTTAATTGCTAATGTGGCATGCATTGCGCCATCAAAAGCTCTTTTGTTAGAAGGTGCTTTTAAAGTTGAAAGATTTTCTAAGTTAAGTTTGCCAATTAATATATCAAGCTCTTTTCTTTGAGTAGCAGTAATAGCAAAAGTTTTAGATTCTCCATGAGTTTTATAAAAAACAGTATAATCTGATACAGTAATGTTTTCTAAGCTGCCTCTAGTTTGAGCATTAAAAACAATTTCTTTTATGCTGTCTTGCTCTTGTGTTTGTTTTTGAGAAACACAGCTTATAGAGCTTAATATTATTAATAAAGGGATAAATACTTTCATGGTTTATAAATTAAAAAAGCGTCATAATTGTATGACGCTTAAATATAATAATTTTCAAATTTATAGATTAATCAGCCATCGTAGCTCTAAATCCACCAGCAGCAAATACTGCATCCATTCTTGATTTTTGACCGTTAGTAAACATGTACATACAGTTGTCAGAAGAATAATCCATGAAGTTCATAGTCATGTTTGTAGTTCCACACTCAACAGTTGGATATGTAGGACATCCTCTACTTGGTCCTGCAGCATCTGGAGTATCTGAAACAAAATCAGTAGCACCACAACCACCGTCACCCCAAATATGGCGTAAGTTTAACCAGTGACCAACTTCGTGAGTAGCAGTTCTGTCTGTTCTTCCAACAAATCTGCTTCCTAATACTACACCATCCGTAGACCAGTTACCTCCAGGGAATTGAGCGTATCCTAAGATAGTTCCTCCTCTATAAGGCATATTGTTAACAATCCAAATGTTTAAGAATTCTTGAGGGTTAACTACATCACTACCTCCATTTGAAGAAAACTTCATAGAGTCATCTGGTCTCCAGCTTCTTTTTCTACTGCTAACTCTAATTACATCTTCAATTACAAAATCGATACCTACATTAGCTTCAACACCTGCAAATTCTGCCGGCATAGCACCTCTGTTTGGATTTTGTAAATTGAAGTCTTCGTTCATTGCTGCAATCTGATCTTGTAAAACAGATAAAGGTAAGTTTTCGCTTGATTGTCTGTAGATAACGTGGAATACAACAGGAATTTGAATTTTTCCGTTCACTAATCTACCTTGAAGATTTTCTTGTTCAGAAATAAATCTGAATGTTTGTTCTTCGATACTTGCCATTTTACCAGCTAAACTTGGATCTAAAGCTAAGTTTTCATTCAACTTCTCCATAGAAAAACATTGTTTTTCGCTTTTCTGTGCAGTAACTTCTTCGTTAGAATTTATTGGTTGGTCTGTTTCATTGTTTTGACAACCAATTAATAGGGTAGCAGCAGCTACAATAGATAAAACTATTTTTCTCATTTTAATAAGGGCTTTTTGAGAAAAAGCTTGTTTGTTATAATTAAATTAAACAAACAAGCTTCTTAGGTTAATATAAAATAATAATTGTGTGTTCTTAGTTTAATATAGATGCTCTACCGCCTCCAGATTGGAATGTAGCTCTCATTCTTTCTTTTTGTCCTTGAGAGAATAAACTCATACAAGCGTCATCAGTATAATCCATGTAATTCATAGTCATATCATTTGAACGACAGTTAACTGTTGGGTAGCTAGGACATCCGTAGTTTGGACCATCAGAAGATGGAGTATCAGATACGAAATCGTCTTGACGACATCTTCCGTCTCCCCAAATATGACGTAAGTTTAAGTAGTGACCTACTTCATGAGTCATAGTACGTCCTTTATTAAATGGAGCTTGCACAAATCCTGTAGTACCAAAGTATTGAGGAGCACATACAACACCATCAGTAGATAAGTTACCTCCAGGGAATTGAGCATATCCTAAAATTCCTCCACCAATGTTACATACCCAAATATTTAAGTGAGTAGAAGGAGATACTGGCGGGTAAGCAGATTTTACTGCATCGTTAGTTCCCCAAGAAGTTCTTGAGTTAGAATATCTGAAAGTATTAGCTAAAGTAAAAGTGATTTCAGAATCAGCAGCTACACCAGCAAATTCTGCAGGAGTATTACTAGCATCAGAATTTTGCATTCTAAAGTCATCATTTAATACTCTCATTTGAGAAGAAATTTGAGCATCAGAAATGTTTTCGTTTGAGTTGCTGTATACAACGTGTACGTACACAGGGATATTAATTACTCCTAATCCATCATCAACTGGAGGTGTTCCTCCGCCGCCGTCTCCGCCGCCGTTATTTCCACCACCGTTTCCGTTTCCACCTTTTTTACCAGCAATAAATTTTCTTGTATTGTACTCTAAGTCATACATTTTCTTGTATAAACCAGGGTTTTCATTTAACTGGCGATTTAATACTTTCATTGATTGACACTTACTTGCAGCATCACCTCTTGAAGCGATTTCTTCAGTTTGCACATAGAAGTCACTCATATCTATGACTTGCTCTTGTGTTAAGTTAACATCCTCTCTAGAATTTTCATCTTGACATCCAGTTAATAAACTCGCCGCAACAACGATGCTTAATAAAACTTTTTTCATTGTGTGTAAAAATTTAAAATTTAATAATCGTAAGAAAATCACCCCATTCGATTTTCTTATCCCCATTTGCAAAAAAACAACATAAGTGTTAAAAGGGCTTTTTGTGTTTAGTTAAAGTGTTAATTTTTTGCGATTCTAAAAATAGTTTTTTTTTTACATACAAACTGTAATTTTAAAAAAAATGTTAAAAACCATGGTTTTCCTTTTAAAATCAGTAGCTGTAGCTTGTTTTTATTTTTAAAATAACAATAAATTTTGTTTAATTTTAAACATTAAGGGTGTTTTTGTGCAATTTTAACAAAAAAAGACATTGAAAAATAAGAATTTAACAATGCCTTTTTGAGATTTTTTAATAAAAATGTTAAGTTTAGCTTAGCATTATTTTAGCTTTTTTAATAGCACTAATTAATGTGTCTATTTCTTCTTTTGTGTTATAAAATGATAATGATGCTCTAACGGTACCTGGGATTTTAAAGAAATCCATAATAGGTTGAGCACAATGATGCCCAGTTCTTACCGCAATTCCTAACTTATCTAGTATGCTACCTATATCGTAAGGATGAATATTTTCAATATTAAATGATATTACTGAAGTTTTGTTAGCTGTACCGTAAATTTTTAATCCATCTATCTTTGTTAATTCTTCTGTAGCATAGATTAAAAGTTCATTTTCTCTTTTTTGTATGTTATCAAATCCAATAGAGTTCATGTAGTCAATAGCAGAACCAAAAGCAATTCCTCCGCAGATATTTGGAGTTCCAGCTTCAAACTTATGAGGTAAACCAGCATAGGTGGTTTTTTCAAATGTAACTGTTTCTATCATTTCGCCACCACCTTGGTATGGAGGTAATAGCTCTAATAATTCTTTTTTACCGTATAATATACCAACACCAGTTGGACCACACATTTTATGTGCAGACGCAACATAAAAATCAACATCTAATTCTTGTACATCTGGTTTTATATGTGGACATGCTTGTGCTCCATCAATTAAAACATAAGCTCCAAATTTATGAGCTCTATGTATAATAGTTTCAATTGGATTAATGGTTCCTAATGCATTTGATACGTGATTACAAAAAACAAGTTTGGTTTTACTATTTAACAATTGATCAAATAAATCCATTCTCAACGAACCATCTTCATCCATTGGAAGTACTTTTAATATAGCTCCGGTTTTTTCACACATCATTTGCCATGGAACAATATTAGAATGATGTTCTAAAGCAGAAACAATTACTTCATCACCTTCTTTTAAGATAGATGAAAAACCAGAAGCAACAATATTTACACTTTCAGTAGTACCTGCTGTAAAAATCATTTCATATGAATGCTTTGCATTAAAATGCTTTTGTACTTTAATACGGGCTTCTTCATACTTATCTGTAGCTTCTTGACTAAGTGTATGTACTCCACGATGAATATTTGCGTTATAGTTAGTATAATAATCAACTATAGTGTCGATAACTTGTTGTGGTGTTTGCGAAGTAGCACCGTTATCAAAATATATTAATGGTTTACCGTGAACTTCTCTTTTTAATATTGGAAAATCTTCACGGATTGAATTAATGTCGAACATGAAAAATAATAATTTATAACAAAAATAAGGCTATGTTCTTAAACGAACAATCAAACACTTAAATTCTTACATTTGTCTAAAATTAACCTCATATGAAAATTTTAAAGAGAAGTTTATTACTGCTTTTCACAATCTTGCTATTAATTGTTTTTTACAATTACCCTAAGCTTAATATAATTGCTGGATACTCCTCTAAAATGACAGGATCTTCTGTTTTTTTAGCAAAAAGAGATATAGCTTTTACTGATAGTACTGATACTAATTTTTCTCCTATTAATTTGGCTGAAAACAAAGTAGATGAAAATTCTAAAACAGCTAAATCTTCTGCTTTTGGGTTGTTAACTCGTAAATCGGTCTATAGAGAAGGTTTTGGAAATGTTTTATTGGTAGATGGCGTTGAACTAGATGAAAATATGCCAAAGCCAAAAAGAAACAGCCCAAACAATTTAATTGAATTCCCTTATGGAAATGCTGAACCTAAAGATTCGGTTTTTTCAAATATAGATTACAATAGGTTAAATACCACTGTAACGTCTATGTTTAATGATGTGAATAAAACAAGAGCAATATTAGTTGTTTATAAGGATAAAATAATAGCTGAAAAATATGATAAAGGATTTGATAAAAACTCAATGTTGTTAGGATGGTCTATGACTAAAAGTATAACCAGTACTTTATTTGGAATACTTAAATGCAAAGGAAAGTTAGATGTTTATGATAAAGCACCCTTTGAGGAATGGAAAGAGGATGAAAGACGTAATATTTCAATCCACAATTTATTACAAATGAATAGTGGGTTACAGTGGGATGAAGATTATAATTCTATTTCTGACGTTACTAAAATGCTATTTTTAACAGAAGATGTTACTAAAATTCAAATAGATAAACCTTTGGTAGGAAAGCCTAACGAAAGCTGGAACTATTCTTCTGGGACTACAAATGTTTTATCAGGGATTCTTAGAAAGCAATTTAAAACTCATAAAGAGTACCTTGATTTTTGGTATACTGACTTAATTGATAGAATAGGTATGAATTCCATGGTTGTTGAAACTGATATGAGTGGTAATTATGTTGGTTCTTCTTATGCTTGGGCTACTGCAAGAGATTGGGCTAAGTTTGGTTTACTTTATTTGCATAATGGAAATTGGAATGGCGATGCTTTGTTTGATAAAGATTGGGTAGATTATGCAACGACTCCAACACCTACATCTGATGGTTGGTATGGAGCACAAATTTGGTTAAATACAGGAAATAGATATCCAGATGTTCCTAAAAACATGTATTCATTTAATGGGTATCAAGGTCAAAATGTATTTATTTTACCAGATCAAGAATTAGTAATTGTTAGATTAGGGCTAACAAAAAATGCTGATGTAAACAATTTTTTAAGTGAGGTGCTGAACTCCTTTAAATAAAGAATCAATTAAATAAAGAATATAAAAAAGCTCGAGTGAAACTCGAGCTTTTTTATATTCTTTATTATTATAAAGTCATTTTGGTACTGATGTAAAACTCATTGTAGTTATCTAACAGGTTAATTAAACCAGAAACTAAATCTTGAGTTTCTAAAAGAATACTAAAATACAAAGTAGTGTTTTTAGGACTTGTTTCATAAGTACGAATTCTTTCTACTTGTCTTTCAATAGAATTAGATACTTCTTTTAATAATTCTTTTTTATCTACTAAAATAGTATTTAGATTATCAAATTCTCTGTTTTTGAAAGAGTTACTGATTCCTTCTAGTAATTCGCTAAGTTTATTATCTATGTATTTTAAATCTTTTAACTGAGATTTTTTAAGGTTTTTGTGGTTGTTGTTTACGTGATTATAAGTTGATTTTGAAATGTAGCTTATTGATTGTGTTATATCTTGTAAATAACCTAAAATTAAAATGTAAAACTTACTGGCTTGAACAGAAGTATCATCTAAAGATTTTATAAAATAGAAAACTCCATTTTTCAAACTTTCGACTTCGTTGTTAAGTTTAGCAACGTGCTTTTCTGTTTTTCTAAGCTTATTTAAATCATGAGTAGCTAAGTCGTTTACTACATTAGAATATAATTTATTTACTCTATCAGCTACATTTGCTATATGATCAGAACTTTCTTCTATAATTTCATTTATAGAAATAAGTTCAGCTCTTTCAACATATTGTTGTTGTTTTTCTTCTTTAGATTTTTTTGAGTATTGTAGTGTAGTTCTAACTAACATTCCTATTACTACTAATAATAAGACAGGAATCATTGCTGTGTGCCAATAAATTAAAAAAGCTACAATTCCAGCAGCTACAAATGCAATAATAGCAGTTAAAAACCATCCACCTATTACATTAATTACACCTGCAACTCTATAAACAGCACTTTCGCGTCCCCAAGCTCTATCAGCCAAAGATGTTCCCATAGCTACCATAAATGTTACATACGTAGTAGATAAAGGTAATTTCATTGAGGTTGCAATTGATATTAAAATACTTGCCATTATAAGATTGACCGCAGCTCTTACTAAATCAAAAGCAGGTAATTCATATGTTTTATCCTTAGGTAATTTTATTACAGGTTTTTCAAATTTTGAATTGATATAATTTTGTGTTTTTATAGGAATAAGTTTGTTGAACCCCATGTTAGTAAACATTGCTGCTCTAACAACTATACGTGACATATTGTTAGGTTGAAATTTTTCATGTCCATCTCCTTGACGAGATAAATTAATACCGGTTTCAATTACTGCACGCGCTTTTTTAGATGTCCATAATGTTATAACCATTATAGCACCAGCAAGAAGTAATAATAATGTATTTGAAGGGACTTTGTCTGCTAATATTCCCATTGAAAATTCATTTGCTGCAACACCTGATGCTTGCCAGGCGTCATAAGAATTTAATGCGGCAATAGGAACACCAATAAAATTTACTAAATCGTTTCCAGCAAAAGCCATTGCTAAAGAAAATGTACCAATTGCAATAATAGCAGTTAAAATATTGACTTTAAAAACTTTTATTAGTAAATAAGAAATACTAGACCATAGTGCAAAACTACCAGCAATAATCAATGCCGTATTTCCTTCTATTATGTGTTTTATATTTCCATAAAAATCGGTTCCTTTTAATCCCTTTATAATAATAAAGTAAGTGATTGCTGTAATTGCAAAACCTCCAAATAATGCATTGATGTATGTAGGTCTGTTTTCAAAATTGAAAGAATATATTAACCTTGAAAAATATTGAACGATGGCACCAACAGTAAAGGCTACAACTACAGAGAGTACAATGCCTAAGATTATTTGAGTGGCTTGTTCATTATTTATGTATTGTGAAATCTCAGTTATCGATTTATTTGAAGCCGTTATTTTAAGTAAAGCAATTGCTACAGCTGCTCCCAATAATTCAAATACAATAGAAACTGTAGTTGAAGTAGGCATTCCAAGTGAATTAAAGATATCTAGCAGTAAAATATCTGTAATCATTACAGCCATAAATATGTACATGATTTCTTCAAACATGAACATATTCGGATTAAAAATCCCTTTTCTAGCTACCTCCATCATACCGCTAGAAGTTACTGCACCAAAAAATACACCAACACTAGCAATAATCATAATGGTTTTAATAGGAATAGCTTTAGAACCAATTGCAGAATTTAAAAAGTTAACAGCATCATTACTAACTCCTACAACTAAATCAAGAATAGCAAGTCCAGCTAGTGCTATTAACATTAAAATATATGGATCTCCCATTTTAATACATTTAAAACTTGGCAAATGTATAAAGCAATGCTTTTTGATATGTTACCTAAATGTTATGAAATCAATTTAACTTATTGATACTCCTCAATATTTTTCGGTCCTTCAAGTATTGATTTCACAATTTGCATAGTACCATTTTCTTGAGTAATGAAATGCCATTTAATTAATGTGATTTCATAATTTTCTATTTCTAATCCGGTAATACATCTTGGGTGAACACAACTACCATCATTGAAATAAGGAATTTCATCTGGTTGAGGAAAACGAGGACGGTGGGTATGACCTGTAATAACAATTTGATTATTATTGTTTTTTATCCATCTTTCAACATGTCGTTCTACTTTAATAAGTTCTCTGAAGTTTTGAGCAGGGCTTGTGGGATCTTTTATGCCTAAAATTTGAAGAGGCTTCCATAATACTCTAACTAAGAATCTGCTAAATTTCCAAAAGACATAATTAAACCAGTCAGCCTGATGTCCGTGCATTAAAAAAAGAGATTTTCCAGTTTTTTCATTTTCTAAAATGATAGCTTCAGAAAAAGATGCGTTGGGCATTAATTCTTCTTCTTTTCCGGTAGATTGTTCATAATATTTAGAAAGGTTTTTGGTGATGTTTTTAGGATTTTTATAATCCATATCATGATTTCCCCAAATAAAATAAAGGCGATTTTTATCATAAAACTTTTTTAAAAGCATAAAAACATCTTTGTTTTCTTGGAAGATAGTATCGAAATTGTTTTCCCATAATTCATCTCCATCTCCCAATTCAATATATGAAAAACCATCATTAAAATATTGAGATAAAGCATAGTTGAAAACACTTCTGTTTCTAGCAAAATCATCAGCAAAACTATTATCACCTCTATGACAGTCAGAAAACAAAACATATTTAGAATCTTGATGCAAAGGAAGTTTTTTTGCATTTTCAAAAGCCCTATTAATTCTTTTATTTGCCGACATTTTTTCTTTTTGATAAAGATGCATAAAAAAAGCCGAGTTTAAAAACTCGGCTTTTTATTGAAAATTTAAGTAGGATTATTTTCCTGTTACTTTAATATTATCAATGTGATATCTTGTTTCCATATTGTCAGCAGAACCTAAATATTTAAATGCTACATGAACATCACCACTTAAACAAGAGATGTTTACTGAAGATGATACAAAGTCACCAAATCCACCGTCACCGGTTGGGATGTTAGCATCAATTTGAACCCATTCAGTTGTTGTTGGGTCACCAGTATAGTTTTCTGTAATAAATGCAGTTAATACTTTACCAGTTTCGAAGTTAGCAGAAACGTCAAAAGTTAATACTTCTTCAATAGTTCCGTCTAAGTTGATAGCTGGAGTTACTAACCAAGCTTCCATTGGGTTTTCACCTGTTCCGAAAGCAGAAATTTTCATGTATCTATTTCCGCTGAAAGAACTGTCTTCATATCTTTCACTTCCTCCAGATACGTTAACATTTGTCCATCCTAATCCGTCTAATTGAGCTTCGTTTGTAATAGTTTGGAAGTCTTCTTCAAATACTGTAACATCGGTTGAAGTTGCTCCAGTACAATCTAGTACAATAGGATCACATCTTTGAGGATCAGAAAAATCTAAATCAGCTGGGTTATTTGCGATTAATACAAAGAATTCTGCTCTAAAATCTTTAGCTAAAACTGCAGTAGCAGCACCTTGACCTTCAGAAACTTTATTCGATTTAAAGCTAGAAAAAGTACTTGTTTGTAAAGCAATAGTTGCTTCTGTTCCACACTCAAAAATGTTTCTGAATCCATCAAACTCGTCAGTTGTTTCACCAGCGAAAGTTTTACCTAATTCGTCTTTATTGAATTGAGCAGATTCTAAAGTTACTAATGTGTTTACATGCTTTTCTTCAATTTCACCAATCTTAATAGAAGTTGGTACAATTGTAGCTAATTCTGCAGACTTAACAATTACTTCTCTTTCAATAGATGAAGGAATGTCATCAACTCTGTTTTCACTACTTAAAAATCCTAAAGTATATACACCAGGTACACCATTAGTAGGGTTGATAAAGCTAGAGCTTTCACCATCATCATAAGTAACAGATAAACCATCTAATTTAATGTATACTTTTCTACCAACTTCATAAGTTTGGCTTAAAGCGCTATTGTTTACTAATACTTCTATTCCAGCAGTTGGGTTTTCTGGTGAGTCTTGAATTACCAATGTTTTAAAGAAGTTTCCAGATGCATCACTAGAAACTACATAACCACTAACGTAAGTTGGTGTATCGTTAACTCTATAAGTAAGAGTTAAATTGTCATTACTGTTAAATTCTTGAGTTAAATCAGCCTGAACTTTAGATACAGTTAATGTAGTAGTAATGTTTGGCTCTTCTACTTTAACATCTGGAATTTCGAAAGAGTTATCTTCTACACAAGAAATCATTGTGAAAGTGAAGATAAAAAATGATAAAATGCTTAAAATTTTATTAGTTCTCATTTTTTTCTATTTAAAATAATATTGTATTAAAATCTATAATTTAAGTTAATGAAGTAGGTAGTACCTCTACCATACCAGTATTTATTACCAAATACAGGAGTTTCTAAAGCTTTATCATCTCTTAATTGACGATAGTTAGCGTTTCTTCCTTGTTCGAAACCACCAGTTCTGTATTCACGGTTAAAGATATTTCCAATACTAGCAAATAACCCAATATATTGTCTATCTCCAACTTTCCAAGATTTACCTCCTACAGCGTTAACAACCAAATAATCATCAAATTTTTCTTGTCTTAATAATTCTCTAGCGATTGAAGGATCGTAGTCTGTAAATGGAACACCGCCATCATCTGCAAAGTTACTACTTCTTGTTAAAGGAGCAATATCTATGTATGTGTCACTAAACACGTTAGCGGTTGCGCCAAACCACCAGTAATCTGGATCTCTATATTCAAAACCAAAAGAATATGCTTTTTGAGGTCCACTTGCCAATCTATAATTTTTAAGATTAGATGTTCCGAAATCTTTTACGCCAAATTCGTTAGCATCAGCATCACCTACGAAATCTTCTGATGCAATGAATAAGTTTGGATTGTTAGCATAAGTATATTGTCCAATATTAGCAGCTCCTTTTAATTTTAATGTTGGAGTCACTTTTACTTCTAAGCCTAATTCAGCACCAATATGTCTTTTTTCAATTCCTTGTAATGTTTCTTGAACGAAAGCAGTGTTGTCACCACCAATACCATCAGCAAAGAAGAAAGAAGTTTCTACCGCATCTTTAATTCCTGTATAGTAAGCTGTAGCTCTAGCTTGAACTATAGGAGTTCTTACGATATAACTAGCGTCAAACGATAATACTTTTTCGCTTGTAATTCCTTCAACAATAGCATTGTTTTCTCTTGAATTAGCGAATGTATTTCTTAATGTAGGAGCTTTTGTTAAGTAACCAGCGTTAAAATCTAAGATATGACGCCCAGTGATTTTATATGTTAAACCTCCTTTTGCACCCCAGTTTGTAAATTCTTGCTTCTCAGATTTTCCTAATGAATTATTAATAAATCCTCCGTTTTGGAAGTTTCCTTCTCTTTGGTGAGAAGTTTTAGAAAAACTACCTGCTAAATAAAAATCAATTTTGTTGTACTTAAATTGTGCTTGGGCAAAACCATTTATTACTTCTGATAATAAGTCAAAATCATATTTGAAACGATCTCCTTCTCCAGCTAAGTGAAGTGGGTTTAATAAGTTGTTTTGCTTTTCTTCAAAAGTGTCAGCAAAAGTATCAACATCTAAATACCCTGTTCCTCCTAACAAATCAGTTATTTCTGCAAAATTCTCAGATTTTTGAGAAGTATAATTTACAGATGCATTTAAGGTAATATTATCAGTCAATTCAGTATTTAAAATTGTATTAACTGTGAATCTGTCATCTTCGTTTCTGTCTTCATATAATACATAAGCAGAATTACCACCTGTAACAGAAGCAGCGTTAGCAGCATATAGTTGATCCCAATCTAACTGACCATTATTTACAAAGTCTTGGTGCATACCAAATACATTAGGTAAACCATTTCTAATTCCGTAACTAGGTAATTTTTGGTAGTATGTAGGGTCTGGGTTTGCTGTAGATAAATTAGTAACAAATGGATTTCCGTCTCCATCAAAAACACCGTTTTCAACTCTAGCTCCATTGAAATCTATTCTACTATTTCCAATTCCTCCAAACTGGTAAGAAACATTTGTAGTTAAAGAAGTTTTTTCATTAACATTCCAGTAGTGGTTTAACATGATAAACGGCTCTTCAACATCTTTAATTCTAGAGTTCCTAATTTTTCCATCTTGGTATCCCCAGTATGGATTGTATTGAATTCCTTTAATGTCAATAACTTCTTGAGTGTTAGGTGCAGCTTTACCTCTTCTGTTTGCTGCAAATACAGATGTAAAGTTTAAACTATGCTTATCGTTAATTACTTTTTCAATAGATGCGAAAGTTGAATAAGCGTTATAAGAAGAACCATCAGCAAAACCTTCGTCAGCAATTCTTCTACTTCCTGAGAAAGCAAAAGCCCAGCCATCATCCATCAAACCAGTAGCGTAAGTTCCCATTACTCTATGGACATAACTTCTGTTAGATGAAGCATAAGAAATTCTTCCTCCTTTTCTGTATTCAGAAGCTCTAGTACTAATATTGTTAGAACCTAAAACTCCACCAAAAGTAAAGTTCGACGGAGCTAAACCGTTAGTAAATTCTTGGTTTCTTAATACATCATTTAAACCTCCCCAGTTTGCCCATTCAGGTCTTCCAGTAGAAAGTTTATTCATTTCAATACCATTAATTAATAATTTGGCATTGTCAGAATCGAGTCCGCGAACTCTAAAGAATGAAGAACTAAATTCAAAAGCAGCAGTTCTCAAGTAAATATCTCTAGATGCTTGTAGTAGTCCAGAAATATTATCTGCAGCTGTAGTATCATCATTAAGTTCATCATCGGTAATTACGATTGTGCTCAAATCTTGATCTTCTGCAAATTCATCTTCGTACATAAAGATTGTTCCTAAATCTACCATACTTCCTGATAGACTTACTGGATAGTTTTGAGTTTCGTAACCATCCTTTTTTATTACAATAATGTGCTTACCATCAGGTAAGTTCTCTAAAGTGAAAGCTCCAGTGACATCAGTTGTTACACTAATGTTTTTCCCTTCAACACTTATAGAAACACCTTGCAATAATCCTTCGGAGTTGCTGTCTTTTACAACCCCTTTTACAATGTTTTGAGCTGATAACCCAAAAGAAATCATCAAGCTAAATAACATTGAAAGAGTAAATTGTTTCATAAATTGGTCTAAAATTATTTTTAATAAAAAATGCGCACAAAATTAGGCTTTTAAGAAAATGCCAATGTTAACTTAATATTAACATTTTAAATTGTTGATAACTAAGCTAAGTGTGGCTTGAAAATTGTATTACTTTTGCCGAGTTAAATTTAAATAATGAGAAGATTACTGTTGTTATGTGTGTTGTTAATGAGTAGTTTATTTGTTAATGCACAAAAAAAATATAAGATTAGAACCGTTGCGTTTTATAATTTAGAAAATTTGTTTGATACCATAAATGATACATCAAAAAACGATGAGGCTAGTCCCATAATGGAATTAAACACCAATAAATCTAAAGTCTATTGGGATAAAATAGATAAGCTGGGAGAGGTAATTAGTCAATTAGGAAAAGAAAAATCTAAAACTGGACCAGCAATTTTAGGTGTAGCAGAAATAGAGAATAAACAAGTGCTTGAAGATCTTGTAAATTGTAAAAGTTTAAAAAAGATGCGTTATGGAATTATACATTTCGATTCTCCCGATAAAAGAGGTATCGATGTAGCATTATTGTATCAGCAGCGTTATTTTAAACCTATAGATTATGAAGCAGTAAATCCTAATATATATTCAAATAATAGAAAAGTATATACTCGTGATATTTTAAAAGTATCTGGTTATTTAGATGATGAATTGGTTCATATTATTGTAAATCACTGGCCTTCTAGAAGGGGAGGGGAAGCAAAAAGTAGTCCACTACGTGAAAAAGCTGCTTATAAAGTAAATCAAATTATTGATAAAATTAAGGAAAAGGATAAAAATGCAAAAGTGATGATTATGGGAGATTTTAATGATGATCCTATGAATAAATCATTTAAGAAAGTATTGGAAACTAAATCTATAAAGAGCGAAGTTAAAAATGGGGATATTTATAATCCTTATGAAAAAATGTTTGAGAAAGGTTTAAATACTACTGCATACAGAGATAACTTAAGTCTTTTCGATCAAATTTTATTTACATCTTCTTTATTAAATAAGAAAGGTAAAAAAGACTTTTCTAACTATAAGATGTTTAAATCTGGAATATTTAATAAACGTTTTATGGTACAAAATAAAGGAAGATATAAAGGATATCCGTTTAGAAGTTTTTCTAATGGACAGTATACCGGAGGTTACAGTGATCATTACCCAGTTTATATTTACTTAATTAAAGAGAAAAAATAATTTAAAATCCCAGCTTAATTGCTGGGGTTTTAGTTTTTACATATTTCATTTAGATAATTATTTAATCGTAATTGAAATAAAGTTCCTCTAAGTAATTCTTCAATTTGTGCCAATTCAATTAAAGATACGGCCAAGCTTACTTTATTAGAAGGTGTTTGTAATAATAATGATTTGCAATTTTCACCCAATTTACATTCTGCACATCTTTTTTGTGTTTTAGAATCTATTGTTTTATCTAAAAAAATTTCAATTTCTTCTTCAGTTAAATGAAAACCAATATCTCTAAATATTATTTGAGTAATTGGAGAGTATGAATGTGTCCATTGAAAAGAAATTCCAATCTTGTTCTCGTATATTTTTATAATATCTTCCATAATCCTAGTGTTGATTATAGAACAAATATAATATTATTTAGAATAAATCTAAATAGTTATTTTAAATCTTTTAATTGTAATTGTAAAGAAGTACGCCCATTCCACGTATTCTCATCTAGTTGGTATAGTATATCAAAATCATTATTAATATAATCTATCTTATCACCTAGGCTAAACCCAATAGCATTTATTATGTTTTCTGGTTTTCCTTGGAATAAATTTAGCTTTAAATGTGTTTTGTCTTGGCCAACTCGTTTCCCATATCCGTTATCTCTAACGGATGAGCTTTTGAAAATTGGTTTTCTATTCTCAGGGCCGAAAGGTGCCATCTGTTTTAATACTCTGTATAGTTTGGGAGAGATATCTGAAAATTCAAGTTCAGTATCAACTACAATTTCTGGAATAAGAAGATTTTTATCAATAGAATTTTTAACAACTTCTTCGAACTTGTTTTTAAAACGCTCATAATTGTCAGGCAGAATAGTTAATCCTGCTGCATATTTATGTCCGCCAAATTGTTCAATAAATTCAGAACATTTATGAAGAGCATCATAGACATCGAATCCTTTAACGGATCTTGCAGATGCAGCAAGTTTTCCTTCACTTTTAGTAAAAACAATTGTAGGTCTATAATATGTTTCAGTTAAACGAGAAGCTACAATACCGATAACACCTTTATGCCAATCTTCATTATAAACAACTGTGGTGAATTTTTCAATTTCATTATTGTCTTCAATTTGAACTAAGGCAGCAGCTGTGATTTCTTTATCTAATTCTTTACGATGACTATTAAATTCTTCAATAGCATTTGCTATTTCTGAAGCTAATTCTTCATTTAATGAGGTTAATAAATCAACAGCGTAATTTGCATGTTTAATTCTACCTGCAGCATTAATTCTTGGAGCGATAATAAAAACAACATCAGAAATTGTGAGTTCTTTTTTGTCAATATTTTTGATTAACGCTTGTATTCCAATTCTAGGTTGTTGATTTATGACTTTTAATCCATAATAGGCTAGGATTCTATTTTCTCCTGTCATTGGTACAATATCCGCAGCAATAGCCGTAGCAACTAAATCAAGTAATGGTAGTAATTCGTCAAGATCTATATTATCTTTAGAAGCTAACGCCTGAATTAACTTAAAACCAACACCGCAACCACAAAGTTCTTTATAAGGATAATTACAATCAATTTGTTTGGGATTTAAAATTGCAGTTGCTTTTGGAATTTCATCTCCTGGTTTATGATGATCACAAATGATAAAATCAATACCTTTTTCCTTTGCGTATGCTACTTTTTCAATTGCTTTTATTCCGCAATCTAGAGCAATAATTAAGCTGAAATCATTGTCAGTAGCAAAATCAATACCTTGATAAGAAATTCCATATCCTTCTTTATATCTGTCAGGAATATAAGTAGCAATGTTTTCATATTGCTGACTTAAGTATGTATACATTAAAGATACAGATGTTGTTCCATCAACATCGTAATCTCCATAGATTAAGATTTGCTCTTTGTTTTGAATAGCAGCTTCAATTCTTGAAACAGCCAAAGCCATATCTTTCATTAAAAAAGGATCGTGTAAATCTTCTAAAGAAGGTCTGAAAAAATGTTTAGCTTCATCAAAAGACGAGATTCCTCTATGCACTAAAATTTCAGCAATTTTTGTATTTACATTTAGTTCATTGGCTAATTTAAAAACCAAATCTGAATTTGGTTTTGGTTTTAATTTCCATTTCATAGCAATTAGTATTAGTTAAATATAATTTCGGTTGTAACAGTAGCAAATTGTCTGAACATTTCCATAACACCACAATACTTTTCAATAGATAAATTTACAGCTTTAGTTAGCTTTTCATGATCTAAATCTTTTCCGTCAAAAACATATTTTACATGAACTTTATCATAGTATTTAGGGTGCTCATCAGTTAAGTTTGCCTCAACAACTATTTTTAAATCTTCAAAAGGAGTTCTCATTTTTTCAGTAATCTTAACTACGTCTAAACCAGAACACCCTGCTAAAGAGGATAACATTAATGCTTTTGGAGAAGCACCAACTTCGTTTCCGCCATTAGTAAAAGAAGTATCCATTAGAACATTTGCTCCATTCGGATTATCACTTTTAAATAATAAATTTTTCTTCCATTCTGTAGTTACAATATTTGATGCCATATGAGATTTTTTTCGTTACTTGTGTCGAATTACAAAACTACTTAAAAAATAAATTATGCCACTAGTTACTCCCTTAGATCCTAATCATGATGAGGAAACAAAAAGGTTGTCAGATTTTTATAATGAAACATTAGGCTTTTGCCCAAACTCGGTATTAACAATGCAGAGAAGGCCAGAAATATCTAAAGCATTTATTAATTTAAACAAAGCGGTTATGGCTAATCACGGTCGTGTTACTTCTGCTTTGAAGAGAATGATTGCCTGGGTTAGTAGTAATGCTACAGGATGTAGGTATTGTCAAGCTCATGCTATTAGAGCTGCAGAACGTTATGGAGCTGAGCAAGAAAAGTTAGATAATATTTGGGAATATAAAACTCACCCAGCTTTTTCTGATGCTGAAAGAGCTGCGTTAGATTTTTCATTAGCTGCTTCAGGTGTACCTAATCTTGTGGATGAAACAATTAAAGAGAGTTTATATAAACACTGGAATGAAGGGGAGATTGTTGAAATGTTAGGTGTTATTTCTTTGTTTGGTTATTTGAACCGTTGGAATGATTCTATGGGAACAAGTATTGAAGATGGAGCAGTAGAAAGTGGAGAACAGTATTTAGGAAAACATGGATGGAATAAAGGAAAACACATCTAATCAATTTTCTTTGTTTTAATTAAAAATAAAAAAGCTCGCAATTAGCGAGCTTTTTTTATGAAGTAGTTAAAGAAATAATGAATTACTTCTTTAATAAGTCTCTAATTTCAGATAATAACTCTTCTTGAGTTGGTCCTGCTGGTTCAGCTGGTGCTTCTTCTTCTTTCTTTTTCATTGAATTAACACCTTTTACAATCATAAACATTACAAATGCTACAATAATAAAGTCAATAACATTAGTAATAAACTCACCATATAATACAGCGACTTCTCCACTAACTTTACCAGAAGCGTCGGCTACACCTTCTTTAAGAACATATTTTAAATCTTTAAAATCAGCATTAAAGATTAAACCGATTAATGGAGAAACAATTCCTCCTGTAAATGAAGCAACAACTTTGTTAAAGGCAGCACCCATTACGAAACCAACCGCAATGTCTACTAAATTACCTTTCATTGCAAAGTCCTTGAACTCTTTAAACATTCCCATGTGTTTTAGTTTTTGATTATTATTAGAATGGTAATTTATGAAAAAATTAACGTTTTACCAATCTTTTAATTCTTTGAGATAAAGCAGTTAAAATTTCATATGGAATCGTTTCGCATTTATGTGCCATGTATTCAATATGTTGTTGATGGTTGAATAGAATAACCTCGTCTCCTTCTTTACAATCTATGTTAGTAACATCTACCATTAACATATCCATACAAACATTTCCAATAATAGGAACTGGTTGATTGTTAATAATTACAAATCCATTTTTGTTTCCTAATCTTCTTGAAATTCCATCTGCATGACCAATAGGGATAGTTGCACTTTTAGTGACTTGACTAGCTACAAAAGCTCTATTATATCCAACTGTTTCTCCGGGTTGAATTACATGAATTTGAGATATAATTGATTTTAAGCTATGTGTGTTTTTGAGTTGAGCAGTTTCGTTAGGAGTATTGCTAAAACCATATAAACCAATTCCAATTCGAACCATATCAAATTGTGCCTGAGGATAATGCACAACTCCAGAGGTGTTTAGAATATGAATCATGGGTTCATAGCCTAAATGCTCATAAATTTGCTTGACAATGTATGCGAAATTGTTGATTTGTCCTATTGTAAACTCTTGTTCGTTTGGATCTTCACTAGCTGCTAAATGTGAAAAAACTGATTGAACAACAACATTGTTAGATTTTTTTAATTGAGACAGAATTGTAGGAATATCAGTATGCCAAAACCCAAGTCTATTTAAACCTGTGTTGAACTTAATATGAATAGGATAATTCATTAATGGAACATTGTTAGCGTAAGTTAAAAATGCTTCAAATATTTTAAAGTTATATAAGTTAGGCTCTAATCTGTATTTAACAATATCTTCAATGTTTTGTATTTGAGGATGTAAAACAAGGATAGGTGTTTCAATTCCAGCTTCTCTTAATGCTATTCCTTCGTTGCAATAGGCTACTGCAAAGTAATCTACATGATCTTTAACTAGTTTTGCTATTTCTATAGCTTCACTACCATAGCCAAAAGCTTTTACAACTGCTAAAATTTTAGTTTCAGGTTGAAGTTTTTGTTTAAAATACTGTAGGTTATGCAAAACAGCATTTGCATCAATTTCTAAAACGGTTACATGATTATTCATTCCTCCTCTTCTGTATTTTTCGTTTGTTGTTGTTGAATAGCTTTGTAATATGCAGCTCTACTAAGTGGTTCATATTCTTGGGTTTCTCCTAACATTACAATGTTGTCTCCTTCAGCTTTTCTAAAACTATAATGAGCCAAATTTCCAGTTCTAGTACAAACTGCATGGACTTTTGTAACATACTCGGCTGTTGCCATCAATGCGGGCATAGGTCCAAATGGATTTCCTTTAAAGTCCATGTCTAAACCAGCTACTATTACTCTAATTCCTCGGTTTGCAAGATCATTGCAAACTGAAACTATTTCATCATCAAAAAATTGCGCTTCATCAATTCCAACTACATCAACATTGTTTGCTAATAATCTAATATTAGCTGAGGCAGGAACAGGTGTAGAACGAATTCTATTGTCGTTGTGCGATACAACTTCTTCTTCGTCATAACGAACATCTATAGCAGGTTTAAAAATCTCAACTCTTTGTTTCGCAAATTTTGCTCTTTTCAATCTACGAATTAACTCTTCTGTCTTGCCGGAAAACATTGAGCCACAAATTACCTCAATCCAACCAAATTGTTCTCTATGATTTACTGTGTTTTCAAGAAACATTTTGTAATTTTAATGCTCAATTAGTTATTTTTGCTTTGCTTTTAACAAACAACAAATTTATTAAAATTTAAAGGTAAAAATTAAAACCTACAAAGAACTTATGCACAAAAAATTAGCATCTGATTTAACTAGTTTAGCACACAGCATCTTACAAATGAAAAACAAGAAAGATGTTTTAGCGTTAAAAGAAAAAGCGTATGAGGTTTATGAAAAACTAGCTTTATTAGCTTATGTTGAAGAATACATAAACACTACTCCAAATGCTGAGGAAACTAAAGAAGAGTTAATTGAGAAAATAGAACAATCTTCAATAACTATTGAAGAGGGCATTAAGCCAACATCTGTAGAAGTAGAAAAAGAGGTAAAGCAAGAGGTAGAAATAGTGGAGGAATCAATTTTAGAAGTTGAATCCGAAACTGAAATGGTAGTAGAAGTTGTTGAAGAATTAACTGAGGAGATTGTAAAAGAAGAAATAATTAATCACGAATTTGTTGAAGAAATTAAAGAAGAAAAGCTGATTGTAGAAGAAATAATTGAACAACCTTTTGATGAATTAGAAAATTTATTGTTTAGTGAAGACCCCCCTATTGAATCACCAGATGTTAAAAAAATTGAAGATCATACTCAACCGACTTTAGAAGATGAACTTCAAGATACATTACCTGTTGATGTGATGGCAGATTTATTTCAAAAAGCAGAACCACAGAAAACAGTAAATGATGTATTACAAAACACAATCAAAATAGATTTAAATGACCGTATTGCTTTTGTAAACCATTTATTTAATAGTGATCAAGCAGATTTTAATAGAGTGGTTTCACAACTTAATACCTTTAAAACTGAAAAAGAAGCAAAGGATTTTATAAATAAAATGGTAAAACCAGATTATGATTGGAGTGAAAAAGAAGAATATGAAACACGTTTATTTGAAATTATAGAACGTCGTTTCGCCTAATTTAAAGACTAAAAACACATGAGGATAGAGGTATCAAACGGAGAAATTGTAGATAAGTATACTATTTTAGAAATAAAAAAAACTGAAATTAAAGACGAAAAAAAACTAGTCAATATTCAACATGAATATGATGTGTTAACACCGATAATTAAACTTATTTATAATGAAGTTTCTGATGAATCTAAATTAAAAGAATTACATAATAATTTATTGTCAATCAATAAAAAATTATGGAAAATAGAAGATGATATTCGCGAGTGCGAACGTAAAAAAGATTTTGGTCAGACTTTTGTTGATTTGGCTCGTGCTGTTTATTTTACAAATGATGATAGATCCGCAGTAAAGAAAGATATAAATACGCTTACTGGATCTGATTTAGTTGAAGAAAAGTCGTATGAAGATTATAAGTAAAATTAAATCACTTCGCGTATTTTATTTTCTGTTTATAGTTATCACATTTTATAATTGTAAATCAACTTATAAGACTCAAGCCTTTTTAACTGAAAATATTCCACCTAATCCAGATTATACTCAAGAAAGTTCATGGGCAGTATTACCTTGGAAGTATACTGATGAGTTTAAAAAATATGCTTCAAGCCGGTTAGATACTTTAAAAGCAGATGTGTTTTATGTGTATCCAACGTTAATTACAAATAAAAAAGATACGCGTTGGAATGTATCTATAACCGATAAAGAGCAAAACAAAACTGTAATTAACAAAGCTGTGTTAATGCAAGCTTCTACTTTTGCTACTTCTGGGAAAGTTTATGTTCCTTTATACAGACAAGCGCACTTGCGTTCCTATAAATTATACAAAGAAGGAGGTAAAGAAGCTCTAGAGTTAGCTTATTCTGATGTTAAAAATGCTTTTGAAGTTTATTTGAAAAAATATAACAAAGGAAGACCAATTATAATGGTTGGTCATAGTCAAGGAACAACCCATACTTCACGTTTGTTAAAAGAGTTTTTTGATGGGAAACCTTTGCAAAAACAACTAATAGCAGCCTATATACCAGGAATTAGAATTAAATCTGAAGATTTTAATTATTTGAAGATAATGACTTCACCTGATCAAATTGGAGGATATGTTTCTTGGAATACTTATAAAAGGAATAACTACCCTAAAAAAGATAAAGATTGGTATAAAGGAAGTGTAACTACAAATCCAATTACTTGGAATGATGCAAATAGTACTACACTGGATCAACATAAAGGTTTCTTGTATACCAATGGAAAAGTTTATAGTAATGCATTAACTGTTGAAATTACTGACGGCTTAGTTTGGAGTACAAATCCTAAATTCCCATTGCGTTTTTTCATGTCTTTCTTAAAAAATTATCATGCTGGAGATATAAATTTATTTTGGCAAGACATTAGAGAGAATGCAGAGTTGAGAGTTAATTCTTGGTTAAAAGAGGAATACTAAATTTTTGCTGTTGTAACAAAATTAATAGCACGTCGTCTTCATTACAAAACCAAGTATTATGAAACGATTATTCACCACATTATTATTAGTAGTAACATTTACACTTAGCGCACAGAAAACAGCGTACAATGATTTTTATAAAGATCATAAAGAAGATTCACAATTTTCAATGAGTGTTCCTGTATCATTAGCAAACTTTCTTTCAGATGAAGATACAGAAGAAATTGATGTGTTATTAAAGAAAGCAGAACATTGTAAAATTACAGTTTTCAATAACGAAGGGAATTCTATTGAGAAAAGTTTTAGAAAATTTGCTAGAAGAAATGATTTAACGACTTTAGTTAAAGTAAAAGATGGGAAGGATAAGGCTGCAATTTATTTCAAAGAAAAAGGAGATTTAATAAAAGAGATTATTATTAAAGCTAATAGTGATGAAGATAAGTTAGTTATGGTAGGATTAAAAGTTACACTTACCAAAGATGAACTTGCAGACATAGTATCAAGTTTAAAAGATAAAGAAGCTTCTCGTTAGAGAAGCTTTTCTTTTAATTGCTCTACAGTATTTTTACTATTGCCAACAAATATTTCATTCTCTACCACAAACACTGGACGTTTTAAAAAAGTATATTCTTCTAAAATATATTGCTTATAGTCTTTCTCCTCTAAATTCTGATTCTTCAAGTCCATTTCTCTATACAGCTTAGCTCTTTTGTTAAATAAGCTTTCGTAGCTTTTCGTATAACTATATAGTTCTTCAAGTTGATTAACAGTAATAGGGTTTTGTTTTATTTCTTGTTTTTCAAATCCTTCAAGATTTACCTCTCTTAAAATTCTTCTACACGTATCACAAGTTTGTAAAAAATAGACTTTCTTCATGTTAAATAAGTATCTTTATCATTGCCAAAAATAAACAGAAAATGAATACACAATTCGATATTTTAAAAAAATCAAGAGAACTTGTTTTAAAAAGAATTGAGGGATTAACTCAAGAACAATTACATAAAATTCCAGAAGGATTTAAGAATAATATAGCTTGGAATGTTGCTCATTTAGTGGTTACACAACAATTATTGCATTATAAATTATCAGGATTACAGTGTTTAGTGCCAGATGATTTAATTGAAAATTATAAAAAAGGAACTTCTCCATTAGAAGAAATGAGTGCAGAAGATTTTGAGGAGGTAAAAGAACTTTTAGTTGGTTTGCCAGATACTTTAATAGAAGATTATAACGAAGGTATTTTTAAAGAATATACTGAATACCCAACAAGTACTGGATTTGTATTAGATTCAATAGATACAGCAATTGCATTTAATAACTTACATGAAGGAATTCATTTAGGAGCTATTATGGCTTTGACCAAATTGGTTTAAGAAATTTAATTAAAAAAGAAGTGATGAAATTTAGTACAAAAGTAATACACGGTGGTCAAAAACCTGAAGAATCTACAGGTTCTGTAATGCCACCAATATTTCAAACTTCTACATATGCTCAATCTAGTCCAGGTGAACATAAAGGATATGCGTATTCAAGATCAGCGAATCCTTCACGAACAGCTTTAGAAAAAGCATTGGCTGCAATTGAAAATGCGAATTATGGTTTTGCGTTTTCTTCTGGTTTAGCTGCAATTGATTGTGTTTTACGTTTACTGAAACCAGGTGATGAGGTAATTGCTGGAGATGATTTGTACGGTGGAACGTATCGTATGTTTACAAGATTATTTGAAAAGTACGGTTTGAAGTTCAAGTATGTTGATATGGATTCTGTATCTAACGTTTCTGATGCTATTTCAGATCAAACAAAATTAGTTTGGATTGAAACTCCAACTAATCCTTTGATGAAAATTGCAGATATTGAAGAGATAAGCAGCGCTGTTAAAAATCAAAACAAAGATATTTTAATTGCTGTTGACAATACATTTGCTACTCCTTATATACAGCAACCTTTAGATCTGGGTGTTGACATAGTAATGCATTCTGCAACAAAATATATTGGAGGACATTCAGATTTGGTTATGGGAGCGTTAATGGTGAATGATGAGGAAATTGCTAAGGAGTTACATTTTATTCAATTTGCAGCTGGAGCAATTGCTGGTCCGATGGATTCTTTTTTAGCTTTGCGAGGAATAAAAACATTAGATGTACGAATGCAACGTCATTGTGAAAATGGAATTGCTGTTGCTAGTTTTCTAAAGAATCACTCTAAGGTAGGAAAAGTATATTATCCTGGATTTGAATTTCATCCCAACCATAATGTTGCGAAAAAACAAATGAGAGATTTTGGTGGTATGGTATCTTTCAAGTTAAAAGATGAAAGTAAAGAAGCCACATTTAAATTTCTTGAGAATATAAAATTATTTACACTTGCTGAATCTTTAGGAGGTGTAGAAAGCTTAGCCAATCATCCAGTAACCATGACTCATGGGGCAATTCCAGAGGAAGATCGTTTGAAAATTGGAATTACCGATTCTTTAGTTCGATTAAGTGTGGGAATTGAAAATATAGAAGACTTACTAAAAGATTTAGATCAGGCTTTAAAAGCATAAAAAAACTCCAAATTTGGAGTTTTTTTATTTATTCTTCTTCACGGTATTCTAATATATCACTAGGTTGGCATTCTAAAGCTTTGCAAATAGCTTCTAAGGTTGTAAAGCGTATTGCTTTTGCCTTTCCAGATTTTAATATGGATAAATTTGCTGTAGTTATACCTATAAGTTCAGCTAAATCTTTACTTTTCATTTTTCGTTTAGCAAGCATAACATCTAAGTTTACAATTATAGGCATAGCTTAAATGGTTAAATTACTTTCGGTTTGTAAATCGTTTCCTTTGTTTAAAAGTGTACTAACAACTAACAAAGATAAACCAGTTATAAACATAGAAAAATTAAAACGTAAAGTTGGGTGAAAAGATAAATTAAATGCATTTTCAAAATTAATAGGAGTATCAATTAGAATATGAGAAAAGTAACTTCCTATTGTTGCTGTCAAAATCAAACTCAATACTTGTTTTAGTATTAATAACAACCCGATGATTTTAACATTTTTAGCAACCAATGTGCTGAATTTTAAATCCTTTTTTAAATAAGCAAAAACTCTTTTTAGGAAAAACAATATTAATATTGTGATAAGTATTTTATAGTATTGATTAAAGAATAGAATAATTGACAAAAATGTTTTTTGGGGTTTAACCATAATATTGGCTTGACTACCTATTATTCTGTTAGTAAAATTAAAATTAGATTCTTCTTGAGGATCAATTAGTTTTAGTGAACTACCAATTCTATTCTTTTCAGTAGGGTATTGAATTATACTGTCTACTTGTTCTTTAGTATAGAGACCGCTATAAGTTAAATCTTCATTTAAGGATTCATCATCATATACATTTACTGAAGAGCCATTCTTACTATATTTATATCCGTGATTTCTTAAACTTAAGTTGATATCCACAGGTATTAAATAGCCATTTACATTAACGATTTTAGATTTTTTTCCTGTTTTAATTCCTGAATCTTTAAAAAAAAGACTCATAGTTATATTAAATGTTAAAAAAACAATGAGACCCCAAAATAAAATTGAAGTGATTAGGTGTAAAAATGCCGCTAGTTTGTGTTTTTTATTCATTTTTTAAATTTTAATTTGTTGTCAAATATATAAATAATTATTGAAAAACAATAATAAATTGTTTTTTTTCAATCTTAAAGTGTTGTTTATCGGTACTATTAATAAAAGTCAATAAAAAATATACCGTTTGGTATATTTTTATATATTTGTCTGGTATGTTGAAATCTGAGAGGACACGATTACATATTTTAGAGACTGTCGCACTGTTATTTAATAAGAAAGGATATTCAGGAATGAGTTTATCTGAAATAACAAAGGCAACAGGATTGACGAAAGGAGCAATTTACGGTCATTTCGAAAGTAAAGAAGAATTGGCTATAGAAGCTTTTCGTTATTGTATACGAACTGTTCTTAAAGATTTAAATGCAAACGTTGCAAAGGGGAACACAGCGTTAGATAGATTAATTAACGTTTCAAGTTTTTATAAAAATTACTATAGTTATAGTAAAAAATTTGGAGGCTGCCCAATTCTAAATATTGGTGTAGATTCTGAGTATCAGCAAACTTCGATTTCAAAATTAGTGAGATCGTATAACGAACGAATATTAGAAAAGTTCACGAAATTGATTGATGCAGCAAAGGAATCTAAACAAGTGAGAAATCAAGTAAATAGTGAGATATATGCGAAAAGGTTTGCTTACATGATAGAAGGAGCGGTATATATGTCACATGTAATGAAAGATGGGAGTTATCTACAAGACTTAGCAGAAGTTATGAAGAGTATGATAACAAATGAATTAAGAGTTTAATTTTTTTGATTAAAAATATACCAATTGGTATAAAAAGATATAGTTATGAATTTAATAGTAGAAATAATCCCAAAAGAAACTGAGTTCGGATTCATCATTCTGACGTTGAGTTCGCTTATGTATTTTAATTTGTTACTATCGTCTTCTATGAAGAATTCATTGAAGACACAAACGCTTGTTACTTTTTTGAAAAGGAATGTTACTTTAAAGTATAACAAACAACAAACTTTAAATGAAAGGGTCTAAAAGTTTTGCACTTTCAAAAACAGTTTAAGCGAAAAAAAAAGCACCCAATTGGGTGCTTTTTTATTTATTTTTTTAAAAGATTACTTTGCTTCTGCATATCTTCTTTCAACTTCATTCCAGTTGATTACTTTAAAGAAAGCATCAATATAATCTGGTCTTCTATTTTGGTAGTTTAAGTAGTAAGCATGCTCCCATACGTCTAACCCTAAAATTGGAGTTCCTCCACAAGAAACACCTGGCATTAATGGATTATCTTGGTTTGGAGTTGAACATACTTCAACTTTTCCTCCTTTATGAACACATAACCATGCCCACCCAGAACCAAATTGAGTTGCTGCAGCTTTTGAAAAAGCCTCAATAAAAGCTTCTTTAGATCCAAAAGCAGCTTCAATAGCATCTTTTAAATCGCCAGAAAGATATCCTCTGTCTTCTGGTTTCATTACTGTCCAAAATAATGAGTGATTGTAGAAACCACCTCCGTTATTACGAACAGCAGCATTATTCATATCTAAGTTTGTTAAAATATCTTCGATAGATTTTCCTGCTAAATCAGTTCCTTCAATTGCAGCATTTAACTTATTTGTATATCCGTTGTGATGCTTAGAGTGGTGTATTTCCATCGTTCTTGCATCTATATTTGGTTCTAACGCATCGTAAGCGTATCCTAATTCTGGTAATTCAAAAGCCATAATTTTTTGTTTATTTGATTACTAATTAACTGACACGAAGTTACCAAAAAAAATAGGACTAACAACAAGTAGTCCTATTCAATTTCTTATTTAATTATAAGATTTAATTATTCTTAAAATGAGGTTTATTCTGAAAATTCTTTCATAAATTCTTCAGCCTTTTCAACCATATTTTTACTTCCACAGAAAAAAGGAACTCTTTGGTGTAATTCAGTAGGTTTTAAATCCATAATCCTACCAAATCCATCACTGGCTTTTCCGTTAGCTTGTTCAGCTAAAAAGGCCATAGGATTGCATTCATATAATAAACGAAGTTTACCATTAGAATTTTTAGAACTTTTTGGGTACATGTAAATGCCTCCTTTAATCATGTTTCTATGAAAATCAGAAACTAACGATCCAATATATCTACTAGTATAAGGTCTATCACCTTCTTCTTCCTGACAATATTTTATGTATTTTTTAACTCCTAATGGAAAGTGGATATAATTTCCTTCGTTTACAGAATAAATTTTTCCGTCTTCTGGAAATTGCATATTTGGATGTGATAGATAAAAAGTACCAATAGCTGGGTTTAATGTAAAACCATTAACACCATCTCCAGTTGTATAAACAATCATGGTCGAAGTACCATAAACAACATAACCAGCAGCAACTTGTTCGTTTCCTTTTTGTAAAAAATCTTCAATAGTAACAGGAGTGCCTACAGGTGTAACTCTTCTGTAAATAGAAAATATGGTTCCAACAGAAACATTCACATCTATATTTGATGATCCATCAAGTGGGTCAATTAATACCACATATTTATTTTGATGATTTTCATCCTGGCTATTTACTTCAATAAAATCATCTTCTTCTTCACTAGCAATCCCACATACTATATTTCTCTTTGTTAAGGTTTGAATGAATTTTTCATTCGCATAAACATCCAATTTTTGTTGGTCTTCACCTTGAACATTTGTTTCGCCAGCTGCTCCAATTATATCAACCAGTCCAGCCTTATTTACTTCATGATTTACTACCTTAGCAGCTAATCGGATAGAATTAATTAACCTAGAAAGTTCTCCAGATGTATATTTGAAAGAAGCTTGATTTTCGATAATAAACTCACCAAGAGTTTGGTTTTTTTTGGCCATAGAGCTTTATAGAATATTTTAGTGATCACAAAGATGAAAACTTTTTATTGAACAACAACGTTTTGGTTAGGTAATTTTTACAGTTTTAAATTATGATAAAAAATCAACAAAACATAATGATGTGTTGTAATTTGTAATTTTTTTTAACAAGGTATGATAAAAAGTATTTTTGCATAAATTTTTGAAAATGAGTTTTAAAATTCGACATGGAGAAAAGAAAGACGCACAAGCAATTTTAGATTTAATTGTTGAGTTAGCTGTTTATGAAAAAGAACCAGATGCTGTAGAAATTACTGTTGAAGATTTGATTCATGATGGTTTTTCGGATAATCCAAGGTTTAAAACCTTCGTAGCTGAAGAATCGGACGAGACAATAATAGGAATGGCATTGTTCTATGAACGATACTCTACTTGGAAGGGTAAAGCTATTCATTTAGAAGATTTAATGGTAACAGCATCAAAAAGAGGAATAGGAGCAGGAAAAGAATTGTATGCATCAGTTTTAAAATACGCTCACGATAATAATTTTAATCGCGTAGCATGGGAGGTATTAGATTGGAATACAAATGCGATTAATTTCTATGAAAATACAGGAGCAAAAGTATTAAGAGATTGGGACGTTGCTCAAATGAATAAACAAAATTTAGAGAGATTTATAAATGAGAATTTTTAAGTTCGGAGGAGCATCTGTTAAAAGTCCAGATGCAGTGAGAAATGTAGCAAGAGTACTTCAATATGAAGGAACTGAAAATACATTAGTTGTTATTTCTGCTATGGGAAAAATGACCAATGCTTTTGAGCGTTTGGTGAAAGCTTATGTTGAAGGAACTGATGATTTGAATGATGCCTTAAAAGCAATCAAAGATTTCCATACAGAAATGATAAATGGATTGTTTGATAAAAACGATGAAATTTATACAAAAGTGACCTATTTGTTTGGAGAACTTGCCGGTAGAATGGCAATTAATACTTCTAAGGACTATAATTATATTTACGATCAATTAGTTGGGTTTGGGGAATTACTCTCTACAACTATCGTAAGTGCATATCTTACTAAAATAGGAATCGAAAACCAATGGTTAGATGTAAGAAATTTAATTAAAACTGATAGTAATTATAGAGATGCTAAAGTAAATTGGAAACTTACGGAAGAAGTAATAAAAGAAAAAGTTGATATCTCTAAATTAAATATCACTCAAGGATTTTTAGGGAATAATGGAGAGTATACTACCACTTTAGGTAGAGAAGGATCTGATTATACAGCTGGAATATTTGCTTTTTGTTTAAATGCAGATAGTGTTACTATTTGGAAAGATGTTCAAGGAGTATTAAATGCAGACCCAAGGGTTTTTGAAGAAACAGAATTATTAAAAGAAATATCTTACACAGAGGCTATAGAAATGGCATTTTATGGGGCTTCAGTTATTCACCCCAAAACAATACAACCTTTAGAGCAAAAGCAAATTCCTTTGTTTGTTCGTTCATTTGATGATGTTGAAAAAGAAGGCACAGCGGTTTCAGGAAGTACTAAAGGAATTCAGCCAGAAGTGCCTTGTTATATTGTAAAGAAAAATCAGATTTTAGTTTCAGTTTCAGCAAAAGATTTTTCGTTTATGGTCGAAGATAATATTAGCGCTGTTTTTAAGAAATTACACGATTATAAATTAAAAGTAAATCTGATTCAAAATTCTGCAATTAGTTTTTCTGTATGTATCGAGGATAAGTTTAATAACTTTGATAAGTTTTACAATGACTTAAAATCTTCTTTCAATATGAAGCCTTATAAAGATGTTACTTTGTATACTGTTAGGCATTTTAATGATGAAGCAATTGAAAGTATAAAAAGTAAAGGTAGAGCAATTATAAGACAGATTAATACAGAAACTGCCCAGTTAGTTATTCAAGAAAACGCCTAGAACAAACAATTTTCTTATATATTTGCGGTTTACGTTAACACCAAACTATGGGTTTAGTTACATCTAAAGAAGTTGCAAAGGCGATAAAAGTTGATAAATTAGGTATTTTAGGAACGTTTATTGGTTGGTTACTAATGAAGGTCTCAAGAATATCGAGAGTAAATAAAGTTTATAATAAATATAAACATCTTAATGATTTACCTTTTTTAAAAGGACTTTTGGGTGAGTTTCAAATTGAATTTGAAATTCCAGAAGAAGATTTTAAACGTATCCCAAAAGAAGGACCATTTATTACTATTTCCAATCATCCATTAGGAGGAATAGATGGTATTTTACTTTTAAGATTGTTGGTAGAGCATCGTCCTGATTATAAGATTATAGCCAATTTTTTGTTGCATAGAGCAGATCCATTAAAGCCTTATGTAATGCCAGTGAATCCTTTTGAAAATCATAAGGATGCTAAATCTAGTGTTGCGGGAATAAAAAATTCTCTGTTACATTTAAGAGAAGGAAAACCCTTAGGGATTTTTCCGGCTGGCGAAGTGTCTACATATAAAGATGGAAAATTAATGGTAGATAAAGAGTGGGAGGAAGGAGCTGTTAAACTGATTAAAAAAGCCAAAGTTCCAGTTATTCCGATATACTTTCATGCTAAGAATAGTAGATTGTTTTATGTATTATCTAGAATTAGCGATACATTACGTACAGCGAAATTACCTTCGGAATTATTATCTCAAAAAAATAGAGTTATTAAAGTTAGAATAGGAAAGCCTATTTCTGTTAAAGATCAAGATAATTATAAAGAAATACCAGCATTTTACGAGTATTTGCGTAAGAAAACCTATATGTTGGCAAATCCTTTTGAGAAGAATCAAAAATTAATTTCAACTCAAAAACTTAAACTTCCTAAGAAAGCGAAGAAAATTACCTCTCAAAGAAGTCCAGAGCTATTTGTTAAAGAAATAGATGGATTAAGAGATTATGGTAAACGAATGTTAGAAAGTAAAAACTATGAAGTTTTCTTTACTGATGCTAAAGAAATTCCTAATATTCTTCATGAGATAGGAAGATTAAGAGAAATTACATTTAGAGAAGTAGGAGAAGGGACTAATAATACTATAGATTTAGATAAGTTCGATAAATATTATCATCATTTGTTATTATGGGATAACAATACAAATCAAGTAGTTGGCGCTTATCGTATGGGATTAGGGAAAGATATCTTGAAAAAATATGGAATTAATGGTTTTTATGTTCAATCATTATTTAAGATTGAACCAGAATTGCATCCTATGATGGAGAAAACCATTGAAATGGGTAGAGCTTTTATTATAAAGCAATATCAGCAAAGACCAATGCCTTTATTCTTACTTTGGAAAGGAATTGTACATGTTACTTTACGTTATCCTAAGTATAAATATTTGATGGGTGGGGTAAGTATTAGTAATCAGTTTTCTGAATTCTCAAAGTCGTTAATGATTGAGTTTATGAAATCTCATTATTATGATCCATACGTGGCTCAATACATTCATCCTAAAAAGGAGTTTAAAGTAAAACTTAAAGATGGTGACAAAGACTTTGTTTTTGATGCAACACAATCTGACATGAATAAGTTTGATAAGGTTATTGATGAAATTGAACCAGGAGCATTAAGAATTCCTGTTTTAATAAAGAAATATGTTAAGCAAAATGCTAGGTTAGTGGCCTTTAATGTAGATCCTAAATTCAATAATGCAATTGATGGTTTAATGTATATAAAGGTTTCTGATTTACCAGAAAGCACAGTTAAACCTGTTTTAGAGGAATTCCAGGCTGAATTAGAGCGAAAAGCACAAGAAAGTCAGCAAAAAGCAAAATAATTTTAAATTGTAATAGTAACATTTTATCATTTTTTTAAACGTAGTATATAGAAGTGCTTTGAAAAAAGTGTTTACGTTTAAAAGTCTAAGAATGATAAAAGAGTTAGCTGTAATTTTAGTGCAAAGTAATAATGGTATAGAAGTCTCTCAACAAGCATTGTTACAAATAGAACAATTACAGCAACTTTTTTTAAAACAAGAGAATGATTTATCTCAAGTTTTTAATTCTGAAACTCATCCAACATTAAAAACACACCATCACTTAGAAAAAATTTTCATTCATGTAAATGATTCTCATATTTGTTTAAATATAGATTCAATTATAAAATGTGAAGCTAGTGGAAATTACACTAAATTTTTCACGGATCAAAAAGAAGAGTATTTAGTTTCTAAACCCCTTAAATACTATCAGGGTTTAGCAGTTTTTAAAAATTTTTTCAGAGCTAACAGATCTGTATTAGTAAATATGAAGTTTGTAGTATCTGTATATAAAAGAGAAGCTATTATTTTAAATACTAATGAAAGAATTACAGTATCCGTTCGAAATAAGAGTAATCTTTTAGAAATAATAAATAAGTACGCTTAGATTTTAAATTATATAGTTCATACAATTTTTATCTACACTAGAAAATAAGCATAAAAATTAACTTAAAACATTGAATAATTTTAATAACTCAATTAAAAATTCAATAAAATGAAAAAATCAATTTTAAATTTAGGAAAGAACTTAAAAAAGGAAGAGCAAAAAAACATTAATGGAGGAAATGGTATACAAGCTACTTGTAGATACTATTGCGATGGTACAAGTTATAAATTAGTATCTGGTCAAGGAAGTGATTGTTATTTAAACAATCCAGCTATTATTACTAATCATCCAAGTTGTGGAGGAAACGGAGGTAGTACCGGTACTGGAGGAGGTGGAATCCGTCCAACAGGTGGAGGAATCGAAATTTGGGCATAATTAATAGTTTAATTTAAATCTAAAAAAGATGAAAAAATCAATTTTAAATATCGGAAAAACTTTAGATAAAAACGATCAGAGAAAAATTAATGGAGGTATCAGAAGATACATGTGCCCGAACGGAGGTAGAGCACTAGTTGGATGTATTAATGGAACTCTAGTAGGTTTTTGTGCTGGAGGCGTTACTGTTAATTTTGGGCCTTGCTTATAATTTAATTAGAAACTAATATTAAAAACGCTACTTAAATAATAAGTAGCGTTTTTTTATTTACAATAATATCATCAGTTCTCTCGTTAAGGTATAACCAAATTAAATCAAAAAATAAAAAATGAGAAAAACTGTAATCCTCCTAAGTTCTGTAGCTCTTATTATGAGTTCATGTGTTTCAAAGAAAAAATATACTGAGCTAGAGCAACAATATCAAGACACTAAAGGAAATCTTCAAAAAACTACTTTAGAAAAACAACAATTAGAAGCGAAGTTTGCTAAAATTGAAAAGAGAGTAGAGAATTATAATGAGAAAATTAACTCGTTAAAAACTTACAATTCTTCATTACAAGAAGAGAATAATGTGAAGTTAGATATGATTGGAAATAAAGCTGTTATTTCTAATTCTTTGAAAGAAAAAATGAGAGTTACTTTAAAAAATGTAGATCCAGCTGAATTAGCTAATGCAAAGACATTAAAGGATTCTATGGATTTAGCAATTGCCTACAACTTAAAGAAATCAATCAATACTTCAGATCTAGAGAACTCTGATGATGTGAATATTGATATAGATCAAACTGTAGTAATGATTTCTGTATCGGATAAATTATTATTCAACACAGCAAGTTATAAAGTTAAGAAAAAGGCTTACAAGCTAATAGAGCAGTTAGCGAATGTAATTAACTCTGAGCCAAGTATGGATGTTATGATTGAAGGTCATACGGATTCTAGAACAATAAACAATGTAGTAGTTCAAGACAACTGGGATTTAAGTGTGAAGAGAGCTACTTCAATTGTTAGATTGTTAGAGAAAAAATTTAAAGTAGAAGCAAATAGATTAATTGCAGCAGGAAGAGGTAGTTCTGTGCCTTTAGTAGAAAATAGTACTGCGAAAAATAGAGCAAGAAATCGTAGAACAAGAATAGTAATTCTTCCAAACCTAGATAAATTCTTTGGTTTAATGGCGGAAGAACAAACGCTTAACCCTTAATAAGGTTATTATAATCCCTCATAAAAAAGAAAACCTATCTGTTAACAGATAGGTTTTTTTATATTGATTATTTACCAAATAATCGTTGAAAGAAATTTTTTGCTTTTCCTTTAACTTCTTTTAGTTCTTCAGCAGCATCTTCTGCAAAGTCAGCAGCTTTTTCAGCCGCATCACTTAAAGCATCTTTAGCGTCATCAGCTAATTCGCTAGCCTTAGCTTTTATGTTTTGGGCTTCTTCACTTGCTAACATTTCACTAACCTTCTCTTTAGCATCATTAAAAGCATCTTTAGCATCATCAGCTAAATCAGCCAATTTTTCACCTGCTTCACCAGCTAGTTCAGAGAATTTTTCTTCAGCAACTTTAGCATATTCACCCGCTTTTTCAGCAGCATTACCTAATGCTTCTTTTGCTTCACCAGCTAATTCGGTAGCTTTTTCAGCCGCTTCATTAAAAGTTTCTTTTGCTGAATTCGAAGTTTCTCCTGTATTTTCGTTTACAGTATTTTCTACATTTTCGGCAGCTTCATTCGCATGGTCTTCTAAATTCTTGTTTTCTTCAGACATTTTTTTTGATTTAAAGTTAGATATAAAGTAAAAATACTAAAATATTGATTATAAAAAAGCTTCATCTATAGGTTCCCATAATTCAATTTTGTTTCCATCTAAATCTACAATCCAAGCAAATTTCCCATAACTGTATTCTTCTACATTTCCTATAATTGTTACGCCTTCAGTTTTGAGTTGTTCCAATAATTCCTTTAAGTTTTCAACTCTATAGTTTACCATAAAACCTTTCTTTGAAGGAAGGAAATGGTTTGTGTTTTTTTTAAATGGACTCCATTGTGTAGAAGCCTTTTTATCATTATTATCTTTCCACCAAAATGTACAACCCCAATCATCTGTATTAAAACCTAAATGCTTTTTATACCAATCTTTGGTAGCGTTTACATCTTCAGTTTTAAAAAAGACTCCGCCAATACCTGTCACTTTACCTTTTTTCATTATTTCTTTTTTACATTAGTTTCATATGTGTTGATCCAATCTTCTACAGTTATTTTAGCACATAATTCGGCGATTAATTCATAAGGTATATCATCCATTTTTTTAAAGCGAATACAACTTTTCCCCATATCTAATTTTCGTTTGCTGTGCTTTGGGTATTCATTCACAAACCAATCATGAATTTCCGGATTTGCATAAATTCCACTATGATATAAATTCACAGAGTTCTTTTGTGAAGCGACATTCATGAATGGTAAAGGTTGCTTTGGGTCGCAATGATATCCATCTGGATAAACAGAGTGTGGAACGTAGTATCCTAACATGTTATAATTAATACCTTCTTCAAATCCATTTGGAAGATTTTTTTTAATGATAGCTCTAATTTTTTCAATCACAGGCTTTCTATCTTCAGGTAATTGATTAATATATTCTTCAGGTGTAGATGCTTCGTATTTCATGATATAATTATTTACGTTGTAAGAACATGGCTGAGATTAAAGATATAATAAATCCTATAATTAATACTGTTACAAACATGATACAGGCCATAAAACCTGATCCTCCATATTGTTCCATTTGTACTGTTAATTCTTTTTTCTTTATTTCAAATTCTTCTGGACTTAAGGTGGCTTTCATTGTTTCTAAACTTTTTTCTAAATACTCTGAAGCAAATTCAGGATTAATTTGAGTAGTGTAGATGTAATCTATAAATCCAAACCCAATTCCAGCACAAGCAGAAATCAATACACCTATTAATAGGGCTTTCCCAAAACTAACTACCCCATTATTTTCATTATCTCTAAAATGTTTAATTCCGAAGTAAACAAAAGATAGTGAGACAACCATGGTTAAATAACCAATAATTTCTTGAGTTGAATAATCGAAGGTTTTACCTAATGTTAAAGCTAAAAAGAATAATACAGAAGCAGTAATGACACTTAGCACTCCATATTTAATAATTGTATTTTTCATAAGTTTTTAATTTAAAATGATGCTCAAAAGTAATTTTGTTTCACATAAAACTACTCATACTTTAGTACCAAAACACTCATACTTTCGTATAAAACTAAATAATATAGAGTTCTTTAGCAATTTGAATTGCTTGAGTTCTTCTTTTAGCATTTAATTTAGTAAGAAGATTGGAGACATGAGTTTTTATAGTGCTTTCAGATAAAAACAATTCATTAGCTATTTCTTTATTAGAAAACCCTTTTGCAATTAATTCTAAGACTTCATATTCTCTTGAAGTAATTTCGAGTTCTTTTATTTTTTGATGATTAATTTCTGTTGAAGAATTTTTTTCTGGAGCTATTGGTGTTTTTTTTCGGAAAAAAGAACCTATAAAAAAAGCTATGATGGCAATAAAAGTGATTGCCATCTCTGTTTTAATTCCACCTGAAATGATTGAATATTTGCTAATTTGAAACAATATCAAAAGAGCGATAATTAAAGCACTAAAAACAAGAATCGTTTTCTTCATGCTTCTAATTTAGAAAATAAGAAATAAATTAAACACTATTAATTTATCCAACATCCATCCCAAGGGGTATTAGAAAGAGGTATGTCGAAAAATTCTTCATTTAATGTATTACCTGTTGCATTGCCTGACACTTGTAAAAAACGATAAGCCCAACATGTATTATCATGACTCACTTCATTGTTTTCTAGGGTAAGATTTGTCATTTCCTTGAAAGCTAAATGCCCATGATTCATAAGGTTATTTTTAATAACTAAATCTGCGCCTTTATACATATACATCCCACAATTATTTAAAATATTGTTTTCTATGAATGTTGTAGCTGGGTTTGTTTTAGGATTGTCATTTGAATACATAATTATACCATTCCAATTGTTTACAGATACTGTACGCATAGTAATATCATTATTTTTAATAGTCATATCAGCATTCTTCCAATATACTAAAGGCCCATCGATATATTGATTTTCTTCTCCTTGAGTTAAAATGTTTCTTTCAATTAAAACATTCTTCCCGTCAGTGTTTACAATATCTCCGCCTTTATTATTATGAAAATAATTATCTTTAATTATTATATTTTCATTAATTCTTCCAGCTCCTTCTAGATCTATTCCGAATTGAGGTGAAGTACCTTTAGTATGGTGTATTTCGTTTTTCTCAATTATAACATTTGCGCTTCCCACTAAAGAAATCCCTTGCCTTCTATTATCTGAAAAATTTGATCGTTTTATTATAATGTCAGTAAGTTTTTGTATTTCTTCTGAGCTCCCTACTAACAATATTCCATCACCATTTGCTTTGGCAAGAGTTAAATTTTCTACTGTTACAAACTTGCTCTCTCCTTCAATACAGATTAAATGTCCTTCATCATGAACTGTGCTTCCATCTGAATTTCTAGGGGTATATATGTGGTTATCTCGATCTCCTAAAATCGTACCTCCAGACACAACAACGTGAGATTTATTTCTTACGGCTATAGCACAATAATTCCATTTATTATTTGGTGCCATTTCAATGATGGCTTCTTTATCTAATAAAAATGCAGTATTACTTGGTAATTCAATCCCTGCTTGATAAATATCATTTCCGTATTTACCAATTAAATAATGTCCTTTAGGAAGTTTTATTATTCCATAACCTTCATTCACGGCCCAATCAATCGCTGCTTGAATATTATCTGTTGTTTTCTCTGGGTTAGATCTATTATTTTGAATATCCCATCTTTCTAATTCGATGGTATAGGAGTTGGATGAAATTTCTGGATAAGGAATAGAAGATATAGGATCCATAATTCCATTAAAAGGATTAGGATTGTTTGGGTCTGTCTCAGATAATTCTGTAATAAGATTAATATTAATACCAGGGTTTTTAGAGCAAGAAAAAATAGTTAAAAGAAGTAGTGTTAGTGGTAAGAATAGTTTTTTCATAATCGGGGAGTTTTGATTTTGAACGAAAAAGAATAAGATTTAGTTTCTTAACAGAACTTTTTTTTCACTTTGTCAACAATTGTTTGTGCTAACTTTTTTTTACTTTCTTTAGTCCAACCTGCTACATGTGGAGAAAGAATTACTTTCTGAGAGTTAATTAAATACTCAAACGCTTCAGGCATTTCTGAATCTGTAAAAAGGTTTTCGAATGATTTTTTCTCATACTCTAAAACATCTAAACCAGCGCCTAGAATTTTTCCTGATACGATGGCAGTAACTAAATCTTTTGTAACAACAGATTTACCCCTTGCTGTATTAATTAACCAAAACGGATTTTTAAAATTAGCAATAAACGATTCGTTAACCATATTCATTGTTAACTTAGTTTGTGGAGTATGAAGACTTAATACTTCAGCTTTTTCTTGTAATTCTTCGAGAGAAACTTGTTTGCAATTATTGTCTCCAACATTAGTTTTTATATCATAGCATAACACTTCAACATCAAAACCACGAAGTTTTTTAGCAAATGCTTTTCCCATATTTCCATAACCGATTAAGCCAACAGTTTTACCATCAAGTTCAATTCCACGGTTATCTTCTCGTAACCATTTTCCTTGTCGAACTTCTTGATCGGCTTTATTTAGTTTATTAAACAAAGAAAGTAACATTCCTAAAGCATGTTCACCAACCGCATTTCTATTTCCTTCAGGAGCAGAAACCAATTCAATGTTTTTTTGTTGCGCATAATCGCAGTCAATATTTTCTAGCCCAGCACCAACTCTACCGATAAATTTAAGATTCGTAGCTTTATCTAAAAATTGTTTATCAATAGTAAATCTACTACGAATTACAACACCTTCATATTCATGAATTTTTGCTTCTATTTCATCTTTTGAAGACGTATAATCTTCATGATTTGTAAATCCTAAATCAGCAAATTGATTTATCAATAAAGGATGATTCGTATCTAGATGTAAAACTTTCATCAGTAGAAATATTTAGGAAAGTTAATTCTTTTACTTTAAAGAGGCTAAGGTACTTATTTTAACCTCTTAGTTTAGACCATTTTTCATTTAACATATGAAGAATTTCACGATACCTTTCTTTATATTTTTCGATTTGTTCAGGATCAATATCTTCTTTTCCTTTTAAATAATAATTGATCTCAAATTTTAAATCATACAGTCTATTACGAGTATTAGTATAATTTACCCAAAGACTTTTATGATCGAAAAAAGTGTTATATGTACTAATTACAGTAATAAATGAAGAAATTATTAAAGCTATGTTTTTAGTATGATCATTCATAAAAGATAAGGCATTAAAGCCTGCAAAGTCAAAACCTAATATAATTGTACTTATCGCACTGGCAATAGTTACAATTACATGAAAATTTCTGGCTTTATACTTATTGTTGTTTCTTTTCGTAGTAAAACTTTTAATTTGTTTTTCAATTTCATCTTGAAGAAATACTACTTTCTCTCTAAGCTCTTCATTAGTTTGTTTCATGGCTTAATTAAATTATTTTCAGTGCAACTAAATTTTTATATCGTAAACTATTTACTTTTTTCTCAATATTTTTAAATCTATCTTCTAACAAAGTTTTACTTTTTGTTACAACTTTTAATCTATCAACAGTATAATTTAGTTTAGTTATAGAATCTAAAAAATCACCATTTTCATAGTGCGAAAGTGCTTCATAATATTCTAGTTCAGATTCTGTATGATTAATAGTTTCAAGAGTTTGATAGTCTATTTCAGGTAACTCGAGTTCAATGCTTTTTTTAATTATGTTAAGTTGATCTCTAGATTCTTTAAGGCTATGGTGATTAGAAGTATTGGTTATCTCAATAATTCTTAGGTTGGCATCTATATATGTGTTTAAAATCCCTACTTTTTGTTTGAGAATAAGTTTTTTTAAATTTTCGTTCTCAAATGTCATTTCTTGATAGCGTTCAAAAGCAACAATTAATAAATGTCTCGATTTTTGAAGATGTTTTACAGCTGATGAAAAATCTTTATTATCAATATACTCATAAGCTTTAGCATGTTTTGTAAGCGCTAATCCATGAATAAATCGATAAGAGTTTTTATAGGCGATGTTTCTATTAATTATTTTCTCACTTTTTCTGTATTGTTTAGTTCTTCGGTATAACCAAAGTAACATATAATTAAAATCATCAATATGTTTATCGTTGATTTTTATAACCTTGATTTGATCTTCATTTTTTTCAAAACTAATTTTTGTATTATTTAATATAACAACCTGACTTTCAATCAATTCTATTAATTGATTTTCATCTGTAAGTTCAGATTTAGTTTCCATAACTAAGTTAAGGAAGGCCAAAATTAAAAAGTCAGTATTTTGTTGAGATAAGGTCATTTTTCTTTGCGATAAATGACTTAAAATCCGATCAATTTCTTTTTTGAAATCTTTAGAAGAAGCACCAACTGGTTCTGAACTGTTAGAAATTAAATTTAGAAGATGATAGAACTCATTTATATTTGGTTCGTTTTGAATTTCACAGAAGATTAGATATGGCAAATGATGGAAAATATTCCTTATAATGTCATCTCCAGTATTTATGAAAATTGACGATTGTTTTATGGAATCATTTAATTTATGAGTTAATTTTAGAACCTGACTAAATTTAAGTTTAGAACTTAGCTTATCTGTAAGTAACTTAGTCGGTATATTATCATCAATCTTTTCTATTATTTTTTTTATACTTAATAAATCATTCTTAGAAACATTTTCTTTATTCATGAAAGTTTTAAACAAAACATCATAATGAGAATAAGAATCAAAGACATAAGAGTTTGTAATATCTTTTTTAAATGACTCTAAAGAATTGTTTATAGATTGTAAGAAGCTAGTGTTTTTTTGTTCTTCAGAAATAGTTTTTTCTACTTCTTTAATTTCTATTAAGGTATTTATATTTTCAATAGAATCATCTTTACCACTTGATTTTTCAACTAAGTATTTTAATAAAAATACTTGATTGATATTTCTATTAAAAGAGCAAGCATCATTTTTTGTTTCTTTCTTTAAAAGCTTAATAATTTCACCAGTTTTTTGGGGAGTAGATGATAGATATTTTACTCTTGTTTTTTGACTGTAAATTTCGTTATTAATATTATAAACTCTATCTACAACAGAAATATCTCTATAAGTATTGTCTAAATAACAATACCGTTCATAATCACTACTTAAAGAAGCGAGTTTGTATTTTTGAGAATCCGCAAATAATTCTAATAATTTATTGGTTAATTCTGTTGGTTGATTGTTTCTAAAAGCATCTATTATAAGTTCACTATTCTTTATTTTATCTGAAGTAAAATCATGAATATTTAATGATTCAATAAAGTCATTAAATCGATCAAATAAGTTTTTTCCTTTTTCAATGAAAATATATAAGACAATTATAAGTTCAAATTCATTATAAAAAATCTCCTTATTAATTTTGGTATCATTTGAAGATATAGAAGCTTCAATAAATGATAATAATTTTTTTCTAATAGCAGAGAAATTTGTTATTTTCATTTGAAAACTTTCTACAATATTAGAAAGTTCCTCTCTATATTCATCTGCTAGAATAATATCAAAATCTTTATAAATAGAAAAAACATTTTCATAAAAGATAGTAGTTAAAGCTAGCTTAGAATCTTTATCAAAAGAATTTTTATTAATAAATGGAAGCGTATAGTTAATGACATCAAAAGTGTCTATAACATAAACAGAGTTGATCCCTTGATAATGTTCTAAGAGATCAGATTTTACAACTTGTAATTCCTCGGTTGTATAAAAATCTAAGAGCGTTTCTCTTTCCATTTATTTTTATTTTTAACGAAATCTACAATACTTTTAATATCTACTTCATCAGGATCTTCTTCACTTTCAATGTCGGTAAAATTATTTTCAATAGTATAGCTTACAATAGAATTGTGTCTTTCTATTAAATTTCTTGTTAACTCCTTATTATATTCTGTTTTAATAAGTATATCAAATACTTCAGATAGAGGAAATCTAAACCGGTCTAAATATAAATTATTATGTTCATTAGGTTCAGAAAGAATAATATGATTCCAATTTAAATCAGTATTATCATCTATTTTTTTTGAATATCTACTAATGGTACTATTTAATAAATTGTGAGTTTTTTGAGATAAATCTTGAATTGAAACAAACTTTGTTTGATCATCAAAATTAATATTGACATTCTTTTGTTTGAAATATAAATCTCTATCTATTTCTAATTTTTTTGTTTTACCATTTAAATTAAGAATTCGAGAAATTTTCAATTTCACTAATCGATCATCAATTTCATTCATTTTAACAAACAAGTAGTCAAAAATTTCTTGCTGAGTGCCACAAATAACGTTTTGATCATGATCAAAAAAACCATAAATGCAGCTGTTGAATTCATCATCATAATCGTTTCCATTAGTTATTTTGAGAATTTCATTTTCAGAAATTTCTTCAGGTTCAAAAAAGAATTGAAATTCATTTTTTGTTTTTTGGCAGTAGAAATTCCCACCTGATTCAAATATTACAGGAGCAAATCGATTTTCCTTTTTGTGTTCTTTTTTTATTCCGTAAACCCTCATCCGTTATTCTTATAATTAACTACTTTGTCTCTCATAAAATGATATGCGGTATGTATATGAGTAAACTGATCGTGCTTATAGGTAACTATCTCGGAACCTGGAAAATATTCACTCCATCCAATAATAGTTTCCTCGTCTCTTGCTTTGCTTTCGGGCAAGAAAATTACATCTGGTTTTGATGTTATTTGATCTTGCACTTGTACCTCAAAAGTGAATGCTTGTGGCCCATATTCTGTATAACTTTCGTTCTTGTTCTGATGTATATCGCTAATAGTAGTTAAACATAAACAAAACTGTTTTTTTTTCACATCGTAAAAAGGACTGAATTCACTTTTTAAATAATTTTCATTATTGTTATATAGTGCTTTTACACCGGCTATTATATCTTCTTTTTCTGGGTTTTCTATAATGAAATTCTGTAACATTTTAACAGGTTCAGGTTCATTAGGATTCTCAAAATTAAATCTACCATTAAGATACGCACCAGAATCAAAACAACATAATCTTTTAAGGTTTTCTTTTTCATGTAAATCCTTATATAATAATGTTACTGGAGGATCTTTATCATATTTATCTACTTGATCATTAGGAGGAAAGTATGAAGATTTACCATAGAATAAAAAAATAAGCTTTTCATCGTCATGATATTCACATCCGCTTTGAGCTATAAGATTATTATCATCAGTAATTATGTATTTAAATAAGATATGGTATTTGGTTGTATGGCAAAAAGGTAATAAATCTCCTTCAATTTCATTGTTGGTTTTAAAATCATCAATGATATCTTTAAATGTTCTCATTCTTTTTATTTAGCACTAATTTCGGGAGGTTACAATATAAAAAAAAGCGGCAAATATCCTATTCTAAATATAAGATATTTGCCGCTTTTTTTAATGTTAAGTATTTAGTATTGCTCTTTCTCATTTGGAAAATCAACACTTTTTACATCTGTAATATATTGTTTAAAAGCATTAGTCATTTCCGTATGTAAGTCTAAATATCTACGTAAAAAACGAGGGTTAAATTCATGTGTCATTCCTAACATATCGTGCATTACTAACACTTGTCCATCTACACCACTTCCGGCTCCAATTCCTATAACTGGTATAGTTAAGCTTTCAGCAACTTCTTGAGCCAATTTAGCAGGAACTTTTTCTAACACTAAAGCAAAGCATCCTAATTCTTGTAATAATTTAGCATCTTCTTTTAGTTTTCTGGCTTCTTCTTCTTCTTTTGCTCTTACAGTATAGGTTCCAAATTTATAGATAGATTGCGGTGTTAATCCTAAATGTCCCATAACAGGAATTCCAGCAGTTAAGATTCTAGAAATAGACTGTTCGATTTCTGCTCCACCTTCTAATTTAACAGCATGTCCACCAGATTCTTTCATAATTCTAATAGCAGATTCCAACGCTTGTTTTGAATTTCCTTGGTAGGTACCAAAAGGTAAATCAACAACAACTAAACAACGATCGATAGCTCTTACTACTGAACTAGCATGATAAATCATTTGATCTAAAGTAATCGGCAAAGTAGTTTCATGTCCAGCCATAACATTTGAGGCTGAATCTCCAACCAATATTACATCAATACCAGCTCCGTCAACAATTTTAGCCATTGTATAATCATAAGCAGTAAGCATTGAAATTTTTTCATTGTTGCTTTTCATTTCAACTAATGATTTTACGGTAACTCTTTTGTATTCTTTTTTTGCTACAGACATTTGTTGTTTTTTAATTTGGGTAAAAATAGACAAAATACAGGAAACTAGTTAATATTCTGTTAATTTGAAATTAGTGCTAGACTTTTTTATAGTTTTACTAAAAATCTAATATCATGAGACCATTTTATACACTCCTTGTTTGCACTTTTTTAAGTGTAAATTTAAATGCCCAAAATGCTTCAGGAAAGAAAAATGTTAAAACAGTTATAGATACTTTTTTTGAAGGATTACATAAGGGAGATTCATCAATAGTTAGTTCTACCCTTCATGCTAATGTTAAAATTCAAACAACATTTACGAATAAAGAAGGGTTAAAAGTACTTAAAGATCAGAAAAAATTAGAATTGTTAAAAGGTATTTCAGGTAAGAAAAAAGAAGATGTGTATTTCGAAAAATTATTGTCTTATGATATAAAAATTAATGGAAATTTAGCTTCAGTTTGGACACCATATGAGTTTTATTTTAATGAGAAATTTAGTCATTGTGGAGCTAATTCATTTCAGTTATTTAATAATAATGGGAAATGGGAAATTATTTTTTTAGTTGACATGAGAAAGAGAGCGGATTGTAAAATAGTTGAAGTAAAAAAATAATGTATCTTTAAAGCGTGAGTGAAACTAGTAAAAAACAACTATTAAACCCTAATACATGGGTAGATAGTTATTCAGATTATTTATTTAATTATGCAATAGTTAGAGTAAATAGTTCTGATATAGCTAAGGATTTAGTACAAGAAACTTTTTTTGCAGGTTTAAGATCTGCTAAAAATTTCGAAGGAAAATCAACAGAAAGAACTTGGTTGATTTCTATTTTAAAACGTAAAATCATTGATTACTACCGTAAAATTAACTCGAAGAAAGGACAAGCTGAAGTTCGAATGAGTTTTTATGAAGATGGAGAAAATGAAGGTAATTGGATAGAAGAACGCGTGCCTCAATCTTGGAATAGCGAGACTGAGAAAGGAATAGAAAATGAAGAATTGAAAAACCAAATCGATCAATGTATCGATAATCTCCCTGAAAAATATGCAATGGTTTTCAGAATGAAAACGATTCAAGAGTTTGAAACAGAAGAAATTTGTAAGGAGTTAGATATAACACCGTCAAACCTTTGGGTGATCATCCATAGAGCAAGAACGCAACTAAGAGGTTGCATGGAAAAAAATTGGTTCAATAAATAACAAATGTTTAAATTTTTAAAAATTACCTGTCAAGAAGCAAATGAGATTTGTAATAAATCTCAATACAATGAAGCTACTCTCATGGAGAAGGTAAAGCTAAACATTCATATAGCTTTTTGTAAGATTTGTGCTATGTATACTAAACAGAATAGGAAATTAACAGGCATATTCAAAACAAAAGCTGTAGATTGTAAGAATCATGTTCATTGTATGAAAGAAAATGACAAAGAATTATTAAAAGAAAAATTAAAAGAAATGTCATCTTAGACTTCTTTTAACGAATTAAAAGATCGTTTTTTGATTTTTTGTTAGATTGAAACGGAGTTTACTTAATTTTAGGTAAATTCCGTTTTTTAAATTTAAATACATGCACTTTTTACCTGAAGAAATTGATAATTATGTAGTAAATCATTCTCAACAAGAACCTGGTTTATTGAAAGAGTTGAGTAGAGAAACTTGGCAAAAAGTGTTAAATCCAAGAATGTTGAGTGGAGCCTTTCAAGGGAGAGTACTTAGTATGATTTCAAAATTAATAGCTCCTAAAACTATTTTAGAAATAGGGACATATACTGGTTATTCTGCACTTTGTTTAGCTGAAGGTCTTCAAAATAATGGTAAACTATATACCATTGATAAAAATGAAGAATTAGAAGAGTTACAAAGTAAGTATTTTGAAAAATCATCTTATTCTAATCAAATAAAACAATATGTAGGAAATGCATTAAATATCATTCCTACAATTGAAGATACATTTGATTTAGTGTTTATAGATGCAGATAAATCCAATTATCTTAATTATTTTAATCTTATAATTCATAAAATGAATAAAGGAGGGGTAATATTATCTGATAATGTATTATGGAGCGGTAAAGTTGTTGAGGAACTTGACGAAAAAGATATAGATACAAAAGTCTTGTTAGATTATAATAGAATTTTAAATGAAGATGAAAGATTAGAAACTGTTTTATTACCTATAAGAGATGGGTTAACTATTAGTAGGGTAAAATAAAAGCTACATGTTTCTCTTTATAGGTCCTGTTAAATCATCTATATTATCTTTAACTTCTTCTACTTCTTTGTTAATATCTGCTACAATATCGGTATCTAAGCCTTGATTTTTAGCGCTATCATTAATTTCTCTTTTTATTTCATTAGTAGCATCTTTCACTTGACGCATTCCTTTCCCTAATCCTCGAGCAATTTCAGGGATTTTATTAGGTCCGAACACTACTAAAACAATAATGAAAATGATAAAAATTTCAGGACCTCCTATGAATAAAAAAAATAATTCCATGGTTACAAAGATACATAATTTAGTGTACCTTGTTTTTTGTCAACTATAATAAAAGTAAAGACTTTTAGTCTATAGCTATTGTTTTACTACTTATGATTGCATCATTAGTTACAAAAGGCATTGGCATCATTTTATCATCTCTAACATGTAGATTAAATTTAGGATGAGTTAGCAAATCATTAGATATCTCATTTAGTGTTAAATTTAGCTTTTGATTTTTGTTGAATCTAATTTTAAGTTGAAGTTCTTTATCTTCATTAGCCAAATGATAGATTAAAAGTGTTTGTTTTTTTATGGGACTAATAGTGTCATAAATAACTACTGAATTAGCACTTAAAAAAGAAAGTTCAGTATTGTTATTATTAAAAATTTCATACTTACTTATTTTTCTCTGTGGTTTAAGTGTTATTAATAACTCTCTGTCATTACCAATGATAGTATCTACATTTGTCTCAATTATTGAGGTTTTTATGTTTTTAAATTCTGTTTTCTTTAAAAAATTAAACTTTCTATTGTATTTGTTTACTGTTTCAGCATCTTGAATACTACCTTCAGAAAAATTGTCGTCAAAAATTTGTTTAGTATAATTATCTAAAGTTTTATTGTAAGTACCCCAATAAGCTGTTTTTGTATCTACGTTTTGTGTATACACTAGGCTGTTTGGTTTTTTCCTATCAATTGAAAAACCACTATTAATTGTAGCAAGTAAAAAGAAAATAAGAGTTCCTGCTCCAACTAACTTTACCCATACGTTTTTTCTTTTTTGTTGATGAAAAACAGGAACTAATAGTCCAAGAACTAATGTAATAAACAAACCAGATATCAAAAGATTTTTTAAACCTAAACCTACTGGAAACATTTTTATTAATGGAGCAAATATGTATAATGTTGGTATAGATAGAATTGTTATTACTAGGTTTTTAGGGTTCTTATTTCCAAACACAATAAAACTTAAACCTATCAAGGCTGAAAATACTGGAATTAAGAAGAAAGCAGCACCTTGTAAATATAGATAAATAAGAATGTTTATTACACCCCAAAAAAATATAGGAAAAACGAGTAAATCTGTTGAATTAACTTTAAGAAACCTATTATATAATTTAAAAACAATCCATATGTTAAGAAAACTAAAAGCAGCTATATAATAATATCCATTATAAGTGAATCCATGTAAAATATCGTTGTATGATGGATGAATTAACAACAATAATTTCCATAAAAATAAATTAATACCAGCACATAGTATAATTGATAGTAAAAATGGAATACTACCTTTTATAATTCCAGAACCTGAAATTTTATTCTTTTTTATACCGATGATAACTACTGTTATAAGTATTAATAAAGCAATTATTATTAAAGGTAAAATCCAAGAGAAAGGAAATGTGAGTAATCCTAAGAAAGGAAAGTTTACAAAAACATGGTCTGCATCACTATCTAATTTTGATAAATCAATTTCCGAAAAGTAATTTAAATTACTAACAAAATAATCTTTTTGATGAGCTAATGAAGATCTATCTAACCTTCTATAATTATCTTGAGCTGTATGGTAATCGAAATGATCACCTATGAAAGCAAAATTAAACCCATTAATATTTGCTCCTTCTCTAAAAACTGTCAAATCTGTATCATTAGGTAGCATTTTATATACACTATACATTAATGAGTTAGCAGCTGGATAATTAGGATTAGCTTTTAAAAATTCTTTTAGAAGCTTACTGTTTTTTCCATTAGTTTCCATTAACATATAACTAGGTCCACCGCTACCTCTTGCTTCAAAATTTAAAACTAAACCTATATTTTTAGCATAAGGGTGAGAATGAACAAATGCTTCCGCACCTAATAACCCTAATTCTTCAGCATCAGAAAAAAGAATAATAATATCGTTTTTAGGAGTTTTATTTTTAGCCAAAAATGCGCGAATTCCTTCTAGTATAGTAACAATTCCTGATCCTGCATCCGCAGCACCAATAGAAGAATGAGGGTTACTGTCGTAGTGACTAGCTACTAATAAAGATTTACCATTAGAACTACCTTTAATTTTTACAACAATATTTTCTATAGTAGATCCAGCACTCCATTTTTTGTTAAATACAGTTTTAGTTTGAATTTCAGGATTTAATCCCATTTCCCTAAGCTCTTCAAAAAGGTAATTCTGAACTTTTTTATGAGCATCTGTTCCAACATGATGAGGTTTTTCGGAAATATTTTTTAGATGATATAAAGCATTTGTAATGGATAACTCTTCAGATGTAGTTTTCTGATTACCATTAAAACTAGGTTTCATATCGTAAAAGCCCCAATATATTGACAGTATTATAATTAATAACGTAAACGTTTTGTTAGTTGTCTTCATTAGTGTTTCTTCTTTTGTAAAGTAATGTTCGGATGCAATTTTTGTTATGAAAAACGTAACGTATTTTTTTCAAAATTATGGTGGTTATAAGTATTTGTTTTATCGGTATTAAAAATATAAAAATTAAATAACAAGTCAATTTTTATTATAAACAACTATAAATCAGTATATTTAAATAAACTAAACTTATGTACTATGGGAATCAAAAGCTTTCAAGGTAGAAGAACAGTAACCAATGTTAAACCTTCTGAACCTATTTTAGTTTCAGATTACATGACAAAGAATTTAATTACTTTTAAGGAAGATCAACCTATTGAAGATGTTATAGAAACATTAGTAAAAAATAGAATATCTGGTGGCCCTGTGGTGAATAGTAATAATGAATTAATTGGTATTATTTCTGAAGGAGATTGTATGAAACAAATATCAGAGAGTAGATATTATAATTTACCAATAGATAAAAATAATACTGTTCAAAAAGCAATGGTTAAAGAAGTTGAAACCATTGATGGTAATATGAATATATTTGATGCCGCCAATAAATTTTTAGAATCGAAAAGACGTAGATTTCCTATAGTTGAAAATGGAAAACTCATTGGCCAAATTAGTCAAAAAGACATATTGAAAGCTGCGTTAAAAATGAAAGGTAATTCTTGGAAATAAGAGTTCTACAATCTTTTGTTTACTTTTTCTTTTGGAAGATCAGTAATAATAATTTTTTGCTTCTCGTTACTTTCTAATGAAGCAATTTTAGAATAAGAATATCCTTCAATAGGTTCTTGAAGGTTTTTCCATTTTGCAATACCAGCAACAGTTACCTCTTCACCAATTTCTATTATGGCTTCGTGATATCGTATGTTTTTTTTGAAACCTAGAAAGCCTTTACTTTTTATATTATATTCTTTTAAAAGTTGTTCAAATTCAGGTGTGTTTTGTTTAAAAGTTCCTGCAGAAGCTTTTTTGTCAATAACCAAATGGGCTTTATAATTCAATGGTTTTCTAGATGGACTTACAATTATATACTCGCCATTTTTTTGTACAAAAAAGGGTTGAAACCGCTCTTCTTTAACCAAAGTTGCCCAGTGATGACTTTTACCACTGCTTCTTTTTTCTTCTATTTTTATTCTATAAAATATACATTTTCTTTTACTAAAAGGGGCAATTAAAGGCTCATCAACATGTAAAGCTTTTCCGGTAATTTTTGTAAACTGATTTGTTCGAATACCACTAATACCTGAGCTAGGTAATTTTTTTAAAGTTCGTATTATTACTTGTTTATTATTTAAATAGTATAAGAGAAAAACAACAAGAATTATAATTGGTATAATGACAAATAAAATTTCCATTTCGTTAGTTTTATTGTATTAGTCAATAAATTAATGAATTAGTTACAGTTCTTTTTTAATTAATAGAAATAAATCATTCTCTAATGCTAAGTAACCTTGATTATAAATATAGAAATACGTATTTCCAGTTTTTGTATTGTAAATAGAAGTGAACAATTGGAAATCGAAACCTTTATCATATAACTTTGTTCTTGAAACTTTAATTTTACCAGTAGTATTAAGTTCAGATAGAATCTTATAATTTTTTTTCAATCTATTATTAATATTTCTGATAAGATTCTTGGTTTCTTTATCAACCTTATTATTATAAGTATTTCGACAATAATCAGAACAAAACTTTTGATCTGATCTTCCTTTCAGTTCTGTCGAACATTCTAAACAGTGTCTTTTTTCCATAATTAATCTTCGAATTTATTTTCCCAGAAACCATCATCTCCTTCCGTTATCATAAACTGTACAAAAAAAATACCTAGTAAAAGTGGATGTTTTATTTTCTTGTGGAAGTTAAGTACCAGGACAGAATCATATTCCTCATTTTTAATCTTTTTAAATTCTACTATAGTCTTCCATTTTTTGAAAAGTTTATAATCTACTTCTTTTTGTATATAATACTTATATGTTTTAGAAAATGCACCAGGATGTTGTATTCTATATAATATATCTTCTATTTTATATAGAAATTGAATACCTTTAAAAAGATTGAGGTTGGCCTTTTTTTTACAGTTAGCGATAACTTTATTATTAATGGTGTTAATTACTTCGAATGCAAGTTCGTAGTTTCCTAATTTTTTAATTTCATGAATTTTCTTGTAATTCAAGTTTAAGTTAGATTCTGGTAAAAAATATTCTTGCCCATTATGATTAGAATAAACAATGTTATTATTCTCGTCTTTTAAAGTATAGAAAACATCGCGCTTTTGAAAAGAACCGATAGCATTAAAATCTAAAACAGCATCTCCTCCACCCATAGCAGCTGCTAAAACTAGTAGAGCTACATCTTTAGCAATTCCTATTTTATCTGGATTGTTTTTTCTGTAGAGCGTGTATTTCATTTTCAATTACAATTTTAAAAGGTAAATATAATTAAAAATTATTCGAATGTAATCGACTACAATTATTTACAATCGAAAGTAATTGCTTTACAACCGACTTCAGTTTTGATTGTACCGCATCTTTGCAGTGTCATTATTTAATGGCAGGGTCTTAACTGTTAAACGATAACATAAATAACATGAACGCATTAAAAAACAGAGTACAGTTAATTGGAAATTTAGGAGGTAAACCAGAGTTAATTATTCTTGATTCTGGTAAAAAATTGGCAAAATTTTCAGTTGCTACAAATGAAACCTACAAAAATTCAGTAGGAGAAAAAGTAACAGATACGCAATGGCATAATATAGTTGCGTGGAATAAAACCGCAGAAATTATTGAGAACTATTTAGATAAAGGAAGTGAAGTTATGATAGAAGGAAAACTAACTTCTAGAAGTTACGAAAATGAAAGTGGAGAAAAAAGATATATAACAGAAGTAATATGTAATGAAATATTAATGTTAGGAAATAAGTAGAGGGGGAAATTGCTAAACGCCAAAAAAGAGAAAAGAAAAAGAATACACCTAATAATGTTTCATTATTAGGTGTTTTTATTTTTATAATTCGTGTAACTAATGATTTACCATAAAAACACTGTGAAATTTTAGGTTAAAATCCTTATTGTTTTCTTTTTTATGTAAAGAAACAAATAGTAATTTTATACAGTTATTTCAGTAAAAGAGTTTATAATATATCTAAAGATTAAGTATTTCTCTACTATATTTAGGAAATATAATCGTTAAGATTAAAAATCAATCAAATGAAAAGCGATAAAATCAATACACTATTACAAATAGTAGCCATAATTATTTTACTAATAATTGGGTACTTAGTTTTTAAATCTAGTTCAAATTGGAAAGTAATAGAAATTGAATTAAACAATGCCAGACAAGAATTAAAAACATCTAAAGATAATGTAGTCAATGCCAAAACTGAACTTGAGAAGTTTAGAAAAGAGTTTGAACAAATGAAAGCAAAAAAAGATTTTATTATTCATCAACGAGATTCTTTAATATTTCATTTCAGAAAAAAGAATGCTAAAGATTGGAATGAACTACAAAGAATTAAAGACTCTATAAAATCTGTAAATGATAAGTTAGCAAAAGATAGAGTAATACTAGATGGTCTTTTTGGAGTTAATTAAATAATACAACCGAATAAATAACATGATATGAAAAAAGCGATATTGGTAATCTTTTTATTCACTATGATATCTTCTTTTAGTCAAGTGGCAAGAGATTCTGTAAAAGTTATTGAAATCCCAGCATCTTATGCAAATTTTGTAGGAGAACCGTTAACGGTAAAAAAAGATAGTTTATACAAGTTTAAAACTCCAGAAGTATATTTGGTAAATAAAAAATCTTTTTTAGCAATGAAGAGTGTGTATCAAACTACTATAGATCAAGATAAAATGACTAAAGAATTAGTAGAGAAGTATACTACTACTTTACGTAGGAACATTGATTTAGAAAGAAAGTTGAAACTTAATTTTCAACAATCAGATAGTTTGGATCAAAAAATTTACGAACGTAATCAAATTACATTAGATAGAACTCAAAAGGCTTTAGATTATACAATCAATAGTTTGGATAAAGCAACTAAAAGTTTAAATATTATTGAAAAAGAAAGCAAGCGTCAGAGAAGAAAAACTGTTTTTGAAAAGATACTTATTGGTACTGCGGGAGTTGGAGTAGGAATTTTGCTTGGTTTGGCTTTTTAATCTAATTCTTTTATTCGAATAAGAATTCAAAAAATATATAATATGACCTAGTGAAATTTTATTTTACTGGGTTTTTTAGTTTGTTTTAAAATGCATACTTCTCATTTTAACTTTAAAAAAATATCAAAAAACAAATTTACTAAGTATATAATTATTGATTAACTAAAAAGCGTTTTAATTACGTAATTTTTTAACTCTACAAAGATAAAATTACGTATAAATACTTAATTTTAGATTTCTATTAATTAAGTACTATGAAGCATATTATTGTAGTTGGAAACGGTATGGTAGGGTATAAATTTTGCGAAAAATTTATAGATAAGCCTGAAGCAAAGGATTTTAAAATTACTGTTTTTGGTGAAGAACCACGACCAGCGTATGACAGAGTTCATTTAAGCGAATATTTTGAAAATCAAGATGCCACTGCATTAGAAATGGCTCCATTAGAATGGTATGTAGAAAATAATATTGAGTTAATTACCAATACTCGGGTTAATAGTATTAATAAACAATCAAAAACTATTGAAACTATTCATGGTAATGAATATGCTTACGATTATTTAGTGTTAGCAACAGGATCTTCTCCGTTTGTTCCAAATATCGAAGGAATAGAGAAGGAAGGTGTTTTTGTATATAGAACAATTGAAGATTTAGAAGATACAATTGAATATGCTGATATTATTAAATCTGGTAGAACTGAAAAAGTAAGAGCAGCAGTTTTAGGTGGCGGACTTCTAGGATTAGAAGCGGCGAAAGCAGTAATGGATATGGGATTCGAACCTCACGTAGTTGAGTTTGCGCCAAAACTAATGCCGAGACAATTAGATAAGAGAAGTAGTAATGTACTTCAAGAGAAGATTGAATCTTTAGGTATTCATGTACACTTATCTAAAGTTACCAGTAAAATACTAGGTGAATCTGCAATTACAGGAATGGAGTTTGGTGAAAATGATCAACTTGATGTTGAAATGTTACTCGTTTCTGCAGGAATTAGACCTCGAGACGAACTTGCTAAAACCTGTGGTTTAAAAGTGGGAACTCGCGGTGGAATTTGGGTGAATAACAAAATGCAAACTTCAGATGAATCTATTTTCGCTATTGGAGAATGTGCGTTATTCAATAATATGATTTATGGTTTGGTTGCTCCAGGTTACGATATGGCAGAAATTGCTGTGAATCAAATCATAGGAAATACGAAAGAGGTTATGGTAGATGAAATTGACATGTCTACTAAACTTAAGCTGATTGGAGTTGATGTAGCAAGTTACGGAGAACCATTTATGCCAATCGATAAAGGATATTCAATCATTTTTGAAAATAAAACTAAAGGCGTTTACAAAAGAGTAAACGTTAGTTTAGATCGAAAAAAACTACTGGGAGGTATTTTAGTTGGTGATGTATCTGACTATAATATGTTACATCAAATTTACTTAAACGGATTACCAATTCCTGAAAATGCAGAAGAACTCATAGTAGCTAGTGGTGGAAAGAATGCTGCATTCGGAAGTGTTTTAGATTTGCCGAATGAAGCTCAAGTGTGTTCTTGTGAAAGCATATCTAAAGGCGCAATTTGTTCTTCTATTATAGATGGAGATTGTAAGAGTTTAGGAGATGTGGTTGCCAAAACAAAAGTTACTACAGGTTGTGGAGGTTGTAAGCCTATGGTAGTTGATTTGGTGAATGAAACCTTAAAATCATTAGGAGAAGAAGTAAAAGAAGTGCTTTGTGAGCATTTTCATTATAGTAGACAAGAATTGTTCGATTTAGTGAAAGTGAATAAAATTGAAACCTATGAAGAAGCACTTGAAAAATACGGTCATGGTCATGGATGTGAGGTATGTAAACCTACTCTAGCTTCTATTTTTGCTACGTTAACAATGGAAACGGCAAATAAGCAAGTTACCATTCAAGATACAAACGACAGATTCTTAGCTAATATTCAACGTAACGGAACTTACTCTGTTGTTCCTAGAGTTCCTGGAGGAGAAATTACTCCACAACAATTAATAACGATTGGTGAGATAGGAGCTAAATACGATTTATATACTAAAATTACTGGTGCACAACGTATTGATCTTTTTGGTGCTCAAATTCATGAGTTGCCATTAATCTGGAAGGAATTAATTGCCGCTGGATTTGAAAGCGGTCATGCGTATGGAAAATCGTTGAGAGCGGTTAAAAGTTGTGTTGGATCTACTTGGTGCAGATATGGAATGCACGAAAGTGTAACCTTCGCCATTGAAATTGAAAATCGTTATAGAGGTTTACGCGCTCCGCATAAATTAAAAGGAGGAGTTTCTGGATGTATTAGAGAATGTGCGGAAGCTCGTGGTAAAGACTTTGGTCTAATTGCCGTTGAAGGAGGATGGAACTTATACGTTTGCGGAAATGGTGGAGCAAATCCTAAACATGCAATTTTGTTAGCAGAACAATTGAGTGATGAAACCGCGATAAAATACTTAGACAGATTTTTAATGTATTATATAAGAACTGCGGGTCCATTAGTAAGAACAGCTCCTTGGTTGGATAAATTAGAAGGAGGTATTGAGTATTTAAAACAAGTAATTATTGATGATGTTTTAGGAATTGCAGAAACGTTAGAAGAAGAAATGCAGGCCTTAATCAATAAATATGAATGTGAATGGAAGCAAGCTGTTGAAAGCCCAGAAATGATGAAGCGTTTTAAACATTTTGTGAATACGGATGAAACAAATGAAGAATTAGTTTTTGTTCCAATGAGAGAGCAAAAAATGCCTAAACCTTGGTAGTAATAAAATAAAAAAAGTAGAACATGATAGATGCGATTGAGAAATATGCTTCAGTTGTTAATACAGAAGTTAGCAGCTGGTTTAAAGCAGGAAGCATAAGTAATTTTCCGAAGAATAGCGGAGCTTGTGTAAAGTATAAAGACAAGCAAATAGCAGTTTTTAATTTTAAATTGATGGACAAATGGTATGCCTGTCAAAATTTATGTCCACATAAAATGGAAATGGTGCTGTCACTAGGTTTAATTGGTGATAAAAATGGAGTTCCAAAAGTTGCTTGTCCGTTACACAAAAAGAATTTTTCGTTAGAAGATGGATCAGGTTTAACCGATGAAAGTTTGAGAATTGCCGTTTATCCTGTAAAAATTGAAGGAGGAAATGTGTATATTGGTTTTTCAGATTAATCAAAATAGATGAAACCAACACGTTTTGAAACTGCGTTAGCATTAATAGATCAGAAAAACGCTAAAGATCCAAATTTATATACTATAGAAGGAATAGAATTTCCTAAAGAATTATTGTATTCTCATAGAATGACAAGAAGATTGTTGCAATTCAATCCGAATGCTTCTAAAGCGTTACAGCTTGCAGCAAGAGCGCAACATGTTTGCAGGTGGGAAATTGCAAGAGATGAATATGCTATGGATAGAGTTGGATATTTAAAATGGAGAGAGCAGTTGAAGAAAATGCATGCATCTATTACATCTGAAATATTAGAAAAAACTGGGTTTGATGAAGAGTACAGTAAAAGAGTAACGGCATTAATTCTTAAAAAGCAATTGAAAAAAAATGAGGAATCTCAGCAGTTAGAGGATGTCATATGTTTAGTGTTTCTTGATTATTATTTCGAAGAATTCGCGGCAAAGCACACAGATGAAAAAGTAATTGACATCTTGAAAAAAACATTGAAAAAAATGTCTGATAAAGGCAAGGAAGAGGCATTAAAAGTTAACTATTCGGAGAAAAGTTTGTCTCTTGTAAAACAAGCACTAGCATAAGAAATTTCCATTTTTTAGATGGTAAAAAAATCATATTCTTTAGATCAACGAACGTTCAATAATTTAAGTCGTTTGTATATTTTAGCATTAAGCACAATAGCTGTATCAGTTATTGTGAGTCAATTTTTAATACGCAAACATTTAAAAGATCAGCAAAGTGATTCCAGAGTTATTAACGTAGCTGGTCGTCAAAGAATGTTAAGTCAAAAATTAACAAAAGAAGTTTTTCTACTCACTTCAGAAAAAGATAGTCTTAAATCATCAGCCTTAAAAAATCAGATTAAAAGTACATTAAGTTTATGGAGAATGTCTCATGAATCTTTACAAACAGGTAATGATTCTTTAGGCTTGCCAGGGAAGAACAGTGAGATAATTAAGGGAAAGTTTCAAGAAATCAATCCGATTTTCGATACTATAAATAACGCTGTAGAAGGTATTTTGAATAATAATGACTCGACAGTGTTTAAATTGAGTCACTCTGCAAAATCTATTCAAACGATCAAAGAAAGAGAAAAAGAGTTCTTGACAAAGATGGACGATATTGTGAATCAATACGATACCGAGGCAAAGAAAAAAGTAAACTGGTTGAGAAGACTTGAGTTGTTTTTAATGTTAGGAACGTTGTTGATTCTTCTGGCTGAATTCCTGTTTATTTTTTGGCCTACAGCAAAATCAGTAAGAGCAACTTTGGCAAAGCTATTGTCAGCGGAAAAATTAGCAAAGAAAATGGCTTTTGATGCAGATGAATTAAGTATTGCAAGAGAAAAATCAGTTAAAGAATTAAAGGCGTTTAGCAGAGCCATGGATCAAACTTTGTTGTCTGCTAGAATACTTCCAAATGGAGCCATTGTTCATATGGGGGCAAAGTTTTCTCGATTCTTTAAATATTCAAATTCGAGTGATGCTTTTTTATGGGATGTGTTATCAACTATAGAAAATGAGCGAACGCAAATTCAGGAACTTATTTTAAAAAACAAGAAAACAGGTTGGCAAGGAGAGGTAAAAGCATCAACTATTGAAGACGAAGATTTATGGTTAGAAATGGCTATAATTCCATACAGTCCAACAAATGAGAAATCTGAGCTTTTAATCATTGCTTCGGATATAACAGAAAAAAAAATTGCTCAGGTAGAAATAGATCAACTAAAACAAAAAAGTTTTGATGAAGAAATGAGCCAACAACAAATCATTTCAAGAAAAATTATTGAAAATCAAGAAAAGGAACAAAGTAGAATTGCTAAAGATGTTCATGATGGAATCGGACAAATGCTTACAGGCTTAAAGTTTAATCTAGAGAGTATAAATCCAGATGATATTGAGAAAACGAAATTAAAAGTAAGCCAATTAAAAGAGCAAACGAGTGATATTATAAAAGGAGTTAGAACAGCCACTTTTAACTTAATGCCTTCGGAATTATCCGATCATGGTTTGGTTCCGGCACTTGCAAAAATTACCAAAGAACTTACACGATTAACAGATAAGAATATTGTTTTTGTTAATAAGAGTAATTTCGATTTACGTTTAGATTCACTTACTGAAATAAATATCTATAGAATTACTCAAGAAGCGATTAATAACGCAATAAAATATGCAGAATCTTCACATATTTTGTTGTCTGTTTCTCATAGTGAAACCATGTTGAGTATTGTTATAGATGATAATGGAAAAGGATTTGATACCAATCAAAAGAAAAAAGGAGTCGGCGGAATGGGATTAACCTTTATGAAAGAACGAATTAAATATATAAACGGACGATTATTTTTAAGTTCGGAAAAAGGAAAAGGAACAAGAGTTACTTTAAACATACCAATTAACGTGAACTAGGTTCAGGTTCTTAACATGAATAAAAGTTACTTGGTTTTACTTATTTTTGTTGAAATTAATACATTTTATGGTAGATATTAGTGTTGTGTTAGTTGATGATCATGTTCTGGTTAGAGACGGAATTAGAGCCCTATTAGAAGATCAGGAAAAGATTAAAGTAATAGATGAAGCATCTAATGGAATTGATGCACTTACAATAGTTGAAAAACTTAATGAACCTGTTGTTTTAATCGTAGATATTCGAATGCCTGAAATGAATGGGATTGAGGTTGTTCAAGAAATAAATACAACATTTAAAGATAAAGATATTAAGACATTAGTTTTATCTATGCACGATTCTGAGGAGTATGTTGTGAAATCAATTCAAGCAGGAGCAGATGGATATTTATTAAAAGGATCGAGCAAAGAAGAATTTATAAAAGCACTTAGTAAAATAGCCTCTGGGGATAAATATTTTAGCGGAGATGTTTCTGGAGCAATAATGAATAATTTCGTAAAAGGAGGATCAACAACAACTTCTGAAAGTAAACATGAACCTTCAAAGAATCCTTTTAAACTCACGAAAAGAGAAAGTCAAATTCTTACATTAATTTTAGAATTGAAGAACAACAAAGACATTGCCGAAGAACTGAAAATAAGTAAACGAACTGTTGAGGTGCATCGTTTTAACTTAATGAAAAAGTTGAATGTTAAAAATGTTATGGAGTTAAATAACAAGGCTAAAGAGTACAATTTAATCTAAGAAAAAAAGGCAATTTTCCTAGAAAACTACCTTTTCGAAACAAGTGAAAATAAAGTATATAATCTGCTTTACTTTTAATTTATTTAGTTCCGTTTAAGAACTTTGGTTTGATAACTAACATAGCCCAAGCCCAGTTTTGGTTATCTGCAGCTAAATTCTCAGCTACACCTTTTAATTCATACATTCCGTCTGAAGCAAACATATGAGAATATCCTGCTACAATTGTAAATCCTTTAAATCCACGTTTGTACACTAAGTCTACTTCAGTTCCTAGTTGCTTTTCTCCGCTTCCTAATTCTTGTTCTCCGCTGAAGTTTAATACTTTAAACATTAAACTAGCTTTTTCGTCTAACTTAAAGTTTGCACTCGCATGAATATCAAATAATCCAACAGTATTTGCATGATTTCCTACATAGAAATAGTCCATGAATCCATTAAACTTATGGTTGGTTCCGTACAACGGGAAGAACGCAGAAGTAACTGTCGCGTCAGTTTCGCTATCACCGCTAATGATTTCTGCTCCTAAACCAACAGTTACTTTGTCTGATACTTTATATTTAGCTTCTAAACCAGCTAAATAACCACTTTCTACATCTTGATAATTGGCACCATAAATTGTTCTACCTGTTTGCAGAAATCCGTTAGCTTCAAGAGCTAAAGCACCGGTTTTATATTTTAAATGTGTACCAAAAGTTTGTAAATACACAGTTTCATTTAAATTAAGGCTGTGGTTTTCAAATCCATTATTCATGAATAATAAACTTCCCGAGAATTTATCCCAACCTTTATGCAAGTGTAACATTTGCATAACTTTATAAGTGAAGAATCCAGAAGTATTGAAATTATTACCCACATTAACAAAACCACCTGCGTTTTCATGATCTTGATTAAAAGCTAATGCTAAATCAGCTGAGAAAGAGTCTTTCTTATATTTTAACAAAGCCGCATCATGATTTCTACCTTGTTGCGCCCAATCTAATCCACCTAGAATTCTTTGGTCATCATAAGATAAAACTTGTCTACCTAATTTAGTTGAAAATCCACCTCCTAAACCAATTTCTGCCCAAGCCTGGAAAACCGCAAAAGAATTGTTTTGATCGTTTGGTAAGATTTGACGATTTTCTCCCCAAACAAATACATCTTGTAAGCTTAAAAAGAATTTATACGATTCAGTTTTGTAACCAGCGTTTAATCGAATACGAGTTGCTACGCTTAATCCAGGTTCTGCACTTTCTGGGATAATACTTCCAAAACCATGTCTAAATTCTGTTCGAGGTCTAAATTCACCGCTTAAAGAAAATTGTGCTTCGGCAATATTCAATGTCATTAAGAATAGTCCGAATAAAAGAAGTTTGTTTTTCATACTAAGGTTTTTAATGTTCTAAAAAATCTATTAAGTGTTTTCTGTATTTATAATAATCGTCATGTTCAAGAACTGTTTTTCTGGTTCTTGGTCTTTCAAAATCTATTTCTAAAATATCTCCAATTTTGGCTTTTGGTCCACTAGTCATCATTACCACTCTATCAGCTAGAAAAATTGCTTCATCAACATCATGAGTAATCATTACTGCTGTAATTTTTTCTTTGTTCCATATTTCAATTAGAATATCTTGAAGCTCACCTCTTGTTAAGGAATCTAGCATTCCAAAAGGTTCATCTAACAATAAAACTTTCGGTTTAATGGCAAATGCTCTCGCAATACCAACTCTCTGTTGCATTCCTTGTGATAATTCGCTAGCTTTTTTATGAAAAGCATCTTCAAGCCCTACTTTTTGTAAGTAGTATTTCGCAATATTATTTCGTTGCTTTTTTGTAGCATGAGGAAATACTTGATTAACGCCCAATAAAACATTTTGTAAAGAAGTCATCCAAGGCATTAAGCTAGGAGCTTGGAAAATTACACCTCTATCTGGTCCTGGTCCTTTAATAGGATTTCCTAGGACAGATATGCTACCGTCTGTGATTTCGTTTAAACCGGCTATCATAGAAAGCATAGTTGTTTTTCCACAACCAGAATGACCGATTATGGTAACAAACTCTTCTTTCATTATTTGAAGGTTGAGATCTTCAAGGACGATGTAATCTCCTTTGGGAGTTGGATATACCTTCTTAAGGTTTTTTAAATCCAACATTAACTCTTTAGTTTTTATTTCGGGGGTGTTTTGAGTTATTATATGTGTGTCTGCTTCTAATATACTCATTTTTAATCTTTTTTGAAATTATACTCTTACAAAACTCTTAGGGGTTAAATCTGGTAAAACATAGTTGTTTTCTTGTTCAGATTTTCTCTCTTCACCTATATCCATCAGATATTCAATTATTGCATTACGAGTTTTCTTATAACTTGCATTATCATTTAAATCTGTTTTATCTCGAGGTCTTTCAATGTCGATTTTGAATTCTGGACCTAAAGTTGCATTGGGTCCAGGACGCAAAGGAATAATACGATCAGCCATGTAAATTCCTTCATCAACATCATTTGTAATAAGTAATGCTGTTCTTTTATCTTTTCCCCAAATATGTAAAATTTGATCTTGTAGATTTCCTCTAGTTAAAGCATCTAAAGCTCCTAAAGGCTCATCCATAATAATCATATCTGGTTTCATGGCGAGTGCACGAGCTACAGCAACACGTTGGCGCATACCTCCAGATAATTCTTTTGGGAGTTTATTTATCGCTGGAGTTAATCCAACCATTTCTATATAGTGAGCAGCTTTTCTTTTCCAAACTGCTTTTTCTCTTTTTGGAAATGCTTCTTTCACTGCCATTAGTACGTTTTGTCCTACAGTTAACCATGGTAATAATGAGTAATTTTGAAAAATTACACCTCTGTCATGACTGGTTCCTTTTACAGGCTCTCCTTTGAATAAAACTTCTCCACTAGTTGGCTCAAGTAGTCCATTGATTAAATTTACTAACGTTGTTTTTCCGCTTCCTGTAAATCCAACTATAGCTACAAATTCTCCTTCTTCAATCGATAAGTTAATATCTGAAAGAACCTCTGTTTTATGCTTACCTTCTCCGTAAGTTTTATTGATGTTTTTTAATTCTAAATACGCCATTTTCTCCTGCTTTTATTAACTATTAAATTCCGTCACTTTTGTTGAAAGAAACCATGTTTTGTATGGTTAGCATGAATCGATCTAATAAGAATCCAATAATTCCAATTACGAACATGGCAACAATAATTTTTGAGTTAGAATCGTTAGCTCCATTTTGGAATTCTTCCCATACAAATAGACCTAATCCAGGACTTTGTGCTAATAATTCAATTGCAATTAAAACCATCCAAGCAACTGATAATGTGATTCGCAAACCAGTAAAAATTAATGGTAATGACGATGGAAGTATTACTTTGAATACTTTTTGTAATGGTCCGAGTTTTAAAACTTTAGCTACATTAATAAAATCTTTGTCAACTGTAGATACACCTACTGCAGTATTTACTAAAGTTGCCCACATGGCACATAATCCAACACTTATAAAAGAAATAATAAATGAATTGTCTGTGCTAGTTCCGATGAGTAAAGTTTTTACAATCATAAAAACTAATAAGTACCAAACTACAGGAGAAACTGGTTTAAAAATTTGAATAAACCAATTAAAAGCACTTCTTAATTTTTCACTTAAACCAATCACAATTCCAATAGGTACAGCTATAAATAAAGCCAGTAAAAATCCAGCAAATACAGTTTTTAAACTTGTAAGAACAATGTCTACGAAAGAAGGTCTTCCTGTATACACAATAGGATCTTTTCCTTGAGCTATTCTTGTAGCATTTAAAGAAGCCGTTTTACTTGCAAAGTCAGCTTTATCTTTTGTAATTACATAATGATCTTGAATTAAAGTTTGAAGAGAAGACCAAACTTGACTTGGAGATGGTAATGTGTTTGTTTGACAATCTGTAGCACCTGAAGCAAAACAAGCCTTAAGTTGATCCGCTGCTAATTGTCCTTGATCTGCTAATGTTTTTTCAATTCTAAAATTGATTTCTCTTTGACGTAATGCATCTGCACCGATATACCATACTCCAATGAAACTTATAATTGAAATAAGAGGTATGATTGCTTTTTGAAAGATTGTTGCAAGTTCAAGTCTTGGGAGTTTAATTTTGAATTTAGAAATAGCATTCTTAATTCCTTCAGCCCATTTTGCTTCTGCAGATTTATTTACTGTTACACTTTGTTTCATGATTGTAGGTTTTAATTTTACTTATCCTTATTACCTATTTTGAAGCTATTGATATACGTAATTGGATCTTTAGCATCATATTTTTTCCCATCTATAAAGTCGTTTGTAGATGGTTTGTATCCATCAGTTTTTGGAATATCAGCCGCAGGAATATGTCCTTCTTCAACTAATAGTGTAGCTGCTTTTTTCCAGATATCTGGTCTGTAAATTTTCTTGATAGTTTCTGAGTACCATTCTGTAGGTTTTTTCTCTGGAATTTGTCCCCAACGACGCATTTGAGTTAAGAACCAAATACCATCAGAGTAGAAAGGATATGTAGCGTTATATTTATAAAATACATTAAAGTCTGGCATTTTTCTTTTGTCCCCTTTTTCGAATTCAAAGGTTCCTGTCATAGAGTTTGCTAAAACAGATTCAGGCGCACCTACATATTGTGGTTTAGATAAAATTTTAACCGCTTCTTTTCTGTTTCCTGGCTCATCTAACCATTTACCAGCTCTAATCAAAGCTTTTGTTACTGCAACTGCAGTATTTGGATTTTCGTCAATGAACTTTTTAGTCATTACAAATACTTTTTCTGGGTTGTTTTTCCATATATCGTAGTTTGTAGTTACAGGAACTCCAATTCCTTTAAAAACAGCTTGTTGATTCCAAGGTTCTCCTACGCAGTATCCGTAAATTGTACCTGATTCTAAGGTTGCTGGCATTTGTGGTGGAGGAGTAACTGATAATAATACTTCAGCATCAATTTGTCCTTGTACATTATCTGCAGTATACATTCCTGGATGAATTCCAGCTGCAGCTAACCAATAACGAATTTCGTAGTTATGAGTTGATACAGGAAATACCATTCCCATTTTAAAAGCTTTACCAGATTTTTTATAATCTTCAATAACAGGTTTTAAAGCATCTGCTTTAATCGGGTGAATTGGATTCCCGTCTTCTCCTGCTGGAATATTCGGTTTCATTTTAGACCAAACATCGTTTGATACCGTAATTCCATTTCCGTTAAGGTCCATAGAAAAAGCAGTAACTAATTCAGCTTGTCTACCAAACCCAGCTCCAGCTGCAATTGGTTGTCCTGCTAACATGTGAGATCCATCTAATTGTCCATCAATTACTCTATCTAAAACATTTTTCCAGTTCGATTGAGCTTCAACAGAAACAAATAAACCTTCATCTTCAAAGAATCCTTTTTCCTTAGCGATAGCCAAAGGAGCCATATCTGTTAATTTTATAAAACCAAATGTTAATTGAGGTTTTTCAATATCTAAAGTCTTTGTTTTAGAGACTTCTTTCTTCTCTTCAACTTTTGCTTCTGCTTCTTTGTTTTCTTTTCCTCCACATGAGATAAGAAAAACAGTAGCAAATAATATCAAAATAGATTTTTCTAGTAAAGATTTCATTTTTTTCATCTTAAAGCTTTTATACGTATTAGTACTTAGTTTTGACAAATATATAAGTAGTATGTAAGTATAGGTATGCTATAAAACAGGGAAGAACATCTTTTTACGACATAAAAAAAACTGCGAAAAGGCAGTTTTTGAGGTAATGATAAAACATGGTGTGTTTTTTTAACTATCTAGAAAGAAATTATGCTGACTTATTTCAGCTTTCAAAGCATCAACATCAAAAATACTTATATGTCTAGCTCGTGTGTTTATAAGACCTTCCTTTTTTAGGCTAGAAAATGTTCTAATAACTTGTTCTTCTGTGGTTCCTGCGTAATCTGCATATTCTTTTCGAGAAAGAGTTAAATTTAGGAATCCATCTGTAGTTCCAAATTTTCTATTGATATATAATAAGGTATCAATTACACGTTCACGAACTGTCATCTGAGAAATAGTCTTTACTTTATTTTCACTTCTATTCAATTCATTGGCGTAAAATAGCATCATGTCATATGACAGTTTAGCGTTATTCAACAAAGCTTCTTGTAAATGTTCTTTTGTAAAGGAACATAATAACGTATCCTCTAAGGCAATTGCTCCAATAGGATAGTATTCTTCGGTTCCAAATCCTCTATGACCAATAATTTCTCCTTCCTTAGCGAAACGCACAATTTGTTCTCTTCCGTTGATTCCGGTTCTAAAAACTTTAGCTTTCCCTTCCATAATAATGAAAAGGCCATTTACAAGTGCACCTTCCATAATAAATTGTTGTCCCTTTTTACATTTTAAAATCTTTTTGTTTTCAATCAATTTTAAATGATTTCCTTTAATTAGATTGCTGTTGATAATACAATTAATATTATTACAATCTAAACAAGAACTATTATGGTTTTTTAGGTTTTTATGCAAAAGAATGACTTTTAAGAAAGTTAAAAAGTACGTAATTATACTTGTTAAATAAACTTTAAGGTACACTTTTCAGGAATCAATAATATATCATAATTGAATTTTTGATATGCCATTTTATAACTATGATTTTTAACATATTATCATGAAGTTAAATTAGTTTCGTTTTTATTAAACCGTTATATTTATCAGGATATAACGCAATACTATGATTTCTATTGATGAAGCTATTTCGATAGTGAAAAATAACAGTAAGACTTTGCAAGAGTTTAAAACAATTAAAGTAGAAAAAGCTTTTGGTTATCTGTTAGCAGAAGATATTGTCTCACCAATTGATATGCCGCCATTCAGACAATCTGCAATGGATGGGTATGCAATTTGTAGTGGAGCGTTTTCTTCCTATACAATTATTGGAGAAGTAAAGACTGGTGATTCAGTAAATCCTAATTTAAAGCCAGGTGAAGCTGTAAGAATTTTCACTGGTGCTGCAGTTCCTGATACTGCTGATGTTATTTTGATTCAAGAAAAGGTTACTGTTAAGGATAACGAATTGTACACAGAAGAAGAATTTAAAATAGCACAGAATATCCGTCCAAAAGGAGAGCAAGTTCAAAAGGGAGAAGTAGCTTTACAAAAAGGATCTAAAATTGTTCCAGCAACAGTTGGTTATTTATATTCTTTAGGAATAGATGAAGTTTCAGTTACTAAGAAACCGAGCATTGCGATTGTTAGTACGGGAAATGAGTTAATAAAAGCTGGAGAAGAGTTGAAACATGGACAGGTTTATGAGAGCAATTCTGCAATGTTAACTAGTGCTTTGTATAGTTTGAAGTTTTATGATACTGAGGTGTATAAAATCGAAGATAATTTCGAGGCTACTTTAAGTACTTTACAAACTGTTTTAGAGAACCATGATTTGGTTTTAATTACGGGAGGGATTTCAGTTGGAGAATATGATTTTGTTGGTAGAGCTTTAAAAGAACTCGAGGTTAATGAGTTATTTTATAAAGTAAAGCAAAAGCCGGGAAAACCTTTGTTTTATGGTAAAAAAGAAGAAACCCAAATTTTTGCGCTTCCTGGAAATCCAGCTGCATCATTAAGTTGTTTCTATATATACGTTTACATAGTTCTTCAAAAAATGATGGGTAAAAGTACTCTCGAACTACCAAGAATCGAATCAAATGCATTGAATTCATTTATTAAAAAAGGAGATCGCCCTCAGTTTTTAAAAGCCATTTATAATGATGGAAAAGTAGAACTATTAGAAGGTCAAAATTCTTCTATGTTGCAAACTTTTGCTGTGAGTAATGCCTTGGTTTTTGCGCCAGGAGAAATTTCAGAGATTGCTATAAATGATAAGGTAGAAACAATTTTATTACCGGTTTAATATGAGTTATAAGATTAAAAGTAGAATTTGGATAGAATCCAATCAAAATGTTTTTCTAGGTGAAGGACGAATTGAATTGTTAAAGGCAATTCAGAAAACGGGATCTTTATCTAAAGCCGCTAAATCATTAAACTTATCTTACAAAAAAGCATGGCATCTTTTAGATGCAGTAAATAAATCAGCTAAAAAGCCAGTAACCGTAAATGCCATTGGTGGAGCTAATGGGGGAGGAACGCAGTTGACAGATTATGGCAAATCTTTAATTGTTGTTTTTGAAGATATAAATAAAAGTTGTTGGGATTTTTTAGATAATCAATTAAAAAAGATAGAAGGAGTATAATGTTATCCATTGATTACATATATGTTTTTTTATTAGTATTACCAGTAATAGCCTTTCTTTATTCAAGTGTAGGTCATGGTGGGGCAAGTGGTTATCTAGCATTGATGGCATTATTCTCATTTCCTCCTGAAACAATGAAGCCAACAGCATTATTGCTTAATTTATTCGTAGCAGGTATTTCGTTTTACTATTATTTTAAAGAAGGTTTTTTTAATAAAAAACTCTTTTTATCCTGTGCGATTTCTTCAATTCCTTTAGCCTTTTTAGGCGGAACACTAGAAATAAATGCTTCATTATATAAGAAAATTTTGGCAGTCTTATTAGTCTTTGCAATTCTTAAAATGTTAAATGTTTTTGGAAAAGAGAAAGATCAGATTAAAGAGTTGAAAATTTGGCAAGGAATAGTTATCGGTGGTGTTATAGGTTTCTTTTCGGGTTTAATAGGAATAGGTGGAGGAATTATTTTAACTCCAATTATTTTGTTGATGAATTGGGGTAGAATGAAGGAAGCCGCTGCAGTATCTGCTTTATTTATTTGGGTAAATTCTGCGTCCGGATTATTAGGTCAATTAAGTAGTGGAGTAGTGTTGGAAAAAGAGTCTTTTTTATTAGTTTTTATAGCATTAATTGGAGGAGCGTTAGGTGGATATTATGGAAGTACAAAGCTAAACAATTCAATATTAAGATATGTGTTGGCTTTTGTTTTGTTTATAGCTTGTGTAAAATTAGTTTTAACCTAAATGATAGCTCAAAAAAACATAACAGGAATTATTCTAGCGGGAGGTAAAAGTTCTCGAATGGGAAGCGACAAAGGATTAATGCATTATGAAGCTAAGTCTTTTATTCAATATAGTATTGAAGCGCTAAAACCAATAGTTTCAACAATTATTATTGTTTCGAATAATAATGAGTATGATCAATTTGGTTATTCAAGAATAAAAGATACAGTGGAAGACTTTGGTCCTGTAGCTGGAATTTATTCTGGATTAGAAAGTTCTCTTACAGCGCACAATTTAATTTTAAGTTGTGATATTCCGCTTATAAGTACAGAGATTTTGGAAAGATTAGTGCAGAATTCTAAACTAGAAGAAGAAGTGGTTCTTCTGAAAAGTCAAGGAAGACTAATGCCACTCATAGCGTTATATAATAAAGATTGTCGCAAAAAATTTAAAAGAGCAATTGAACAGAAAGAACATAAGTTGATGAATGTGCTGTCAGAATGTTCGATTAAAATTATTGAACTTCAAGATGAAGATTCAATATATACAACAAATGTAAATACAAGACATCAGTTAAAAGAGATAGAAAATGGAAGTTACTGTTAAATATTTTGGGCAAATAGCTGAGATAACACAAAAAAAGGAAGAAACTTTTTCATATTCGGATGGATTGATTTCTGAATTTGTAGAGGAAGTTTATGAGAAATATCCAGGTTTGAGATCAATAAATTTTAAAATAGCCCAAGCACAACAACTGATTTCAACAGAAGAAAAAATAACAGGTGAAGAATTAGCCTTGTTACCACCATTTGCCGGAGGTTAATAGATTAAAGAAAATTAAAAATGAAGGATATAAAACCTAAAAACGTATTTGTAGAAGGAGCGATTTCTTCTCAGTTTATCGCAGATTCAATCCAAAAGCATCAAAGTAAAACCAGCATTGGAGCTCATAACATTTTTCTAGGACAGGTAAGAGCTGATGAAATTGATGGGAAAACAGTAACTGGAATAGATTATTCTGCTTATGAAGAGATGGCAAATGCTAAATTTCATGAAATTAGAGAAGCTACTTTCGCTAAGTTTAATCTTACGTGCATGCATATTTATCATAGTAAAGGATTGGTGAAAACTGGTGAAATTTGCTTATTTGTTTTTGTGTCGAGCCCAAGGAGAAGAGTGGTTTTTGAAGCTTTAGAATTTGTAGTAGAAGCGATAAAGGTAGATGTGCCAATTTTTGGACAAGAAATATTTGAAGATCAAACTCATCAATGGAAAGTAAACTCATAGCAAAATGGTAGATATTACACATAAAATAAGTACACTCAGAGTTGCTTCTGCACAAGCAATTGTTAAGGTTAGTAAGCAAGAAACTATCGATGCGCTTGAGAACAATACAGTGCCTAAAGGAAATGTATTCGAGATAGCAAAAGCAGCAGGACTTTTGGCGGTAAAAAACACGTTTAACGTTATTCCAGATTGTCATCCATTACCAGTAGAATTCACAGGTGTGAGTTATGCTATTGATGGTTTGTCAGTTAAAATAGAAATGACGGTTAAAACAATTTATAAAACAGGTGTTGAGGTAGAAGCTATGCATGGTGCGAGTGTAATAGCGTTAACAATGTATGATATGTTAAAACCTATTGATAAGAAAGTTGAAATAGGAACAATTAAACTACTAGAAAAGAGCGGAGGAAAGAGTAGTTATAGGAAAAAACATAGATCTCAATTAACTGCAAGTGTCATTGTTTGTTCTGATTCAATTTCTGAAGGTAAAAAAGAAGATAAAGCAGGAAAAGCCATTATTAAAAAGCTTGAAGAAAGTGACGTTAGTATTGCTAATTATGACATCATTCCAGATGAAATTAAAGCAATTAGAGAGAAAGCTGTGAAATATGCTTCAGAAAATAACTTGGTGATTTTTACTGGTGGAACGGGATTGTCATACCGAGATGTAACACCAGAAGCTTTAATTCCAATTTTAGAGCGAAGAATTCCTGGTGTAGAAGAAGCAATTCGCGATTACGGACAAGAACGAATGCCATATGCAATGCTTTCAAGAAGTGTAGCAGGAACCATTGGAGATGCTTTGTTGTTAGCTTTACCAGGTTCTACAAATGGTGCTAAGGAATCAATGGATGCGGTTTTTCCATATCTATTACATGTTTTTAAAATTTTAAAAGGAGGTAATCACGATTCATGATAGAGCATAAAAACATACTAGAAGATGATTTTGGTAGAAACCACACGTATTTACGCATTTCTTTAACCGAAAAATGCAATTTGCGTTGTACGTATTGTATGCCCATAAATGGTGTTCCCTTAACGCCAAAGAGTAATTTAATGACTTCAACAGAGGTATTTGAAATTGCTAAAATATTTGCTGATTCTGGTGTGAATAAAATTCGACTTACAGGAGGAGAACCTTTGTTGAGAAAAGACTTTCCTGAGATTGTTAAGAATCTTTCGAAACTAAATGTTAAGATTGCTCTAACGAGTAATGCTGTTCTAATTGATCGATATATTGGCGATTTAAAGCGATACGGAATTAACGATATTAATATTAGCTTAGATACATTAGCAACTGATAAGTTTCTTCATATTGCAAAAAGAGATCAGTTTAAAAAAGTATACGATAACCTAATTCTTTTGGTGAAAGAAGGATTTAAAGTCAAAGTTAATGTCGTGCTTATAAAAGGATTTAATGAGAATGAAATTGTTGATTTTATCAAGTTGACGAAAGATTTACCAATTTCTATTCGTTTTATAGAATTTATGCCATTTGATGGAAATAAATGGGAAAAAGATAAGATGGTTTCTTACCAAGAAGTAATGGAGTTTGTAGAACAAGGCTTTGATAAAAATGCAATAGAACGAATTGAAGACGCAAAAAATGATACTGCAAAAAACTACAAAATAAAAGGGTTTAAAGGAACTTTTGGTGTTATAAGTTCGGTTACTAATCCTTTTTGTGATTCATGTAATCGAATTCGTTTAACTGCAGATGGAAAATTAAAAAACTGTTTATTCTCAAGTACCGAAACTGACCTATTAACTCAATTCCGAGAAGGAAAATCTATAACACCCATTATTCAAAAAGTAATACGGCAAAAGCATAAAATGAGAGGAGGAATGGATTCTCTTGAGAAACTGGAAAATCCAGATCTACATCAACAAAATAGAAGTATGATAACCATTGGTGGTTAAAAGTTTACTTTACTAAAACCTTCTTTTCATAACTGCTTTTTGGAGCACCGCAAACTGAGCATTCATAGGATGATGGTAATTCTTCAAATGAAGTTCCTGGAGTAATGTTTTGTGTAACATCTCCATAATCTTTATGATAAACTGTCATGCATTCCGAGCATTGGTGAATCTCTTCTTCGGTAGTTTCTTTTTTGCTAGTTTTTGGAGAATTCACTTCTTGTTCGCTTCCTAATTGTTCAAAATAAAGCTTGCTCAATTCCATAAGTAATCCTGGAAGTTCAACTTTATCTACGTCTTGAACATGTACAATGTATTCTCGAGTGTTAGGATCGAAATTCTTAGCATAAAGTAGATTATAAGTGTCTCTTATAACGAAATCTCCAATCTGTTCAGGTTGTTTGTTTTTTTCAATTACAATAGAAGTAAAGTTGTAAGAATTATGATCAAAATCAGTAATCCCGAACGTTAAACCATAGGTGCTGATGTCATTCTGGTCGAAGTTGGTTACTAAATATTTTTTAAGATTTAAAGCCTCGATATTGTTCACTGGTAAATGCCAGTTTAACTCTAGCATGGAGTGCCTCACATTTATTCCAAATCTACCTAATAGCTTTTCCCACACTAATTTTGATTCTATCGGAATTCCTTTTACAATAAATGATTTCCACGGTGTAATTGAAATTTTACCAATTTTATTTTCAAAACATAAATCACACATTTCTTTTAAAAAAGTGGTGTCATATAAATTATTTCTCCAATATAATCCTAGCCAATATTTATCTTCAATTCTATTCATTCCTTCGTAATAAGGAAAAGGATGAAACGGAACTTCTAATGGTTTATCTACTGTCCTGTTGTTGGTCTCAATAGCATCGTTTACCAATTCGAAAACAGTATCTACATTTTCTGGTTCTTCAATTAAAACATCTTCTATTGCTTGGGCGACTTTGTGTAAATCCCAACTATAAATTAAAGCTGGGTACATTTTTGTTTTTCTCCAATTCGGAAGACGCAAATACAAATGCCAATAGTCTTCATTTTCAGAAGCAATAAAGTTTATATTTCCTGTAAATAAAGGAACTAAACGCTGTTTAGGGTCTGTAATATTAATTCGTAATCTTGGTTTGTATTTAAATTGCTCAATTACATATAAATAACGTGCACTTGTTAGCCAAGAGGTATTATTGAAAATGTCTGAAGAAACGTATGAAGAAACAATATTATGAATTTCATCTTCGTCAGGAAAAACAAATTGAAGGGTTTTAAGTTCTTCCAGATCTTTCTTTTCAATGTCTTTTGGAAAGATAATATCCTGCCTTGAGCCAAAAGAAATACTATTCATTCCTAAAGATTCTGCAGTTTCGCAAATATGTTTTAATTCTCCTGGAGATAAAACACCTCCGTTAATTAGAATTCTATTTAGTTTTTTCATACTGTAGTCACTGAATTTTGAAGTATTTCTCGTACTTCAGTTTTACAACTTCCGCATCCTAATCCTGCGCCTGTAGTTTTACATAATTCTGTAAAATTGGTACATCCTTTTGCAATGGCTTCTTCAATGTTTCCTTCACCTACTTGGCTACAAGAACAAACCAATTTTCCTAAAGTTGGTGCATTATTACCGCTTCCTCTTAATAAGGTGTCTCTTTTTTCGGCCATTTCAATTTTGCTCTCAATCATCATTTTGAATTCAGCAAATTCACTTTTGTCTCCCATTAAAACAGCGCCAACAAGTAAGTCATCTTTAACAATACATTTCTTATAATATCTTTTGGTCATATCGGTAAAAACAATTTCCTCATAACCATCTTCCTCAGAAATGTTTATATCACCAATAGAACAAAGGCTTAAATCGTTAAATTTTAAAATGTTCATTAAAACGGATCCGTTATAAATACTGCTAATATCTCCAGCTAAATAGTTGGCCAAAATAGTAGCTTGTTCTTCTGCTGCAGAGGTAATTCCGAATAACTGATTATTAAACTCAGCGATTTCTCCAATGGCAAAAATATCTGGATTTGAAGTTTGTAAATATTGATTTACAATTACTCCTCTTCTGCAAGCGATTCCGTTTTCTTTTGCAATTTCAATATTTGGTTTTGTTCCTATGGCGTAAACTACAGCATGAGCAGAAATTGATTTTCCACTTTTTAAATTAATGTTTAATTCTCCGGTATCAGAATCATCAAAAACCGTATTAACCTCATTATCAAAATAAATTTGAATACCTCTTTCTTGGACATCTAAAGCTAGTAATTTGCTCGATGTTTGATCTAATTGTCGCTCCATTAAACGAGAAGCTCTTTGAATAATGGTAATTTTAACATTCTTATGCTTCATGGCAGCTGCTAATTCCAATCCTAATAATCCACCACCTACTATAACTACATGTTGTTGTTCTGGGGGCAGATTAGTTGCGTCTAAATACGATTTGAATCGATCAGCATCCGTTTTGTTTCGCATAGTAAATCTTCCAGGTAAATTTAGTTGTGCGTCTTTTGGAACAAATGCTCTACTTCCTGTGGCAATAATTAATTTATCGAAAGAATGAATTTGGTTGTTGCTATCAACAATAGTCTTGTTGTTAGTATTTATTTTAGAAATAGTTGTTTTTGGGTATAGATGTAAGTTTAATTCTTCTAATTCTAATCGTTTAATTTTAAGTAGCTCTTCCCAGCTTAATTCTTCTGTAACATATTCGGGAAGTAAAACACGGTTATAGAATAAGTTAACTTCTTTAGAAAATACATGTATTTCATCACGCTCATTATGTTCTCTATAGTTTTGAACAAATCTAAATGCTGCTGCACCAGCGCCAATAACTATAATTTTTTCTTGAGGTTTTCTGTATTTTGTTACAGCTACATGAGTGAATTTAAAATCAGGTTCCTTAGAAATAGGATCAACAATGGTTTTGGTTAAATTGTTGGTTCGGTTTAAATTACTTTGTAGTTGCTTTCCCCAATGCATCGGTAAAAAAACAACTCCTTTTTTTACATTATCAGTTACTTTGGCTCTTACACGCACAACTCCATGTTCATTTCGAACTTCAGTAATATCACCATCTTTAATTTTGTTGAGATAAGCATCTACAGAGTTAATTTCTAAAACAGGTGAAGAATAGTGAGTTTTTAATCTAGAAACCTTTCCAGTTCTTGTCATGGTATGCCATTGATCGCGAATACGACCAGTAGTAAGAATTAAAGGATAATCAAAATTGTCTTCTAAAAGTTGTTTATAATTATCTGTAGGAAGATTGAATTGTGCCTTCTGATTTGGTGTGTAGAATTTTTTGTTTTCGAATAATCTTGGTGTTCCAGGATGTCTGTATTCAGGAACTGGCCATTGGAAAGTTCCTTCATTCTTTAATCTATCATAATTCAGGAAAGAAACATCAATGTTTGTTCCTTTTGTCATTGATGCATATTCATCATAAATTTCACTGGTTTCAGCGTAATTAAAACTTCTGAATCCCATACGTTGAGCAAAATCACAAAGAATTTCTGCATCTGGTTTAGCTTCTCCAGGAGCATCAATAACTTTAGGCAAATAAGAAACTCTTCTTTCTGAGTTTGTCATTGTACCTTCTTTTTCTAACCAGCCTGCGGCTGGTAAAACTAAATCAGCGAATTTAACGGTATCTGATTTATGAGAAATATCTTGAACCACAACAAATTTTGCATTGTTCATGGCTTTTTCAATTCTATGAGAATTAGGTAAACTTACTAAAGGATTTGTGCAAACAATCCAAACAGCTTTTAATGTTCCATTTTCAAGTGCATCGAACATTTCTGTTGCTGTGAGTCCAGGTTTTGGTGAGATTTTTTCTACTCCCCAAAATTGCGCAACTTCTCTACGATGTTCTTCGTTAAAAAGATTTTTATGAACAGCCAATAAATTTGCCATTCCACCAACTTCTCTTCCTCCCATTGCATTCGGTTGGCCAGTTAACGAGAATGGTCCAGCTCCTGGTTTGCCTAATTGTCCTGTGATTAAAGAAAGATTTAGTAAAGAAACATTTTTGTCTGTGCCAACAACACTTTGATTTAGTCCCATTGCCCACATGCTTATAAAGCCTTTCGACACTCCAATAATACTTGCAGCTTTTTTGATTTCCTTTTCAGAAACACCACAAATTTTAGCGGATTGTTTTATAGAAGTTGAAAAGATTAAGTCTTTATATTTTTCATAACCATCTGTATGTTTTGAAATAAAGTCTTTATCAATTAATCCTCTTTTAATTAAGTATTGAGCAATTGCGTTATATAGAACAACATCGGTTCCTGGAGTAATTTGTAAATGCAAATCAGCAAAATTTGCCGAGTCGGTTTTTCGAGGATCAACTACAATAATTTTCACATTCGGATTTTCCTCTTTTCGTTTTTCAATTCTTCTGAATAATATAGGATGACACCATGCAGGATTTGCTCCGGTTATTAGAAAACAATCGGCAAGTTCAATGTCTTCATAAGAAATAGGAACACTATCTTCTCCAAAAGTCTTCTTATAGCCTACTACCGCAGAACTCATACAAAGACGTGAATTGGTGTCGATATTATTCGTTCCAAGAAATCCTTTAGTTAGCTTGTTGGCAATGTAATATTCCTCGGTTAAACTTTGTCCAGAAACATAAACCCCAACACTATCTGGTCCGTGTTTTTTAATGATCGATTTAAAAACACTTGCAGCTCTATCTAATGCATCATCCCAACTTACACGTGATCTTGGGTGAGAGCGACTCCATCGCATTTCTGGATAAAGTATTCTGTCTGAAGTATCGTTAACAACATAATGTAAATTCATTCCTTTAGAACAAAGCATTCCTTTGTTAACAGGATGATCTTTATCTCCTTCAACAGATATCTTATTGTTAGCGTCTTTTTTGACAATTATACCGCAACCTACTCCGCAGTAAGAACATGTAGTTTTGAATCCCATAATTATTTGCCGTCTACACAAATCTAAGTATTTATACTTAATTTTAAGAATGGTAAGTAAGTATTTGAGGATAAATACCAAATTGATAAATTGACTCTAAATCAATTGAGAAATGTGTAATTAGAGGGTGGTAATTTTGAAAAATTAACGATGAGCTTAAAGATGATTTAGTCATTTATATATTGAAATATAAAAACTAACTTTACCTCAAAAGAAAAAGTATAATGATCTACATTATCATTACCGTTATAGTATTGCTTATAATTTATAGTTCTCAGAAGAAGGAGAATAAAAAAATACTTCCAGAAAACAGAATAGAAATCCAAGAACATTGGTATACAATTCTGGAGGAAAATGTGCTGTTTTATCAAAAGTTAAACGAGGAAGACCGATTGCATTTTAAAAAGAGAATCCAATCTTTTTTAAATAGTGTTGAAATCGTTGCGGTAGATTTTGAATTGGAAGATTTAGATATTCTCTTAGTCGCTGCAAGTGCTATTATACCCGTTTTTGGGTTTAACAATTGGATGTACCCGAATTTAAAAACCGTTATTATTTATCCAGATTATTTTAACGAGAATTTGGAGTTTGCTGCAAAATCTGAAAACAAAATTATTGGTGGTTTAGTAGGAAATGGAATGTTTGAAAACAAAATGATTATATCTCGACGAGCTTTGCATCATGGTTTTTTGAATAAAACAGATAAAGGAAATACAGGAATTCATGAGTTTGTTCATTTGTTAGATAAACTTGACGGAAACATAGATGGAATTCCAAAAGCTTTATTAGATAATGAGAATTTATTACAATGGTTAGACGTTGTTTATGATAAAATGGAAGTAATTAATGATGATGATTCCGATATTAGAAACTATGGAGGAACATCTAAAGAAGAATTTTTTGCAGTGGCCTGTGAGTATTTTTTTGAACGTCCAATGTTATTAAAAAGAAAGCATCCAAAACTATATCAAATGCTTCATGAGTGTTTTAGTGTAGAATAAAATTTTGGTTTGTAATTAAACCTTTTGCAGAATTGTAAGTCCTAAATAAAATACCCCTTAAATGCTTTATTTATGAAAAACTTACCGTTTTATGCACTTCTCTTTTTATCTAGTTTTATTTTATTTTCTTGTAGCAACGATGATGACTCTGGTTATACACCAGTTGATAATGATCCAGTAGTTGAAGATCCATTCGCAGATCTAAATTTACCCGAAGAATATTTTAATTACGCTAACATTAATTTACCAGATCATTATTTGGTGAATTATTTTCCTGATCAAGCCCAATTTCAACGTGCTGCTATAGATTTAGATAATACACCAGCAAACAATCCAACAACAGATGCAGGAGCGACTTTAGGAAGAGTATTGTTTTATGACAAAAAATTAAGTGCAAACGGAACAGTTTCTTGTGCTTCTTGTCACCAGCAAGAATTCGGATTTTCAGACCCAAATATTTTAAGTGATGGATTTGACGGAGGTAAAACAAGAAGACATTCTATGGGAATTGTAAATGCTCGTTTTTATTTTTCAGGAAAGTTTTTTTGGGATGAACGTGCTTCAACTTTAGAAGAACAAGTATTAATGCCTTTTCAAGATGAAGTTGAAATGGGATTAACTTTGGAGCAATTAGAAGAAATAGCAAGAGATCAAGTATACTATCCAAGGTTATTTACAGAAGCATTTGGTGATGAAACTATTAATAGTGATAGAATTTCAAAAGCATTGGCACAGTTTATTAGAAGTATGGTTAGTACAACTTCAAAATACGATATTGCAAGAAGTCAGGTGCAATCGCCTATAGATGATTTTCCGACATTTACAAATCAAGAAAATAGAGGAAAGGATTTATTTTATTTACCTATAGAGGCTCCAAGTGGAGCAAGAATTAACTGTGCAGGTTGCCATATTTCTGAAGCTTTTGTTGGTTCCGTTCCAAACGGAGGAATGGGAACAACAACATCAACCAATAATGGTTTGGATGCAGTTTCAGCTAGTGATTTAGGAATTTATGAAACTACCAATAATCAAAATGATATAGGAAAATTCAAAACTCCATCATTACGTAATATAGCAATTCGCCCTCCTTATATGCACGACGGACGTTTCGCCTCGTTAAGAGCAGTGATAGATCATTATAGTGAAGGTGTTCAAAACCATATGAATTTAGCAAATTCACTTAAGGATGATATGGGAAATCCTGTTCGTTTGAATTTAACTGATGCTGATAAAGAAGCGTTAATTGCTTTTTTAGAAACACTTACGGATGAAGAAATGTTGTCTGATGAAAAGTATAGTAATCCGTTTAAATAAAACAATATTTAAAACGTATATGTAAAATTTAATGTAGGTGAGTCATCAAAAAAGCCAGGTGATACAACTACTTTATTTTCGAGGTTAAACGGTTTTGTAAAAATGTAACTTAACCCAGTTCCTAGTATCGCTCCAGCTATCACATCAATAGAATCATGTTTTTTTGCTTTAATACGAGAAAAACCTACATATCCAGCTAGTAAATAAGCAGGAGTTCCATATTCCCAACCATATCGTCTTTGTATAAAGGCGGCACTAGCAAAGGATATAGATGTATGACCAGACGGAAAACTATTTAAACTTTCTCCGTTCGGACGTTCTTTATCGATTAATAATTTCAGTCCCCAAGTAATAGCTATGGTACTAACTAATGATTCTGAAAATTGTAATGTTCCTTTTTGTCCGTCTTTCCAGATAAAAGTTGAGGTTAGTGATAAAGCGGGAAGTAATCCTACTAAAACATCTCCAGATGTTTTATGAAATTTTTCTGATGATGTTAATTCTTGCTGACTAAAAGAAAATTGACTTTTAAAGATGAAGAATAGTGTGAAAATTACTTTAGGGGATATTCTTTTTATCATTTATTTAAGATTATTATAACTGGGGGAACCTTAAAAAAGGAAAACTATTTTCTATCAATAAAACACTACTAAATCTTATGGTTAAATCATATGTTTTTAATTAATAATGTTTTACTGTTTACCAAAAATAGAATTAATAACAAGTAAAGCTTTATTTTTTATTTTGAATGCATTATTCATTAGATGAATGGCTTAAAAGTTAAGTTATATCTTAAATAAAAAAACAAGCATTTATAAGTAGAAATATTTTTCAGTTTGAAGTTTTTTTCTTTGATTTTCAGTTTTTTAATTACTATTCAAAAATGTTGAATTTTAAACTTAATTAACAAAAACGTTGTTAAATATTACTTTTTCGCATAAAATATCTAAAAATAGTATTGTTTAACTGGTTTTTATTCATGATTTTTGTTAGGAATCAATTAAAAATGAAAAACATAATGAAAGAAAAGTCTAAAGGATTTTTGACCTTATTATTGTTGTTTTGTTTGCAAATTTCTTTTGCACAAGAAAAAACAATTAAGGGAAATGTTTCTGACTCTACTGGTCCACTACCAGGGGTTAGTGTAATTATTAAAGGAACATCAAAAGGAGCGCAAACTGATTTTGATGGAAATTATTCTATTAAAGCAAATACTGGTGATACGTTAGTATTTAGTTTCGTAGGAATGAAAACAATAGAAAAAGTTGTTTCAACAGCCAACACAATTAATGTACAAATGGTTGAAGATTCAAATGTACTTGATGAAGTAGTTGTGACGGCAATTGGTATTAAACGTAAGCCAGATGAAATTACTACGGCAAATCAAGTTGTAAAAGCAGATGAATTGAACCAAGCAAGTAACCCCGATGCTGTCCAAGCCTTAGCTGGTAAAGTTTCAGGTTTACAAATTAATACTACTTCTGCTGGTTTAACACCTAATACACAAATTACCTTACGTGGTAATAGATCTATTTCTGGTAATAACTCTGCTTTAATTGTAATTGATAATATTGTTTCTTCAGCAGAAATATTATCTACCTTAGACCCAAACACTATTGAGTCTATGAATGTTATAAAAGGAGCAAATGGTGCTGCTTTATATGGAGAATTAGGTGCTGCTGGTGTAATTATTGTAACCACTAAAAAAGGAGAAAGAGGAAGTGATAAGTTTTCTGTAAACTTAAAATCTTCGGTTACAGTAGAAGAAATTGCTTTTTTACCTGAAACTCAAGATCGTTTTGGACAAGGTTGGGGAGGTAATATCGAAACTGTAGATCAAGGTTCTTGGGGTGTACCATATACTGGTGCTATTATTTCTGTAGGTACTCCAGATAGTGATGGAAACTTTAGAAATTTTGAATACAGCCATATTGAAGATAATATTTTGCCATTCTTTAATACTGGATTTAACTTGCAAAATTCAGTGTCAATTGCAGGAGGTAGTATGAAAACTGGATTTATTAATTTCAGTTATTTAAATCAAGAATTAGATGGTGTTATACCAACGAGTGAGTTATCAAAGCATAACTTTTCTTTAACTTCTGGAAAACAAATTGATAAATGGTCTATACAAGGAATTGCTAGATATACAGAAGAATCAACTGATGATGTTAATAATAGAGATGTAGACAATAAGAGAGCTAATAATACTTACCCAACAATTAGTATGTATCAACGTTTGTCTAATACTCCAGGTAACGTTCCTATTCAAGCTTTTAATAGTGGAGATAATAATGATCACTGGACTATCTACGATACAAGCCCGTATTGGACTTTACAAAATGATAGAAGATTAGGTACTAGAAGGATTTTTGATTTATCTGGAGAACTTTCATATCAGTTTAATGATCATGTTAGTGGAATTTTACGTTCTTCTGTTAGAAATATTCAAGATGATGATGAAATTAGAAGAAATGCTTATTTAGATACAGATAACTTTGTTGGTACTAACAGATCTATTCGTTCTTTCTATCAAATAGATAATATGGCTGAAAGATTTATTTATACTGATTTATTAGTGAATTTTGATTATAACCTTACTGATGATATTACATTTAAATCTAATGTAGGTCTTAATACTACAGATAGAAAGTTTTCTCGTCAAGTAAATGGAGGTTTTGATTTAGCTAGTGCTGGTTTTTGGCATTTATCAAATATTACTTCTATACCAGACATATTTGAACAAAATAGTAGAAGTAGAACAGTAAGTGTTTTTGGACAAGTAGATTTAGGATATAAAGATTATTTATTCTTAAACATGACAGGAAGAAATGATTGGAATTCGGTACTACCAAAAGCAAATAGAAGTTTCTTTTACCCTTCTGTTGGTGTAGCTTTTATTCCAACTAAAGCATTTCCAGAAATAAAGAGTAAATTTTTACATAAAGCAAAAGTTTCTGCAAGTTTTGTAAAAACCGGTAATGCTACTGCGTTAGCTCCTCAACAAGTTTCTACAGTTGCTATACTAGATACTTTTTATCCAGGTACAGGGTTAGTTTCTTTAACAGGGCAAGCTTCAGTTGTTGATCAAAACATTAAAAATGAATTTATCAATTCTTTTGAAGCTAATGTTAACTTAGAATTTTTAAATATTAATGGACCAAGAATTACGTTAGATGCTTCAGCTTCTTTTGGAAAAAACACGGATCAGATTTTAAACATTTCTAGTTCTTCAGCTACAGGATTCTTCAACTCGTTAATTAATGTAGGGGAAACGAGTTCAACTTCATTAGAAGTAGATTTAGGGTTTACTCCTATTAAAACAGATGATTTTGAATTAAGCGGTAGATTAGGGTTTAGTACATTTAGAACTACTGTGGATAAGGTAACTGACCAAGCTGACAGAGTTGAGGTTTTTAATGGCCCTGGAACAGTTGGAGCTTATGCAATTGAAGGTGAAGAATTTCCTATCTTACAAGGTTCAGCTTATGAAAGAGATGATCAAGGAAGAGTTGTTGTTGATGCTAACGGAACTCCACAAATTGCTGCAGGCTTAAAAACATTAGGAAGTACTACTCCTGATTATATTTTAAACTTTGCATTAAACGCAAAATATAAAGGTTTCCGTTTTGCTGCAGTTGCAGATTATAGAACTGGACATGTATTTTATTCAGGAATTAAAAATCAGCTTTCAGGACAAGGTAGAACTATAGAAACTACATTTAATGATCGTTTACCATTTGTATTCCCTAACTCAACTGTACAAGGAACAGGTACTGATAATACAACTGTTTTGTCTGCTAACGGTGTGCCAGGAAATCATCCATATAATAATGCTTATGATTACTATACTGGAGATCATAATAACATAGATGAGAACTTTATAACAGATGCTACAGCTTTTAAATTAAGAGAAGTATCTATAAGTTATGATTTACCTAGTAAATTTATTGAAAAGTTAAGTTTAACAAGGTTGAATGTTGGTTTTAGTGGAAGAAATTTATGGACAAGTTTACCTTCGGAAAACTTAGATTATAACGATCCAGAATTTGCTGGTAGATTTGGTATTGCGGGTTATGGTATTACTCCACCAACAAGATTCTATACACTTTCAGTTAATGTTGGATTTTAAAAAAAATAAAAATGAAGAATAGATTTAAAATAATATCAATGCTATTGCTTTGTATAAGCATAGTATCGTGTAGTGATTATTTAGACGTTAATGATAGTATAGATAATCAAAATTTAGATGAACTTACTCCTAATCAATTAATTGTAGGTGCTCAAGCATTAAGTTCTGAAACTTATGCTAATCGTTTAAATAGAGTTGGTAACTGGATGGGTGTAGCTTGGTCTGGAAATTATTTAGCATTTAATGATGCTTATGGTTTAGAAAGTAGATATCAATTTTCAAACACGTTTTATGATGATGTTTGGGATAATTTTTATCGTAATATTTCTAACTTCTCTACAATTGAAAATTATAATGATGATAAAAATTGGAATAATCAAAAAGCTGCCGCAAAAATTTTAAAAGCTTTTTATTTTCAATATATAGTTGATTTATATGGAGATGCTCCTTATTCGGAAGCTTTCCAAGGGACTAAAAACTTATTTCCAAAATATGATGATGCTCAAGAAATTTACATGAGCCTTATTAATTCGTTAGATGAAGCAATGGCAATGATGAGCAATGAATCAGAAGATTTTTCCGGTAGTGACATTACTTTTAATGGAGATATGAGTAGATGGAGAGCTTTTGCAAATACAGTAAAATTAAGAATGTTAGTTCGTTTAATTTTAAAAGCAGAGTCAGATGCTACATTAGGTACATTTGTTAATGCTAAATTTGCGGAATTAAATGGAGCACAGTTTATTACTCAAAATGTAACTGTTAATCCTGGGTATTCTAATGCAGATGATAGACAAAACCCATTTTGGGAAGTATATGGTTTTACTCCAGTTAATGTTCCAACTGGTCAAGGAAGACAAACAGGACCGTCTGAATTTGCTTTTAATTTATTAGACAATTCTAATGATCCAAGATTAAATAGATTATGGAAACCAAATACAGGAAACAGTAACACATTTGCAGGTACTCAACAAAACGGAACAGGAAATTCTGCTTCTATAGGTGACGGAGTTTTAAAAGGAGCTGATGCTGATTTACCAATTATGTTAGTAGCTGAAAGTTATTTTTTACAAGCTGAAGCTGTGCAAAGAGGTTATTTAACTGGAAATGCTAAAATGTTATTTGATCAGGGAATTACTGCCTCTTTTGATTATTTAGGAGCTGCAGATGCTGCTACTTACATTACAAACACAGATGCAGATGCTGTTTTAGGATTTAATGGAGGTGATCCATTAGGAGCTATAATTAGTCAGAAATGGATTGCTTTAACAAGTGTATCTGGAGCTGAATTATGGATTGAATATAACAGAACAGGTTATCCAAGTAATTTACCTTTACCAAATGCTTTAACTGATACTAATATACCTTTAAGGTTATTATATCCAGCATCTGAATATTCTGGTAATTCTGATAATGTTAGATCGCAAACTAGAAGTGATGCTTTTTCTTCTAAGATTTTTTGGGATGTTAATTAATTAAAAATATTAAAAATGAAAAAAATAGTATATATAAGATCATTGTTTATTGCGATTCTTGCAATTGCAATTACCTCATGTGATCAAGATGTTAGTGTGCCAGATATTCCTAGAGAAAATTCATCTGCAGCAATAGTTAAAGAAGAAAGTGTAACAGTACAAGAAGGAAATACGTTTTCTTTTACAATCGAGCAAGAAGCTTTGGTTGAAGAAAGATTCGATGGACAAGAATTCTTTACTGATGTTTCTGGTCAAATTGGAATTAGAGTAATTGGAGGAACTGCAACTTTAGATGAAGATTTTAGTTTTAACATTCCAAAAATTTTCGATGTGAGTCCATTTTTATTACAAGATGGATATTATTATGGTTATGATGCCAGTGTTAATTTAGAACATGTTGTAAATAATGTAATCACCATTATTAATGATGGACAAAACGAAGGGACTGAAACTATAGAGTTACAGTTTTTTCCTGTAGGTATTGGATCTGTTGTAATCAATGATACTTTAACAGTTGAGATTACAGATTAATAAACTAGCAGATTAAATAAAAAAAACCAGAGATTTTTCTCTGGTTTTTTTATTTTTAAATTTAAACTGTTGCTTTACTCCAAGCAAAAGGTTTAAATGGTGCGTCAACAGGTGTTTGTGCGATATGATTAGTGTAGTTACTAATTGTTTTCTGTGCTAATCCTAAAATAACTTCTAGAACTTGTTGTTGTCCGTAGCCTACTTCATAAAAGCGAATTAACTCATCATCAGAAATGTTTCCTCTATTTCTAACAATACTTAACGCTGTATTTCTTAAAACTTCTAATTTTTCTGTAGGTAACTTTGTTTCATTTCGCAAGGCATCACTAATTGTAGAATCTACCTTCATCATATTTGCAATAGCAGTATGTGCAGGAACACAATAATGACATTGATGCTCAACATTAATAGCTTGCCAAACAACAGTTAATTCTTCAGCAGTAAAAGAAGAATTAGAGAATAACTCATGTAATTTTTGATATGCTTCAAATGTTTCTGGAGATGAAGCTAATACACCATGTAAACCAGGAACCATTCCATATGCTTTTAATGATCCTTCTAACAATGGTTTGCTCTTTTCAGGAGCTGTTTCAATTGTGTGAATTTTTAAAGTACTCATAATTATTAATTTATATTTATTTATTTCTAAACGATCGGTTAGTTTAAGGTTAAAAAAAATGACTAAAGATTTCTAAACGTCATTTCAATATAATCTTTAATTTCATTTCTGTTATTTACTCTCGTCGCTGCGGCCAATCCATGTTTTGCTAAAAGCAAGAAGTTAGCTTGCTTACGAACAGTTTCGTCATCCTTGGATGAATCTTGAAGTTTCTCATTAAAAATTTGTTTTAGATTTTTCATGAAATTATGAATCAATTCATTGATGCTCTCATCTTTTTTATTGGAAAACTCATTATATGTATTTGTTATTAAACATCCTTTATGATTTCCATCAACATAACAAACATCTACAGAGTCGTAGAAAAATGTTTTAATATCTTCAATACCACTTTCACCTTGTTTTAGCTTATTGAACATATCTCTAGTTTTTTGATTATAGCTTTCTAAACTTTTTAAAAAAACACCATGTTTGCTTCCAAAACTTGAGTAGATAGAAAATTTATTAATGCCCATTTCTTTCTCTAGCATTTGCATTGAAGTATTTTCATACCCATTTCTCCAGAATAGTCTCATGGCTTTATCCAAAACTTCAGCCTCAATATATTGTTTTTTTCTAGACATAAATAATTTCTACGGCACAAAACTAAACAATCGGTTAGAAATAGAAAAATGATTTATAAAATTTTAACTTTTAATGGTAAGATTAATTGGTTTATTTCTCTAAAATCTTAATCATTTTAAAAGATTTTAATAAATGAAATAACCCTGGAACAATTAATAAACCACCTACCAATAAAGAGATTCCTAAAACATTAATAACTGATTCTGGTGCTACTTTTTCTAATAAATTTAAAGTTCCACTTTTAGTAATTAATAAACTAGGGTAATGTGGATATAAAGCTACTGTAATAATTAACAGGACTTGAATTCCTGCAAAAATTCTACTAGCAATTCTAATTCCTTTTTTAACAGCATACCACAAAGGATATAAAAATGCAGCAGAAATTAAAATTAAACCAATACTAACAGTATCATTAGTAATTCCATGAACAAATTGTACGTTCGTAACATAACCATAGGCAATTGTAATGAATCCTAAAACCACAACAACAATAGTTGCAATTTTTGCCTTTCTCACATAAACAGGATATCCTTCTTCATCTGCTTCACCGATAAGTAAAACAGCAGACAGAAAAGTACATAAGCTAGCAAAAAATAAGCCTACTAAAAAAGAGAAAATATTAAACCAAGGATGAATATAGGCTTCGACAAAATCAAGAGGAATATCTTTAGAAATTAAAACAATTTTACCGCTTACCATTCCTCCGAAAATCATTCCTAAGAATATTGGTGTAATTAAACTTGAAACATGAAATAACCAATTGTATACACGTTGAGATTCATCTACATAAGCATCGTAATGTCTAAATACAAAAGCAACACCACGTAAAGTGATTCCTAATAACATTAAGGTAATCGGAATATGTAAAGAAGTTACCATTACTTTGTAATACTGAGGAAAAGCAATCCAAAGAATTACTATTAGAATAATAACCCAAATATGATTGGCTTCCCAAACTGGACCCATTACCCGATAAATCGTTTTTTTTGTAATTTTTTGATTGTCTTCAGAAGAAAATAATTCTAGAATACCAGCACCAAAATCTGCGCCACCTAACAATACATATAACAGTAAAGAGAAAAATAAAAAAAATAGAACTACTGAAATCATAAGCTAGAAATTGGAGTTGAGTTTAACGATTTAATTTGTCGACGTAGTAACCAAGCAACAGTAATTGTTAGAATAGTATATAACACAACGTATAGATAGAAACTGTATACAATCCCAGGCATAGATGTAACAGCATCTTTTGTTCTCATTATTTTGTGAATAATCCATGGTTGTCGTCCAACTTCCGTAACAATCCAACCTGCTTCTAAAGCGATAAAGCCAGCAGGTGCTAAAAAGGCAAATATTTTCCAAAAAAGTTTCTTGTCAAACCAGTGTTTCTTTTTCCAGTTCGAGAAGAAAAAGAAAATACCAGCAAGCATTAATATTCCACCAATTCCTACCATGATTTGAAACGCATAGTGAACAATAGCTACATTCGGAATTTCATCTTCAGGAAAATCATTTAATCCTTTTACTTCAGCATTAAAATCACCAAAAGCTAAAAAGGAAAGTGCATTTGGAATTTCTATTTTGTACTTAACTTCTTTCTTTTCTTGATCTACAATACCACCAATATATAAAGGAACACCTTTAGCAGTTTCATAATGAGCTTCCATAGCTGCTAATTTTACCGGTTGTCTTTGAGCAACATCTTTCGCAGAAATATCTCCACTAATAGGCTGTAAAATTGCAGCAATTGCTCCAAAGGTTATAGCAATTTTAAATGCCTTTTGATGCAGCTCTTTTTGTTTGTTTCTAAGTATTTGAAAAGCATGAATTCCAGCAACTGCAAATCCTGTTGCGGTAAAGGCAGCTAAAACCATATGTAAGGCTTGTGTAAACCACGCAGGATTAAGTAAAGCTTTTACCGGATCAATATTTAGGAATTTACCATCTACATAATCAAATCCAGAAGGAGCATTCATCCATCCATTTGCTGAAACTACTAATATACCCGAAGCTACACCTGCAATTCCAACAACAACACCCGTAAACCAATGAAATTTTGGAGAGATTTTATTCCAACCATATAAGTAAAATCCAAGCGCAATTGCCTCGACAAAAAATGCAGCTCCTTCGAGCGAAAACGGCATTCCAATTATAGGACCTGCATGTTCCATAAATTCAGGCCATAATAAACCCAATTCAAAAGATAAAGCAGTTCCTGAAACGGCTCCGGTAACAAAGAAAATGGCAACACCTTTTTGCCAAGCTTTTGTAAGTTTTAGATATACTGGATTTCCTGTATTGAGCCATTTTTTATGAGAAACAACCATAAAAAAAGGCATAACCATTCCAATACAAGCAAATACAATATGAAAAATTAGCGTGAATGCCATTTGAAGTCTTGCAGCATCTAAATTTTCCATAACAAAATGTTTAAAAGATAGTTCCGTAAATTTACGAAATTATCAGCTTTTAAACTCCTTTTTTCATGCTCAATTGTATACGTTTTCTAGTTAAATCTATTTCTAAAACTTTTACTTGAACTTGCTGCTGTAAGCGAACTGTTTTATTGATGTCTTCAACAAAAGTATCTGACAAGTTTGAGATGTGAACTAACCCGCTCTCTTTGATTCCAATATCAACAAAACATCCAAAGTTTGTAATGTTGTTTACGATACCAGGAAGTACCATTCCAACTTTTAAATCGCCGATGGTTTTTACTTCTTCACTAAACGAAAAAGCTTTTGCTTTTTCACGTGGATCTAAACCTGGTTTTTCCAATTCTTTTACAATGTCTTGTAGCGTAGGCAAACCAAAATCTGAAGTAACATATTTATTCAACTGAATCTCTTTTAATTGCTTTGTGTTTCCAATTAAATCTTCTGTTTTTAAGCGTAGATCTTTAGCTATGTTTTTCACCAAAGAATAACTCTCAGGATGTACACTTGAGTCGTCCAAAGGATTTGCACCTTGTTTAATTCTTAAAAAACCTGCAGATTGCTCAAAAGCCTTTCCTCCTAAACGAGCCACTTTTTTAATATCGTTGCGTGTTTTAAAAACTCCATTTTGATTTCTATGATTTACGATGTTTTCCGCTAATTTCGGTCCAATTCCAGAAACGTAACTCAATAAAGAAGCACTGGCGGTATTAATATTTACACCAACTTTATTCACACAATGTTGAACTACGGTATCTAAAGATTTTTTTAATTGATTTTGATCTACATCATGTTGATATTGACCAACACCAATTGATTTCGCATCTATTTTAACTAATTCCGCTAAAGGATCTGCTAAACGTCTTCCGATTGAAACTGCACCACGAACTGTTACATCTTCATTAGGAAATTCGTCTCTTGCAATTTTAGAAGCTGAATATATAGAAGCTCCAGCTTCATTTACTACAAAGATTTCAAGATTTTTTGCGATAGAAATATTTTTTACAAATCGCTCTGTTTCTCTTGAAGCAGTTCCGTTTCCAATGGAAATAGCTTCGATATTATATTTTTTAATTAAGTGTTCAATGGTGTAAGCTGATTCTGTGGTTTTGTTTTGAGGAGCGTTCGGGTAAATAGCTGTGTTATGTAATAATTCTCCTTGTTTACTCAAACAAACTACCTTACAACCTGTTCTATAACCTGGGTCAATAGCTAGAATTCTTTTTTCTCCTAAAGGAGCTCCTAATAAGAGTTGTTCAAGATTGTTTTTAAAAACTGTAATCGCAGATTCGTCGGCCTTTTCTTTAGCAATATTCATTGCTTCAGTAGTTAGCGAAGGTAATAATAAACGTTTGTAGCTATCATCAATTGCTAATTGAATCTCAGCGCCACATTCATTGTTACTTCTAATCAATTTACGATCTACTTTTTCTAATACACGATCGTCGTCAATTTCAACCTTAACACGAATAATTCCTTCTTTTTCTCCTCTTAAAATTGCCAATAAACGATGTGAAGGAATTCTACTTAAATTCTCAGACCAATCGAAATAATCTTTGAATTTCTGAGCATTATCTTCGTCTTTTTTCGTTTTTACAACTTTGGTAACAATAGTAGAAAAGCGTTCTAATTCTCTACGGATTAAATTACGGATATCTGTTCGTTCATTGATCCATTCAGCAATAATATGCCTTGCACCTTCTAAAGCTTTATCTTTATTTTCAACCTTGTCATTTATATACTTAGAAGCCACATAATCTAAATCATCAGATTTCTGACTCATAATGATTTTTGCTAATGGTTCTAACCCATTATTTCTTGCAGTTTCGGCCTTTGTTTTACGCTTTTTCTTATAGGGTAAGTAAATATCTTCTAAAGTCGTTAAATCCTGTGCATTCTCAACTTTTGATTGTAATTCTGGAGTAAGTACTTCTTGTTCCTCCAAGGCTTTAAGAATAGCTTTCTTTCTTTTTTCTAATGTTTCAAAAGCTTCTTTTAATGCAACAATTTCTCCGATTTCAACTTCATCTAAATTTCCAGTTCGTTCCTTACGATAACGAGCAATAAACGGAATAGTACAATCTTCATTCAACAATTCAACCGTATTTTGAATACTTTTTTGAGCATAAGAAGTTTTTGAGGATATATATGAAATTAGCTGCATCTTTTATTATGAGGTGATTGTGATATTGACAAACGAGTGTTCTAAAAGTTCTTGCATTAATAAGTAAACTTTACTGTTTTTTATATCAGGTATAATATTAGCCGGATTAGTATCTGATTCACTACACCTTTTAATAGCTTTACTAATTAATTCAATTTTAATGAAATCATGAGGGTAATTTAAGTTTTGGATTTCACCTAATTCTGTTTTCAGTTCTCTAGATGATGCAGATTTAATTGCAGAAAGTTCATGTAAATGTGACCATAACCACACTTCAAAACAGTAGTTACTTATAAAGATTTTAGAATCATTTAAAGTTTTTGAAAATCTAATCAATTCTTCTATATGAGATTGAGGATGTTTATCTACATCAAAAACGAATCTGAATTTATCGTCATTTGCAGGAGTGATATTTATGTTTTTGGGAGGGTTTTCAATAAAATATTGAACTCTTTCCTTTATTTTTAATGGAGTATTTCCAATGACCCCAGTATCTTCCTCTAAAATATGACAAACAAAAGCTTTTTTTCGGTCTATGAATTTTTCATTGAAAGCTTCAAAGTAATTAGGTTCTTTGCTTTTTCCTTCATATACTATAAAAATCCTAGTAGCATCCTCATAAGGGGCAGATTTATTATAATCTGAGTATCTATATTTTCTTCTACTCATTTTTATTTATTAATTTAGAGAAATCTCCTAGAAAAGGGATGCCACCGTATCTACCTTGTAAATAACCTCTTTTTATATTTTTATCTTCTCTTGGCTTAAACTTACTTAAAGGGTAAAACTCAGAACTACCATCTATTTTTTTCTCGGTAAACCAGATTTCATCCTGCCTGAATATTTCTAAATCTAATAGTTGACTCTCGTGAGTTGTAAAGATTAATTGGTTGTTTTTTGTTTTGGAATGTGAAAACAAACGAACTAATTCTTTGACTAAAATTGGATGTAAACTTCTTTCTAATTCATCAATAATAAAAACAGTATTTTCATCATTAATTAAGTGATCAAAAGCTGGAGTTAATTCAAATAATCTATTTGTTCCATCTGATTCTTCCGTGAAGTCAAATAGTTCATCACATGAATTATGTTTGGTTTTTAATACATTAACAACATATTTTCCATTTACTTTTTTGAAAGTGTTATAATCTTCTCTATCGTAAAACAGTATAGAAAGTTCATCTGGGTTGTCTGTGTCAGTATTTTCAATTAATTCTTCTATTTTTTCAATTAATTCATTTTTGTAATCCTCTTCATTGTAGCTAAAATAAGTATGGGCGCCTATTTCTTTTATCACTAAACTTTCAATTCCAGTCTCCGCTGTCCTAAGAATACTAGAAGCGAAATCATCTTTGATTTCTCTATTGATAATCGCAGCAGGGTAGGATCTGTTTACCGAATTAGGTGTAACTATAACTATATTGATAATTCCCATGTTTGCGATATCTATTATATCATTATTTTCAACTCTTGAAAATGAAGCATTAAGAACCGTTTGATCTTCTTTTAATTCCATGTTTAAATATTTTTTTAAATAAGAAATATTGTCCTCTTTAAAAAAATCCCCAAACTCAATTGATTCAGTATTTCGTTTAAAAAGAAGTTGTTCTTGTTCTTTTTTAATATCATCAATTTTATATAGCCATTCTTCAATAATTTTACCTTTATGTATTTCTAAACCATAATCAAAATGGATCTTGTTATAGGTATATTCAATTCTGAAGCTTGTAGGAAGATTTCTATATTCTTTATCAACTCTAAATCTCTTACTCAGAGGAATTAAATTTTCAACATTTTCTTCGTGAATTAAGTTTTTGAAATATTCTAAAGCTTTTATAAAGTTGCTTTTTCCCGATGCATTCGCTCCATATATGGCAGCAAGTTTAAGAATGTTAACATTTGAAGAGACGTTGTTAACATGATTAATGTGCTTTGTATAACCATTTCCTTTACCTGTTAACATGTTAAATTCAGTTTCTTCTTTAAAAGAAAGAAAGTTGCTAACAACAAACCTAATAAGCATTTTCTCGATTTTTTCGTTAAATTAAAAGCTAAAGTATAATAAAAATAAAAATAAAAAAACATTTATCAGTATGTTTTTCGAAAAAAACGAAATTTTAACATTGCTTTTAAAAAAATATTTCTTGAGCTAAACGAAAAGTATTCGCATGAGCTTGGACAATGATATTGATATCTCTAGAATATCCGCCGCCCATACTGCACATTACAGGGATTTTTTGATCGAAGCAAGTTTGTAAAACAAATCGATCTCGTTCTTTACAGCCTTCTGATGAAACACTTAATTTACCGAGCTTGTCACTTTCTAAAATATCTACACCACATTGATAAAAAATAAAATCAGGTTGGTGTTCGTAAATTAATTTTGGTAATGTGTTTTTTAATAAAGAAAGATATTCTTCGTCTCTGGTTTCATTATCTAATGGAATGTCTAAATCAGATTGTTCTTTATGAAAAGGATAGTTTGCTTTTCCGTGCATAGAAAAAGTGAAAACAGAAGGATCATCTCGAAAAATTTCTGCTGTACCATTTCCTTGATGCACATCTAAATCAACAATTAAAGCTTTCTCTATGAGTCCTTTGTTTTGGAGATAACGAGCGGAAACAGCCTGGTCATTTAGCAAACAAAATCCTTCGCCACTATTCGTAAATGCATGATGTGTTCCACCGGCAATATTCATAGCAATTCCATGTTCTAAAGCAAATTCAGAAGCTTTCATACTTCCATCTGTAATAATCATTTCACGTGCAATTAGTTGTTCACTTAAAGGGAAACCAATTTTACGTTCTTCTTTCTTTGAAAGTGTTATGTTTAATAAATCGAAAAAATATTCTGGAGTATGAATCGAAAAGAAATGTTTATTATTTGGAATTTCTGGTTCAAAGAAATTATCTTTTGTACATGTTCCTTCATGCACTAATTGTTGTGGAATTAAATCGTATTTATCCATCGGGAATCGATGATTATCTGGTAATGGATGATTATAAATAGGATGATAGGCGATTTTTAACATCAACAATTAATTTCTAAGCTAAATTATAGAATCTTTATGAAACTTAATTTTTTATATTTGGTTATGGCAATTTTTTCGCTGTTTACTTTTCCTAATTTTAATTTGTATAGTACACCATTATTAGTACTAGTACTTCAGGGAATAATCCTTGGAGTATTATTATTGACTAGATATTTTAAAAAGAAAAATAGTAGTGATCTATTATTAGCATTGATATTGTTAATTACTTGTTATCATAGAACAACATATACTATTGGTTTTATGGACTGGTATGACACGTATAGAAATACTAAGATTAACTATTATTTAGTAAGTCTTGGAATGGTAATGGCACCGTTGATTTACTTTTATGTAAAATCAATAACAACATCAGACTTTAAGTTTAAAAAAAATGATATTCTTCATTTTATACCATGGATTATTTTTTTCTTAACAAAACTAGGTATTCTAGTATACGATATTAATCAACCTAATTTTCATCAGGTGCAAAATGGACCAGCAGTTGTTAACTTTCAGTGGAAATATGTAGAACCTTTAGCAACATTTTTTTCGACATGTCAAATGCTATTATATTTAGCTTTTACATTTCAATTATTTTATAATTATAGAAAAAAAATCAAACAGTACTTTTCTAATCTATATCAATTAGAGTTGAATTGGATTCGTAATTTTTTATATGTATATTCTTTCACATTTGTTTATGGAATAGCTCAAATATTTATTAATGAATTTATACTTGAATTAAGTTGGACACAGAAATGGTGGTTGCAGTTTTGTTCTGCACTTATTGTGATTTATGTTGGAGTTAATGGCTATTTTACAAATACAAAGAAACTTACTTCACTAAATTTTGAATCTAAAAACGAAAAGAAAGTTAATGAAGAAGTAAAAATAAAATCAGATTTAAAAGAAAAGCAACAAAAAGTGAAGAAGTATTTTGAAGAGGAACTACCTTTTTTAAATCCAGATTTAAATTTATCTGATTTAGCCATAGAACTACAAATGAATAGGGCTGAACTTTCTGAAGTAATTAATAGCAGTTTTAATCAAAATTTTAATGATTTTGTGAATACGTTTAGAGTAAACTTAGTTAAGGATAAGCTTAAAGAAGGAGAACATATAAAAATGTCTTTATTAGGAATTGCATTTGATTCTGGTTTTAATAGCAAAGCTACTTTTAATAGAGTTTTCAAAAAATTAACTAATTCTTCACCAACAGAATTTATTAGTACACTTAAAAAATAAGACGTCTCAAATCGTATTTGAGACTTGTGAATACGTTTTAAGTCGTTTACGGATAAGTAATTTTAAATCTTTGTATCATCAAATAACAAGATAAAAGTTTTACTTATGAAATCATTTCTTAAAAAATTAATTACCCCAGAATTACAAAAACATTGGTTGGTAGATTTACACTTTGCTATCATCCGATTTGTTTGTGGAGTTCTTTTAACTATAGATTTTGGCGCTAGTAAATTTGGTATGCCTTGGACAGACAGTACAAGAAATTTAGGATTTTTTGAAGTTTCTGCTTGGTTTCCAGAAGATGTAGCTAGTTATGGAGGAATATTTGCATTATTTCCAGTTTTCTTTGCTTGGATGGGAGCTTTCAGTGAAGCCGTTGGAGGTTTATTTTTAGCTTTTGGGTTAAAAACAAGAATAGCGTCCTTTTTAATTATGTGCACTATGTTGGTAGCCATTTTTATGCAAAAATGGAGTCAAGGAACTTGGGCAATGTTACCAGCAATGGGATTTTTGTGGGTGGCAACATACAATTTGTATTTAGGTTCAGGAAGATTTGGGTTTGATTATTTAATTTCTAAAAAACTTTAAAATGAAAAAAATTACAATAGTATTATTCGCACTATTAATCACAAGTTGCGTGCAAAAACAATACTTAAAATCAGTACTAGTTAAAGTGGATGCTAGAGGAGTAGAAAATGTGAAATCTATAGGAATTAAAGGAGATTTTACAAATCCGAGGTGGAAAACTGAAATACCAATGACAGATGATGATAATGACGGAATTTTTGAAGCAACTTTGTCTCAGGAAACAGCGGTATATAATGTAGAATTTAAGTTTGTGAAAAATGGAGAAATTTATGAATTAATAGGAAAGCCAAACAGAGTTTTACAATTTGAATATAAACCAGAAACGATAGTTTATTCAGCAAAATTTAATGATATGGAAAGTATAGTAATAGAAAGAGAATAAAAAAGAGCCTTTTAAAAAGCTAAAAAGCTATAATTATTGTTGTTTTCATCATAATAACCATATACGGTCCTATTGTTTAATCTAAAAAAATGACTTTCGTTATTTTCCACATAATTACCTTTAAGATATTGGTTTATTTTATGATAAACATTACCATTAATTTTATTACCTGTTGGCTTTAAATTATTGTCAATGTGAAATGATAAGTAAGTTGATTTTACATTTCTATATACATTTAAGATATAGGAATGAGGATCTAAAAAACCTCTAAAATTATTTACAGAATACAACGAAGTAATATTGGTCATGTTAACTCCTATCATCGGATTATCAAGTGTAGCAGGTTTTTTTCCACCAATAGTAATTAAATATCCATTTGGTTGTTTATCAACTAATATTCCTATATCACCATATAAAAGATTTTTAAGTAGCTTTTTTCTGTATTTAGGTTTTGTATACTTATTTCCTTTAATAATCATTTGGTAATTTTCAAAGGGGAAAGGTTTTTTTAAGTCTAAAGAAAAGTTTTTAACTAAGCTGTTGTCAATTAAATTATGCACATTAACTTTAAGTTGATTTTTTGTACAACCTGTTGTAAATAATAAATCGTTAAAAAGAAATGAGTTTGTTGTTTTATTTTTACTAGCTGTAGAAAAGAAAGGCTTTTTAATCTTCTTTAGAGAAAGAGTTTCATTCTTTAAGTTAAGAGATAGAATTTGAGTATAAAACTTATTTTTATCAAGTATTATTTTAATAGTATTATCAGAAGCATACAACTTATTAAAATCGGTAGCACTTTCTATAGGTATGGCTTGTAGTTTGTTTTTTTTAATATTATAATTTTCAAGTTCTAAAGAATGAAGTTTAGTTATAGTATAATCATTGTATAATATATTAAATAGTAGTTTAGATAAACTAGTTTCTTTAGTGTCGTTGAGTAATAGCTTTTTGCTTTTTAGGTTAAATGTTTTTAAAGTAGAGCTGCCATTGTTAAAATATGTTTTAACAACTAATTCCGAAGTCTTTTGTTTAAAAAAAAGTAAATGAGACTTGTTTCCCATATTAACAGTTTGTAAAAGCGTCATTCCTTTTGAATAAAAACGATCATTTTTATAATAAGCTGTGTCCGTTTTGAAATCAAATTCAATTTGATCAAAGCTTTTTACGTGTTTGTTTGAAACGATAAAAGTATACTTATTTTTTGTGAACATTTTACCAACAATTCCGCTAAATCTTTTGTTTCTCTTTAATTTTAATTGATGTTTGATTTTAAATTCTGAGTTTGTTAAATAACAGTATATGCTGTTTTTATCACTAATAAAAGTAGCAATATCATTGTTTTTATGATTTACTATTGAAAGAGAGCCTCGTACTTTTTTTGAAGATTTTTTTAATGAGTGTTGAATTTCACCCAACTTTTCTTGTCCAAGAATTATAGAACTACAAAATAAGATTAAAATAAGGGGTAACTTTTTAATCATACATCAACATTTAAAATACTAATTTACATAATATTAAAGAAATAAAGATATATTGATTAAAGAATGTAAGAATTGATTTTAAGGAATAGAAGTATAAAAATAAAAAAGAGCTTAAACGTAGGCTCTTTTTTATTTGTTAGCAGACTTGTCCGCCGTTTTGTACTTTTTGCTGTGGCTCTACAAAAGCTAAAGATCCATCTTCAGCATCTGTCATTAAAATCATACCTTGGCTTTCTACACCACGTATTTTTCTCGGAGCTAAATTACATAATACAGTAACCTGTTGTCCAACGATATCTTCTGGTTTAAAACTCTCCGCGATACCAGAAACAATGGTTCTAACATCAATTCCAACATCGACTTTAAGTTTTAATAATTTTTTAGTTTTCGCTACTTTTTCTGCTTCTAAAATAGTTCCAATTCGAATATCCATTTTAGTGAAATCATCGAACTCAATAGTATCTTTTTGAGGTTCTACTTCTTTATTGGCAGCTTCATTTGCCTTTTTGGTATCCTCTAATTTCTGAATTTGAGCTTCAATAGTTTTATCTTCTATTTTTGAGAATAACAATTCCGCTTTACCAATTTGATGTTCTTCAGGTAATAAAGCTTCTTTTTCAGTAACATCATTCCAGCTTAAGTTTTCATCAACTTTTAAAATTGATTTTAATTTTGATGAAGTGAATGGTAAAAATGGTTCAGAAACTATAGAAAGTGCAGCGGCAATTTGTAAAGCAACGTACATGATAGTTTTTACACGTTCTTCATCTTCCTTGATTACCTTCCAAGGCTCTTCATCTGCTAAATATTTATTTCCTAAACGTGCTAAATTCATTAATTCTTGAGAAGCTTCTCTGAATCGATAACGTTCAATAGACTTTGCAATAACATCAGGAAATTGTTTTAATTGCTCTAAAACATCTTCATCTACTTCTGAATAATCTCCTGGAACAGGAATTACTCCATTATAATACTTGTTCGTAAGTACAACAACACGGTTGATAAAGTTTCCAAAAATGGCAACTAATTCGTTATTGTTTTTAGCTTGAAAATCTTTCCAAGTAAAATCATTGTCTTTATTTTCAGGAGCATTTGCCGTTAATGTATAACGCAATACATCTTGTTGTCCTGGAAATTCCTCTAAATATTCATGTAACCAAACCGCCCAATTTTTAGAAGTCGATAACTTATTTCCTTCTAAATTTAAAAATTCATTTGCTGGAACGTTTTCTGGTAAAATATAACCGCCATGAGCTTTTAACATCGATGGGAAAATAATACAGTGAAAAACAATATTATCTTTTCCAATAAAGTGAACTAATTTGGTGTTTTCATTTTTCCAATAGTCTTCCCAATTCTTACCTTCTCGAGCAGCCCATTCCTTCGTAGAAGAAATATAACCGATTGGAGCATCAAACCAAACGTATAATACTTTTCCATCAGCTCCTTCAACAGGTACAGGAATTCCCCAATCTAAATCACGAGTGACTGCACGCGGACGTAAACCATCGTCAATCCATGATTTTACTTGTCCTAAGACATTTGATTTCCAATCACTTTTATGACCTTCTAAAATCCATTCACGTAAAAATGCTTCGTGCTTATCTAAAGGTAAAAACCAGTGTTTTGTTTGTTTTAAAACAGGAACATTACCGGTAATTGCCGATTTAGGATTAATTAAATCCGTAGCATTATGACTAGTACCACAGTTTTCACATTGATCTCCATAACTTTCCTCAAATCCACATTTCGGACAAGTTCCAACAACAAAACGATCTGCTAAAAACTGATCTGCTTCAGCATCATATAATTGTTCAGAAACTTCCTCTACAAACTCACCATCAGCATACATTTTTTTAAAAAATTCAGAAGCTGTTTTATGATGAATTTCAGCTGAAGTTCGAGAATAGTTGTCAAATGAAATTCCAAAATCTTCAAAAGACTGTTTAATAATAGTGTGATATTTATCAATAATTTCTTTTGGTGAAACTCCTTCTTTTTTAGCACGCATAGGAATTGCAACACCATGTTCATCTGAACCACAGATGTAAGCCACGTCATTTCCTGTTAAACGTAAAAAACGTGCATAAATATCTCCAGGAACATATACCCCAGCTAAATGCCCAATATGAATAGGACCATTAGTATAAGGTAAAGCCGCTGTAATTGTATATCTTTTTGAAGAACTCATTTTCTTAGATTTTGAAGTGCAAAAGTACAAAACACGCGCCTATTTTATTACATTTACATTAACTAGATTTTAATGCTATTACAAGAAGTTATTCTTATGAGAAAAATAATGGTTTTGATGCTTTTAATAGTAACAACAATAAATGCTCAAAAAACAATGAAGTTAAGTACACCTCCTTATTTAAAGAAGGGAGATACGATTGCAATTGTAGCTCCAGCAGGAATTTTAAAAAATAGAAAACAAGTTATTACCGATGCAAGGAAATTAGTTGAAGGTTGGGGTTTAAAAGTAGTGATAGGAAAACATGTGTTTACTCAAGCAAATCATTTTGCAGGAACAGATGAACAACGCTGTCAAGATTTTCAAGAAGCATTAGATAACTCAAATATAAAAGCTATTTGGAGCGCACGTGGAGGTTATGGTTCGGTTAGAATTTTGGATAAATTAGATTTTACCAAGTTTAAAGAAAATCCAAAATGGATTATCGGATATTCAGATATTACAGCTTTTCATAACCATGTCCATAATTTGGGAATTGAAACGTTACATGCTATGATGGGAACAAGTATGCAAGACAAGCCTGAAGATATTACAGAGACTATTGAAACATTTCGTAAAACATTATTTGGTGAACAACTTCAGTATACCATAAAATCATCAAAAGATAATAGAAAAGGAGCTGCTGAAGGTGTTTTAGTAGGAGGAAACATCGCCATTTTAGCTTCCATGTTGGGTTCGAGTAGCCAATTAAATACAGATGGAAAGATTTTATTCATTGAAGAAATAGGAGAATACAAATACGCTATTGATCGGATGTTACAAAGTTTAAAAAGAGCAGGTTATTTTACCAAAGTAAAAGGTGTTATTGTTGGTGATATGACCAAGATTAGAAAAAACACAACACCTTGGGGAACATCTATTGAGCAGTTAATTTTAGATATTGTTCCTGATGACATTCCAGTGTTATTTGGTTTTCCTGCTGGTCATGAACCAGATAATAGAGCTTTAATTATGGGAAGAGAAATAAAATTATCTATTAATGATAAATTATCTTCTGTTAGTTTTAAATAATTTTACATCGCTTTTAATTTAAACTCAAGATTTTCTAGATCATTCGATAGCTTTTGAAAACGATGTTTTCTATTTTCTTGTTCAAAATGTCTATTGCCTTGACTCCATCCAAATAAACGTAATATAAAATTAGGTTTTGGGTGATTGTGTCTGGTTTCATCTAAATTAAAATCTACTTTATAAATTTCTTGTTTAAAGGAATCTGAGATAAATTCAGACTCTATCACGTAAGTTTTAAAACGATGTATTTCAATATTTAACTGATTGATTTCATCTTCGTTAATATGCCCATCATAGTTATGCCTTGAACACTCAGCTTGTAAGAAGGATAAGTATTTAAATAATTTTTCTTCATTCATATTAATCCAAATATAGATATTTTTGTAGGAAAAACTATGGCTCAACATAACGAATTAGGAAAAAGAGGAGAAGAGTTAGCAGTAAATTACTTATTAAAGAATGGTTATGAAATTCTGTATCAAAATTACAGATATATCAAAGCTGAAGTTGATATTATTGCTAAAAAAGATGATTTAATTGTTGCTGTAGAAGTAAAAACTAGAACTTCAAATTACTTTGGGAATCCTAAAGATTTTATAAATCAAAAGAAAATTCAATTACTAACTTTAGCAATGAATCATTTTATTCAGGATAATGATTTAGATAACGAAGTGCGATTTGATATTATCTCAGTTATTGGTAATAACTCATTTGAAATTGAACATATTGAAGATGCTTTTTTATTTTTTTAGAACTTCTTTTAAAGCCTTTCTTAAATTATTAAACTCAGATTTTTTACTCCCGCTATCGATATAACTAAATTTTCCGTTTTTATCGATTATAAAATAAGAAGGATATACCTGAATTGGATTAAAAATCTGACTCACATCCATGGCAGAATAAGCTGTTTTAAATAGAAATTTTGTTTTAGAGTGAAATTCTTTTATGATTTGTTTTCGATCTAAAGCCGGAGCTATAAATAATATGTCAGCTCGGTTTTTATATTGACTAACTAGCTCATTCAATTCATCAATATCAAGCAAGCAAGGCAAACAGGAAGTAAACCAAAACTTAAAAACGACAACCTTATTTTGGATGTCGTTTTTAGTAAGCTTACTTCCATCAGCAAGCCATAATTTAAATTCTGGAACATCATCACCAACTTTAAAATTTTCTTGAGAAAAAGTATTGTTGATTGTTATTAATAAGATGAACCAAAAAAGTATATACTTTAATTTATTCTTTTGCAGCATTACCATTGTTAAAGTAATCTTTAACATCTTCAAAAGAGTTAGGCATTGCTATAATTTTCTTGTCTTTATTTAAGATGAAATACGTTGGTGTACCCACTAATTGATACGTTCTTACTACTTCATTTTCCCACTTATTGTCTGGATGAGTTCCCATAACATTATGCCATCCGTATAATTTTTTAACATACTCATTCCACTCAAATTCTTCTTGTTCAATACCAAAAGCAATTACAGAAGTTTTATCATGGGTTTTCATGAAATCATATAATTGTGGAACTTCTTTTAAACAGTGTGAGCAACCTGTACTCCAGAATAATAATAAGTAACTTTCACCATCATTTAAAGTAGATAATTTAAAATCTTTATCTTCTTCTTTCCAAGAGAAATCTGGAGCTATTCTTCCAACAGTTGCACGTAATAAAGCAACTTTATCATCTCTAAACTTTTGATCTTGGAATTCTCCAGGAAGTTTATCGTAATAATTAGCAAAAAGCCCGTCAACAATTTCAGAGTTTCTTGCGTTAGTAAAACGAGTAATTAAATACTCAGTTACTTCTTTTCTAACTCTATCATCTTCTACAAGATCCATTACTTTAGAAATAGATTCGTTGTATAGTTTTTGTTGTAATGTTTGATTTTCAGCAATGTTTAAATAGAAAACATAGTTGGTAATTTTGTCGATGATAAATGGAGAATTGTATAATTTCTTGTCAGAAAAATCTACATTTTCAAAGAAACTATCTACTACATGATTTAGATATTCTTGTGTATCATCGAAAATTGAAGAAGAATTTGTAGGATTAGAAGCTTTAATGTAAGTGTTAACTAACATTCCTTCAGATTTACCTTCATAAATTTCTTGTACTTCTTCTTGCTCTTTATAAGCTTTCTTATAAGCTTTTTTAAACTTTTTATCTTCAGCTTTTAAATATTCTACTTGTAAAGAGTCAATGGATCTTTGCATAAAAGCAATAGCATCTTGATATTCTCTATATACTTTGTTTTCTCTAGATTTAGTAAAAACAATTGATTCTTCAGGGTATACTGGATTGAAAACAAATTCTACATTTTCTTTATTAAAGAAAAAATCAACAAATCCGGCTCCTTGGTTTCTGTAGGTAACTCTATATGCACCTTCTTTAGCATCTGTAGGTAATTTTAATTCAAACCTACCAACCTTTTGTGTATTCCCACCAATGTTTACATCTTCAAACACAATAGTAGAATTACTAATAAATTTTTGCTTTGCTCCTTCGATTTTATATAAAATTACCCAGTCACTTTCTTCTGGAGGAGTCATAGTTCCTTTTACAGAGTATTGGGCATTTGCAATCGATGTAACAAATATTAATAATGCAAGTAATCTTTTCATCGTTAACAAGGGATTTATTTATAATAATATTTATAATTCTATTTCCAGTATTTCAATAAGCGTACCAAAATTACTATTTCTTATTTAATTTGAGTACATTACGTTAAACTTTATTTAGAAAAATGGATCTAAAAAACAAAATAATCTGGATTACCGGAGCTTCTTCTGGTATAGGAAAATCACTGGCAATTCATCTCTCGCAGCAAAATACAAAATTAATATTATCTTCTAGGAATGAATCGTCTTTAAATGAAGTTAAAAAAGAATGTTCTTATCCGGATAATGTTAGGGTTTTGTCATTAGATCTGGAGGATTATTCGAATTTTGAATCAAAAGTAGAACAAGCGATTACTTTTTTCGGAAGAGTAGATGTACTAGTAAATAATGGAGGGATTAGTCAAAGATCATTAGCAAAAGATACAGATATAGATGTTGATAAGCGATTAATGAATATTAATTATTTAGGAACAGTTGCCTTAACTAAGGCTATTCTGCCATATTTCATAAAACATAAATTTGGTCATTTTGTAGTTACCACAAGTATTGTTGGAAAAATAGGAACTCCTTTAAGATCTACTTACGCAGCTACAAAACATGCGTTACATGGTTTTTTTGATAGTTTAAGAGCAGAGGTTCATCAAGATAATATTAAAGTTACTTTAGTATGTCCTGGGTTTGTAACTACAAATGTTTCTAAAAATGCGTTAACAGGAGATGGTAGTCCACAAGATAAAATGGATACTGCAACAGCCAACGGAATTCATCCAGACAGATTTGCTAAGTTAATGGCTGAAGCTATTATCAAAGAAAAGGAAGAAGCATATATTGCTGGAGCTAAAGAAAAACTTGGAGTATATGCAAAACGGTTTTATCCAAAAATATTTTCTAAAATGATTCGAAAATTAAGTGTTACTTAATTAAAAAAATCAATAGCTTCAAAGTAATTTATAATGGCTTCTTTCATTAATACTGTCTGTTCTCCAGGCTTTAGGTTTGGAAGTTCAGTTAGTATTTTATAATGAGGCCAACCATCATCGTCAAAATAATCAAATTCGTAATAACCAAATGGTTCTAAGAGTTTACAAATTGCGATGTGCATTAGATTTACCTTTTCATCTTTTTTAAACTTACGTTGTCCTTGTCCTAATTCTTGAACACCAATAAGATAGATAATACTGTCTAAGTTTAATTCGTCTCCTTCTGCAAATTGTTGCGATAATGAAGCAATTAAAAAATCCCACTTCTCTTTTAAATTACCAACTTTATTCATTCGTTTTTAATTGAATTGCAAAGATACAAATGAGTTATTTATATTTGTTAAAATTCTTGGACTATGAACATATTTGATATTATTATAGCTTCATTACTGCTTTTTGGTTTTGTAAGAGGGCTAATGAAAGGTTTATTTGTAGAAGTTGCCTCTTTAGTTGCTTTAGTAGCGGGAGTGTATGGAGCTATCCATTTTTCTTATTTTTTAGGAGATTGGTTGAAAAACAGTTTAGATTGGTCCGAACAGTATATAACATTAACGGCTTTTGCAGGAACTTTTGTAATTATAATTGTTGTTATTGCTTTATTAGGAAAAATTTTAACCAAAATTGCTGACTTTGCATCGTTAGGAATAATCAATAAAATTTTAGGTGGAGTGTTTGGAGCTTTAAAAATTGGATTAATTTTAAGTGTAGTTTTTATTTTCTTTGGAAAAATGAATGACACCATTCCTTTTGTTAAGAAAGAAAGTTTAGATCAATCGATATTATATAAACCAGTTAAGAAAATTGCTCCGATGATTTTTCCTTCGATTATAAAAGGAGATGAAGAAGAGTCAGATACCACAACACAAAATAATTCTGAGGAATAAAAAAAGCGATGATTCTATCATCGCTTTTTTATATAAAGTTAAATGTTTTATAACATTGTTACTTTTCCAGTAGATAAAGAGTATACTCCACCTACTATAGAGATTTCTCCATTATCTTCCATTTCTTGTAAAATTTTACTTTTCTCTCTAATTCTTTCGATAGTTAATTTTACATTATTTTCAACAGTTTTAGCAACAAAAGCTTTGTTAGATGAATCAGCAACTCCATCTACTTGTTCTGAAGCCATTTTTGCTGCAGGTGTAATATTACTTAACATAGAAGTAATGTTTCCTAATTCTACTCCATCACAAGCTGCTTTAACCGCACCACAACTTTCGTGACCAAGAACTAATACTAATTTACTTCCTGCAACAGCACAAGAGTACTCCATGCTTCCTAAAATATCAGTGTTTTCGAAATTTCCAGCTACACGAGCTACGAAAACATCACCAATAGTTTGATCGAAAACTAATTCTACTGGTACACGAGAATCGATACAAGATAAAATTACGGCTTTAGGAAATTGACCTCCTGTTGTTTGTTTTACTAAAGAAGTTACATCAGAGCTTGTTAAGTTGTTAGCAACATAACGATTGTTACCGTCTAATAAATCTTGCAAAACCGATTTAGGCGAAAAGTTAGCCTGTAAGTCTTTTGTTAATGCTGTATTTCTCATTTTATATATTTTGTTTTAATAGTTATCTTTTACGTTTTGTTTTACCCACTCTAAACATTCAGAGAAGGTTTTGAATACATAATCTTTAGAAACTAAGTCAGGTATAATTCCAATTCGTTCCATCATGTATTTAGGTTGCTCTAATACATCTACAAATAAAAACTGTACACCTGCTCTTTTTAAATCTATTAAAATATCTTCTAAAGCAAATAAACCAGATTGGTCTAGATATGGCATTTTTCCCATTCTAATAATTACTGTTTTAGCAGTATTAGGTATTTGTTTCGAAAGTGCTTGAAAATCACTTGTTGAACCAAAGAATAAAGGACCTTTAATATGTTTGATAAATACTTCTTCAGAAAGATTATCAGGAAATTCCGATTCATCATCCCAAGATTCTTCTAATGGAGTTATATCAGACTCTTTAGAAGTGACATCTCCAATTTTTTTCATAAAAATTAAAGATGCAATAACCAATCCAATCCCTACAGCGTAAACTAAATCCCAAAAAGTTGAAAGTATCATTACTGTAAACATGATAATTACTTCTGAACTTAATTTTAGTGGTCCAATTTTTACATCTTTTGGTAAATTAGGAATAGCCTTTAAGCCTTTATAATCCATTACTCCGATTCCTACTGTAATTAAAACTCCTGCAAGTACTGCTGCGGGTATTTTTGAAGCGACAGGCCCTAAACCAAGTAGAATAATTAATAGTATTATTGCAGCTACCATTCCAGAAAGTTTAGTTTTACCACCAGAATTAATATTTACAACCGTTCTAATAGTTGCTCCTGCTCCAGGAATCCCTCCAAATATTGCAGCAATTGTATTACCAATACCCTGACCAACCAATTCCTTATTAGGTTTATGCTTTGTTTTAGTCATGTTATCAGCAATTACTGAAGTTAATAGAGAATCTATTGCTCCTAGTAATGCTAAGGTAAATGCTGTGAAAATATATGGTGTTATTGTTCCCAGATTAAAGGAACTAAATATCTCTAAATTTGGAGTAGGCAAACCACTAGGAATTTCTTCAATTGGAATATATTTCAAATCAAATATTAATGCAATAGAAGTCATTATTACCAAGGCAACTAAAGTACTCGGTATAGCAGTGGTTATTTTTTTGAAGCCAAAAATTATTAGAATGGTTCCTAAAGCCAAAGCTAATTCCAGTAAATTGATGTTTTTTAAAGCTCTTGGTAATACTTTAAGAGTCCCTAATACTCCAGATGATTCTTTACCTGCAAGTGTTTTAGATTCTTTTAAAATACTTGCTTGGTTAATTTCGTCAGCACGTTTAATTGTGTTTTGAAAATCTTCAAGTACTAATACTCCCTTGTCCGCTTCGTCAGTTAAAATATTTTGAAGGATAATTTCTTCTGCTTGAGGCTTAAATTTATCAACAAAACTAGCGTCTTCTTTTGCGTAATATCCTAAAGAAGGTAAAATCTGCGTAACTAATATTATAATACCAATGGCAGTCATAAAGCCAGAAACTACGGGATAAGGAATATACCTTATGTATTTTCCGAACCCCAATGCTCCTAATCCAATTTGAATTAAACCTGCTAATAAAAATACGGATAGGATAATTGGAAGTGCTTGTTCTAAATTACCATCATTAGCAGCAATGATTGAAGCAATTACCACCATACTTACAGCAGTCATAGGTGCTGTTGGTCCAGATATTTGCGTGTCAGTACCTCCAAAAAGAGAGGCAAAGAAAGCAATAAAAATGGCTCCATATAATCCGGCACTTGGTCCTAAACCTGATGAAACACCAAATGCTAGAGCAAGCGGCAATGCAACAATTCCGGCAGTTATACCACCGAATAAATCTCCTTTGATATTAGAAAATAAATTTTTCATTCTTCTTTTAAAGCGTTAACAATTAATAGTTTTAAGTACCCAAATTTAGGGTATTCATTGATTATTAACTAGCTTTTGGCCTTAATTTGAAAAATTCAATATAACTAGGAGGGTTTTCAACTGTGCCTCTTTCTGATATTAATGTAATATTGATATTTCTTTCTTTTGCTTTATGAGCAAAATCTTCTAAAATTTCGATGATATCATTATCAAGATATCTAGTTTTAGTAACATCAAGTTCTAATGAAGAATTTTCAGGCAAATTATCTAACTCTTTTAAAATAGCTCCTTTGTTAAAGAATGTTACTTCTTCAGCTAAAGTCATTTTTACTTTACCATCGTCAACATCTTCACCTTCTTTATGTAAAAAGTGAGAGTTTTGGAAGCTTTTTAATAAGATAACAAAAATTCCGACTGCTAAACCTAAACCTATACCTAATAATAAATCTCCTGTAATTGCCATTGGTAAAACTGTAGCCATAAACGGTATAAATTGTTTCCAACCTGATTTATACATGTTAATAAACGTAGAAGGTTTAGCTAATTTAAAACCAACAATGAAAAGCACAGCAGCTAATACAGCTAAAGGAATTTTATTTAATAAAGTTGGAATTAAAATCACAGAAATTAATAAAAGGAATCCGTGAATAATTGCAGACATTTTACTTTTACCTCCAGATTGGATATTTGCAGAACTTCTTACAATTACTTGTGTAATTGGTAATCCACCAATCATTCCAGAAATAATATTCCCTGTTCCTTGAGCAATTAACTCACGGTTAGTTGGTGTTACATTCTTGTCTGGATCTAATTTATCAGTTGCTTCAACACATAATAAAGTTTCTAAACTTGCTACAATAGCAATTGTAAATGCTATAATCCAAACATTTTTATCACCAATTGCAGAAAAATCTGGAGTGCTAAATTGAGCTTTAAAACTATCAAAGTTATCAGGAACAGGAACCGATACTAACTGTTCTTTCAACAATTCTAAAGAACCTCCTTGAGTAACTAGATAGAAAATAATACCTACTACAACGGCTACTAACGGACCTTGAATTAATTGAAATATTTTCGCTTTCTTAGATAATACATTAGACCATAATAATAAAATACCTAATGCTATAAATCCAACAACTGTTGCACCAATACTAATATTTCCACTAATAAGTGCGTTAAAAGAATTTAATAATCCTGATATTAAGTTATCCCATTCTACTTGTAAAAAAGAAAAATCACCAGTAGGATTTTTATCCATTCCAAAGAAATAAGGAATTTGTTTTAATATGATAATAATTCCAATACCAGTAAGCATACCTTTGATTACCGAAGAGGGGAAAAAATAAGCAATAATACCAGCTCTAGCTACTCCTAAAAGTATTTGAATTACACCTCCTAATACAACAGCTACTAAGAACTTTTCGAATCCACCATTTTCAAGTCCACCTAATGTTACAATTGCAGCCAATACAATTGCAGCTAAACCTGCAGCAGGCCCACTTACACCAATACTAGATCCACTAATACTAGCTACTACTATACCTCCTATTATTCCAGCAATTAATCCAGAAAATAATGGCGCTCCACTCGCCAAAGCAATACCTAAACATAATGGTAATGCTACAAAAAACACCACTATACTAGCGGGTAAATCGTTTTTGATTGTTTTAAACATAATATTATTTATTATTCAACTTAATTAAAGTTGTTGGGTTTTGATTTTAGTTAATTTTTTTTAAGAATCTGAATGTGATTTAAGATTAACTAAATTCTGGTGGAGGAGAGTCTATTTTAAGTGATAAGGTATTGTATTCACTTGATAAATAAACAATTTTATGTTTATTTACAATGTTTTTATAAGGAGTAATTTCTTGATGTAAATGAATAATTTTTACATCTGTATCATTATTCTTTTCTGATTGTTCAGAATCATCTTCAAAATCATTAATGACTAACGAGTATTCATAAGCTTTTTTACTTAAGCTCAAGTAAGTTGGTAATGCTATAGAAGTGATTAGGGTTACAGCAAAAAAATATGTTAAAAAAGATGTTTTCATACTTCTAGGTCGTTAAAAATATGAAAACTTGTTGAGGTTGTTGTTAAAAAAAAACTAAAAAATACTCAACAAATTGATTTCCTGACTTTTAAGCCATCCTATTTTTCCGTCAACTAATTTAATCTTTTTCCAGTCATCTACTTCATCCAGTACAAAAACTTTAGTCCCTTCATGAATTATAAAAGCTTCTTCAGCGTTATTTGTTGGTTCGTTTTTTACAGAAACTTCAGTTGCATAAACTATAGCCTCAATAGTTTTAGAAGATTTTCCATATTGAACTATGGTAATAGATAAAGCTGTTATTAATATGAGAATACTAATAATACTTGAAGTGAAAAACAATCTTTTCAATGATGGAGAATGAGAGAAATAATATAATAAAAATAAACAAGAAGCCAAGAAAGATAAAACAACAGATAAAATAGCCCATTGATTATAACTTAGTTTACTTAAGTAACTTTCATTAAATTTTTGAAATACTGATTTAGGTAATTCTTCAATTCTATCTAGAGATAATCTTTTAGCAAAGATTAAATTATTTTGAGCATCTTCATTTAAAGGGTCAAGTTGTAATGCTTTTTCATAATTAAAAATAGATGGGCCAACTTTATTCACTTTATAATAGCAATTTCCTAGATTATAATAAAGTTCAGAAGAAACATCTCCAGTAGTTTCAATTTCCTCGTATATTTTAATAGCTTTCAAATACTCTCCATTCTTATATAATGTATTAGCTTCAGAGAATAACTGATTTGAATCTTGAGTGAAAGCATTGCTGAAAGTAAAAAAGGCAAGCAGTAAAATTATTTTTTGAATCATAATTGCTTATCTATTTGAGTTATTACTTGTTTTGCTTTTTCGTATTCTTGATTCATTTGCACGTTCGTAATAGGAGTATACCTTGCAAAATCACAATCTTTTAATACACTTATAAAATTATCAATTGTATTGAGCTTAACATTTTTATCTTGTAAAAGTTGACTAATTTTATCTCTGCTAATATCTGAAGTTTCTACTCTAAGTTTTGCTTTTAAATAATTATGCAAAGCTCTTTCTAATGCCTCATAAAAAGCTTCTTTATTTCCAAGTCGAGATTTAGCTTCAGATAAATATTTTCTGGCTAAACGATCTGCTTTACGTTGTTTACTTCCAATAATATCTGCATTTCTTTCTTCTTTTTTCTTATTGATAAAAATTGCTATTGGTATAAAAAGAATAGGTAATAATAAAAGTAAATAGAATAAAGGAGAATTGTAAAAGTCTGACTTCACTAGAGGAGCTAAACTTGTTGATGTTTGTATATATCTAAAGTTTTTACCTGTTGTTTTTACCTGTTGTTTTACAACTTTGTTTTCTGTAGTATTAGTTACCAATTCTTTACCTTCAGTAACATCTACAAAAATATCATCGGTACTAATAGTGTGATATTTTTCTTCTTTAGGGTTAAAATAAGAAAATTCAGTTTTTGGTATTTTATATTTCCCTTTAAATTCAGGAACGACAGTGTAATTATCTATAACAGACCCGCTTAAACCAGAAGTTGTGATTTTAACTTTTTCTTTTCTTTCAGGTTGATAAACTTCTAATTCTTTTGGAGTTTCAATCTTCGGTAATTCAAAAAGTTTCAAGTTACCTTTACCCTTAACTGTAACTTTAATTTGAGAAGATTCGTTAGCTTTTAAGACATTTTTAGATGAAGTAAGTTCATAAGAAAAACTACCAACTGCACCTGTAAAACTTTCTGGTTTTCCTTCTAGTGGCAATTCTTTAGCAATAATTGTTTTTCTAGCAGAAGAATATTCTTTTCTAATTTGCTTTGTAATAGGATTTCCAAAAAAATCTCCTCGTCCAGTAGGAACAGCAACAACAATGTCCATTTTCATTGGATCAATAGTAAGTTTTCCTGATTTTGTTGGAATTAATAAAGCTTTGTTAAGAACTGCATAACGATACTGTTCACCATTATACATTGCAGTCTTTACTTGTGATCCATCTCTTTTTATTTCTTGATTCCAAAACCCATTGTATTGTGGGGCTTCAGTAACCGCGTTATCGTAAATACCAACATTATTGCTAAAATATAATCGATATTCAACATAAATTCCTTCACCAACATAAGGTCTTCCTTTTGAAACTTCTGCTACTAAATGAATATTTTGTTCAGCTATGTAATCCGGATCATTAGGGTTTTTAGGAACTTTTACTGCTTCAGTAACAATAATTTTTACAGGTTTAGATTTAAGTTTTTTACCATCAAGTTCAATACTAGCAGAAGGTAAGTTAAATTCACCTTTACGTAATGGTTTTATGATGTAAGAATATTTTTGAGAAAATGTTGCTTTACCATTTACCCATGATTGACTAACAGAATGACTCGGCCCACCTACTATTTTAAAGTTTTTGAAATTGGGTGGAGCAAAATTATCTGCTCCTTGTTTGTTTATAGAAAATTCGACACGTAAGCGCTGATTAAGCCCAAGTTTGTTTTTGCTTACTTTGGCTAAGAGTTCTACTTCCTGTGAAAAAACAGAAGTAGTAATCAGTGCTATTATAAATGTAATAAACCTTAGTTTCATTTGTGAATTCAAATCGGACAAAAATACTATTTTTTTGGAATGATAAAATAATTGATTTCTAAGATTTTGGTCTTAAAATTTTGCTAATTGTTACCAATCTTTTTCTTGCTTTATTTTTCTACCTTTTGATTTCTTTACATTCATTTTCTTTTGAGTTTTCTTTTCCTCATTATTTAAACTCTCTAACAGTTGTTTCATTTGTTCAGGAGTCATTTTTCCAGGTTGAGGTTTTTGTTTTTGTTTATCTTTTTTATTCTGATCCTTTTTAGGATCTTGATTTTTAGGATCTTGTTTTTTCTTGTCGTCTTTATCGTCCCCTTCTTTTTTATCTTTGTTTTGATCCTTGTTTTTTTGATCCTGATCTTTCTTCTGGTCTTTGTTTTGCTGGTTTTTCTTATCCTTATTTTTGTCGTTTTTATTTTGCTGCTTTTGTTTTTCAGCTTTTTTCTGAGCTACAGCAAGATTGTAACGAGTTTCATCATCATTAGGATTATTTCTTAAGGCATTTTTATAAGCATCTACAGCTTGTTGATATTGTTTTTGCTCCATCATAGCATTTCCTATATTATGATATGCTTCCGCTTTTTCAGCTTTTGTTTTAGCAGTTTTAGTAGTTAATTCATATTGAGAGACAGCTTCTTTAAACTTTTTACCTTGATATAAAGCATTTCCATAATTGTAACTTGCTTTATCGTATTTAGTGTCTTTCCCTAATGCTTTACGATAGGCAATTGAAGCTTCGTTAAACTTTTGTTTGTTATATAGTTTGTTACCTTCTCTAACAAAAGATCTTGCTTCTCTTTTTAGTTTGATAGTGTCCTGCTGAGCATTAATGTTGTTAATGAAACAAGCAGAAACTAAAATTATCAACTGAATTATTTTTTTCATACTACTTATCATCCTTTTCATTAAATAAATCTACTTTCTTTAACCATTTTGTTTTTCTTTCGAAAAAGAAAACATCAATTAATAAAAATAAAAAACCTATTCCTAAGAACCATTGAAATTGATCTTTATAATCTGAAAATTGTTTTGTTTCAAACTCACTTTTTTGAGCATTAGTAATTATTTTCTCTATTGCCTTTACAGGTTGTTCAGTTTTATTTCCGTCAATATATGTTCCGTCAGATGCTCTAGCTATTCCTTCAAGAATATCAGGCTTTCTTTGTGTGATTACAGTTTCACCTTTTCTGTCTTTTTTATAACCAACTAATCCTCCGTTTAGTTCAATTGGAATTGGACCGCCTTTTTCAGTCCCTACACCTATTGTATAAACTTTTACGCCTTCATTAGCAATGTCTTGAGCTTTTTGTTTTGTTTCTTCTTGATGATCTTCACCGTCAGATATTATCAACAAGTATTTGTTTGTCTGTTCGTCGTTATTATAATACGTTTTTGCTAAATCTAAAGCTTCAGTAATGGCTGTACCTTGACTCGAAACCATATCTGGATTTGCATTTTGCAAAAACATCTTAGCTGCAGCATGGTCAGTTGTAATTGGTAATAAAGGATATGCATTACCAGCATATATAATTATTCCTACTCTATCACTACCTAACTTGTCAATTATTTTCGAAATAATCTGTTTAGATTTTTCTAGTCTGTTTGGCGCAATATCTTGAGCTAACATACTCTTAGAAACATCTAAAGCAAATATGATATCTACTCCTTCTCGTTTTACTGTTTGTAATTTTGTTCCCATTTTAGGGTTTACTAATCCTATAATTAAAAAGGATAATCCAAGAAGTAAAAAAGATAGCTTTAATATAGATTTAAAAGTTGATAAATTAGGAGCAAGTCTTTCTAATAAAGAATGTTCGGCAAACTTTTTTTGAGTTCTTTTTTTCCACCATAAAACCAATAGAAAGATTACAATAATAACAGGTAGTATTGCAAAAAAGTAAAAATATATTGGTTCTTCTAACTTATACATGTTTTATTAAATAAAGCTTTTAAATATTGTATTTCGTAATATAAACTCTAGTACTAAAAATATACCTGCTAGGATTACCCAGAATCGATATTTTTCAGAATAATTATAGTACTTGAATTCTTCGATTTTAGTTTTTTCTAGCTTATCAATTTCGTCATAAATCTCTTTAAGTTTTGCGTTACCAGTAGCACGAAAATATTGACCATCTGTTTCACTAGCAATAAATTTCAATAGTTTTTCATCTATTTCTACTTGCTGGTTTCTAAAAGATAATTTACCAGTTCTAGGGTCTTTTGCCCAAGGAAAAGGAGCCATTCCATTTGTTCCAATTCCTATAGTATATACTTTAATGTTTAATTCTTTAGCTAATTCAGTTGCTGTTTTAGGGTCTACAAAACCAGCATTATTAACACCATCAGTAAGAAGGATAATAACTTTACTCTTAGCTTTGCTTTCTTTTAATCTATTTACTGCAGAGCCTAATCCCATTCCAATAGCAGTCCCGCCTTCTAATTGTCCCCATTTAATTTCTGAAATGGTTTCTTTTACAATAGATTTATCACTAGTAATTGGCGTTTGTGTAAAGCTTTCTCCTGCATATACAACAATTCCTATTCTATCATTTGGTCTTCTGTTTACAAAATCAACCGCTACTCTTTTTAAAGCTTCTAAACGGTTAGGTTTTAAATCTTTGGCAAGCATACTAGCAGAAACATCTATTGCCATTACAATATCAATACCACGATTTGTTTTTGTTTTTTTGCTTACAGACACATTTCTAGGTCTTGCTAAAGCAATGATTAATGCAGAAAAAGCAAGTATTCTGAAAACATGTAAAAGAGGTTTTAGTTTCGCTAAAATTGAAGTTCCTTCAAACCCTTTAATACTTGGTACAGACAATAATGTGCTTTCTTTTTTCCTGCTTGAAAAGAACCAAATAGCAATCATTGGAATCATGGCAAAAAGCCACAAAAATTCTGGACTATGGAACTCGAAATTATTCAACATTGGTTACTGGTGTTTTTAACGAGTTCGACATAGGAATTATTCTTGATAATGAATATCCGATAGAAATTGCCAGCAATAAAATCAGAGCAATTGCTACAATTCTTACCAAAATAGAAGGTTTTTTAACTATTGGCTTTTCAATAATAATAACTGGGTCAATTTCAGAAGATTCTTCAGTTTCAATATTTGGCTTAATATTATCTAAAATATGCTTTGCTACATTTCTGTCAGCTTCAATTTCATGAGCCAAAGGTTTAGATTTTGCAAACTTTACTAAATCAGCTTGTTGTAATAATTTATCTAAATTTTGTATAGTGTCTTTATCTGTTAAGATTGATTTAGTGTCGTTAAAATCAGATAAAGTTTCAATTAAACCACTAGTTGTTGTTTCAAGAGCAGGTACATTTAATTCACGTTCAATAAAATTACGGAGAATATCAGTCAGTTCACTATAGTATTGTTTTGTTTTATTATTCTGCCATAATAATTTTTCGTCTAATAACTTTAAATTTCGTACTGCTTCTTGATACGGGTTTAGTAATTGTGCTCTAGTATTTACTTCATCATTATCACTTCTCTTAAGAGCAAAGTACAATACAGAAGTTACAATTAAAATGATTGCAAGAACCCAAAAAAGAATGTTTTTATAATCGTCGAATTGGTATGGTTCACCTTTAATTCCTTTGATAGGAAATTTCTTAATTTTAGTAGTATCTATAGCAACTGTAGCTACATTTATTAATAAGCTATCTGTTAAATGAGCTTGATTTCTAATAAACACTTGTTGTTGAGGAATGTAAAAAGCACCACTGTCAAACCCAGTTAAAATATACCTTTGGATGAGCTTGTTTTTTAAGGTATCCACACGCAAACTATCTATAACTTCAATTCCATTAAGTTCAAGCTTAGGCATGATAACATTGTCAGTACCGTCTACAGAAATTTTATATTCAAATTGTTCTCCTATACGAATATTAGTTGTGTCAGTTTCTACTTTAACAGGTGAAGTCTGCCCAATAGCAAAAGCAGAATAAAATAAGGTTATATAGAGTAAAATTTTCTTCAATTTATCCTTTGTTTTTAAAGTAACCTAATAATTTTTTTACATAACTTTCGTCTACTCGAACATTTATTGTTCCTAATCCGCTCTTTTTAAATGAAGTTTGGAATTCATCTTTTAGGCGTAAAGCATTTACTTTATATTTTGTTCTAACAGATTTAGAACTTGTGTTGATTAATTTAACCTCTTGAGTTTCGTTATCTAACATTGGAACCATTCCTAGGTTAGGAATTTCTTCATCAAATTTATCGTAGATTCTAATCCCTGTTAAATCATGCTTGTTACCAACAATTTTTAAGTTTCTTTCGTAATTCTCATCTACGAAATCTGATAGCATAAATACAATGGTCTTTTTCTTCATTACGCTTGATAAGAATTTTAAAGCTTCATTGATATTTGTACGTCTACTTTTAGGAGTAAATTCAATCAACTCTCTAATGATACGAAGCACATGACTTTTTCCTTTTTTAGGAGGAATGTATAATTCTATTTGGTCTGAGAATAAAATCAAACCCACTTTATCATTATTTTGAATAGCAGAGAAAGCTAAAGTCGCAGCGATTTCTGTAACGGTATCTTTCTTGAATTGGGTAGAAGTACCAAAAAGTTCTGAACCAGAAACATCTACCATTAGCATCATAGTAAGTTCACGTTCTTCTTCAAAAATTTTAACATAGGGTTCGTTGTATCTGGCAGTAACATTCCAGTCGATAGCTCTAATATCATCACCATATTGGTATTGACGAACTTCGGAAAAGGTCATTCCACGACCTTTAAAAGTAGAGTGATATTCACCACCAAAAATATGATTAGACAAACGTTTTGTCTTAATCTCTATTTTACGAACTTTTTTAAGTAACTCTTTGGTATCCATATATTAATTTACCCACTCTAAAGGAAGAGGAGGTAATTCCCAATCTTTATCTTCTGATGATTTTTTAATGGAAAATAATGGAGCTTCTTTTACCGTAAGGTTTACATTGTGTTTTTCTCCTATTTCCTCAATCACATTTTTAATACTTCGTTGTTGACAAAGAACTAAATAGTTCATTTGTACATTTGATTCTGTTTGTAAATCAAAACAATTTACCCAATATGTAGGTTCATTATTTTCATAAATTACAGCTTCAGTGCTTTTGTTTGATTTTGTTTCCAAAATCTGTTTTTTCCCTGTTAACGTTTTGTACGTTGTTAATTTAAAAGTCATTCTTAGCAATAAAATTTAAAAGTTATGTATTTTTCTTTTTCGGTTAGTTGACAAAAAAATTAAGGTACTTGAACCTCATTGATAATAGCATTAATGATGTCGATAGAACTCATGTTTTCTGCTTCAGCTTCATAAGTAATTCCAATTCTGTGACGTAATACATCATGTGCCATAGCTCTAACGTCTTCAGGAATTACATATCCTCTTCGTTTAATAAATGCATAACATTTAGCAGCTTTTGCTAAAGCAATACTACCACGAGGAGAAGATCCGAAACTAATTAAAGGCTTAAGTTTACTTAAGTTATAATTTTCTGGATAACGAGTTGCGAAAATAATATCAAGAATGTATTTCTCGATTTTTTCGTCCATATATACTTCGTTTACAGCTTCTCTTGCTTTTATGATTTTTTCTAACGAAACAACAGGATTTACTTTGCCAAAGCTATTGTTTAAGCTTTGTCTCATAATTAATTGTTCGTCATGTAATTTTGGATAATCAATAACAGTTTTTAGCATAAAACGATCCATTTGCGCTTCAGGTAATGGATATGTTCCTTCTTGTTCTACTGGGTTTTGAGTAGCCATTACTAAGAAAGGTTCGTCTAATTTAAACGTTTCATCACCAATGGTGATTTGTCTTTCTTGCATAGCTTCAAGTAATGCAGACTGTACTTTAGCAGGAGCACGGTTAATCTCATCAGCTAAAACAAAATTTGCGAAAATTGGACCTTTTTTTATCGAAAAGTCATTGTCTTTTACATTGTATATCATGGTACCAATTACATCGGCAGGTAGTAGGTCTGGAGTAAACTGGACTCTACTAAAACTTCCTTGTACAGCTTTTGATAATGTGTTAATCGCTAAAGTTTTTGCTAATCCAGGAACACCTTCTAAAAGAATATGCCCATTACCTAAAAGACCAATTAATAGTCGCTCAATCATGTCTTTTTGACCAACAATAACTTTATTCATCTCATTTGTAAGTAAATCTACAAATGCGCTTTCAACTTCGATTTTTTCATTAATAGCTCTTACATCTACATCCATATGTGAAAAATGTTATTCATTATAATTTCAGTGAACAAAGCTACAATATTAACATTTTTTTTCTTGTTAAAAGTAGGTTAAAGGTTAGGTGTTTTGAGATTAATGTATATTCAATAAAAAACTTAAAAAAATAACGGTAAATAAACTAAATAAGGTAATTTATTATTAAAAGCATATTATAAAGTTGTTTTTATTGAATATAATCTTAAATTTGAGAATAAAATAATTAACTCAAACTTTAAAATAAAATGATAAAAACTAGTTACTTAACTAAAGTAATTGCCTTTAGCTTTTACTTATTTTCGATCGGTGTTTTTGCTCAATCTGTAAGAGGAAAGGTCAAAGATGCTTCAGGTGAACCCATACCTTTTGCTAATGTAATAGAAAAAGGTACAACTAATGGAACTACAACAAATGATCAAGGTGAATTTACATTAAGCCTTAAAAATAGCCCTGCAGTAATTGTGATTTCTTCAGTTGGATTTTCTACAGTTGAAAAAAATGTTTCTTCAGGTAGTACAGTTGATGTAGTATTACAAGAAGAAAGTGGTCTTTTAGATGAAGTAGTGCTTACTGGTAACAGATCAAAACCTAGAACAATATTGGATTCTGCAGTGCCAATTGATAATATTGGATTGGCTGAATTGCAAACGACAGGACAACCTAGTATTGACCAAGCATTAACATACACTGTGCCTTCTTATAATTCAAGTAACCAAACAGTTTCAGATGCAACGGCACATTTTGATCCAGCAGATTTGCGTGGATTAGGACCAAGTAGAACTTTAGTTTTAGTAAACGGAAAACGTAAAAATCAAAGTGCATTAGTTTATGTAAATGATACACCTGGTAAAGGAGAAGTAGGAACAGATATGAAAAGTATCCCTACAGCTGCAATTGAAAGAGTAGAAGTTTTGCGAGATGGAGCTTCTGCGCAATATGGTTCTGATGCTGTAGCTGGGGTTGTAAATATTATTTTGAAGAAAAATATAGATATAACAACTGTTAATGCATATTCAGGAGTTACTAAAGTTGGTGATGGATTAAATTATGGGGCAGACGTAAATCATACATTTTCTATAGGAGAAGAAGGGTTTGTTAATGCAACATTAAGTGGGTATCATCAAGATTATACAAATAGAGCTGGAGAACCTGGTAAAGATGATTTATTTGGAGTAGATAATCAATGGACTAGAGATAACCCAGATTTAGGTATGATTATCGGTCAACCTGAAATGACTAAAGGAGACATTTTTATTAATGGAGAATATGATTTAAATGATGATACAAAATTATATGCCTTTGGAGGTTTTGATTATAGAAAAGGAAAAAGTTTTGCATTATACAGAACACCTTATTGGATTACGGATGATTTTGGGTTGTTAACACCTCCAGGTGAAACGTATAATGGTTTTCAACCAACTTTTGAAACTGATATTCAGGATATTTTATTTACTGCCGGAGGGAAGTTTAAATTAGGTGATTTTAATGCAGATTTAAGTGCTACTTACGGAGGAAACACTGTTGATTACACAATTGGAAACACTATTAATGTAGATTTAGGAGCAAACAGCCCAACCACTTTTGATGCTGGAGCTTATGGTTTTAGTAATATCGTAGGAAATTTAGACGTGAATAGACAATTTGGAGAAGATGTAAGTATTGGATTTGGTGTTGAAGCAAGACAAGAACGTTTTGAAGTAACAGCTGGAGAAGAAGCATCTTATTTTGGAGGAGGAGCACAATCTTTTCCTGGATTACAACCAAGTAATGCTTTAAATGAGACAAGAACTAATGTTGGTGCTTACGGTACTTTAGATTGGGATATTAATGAGGATTTATTAATTGGAGGTGCCGTTCGTTATGAAAACTATTCTGATTTTGGAGGAAATACTTCTTGGAAGGTAAATTCAAGATATAAATTAGGAGAAGCTGGTGTTTTAAGAGGTTCTTATAGTACTGGGTTTAGAGCTCCGTCTTTACATCAAGTATATTTAAGTAATGTTCAAACTTTAGTTTCTGGAGGTACAATTTCTAATCAAGGAACTTTTAATAATGTAAGTCCGGTAATTAGAGATTTAGGAGTTGAGCCTTTATTTGCAGAGACTTCTGAGAATATTTCTGCTGGATTAACAATTAAAGCTTCTAGAAATTTCACAATATCATTAGATTATTATAATGTAAGAGTGAATGATAGAGTTTTATTCACAGGAGAAATTGGAGGGACAGATGATAATGGTAATCCAAATGCAGCTGTTCAACAAATATTAGATGCTAATCAAGTAACTAGTATTAAGTTCTTTATTAATGCTGTAAATACAATTACTCAAGGGTTTGATTATACAATGCGTTATAAGAATATAGCATTGGGTTCTGGTAAATTCGGATTTAATTTAGCATTAAATATTAATAAAACAGAATTAGAGGGTGAAGTTAAAACACCATCAAGTTTAGCAAATTATAAAAACAATATTTTTAATAGAAAAGAGCAATCTAGAATTATAAGTGCTCGTCCAAATACGAAGTTTTTATTTGGAGGTACTTATGAGATTGGCAAGTTTAGCGCTGCAGTGAATAATACATTCTTTGGAGAAGTTACTTGGCAACATGCTTCAGATCCATTAAAAGATCAAACATTTACAGGTAAGGTGGTTACTGATTTATCATTTGGATACGAATTTTCAGACTTGGTTTCGTTAAATGTAACAGTAAACAACTTATTTGATGTTTTCCCTGATGAAATTGATACACGAGGTGATGTAGTTACTGATTTAGGAGGTCGTTTTAGATATCCTTGGGAAGTTAACCAATTTGGATTTAATGGTATGACCTTTAGAGGAGGACTTACTTTTAAATTCTAATTGAATTAATCAATTTTTGTTTAACAAAAAAGGTACTGATTGAATTCGGTGCCTTTTTTTATTTGTACTCTAATAATGAGAATTGATCTTTTTCAAATGCTCCATAGGTGTAGAAATTAATCCAGTCTCCTAAGTTATAGTATTTGCTGTTTTCTTGAAGTTGAATATCAAGTGGAAGATGCCTGTGTCCAAACACAAAGAAATCATAATGTTTGCCCTCTAATTTACGTTTGCAATACTGAACCAACCACTCTTTATCTTCACCTAAAAATTTAAAATCCTCGTCGCCAGAAATTAGTTTGTTTTTTACAGACATATATTGACCAAGTTTAACACCTAAATCAGGATGTAACCATCTGAACATCCATTTAAATAAAGGGAAAGTGAAGACTTTTTTCATTCTCTTATAGCCTTTATCGTGCGGTCCTAAACCATCTCCATGTCCAATAAGAAATGATTTATTATTGATTGTAAATTCTTGAGATGAATGAAATACAGGAATATTTAGCTCTTTTTCAAAATAATCACGCATCCATAAATCATGATTCCCTACGAAAAAATATACAGGAATACCTTTGTCTCTAATTTCAGCTAGTTTACCTAAAACTCTAACAAAACCTTTCGGAACTACAGTTTTATATTCAAACCAAAAATCAAATAAATCACCTAATAAAAAAATGGCTTCTGCATCATCTTTAATTTCATCTAGCCAACGAACGAATTTTTGCTCTCTAGGAAAACTTTGTTCATGAGTTGGTGCTCCTAGATGTTGATCAGAGGCAAAATAAACTTTCTTATTATCTGAAATAGTAATAGATGTCAAATCGAATTATTTTGGGTAAAAATAACTATTTTATTTAGCTAACTTTGTATAAAACGCATTTCGATGAAAATAGTTGCTACAAATATAGGCGAGAGAAGAGAAATAGATTGGAAAGGTAAAACTGTTACTACAGGGATTTTTAAATTTCCTGTGAATGAGTCTGTTTTTTTAGATATTGAAGATGTAAAAGGAGATGCAATTTGTAATCGTGAAAAACACGGAGGAATCGATCAGGCAGTTTATGCGTTTTCCGAAAAACATTATGAATACTTTAAAGAATTGTATCCAAATTTAGATTGGGAACTTGGAATGTTTGGAGAGAATTTGACATTGTCAGATTGTGAAGAATCTGAACTTCATGTTGGTGATACTTTCAAAGTTGGTGAAGCTATTGTTGAAGTGACTAAACCAAGACAACCTTGTATGAAATTAGGAGTTCGATTTAATGATATGAAAATTGTAAAGCAATTCTGGAATACAGATAAAAGCGGAGTGTATTTTAAAGTATTGCAAACAGGCTATGTAAAAAAAGGAGATGTTTTTGAATTGATAAAAACAGATAAAACAAAACCTACAATAGCAGACGTCTACAATGAAAAAAGGATAAAAAAGAATATATAATGAATCCTTTTGACGATACATATTTCATGAAGAAAGCACTTCTGGAAGCAGAAGAAGCATACAAAAAAGGTGAGGTTCCAGTGGGAGCAGTAATCGTTTTTAAAAATCAAATTATAGCTAGAGCCCATAATTTAACGGAACGTTTAAACGATGTTACGGCACATGCAGAAATGCAAGCCTTCACTTCAGCTGCTGATTATTTAGGCGGTAAATATTTAAGAGATTGTACGTTGTATGTAACTGTTGAGCCATGTCAAATGTGTGCTGGAGCAAGTTATTGGACTCAAATTGGAAAAATAGTTTACGGAGCAATTGAACCAAGATCGGGTTTTACGGTTATGGGAACCAAATTACATCCAAAAACTAAGATTGTTTCAGGAGTTTTAGAAGAAGAATGTAGTCAATTAATGAGACGTTTTTTTGTGGAAAAAAGGAACTTGAATTAAGAAATGGAAAAAATTATAGATAAGCATTTGAATTTATTACTGGAATTAGGAATAAACGGTGTCCCGATGAAAGTTGAAGAGGGAATGAAGGGCTCTGAAATGGATAGTGAAGGATGGCAAAAGTGGGTTCCTATTCAAAGTGAAGTTACAGAAGACGAAATTAAAGATTTGGAACATATGATAAACGTTGCTTTACCTGATTCTTATAAAAGATTTCTTAAGTACAAGCACTTTTATGACTTGCATATAGGAGAATGTGGATTTTGTTCTCATCCTGTAAATAATTGGAAGAAATCTTTGAATGAAATGATTTTGAATGGATATCCAAAAGAATTTTTATTAGATAAAGGAAGGGTTCCATTTGCAAATTGGAGCGATTGGGGATTATTATGTTTTGATACTACTAAAAAATGTGAGAATAGCAATTATCCTATAGTCCTTTGGGATCATGAAGTTTATAATGATTTTACTGAAGTGTATAGTGACTTTGAAAGTATGATTTATGAGCTTGATGATGAGTTTGAATTAAATGACTAAAACAAACTTTGTTGTTTGTTTTCGCTTTCATGTTCAAGTAGCCATTTTTTTCTCCAAACCCCACCAGCATATCCAGTTAAAGATCCATCCGATCCAATAATTCTATGACAAGGAATAATAATTGAAATTGGGTTTCTTCCATTTGCTGAAGCAACAGCTCTTATCGCTTTTACATCACCCAGCTTTTTAGATTGCTCCAAATAACTTCTAGTTTTGCCAAAAGGAACTTTTAATAATTCAGTCCAAACTTTCCCTTGAAATTCTGTTCCTTTAGGATTTAAGGTGAGCTCAAATTCTTTTCTGTTTCCAGTAAAATATTCATCCAATTGTTGAACACATTTTTTCAATTCTCCTGTCACTTCGAGCGCAGTCGAGAAGTCATCATCTATAAAATAAATAGAATGAATTTCTTTACTGTCACCTTTAATTTCTAGAGTTCCAATTGGAGATTTGTAATATGTGGTTTCAGTTTTAAACACCAAATACAGCTTTAGAGTTTTCAGTAGTAATTTCGGAAATTTCTTGAAAAGATTTTTCATAAATGTCAACTAATTTTCCAACTACTTGCTCTATATAGCTACTTTCGTTTCTTTTTCCCCTAAATGGAGTTGGTGCTAAATAAGGCGAGTCAGTTTCAAGAACAATATGTTCTACATCTATTTCATTTAAAAATTTATCAATTTTACCATTTTTAAATGTTACCACTCCACCAATGCCCAATTTCATATTGTACGAAATGGCTTTTTTTGCTTGTTCTATAGTTCCAGTGAAACAATGGAAAATTCCTCGTAAATCTTCTCCTTTTTCTAGTTCTAAAACTTCAAAAATTTCATCAAACGCATCTCTACAATGAATTACAATCGGAAGTTTTTTTTCTTTTGCCCATTGTATCTGTGTTCTAAAAGCTTCTTGTTGTTGTTTTAAAAATGTTTTGTCCCAATACAAATCAATTCCAATTTCACCAATAGCATAAAATTCGCGCTGATCAATCCATTCTCTTACATGGGCTAATTCTTCCTGATAATTTTCCTTTACAGAAGTTGGATGTAATCCCATCATTAAATACACATCATTCGGATAATTTTTCTCTAATTCGAACATCCTATCGGTGTAAGAACTATCAATAGCTGGAATAAAAAATCTTGAAACTCCAATTTCTTTAGCTCTTGCAATCATTACATCTCTATCTTCGTCAAATTGTTCAGAATATAAGTGTGTATGTGTATCTGTAATCATTGATATTTGGAAATTATATAGTTTTTTGTCATTGCGAAACTTGAAAAGGTGAAGCAATCTTTTAATTGAGATTACTTCGTTGTTTGACAACTCGTAATGACGTATTTTTGTTTTTCGGAGACAAAAGTACAAGAAATGGCAAGTTTGAAAAAAGTATTACGTAAAAAGAAGTACGTTCGAATCAAATTAAAAAAGATGATTACAAATCATTTGGAGTTATCTGCAAAAATTAATGGGATTAAAGGAATATTTATTTTAGATACTGGAGCATCAAATTCTTGTGTTGGTTTAGATTTACTAGATTATTTTAAGTTAACTTCTGAAGAAAGTGAAGTGAAGGCTGCTGGAGCTGGAGCTACAGATATGGAAACCTATAAGTCATCAGGAAATGATTTAAAAATTGGAGATTGGAAACTAAAAAGCTGTGATTTGGTGTTGTTTGATATGACTCATGTAAATACTGCGTTAACACAACATAAGGCTGAAAAGGTTCATGGAATTATTGGTGCTGATGTGTTAGAAAAAGGAAAAGCGTTTATCGATTACGATAAGAAAGTATTGTACTTGAAAAAAATGAAAAAGAAAAAGCAACGAACATTGTCGTTGCCTTTTTAAAATTTGAGTAATTAACTTAAAATCTCTTTTATTCTTTTAACAGCCTCTCTTAATTGTAATTCAGAAGCAGCATAAGACATTCTAATACAGTTTGGAGCTCCGAAAGCTTCACCTGTTACAGTTGCTACATTTGCCTCTTCTAATAATAACATAGAAAAGTCGTTCGCATTTTTAATTTCTTTACCTCTGATTGTCTTTCCAAAGAAAGCAGAGATGTCTGGGAAAATATAAAAAGCACCTTCAGGCACATTTAGTTTAAATCCTTCAATTTTTCCTAATAAACCTAATACAATATCTCTACGAGATTTGAATTCGTTTACCATATATTGTACTTGATCTGGAGAAGCAGAAACTGCTGTAATTGCAGCACGTTGTGCGATACAGTTTGTTCCTGAGGTGATTTGTCCTTGCATTTTAGTACAAGCTTTAGCAATCCAATCTGGAGCACCAATATATCCAATTCTCCATCCAGTCATAGCAAAAGCTTTTGCTAATCCATTTACTGTGATGGTTCTATCATACATGCTTTCAATAGCAGCAAAACTAAATGGCTTTGCACCATAGTTAATGTGCTCATAAATTTCATCAGAAAGAATGTAAATCTGTGGGTGTTTTTCTAAAACTTCCGCTAATGCTCGGTATTCAGCTTCACTATAAATACTTCCACTTGGGTTGTTTGGTGAGTTAAAGAATACCATTTTTGTTTTTGGAGTAATAGCTTCTTCTAATTGTTGTGGTGTGATTTTAAAATCAGTATCAATAGAAGAAGGAATCTCTACAAACTTAGCTTCGCATAACGTTGCAATTGCAGAGTAACTTACCCAATATGGAGCTGGTAATAATACTTCATCTCCCGGGTTTAATAAAACCTGTGCTACATTAGCAATAGATTGTTTAGCTCCTGTTGAAACTACAATCTGATTTGGTTTGTAATCTAAATTATTATCACGCTTAAATTTGGTGCAGATAGCCTCTTTTAATTCAACATATCCATCAACTGGAGTATAAGAATTATAATTTTGATTAATAGCTTCAACTGCAGCTTCTTTAATGAAATCTGGAGTGTTAAAATCAGGCTCTCCTAAGCTTAAGCTAATGATATCTTTTCCTTGACCTTTTAACTCTCTTGCTTTAGCTGCCATTGCTAAAGTTTGTGAAACAGGTAAACTGTTAATTCTGTTTGATAATGCTTCAGACATTTTGTGTTTGATTATGCTAGTTGTGGTTTTTTTCCTAGTTCAGCAATATGTCTTAAGTGTTCCAATATTGCTTTACGTGTTGTTTTGTATTCGTGATAAGGTAAGTTAAATTCCTTAGCTGTTTCTTTTACGATTTTCGCTATTTTACTATAATGTATGTGTGAAATATGTGGGAAAATGTGATGTTCAACTTGATGATTTAATCCACCTGTATAAAAATTTACAAACCAGTTTTTTGGAGCAAAATTAGCTGTGGTGTACAACTGATGAATTGCCCAAGTGTTTTTCATATTCCCTCCTTCATCTGGTAAAGGAGTTTCTGTCTTAGGAACAATATGCGCTAATTGGAATACAAAGCTTAAAATGATTCCTGCAGTGTAATGCATCACAAAGAAACCAATTAAAACTTTCCACCACGCCATATCTAAAACCAATAAAGGTAAAACTAACCACATTGCGTAATAAGCAATTTTTGTAACGATTAATTTTGTCCATTCTACTTTAGGATTAGGGAACTTTCCGTACGAAAGTTTTCTTTTTAAATAACGGTGCATTTGTTTGAAATCAGTAGTAATTGCCCAGTTGATGGTTAGTAATCCATATAAAATTGGAGAATAATACTTCTGATATTTATGGAATGGTCTCCATTGTGTATGTTCTGAAAAACGTATAATTCTACCTGCATCCATATCTTCATCATGATCTTGAATGTTTGTATAGGTGTGATGTAAAACGTTGTGCTGAACTTTCCAATTATATACATTTCCTGCTAAAATGTACATGCTACTTCCCATTAAATCGTTTACCCATTTTTTACTTGAGAACGATTCGTGATTACTGTCATGCATTACATTCATTCCAACACCTGCCATTCCAAAACCAATTATTACAGTTAGTAATAATTGTAACCATCCTGGCATGTTTACAGTTAGTATAATTGCAAAAGGAGCTAAGAACAACGTAAACATTACAATTGCTTTGAAGTATAGCTTCCAGTTACCTGTTCTTTTAATTTCGTTTTCTTTAAAATAATCGTTTACTCGTTTATTTAAAGTTCTAAAGAACTTGGTTTTATCTATTCTGGAGAATTTAATTGTTTTCATCTTCTAATTTAAAGGGGTAAAAATAAGTGTTTTTGTAACATCTTTATCTGTAAACGAAAGTTTTTAACGATAATTATTAAATTGTATTAATCTTTAACTATTCGTAATTGTTGTTATTTTTGCAAACGCAAATAACATCATATGGATATCATCTTAAAATACTTTCCGAACCTAACGGAAAACCAAATAGCGCATTTCGAAAAGTTACAAGCTTTATATGAAGATTGGAACCTGAAAATTAATGTTGTTTCAAGAAAAGATATTGATGAATTGTATTTGCGTCATGTTTTACACTCTTTAGGTATAGCTAAAGTCATGGAGTTTCAACCAGGAACAAGCGTTATGGATGTTGGAACAGGAGGAGGTTTTCCAGGAGTTCCTTTGGCAATTTTATTTCCTGAAACTAATTTTCATTTAGTGGATTCTATAGGAAAAAAGATTAAAGTTGTAAACGAAGTAGTAGAAGGTTTAGGCTTAGAAAACGTAAAAACTACTCATGGTAGAGTTGAGGAAGTAAAAGAAACTTATGATTTTATAGTAAGTAGAGCCGTTGCACAAATGGAAACATTTCACAGATGGGTGAAAAATAAGGTTCAGAAAAAACAGAACCACGAGCTAAAAAATGGAATTCTATATTTAAAAGGAGGAGATTTAACAGAAGAATTGGATAAGTTTACTAGCGCTACTATTTATGATTTGCCAGATTTTTTTGAAGAAGACTTTTTTGAAACAAAGAAGGTTGTGCATTTACCTATAAAATATAAAGGCTAAAAAAGTTAGGGAAATCGAATATGTTTCAAAACGATTCCCCTTTTTTGGTGTCATCTGAAGGGGATAACAGCCAAATTAAGTGTAACTACTATTACAACTTAAATATTTTATGATTTTCCGTGTTGCCACCACTTTCAACTTGTAAAAAATACAAACCAGTAGCTAGTCTAGGAAAATTAATTAAAGCACTGTTGTTTGTGGTTTCTTTCTGTCCCTGTTCAATAAGACGACCTCTTTTGTTGAATAGTTTATATTGAAATCCTGGTTGCTCTTTTAAAGAATTCAAACTTATTTGATCAACAAACGGGTTAGGATATATAAACCAATCTTTACGTTTGTCAATTCCAGGTTGTTCTAGGATATCTTTAACACAGCCTTTAGCTACAGAAAATTCGCTTTTAATTATATTGGGAATTTTATCTCCTACAAAACTGGTACTAACGCTATGGTTAAAAAATGTACTATCAATTATAGTATCTGATGCTCCTAAAAAATCTTGAAGTAAAGTAGAGATAGTTTGACGATAATCATATTGAATAGTTTCAAGCTGATAATTATTATCATCAGTCGCTTCTGAAAGATCAACATTGGTTCCAGAAACACCTCCTAAAACTGGTTTTCCAAAAATAAACATTGGAGCAATTTCACCATGATCTGTACCTAAGTTTCCGTTTTCTTTCGCTTTTCTTCCGAATTCAGAATAGGTTAATCCAACAATATCTTCTCCTAAAGATTGATCATTTAAATCTTTCATAAAAGCTTCTATTGCAGTGGAAACTTCATTTAATAATTCGTAGTGTTTCCCTTTAACATCACCACTTCCTTGATTTTGATCATTATGAGTATCAAATCCACCTATACTTACTAAATATACTTTAGATTCTAATCCACCACTGATTAATCTTGCAACTGTTTTTAACTGATCGGACAGATTGTTGTCTTCATAAGTAACTTCGTTTTTTCCAGCATTAAACGCATCAGAAATAGATTTTGAATATTTATTAGAAATGTTATTTACATCAATAATATATTTAAGTTCTTCTCCAAAATGGGAGTTTGGAATGTTTGTTGGAGCTTGTCCACCTAATCCACTAATTTCAGTAAAAAAACCTGCAGGATCTTGCCCTGTAATGTTTATGGATAATCCGTGTTCTTCAGCACCGTGAAAACCTAATTCAGTTTTCCCATTACCAATTTGAACACCTAAAGGATAGGCTTCTTCTACTTCTTCAGGATAAAAATTTTCCATAAATCGACCTATCCAACCCGAATCTTTTCCGTTATTCCAGCTGTTTCCGTCATTTCCAGTAGAGTAGATATCTTTAGAAGCAAAATGACTTTTATTTTGAGAAGGATATCCTACCGATTGTAAAATTCGTAATTCACCTTGATCATAAAGAGATTTGAAACCAGTTAATGCTGGATGCAATCCTAATTGTTGATTATCAGGTAAAGTACCATCTAATCTAATAAATCCATTGGCTCCAGAGTTAGGTATTCTTAATGTTGGACGTAAATTGGCGTATTGATCATAAGCGTTTATAGGAATTGTAGTGTTTAAACCGTCATTTCCTCCAACAAGGTTAACAAGCACTAATTTCCTGTTTGATATATCGCCGCAATCAATATTAAGATCCATTGTTTTTAGCATTGCTTTAAGTTCAAAAGGCATTAAACCTAAAGCAGTTGTTGTTGACGCTAGTTTTATAAAGTTTCTTCGTTTCATGAGAGTAAGTTTAGGGGATGATACTTTTTACATTATTTGGAATTCAGCAGCATTAATCATTTGAATCATCAAAGCATTTAATCTAGATTTTACGATTGTGTCGTCTCCAGATCCTTGATAACCCAGCCAAGCATTTGTCCAATAATAATCAGGGAAACCTTCAAGTAAGTTTTGAGCAAAATATGCTTTACGTTCATCACTAATTGGTTCCGGATATAATAAATCAGCAAGCTCTGTAATTAAATCAGTAGCGTATGATGGCTCATTTATATTGTTCTGAACAAACTCTACAATATTTAGTTCAACGTTGATTTTATTGTTGTATCTAATTTTATTTCTTCCTGTTAATAAACTCTCGATTAGTTTATAACGAGATAGTACGGTATTTGAAGAGAACCAATGCCTATCGAAATCTGGACTTTGATAATGGGCTGGGTAACCTGCAACAGAATCAGGTGCCCATAAGGTCATACCAGCAGCACTTAGATAGAAACGATATAAGAAATCGAAAAACCTAAAAAAATCTTCAGATTCAGTTACCGGATCTGGAATTGATATTTTAAAGAAAGACATAACTTCATTGCATAATTGAAGTGGACTTTTAATAATACTTCCAATGATTTCATCAGAATTATTAGCATCATCTAAATCGTAAAAGTGTTTAGAAGTTAATAAGGTTTTTAGGATTGGTAAAATTTCGTAATTATCAGCTTGTAATTGTTGAGCTAATGGTTTGATAACATTTTCTTCGACTTCATCTTCCCATTCACTTTTTACAAAATAGCGGTACAGCTTTCTTACAAATGAAACAGCAGTAGCTTCTTTGCTGAAAATCATTTCAACAAAACTGTCTAATTCTTGGGCAATTCCTTCCTCAATGTCGCTTCCAGAAATTATGGTGTCGTCAAATGCATAACTAAAAGTTTTATCCTCTTTGTCATGCCTAAAAGTATCAATTCGACCCATTGGTAAGTTAGTGTCAGGATCAATAATAGTTCTGTCGTATTGTGTTTTTATTCCAGAAAATACTTTTGCGGCTTGCTGTACATCTAGTTCTGTATAGTTAGTGTAATCACCATTACCAACTTGTTCAGCTTTTAAAATGGTGAAGAGTTCTAAAAATTCTCTAGCATAGTTTTCGTTTGGATTGTTTGCGTTGTTCTTTGTGTTGTCTAAATAATCTAACATAGAATTATCATATGTTATTTTTTTAGACATTGTTTTAAGATTACCAAAAGCGTAATATTCTAATAATCTCATGTGGTCATAAAAATGAACTGAGCTACCAGCATTGAATTTTGAAACGGTAAAAGACGTATGTAAAAAGAACGTCATTTTTTGTTTTAAAGAGTTCTGATGAAGTCCATTATAGAGCCACCAGTAAGCAACATATATTTTTTTCCTGAATTGACCATCTAACGAACTACCATCTGGAGAAGATGTCCAAAATCCGTGAGGATTATCTTCAGGTTTATGATCATAAGGTTCGGGTAATTTACTATTCTGTGTAGTAATTAGCTTATCAAAAGCTTGTTCGGGTGTAAGGTTAGAAAACTCAAGGAGCGTTTCTTTAGTGTAATTAAATGAGGTTCTCCGAAGTAGGTGCTTCGCATTTCGAAGACCTAGAGCTTGGGTGTGTTGATCTAATGTCATTTTTTTAGGGGATTTGTAACTGTATTTTTCTGATTTCAAATAGATTATATGTTCAAAAAACACTTAATAAAAATAAGCATTTTCTTCTTAAACGAAAAAAGACCGGATATATTTCCGGTCTTTTAAGTTTTTTAAATATTAAATCTTATCCTAAGAAAGGATAACGATAATCAGATGGGGAAACAAAAGTTTCCTTAATTAATCTTGGAGATACCCATCTTAATAAGTTTTGTGCAGATCCAGCTTTATCATTTGTTCCAGAAGCTCTAGCTCCACCAAATGGTTGTTGTCCTACAACTGCTCCTGTTGGTTTATCGTTAATATAGAAATTACCTGCGCAGTTTTCTAATGCTTTTGTTGCTTCAGCAATTGCATATCTGTCAGTTGAAAAGATTGCACCTGTTAATGCGTATTCAGATGTTCCATCTACTAATTTTAATGTTTCAGCCCAATTTTCATCCTCGTAAACATAAATAGTTACAACAGGACCGAATAATTCAGTACACATTGTAGTGTATTTAGGGTCTTTAGCTAAGATAACAGTTGGTTGAATAAAATATCCTTTAGATTTGTCATAAGAACCACCAGCTATAATTTCTGCATCTTTGTCTTCTTTAGCTTGATCAATATACTTCGCAAGTTTATCGAAAGATCCTTCATGGATTACTGCTGTAATGAAATTACTCATTTCTTCAGGAGATCCCATTTTAAATGAAGCAATATCTTCTTTAACATATCCCAAAACCTCATCAGCCATAGATTTAGGTAGGTATACTCTTGAAGCTGCAGAACATTTTTGCCCTTGGAATTCAAAAGCGCCACGTGAAATGCCGGTTGCTACTTGTTTTGGGTTTGCAGATGGATGAGCAACTATAAAATCTTTCCCTCCAGTTTCACCTACAATTCTTGGGTATGTTTTATACGTGTGAATGTTTTCTCCAATCTTTTTCCAAAGTTCTTTGAATACATATGTTGAACCTGTAAAATGTAATCCAGCAAAATCAGGAGAAGATAAAACTACCTCTGTAATTTCAACAGGATCTCCATAAATAACATTAATTACTCCGTCAGGTACACCAGCTTCTTTAAATATATCCACGATTACTTTCGCTGAGAAGATTTGGCTATCAGAAGGTTTCCAAACAACTGTATTACCCATCATTGCTGCCGAAGCAGGTAAGTTTGCCGCGATAGCAGTAAAGTTAAATGGAGTAATTGCATATACAAATCCTTCTAATGGTCTGTATTCAACTCTATTCCAAATTCCGTCATCAGAATTTGGTTGTTCTGCATAGATTTCAGACATGTATTCTACGTTAAAACGTAAAAAGTCGATTAATTCACATGCAGCGTCAATTTCAGCTTGATGAACTGTTTTAGATTGTGCAATCATAGTAGAAGCATTAATTTTTGCTCTATACGGACCAGCAATTAATTCTGCGGCACGTAAAAAGATTGCAGCTCTTTGTTCCCATGGCATTTGTGACCATTTAACTCGAGCTTCTAAAGCACTATCAATAGCTTTTTGAGCATGATTTTTATCTCCGATATGATATTGTCCAACAATATGTTGGTGATCGTGAGGAGGAGTCATGTTTCTAGTGTTTCCAGTTCTCACTTCTTCGTTTCCAATATACATTGGTACGTCAACAGAACCGTTAAAATATGCTTTATATTGTTGTGAAACACTTTCTCTCTCAGGAGAACCAGGAGCGTATCCTTTAACAGGTTCGTTTACTGCAACTGGAACATTGAAAAATCCTTTTCCCATGGTTGTTTGTTTATTGAATTTATATATGATAATTTTGGTTTAGCAAATGTACAATTTTTAGGATGTTTTTTTGTAAAGTTTCTATTTTACAAACCACAAATAAAATTGTAATAACAAATTTTAAATAAAATTGAATGTGTACAGTAACTTATTTGCCATTAGGAGGAGATGATTTTATTTTTACATCTAATAGAGATGAAAGTCCTGTTAGAAGTACAATTGAGCCTAAAGAGTATGTTGAAGATGGTATTGCTTTAATTTATCCTAAAGATGAATTGGCTGGAGGAACATGGATTGGTTTAAGTGATAAAAATAGATTAGTGTGCTTGTTGAATGGAGGTTATGAAATTCATGAAAGAGAAGCTTCTTATAGAGTAAGTAGAGGAGTTATTGTAAAGGAGGTTTTAAAGTCTGAAAATGTAGTAGATTTTATTGATAATTTGGATTTAGAAGGTGTTGAACCATTTACTATTGTAATGCTGGATTGGGAAAATAATCTTAGTGCTTATGAATTAGTTTGGACAGGTGAACAGAAAGATTTTAGAAAGCTAGACAATAAGCCACGTATTTGGTCGAGTTCAACATTATATACTCAAGAAATGAAGAGTATGAGGAAGAAATGGTTTACTGATTGGTTGGTTGGTAAGGATTCTTTTATTCAATCAAATATTTTTAAATTTCACTTAGATGATTCAAAAGGAGAAGAGGTTTCGTTAAAAATGAAACGTTCATTTGTAGAAACTGTAAGTGTTACTTCAGTGAAAAAAAATAAAGAAACAGTTGATTTTCAGTATTATGATTTATTGAAAAATAAAACTACAACGATTGTTCCTTGTCAAAATAAGGCAAAGGATAGGAAGCCGACAAAAGTTATTCCTATAATTGCTAAAAACATATAGACCATATTTATCATGCTGAATTTAATAAATGTTTTTATGTAGCCTTGGCGATAGAATTTTTTCATGGCTATAAAAAGATAAATCAAAAATAAACCTATAAAAACTTCGCCTCCTACATTTTCGGTGAAAAAATTAACAATCATAAAAAGAGTTAATAATAGGAAGAATAAAGTTTGTGTGTGGAAAACAAATATTAAATGTTCCACATAATTATATTTTCTTCGGATATAAAATAACTTCAATGCTAAAGTAAATATTGGTAGGAGAATAAATAAAGAAATGGACCCATAAGACAACATTTTGTTTACAAATTCTTTTCTTTTTTCTTTTTCGCTTTTGAATGAATTAACAAGTTCTGCTCTGTTGTAAAAGAAACGATTCCAAAATGTATTTTCATGTTTTAAACTATCTAATGCAGAATGTGCATCTACATCGGGGTATTTATTGTTGAATTTAATGTACTCATCAAGACGTGTGTCTCCATCAAACGAAATTACTGGTGCATTATTAAGTTTTACTGAATCGTTTACTTTTAAATTTAATTTTTTAGCTAATTCTTTTTGCGTAGAATCCAATGGAATTTGAGAATTAACAATTTCCTGACTTATAATATTATTAATAGAGTCAAGGTCAATCTTTTTTTCTGTAGTAACAGAGGATTTTCTGTTTAGTTTTTGAAAATTATTTACGGTTTCATTTATCCCGTAAATAAGAAAAAAGATAATTGATGCTGTTATGTAAAAACGAAATGGATTTGCATAGCGTTCTCTTTTTCCAGTAATATAGTCAAGAGATATTTTTCCTGGTTTTATTATTAATGTAAATAGGGTTCTCCAGAATTTTGTGTCCCAAGAGAAAAAACCTGCAAACACTTCTTTTATAAAGTTTCCGAAAGTTATTTTATTTCCTTTATTTTTTTGTCCACAACTAGGGCAAAATAGCTCATAGCCAGTAAAAGGAAATTCACAATTTAAACAATTAGATTCTTTAATTACAGCTAGTTTGTTTTTTTTAGCCATTTAATTGAGTGTAGGTGTAGTAGTTAGTTGAAAAGTTGGTATTTCTACAAGAAATTCCTTGTTGTTTTTGAGGTTTATCATTTTGTAGCTACCGGACATTGATCCGACAGATGAAATTAAAAAGCAATTTGATCTATAGTTGTATTCTTCATTAGGTTTAATAACTGGCGTTTGGCCAACAACTCCTTCACCTTCTACATATTCAGTTTCATTTAAAGAGTCGTTTATTACCCAAAATCGCTCTAGTAATTGAACGGTATCTTTAGAATTGTTTTTTATTGTAATAAAATAACTAAAAGCATAATGTTGAACATAACCACGATAGATTATGCCGTTATACACAGTTTTTACTGAAATTTTAATTCCTTTAGTTATTTGTTGAAACATGTAATAAATGTAATCTTTTTTATTGAATGTTACAACTCTTATGGTATCATCTATTCTGATCGAAGTATCCATTGCCAACTCCAATAACCCTATAGAATAATCCGCCAAATGGTTTGTAATATGTAATTAAAGTGTATTCATTTTCGGTTTGAAAAAAAGATCCGTTTACTTCGTTTAAATCTATTTTGTTGTTTTCATCACGAGTTACATAAGTATAATTATAAAAACCTTGCTTTAATAATAAAGATGCTTCATAAATGTTTTCTTCAGAATTGTATTCCATCTTATTAACATCCGATAACTCGTAGTTGTTAAAAGCGCCATATACATAAACATCTTTATTGGTATAAGGCTTGTCAACTTCTAGAGAGAAATGCATCATGGCATAATCAGCTTCAGAATTCTCGTCTTCAGCATCGAGTGTTCTAATAATGAAGTTGCCATTTATATCTGGATTATAAGTGTAAGCCCTATTTTTTCTTTCTATATCAGTGTAAAGATAATTATGAAAAATGTCCTCCCTAGTAGTCTTAGCAATATTTACATTAGTGTTTCTAATATACTTGTTGTCAAAATTTAAAAACTCATTACCACCAAAAAAATTTGTTCTGTTAGTGTAGTTATAAATTAACTGATTGGGTCTAATAAAAAGCGGATCTATATCTGTAATTGACGTTGTCCAATTGTTGTTTTGAAGTAGTTGTATTTTGATTTCTTGAATAGGATTGTTTATGTTTAATCCCTTGTGATTGATAATAAATTGAACGGTTTGTTCGGAATTATTAGTTTGTGTTTTTCTACCTCTTAATACATTAACACCAATAGTAGCAATATTTTCAAAAAACACACATTTCCTAGAGAAAACCACTTCATCGTCATCGTTTAATACAGAGATTAAATAATTTCCGCTCTTAGTGATTATGGTGTTTTGATTGGGTATTTGAATATTGTAATGAGTATAGCTTTGTAAAGTGTTAAACGAATTAGTAACATTTATAATATAATTTTGCTCAAATCCATTAATATACTGATTGGCTTGTAAATTGCTGGGTTTCCAATCATAAGTCATGTGTTCTATTTTGTACTGATAATCTTTATTGTCTGCGTCTAAATCGTCAAACGATAATTCAAGAACACTTCCTAAAGGTATGATTGGTACTGGTGATTGTTTGTGTAAAGGAACTAATTGTATCGTTTTAATGTTTTGACCTTGGCTTTTTAAGCCGAGTAATATAACTATAATTAAACTTAAGTGTTTTGGCATAGAAAACAAAAGTATCAAAATGTAAGCCAAATCACAATTAATTATTTAGAATAAATATAAATAAGATCTTAAAAGTAAGATATAGCCTTAATTGATTAGAAGTCATTTTTTAAATTTTTAAATTTGCATGTTTTTTAAGAAAATCAAATACATTAGTTACTATGTCAAAAGACATCCGTATAAAAAAAGGGCTTGACATCAAGCTCGTTGGCGAAGCAAATAAAGTAACTACCGAACTTTCTTTAGGTAGTGTTTTTGCAGTAAAGCCAGATGATTTTCACGGCGTAATTCCTAAAATTTTAGCAAAAGAAGGTACTGAGGTAAAAGCAGGAGAAGCTCTTTTTTATAATAAGAGCGACGAGCGTATTTTATTCCCTAGTCCCGTAAGTGGTAAAGTAACAGAAATTGTTCGTGGAGCTCGTAGAAAAGTTTTAGAGATAAAAATTACAACTAACGGAACACAAGAGTACAAAGATTTTGGAAAGGTAGATGTAAATTCAATGTCTGGAGAAGAAGTGAAAAATCACTTATTTAACTCAGGATGTTGGCCATTTATTAAGCAACGTCCTTATGATGTTGTTGCTAATCCTAACCAAGCACCAAAAGCAATTTTTGTTTCTGGTTACAATAGTGCTCCTTTAGCTGCTGACTACGATTATGTTTTAAAAGGTAAAGAAGCTGAGTTACAAGCAGCGTTAACTGCATTAACTAAATTAACTGAAGGTAAAGTTCACGTTTCAGTTGGTTCTTCTAATTCTCCTTTAAACTCAATGACAGGAGTAGAAAAGCATACAGTATCTGGTCCGCATCCAGTAGGTAATGTTAGTACTCAAATAGCACAAGTAAATCCAATTAATAAAGGAGAAGTTGTGTGGGTAGTAACACCTCAAGATTTAGTAGTTGTTGGAGAATTGTTATTAACTGGTAAGTTAAATATTACAAGAACAGTAGCATTAACTGGATCAAAAATAAATGAGCCTAAATATCTAACAGTTGTAGCGGGAGCTCAAATTTCTGATGTTGTAAAAAATAATATTACTAGTGATAATACAAGAATTATTAGCGGTAATGTATTATCTGGTTTAGAAGTTGATGAAAATGGTTTCTTAGGTTTTTACGATAATCAAATTTCAGCAATTCCTGAAGGAGATGATTATGAATTCTTCGGATGGAACAAACCAATATTTAATAAAATTTCTACTTCTAGAGCATTAACGTTCTCTTGGTTAAATCCAAAAAAGAAGTACGATTTAAATACAAATACAAACGGAGAACACAGAGCATTTGTTGTTACTGGTTCTTATGAAGAAGTATTTCCATTAGATATTTATCCATTACAATTACTAAAAGCTTGTATGTATAAAGATCTTGATGAGATGGAAGGTTTAGGGGCTTATGAAATTGCTCCTGAAGATTTCGCATTAACAGAGTTTATTTGTGTATCTAAACAACCGCATCAGAAAATTATTCGCGAAGGTTTAGATTTAATGATGAAAGAATTAGGATAAGATATGAGCTTAAAACAAAACTTACATAATTTAAAAGAGAAGTATAAAGGAACTAAAATGGCTCCGCTATTTAATGGTTTCCATACTTTTTTATACTTGCCTAATGAAACTACTCATGGAGGAACTCATGTAAAGGCAGCAGACGATTTAAAACGTACAATGAATACAGTAATAATGGCTTTAGTTCCGTGTTTGCTTTTCGGTATGTTAAACGCAGGTTATCAACATCATTTAGCAATAGGAGAAGTTGAAAGAGTAACAAGCTTTTTCAGTGGAGACTTTTGGAACTTATCTAACCTTTGGGTTGGTATAGTAAAAGTTTTACCATTAGTAATTGTATCATATGTGGTTGGATTAACTATTGAATTCATCTTTTGTATTATTAAAGGACATGAGATTGAAGAAGGATACTTAGTAACAGGAATGTTAGTTCCATTAATTGTACCAGTTGATTTACCATTATGGATGCTAGCCGTAGCTGTAGCTTTTGGGGTAGTAATTGGAAAAGAAGTTTTTGGAGGAACAGGAATGAATATTTTAAACCCTGCATTAACTATTCGTGCTTTTTTATTCTTCGCTTATCCTACTTGGATGTCTGGAGATAAAGTATGGGTTCATGATGCAGTGAATAGAGCTGGAACAGCTGATGCAATTTCTGGTGAAACAATGTTAGGAAGTTTAGCTCAAAACTTAACACCTAGTTATTCAGTTTCAGATATGTTCTTTGGATTTATTCCGGGTTCTGTAGGAGAAACATCTACGTTATTAATCTTATTAGGAGCTTTATTCTTAATCTTTACTAAAATTGGTAGTTGGAGAATTATGGTTTCTGCTGTACTAGGAGCTGTTGTTATGGGTTACATCTTTAACATGGTAGCTGACGCTGGTGTAATTACAGAATCTAGTAAATTCTACGGGTTAATGAGTTTAGATTTCTGGAAACATTTACTAATTGGAGGATTTGCTTTTGGAGTTGTTTATATGGCTACAGATCCAGTTACAGCTTCACAAACTAACAAAGGAAAATGGATTTACGGTTTCTTAATTGGATTTATTTCAATTATGATTCGTGTATTTAATCCAGCATACCCAGAAGGAGTAATGTTAGCAATTTTGTTAATGAATGTATTTGCTCCAACAATTGATCACTATGTGGTTCAAGGAAATGTAAAGAAAAGATTAAAACGTTTAAAAGCTAAAACTGCCTAATTATGAGTAAAAAGACAGATAGTAATGTATATACGGTACTTTTCGCAATAGGAATGGTATTAGTAGTTGGTAGTTTGTTAGCAGGTATATCTTCAATGTTAAAAGGAACTATAGAGTCTAATAAACGTATCGAAAAACAACAGAATATATTATATGCAATGGGAGTTAATGAAAATGACGAATCTAGCGCTGTTTTCGTTTCTAAAGACATTGTAGAAAAAGAATTTCCAAAGTACATCAAAAAGCAATTGGTAATAGAAGGAACTAATGTTTCTGAAGATCAAAAAGCGTATTTAATTGATGTTAAAAAACAACAAGCTCTAGCAAAAGAAGGAAAAGTAAGAAAGCTACCTTTATTTGTTGGAGAAAAAGAAGGAAAAACTTTCTATATAGCGCCAATTAGAGGTAAAGGTTTATGGGATGCTATTTGGGGTTATGTTGCTATGGATAAAAACATGGTAGTTCAAGGAGTATTCTTTGATCATAAAGGGGAAACACCAGGGTTAGGAGCTAACATTAAACAACGCTTCTTTATGGACGATTTTACAGGAGAGGATTTAAAAAATAACGGTCAATTCAAAGGAATTACTGTTTCTAAATCAAATGCTGATCCTAAGAATGAAGATAAAAATGATAATGAGGTAGATGCAATTGCAGGTGCTACAATTACCGGAGACGGTGTGGCAGCTATGATTAAATCTGAGTTGAAATTATATGTACCTTACTTTAAAACTTTAAAATAATATGGGACTTTTATCAAAAAAAGACGCAAAGTTAATCACTGACCCGTTAGCGGATAATAATCCAATTACGATTCAGGTATTAGGTATTTGTTCTGCGTTAGCAATTACTGCAGAATTACAAGCCTCAATAGTAATGTCTATTTCTGTATTATTTGTATTAGGAGTAGGTAATGTGGTAATCTCATTAATGAGAAATATTATTCCATCTAAAATTAGAATTATTGTACAGTTAATTGTAGTTGCAACATTAGTAATTATTGTTGATCAGGTATTAAAAGCATTTGCTTACGAACTTAGTAAAACACTATCAGTTTTCGTAGGACTTATTATTACCAACTGTATTATTATGGGACGTTTTGAAGCTTTTGCTTTAGGGAATGGACCATGGAAATCATTCTTAGACGGAATTGGAAACGCACTAGGATATGCAGTAATTTTAATTATTGTAGGATTCTTTAGAGAATTATTAGGTTCGGGTACTTTATTAGGAATTAAAGTATTAGGTGATCCAATCGAAAAGACAGGTTTATATGCTTTAGGGTATGAGAATAACGGATTTATGTTGTTATCACCAATGGCTCTTATCGTAGTTGGTATCATTATTTGGGTACAACGTAGTAGAAACAAAGCATTAATTGAAGATTAAACGCATAGCGTTTCAATAAAATAAGATTATGGAATATATAGAATTATTTTTCAAGTCAATATTTATAGATAACATGGTATTTGCTACATTCTTAGGAATGTGCTCTTACTTAGCGGTATCTAAAAAAGTATCAACAGCAGTTGGATTAGGAGCAGCAGTAATTTTTGTATTAGCTGTTACAGTTCCTATCAACTGGTTATTAGATCAATATTTATTACAACCTGGAGCTTTATCTTGGTTAGGTGCTGAATATGCTGATTACGATTTAAGTTTCTTATCATTTATCATGTTTATTGCAACAATTGCAACAATGGTACAATTAGTAGAGATTATTGTAGAAAAATTTGCGCCAGCATTATATAACTCTTTAGGTATTTTCCTACCATTAATTGCTGTAAACTGTGCAATCTTAGGTGGATCATTATTCATGCAATCAAGAGAAATACCGACTTTAGGATTATCTCTTGTATACGGAATTGGTTCAGGAATCGGATGGTTCTTAGCAATTTTAGCAATTGCGGCTATTCGTGAGAAAATTAGATATTCTCAAGTACCTGGTCCATTAAGAGGATTAGGGATAACTTTTATCATCACAGGTTTAATGGCTATCGGATTCATGAGTTTTGGTGGAATGTTAACCGGTGGAGATGACGCAAGTGAGAAGAAAGAAACTCCAAAAGCTGAAGTAAAGATTGAGAAGAAAGAAGAAGCTAAGAAGGAAGTAGAAAAATTAGCAACTAACACTAAAGAAATTACAGAGTAATGATGTTTTTAGAAGTAAGTACAGGAGGAACAGTTGCAATTACAGTAATCGCATTCTTAACAATTACATTGTTATTAGTTGCATTATTGTTATTTGTAAAGCAAAAATTGGCTCCATCTGGGCCAGTTAAAATTACTATTAATGGAGAGAAAACTATTGAAGTTGCTTCAGGAGGAACTTTATTGTCTACTTTAGGTAATGAGAAAATATTTTTACCATCTGCATGTGGTGGAGGTGGTTCTTGTGTGCAGTGTGAGTGTCACGTAAATTCTGGTGGAGGTGAAGCTTTACCAACAGAAACTCCTCACTTTACGCGTAAAGAATTACAACATGGTATTCGTTTAGCATGTCAGGTAAAAGTAAAACAAGATATGGATATTTCTATTCCAGAAGAGATTTTTGGAATTAAGAAATGGGAAGCTGTTGTTGTAAGAAATTATAACGTAGCAACTTTTATTAAAGAATTTGTAGTTGAAATTCCAGAAGAAATGGACTACAAAGCAGGTGGATATATTCAGATAGAAATACCTCAATGTGAAATAAAGTATGCTGACATGGATATCACTGCTCATCCAGATGATCATCCAGGAGAGCCAGAGAAATTTAAAGCAGACTGGGATAAGTATGGATTATGGCCATTAGTAATGAAGAATGATGAAATTGTAGAAAGAGCATATTCTATGGCTTCTTATCCAGCAGAAGGAAAAGAAATCATGCTAAATGTACGTATTGCAACTCCGCCATGGGATAGAGCTAAAAATGCATGGATGGATGTAAATCCTGGTGTTGCTTCATCGTATATTTTTAACCAAAAACCAGGTGATAAAGTAACGATTTCAGGACCTTATGGAGAATTCTTTATCAACGAATCTGATGCGGAAATGTTATATGTAGGTGGTGGAGCTGGTATGGCACCAATGCGTTCACACATTTATCATTTATTTAGAACGTTAAAAACTGGTAGAAAAGTAACATATTGGTATGGAGGTCGTTCTAAAGCAGAATTATTCTATATCCACTACTTTAGAGCATTAGAAAAAGATTTTCCAAACTTCAAATTCTATTTAGCCTTATCAGAGCCATTAGAACAAGATAACTGGAAAGTTAAAAAAGATATTAATGATGAATCAGGAGATGGTTTTGTTGGTTTTATTCACCAAGTTGTAATAGACCAATATTTATCTAAACATGAAAGTCCTGAAGATTTAGAACTATATTTTTGTGGTCCACCATTAATGAATAAAGCAGTACAAAAAATGGGTGAAGATTTTGGTCTTGATGACGAGAATATCCGTTTTGACGACTTTGGAGGATAGAAATATTATACTTCATAACTATAAAAAACCAGCAATTTTGCTGGTTTTTTTTATATTTAGAGTATGAGGGGACATTATATTCTTGTTTTTTTTCTATTTCTTAGGTTCTTTTTACACGCTCAAGAAATTGATAGTGCGTTTATTAATCTTAAAAATAAAATAGAATTAATTAATAAGAAAGAAGAAAAAATAAATAATTTAATTACAGCTGGAGATAAGTTTGTAGATAAAGATGATATCAAGGCTGAGTTTTTTTATGAGAAAGTACTTAGTCTTATTGATGATGAAAACTCATTAAATAGAGCTCATGCTCTTTTACAGATAGGAAGGATTTATAGAGCTCGTGGCAACCACAGTGAGTCTTTAAATGCATTATTAGAGTCAGAAACGATATATGAAAATCAAAAAGAAAAACATAAACTTGCTGAGACTTTAGTGGATATAGGTATTTTATATAGATATCTTAGAAACCATAAAAAGGCAACTACAATATTTAAAAAATCAATTCAGTTAGCAAATTCATTTAATGATAGCTCAACTATAGGTAGGTCATATAATATGCTTGGAGGAATATATCGAGTTCAAAGAAAATACGATTCTTCTAAATATGCATATAATAAAGCACAAATGATCTTTAAAAATTTAAAGGATTCTATTAAGCTCAATGAAATTCAGAGTAATATGGCAATGCTATATGGAAGACAAAAAAGATATGATAAAGCTCTTGAAATCCACCTTAAATGCCTTGAATTTGTAAAGAAAATTCAAAATCAAAACAATATAGCTACAGCTTATAGTAATATTTCCTTTGAATATAGAATGTTAAAAGATTATGATAATGCTCTTAAATACGCCGATTCTTGTTTGCAACATGCTGAAAAACATGGTTATAGAAGACATGTAGCTAGTGCATATAGATCAAGGAGTATTATTTTTAGAGATTTAAAAGATTTTCAAAAAGCTTTTAAAAGTCATACATTTTATAAACGATATTCAGATTCTATATTGGCATTAGCCAAGAACAAAGAAATTAAAGATATTGAGTTAAGAAATGAATTAGAAAAAGAGAAAAAAGAATTAGAAATTATAAATGATAAAAAAGAATTAAAAGCAAACTTATATGCTACATTATCTATTGTGATTTTTTGTTTTAGTATTATAACAGCAATGTTAATAAGAAGGAATTATAAAGAAAGATCTCAAAGAATAAAAGATAAATTAGAAAAAGAAAAATTAAAGAAGGAAATTCTTACTCAAAAAATTAAGGCGTCAGAAACCGAATTAAAAAATCTAATTGCTGATAATTCAATGCGATTAGAGTTTATTACCCGTTTAACTCAGCAAATTAAAGAAGATAAAGACTCTGTTGAAGATAGAAATGTAAAAAGATATGCTAATGGTTTGCTTCTAAAATTGCAGCAGCAAATAGTTACAGAAAATAAGTTGTCATTACTCCAAGATAAAATTACTGAGGTAAATAAAAATTTTGATGATAATATAAGTAGTAAGTTTCCAAATCTTACTAAGACAGAAAGAGAAATTTGTTCATTATTAAGGTTAAATCTTTCCATTAAAGAAATTGCATCTATTAGAAATTCATCAACTGATTCTGTTAAAGCTGTTAGGTATCGAATTAGAAAAAAAATGGAGGTGCCTAAGAGTGAGGAGTTAGAAAAGTATATTCAAACCTTATAAAAGTTATTTACATAGTTTAATTTCTTTTACAACAATACTACATCATAGCTTTTTGTTTACCTAATATTGAGCAATAAAACCATTAGCTAGTTAATTGAAAATCAATTTACTGGATATTGTTTGTTGATGTAAATTTATTTTGTCACTTTTTGTTACCAGCATTTTTATGATTGACTTTGTCTTTTGTATTAATATTGTAAATGTAAATACATAGAAATACTACTGGGTTATAATTCCCCTATATAATCCCAAAATTAATCCCTAATTTCTATTTGAATTATTATCCCTAATTAAGTAGTATTATATATCCAGTATCTCCCCCCGATACTGGTTTTTTTATTTCTAAAATTTAAAACGCTTATATATAATTTTCTTACGTTTAAATCATTTTTTTCATATAGTGTCATTTTTTTTAAGTCTTTTGGTTTATAACCAAATTAAAAATTATGAAATGCCCGAAGTGTACGTCAAACATAATTAGAAGGAAGAGAAGAGTTCTGTTTGAAAAAATAAAGTTTTTGAATAAAAAGAAATTTAATTGTTTTACATGCAGATCAACCTTCTTTGTATACATTAAATTTAGATTTATATAGATATAAATTTTAAATAAAACCAATTCTTATTGAAACTAGCTTGGTGATTAATTAAGTAAAATCTTCGTATCTTTAACCTTTGTAACTTTTAAAACAAAATCTAAATAATGGATTACGGAAAAGAATTCGAAAAGTATGCTACTAAACATCAAGGAATCAGTAGTATGTATTACGATAAGATTATGAGTAGTATGTATCCTGTTGGACTTACACCAAATATTATAGAAGAGCGTCAACTTAACGTAGCTATTTTTGATGTATTCTCTCGTTTAATGATGGATCGTATTATCTTCTTAGGTACTGGAATTAATGATCAAGTAGCTAATATTATTCAGGCACAACTTTTGTTTTTAGAAAGTGTAGATGCTAATAAAGATATATCTATATATATTAACTCACCAGGTGGAGGTGTTTATGCAGGTTTAGGTATTTATGATACAATGCAGTTTATTAAGCCAGATGTAGCAACAATTTGTACAGGAATGGCAGCCTCTATGGGAGCAGTACTAATGTGTGCTGGAGAAAAAGGAAAGCGATCTGCTTTACCTCATTCTAGAGTTATGATTCACCAACCATTAGGTGGAGCACAAGGACAAGCTTCTGATATGGAAATAACTGTAAAGGAAATAGGTAAACTTAAAAAAGAATTATACGATATCATTTCTAAGCATTCAGGGCAACCGTTTGATAAGGTACATGAGGATTCTGATAGAGATTATTGGATGAAAGCAGAGGAGGCTAAAGAATACGGAATGATTGATGAAGTTTTAAGCAGAAAATAATTTTCTGTTTAAAAGTGAAGTAAGAAATAATAGTAGTTATAGAATAATAAAATGTCACAAGATCAAAATTTAGAATGTTCGTTTTGTGGGCGTAAAAAAGCAGAAACAGATTTATTAATTGCTGGTATGGATGCACATATCTGTGATAAATGTATTGAGCAAGCCCATGGTATAGTAGAAGAGGAAATAGCAGAGGCAAAAACAACAAGTCTTTCTAATGATTTAATTCTTAAAAAACCTATAGAGATTAAATCATTTTTAGATGAGTACATTGTAGGGCAAGAGCAAACTAAAAAGGCAATGTCTGTGGCTGTATATAACCACTATAAAAGATTATTGCAAGCAAAGAACCCTACGGATGGTGTAGAGATAGAAAAATCGAATATTGTTTTAGTAGGAGAAACAGGAACAGGTAAAACTTTAGTTGCTAGAACTATTGCTCGTATGCTAAATGTTCCTTTTTCTATTGTTGATGCTACCGTATTAACCCAAGCGGGTTATGTTGGAGAAGATGTAGAAAGTATTTTAAGCAGGCTATTACAAGCTGCTGACTATGATGTTGAAAAAGCAGAAAGAGGAATTGTTTTTATTGACGAGATTGATAAAATAGCACGTAAAGGAGATAACCCTTCAATTACAAGAGATGTGTCTGGAGAAGGAGTTCAACAAGCTTTATTAAAATTATTAGAAGGAGCAGTAGTTAATGTGGCACCAAAAGGAGGAAGAAAACATCCCGAACAAAAATTTATTCAAGTAAATACAAAAGATATTTTATTTGTTGCTGGTGGAGCTTTTTCTGGAATAGATAGAATTATCAGTAAACGTTTAAATATGCAAGCTGTAGGTTACAGCGCATCTATAGATGAAGATAAAATAGACGAAGATAATTTGTTGCAGTACATAATTCCAGCTGATTTAAAATCTTTTGGTTTAATACCAGAAATTATTGGTCGTTTACCAGTTTTAAGTTATATGAACCCTCTTGATGCCAAAACATTAAGAGCAATTTTAACTGAACCAAAAAACTCAATTGTTAAACAATATACTAAATTGTTTAAAATGGACGACGTAGAGTTTTCTATAACGGAAGATGCACTACAGTATATTGTTGATATGGCTGTTGAATATCGTCTTGGAGCTAGAGGTTTGCGTTCATTATGCGAAGCTATTTTAACAGATGCAATGTTTGAGTTACCTGGTTCAGATATTAAAGAATTTGAAGTGACTAAAGATTATGCTGAAGAAAAGCTGACTAAAAAGGCATTACAAAAATTAAAAGCAGCGTCTTAAAATAATAAAAATATAGAATAAACCTCGCAAAAGTTATATTTGCGAGGTTTTTTATCTTTATCATATGATTACCAAACAAACCATAGATCAAGTTTTTGAAACTGCTCGTTTAGAGGAGGTGATAGGTGAGTTTGTCCAATTAAAAAAAGCAGGAAGTAATTTTAAAGGCCTAAGTCCGTTCACAGACGAGAAAACACCATCATTTATGGTTTCTCCAGTAAAACAAATTTGGAAAGATTTTAGTACAGGAAAAGGTGGGAATGTTATTTCTTTTTTAATGGAGCATGAACATTTTTCGTATCCTGAAGCTATAAAATGGTTAGCTAAAAAATATAATATTGAAATTGAAGAAACCGAACAAAGCGACGAACAAAAGCAACAGGTAAACGAAAGAGAAAGTATGTTTTTGGTTTCTAAATTCGCAAAGGATTACTTCCATGATGTTTTAATGAATACCCAAAAAGGACGAGCGATTGGTTTGTCTTACTTTAAAGAAAGAGGATTCAGAGAAGATACCATTGAAAAGTTTGATTTAGGGTATTGTAAAGATGAATGGGACAATTTTACTAAAGTAGCTTTAGATAAAGGTTATGATATTAAATACCTTAAATCTACCGGACTTACTATTGTTAAAGAAGGTGGCGAAAGAGAAAGAATGTTCGATCGCTTTAAAGGAAGAGTAATGTTTCCTATTCATAGTATGTCGGGAAGAATTTTAGGGTTTGGAGGACGTATTTTAACTAATGATAAAAAAGCGGCTAAATATTTAAACTCACCTGAAAGTGATATCTATCATAAGAGTAAAATTCTATATGGTATTTATCAAGCAAAAAAAGAAATAGCAAAACAAGATAATTGCTTTTTGGTAGAAGGTTATACAGATGTGATTTCTTTTCATCAGTCTGGAATTGAGAATGTTGTTGCCTCTTCAGGAACTGCATTAACTCCTGAGCAAATTAGGTTAGTTAATCGTTTAACAAATAATATTACTGTTCTATTTGATGGTGATGCGGCAGGAATAAGAGCTTCACTAAGAGGTATTGATTTAATCCTTGAACAAGGGATGAATGTTAAGGTAGTTACTTTTCCTGAAGGAGAAGATCCTGATAGTTTTGCTAAAGCACATTCAGATGCTGATTTAAAAAAATATTTAGAAGAAAAAGCACAAGATTTCATCAACTTTAAAGTATCACTATTACTAAAAGATGCTCAAAATGACCCTGTAAAAAAAGCAGGATTAATTAGAGATATTGTAACTAGTATTTCTAAAATCCCTGATGGAATTCAGCGTGAAGTTTATGTTCAGGAATGTGCTAGGATAATGGATATTTCTGAGAGAGTATTATTCAGTGAATTAGCACAACTAATAAATAAAGACCAAAAAGATAAAAAGAAAGGTCAACAAGAAAAGAATACTCTTCCACCTTTACAACCTATAAAAGAAGAGCCTTCACAACCAAAAGTAAATAGTTTATTACTTCTTGAAAAGGAGATTATTAGGATATTATTATTATATGGTAATGAGGAAATTGAATTAGTAAATTGGGTACATTCTGAGGATAAACAAGGTCGTCCAATTATAGAAAAAGAAGAATATACCAATACGGTTTCTAATGAGTTGTATTTAAATTTACAAGAGGATGAAATTGAGTTCACTAATGACACATTTAGAGCAGTTTACTATGAAATTATTCATCAGTTAAATCAAGAAGAACAAATCATGATTGAAAAATTAATTGCTAGTGAAAATCCTTCAATATCTGGTATGGTAACCAATATTTTAATGGATGAAGAAAAGTATGAACTAAGTAATTGGGAACGAAAAGAAGTTTTTGTTACTGAGACTGCTAAAATTCTTCCAAAATTAGTAACTGATGCAATACTAAACTTAAGAAGAGTTCTTATTGAGGTGAAAATTAATGCTATAATAAAAGAAGCGCAAAACAATGATTCTGATGATAAAGTTCCTGATTTTGAGGAAGTAGCTAACTATATTGAGTTAAAAAAATTGTTGTACGAAAAACTTAATAGAGTTATTTAGCGTTTTTTCCCTCATTAAAAAGGGGGATTTTCTTCATTTCGTTTGTTCTATTAATGAGTACTTTAGGTGTCCTTACTATTTTACATCGAAAAAATGTGAGATTTTTAGGGAGATAATTATTTTTTATTAACTTTAGGCCCCCAGAAGAAAAGAAACAGAAATAAAACTAAGACAAAACTATGAGAAAATTGCTTCAAATAGGTAAGCTAATTCTATTGTTTATAGAATTACCATTTCAAATTTCGAACGGTCATAAAAAACGTGCGTACAAAAAAATTAAGCAATTAATGGTGTCCGCAAATTTACTTTAAACTTTTAGGGATATCACAAACAGGTATAGCTACCATTTTATGTTGGTTAATAGTATTTAGTCGTGTGTAAATTTTATACACTTCTTTTTCTCTACCGTCAAAATCATCAACTGTTTTACCGTTGTCTTGCATTTTCATAGCCCATTCTAATTCATCATAAGAAGCACCAATTTGGTCTTCATCTGTTCGGCTATCTCCAAATAACCCATCAGTAGGTTGTGCTTTTTTTATAGATTCAGGGACCTTTAAAAATTCGCCTAAAGCATATACTTCAGATTTAACTAAATCAGCAATTGGACTTAAATCCACTCCGCCATCACCATATTTTGTGAAAAAACCTACTCCAAAATCTTCAACTTTATTTCCCGTTCCTGCTACTAATAATCCATGCAAACCAGCAAAATAATACAATGTCGTCATTCGTAAACGAGCTCTTGTATTTGCTAACGATAAATCTAATTTTGGAGAAGCATCAACTTTAGGAACAACAGTTTTAAAATCTTCAAATGTAGAAGTTAAATTTACTCTTGCATCACTAACATTAGAAAAACGCTCTTTTAGTTGTGATATATGCTCTTGAGCTCTATTAACTTGACTTTGTGCTTGATGAATTGGTAATTCTACACATAAAGTTGGTAAACCCGTTTCAGCACATAAAGTTGAAGTCACAGCAGAATCAATTCCTCCCGAAACACCAACAACAAAACCTTTAACTTTAGCGTTTATGGCATAGTCTTTTAACCAACCTATAATGTGTTCAGCAACTTTTGGAGTATTCATGTTATACGATTTTAGTAAATTCGAAGTTTAATAATTTAACGTAAATATAGCTATTTCATGCGAAAAATTATATCCTTTTTACTACTGCTAACAATAGTAGTTTCTTGTAAGCAAGAAAATAAACTACAAGTAGATGTTTCTAATATAAATGTAGACCTAAAATTGGCTCGTTTCGATATTGATTTTTACAATACTAAACCAGAAACACTTTCTAAAACTAAGGAAATATATCCAATGTTTTTTCCTCACAATATTGATTCAGTTTGGATTAATAAAATTCAAAATAAGGACGAACGTGAATTATTTGAGGAAACACAAAAAGTATATCCGAATTTATCCTTTTTAGAAATGCAGTTAATAGATTTATTTCAACACGTTAAGTTTTATAATAAGAATTTTCAAGAACCAGTTGTTATAAGTATGCTTACCAACGTAGATTATGAAAACAAGGTTTTATTTGATTCAGGCTTAATATTAATTTCTTTAGATTGTTATTTAGGAGGAAAACATGAGTTTTATAGCGATTTTCCGGATTATGTAAAACAAAATAATCGTAAAGAACATATTATTGTTGATGTAGCAAATGCAGTTATAAATAAACAAATGCCGCCAAATAATGAACGTAGTTTTATTAATAAGATGATTTATGAAGGGAAGAAGATGTATTTGTTGGATGCTTATTTGCCTGAGGTTTCTGATGTGGAAAAAATAGGTTATGATCCGGTAAAATATAATTGGGCAATAGAGAGTGAAGAAGAGATTTGGAAATACTTTATAGAAAGAGAATTACTTTACGATACAGATTTAAAATTAAATAAACGATTTTTAGATGTAGCACCGTTTTCAAAGTTCTATTTAGGAGAAGATAATCTATCACCAGGAAGAATAGGTGTATGGATAGGCTGGCAAATTGTTCGTTCTTTCATGGAGAATAATGACGTATCTTTGCCGGAACTTTTACAAACAGAAGAAGATATAATTTTCAAAAAATCAAAATACAAACCGAAACGATAATGGCAATAGTACATACATCTGAAATAAAGTTTAAAGTAGGATTAGACGAGAATAGGGTTCCAGAAGAAATTTCATGGAATGCACAAGATGGAGGGATAAACAATGAAGCTTCTAAAGCAATTATGTTATCAGTTTGGGATCATAAACAGAAAGATACGTTACGTATGGATTTATGGACAAAAGACATGCCTGTAGATGAAATGAAGCAATTTTTCCATCAAACATTGGTATCTATGGCAGATACTTTTGAACGTGCTACAAACGACGATAAAATGAGTGCAACTATGCGTGATTTTTGTGATTACTTTGCTGAAAAGTTAGAGTTAATCAACAAGTAAACAATTAATAACAAGATATTAAGTACGGTTTTCCCTTACCAAAAGTATGGGGAAACCGTACTTTTTTTGTGAAAAAAAATATACTTTTGTAAAAGAAAAAGTTTAGAGGGTAACAATTTAAATCATTGCGAACTATTAATAAAGAAAAAGTTAGGTTTAAAAAAATGAAACAAATAATTGCTTTAATATTCATTTACTGTTTGCAGAGTTATGGTCAACAAATGTTTGTTGATGCACCGAGTGGTTTAATTGTAAGAAATGCTCCAGTTAAAACAGCTAATCGTATTGGGAAATTTGATTTTGGAACTCAAATTGAAATAATTACCAAAACAAATAAAAAATTAGTTATTGAAGATGATGGTATTTCTATCGAAGGGGAATGGATGGAAGTACATGAGCCAACAACTAATATAAGTGGTTATGTTTTTAGTGGTTTTTTATCTTCAAATAAATCAAGTAGTTATGGTTATTATTTGACAAATATAAAAGAGAATACCGCAGAATCTTTTTTCAATGTTGTAACTAATCAAACTGAATTGAAACCAAGTTATATATCTCTAAAAAACATTAATAACAAGAAACAAATTGAGTTTAAGATCGTCGATATAGAAACTTATGATGGAAGAGATTTATATGTTATAGATCTAAGAGGTTTAAAAAATATAAAGCAATTAATAAAAGTTGATATTAATTATTCAGCTTGCTGTTCTAATACTGAGGAGTATTATTATTTAGAAAATAGTAAAGGAAAGTTAATAAAGCTTCCTTTAATCCAAAATGTTCATTGTGATGGTCCTGAACCATACAAGGATTATATTTTCCCAAATGATAAATTTGGTCAAAAAAATAAAATACTATATGCAGAAATAACACCAAATATGAAAGGTGATGAAATTTCTATTGAAGTGCTTAAAGTATACTCTTGGAATGGAAATAAAATCAAACAAATAAAATAAAATTTAATAGTAGTACACATTTTACAAAATATATAATATGTCATTTTTTAATTTTTTATTGGGGCAAAAAAAATCAAATGAATCATATAATGCAATTGATAAAGATTTGCTGTCGAAAAAGGAGCGTTTAATTAAATTTAATAGTGTTTTAGGTGATTATGCAGATAAGGTCTATCAGCGATGGTCTTCATCTAAAACAGAAGAAGAAAGAGGGAAATTCATAGAGATTTCATTCGGGTTGAATCGATTTTTGTATGAATTAGATGTTGATCTTCAGAGTAAAACGTATAGCGAAGGAGTTATAAAAGAATGTGAAGATTTTGAAAAACAATTAGAGGCTATATTTTAATTAACGACAAGAAGGAGATCTACTAAGGAGTAGATTAGATTGTTAATTATGGTTTTTTATCTTCTTTAGGATAGTTTTATAGTCGTCTTTGTTATTCACAAAATCAAGCTCAGATACATCAATCACCAAAATATTTAAGTCTTGTTGTGTTTTGATGAAATTAGTGTAGCCATCGTGTATTTTTTCTAAATAAGCAGCTTCTATATTTTGTTCATATTCTCTTCCTCGTTTTTGGATGTTTTTAAGCAGCCTTTCGGTGTTTTGATATAAGTATACATATACATCTGGTTTAACGATTTCTTTGTACATTAAATCAAACATTTTACGGTACAATTTATACTCGTCGTTTTGCAAGGTTACTTGAGCGAATATCAAAGATTTGAATATATAGTAATCAGAAACAATAAAGTTTTTAAATAAATCGAATTGCGCTAGATCATCGGAAAGTTGTTGATAACGATCAGCTAAAAAACTCATTTCTAAAGGAAATGCATACCGTTCTTCATCTTTGTAAAACTTTGGTAAAAAAGGATTATCTGCAAATCTTTCTAATACAATTTTGGCGTTAAATTCATCCGACATCATGTTGGCTAATGTTGTCTTTCCTGCTCCAATATTACCTTCGATTGCTATATAATTATACTTTTCTGCTATTGAAATTGGTCGAACTAATTGTGTATTAATTTTAGATATTTCAGAATTATCTGTACAATTTTGTAAGCAAATACCAATTTGTTTTTTTTCTATTGGGTGTATAAAAGTGTTTGCAATTTCAGCTAAAGGAGCTAAAGCAAATTTTCGTTCTAACATTCTAGGATGTGGAACAATAAGGTTTTTAGAAAAGATAATTTCATCGTCAAACAGTAAAATGTCTAAATCAATTAAACGATCTGCATAGTCGTTACTTTCTTTACGAATTCGACCCAACTCTTTTTCTATATGCAGAAGTTTTTTAATTAATTCTTCTGGAGGTAAATAAGTAGATACTTTTATACAAGTATTGTAAAAATTATCGCTATCAAACCCCCAAGAAGCTGTTTCGTATATAGAAGCAATACTTAAAACACTACCAATTTCTTCAGCAATTAAATTAATTGCATTTTGTAGATTTTCAAGTTTATTTCCTTGATTTGTACCTAAAGATAAATATGTAATACGTTGTATTTTCAATGCAGATGAATATGATGACAAAGAAACAAAAAGCATAAAAAAAATCGTCAATTTTATTTGACGATTTTTATATTCTTCTAAAAAGAAATTTCTAAGCTTCTTTTTTCTCTTCTCTAGGTTTTCTATCATCACGACGATTATCACGTCCACGATTATCTCTAGATCCTCTATCTTTATTATCTCTAGGTGGTCTTGCTACATAACCTTCTGGTTTAGGTAATAATGCCTTTCGAGATACTTTTTCTTTACGAGTTTTAGGATCAACACCAAAGTATTTAACGTCAATAATATCACCAATATTAACCACATCAGTAACATTATTTGTGCGTTCCCAAGCTAATTCAGAAATATGTAATAACACTTCATTTCCTGGAGCTTCAATATATTCTACAACAGCACCGAAATCAAGAACTTTTACAACTTTAGTTTCGTAAACACTTCCTTTTTCTGGTTTAAAAGTAATAGAATCAATTCTAGCTAACACTTTATCAATACCTTCTTGGTTTGTTCCTAAAATTTCAACAATTCCTTCTTCAGTAGCTTCATCTTCATTAATTACAATTGTAGTTTCAGTTTCTTTCTGTAATTCTTGAATATGTTTACCTCCAGGTCCAATAACAGCACCAATGTACTCTCCAGGAATACGCACAGTAACCATTTTAGGAGCGTGTGCTTTAACTTCTGTATTTGGAGTAGCGATTGTATCGGTTAATTTTTCTAAAATATGTAAACGTCCATCACGAGCTTGTTTTAATGCTTTTACTAAAATTTCGTAAGAAAGACCTTTAATTTTAATATCCATTTGACATGCAGTAATTCCATCTGCTGTACCTGTAACTTTAAAATCCATATCTCCTAAGTGATCTTCATCACCTAAAATATCAGATAATACAGCATAACGATCACCATCAGAAATTAACCCCATAGCAATTCCAGAAACTGGCTTTTTCAACTGTACACCAGCATCCATTAATGCCATTGTACCAGAACAAACAGTTGCCATAGAAGAAGAACCGTTACTTTCTAATACTTCAGATACTACACGAACTGTATATGGACAATCGTCTGGTACCATTCCGCTTAATGCACGTTGAGCTAAATTTCCATGACCAATTTCACGACGAGAAGTCCCTCTAATAGGTCTAGCTTCTCCGGTTGAAAATGGAGGGAAGTTATAATGTAAATAGAAACGCTCTTCATCTTGAACTGTTGGAGAGTCAATCATATTAGCGTCTCTTGAAGTTCCTAAGGTAACTGTAGCTAAAGCTTGAGTTTCTCCTCTTGTAAAAATAGATGAACCGTGAGTTCTTGGTAAATAGTCTACCTCACACCAAATCGGTCTAATATCTGTAGTTTTACGTCCATCTAAACGTAATCCTTCTTCTAAAGTTAAATCTCTAACTGCTGCTTTATGAGCTTTACTAAAGTATTTAGAAACTAAATCTCCTTTTTCTTCTATTTCTTCTTCTGTAAACATCGCTAAAACTTCTTCTTTAACTTCAGAAAAAGCTAAACCTCTTTCTTGTTTAGAAGTTCCTTTTTTAGCGATATCGTAACATTTTTGATAAGCAGCTTCTTTAATCTTAGCTTCTAATTCTTCATCTACTGCTTCACCTTCATATTCTCTTGTTTCTTTTTTACCAACAGCTTCAGCTAGTGCTACTTGAGCAGCACACTGAACTTTAATAGCTTCATGAGCAAATTTAATTGCATCTGCCATTTCTTCTTCAGAAACTTCATCCATTTCACCTTCTACCATTGCAACAGAATCAGCAGAAGCTCCAATCATCATATCAATATCTGCTTCTTTTAATTGATCAAAACTAGGATTAATGATGAATTCACCATTTATTCTAGCAACACGTACCTCAGAAATAGGTGTTTCGAAAGGTATGTCAGATAATTGTAAAGCAGTAGATGCTGCTAAACCAGCTAATGCATCAGGCATAACTTCTGGATCATGAGACATTAATTGAATCATAACCTGAGTTTCAGCATGATAATCTTTTGGGAAAAGTGGACGTAAAACACGGTCTACTAATCTCATTGTTAATATTTCATCATTACTTGGTCTTGCTTCACGCTTCATAAAACCACCTGGATATCTTCCAGCTGCAGCAAATTTTTCTCGATAATCAACAGTTAATGGTAAAAAATCAATACCTGGATTTGCAGTTCTTGCAGAAACTACAGTTGCCAATAACATTGTGTCTCCCATTCTTACAACAACAGAACCGTCTGCTTGTTTTGCTAATTTTCCTGTTTCTAATGTGATAGTTCTTCCGTCTCCAAGTTCAATAACTTGGTTAAATACTTTTGGAATCATAAAATGTTTTTTTCTAATAAAAAATTACTCTTTGGTTGTTGTGTTGTGTGTGTTGTTGTTTCAATGGAAGTTGCTTGTAGAATACAACTTTTGCTAAGATAATAAAAAAAGAGGCTGAAAATTCCAGCCTCTTTTAATTTTAGGTATTATTTTCTAATTCCTAATTCTTTAATGATTGCACGATATCTGTTGATATCTTTTTTCTTAAGATAGTCTAACAAGCTTCTACGCTTACCTACCATCTTCACTAGCGAGCGCTCTGTGTTAAAATCCTTACGGTTTTTCTTTAAGTGCTCAGTTAAGTGGTTAATTCTGTGTGTAAATAACGCAACTTGTCCTTCAGCAGAACCAGTATCTTGTGCGCCTTTACCGTGCTTAGCAAAAATCTCTTCTTTTACTTCTTTTGTTAAATACATACCAATATTGTTTAAATGATTTTAATGTACCAATGATTTTTCATTGAAGTTGCAAATGTACAATTATTTTTCTAAAGATTATGATGAGCTTGTGCGATAATTAAATAATCTTTTTTTTAAAAAATTAAACCTTTTTAAAAACATGAAGTCAAAGAATCAGATTAACTTTTAATACTTATTAATTATGACACTTAAGGTTTTAAATTTAAGAATTTTGACAATTATTGGAATGGTGGTACTTGCTTCTTGTTCTAATAATGATGGAATGGACGCAGTGGAAACAGATTTAAATACAGATGATGTAGAAGCGGTAGTTTTAGCAGATGATATTACTTCAGATATTGATAATATTCTAGAAGATGATGATAACGATTTTAATTTATTAGGAAGAGGAGTAGATGCAAGTAAAAGTAGTGTTGCGGATTGTGTAGTAAGAACTGTAGAACAAAATCCAAATGATAATACAATAACTATTACGCTAGATTTTGGAGAAGGATGTATTGGTAAAAGAGGAAGAGAATTTAAAGGTAAGATTGTTATTGTGTACGAAAAGACTGATACAGGCTATTCCAAATCTGTAACTTTTGAAGATTTTTCTATAGATGGAAACCAGTTAGAAGGATCGAAATCGGTAGTTAAAATAAAGGAAAATGAAAATGGTAATAAAGAAGCTACACATACAGTAGATTTAACAATGACATTATCTACAGGTGAGGTTGTTAGTTTAGAAGGAACAAGAATAAGAGAGAAGATTGAAGGAGATGATACTTTTTTAAGAGGAGATGATGTATACTTAATTTCTGGTAATTGGAAATTCGTGAATAAAAATGGAGTTGAATTTATAGGAAATATTATAGAGAAGTTAAGAAGAGAGTACGCTTGTAAATATATTGTTAGTGGAGTAACAGAAATATCTAAAAACGGGAATGTTTATACTTTAGATTTCGGTGACGGATCTTGTGATAATAAAGCTACCTTGACAAATGCAGATGGAGAAAGTAGAGAGATTTCGTTAAGAAATAAATAGGTAGTGATAGTAGTTTTTCAGTTGAAAAAAACCAGCCGATAGGCTGGTTTTTTATGTTTATGCTCTTACAGGTTGATTTTGTATTAAATCTAAATACAAATTTACCTGTTTCTTTAAATCTTTTCTTTCGTAAATTCCATCTAAGAATCCATGTTCTAAAACAAATTCAGATCTTTGAAATCCTTCTGGTAATTCTTTTCCTGTAGTATCTTTAACTACTCTTGGACCAGCAAAAGCAATTAAAGCATTAGGTTCTGCAATATTAATATCACCTAACATTGCAAAAGAAGCAGTTGTTCCTCCAGTAGTTGGATCTGTACACAAAGAAACATAAGGAATCTTTGCATCTGCTAATTGCGCTAATTTTGCAGAAGTTTTCACCAACTGCATTAGGGATAAAGAAGCTTCCATCATACGTGCTCCTCCAGATTTAGAAATCATTAAGAAAGGAATATTGTTTTTGATAGAGTAATCAATTGCTCTTGCTATTTTTTCTCCAACAACACTTCCCATTGATCCTCCAATAAATGAGAAATCCATTGAAGCAATTACTAAATCTTTACCAAACGATTTCCCAACTGCGGTTCTAACAGCGTCTTTTAAACCTGTTTTCTCTTGTGCAGCCTTTAAACGATTTGGGTATTTTTTTGTATCCTCAAATTTTAAAGGATCCTTTGCAGTTAATTTCTCATTAAGTTCAGTAAACTCATTATTATCGAAGAATAATTCGAAGTATTCTTTACTGCCTACTCTTACGTGATAACCATCTTCAGGACTAACATAAAGATTTTTCTTTAACTCATCTGTGTCAATTATTTTTCCACTAGGAGTTTTGTACCATAAACCTTTAGGTGTGTCTTTCTTCTCTTCTGTAGGGGTTTGAATCCCTTTGTCTTTTCGTTTAAACCAAGCCATATTACGGTGTATTATAGTATTTAGTTAGTTTGTTATTTCGCAGCGCAAAATAAGTAAAAAACTAATGCTAATTACTAAAAATAAACTAAAAGTATGTAAAAGCTTATAAAGTATCGATGTTGTTTAAATCTTCGAAAGCCTTCTTTAAACGTGTTTTGAATGTCTTTTCACCTTCACGTAACCACTTACGAGGATCATAGTACTTTTTGTTAGGCACATCGTCTCCATCCGGATTACCAATTTGTGTTTGTAAGTAAGGTAAGTTCTCAGTCATATAATCTCTTACGCCTTCGTTAAAAGCATATTGAAGATCAGTGTCAATATTCATTTTAATTACTCCATAACCAATTGACTCACGAATTTCTTCAACAGTAGATCCTGATCCACCATGGAATACAAAATCAATAGTATTATGAGGAACATTATATTTTTCAGAAATATGTTCTTGAGAATTCTTTAAAATTTTTGGAGTTAATTTTACGTTTCCTGGTTTATAAACACCATGAACGTTTCCAAAAGCAGCAGCCACAGTAAATTGAGGACTTACTTTCATTAACTCTTCGTATGCAAATGCAACTTCCTCTGGTTGTGTATATAATTTAGAGCTATCTACATCTGTATTATCTACTCCATCTTCTTCACCACCAGTAATTCCTAATTCAATTTCTAAAGTCATACCCATTTTGCTCATTCTAGCTAAGTATTCTTTACAAATTTCAATGTTTTCTTCGATTGGTTCTTCAGAAAGATCAATCATATGAGAACTGAATAATGATTTACCTGTTTCAGCAAAATGTTTTTCACTTGCATCTAATAATCCATCAATCCAAGGTAATAGTTTTTTAGCAGCATGATCTGTATGTAAAATAACAGGAATACCATATGCCTCTGCCATTAAATGAACATGTTTTGCTCCAGCAACAGCCCCAGCAATTGCAGCTTTTTGATCTTCATTAGATAATCCTTTTCCTGCATTAAATTGTGCGCCTCCATTTGAGAATTGAATAATTACAGGAGCATTTACTTCTTTTGCAGTCTCTAAAACCGTGTTAATAGAATTTGATCCTACAACATTTACTGCAGGCAAAGCGAATGCTTTTTCTTTTGCTAATTTGAAAATCTCTTGCACTTCTTGTCCAGTTGCAACTCCAGGTTTTATCATTTTATTAGTTTTAGATTTGTGTTATGAATGGAAACAAAACTACATAATTTTTCCTTTAAATAAAGAAAAAGCCTAAGAGATTACGATTACGTTATAGTTAAGTTTTATTAGAAAGGGTAGTTAATTCCTATGTTATATACAGCATTAGAAAAACCAAAATTTTGGAACCATCTATCGCCTATTAAATAAGGTTCTCTTATTTTAAATCCTAAATCTAAACGAGCAACTAAGAATTTAAAATCATAGCGTATTCCAAAACCAGTTCCAACAGCCATATCTGTAAGTGATTTTAGTCCAGAAAATCGAGATTCTTCATCAACTAAAGAAGAGTTGGTGATGTCCCATATATTACCCGCATCCATAAAAATGGCACTTTTTAAATTTCCGGCAATATCAAATCGATATTCGAATGAAGTCAAAAACTTTAAACTTCCAATATTATATTCTAATCCTGGTAATCTTCTACCTGGGCCTAAATCATAAGTTCTCCATGCTCTAATGTCGTTCGATCCTCCTGCAAAATAACTTCTAGAAAAAGGAATTGCAGAATTATTATAAGTGATAATGGCTCCTAATAGTGTTCGATGTGCTAGAATATTATTTTGACCTAAGTCCCAGAATTTTTTGTATTCAATATCTGTTTTGAAATACTGAGCGACAGGAATTTTAAAAACAGTTTTTTGATTATTTACATTGGTTTGATTAGATAAAAGTCCCATTACATTACCAGAGTTTGCTAAACGAACTCTGAAATAAGAAAAGTCATTATCCTTAGCTTTTTCTTGATTATTATAAGTAAATGCGTAAGCTATTTCAGGAATTAAGAAATCTGATGTAATAATGTTATAGCGATTCAATATATTTCTATTGTCTTGATATTCTTGAGGATTTGATGTTTGGAAACTTGTATCATCTAAAACATCTTCCATAAACCTAACAATATTAGAGTTATTTGATGGTGAGTTGGTTGGTAATGTGAAATTAGTATTTACATTATCAATTTCTAGTAATTTAGCATACTCTGAACTGTAAATAGTAAAGTAGTTATCTACATTTAAATTTCTTACATATTGAGCATTTAATAATTCTAATTGAATAGATTTTCTTTTATTAAAATTCCATCGGTAATCAATACCAAGAGAAATATTTTGTTTATCTAATGCTATGTTTTTTTGAATATTTAAACCTGTAGAAAAAATGGTTCTAGGTTGCATTCTTTTAGGTACTAATTTATGAAGCCCAAAAGGTCCCATGAATCTAGGAACTTCAAGTGAAGCATTTGTACCGATTTCCCAACCAGGCCCATTTCTTGAATTGAAATAGCCTCCTAAAAATGAAAGTTTAAAAATTTCAGCGCCTTTAAAAGCATTTCTGTTTGTAATAGAAAATTTTGCCGAAATATCGAAATTACGGATATTTGATCTTGATAATTCTGTATCAATTCCAATAGTGTATTTTTCTATTGGAGTAAGAAAAATATTAGCTTCAAGAGCATTGTCGCCATCATTATAAGGGTTATATCTAATAGAAGTAGATTTAAAATTTCTTAAACCTCTTAAATGAGTTTGAGTTAAATTTCTTAGAGAGTCTGTATATATTTGATTCGGTTTAATAAATACAGATTGCTCTAGATATTTTGGATTATATTTTAATGTTTTATGAGCATAAAAATTAATTCCGTTATAACTTAAAGAGTCTAAGTAAGGTTCATTTCTTTTATTATAACTATAATCAGTATAAACGTTTATGTTCTTGATTTTTTGAACTTTAAAAGGTTTAGAAACATAATTCCCATCCTTTTCAATTAAACGATCTAAAATTCCTAGCTCAACTTTTGTTTTTTGATAATTCTGTAAAGTATCATTAATAAATTCAATATAATTTTCAGTGAAATGGTATATTCCTTTGTTTCTAAAGAGTTTTACTAATCTATTTGCTTCATTAATGAAACTTTGATTTTTGTATTGATTACCAACTTTTAAAAAACTTCTTTCTTTACTTAAGTTATAAATAGAATCTAATACAGAGGATCTTATATTGATTGAAATAGAATCTAGAAATGAAGGCTTGTTTTTTTCAACGAAATAAGAAATTGTCCCCTTTTTCTTTGTTATTGTATCTTTTTTAGACCATACTTTAGCTCTAAAATATCCTTCAGTTTGAAAGTAGGTTTGTAAATTTTTAACTGTGTTTTTCGTTTTTTTATCATCTATAATAACAGGTGCTTGTCCATTATTCAAATACCACTGATTTAAACCAATAAAAGTATTAGCAACAGCAATACTTTGTTTCTCAGAAAAAATATCTTTAAAGGTATTGTACCATCCAGGATGATTTTCCTTCCATTCTTCTACATCTTGAGAACCTTTAGGATTACCTAAATTGTAAAAATATAATGAAAGGGGAAGTCCAATAGCTCTGGCATTTCTACGTTGAAGTAAGAGTTCTTTTAATTTTTCATCATTTTTCTGTACGCTATCAATTGTTATCGTATTTTTAGTTAGTAACAACTCATTTTCTGGAACATGTTTAATGGTGTTACATGAACTCAAAAGCAGTATGAATAAAAAATAAAAAGAAAGTTTTTTCATTAACTTTACGCCTCGCATTTAGTCTTTTAATTTTGGGCTAGTTTTACGGCGGTGTATCCTAAAAAAGTAGATATTACCTAAGTTATAATTTAGTTTTAATACTTTTCCAAAAATAAATGATTTTTCAAAAATACCATTTTTATGGTTAAGTGCCGTTAAAAAACTGCCAATGAGTATATCCAAAAATCAAACCAAACTAATTAATAGTTTAAGACAAAAAAAATACAGGCAAGAGAATGGCTTGTTTATAGCTGAAGGAATTAAGGTAGTTAATGAACTTTTAACTTCTAATTTAGAAGTTGAGAAAATTTTCACAACTGAATTAAATGCTTTTACTACAGACGATAGCAATAAGATTGTTGAGATAACAGAAATAGAACTTAAAAAAATAAGCGCATTTAAGACTCCTAATAAAGTTTTAGGAATTTTTAAAATCCCGTCAAAACAAGAGAATATAGGTCAAGGGTTAATTTTAGCGTTAGATACAATAAATGACCCAGGAAATTTAGGAACCATAATTCGATTATGCGATTGGTTTGGGGTACAACAACTTGTTTGTTCTAAGGATACTGTTGATTGTTATAACCAGAAAGTAATACAATCAACAATGGGTTCTATTACTCGTGTTAATATTGTGTATACAGATTTAAAGAATTTTCTAGAAAATACAGAATTACCTACGTTCACTGCAGATATGGATGGTAAGAACGTGTATAGAACAGAGTTGCCTAAAGAGGCTGTTTTAGTAATGGGTAATGAAGCTAATGGGATTTCTAATGAAATCAATAATGTAATTCAGCAAAAACTAACGATTCCTAGATTTGGTGAAATTCAGAAAACAGAAAGTTTAAATGTTGCTACAGCTACTGCTATTCTATTAAGTGAATTTAAAAGAGGAATATCAGTTTAAATTTGAATAGTCCCCTTTTGTAAAAATGATTCTAATTCTTCTTGGTAAGGATTGAATTGATATTCAGTAATACTATTAAGATAGTTTCTTATTTCCACCGGATTTATAGCTTCAATATTTTCTTTTTCATGCAATTTAGGATAACATGAAATAAAGAATTTTTGAACATGGGCAATGAGTTTAATTAAATCGTTACAGTATACTGACGGATTATTAAAACCATTTGTTTTACTATGTCGATGAACTAACCTACCTCCTTTGCAAATTTCTTTAAGAGGACATTCTAAGCATTGATTGCAAAGTTTGGAGTTTAAATCGTTGAAATATAAATTTCCTAAAGAAGTATTTTGAATGTCTTCAAGATTGTTTGTTGTAATATTTAATCCTGTTTTTGTAAAACCGTGACCGCAAGCTTTTAGAGAATCTATAGCTTCTATTTCTCCGTTGGTTTCTATTACCAATACTGTTGATTCATTTTTAGCATCTTCAGTAATTCTCATTAAGGAATTTAGTAACCCAAAAAACAATGGAATTTTAAATCGATTTGTATCATTAATCCAAATGTCAAAAAGTTTAATTAGCCAATCGGCCATTGTTGTTTTCTCTTTATCAAAAGGAAAGTTGTCATGAGTATAATCAGGAATCAAAAAATTTACATAACTCACATTCATTTTTTTGAAGCTAGAATAAATTTCTTGAGGAGATTCGTTTGTATTTATTACACAAGCAATATCTGCATAATCCATTTCTTTTCTTAGAAGTTGCACACTCTTAAAAACATTATCGTAGCTGCCGTTTCCTTTATGGTCAACTCTATACATATCATGTGCTTTTTTCGTTCCATCTACGCTAATACTAGGAGCAATATTTAATTCTTTAAACAAATTGATCCATTCGGTATTGAGAAGAACACCATTAGTTTGAACGTCAAAATGAAAAGTAACATCTGGTAATTCCTTTTTTATATTTTCCACTTTGTTAATAAAATCAATATAAAATTGTTTTGGAGCTAGTAAAGGTTCTCCTCCATGAAAGATAAAAGAGAATTCTTTTTTATTATATTTTTTGATATATGCTTTTGTTTTTTCAATAATATGATCTACAATTTCAGTAGACATAAATTTAGGTTGCTTTTTATAAGTGGTGTCACCCAAGTTATACATAAAACAATACGAACAATTTAGATTACATCTGCTTGCTATTTTTAAGGCTAAAGAATTAAAGGTCATAATGAAAGTTTTTAAACAAGGAAACTGTGAAGAACCACAATTTCCTTGAGAGATTTAATAAAGCGTATTATAGTCTGAATCTTTCTTCTTCTTTTTCAGCAATAGCTACACATCTTTGTAGTTTATGACTCCAAACTTGACCGTAAGGACATTTTCCACCACCACCACTTGTTGGGTAATAAATTACATCATCATCTGTAGGAATTGCTCCTCCTTTAATAAGCGATAAATCGTTGATTTCTTTGTTTGAAAATTTCTCTAATCCTTTTGATAAAAAAAATGATTTTTTCATTTCTATAAAATTTAGTTTTTAGCTTACTCTAGTTTTTGATTGATGTTTTAATTTTACATTTTCAGCTTCCTGTAATTATTAAAACAATTAGCTAGTTTATCTGGTATTGAACTAGCTTTGTTTAAAAAATGTACCAGCATTTGTTAAACTTTAATTGGTTGTACATGTTTATATAAACAAGAGCAAAATTTTGTTACCTATTTGTTTTTAAAAAAATGAAAATGGTAAGTATTACCTCATTTCAAATCCTGTAATATTTTGCTTTTTGAATAGTTGAACCCAATACAAATATTTGATGAACTGATAAGAAAAAGAAGTCTTATGAGTTTCTATTTATAAATAATGGAGCTACTTTTTATAAAAAGTAACCTCTATTATTAAGTTTAAAGTATTGTTGTTGAGATTTTTTAATTGAAAGCTTAAAAATGAATCAAAAAAAAACTCACTATAGCTATAGTGAGTTTTTGAATATTATGAAATCTAAAATGATTTAGAATAATCCGTTTATTTGAGCATCAATTCTGTCAATAATATATCCTAAATCTTCAGGTTTATCAACAAAGTCAAGTTTGTCAACTTCGATGATCAATAATTTCCCTTTGTTATAAGTGCTAATCCAAGCTTCGTAACGCTCATTAAGTCTGCTTAAATAATCGATGCTAATAGAACTTTCATAATCGCGTCCTCTCTTATGAATTTGACCTACAAGAGTTGAAATATCTGCACGTAGATAAATTAATAAATCAGGAGGAGTAACTAAGTTTTCCATAAGCTCAAATAGAGATGAATAGTTACTATAATCTCTATTGGTCATTAAGCCCATAGCATGCAAGTTAGGAGCAAAAATATGAGCATCTTCATAAATAGTTCTATCTTGAATGATAGCTTTTCCTGATTTACGAAGTTCTAAGATTTGACGAAATCTACTATTTAAAAAGTATACTTGTAAATTAAAAGACCAACGCTCCATTTCACTGTAAAAATCATCTAAATATGGATTTTCATCTACAGATTCAAAATGAGGGTCCCATTTGTAATGTTTAGCTAATAACTTAGTTAATGTAGTTTTACCAGCGCCAATATTTCCTGCAATTGCGATGTGCATAAATCATAGTTTTGAGCCAGTCAAAATTACATATAATTTTCAATTATTTTGAAGTTTAACAAGTTAATTTATATCCATAACCTCTAATATTAATAATTTCTACTGAAGGATCCTTTTTTAGTTTTTTTCTCAACTTAGAAATAAATACATCCATACTTCGGGCATTAAAGAAATCATCATTACCCCAAAGCTTATTTAAAATAAATGTTCGGTCTAAAACTTCGTTCTTTTTTTCTATTAAGTAATATAAAAGTTCGCATTCTCTATGTGTAAGAAGTTCTGCATTGTCTTTATAATACAATTTTTGCTTTTCGTAGTTTAAGGTAAACTCACCAATAGGGATTTTTTCTAAATTTCTTTTTAATGAAACACGATCTAATAAGCTGTATGCTCTTACAATTAATTCTTCCATTGAAAAAGGTTTCTTTAAATAATCATTGCCTCCATGTTGAAACCCATCTACAACATCTTTGGTTTGAGATTTTGCTGTTAGGAAAATAATAGGAATAGTACTATTTTCTTGTCGAATCTCTTTTGCTAAAGTAAATCCATCTTTTTTTGGCATCATCACATCCAAAACTAATATTTCGGGTTTTTCTTTTACATATAATTCATAAGCTTCCTCTCCATTTAAAGCATGAATCACTTCAAAGTTTCTTGTCTCTAAACTTTCTTTTACGATTTGTCCTAAACTCGGTTCATCTTCTGCCAGTAATAACTTTATTTTTTCACTCATTAGTTAGGTCGATTTTAAAGACGGTTTTTCCAGGTTTTGCTTGCAGATTTAAAGAACCGCCATGTTTTTCAATAATTTTTTTAGTGTAATATAACCCAATACCAAAACCTTTTACATCGTGTGTATTTCCTTTTGGAATGCGATAAAATTTATCAAATATTTTTTCTTGCTGATTTTTGTCGATTCCTTTTCCGTTATCAGAAACGGAAATAGTAATGTTGTCTCTTTCGACTATTAATAAAATATCAATTTTATCACCACCATATTTTACTGCATTATCAATTAAGTTTGATACTGCATTTTCAAAATGAAACTCATCAATATTTAATACTAAAGATTTAGCGTTAGAAGAGAAATGAATTTCCTTAATGTTTGTTAGTAGTTGATGTTTATTAGAAAGTTTTTCTATTAAATTAATTATTTCAATTTGTTCTTTTTTAAGTAAAAGCTTCTCGCTATCTAATGTTGCTGTTTCCAAAAGTTTTTCAACCATTAAGTGTAATTTCTTAATCTGGTTTTCAGAGATTGAAACATACTTTTTAGTTTTTTCAGTGTCCTCTATTGCATTAAAATTATTAATAGCTTCTAAAGCGGTAGAAACAGTTGTTATTGGAGTTTTGAATTCGTGAGTAATGTTACTTATTAAGTCATTTTTAATTTCAGCTAATTCCTTTTGTTCGTTTATAATTTTCAACAAGTAAAATAAACTTGAAATTACAGCCAATGATAATAATAATGATAAAAGTATTCCTGTAGAGCTTCTTCGTAAAGCTTCAGCAGAAGGATTTGTATACTTCATTTTGAATTGTTTATCTGGACCTAAAAAAGTAGATTTAGATTCGATAATTTCAAACTGTTTTATAGGTACAGGTAAGAAATCAGATTGTAAAGTGTCGGACTTAAAATATTCAAATCCATAATTCACATTAATATTCTTTTTAACCAATTCTTTTCTTAAAATAGAATCAATTTTTATTGGATTAATTGTGTCATTTTGAACAGCTACAAAAATGGTTTGTAATCCTTTTATAAGTTTTAAACTATCTGTGGCTTGTTTACCTCTAAAAACTCTAACATCAGAAACTGTGTTTCCTTCAATATGAGTTCCAGTTTTTTCATTTTTATGGAATTGTGTAAAACCTTTTATTGGAGTTTTTTTATCTATGTTTTTATCAAGTTTAAAAATAGTATCACACATAATACTATCAATTACTGATGTAGTTCTGTTGAAATCATTTTCGTCATCAGTTTCAAACTTTATTGATGTAATTTGGAAATCTAATTTCGGAGTTGTGTCTTTTTTTTGAAGACGATTATCGGTTTTTCCATTAGTACTATCAATTTTTGAAAAGATATTTCGCCAAACATTTTTCATTCTATTTTGACGGGTAGAATCTTTTTTGTCAGTAACAATCGCAAAGTAATTTTTCTTTGATAAATCAGCAAAATATTGCTCAACAGCATTATCTAAACTAATTTGAATTTCATTCATTACACGCTGTTTGTTCTCTTGATAATTTTTATAATTCCAATAGAACTGAACAGCAATTGTTGTAAGAATTGTTGCCGTAATAAAATATAGAATCCAATTATATTTTTTTGATTTCATACCCCAAAAGTACACTTTATATATATACAAAATCAATCGGTTAACACTAGTTAACACTAGTTAACCAAGAAAGCTGCTTTTTGATAACATATTTGTACCATGAAATTAAAAAACCAAAAAATCATGAAAAAAATATTAATCGCATTTGCCTTTTTATCGGTATTGAATTTAAACGCTCAAAAAGAAAGTGCTAAAGCAGAAATAATAGACAATAGTATAACATCTTTAGTTTTTACTGTTGACTCTGTAGAGGAATTAGAAACTATTGATTGGAAAGATGTAAAAGATATTTTTAAAAATAACAATGAAAAAGATTCTATAAAATTAGGATATAGAGTTCGTTTTAATGAAACCAAGAAAAATGACCATGAATTCAAGCATAGTTTTGAGATAAAAGGCAAAGCTGGAGATATTGATGAATCAATAAAAATTGCAAAAAAAGTAATTAAAGTTATATCAAACCTTTAAAACAAAAAAATAAACATAACACCTAAAAAATGAATATCATGAGAATTACATTATTTCTATCATTAGTATTGTTGTCCTTAATTTCAGGAGCACAAAACTTTCAAGGAAAAGCTACTTATAAAACTCATAGAAATATGGATATTAAAATGAGTACGGATAGTAATGCGCCTAATAAAGCACTTCAGAAACAACTACAAGATCAAATTAGGAAAATGTCGCAAAAGACATTTACTCTGAATTTTAATAAGTCTGTATCTACGTATACTCAAAATAAAGAGCTAAAGCCAGAAACTCAAACTGGAGGAGTAAGCATTGTAATGATTGGTAATGGTGGAGGTAATGATGTGTTATATAAAGATGTTGTTAAAAAAGAGTATAAGAATAAGACAGAAATTAGTGGGAAAAACTTTTTAATCGAAGATAAACTTGAGAGTGCACCATGGGAAATGACAGCTGAAACAAAAAAGATAGGAAAATATACTTGTTACAAAGCTACAAGATCAAGAGAGGAAGAACGCATGAGTTTTACTATGACAGATGGAGAAAAGGAAGAAACTAAGAAAATGGTAACTGTAAAAACTGAAGCTTGGTATACTCCTGAAATTCCAGTGAGTAATGGACCAGGAATGTTTTGGGGTTTACCAGGTCTAATTCTCGAAGTTCATGAAGGGAAACAAACTATTGTTTGTACAGAACTAGTTTTAAATCCTTCTGAAAAAGTAACTATAAAAAAACCTAAAAAAGGAAAGAAGGTTTCTCAAGAAAAATTTGATAAAATCATGAGAGAGAAAACTGAAGAAATGATGGAGCGTTTTAGGAATAATCGTAAGTCTAAAAAAGACGGTGAATCTATTAGTATAGAAATTCAAGGATAGTGATTAAACCTTTAGCTTTTTTTTAAGTCTAAGAAAAGATAACTAACATTATCTTTAACAAAATTAAGCTAATCAATATGAAATCATTTGTAACCTATTTGTTTATTTTCTTTACAGTAACCTGTTTTGCTCAGAAAGATTTTTACGGGAAAGCAGTTTACCAATCTAAAACTTCATTCGACTTAGAACAGTGGAATAACCGAGAAATGTCGGAGCAACAAAAGAAAAGAATTATGGAGCGTATGAAGAATATGCTTGAAAAAACATATGTTCTTCAATTTAATAAAAGTGCTTCAGTATATAAAGAAGAAGAAAAATTAGATGCGCCAGGTAGAGGAGGTGGATTTAGATTTGGAGGTTTTTCAGCTGAATTACAGTATAAAAGTATTACAGAGAAAAAGTTTTTAGAAGAACGAGAGTTTTTTGGAAAGAAGTTTTTGATAGAAGATAATTCTGAAATGCCGCAATGGGAAATGACTGGAGAAACTAAACAAATAGGAAACTATTTATGTTATAAGGCAACGATGTTAAAGAAAACAGATGAGTTCGATTGGCAAAATATGCGAAGAAGAGGTCGTGGTAGAGGTAGAGATAGAGGAAAAGGAGAAAAGAAACAGGATACGGCTAATGTGAAAAAAGTAACTGATGAGATTGAAATACCAAAAGAAGTTTTTGTGACAGCATGGTATACTCCTCAGATTCCAGTAAGTAACGGGCCAGGAGAATATTGGGGATTACCAGGGCTTATTTTAGAAATAAATTCAGGAAAAACTACTGTTTTATGTACGCAAATTGTACTTAACCCAAAAGAAAGAATAGAAATTGAAGCTCCAACTAAAGGCGACAAAGTAACCAGAAAAGAATACAATAAAATTGTAAAGAAAAAAATGGAAGAAATGCGTGAAATGTGGAGAGGAAGAAGAGGACGAAATTCTAGACGTTAGATAACCAAAATTTTAATAATGAAACAAATATTATTCTGGGCAATTATTTTAATTGCTAGCCATACTAGTGCCCAAATTAAACTATCAGGTGTTGTAAAAGATGATAGTGGGAACAAATTAGAAATGGCAAATATGATTGCAATTAACCAGCAAACTAAAAAAATTGACTCTTATGGATTTACTGATTCTTTTGGTAATTATAAGTTAAACCTAAATAAAAATTCCAATTATATAATTAAAGCTAGTTATGTAGGAATGAAAACTGGAGAAATTCAAATTACAACTAAAGAAATTAACATAACAAAAGATATCGTTTTAATATTTGATAATGCGTTAGATGAAGTTGAAATTGTTTCTAAAATGCCAGTAACAGTAAAAGGAGATACAATTATATATAACGCAGATTCTTTTAAAAGCGGAACAGAAAAGAAACTTGGAGATGTATTAAAGAAACTACCTGGAGTTGAAGTAAATGATGAAGGTGAAATTCAAGTTGAAGGAAAAACTGTGAGTAAGGTAATGGTTGAAGGTAAAGATTTTTTCGATGGTGATTCTAAGTTAGCTACAAAGAATATTCCTGCTGATGCAATTGATAAAGTACAAGTGTTAAAAAATCACAGTGAAGTTCGTCAAATGAGTAGTGTAACCGACAATGAAGATAATATTGTTATTAATTTAAAGCTTAAAGAAGGAAAGAAAAACTTTTGGTTTGGAGAAGTTTCAGCAGGTATTGGAATGGCGACTGATGATACTAGATATATCGTTCATCCAAAACTATTTTATTACAGTCCTAAATATAGTTTGAATCTTATTACCGATTTCAATAACATTGGTGAAGTTCCATTTACGCGTCGTGATTACTTTAAGTTTACAGGAGGATTCCGTGGAGGTGGAGGAAGAGGTACAGGATTTAATGTTGCATCTTCAGATATAGGGTTTCTTACACTAAGAAATAACAGAGCAAAAGAAATTGAATCTCGTTTTGGAGCATTAAACTTTAGCTATTCTCCTAAGAAAAATTGGGATTTAAGTGGATTTGCTATTTATTCTGGTTCTGATACCGATTTAGAAGAAAATACAGTTCGAAATTATTTGAATCCAGATGAGAATAATCCGCAATCTATAGCAACTGAGACAACACAAAGTATAACAAATCAACAAAGTGATTTAGGTTTGATTAAATTGAGTTCAAGTTATAAGGCTAATGCAGACAATCAATTCGATTATGATGTATTTGCTAAGATTTCTGATCAAAGTGAAACTCAACTATTAACTTCTAATCGAACAACAATTGATGGAACATTTACTTCAATACCAATTAATCAATTAACAACTCAAAACCCATATTCTATAAGTCAGAATTTGAATTATTATTATACGTTAAATGATAATAACATCTTTGCTTTTGAAGCTCAACATTTATGGCAAAATGAAGATCCATTTTATAATGCTCAATTAGCTCAATTATCATTTTTTAATCAGTTAGGATTAACAAACCAATCGTTGTTTGATGTATCTCAGAACAAAAGAGTAAAAACAAATAAACTAGATGCAAAGTTGGATTACTTCTATGTAATTAATTCTAAAAGTAATTTGAATGTTACATTAGGAACAACAGTAAGTAACCAACAGTTTAATTCTGATGTTTTCCAAGTGTTAGATAGTGGAGATCAAACGAATATTAATAATCCAAATGCGATTAATGATGTAGAATATACTTTTGATGATTATTATGCGGGGTTACATTATAAGTTTATTACTGGGATATTCACATTTAATCAAGGTGTTACAGCACATAAATATGCAGCGGTGAATACACAATTAGGAAGTGTTTTTGATAATAGTTTTACAAAAATTCTTCCAGATGCATCTATAAAAGTAGCGCTGAAAAAATCAGAAACATTGCGACTAAACTATAGTCAACAAGTAAGTTTTACTGATATTAATAGAGTGGCTGAAGGGTTTGTGTTTAATAACTATAACCGACTATATAGCGGTAATAGAGCGTTGGAAAGTTCGCTATCACACAATGTAAATTTGAGCTACTTTAGTTTTAACATGTTTAACTACACAAATGTTTTCGCAAGTGTAAATTATAGTAAACTAATTGATGCTGTTAAGGGAGCGACTGTGTTTAGTGGAGTAGATCAAGTATCGAGTTCTATTAATTCTGCTTTTCCAGATGAAACAATTTCTGCGAATGCAAACTTCCAAAAAAGCTATAGAAAGTTTAAAGTTACATTAGGAGGGAATGTTGCTTACTCAGTTTCTAACAACTTGTTCTTTTCAGGGCAAACAGGTAAGAATGAAAATAGAGAGTCTAATTCATTAACGCAATCATATAGAACAAGGTTTAGCACAAACTTTAGAGAGTTTCCAAACTTTGATGTGGGATATAATTTAAGTATAAATAAATACGATCAAGGTGGGATTGTGAATACATTTACAACACATAGTCCGTTTATTAACTTCGATACATTTATTACAGATGATTTAGTTTTCAATACAAGTTATACTTATAATAACTTTAGAAACCAATCAACTACATTGAATGACTATAGTTTTTGGGATGCAGATTTAACGTATCAAAAAGGAGATAGTAAATGGGAATATAAAATAAAAGCGACTAACTTGTTAAATACAAAGTCTTTAAATCAAGATGACTCGAATACGATTTTTAATAGTTCTTCGATTTACATTGTACAACCACGTTTTGTAACATTTAATGTTACGTATAATTTATAATTAGTTTTTGGGATTAATCAAAAAAGGCGAGTTTATTAACTCGCCTTTTTATTTTATGTGTTACTAAAGAACCTTAATTTATTTTACAATTAGTTTTTTAGTAGTACGTTTATTTCCATTTTGTACTTGTAACAAATACAATCCAGCATTAATTCCTTCAAGGTTTAATTCTTCAGAGAAAGTGTTAGCTGTATTTTTAAACTCTCTTTCTTCAACTAATCTTCCTCTAATATCGAATAATCTAACTCCAACGCTTTCTGTATTAATAACTTCAAAGGTTATATTGAAATTACCATTTGATGGATTTGGATAAACATTAAAATTAGTAAAATCAAAATTATCAACAGAGGCAGTTGTATTAATTACATTTACCGAATAATCTTCTGTTTCACCCCATTCTGAAGCATGATCAGTATCACAAGCTCCATCTGTAAGGATAAAGTTGGTACCATCAAAATATTGAGCAATCACTCTCATTCTGGTAGTTCCGTTAACAGCATCTGTAGGAACAGCAATATTGGCCGTTCTAGTACCAACAGCACCCGAAACACTTCCTAAATCATATCTTTCAGTACTGACATCAAAATTAAAATCTTGATTCCAATCGATAAATACATAACAATGATCTTGGAAACCATCAGGATCAAAAGTTACACTTACTTGGTAGCTATCTCCAGCATTAACATCTGTAGAAATAGTAGCTGTATAATCTATATATCCATCTACGATATCATTCCCTGTTGTGTTATTAATAGTATTAAACGTAACATTGGTGATATGATCGCCACCTCCAGCTTCGTCAGTAAATGTAGAAGCGCAATAAGAAGGGTTATTAGTTGTAAAGCTAAAAGCACTTGTGTAATTTCCTTCACCACAAGCATTCTTTCCACGAACTCTCCAGAAATATTGTGTTAAAGCACTTAGTGGGGGTGTAACTGTATACGCATTTGTAGCTGAATTAGCATTAAGGATTATATTGGTAAAAGCATTATCAGTTGCAATTTGAATGTCATATGATTCAGCTTCAGAAATACTTCCCCAAGATAAGTCAGGAACAATACTTACGTCAGTTGATCCATTTGTAGGAGCAGTAAGCGAGAAGTTAGAAAAACTACCATCAGATATTTCTAGTTCAGCATCAACTGATTGGTTGACTGAAGTTGAAGTTCCGTTTATAGTAATGTTATAGTTGTTTGCAGTTACACCATCTAGATTAGAAACTGTCATTTTAACAGTTCCATTACTAGTAATAGTAGTAGGGTTAAAAGTAACAGTTGATCCAGAAGGCGTATTAGCAGCATTAAAAGAAATTGTTTCATTAAAACCATTAACAAACTCAACATTTAAATCATATTCAGCAGTTGCTCCACCTGAATTACAAACAATTTGTTTCGAGGTAGTATTTGTTAGTACAAAAGTAGGAACAGTAGAAACAATTGAAAAATTAGTACTATTCATATTATAGAAAATGTTGTCAACAGCTTCAACGATAATTCTTGCAGTGCTTGTTACATTGTTTGGAACTGTGATGTTATGCGTTCCATCATTTGGTGTACTATTTGCTAGAATGATAGGGAAAGTTGTTCCGCCATCAGTAGAAAGTAAAATTCGTACATTTTGACAATTGATTGGAGCTTGATCTGTAGTTGATTTATTCCAAGTAATAGTTTGGGTAGTACCTACATTCCAAGTAACCGTAGTGTTCTGTGAAGTTACAGTGAAAGGATCAGCATCAGTAACTGTAATCTTAACATCATCTCTATCAGCAGCTCCTCCGCCAGCATTGTTATCTCTTACTAATAATGCAAAATTCATTTCTCTTGCTACAGTTGGAATTACTTCCCAAGTTGTTGAAAGTGATCCATTTTTAACTGTCCTTATTGCCGGTAAATATCTATTTGGAGAGGTAGAAGGATCTAAAGATCTAAACAATGGGCCACCAGTATTTCCTGAAACCGGAGGCATAGTTGCAATCTCAGTATCCATTTGTTCCCAACAATATGTTAAGCTACCTGTTCCATCAGTATCAGTGGCATTTCCTCTTAATACCAAAGGTGTTCCTTTTGGTACACTTACATCTTCTCCGGCATTAGCAACTGGAGAAGAATTACTTGTTGAAGTAGTAGTGGCACAAGAAGTTGTTTGAATGTAATTCCACATACTTGTGATGCTAATAGTATGAAAATAGTCATCACTATTGTTTTGAACGTCTGTAGGACAGATTCCTGCATAAGCCATAATTGTAGATCCGCTACCAGGTTCAACAGCATTATTATCAGATCTATTCCCTCCACAAGAATTGTTAAATGTATGTGGTGCTCCAAATTGATGTCCAATTTCATGAGCTACAAAATCAACATCATATGGGTCATTAATAGGAGTGCCAGTTCCGGTAACACCTCTTCCTTTTTGACCATTAGTGCAAACGACTCCTAAACCTGCTAAACCACCTGCTCCTGTACTAAAAGTATGTCCTATGTCGTAATTAGCAGCTCCTATAACAGCATCACATCTAGATTGACTTTCATTAATTAATGTTCCAGCAGTTGCATTAGTAAAATTATCCGTTATTGCATTCAAAAAGATCAAAGGGTTCTCTCCACCAACTAACACGATATTCATTTGAACAGCCAAGTCAATTTCATAAATACCATTTACTCTGGTCATAGTTGTGTTCATTGCAGATAATACTGCGGCTCTTTGTTGTACGTCAGTCCCAGTAGAAACTCCTTGTTGATTAATATGAAATTGGGCATATTCACCCGTACAAGCTAATGCTAAACGATATGTTCTTAACTGTCCATCATCAGCAGTTCTTTTAGCGTTTTTAGTTCTTATTTCTTGTTTTACCTTGTTTTCATCAAAAAGACAATGATTTTGCTGATTTTGATTTTCAATATCAGATCTGTTGTAAGAAATATATGTCTTATTATCCTTGGTGTATGGATCTACATAAAATGTTGGATGATTTCCTGAAAAAATAGTTATGTGTACACCATCAGTACCAATGGAGATTTTTCCAGTTTCAGTTTTATCATTAATTCCTTTTATAGAGTATGATTTAATGAAACCATATTTAGGATGTAAAGGTTCAGTGAAGTTTGAACTTTCAAGAATAGTATACTTTTCTATATTACCATTATAACTTGGTAAGTTAACAGTTCTATTACCTCCTTTAGATTGGGTAGTAAGTTCATTTTTAAAGCTTTCTAAATCTAAATTATATATAGAATACTTTTTAGGTTGTGTTTTTCGAAGTGTTTTTTCAGCACGAAAAGCAAGATTCTTGGAATCCATTTTTTTCCATGAACTTTGTGCATTAGTAAGGGCTGCGCAAAAAAACACTAATACAAGTGTAATTCTTTTCATTTGGGTTAAATGTTACTTAATTAAAATTAGTTTTTTATAAATTATATAATGTTATATAATTAACGAATTTGTAAGGGATGTTAAAAATATGAATAAAAACGGCTTTTTAATAGGATTATTTATGAAAAAACTCCAAATTCTATCATAAATTTAAAAGATAATTATAATTTATAAAAAAAGCAGACTTAATTAAGAGTCTGCTTTTTTATTAATTTTATAAGAAAACTTATTTTACAATTAGTTTTTTAGTAGTTCGCTTGTTTTCGTTTTGTACTTGTAATAAATATAATCCAGCATTAATTCCTTGAAGATTTAATTCTTCTGAGAATGTGCTTGGTGTATTCTTGTATGCTTTTTCTTCAACTAATCTACCTCTAATATCGAATAATTTAATATCAACACTATCTGTATTAATTACTTCAAAAGTAATATTGAAATTACCATTTGAAGGATTAGGATACACATTGAAATTAGTAAAATCAAAATCATCAACTGAGGCTGTTGGGTTATCTAGAATACGGAAGTTAGTACTATTAACATTATAGAAGATATTATCAACACCCTGAATCATAATTCTTGCATTCTTAGTAGGCATATTGGGAAGTATTATATCTTGAGTTCCATCATTCGGAGTACTATCTATAATCACTGTAGGGAAAGTTAATCCTCCATCAGTAGATAATCTAATTTGAACATTTTGACAGTTTATTGGAGCTTGATCTGTTGATGCTACGTCCCATGTAAATGTTTGCATTGTAGCACCAGTTACTGAAGTACCAGTATTAAATGAAGTTACCAAAAACCCACTAGAGTTTACTACTGTAATTTTCATGTCATCTCTAGCACTTGATCCTCCTCCAGTATGATTATCTCTAACATTAAATGAAAAGTCCATTTCTCTTGCTGAGGTTGGTATTACTTCCCAAGTAGAAAAAGTTGATCCAGATAAAACAGTAGAAAGCGCAGGTAAATATCTAACAGGTGAATCATTAGGTAAAACTGATCTAAACAATGGACCAAATGGACTACTAGAAACAGGAGGCATACCTGAAACTTCATTATCTATTTGTTCCCAATTATAAGTTAAACTACCAGTGCCATCAGGGTCGGTTGCAGTACCTGTCAAAATTAAAGGTGTTGAAGCTGGTACTGTATAATCTAAACCTGCGTTGGCTGTTGGTGCTGAATTGCCAGTTGGAGAAGTAGCAGCGCAAAAGGTTCCTTGCATAGTATCCCACATTTCATCAATACTTATTGAGTGAAAATAATCATCTGCATTAGGTTGAACATTAGGAAAACATATACCAGCATAACTCATTATAGTAGATCCACTACCAGGTTCAACTGAAGTTGTACTATTTCTGTTACAAGAATTGTTTTGTGTATGATTAGCTCCAAATTGATGTCCTAATTCATGACAAGCAAAGTCTACATCGAAAGGATCTCCTTTAGGTATTACTCTACCAGTAACTCCTCCTGCTTTAACTCCTCCACAAACAGAAGGTGTGTATGCTAAACCAGAATCAGCTCCTTGATAAAATAAATGACCCAAATCGTAATTAGCTGTTCCAATTAATGTATTACAGCGAGATACATTTTCATCAATCATTAAACCAATATTATCATTGGTATATCCATCCGCAATCGGATCTAAAAATAGAACAGGGTTTTCTCCACCAACTAGAACTAAATCTAACTTTACAGCTAATTCTTTTTCAAAAATTTGGTTAATTCTTGTTAATGATGTATTCATTGCAGATAAAACTGCAGCTTCTTGTTCAGTTTGTGTACCAGAAGATACTCCTTGATCATTCACATGATAAGCAGCATATTCTCCAGTACATGCTAAAGCAAATCTATAGGTTCTTAAGTTTCCGTCATTTGGATTTCTATTTTGAGAAACCTTTTCTCTTTTCGTAATGTCTTCCTTAACTAAACATTCAAAATTAGTTTCTGTTTTATCAATGCTTTTTCTATCATAGGCAATATAGTTTTTATTGTCTTTAGTGTATGGATCTACATAAAATGTACCTTTTTTTGGTGAACTGATTATCATATGTACCCCATCTGTACCTATTGAGATTTTTCCAAATTCATTTTTGTCTGAAATACTTTGAATATTGTAGGTTCTTATAAAACCATACTTAGGGTGGAGTGGTTCAGTGAATTGAGAGTACTCTTTAACTATATAATCAGTTAAGTTTCCATCATAGCCTGGTAGTTTGATTATTTTATTATTGCCTTTTGATTGAACTGTAAGTTCATTTTTGAAGTTTTCAATATCTAGGCTGTAGATAGAGAATTTTTTAGGTTGTGTTTTCCTTACGGCTTTTTCAGAGCGAAAAGCAATGTTCTCAGAATCCAATTTTTTCCATGAATCTTGAGCATTAGTTAGGGCTGCGCAAAAAAGCACTAATACTAGTGTAATTCTTCTCATTGGGATTAATTTTACTTAATTAAAAATTAGTTTTTAAATGTTATTAATGTTTAATAATCAACAAGTTTGTAAGGGACGCTAAAAATAAGAATAAAAATGGCTTTTTAATAGAATTATATGAAAAAATGAGTATTAAAATGCATTTCCCTCTAAAAATTGATTAAATAATGTGCAAAAAAAAGTAGACTTATTAAGTCTACTTTTTTTTTGTTTTATATGGCAAAAAAATTATTTCACAACTAGTTTTCTAGTGGTTTTTTTATTCCCATTTTGAATTTGTAATAAGTACAAACCTGAATTAATGTTATCAAAGCTTAATTCTTCAGAAAATGTACTTGGAGTGTTTTTAAATTTTTGGGTTTCAATTAATCTTCCTCTAATATCGAATAGTTTAATATCTGTGTTATCAGTATCAATTACTTCAAAAGTAATCTTAAAGTTTCCATTTGATGGGTTTGGGTAAATTGAAAAATTAGTAAAATCAAAATCATCCACAGAAGCTGTTGGATTATCTAAAATTCTGAAATTAGATGCGTTAACGTTGTAAAAAATATTATCAACTCCTTCAATCATAATCCTAGCATTTTTAGTGGGAATATTTGGTATAGTTACATCTTGAACTCCATCATTAGGTGTGCTATCCATAATAATATTTGGATAAGTTAAACCGCCATCCGTTGATAATCTAATTCTAACATTTTGACAGTTAATTGGAGCTTGATCTGTTGACGCTACATCCCAAGTGATATTTTGACTTGTTGCTCCATTAATTGTTACTGAAGAGCTAAAAGAAATTACTTTAAAACCAGCCGAATTTGCTATAGTAACTTTCATGTCATCTCTAGCACTTGATCCTCCACCAGAATTATTATCTCTTACACTGAATGAAAAATTCATTTCCCTTTCAGTAGAGGGAATAACTTCCCAAGTTGAAAAAGTATCTCCTAATAAAACAGTTGCTAACTCTGGTAAATATCGTACTGGAGACGATCCAGGTTGTACCGACCTAAATGTTGGACCAGCTGTATTAGAAGGTTCAGGAGGCATGCTTGAAATATCATTGTCTAATTGTTCCCAATTATATGTTAAACTACTTGTTCCGTCTACGTCTGTTGCTGCACCAGTAAGTTTTAATGGAGTTCTAGCTGGAACAGTATAATCTAATCCAGCATCAGCTGTTGGCGCAGTATTTCCTGTAGCAGAAGTGGTTCCACAAAATGTACCTTGAATAGTATTCCACATTTCATCTATACTGACAGAATGAAAATAGTCATCAGAATTTACTTGAACATTAGGAAAACAAATACCTGCATAACTCATTATTGTAGAACCACTACCAGGTTCAACAGAAGTTGTACTGTTTCTGTTACATGAATTATTTTGAGTGTGATTTGCACCAAATTGGTGCCCTATTTCATGACAAATAATATTTACATAGAAAGAATCACCAATAGGTACGTCCGTTCCAGATACACCACCAGCTTTGAAATTTAAACATACAGAAGGAGTGTAAGCTAAACCATTTATATTATCATCTTTATGTAGTAAGTGACCTAAGTCATAGTTAGTCATTCCAATTATAGAGTTACACCTAGTAATATTCTCATCTATCATTGAACTAATGTCATCGCCAGTATAACCATCTACAGTTGGATCTAAGAATAAAACAGGATTTTCTCCACCAACAAGCACCATATCTAATTTAACTGCCATTTCTCTTTCAAAAATTTGGTTAACTCTAGATAGAGCAGTATTCATAGCAGATAAAACAGCTGCTTTTCTTTCAGTTTCAGTACCTGATGATACTCCTTGATCATTTATATGGTAAGTGGCATATTCACCAGTACAAGCTAATGCAAATCTATATGTTCTTAAATTTCCATCGTTTGGGTTTCTCTTTTTCTGTATCTTCTCTTCCTCTTTAGAAATTTTACTTTTAACTAAACATTCAAAATCACTTTCAATTTCATTTATGTTTTTTCTGTTATATGCAATGTAACTCTGATTATCCTTTGTATAAGGGTCTACATAAAAAGTACCTTTATTTGTTGAATTAACAACCATATGTACCCCATCTGTACCTACTGAGATTTTTCCAAATTCATTTTCGTTCGAAGAATTTTGAATAATATAAGTCTTTATAAAACCATATTTTGGGTGAAGTGGCTCTGTAAATTGAGAATATTCTTTAACTAAATAATCAGTTAAATTCCCATCGAAACCTGGTAATTTAATTATTTTATTGTTACCTTTTAGTTGACTAGTCAGTTCGTTTTTAAAATTTTCAATATTTAGACTATAGATTGTGAATTCTTTAGGTTGAACTTTACGAAAAGTTTTTTCACTACGAAATGCAAAGTTTTCAGAATCCATTTTTTTCCACGAACTTTGTGCGTTAGTTAGGGCTGCGCAAAAAAGCATTACTACAAGTGTAATTTTGTTCATCAGAATTATATTTTAATTTAATTAATATTGTTTTAAGACTTGTTTATTGTGAAATTTATAACAATTAACAAGAAGATTGCCAAAAATATGAATAAAAGCGTTTGTTTAGTCGAATTATTTCAAAAAGATTACAAGGAAACTTGGGATTATCAAGCGGATTTGTTGCAAGGAATTATCGATATTAAGATTAAAAACAGAAGGGAAGAACAAAATGTTTCTACTAAAAATTATTTTTTGTTTGTAGAGCATCCTCATGTATATACTTTAGGGAAAAGTGGAGATATGAGTAATTTGTTACTAAATGAAAAGCAATTAAGGGATAAAGGAATTTCTTTTTATAAGATTAATAGAGGAGGAGATATTACCTATCATGGTCCAGGTCAAATTGTTGGATATCCGATTTTAGATTTAGAGAATTTCTTTACAGATATTCATAAATACCTACGATTTTTAGAGGAAGTAATTATAAAAGTAATTGCTGAATACGGTTTAAAAGGAGAACGAAGTGAAGGTGAAACTGGTGTTTGGTTAGATGTTGGAACTCCATTTGCGAGAAAAATATGTGCAATGGGAATACGAACTAGCCGTTGGGTAACAATGCATGGTTTTGCACTGAACGTAAATACAGATCTTGGGTATTTTGATCACATAATACCTTGCGGAATTAAGGGAAAAGCTGTTACCTCTATGGAGGCAGAATTAGGTGAAAAACTAGATATTGAAGAAGTAAAAATAAAAATATTGAAATACTTCAAAGAATTATTTGAAGTAGATGAATTTATAAAAAAAGCGAGCTTATAGCTCGCTTTTTTATAAAAATAATTCATTGATTTACTTTCTAGCTTTTAAATCGAAAGAAAATTCAATTAAATCATTAATAGCTCTATCTTTTAAGTTATCAAAGAATTTTCCTGATCCATATTTTACACCAAAGTCAGTTCTATCAACCATAAACTTATCACTTTTTAAAGAGATGTCATTTCCGTTTTCACTTAAACTAGCTGGAACAGTAATGCTTTTTGTTACATCTTTTATAGTTAAGTTACCAGTAATGTGTAGTTTTCCATCTTTAATTTCAGAACTAGCTACTACAAACTTAGCTGTTGGGAATTTTTCAACATCAAAGAAGTCAGCAGCTTTTAAGTGTCCTTCTAATTTTTCTTTCCCTTTACCTGCTTCTAAATCTGAATTAGTAATAGTATTCATATTAATTACAAACTCACCAGCTTTTACAGTACCATTTTCAACATCAAACAATCCTTTTTCTATGTTGATTGTTCCATTATGTGCATCACCAATCTTCTTATCTCCTTTCCATGTAATTGTAGATTCAGATACATTTACATTATAAGAATTGATAGGGTTAGTAACTTTCTCTTCAACTTTTACTTCTTCTTTAGTTTCAACTTTTTTCTCTCCTTTACAAGAAGTTAATGCGATAGCAACAACTGCTAATGATAAAATTAGTTTTTTCATTTTTTTATGGATTAAATTAATTTATTTTCCATGGCAAATATATTTAATATCTGTCATGTACAAAACTATTTTTTGTCTTTTGTATCAATAATTATAGTTACAGGTCCATCATTCAATAATTCTACTTTCATATCTGCTCCAAATTCGCCAGTCTGAATTTTCCTCCCAATAAGATCTTCAAACGTAGAAATAAATTGTTTGTATAAAGGTATTGCTACATCGGGTTTAGCAGCAAGAATATAACTTGGTCTGTTTCCTTTTTTTGTAGATGCCTGAAGTGTGAATTGGCTGACTATAATTGCATCTCCATTTATATCTATTAACGATTTATTCATGACCTTATTTTCGTCATTAAATATTCTTAGATTGGCAATTTTTTTAGTTAACCATTGAATATCTTCTTTGGTATCTTCACTAACTATTCCAACTAAAATTAGTAGACCAGAATTAATAGAGGCTACCTTTTTATTCTCAATGGTAACACTGGCTTTAGTTACTCTTTGAATTACAGCTCTCATGTTAAATTATTTTCCAGATAAAATATCGGTTCTGTAGTTTTCTTCTTCTCCTTCTAAAATTTGTAAATAACTTTTATAGCGAGACCAAGAAATTTCTTCATTTTCTAAAGCTTCTTTAACCGCACAATGTGGTTCATTAATATGAATACAGTTGTTAAATTTACATTCATGTTTTAAAGCAAAAAATTCTGGAAAATAATCTCCTAATTCATCTTTATCCATATCAACAACTCCAAAACCTTTTATACCTGGTGTATCAATAATATGGGCATTAAAACTTAGCTCAAACATTTCAGCAAAAGTTGTAGTGTGCTGACCTTGTTTATGTTGTTTAGTAATTTCCTTAGTTCTTAGATTTAAAGTAGGTTCTATGTGGTTTAATAATGTGGTTTTTCCTACTCCAGAATGCCCTGAAAACATACTTGTTTTTCCTGTCATCATTTCTTTAATTATACCGACATTAGTTCCATCTGTGGCAGATACTTCAATGCACTTATAACCAATTGGTTCGTAAATATCTTTTAGGTATAATATTTCAGCTTTTTGTTCAATTTCATAAGTGTCAATCTTATTAAAAACTAAAACTACTTCAATGGAATATGCTTCAGCAGTAACTAAAAAACGATCTATAAATGTTGTAAATGTAGGTGGGTTATCAATAGTTACTAATAAAAATACTTGATCTATATTAGAAGCAATAATGTGTGTTTGCTTAGATAAGTTTACAGATTTACGAACAATGTAGTTTTTGCGATCAAAAATTTCAGTGATAATTCCAGTTTCTTCATCACTTTTAGTATCAATATCAAACTGAACTTTATCTCCAACAGCAATCGGATTGGTACTTTTAATACCTTTTATTCGGAATTTTCCTTTAATTCTACATTTTAAAAACCGACCTTCCTCAGTCTTTACCCAATACCAACTTCCTGTAGATTTATACACCGTACCTGTCATGTAACAAAGATGAGAATAAAAATTGAATCTCTTAGATAAGATTAATGCATTAAATCTTTTATTTTTTGAGGTACAGTTCCTTTTTCTCCTAGTCGAATTATGCCAAAAATAATATTTGCGATTATACCAGGATTACTTATTAAAGAAGCTGTTTTTGCTATTTTTTTATCTCTTTCTTGAATAGCCTTTTCTATATTAGAAGGTGAAGTATTAGCAAGTTGAACTGCAAAATCCCATGCTCCATCACGAGCTATTTCCATGCTGAAATCAACTAAAAAATTATCTACTTTTCTAGTAAACTTTAAAATCTTTCTTAAAAAAGGCCAAATCGTAGCTAAGTCATTTTCTACATCAATAACTAACGAAGACAAAATTTCATTGATTTTATCAAAATCGTTTTTCAAATTTTCAATTGGTTCTCCTTCCGAAACTTTAGCTGCAGCAATTCCTAAATCTAGGTTTATGTGTGCATTCATTCCAATAAGCAAATGTTGTAATACAATTGGCCAGAATTTTTTAGATAACATAAAAGCTTTTAACCATGAAGAGGTTACTGTTTTGTTCTGCGAAAAATCATAGTAAGCATCTATATATCTTTTGGCGAAAATCATGTCTAGCTTTTCCATTCTTGGTCCATCTTCAAAAACACCATTTTGAATTCCTTCTTTTACTTTAAGGGTTACTTTTTGATATAACGCAGCAAAATAACCTAGTGGACTTTTTTCTCGAAATGAGGTATCGATAATGTCTTGTAGAATCGCAATAACATCATCAATTGTATGAATTGGTTTCATTTAAATAGGAAGTTTGGTTACGGGAATGTACATAAAAAAAAGCGCAAATATTGCGCTTTTTATAATTATGAATTGATAATTTTCTTCTGATGATTAATACTTTCTTGGTGAATAGCTTTAAATATTCTAAGTACAAATTCTTCGCTTAAATTATTTTCTTCACCTTCTAGAATCATTTTGCCTAGAATTTCGTTCCAACGTTTGGTTTGGAGAATAGCAACGTTCTTATTTTTCTTTAAAGAACCAATTTGATCAGAAATTTTCATACGTTTTCCTAACATCTCTATTAATTGATGATCAACTACATCAATTTGAGTTCTTAGTGTATTTAAAGCATTGCTATAATCAGCTTCTGTATCCGTTTCTTTTCTGATTTTTAAATCTACCATCATTTGGATTAACGTATCAGGTGTAATTTGTTGTTTAGCATCACTCCAAGCGTTATCTGGATCATAGTGAGTCTCTACCATTAAACCATCAAAGTTTAAATCTAGTGCTGTTTGACAGATATCAAAAATAATATCTCTACGCCCAGCAATATGAGATGGATCACATATTAATGGTAAATCAGGGAAACGATTTTGTAATTCAATAGGAATTTGCCAGTTAGGATTGTTTCTATATCTAGTTTTCTCATACGTAGAGAAACCTCTATGAATAACCCCTAATTTTTTGATGTTTGCAGAGTATAAACGTTCAATAGCTCCTAACCATAAAGCTAAATCTGGATTTACAGGGTTCTTAACTAAAACAATTTTATCCGTTCCGTTTAAAGCATCTGCAATTTCTTGTACGATAAATGGACTTACAGTTGTTCTTGCTCCAATCCATAAAACATCAATATCGTGTTCTAAAGCTAATTTTACGTGATCTTTATTCGCAACTTCTGTAGAGGTCAATAATCCAGTTTCTTTTTTAGCTTTTTGTAACCATTTTAAACCTAATGCACCAACACCTTCGAAATTTCCAGGTCTTGTTCTAGGTTTCCAAATTCCGGCTCTTAATACTGTTGCATCAGTATCTTTCAATTCATGAGCAATTTTTAATACTTGCTCTTCTGTTTCTGCACTACAAGGTCCTGCAATTACTAATGGATGACTTAATTTGAAATCATCTAACCACGTTCTTAATTTTTTGGTATTTTCCATTTTTTTGTCTTTTTAAGGAAGCTTAACTTCTTGAATTCCGTTTAAAATTTGTTTAATATGATTGGTGTTTTTCATTTCAGAGTAGATTTCTGAAAAATTATTTTGTTCTAATAGCGTTTTAAAATTTTGTAAATTTTGAATGTATTCATTTAAGGTTTCTATTACATTATTTTTATTCTGTTCAAATATTGGTGTCCACATGGCTGGTGAACTTTTTGCCAAACGCACAGTAGAAGCAAATCCACTACCCGCCATATCGAAAATATCACGTTCATTTTTCTCTTTTTCAATAACAGTTTTACCTAACATAAAAGAGCTAATATGTGATAAATGAGATACATAAGCAATATGTTTGTCATGAGATTTAGGATCCATATATCGAATACGCATTCCTAATTTTGAGAAAATCTCTAAAGCTTTTTCTTGAAGTTTGAAAGCGGTTTTTTCTACTTCACAAATTATATTTGTTTTTCCGCGATATAAATCTGTTAAAGCTGCTCTCGGACCAGAAAATTCTGTTCCAGCAATAGGGTGTGTTGCTAAGAAATTCCTTCTTTTTGGATGATCAGCTATTGAATCACAAACCAATTCCTTTGTTGATCCTACATCTAAAACTAAACAATTGTCTGGAATATGATTTAATACCTCTGGAATAAAATGTAATGAAACATCTACAGGAATTGATACAATTACAATATCAGCGATAGCTAAATCTTCATTTGTTGCTTTTTTGTCAATGATCTCTAAAGACAAAGCCTCTTCTAAATGATCTTCATTTCTGTCTATTCCATAAATAACAACATCGTCAAATTCCTTTCGAATATCTAGCGCTAAACTTCCGCCAATTAATCCTACACCAACTATAAATACATTCATACTACACTAAATTATCTATCCTTTGAATTGCTGTTTTTATATCCTCTTCTTTTACGCATAAAGAAAAACGTATATATCCTTCACCTTGACTTCCAAAAATGCTTCCAGGTGCAACAAATAAATTGTACTTGTGAAGAAGGTTGTCAATAAAATCCTCTGATTTTTGGTTAGAGGGAATTTTTGTCCAAACAAACATTCCTGAACCATCTTTTTTACAATCAAGGCCTAATTTTCCTACAAGCTCATGAATTAATGCTCTTCTTGTTTCATAAATTGAGTTAGTGCTATTAAACCATTCTTTAGAAAGCTGTAAAGCTGCTATAGCTCCTTTTTGAATTCCGTAAAACATTCCAGAATCCATCTGAGTTTTTACCTTTAAGATTTCATTTAAGAACTCCTTTTTTCCGGATAACATTCCTACTCTCCAACCTGCCATGTTAAAAGATTTACTCAGAGAATTTAATTCTAAGGCTATCTCTTTTGCTCCTTCAACTTGTAAAATACTCGTAGGTTTTTCATTTAATATAAAACTATACGGATTGTCATTTACAACAACAATGTTATGCTTTTTAGCAAACTCTATAATATTTTTGAACGTATTTTCAGAAGCATTTGTTCCGGTTGGCATATGTGGGTAATTGATCCACATTAGTTTTACGTTACTTAAATCCTCTTGCTCTAAAGCTTCAAAATTTGGTTGATAGTTGTGCTCTTCAACTAAATCATAATATATCGGATTTGCACCCACAAGTTTGGTCACAGAACTGTAAGTTGGATAACCTGGATTAGGAATTAGAACACTGTCTCCTTCATTTAAAATGGCTAATGAAATATGCATAATTCCTTCCTTACTACCCATTAAAGGAAGTATTTCGCTGTTAGCATCCAGAGAAACATTATAATTCGTTTTGTAAAAAGAACTAACAGCTGCTCTAAACTCAGGAATTCCTTGATAGCTTTGGTATTTATGCGCGCCAGCTTCTGACATACTTTCTATAATTGCTTCAATTACTTCAGTAGGCGGAGCTAAATCAGGGCTGCCAATTCCCATATTGATGATTGGCTTTCCTTCAGCAATTAATCCTCTGACTTCCCTTAACTTTTTTGAGAAGTAGTATTCTTCAACGGTTTGTAAACGGTTTGCAAATTCTATCATGATCTTCCGTTTTTATATTCTCCTAATATTTTAAAATCTGTAGCCATAATTTCTATAATAGCTTTAGCTTTAGTGTAATCTTCATATGCATCGAAGGTCACGTCTACGAAAAAGGCATATTTCCAAGGTGTCTCGATTTTTGGTAATGACTGAATTTTAGTAAGGTTTAACTTGCAATCGCTCATGACATTCAAGATTGCAGCTAAACTTCCTCTTTTGTGGTCTAACTCAAATTTTAATGATGCTTTGTTGATAGATTCTATTCCGTTTTCTGGTTTAGAAGTCTGAAGAATTACAAATCGAGTTGCATTATTTTTTATGGTTTGAATCTCATCTTCTAACACTTCAAGTTTAAAAATATCAGCAGCAATTTTGGGTGCAATAGCAGCAACGCCTAATAGTTTTTTCTCTGAAATGCGTTTTGCAATCTCTGCTGTATCAACATCTTCAACTAATTTTATGTGTTTGTGTTGCTTAAAGAATTCTTTACACTGCAATAATGCCATTGGATGCGAACAGACCTCTTTTATTTCCGAAATATCCTGATTTGGCAATGCCATTAAATGATGATGGATTGGTAGGTAATGTTCTCCAGAAATGTGAAGATTATTGTTGTCAATTAAAGCGTAATTAGGAATGATAGATCCAGCAATTGTATTTTCAATGGCCATAATTGCTTGATCTGATTCGTTATTAACTAAACTATCTACAAGCACATCAAATGACAAACATTCTTTTAGTGAAATATCTTTATTGAAAAATTGAGTTGCAACAATATGGTGGTTGCTTCCTTCTATTCCTTGTATGGCTATTTTCTTCATTTTAGATCAAAAAAAAAGCCTCGATGTTATCGAGACTTTATATTTATATTATTTTTAGTTACCTAAACACATAACACAAAGTCTCTCCTCTTACTATAAAAGTAAAAGTAAAAATAGAAACCTTGCCATACATTTTGTAACATAACTTTTTCGTTGTTGTTTTATTTGTAGCAAATCTTAGAAATAAATTTCAGTAAACCAAATTTTTTTTTCGATTTTTTTACTGTAACGTTTTCGCGTTCAGTTTTCAATATAATTTTTATTGATTACTACTTTTCATATATTTAAAGTAATTAACCTTTAAATTTTATTTTATGATCAAAAATTTTTTAAAAATCAACGGAATTCAATTACTAGAAAAGAAGAATCAAAAAAAAATAATTGGCGGTTTTACTAGAAAAAAGGGATGTTCTGCTCAATATGGAGATTGTATTCAAGATGCAGACAATACATTGAATAATAGTTTGAATGATTGTGTTTTAGGATCTTCTTCGTGTATTAGCAGTGCGGCAGTTACTTATGGGAATTCCATGTCAGGTTGTACTAGTTCATACAACAACTGTCTACATAATGAATGATTTTAAATCAATTTAAGTATTTGATATTTGTATTAAATATAGAAAATAAAAAAGCTCTCAAAAAATTGAGAGCTTTTCGCGGTCTGGACGGGACTCGAACCCGCGACCCCATGCGTGACAGGCATGTATTCTAACCAGCTGAACTACCAGACCGTTGCGTTATTGCGGGTGCAAATATAGCATGCTTTTTTATTTATACAAACTTTTTTAGAAAAAAAATCAAAATTTATTTCTACTCACTAGATATGTAGTTAGTATTTTGTTATAATTCTCATTAATATCTACAGGAACATAATTGATTTTATATTGTAGACACTTATTTTTCAGGTTATCGAAAAATTCGGTTATCGCTTTGTTGTACGACTCTTTTATACTATCAGCATATAAATTAATTTGTTGCCCGGATTCAACATCAACAAACTTTTTAGGAGAGTTTTCAAAATCAAAATTATATTCTAACTGTTTGTCAAAGGTGTGAAATAAGATAACTTCGTGCTTGTTGTATTTTAAATGACGTAAGGCATCAAATAATTCATCATTATCTTTTGTAGGTTGAAACATGTCCGTGAACAAAAAAATCATTGATCTACGATGAATTTTCTGAGCAATTTCATGTAAATATTGATATGTCTCTGTAGTCTTAGATTGTTTGTGTTGATTTAGTAAAGTTTCTAATTGGTGAGTAAGTACTTTTCTATGACGATCACTTCCTTTTTCTGGAGCATAATACTCATAAGTATCAGAGTATATACTTAAGCCAACTGCATCTCTTTGTTTTTTTAGCAACTCTATTAAAGATGCTGCTGCCACAATAGAAAAACCAATTTTGTTTAAACTATCTAGATGCTGTGTTTTTTTAACAGGATAATGCATCGATGAAGAGTTGTCTATGATAATATGACATCTTAAATTGGTTTCTTCCTCGTATTTTTTGGTATATAGTTTTTCTGTTTTAGCAAATAACTTCCAATCTATGTGTTTTGTGTCTTCTCCTTTATTATATAATTTATGTTCAGAAAACTCTACAGAAAAGCCATGGTAAGGACTTTTATGCATACCTGTAATAAAACCTTCAACAACTTGTTTTGCAAGAAGATCTAAGTTTTTAATTTCGGAAGATTGTAATTCAGAAAGATTTAAAGCCATTTACCGAAAATAAAAAAGGTTTGACATTTGTCAAACCTTTTTTATGAAATAATTTTTTACTAATTATAATGCAGCGTCAATTTTATCAGTATACGCTTTCTTAGGAGCAGCTCCAACTTGCTTAGCAACAACCTCTCCGTTTTTGAAAACTAAAACAGTAGGAATATTCCTTACTCCATATTTAGCAGCAAACTCTTGGTTTGCGTCTACGTCTACTTTACCAACTACCGCTTTGCCTTCGTATTCTTTGCTGATTTCGTCAATGATTGGCCCAACCATTCTACAAGGTCCACACCAAGTTGCCCAAAAATCAACTAATACAGGCTTGTCAGACTTCAATACTGTCTCTTCGAATGTTGTATCTGTAATTTCTAATGCCATTCTTTTGTCTTTAAACGTTAATGCTCACAAATGTACTAATTTATTTTTCTATTCTCAATCTTAAAAACATTGGTTTTTTTTATGTATAAATCAATTTTATAAATATGTTTGCTTTGATATTTTTATAGTTGGATAATAATAGTAAATTTGCTGGCAACTTAAGAGGAAAGATTTGGTAGTGATTGCAACCTCATAAAAAAATGCTAAAGCAGTAATGTTTGGCTTGTTTTGCGACCAAATCTCCACTTACTAACTTAAATATAAAAACATAATATGTCATACTTTTTTACATCAGAGAGTGTATCTGAAGGGCATCCAGATAAAGTAGCGGATCAAATAAGTGACGCTTTGATAGATAATTTTTTAGCTTTTGATCCAAATTCAAAAGTAGCTTGTGAAACATTAGTAACCACTGGTCAGGTTGTATTAGCTGGAGAGGTAAAGTCGAATATTTATTTAGATGTTCAAAAAATAGCAAGAAATGTAATTAACAAAATAGGATATACTAAGAGTGAGTATATGTTTGATGGTAATTCTTGTGGTGTGTTTTCTGCTATTCATGAGCAATCAGATGATATTAATAGAGGAGTAGATAGAATGAAGAAAGAGGAGCAAGGTGCTGGAGATCAGGGAATGATGTTTGGTTATGCTACTAATGAAACAGAAAACTATATGCCTTTGGCTTTAGATTTATCTCATTTAATTTTAAAGGAGTTAGCAGATTTACGTAGAGAAGGAAATGAAATTAAATACTTACGTCCAGATGCAAAAAGTCAGGTTACAATTGAGTATTCTGATGATAATATTCCTCAAAGAGTAGAGGCAATAGTAGTTTCAACTCAGCATGATGATTTTGGAGGAGATAACGAAATGTTAACCAAAATTAGAAAGGATATTAAAGAAATTCTAATGCCTAGAGTAATTAGTAAGTTACCAACTCAAATTCAAGCTTTATTCAATGACGATATCAAATATCATATTAATCCAACAGGAAAATTTGTGATTGGAGGGCCTCATGGAGATACTGGATTAACGGGTCGTAAGATTATTGTAGATACTTATGGAGGTAAAGGAGCACATGGAGGTGGAGCTTTTTCAGGTAAAGATCCAAGTAAAGTAGACAGAAGTGCTGCTTATGCAACACGTCATATAGCTAAAAATTTAGTCGCAGCAGGAGTTGCTGACGAAGTTTTAGTTCAAGTTTCTTATGCAATTGGAGTAGTTGAGCCAATGGGAATCTTTGTTGATACTTATGGAACAGCGAAAGTAGATTTAACTGATGGAGAAATAGCAGCAAAGGTTTCTGAAATTTTTGATATGCGACCACATGCTATAGAAGATAGGTTAAAATTAAGAACTCCTATGTATAGTGAAACTGCTGCATATGGGCATATGGGGAGAAAAAATGAAGTTATTTCTAAGACTTTCGAACAACCAAATGGTGAAACTAAACAAGTTGAAGTTGAATTGTTTACTTGGGAAAAGTTAGATTATGTAGATAAAGTTAAATCAGCTTTTGGTTTATAGTATTTATTGTAAATCAAGCTTCTTAATATAGCTTAAAAGCGTTTTGTTATTCGACAAAACGCTTTTTTGTTTAGATGAATCGTCTAAATAGCTCTGTGAATGTTACAATATTAAAACATTAAAACGTATAAAAACCTAAAAGTCAGATATTTGTGTGAAAAAATATTTGTGTAACAATTTTGAAAGACTTAACTGTATTGTTGCTTTATCTTTGTATCAGTAAATAAAGAAAAAAGTTAAAAGAAATAAAATATAATAATCATGGGGAAATTATTACTTAAGAAAATTACATTAATAACTAAAAGAGTTTTAATAGTTTTAGCAGAAACTGGAAGAGGGGCTAGTTATGCTTTAAAGCACTAAAAGAAATAGAAAGTTTTAATAAAAAAAGCACTACTAATATTAGTAGTGCTTTTTTTTACTTCTTTAAGATTTACTTTTATTTAATATTAATCATATATGGCATTCTTGCTTGAACTCCTTCCATATTTTTGAATTCATTTATTTGCTTAAATAATTCATAATTCTCAGTTCCAATAGCTTCTTTAATTATTTCTTCTTTATTCACTTTTCCAAAAGGAGAAAAATTAAACATTTCTTTGTAATCTCTTTTGTAATTTGGATAGTTTTTTACTTTATAACTTTTTATATCTGCTAATTGAACAGCTACATCTATAGCTTCTTGTAACCCTCCTAATTCATCAACTAGTCCATTTTCAAGAGCTTCTTTACCAGTCCAAACTCTACCTTGAGCTATAGCGTCAACTTTTTCAAAAGACATTTTTCTTCCAGTTGCTACTCGGTTAACAAAAGTTGTGTATATCTGTTCTACACCTTCTTTCGTTACATCGTAGAATTTTTTATCCATTGGTTCAAATAAACTATATGAAGCACTTTTATTTGTAGATACTTGTTCTGCATTGATTCCCATTTTTTTAGATAATTCATAAGCATTAGGAATCGCTCCAAATACACCAATTGAACCTGTGATTGTGGTAGGTTCGGCAACAATTACATCTGCATTACATGCAATATAATAACCTCCTGAAGCTGCTAAGTTACCCATAGAAACAACTAAAGGCTTTTCTTTTTTAGCTAATTCTAATTCTCTCCAAATTAATTCAGAGGCTAATGCACTACCTCCAGGTGAATTTACACGTAAAACAATAGCTTTAACTTTTTTGTCTTTTACAGCTTTTTTAATTGCTTTATTAATGATTCCTTGACCTATTATATCCTCATTACCCTCTCCATACATAATTTGTCCCTGAGCGTATATTACTGCAATTTTATCTTTAGCTGTTGAAGAAATTCTTCCTTTTCCAGATTTTATATAATCTACAAGATCAATAGTATTTGGTTTAGAGTCAACAGCATTTTTAAGTTTGTCTAAATATTGGTCTTTATAAATTATTCCGTCTATAAGTTTGTTCTTTAAAGCTAATTCTGCATTTCTTCCTTCAGAATTATCAGCAATAGCATTTAATTGCTGAATAGAGATGTTTCTGGTCTTACTGATGTTGCTAGTGAATTCTGACCAAATAGAAGTTAAAAAAGAAGTAATTTGTTCTCTGTTAGCTTCACTCATTTTATTATCTAAATATGGTTCAACAGCACTTTTATATTTACCATGACGGATAACTTCCATTTTTACCCCATATTTATCTTCAAAATCTTTATAGTATAATATTTCAGTTGATAAACCAGAAAAATCTATTTGTCCTACAGGATTTAAAAATAAACTATCTGCAACTGAACTTAAGTAGTAGTTTTTTTGAGAATAAACATCATTATATGCATAAATGAATTTTCCTGATTCTTTAAATTCTTCTAATTTTTTTCTAATTGCTTGGGTTTGAGCCATACCGGCATTTATAAAATTAGTTTTTATACTTATACCTTTAATGTTGTTATCTAATTGGGCATTATCAATAGCATTTAGAATTTTATTAAGAGATAGTTTCTCATCGTCAAGTTCTAAGGCTTGAGCTATTGGGCTTGTATCTTTAGGAGAATAATCTTTTATCTGTTTCGCTAAATCTAATTCTAAAACGGAGTTAGGTTTTACTATAATTTCTTCTCCTCCGCCTGCTATTGCAGCAATAAGTAAAAACAAACAGAATAAAAGGAAAAGACTAATAAAAAAACCTAATATAGAGGCTAATAAATTGCGTAAAAACTTCATTTCTTGTGATTAAAATTCGGGGGCAAATATACATTTTTAACATGAGTTTACCATTGTAGACGCATACGGTACTTTCTTTGAGCAAACTCAAAGTAGTTGAATAGCTTGTAGTTTACATCGTAACCATAATCGATATGAGGGTCGTAAAGTATTATGTTTTCGTAAATATTTGGATTAAATCTAGAAGGATCACCAACTCTAGAATTCCAAACAGAAACATAAAAACGATTTTTGTTTTCAAGGAATATTTGAGAATGATAACCTGCAGGTCTAGCTACAGTAACTAAGTAATTGTTGAACCCAGGGTCTATAATAGTAATTTCATATTCTAGACTATCATTTTTTATAACAACAGGTTCTTCTTTAGTGTTATTTTGTTTATTTTTTGAAACAGCACTACACGAAGCCATAAATAAAGCTAGTAAGTAGATTATATGTTGAATTCTAATTTTCATTGCTAATTATATTCCTTTATAAAGATAAAAAAAAGATACATCACAGCAATGTATCTTTCTGCTTTTTAAGGTGTTAATGTTTTGTTATTTTAATAAGTCAGATTGATTGAATAAATTGTTTAATGTGTTTTTGGATTTCTCCTTTCCATCTAATAACCACTTTAAATATTCATCCTCATTTGGTGTATATCCAACGGGATTGTTTAATATCTGTTTTCCATCAGAACTTAATAAAACATAATATGGTTGTGTATTGGTTTTAAAAAATATCGTTTGAAAATGCGACCATTTATGTCCATAATTGCTTAATTTTCTTGTTCCTCCATTAATTCTATTCACAACAATTTGTTCCTCTTCTGGAAGTTCTTTCTTATCATCTACATAAAGCGAAATTAGCACATAGTCGTTACGTAGAACATTATCCACTTTTTGAATTGGCCATACATGTTCTTCCATTTTACGACAGTTTACACAAGCATATCCTGTAAAATCCAACATAATTGGTCTATTCTCTTTTTTAGCATAAGCTAAGCCTTCTTTTAAATCTTTAAAACAAGTTAAATTATTAGGACAACTATTTGGGTGTAAAATACTATATCCGACAGGAGGCGCTAAGCCGCTTAATAACGATAAAGGTGTAAATGTTTTAGTTTCCTTGTTGAATCTAAAACCAGTTGCTAAATAGATTGCAAAAGCTAAAGAAAGAATTCCTAATCCAATTCTTGGGATTCCTATTTTTTGCATTGGAGAGTCGTGAGGAAATTTAATTTTTCCAAATAAATAAAATGCTAATCCAGCAAAAATTAAAATCCAGATAATTAAGAAAGGTTCTATTTTTAATAAGTTCCAGTGCGCAACTAAATCTGCATTTGATAAAAACTTAAATGCTAATGCTAATTCTAAGAAACCTAAAACAACTTTAACGGTTGTCATCCAACCACCAGATTTTGGTAATGAATTAAGCCATCCTGGGAATGCTGCAAACAAAGCAAAGGGTAATGCAATTGCTAATGAAAAACCCAACATTCCTACTACAGGAGCTATACCTCCTTTAGAAGCAGCTTCAACCAGTAAAGTTCCAACTATAGGGCCAGTACAAGAGAATGAAACTACAGCTAATGCTAAAGCCATGAAGAAAATTCCAATAAACCCACTTTTATCAGCCTGATCGTCAATTTTTGTAGACCAAGAACTTGGAAGTGTTAATTCATAAAACCCGAAGAATGAAAAGGCAAAAAACACAAGTATGGCAAAGAAAATAATGTTAAACCAAATGTTAGTAGATAACCTGTTTAATGCATCTGCTCCAAAAATTACAGTAATTAAACTACCTAATAAAACATATATAGCTATAATCGATATCCCATAAAAAATAGCATTTCTAATTCCTGCAGATTTGGTTTTACTTTGTTTAGTAAAGTAACTTACAGTCATAGGAATCATAGGAAAAACACATGGAGTAAGTAAAGCAGCAAAACCAGATAAGAAAGCAATCAAGAAAATTCCTAAAAGAGAGGAATCGCTATTTTTCTGTTTGATAGAATTATTTGAAGTATTCGGATAAGTTGTATTTAATTCGTTTTCAGGTTGCAGCATTTCTTTTTTTGAAATACCATATAGTAGGGTAGAAGCTTCTTCATCGCTCATCTCAGCTTTAGCTGTATTTGTTTTTTTAGTAGCTGTATTCGAACCAAAAGAAAAAATTAAATCTTCAGTTTTTGGAGGTAAACAACGAGTGTCATCACATACCATAAACTGAACTTGAGCGTCAATTTTTATATCTTTCTTCAGTAGTTTTACCTTTTGTTTAAAGGTTGCTTTAAAAGAAAAATATTTAATCTTCATTTTGAAGATTTTATCGTCTTCAGTTATTCCTTCTTCTTCAGAGGTTTTACCTATAAGTTCATATCCATCATTAGATTGAAAAGTAAAAATAGTAGGTCTAGGACCACCGCTTGGAATTTCTTGTCCATATAAGTGCCAACCATTATCAATAGTTGCCGTTGCTACTAAATAAGATTCTTCTTCAGATATTTTTTCTATACTAGTTTTCCAGCTTACAGGCTCAAAAACCTGAGAAAAACTAATAAAAGTGGACATTAATGTTATATATAGAAAGAAGATTTTCTTCATAATAGAGTGTTTTTAATGCTATAAGACGTAAATGTAATCTTTTTCATACAAATAACTAAAAACGGATTTTATTAAATTTAACTCAAAATTTTAGTAATGAAAAAACGCTGTCATTGGGTTACAAATGATCCATTATATATTGCTTATCACGATGAAGAATGGGGTGTTCCAATTTATGATGATGCCACTTTGTTCGAGTTTTTAGTTTTGGAAACCTTTCAAGCAGGATTAAGTTGGATAACTATTTTAAAGAAAAGAGAAAATTTTCGAGAAGCATTTGATCAGTTCGATTATAAGAAAATAGTGAATTATGATGATGCTAAATTTCAAGAATTAATCAATAATGCAGGAATCATTCGAAATAAGTTAAAGGTTAAAGCAACAATTTCTAATGCAGATGCATTTATAAAAGTTCAGGGAGAATTTGGCTCTTTTTCCAAATATATTTGGGCTTTTACGAATGGTAAACCCGTAAAAAATGCATTTGAGAATAGAGAAGATGTGCCAGCCACAACTCAGTTATCAGATAAAATTTCGAAAGACCTAAAGAAAAGAGGATTTAAATTCGTTGGATCTACTGTAATCTATGCCTTTATGCAAGCTACAGGTATAGTAAATGATCATACGACAGATTGTTTTAGATACAATGAATGTAATTAATCAAGATAAAGAAAACCGGGAGTTACCCGGTTTTTTTATTTTAGTTTTTGGTGTAGGTCCATTTTGTGGAATCTTGGCCAGACCCAACATTTCCTGAAAAGTTAGTAACATTATTACCATTATCTCGAACAACAATATTAAAAGAAGTTGTACTTCCTGAGAAATTATTTACCCATACAGTATATGTTCCAGATGGTCCACCATTTGGCCAAGTTATATTTTCTGAATTTCCTCCACTACAACTTCCAGTACAATCAACATCTAAGCTTCCTCCACTTGAAGAAGTAGTGTTTGTAAAACTAATAGTTGTTCCGTTAGGATCGGTAACATATAAGTCAAGATCTGAACTCCCATTCCATGTTAAATTAAATCTTGGACTTCCATCTTGTCCTGAAAGACCACAATCAGCTGGATTAACTAGTCCTTGACAAGAAGGTTCATCACAATTTCCGCACATCATGGCAACATCTCTAATATTAGCTCTAGAAATTTGACCTCCTGAAGTACTAGCGAATTCATAACACTTTATATCATGACAAATTTTAGATAAGTCATCGCAAATAGTAGCAAGCATGGCAAAGTCAAAACTGCCTGTTCCACTTGTGCTTCCTTGAGTATTAATTGGTACAAAATAAATTGGGCCAGAGGTTCCAAATCGCATTCCTACAGCATTTACATTTCCGTTAGGAGCATTAAAAGAGATATTATTTGTCATTGATTGTCCACCAGCAATAGGTATAGTAGCATTATTATTACTTGTTATAGTAATAGAATCGTCAATTTCAACTTGATTAGGATCTACGGTAAAAGTTCCAGGAGGTAGTTGCAGAGCATTGTTCATTAAATTGGCTACTTCGGTGGGATTAGAAATTCCGTCTCCTACAGGATCGCTATCACTTCCTCCACAACTTATTATGGAAAGTGAAGCTAGCATTGCTAAACTTAGGCTAATTATTTTTTTCATGATTACTGTATTTGGTTAATTAAATTTGAAATCTAATTGAAGCTCCTGCAGAAATTTTAGAGCCTTCTAAGAATTGTTTAGTAACATCCACTCCAATTACAATTCCATCAGAAATGAAGTAAGACAACGTTCCTCCTGCTGCGAAGTAAAATTGAGCATCAGTATCCGCATCAGATTGAACGGTTAAATATCCTGCCCCTGCTGTAGGACCGAAATCTAAACCATCTGTAATAGAAATATCATATTTTATTAGAACATCAAAGGTTAAGGCATAGTCAATAATATCTTCAATGATTTTTGCTGGAGCTAGATAAGTTAGTTGTGCTATATAACCGAAGCCTTCAGAACTATCTCCAAAATCATTATTAGTTACAAGTCCAATACCAAAGTCGTAACCTTCACTTATTGTTGAAAATTGATAAGATAGTCCTAAACTGCTTTCTACTGGTGTAGAGTTTTGCCCTGTTAAATAATTAGTAGATAACATGCATACGATAATTGCGAGTAAAAATTTATTTTTCATGTGTTTGGTGTTTTTATTCAGGTCAAAATTATAGTCAGAGATGTTTTTGGCTTTCACTACAAATAAGTAATTTAGTACCTATTCTAATTGATAAATAAGAATTTAGAATTATAAAAAGTATGGCTAAAAAGACTAAAGATCCAGGATTTGGGTATGGATCTGCTGAGAATGTAAAAGGTATAATTAATAAAGACGGAACAACAAATATTGTTCATGTAAATAGATCCCTTAAAGTTGATGATTTATACACGTTCTTTATTGGGTTAAGTTGGTGGAAATTTTTTCTATTTGTTGTTCTTGGATATACATTGCTAAATATTCTTTTTGGAATTATATATGTTCTTATAGGAATAGAACAAATAACACCATCAAAAGGAAATTTATTTAGAGATTTTTTAAACGGTTTTTTCTTTAGTGCTCAAACATTAACAACTGTTGGTTATGGAGGAATAGCTCCAAAAGGACTTACAGCTAATATTATAGCTGCATTTGAAGCTCTTATTGGGTTGATGAGTTTTTCATTTATTACAGGTTTGTTATATGGGCGATTTTCAAAACCTAAAGCCGCTATTCGTTTTAGTAGTAATTTAATTTTAAGAGATTTTAATGAAGGAAGAGCATTGATGTTTAGGTTAATGAATAGTAGGAAAACATTAATGATAGAGCCTGAAGTTTCTGTAACACTTTCAATGAATCAAGAAGATGAATCGGGTCAATATAAAAGAAGTTTTTATGTATTGAATCTAGAGAGAAAGAAGATTACGTATTTACCAACAATATGGACTATAGTACACCCAATAGATGAAAAAAGTCCATTATTTAATCTTTCGAATGAAGAAATAGAAAAACTAAATGCTGGTTTGTATATTTTAGTACAATATCATGAAGAATCGTTTGGGCAGAAAGTATATCAAACATCTTCTTATAAATTCACTCAAGTTGTTTCTAATGTAAAGTATACTCAATCTTCTAGTATTGATGAAGATGGTTATACTGTTTTAGATCACGATAAGTTAAGTGAAGTAGAACCGATATAATTAGTGTATCAAAAGTTTTGATAAAAATAACAAAGCAATGGTTACTGCCAATCCTATAGCTACATATAAGGCAGCATTTTGGTAATGTTTTTTATTGTTTTTGGCATCTTTTTTATAGCTAATAACCATCAAGATAACAAAGGCAATAAAAAATAAACTTGCGAAAATTATTCTACCAGTTGTAAACATTTTTAAGGCTATTAGTAAAGACATAAATTACTTGAATTAAGATGATAAATGTTATTGTAAACTTTGTACTTTTAGCAAAAGTACTAATTAAATGAATAAAGCAATTGTTTTTGGTGCAACTTCTGGTATAGGAAAACAACTTACCGAAATTTTAATCGAAAATGGCTATAAAGTGGCAATTACAGGAAGACGTTTAGAAAAACTACAAGAATTATTAGATAGATATCCAAATGATATAATTGTAAAACAAAATGATATTCAACAGGTAGATGAAGTAGAAAAGGTTTTTAATGAAATTGTAAAGGAGTTTGGAAAAGTTGATTTGATAATACAATCTTCTGGAGTAGGGCACATAAATCCTGAGTTAGAATGGGATAAAGAAAATGAAACAATCTTAACCAATGTTTTAGGTGTTACTAAACTTTACGATTTAGCCTATAATTTATTCAAAAAGCAAGAATTTGGTCATTTAGTTGGTATCACTTCAATAGCTTCGTTACGAGGAAATAGAGGAGCTCCTGCATATTTTGCATCAAAGGCTTATCAAAAAGCATATCTAGAAAGTTTATATATCAAAACAAAAACGATAACTACTAATAAGGTATTCATAACAGATATTCGTCCAGGTTTCGTGGATACAGCAATGGCTTTGGGAGATGGAATTTTTTGGATGGTCTCACTAGAAAAGGCTACAAAACAAATTTTTAAGGCAATAAAAAACAAAAAACGAGTTGCTTATATTTCTAAGCGATGGGCTATTATTGCATTTATTTTAAAACATGTACCAACCTGGTTACTAAAAAAGGCTACTTAATAATGAAAAAAAGAAAACTCATTGTCTTAGATATAGATGATACATTAACAAGTAGTGAGGAAAAACATACAAACTCACTTTTATATGCTATGGATAAATTTGGAATTAAAAATGTTGACACTGATTGGAGAAATTATGCAAACGCAACAGATAGCTACATTTTTAAGGTCAATTATGAAAAAACATTTAATAAAGAATTTTCTTTGGAAATAATTCCAGAATTTGAAAAAATAATGACCGATTATTTCATAGGGTTTCCTGATTCGAAAGAAGTTTTAGGAGCTAAGAAAATAGTTGATTTTTTTATAGAAAAAACAGATTATGGAGTTTGTTTTGCAACTGGTTCTATATTAAAACCGGCTTATCTTAAATTAGAGCAAGCAGGTGTTGAGTTTGATAAAGAAGTTTTAGAAGCATCTAATACTATTTTTACTAGAGAAAAAATAGTGCAATCTGCAATTAATAAAGCAAAAATTTTTTATAAAGTTGAGGATTTTGAGCATGTTATTTCTTTTGGAGATGGACTTTGGGATGTAACAACTGCTGCAAATTTAGATTTACATTTTGTAGGAGTAAATACTAAAAATGTTGAAGATTTTAAGAAGAAAAATGTAAAATATCATATTAATAATTGGGAAGATTTCAGTTTAGATGAAGTTGAGAAAGTATTTAATATTAGCTAAATAATAGATTATAAAAATGAAAGAAAAAATACAAGCAGTTACAGAATTTCATGAGGCATTTGGTTTAGGTTTGCACAATTCTCCAACAGTAAATATAGGAGAAGACCGAAAACTACTTCGTTTTAACTTAATGAAAGAGGAAAATGAAGAATATTTAGAAGCGGTAAATAATAATGATTTAGTTGAAACTGCAGATGCGTTAGGAGATATGTTATATATTTTATGCGGAACTATAATCGAACATGGAATGCAATATAAGATAGATGAAGTTTTTAATGAAATTCAACGTAGTAATATGAGTAAATTAGGACAAGATGGTAAACCTATCTACAGAGAAGATGGTAAAGTAATGAAAGGTCCTAATTATTTTAAACCTAATATTAAAGAAGTTTTAGAAAGGTAGTAATAGTAAAATTACATTCCACCGTCGTTAAATTTGGTTAAATCTGGTTCAGCTATTTTTTGTAACGCAGCTTCTAGTTGTGTTACGCTGCTTACCATTTTTTCAATATTACCATCTTCATCGATAATTAGGTGTGTAGGATATTGCTTAGCTTCAATTTCATCATCCATATACGATTTTTGATTCGCAACCACAGGATACCTAAATTCATTCTTAGTAAGGAATTGTAATAGTTTATCTGATTTATCAAAAGCTAAACTTAAGAAAATTACATCCTCATATGCTTCATATTTATCGTATAATCTGTTTAGTTTTGGAAACTCTTTAATACTCGGTTTTGAGTTGATATGCCAACAAGTGATAATTATAATTTTTCCATTTGTTGAAGCACTAGAATAACGATTACCATTAATATCTTCAAAGTTAAATTCTGGTAGTTTAGTACTTTCTTTTGAGAAGTAAGAGTAAGCAATGTCAGCTTTGTTTTTTATGTTGCTAAGTAAGCCTTTGTCTTTAATATCATCAATTGGATAAAGTTGATACATTTGATCACCTGAAAGTAGTTTAATAGGTGCAAAGTTTCCAGATGTTAAATCACTTAAAAAATCTCCTTTTTCTATTTCTTCACCATCAGTATCTAAAGGAATGAAATCAGAAGAAAGATTAATATTATCTTTAAAATAGGTTTCCCATTCATCACTACCTGCTAAAATGGTATCAACATTAGGGAACATGTCGCTATTACTTGTAATTGTGTTAGAATCATCACTGCTAGAGTTAGTATCATCTTCATTTTGATCAGATGAGTCTTCTGAAGATTGAGTACCTGAATTTAAAGCAGTTGTTTCCTCGGGTAGAAAATCTAATTCATCATTTTGCTTGTGAAAATTAGATAATACATAAAAGGTGATGCCGAAGGCAACAGCCATTGTAACAATAGTAATTAGAATGTTTTTCATAATAAATTAGCCCGAACCTAACACAAATATATAAAAAAACATTTCAGATGTTAATTTTTAGTTATCAATTACTTAACAATAAACTAAATTTTCATTCTCCATCCATAAGGATCATTTGAAATATTGTACTGAATGTTCATTAATTGCTCTTTAAAGCGTTTAGCGTAAGAATCTTCTATTTTAGGTAAGTCAAAGTCTTTTCCTGCATGACTAAAACCAATAATCGGGTTTACTACTGTAGCTGTACCCGAACCAAAAATTTCTTTTAATTCACCTTTTTTTGCAGCTTCTTTAATTTCTGTTACTGAAACTCTTCTAATTTCTACAGGAATATTATTGTCTTCTGCTAATTGAATTAATGATTTTCTTGTAATACCATCCAAAATTCTATCGTTATTTGGAGCTGTAATTAATTTGTCTCCAATTCTAAAGAAAATATTCATTGTACCTGCTTCTTCAAGATATTCATGAGAGTCTGCATCAGTCCAAATAATTTGTTGATATCCCTTTTCGTGTGCTAGTTTGGTAGGGTAAAATTGTGCGGCATAATTACCTGCAGCTTTTGCAAAACCAACTCCTCCATTTGCAGCTCTACTAAATTTTTCTGCAATTAAAACTCTTACTTCTCCAGCATAATAAGATTGAGCAGGAGATAGGATGATCATAAATTTATATTCACTTGCTGGTGAAGCAGAAATCGCAGGTTGAGTAGCTACAACAAAAGGACGGATATACATAGAGTTACCAACTCCTTTTTTAATCCATTCTTTATCAATATTCAATAATTGTTTTAATCCATCAAAAAAATAATCTTCTGGAAACTCAGGGATAGCAAGACGCTCAGATGATTTGTTAATTCTCTTGAAGTTTTCATCAGGTCTGAATAAAAATACGTCATCATTATCATCTTTGTAGGCTTTCATTCCTTCGAAAACAGCTTGTCCGTAGTGAAAAACTCTAGCAGATGGAGAAATAGTAATATCCCCGTAAGGTTTAATAATAGGAGTTTGCCATTTTCCATCCTTATATTCGCATTCAAACATGTGGTCTGTAAAGACTGTTCCAAAAACTAAATTATTGAAATCAACAGAGTCAATTTTAGATTGGGAAATAGGAACTATTTTAATGTTAGAAGTGCTCATAGATAAAGATTTAGTTAATACTGCTAAAGTACAAAATAGAGACGAGTTTAGCAGTGAATTTTAGGGTATCAAAGCATCATAAAATTGTATCTTTGTAGCTTTAATTTATTTAATTAGCTTATAATGAAAAACTTACTAATTTTATTTTGTGGTTTAATTTTGACTTTTATTTCTTGTAAAACAGAAAAAAAAGAAACACCAGCGGTAAAAGAAACTCCTAAAACTGAATTTGCATCATTTGGAGAGAAAATTTCAAATGATGGGGCATTAACAAAAGAAGAGGCTCTTACGAAGTATGGAACACTGAAAGTTGGAGATACGGTAGTAGTGAAATTTGCTTCTAAGATTAATGAAGTATGCTCTAAAAAAGGATGTTGGATGAAAGTTCCTGTTTCAGATTCTGAAGAGGTAATGATTAGATTTAAAGATTACGGATTTTTTATGCCTTTAGATAGTAACGGAAAAGAAGTAATTGTTGAAGGAAAAGCATTTATCAAAGAAACTTCTGTGGATGAATTAAAGCACTATGCTGAAGATGCTGGAAAATCTAAAGAAGAAATAGCAAAAATTACTGAACCTAAGTTAGAAAAGGCATTTTTAGCACACGGAGTTTTATTAAAATAATTTGGAAAGAGAAATTATTATAACTTCTGATGGTTCAACAACCATACATATCCCTGCTTGGAATGAACAATATCATTCCAAGCATGGTGCTATTCAGGAAGCTTATCATGTATTCATAAAACATGGTTTAGAATTTGTTACTCAAGATCAGCTTTCTATTTTGGAAATTGGTTTTGGCACAGGTTTAAATTGTTTTATCACCTATTTAGAATCTGAAAAGGATATCAATTATGTTGGTGTTGAAGCGTATCCTGTAGATGAAAAAGAAATTGGAAAACTCAATTATGTATCAGAATTAAAAGCAAAAAATAAATCTGATATTTTTAATAAGATTCATAGTGTATCTTGGGAAGAAAAGCATACGATTGATGACAGATTCCAACTTGAAAAACGTCAACAGTTTTTTAAAGATATAAATGATAAAGATGCATTTAACTTAATTTATTTCGATGCTTTTGGAGCTAGGGTTCAACCAGAATTATGGACGGAAGAAATTTTTAGTATAATGTTTGACGCTTTAAAAAATGAAGGAGTTTTGGTTACGTATGCGGCAAAAGGAAGCGTAAGAAGAGCAATGGAAGCAGTAGGTTTTATTGTAGAAAGATTACCTGGACCACCTGGTAAAAGAGAAATGTTGAGAGCAATTAAAAAATAATTAGGATAAATTAGATTATATGAAATTTCAAAAGCGATTTGGAAACAGAAGAAGAACAAAACCTCAAAAAGGATTGTTTTTAGTAATACTATTAGCAATTGCTTTATTTCTTTTCTTTAATGCTGAAAGACTTTTAAGTCGAATATTATAAAATGAAACCATTTCAATTCAAGGAATTTACTGTACATCAGGATAAAACGGCTATGAAAATAGGAACTGATGGTGTTTTATTAGGGGCGTGGACGTCAATTACAGATTTTCCAGATTCTATTTTAGATATTGGTTCTGGAACTGGAGTTATAGCATTAATGCTTGCTCAAAGAACCGATGCAATAACTGTAGATGCAGTTGAACTTAATGAAAGTGCTTACGAACAAACTGTAGAGAATTTTGAAAAATCTGATTGGGGAGATCGTTTGTTTTGTTACAATGCTTCTTTCCAAGAGTTTGCTGAAGAACTTGCCGAGGAAGAAGAATCGTATGATTTGATTGTTTCAAACCCTCCTTTTTACACTGATGAATTTGAAACTAAAGATAATGCTCGAAATGAAGCTCGTTTTACATCTTCTTTAGGTTTTGAAGATTTACTAAAAGGTGTTTCAGATTTACTTGCTCAAAATGGTGTTTTTGCAATTATAATTCCTTTTAAAGAAGAAGAAAGTTTTGTTGCTTTAGCTTCTTCTCAAGGATTACATTTGAATAGAGTTTGTAGAGTTAGAGGTAATTTAAATTCTGAAATTAAAAGAAGTTTACTGGAATTTTCTAATGTTAAAAAAGATCTTGTTTCGGAAGAATTAACAATCGAAAAAGAAAGGCATCAGTATACTGATGCCTATATCAATTTGACGAAAGATTTCTATTTGAAAATGTAATTATTCAAAATTTGGTAATATCTGTTTACCTAATTCTTTCAGTACTTTTTCTACAGGTCTTGTGCCGTATTTTAAATTTAGAATAACATGATTCACTCCATGTTTTTCTAATAGTTTTAAGTGATTTAATAAAAAAGTTGGTCCACATTTGAAACCAAGGTGTATATTTTTAGGAGACACATTATCATTTTCCAGAAAATCAACATACAAAGATTGTGTGTAAGGTTTCCAGTCATGATTATATTTAGCAAGACTCATTTTCCAATCCGTCATTTGCTGCTCTAAGAAGTAAAAATTACGAGGATAGTAAATCCAGCCGTCTGCATTTTCAGCAATCCAATCTAGACTTTGTCCAGAATGCCCTGTGACTAATACAGGAGCTTTATTTTCATATTTTGGAAGTACATCAATATTACCTTTTACAATTCCATAACTTTTCGATTGATAATGTGGAAAAGACTCCTGTAATGATTTTATATATCCAAAATTCTCACGAAATAAATTGGCTTTATTATGAAGATCTTTATTAAATGCAGGATACTCAATTGGACGATCTCCTGAAGCAACTCCTAAAATTAATCTGCCGTTGGATAGCTTTTGTATGCTATTAACGGATTTGACTGTGTGAACTGGATGGCGCAAAGGTAAAATTACGCTTCCAGTAGCCAAAGCAATATCTTTTGTGTGATTCATAATGTGAGTAATATAAACCCATGGATCATACATTTGACCAGCATCTCCAAATGTTGGATCATTAAAAGGGACGTCTCTAAACCACAATGATTTAAAACCAATTTCTTCTGCGTATTTTGCTAATTCTTCTTGGTTTTCCATTTTTGGAATAGAACCTTGATAAGATTCAATAGGAAACACCAAGCCTAAACTTAATTTTCCTTTTTGATATACTTTGTTAAAAACACTCATTGGTTAAATAACTTTTTCTAATAAGTTGTCGGTTACAGATAACAACGTTTGAATTTTATATTCATCATATGCGTCTTGATGAGCTTCACCAAAACTCCCTCTATCATTGTCAAAATAACTGCCAGAGTGATCTTTTAAATTTTCTGAGATGGCAAGTTCAAAAAGAATATTAGCTCCTTTATCTGCAGAAGACCAATGACTTCCATATGCTTCTTTAACCATTTTAGTATTTAATAAAGAACCCGGGTTTACAGCGATGGTTAGAATATCTTGATGTTTCTTAGCAAAATCAAAACTCCACATGGTTAATGCAAGTTTACTTTGTGCGTAAGATTCTTGCATAGAGATATCAGTCTTTCCTTCTAGAGCATTCAAATCTACAGTTGATTGCGCTGCTGAACTTAAATTAATCACTCTCGAAGAATTACTTTTTTGAAGAACTGGTAATAAGTGTTTTGTAAATGCATAAGGAGCAAGATAGTTAACGGCAAACCTTAAATCTAAACCTAGGTAATTTTTATGTGTGCTTTTAAATACACCTGCATTATTTATCAAAACATCTATACAATCTATTTTTGAATTGATGTTTTGTGCTAATTTAATAACTTGATTTAAATCAGAAAAATCTGCTGTGAAACCAAAAATATTTTCATTTTTAGTAGCCTTTTTCAATTCTGAAATAGTGTTTGCTACCTTTTCAGCATTTCTTCCATGAATATAGATTTTATGTTCTTGCTCTGCTAACAATTGGGCTGTAAGCTTACCAATACCATCCGTACTACCAGTAATTAAAATATTTTTATTCATTGTTCTTTTTTTCTAGATAAAGTTTAAGCTAAATCGTCTTTTGCTTCTATTAAATAATGATGACTTTCAGAACCTGCAGTTCTTGCTTCTAAATGCGGAACATATTCTGGGTCATTCATAAATGCTAACGCTGCATCTTTAGATGGCTAACTAATTACAATACGCAAAGCTGCTTGTTGTTCGTTTCCTTCTACTTGTTCATGAGAAGCTGTTCTAGCTAAATATGTACCTCCATGTTTTTTTACAAGTTTATTCGCTGTAGGTAAATAATCTGGTATCCAAGTGTTGTTTGTTGGTGTAAAATCTAATACTGGAAAATAGCTCATAATATGATAATTTTAAGTTTGGTAATTCTATTTATTTCCAAGTAATAATACTTTCAAAATCTCTTCTAGATTTTGGTCTTGCAGGATCTTCTTTGCGATGTCCAAAAGCAACCATATATGATAACCCATATTTAGAAGTATCAATGTCAAATTTTTCTTGAAGTAGTTGTTCAACTTTTTCTTCATGGAATCCTTCTATAGGGCAACTATCAATTCCAACTAAAGCTGCCGCTGTCATCATATTTCCTAAAGCGATATAAGTTTGTTTTGATGCCCAATCGAATAATTTTTTATCACTATCTAGGTTGAAATCTCGTTCTTGAAATTCTTTATAAAACTTCGAGTACATTTCCATAACATCTTCTGGTAACTGTTTAACATCTTTCATCATATGTGTAATGTATTCGCTATCCCATTTCGTCATAGGAGCTTTCATACTTAACCCTAGAACAAAATGACTTGCAGTGTCTAATTTTAAAGGAGCTCCCCAAGCAACAGGTTTTAGTAATTCTCTTAATTCCTGATCTTGTACTACTACAAAATGCCAAGGTTCAAAACCAAATGAACTTGGAGATAAATTTGCCGTTTTTAAAATGAAGTTAATATCATCCTCAGAAAGTTTTTTGGTAGCATCGAATTCTTTAGTTGCATGTCTAAATTGAAAAGCATTTATAACTTCTTCTTTTGAAATATGTGTTTTATTCATGATTTTTTTAAACTATAAAAATTATAGTCACAAAATTATTTATAGTTTTGTATCCATGCAATAACGGTCAAAAAGGATAGTTTAAAATTTACAGTATTATGCATCAATTTAAAGGGAAAGAATATCCATGTTGTACGAGTTTAACCATGGGAATAATAGGAGGAAAGTGGAAAACCGTGATTTTATTTTATTTAATAGGAGGTAAACTTCGTTACAATGAATTACGAAAAAAAATGGGAACAGTTACGGAAAGAACATTGAGTTTACAGTTACAACAATTACAGGAAGATGGTGTAATTCAACGTGAAGTCTTTCATAGTAAACCGCCATTAAAAGTGGAGTATTCATTAACAGAATTCGGAAAAACATTAATTCCGATACTAGAAGCAATTGCTAATTGGGGAGATTATGCTTTAGCGAATCATTCCGAAGAAAAGAGTGCTGAATGATTTTTTTTATTTAGTTGAATTGAATAAAGTTTCTACAATGACCTTAGCTGCCATTTTACTTCCTTTTTCTGATGGATGAAATTCATCCTGACAGTAGAGCGAATAATCCTTATATTTTTCAATATGAGCTTTCCATTCTTTTCCAACAGGCAATAAAATAGCGTTGTTTAGTTTTGCTGCGTCTGCATGATTTTTAATGACACTATTAAAAGTGTGGTAATAATACATGGCTGGCCAAACCATAAAATAGCATAGTTTTGTGTTACTTGATTTACAGAGATTGCTATACTTTCTTCCATATTGAATTAGCATTTTTCTACCATCTTTTTGAGAAGAAGGACCTTGCTGAAGAATAACATAATCATATTTTTTACGGTGAATGAGTCTTTTTACTTTTCCATCATCCCAATGATCTTCTATTGCGTAATTAGGATGAGCAACCATCTTAGTTTTGATGTTTAAATTCTTTTCATTCTTAGCATATTCTGTAACTAACTTAGGTAAATCATTATAATAAGTAAGACTATTTCCAATAAATAAAATAGAATACTCTTGATCAATTTTAGACTTTGATTGGCAGTTTAGAGTAAGAAAACTAACTATAAAAACAAAAATAAAGAGTTTTTTCATTTGTTTATTCTACACGTGTTAATAGCATTGAATTTTTATTGATAGCTTCATTAGGTTTTGCAGGAATGGTTAATTTCATTGTGTTCTTATCTTTAAATTCGATAATGAAATTAACTTTTTTAATTAAATTATCTTCCATGTCAGAAATTATGATGTCAATCTCGATGGGTTGCTTCGTTGCTTTATAATTGTATATGGCTTTTGCTTTTTTTCCTCGTAAAATAAAACTTTTTCCACCCATTTTTTCACCATTAACTTCCATAGTAAGATATCCATCTTTATCAAAAATCAAATAACCTATTTCACCTTTATCTTCTCCTTTCCATTTCCCAATAATATCGAAATTTGCATGTTTAGAGGTAAAAGAGAAAAAAGGGATTAATAATAGAAGTATATACTTTTTCATAATTTAAATTGTTTTTAAGCAAAATAAATAGTTCTGAGGTTAGTAATAGTTAAATTATATATAAAATTGGATTAGATTTTATGTTTAATATTTTCGGGAATAACATCTTTATGTACTAAAAGAGAAATCGTTTTCAATAAAAGAGCATTTTTAGACATGTAAACAAATCCTCCTTGTTCATTGTCTCCTTCTGAATTTTTTAGAATGTAAAATATTTTCCCATCTTCATTTTTTGCTTTACCAATTAAATGCATATTATGATCGTCGGTTGTAGATTTATCTTCAAAAGTTTCCTGACGAAGTTCTTGAGATATTTTAATACTCTCCTGTTTTTTATTCAAAACAGCAATTCCCTCATCAAATTTAAAATTTGGTTCACTTGCATCTCCATCCCATGCTAAAGAATATCCATTTTGTAAAGCATTTTCAATGATTGTTTCAAAATCATTTATAGGTAAGTTTAAGTAGGTGTTATTCCCCCAGTTTGCTGGAATATTCAAAATGGATTTTTTATAAAAAGAAATATGACTATAACTCGTGATTTCTATATAGTTTTCTGGAGCAATTCCAATGTAAGAATCTGCAAAAGTTTTTGGAGTATAGCTTTTACCTTTATAATTAAATTTAGAAGGAATTTTCCCGAGATAAGCTTCTAGTGTTCCTTGTAAAGCATTTCTCCAGCTATTTGGTTTAATTCTGCCATAGCCACTCGTTGCAACAGAACTCATCATAGCTTCTATTAAATTATCCATTTCAACATGATCATGTTGCCAATCATCTTTAATTCTTCCAGTATAAATTTTTCAGGAATGGCACCGAAATTTTGATATGCTTTTAAAACACTAAAAGTTAAATCACCTGCATTCATCCATGTCTTTCCTTTTGTTTCAACGTATTTTTCGGCTTTTTGAATGTAAGTAGGAGTAACAAAAAACATTGGTGATAATATTATAGGATTTTTTCCTAATCGAATTGCTTCGGTTTCTATAAAAGAAGTAGTTGCAAAACTCCAACAAGTTCCAGAAGATTGTTGATTTTTTAAAGGAGTAGATTCTAAAAGAATGATTTTTGTGAACTTTTTAGATTGTTGGCAATAACTAAAAGAAAAAGTCAAAATGAGTAAGTAGATAAACGCGTTTTTCATGTCTTTTTATTTTAAATAAAGACAAATGAAATATGGTTTTGTTACTTTTTTTTTAAAAAAGGTAGGGTGTTTTTGTACTTAAGTGTTTTATACCCGTGAAGCCGATCTTCTATATGAGATTTCTATGGGTAAGGGCATAATAAATTTTTAAGTAAGATTTGCTTCCAACTAAGTTTGGTCAATGGGTTGTAAATTGTTTAATCGACAAATTAACAACCCATTTCTATTTGAATATTATCCTATTACGGCTTCAGGGTTATAGCCTAAATAAGGAACATCTTTTTCAATGAAATTAATCCCGTATTCTTCTAATTCCTTTAAAATAGGTTCATAAACTTCTTTATTTATAGGAAGTTGAACACCAGGAGTAGTTATATCACCATTTAAAATTTTAAGTGTAGCCATTGCAACTGGTAATCCCACCGTTTTAGCCATAGCTGTATAGGTCTGGTCATCACCTTTAATAATCATACTACTTTCTATTTGATGTTTACCATTTTTATCTTGGTAACCAAACTTATGGTGCATTACAATCATATCTTTATCATTTGCTTGCAAGGTCCAAGAATCCATTAATATTTTTTGGAGAATTTGTGCAGGAGTAGCGTTTTTCAATTCTACTTTTTTATTTTCATTAAATATATCAAGCTCAACAAACTTATCCCACATTACATCATCTTGATCAATTTTTAAATATGATCTAAATTTTAATTCTACTGAATCAGAAGGAGAATACGCCAAGAAAGAATTGGTGAAATCACGATAACTCATGTTTTCAGAATCTTCGATGGTGTAACTATCATCTGTCATTCCTAATTGAACAAATACATTCCAGGCTCTAGAAAAACCAACTTTTCTAATGGTACCTCTATACATTGTAGGAATATTATCTAATCCATAAATGCTTGTGTATTTCAAAGAATCCCTATTAGCATAGGCTTCAAACTTACCACTACCGTTTATGGTTAAAAACTCTGTTCTTCTAAATAACTTGTGATACGGAATATATTTGTAAGCACCTTCTTGAATGAATTTTGAAGCACCACCTTGACCAGCTAAAACAACATTTCTTGGATTCCAAGTGAATTTATAGTTCCATAAGTTGTTGTCACTTTCGGGAGCAACAAGTCCTCCACAGAAAGATTCGAAAAGCAACATTTCACCACCTTTTTCACGTATTCTATCAATTACATCCATCGCGCTCATATGATCTATTCCTGGATCCAAACCAATTTCATTCATGAAAACAAGTCCTTTTTGTTTAGCTTTATCATCTAAAGTCTTCATTTCTTTAGAAATATAAGAGGCAGTAACCATATGTTTGTTGAATTCAATACAGTTTTTTGCGACTTCAATATGTAAATGAGCAGGAAGCATTGAAATTACAATATCTGATTTTTGAATAGCTTTTATGCGATTTTCCTCATTAAAAACATCCAATTCCATAGCTGAAGCATTAGGATGGTTATTTATTTTTTTCTTTGCATTTTCTAATGAAAGATCACCAATTGTGATATGTAAATTTTCACTAGAAGATTTATCAAGTAAATATTTTATTAACGAAGAACTTGATCGTCCTGCTCCAATAATCAGTATATTTCTCATCAATTTATATAGTAAATTTGCTAGGCTTTTATTATGAAACCTTAATTATTTGAAAGTTTAATATTTAACAAATATAACAATAATGTATAAAAATTTAACAATAATTACACTTTTAGGTGCTGTCACCATTATTTTGGGAGCTTTTGGAGCTCATGCCTTGAAAGAAACCCTACCTCAAGAAAGTTTACAAAGTTTTGAGACGGCAGTACGTTATCAGATGTATCATGTATTAGTTTTATTAGGAATTAATTTAAACGGGTATTTATCATTAACATTTAAAAGAAAAGTAACATGGATTTTTTTAATTGGACTTTCACTTTTTTCAGGATCTATTTATGCAATTTACTTAGGAGGTATTCCTGCTAAATATATATGGTTTATTACGCCTTTAGGAGGGGTAGTTCTAATTGTAGGTTGGCTGCTTTTAAGCTATGAGTTTTATTTAAAATCTCGCCAAAAATAATTTTTCAATAAAAAATACTTAAGAACAAGCAGTTTAAACAAAAAGATTTATTTTTGTCGAAAATAAAACACAACTAAAAAGAATATAGATGACAAATCTTGAAACGAAAACGATTTCGTTAGATTCATTAGGTATTAAGAGTTCTACGGTTCGTTATCAGTTAACTTCAGAGGAGTTACACGGTTTAACTATTGAAAAAGGACAAGGTAAAGAGTCTGCGTTTGGTGCCATTGCAGTTAACACTGGAGAATTTACAGGAAGGTCTCCTATGGATAGATTCATAGTTAAAGACGAAATCACCAAAGATCAGATTTGGTGGGGTGATATCAACATTCCATTCGATTCAGAAAAATTCGACAAATTATACGATAAGGTAACTGCTTATTTGTCTGATAAAGAAGTTTTTGTAAGAGATAGTTATGCTTGTGCTGACGAAGATTATAAGTTAAATATTAGAGTTGTAAACGAATATCCATGGAGTAACATGTTTGCTTATAACATGTTTTTACGTCCAACGGCTGAAGAATTAAAAGATTTTTCTCCAGAATGGACAGTAATCAATGCACCAGGATTTATGGCAGATGCTGAGGTTGATGGAACACGTCAACACAACTTTGCAATCTTAAACTTTTCTAGAAAAGTAGCTTTAATTGGTGGTACTGGATATACAGGAGAAATTAAGAAAGGAATTTTTTCTGCTTTAAATTTTATTTTACCAGTATATAAGAACACTTTACCAATGCACTGTTCTGCTAATGTTGGCAAAGATGGAGATACAGCAATTTTCTTTGGATTATCTGGAACAGGAAAAACAACATTATCTACTGATCCAAACAGAAGTTTAATTGGAGATGATGAGCACGGATGGACTTCTGAAAATACAGTTTTTAACTTTGAAGGAGGTTGTTATGCGAAGGTTATTGATCTTTCTCAAGAAAAAGAACCTGAAATTTACGGAGCAATTAAAAAAGGAGCAATCCTTGAAAATATTGTAATGGATGATAAAGGAAATGTAGATTTCGCTGATACGTCTATTACTCAAAATACTCGTGTGAGTTATCCAATTCACCACATCGAAAATATTAGAGTTCCTTCTATAGGTAAGAACCCTAAAAATATTTTCTTCTTAACAGCAGATGCATTCGGTGTGTTACCTCCGATTTCAAAATTAACTCCAGGTCAGGCTGCTTATCACTTTATTTCTGGATATACAGCAAAGGTTGCTGGAACAGAAGCTGGTGTTACTGAGCCATTACCAAGTTTCTCTGCTTGTTTTGGAGCACCATTTATGCCATTACACCCAACTCGTTATGCAGAAATGTTAAGCGAGAAAATGAAAGAAACTGGTGTTAATGTTTGGTTAGTCAATACAGGATGGTTTGCTGGTCCTTATGGAGTAGGAAACAGAATGAAATTAAAATATACACGCGCAATGATTGAGGCAGCTCTTACTGGAGGTTTACCAGAAGAGATTACATATGAAAATTACCACATTCATTCAGTATTTGGTTTAGCACAGCCAAGAAATTGTCCAGGAATTCCATCAGAATTATTAAGTCAGCGTCAAGCATGGAATAATGATGAAGGTTATTACAAAACGGCACATAAATTAGCAGACTCTTTTAGAGCTAACTTTAAGAAGTTCGAAGAATATGCTAACGAAGAAATATTAGCAGGTGGTCCTCCGATCATCAAAAAATAAAAAATTTGAAAAGCATCCGATTAAGGATGCTTTTTTTTTTAAATCTAATTACTTTAGCATAAAATAAGTAATAGATGACTTTACAAGGAAATATTGTAGATATAGTAAATAAAAAGATTTTTAAAGGTGAAGTTGAAGTAGAAAACGGACGAATAAAATCTATTAAAAAAAGTGATCATACAATAGATACTTATATCCTTCCAGGTTTTGTTGATGCTCATATACATATAGAAAGCTCAATGTTAGTTCCATCGGAATTTGCAAAAATTGCTGTTATACATGGTACTGTTGCAACCGTTTCTGATCCTCATGAAATTGCAAATGTTTTGGGAATTGATGGAGTACATTTCATGATAGAGAATGGAAAGAAAGTTCCATTAAAATTTAATTTTGGAGCACCTTCTTGTGTTCCTGCAACATCTTTTGAAAGTGCTGGAGCAGTAATAGATTCTGAAGATATTAAAGTCTTATTACAAAACCCAGATATTAAATACTTAGCAGAGATGATGAATTATCCTGGAGTAATTCATCAAGACAAAGAAGTATTGAAAAAAATCGCTTGGGCAAAATATTTTGGAAAACCTATAGATGGTCATGCTCCAGGTTTAAAAGGCAAAAGTTTATGGAAATATATTGCAGCAGGTATAAAAACAGACCATGAATGTTTTACTCATAAAGAAGGATTAGAAAAACTTCAAAGAGGAATGAAAGTTATTATCAGAGAAGGAAGTGCAGCAAAGAATTTTGAGGCATTAATTGATTTACTTCCTGAACATTATGATAACATGATGTTTTGTTCAGATGATAAACATCCGGATGATTTATTGGTAGGTCATTTAAACCAACTTTGTGAACGAGCTGTTGCGAAAGGAATTGATGTTTTTAAAGTTTTAAAAGCTGCTTGTATAAATCCAGTTAAGCATTACAACCTAGATGTAGGATTATTAAATGAAGGAGATGATGCTGATTTTATTGTGGTGGAAGATTTAAAAAAGTTCAATGTCTTACAAACATATATCAATGGAGAATTAGTTGCAGAGAAAGGAAAGTCATTTGTGAAGTCTGTTGATTTTGAAGTATTGAATAATTTCAATACTGATAAGAAGAGGAGTACTGATTTTGAATTCCACTCTGCATCAGAAAAAATGCGAGTAATTGAAGCATTAGATGGCGAATTGGTAACTAATCAGATTGAAGTTAATTCTTTAATCAAAGATGGAAATTTAGTTTCAGATGTTGATAATGATGTTTTAAAAATGACAGTTGTCAATCGCTATAAAAATGCTGAACCTGCAATAGCTTTTATCAAAAACTTTGGATTGAAGGAAGGAGCTATTGCTAGTTCTGTTGGGCATGATTCACATAATATTATTGCTGTTGGAGTTTCCGACGAAGCAATTTGTAGAGCAGTTAATTTATTAATTGAGAATAAAGGTGGTATTTGTGCAGTGAATGATTCAGAAGAAAAAGTTGTTGCTTTACCAGTTGCAGGGATTATGAGTGATCAACCTGCTGAAATTATTGGAAAAGCATATGCTGAATTAGATGAAATGGCGAAAGTAATGGGAAGCAAATTACGAGCTCCTTACATGACTTTATCATTTATGGCATTATTAGTAATTCCATCTTTAAAACTTTCGGATAAAGGTTTGTTTGATGGAAATTCTTTTAAATTCACATCTTTAGAAATAAAATAAAGAGAGCACTCTTGGTAATTAATGCCCTCTTTATATCTAATTAAATCTAAAAACAATTTTTTGTGAGAGTTACCACCTAGCTATGGTTTCTGTATTTTTATATACAACTTGACCATACTCGGTAATTTCAAATTTACATTCTAAAAAAGAATTATTGTAGTTTGCGGAAAGATCTCCACTAAATTGTTGCATTCCTATATTTTTCCAAATGGCTTGTATTGGATGTTCAGGTGTCATTATTCCATTTCCTAAATCAAGTCCATCAAAATTTAATGAAGTTGTAATAGTGTTAGTAGTGGTATCAATAGTATATGATATTTCAAGTCCACCTAGACGACCTGTTCCCTTAATCGGAGCTGTTTGTGTGTTGTTTGACATTGTTTTGTTTTTTAATTCTTGTAGAGTTGTTTATTTCTAAATTTTATTCAGCTTATGAATCTAAATTGAAGATCGATGCTTTAATAGGTAAGTTTTCATAGTTTCTACCTTTAAAAGTCATTCCTCCAGATCCGTCCCAATCTGAATCTAAAGACATATTTGTTTCAAATGGAAGTACTATTCCACTTAACTTATACTGTGGAGGAAAATTTCCTCTAATGTTGATTAATCTAACCACATCTTTAAATCCTGAAGCATGTGTAGTTCCAGCGACTTGACCAGAATATATTTCCTCTTGGCCGTCGCTGATTGTTAATTTTACAGTTCCACTTACTGTATTTTCAGACGGGTGAACTAAAAGTGAAAAATTTAATACAGGTGATAAAGGGTCAGTAACTTCTCCCATCATTCCTTTAAAATATATTGTTTGTGTTATAGTATTTGCATTCATAATTATTTGAAGTTTTCAGGTTTTACCAATTGTTTTTTGGACATTTTTGATTAGGCATAGCAACTTTTCTTCCAATTACACATCCACAAATAGAACAAATATCCATATCTTCCTCAGCAGATATTTTGAATTTATAAGCAATTTGTTCTGTTGCTTGTGAAATGAATGGACAAGCTTTACATATTGCTTTTCTTTCATTTATAATTTCTTTACTTGCCTTTTTAAATCCGTTAAAGCCCCAATTCATAAAAGATTTAGCACCATTTTTAACCAATTCAAAATTTGAATGGTTTGTTTTGTTTTCTTGAGTAACTCCTACTTGGAGAAGACTCGGAATGAGATCTTTTTCTGTAGAAGCTCTATAAATGAGTTTAGCAAAAACATCATCTGTTTTTACGCGTTCCACTAAACGTTCAGGAAAAGGATTTTCAAGTTCTAATAGTTCCGTGATTCCAATTTGCAAATCAATTCCTTGCCGTACTATTTTTTCAAAAGGCTCAATCATAATATAAAGGTTTAGTGAAGGTTATTATATTAGAGAAAATATGTTCATCATTAAATATGATGAACATATTTTTTTTATTGGAATATACTTTTATGCGTTATACGTTACGGTAATTGTATATTGATCACCAGGTGTGCAATTAACTGTAATAGGACCTGTTGCTCCAGATGAAGACCACACATTATCATCTTCACGAAGACTAAAAGTTCCTACTTGTTTAAATTGTCCCGTCTGTGTATCTAATACATCTACTCCATAAATAATAGAACTAGCTTCACAACAACAAGGAATACCTGAAGCTTTTGCTTCAATATATTCTGGTTTTGATTTTCCGTGAGGAGGAATTAAGTTAGCCCAACTTCCTGTTGCGTTCATACAATTGTTTCCTCCTGGACTTACTTTTGCTAATGAATCACTGTTGTCTATTACAGTTACGAATGCTCCTTTTCCCATGATATTTAAGTTTAGTTAATATGTTCCTACTCGTAAGGCTTTTCGGAATCCGCCTCGTTTTTTAGAGTGAGTTCTGCTTCACTATGAGTTTAGTAAGTTTTTTTGGTATGTTTAAATAGTTTAGAAGTAACTGTTATTTTGTTTACCGAAACACGGTTGAGTTTTTACTTTCTAAATTCAATTTGAACGTTTTAGAAATGAATCCGCTTGTGAATTATTTCTGATGTAAAACTACTGTGAATAAGAAGGTTGAATATTGAAAATGGAATAAGAAGGGGTTTCTTTTCCATGAAAACGGAAAAAAAAGGAATGAAGATTTCACTCGTCATTGAGATCCCGACGCTTCGGGAGAAGCAATACGTGTATTTTAAATTAGATGTAGAATTTTCTTGAGATTACTTCATTTCACGTTGTTTCATTCGTAACGACGTTTTGTATTGTTATTACAGGGCAAGTACCAAATTTAGTTTTGTAAATGGACGAAACAATCTGCTTTTTTACTAAAGATAACTTCATTGCACTAAGTTTAATTCGTAATGAGCTTACTTAAGTGTACGAACTTTTTTAATTAAGTCTTTATAGCGTTCGCTTAAAGTAATATGATGATTGCCTTGTAGTACAATAAGATTATCCGAAGGAACAATTTCTGTAATTTTATCAATATTAGCAATATAGTTTCTATGTGTTCTACAGAAAGAGTTTTTGTCTAATAGTTTTAAAATCTTAGTAAGCGATATTAAAATCACAAACTTTTCATTAGCAGTAATTATATTACAGTATTTCTCTTCAACTTCGATATAGATAATATCCGCCAATAACACTTTTTTAAGCGATTTTCCTTTCTTAATGAATAAGTAATCACTACTAATTACAGTATCTTCTTCATCTGTGATAAAAACATCATTTTGATCGTAGAATTTCTCAACAGCCATTTCAATAGCGTATAACACTTCCAATTCATTGAAAGGTTTCATCAAAAAGCTAAAAGGTTGTGTAAGTTTAGCTCGTTCAAAGATTTTACGGTCAGTAGAACTTGTAAGAAAAACAAATGGTTTAGAAGCATCAGGAACAGTATTAATGGTTTCAGCAAAAGTAATTCCATCAGGAACACCATCTAGAAATATATCAATAATAACTATATCAACTTTTACTTTATAGAATAAATCTAGCGCCTCTTTAAAACTTCTAGCTACTCCAGAAATGGTATAATTATTTTCTGTTAATACCTTAATTAAACTATCGCTTTCTTTAGGCGTATCTTCAATAATTAAAATATTAACATTATCCATATAAAACTGTTTTCGTATAGTAAAAAACAACTAAATATCTAAATGTCACTGCGAAAAAACGAAATAAATGGAGTTTTTGTGGCAGTCTTTAATTTAATCCTGAATTTAATTCATGATATAGAATGTAAAGATTGCTTCTTCGGATTCCGATCCATCGGAACGAAATCGCAATGACGTTTCTTATTAATTGTAATTAACTAATATTGGTTTTAGGTAAAGATACAATCATTTTTGTTCCTTTTCCTAATTCACTTTCAATATTGAATTTTCCATTATTCTTTTTAATCATCGATTTTACTAATTGAATTCCTAATCCAGTTCCTATGATATCTTCATGTTCTTTTTTATTCAATAAAACAGAATCATCTAATAATTTTACTTGAGTAGCATCACTCATCCCTAACCCAGAATCTTCAATGATTAAATCTGTATATCCTTCAATAGTATTTGAGCTATATATTTTGATGAATCCATTAGGTTGAGAAAATTTAATCGCATTATCAATAAGGTTTCTAAGTACAATTTTTAAAGATTCTTGATCCGCCTGTATACTCTCTTTTTTAGAAACTGAATTTTCAAAGGTTAACTCTTTCTCTAATAATAACGGTTTGTAATTGTACGCAACATGTTCAGTAATCATAAATAAACGTTGATTTTCTATACTAAAATATTGTTGTTCTGTTTGTAGTAAGGCCCAATTCAATAAATTATCTAATAAACCATAAGCTCCGTTTACTATAGCACTATTTTTATTCAGTAGGTTTTCTAATGCTTCAAGATTTTTAGAAGCGAGGTTGTCCACTAACATTTTATTACTCGATTTTAAGGCGTTTACTGAAGAACGTAAATCATGACTTACAATAGAGAATAACTTGTCTTTAGTGGTATTTAACTCGTCTAAAGTTTCTTTTTGAGCAGCTATAATTTTATTGGTTTTTACTTTTTCTCTAAAAAAATACGCTCCAATTCCTAAGAATAAAAGCAAGCCAATAGCTGAATATAAAAAGATTTTCCGTTCGTTTTCTTTTAACTTATTTTCAACCTGTAATAAATTAACTTCTTTTTGTTTTGCTGCAACCGCGAATTCTTTTTCTTTTTTAGCAACTTCATATATTCTATTTTGATTATTTAAAGAATCTTTCCATTGAGCTGCTTCTTTCTTAAAGTTCAGAGCTTTTTGATAGTCTTTACGGTTTTCTTCTACAACTGCCATGTTTTTGGTAGTAACAAATCTTGAATAAAAGTCATTAGTCGTTTTAGCAAGATTATAGGCTTTTTTGAAGTATGGAATGGCCAAATCGTCTTTGTATTGTTCATAATATAAAGTAGCTAAATCCCCATAGGTTCCCACTAACTCTAAAGTGTCTTTCTTTTGCTCTAAGATTTTTGCACTTTTATCAAGATATTCTTCAGCTTTATTGAATTTTTTTAGATGGAGATAACATAAGCCAAGATTGTGAAGAATTGAGTATTTATTAATTAATTGAAATTCTTTTTCATCTAATAGTTCTATTTCTCTAAGATGTTTGATTGACTTTTCGTAGAGGCTTTGCTCTAAGGCTAACGAACCAAGAAATGACCTTGATAAAAGATAAAGTTTATTGTCTTTAGAAACTTTTAGATATTCTTTTTCTGCTTCTTTAAAAATTTCTTTGTGATAAAAACTATATCCTCTTAAGAAATGTATATAATCTTTTAAACTTTTATTATTAGAGGAGACCAAGAGTTTTTGGGAATAAATTAAAATTGAATCCCATTTTTTCTTTTTAAAAAAATCAACAGATTTCCTAAAAGGGATATTGGATTTGAATTGTTCTGAAATTCTAACTAATTCAAGATTTAATTTTAAAGTAGTTTCTTTTTCTTGAGAGGAGAGTGAAAGTTGAAAAAGAAAGAGTAGTAAGAATATTTGTTGAAAATACTTCATTTTATTTGAATAAAATTTCTTTCTACAAATCTATTCAAAAAACTTACTACTCTTAAATATTTTGAATTAAGCTGGTTTTTTAACAGTAGTAGTAGTTCCTCTTGATCCTTCAGGATCATCATCCCATGCAATTACTCTAACTTTATCAATTCCAGCTGATTTATAATCACCACTGAATGAGGTTCCAGCTGTTCCAAAACTAAATCCAAAAGGATAAAATTCTGTGCTGGCCTCAGGACTGATTTCTGAGGTTACATAAAATGATACCTCATTTGAATTGGTTTTTTGAATGTTAACATCAAAAGATATTGAATTACCATTTGAGATAGGTAGATATAAAACAACTGAAACAAATAAATCTCCACTTGATGTGTAATTAGACATAACTAGAGGAGGTAAAGGTCTTTTTTTAGGTTCAAAAGAATTAGAACCATAGCCAAAAGTAATAACAGCTGCTTCATTAGCACTAATATTATCTAAACTTTGGAGCGGTTGTCCTGGGACCGAAGTAATAAAATCAGACATAATAATTTAGTTTTTGGTTAAACATTTTAGTTATATAACAAATCAACAAACTATTAGCGGCTTTTAAAACTTTAAAGGCATGAGTATTATTTTTTATGGAACAAGTGTTTGAAATACAGGAATAAAAATTAAAAACGTATTGCCAATTTTCGCATTAAACGTAAAACTTCCACATATAGCCAAATTAGAGTTATTAATAATCCCCAAGTAGCTAACCATTCTCTTTCTTTTGGATATCGACCAACTTGCCGGTCTATGTAGTAAAAATCTAATAGTAAGGAAAAAGAAGCTACAATTGCTGCAACCACATTAAATCCAATAGCAAACCAAGAAGTTCCCCACAACATCGGGACATCTATTTTTAAGAACCACAAAATCCACCCAATAAAGTAGAATAGAAAGATAGTAGCAGAAGCAGTAATTACAATTGCTCTAAATTCTCTAGTAACTCTAATAATCTTTAAACGATATAAGAGAAGCATTACAAAGAATGTAGTAATTGTAACAGCAATAGCTTGAAAAGGTAAATTAGGAAAACGGTTATGAGCAATTGCACTTATGCCCCCCAAAAAAAAACCTTTAGCAACAGCATAAATAGGAAGTAAATATTTTGCTGTACTGTGTTTAAACGAAATAAATAAACTGCATACAATAGCTACAAACATCCCAATAGCAGTATACCATTTTATTTCAACTCCAGAGAAAAAAAGATTCCAAGTATACGTAGCTGCAATACCAACTATAGCAAGCATGGCAAACGATTTAAGAATAATACCGCCAATACTCATTTTACTTTTAGAGTATACTTTTTGTTTTCGCCAGAAATAGCGATTAAAAGCTGGATTTGAAGTTCGTAAGCCAAAAACGCCCATTTTTATTTGGTTTTAATATTATAAACGTCATTACGAAAGTAGTTTGCGAAGTGAAGTAATCTTAAAATTTAATTCTGAATCTAATCATGATATAAAGATTGCTTCATTTCACTTTGTTTCATTCGCAATGACAAGACTAACTTAAAATTGTAGTAGTTTTGTATTTGTACAAAGTACAATAAAATTTGAAGACAGAAAAAATCATATTAGGTATAGACCCAGGAACTACAATCATGGGATTCGGAATTATAAAAGTAATAGGAAAGAAGATGGAATTTGTTCAAATGAATGAATTGATCTTAAAGAAATATGATGATCATTATTTGAAATTAAAACTCATTTTTGAACGAACTATTGAACTGATAGATACGTATAAGCCTGATGAAATTGCATTAGAAGCTCCGTTTTTTGGTAAAAATGTACAGTCTATGTTAAAATTAGGTCGAGCACAAGGAGTAGCAATGGCAGCAGGATTATCACGAGAAATTCCTGTTACTGAATATGCGCCTCTAAAAATTAAAATGGCCATTACAGGAAACGGAAAAGCTAGTAAAGAACAAGTAGCAATGATGCTTAAGTCTTTATTAAACTTAAAAGAACTTCCAAAAAATTTGGATGCCACAGATGGATTGGCGGCAGCGGTTTGCCATTTCTACAATTCTGGTAAAAAAATCGGAGGTAAAAATTATACTGGTTGGGCAGCTTTTGTAAAACAAAATCCTAATAAACTGAATAAAAAATAGAGGTATAAATGGCCGGAATATACATTCACATACCTTTTTGTAAACAAGCATGTCATTATTGTGATTTCCACTTTTCAACTTCTTTGAAGAAGAAAGATGATATGATGGAAGCACTTATTTCTGAAATTGAAATCAGAAAAAATGAATTCAAAGATGAAGAAGTAGGAACTATTTATTTTGGAGGAGGTACACCAAGTATTTTGTCTTCAGAAGAAATTAAAATTTTGATTGATGCTGTGTATGAAAATTACTACGTCATTCAAAATCCTGAAATTACCTTAGAAGCAAATCCAGATGATCTATCGAAAGAGAAAATTATTGAATTGTCAAATTCATTTGTGAATCGATTAAGTATCGGAATTCAATCGTTTTTTGAGAAAGATTTGAAGCTTATGAACAGAGCACATAATGTAGAAGAAGCTAAAGAATGTCTATCTATAGCGACTCGCTACTTTGAAAATATTTCTATCGATTTAATCTACGGAATTCCAAATACAACAAGTGATGAATGGATAGAAAACATTCAAACAGCTTTATCTTTCGGAGTTCCTCACATTTCAAGTTATGCATTAACTGTTGAACCAAAAACAGCTTTACAAAGTTTTATTGAAAAAGGTATTATTGATGATGTAAATGACGAGCTAGCACAGGAACAGTTTTTAATTTTAGTAGATGAACTCGATAAAGCTGGTTTTGTTCATTATGAACTTTCAAACTTTGGAAAAGAAAACTTTTTTAGTAAAAATAATTCGGCGTATTGGCAAGGAAAAAAGTACTTAGGTATTGGTCCATCAGCACATTCTTTTAACGGAAAAGAACGTAGTTGGAATGTAGCAAATAATGCTATATATATTAAGAAAATTAAAGAGAAAGAATTGCCTTCAGAAATAGAAGAACTATCAATAACAGATCGTTACAATGAATATGTTATGACAGGTTTGCGAACGGTTTGGGGGGTAGATTTTAAAAGGATAGAGCTTGAGTTTGGAATGAATTTTCTGAAGTATTTAAAAATGCAATCAGAGAAATTTATTATTCAAGATTTATTGTATATTGAAAACAATACGTTGAGAACTACTAAAAAAGGAAAGTTTTTAACGGATGGAATAGCGTCTGACCTGTTTAAACTGAATTTATCTTGATCACAGAAATAAAACACAACTCTAAGAAATATAAAATTGATTTAAGCAAACCAATCGATATTTCAATTCCTATTGATGTTAATAAACAAAATGTAAATGCTTGGTATTTGGATGATCCAAAAATTTATGCAGAGCAATTTGATGATCAAATTATAAAAGTATCAGAAGGAGCTGCAGTAAATTTTAATAGTATTCAATTTAATCCGCATTCACATATAACACATACAGAATGTGTTGGTCATATTACTAAAGAAGTATATTCAGTAAATAAGAGTTTATCACAGTTTTTCTTTTTGGCTGAAGTAATTACAGTTGCCCCTGAAAACAAAGATGGGGATGAAGTGATTTCAAAAAAGAAATTACAATTTGCTTTAGGGAATAAAAAAAGAGAGGCATTAGTAATTAGAACGTTACCGAACTTAAACGATAAAAAAAAGAAACAATATTCTAATACAAATCCTCCATATCTTTTAGAAGAAGCAACAATTTATTTAAGAGAAAAAGGGATTAAACATTTATTAATTGATTTACCATCTGTAGATAAAGAAAAGGATGATGGATTATTGTTGTCTCATAATGCATTTTGGAATACAAAAGGAGAAATTAGATTAGATGCTACCATTACAGAGTTTATTTACGTTCCAAATAAAGTAGAAGACGGAACCTATTTTTTAAACTTGATGATAGCACCATTTGAAAATGATGCTACACCAAGTAAGCCTATTTTGTATTCAATTGATTAATAATTTAATCTAACCAATTGTTTTCTTTTAAATTTTGAAGTGTTGTATTCATAATGTCATTTAATTTACTTCTATATTTATTAAATAAACCAACAAATACAATATCCTTTTCAGGAATACTAATAAGAAAAGCTGTAAAACCTCCTTGTGATCCAGTATGGTAAATTACATCCACATTTAATGAAGGTGTCTTTTTTGAAACAAAACGTTTGTCTCCAGTAAACCAACTATAACCAACTTGAGGAGCAACACTATCAGACCAATTTTTAGGATAGAAAGGTTTTCTAGATTCATTAGTTAATTCTTTACTCAAGAAAATATTTTTTTGAATAGCTTCTTCATATTTAACTAATTCTAAAACTGAGCTCCATATACCACCATTACCTGAAGCAGCAAAAGTTGGCACTTCGCCATAATCGATTTCAACATATTTTCCATTCTCATCTTTATAATATCCATGAGCAACTCCAGTTTCAGGATGAGGGCCGTCAGTAATTTTACTATTTTCCATTCCAGAAGGATGAAAAATGTTTTCCTTGATAAAATCTTGCCATTTTTTTTCTGTTAATCCTTCAATAATTAAAGCTAGCCCATTGTATGAAGGATTTGAGTATTGAAATTTTTCTCCTGATTCAAAATTTAAACTATCAGTACGTTTTAAAGGTTCAAAATTTGCAGTGTCTTTAGCAGTTATAAAGAACTCGTAATTATCTCTTACGTTTCTTAAATCGGGTAATCCAGAAGTATGAGACAACATATGTTTAATTTTAACTTTTTGAGCAATCTCTTTATGATCAAAATCTTTAAAGTATTTATAAATACTATCCTCGATAGATAACTTTCCTTGTTCTTGAAGTATTAATATCCCGTTAGAGACAAAAGTTTTGGAAATAGAACCGGTATTAAAAATGGTGTTTTCTGTAATTTTTTTACCAGTTTTTATGTCTTCTACACCATAACTTTTCATGAAAACAATTTCATTGTTTTTCTTAAGTAATACAGATCCCCCAGGTTCATTTATTTTAAATGTGTTAGAAAGGATACTATCCAGTTTTTTAGTGACACTCTCATTTTGAGAGTTGGTATTGTTATTTGAACAAGAAATAATAGTTAATAGTAAGATAGCGAATAAAAGCTTTTTCATAGTTTAAATTGGTTTAGACTTAAATGTTGATTTGCAATTTAATTAAAAAAGCAAATAAACAAGTATTGTTTTGTGTAAGCGTTTAAAACTATACAATTTTGTGACTTATATTTAAAATAAGCGTCTTAATTTACGTAAGAAGAACTATATTTAACCTATGGAATTATTGTTTTTAGGATTAGCATTTGGTGCGGTTGTGTCGTACTTTATTTTTTTAAAGTTTACCAATGTTAGGAGTAAGAGTTTAACTCAAAATCAATCAGTTATTTTATTAGATAAGATTAAAAAAGTAACAAAATTGATTACGGTAGAGGGTGAGTTTGCCGAAATTTATCATCATGAGGATAAGCAAAACAAACTTTTAGGTTTAATTTCAAGTAAGAAAAAAGCAATTATATTAATCAATGCAAAAACTCACATAGGCTTCGATTTTAGAAAAATTAAAATGGAGGCCGATACTAAAAACAAAACGATTAAACTATCTGATTTTCCTGAGCCAGAAGTACTTTCTGTGGAGCCAAATATTCGTTTTTATGATATTCAAGACGGTTTTTTAAATAAGTTTTCTTCAGAAGATCTTACACAAGTAAACCAAGCAGCTAAAGAACATGTGTTGCAAAAAATTCCTGAAAGTAATTTAATGCAAGCAGCCAATCATGAAGCAATAGAAGCAATTGCTTTAATGAAAAATTTAATTGAAACTATTGGTTGGGAATTAGATTATTCTTCTTTAGAGTTGCCAAGTGGAAATATAAAACTACTAGAATAAATGCACATAGAACAGTTAAGAGAATATTGCATAACTAAAAAAGGAGTTACAGAACATTTTCCTTTTGATGAAGTTACTTTGGTATTTAAAGTTATGGGAAAAATGTTTGTCTTAACTGGTTTAGATCGTTGGGAAAGAGGTGAAGAAAAAGTAAACCTAAAATGCAATCCGGATAAATCTGAAGAACTAAGAGCTGAATATGAAGGTGTAAACCCAGGTTATCATATGAGTAAGAAACATTGGAATACAATTACACTTAATCTTGATGTTCCAGATAGTTTAGTTAGGGAATTAATAGATCATTCTTATGATTTAGTAGTTAAAGGATTAACAAAAAAAATGAAAGAAGAGTTAAAGACTTTGTAGTACTGTATTTCTGTATTTCAATGGAGTAGTTTCTTTAATTGCTAAGAATTTTCTGTTAAAATTTGATAGACTATTATACCCACATTTATAAGCAATTTCTTTTACAGATATTTCATTGTTAGAAATCAATAATTTACAAGCATTTTCTATACGTAATTCATTCAAAAAAGTGAAATAAGTTTTGTTTGTTCTTTGTTTAAAATATCTACAAAAAGCGTTTTTAGTCATATTGGCTTTTTCAGCAATAGTTTCTAAACTTATCTCAGAACCATAATTATTTATAGTATAACTCATAATGGTTTGCATGCGTTTACCACTGTCGTCACTATATTTTTTCTGAGCAATAAAGTTTGCTAATGGTGAAGTAACGGTAGTATTTAATTGCTTAATAATTTCAAAAAAACTTATAAATCGCTCAAGATTTGAAGCTTTTTGTAACGCTAAAAAAATAGAAACTATATCTTCTGATTTAGTTGCTTTAAATCCATTTAATGAATTTTCAAAGAATTGAGTTAGTTCTTTAAAATCATCCAAATCGAAAAATTCACTACCAAAAGATTTTTTAGTAAAGAATAAAGAAATCATAAACGATTCATGATTCTCTTCATTACTATCACTTTTAAAAACATGAGGTAAGTTACTGCCAATTACAAATACATTGTTTTCTGAATATTGATGAATAGTATCTCCAACAATTAAGGTGCCTTTACCTTTTATTATACATGATATTTGAATTTCTTCATGCTCATGAAAATTACCATAAAAAACAGGTGTCCTATCTTCTTGATAGATAACTCCTAAATTTTTCGGTTTAGGTATTTTAAATGGTAATGCTTTCATGTTGTTTATTTGTGAACCAGTTGTAAATTTAGCTTATATTAATCTAATAATTATTGTTTAACCATAAATAGGATAATATAGTGTTATTTTATGATAATAATTATACTTTAGTTATTCTTCTTTGAGAATAAATTTGCTAAAAAAACTTATTATAATGGCAATAGAATGGAAAGGAGTTATGCCAGCCGTAACTACCAAATTCACATCAGAGGATAAACTTGACTTTGAAAATTTCGAATTAAATATTAACGCACAACTAGATGCTGGGGTACATGGAATAGTTTTAGGAGGAACATTAGGAGAAGCAAGTACATTATCAGATGAAGAAAAAAGAGAGTTAACTAAAGCTACAGTACAAATAGTAGATGGTAATGTTCCAGTACTAATTAACATAGCAGAACAAACTACTAAAGCAGCTGTAGAAGCAGCTCAAAAAGCAGAAGAAGACGGAGCAAAAGGGTTGATGATGTTACCACCAATGCGTTATAAGGCAGATGGGAGAGAAACTGTTGAGTATTTTAAAGCAGTAGCAAACAACACCTCATTACCAATTATGGTATATAATAATCCGGTTGATTATGGAATTGAGGTAACTATAGAAATGTTTGAGGAGCTATTAAAATGTGAAAACATCGAAGCAGTAAAAGAATCTACTCGTGATATTTCGAATGTAACTCGTATTAAAAATCAATTCGGAGATCGTTTAAAGATTATGACTGGTGTTGATACTTTAGCATTAGAAAGTTTGTTGATGGGGGCAGATGGTTGGATTGCAGGTTTAGTCTGTGCTTTTCCAAGAGAAACAGTGGCTATATACGAATTACAAAAAGCAGGAAGAATTCAAGAAGCACTAGAAATTTATAGATGGTTTTTACCGTTGTTAGAGTTAGATATAAATTCTAAATTAGTTCAGAATATAAAACTAGCCGAAGTTGCTACTGGAATTGGAACAGAAAATGTTAGAGCGCCAAGATTACCATTAACAGGAAAAGAAAGAGCACATGTGTTACAAGTAATAGAAAATGGGCTAAAAAGCCGTCCAGAATTACCAGATTATAAAAGTTTACAACTAGTACTTTAAAAGAATAAAACGAATATATTTTGTCGATTAGGTTGAAGTATTGCGCTTCAACTTTAGTCGTTTTAATAATAAAGACTTTCCAACATAGATATTATGAATACAACCACAACTATTATCACAGGAAAAAATTATATAGGAAATCAACTATCATCAGAAGGAGATATTACATTTAAAACATTTAATCCTGAATTGAATGTGTCAATACAAAATAGTTTCACACAAGCAACTAAGGAAGAGGTAGAAAATGCAGTAATTAAAGCAAATGAAGCTTTTGATGTATACAAGAATTTTTCAGGAACAAAAAAAGCAACTTTTTTACGAGCTATTGCCGATGAAATAGAGGCTTTAGAAGAGAAGTTGATAAATGTCTATTGTTCAGAAACTGGATTACCTCAAGGAAGAGCAGCTGGCGAACGAGGAAGAACAGTTTTCCAATTACGTACTTTTGCAGATTTAGTAGAAGAAGGATCTTGGGTGGAAGCATCTATAGATACTGGAATTTCAGATAGAACTCCAGCACCAAAACCAGATGTACGTAAAATGAATATTCCTTTAGGTCCAGTAGTTGTTTTTGGAGCAAGTAATTTTCCATTAGCTTATTCTACAGCAGGTGGAGATACTGCTGCTGCTTTAGCTGCAGGTTGTCCAGTTATTGTGAAATCACATCCGATGCATGCCGGAACGGGAGAGTTAATAGCTTCTGCAATTATTAGTGCAGCTGAGAAAACAGGAATGCCAAATGGAGTATTTTCTAACATTAATTCTCAAGATTATGATGCAGGACAACAATTAGTGAGTCATCCTAAAGTAAAAGCAGTTGGTTTTACAGGAAGTATTAAAGGAGGAAGAGCCTTGTTAGATATTGCGGCTAAAAGAGAAGAACCTATTCCTGTCTTTGCTGAAATGGGAAGTATAAATCCAGTAGTTGTATTACCAAAAGCGATACAAAATAGAGGAAATGAAATTGCGAATACCTATGCGGGCTCTGTTACGTTGGGTGCAGGACAATTCTGCACGAATCCAGGTTTGATTTTAGGAATTTCTGGAGAGGAATTATCTGGTTTTATTGACGAACTAGGATCGAAAATCAAAGAAATCAATCCTTCTTGTATGTTACATCCAAACATTCATAGAGCATATGAGAAAGGGAGACAGGAAGCAATCAATCAAAAAGAAATAACGATAGTAGCTAATTTAGACGGAGAGATTCAAACAAATTATGCTTCACAATTAGTGGCAACGGTTTCTGGGAAAACGTTTTTAGAAAATACAACCTTACATCACGAAGTATTTGGTCCGTTTTCAATTGTTGTGGCTTGTGAAAATTTAGAAGAATTAGAACAAATTATAGCTGGATTAGAAGGTCAATTAACAGGGACTATAATTTCAGATGATGATGAAATTTCGAATTACCCAGAGTTAGTTGCTAAAATGCAAAACAGAGTTGGGCGATTAATTTTTAATGGAGTTCCAACAGGAGTAGAGGTTTGTCCTTCAATGGTTCATGGAGGACCGTATCCAGCTTCAACAGATAGTCGCTTTACCGCAGTTGGAATTCATTCTATAAAGCGTTGGGTACGCCCATTTAGCTTTCAAAATTGGCCAAATTCTTTATTACCTGATGAACTAAAAGCTGAAAACCCATTACAGATTACGAGATTAGTAAATGGTCAACTAACTCAATCGTAATATCATGAGATCAGTTTTTACTTGTATTGATGGACATACGTGTGGAAATCCTGTTCGAGTTGTAAAAGAAGGCGGACCAGAGCTTATAGGAGATTCTATGAGTGAAAAGCGTCAGCATTTTTTAAAAGAATTCGACTGGATTCGTAAAGGGTTAATGTTTGAGCCTCGTGGTCATGATATGATGAGTGGTTCTATTTTATATCCGCCTCAAAACCCTAAGAACGATTTTGGAATTTTATTCATTGAAACTTCAGGGTGTTTACCTATGTGTGGACACGGAACTATTGGAACCATAACTATTGGTGTTGAAGAAGGATTAATTCAGCCTAAAATACCAGGGATAATTAAAATGGAAGCTCCGGCAGGATTGGTAGAAATAGAATATCAACAAACTGGAGAGAAAGTAGATTGGGTTCGCTTAACGAATGTGAAAAGTTATCTGGCTGCTGAAAATTTAACGATTGACTGTCCAGAATTAGGAGAAATTATTTTTGATGTAGCCTACGGGGGTAATTTTTATGCAATTGTAGATCCGCAGAAAAACTTTTCTGGAATTCAAGATTATACAGCATCCAAAATAGTTCAATACTCTCAAGAAGTAAGAGTTAGAATAAATGAAAAATTCCCAGATCAATTTATTCATCCAGAGAATGATACGATTAGAGATGTTTCTCATATGTTATGGACAGGAACACCTATTGATGAGAATTCATCGGGAAGAAATGCGGTATTCTATGGAGATAAAGCGATAGATAGAAGTCCTTGTGGAACAGGAACTTCTGCTAGAATTGCTCAGTTACATGCTAAAGGGAAATTAGCGGTAGGTGAAGAGTTTATTCATGAAAGTTTTATTGGTAGTAAATTTATAGGAAGAATCAAAGAAGAAACAACTTTGGATGGAAAGAAAGCAATTATTCCTAGTATTCAAGGTTGGGCAAAAGTATATGGATATAACACGATTATTATTGATGATGAAGATGATCCATATGCACACGGATTTCAAGTGATATAATATGAGTAAAAAAATAGTAATAATTGGAGGAGGAATAATAGGCTTATGTTCGGCTTATTATTTACAAAAAGAGGCGTACGAAGTTATTATAGTAGACAAATCAGACTTTACTTCGGGTGCTTCTTATGTAAACGCAGGTTTAATTACACCAAGTCATATTATTTCATTAGCTGCTCCAGGAATCATTACAAAAGGAATTAAATGGATGTTCAATTCTTCCAGTCCGTTTTATGTAAAACCTAGATTAAATTATGATTTTTTGCAATGGTCGTGGTTGTTTAAAAAATCAGCAACACATCAGAAAGTAGCAGATTCTATTCCTGTTATTAGAGATGTGAATGTGTTGAGTAGAGCTTTATATGAAGAAATGAAAGCTGGAAAAGAGTTTGATTTCTTTCATGAACATAAAGGTCTATTAATGTTGTATAAAACTGATAAGGCTGGAGAAGAAGAATGGAGTGTTGGGAAAAAAGCCATAGAATGTGGCTTAAAAGTGACTAATTTGTCACAAGAAGAATTACGGAAATTAGAACCTTCTGTGGACTCAGAAATTAAGGGAGCGGTTCATTATTTATCTGATGCACATATGGCTCCAAACAATTTTATGCAGCAAATGAAAGCTTATTTGTTGAGTAAAGGAGTTGTTTTTAAATCGGAAACAGAAGTTTTAGATTTCAATGTGAAATCAAATTCTATTGAATCCATAAAAACTAAAGATGAAGACATTCATTTTGATGAATTAATAGTAGCTACAGGATCTTGGACGCAGAATTTAATCAAAAAGTTAAAGATTAATATTCCTGTTCAAGCAGGAAAAGGTTATCGAATAGATGTTCAAAATGAAACTCAAATTACAATTCCTTCTATTTTATTAGAAGCAAAAGTAGCGGTAACGCCAATGAATGGATTTACACGCTTTGCTGGAACAATGGAAATCGGAGGAATTAATCATACAATTAATCAGAAAAGAGTTAACGCTATTGCAAACGCGGCTGAATTGTATTATAATAGTCTTAAAATCAAAAATATAGACAAAAGAGCTGCGTCTTGTGGATTACGACCATGTTCACCAGATGGTTTACCATATATTGGAAAGGTTTCAGGTTATAAAAACCTTACAGTGGCTGCAGGACATGCTATGATGGGATGGAGTTTAGGTCCAGCAACAGGGAAACTTATAACTGAAATTATTTCGAATCAAAAAACAAGTATGGATATAACACCTTTTGCTGTGGAAAGATTTTCTTAGTTATATTTGTTTAAATGGACAAGAAGGTACTAAGGACATTATATAAGCAAAAAAGAAAAGATTTATCTAACGATGAGGTAATGAAGCTTCAAGAAAAAATCTATGATCAAATTTTCCAGCATGATTTTTCTTCTGTTGAAAATATCCATATTTTTTTAACTATAGAAAAACAAAAAGAAATTAACACCTATCCTATAATTGCATTTTTAAGATCAAAAAATAAGAATGTAATTATTAGTAAAAGTGATTTTACTACAGCTACACTTACTCACTTTCTTTTAGAAAATGATACAAAACTAAATATTAGTAAATACGGTATTCCAGAACCTGAAGAAGCAAAAGAAATCAATGTAAAAGATATTGATTTAGTGTTTGTTCCTTTATTAATTTCAGACCAAAAGAATTATAGAGTTGGTTATGGGAAAGGTTTTTATGATCGTTTTTTAAGTGAATGTAAACCAACAATAAAAACCATAGGCTTAAATTTTTTCGAACCAATTGAAAAAATTATAGATATTAATGAATTCGATGTTCCATTAAATATCGTCTTTACTCCATAAAGTATTATCATTCCCGTGAAGACGGGAATCTTAAAGTAGTTATTTTACAGATTCCTGCTTACGCAGGAATGACAAATAAAAATTAACTTCAAACGTTATTATTACACAAAAAAAGAAGAAACTCTTAAAAGTTCCTTCTTCCTTAATTCTTTAGTAAAAATAATCTTTACTTATTCTGCTGGCTTCTCACTGGCTTCTTCTGTTTGAGGTTCTTCTTCCTCTTCATCATTTGATGAAAACTTTCCCCAAACAATTAAACCGATAACTAAAAGGAATACAAGCTTTCCTCCAATTTTTTTCCAAAACGAAATAGGATGTTCAGCCAATTCCAAGTTATAGGCTGTTTTTAGTTCAGCTAATTGAGCATCAGTAATTTCATAGTATACTGTTTCATCTTCGTTAATTAGCACGTACTTTCCTTTAGTATTCCAAGCAGGTACCCAAACAGCACCATACTCTTCGTATAAATAACCTAAATTCAAGTAATCTGAACCTTCTTTTAAGTTTTCGTCGTTAGGTAAATCTTTAACTAACGCTATTTTTTCACAAGGAATACAAACAGGAATTCTGCCTCTTTTAGCAAAGGCTTCATTAGCAAATAAAACGGTAAACGTAATAAGTAATACGATTTTTTTCATAGTTATAATTTTAATTAGTTGAGTTACAAATAAACTAAAATAAAATGATTTCATAACTATAAAGAGCTGTTTTTAAGCTAAATATAAAACATCGATAAAACAAAAGCGCCTTGATAATATCAAGGCGCTTTTGTTTTTATAATGATTTAAATAACTATCCGTTCATAGAAATTAAGAACTCTTCATTATTTATTGAAGTTTTAATTCGTTGTTGAATGAATTCCATTGCTTCAATTGGATTCATATCTGCTAAGTATTTACGTAATACCCACATACGTTGTACTGTTTTCGGATCTAATAATAAATCATCTCTACGTGTACTAGACTTAATTAAGTCGATAGCTGGATAAATTCTACGGTTAGCAATATTACGCTCTAACTGAAGTTCCATATTACCAGTACCTTTAAATTCTTCAAAAATAACCTCGTCCATTTTAGAACCGGTTTCTGTTAAAGCAGTAGCAATAATAGTTAAAGAACCTCCATTTTCAATATTACGAGCAGCACCAAAGAAACGTTTTGGTTTGTGTAGTGCGTTTGCATCAATACCTCCCGATAATATCTTACCAGAAGCAGGAGCAACAGTATTATAAGCACGAGCTAAACGTGTAATAGAATCTAATAAAATAACTACATCATGTCCACATTCTACTAAACGTTTTGCTTTTTCTAAAACGATATTTGCAACACGTACATGTTTGTCTGCAGGCTCATCAAAAGTAGAAGCTACAACCTCACCACGTACACTACGCTTCATATCGGTAACTTCCTCAGGACGTTCGTCAATTAATAATACAATTTGATATACTTCTGGATGATTAGCAGCAATAGCATTTGCAACGTCTTTTAATAACATTGTTTTACCTGTTTTAGGTTGTGCTACTAACATACCACGTTGTCCTTTACCAATAGGAGAGAATAAATCCATTATTCTAGTAGAAAGAGAACTTCCTTTTTCTGCTAAATTAAATTTCTCATTTGCAAATAAAGGGGTTAAGTGCTCAAAAGATACACGGTCTCTAACGATATTAGGGCTTAATCCGTTGATTTTTGATACTCGGATTAATGGGAAATACTTTTCACCTTCTTTTGGTGGGCGAACATTTCCTTTAACAGTATCTCCAGTTTTTAAACCAAATAGTTTTATTTGAGATTGTGATACATAAATATCATCTGGAGATGATAAATAGTTGTAATCAGAAGAACGTAAGAAACCATAACCATCTGGCATCATTTCTAATACACCTTCACTTTCAATAATTCCATCAAACTCATAATCTGGATCACGGTATTTATTTCCGCTTTTATGCTTCGGACCTTGGTTTTTATTTTGATGTTTATTATTATTTCTGTTTTGGTTATTATTCCTGTTCTGATTATTATTTCTGTTAGAATTCTGTTGGTTATTTTGAGAACTCTGAGATTTGTTTTTATCAGAAGAAGAATGTCTTTGGTTGTTTTTCTGATTTGAATTACTCTGGTTAGAAGTACTCTGTTTGGCAGTGTTCTGATTAGAACTAATCTGTTTAGCAGTATTCTGATTTGAATTACTCTGGTTAGAACTTACCTGATTAGTAGTGTTCTGACTTGTGTTATTCTGGTTCGAATTGTTATTTGAACTGTTAGAGTTATTCGAGTTGTTTTGAACTTTAGGCTCAGGTTTTACTGTATTTGCCGTTTGTTCAGCCGATTTAGAAATGCGTTTTCTTTTAGGCTTTTCTTTCTTGTTTTCAGCATCATTAGCCTTAGAAGTAGAAGTTGTTTCTACTTTCTTTTCTTTAGCATTACTAGGTTTTTTTTCTTTTGGTAATTCCTTATTTGCTTCCGCTTGCGTATCAAGTATCTTATATATAAGGTCTAATTTTTTTAATTGACTTGTTTTTTTTAAGCCAATATTCTTAGCTATTTCCTGTAATTCAACTAATTTTTTTGCTTTTAAATTCGAGATTTCGAACATTAGTATATTTTTAAATTATAAAGTATTTAAGAAAAAGGGATTTTTTTGTCTAGATTTTTTTTGAGTAAGACAGCTTGCTAACATTAAGTAATAATATAAACTTTTGTGAGGTATCCGTCGCAACAAATATAGCTAAATATTTTAATATGCAAAGTTTCTTATTATAAAAAGAAAATGTACATTTGTTGCCCTAATTATTATTAGATGATACAAAGAATACAATCCTTATACTTATTATTAGCTGGAATTATTTCCGGAGGATTGACTTTTGTATTTAATTTATGGAGTACAGTAAAAACTAATGTGTTTTCATTAGACTTGTTTGCTGCGAACTCAATTATGGAAAAAATAGTACCTATACTATTTATGGTATCAGCTCTTTTAGCAATTGTAACAATATTTTTATTTAAGAATAGAAAGTTACAATTTGTATTTGGGCGCTTAAATATTTTGACAAATCTTTTTTTATTAGGAGTGTTGGTATATTTATCACTAACGTTATCTGGAGAAACTGCGGTTTCTGAGAAAGGTATTGGGATGTTCTTGCCTGTTATAATTATTGTATTGCTAGTTTTAGCAAACAAAGCCATTAAAAAGGACGAAGATCTCGTAAAATCTGTAGATAGATTACGATAAACCTAACATCTTAGTATATTTAGTGCGATAAAACCGGGAAATTTTCTCGGTTTTTTTTATACTATAAATGACTATTTTTGAGTTGTTTAGTAGAGCAGACTAAGTAGCGCCCCTGAGTACACTTCTAAGGGTTTTCCCTTAGAGACTCAAGGTAAACCCTGAGTGCGTTTTCAGGGTGTTTGTAATTTGTCAGGAATGTAATAACGTTATAAATTTGTAAGTGTAACAATGAGAGATAAAATCAGAGTTCATATAGCCGACGATCATGAAGTTGTAATAGAAGGAGTTTCGGCACTAGTAAATACTGATGATAGTATTGAAGTTAAAGGTTATTCATTAACAGGAAAAGATGTAGTAGAATGGTTTAAGAATAACGAAGCAGATGTTTTAATTCTCGATATAAACATGCCAAAGTTAGATGGCATTGGAGTTTTAAAAACATTTAAAAACAGAAGTTTTAAACAAAAAACTATCATTCTCTCAGGGTTAAGCGATCCAAAAATCGTTCAAGAAATGATTGCACTAGGCGCAAATGGTTTCATAGAAAAAGGATCAGCAAGTGAGCACATAATACAAGCGATAAAAGCAGTTTACAAGGGAGAGCAGTATTATAGTGATGAAATAAAAGACAGTTTGTTCGATTTGTACATTAACGAATCTAAAACTGATGAAGCAATAAAAAGTAGTGTGGCTGATGAACCACTTACCGAAAGAGAAATAGAAGTACTAAAACTAATTACACAAGAACTAAGTACTGCAGAAATTGCAGATAAATTAAATATAACTGTTAAAACAATAGAAACACACAGAAGAAATTTATACAAAAAATTAAAAGTAAAAAATGTAGTAGGTTTGGCAATATACGCTGTTAAAAATAATATAGTTTAATTAACCTCCCTTCAATTTTATATAGAGGTTCCCCGTCCTTATATATGTTCCCCCCCCCCGAACTATATTATAGCAATTGTCAAGCCTTCTTCATTTAATCTAAATGAAAATCAACTAACCAAACCCTAAATAAATCTAAATATTAGTCTCCCATTAATCTACCCTTTAATTAAACAATTAAAAGAGTTTATTAATCCACTTAAAGTTTTTAGTTACCATGAAAAGAAGTTACTTACCTTTTTTAATGATCCTGTCTATCCTAATTTCAGCATGTTCAACAGAAGAAAATACGCCTGAAAACAATGATCAACCTTTATTAAAATCGTATAAATTAAGTAGGGATGCTAACGGTAGATATGCTATCGATGTAGATTTAGTTGAAGGAGCTTATACAGAAACGTATAAAGACCAAACAACAAATACCAATAATATTTACGCTTACCAAGGCGATGATAATAAAGCACAAAGTAGAAGTGCTAGTAAAAACAATACATTAACTTTAGATAATAACAGAATTGAAGTTGATGTATATGAAAATAATGTTCAAAAGAATTCAATTTGGGTTGAAGACGAAAACATTATGTTGGCTAAAGGAGAGATAACTCATAACTTCTTAGAGTCATATAGTATTGAATATTTAGGAGGTGATCAGTATGTGTTAGATTTTAATGTACAAGAAGGAACATCAGTTTCTTTTGAATACAACGCCGATGAAAACATTTACGAAGTACATTTAAAAGAGGGTACTACTAACGGAACGCAGTTTACTAAGTTGTATAACAAATCTCCTAATTTGCCATTAAAAATAGATTTTGTAAATTACATATTAGTAAACTCACAAGCTAGAAGTGCTAGATCAACTGAATCATATGCAATGACAAAAACTCCTAGATGGGGTACAGAAGAAGGAGGTTTACCTAATTAATCGAATAAAATGAATAATGCATAAGACCAAATTTTTTTTAATATTTATATTATTAGTTTTATGTCAAAAATTAAAAGCTGAGTCTAATGACTCGGCTTTTGGAATTTATACTCCACTTACACTTAAAGATAGTACCGCTTTACGGAAATATGAATTAGCTAAAATTTATTTTGATGAGAATAAATATACTAGGTCATTAAAGTTATTATATTCTATAAATAAAAAATCAAGCGGAAGTAGATTGTTAGATGCTAGAATAAATTTACTCTTAGGAAATATATTAAACAAGTTTAATGATAGTCGTGAGATAAGTATTAGCTTAGATTCACTCTACATTGAAAAGGCTAAGTTGAAAGTAGAAGATTTAAATCCAGTTCCTTATCTTAAAAAATCTATTTCACTTCTCAAAAGCTATTCTGTAATAGAAGGAAATGAAGATTACAATCATAAAAATGAAATTTTAGGAAGTAGTTGTATAGCATTATCATATTATTTTATGCATTCAGGTAAAAAAGATAGTGCTAAGTATTATTTACAAGAACTTGTAAAAATTGATGGAATTAGTGAAGGTGTTTTAACGAATAAGGCTAAAGGGTTTACTAATCTTGGTAGAGTTTATGCTTTTGAAAAAGATTATAATAAAGCTGAAGATTTTTTCCTAAAATCAATAGAAATAAATGAAATTATAAGAGATAATATAACCATAGCATTAGCTTATAATAACTTAGCTAATATTTATGTAGTCAGAGAGGATTATAAAGAGGCAAAGAAATTATATTCTAAGGCAATAGATTACATTGAAAATGAAAAATCATTAAAAGCAATTGAGAGACAAGAAATGCTTTATGACAATATTGCTTGGGCATTATATAAACTTAAAGACTATACTGCGTATGAATATGTTACTAAATCCTACGGAATTCGAGATAGTTTAAAGCAAGGAGAACTTAAGAAGGCGTTAACTAATTTGAAAACAAAAAATGACGTTAATATGGCGGTACAACAAGAACAAATTAAAACAGAACAACAAGAACGTAATACCTGGATAATTGGGGTTACAGGTATTGTAGTTTCTTTACTGTTGTTATACTTTGCCAATTTATATAAATTAAGACAGCGTAGTTTAAGTTTAAAACTATCACAAAATCAATTAGAGCAACAGCGTAAATTAGAGCGTTTAAAATCGCAAAGCCAAGTAAAAATACTAAACGCTACTATAGATGGTAAAGAAACCGAACGCAAACAAATTGCAGAAATACTTCACGATAATGTAAGTGCGTTATTATCATCGGCTAATATGCATTTACAAGCCAGTCAAAAACAATTTAAAGATACGGCTGTACCTATAGAATTGGCAAAAACTCAAGAAATTATAGCTGAGGCTTCCTTAAAAATTAGAGATTTATCGCATAACCTAATGTCTTCGGTATTGCTAAAATTTGGATTGGAATATGCGGTAAAAGATGTAGCTAAAAAGTTTTCCAATTCAACTATTAGAATCAATACAGCAATTCATAATGTGTATCGGTATTCTCAAGATTATGAAATTAAAATATTTAATATTATTCAAGAGTTAATTAATAATATTTTAAAGCATAGTCAAGCAAATAATGCCTATGTAATTATGGAAGAAGAAGATGAGATGTTAAATATTATTGTAAAAGACGATGGTGTAGGTTTCAAAAACAAATCCGAAGAAGAAAAAGGAGTAGGGATTAACCAAATTAAAGCTCGTATTAATATGATGAATGGTACGTTTTTAATTGAATCTTCAAAAGGAATGGGAACCAAAACTACAATGAAAATTCCTGTTGTTCGAAAAAAAACTAGAGTGTACTCCGCTTAGCCAACTCTATAACTTCCATATTTTTTATTTCTCCCTTATCCAGTTCAAATCGAACCATAGTACGTATTTTATGAAATCCATGTTTTCCGGCAGCTCCAGGATTTATATGAAGTAAATTCAAGCTTTTATCAAATTGTACTTTTAAAATATGAGAATGCCCACAAATAAAAATCTGAGGAGGATTTTTTTTGATACTTTCTCGAACACGCTGATTGTACTTGCCAGGATATCCACCAATATGAGTAATCCAAACTGGAACATTTTCAACTTCAAACCTATTATCTAATGGAAATTCAGATCGTGCTTCGGCATTATCAATATTACCATAAACTCCACGTAAAGGTTTTAAAGCTTTAATAGTATCGGTAACTTTTAAATCACCAATGTCTCCAGCATGCCAAACTTCATCAGCTTGTTTTACAAATTTTAAAATTTGTTCGTCTATATAACTATGCGTGTCTGATAAGAGTAAGATTTTTTTCACAAAACGAAAGTACAAAGAATTTGCTTTTTATGTCATTGCGATTGAGGAACGAAAGAAGCAATCTTTATTAATCAAAGAGATTACTTCATTTCACGATGTTCCATTCGTAATGACGGATATTTATAGTAATTATACTATTTGTCATTCCCACGATCTATGCTGAACTAGATTCAGTAAGACGGAAATCTATTTTATCTAATTCTCATAATGAGGTTCCGCATCTCCCGAAGGATCGGGACGGAATGACATTTTAAATATTAATTTTTATCATGATTGATTAAAGAAAAGACAATCTTTCAGTCATTGATTATTAAAGTTTTTTTAAGAAAAGATCAAAACTAATAACCAAATAAAATCCGTAGTTTAGCTTTTTAAAAAAGTAATTTCTTGAGGTATTTTTTAGAACTTTCGTACAACGGTAAAAATTACTTTGGTTGGCAAGTTCAGCCTGATGTAATATCGGTTCAAGAAAAAATTACAATAGCTTTAAGTACAATTTTAAGGAAAGAAATGGCCATTGTAGGAGCAGGAAGAACCGATTCTGGAGTACATGCATCTCAAATGTATGCTCATTTTGATTTTGAAGAAGAATTAGATGAGAATTTTACCTACAAACTAAATGCAATTTTACCTAATGATATTGTAATTTATAAAACGATTAAAGTTGCAGATGATGCACATGCAAGATTTGATGCGACAAGCAGAAGCTATGAGTATAAAATATGGCTAGGAAGAAACCCTTTTTTACTAGATACTAGTTGGCAACTTAATTATAAAAACGTCGACATTGATGTAATGAATAAAGCAGCTGAATTGTTATATGAATACGAAGATTTCGAATGCTTTTCTAAGGTAAAAACAGATGTTAATACTTTTAATTGTAAGGTTACAAATGCTGTGTGGAAACTAAATGGAAATGAACTAACTTTTTATATTTCTGCTGATCGCTTTCTAAGAAACATGGTAAGAGCAATTGTAGGAACATTATTAGATATTGGATTACATAAGAAATTGGTAGAGAATTTTAAAGGAATTATAGAAAGTAAGAATAGAAGTAATGCCGGAGTTTCGGTGCCTGCAAAAGGATTATTTTTAACTAAAGTTGAATACGATTATATTTAAATTGTGAGTAAAACTAAAACAGGAAATGCATTTGATTTGAAAATTTTTGTGAGACTAATGAGTTTCGCAAAAAAATATAGAACTCAATTTTGGATTGCAGCTATATCAACAATTCTTTTAGCAGGATTTTCAGTAGCTAGTCCAGTTATTTTATATAAAGCTATTGAAGATTTTACAACTACTAAAGATGCTACTAGGTTATTATATTTTACAATAGCTATGCTATCTGTATTATTAGCTCAAGTGGTATTGCAATTTTCATTTATTTATTATGCCAATTGGGTAGGACAGAATATTATTAAGGACATACGAGCAAAAATCTTTAGTAAGATTTTAGAGTTTAAAATGACATATTTCGATAACAATTCTGTAGGGAAATTAGTTACTAGGGTGGTTTCAGATATAGAAACTATAGCAAATTTCTTTTCTCAAGGAGTTTTTATGATAGTAAGTGATATTTTAAAAATGTTGGTTGTTGTTGTTGTTATGTTAGTCATCAATTGGAAATTAGCAATTATAGCGCTGTCGGTTTTACCAATTTTAATTTATGCAACAAAACTATTTCAAATAGCTATTAAAAAAACATTTCAAGATGTTCGAAATCAAGTAGCCAATTTAAATGGTTTTGTGCAAGAACGTGTTACTGGAATGAAAATAGTACAATTGTTCAATAGAGAAAAAATTGAATACAATAACTTTAAAGAAATTAATAACAAACATAAAGAAGCACATATAAAAACAGTTTGGTATTACTCTATATTTTTTCCAATAGCAGAAATTATGTCTTCGATAGCTATTGGTTTAATTGTTTGGTATGGAGGATTGCAAGTGATTGAAAATGATACATTAAATATAGCTGCAATAATTAGCTTTATTCAAATGGCACAAATGTTATTTAGGCCTTTGCGTCAAATTGCAGATAAATTCAATCAATTGCAAATGGGAATTGTTTCAGGAGAACGAGTTTTTAAAGTTATAGACACCGAAAGTTCTATTGATAAATATGGAACTAAAGCTGCAAGTAATTTACAAGGAGATATTGATTTTAACAATGTGCGATTTAGTTATGTTGAGGGAGAAGAAATATTAAAAGGAATAAATTTTAATGTAAATAAAGGAGAAACTATTGCAATTGTAGGTTCTACTGGAGCTGGAAAATCAACAATTATCAATTTAATAAGTCGTTTTTATGAAATTGATAGTGGAGAAATTGCTGTAGATGGAATTCCAGTTCAAGAGTATGATTTAAGTTCTTTAAGAAATCAAGTTGCCGTGGTATTACAAGATGTGTTTTTATTTTCGGATACAATATTTAATAACATTACACTCCGTAACGAAACAATTACTTTAGAAGAAGTAAAAGAAGCAGCAAAACAAATTGGTATTCATGATTTTATTGAAAGCTTACCTAATGGTTATAATTATAATGTAAAAGAAAGAGGAGCAATGCTTTCTTCAGGTCAACGTCAGTTAATCGCATTTTTAAGAGCATATGTAAGTAGTCCAAGTATTTTAATTTTAGATGAAGCCACATCATCTGTAGATACTGAATCTGAACAAATGATTCAATATGCGACAGATAAGATTACAAAAAATAGAACTTCAATAGTAATTGCTCACAGATTAGCAACTATAAAAAAGGCAGATAAAATCTTAGTGATGGATAAAGGAAATATAGTTGAACAAGGTAGTCATAAAGAATTATTGAAAAAAGAAGGTTACTATCGTAATTTGTATGAAAAACAGTTTAGTACAGAAGTAATATAATTAGTTCTCTTTTATTTGATTAATATAATCAAAACGCTACATTTGTTATTCAATCACAAAAACTTAAAATACATAAACGATGAAAAAAGTAATTTTATCTCTATTTGTAGTTGGTTCTTTAATGGCTACATCTTGCAAGAAAGCAAAAGAAGCAAAAGAAGAAGTAACTGAAGCTACTGAAAAAGTAGTTGAAAAAACTGAAGAAGCAGCTAAAACTGTAGTTGAAAAAACTGAGGAAGCTGTAAAAACTATTCAGTCTGCTATCGAAGGTGTTAGTATTCCTGAATTTGCTGATGCTAAAGTAGGTGAGCACTTAAAAGCTTACTCTGAGTATGCAAAAGAATATATAGATGCTGGGAAAGACGCATATAAAAATGCTGGCTTAGTAAAGAAAGGTGCTGATTTAGTAGCAAAAGGTAAAGAAATCGTTGGAGGTTTAGACGAAGAAGCTGCTAAGAAATTTAATAGCGTTTTAACTGCTATACAAGCAAAAATGGCTCCTGCAAAATAATTATAGTTTTACAGACTATTATAAAAAGGCTTACGTAACGTAAGCCTTTTTTATTTCCTTCTTAATTAAAAGTGTCTTTCACAAAAAGTTTTTTTTAGTTAACTATTTACATTTTGTACAATTCCTACAAATTGTTAAAATAAAACCTCAAATTAAAGCTTAATTCATTGCTTTTAAGTGTATTATGGTTATATTTAAGTAATGAATTGTGCCAAATAAATTGAGCTTAAAACAATGTAGTACTACTTACAAACTCAATTCTTACAACTAGAATAATATTTTAAGTAAGAGTCCCCTAAAAATTCTTCAATTAAAATATTCCTGATTCTAGAAAAATTTTAAACTATAATATTAATTCAACTTTAATAATTTAAAAAGTAAATTATAGTTGAACAGGAGAATTATTAACTAAAAACAAAAACCATTTTAATACCATTGAAAATGTGGTGAAATTTTCCAAGTTCTGATACAACGCCAATCAGAAACTTATGGGTTTAAATATTGTAAGTGTATAAAAGAGTATTTAAGAATATTTTAAATAAACTTATATGAAGAAATCAAACTAAATAATGAGTAAGTGATTATAAACGAACTCTTTTCTTAATCTAGATAGATATTTTAATAAGACCCCAAATTCTTCAATAAAAATATCGCTGAACCTAGTATTTCATTTTAAAAAACTAATCGATTGTAATTAGAAATCAATTCTAAATTATAGTTGAAAAGGAGACTTATTATCTAAAAAATAACCTAAAATTAATTTACCTATCATGAAACTTAAACTATTATGCGTTGGTATATTCCTCGCGCTTTCCGTCAATCTTGCTGCTCAATTTAATTATGGGGAAGCATTACAAAAATCACTTTACTTTTATGAAGCACAACAATCAGGTGAGCTTCCTTCATGGAATAGAGTTCCTTGGAGAGCAGATTCCGCTTTAAACGATGGTTCCGATGTTGGATTAGATTTAACAGGAGGATGGTATGATGCTGGAGATCATGTAAAATTTAATTTTCCAATGGCATACACAGTTACAACTTTAGCTTGGGGAGGAATTGAATTTAAAGATGCCTACATACAATCAGGGCAATACGATATTTTAAAAAGAAACTTACGATTTGTAACCGATTATTTCCTAAAATGTCATACAGGTCCTAATGAATATTGGGGACAAGTAGCGGCAGGTGGAATTGATCATGCGTGGTGGGGACCAGCAGAAGTTAATCCTCAACCAAGAGAATCATTTAAAATTTCTGGAGCAAATGGAGGATCAGATTTAGCAGGAGAAACTGCGGCAGCTCTTGCTGCGGTAAGTATATTATTTCAAGATGATGATCAAGTCTATAGTGCTCGATTACTTCAGAGTGCAGAAGAGTTATATGATTATGCAGATAGAGTTAGAGAGGCATATTCTAATACCATAACAGATGCTGCGGGTTTTTATCGTTCATTCAGTAATTACGAAGATGAAATTGTATGGGGAGCTGCATGGCTATATCGTGCTACAAATGATAACAAATATTTAGTTAAAGCAGAAGCAGAGTACGATAACATGCAAAGAGAAGGACAAAGTGCCATTGCAAAATATAAAGAGGCTTTTTCTTGGGATGACAAAGCTTATGGCGCTTATGTCCTTCTTTCTATCTTAACAGGAAAAGATAAATATAAACAAGATGCAGAACGAAATTTAAATTGGTGGACTGGTGTTGGAGTAAATGGAGATGTAGTGCCAACTACTCCAGGAGGTTTGCCTCATATAAGACAATGGGGAACCTTAAGATATGCTAATAATGAAGCTTTTTTAGCTTTGGTTTATAGTGATAAAGTGTCTACAAATCCAACACAACAAACCGCATATAGAAATTATGCAAAATTTATGACGGATTATACTTTAGGTGATAATCCAATTAATAGAAGTTTCATGGTTGGTTTTGGAAATAATCCAGCAAATAAACCACATCATCGCGGAGCACATGGAGGTTGGACAAATAATTGTTCTGGTGTTCCTGATACGTCAAGTCATATTTTATATGGAGCAGTAGTTGGTGGACCTAAAAGTCCAGCTAATGATGGCTTTGCTGATGATAGATGTGAATTTATTGCAAATGAAGTAGCTTGTGATTACAATGCAGGAATTACAGGTGTATTAGCTTGGATGTATGGTAGTTTTGGAGGAACACCATTAGCAACTTTCCCACCTGCTTCAGCGGGTATTCCAACTCGATCTGAAGTACGAACTATGTCTAAATTTAATAGTAATAATGCTTCAGGAAGCACAGTTCAAATTCGAGTGCAAAATAGAACAGCATGGCCAGCTAGAGTTACCGATAAGATTTCATACAGATACTTTTTTGATATTTCTGAAGGTGTAGCACAAGGTTTAACTATTGCTGATTATCAGCCAACATTAAATGCAGTACAAGGAAATAGTATTATAACTATTGGAACATGGGACGCAAGCCGAAATATTTATTATGCTGAAGTTTCTTTAGTGGGAGAGCAAATTTCTCCAATTGGTGATCCACAATTTAGAAGAGAAACACAGTTAAATTTTAGAGTAGGTAATGGAGTGCCTTATGATATTACCAATGATTGGTCTGCTCAAGGAATTGGTGGAACAGAAATAGAAAGTACTAATATTCCTGTGTATGATAACGGCGTATTAGTATTTGGAAATGAACCAGATGGTGGGAATACTCCTATAGCCGCTTTTACAGCTACACCAGAATCAGGAATTGCTCCACTAGAGGTACAATTCAATGCTGCTACTTCTTCTGATCCTAACGGAGATGCATTAACTTATTCTTGGAATTTTGGTAATGGAACTACTTCAACTTTAGTAAATCCCGTAGTAACATATACAGCAGTGGGGCCTTATGAGGTAACTTTAACGGTTAGTGATGGTACAAATATATCTTCACCGGTTACTAAAATCATCGAAGTTACAGACGGGAGCCCGATAGCTTTATTTACTGCAACAACTAATAGCGGAGTTGCTCCACTCACCGTCGGTTTTGATGCATCTTCATCTACAGATCCTTCAGGAGGAGGTTTGTCTTATTCATGGGATTTAGGAAATGGTACTTCAGCTACAACAGTGAATGCTTCAACAATTTATGATGTTGGAACCTATACAGTAACGCTAACCGTTACAAATTCAGCAGGACAATCTGATACAGCAACGAAAGTTATTACAGCTTCAGATGGAAATATAAGTTGCGCTTTCGGTGCACCAACAACTAATGCATTGCTGTCAATAAATGGAGAGTTTGATAATGTTTTTGTCCTTGGTAATGGAGGTCCGAATCTAGATAATGTTACTAAATTTACGATTAATTGGGATTTAGCAAATCAAGGTTTATATCAGTTTGCATTCAATACCAATAACGGAACACCAAATTGGTATGTAGATTTAAGAACTAGTTCTACAAATAACTTTGGAAATGCTCAACCGTCAATAACATTTACAAATTCTGGATTTCCAGGACTAGATGGAGCCTATTGGGTTACTATAGATCAAGGAAACCTTGCGTTAGTTTCACAATCAGGGGGATATACAATATATTTCAGTTCTACAGCAATTGTTCCAAATTGTGGTGATTCAAACCCTCCTCAAGTCGATGGAGGAATTATTTCTGGTGGGCCTTTTGATTTTACAGTTTCAGATGGAGTTATAGATAATGTTTCTGGTATAGCACTAACGGGTAATATTGGAACTAATTCTACATGGGTAATTACAAATGCAAATAATGATATATTAGGTTTGCCGGCCACATTATCTGCTCTTGAGAATGTTAATTTCGATACAACAGGTTCTGGTGTATGTTTAATTTGGTATTTAAGTTTTGAAGATGGATTACAAGGATTATTGCAAGGTGGTAATATTTCCGATTTAGTAGGTAATTTTGACCTTTCGAACAGTATTAGCGTAAACAGAACAGAAATAAATAATCCAGTGGTAGATGGAGGAATAATTTCTGGAGGTCCATTTAATTTTACTGTAGGAGATGGAGTAGCTGATAATGTTTCAGGAATTACATTATCAGGTAATGTAGGAGCTAATTCAATTTGGGTAGTTACCGATGTTAATAATATCATTTTAGACTTACCTACTACTTTAACGGCTTTGCAAAGTGTTAATTTTGATGGAGCAGGAACGGGATCTTGTTTTATTTGGCATTTAAGTTATGAGGATGGTTTACAAGGGATATTAACTGGAAATAATGTTAATGATCTGGTAGGAACGTTTGATTTATCTAATAGTATTGAAATAGTTCGTAATCCATTATCAACAGGTGGGAATTGTAGTTTTAATACTCCAACAAATGAAGCCCTTCCTTCTTTAAATACAGAATTTACTAATGTTTTTGTATTAGGTAGCAACGGTCCAAATTTAGATAACGTAACTAATCTTACAATAAATTGGGATTTAAATAATAATGGATTATATCAATTTTCATTAAGCACAAATAATGGAACTCCAGATTGGTATAATGATTTGCGAAGTAAAACCACACAAACATTCAATGCTAGTAATCCAGATTTAACTTTAATAGGTACAAATTTCCCTGGATTAGATGGATCATATTGGGTTACAAGCGATAATGGGAATCTTGTATTAGTATCCAAAACAGGAGGCTTTACTCTTTATTTTAGCACCACATCTACTGAACCTCAATGTGGTGGTAACGGTAATGCTAATCCAATAGCTGATTTTACAGCAAGTGCTATTTCCGGAGAAGCACCTTTAGCAGTTTCATTTGATGCATCAAATTCTTCTGATCCCGATAATAATGCTCTTAGTTATAGTTGGGATTTTAATGATGGAAATACTGCTACAGGAATTACAAGTCAAAATACATTTACTAGTAAAGGAAATTATAGCGTAACCTTAACTGTAAATGATGGAAATGGAGGAATTGCCAGTAAAGCAATAGTTATCCAAGTTTCAGATCCGGTAGTTATTATTGATCCAGGTCCTACAGGAAACGAATATTTAGATAGATTCAATGAAATGAGAGCAGAATTTTATGCTCCAGAAAATGGATATTTCAGTGCTGATGGATCTCCTCATCATTCAATAGAGTCACTTATAGTAGAGGCACCAGATCATGGGCATGAATCCACTAGTGAGTTGTATTCGTATTGGTTGTGGTTGGAAGTTATGAATGCTAGAATAAATGGAGATTGGGCTTCAATTAGTAATGTATGGGATAAGATAGAAGAGTTTATTATTCCTACAAAACAAGATCAACCTACAAATGCAGCATACAATCCATCAAGTCCAGCAGCTTATGCTTCTGAATTTCCGTTGCCAGAGAATTATCCGGCATTATTAGAATTTTCTGCTCCTGTTGGGGTAGATCCTGTGTCAGCAGAATTATCTGCTGCTTACGGGCCTGAAGTATATCAAATGCATTGGTTATTAGATAACGATAATTTTTATGGGTACGGAAACAGAGGTGATGGCGTAAGTACCCCTTCTTACATTAATACTTTTCAAAGAGGTGAACAAGAATCTGTATATGAAACTATTCCTCATCCTTCATGGGAGGCATTTAATTGGGGAGGTACAGATGGTTATTTACCACTTTTCACTGAAGATCAAAGTTATTCACAACAATGGAGATATACGAGTGCAACTGATGCTGATGCAAGAGCAGTTCAAGCAATGTACTGGGCACAAGTTTATGCCAAAGAGCAAAATGTTAATTTAAACACTTTAGACTTAGATAAAGCCACAAAAATGGGTGATTACCTACGATTAGGAATGTTCGATAAATATTTCAAACCTTTGGGTGTACAAAGTGCTACAACTGGTGCAGGAACAGGTTATGATAGTGCTCATTATTTAATATCTTGGTATATTTCTTGGGGTGGAGCAATAGATACTTCTGCTCCTTGGGCTTTTAGAATAAGCTCTAGCCATTGTCATTTTGGATACCAAAATCCTGTAGCAGCTTATGCAATGTCTCAAGTAAATGAATTAAAACCAACTACGCCCAATGGAGCTAGAGATTGGGGGGTTAGTTTACAAAGGCAATTAGAGTTTTATACTTGGTTACAGTCAAAAGAAGGAGGAATTGCTGGAGGAGCTACAAATAGTTGGAATGGAAATTATAGTACGTATCCAGCAGGGAAATCTACTTTTTATGATATGGCTTTTAATGAAAACCCTGTGTATTTAGATCCTGGAAGTGGGACGTGGTTTGGATGGCAGGCCTGGTCTATGGAAAGAATAGCAGAATATTATTACATAACAAATGATATTATGGCTAAGAATTTAATGGATAAATGGGCTAATTGGGTAAAGAGTATAGTTGTTTTGATTGGAGCAGATGATTTTGATATTCCTGCTACGCTAGCTTGGACAGGAGAACCTGATACTTGGAATCCTAACAATCCTGGGACTAATCAAGGGTTAAGTGTAACAGTAACAGAATATGGTAAAGATTTAGGAGTTGCCGCATCAATGGCAAAAGCATTGATTTATTATGCTGCTGCAACAGAAAAGTATGAAACGTTAGACGTAGAATCACGTGACTTAGCTAAAGAAGTTCTAGATAGAATGTGGAGAACATACAGAGATGATAAAGGTGTTTCTGCTCCTGAAAGTAGGGGGGATTTTAGTCGAATTTTCGAGCAAGAGGTTTTTGTGCCTAATGGTTTTTTAGGTACAATGCCTAATGGAGATGTTGTTCAACCTGGAGTTACTTTTTTAGATATTAGATCAAATTATAGAAATGATCCTGATTTTGCAGCTTTGGAACAAGCATACAATAGCGGTACTGAATACACAAAACGTTACCATAGAAGTTGGGCTCAAATTGAAGTTGCTCTTGCAAATGCTGAGTATGGATTCTTTTTCGGAAGCAATGCTGCTAGATTATCTAATCCAAATATTCAAAAATTTTCAGTTGGTATTGGACCTAATCCTGTGTCGGATCAACTAAATGTTTTTATATCTAATCAAGGTGATGAAGTAGAATTAAATTTAATTGATATTTCTGGAAGAGTAGTAAGAACAAAAAGATTGGAACATGGGAGTAATACTACAAGTTTTTCTGTAAGAAACTTGCCTGTTGGGATATATATATTAGAAACTAAAGAAGGTGAGATTAAAACAATAAATAGAAAGAAAATTATCGTCACTAGATAATTGGTAATTATTTGTATGTTTTTGAAGGAGTGTGTTTTACACTCCTTTTTTTATGTTTTGAAATATTTTTTTGTATATTTATAAATGTAAAAAAACAAAATAATGTAAATTAAGTTTATAAAAACTTAATTCTGAAAGTAAGAGTAGTATTTTAAAAAGATCCCCAAGAACTTCAACAAAATACACTTAATTCCAGAACACAAATTATTTAGATTTAGAAATTATATACAAAAATTTGTAGAGTAGTATTTGTTAACTACCCTATCTATAATAATCCCCTTTTGTAAAAACCTAGGCCAAATTTTAATTGACCTAGGTTTTTTTAATATTACGAATTGTTTTACTGAATTGACTAACTAGACACAGCTTTCTTTAACTTCTCGGAAAGCTGCTCGTAATCTTTATATAAAACAAATTCACCATCTTTTACATAAGATATATCTCCAGTTTCTTCAGATACCAAAATACAAACGGCATCAGTTTTTTCTGTAATTCCAATTGCTGCTCTATGTCGTAAACCAAATCTAGAAGGTATTCTAGGGTTATCTGAAACTGGTAATATAACTCGAGTTGCAACTATAAAATTATCTCTAATAATGGTAGCTCCATCATGTAATGGACTATTTTTGTAAAAAATACTTTGAATAATTGCGTTATTAACCAAAGCATTCATAGGGTCTCCTGTGTTTACTAAAAAATCTAATTTATTAGTTCTTTCAATAACAATAAGAGCTCCAGTTTTAGTTTTCGAAAGATTGATACAAGATTTTATAATAGTATCTATATCAGTTTCAGAGTTAATTTCTGATTGCAAAAACTTTAACTGGTTTAGAAAACCTCTTTTAGTAGAAAAATTAGTAGTACCAATCATTAACAAGAATTTTCTAATCTCCTGTTGGAAAACAATAATTAAAGCGATTACCCCACCAGATAAAAGATATCCTAGAATTCCACTTAACATTTCCATGTTTAAGGCCTGAGTAATTTTCCAAATAAGAAAAATTAAAGCAATACCAATAACAATATTAATAGCTACTGTACCTTTAACAAGTTTATAGATGTAATATAATAATACAGCTACAAGAATAATGTCAAGTATATCAAGAAAAGAGAAATCTATAAAATCTAACATGTATCTATAGAGGTTTGCGTAAATGTACTAATAATTTACTTTTTCGCCATGGCACTTTCCATCTCTATATTTCCAATTAGCATAGGATATTTACTTTTTACAACTTCTATTTGATCATAAATGGCTTTATCACGAGTGTTCTTATAAATAGCTTCTAATTCGGTATACGTTTTTCTGTATAACTTAAGCGCTAATTTATTTCGTAAGGAACTATAAGCATTATGTACTTTATCAAGTACACTTACATAGGTTTCGTAACTGGCTTCTCTATCTGCTTCAATGGTAATAATCGCTTTCGAAGGGTGATCAGATGAACTTGATAGTTTTTTCCCATTACACCAATCGCAAGAATTACCTTTAGCGTCTTTTCCTGCACCATTATCGATAAAATCTTGAGCTAACTGGGAAATTTCATCTACAGAGATAATTAAATTTCCTACAGCAACTTCATTATTCCGATTAATGGAAACATCAAAAACATTTCTTTTGTGAATGTCTAAAATTTCGTGATTGTCTTGTGCAATTTTACTAAAGATTCCTTTGTCAACTTCTAAAGTAGTAGTTACCAAGAAAAAAATAAGTAATAAAAATGCAATGTCTGCCATAGATCCGGCATTAATTTCTGAAATACGTTTTCTTTTCATAATACGTAATGTTTAAGTGAATAATTAGTTTAGAAAGTTTGGAGCCAGCAATTTTTGGTCGTTGTAACTAATCATCAAAAACAATACCGAATTAACTTTTAGAGTTAATTCTAAAAACTAGTAGAAAAGATAAAAATTTACCTGTGAAAATACTATTTAACCATTTCTGTTATGCTAACAGCTTCCATAGCTTCCTTAACATCATGAACTCTAAGAATATTGGTTCCGTTTAACAAAGCAATAGTATTTGCAGCTGTTGTTGCATTTAATGCATCTTTCGGAGTAACATTTAAAAGTTTGTATAACATCGATTTTCTTGAAACTCCAGTTAGAATAGGTGCGTCTAAATTTTTAAATAAATCGAGTTGCTTTAAAAGCTGATAGTTGTGTTCAATAGTTTTACCAAAACCAAAACCAACATCAATTATTACATCATTAACTTTTAGTCGATGCAGCTCAAATATTTTTTCTGCAAAAAAGGAAATTAAGTCGGTAGTTATATTTTTATAGCTCGGATTTTTTTGCATGTTTTGTGGTGTACCTTGCATGTGCATTAAAATATAAGGTACTTGAAGTTTAGCAATGGTGCGAAACATGTCTTTATCCATATTTCCACCTGAAATATCATTAATCAATGCTGCTCCAGAAGCGATAGTTTCTTTTGCTATTTTACTTCTAAAAGTATCAATAGAAATAACAATACCAGGAAAATTAGCAGTTAACAATTCTACAATAGGAATAATTCGATTCAATTCTTCATCTTCAGAAATATGAGTAGCTCCAGGCCTTGATGAATAAGCCCCAATATCGATAAAAGTTGCTCCTTCAGAAAGCATTTTTTCAACTTGAGAAAGAATATCTTTTTCGTTTTTATACTTTCCTCCATCAAAAAAAGAATCTGGAGTAATATTTAAAATTCCCATTACTTTGGGAGTAGATAAATCGATTAAAGTTCCTTTGCAATTAATTGTCATTGATACCTTTTTGTAGGTTGTAGGTGTAAATTTCTGTGTAAAAATAACTGAAAAGCTATTTGATTTGCTATTTTTACGTAGTTTTTTCTGAATATATAAAATGCAAAACACCTCAGAACAGTATGACGCGGTAGTAAATGAATGCCGCAGTTTATTTATAAAAAAAATGTCTGACTATGGAAGTGCCTGGAGAATTTTACGTTTGCCATCACTTACCGATCAAATATTTATAAAGGCGCAAAGAATTCGCCAATTACAAGAAAATGATGTAAGAAAAGTTGACGAAGGTGAAAAATCTGAGTTTATAGGAATTATCAACTATTCTATAATGGCTTTGGTTCAGTTAGAATTAGGTTTTGTAGAACAACCTGATTTATCTACTGAAGAAGCAACTGTTTTGTATGATAAATATATAACCATCACTAAAGATTTAATGGAGAAAAAAAATCATGATTATGGAGAGGCTTGGCGAGATATGAGAGTTTCTTCATTAACTGATTTAATCTTACAAAAGTTATTACGAGTAAAACAAATAGAAAATAATAAAGGTAAAACCCTGGTTTCTGAAGGAATTGATGCAAATTATCAAGACATGATTAATTATGCAGTATTTGCAATGATTCACTTAAATGAAGCTTAAAAATCCCTAACATTATGTTATTAAAAATACTTACACACGTTTCAAGAGTTTTTGTAGGACTATTATTTATTTATTCTGGTTTTGTGAAATTGGTTGATCCAATGGGAACCATGTTTAAATTAGAAGAATATTTTAGTGAAGCTGTTTTAGATTTAGAGTTCTTAACTCCAATGGCACTAGTTTTTGCTATTTTATTAGTAGTAGCCGAAACCGTGCTGGGTATAATGTTATTGGTAGGTTATAAACCCAAATTTACAGTTTGGAGTTTATTTGCAATTACGTTAATATTCTTGTTTTTAACTTGGTATTCATATACCTACAATAAGGTAACAGATTGTGGTTGTTTTGGAGATGCTATTAAAATTACACCAAAACAAACATTCTATAAGAATGTAATCTTTATTGGATTAATTGGAATTTTAATTGCTGGATTAAAATATATCAAAGCAATTCCTTCGTTAAAGATAGCTTCAATCACAACTTATGCCTCAATAGTAATTTCATTGTTAATAACATTTTATGTATTAAATCACTTGCCAATAATTGATTTTAGAGCTTATTCTGTAGGAACAAATATTGCGGAAGGAATGAAATATAAAGGAGACGGAGAAGTACCTCCAATTCATGATTTTGAAATAAGTACAGATGACGGTGATTTATTAGATGAAATGCTTGCTAAAGACAAAGCAATGTTACTTTTAATAAATACTGTAGATAAGGCTGATGAAGAAGGACTTCATGAAGTATCTAAAGTTGCTGTAGCAGCCAAAAGTAAAGGTTATGAGATTTATGTATTATCTTCTGATGGAATGATGTATGATGAAGAAGAATTAGGTAAATTTAAGCAGAAATATAATTTACCATATATTTTCGGAACTTGTGATGGTACGGCAATTAAAACAGCAATTAGAGCAAACCCAGGAATTATAACTGTAAATAAAGGAACTATTGTTGGTAAATGGAGTTGGACAGATACTGATGATGTGAAATTATAACAAGTATTAAGTACTTGAATTTAAAAGCGAAAAGCATTGTGTTTTTCGCTTTTTTTATGCCTTATTTTTAATCTTGAAATCTTTTGTAATCCACTCATTTAAAATCAGTATCAATATATTTTCTATATTTAAGTGCTAATAACTAATGTAACTTTAACTATGAAAATCTTAAAATACACCCTGCTATTTTTGCTGGCCATAGTCCTAATTGGATTAATCTATGTATCAATGCAATCTTCAGATTATAATGTAGAGAGGTCAAAAGTAATCAGTCAACCAATTTCAAAAGTTTTTAATACTGTTAACGATTTAAAAACTTGGGAAAAATGGGGACCATGGCATGACGAGGATTCTACAATTGTTGTTACTTACGGAGATAAAACTGTTGGAGTAGGAGCAAGTGATAGTTGGACAAGTAAGGATGGTCCTGGAGCAATGGAAACCATTACTGTAGAAATGAATAAATCGATCTTACAGGAAATGAGATTTGGTGATTATGAACCTAGTGAAATCTTGTGGAATTTTAAAGACGTAGATGATGGTACTAAAGTAACTTGGACTATGAGAGATGATAAAGCTCCTTTTTTCTTTAAAATGTTCTCAGCAATGTCTGGAGGTTGGGATAATATGTTAGGCCCAATGTTAGAAAATGGATTGAAAAATCTTGAAGGAGTTGTAAAAGCTATACCAGATAAATATACTTTAGGTAAAATTAACATTGTAGATACAGAAGATAAAGTATTTGTTGGATATCCATATAAAATAAAAATAGAACAAGAAGCAATGATGAAAGCATTTATGGAATCTTTACCAAAAGCAGGAATGCATGCTGCTAAATCTGGTTTGGTAGAAGGAGATTATACTCCTGCTGCCTTATATCAAAAATGGGATGAAAAAACAGGTGAAACAGAATTTTATATCGGTTTACTTTTAAATAAAGAATTGGCTTTAGCTGAAGGAATGGAAAAAGTAACAGTAACTGGAGGTAAACATGCAATGATTTCAAAGTTTGGAAATTATGGAGATGGAGATTATGAAGCGCATACTGCTATAGCAAAATATTTAGAAGCAACAAAAATGAAAAGTAGGTTTCCATTATTTGAATTGTATGTAAATGACCCTGCTAAAGTAAAACCTGAAGAGATACAAACTGATATTTATTATCCAGTAGAATAATTTTGAAAAGATACTAGACTAAAACCTCACTCAAAAAGTGAGGTTTTACTATTTTAGTGGCAATATGAAACAAATATTACTTGTATTTATTGGAGGAGGTTTTGGAAGTGTACTTCGTTTTCTTTTAGGAAAAATGTTAAATAATAGCAATTCAGGTATCCCAATAGGTACTTTTTTAGCAAACATTCTAGGGAGTCTTTTAATAGGCTGTATTTTAGGATTAGCGGTAAAGAACGATTCATTAACTCAAAACCAAATGCTATTATTAGCAACCGGTTTTTGTGGAGGTTTTACAACCTTTTCAACCTTTGCCTATGAAAATCATGTGTTTTTAAAATCAGGAGATTTTTTCTCATTTGGATTATATGCTACGGCAAGTTTTACATTAGGAATAGTAGCAGTTTTTTTAGGAATTTTTTTAGTTAAATAAATAAAATATGGACAAATTAGTACAGCTAACTACTGACGAAAATTATGCAATTATTAAAATTGCAAACGGTAAAGTGAATGCAATTTCACATGAAGTTATAGATGAATTAAATGTGTGTTTGGATACTGCAGAGAAAGAAGAAAGAGTAGTAGTTATCACTGGGCAAAATGGAATTTTATCAGGAGGTTATGATTTAAAAGTGATGACGAAATCACCAGATGCAGCAAAAGAATTAGTAACTAAAGGATCGAAACTGTCTCACAGATTATTATCGTTTCCAACCCCAGTTATTATGGCTTGTAATGGTCATGCTGTGGCTAAAGGAGCCTTTTTATTATTATCTGCAGATTATAGAATCGGAACAGAAGGAGAGTATAAGATAGGATTAAATGAAGTTATGATTGGAATGACAATGCACAATGCAGGAATTGAAATTGCAAGAGGAAAATTATCTCCAGTATATTTTGAAAGAAGTGTTAGTAACTCTGAAATGTATAATCCCGAAGAAGCTATTAGTGCAGGGTTTTTAGATAAAGTAGTTCCTGAAAGACATTTGCTAGCAACAGCAATCCATGTAGCGCAACTATTTGGTAAATTGAATAAAAACGCACATAAAAACACTAAGCTTAAAGTGAGAAAAGAATCATTAGAAAGATTAGCTCAAGCTATAGAAGAAGATAGTAAACAAGAATTATCATTTAATTCATAAAATATAAAACTGTCTAAAATTAATTCTCTGTCAAACTGTCCCGAAACTTCGGGAGTTTCAGTTTCTCATAATTGTAAGAACATAAAGTTAAAAGATTCTGAAATAAATTCAGAATGACGCACAGTAAGATACTTTTAGACAGTTTCTCTATTTCTTGTAGGCCATCACTCCAGCTTGTATTTCTATATCTAAAGAATTATCACGAGGTGTAATAGGACATGAATATCTGTCGCTATAAGCACAATATGGATTATATGCTTTATTAAAATCCACAATAATAGTTCCATCTCCTTGCTCATCTTTTGTAGTAATGTCTACAAATCGCCCACCACGATATGAAGTTTTTCCGTTTGTTTTATCTAAGAAAGGTAAAAACAAATACTCTTGATATTCAGGCATTGGATTAGGATTTTTGTAAATATCTAACTGAAACTCTTTACCATCAATAGTAAAAGAAATTACACCATATTTTTTATATTTTGCTATTCTTGATGTAGTTGTAGGGAAATTAAAGATTTTTGCCTCAGGAGTTTTGGTCAGTTTGGCAACTACTTTAAACTTTTCATTTACTGGAAAGAATTCCAATCCTTTAAATTTTTTTAATCCTTTTTTAGTAAGCGGAGAAGTGGAAGCGTCTTTAAATTTAGCATTCATTTCTTTTTGAAATTCTGATTCTCCAACAGGTTTTCTTTTTTCTTGCCCAGAACATGAAAACCAAATCTGAGATACTAAAAATGCTACGATAAATCTTTTCATAGAAGTCTTGTTTTGATGATTTTTCTTGTGCATACAAAATTACTATGAATTCAAAAGATACAAATAAAATTTACCATCTATTTTATAAAATATTGAGAAACAACGCTAAATTAACATACAACTAATTGATTTTTTGTCTATGTTTGTGAAAGAATTTAAAGAAAACATGAAAAACATTTGTACATATAAGCAATGGACGTCGGTGGTTAGACCACCTTCTTGTCGGGCTTCTTATGTGTAAATGTTATATTGATATAAAAATATACAATTGCTAAGTCCGACTTTATAGTCGGACTTTTTTATTTTCTATAAACAACTAAAATCAAACAATTATGAAAAAGTTATTTAAAAATTATGCGGCTACCTTTAGTGGACTCTCAAGAGAAGTTTGGTGGTTATCGTTGATTACTTTAATCAACAGAGCAGGAACAATGGTAATACCATTTTTATCTTTATATCTAACACAAAGTTTAGGGTTTACCCTTTCTGATGTTGGGTTAATCATGGTGTTCTTTGGGTTAGGATCTGTTGCAGGTTCTAGGTTAGGAGGATATTTAACTGATAGAATTGGGTATTTTAAAGTAATGCAGTGGAGCTTGTTTTTAACAGGTGTATTATTTGTTTTACTACAGTTTGTAACAACATTAAATGGTTTTTGTGCAGCTATTTTTGTTTTAATGATGGTAGCAGATACCTTTCGTCCAGCTATGTTTGTTGCGTTGAGTTCATACAGTAAACCTGAGAATAAAACAAGATCAGTAACCTTAATACGTTTGGCAATAAATTTAGGTTTTTCTGCAGGTCCTGCGGTAGGAGGTTTAATTATCACAACTTTAGGATACCAAGGATTATTCTGGGTAGATGGAATCACTTGTGTCTTGGCAACTGTTTTATTAATAAATGTATTAAACCCTAAAAAAGCAAGAGTTTTAGATGAGATAAAAGTAGAAAACCCTGTTTCGGTTTATACTGATAAACCGTATTGGATATTTCTTGTTGCAATGGCTTTATTTGGAATAGTGTTTTTACAATATTTCTCAACCATTCCATTGTATTATAAACAAATTCACCATTTGTCTGAATTTGAAATTGGATTATTGTTAGGAGCCAATGGTTTTATTATTTTCTTATTAGAAATGCCATTGGTAAAATGGTTAGAAGATTCTAAGCAAACTAAAATTACATTAATGCTTATTGGAGGATTACTTGTAACAATGAGTTTTATAGTACTTAATATGACAGGTTGGGTTGGAATTTTATTAGTAGGAATGTTTTTCATGACCATTGGAGAAATGATTATGTTTCCTTTTTCTAATGCATATGCAATGGAAAGTGCAAAAAAAGGAAATCAAGGTCAATATATGTCTTGGTATAGCATTGCATTTTCTGTTGCTCACGTGTTTGGGCATTTTTCAGGTATGCATTTAATAGAAAAAATAGGTTTTGATAATACTTGGTATATCATTTTCGGATTATCATTATTAAGTGGAGTATTCCTATTAATCTTAAAGGCTAAGACCAAAAGAAAAAGTACAACTGTTAAAAAAGTATTGCAGTTTGACAAATAAATGCTAATAAAAATATTTGGGGATTATAATTTTTACTTGAATTTTAAGTTATTTAAGTATTAACCAAATCCCCAAATAAAATGAAAAAACTAATCCTTTTCTTTTGTCTTAGTACAATAATTACTTTTGCTCAAAATACTAACATTGAGTTTGTTAATGCTAATTATCCTTTTGGGAGTATGCCAACAAATACTCAAAGTTCTGATCTTCAAGATGCTTATATGCAGTGGAAAAACTCTTTTGTAGATACTAATTGTACCAATGGTAGAGCAAGAGTGAAATTTGATGATCCCAATTTTACCGTTTCTGAAGGAATCGCTTACGGAATGTTATTGTCGACATACGCGAATGATCAAGAATTATTTGATGGTTTATGGAAATATTATCTGAGTCATACCAATAGCAATGGAGTAATGAATTGGAAAATTGAAGGTTGTGATACTGTAAATGGTCAAAATGGAGCTACTGACGCAGAACTAGATGCAGCAATAGCTTTAATCGTTGCAGGAAATCGCTTTGGAAATACAGGAAGTATTAACTATCATCAGGATGCAAAAGATTTAATAGCAATTATGAAGCAACATGAAATTGAAGCGGGTAGTTTTGTGTTAAAACCTGGAGATGCATGGGGAGGATCTGATAATACGAATCCTTCATATTTTGCACCTGGTTATTTTCGTGTGTATGGAGAGTTTACAAATGACGTTGCTTTTTGGAATAGTGTAACCTCTAAAACGTATCAAATTTTAAACGCAAATTTATCAGTAAATAATGCTGTTGACTGTTTAGTTTCTGATTGGTGTAAAGCTGATGGTTCATATTCAGATATTGTTCCTTGGGCATTTAACTCTGGGAAATCATTTTATTATGATGCAGCCAGAACTCCGTGGAGAATTGCAACAGATTATTTATGGTATGGAAAAAGTGAAGCTTCTGATTATTTGAATAAATGTGTGAGTTTTGTGAATAGAGTTGGAGGTTTGAGTAACATTAAAGCAGGGTATAATCAGGACGGAACTAGTATAAATAATTTTCAAGATCCAGTATATACAGGTTCATTTGCATCGTCAATGTTAATATCAAATGATCAAAATGTTGTAGATGGAGCTTATACAGTAACAAAAAATCTAACATCAACTCAATACTTTGCAACTACGCTTCGTGTTATTTATATGTTTACATTATCTGGTAATTTTTATAATCCAGTGAATAGTGTGTTAAGTGCTGATGAAATTGACTATGCAAGTAAGAATCATTTTGTATATCCTAATCCAAGTTCAAACAAATTATTCTTAAAGAATTTTGAAGTTGGAACTTCTTTGAAAATTTATACATTAAATGGAACAGAAGTAATGCAAGTTACCATTAATGATGATAAAAAATCTTTAGTAGATATATCAAAACTTGCCGTTGGCACTTATTTTATTCGTGGAAAGGATGTGAAACTTCGTTTTATAAAGAAGTAAATATTTAACTTTCTAGTTTAGCAAAACCTACAGTTTTTCTATAAATGTCAGGAGATACACCAACTTTTTTCTTAAAAAATCTACTGAAGTAAAATTCATCTTGATAGCCTAAAATTGCAGCTACTTGTTTTACCGGTTTAGATGTTAAATATAACTCTCGTTTAGCTTCAATAATTATTCGGTTGCTAATTAAAGTAGAAGTAGTTTGGTTAAGATATTTTTTTGTAATTCCGGCTAAAGTTTTAGAACTAACACATAGTTCATTAGCATAGTCTTGTGGAGAGTGTAATCTAGTGTAATTATTTTCAATTGCATCTACTAAGTTTTGAAGAATTTCTGATTGATTATTGGAAACTTTTGGAATTAACTCATTATCAAATTGTTTTTTTTGTCTAACAGCTTCTATTAAAAATACTTTTAAAAAAGCAACAAGTACCTCATGTTGTGCAATAGAATCTCGATCCATTTCTTTAGAAATTTGATCGATAAGATTGTAAAATAATGTTTCTTCAGAAATTTGAAAATAAGGAAGCCCATGAAAATTATTGAAAAGAATACCTTCTGTTTCGATTTCATTTTGATGTCGATACGTACAAAAAAAGTCTGGATGAAAATTTAATAAATACCCTGAACATTTAGTTTTTGAAGTAATCATAAAAGGTTGATAAGGAGCTAAACAAATTATTTGATTTCCTTGTAATTCATATTTTGAAAAATCGGCAGTAAGTTTATAATCACCTCCTTTTAATATAACTATCGAGTAGTAGTTTTTTCGTTGTAGATGATCAAATTGACTAAGATTGTCAAATTGCTCTAATCTAAAAGCAAGTTCTCCATTTTGTTTATCTACAATAATTTGAGCCATAATAATAGTTATGATTAATTTCTTTTCTAATAAATAAAAAGAAAGGAGTATTGGGTAACACTCCTTTCTAAATATAAAAATTATTTTGAAGCTAAAATATCAATCTTTTGAATTGCTGATGCTTGAAAGTTTTCTAAAATAATAGGAGCATTTTCCATTAATGCAGCAGCTACCTTGCCAGAAAGATGCGCGTCTCTACCAGAGTTATCTGAAAAAGTATCAAATATTGCATAGGTAGCATCATCAATCTTAACTGCATACCAAGATAAGGTCTTAGGTTCATTACCTACTAATTGCATTCCAGCGTTAAGAAAATTTTCTACATCTTCTGATTTTCCTTTTTGTGCTTTCATTATAACCAGTAATCCGTTGTTTTGAGAACCAATCTTATGATTTGAGGCAATTACATTTACTGTTTTAATATCGGTATTAGGATTAAAGTTTTCTAATAAATCACTTGCATTCGCTAATAATGCTTTGGCTACTTCTCCTTTTAAATGTGCTTGTCTTCCAGATTCAATTTCAAAAGTGTCATAAATACCAAAGGTGTTTTCGTTTATTTTAAAGGCAAACCAAGAAATTGTTTCTGGTTCTTTATTAACTAAATCTAACCCGCTTAATAAAAAGTTTTCTACGGCTTGTTCTTTTCCTTCTTTAGCTTTCATAATTACTAATAATCCGATGTTTTCTTTTTTTACGTTACTCATGTTGTTTACTTTTTTTGTTGTTGAAAATGTTTGAAATGAAAATGCTATAAGCATTACTATTGTTATTAATTTTAAAGGAACTGATGTTTTCATTTTTTTCTTGTTTTTGTTTTACACTGCAAATTTGAGGTGAAAGAAGAGTTCTTGGAATGGACATCCAGAACTAATGCATGGACAATTTTCTGTGATTTACTTTTTTTATTTTGAAGCTAAAATGTCTATTTTTTGAATATCAGAAGTTTCGAAGTTGTTTAAAATTACCGGTGCATTTTCTAATAAAGCGTCAGCAACTTTTCCTGTTAAATGAGCATCTCTTCCAGAATCATCTTGAAATGTGTCAAATATTGCATATCTATTATTGTCTAATTTGAATGCATACCATGAAAGAGTTTCTGGCTCATCACTTACCAGTTGTTTTCCTATTTGAAGAAACTCTTCTACTTTTTGATTAGATTCATCTTTAGCTTCCATGATTACTAAAAGGCCTTTATTTTGAGTTCCTTTTTTATGATTTGTTGCTATTATATCTGCAGGTAAAATTGCTGAGCTAACCTCGAAACTTTCTAATAAATCATCTGCGTTTTCCAAAAGTGCTTTGGCTACTTTTCCATTTAAATGTGCTTGCCTTCCAGATTCGTTATCAAAAGTATCATAGATTCCAAAAGTGTTTTCATTAATTTGAAAAGCAAACCAAGCTATAGTTTCAGGCTCTTCATTTACTAATGCTAATCCGTTTTTTAAGAATTCTTTTACATTCTCTTCTTTTCCTAGTTTAGCTTTCATTGTAACTAATAAAGCAATGTTTTCTTTTTTGCTTTCTATTATATCATTTTCTTTAGAGCAAGATTGAGTACTAATGATTAATAAAGTTGTTAGAACTATTAGTTTTAATGTGTTTAAAATTTTCATGTTTTTTTATTTTTAAAATTACACTGCAAATTTGAGGTGAAACAAGAGTTCTTGGAATGGACATCCAGAACTAATGCATGGACAATTTTCCTGTATTTAATGTTTGTAAAGGGAAAAATGAAGAAATGAAGCTTTTCTGAGATTAAAAGAAAGATTAAAATCCTTACTTTTTATAATAAGTATGCTATTTTTGAATTCGAATTTTATAGAACGATATGAACATACAAGACGCTCAAAAACAAGTAGACGATTGGATTAAAAACCATGGTGTTCGTTATTTTAATGAATTAACGAATATGGCTCAGCTAACAGAAGAAGTTGGTGAAGTAGCAAGAATTATTGCGAGAAGATATGGTGAGCAAAGTGAAAAAGAGAGTGATAAGCAAAAAGATTTAGGTGAAGAACTAGCAGATGTTGTATTTGTAGTTTTATGTTTAGCTAATCAAACAGGTGTGAACTTGCAAGAAGCTTTTGATAAAAAACTAGATATTAAAACGAAAAGAGATCACGACCGTCATCATAACAATGAAAAACTTAAATAATGGGATTACATAATAATATTGGCAAAAAGTTATTTTGGATAAATACTTTTAAAGTGGGAATTCCATTTTTCATTATAGTCGTAATTTTCTCACTATTGTTTAATAGTTCGAGTGATATTTTTTCTGGAAATTTTGATGTAGTAGCAGAAACACATTTTACAAACAAGAAATGGGTACGATTCTTTTTGGGTAAAATTGTAATAAGTATTATGTACGGAATGTATATTACCAATAAAAAAATGAAATAAAAAAGCGAGTTGAAAAACTCGCTTTTTTTTATGGATGTTAATCCAATTGAATAAAGTCAATTTGACTATCTTTTACTTTTTGATTTAATTGTTTTACTTCTGAATTAAATATTTGGTATAGTTTATTCAGTTCAATATCTATATCTTTTGTGATTTCATTTTTAAACGCAATAGCTTGATCTGTTGGTTTGAAATCGCCAATTCTGGTTAATGAATTTAAGTGTCCTAACTTATTATTTAATTTGATAGGGAAGTTTAACGGATCCTGATTACTCTTACTTTTGGTTTGATATAAGTTGTTTTCAACAACAGTCATATCTTTAAGTAATTTATCAGCAAAATCTATTAACTCTTTATGCTTCTTCTTGCCCTGGATAGACTTCTTTAAGGTTTTGATCTGACCTCTAACTTTCTTCACATTTTTCAATGCTTTATGAATTTCAGTCATCTTTGTATTGATACTATTTATAAAATCAAACTGAGCTTTTAAATCTGCTTCTGAAGATTCTGAATTCGGTTTGTTTTTAATATTGAAATTTTGAGATGTAGATTTTCCATTTACTGAAAGAGCAACACTATAGTTTCCTGGTAAAGCCATTGGTCCGTTTAATGAAGCCCACCATAAAATCATTCCTTTTACACGTTCAGCTCCAGAGTACATCATGTTCCAGTGGAAAACATTATTTCCTTGTTTAACTTTAAGTTTTTTCTCTTTATCCTTTTTGTTTGGATGTGTACTGAAAACTTGGATTTTGTTTTTAGCACTATCAAAGAATGAAAGTGAAATAGTGTCTTTTTCTGAATAACTTTTTACAAAGTAATTGATTGGAACTCCACCATAATAATTAGTTCCGTTTCTTTTTGATGTTGCTCCATTTCCACCACCCATTCTATAACTTTCTTTTGGTTTATACATAAAGAAGTCTTTATTGGTGATAGATGTGTTTAATTGATGAAGCGGTGTTAAATCATCAATAATCCATAATGATCTACCTTGAGTAGCCGCAATTAAGTTATCTTCTTTTACTGCTAAATCCGTAATAGGAACAATAGGTAAATTCAATTGGAATTTTTGCCACTCTTTCCCATCATTAAAAGAAACATACATTCCTCTTTCTGTACCAGCATATAATAATCCTTTTCTTTTTGGATCTGCTCTTAAAGCTCTGGTAAAATCTTCATTTCCGATACCATTTGTAATTTTTTTCCAAGAAGCACCATAATCTTCAGTTTTATAAATGTATGGTTGATAATCTCCAGTTTTATATTTCGTTCCAACAATGTAAGCTCCTCCTTTTATAAACGGATCAATTTCAATGCAATTAATCATCATCCATTCAGGCATTTTTTTTGGAGTAATATTTGTCCAGTTTTTACCTCCATCTCTTGTAATATGAACTAAACCATCATCAGAACCAGTATAAATTACACCATCTTCATTAGGAACTTCTGCTATTGCGAAGATTGTTCCGTAGTATTCAACCCCAGTATTATCTTTTGTAATTGGTCCACCTGATGGGCCTAATGTTTTTGGATCGTTCCTAGTTAAATCTGGACTTATAATTTCCCAAGATTGTCCTTCGTTTGTAGTTGCATGAACATGATTAGAAGTTGCATATAATTTCTTTGGATTGTTTGGTGAAAATAGTACTGGGAAATTCCATTGGAAACGATATTTAAAATCTTCTGCTCCGTGTCCCATTGGATCATCTGGCCAAACATTGATTGCTCTTACAGATCCTGTTTTATGATTAACTCGCGTTAACAATCCTCCATAACTTCCTCCGTAGGCAATATCATTATTTAAAGGATCTACTGCAATATGGGCACTTTCTCCACCTGCAGTACTTTCCCAATCTTGATTAGTAATAAATCTTCCATCTGTTCTATGTGAAATTCTGATGGTAGAATTATCCTGTTGTGCTACATAAATTCTGTATGGGAAATGATTATCCGTTGTTACACGATAAAACTGAGATGTCGGCTGGTTTAAATAGGTCGACCAATTTTCTCCAGCATCAAAAGAAATTTGTCCACCACCATCGTCAGCGATTATCATTCTTTGATTGTCTTCAGGAGCAATCCATAAATCATGATGATCTCCGTGAGGAGCGTTATAGGTTTTATACGTTTTACCTCCATCTGTAGATTTATGGTAACGAACATTCATTACATAAACAATGTTTTCATCTTGAGTATCTGCGTAAATGCGAGTGTAGTACCAAGCTCTTTGACGTAATTTACGTTCACTATTAATTAATTTCCATGTTTTTCCTGCATCTGTAGATTTGTAAACTCCACCTTTTTCATTTTCTATTAAAGCATAAACTATTTCTGAGTTTACAGGAGAAACAGCTAAACCTGAAATTCCCCAAGTTCCTTTTGGTAATCCATCATTTTCAGAAATATTAGTCCAAGTTTCACCTTCATCTGTACTTTTCCAAATAGCAGAACCTTCTCCACCACTAGATAAACTGTATGGAGTTCTTCTTACATTCCAAGTTGAAGCATATAAAACTCTTGGATTATTTGGATCTATGATTAAATCAATTGCACCAGCATCTGCATTACTGAATAAAACTCTTTTCCAGTTTTTTCCTCCATCAATTGATTTGTAAACTCCTCTTTCTTGTGTTGATTTATACAAATCACCCATCACTGCGGCAAAAACAACATCAGGGTTCTTAGGGTGAATTCTTACTCTAGGGATATGTCTTGAATTAGGTAATCCCATATGTGTCCATGTTTTACCTGCATTTTCAGATTTCCAAACACCATCACCAGAAGATACGTTTCCACGAACAGTTTTCTCTCCCATACCAACATAAATAATGTTGTTATCCCATTCGCTAACGGCAATAGATCCTACAGATCCACCAAAAAATCCATCAGAAATATTTTGCCAAGTATTTCCAGCGTCAATTGTTTTCCATATTCCACCTCCAGTGGTCCCCATATAGAATAAATTTGGCTTTTTAGAGACACCAGTTACAGCACAACTTCTTCCGCCTCGGAATGGTCCAATGTTTCTCCATTCGATTGCGTTAAAATATTCTTCAGAAAATTTGCTATTGTTTTTTTGTGCGTTAACTTTGAAATTTAAGAATAGGAGGAAACATACTCCTATAAAAAGTAGTTTTTTCATTTGATTTAGTTGATTAAGATGCTAAATATAAAATTTTGTTAATGGACTTATTGTTAAAGATTCCTAAAAATCAATTATTTAAAAAAAGTATTGTTGTATCAGGTTCAAAAAGTGAATCGAACAGATTATTAATACTGCAACAATTATATCCTCAACTGGTTATTGAGAATTTATCTAATTCAGATGATTCTGTGCATATGCAGCATGCATTAAAAGGTGAAGGTGAAGTTGCTGATATCGGTCATGCAGGTACAGCTATGCGATTTTTAACCGCTTTTTTTGCTATTCAAGAAGGAAAAACTAAAATTTTACAAGGATCGGAAAGAATGCATAATCGTCCGATTAAAATTTTAGTTGATGCATTAATAGATTTAGGTGCAGATATTTCTTACATCGAAAAGGAAGGGTATCCACCATTAAAGATTAATGGGAAAAAATTAGAAAAGAGTAAAATTTCAATTCAAGGAAATGTAAGTAGCCAATATATTTCGGCATTATTATTAATTGCGTCAAGTTTACCAAATGGTTTAGAGGTTGAGTTGTTGGGAGAAATTACCTCAATTCCATATATAAAAATGACCTTAAGTTTACTAAGTCAATTAGGAATTGAGAGTTCATTTGAAGGAAGTTTTATCAAGGTAAATCCGTTGACTAATATTGAAGGGAAGAAAGTAGTGGTTGAGGCTGATTGGAGTTCTGCGTCGTACTTTTATTCTTTAGTTGCATTGAGTGAGACTGGAACAGAAATAGAATTATCTTCTTATAAAAAAGAAAGTTTACAAGGTGATAGTTGTTTAGCAGAAATTTACAAACACTTTGGAGTAACTACTGCTTATAAAGATTACACAATCCTACTGAAAAAAGAAAAAGAAACAAGTACATCTATATTAAAATTAGACTTAGTAAAATCTCCAGACATAGCGCAAACTATTGCAGTAACTTGTTTTGCGTTAGGTGTTCCTTGTAAATTAGAAGGTTTACATACGTTAAAAATTAAAGAAACTGATCGATTGGAAGCTTTAAGAGAAGAAATAACTAAGTTAGGAGGAAAGATTACAGTTACTAATGAAGAGTTGACATTAGACTCTTCATTTGAAATAAATGAAAATATAGCTATTGAAACATATAACGATCATAGAATGGCTATGGCATTTACTCCGTTAGCATTAAAAGTTCCGATTCAAATAAACGACGCAAAAGTAGTTACGAAGTCTTATCGAAATTTCTGGGCTGACTTTGAAAATATTGGAATTCCACAAGAAGTTCTAAAATAAAACAGGAAACGCTTGACAAGGCCTATCTTGAAATCGTATATTTGCCGCCATTAACAAATATCTAATAATGAAATTATCTCAATTTAACTTCGATTTACCGCCAGAGTTATTAGCAGAATATCCATCAGAGCATAGAGATGAAGCTCGATTAATGGTTTTGAATCGTAAAGAACAAACTATTGAACATAAGTTGTTTAAAGATTTAATCAACTATTTTGATGAAGGTGATGTTATGATGTTGAATAACACTAAAGTTTTTCCTGCCAGAATGTTCGGTAATAAGGAGAAAACTGGTGCTAGAATTGAAGTGTTCTTATTGAGAGAGTTAAATGCAGAACACAGATTATGGGATGTTTTAGTTGATCCAGCTCGTAAAATACGTATCGGGAATAAATTATTTTTCGGAGAAGATGAGAGTTTAGTAGCAGAGGTTATTGATAACACTACTTCAAGAGGAAGAACATTACGTTTTTTATTTGATGGGCCTTATGATGAGTTTAGAAAAAAACTTATTCAATTAGGTCAAACACCATTACCGAAATACATCAAAAGAGATGTTGAACCTGAAGATGAAGAGCGTTACCAAACAATTTATGCAAAACATGAAGGAGCTGTGGCAGCGCCTACTGCAGGTTTGCACTTTTCAAAACACTTAATGAAGCGTTTAGAAATCAAAGGAGTTGATTTCGCTGAAATGACATTACATGTTGGTTTAGGTACATTTAATCCAGTAGAAGTGGAAGATTTATCTAAACATAAAATGGATTCTGAAAAAATCATTATTCCAGAAGAAGCCTGCAACATTGTAAACAATGCTATTGAAAAAAAGAAAAGAATTTGTGCAGTAGGAACAACAGTAATGAGAACAGTTGAATCATCTGTCTCTGCTAATCAAAGATTAAATGATTTTAGTGGTTGGACTAATAAGTTTATTTTTCCTCCATATGATTTTAGTATTGCGAATTCTATGGTAACAAATTTCCATACACCTAAATCAACATTATTAATGATGGTAGCTGCTTTTGCAGGATATGATTTTGTAATGGAAGCTTATCAGGAAGCAGTTAAAGAAAAGTACAAGTTTTACTCGTACGGGGATGCAATGCTTATAATTTAAGATAATTGAAAATATTTATATAAAAACCTCATAGTCAGTCTGTGAGGTTTTTCCTATTTTTGAACTGAATGAAACCACAAAAGAAAGATATACGCGCACTTACAAAAAATCAACTTCGAGATTTTTTTGTTGAAAATGGTGATAAAGCATTTCGAGGAAACCAAGTGTATGAGTGGTTATGGAGTAAAGCTGCACATTCCTTTGATGATATGACTAATATCTCTATAACTACAAGAGAAATGTTAGATGCTAACTTTGTTATCAATCACATTGAAGTTGATGCTATGCAGCGCAGTAATGATGGAACAATTAAGAATGCTATAAAGTTACACGATGGTTTAATTGTAGAGTCGGTTTTAATTCCAACAGAAAAAAGAACCACTGCTTGTGTTTCTAGTCAAGTTGGATGTAGCTTGGATTGTAAATTTTGTGCTACAGCTCGTTTAAAAAGAATGAGAAATTTAAATGCAGATGAGATTTACGATCAAGTCGTAGCAATTGATAAGCAAAGTCGATTATATCATAACCATAAACTAACAAATATTGTTTTTATGGGTATGGGTGAACCTTTAATGAATTATAACAATGTAATTAAGGCGATAGACAAAATAACTTCACCAGAAGGTCTAGGGATGTCTGCAAAGAGAATTACATTGTCTACTTCTGGTGTTCCGAAGATGATTAAAAAAATCGCAGATGATGAAGTGAAGTTTAATTTAGCTGTTTCTTTACATTCAGCAATTGATGATGTTAGAACATCAATAATGCCATTTAATAAAAACTTCCCTTTAACTGATTTAAAAGAAGCATTAGAATATTGGTATGAAAAAACCAATAGAAAAATCACTTATGAATATGTAGTTTGGCAAGGAATTAATGATCGTAAAGAAGATATTGATGCCTTGGTTAGGTTTTGTAAATATGTGCCAGCAAAGGTCAATTTAATTGAATATAATCCAATTGACGATGGAGAATTTCAGCAAGCTTCAGAAAGAGCTTTAAATAATTATATTTCTATCTTAGAAATGAATGATATTGTTGTTAATGTTCGTCGTTCAAGAGGAAAAGATATTGATGCTGCTTGTGGTCAGTTAGCTAATAAGTCTTAAATGAATCCTTCAATAACGCTTTTCGGACAAACGATTCAATCTATTGGTTGGTTGATTTTTATTATTTTTCTAGGGCTATTTTTAGATAGTAAATTCTTTGCTGAAAACTATTTTGAACATGGTCAATGGCTTAATAATACACTAGTAATATTTGTATACTTTTACTTTTTTATAAAAGGAACTAAGCGTGTTAAGGAACAACTTGTTTATGCCTTAATTATTGGTGTAGTTGGAGAATATTTATTTTCACTAGTTTTAGGCATGTACACTTATAGATTACATAATATTCCACATTATGTTCCTTTTGGTCATGCCGTTATATTTTTAGGTATTTATTTTTTCTCAAGGAAACCAAAAGTTAAATTTTATAGAAAACAAATAGAAATATTTATCTCTATTTGTATCGTAATTTACTCGGTCTTATTTTTAATTTTCCGGAATGATATTTTCGGATTTATATTAACTTTATTAGTGTTTTATTCTCTTAGAAAGTACCCTAAAGAAAGATTGTTTTATTTAAGTATGTATTTTATAGTTGCTGTTGTTGAGATAGTAGGAACTTCTTTAGATTGTTGGTTGTGGCCAAGTATTGCCTACGGTAAATTTGAATTCTTACCAAGCGCTAATCCACCCTCAGGAATTTGTTTTTTTTATTACGGTTTAGACAGAGGAACGCTATCAATCTATAAAAGAAGAAATAAAGCAGTTTGGAGCCGATTTAAAAAAGTAAGAGTAGCTGTTACAAATTCAAACTAGCTATTTTAAGTATAATTACAAGCATCTTAATTAATTTATTTACTTTTGAGGCTGTTTTTAAGGGAACTTAGTTTATGAAACCGGTTGAAGAAATAAAACTTCCTATAGCTAAAGAAATAGAATTATTTGAGTCTAAATTTAAAGATTCAATGCTTTCTAAAGTTCCATTATTAAATAGAATTACCTATTACATCGTTCGAAGAAAAGGAAAACAAATGAGACCAATGTTTGTTTTTTTAGTAGCAAAAATGGTTTCTAATGGAGGTTTTGATGAAAGAACATATAGAGGTGCTTCTGTAGTAGAACTTATTCATACAGCTACGTTGGTTCACGATGATGTAGTCGATGATAGTAATCGTAGAAGGGGATTTTTTTCTATTAATGCGCTTTGGAAAAATAAGATAGCTGTTTTAGTTGGAGATTTCTTGCTTTCTAAAGGTTTGTTATTATCTATAGATAATGAGGATTTTGATTTGTTGAAATTGATTTCTATTGCTGTTCGAGAAATGAGTGAAGGAGAGCTCTTGCAAATTGAAAAAGCTCGAAAATTAGATATTACTGAGGATGTTTATTTTGAAATTATTCGCCAAAAAACAGCTACTTTAATTGCTGCATGTTGTGGTATTGGAGCAGCTTCTGTTGGAGCAAATAATGATACAGTTCAACAAATGCGTAAGTTTGGAGAGTATATTGGAATTGCTTTTCAAATTAAAGATGATTTATTTGATTACACAGAGGATAAAATTGGTAAACCTACAGGGATAGACATTAAAGAGCAAAAAATGACCTTGCCTTTAATTTATACATTGAATAATTGCTCACTTGAAAAGAAAAAATGGCTAATCAACTCGGTTAAAAAACATAATAAAAATAAGAAAAGGGTAAAAGAGGTTATTGCTTTTGTAAAAGAAAATGGTGGTTTGGAGTATACAATTCAAAAAATGCATAACTATAAAAATAGAGCTCTTGCTATATTAGAGAATTATCCAGAATCGGAGTATAAAAAATCGTTATTGCAAATGATTGATTACGTCGTTGAACGTAAAATTTAAATCTACAGAAAGTGCGATTTATCGAAGGAATTACACCAGTAATCTTAAATTTGTTACCGAAAAGTTAAAAAAAAGAACATTCTAAGACTTCTTTTTTATCTTTGTAAGATATGAAATCTGTTTTCACTAAAATATCATCTTTTATATTAGCGCTTTTAGTGTTGTTTTCTACATTTTCATTTACTGTAGCAAAACATTATTGCGGTGATTTTTTAGTTGGTGTTTCTTATTTTGGAGACGCTAATAATTGCGCAGATGAATTAGGAGAAGATGATTGTGATAGCCCTAAAGTAATAAAGAAAAAGAATTGTTGTAAAGACGAAATTCAAAATATTGAAGGCCAAGATGATCTTAGAGCTTCAGTAGAAAAATTTGATCTAGCAAAACAGAAATTTGTAGTAGCTTATATTTCTTCTTTTATTTATTTGTTTTCAGATGAAGAAAAAAAAGAAAAGAAGTTTCTAGAATACTCACCTCCCAAACTCACTTACAATTTAAATATACTCCACGAAGTATTCATCATATGATTTTTTACATCCTTTAAGACAAATTAAGTCAATAAAAAAGATGTAAAACATAAATCATATTAATACATGAAATTTAGAATAATCTTTTGTGCATTCTTTCTAATGAATGCTCAAATGATAGCTCAACAAACATTAAAAGGAATGATTATGGATAAAAGTAATCCAAAAGATAACCTTGGTGTTTTCGGAGCTAACGTATATTGGTTGAATACCAAAATTGGTACAACTACAAATGAAAAAGGGTGGTTTGAAATCCCTTATAAAAAAGAGTATAAAAAGCTTGTAATAAGTTTTGTAGGTTATAAAACAGATACATTAGAAGTAACTAGTTTAAAACCGTTGCATCATTTTATTACAGAAGAAAATACTTTAGATGAAATTTCAATAGCAGCAAAAAAACAAGCAACCTCAAGATCTTTCTTGCAAACTCAAAATGTATTCACTGTAAATAGTGAGGAGTTATTAAAAGCGGCTTGTTGTAATTTAGCTGAAAGCTTTGAAACTAATCCATCTATTGATGTAAATTTTTCAGATGCCTTAACAGGAACTCGTCAAATTCAAATGTTAGGTTTAAATAGCCCATATTTATTAATTGCTCAAGAAAATATTCCAATGGTTCGTGGAGCTTCTCAGGTTTACGGATTAACATTTACACCAGGAACTTGGGTGGAAAGTATACAAATAGGAAAAGGAGCTGGAAGCGTTGTTAATGGTTTTGAAAGCATTACTGGTCAAATCAACGCAGAACTAGTAAAGCCATCAACAGATAAAAAGTTCTTTATAAATGGTTATGGAAATTTAAATGGTCGTTTAGAATTAAATACGCATTTCAATCAAAAGATTGATGAGAAATGGCAAACAGGATTATACGTTCATGGTAATTTAAGAAGTCAGAAATTTGATAATAATAATGATAATTTCTTAGATACTCCACTTGCTGAACAAATTAATGTTATGAACCGTTGGCAGTATGCAAACAATGAAACGGGTTGGGTTAGTTTTTTAAACTTTCGCTTTTTAAATGACCGTAAACAAACCGGAGAGCTTGATTTTAATCCTGATATTAATAAAGGATCGAATACAGTTTGGGGAAGTGAAATTAAAACAAAACGTTTTGATTTTTCAGGAAAATTAGGATATGTTTTCCCTGAATTACCATTCCAAAGCATGGGATTTCAGTTAGCATATAGCAATCATGATCAAGATTCTTATTTTGGTTTAAGAGATTATAATATCAAGCATGAGAGTGTTTACGCCAATTATATTTTCAATTCAATAATTGGAGATACCAGAAATAAGTTTAAAACAGGGATTAGTTTTACTTACGATGATTATGAAGAATTGGTTGAAACTACCACTTTTACAAGAGATGAAAACTCATTAGGAGTGTTCTTTGAGTATGCTTACGATAACTCTGAAAATTTTAGCTTAACAGCTGGTTTAAGATTAGATACACATAATTTATTAGGAACTTTTGTAACACCAAGACTTCATTTAAGATATGTTCCTTGGGAAAAAGGAGTTTTAAGAGCTTCTGTTGGTAGTGGAAAAAGGAGTGCTAGTATTTTTGCTGAAAACCAACAATTATTTGCTTCATCAAGACAAATTAATATAATTAATAGTGGAGGAAATATTTATGGTTTGGATCCAGAAAAAGCATGGAATTATGGAGTGTCTTTCTTACAAGGGTTTAGATTATTTAATAGAAAAGGAGATATTACTTTTGATTTTTATCAAACTAATTTCGAAAATCAAGTAGTTGTAGATTGGGAAAATCCACAACAAATTTCATTTTATAATTTAGATGGAAGCAGTATTGCAAATAGTTTTCAAGTTGAAACAAATTATTCGCCTATTAATAGGCTAAATGTAAGAAGCGCATATAAGTTTTTTGATGTTTCAACTGATTACTTATCAGGAAATTTATCAAAACCAATACAACCACAACATCGTTTTTTTGCAAATGTATCATATGAGACTGCTAAAAATGATAAAGGAGGTTTGTGGAAATTTGATACAACCTATAATTTTATAGGAAAACAACGTTTACCAAATACTTCAACTAACCCTGTCAATCTTCAATTGCCAGAGTATTCAATTGGTTATAACTTATTAAATGCACAGGTAACAAAAGTGTTTTCTGATAAGTTTGAAGTATATGTAGGAGGGGAGAACATAACAAATGTAAGACAAAACAATCCTATTTTAGGAAGTGATAATCCGTTTGGAGCGAATTTTGATAGTACTATAGTATATGCACCAATTTTTGGTAGTGCTTATTATGCGGGTTTTAGATTTAAAATAAATTAACTAATTCATATTATGAAAAAAATAATAACAATCATTTGTCTAGTATTAATAGCATTTGCTGGACAAGCACAAAAAAAGAAGAAAAATGCAAAAATAACGTTAGAAGTAGATGGAGTTTGCATGATGTGTAAAAAGCGTATTGAAAAGGCTGCTTTAAATACCAAAGGAGTAAAGTTTGCGAATTGGAACGTTAAAAATCACCAGTTAATGTTGATTATTGATGAACGTAAAACTAATAAGAAAGCGGTTTGCGAAAGCATGGCTAAAGCTGGGCATGATACAAAAGAGATAAAAGCAACAGATGAAGCTTACGGTAAATTAGATCCTTGTTGTAAATACAGAGATGAAGAAGTCGTAAAAAACCATCATTAAATAAAAAACTCCCAACATCTGTTGGGAGTTTTTGTTTAATCGGTTTTTAATATAATTTTCTGAGATATTAATTTTCCTGAAGAAGTAATTCCTTCAATATAAGTTGTGATTTTTTTTTGGATAGAAATAGGTATAGTTACACTGGTAAATCTTTGCGGACTTATCTTAATATTAGGTTTCCAAAATATTGCACCATACCGTTTATAGGTATCATTCATAAGTGAAGGATATTTTGGAGAATAATACTCTTTTTCAGTAGCAAACCCAACAGGTATTTTTATTTTACTTGTGGATGAATTTTTATGAACTAACTCTATATTGGAATAGGTGAAAATAAAAAAAGCATAAGATGGTCTACCAATTGGTGCTTCTATGTTTGTTCCATAATGAATAGTCTTTACTTCATCTAAGTATATGCTTTTTAACATCCAAGGGTCTCTAATAACATTCTTACCGTTTAATTGAACCTTAGTTATGCTCTTAAATGGAGGTGTTTTTGAAAATATAAATTCTAAAATAGTCATTCCTGCATGAGTTATAGAGTTTTCTAAATCTATTTTTCTATATGCTCCTGCAATAGGATCATCTTTAATAGTTTGATCCTTTTTACCTTTTATTTCAATTTCATTTAGGGTTTCATACTCACTTTTTAAAGGTTTAAAATTTGAGGTTTCAAATTCATTTATAAATATTTCTTGAGATGTTTGATATCCATTTAAACGTTCTGTTAAAAACCCACTTGAAAACGATAATGCAGGTGTGATTTTGATTGTTCTATCTTCTTTGTTAATTCCAAATTCAATAGTTGAGTTTTTCTTTATAAAACTATTTTTGAAAGTCCATGGATTTTCATCTGGATTTAGAGTATGAACTAAATTGTTTTCTTTTGAATATATTAATATAGATTGTTTACTGGATATTTGTTTGTTGAACCTGACAGTTAAGTCGATTCCATTTTCAAAAGGATATATTCTAGTATTAGAAGGATTATTGAAAATAGTATTCCAATTGTATTTACTCCAGCCTTGGTTGAGTAGTAAGAGATCTAGTTTTCTAAGCTTAACATCTTTTTTACTATTAAATAGTGAATTAACATTTTCTATTTCTCCCTTTATGTAAGGTTTAAGCATAAATGAACTAATGATATTATTTTGAGGTTTATATGCTTTTGTTGTTAACGGAAGAAATGAAGCACTTGAGTAGATTATTTCTTTGGTAGGATTGGTAAATGTTACCTTAAGAGAATCTGGTGAAACTTTCTTTATTATTGGTTTAAGTTTATGAAACAATTCCTCAGAATGTATGTAGGTTAATCTTTCTGAAATTGGGTGATCTTCTTCATTAAAAACTGTTACGATATTGATTCCAGAAAAGAGTTCTTTTTTTTGAATTTGTAAAAAGTAATTTTGTTTTGTCTGATCAAATGAAAAATAGAAGTTCCTGAACTTTCTGGTGTTATGAATCATAATTCGGTAACGTTTCCCATGTAATTCTTGAACCGTATTTTTATTACTAATAATATGAATTGCTACTTTGTCTGAATTTTTATTTACGACATTTAAAGTAATTCCTTTTGCATCTGGTTTTGGAGTATAAGCATTAAGTTCTTTTCCATTGGATAAAACGACAGAAAAACGATAGATTTCATTCTCTTTGATAAAAAGACGAATATTATTCATACCTAATTCATTTGTAGTGAACTGTCTGATGATATTATTTCGTTGATCTCGAATAATTCCCTTCTCTATTTTTAATCCTTTATTATTCTTGTCTTTTATTAGAATTCCGATTGAGTTAATAGCATTGGCAATTAAATGACCTCCTTCTGGAAATAGTTTATAATCGAAAGCGACTTCTTCATTTTCTATAACTGAATATTTTTTGTTATTTTTCGATATGATCTTTATTTTTTGATAATAAGCATTGTCTTCATTAAAGTTTTTCATCCATCTAGTGGATGCTTTGATGTGGTAATATTGATCGGTATAAGTAGAGTCTAATAATATACTCCCAGACCCAATTCCTTTTTTAATATGGATTAATTGTTGATTTTTTAAAGTTCCGTCATTATTAAAAATCGAAACGTAAAGATTAGATGTAGTAGAATGTAATTTCCGAGAATTTTGCTCTTGAACATAAGCATTAAACCAAATTTCTTCACCAAGTAAAAAACTAGTTTTATTCAAATGTAAAAAAGGGACCTCTCTTGTGTTTTTAAAATAATCTACATAGTTACTGTCTATTTTATTTTGTGAAAAAATAAAAGAACAACTCAGAGTTAATATCACCAATAACTTTTCTTTCATAAGCTACTTTTTCTATTACACGGTTATTTGGTCAAGGTTAATGTTACCTTTTTCGAAATAAGTTTTCCGGATTCTGTAATCCCTTCAATATAAACCTGAATGTTTTCTTGTAAGTTTGATGGGATTTTAATGGTTTCATTTAAATAGCTTTCAAGACTAATATTAGGTTCCCAAAAAAGGCTTCCATAATTCTGATAAGTATCATTAGTGAAAGAAGGATAAATAGGATTGTAATATTCTTTTTCAGTTGCGAATCCAACAGGAACTTTAATATGAGCAAATTGTGCTCGTTTATCAATGTATTCAGAGGGGTTTAATCTAAAAATATGTATAATTTCTCCAAGCCTTCCTGGATCTCTACCATAGAAAATTTCATCTACTGTGTTTAAATAAATACTTTCCAATATCCAAACAGCATTAGAAATCTCATCTCCATCCAAATATACCCTAACAACAGGTCTTCCAAATCTTTCATCTTGATCTGGGTTTTCTTGTCTAGCAGATATTATTATTGGATTGCCGTTTTCATCTTCATCCCCACTATCAATATCAACTCGAATATCTGTGCTATTATCAGAATTACCTCCAATGGTACCTCTAGGTGTAATAGTTTGAGCAATGGGGTTATATCCGTATCCTCTTTCATTTAAAAAGTTAATAACTGTTTCCCCTGAAGCTATAATTCTATTCTCCATTTTTCTACTGGTTAACATTGTGGTTCCACCATAGACTTTATCGTGATTTCTTGTTCTTCTTCTTCTTCTTCTTTTATTAGCTTCTACTTCTACTTCTTCTAAATCTTCATATTCGTTTTTAAGAGGTTTAAAATTGCTTACTTCTAGTTCTGCCTTTTTAGCTAATTCAATTTTAGAATTATCAATAAAATCAGATAATTTACCTCCTGAATAAGAAATAGCAGGGGCTATTTTGAAATAATTATCATTACTACTTAATCCAAAATTTAATGTAGAATTCTTTTTCAAGAATGAGTTTTCAAGAACCCAAGGATTTTCTTTATGTGTGATTACCCTAACTAAATTATTATCTCTTGAGGAAAGTAAAATTGATTGTTTGGAAGATAATTGTTTGTTTATCCTAGCTGTAAGATCAATACCGTTTTCAAAGACATGATAGGTTTTAGGAGGTGAATTGAAAATTGAATTCCAATTGTATTTACTCCATCCTTGAATTAATAATAACAAATCCAAATCTCTGGTTTGTCTTTTATATTCTTTTCCTAATAACTTTAAGGGGTTTTGAATATTTCCATTTACATAAGGTTTTAATAGAAAAGTAGATGCAATATTATTTTTAGGTTGATAAGCTATAGTGTTGCCTGGCAAAAAAGAGGCGCTAATAAATATTTTTTCTTTTGATGGATTAGTTAACTTAACTGCGACAGAATCATTTCGCATTATTTTGGTATTACTAACTCTAATGTTTTCGAATAATTCTTCAGATTTAATATAAATTAATCGTTCTGCAATAGGTTTGTTTTCATCATTAAAAATGGTAATAATATTTATTCCAGCATTTAATTCGGATTCCTTTAATATTAGTGCGTGGTTAAAGTTTTTCTCATTAAAAATAAAAGGGAAATTTCTATAATTTCGTGTATTATGGATTAATATTCTATATTTCTTTCCAGAAATAGTTTTTAATGTTTCTTTATTGGTAACTACATTAACTGTTACTTCCTTGTTATTTTTATTACTAACAATTAAGGATATACCTTTTGATTCTGGTTTTGGTGTAGTAGTAGTAATTTCAGTTCCATTAGAAAGTATGGCATGAAATGTATAACTTTGATTTTCTTCAATAAACATTCGTATGCTATTCATTCCAAACTCATTTGTATTAAACTGTCGAATGGTTTTGTTATTCTGGTCTTTAATAATTCCTTTATTTATTTTTACTCCTTTGTTTTGGTAATTTTTGATTAGAATTCCAATGTTGTTTAGCGTATTAGCTATTAAATGTCCTCCTTCTGGAAATAATTTAAATTCAAAAAAATCGTTTTCGGATACAGTAATATCTTTTGTCTTTTCTTTAGATGAGACTATATTTATTTTCTGATAGTATGCATTATCTTCATTAAAGTTTTTCATCCACTTTGTAGAAGCTTTGATGTAATAACTTTTATTGGTATAAGTTGAGTCCAGAAAGATACTTCCATAACCAACTCCTTCTCTTATATGAATTAATTGTTGATCTTTTAATGTAGCATTTTCATTAAAAATAGAAACATAAAGGTTAGATGTAGTAGAATGGAGTTTTTGTGAATTCTGTTCTTGAATATAAGCTTTAAACCATATTTCCTCTCCTTCAAGAAAATTAGTTTTGTTTAAGTGTAAAAAAGGAACTTCTCTTGTGTTTTCAAAATACTTAACATATTTGTCGTTAGTTAGTTTTTCTTGTGAAAAGGAATTGAAAAATCCCAATAAAATGATTCCTAGAAAGTAAAGTTTTTTCATATTTAATTTTTTGATAGGTTAACTCTTTTAAAGATATTAAATAATTATTTTAATACCACTTTGAATGAGTGAACGGTAGGTTTGAATGAGTAAACGTGCTACTTCTTTTTAAATAAAAAAAGAAAGTATCTTAAAAAGACACTTTCTTAATACATTTTTAAAAGGAGAGTTATATAGAAGGTTGAGTTAGTTTTTTATAAACTAATAAATGTAGAAATATGATTGTAGCTGGAGCAAATGCTGGAATCCAGCTAAAAGGGAAAGCGCCAAAATCTAAAACACCTTCACTGTTATTTTCAATTGCTTTTCTAGTTAAATAAATTGCTGATGTTAATACAGATAGGATATCGATAATACCAATGCTATTCCAGATCCAAGCAAAAGTTTTAGCATGATTCGCATCCTTCTTGAGAGCATATATTACAGGCAAAACTAAAGTAGCAGTAATGATGTCTCCAAATCCACCTATATCAGCAAAAATTTGAGGTAAACTTCCGTAGTAAGATACTAAGAAAAAGAAAATCCCCACGAATCTAAAGACATGTATAAAAATTAGTTGTTCTAGTTTTATATTGTTTATTACAATCTTAAACCAGTCTTTTTTTTGAATAACGAAGAAATAGAATAGAAATAAAGGAATAACTGCTATGACTATAATTCTAGGGGGTAATGTATTAACTGCAAATAACCCTGTTAATGATAAAATAGCGATAATGACAAAATAACTCCAGTAAAAAGTCAAAACGATTTTCTTTATTTTGTTTCCACTTGCTAAACCAGCTTGGTCAAAAGACTTTTTTACTGCATTAGCAATTAATATTGGAGGAATAAAAAAGAAAGTAATGGTAAATAAAATGGATAACCAAATAGGGACTTGTGTGGTAATTATATTCATGATAAACTTATTTTTAACAAAGTAAGCTCACATTTAAATATGTTTAGTTGCCTTATGACAACTTCTATCAAATTAAGAAATACTTTTTCTAATTCTACTTAAAGAAAATTTAGTGATTCCTAAAAAAGAAGCGATTATTTTTAGAGGAACATTTTTAATGATTTCTGGATGTTTTTGAATTAAATTCTCATAACGTTCTTGAGCAGTATACTTATGAAAAGAAATCATGTGTTTATGCATTTTTACATAATTGAGCGTTAATAACATTCTACCCCATTCTCTAAATTCAGGAATATTATGAAAACAGTATTGAACGTTTTTATGATCTATACTCCAAACTTTACAGTTGGTTAATGCTTCGTAGTTTTCTTCACTAGGCTCTTGTTTGAAAAAAGATAAATAATCATTTAAAAAGTCAGGAGCAGAGTAGAAGCGAGTTGTGACTTCCTCTCCATTTAAATCAATAATATAACAACGAATTATGCCAGTTTCTAAAAAGTATGATTTTTTACTTGTCTTTCCTTCTTTAACTAATAGATCATTCTTGTTAAATATTTCTTCATTGAAAAAAGTGGTAATATAATCCGCGCTTTTATCAGACATTGGGTTTAATTTTTTTAAAAAATCTTGAAGAAACATATATGTTAGGTTTTCTGAATAAATTTAAATAAAAAAGCAACCCCTTTCGAGGTTGCTTTTTAAATATTTTTAATCGTTTATTTTAAGATTACATCATTCCTGGCATTCCACCACCCATAGGAGGCATTCCACCAGCTGGAGAATCTTCTTTAATGTCTACTAAAGCACACTCAGTTGTTAAGATCATACCGGCTACAGAAGCAGCATTTTCTAAAGCAACACGAGTTACTTTTTTAGGATCAATAATACCAGCTTCTAACATATCCACATATTGCTCAGTTTTCGCATCGTATCCGAAGTTGTTTTTTCCTTCTAATACTTTATTGATTACTACAGAACCTTCACCACCTGCATTCTCTACTATAGTTCTTAACGGAGATTCAATAGCTTTATTAACAATTTGAATACCTGTAGTTTCGTCTAAGTTATCAGAAGTTAAGCTTTCTAATACTTTTTTAGCTCTAACTAAAGCAACTCCACCACCAGCAACAATTCCTTCTTCTACTGCTGCACGTGTAGCATGTAAAGCATCATCAACTCGATCTTTCTTTTCTTTCATTTCTACTTCAGAAGCAGCACCAACGTATAACACGGCAACTCCACCAGCTAATTTAGCTAAACGTTCCTGTAGCTTTTCTTTATCGTAATCAGAAGTTGTGGTTTCAATTTGAGCTTTGATTTGATTTACACGAGCTTTAATTTGAGTTTCATCTCCTGCACCATTTACAACTGTTGTATTGTCTTTATCGATAGTAACTGTTTCAGCAGTTCCTAGTAAATCTAAAGTTGCATTTTCTAAAGAGAATCCTCTTTCTTCAGAAATTACAGTACCGCCAGTTAATATAGCAATATCTTCTAACATTGCTTTTCTTCTATCTCCAAATCCTGGAGCTTTAACAGCAGCAATTTTTAATCCTCCTCTTAATTTATTTACAACTAAAGTAGCTAATGCTTGTCCATCTACATCTTCAGCAATAATTAATAAAGGACGGCCAGATTGTGCAACTGGTTCTAAGATTGGTAAAATCTCTTGTAAGTTAGAAATCTTCTTGTCAAATAATAAGATATAAGGATTTTCTAACTCCGCAATCATTTTGTCAGCATTTGTTACAAAGTAAGGTGATAAATATCCTCTGTCAAACTGCATTCCTTCAACAACATCAACATAAGTATCAGTTCCTTTAGCTTCTTCTACAGTAATAACACCTTCTTTACCAACTTTACCGAAAGCAGTAGCAATTAAATCACCAATAACAGAATCGTTATTTGCAGAGATAGATGCTACCTGTTGAATCTTCTCAGAAGAATCTCCAACCTCTTTAGATTGTTTTGCTAAATCTTCTGTTAAAGACTTTACAGCTTTATCAATACCTCTTTTCAAATCCATTGGATTTGCGCCTGCAGCAACATTTTTTAAACCTTCTTTTACAATTGCTTGGGCTAAAACAGTAGCAGTCGTTGTTCCGTCTCCAGCTAAATCATTAGTTTTTGAAGCAACTTCTTTTACCATTTGCGCTCCCATGTTTTCTAGAGCATCTTCTAATTCAACTTCTTTTGCTACAGAAACTCCATCCTTAGTTACATGAGGAGCTCCGAAAGATTTAGAAATAATTACATTACGTCCTTTTGGTCCTAATGTTACTTTTACAGCGTTTGCTAATGCATCTACACCACGTTTTAAACCGTCGCGAGCTTCTATATCAAATTTTATATCTTTTGCCATTTTTGATTCTTTTTAGAATAGTTTGTTTGAAATTAAATGATTGCCATTATATCTGACTCTCTCATCATTAAGTAATCTTTTCCTTCGAACTTAAGTTCAGTTCCAGAATATTTACCATATAAAATGGTGTCTCCCACTTTTACTGTTAAAGGCTCGTCTTTTTTTCCAGTTCCTACGGCAACTATGGTTCCTTTTTGAGGTTTTTCTTTTGCGTTATCTGGTATAATGATTCCCGAAGCGGTAGTAGTTTCAGCTGCAGCTGGTTCTACTAGAACTCTATCTGCTAAAGGTTTGATGTTTAATCCCATTTTATTTAAAAATTTTGATTAATCTGTGTTTAATTTTTCAGTTTTCAAATGGTCAGAAATTATGCCAATGCTATAAAACTGCCATTTTTTCTGTGCAAAGTTATTTTGAAAAAATGATATAAAAAAAAATGCCAACGTGTCATCGTTGGCATTACGTATTTTATCTTTTAAAAATTCTATTGTACTGAATCTTTTGTGTTGTCAGGTACAGTAGTAGCAGGAGCAGTAGTTTCTACTCCATCTAAAGTGTTATTTAAATCAGGAGCGTTGCTCGAATTACCTCTTTCAATAGCGAAATTAGATAATAAGATTAAAGCAAACATTGCAATAGCTAACGTCCAAGTTGTTCTGTCTAAAAAGTTGTTTGTGCTTTGAACACCACCAATGTTTGATCCGCCACCACCGAAAGTTGAAGATAATCCTCCTCCTTTAGGGTTTTGAACCATTACGATTAATATTAATGCAATAGCAACAATGATTATTAAAATTAAAATTGGTAAATACATGTCTTTATTATGATTTTTGTAAAATTCGTATCCTCTTAATTTGGTCTGCAAAGAAACTACTTTTTTCTGGATATTTCAAACTTAATATTTCATAGGCTTTAATAGCGTTATCATATTTCTTTTGCTCCAAATAAATTTTAGCTAAAGTTTCGGTCATTAATAGTGGTTCAGATACGGTGTCAACAGGTTTTATGCTTGAGATAGCATTTTTATTAATCCTTGAAATTTTAGGGCTAGTAGTTATAAATCGGTCTATTATATTTTCTTGTAATGATTTTTCTTTTTCGAGGTTTATTTTTTTTATTGTACCGCTAGATAATTGTAACCATTGATTAAAAGAATGTGTTTCGTTTTTAGTAAAAGACAGTGGTTTTCCAATGTTTAATTTTTCTTTTACTTCCTCAATATCATCTGTGAAATTAGTGTTAGACAACAGCTCTGTATTATTTTCTTTTTCTTTAAATAAGCTTGATGTGATAAAATTAAAAAGAATAGATCTATCTGTTGTATATGCTGCAGTAATCTTTAATTCGTTATTATATTTATAACTTTCTTGATCTTTTAAGGCTTTTAAAAAAAGAGCTCTTGCAGATTGAAAGTAAGGGAATTGCTCAATAACAGATTTTAGCTCAGCAGTATTTTGCTTTTCAATAGCTTCAGGATTATTTAAAATATTTATGTAGTTGTTTTTTACCATTTAGCTACAGATGCATTAAAAATATCTTGAGTTATTCTTGGTAAAATTTCATCGTATGCAGCTTCTAAAACACTACCTGCTAATTGTTGAGAAGCACCGTAATCGTAATAAAAAGAAAACTGTTTTTCAAAATCATCTTTTTCTTCTAAGGCATTTGTAAAACGGACGTTTATAGAAATTGTAAGTCTGTTTTGCGCGGCAGTTTGATTAGAAGTAGCACTTATAGGAGAAATTCGGTATCCAATAATTTCTCCTTCAAAACGTAAATCTCCACCAGCTCTAACTAAAGTTAAATTTGTCTGTCTAGTAAATAAATCTTGTAAATCTTGAGTAAATCTTTGGCTTAATGAAGGTTCAACTAATGCAGCTTGATTAGGAAAGAAATTTACCTGAATTGTTTTAGCATTACCTGTATTACCTCCTGTAAAAGAATATGCTCCACATCCTACTGTTATAAGTATGAGTAATAAAGAAAAGAATAAGTATAAGTTTTTTTTCATTTTAAATTTTAGATAAACAAGTTTACAAAATCTCTTATAAATCGTACTGTTTTATTTTTCGGTACAATGTTCTTTCCGATATACCGAGTTCTTTAGCTGCTAGTTTTCTTTTTCCTCTATTTCTATCAAGGGATTTTTTGATCATTTCAACCTCTTTTTCTTGTAAAGATAAGTTTTCATGTTCTTCAATTGTCTCAATAAAATCATAATTGTTTTCTGAAGAAGATTCAGGAATTTGAACTACTTCAATATTACTGTTTGTAGTGTCTTGATCATTATAAATCCTTTGAATGATTCCTTGATTTTCTTCTTGAACTTCTTGAACGTTTCCATTCTGCATTAAGTCTAATGTTAGTTTTTTTAAATCATTAATATCGTTACGCATATCAAATAAAATTTTATACATGATATCACGTTCGTTTGAAAAATCATTAGAATTTGAAGAATCGTTCTTAACAAGAACTGGTAAGTTCTTTCTTGAGATGTTTGGCAAATATTGTGCTAGAATTTCTGGAGAAATAATTCTGTTTTCTTCCATAATAGAAATTTGTTCTGCAATATTTTTTAATTGTCGGATGTTTCCAGGGAAACGATAATTGAGTAAAATGTTACTAGCATTTTCATCTAATCGTATAACAGGAATTCTATTTTTTTGTGCAAAGTCAGAAGCAAATTTTCTAAATAACAAGTTAATATCATTACCTCGTTCTCTAAGTGGTGGAAGAGAAATTTCAATAGTACTTAACCTGTAATATAAATCTTCTCTAAATTTACCTTTAGTAATTGCCTCTTGCATTTTTACATTAGTAGCGGCTACAATTCTGACGTTTGTTTTTTGAACTTGAGAAGATCCTACTTTTATAAATTCACCATTTTCTAATACACGAAGTAATCGTACTTGAGTGGTTAATGGTAATTCACCAACTTCATCTAAAAAAATGGTTCCGCCGTCTGCTACTTCAAAATATCCTTTTCTAGTTTGAGTAGCTCCTGTAAAGGCTCCTTTTTCATGTCCAAACAATTCACTATCTATTGTTCCTTCAGGAATTGCTCCACAGTTTACAGCTATATATTTGGCGTGCTTCCTGTGTGATAATTGATGGATAATCTTCGGGATATTTTCTTTTCCAACACCACTTTCACCAGTAACTAACACAGAAATATCTGTAGGGGCAACACGTACAGCTTTTTCAATTGCTCTATTGAGTTGAATATCGTTTCCGATAATTCCAAATCGTTGTTTAACAGCTTGCAGGTTTTCCATTTAAAAATTGTACTTTTCTTTACAAATGTGTTTAGTCTTTTTTACTTGACTTCCATCTTGCTTAACTTCAACTATTTCTTCTGATTCACATTCTTTATGGTCATTACTTTTCCAAATAAAAAATAATACCAATGATGTTATTAAAATAAGGCTAAAAGCTTTCAGATTAATATTGTTTTCTTTCTTTTTCATGGGTTCAGTATTAATTATTTTCTGAATATCCTACAGCAGTACCTTTTAATGTAGCAGTAGTACAGTCTTCAATTTTTACATTAACAAAATCTCCAAGTTTATAATTTTCTTTAGGGAAAACTACAACAGTGTTTTGAGTGTTACGTCCTTTCCATTCATTTTCATTTTTCTTAGAAGTTCCTTCAATTAAAACTTCTTGTATTTTTCCAACATGTTCTTTAGCTCTATATAGGCTGTGTTCTTGTTGTAAATTTATAATTTCTTGTAAACGTCTTTTCTTTGTTGCTAATGGAATATCGTCTTCCATTTTTTTAGCAGCTAAAGTTCCGGGGCGTTCTGAATATGCAAACATAAAACCAAAGCTATATTTTACTTTTTCCATTAAGTCAAGAGTATCCTTATGATCTTCTTCAGTTTCTCCACAGAAACCAGCAATCATATCTTGACTTAAATTCATCTCAGGAACAATTTTGTAGATATTTTCTATTAGCTCTAAGTATTCTTCACGAGTGTGTAAACGATTCATGGCTTTTAACATTCGGTTACTTCCACTTTGAATAGGTAAGTGAATGTATTTACAAATGTTTTTGTGTTTAGCCATAACATGAATCACATCTAGCGTCATATCTTGTGGATTAGATGTGGAGAATCGGAAACGCATTTTCGGAAATTCTGTAGCACACATATTTAAAAGTTGAGCAAAATCAACTGCAGTTGCTTGTGCCATTTCAGAAGCTTTTTTAAAATCTTTTTTTAATCCACCACCATACCATAAATACGAATCTACATTTTGACCTAAAAGTGTAATCTCTTTAAAGTTCTGATCGTTCATCGAGCGAATTTCTTCGATAATACTTTTAGGATCTCTACTACGTTCTCTACCACGAGTAAATGGAACCACACAGAAAGTGCACATGTTATCACAACCTCTGGTGATAGATACAAACGCAGAAACTCCGTTAGAATTTAAACGGACAGGTGAAACATCTGCATAAGTTTCTTCTTTTGATAGAATTACATTTACAGCATCTCTTCCTGCTTCAACTTCTTCCACTAAATTTGGTAAATCTCTGTAAGCATCAGGTCCAACCACCAAATCAACAATTTTTTCTTCTTCTAAAAATTTTGCTTTTAAACGTTCTGCCATACAACCTAATACTCCAACTTTCATTTTTGGATTTACCTTTTTTACAGCGTTGTATTTTTTTAATCGGTTACGAACTGTTGTTTCAGCCTTTTCTCGAATAGAACATGTGTTTACTAAAACTAAATCTGCTTCTTCAATATTTCCAGTTGTGTTAAAACCTTCTTCAGCAAGAATAGCAGCAACAATTTCACTATCATTCATGTTCATTTGACAACCATAACTTTCAATGAAAAGTTTTTTAGCATTACCTTCTTTTTGTTCTATTAATAAAGGCTTTCCTTGTTTTTTTTCGTCTATTACTTTTTCTACCTGTTCCATTGTTTATAAACTCGTTCTAAGTGGACGGCAAATATACAACCAATTTTATGATTTTATGACAAATTGACAGATTAAATAGTGCAACCTATTGCTTGATATACCATCTTAATAATAATTAACAATCATTTTAAAAAATTATGAAAAATAAAATTTATCTGTTATTAATGTTTTTGGTAACTATTACTTCTTGTGAGAAAAAAGAGTATGAGGTTTATAATGTAGCTTCTCCTGAATTTATGACTAAGGAAGCTTTTAGGTCTTCGGTGCAAATAACACCTGCTCAAGAAATTGTTGAGTCTGGTAAAGTATATGTGTATAGAGATTTAATTTTAATAAGTGATAAAAAGAAAGGAATACATATTATTGATAATTCAAATCCGTTGTTTCCTCGAAAAAAAGTATTTATAAAAATTATCGGAAATACTGATATGGAAGTAAAGAATAATTATTTGTACGCAAATAGTTTGATGGATTTGTTAGTTTTTGATATTTCTGATTTGAATACTATTACACAAGTATCAAGATTAAAAGATGTTTTTCCTAATTATATTGTACTTCCTCGGTTAGAAAATCTAGTATATAATTATGAAAGTTACGACTATAGTAGTGATAAAGTTCTGGTAAATTGGAATATCAAACAGGAATATAGAGAAGTAGAAGAAAGTCCTGGTGTTTTTACCGATTTTGATGTGGCTTTAGCTAATGATGTTTTAGAATCTGTTGGTCAAGGTGGCTCATTAGCAAGATTTAAAATTGTAGAGTCCTATTTATATGCAGTTGATTCTAATAACATAACTATTTTTGATATTTCAGATTTAGATTCCCCAATAGAAAAGAATGATGTTTTTGTGGGGTTTGGAATCGAAACTATTTTTAATAGAGGAGAGTATTTATTTCTGGGAAGTACAACAGGAATGTTTATTTACAATATAAGCTCTCCGGATATTCCTCAATTCGTTTCTGAATTTACCCATGCAACTGCATGTGACCCTGTGATTGTTGATGGAGATTATGCATATGTAACTCTTCGAGGAGGCAATTCGTGCGGAACATTTGAGAGTAGTTTGGAGGTGATTAATATTTCTGAAGTTGAAACGCCATTATTAGTGAAGAGATATCCATTGAATAGTCCTTATGGTTTGGGAATCAGAAATGATTTGCTTTTTATTTGTGATGGTACATCAGGGTTAAAAGTATATAACAAAGAAAAAGTAGAGGATTTACAATTGCTACAAACAATTAGTAATATAACAGCTTATGATGTAATTCCATTAGAAAACCGTTTAGTTATGATAGGAGGAAATGAATTATATCAATATACTTATAGTTCGCAAGGGATAAACTTGATTAGTAGTTATTCACTAGGTTTTTAATAACATAAGATATCATTGCGATATTATTCTAGTCAGAAGTTTTTTCTTCTGACTTTTTTATTTTTGTATGGAGTATTGATAAGTTTTAAAAATCTTATTATACATTTGCGGCGTTACAGTAACATTAAATACTGTTGTTTCTCTACTAAGAAAAAAAATATGGCAAAAAATTTAGTAATCGTTGAGTCACCTGCAAAAGCAAAAACAATAGAAAAATTCCTTGGAAAAGATTTTCAAGTAGAATCAAGTTTTGGGCACATTGCAGATTTACCATCTAAAGAATTAGGAGTTAATGTAGAAGGTGATTTTAAGCCAAAATATATTGTTTCCTCTGATAAAAAAACGGTTGTAAAAAAATTAAAAGATTTAGCAAAAAAAGCAGAAATGGTTTGGTTAGCTTCCGATGAAGATCGTGAAGGAGAAGCTATTGCTTGGCATTTAGCCGAACAACTTAAGTTAACTAAAGATAACACAAAACGTATTGTTTTTAACTCAATAACTAAAAATGCGATATTAAAAGCTATAGAGAATCCAAGAACAATTAATTATAACTTGGTAGATGCGCAACAAGCGCGTAGAGTTTTGGATAGAATTGTAGGTTATGAACTTTCACCAGTATTATGGAGAAAAGTAAAAGCAGGTTTGTCTGCAGGTAGAGTTCAATCTGTAGCGGTAAGATTAATTGTAGAAAGAGAAAGAGCAATAGAAAAATTTAATCCTGTTGCTTCATATAGAGTAGATGCTGAATTTGTAAATGCAAATGGTAAAAAATTTAAAGCAAAACTTCCTAAGAACTTTAATTCAAAAGATGAAGCAGAAGAGTTTTTGAATTCTTGTTTAAATGCTGAGTTTTCTGTTTCTGATTTACAAAAAAAACCAGCAAAAAAATCTCCTGCTGCGCCTTTTACCACATCAACTTTACAACAAGAGGCTTCAAGAAAACTTGGATTTCCGGTTGCTAAAACAATGTTAATGGCTCAGCGCTTATATGAAGCAGGGCTTATTACTTATATGAGAACGGACAGTGTCAATTTATCATCTGAAGCAGTAAATGCTGCTGCTGCAGAAATTGAAAGTTCTTATGGGAAGGAATATAGTAATCCTAGAAGTTTTGCTAATAAAGCTAAAGGAGCGCAAGAAGCTCACGAAGCTATTAGACCTACAAATATGGCGCAACACACTGTGTCCGTTGATTATGATCAAGATAGATTATATAGTCTTATTTGGAAAAGAACATTAGCTTCTCAAATGAGTGATGCTCAGTTAGAAAGAACTAATGTAAGGGTTTCGAATAATAAAAATGATAAGATTTTTTCTGCAAATGGTGAAGTAATTACTTTTGAAGGATTTTTAAAAGTATATTTAGAAGGAACAGATAATGAAGAGGAAGAACAAGCAGGAATGTTACCTAAAATGAATATTGGTGAGAATTTAGATAATAATTCTATAACGTCTACTCAAAGATATACTCGTCCTCCTGCTAGGTATTCAGAGGCCGCTTTAGTTAAGCATTTAGAAGAATTAGGAATAGGAAGACCATCTACATATGCACCAACAATTTCTACGGTACAAAGAAGAGGTTATGTTGAAAAAGGAACCGCTGAAGGTGTTGAAAGAAATTACATACAACTTCAATTAAAAGATAGCTCAGTTACAGAAAAAGTGTTGACAGAGAAAATTGGAGCAGATAAAGGAAAAATGATGCCTACTGATATAGGTAATATTGTTAACGACTTTTTAGTTGAAAATTTCTCTACAATTTTGGATTACGGATTTACAGCTAAAGTAGAATCTGATTTTGATAATATTGCTGATGGAAAAGAAAATTGGACTTCGGTAATTAAAGATTTTTATAAAGATTTTCATTTTACAGTAAAAGATGTAGCTGAAAATGCAGAAAGAGCTAGTGGTCAACGTTTACTTGGAGTTGATCCAGATTCTGGGAAAAATGTGTATGTACGTCTAGGAAGATTCGGTGCAATGGTTCAAATAGGTGAAGCTTCAGATGAAGAAAAACCAAAATTTGCAAGTTTACAAGGAGATCAAACCATGAGCTCTATTACTTATGAAGAGGCAATGGATTTATTTAAATTACCTAAAACATTAGGAGAATATGAAAATAAAGAAGTTGTTGTAGCTAATGGAAGATTTGGACCTTACATTAAATTTGATGGAAAATATGTCTCATTAGATAAAAATGAAAATCCAATGTCGGTAGATATGGATAGAGCTGTAGAATTAATAGAAGCTAAAAGAAAAGCAGATGCTCCAATTGGTGAGTATGAGGGTATGCCTATTCAAAAGGGAGTTGGAAGATTTGGTCCATTCATTAAGTGGAATTCTATTTTTATAAACGTCAATAAGAAATATGATTTCGATAATTTATCTCAATCAGATTTAGAAGAGTTGATTGAAGATAAAAAAAGAAAGGAAAGAGAGAAACTTATTCATAATTGGGAAGATGTAGGAATTCGAGTTGAAAAAGCAAGATGGGGAAGGTTTAATGTAATAAAAGGTAAGTCTAAAGTTGAGCTGCCAAAAACTACAGAAATAGATAAATTCACTAAAGAAGAGGCAGTTAAGCTTTTTGAAGCAAAAAAAACTACCAAAAAGACAACCAAAAAAACTACAAAAAAGAAATAAATTTATATATTGCTCAAGTTCACTAATCCCCTAAATTAATGAATAGCGATTTTTTATCACCAGTAGATGAAAAGGTATTTGCTCATACAGTGCTGCAATCACCTAATTCCATCGGAAGAAACATAGAAATTCATACGTTTCAAAACGGATTCCCGGATTTGGATGGAATTGCTATGGCTATTATTGGAGTTAAAGAAGGTAGGAAATCAGTTAATAATAATGGCTGTGGAGAAGATTTTACAGAAATAAGAAAAAATCTGTACGAACTTTTTCCAGGTAAATGGAGTTTGAAAATTGCTGACTTAGGAAACATCGAAGCGGGAAGCAAGGTAGAAGATACTTATTATGCGGTTTCTGATGTTATTTCATCTTTAATTAAAAAAAATATTACTGTAATTTTAATAGGAGGAAGTCAAGATTTAACATATGCCAATTATAGAGCATATGATAAATTAGAACAAACTATTAATTTATCTGTTATAGATAATAAATTTGATTTAGGAACGATTGAAGAAGATTTAAATGCAAATTCATATTTGAGTAAAATCATTATGGAAGAGCCTAATAATCTTTTTAACTATAGTAATATAGGATATCAAACCTATTTTAACGCTCAGGAAGAAATTAATTTGCTTCAAAATTTATATTTTGATACCTTTAGACTAGGAGAGGTTAAACCATTAGATTTAGTAGAGCCAATTCTAAGAGATGCAGATATCGTTAGTATTGATATAGGTGCAGTTCGTCTAAGTGACGCTCCAGGAAATAAAAATGCAGTTCCTAATGGATTTTATGGAGAAGAGCTTTGTAAAATAGCTAGATATGCTGGGATAAGTGACAAAGTTACTTCTTTTGGTGTCTATGAATATAACAGCCGATATGATAATAATAACCAAACATCTAGTTTAATTGCCCAAACAATTTGGTATTTCATCGAAGGTGTTAATTTCAGAGCAAAAGATTATCCGTATTCTTGCAAGCAGAATTATCAAAAGTTCAGCGTTATCCTAGAAGATGATGATCCTATTAATTTTTATAAAAGTGATAAAAGTGGCAGATGGTGGATGGAGATTAATTTGATATCGGATAATAAATACAAGAGACATGCGTTAATACCATGTGCATATCAAGATTATGTACAAGCATTAGAGCAAAAAATTCCTGAAAGATGGTACAAGGCACAGCAAAAACTTACATAAAAAAAGTTATATTTGCATCCCTTGGTAGTAAATGTTGAAAAAATAATAATTCATTAATAAGAAAGTTACGAACTCTTTAATAAGTTTTAAAGTATGAAGAAAGTAGCACTATTTGCCCTAATATTAGTTTTTTTCTATAGTTGTGGATCAAGCAATGATAGAGGGGAGTTAGTTGGAGTTAAGTCTAAAAGAAAATGGTTCGCAGAAAAACCATATGGTATGGTTTATATAAAAGGAGGTTCGTTTACTATGGGTAAACAAGATGAAGATCCTTTAGGAGCAATGAATGCTCCTACAAGAACAGTAACTGTTCAACCATTTTACATGGACGAAACTGAAATTACAAATAGCGAATACAAACAATTTGTTTATTGGGTTAGAGATTCTATAGTTAGAACAAAATTAGCTTATCAAGCTGAATTTGCATCTGGAGATGAAGCTGGAGATGGATCTAAGCCAACAGGAATACAGTTATATGCTTTTGCTTCTAAAGATACAGTAGGAGAAACTCCATATGAAAAATATATGAGAGAAAACTATTATGAAGTAGGTGAAGGTTTAGATTCGATTAAACCTTTAAATTGGGAAGAAGAAATTGTTTGGAATAAAGAAGATTTTCCAGATGAGGATTATGTAGAAGTTATGGACTCTTTATATCTTAATAAAGATGAAGCTCTAAATGGTATTCCTACTTTTAATACAAAGTTATTGAATTATAGGTATTATTGGTTTGATAATGAGGAGGCTGCAAGAACTGGAAAAAACAGAAAAGCTTTCTTGAGAGATAAAGTATTAAATGTTTATCCAGATACTACTGTTTGGATTAAAGATTTTAACTACTCATACAACGATCCAATGCACCAAGAATATTTTGCACACAAAGCATTCGAAGATTATCCAGTTGTTGGAGTGGACTGGTTTCAGGCTAGAGCTTTTTGCCATTGGAGAACTAAAACAAAAAATGCTTACCAACGATCAAAAAAGAATTTAGGTTTAGTGCCTTCTTTCAGATTACCAACTGAGGCTGAGTGGGAATATGCAGCTCGTGGAGGATTAGATTATGCTAAGTATCCTTGGGGAGGACCAAGTACCACTAGTGATAGAGGATGTTTCTTAGCAAATTTTAAACCAGTACGTGGAGATTATGCAGCAGATGGAGCATTATATACTGTAGAAGCAATGTCTTACAATCCTAATGGATTTGGATTGTATAATATGGCAGGTAATGTTGCTGAATGGACTCATACAGCATACAATCAGATGTCTTACTACATGGGGTCTACAATGAATCCAAATGTAGAAAATATTAAAAACCGTCGTAAAATTGTACGTGGTGGTTCATGGAAAGATGTAGCATACTTTTTAGAAGTAGGTTCTCGTGACTGGGAATATGCAGATACTTCTAGAAGTTACATTGGATTTAGAACAGTTCAAGATTATCTTGGAGCTAAAAAACAATAAGAACAATTAATAAGTAATAAATAAATATCCCTAATTAAAAAACAAGTATTATTATGGCACAATCAAAATCGACTAAGAGATTATTTAACATGGCTTATGGTTTAGGAGCAGCAGTTGTAATCCTAGGAGCATTATTTAAAATCATGCACTTTAAGATTGGACCTTTAACAGGAGGTGTAATGTTAACTATAGGTATGGCAGTAGAAGCAATTGTATTCGCATTATCTGCTTTTGAACCCGTTGAAGATGAATTAGATTGGACTAAAGTTTATCCTGAATTAGCTGATGGAACTTCTACAGGTAGAGGTGGTAAGAAAGAAGCATCTCCAGAAGAAGCTCAATCTTTATTGTCTAAAAAACTAGATGATATCTTAAAAGAAGCAAAGTTAGATGCACAATTAGTATCAAGTTTAGGTAGTAGTATTAAAGATTTCCAAGGAGCAGTTGAGCCATTAGCTTCAGCTTCACAATCTATTTCTGCAACAAACACTTATAACGAGCAAATGTCTAAAGCAGCTGCACAAATGGCTTCTTTAAACACATTATATCAAACACAAGTAGAGAATGCATCTAAGCAGGCTGATTTAAACACTGCTATGGTTGAAAACTCTCAACGTTTACAAGAACAAATGCAATCATTAGCAACAAACTTATCTTCGTTAAACGGAGTATATGGTGGAATGTTATCTGCAATGAGCACTAAGTAATTTATTATTAATAACTAAACAAACTAATTTTAAATTATGGCAGGCGGAAAACAATCTCCAAGGCAAAAGATGATTAACCTTATGTACCTTATTTTCATTGCAATGTTAGCAATGAACATGAGTAAGGAGGTATTATCAGCTTTTGGTTTGATGAATGAAAAATTATCAGATGCTAATCAAAGAGCAACTGACCAAAACACAAAGGCATATGCAAATTTAGCAACTAAAGCTGCTGAACAAGCTAAGCAATATGGTGAAGCAAAAGAAAAAACAGATGCTTTAAAATCTAAAGCAGATGATTTTTATGCATACTTAGAAGATTTGAAAGGTAAAATGACTTCAGATCTTAAGGATAAGAAAGATTATGAAACAATGGATAAGTCTAAATTTTTAGACGAATACTTTTTCGTAAGTGGTACAATCACTCCAGAAGGAAAAGAGTTTGTTTCTAAAATGGATGAATTTAGAAAAGCTTCTTTAGAGGTTTTAGGAGAATCAGAATTATCTGGAACAGTAAACGAGCGTTTTAGCACGAATCCAGTTAAAAATAAGGATGGTGCTCAATTAAACTGGTTAAACTATCATTATGAAGGTTTCCCATTAGTAGCTTCATTAACTAAGTTAACTCAAATTCAGGCTGATGTTAAAGCTACAGAATCTGATGCTTTATCTACATTGTTAAGAGGTGAATTAGAAAGTGCAGTATCGATGACAAACTATGATGCAATGGTAGTTTTCGATAAGAATGCATACTATCCTGGTGAAAAATTATCTGGTAAAATTGTATTAGGTAAAAACGATCCAAATTTAACTGCTGAAAAAGTAGTTATCAATGGTAAAGATTGGCCAGAAGATAAAATTAAAGCTGGTCAGGTTATTTTAGACGGTCCAGCAGGAGGAGTTGGAGATAGAGAACTTAAAGGTTCATTCTTCTTCAAAGAAAATGACTCTTTAGTTGAAATTCCAATTCAAGGTGGTTATTCTGTAATTCCTAGACCTAATGAAGCAGTAATTTCTGCTGATAAGATGAATGCGGTTTACCGTGGTTTATCTAATCCAATGACGATTTCTATGCCAGGTGTTCCTTCGAATAAGGTATCTGCTTCTGCAGCTGGATTAAAAAGAGTTAAAGGGGATAGCTATATGATGAGACCAGGTAAAGGTAATGAGGTAACTATTCGAGTAACTGGTACATTACCTGATGGTAAAAAAGTAAGCTCTAATAAGAAATTTAGAATTAAAGAAATTCCACCAGCAGTAGGTATGGTTAGAGGTCAGTTTGGTACGGTTTCTATGCCTAAATCTAGTGTAGGTAAAATTAGAGTAGGTGCAGGTTTACCAGATTTCTTATTTGACTTAAAATTGAATGTTTCTGCTTTTAAAATTAAAGTTCCTGGGCAAGTTGCAATACCGGTAACAGGTACAGGTATGAATTCTAGAGCAAAGCAAGCAATTTTAAAGGCAAGAAGAGGAGATCAAATTACTATTTACGATATTCAAGCTACAACTTCTGGTTATAAATTAAAGAAAGTATTACCAGTAGTTATTAAAGTTTCAAACTAATAATTAAAATTAATAGAGTATGAATTGGAAGCGTTTTTATATGGTTATAATGGTGTTAGCTACAACTAGTGTAGCAACTGCCCAAACCAATCTATTAAATGCTAATAAAGTTGAGCAGATTGGTGTGAAATCTCAGCAAGAGATTGAATTAGATGCTGCAGCTGACAAACCATTACCTTATGGATACATTAGCGATAGAGATGTATTATGGTCTAAGGTAGTTTGGGAGTATGTAGATTTAAATCAAAAAATCAACTTACCATACTATTACCCAATTGATACTACTAATACTTCTAGTACTAGACGTTCTTTGTATGATACTTTACTCAAAGGTATTAAAACAGGTAAGATTACAGAAGTATATCAAGATTCGTATTTTACTACGAAAGTTGGAATGAAAGAAATTGAAGAAATGACAATGAGTGTCAGAGTAATTGATGGAGGTGAAGAACAAGGAGGATATACAGATACTTATAGAATTAATCCTGAACAAATAAAAGGATACTTAATCAAAGGGATTTGGTATTTTGATAAGCGTCAAGGAGAATTAAAGTATAGAATGTTAGCAATAGCTCCTATGGGACCAGATGTTCAGGTAATGGGAGTTGAGGAAATTGATGATAAGGATAATGTATACGAGTTATTTTGGGTGTTTTTCCCAGATGCACGTGAAGTATTACATGAATCTAAAGTTTTCAATCCTAAAAATTCTGCGCATCCTATTTCTTATGATAACTTATTAAACGCACGTCGTTTTAATGCAACAGTTGTTAAAGAAGAAAACTTATATGGAGACAGAAAGATTGCTGACTATATTAGAGGTAATTCGTTATTCCAATTATTAGAAGCTGATAGAATTAAGGAAGGTATACGTAACCGTGAAATGGATATGTGGAACTACTAATTCTAATGATAAAATAAATTTTAAAGCGCTCTTTTTTAGAGCGCTTTTTTTATGGATTAATACCTATTTTTGAAACATGAAAGTTGATTACATTGTTGTTGGTTTAGGTCTTGCTGGTTTAGCATTTATAGAGTACTTAGAAGAGTATAAGAAATCATACATTGTTTATGAAGATGATTCTCAAAACTCATCAAGTGTAGCAGGAGGAACATATAATCCAGTTATTCTAAAACGCTTTACTCCAGTATGGAATGGTCATGAACAATTAGAATATGCGATGCCATTTTATGAACGACTTTCAACTAAATTAAATGCAAGTTTCGATACAAAGTTTATTACTAAAAAAGTTTTTAATTCGGTTGGAGATGAAAACAATTGGTTTACTGCATTAGATAAGCCAATGCTTTCTGAATATATGAACTCAGTTATTTCTAAAGAGAAAATACCTGGTGTAATAGGGGATTTCGGTTTTGGAGAATTAACAGGTACAGGTAGAATCGATACCAAATTACTTATTAAAAAGTATCGTTCTTATTTATTAGAGAATGATAAGTTAAGAAAGGAAAGATTCTCTTACGAAGATTTAGAAGTTTCTCAGGATAATTTAATATACAAGAATATTGAATCCGAGAAAGTGGTTTTTAGTGAAGGCTATGGTCTAAAATTAAATCCTTTTTTCAATTCTTTACCATTAAATGGAACAAAAGGTGAAATTATTACAATTCATGCTCCAGAATTGAATATTGATTTTTTATTAAAATCAGCTGTTTTTGTATTGCCTTTAGGAGATGATTATTACAAAGTTGGAGCTACATTTAATTGGACTGATAAAACTTTAAACCCAACTGAAGAGGGTAAAAAGGAATTAGTAGATAAACTTCAAAAAACAATTTCTGTTCCATTTACTATAGTAGAACAAACGGCAGGTATTCGCCCTACGGTTAAAGATAGAAGACCATTAGTAGGAACACATCCAGTATATCCAAAACTATGCATTTTAAACGGCTTAGGAACACGAGGTGTTATGATTGCTCCAACAATTGCTAAAAACCTATTTAATCACCTTGAAAAAGGGGAGAAACTAGATAAAGAAATAGATATAAAAAGATTTGAAAATTAACTCTTGTAATTAGGATTCTTGCTTACCCTGTTCTTCTTTTTTATAACTAACAAATAAATTTATCCAAATAATTCTCGATAATCTTAAGGTAAAAGGTGTTAGTAGTAATGAAACTGTAATTACGGCTATAAAACTAGTTAATATATCTTGCTGTAAAAACACTTTAGAGATAATAAAAACAGCAACAAAAAGCGCAACAGCTAAAGCATAGTTTACATACATGGCACCAAAGAAAAAAGATGGTTCCATCATGTATTTTAATTTGCAATGAGAGCAAATTTCATGTAACTCAGTAACTTTTTTTAGGTTAAAAGATGCATTGTGTTTAAAAAAATCTCCTTCATGACATTTAGGACATTTATTATTAAGAATGCTATAGAGTTTGTTTCCTTTGCCAAACATATATTCTTGTATTTTTCACCGCTAAAGGTGTTCAGTTTTGTAAGTTTGTACAAATTTCGAAAAAATAAAAAGGAATAGGCAGTAATTCGTATAAAATATGCTTATTTACCAATTATAATTAACAATTAATTATGCTAAATGTACATAACCTAACGGTGTCTTTTATGGGAACTGATTTGTTCTCTGGAATTACTTTTAAATTAATAAAAGGTGATCGAGTTGGATTAATAGGAAAAAATGGAGCTGGAAAATCTACTTTGTTAAAAGTTTTATCAAAAGATATTGAAAGTAGTGGAGGAACTTTAGCATTTGATAAAGACATTAAAATTGGTTTTTTACGTCAAGATATAGATTTTGTTCAAGGAAGAACAATATTAGAAGAAGCATATCAAGCGTTTGAAGAAATTAAAGAAATTGAAGGAAAATTAGAAGTAATCAATGAACAACTTGTCGAACGAACAGATTACGAAAGTGAAGGTTATAATCAACTGATTATCGATTTAAATGAATTAACGGAGCGATATGAACTACTAGGAGGTTATAACTATCAGGGGGATACTGAGAAAATACTACAAGGTTTAGGTTTTAAAAGAGAAGATTTCGATAAACTAACAGATACTTTTTCTGGAGGCTGGAGAATGCGAATTGAATTAGCGAAATTATTACTTCAAAGTAATGATGTTTTATTACTCGATGAGCCCACTAACCACCTAGATATTGAATCAATTATTTGGTTAGAAAATTTCTTGAAAAATTATTCAGGTGCTATTGTGTTGGTATCACACGATAAGATGTTTTTGGATAATGTAACGAATAGAACAATAGAGATTTCTTTAGGTCAAATCTATGATTATAAAAAACCATATTCTCAATATTTAGAACAAAGAGCTGATATCAAAGAAAAGCAATTACAAGCTCAAAAAAATCAAGAGAAAGAGATTAAGAGAACTGAGCAGCTTATTGAGAAGTTTAGAGCCAAAGCAAGTAAGGCTTCAATGGCACAATCTCTTATTAAGAAGTTAGATAAGGTTGAACGAATTGAGGTTGATCAAGATGAAAATGCGGTAATGAATGTTCGTTTTGAAATCTCTAAAGAGCCTGGTAAAATTATAGCAGAAGCGGAGAATGTTGGTAAGAGTTATGGTAACAAAGAAGTATTGCGAGACGTTAATTTAATGATTGAACGTAATGCAAAAGTTGCATTTGTAGGTCAAAACGGACAAGGAAAATCAACATTAGCTAAAATGATGGTTGGAGAAATTCCTTATGAAGGAAATCTTAAACTAGGTCATAATGTAGAAGTTGGATATTTTGCTCAAAATCAATCAGAATATTTACCGCCTGAAAAAACTGTTTTACAAATTGTTGAAGAAGCAGCTAATGAAACGAATAGAGTTCGAGTTAGAGATATGCTAGGAGCTTTTTTATTTAGTGGAGATACGGTTGAGAAGAAAGCTAAAGTGTTATCTGGAGGAGAAAGAAACCGATTAGCTTTATGTAAGTTATTGATGACACCTTTTAATGTGTTAATCATGGATGAGCCAACAAACCATTTAGATATAGCTTCTAAAAGTGTATTAAAAAAAGCATTACAAAACTTTAACGGAACTTTAATTTTAGTCTCTCATGACCGTGAATTTTTACAAGGTTTAGCGAGTAAGGTTTACGGATTTAAAGATAAAGTAATCAAAGAATACCTTGGTGATATTGATTATTTCTTAGAGCAGCATAAAATCGATAATTTAAGAGAAGCTGAAAAGCGAACTATAATCAAAGAAGAAAAAGATACCAGTAAAAAAGAAGCGTATAAATTATCTAAAGAACAAGAACGTGATCTTAGAAAACTAAAAAATAGATCTTCTAAAATTGAAAATTCAATTGCTAATCTTGAAAAAGAAATTGAAGCTATTGATTTAGAGTTAGCTCAGAATTACGATAAGGTTTCATCAAGGCCTAACTTTTTTGAAGAATATAAAGCCAAAAAAGCTAAACTCGATGATTTAATGTTAGAATGGGAAGAAGTGGAAGAAAAAATAGCAAGTTTCTAAAAAAAAAGCGCCATTCCGAACAAAGTGAAGGAATCTTTTAAAAATGAAATTTTTCATAATGATGCTGGTTCAAGATTAACAATCATCACCAAAAATTATCAATTCACCATTATATTGTTTAATTGTAAACGGAACTTTTTCTAAAGTACAATTAGGTTCTATTACAAATTCAATTGCTCCAGATATTGTAAAATCGTTAGGATTCGTAACTGTCAATTTTTGTTTATAAGTGGTGTTTACCCGTACCCAATTTACCAAACCAGCAACAAATGGATGAGGATCATTTTCTTCTGTAGATCTCGGATTTTCAATTAGGTTATGATCTACAACTACGTTATTGTTTTTAGGTATAAGAATTTTAAATTTACCTTTAAAATCTCGTTTGGAATTAGGAGAAACAAAATGCGCTCCTCGTCTCAAATGTATATCAGTAACTATTGTATATGAATTTGATGTTGTTTTCTCTAAGCTGAATAAAATAGAGTAAGGATTTTTGCTGTTTTTAGGTTGATTAGAAACTTTATAATTGTAAGAAACCACTTTTTCACTAAAAACGGGTTTGCTTTCTTTCGTTTCACATGAAAAAAGTGAAATAGCAACTAGGAGTAAAATTAACTTATTCATATTCTTTATCTTAATTTAGTAAATAGTATTTATTTTGTTTTGTAAAACTACCTCAAAGTCTTGTAGAAAGTGTCAAAAAAGTGTAAAACAAGTGTCAAAGGCTGTAAAAAGTCTATAAAAAGTATGTTATTTGTAAAACCTATGAATAAAATAATTTATGGTGTATTTTTCTGCACCTTCTTTTTACTTTCTTGCAAGAAAAATCAATCTGAATTTTCAGAAAAAGTAAAGGTTTCTCTTAGAAATGTTGGGCACCAATTATTACTTTCTCAAAAAGATTCTACTTCACTTGTTTTACCTGTGCAGCAATTACAGGAAGATCAGTATAAAATGTCATTTCAAAATAATCTGCAAATAGAACCAAGTGAATTGGTAACTATTATAAATAATAACTTCAAAAAAGCAGATTTACCAGCAAAATATAGAGTAGAAGTTAAAAATTGTGCAAGTGAAGAAATAGCTTACAGTTTTGAAATGATTCTTAATGAAGAAAAGTCAATAATACCATGCAGCGGAAGAAATTTACCAAATAGTTGCTATGTAATTACTGTTCGTTTTATATCAGAGAAAGAAATCGGAATGAACCCAATATATGTTATCGTCTCTTTATTGTTTACAATACTAGTTTTAGTTGTGCTCTGGTATTCGAAGGGAAAAACTAAATTATCTAAAATACAAGATTCGGAAACACAAAAACTAGGAGCTTTTTTATTTTATCCTGAGCAAAATAAATTGGTAAAACAAGCTGTTGAAATACCATTGTCAAAGAAAGAATGTGAATTGCTATCGATATTTATTTCAAGACCAAATGAAATTATAAAAAGAGAAGAGCTTACCAAGAAAGTTTGGGAAGATAATGGAGTTTTTGTTGGAAGAAGTTTAGATACATATATTTCTAAAATTCGAAAAAAAATTAAAGAAGATACTTCTATACGATTAACAAATGTTCATGGTGTTGGTTATAAACTGGAGGTAGATTAAGTGTATATGTTAAATAATTTACCAGAATTTAATTTAGAGATAGATAATCAGCAAATAACACTTCCTTTCTTGGAAGAATTTGGTGTTGAATTATGGATTAAAAGAGAAGATAAAATCCATAAACAAATCTCAGGAAACAAATTCAGAAAACTGAAGTATAATATCAAAGAAGCTCAAAAACTAAACAAAAAAAACATATTAACTTACGGTGGAGCATATTCCAATCATATTTTAGCCGTTGCAGCCTCAGGGAATTTAAACGGATTAAAAACAATTGGAATTATAAGAGGTGAAGAATTAGGTAAAAATTTAGATAAAACGCTTTCAACTAATTCTACTTTAGCACAAGCCAAAGAATATGGAATGAAGTTTGAGTTTGTTACTAGAGAAGCATACAGAAATAAAAATACAAATGAGTTTATAGATGGTTTAAAACAGAAGTTTGGAGATTTTTATTTAGTTCCAGAAGGAGGAACTAACCAGTTGGCAATTAAAGGTTGCGAAGAAATCTTAACTATTCAAGATAAAAAATTCGATTATATTTGCGTGGCTGTTGGTACTGGAGGAACAATTTCTGGACTTATTAATTCAATTCAAAATCACCAAAAAATATTAGGTTTTCCAGCTTTGAAAGGTGATTTTTTAAAGAAAGACATTGAGGGATTAATAAGAAAACAGAATAAATGGAGTTTGATAAATGAATATCATTTCGGAGGATATGGGAAATTTAATACCGATTTAATCCGTTTTATTAATGAGTTTAAAGAGAAAACTAAAGTCTTATTAGATCCAATTTATACTGGAAAAATGATATTTGGTCTGGTAGATTTAATAAAAAAAGGAAAATTTCAAAAAGGAACTAAAATTTTAGCTATTCATACTGGAGGAATCCAAGGAATTGAAGGTTTCAATAAAAAATTAAAGAAAAAACATTTAGATATAATTAACGTGTAAATGAAGTTGAGAGTAGTAATTTTTAGTATGTTAATGTTGTTTTTAGCTAGTTGTGGTTCTAAAAAACAAGTGGTTACTCAACCAACACAAAAGCCAATTATAGTAACTGCACCCAAAAAAGAAAATACAGTTGAAGTTCCAGAAGTAAAACCAAATAAAACCCCAAAAAAAACTAAAGCTTCTATTACAGCTACAACTCAAGAGTATATAGAGAAATTTGCTCCTATAGCAGTTAGAGAAATGCATAAATATAAAATTCCAGCTAGTATCACTTTAGCTCAAGGTATTTTAGAATCGGGAAGTGGTAGGAGCCCTCTAGCAATTAGATCAAATAATCATTTTGGAATAAAATGTCATAAAGGTTGGAAAGGGAAAAGTGTTACTCATGACGATGATGAAATTGGAGAATGCTTTAGAAAGTATAAACATCCCGAAACATCTTATGAAGATCATTCTCAGTTTTTGGTTTCAAGAAAAAGATATTCAAGATTATTTAGGTTAACTCCTACTGATTATAAAGGTTGGGCTTATGGACTTAAAAGAGCAGGATATGCTACAGACAAAAAATATCCAGTAAAGCTTATTGCTCTAATTAAAAAATATAACCTTGATAAATACGATAGATCAACAAATGATACTGCAGAGGTAAAAAGTTATTCGACAGATAATAATGATTCAACTAAAACTAGTTTTTATTATAAAGTAGTGAAAGGTGATACCTTGTATTCAATAGCAAGAAAATTTAATACTACTGTTACACAACTTAAAAACCTTAATAAACTAGGAAATAATGCTATCAGTATTGGTCAAGAATTAATTTTAAAATAAAAAAAGAACAGTTTTACTGTTCTTTTTTTGACGATTAACTTTCCCTTCTTCAATTTTGATTTCTAATTTAACATAGCTAAGAAATCTTTATATTGTTTATTTTCATTTTGCATACTCAAATCTAACACCAACTTTTTTTTAAAAAAAACTAGGATGAGTTATTACGGCTAATTATTTAGTTAAACTTCCTTTTTAATGAGTAAAGTAGTCTTTTTACTGTTTTTTTGAATGTAAAATGGAGTATTGCTATTTTTTTTATTGATTTTTTGGTGATAAGTTTACAATTGAATTATAAGAAATAAGAGAAGTGGAGTATAAAAAATCCATATTAATATTGGTATTGTTGAGTTTTTTTGTGTCAAAAGCGCAAAACAAACATTCTATTGAAAATGAGAAAGTTTTAGATTTAAAAGTTAGAGTTTATGATGAAACCAATAAACAGTTTATTAAAGATGCGCAAGTAAGTGTAAATTCCTTTGTTGTGAACAAATCTAATACTAATGGAGTATATAATGTTAAAGGAAGAATAGATGATGAGCTAGTGGTCAGACATCCAGATATCGAAACAATTTATCATGTTATTTCTTCTAAAGAGGATATAAAAGTTTTAGTAAAAGGAATATCAAAAAGTAAAACTAGCTTATTCAAAAAAACAAGAAAAAGAGAGATTAATTACCTGCAATTAGTTGATTCAGCTAAATTTTACAAAGAAAAAGATATTGAAAAGAGTTTAAATTTCATTGAAAGATTATTAGAATCTGAACAGTCACAAAATAGAAATGCTAATACCTATAAAGTATTAGCTGATATTTATTTGCATTGGAAACAATACGATATAGCTATTAGTAATTATAAAATATCATTACGGATTTATGAAAAAGTAGAAACGATGATACAATTAGCGAAAGCACAATATTTAGCTAAAGAGTATGAAGATAGTGAGTTAACATATTCTGAATTAAAAACTAGGAATTTAAGTAATTACGAGAGAGTTCAAGTTTTTCAGGGTTTGGCTGATGTGTTTTTATCTAAAAAAGAATATGAGAAAGCAAAAGATAGTTATGAGAAAGGACTAGAAATAGCTGAAACAAAATCGATTAAAGAAGAAATACCAGATTTAAATGCAAAAATAGCAAGTGTTTATGCTAAAGAAGGTAATTTGGTAAAGGCAAACACAGCAATTAATAAAACACTTAAACAAGCATCTGAGCTAGATGAAAAGCCTTATTTAAAAGTACAACAAGAAGTTGCAGATTTCTATAATCAAACAGAACAATATGATAATGAGATTAAAGTAAGGAAGGAAATTCTTGAAAATGTAGATAAAAATGCAAGAAATAGTGTAAAAAGAAAAGAAAATTTATCTAAACTAGATGAAGGTGAATCTGAAGAACCAAGAGATTCATTAACATCACAAAAAATGAATTACAAAATAGGTAATGCATATGTGTTAAAAGAAAATTATCCTGAAGCTATTGGTTATTTAAAGAAGAGTATAAAAGAAGCAGATAAAAAAGAAGATCTTGAGGTTAAAAAGCATGCTACTAGAAAACTTTCAGAAGTATATGCTACGATGGGGTCTTACTTTGAAGCTTTAAGAACATACAGAGATTTTGTAGAAGTGGTGGATACGTTGTACTTGAAAAAAGAACAAGAGATTTATCAGATACAAAGATTAAGTAAAAAAATAACTGAAAATCAAAGTAGAATAGCAATTCTAGAAAAAGATAAAGAGCTTTCAGAGAGTAAATTAAGCTTGGCTTATAAGGAGAATGAATTATCTGTAGAAAGAGATGTACTTCAACAAGTAATTATATATTCACTTTTACTAGGTTTAGTTTTAATGAGTTTGTTAAGTTATTATTCTTACAGAGCAAATCAAAAACAAAAGTTAGCCAATAACTTATTAGCTTTAAAATCTATGAGGTCTCAAATGAATCCTCATTTTATTTTTAACGCGTTAAACTCTGTAAATAGTTTTATTGCTGTTAATGATGAACGTAATGCAAATAGATATTTATCGGAATTTTCTGTGTTAATGCGTTCTGTATTAGAAAATTCAGATGAAGATTTTATTCCATTTACTAAGGAAATAGAATTACTAGAATTATATGTGAAATTAGAGCATAACCGTTTTCAAGATAAATTCGATTATGATATTAATGTAGATAATTCAATTGAATTGGATGAATATAAAATTCCACCTATGTTATTACAGCCTTATATAGAAAATGCAATTTGGCATGGATTACGATATAAAAAAGAAAAAGGTAGTTTGTCAATTTCTATAGAAAAAGAAACCAAAGAAAGCATTAAAATTATCATACAAGATAATGGTATAGGAAGAAAAAAATCTATGGAAATGAAAACTAAAAATCAACTGAAACAAAAATCCAAAGGGATGAGTACCATAAAGAATAGAATAGCTATTTTAAACGATATGTACCAAGACAAAGTAGCAGTACAAATATCTGATGTTTTAGAAAATGGATCTGGTACAAAAGTTGAAGTAACCTTAAAAAAATAAACTATGAAACTAAGAACTATCATTGTAGAGGATGAGCAAATTAGCAGAGAAATTTTAAGAAACTATATAGGTAAGTATTGTCCTACAATAGAATTGTTAGGAGAAGCAAGTAATATCCAAGAGGCTTATGAATTAATTCAAAAACATGAACTAGATTTAGTATTTCTTGATGTTGAGATGCCTTTTGGAAATGGTTTTGATTTATTAGAAAAAGTTGAAAATAGAACCTTCGAAACAATTTTTGTTACTGCATATGATCATTATGCAATTGAAGCATTAAATAATCAAGCAACATATTATTTGTTAAAACCTATTTCAATCGATGAGTTGATTAAGTCTGTTAACCTAGTAGCAGAAATTAAAGAGAAAGAAGATGAGCTTCAAAACACAGTTTTACAGCCTAAAACTCCTGCTATAAATGGTAAGATTACTATTCCGCTACAAGATGGTTTTGAAGTTGTAAACGTGGAAGAAATTGTTTTCTGCAAGGCAGATGATAACTATACTGAAATTCACTTTGAAAATTCGAAAAAAGTTGTGAGTAAAACACTAAAGCATTTTGAAGAAGTTTTAAAAGAATATCCTTTTGCTAGAATACATAAATCGTATTTAGTAAATATAAATGCAATTACAAAGTATAAAAAAGGAAAAGGAGGGAGTGTAGAACTTAATAATGGAAAAGAAATTTTGGTATCTGCATCTAAAAAAGGTAATTTATTGGCCTATTTTAAATAAACTATAATGCCAATAATAAAACCAGTAAGAGGTAAGGAACCTCAAATACCTAAAGATTGTTTTATAGCAGAGAATGCTACTATAGTAGGAGAAGTATCAATGGGTAAGCAATGTAGTGTGTGGTTTAACGCAGTTATTCGAGGAGATGTTCATTTTATAAAAATGGGAAATAAAGTAAATGTTCAAGACGGAGCAGTAATTCATGCTACTTATCAAAAATCACCAACTACAATAGGAAATAATGTATCTATTGGTCATAATGCAATTGTACATGGATGTACAATTCATGATAATGTTTTAGTAGGAATGGGAAGTATAATTATGGATGATTGTATCGTGGAAAGTAATACCATTATTGCAGCAGGAGCGGTAGTTACAAAAAATACTAGAGTAGAAAGTGGTAGTATTTATGCAGGTGTACCGGCAAAAAAAGTTAAAGATATATCGCCAGAGCTAACATCTGGTGAAGTAGATAGAATTGCCAACAATTATGTGAAGTATGCAAGTTGGTTTAAGTAATTAATTTAAATAAAAAACAACCCCGATTCAATTATGAATCGGGGTTTCCAAAAAACCAATTAAATGAAATAAATAATTACCCTCTATCAAAATCCATTTCAGATTTATCATGCTTTATTCTTCTTTGCTTTCCTCTTCTTTTCATCTTATGTTTTTTGCGAACTACTATTTTTTCAAAACGCTCATACTGTTGGTCATTTAAAATATCTTTCATATTAGCTTTAAAGACAATCATTTTATCTAATCGTGCCATTTCTTTTTTGAAACGTTCATCTGAACTCAATTTTTTACGTTCTTCTTTTTTTGCTTTTCTATTTTTTTTATGTGCTGCTCGATTAGTGATTTTTTCTGCTAATAAAGGCCTAATTTTATTTTGTTGACGTTCTGAAAGATCTAAGTCTAAAGTCATTTTCTTTAAGGCTAATTCAGTTTTTTGTTCAACTGAAAAATCACTTCCTTTTTTTCGTTTTTGAGCCGATACTGTAAAAGATAAACTCAATGCAATCAATGCTACTACTATTTTTTTCATGTTATGCTTTTTTAATTATTTACTACAACTCTAAGACATTCGAATTGAGAAAAGGTTTAATTTTTAAATAAAAAAAGTTCTTAATCTGTATTTTAGCGAATGAAATAAACATTGAAACGTAATATTCTAATGAAAAAAGGCGCATCATTATTTTTGAAGTTAATTGTACTTTTAATATGCTCAGTAGTAATTTTTTATTTCTGGGGATCCAATGCAACTTTAGATCAAAAAAAGTATAAGCAGCTTATTACTAACGAATATACTCAGGAATTCAATAGCGACTCTATTTTTTCAATAGTTACTTATAATATTGGTTATTTAAGCGGAATGACGAATAATACTTCTAAAGCGAGGCCAAAAGAATTGTTTGATACTAATTTGTTTCATGTAAAAGAAGAATTTAAAAAATTGAATCCAGATATTATTGCTTTTCAAGAAATTGATTATGCAGCTAAACGTTCTTACCAGATAAATCAAGAAGAAGAGCTTTCAAAATTAGGATATAACCATGTTGCTAGAACAATAAACTGGGATAAAAAATATGTTCCATTTCCATATTTTCCACCTTCAGCACATTTTGGAAAAGTAGTTTCAGGTCAATCGATTTTAAGTAAATTTCCTATTAATAATCATAATCGAATAGTTTTAGATAGAGTTGAAAACACTCCTTTTTATAAAAATGCATTTTATTTAGATAGATTATTACAGGTTGTTCAGGTTAAAATTAAAGACAAAGATGTCACAATAATGAATGTTCACCTAGAAGCGTTTGATAAAGAAACAAGAGTAAAACAATTGAAAGAGGTGGTGAAGAAATTTCTTGAATATGGACAATCAAATCCAACTATCTTACTAGGTGATTTTAATAGTGATCCAAATTTTGAAGATTCAGCTATAACTCAAGTTTTAAATTTAAAAAATATTGGGAATGCAGCTTTTTCTGAAGGTAATTCTGCAAATACATTTGATTCTAAAAAACCATATAAAAGGTTAGATTATATATTCTATACAAAGAATTTTATTTCCTATGTTGATGGTAGGGTTTTGTTAGAATTTGCGCAGGCTTCAGACCATTTACCAGTGAATATGAAATTCAAGTTGAAATAATTTTTTCAAAAAAAAAGGTTAAAAATTTGGATTTTAAATTTTTATAAACAAATATTTGCCTAAGTAAAGTTCAGACACTTATCGATTTAATGTTATCAAGAAAGGTGGAGGGAATAGACCCTATGAAACCTTAGCAACCCTTGGTTAGACTGAAGTCTTTTCAGTATTTCAAAGAAGGTGCTAAATTCTACCCTGATTTTTATTGGGATAGATAACAACAGAAGTTTTTCGTAATTCTAATACGAAATATAAATTTCTATAAATTCTTAATAACATTTTTCTGTAAGCATCATCGTAAAAGATGTGTTTTGACTTTTGGTTTAATTATTAATTATTTCAAAAAGAAGAAAAATGAGTACGCAAAAATTTGAAACTTTAGCATTACATGCAGGACACGATGTCCAACAAACATTAGGAACAAGAGCAGTTCCAATTTATCAATCTAGCTCTTATGTGTTTAATAACTCAGATCATGCAGCAAATCTATTTTCATTAAAAGAATTAGGTTTTATTTACACACGTCTGAATAATCCTACAAATCAAATACTACAAGATCGCCTAGCTGCCTTAGAAGGTGGTGTTGGAGCTGTAGTATTTGCTTCGGGAACTGCTGCAATTTCAACAGGATTATTAACGTTATTAAAGGCCGGAGATCATATTGTCGCATCTAGTAGCTTGTACGGAGGAACGTATAATTTATTAAAAGTTACCTTACCAAGATTAGGAATTACAACCACATTTGTAGATGCTTCAAACCCAGAGAACTTTAAGGAAGCTGTTCAGGAAAATACGAGAGCTTTCTTTGTTGAATCGTTAGGAAATCCAAAACTTGATGTATTAGATTTAGAAGGAATTGCTGAGGTTTCAAAAGTAGCAAAAGTTCCGTTTATTGTTGATAATACGGTAGCTACGCCATCGTTATTAAATCCGCTAAAACACGGAGCTAATATTGTAATTCATTCACTTACAAAATATATTGGCGGACAAGGAAACTCTTTAGGAGGAGTAATTATCGATGGTGGAAATTTTGATTGGGATAATGGAAAGTTTCCTGAATTTACAGAGCCATCGGCAGGATATCACGGATTAAAATATTATGAAACACTTGGGCAGTTATCATTCACTTTTAAATTAATTCTTGAAGGATTAAGAGATTTCGGAGGAGCGTTAAGTCCAACGAACGCATTCCAAATTATTCAAGGTTTAGAAACGCTAGGTGTTCGAATCAAGCAACATAGTGAAAACGCGTTAGCTTTAGCAAAATGGTTAGAGCAGCAAGAAGAAGTTGCTTGGGTAAATTATCCTGGATTAGAAAGCAGTCCATATAAAAAATTAGCAGATAAATATTTACCGAAAGGTCAAAGTGGAATTGTAACCTTCGGTGTAAAAGGAGGATACGAAAGCGCGAAAACAGTAGCAGATAATACTGAGCTATTCTCATTACTCGCGAATATTGGAGATACAAAATCTTTAATTATTCATCCAGCGAGTACAACTCATCAGCAATTAACAGATGAAGAACAAGAAGCTTCTGGAGTAACGAAAGATTTAATTCGTTTATCTGTTGGAATTGAAAATCTTGAAGATTTAAAACAAGATTTACAAGAAGCATTTGCTAAAATTTCAAAATCAGTTTTAGCGTAGTACTGTGAAAAACAATTTATCTCATATAAATATTCTTAGTTATGTTACTGAGAGTGGTACTCAGTTCTCTGATATACGATTAAGTTATCAATTATTTGGAAGAGAATTGGGTACTGCACCAGTAATTCTAGTAAATCATGCGTTAACAGGAAATAGCAATGTAGCTGGAGATTCTGGATGGTGGAAAGATATTATTGGAGTAGATAAAGTTATTGATATCAATTCATATTCTATTCTTTGTTTTAATATTCCAGGAAACGGTTATGACGATTTTTTAATCGACGATTATAAAAGTTTTGCAGCTAGAGATATTGCAAAAATTTTCCTTTTAGGGTTGAAAGAGTTAGGGGTTGAACAATTGTTCGCTTTAGTTGGAGGATCACTTGGTGGAGGAATTGCTTGGGAAATGGCAGTTTTACATCCAAATATTACCAAGCATTTAATTCCGATTGCTACAGACTGGAAATCTACAGATTGGTTAATTGCAAATTGTCAAATTCAGGAATTATTTCTAACAAATTCAAATAACCCAGTACATGATGCTAGAATGCATGCAATGTTGTGTTATCGAACCCCTGAATCATTTAAGCAACGATTTCATCGAAGTAAAAATGAAGAATCAGCTTTGTTTAATGTAGAAAGTTGGTTGTTGCATCACGGGAAAAAATTGCAAGAAAGATATCAGTTAGCTTCTTATAAATTGATGAATCAATTATTGAAAACGATTGATGTTACAAATGGAAATAAAGATGAGGATAAGCTAGCAAATATCAATGCAGAAATTCACATCATAGGAGTAGATTCTGACTTGTTTTTTACCGCAGAAGAGAACAGAGAAACGTTTAAAGAATTAGCACAAAATAATGCTAATGTAACGTATAATGAGATTAATTCAGTGCATGGACACGATGCGTTTTTAATCGAATACGATCAATTAGAAAACATATTTACACCAATATTTAACGAGAACGAAAAGACTAAAAAAATGAAGGTTTTAAAGTTTGGAGGGAAATCATTATCAAACGAAGGAATATCAAAAGTCATAGATATTATTGAAAGTAAAATAGATAGTGGTGATAGAATTACAGTAGTTGTTTCTGCTAGAGGAAATGCTACAAATGAATTAGAATCAATATTACAAAAAGCTTCTTCAAGTGAAGTATATCAAGAACAATTAGAGGCATTTAAATTAAGTCAGAGACAAATTACTCCGTTATTAGATTTTAGTACAGAGTTTAACAAACTAGAGAAATTGTTAGAAGGAGTTAGTTTGTTGGAGGATTTTAGTACAAAAGTAAAAGATGAAGTATTAGCTCAAGGTGAATTAATTGCCATAAAAACGGTAACTGAGTTATTACAACAACGAGGTATAAATGCTAATGCTACCGATGCTCGCTTATTGCTAAAAACAGATGAGAGTTTTGGAAATGCACAACCTATAGAAGGAGTTTCTAAAGAGAATATTGTCAACTATTATAAAAAACATAATGGTACAACAGTAAATGTAGTTTCTGGATTTATAGGTTCTAACTTAAAGAATGAAACAACAACTTTAGGTCGAAATGGAAGTAATTATACAGCATCATTATTAGCAAATTATTTAGATGCAGATGAATTACAAAACTATACACATGTAGATGGAATATTTACAGCGAATCCTGATTTGGTTTCAGATGCAAAGAAAATAGAAGAATTATCATTTTCTGAAGCGAATGAATTAGCAAATTTTGGCGCGAATATTTTACATGCAAAAACCATAATACCATTAATTGAGAAGAATATCAATTTAAGAATCCTAAATACATTTAATCAAAAAGATGAAGGAACTTTAATAACGGCAAAGTCTTCCGCAAAAGGAATCAAATCAATTTCTGTTTTAGATAATGTAGCCTTATTAAATTTTGAAGGAAGAGGTTTGTTAGGAAAAGTAGGTGTCGATGCAAGGATATTTAAATCTTTAGGAAGTCATGATATTAGTGTGAGCATTATTTCTCAAGGATCTTCTGAAAGAGGAATTGGATTGGTAGTGGATAAGGAGAAAGCGGAATTAGCTGTTAAAGCATTGAAGCATGAATTCGAGTATGACTTACAAACCAAAGATGTAAATCATATTAGTATTGTAAATGATGTTGCAGTAATTTCAATAATTGGTCAAGATTTAAGTGAGTTTCATTTACCATACAATGCGCTTATTCAGAATCAAATAGTTCCGTTATTGTTTAATAATACCATTACTGGTAAAAATGTAAGTTTAGTTGTAAAGAAAGAAGAACTTCATAAAGCTGTAAATGTAATACATGGACAAATATTCGGAGTAGCTAAAAAAATAAATATTGCTGTTTTTGGAAAAGGTCTAGTCGGAGGAACGTTAATTGAACAAATCATAAAAAGTACGCCTGCAATTTTAGATAGAAGAAAAATTCAACTGAATATTTTCGCAGTTGCAAATTCTAAAAAGGTATTGCTTTCTAAATATGGAGTAGACGAAAATTGGCAAACGAAATTAAATGAAAGTTCGATTGATAGTTCTGTAGATGAAGTTATTGATTTTGCTAAAGCTCATCATTTAGAAAATCTAATTGCTGTAGATAATACTGCGAATCAAGATTTTATAGAGAATTATATTCCTTTAGTTGAAAATGGGTTCGATTTAGTTTCGTCGAACAAAATAGCTAATACTGTTTCTCATTCTTTTTACAAAAAACTAAGACAAGTTTTAGATAGTAATAAGAAAACATATCTCTATGAAACTAATGTTGGAGCTGGTTTACCTTTAATCGATACCATTAAGTTATTACATGATTCTGGAGAAAATATTACCCGAATAAGAGGTGTGTTTTCTGGTTCATTAAGTTTTATTTTCAATAAATACTCAGAAGAAAATGTGCCATTTGAAACTGTACTGAAAGAGGCAATAGCGAATGGATATACCGAACCAGATCCTAGAGAAGATTTATGCGGAAATGATGTAGCAAGGAAACTTTTGATTTTAGCGAGAGAACTTGATTTAGAAAACGAATTTGAAGACATCCATATTGAGAATTTAATTCCAGAAGAGTTCAGAGATTCAAGTGCATCTGAGTTTATTGATAATTGTGATAAACTAAATGATCATTTTAATAAAATTAAAAATGGTCAGAAGGAAAATCATGTTTTACGATATATAGGAGATTTACATGGAGACCTTCAACAAACTAAAGGAAATTTAGATGTAAAACTAGTTTCTGTAGCAGAAAACACTCCTTTAGGAAGTTTAAAAGGATCAGATGCAATTTTTGAAATATATACAGAATCTTATGGAGACCAACCGATAGTTATTCAAGGTGCAGGTGCAGGAGCAGAAGTTACGGCAAGAGGTGTTTTCGGAGATATTTTAAGATTAACCAAAAAATAATAAAATGAATATTGAATTATCCAATTATAACAAACATTTAGTTTTTGAAGCTAAAAACCAAACCGGTTATTCATTACTAGTCGGACAAACTGTGGATCATACCCAAGTAAATGCGATTCGTCCTATGGAGTTAATGTTAGTGAGTTTAGCAAGTTGCAGTAGTATTGATGTTGTAAAGATTTTAAATAAACAAAAGGTTTTTGATTTTGAGTATAATGTTTCAATTGATGCTTCTAGAGAAGAAAATCAAATTCCATCAATCTTTAAAGAAATTACAATTACTTACAGTTTCGATGGTGAAATAAGCAGTAATAAAGTGAAAAAAGCAACAAATCTAGCATTAGAAAAGTATTGTTCAGTAGCAAAAATTATAGAGCAAACGGCTAAGATTAATTATAAAGTAGTTTTAAACAAGGAGGAAATATGAGCCAGAATTTCGAAACACAAGCGGTAAGAATTCAAACAGAAAGATCTCAGTTTTCTGAGCATTCAACGCCATTATATTTAACATCGAGTTTTATTTTTGATGATGCCGAAGACATGAGAGCTTCATTTGCGGAAGAAAAACAACGTAATCTATATAGCCGATTTTCAAATCCAAATACGACTGAGTTTGTAGACAAAATTGTTGCTATGGAAGGAGCAGAGGCTGGTTATGCTTTCGCAACAGGAATGTCTGCGGTGTTTTCAACTTTTGCAGCATTGTTAAATTCAGGAGATCATATTGTTTCTTCTCGTTCTGTGTTTGGATCTACTCATAGTTTGTTTACAAAGTATTTACCAAAATGGAATATTGAAACGAGTTATTTCAAGGTAAATGAAGTAGATAAAGTAGAATCTTTGATTCAACCGAATACTAAAATATTATATGCAGAATCGCCAACAAATCCTGCTGTTGATATTTTAGATTTAGAGTTATTATCAACTATAGCTAAAAAACACAATTTGTTATTAGTTGTCGATAATTGTTTTGCTACACCATACCTTCAGAATCCTATTAAGTTTGGTGCTGATTTGGTAATTCATTCAGCAACTAAGTTAATTGATGGACAAGGTCGTGTTTTAGGTGGAGTTACAGTTGGAAAGGCTGATTTGGTTAGAGAAATCTATTTGTTTTCAAGAAATACTGGACCGGCAATGTCACCATTCAATGCTTGGGTACTTTCTAAAAGTTTAGAGACTTTGGCCGTTAGAGCAGATAAGCATTGTGAAAATGCATTAAAAGTTGCCGAGTTTTTAGAGAATCATCCAGAAGTGAATTTTGTGAAATATCCGTTTTTGAAATCTCATCCTCAATATGAAGTTGCGAAAAGGCAAATGCGTTTGGGTGGTAATATTGTAGCATTTGAAATTAAAGGTGGAGTAGAAGCAGGGAGAAGGTTTTTAGATCGAATTAAGTTATGTTCGTTATCTGCCAATTTAGGAGATAGTAGAACAATTGTTACACACCCTTCATCTACAACCCATAGTAAATTAAGTACAGAAGATCGATTAGAGGTAGGAATTACAGATGGTTTAGTGAGATGTTCGGTAGGATTGGAATTTGTAGATGATGTAATTGAAGATTTAAACCAAGCTTTGAATAATTAATTAAAAGAAGAAAGTATATATTTGTAATATGCTTTCTAAAAAGACAAAATATGGTATAAAAGCACTCACTTTTATTGCTAGGCAAGAAAAAGGAGTTAAGGTTCAGATAGCTACAATATCTGAAAGCGAAAATATATCACATAAATTTTTAGAAAGTATCTTACTTACCTTAAGAAAAGCAGGCGTTTTAGGAGCCAAAAAAGGAAAAGGAGGCGGATATTATTTATTACAAGAAGCTTCCGAAGTTAAAATGACAAAAGTGATTAGAACACTTGAAGGTCCCATTGCAATGGTTCCTTGTGTGAGTCTAAATTTTTATGAAAAGTGTGCTGATTGTCCAGATGAAGACAAATGTTCCGTTCATAAATTAATGATTCAAGTTCGTGATAACACCCTTGATATCCTAAGAAATACAACACTTGCAGACTTAGTATAGATTTTACAAATATTACCATAGTGTTAATTTTTCAACTTTAATTTTGATATTAAATTTAGGAATGTATATTTGTTGAATATTAAAACCTACTAACCCGATAGGGTAAATGTATTTTAATAAAATGATTGTAGAGCAAGTAATAGAAAGTAAAATAAATTATAAAGACGATAAGGAATCCGAGAAACCTATCAGAAGTATTGTAAAGTCTATTAGCTGGCGTGCTGTTGGAACTTTAGATACTGTATTAATTTCTTGGATTATTACAGGTAAAATAGATACAGCGCTATCAATTGGAGCGATTGAATTAATAACTAAAATGATATTATACTTTTTTCACGAAAGAGTTTGGAATACCATTAAATGGGGTAAAAGATGAGTTTAGAAAAAATAGATATAGTAGAAATAAATAATCAACTGGAAGGAAAATCTCCGGAGGAAATCATAAAATGGAGTTTGAGTATTGCTAAAAATCCGGTAATCACTACAAATTTCAGACCTTATGAAAGTGCGATTTTACATCTCGTAGTTTCTCAAAACAAAGATATTCCTGTGGTTTGGTGTGATACGGGTTACAATACACCTCAAACTTATAAGCATGCTGAGGAGCTAATTCATAGTTTACAGTTGAATGTTCATTTATACGTTCCAAAGCAAACGAGCGCTCATAGAGATATCGTATTGGGATTACCGACTATTGATGATCCGAATCATGCAATTTTTACTGAACAAGTAAAATTAGAGCCTTTTAAAAGAGCAATGAATGAACATCAACCAGATGTGTGGTTTACGAATTTAAGAAAGGGTCAAACTGCATTTAGAGATAGTATTGATGTAATTTCTGAAAGTAAAGATGGCGTTATAAAAGTGAGTCCGTTTTATAATTTTTCTGATGAAGAATTAGATAAATATCTTGAAAAATATAACCTGCCAAATGAATTTAAATATTTCGATCCAACAAAGGTAGAAAGTAATAGAGAATGTGGTTTACATATTTAAAAAATAGTGTAATGAATACAAATATTTTAAGAGTAGGAGCATTAGAAAGTGAAGCGATATACATTTTTAGAGAAGTAGTTGCACAATTTGAAAAACCTGTGTTGTTATTTTCTGGAGGAAAAGATAGCATCACTTTAGTAAGATTAGCTCAAAAAGCATTTTATCCAGCAAAAATCCCATTCCCCTTAATGCATATTGATACGGGACATAATTTCCCGGAAACTATAGAGTTTAGAGATAGATTGGTGAAAGAATTAGATGTAGAGTTAATTGTGCGCAATGTTCAAGATAATATAGATGCAGGTAAAGTAAAAGAAGAAACTGGTAAATATTCAAGTCGAAATATTTTACAAACTGAAACTTTATTAGATGCTATTGAAGAATTTGGTTTCGATGCTTGTATTGGAGGAGCAAGAAGAGATGAAGAGAAGGCAAGAGCGAAAGAAAGAATTTTTTCTGTAAGAGACGATTTCGGACAATGGGATGAAAAGAATCAACGCCCAGAGTTATTCGATATGTTAAATGGTAGAATCGATTTAGGTCAAAATGTTCGTGTATTTCCAATTTCAAACTGGACAGAACTGGATGTTTGGACCTATATTCAGAAAGAAGCTATAGAAATTCCTTCGATTTATTTTGCGCACAAAAGAAATACGTTTCTACGTGATGGTTTAATCTGGTCTGCAAATGATGAAGTGGTATATAGAGAAGACGACGAATTAATCGAAGAACGTACTGTTCGATTTAGAACAGTTGGAGATATGAGTTGTACTGCTGCTGTTCTATCTGAAGCAAGTAATATTGATAGAGTTGTAGAAGAAATTAGAGCTTCAACAATTTCTGAAAGAGGAGCAAGAATTGACGATAAACGATCTGAAGCGGCAATGGAAAAAAGAAAGCAGCAAGGGTATTTTTAAAAATAGAGTTAAAAACTTAAGAAGAGCAAAAGGCTGTAAGAAAGATATTTTTGGGGATTATTAATAACAAGCTTACAGCCCAATGCTCTCAAATAACAATAGAAAATGAATGTACTAAAAATAGCAACAGCAGGTAGTGTAGATGATGGAAAAAGTACTTTAATTGGTAGAATTCTGTACGATACCAATTCATTAACGGAAGATAAATTACAAGCTATTGAAGAAAAAAGTAGACAACGTGGTTTTGACTATTTAGATTTTTCTTTAGCAACTGATGGTTTAGTAGCAGAAAGGGAGCAAGGAATAACAATAGATGTTGCTCATATTTATTTTTCAACTGCTAAAACAAGTTTTATTATAGCTGATACTCCTGGTCATATTGAGTATACTAGAAACATGGTAACAGGTGCATCAAATTCACAGGCTTCAATTATTCTTGTAGATGCAAGAAAAGGAGTTATAGAACAAACCTATCGCCACTTCTTTATAAATAATTTATTACAGGTAAAAGAAGTTATAGTAGCTGTAAACAAAATGGATTTGGTTGATTATTCTGAAGAAAAATTCCAACAGATAAAAGGAGAAATAGAATATTTAGCTCAGAAAAGTGATTATAAAAATCAAAAAATAACATTCGTACCTATTTCTGCATTACATGGAGATAATGTTGTGAATTCTTCATCTAATATTGATTGGTATTCTGGTAAAAGTATATTGGAATATTTAGAAAATTTAAATCTTGAAGAAAAAGTAAATGATTCTCAAGCTCGTTTTCCAATACAGTCTGTTATTAGACCAAAAACAGATGAGTTTCATGACTATAGAGGATATGCTGGGAAATTATATGGAGGGGATTTAGCTGTAGGTGATAAAGTAACTGTTTTACCTTCTGCTATTGAATCTACTATAAAAAGCATCAATTTTTTTAATCAAGAATTCAATGAAGTAAAGAGTGGAAGTTCGTTTACGCTTACTCTTGAAGATGATGTTAATGTAAGCAGAGGAGATATGATTGTGAAAAAAGGTGAAGAGCCTCTAATAACAAAGCAGTTAGAAGCAATTATTTGTTGGATGGATAAATCACCATTACAAGCTTCAGATAAGTATTATATAAAACATGGTGTAAATGATGCTCAAGTAAAAATTACAAGTCTAGAAAATATTATACATACCGATTTTTCAGGAAAGGACGAAAACCCTTCAAAATTATCCTTAAATGAAATAGGTAAAGTTCAACTGAAACTAAGTAAATCATTACTTGTTGATAGTTATAAAGAAAATAAATTGAATGGAGCTTTTGTTCTAATTAATCCAAAAACCAATAATACATCTGGTGTAGGTTTTATAAACTAATCAATTATGGCAATTATAATTACAGATGAATGCATCAATTGTGGGGCATGTGAACCAGAATGCCCTAATACAGCGATTTACGAAGGGGCTGAAGATTGGAAGTATAGTCAAGGAACGTCCTTAGAAGGAGATATTGAGCTTTTGAATGGAGTGAAACTAAATGCAGATGATGAACAAGAGCCAATTTCTGATGAATATTATTTCATAGTACCAGATAAATGTACAGAGTGTAAAGGATTTCATGAAGAGCCACAATGTGCAGCTGTTTGTCCAGTTGACTGCTGTGTTCCAGATGAAGATCACGTAGAAACCGAAGAAAAATTATTACAAAAGCAACAGTTTTTGCATAAATAAACCATAAAGTCATGCAAAGTTTTAGAAGCGAAATAGAGAATCCAATTGTAGAGAAAGATATTCTAGAATTAGAAAGAAAAATCCGCCTGTTTAAAGAAGGTCAAGTTGATGAAGAACGATTCAGAAGTCTTCGTTTAGCACGTGGCGTTTACGGACAAAGACAGTTAGGTGTGCAAATGGTTCGTATTAAAATACCTTATGGTAAAGTTACCAGTGAACAATTGCATAGAATTGCTGATGTTTCTGATGAATATTCTAGAGGTAGGTTACATATTACCACACGTCAAGATATTCAAATCCATTATGTGAGTTTAGATAGAACTCCTGAATTATGGGCGCAATTAGAAAAAGATGATATTACATTACGTGAAGCTTGTGGTAATGCGGTTAGAAATGTAACTGCATCTGAAACTGCAGGAATAGATCCGAATGAACCTTTTGATATTACTCCTTATGCGCATGCTACATTTCAATTTTTCTTGAGAAATCCTATTTGTCAAGAAATGGGTAGAAAGTTTAAAATGTCGTTCTCTTCTACTGATGATGATACTGCTTTAAGTTTTATGCACGATTTAGGTTTTATTGCAAAAACTAAAAAGATTGGAGATACAGAAGTTAAAGGGTTTAAAGTGTTGTTAGCAGGAGGATTAGGTTCTCAGCCAAGGCACGCAGATGTAATGTATGAATTCTTAGAAACTGATTTGTTAATACCAACTATTGAAGGTGTATTAAGAGTTTTTGATCGTTTTGGAGAACGTTCGAAAAGAGCAAAGGCACGTCTAAAATTCTTGGTTAAAGATTTAGGCTTAGACGGCTTTTTAACCTTAGTTGAAAAAGAGAAAAGAGCATTAGCATATCAATCTTATCCAATTGATACATCAGATTTTGAAAGTGAAATTACTTTTGAATCAATAGAAGTTCCAACTGTTCAAATAGATAATCAACAGGATTTCGATTTATGGAAATCTACAAATGTAATTGCACAAAAGCAAGAAGGGTTGTTCGCAGTAGGTATAAAAGTACACTTAGGTGATTTTTATACTGATAAGGCTAGAAAATTGGCAGATCTGGTAAAGCAATATGCTGCAAATGAATTGAGGTTTACATTACGTCAAAACATCTTGATTCGTCATGTAAGAGAGGAGTTTTTACCTTTTTTCTATACAGAATTAAAGAAGTTAGGATTTACAGAAGCTGGTTATGATAGCATTGCAGATATCACTGCATGTCCTGGAACAGATACATGTAATTTAGGAATTTCGAGCAGTACAGGAATCGCAGTAGAACTTGAAAGAGTATTGAAAGCAGAATATCCTCAATACATCAGCAATAAAGATGTAACCATTAAAATTAGTGGATGTATGAATGCTTGTGGACAACACAATATGGCTCATATTGGTTTCCAAGGAATGTCAATTAAATCTGGAAATTTAGTTGCGCCAGCATTACAAGTGTTATTAGGTGGTGGAGTTCTAGGAAATGGTGAAGGTCGTTTTTCGGATAAGGTGATTAAAGTTCCGAGTAAGAGAGGCCCGGAATCGTTACGCCTATTATTGAATGATTTTGATACGAATAAGAATGCTGAAGAATCATTTTTAAACTATTATGATAGACAAGGAAAGAATTATTTCTATGACTTATTAAAGCATTTATCAGATACCACAAATTTAGTTGAAGACGATTTTATCGATTGGGGACATGATAAAAATTATGTGAAAGCGATTGGTGTTGGAGAATGTGCTGGTGTAGTAATTGATTTAGTAGCAACATTACTATTTGAAAGTGAGGAAAAATTAGATAATGCAACCGAAGCTTTTGAAAATGGACAATGGTCAGATAGTATTTATTATGCGTATTCAGCTTTTGTAAATACAGCGAAAGCATTATTAACTTCTGAAGGAGTTAAAACGAATACTCATGATGGAATTATCAATAATTTTCAAGAGACATTTGTAGCCACAAATAGGATTGAATTATCCGAAAATTTCCCTGCTCTAATTTATCAAATTAATAAAAATAAGCCTTCTAAAGAGTTTGCTTACAATTATTTAAATCAGGCAAAAGGTTTTTATCAAAAAATAGATACATTTAGAAAATTAGTAGTGGAAAATTAAAATTTTACAGTCATGATTATACCTAAATTAACCATAGTTGGAGCTGGTCCTGGAGATGCAGATTTAATTACAATTAAAGCGATAAAAACATTAAATGAGGCCAATGTAGTTTTATATGATGCATTAGTAAATCCTGATTTATTAGATCATGTGAATCCTAATGCCGAATTGATTTTCGTAGGAAAAAGAAGAGGGTGTTATCGTTATCAGCAAGAACAAATAAATGAGTTAATTGTTGCAAGAGGTAAATCGCATGGTCATGTGGTAAGATTAAAAGGAGGAGATCCATTTGTGTTTGGTAGAGGAGCAGAAGAAATGGAGTATGCCGCTGAAAATGGTTTACAAGTAGCTATGGTTCCTGGTATTTCATCATCACTGGCAGTTCCTGCATATCAAAATATTCCTTTAACTAAAAGAGGTAGTTCAGAGAGTTTTTGGGTAATTACAGGAACTACAAAACATCACAAATTGTCTGATGATGTGGCTTTGGCTGCAAAATCAAGTGCTACGGTGGTAATTTTAATGGGAATGGGAAAGCTATCTCAAATTGTGAAGTTTTTTCAAGTAGAAGGTAAAAATGAATTGCCAGTAGCAATTATCCAAGATGGAACAACAACGAGAGAGAAAATTGGAATAGGAACTGTGGATACAATTGAAGCTATTGTTGAAGAAAAACAGTTAAGCAATCCAGCAATAATAATACTTGGCGATGTTGTAAAACACAGAAATAAAATACTAGAAATACAACAAGAGGTTTTAGTAAAATCTGAATAAGATGAGTGAAGAAAGAAATAATTTATATCCAATTTTTTTAAAGGTAAAACAATTAGAAGTTTTAATTGTAGGAGGTGGAAATGTAGCCGAAGAAAAGCTAACCTTTCTTTTAAAATCTAGTCCAGATGCCAAAGTAACGATAGTATCTCCAATGTTTAGAGAAGGAACTATTGAATTAGCAAAAAAAGGAGCTGTTACCTTGATTGAAGATTCTTATAAAACATCTTATTTGAATGGTAAACATATGGTGATTGCTACAACAGATAAGCCTGAAGTAAATGTTCAGGTATATATGGATTGTCGAGAACAACAGAAATTAGTGAACGTAGCAGATAATCCTCCATTTTGTGATTTTTATATGGGTGGGATTGTAACTAAAGGAAATGTGAAAATTGCAATTTCAACAAATGGAAAATCACCAACAACAGCAAAAAGATTACGTCAGTTTTTTGAAGAGGTAATTCCAGATAAAATTGACGATTTGGTTAAAAACCTAAACGGTTATAGAAAAACAATAAAAGGAAACTTTGAACAAAAAGTAGAACAACTAAACGAGTTCACAAAGAGCTTAGTAGAAAAGCAAGAGTAATGATAGAGACAGATATACTGATTATTGGAGCAGGTCCAACAGGTTTATTTACAGTTTTTGAAGCAGGATTATTAAAATTGCGTTGTCATTTAATAGACGCATTACCACAACCAGGTGGACAATGTTCGGAGATTTATCCTAAAAAACCGATTTATGATATTCCGGCTTATCCAGAGATTTTAGCTGGAGATTTAACCCATAAATTATTAGAACAAGGAAAACAGTTTCAACCTGGATTTACCTTGGGAGAACGTGCTGAAACAATCGAAAAACAAGATGATGGTAGTTTCATTGTAACTACAAATAAAGGAACAAAACACAAAGCTCCAGTTGTTGCAATAGCAGGAGGGTTAGGAAGTTTTGAACCTAGAAAACCTCAGATAGATAATTTAGCTCAATTTGAAGATAAAGGAGTTGAATACATGATTAAAGAACCTGAACTGTATCGTGATAAAGATGTTGTAATTGCGGGAGGAGGAGATTCGGCTTTAGATTGGTCTATTTTCTTATCTGATGTGGCAAAATCAGTTACATTAATTCATAGACGAAATGAATTTAGAGGAGCTTTAGATTCAGTGGAAAAAGTACAAGAACTTAAAAACTTAGGTAAGATTAATTTAATTACTCCAGCTGAGGTGAAAGGAATTCTTGGAGACGATCATGTAACAGGAGTTGTGGTTGAACAAAAAGATAAGGAACCATTTATTTTAGATACCGATCATTTTATTCCGCTATTTGGTTTGGCACCGAAACTAGGTCCAATAGGAAACTGGGGATTAGAAATAGAGAAGAATGCCATTAAAGTAGATAACTCACTAGACTATCAAACAAATATTCCTGGAATTTATGCGATTGGGGATGTAAATACATATCCAGGGAAATTGAAGTTAATTTTATGTGGATTCCATGAAGCTACTTTAATGTGTCAAAGTGCATATAAAAGAATTTTCCCGGACAAGAAGTATGTAATGAAATATACTACTGTAGGAGGAGTTCAAGGTTTTGATGGAACTAAAAAAGAAGCACCAAAAGCAGTGGTTAAAGCTATTGAGTAATGGAGCAAGATGTTAATATAAAAATTAAAGACCGTGACGGTGTAATTCATGAGGTAGTTGCTCCGACAGATATGGCAATGAATCTAATGGAGGTTGTACGTTCTTATGAACTTGCTCCAGAAGGAACAATTGGAATTTGTGGAGGAATGGCCATGTGTGCATCTTGTCAATGTTATGTGAATTCTAGCCATGAACTACCTCAAATGACAGATGATGAAGATGCTATGTTAGCAGAAGCATTTGATGTGCAAGATAATAGTAGATTGGGGTGTCAAATTCAAATTACTTCAGCATTAGAAGGGTTAGAAGTTGAATTAGCGCCAGAGAGTTAATGCTGAATTTATTTCAGTATCTAAATGAACTCGTTTCAACATATAAGTAGAATTAATTCAGTATCTTATACAATAGATTAATATCAAGTTAAAAAAAGAAAAATGCAGTTTAGTAACTACAATTTATCATTGAAAGATGATGTAGAACTTTTTACAAAGCAACTATTTTACTCGTTGTTTGAAGATGTTTGTCAAGATAAGGCCAAACATTTAAAACAACAGTTTATTAGTATTTTGGAAGGTTTGTCGTTACCAAAAGCAGAAGAAATATGGATGTATTATCAAACTTCTTTTTGTGATATCCGACAAAAATTAGATTTGGATGCGAAGGCTTTTGAAGCAACCGATCCTGCCTGTAAAAGTTTAGGAGAAGTATATCTGGCCTATCCTGGATTTCATGCCATTGCTATTTACAGATTAAGTCATGAATTGTATAAGATTGATGTACCTATTATACCAAGAATGATGAGTGAATATGCGCATAGTCTTACTGGAGTTGATATTCATCCTGGTGCAACTATTGGAAATTCTTTTTTTATTGATCATGCTACCGGTGTTGTTATTGGAGAAACAACAATCATTGAAAATAATGTAAGTATTTATCAAGGAGTAACATTAGGTGGTATTCAAGTTAAAAAAGAATTAGCAGAAGTAAAAAGACATCCAACAATTGGGAGTAATGTTACCATATATGCTAACGCAACCATATTAGGAAATATAACAGTTGGAAAAAATAGTGTGATTGGCGCAAATGTATGCATTACTCAATCTATAGAGCCAAACTCAACCGTAATTTATAAATCTCAAAACAGTATTTATACTTAAAATAAAGTATATGAATTCAAAGAATATAACAAATTTTGTAGGTAATACGCCTTTAGTAGAAGCTACAAATATTATAAATAAAGAAAATGTTCGATTGTTTTTAAAACTTGAAGGACATAATCCTGGAGGTAGTGTAAAAGACAGAGCTGCCTATTTTATGATTTCTGAAGCATTGAAAAAGAAAAACATAAAAAAAGGAGATACTTTAGTTGAAGCAACTAGTGGAAATACTGGTATTGCTTTGGCTTTAATGGCTAAGGTTTTAGGAGTGAATATGGTTTTAGTAATGCCAGAACACGCAACAATTGAAAGAGTAAAAACGATGCGTGCTTACGGAGCAGAAGTTATTTTAACTCCAAGTGAAGTTGGAATAGAAGGTGCAATTGATCATGCGTTGGAATTAAAATATAAGAAAGGTTATTTCAGACTTAATCAGTTTGATAATTTCGATAATCCAAAAGCACATTATAGTACAACCGGGCCAGAAATTTGGAGAGACACTGATGGTAAAGTAACGCATTTCGTTTCTGCGATGGGAACAACAGGAACTATTACTGGAGTTTCAGATTACTTAAAAGAACAAAATAAAGACATTCAAATTGTAGGAGTTCAACCTAAAGAAGGTGCTCGTATTCCTGGAATTAGAAAATGGCCAGAAGAATATTTACCAGCAATTTTTAAAAGAGAGAAAATTGACCAAGTTTTAGAAGTTACTCAAGAAGAAGCTAAAGCAATGACAGTTCGTTTAGCTCGTGAAGAGGGTATTTTTGCAGGGATGAGTAGTGGAGGAGCTGCTGCTTCTGCTGTTAAACTAGCTGAATCTATAGATGAAGGTATTATTGTTTCTATTATTTGTGATCGCGGAGACAGATATTTATCGTCAGATATTTTTATTTAAAATAAGTTAGTTACATTTGTAACCATAATTAGTTCATAAACATTATTGTTGTTATTACGAAAGGTGGAGGGAATAGACCCTACGAAACCTTAGCAACCCTTTGTTAATACTGAATCTTACAGTATTTCAAAGAAGGTGCTAAATTCTACTTTAACACTGAATTTATTTCAGTATTATAGAGAGATAACTCAAAAGAATATAACTTCTTCTTTTCCTGATAACACATCATAATTTTTTATCAGGAATGTCAAACATTTATACAGAAATACAAAAAAGAATCCTTGTGCTTGATGGTGCGATGGGAACTATGCTTCAAGAATATAACTTCTCAGAAGAAGATTTTCGTGGAGAACGTTTTAAAGATCATCCTTCTCCTTTAAAAGGGAATAATGATTTATTGTCTATAACTCAACCCGAAGCAATAAAAGAAGTTCATCGTAAATACTTAGAAGTTGGTGCTGATATTATAGAAACCAATACCTTTTCAGGAACTTCTATAGCCATGGAAGATTATTCTTTAGAACATTTAGCATACGAGCTAAATTACGAATCTGCAAAAATAGCAAAAGAGGTTTCAGATGAATTTACAGCTAAAGAACCACATAAACCAAGATTTGTTGCTGGTGCAATTGGTCCAACAAATAGAACTGCTAGCTTATCTCCAGATGTAAATAAACCAGAGTATAGAGCTGTAACTTTTGAGGATTTAAGGAAGGCATACAAAGAACAAGTTGAAGGTTTAGTTGCTGGAGGAGTAGATTTATTATTAGTGGAAACCATATTTGATACGCTAAACGCTAAAGCGGCACTTTTCGCTATAGATGAGGTTAAAGAAGAAAGAAATATAGACATACCTATCATGGTTTCTGGAACGATAACAGATGCAAGCGGAAGAACACTATCAGGCCAAACTGTAGAAGCTTTTTTAATTTCAATGTCACACATTCCATTATTAAGTGTAGGGTTTAATTGTGCATTAGGAGCAGAGCAATTACAACCGTATTTAAAAAGATTGTCAAATAATACAAGTTTTTATACGTCAGCATATCCTAATGCAGGATTGCCAAATGCTTTTGGTGAGTACGATCAGTCTCCAGAGGAAATGAAAACATTAATAGAAGATTATTTAAAAGATGGAATTCTAAACATTATTGGAGGATGTTGTGGAACTACTCCTAAACATATTAAAGGAATTGTAGAAGTCGCTGAAAAATATCAACCAAGACAATTGAAAGTAGCTAATCTATAATTTAATAAGAGTTTAAAAGAATAAGTACGTATGAAGAGATATTTAAAATTATCAGGATTAGAGCCATTAATCATTACCCCTGAAAGTAATTTTATAAATGTTGGAGAAAGAACAAACGTTACAGGATCTCGTAGATTTCTTCGTTTAATTAAAGAAGAAAAATACGGAGAAGCACTTGCAGTAGCAAGAGATCAAGTAGAAGGTGGTGCGCAGATTTTAGATGTAAATATGGATGAAGGAATGTTAGATGGTGTGTATGCTATGGTAACTTTTTTAAACCTTATTGCATCTGAGCCAGATATTGCTAGAATTCCAATTATGATAGATAGTTCTAAATGGGAAATTATTGAAGCTGGATTACAAGTTGCACAAGGAAAATGTGTTGTGAATTCTATTTCGTTGAAAGAAGGAGAGGAAGCTTTTATTCGTCAAGCAAAATTAATTAAGAGATACGGAGCTGCAACTATTGTAATGGCATTTGATGAGGTTGGTCAAGCAGATAATTACGAACGTAGAATTGAAATTTGTGAACGTTCGTATCGAATTTTAGTTGATGTTGTCAAGTTTGCACCAGAAGATATCATTTTCGATCCTAATATTTTTCCAGTTGCAACAGGGATGGAAGAGCATAGAAAAAATGCACTTGACTTTTTCAAAGCTACTAAATGGATTCGAACTAATCTTCCGTATGCAAGTGTTTCTGGAGGAGTAAGTAATGTTTCTTTTTCTTTTAGAGGAAATAACGTAGTAAGAGAAGCAATGCATTCGGCATTTTTATATCACGCTATTCAACATGGAATGAATATGGGGATTGTTAACCCAACGATGTTAGAGGTTTACGATGAAATCCCTAAAGATTTATTAGAACATGTTGAAGATGTTCTATTAGATAGGAGAGATGATGCAACTGAACGTTTATTAGATTTTGCGGAAACGGTAAAGGGAATTAAAAAAGAAGATAATTCTAAACAGTTAGTTTGGAGAGAAAAACCTTTACAAGATCGTATTACTCATAGTTTAGTAAAAGGAATTGATGCATTTATTGTAGAAGATGTAGAAGAAGCTAGACAAAGTGTTGAAAGACCAATACAAGTAATAGAAGGTCATTTAATGTCGGGAATGAATGTCGTAGGAGATTTATTTGGAAGTGGAAAAATGTTTTTACCTCAAGTAGTGAAGTCTGCTCGTGTAATGAAAAAAGCCGTTGCGCATTTACAACCATTTATTGAAGAATCTAAAGACAGTAACACAAGTTCTGCTGGAAAAATTTTAATGGCAACTGTAAAAGGAGATGTGCATGATATTGGTAAAAATATAGTAAGTGTTGTATTGGGTTGTAATAACTATGAGATAGTTGATCTCGGAGTTATGGTTCCACCAGAAAAAATTATTGAAGTAGCTCAAAAAGAACAAGTAGATGTAATTGGTTTGAGTGGGTTAATTACACCTTCTTTGGATGAAATGGTATATCTGGCCAATGAAATGGAAAAGAAAGAGATGGAAATTCCGTTATTAATTGGAGGAGCAACTACATCTAAAGCACATACGGCTGTTAAAATAGCTCCGAAATATACTAATTCTGTTGTTCATGTAAATGATGCTTCTAGAGCGGTAACTGTAGTAGGGAATTTATTACAAGAGAATAATAAGTTTTATAAAGAAGAAATACGTAGTGAGTACATTAAGTTCAGAGATCAGTTTTTAAATAGAACTAAACAAAAGAATTATATAACAATTGATGAAGCAAGGAATAATAAACTCCAAATTAATTGGGAAGAATCAGAAATTAAAAAGCCTGATTATCTAGGAACTTATGTAATTGAGAATTTAGACTTAAATCTTCTATTAGATTATATCGATTGGAGCCCATTTTTCAGATCATGGGATTTGCATGGAAAGTTTCCGGATATTCTAACAGATGAAATTGTTGGAAAACAAGCTACGGAATTATATGAAGACGCGAAAGTTCTGTTAAATAAAGTTATTCAAGAGAAACTTCTAAAAGCAAAAGCTGTTTTTGGTTTGTTTGAAGCAAATTCTATAGAAGATGACATTGTGATAAATAAAGAAGGTAAAGAGTTTACTTTTCTTACGCTTCGTCAGCAATTAAAGAAAAGAGAAGGAGTGCCAAATATTGCGCTTTCAGATTTTATAGCACCAAAAGAATCAGGTAAACAAGATTATATGGGCACTTTTTGTGTTACTACGGGGTTTGGAACGGCGGAATTAGCTACAGAGTATGAAAAAAATAATGATGATTATAACTCAATAATGATTAAAGCAATCGCCGATCGTTTAGCGGAAGCTTTTGCAGAATATCTGCACGAGGAAGTTCGTAAAAAATATTGGGGTTATGCAGCGAATGAGGACTTATCTAACGAAGAATTAATAAAGGAAAGTTATAAAGGAATTCGTCCAGCTCCTGGTTATCCTGCATGTCCAGATCATTTAGAGAAAAATACGATTTGGGATTTGCTTAAAGTTGAAGAAAAAATAGGTGTTCAACTTACTGAAAGTTTAGCAATGTGGCCTGCTGCAAGTGTTTCCGGATACTATTTTGGAAATGCTGAAGCCAAATATTTTGGACTTGGAAAAATAAAAGAAGATCAATTAAAAGATTATACCGAACGAAGAGGTATTAGTGATGATTTAACTAGAAAATGGTTAAGTCCAATTATTGCCGATTAATATTTAGCGATGAGTAAAAAGTTTATAGAATTAAAATTAGGAAGTCATCAAATTGTTCATGGATTTGATGAGAAACATAAAGAAATAATAGAAGAAATTAAAGTAGAAGGCTACAATAAAAAGTTAGTCAATATTGAAAGAATAAAATCGATAAGTGAAAAATTCATTCTAACAGATTATGCACAGGGAAGATGGGTATATTGGGAATATGAAGGCGATTTTGAAACAATTAAAAACAAAGTTCTTTAAGAAAGATTAAAACAATGAAAGTTACAGAACACATAGAACAATCTAAAGGAAAAACAAGATTTTCATTTGAAATATTACCTCCATTAAAAGGTCAAAATATAGATTCAATTTTTAATAATATCGATCCTTTGATGGAATTTAATCCGCCTTTTATTGACGTTACATATCATAGAGAAGAATATGTTTATAAAGAATTAGAAAACGGATTACTACAAAAGCAGGTTGTAAAAAAACGACCAGGAACTGTTGGTATTTGTGCTGCAATTCAAAATAAATATAATGTAGATGCAATTCCTCACGTATTGTGTGGTGGTTTTACAAAAGAGGATACGGAAAACTTTTTAATCGATTTGGATTTTCTTGGAATTGATAATGTGATGGCATTACGTGGTGATGCTGTTAAAAGTGAGATATATTTTAAACCAGAAAAAGAAGGTCATCAATATGCTAGCGATTTAGTAGATCAAATTGAATGTTTAAATCATGGAAAATACTTGGATGAGGAGTTGCAAAACTCGGCACCAACAGATTTTTGTGTAGGAGTTGCGGGTTATCCTGAGAAGCATATGGAAGCTCCAAGTTTAGATTCAGATATTCATTTCTTAAAGAAGAAAATTAAAAAAGGAGCGGATTATATTGTAACTCAAATGTTTTTTGATAATCAAAAATATTTTGAATTTGTAGATAAATGTCGTGCAGAAGGAATTACAGTTCCAATTATTCCAGGATTAAAACCAATTTCAACTAAAAAGCAACTGAATATGATTCCACATCGCTTTAAAGTTGATCTTCCTGATGATTTAATTATGGCGGTTGTGAATTGCAAAAACAATCAGCAAGTAAGAGAAGTTGGAGTAGAATGGTGTATCAATCAGAGTAAAGAATTAATCTCAAAAGGAGTTCCGTTTTTACATTATTATTCAATGGGTAAATCAGATAATATTAAGAATATAGCTAGGGAAGTTTTTTAAAAATATAAACTACTGTTTGTAACAATTCGCGAATTGTGAATACTAATTTTTATAAAGATTCACAATAACCTTAAACAAAATTAAAATGAAAACAAACAGTAAATTACTAACAATCCTATTTTTTGTAGTTAGTGTTTCTGTAACAAATGCCCAAAAAATTGTTGGGAGTTGGAAAGGAACACTAAAAGTGCAAGGCATGGAAATGCCACTAATATTTAATATTTCAGAGAAAGATGGTGTTTTTTCATCTACTATGGACAGTCCTTCGCAAGGAGCTACAGATATTCCTATGGATGTGACTACTTTTGAAGGTAATACACTTACGATAAAATTTAAAAAAGCTGGAATCACGTATTCAGGAGATTTAGTTGAAAACACAATTAAAGGAACTTTTAAGCAAGGAGGTATGGAAATTCCACTATCATTACAAAAAACAGAAAAGACTACGCCGGGTAATCCAGAGTTAGTTTCTTCGGAGGTAGACTTGAATGATATGTCAAGTCTAGAGAAAGGAAGTTATAAGTATTCGGTAGAAGACTACTTTGCGAACCCAAAAGGAATTTCATTCCGATTTTCACCTGATGGTAAATATTTATCATACAAAGAAAGAGATGAAAAAGGAAAACAACATGTGTATGTAAAGAATATCCAAACTGGGAAAGCAGAAAGAATAATCGAGCAGAAAGAAGAATTAATTCGTGGATATGGTTGGTTAAATTCGAATCGATTGTACTATACAATGGATAAAGGAGGAAATGAAAATTACCATATTTATGCAGTGAACTTAGATGGAAGCAATGATAAAGATTTAACACCTTTTGAAGGAGTTAGAGCAAATTTTGAGTCATTATTAAAAGAGGATAAAGATCATATCATTGTTCAATTAAATAAAAACAACCCTCAAATTTTTGAACCATATAAGTTAAATGTTGTTACAGGTGAAATCAAACAATTGTTTGAGAATAAAGATCCTAATAATCCAATTGCCGGATATCAATTCGATAAAGATGGAAATTTAAGAGGCTATACTAAGTTGAAAGATGGTGTAAATGTAGATGTGTATTATGAAGATGGAAAAGGAGGATATGAATTATGGAAACAATTAAACTGGAAAGATAGTTTTGGTGTTATTTCGTTTAACTATGCTACAGATTATCCTCATGATGCCTATGTGTTAAGTAATTTAGAAACAGATAAAGCAGAAATTTTATTATATGACTTAAAAAAGAAGAAAACAATCAAGAAAATTTTCTCGAATGAAAAGTATGATGTTGGAGGTATAGGATTATCTAAAAAGAATAATTATGCTATCGATTATTTATCTTATGAAGGAGAGAAGAATACTCTTATTCCAGTAAGTGAAACATATAAAAAGATAGATAAAGCTGTAAAGAAAGAGCTTCCAGGAATGCAATATTATGTTACAGGAAAAACTGATGATGAAACTAAATATATGTTATACATTACTAGTGATAAAGTATATGGAATCTATTATGTTTATGATCTAAAGAAAAATAAATTAAAAGAGATTTATAACACAATGCCACAACTTCGTGCTGATGATATGGCAGAAATGAGACCAATTACATTTAAAAGTAGAGATGGTGTAACTATTCACGGATATATTACGTTACCAAAAGCAGCTCTAAACGGAGAAAAAGTTCCTGTAATTGTAAATCCACATGGTGGTCCACAAGGAATTAGAGATTCTTGGGGATTCAATCCAGAGGCACAATTATTTGCAAGTAGAGGTTATGCTACATTGCATGTTAACTTTAGGATTTCTGGTGGTTACGGCCGTAAATTTTTAGAGTCTGGATTTAAAGAAATTGGTAGAAAGGCAATGGATGATGTAGAAGACGGATTAAAATATGTTGTTGAAAAAGGCTGGGTTGACGGAGATAAAGCTGCAATATATGGAGGAAGTCACGGAGGATATGCTGTGTTAAGAGGTTTAACTAAAACTCCAGATTTATATGCTTGTGGAGTAGATTATGTCGGAGTTTCTAACTTATTTACATTCATGAAAACTATTCCACCATATTGGAAGCCTTATTTAAAAATTATCAAAGAAATCTGGTACGATGAGGATGTAGCAGCAGAAAAAGAAATCATGAACGAAGTATCACCTGTATTTCATATTGATAAAATTAAGAAACCTTTATTTGTAGTACAGGGAGCAAATGATCCTAGAGTAAATATCGACGAATCTGATCAAATTGTAGAAGGACTAAGAGCAAAAGGAGTGGACGTTCCTTACATGGTAAGATACGATGAAGGACATGGTTTTGGTAAAGAAGAAAATAGAATTGCATTATATAAATCTATGATGGGATTCTATGCAAAACATTTAAAAGGAAATTCAAAGGAACCGATTAAACATTAATCAATAAAATATATAAAGCAATAGAGCTTAAAAACCGAGATCTAGTATCTCGGTTTTTTTATTTCTAAAATTTTAGGGTTCTCTATTATTCTTTTAATAAATTTCTCAAGATATATAGCATCATCTTTATTTTTGCATTCCTTTTGAAGCATATATTTCCAGTCATTAGCTGACTTAGTATATGCTTTGGAATATTTGCGTGTATTATGCTCTTTGATTCTCTCTTGCATACTATGAGTTTCTCCAGTGTAGAAGCGATTAAGTGTTTCGCTGTATATAATATATAAGAAGTGCATAATTATTTGAAATAAAAAAGCCCTGATTATCAGGGCTTTTAAAGTGGTACCTCCAGGAATCGAACCAGGGACACAAGGATTTTCAGTCCTTTGCTCTACCAACTGAGCTAAGGTACCATCGCGTTAGCGGATGCAAATATAACACAGTTTTTTTAATACAACCAAAAAAAAATGTAAAAAATCTATTATAAATTTGCTTCCTTCACAATACGAAAGAATGGATTTAATAATTGATGTAGGTAATACTAGAGTAAAAGCAGCTGTTTATGAAAAAGATAGCTTAAAAGAACTGGTTGTTTTTCAGAAAAACAAAATAGTTTCAGAAATAAAAAAAATTATAAAAAAACATGAAATTACAAATTCGATTATATCAGCAGTAGCTACTTTATCTAAAACAAAGCTCGAAAAACTTCATATTTTTTTAAATCTGATTGAACTTAATCATAGTACTAAAGTTCCTTTTAAAAATAAATATAAAACACCAACTACATTAGGTGTAGATAGAATTGCGCTTGCCGCTTTTGCGGTTTCAGAATTTCCTGAAAATAATGTTTTGGTAATAGATGCGGGTACATGTGTCACTTTCGATTTTATAAATAAAGGGACTTATTTAGGAGGAGCAATATCACCTGGATTAAAAATGCGTTACAAATCATTAAATAATTATACTTCAAAATTACCGTTATTAGATACGAAAGAACCATTAAACTTTATAGGAGACAATACTAATAATAGTATTCACTCAGGAGTAGTTAACGGAATTGTTAATGAAATTGATGGTGTTATAAACCAGTATAAAAATAAATATCAAGATTTAACAGTAGTTTTAACAGGAGGAGATACGAATTTTTTGGCTAAACAATTAAAAAATCACATATTTGCCAATCCAAATTTGGTTTTGGAAGGATTACATAAAATTTTGATTTATAATAGAGCGGATGATTAAGAGAATTCTCATTGTAGTTTTAGTAACGATATCAACATCACTAGTTGCACAAAGGAATAGTTCTTCACCTTATTCTTTTTTTGGTATCGGAGAGGATGTTAGTAGAACTACAGTTGAACAATCCTCAATGGGAGGTATAGGTGTAGCGTTAAAAGATGTCAATCACTTAAATTTTATTAACCCTGCAGCAAATGCAGACCTTAGATATGCTACTTATGCATTAGGAGGAGAGTTATCATTGTTAAATATTTCTAGTAATACTTCTAGTGATTCTGGTAATACTACTAGTTTAAGATATGTTGCTTTAGGTTTTCCTATTGGTAAAAACGCTGGTTTTTCTGCTGGTTTGCAGCCTGTTTCTAATGTAGGTTATGCATTATTAAATAGTATTAACGATACTAATGGAGATTTTTTAGAAGCTACTAGGTTTGCAGGCAATGGAGGAACATCTAGGTTATTTGGTGCATTTGGAATTAACGTTTTTAACGATTTAGCTTTAGGTTTAGAAGCTGGTTTCATTTTTGGAACAATAGATAACAGTATTTCAAACCAACGAGCTAATGTTAGTTTATTAACCAGGTATGAAAAAGAAACTAGAGTAAGAGGAGGTCAGTTTAAATTCGGAGCTCAGTATAAAAAGAAATTAAAAAATGATCTAGAAGTAAATGTAGGTTTAGCTGTTCAGTTAGAAAGTGAATTAAGTGTAACTGGGTCTGAAAGATTGTACTCATATAACTTTTCAACTATTACTGGTATAGAAGAGCCTAGAGATACATTATATGATAGAAGTGTAAGTGGACAATTGATAAACCCTGTAAAAACTATTATGGGAGTAGGAATTGGAAAAGAGAATAAATGGTATGCAGGTGTCGATTATGAATTCCAAGAAGCATTTCAAAATGAAGGAAACCTTGTTCAAGGTTCTACTTATAAATTTGAATCTTCAAATAGATTGTCTCTTGGAGGGTATTATATTCCAAAAATCAATTCTATTTCAAGCTACTGGGATAGAATAACTTATAGGGCTGGACTTCGTTTTCAAAAAACAGGATTGCTTGTTGATGGAACAAATTCTGGAACAAATTTTACTTCAATTGATGATTTTGGCATAAATCTTGGTTTTGGTTTACCAATGCCAAGACAATTATCTAGTTTAAATCTTGGTTTTGAGTACGGACAGAAAGGTACGATTGACAATAATTTAATAAAAGAAAATTACTTTAATATAAGATTAAGCTTATCTTTGAACAGTACAAACTGGTTTAAAAAGAGGCGAATAGACTAATAAAAACTGAAATAATGAAAAAAATAACAACGTATTTACTAACTGGTTTATTTTTGTTTGCGGCAGTAGGATTGAATGCTCAGGCAAGTCAAGAGTGTAACATTAAGTACAACTTGTTTAAAGGAGATGTTACAACTAAGAAATATGAGCAGTCTAAGGAAAATTTGAATTATTTAATGACGAATTGCCCTAAATTATCAGTTAATATTTATAAATATGGAGCTAAAGCTGCTGAGAAAACTAAAGATACCGATCTTTATAAGAAAGTATATGAAGCACGTTTAGTAAACTTCCCAAACAAAGGAGCTGCTAAAGCACATAGTGATTATGCTACTTTTTTAAGTAAAAATAATTTAGCTTCTGATGCAGAGATTTTCAATATTTTAGAGAAGGCGTATAAGATTTCTCCTCAAGATATGGGAGTAAAAAATATTTTCAAATATTTTAAAGGTATTGTAGGAAAGTACAAAGATTCTAATCCTCAAAAAGTATTTGATACATATGATGATGTTATGGAATCTGTAGAAGTGAAGTTAGATGATTATAATAAAAAAATCGGTAAATTAATAGCTAAAGACTCTTTAGGTACTATAGATTCTAAAGGGAAAAAACTTTTAAAAGCTTATACTATTAATTCTAAAGCTTTAGGTTTAGTAGAAGGTGGTTTAGATGCAGATATTTCAGCTATTGCTACTTGTGAAAGATTAATTCCAATTTATACTAGAGATTTTGAGGCTAACAAAACAAATGGAGTTTGGTTAAGAAGAGGGGTTTCGAGAATGTATAATAAAGGATGTCAAACAGATCCGTTATTCGAAAAAATGGCAAAAGCTTATGCAGATGTAACACAATCTGCTGATGCATTTAATTTCGTAGCTGGTGTTTTAGAAAGAAATGGAGACAAGAGTGGTGCTGCTTCTATGCGTAAAAAAGCATTTGATTTAGAAACAGATCCTCTTAAGAAGGCTAGACTTAAATTAAGAGAAGCTCAAGGAACTAGAAACAAATCTAGAGCAAGAGCTTTAGCTTATGAAGCATTAAAATATAATCCTAATATGGGTAAAGCATATTTATATATCGCAAGTTTATATGCTAAAAGTGCTAACTCTTGTGGAAACGACGAGTTCGAAAAAAGAATGGTGTATGTAGCTGCTTTAAATAAAGCGCAAAGAGCACAAAGAGTTGACCCAGGTTGTGGAGCTGGAAGGTATATTAAGAGTTATAGAAGTAACATTCCTTCAAAAAAGTTAATCTTTACAAAAGGTGTTGCAGCTGGAAGTACTCATAGAATTGGATGTTGGATTGGAGAAACAGTTCGTGTACCAAAATCTTAATGAGAATAATAAACAAACATATATTTAAAAGCATTGCTGTCATTAGTTTGATAGCAATGCTTTTTTCTTGTACTAATGATGTTAAAAAAGTAAGGGATTTATTAGCTGATAAAAATTTGCCTATTGGTGTAGCAAAAAACACACATCATGTCTATAAAGACTCAGGTAAGGTAACTTCAAAATTAATTACGCCTGTTCTTCGTGATTTTTCTAATAGAGAACAGCACCCTTACAATGAATTCCCAAAAGGAATAAAAATCATTACCTATGAAAATGATGGTAAAGATTCTACAACAATTACAGGGAATTATGCATTGTCATATGCAAAAACACAAGTGTCAGAAATAAAAGGAAATGTTGTAGTTTTTAATCATTCTGATAGCATAAAGTTAGAAACAAATCAACTTTTTTGGGACCAGCGTGAAAAATACTTTTTTACAGAAGATGGATTTAGGTTAACTACATCAAGTAGCGTCATTAACGGTTATGGTTTTGAATCTAAACAAGATTTGTCTCATTGGATTTTAAAAGATATAACCGGAGAAGTAGAAACGAAACAAGGTGATTTATAATGAATAAAATTTGGAAATACACCCAATATGGGTATATAGCTGTTGCAATTGTTCTTGTAATAGATGCAGTAACAAGATGGAGTAAAGATAGAAATCAAGCTTACTTTAGTATTGCATTTGCAATATTTATGTTGTTAATTTTTTTATTTAAACGTAACTTTAGAAAAAAAATAGAGCGACGAAATAATCAATAATGAGTTACGAAATTGTAATTATATTTATTTCAATCCTTTTTTCGGCTTTCTTTTCAGGAATGGAAATTGCATTTATTTCATCTAACAGATTGTATTTAGAGTTAGAGAAAAAAAAAGGTGATTTTCTTTCTAAGATACTTACCAAAATTACCGAAAAATCTTCACGATTTATTACCACAATGCTAGTTGGTAATAATATTTCATTGGTAGTGTATAGTTATTTTATGGGGGAATTGTTGATGAACTGGTTTCAAAACTATTTGCCATCCAATTATACTTTGGTTAACTATTTATTAGAAGATTTACAACTTTTAACGCAAACATTAATTTCTACAATAGTAATTCTTGTTACCGCAGAGTTTTTGCCAAAAGCACTTTTTAGAGTATATGCTAATGAAGCAATTAAAATTTTTGCGATTCCAGCTTATTTTTTCTTTCTGATTTTTTATGTGCTTTCTAGCTTTGTATCTTCTATTTCAGATTTTTTTCTTCGTGTGTTTTTTAAAACAAAAGGAGATGAAATTCAAACTGAATTTAGTAAAGAAGAATTAGGTAACTATATTTCGGAGCAACTAGAAACTAATAATGAAGACGAAGAGGTTGATTCTGAAATTCAAATATTTCAAAATGCATTGGGATTTCATAAAGTTAAGGCGCGAGAAATTATGGTGCCACGAATTGAAATTATAGCAGTTGAATTACATGAAACAGTAACCAATCTTAAAAAAGCTTTTATAGAAAGTGGTTTTTCAAAAATAATAGTATACAAAAACTCTCTTGACGATATAATAGGCTACGTAAATTCCTACGAACTTTTTAAGAAACCAAGAACAATAAAATCAATTTTACTACCTGTAGAAATTGTTCCAGAATCAATGATTATCAATGATGTTTTGAATGTATTGATGAAAAAAAGAAAAAGTATAGCCTTGGTAGTGGATGAATACGGAGGGACTTCAGGAATAATTACAGTTGAAGATATAGTTGAAGAGTTATTTGGTGAAATTGAAGATGAACATGATAACTTGGAACTACTTGAAGAAAAAATAAATGATTCAAAATTTAATTTCTCTGCTCGTTTAGAAGTAGATTATGTAAATGAAGAATACAATTTAAGTATACCTAAAGAAGATGCTTATGAAACTTTAGGTGGTTTTGTAATTAATCATACAGAAAGTATACCTGAACAAGATGAGGAAATACAAATAGAAAATTTTAAGATAAAAATTATCAAAGTAAGCTCTACAAAAATTGATTCTATACATCTTGAGGTACTTCCTTTGGAAAGCTAATCCTATAACCTTTTTAATCTTCAATAATTTATAGTAGTAAAACTGTCAAAAACATTGCATTATTTAATGCGAAATTGTATTTTCGCACACTGTTAATAAAATAAATGTAGAAATGGCAATTTTATCGAAAATTAGAGAACGCTCTTGGTTATTAATTCTTATCATAGGTTTAGCATTGTTTGCTTTTGTATTAGATCCATCAACGTTATCAGATTTCTTTAATTCTACAAAGATGAATGAGGTAGGACAGGTGAATGGTGAAACTATATCTCGTCAAGAATTTGCAGAAGCATTAGATAATTATAAAGCGCAAACAGGTAATCGAGTATCTGAAATGCAAGCAGCTAAAACTGTATGGAATAACTTATTACGTCAAAAAATTTATGATAATCAGTTAGCTGAAGCTGGAATCACTGTAGGAGAAGCTGATATTTTAAAAGCGTTATATGATACTGAATTCATTAAAAACGACCCTAGATTTTTAACTACGGATGTTTTTGATAAAGAAAAGTTTAAAGAATTTTTAGCTACGATTAAAGCGGAAAATGGTGCAGACTGGAACAATTGGAGACAATATATGGCTTCAGTTAAAAGTAATCTTCAAAAAACTACTTACGATAACCTAGTTGCAGCTGGTTTAGGCGCTTCTTTAAAAGAAGGTGAAAACGAATACTTAACCGAAAATACTAAGGTTAACGCTAATTTAGTTTTCTTATCATACACATCTGTTCCTGATAGTTTAATTACTGTAACTAGAGGAGAAATTAAAAACTATATAGAAAATCATCCTTCTGAATTTGAAGTTGAAGCATCTAGAGATGTAAGATATGTTAAGTTCAATATAAAAGCTACACCAGAAGATGAAGGTGAGATTAAAGGAAGTGTTGCAAAGTTAATTGAAGATTCAACTAACAAACAAGGAGCTGTAGTTTCTGGATTAAAATCAGCAACAGACTATAAATTGTTTTTAGAAGAAACTGAATCTGATATTCCTTTTAAAGATGCTATCCAATATAAATCTCAAGTTCCTCAAGTAATCGCTGAAGAATTATTTAATGGAAATAAAGGAGATGTATTCGGACCATATAAAGATCAAGATTACTTTAAACTTTCTAAAATAACAGAGGTATTAGAGTTACCTGATTCTGCTCAAGCAAGACATATTTTAATTCCTATTGCAGGAGCTCCAAGTGCTGATGCAACAGTAACTAATACAGACGAACAAGCTAAGCAATTGGCTGACAGTTTATTAACCGTTGTAAAAAAGAATAGGTCTAAATTTGATAATTTAGTTAAAGAATTTTCATCAGATAAAGGATCGGTTGATAAAGGTGGTTTCTACGATTGGTTCCCATACAACCAAATGGTTCCTGAATTTAGAGACTTTGTTTTTGAAGGAAAAAAAGGAGATATGGGAGTAGTTAAATCTGCTTTCGGATATCACGTTATTTTAATAGAAGGTCAAAAGAATTTCCAAAAAGCAATAAGATTAGCAACTTTCGCACGTAAGATAGAAGCTTCTGAAATTACTGAAAATGCAGTTTTCCAAGACGCTGAAACATTCGCTTTAGAAATTTCTAAAGGAACAAGTATTGATGAAGCAGCAAAGCAAAAAGAATTAACAACTTTACCAGCTGTTGGTTTAAAAGCTTTAGATGAGAATGTACCAGGTTTAGGAAACGAAAGACAAATTATTACTTGGGCATTTGGAAAAGATGCTAAAGTGGGAGATTATAAGCGTTTTGATGTTGAAGGTGGATATGTAGTTGCTACAATATCAAACATTACAGAAAAAGGATTAACGCCAGTTGACAAAGCAATTAACAAAGTACGTCCAATTTTATTAAATGAGAAGAAAGCTGAAATTTTAAAAGGTAAATTTTCAGCTGGTACTATTGAAGAAATAGCATCATCTAACAAACAAACTGTAAGAGCTATTACAGATGTAAATTTAAAATCACCTACATTAACGGGTATTGGTTTTGAACCTAAAGTAGTTGGAGCGATGTTAAATGCTAAAGAAAATCAATTATACAAAGAAATTGAAGGAGATAGAGGAGTATATGCTTTTGTGGTTACAGGTAAAGAATTACCTACAGCATTACCAAACTACGATACCTATCGTAAGAGATTAGCAAATCAAAGAAAAAACCAAACATTTAATATGTTTGAGGCTATTAAAAAGGCTTCTGATATTGAAGATGGAGTAAGTTCTTTTTACGGAATCGATCAATAAGATCATTCCTAAATAATATATAAAGACCGAGTAAACACTCGGTCTTTTTTTATATTATTTTACATTACATCTTTTCATTCAGAAAGCCAATCAATGTATTTATATTTTAGATGATCTCTTTTTTCGGTTGAATCAACTAATACGTCAATTCCTCCGTCATATGGTGCAATAACACATTTCTCTGTCAGACTTACAAACATTGCTCTTATTTCATCATCAGCTATTGCTTTGAGGATTTCATCCTTTTTTCCGTTTTCCCATTTCTCAATCTTTACGTAAATGTCAAAGAACATTTCATCTTCATGTTCTTGAGGCCTTTCCTTGTGTAAGTCAATAGTTAAAACTTTTTGAAATTCTCCGAAGTCAGTCAGTTGTTTATAGTTATCATTCGTAATGTCGTTGGTGTAAAGTCCGAAAGAAATTGCTACATCTGATTTTTCTCCAATCAGGTCATTAATTAATTGGTTTTGTCGGTCAAGTATGATTTTATATTCATCTTCAGTTTCAGCATATCTTTTTGATTCAGGAAGACTGTGAATTCTGAAACATCTGTTGGGATATACCAATTTTAATTCATAATTGATTGGCAACGATTCTGAATATTCCTTATTCCAATAACCTATAAATTCGCTTTCTGTCATTTTTTGTAAATTATATATTTAGCGACTTTGTAAATAAACACAGACTTTTTGAGTAAGTTCAAAATCTTTATATTTTCTTATACATTGTGCTTTTTTAGAGCCTGAATTATTCGGGCAAATATTTTGTTCCCATTTCCAATATTTAAGTGAAGTTAAATCTGTTGATTTTTTAACAATACCATGCTATAGATTTTTCACAAATCTTCTTACAGAAACCCATTGTTTTAACATATCTCTGGCATTTTGCGCAGGGTAGCCTAAAACAGTTTCTCCTGCTTCCACATCATTTATAACTCCAGAGCCAGCACCAACGGTTGCTCCAGAATGTATGGTTGTGTGATCTTTAATAGAAGCGCTTCCACCAATAATAACGCCATCACCTAAAGTAACAGAACCAGCAAGTCCACTATGTCCTGCCATAATACAAGAACGTCCCATAATACTGTTATGGGCTATTTGTACTAGGTTGTCAATTTTACAACCATCACCAATAATAGTGGAGCTAAATTTTGCCCTATCAACACATGAATTGGCTCCAATTTCAACATAATGGCCAATTATAACATTACCTATCTGAGGTATCTTAACCAGTTGTTTGCCATCGTCACTTGGTCTATATCCAAATCCATCAGCCCCAATACTTACATTAGCATGAAAAATACAATGGTTACCAATAATACAGCGTTCACGAATAATAGTCCCAGACCAAACAATGGTGCCATCACCTATAATAGTTTCATCAAAAACACAAACATTTGGGTATAAAATTACTCCGTCTCCTAATTCAACGTCTTTTCCTACAAAACAATTTGAACCAATCTTACAACCATTACCAATTTTTGCCGTTTCATGTATCACAGCAGTAGGATGTATATCTGTATCAAACATAGGTGATGGCGGTTTAAAAAGTTCCAATATTTTTGCCATTGCTAAATCAACATTTTTCACTTTAATAAAAGCACGATTGTTGCCAGGGTCAATATTTAAATTATAATTTATCAAGGCAGCACAAGCTTTTGAATCTGTCCATAACTTTAAATATTTATTGCTTCCAATAAATGTAATTTGATTGCTGTTTGCTGTCTGTAATTCTGCAGGACCTTCAATTTTTTGGTTGGTATTACCAACTAATTCGCCTTTTAAAATATTATTAATTTCACTTATAGAATAGGATATCATTTGTTTTTTTGATTGATTAGTTAGTTGTAAATTTTGAATTTTGAGATTTGGAGAGTTACACTAATACATGCAACTACCTACTAAATGTAGTTTTATGTTTTGTGTGAAGATAAAAAGAAATTGAATAACTATTATTTAAAAGAGACTCTTCCACTTAATTTAAATAATAGTTTATCAAATAGGTATATCGTTTAAAGTATTTTAATAATTCCTAAGGCGTTTCGTTAGCGTAGCTATAGATAAGATGAATATGATTAGAGATGAAGTAATAACAAAACAGCTTTATTTCTTTGTGTTTTCTTATTCATAGACGTTATTAGTTTTGAAAACTAGTGATAACTTGAGAAGATTTTGTGGAGCGAAAAAAAAAATAGAAAACCCCGCTTTTAGCGAGGTCTTCTATTAAAAAAGGTTTATTTACAAAACATGCGTCTTAAAAATAGGTGAATTGACATGTCCCTTGACTATACCAATTCATTTTTTTACAATAAATATCTGGCCATCCAAAGGTACCTCCAAAAGCAGTACAATCTGCATTTGAATTACAAGCCTGTCCTATTATTGGAAGTTGACCTCCATTAATTTCTTTTTGCTGACTTTTCGTAAGAAACTTACCTAAGTCTTGAATGTTTTTTTTCATTTTAATAGTTTTAAAAGGTTAATTATGCTTTTGTTAAAAGCGTTCCTCTAAATATACTTATTTTATTTTGAATATAATATTCATAATTACTATTGATGAAAAAAATAAGAATTTGTTATTGATTGTATTAAGCTGAAAACTTTAGTCGTTTTCTTATGGTGGGTAACGGTCTTGCGTATGATTTTTTGCGGGAAAAAGACGCGAGTTCTTTTCCGTTATTGCGGAAAGATAATTAATAAGATTGAATTTCCGTTGGGAAAATTCATCTACAATCAATTTTACACTTTGTTGGTGTTAGTTATTCATATTTATAAAAGACTTTAAATCTATATTTGTTCCAAGAGTCTAAATGTTCGTAGACTAATCTCTTTTGATTGTCAAACCTCTTTTCAATCATTTCCATTAACTCTTCTTTTTCATCATAAGCGAATTGCTTACTCCAATTGTTTCCATATTCATAGTTAAGTTTCTCCCCAAAAAAATATTCAGGTTTCTTTGGACGGGGCAAATCTCCCAGTCCTTCGTTCCACCAAGCTTTAAAATGTAGAACATTTGTAGGTCGTTTTTGATTATCATATTCGAAATAATATTTATTCCAAGCACTGGTTCCGCCAGTTTCACACATTAGAGAATCAAAGGATACAAGTTCCCTTTTTCCATTAGCATTTTTAATTGTTCCGTTTCTTATAAAGCTACTTTCAAAAGGTAGAGTGTAATAAAATTTTTCTCCGCCTTTTATTATTGAGTCCTTTTTGTACCACAATTCTCTTACTAATGTGCTGTCAATATAAGTTGAGTCATATTTATAGACTCTCAAGTGTTTGTCGAAATCTATGAAATCAGCTTTCTCTGTAGCTACCTTTTGCTCAGATGGAGTGGTTGGATTAGAAATTTCTTTCTTATTCTCTTTTGTTTGACAACTTACAAAGGTTAGAATTATAAAAAGCAGTATTTGAAATTTGTTATTCATTCTAATTAACGCCAACTGTTTTGTGTATGATTTGTTGAGTCTTTCTGCAACTAATTTAGCAAATACAAACCGAATAGAAAATCCGTGAGGATTTTCGTAAGTAGACGAGTACTAGCAATGAATTATACACGTTGTCAGGTAAAGTTTTTCACCTCTACTTTTTCACACCTACATTTCCATTGTTTTTTTGATGCATTACCAATTTTTACTTGCTCAATCATCTTATGGCAATCTTCGCAATAAATGCTATCGTAAAAGTCTAAAACAGCATTCCCGAATTTTTCTGCCTCAGTTCTTGAGATAGACCTAGACCACTCATTATAATGAGCGCCAACCAAATTTCTTAATATAAGCCAATTATTAATTTCTTCAGTTTTGCTTGCAAGTTTGGTTTTTTTCAAGGTTTTGTTAATCCCAGGCCACAGATCGCCTAAAGTATACTTATCGTATTTTTTTCTGGTTACTGAAATTGGAAGATTAATACTGAGTTCATTGCAAATCCTTTCTAATAATAAGCCTGCTTGACCACATATTTCATAAGTTTGTGAAGTGGATAAGGATGCCCTAAAAATCTCAGCATTAGATAAACCATCACTTGTAAATGTTGGACCAGCATTAAACACCCAATTACTAATTTCAAATTGAATAATTTGATGAGATTTTTGCCTAAAAACTTCTCTTAATTGTTCACTAAATAATCGATCATGTGTTGTTAAAACTATTTGCCAATCTTTGAATTCCTCAACAATATATCTAACACAATCAATTCTATATGTTGAATCAATACTCTGAAAAACGTCGTCTAAGACTAAAATTTTTTCTTGACCTAATTCTGACGCCTCTTTAATAAAGGCTAAATATGTTAATAAGGATAATAAATCTAAATTCGCTTCCGAAAAAACTCTAATTGGACTTGTTTTTTTATTAGAGGTTAATTTGACAATGAATGATAAATCTGTATCTGTTTTTTTCCCGGCTTCTAATTTTATGGATTTTAAAATTTTTCCTGAAGGAGAAATACTTTTGAATGATTCGGTAATGTTGACTCCAATTTTTTCTATTGTAGCTTGTAGAACTTGTTTATTAGGTTTTCTATTTAAATCTCTTGTTTTTGAACTGTTGAGTTGTCTTACTTGTTTATTTAAATCGGTTATTGTTTGGTTTATTTCTAAAATTTCTTGGACAAATGGATTTAAAAAATCTTGCTTAAGAACAGTTTGTTCTTCTATGGTTTTTGTAAATAATCTAATTTGAACAGGAATATTTTTAATCTTTGATTTTTTTTCAAGTTCTGTTATTAATTTTTTTCTAGTCTTCCTTAGATCAATAATTTCTTCTTTAATATCTGAAATTAAAATATCTGGAGATTTATCCCAAGTGTTTTTCTGGCTTCTAAAAAAATCAAAAAAAACGCGTTGTCTTTCAAAACTTGGGGTATTCCAGAATAATAAAATATCTTTTCTTCTTAGAATGATTGGTGCAATATTAAATTTCTTTAAAGGTATATTGTTATAGGATGTTTTACCTTCGTCATTAATGATACTACGTGTATAAATCTCATTATTATCGAATTTTATTCTCACATAAGTGTCTTTGGGTCTTACTAAAGAATTTGCAGATGGAATGGTACCAGAGCCAAGATTATGGGTTTTATGAATTCTCCCCTGAAGTACAAACTCGATTGCATCAACAATGGAGGACTTTCCTGTTCCATTATCGCCTACAATTATTGCAGAAATGGGTTTGCCAACCTTATCTTGCAATAGAACATTAGCCTTATTTGGTATGCCTCTAAAATTTGATATTTCTATTTCAGTGATTTTCATCAAAAATTTTATCTAACGTTTGATATACGTAAATGCAGTATATCTGCATTTATATGGTTGTTTGTTAAATAGTTGTTTTTTTAGTTTTTTAACGTATTTAATACTATAAAAATAGCAATTGTTTTTTGCAACTCTGTCTTATGAAGAATAAATATCTGAATTTAATTAAAACAAAAAAGCAATCTCAATTGAGATTGCTTTTTTAATATAATTTAAAACGTTGTATTAAGCGTTTAATGGTTTACCATCCCAAGCTGCTTTAGCTGCTTCTTTAACAGCTTCAGAGTATGTTGGATGTCCATGACAAATACGTGCAATATCTTCTGCAGAAGCTCTGAATTCCATTGCAACGGCCATTTCCATAATTAAATCAGCTACACGAGCACCAACCATATGAACACCTAAAACTTCATCAGTGTTTTTATCAGCTAATACTTTTACAAAACCATCTATATCTCCACTTGCTCTAGATCTACCTAAAGCACGCATAGAGAATTTTCCTGATTTGTATTCAACGTTTGCAGCCTTTAATTCGTCTTCTGTTTTTCCAACAGCAGCAACTTCTGGCCAAGTATAAATAATTCCAGGAATTAAATTATAATCAATATGTGGTTTTTCTCCAGCTAAATATTCAGCAACAACAACTCCTTCTTCTTCTGCTTTATGTGCCAACATTGCACCGCGTACCACATCTCCAATTGCGTAAATATTAGAAACATTAGTTTGTAAATGATCATTTACATCTATCTGTCCCCTTTCAGTAACTTTTACGCCAGCTTTATCTAAACCTAAACCTTCAGTATATGGTCTACGTCCAACTGCAACTAAACAATAATCACCTGTAAAAGTAACTTCTTCTCCTTTTTTATTTGTTGCTTTTACAACAACTTCATCTCCATTTCTTTCAACAGCAGTAACACCGTGACTTACATTGAACTTTACGCCTTGTTTCTTTAAAACTTTAGTTAATTCCTTAGAAACATCTTTATCCATTGTAGGCGTAATCGTTGGCGCATATTCCACTACAGAAACATTAGCACCTAAACGCTTATATACAGAACCTAATTCTAATCCAATAACTCCACCACCAATAACGATTAAATGTTTTGGTACTTCTTTTAATTTTAAAGCTTCTGTTGAAGTAATGATTCTTTCTTTATCAATTGAAATAAAAGGTAACGTTGATGGTTTAGAACCTGTAGCTATAATAATGTTTGTTCCTTCGATAACTTCAGAACTACCATCATTTTTACTAACTTTTACATGAGTAGCATCTTCAAAAGAACCTAATCCTTCATAAACATCAATGTTATTTTTATCCATTAAATATTTAATACCGCCAGTAGTAGTTTCAACTACTTTAGCTTTACGGTCAATCATTTTTCCGAAATCGAACTTTGGATTTTCAACTGAAATTCCATGCTCTTCAAAATGATGTACAGCATCATAATAATGATGAGAAGAATCTAATAAAGCTTTTGAAGGTATACATCCTACATTTAAACAGGTACCTCCTAATGTTGAATATTTTTCTATGATGGCAACTTTTTTACCTAGTTGAGATGCTCTTACCGCAGCAATATATCCTCCTGGGCCAGAACCTATAACGATAATATCGTATTTCATGAGATGTTTTTATTTTGGATACAAAATTACAATTATTTACCAATAAAAACTCAGTATTAGTTATTATTGCTATTTTTAAACGAATAAGTTAATTACTGTATGAAATTAGTAAAGAAAATTGGTCGGGTAGCATTAGGTTTGTTACTAGTTATTCAATTCATTCCAACGGAAAAAAACGAAGGTGAATTAAGCTCTTTAGATGCTTTTATATCAGAAACAAAACCTTCTAAAGAAGTAGAAAACATATTGTCAAAGGCTTGTTATGATTGCCATAGTAATGTAACTAACTATCCGTGGTATCATAGTATTGCACCAATTAATTTTTGGATGAATCATCATGTTGAAGAGGGAAAAGAACATTTTAATTTGTCTGAATGGAATACCTATTCTATAAAGAAAAAAGAGCATAAAATGGAAGAATTCTGGGAAGAAGTTGAAGAAAAGCATATGCCTCTTGATTCTTATACTTGGACTCATGGTAACGCAAAGTTATCTGATGAAGAGATAGCTATTGTTGTTTCATGGGCTAAAACTGTACAAGAAAATTATAAGTCTCAAATAAAATAGTAATTGAATAGAACTGTTCTTATCATAGGATATGTTTGGGTTGAACCCAATTCTTCTGCAGCTGGAAGTAGAATGCTGCAACTCATCCAAACATTCATAAAATCAAAGTTTGAAGTTGTCTTTGCTAGTCCTGCTGTAAAAGGAGAGAAAGCAATTAATCTTAGTGATTTAGGAGTGAAAGAAGTTGCGATTGAATTGAATTCTTCAAGTTTTGATACATTCATTTCAGAACTACAACCAGAGATTGTAATGTTCGATCGATTTATGATGGAAGAACAATTTGGTTGGCGAGTAGCAAAACAGTGCCCTAATGCATTACGAATTTTAGATACAGAAGATTTACATTTTCTGAGAAAAGTAAGACATCAATTATTAAAGAAAGAGTTACCATTTTCTACAGAAACTTTGTTAAAGTCGAATGAGGCAAAGCGAGAAATAGCTTCAATTCTGAGATGTGATTTAAGTTTGATTATTTCTACGTTCGAGCTTCAACTGTTGAAAGAAGTTTTTAAAATAGATGAAAGCATTTTATTACATCTACCGTTTATGTTAGAAGAAATTTCTGATGAACAAATTGATGTTTGGAAATCATTTGAAGAAAGAGACCATTTTGTTTTTGTAGGTAATTTTTTCCATCAGCCAAATGTAGATGCAGTTCTTGAATTGAAAAGGATTTGGCCAGATATTAGAAAACAGTTGCCAAAGGCAGAAGTTCATGTTTATGGTGCCTATGTCAATCAACAAATTCAACAGTTACATAAACCTAAAAATGGTTTTATCGTGAAAGGGTTTGCTGAGAATGCAATGCATGTTGTAAGAGAAGCAAAAGTTGTACTTGCGCCAATACGATTTGGAGCAGGAATTAAAGGAAAACTTACAGAGGCAATGTTATGCGGAACTCCAAGTGTCACTACTACAATTGGGGCAGAAGGGATGCATGATAATTTACCATGGAATGGTTATGTTTCAAAAAACTCTAATGATTTTATTGAAAATGCCGTTGAGTTATATATCAACGAAAAACAGTGGAGTAATGCTCAGAAAAATGGAGTTTCAATTATCAATTCCATATATAACAAAGAAACTCTTGAGCATAACTTTATAGAAGTTGTTAATAAACTCATTTCAAATTTAGAAAGTCACAGAACCAATAATTTCTTAGGTTCTTTATTACAACATCAAACGCTACAATCCACAAAGTATATGAGTAAGTGGATTGAAGAGAAAAATAAGAAAACAGAAAATTAATCTATTATTATCAGTCTAGCATTGCAACGATTCTTGCAGGAGCAGCAGAAGCACCAACAATTTTTAAAGGAAATACAGCTACTTTAAATCCTGAATAGGGTAAAGTATCTAAATTGACTAGTTGCTCCATATGCCAATATTCTTTGTCTTGTCCTACTAAATGTGCTTCCCAAAACAATTCAGAATTGTTAGTTTCTTTAGCTTTTTTAAGCATGTAGGGAAGTGGTAAATCCCAACCCCAAGAATCAATTCCCATTACTTTTATTCCTTTATCGATAAGCCAAGAAGTTGCTTCGGCACTCATTCCTGTACCTACTTTATGAAAATCCTTAGTTCCGTTAAATTTATCTCTTCCTGTTTTTATCAAAACAATCATTCCAGGGTTCAATTCTAAGTTTTGATTCTGCATAAATTGTTCAATATCATTTACAGTAATTGGATCGAAATCTTTTTTATGCTTCATATCTATTACCAAACCATCTGCATAACAAATATCTAATGGTATTTGATCTATAGTTTTTGATTTTTCTCCATTGGTAGTTGGTGAATAATGCCAAGGAGCATCAATGTGAGTGGTAGAATGTACTCCCATTTTTTGAATGACATCATCTGCCCATCCATCAAAGTTCTTTGGAAAAAGTTTAAAAGGAAGTCCTAAAAAACGAATTAACCATTTGGCTTTTTTATGAGGCTTATGTTTTATTTTAACTTTCATAAACCATGGATCATTTTTATTGTACTGAATTGGCTTTGATAAGTCAATAATTTTCATCGAGGAGGTTTTTAGATTTCTATGTCACTAAAATAACTTATTATTTCATGGGTTGATAATCTGTAGGTAATAAATCGGCCATTTTCTCATAAGCCCAATATTGTTCTGTAAAAGTAGCGAGTGGATTTACCAATTTTCCCGAAGGTAAAATCTCAATAGGCTTTTCCACTAATTGTATTATAGATTCTTGTTGATTTAATCGTTTACCAAAACGTCTATAATTCAATTCTTCTTTTTCTTTTTTGTAAATAACTTCAAGCCAAAAATTAAAATTTAAAAAGGTTTTACCATTCACTCTAAAAACTACATCATGATAGTTAAGATTTTCTTTTAAAGGAACTTCTTTAAATTTTTCTCCTTTTTTTAATACTATTTTTTGTCTTTTAAATTGATTGATAACGAATCCTTCTTCTTGAACATTTGCCATATATAAACTTCTGAAGAAATGTAGTAGAGAACCGTTGTAAGCTTTTAACCTATTCTTTTTCCAGCGCTTTTGTTGTCTCTTTTTACCTTTTAATTTGACGTATCTAGCATAACCATGAAAATAAGTAGCTTTATGATCAATGGTAAACTTCACTAAGTCATAATATATTTTATATCCAAGCTTTCTGTTTAAAATTTCAATTGGCTTCTTTGCCCTAACTGTAAGTTTACTCGTTCGCGAATTTAGATAATAGCGAAGTACTTCCGGATTTAATATTTCACATCCTTTTGCAAAATTTGTGTTACCAATAAATGCAAGTTTAAATCGTTCAAAATCTTTAAAGTTACTTTTAGGGGTAATGTCAATCTCTACTTCATTTAATAGCTCATTATCTTCTTCAAGTTGAATAGTGAAAAACTCATTTTCTTCTATGGAAATTTGTTTTTGAATAGTTTTAAATCCCATAAAATAAACAACAAGAGTATAATTGTCTTCTGTAGCTTTGAGTTCAAATTCTCCGTTCTCATTTGAGATTGTCCCAACAGTAGTATTATTCAAAAATACAGAAGCTCCTTCTAGTGGAGTGTTAGTATTATCAATCACTTTTCCTTTAATAACTAATTGTCCTGTAATGGTAAGAGAAAAGAAACAAAACAGAAGTAAAACAAAATTTTTCATAGTAGCATATTTTTACATCTAAAATATACATTTTATGATAAAATTGAAAGATTTTTTTTTTTTGAATTATTATTTAATTGGTTGATAATCTAGTGGTAACATGTTAGCGAAAGCTTCAAATCCCCAGTACTCTTCTTGGTAAGCAGCATTAGGATCTAGAAGGATTCCGGAAGAATCAATTTTAGCCTTTCCGTGTAATAATACAAGATGTGAAGTTTGTACATTAAGTGGTTTTTTTCTTCTTTTTCTAAAAGTGCCTTTGATGAAGTTTTCTTCTTCTGGTTCTTTAGTATATACAATCATTAAATAATCTTTAAAATCTAAAAAGGGAACGTTATTTTCATAAGAAATCATTTCTTTATAAGGAACATTTTTCTTGTAGAAATAATCACGATATTTAGGTAATTCTCTTGCTTTTTTTAATGTTAAATAAGCACTGTCTAGTTTAGTTTTAGGTGTAATATTTCTATTTCCGAAACGAACGACTCCTCCTTGAAGTTTAATATATTCTCGCGCAAATTGAATTTCTTCCTCACTAGGTCTTTCTTCGTTTTTAACTCGCTTAAATTGATTTACCACAAATCCATTATTTTCTAATTCTTTAGTCATGAGACTTCTTAGAAAATGCATTTGAGAGCCATTGTAAGCTGTTAACCTGTTTTCTTTCCATTTTTTGCGTACAGATTTTCGAAGATTTTGGTATTGTGCATAACCGCTAAAAAACACTTTTTGATGATCCAAAGAAAAGTCAACCAAGTCGTAAGTAATTAAATAGCCTAATCCTTTATGTTTTATTTGAAGTGGTTTTCTGGCAATTGCGGTTAAAGTATTTGTTTTGGAATTGTAATCGAAGTGTAAATCTTTTTCGTTTTGTATAATACATTCTTCGGCTAGTTTTGTCCTTCCTAAAAAAACCTTTTTAAAACGAACGAGATTGTATTTCCACTCATCATCATATTTTGTTTTTGGAATCTCTACTACATCAAGTAATTCATCATCTTCTTCTAATTGGATGGTTAAAAACTCGGTATTTGATGTATTAATCTGTTTTTGAAAAGTTTTATAACCTAAATAAGAAACGACCAGTGTATAGGTGTTATTATTCCTAAATCGAAGTTCAAATTCACCTTTTTGATTGGTTAATGCTCCGATAGTTGTGTTGTTAAAAAAAACGGAAGCATTTTCTAGTGGAGTATTCGTTTTTGAAACTATTTTCCCTTTGATGATTTGTTGTGAATAAATTGTAAAACAAACGAATAGCAGTAAAATAAAAAGTCCCTTTTTCATAAAAATAGTTTTTTATAAAAATAAGGGACTAATAAAAAAATATAAAATTTATACTGTTAATTATTGTTAATCAGACCTGCGCGTCTTAAAAGAGCTTCAGGTTTTGGCTCTTGTCCGCGGAATCGTTTATATAATTCCATTGGTTTTTCTGTACCTCCTTTTGAAAGTACATGGTTTTGAAATCTATCAGCAATTTCCTTGTTGAAAATACCTTCTTCTTTAAAATATTCAAAAGCATCAGCGTCTAAAACTTCAGCCCATTTATAAGAATAATATCCTGCTGAATATCCGCCTTGAAAAATGTGAGAGAAAGCAGTACTCATGCAATTTTCAGGAACATCTGGATACAATTTAGTATTGCTAAATGCGTTTAATTCAAAGTCTTTTACAGAAATTCCTTCTTCAGGTTTTCCAGAATGCCAACTCATATCTAACAATCCGAAACTCAATTGACGAAGTGTTTGCATTCCTTCGTGGAATGTTGCAGATTCTTTTATTTTTTGAACGTATTCCATTGGAATAGTTTCTCCTGTTTCATAATGTTTAGCAAACAATTCTAATGCTTCTTTTTCATAACACCAATTTTCTAAAACTTGACTTGGTAATTCTACAAAATCCCAAGAAACTGAAGTTCCAGATAAGCTCTTGTAGGTTGTGTTAGCAAGCATTCCATGTAAAGCATGACCAAATTCATGGAATAATGTAGTCACTTCGTTAAAAGTTAATAATGAAGGTTTAGTTTCTGTTGGTTTGGTGAAATTACAAACAATAGAAACTTGAGGTCTGTCATTTACTTTATTTTTAATTTGCTGTGATTTATATGAAGTCATCCAAGCTCCATTTCGTTTTCCAGCTCTTGGATGGAAGTCGGCATAAAAATGTGACACAAAATTTCCGTTAATATCGGTAACATTATATGTTTTCACATCTTCATGATACTTATCGATAGAATCAATTTCTTCAAAACTTAAATTGAAAAGTCTATTCGCAATTTCAAAAACACCATCAATTACATTTTCTAACTTAAAATATGGTTTCAATAATTCTTGGTCTAAGTCGAATAATTCTTTCTTTAATTTTTCAGAATAATATGCTCCATCCCATTTCTCTAACTGATCAATATTATCAAGTTTCTTTGCATAATTTTCTAGGTTTCTGAACTCACGTTCTGCAGCAGGTTTTGCTTTTTCTAATAAATCATTTAAAAATGAAAGTACCTTTTCAGGAGCTTCTGCCATACGATCTTCTAATACAAAATGAGCATGAGAGTTGTAGCTTAAAAGTTGTGCTCTTTGATGACGAAGATTTACAATTTTAAGAACGATTTCTTCATTGTTGTGATCATTACTTTGAAAACCTTTTTTCCCCATAGCAATAGATAATTGTTTTCTCAATTCTCTATTTTCTGCATAGGTCATAAATGGAATGTAACTAGGATAATCCAACGTAATTAGCCATCCTTCTTTTTCCTTTTGTTGGGCTAATAATTTAGCTGCTTCTTTGGCTCCTTCAGGTAATCCTTTTAAATCACCTTCATTCGTTAATAGTAACTCAAAAGCATTAGTGTCGGCTAAAACATTTTCTCCAAATTGAAGTGATAATTTAGAAAGTTCAGCATCTAATTTTCTTAATTCTGATTTTTTCTCGTCATTTAGATTAGCTCCATTTCTTGAAAAACCTTTGTATTGTTTCTCCAGAAGCATGTCTTCTTCTGGAGTTAATGTTAATGAATCTTTTTGATTATAAACTACTTTTACTCTTTTGAATAAATCAGCATTTAAAATCATATCGTTTTTAAATTCACTTAACCAAGGAGAAATTTCTTTGGCTATTTTTTGAATTTCTTCATTGGTCTCAGCAGAATTCAAATTGAAGAATATAGAAGTAATTCTATCTAGTTTTTCACCGGTACTATCTAAAGCTACTGTTGTATTTTGAAAAGAAGGTGTATCAGAATTTTCAACAATTTGATTAATTTCTTTTTTAGCTATTGCAATTGCTTCTTCAATTGCTGTTTTATAATGTTCCTCTTTTATAACTGTAAAAGGAGGTGTGTTAAAATCTTGAAGTAGTGGATTATTTGTCATTTCAATTTAATTTTTAAACCTATAAAACCTCACAAATTAACGATCTGTGAGGCTTTATTTTCTTCTTGTACTAAGATACTTATTTCTTAACTCTTTCCGAAGCTTTTTCAACTTTTAATTTAAGTCCTTCTTTGTATGCGATGATTTTATCTAAAACACATTTATCAGAAGCTCCAATTATTTGAGCAGCTAAAATTCCCGCATTTTTTGCTCCATCTAAAGCTACAGTAGCAACAGGAACTCCTCCTGGCATTTGCAAAATAGATAAAACAGAATCCCAGCCGTCAATAGAGTTTCTACTTTTTACTGGTACACCAATTACTGGTAATGGACTCATACTTGCTACCATTCCTGGTAAATGTGCTGCACCACCAGCTCCAGCAATAATAACTTGTACACCTCTTTTATGTGCATTATTAGCATAATCAAAAAGTTTTTCTGGAGTTCTATGGGCAGAAACAATATCTACCTCAATTTGAATATCCATACTTTCTAATACATCTATTGCTTCTTGCATTATTGGAAGATCTGAATCACTTCCCATTATAATTCCTACCATATTTTTATTTTATAGTCATCACGAGAAATTCTTGATGAAGTAATCTTTGCTATTTTAGAATTACCTCATTTCATTCGTAATGACAAATTTTTTATTTCGAAATAACTTTAACCGTTTCTTTTACTTGTTGAGCTAACGCTCTTGCTTTGATTATATCTTCATTTACAATGGTAACATGGCCCATTTTACGGAAAGGTTTTGTATGCTTTTTTCCATAAATATGTGGAGTTACACCTTCTATTTCCAGAATATTTTCCATGTTTTCATATACAACATCACCGGTATATCCTTCAGCTCCTACTAAATTTACCATAATTCCAGCAACTTTGCTTTCTGTATTGCCAAGAGGAAGATTTAAAATACTACGAACATGTTGTTCAAATTGACTGGTATAACTAGCTTCAATGGTATAATGACCAGAATTATGAGTTCTTGGAGCAGCTTCATTAACTAAAATTTCATCTTCTTGAGTTTGGAACATTTCAACTGCTAATAAACCAATAAAGCCAAATTTATCTGCAACTTTTAAAGCAACTTCTCTCGCTTTTTTAGCTACTGCATCATCTATTCTAGCTGGGCAAATAACATATTCAACTTGGTTTGCTTCTGGATGAAATTCCATTTCAACCACAGGATACGTTTTAATTTCCCCTTTTTGATTTCTAGCTACAATTACAGCTAATTCATTTTTAAAAGGAACTAATTTTTCTGCAATACATTCTCCTTCTGGTAAACTTTCTAAATCAGAGTAGTTTTTTACAACTTTTACTCCGTTACCGTCATACCCAAATCTAGCAGATTTCCATACAAAAGGGAACTCTATAAGTCCATTTTCATACGAGTGTTTTAATTCTTCTAAAAAGGCAAAGTGAGTAAAATCTGCAGTTGGAATATTATGATCTTTGTAAAACTTTTTTTGTTGCGCTTTATTCTGAATTACTCTGAGATTTTCTGGTTTTGGATAGATTGGTAATCCTTCTTTTTTGAGTTGATCTAAAGCATCAATATTTACATTTTCAATTTCAATAGTTAATAGATCTACGGTTTTTCCAAAATTATAAACCGTATCATAATCTAATAAATCACCTTGATGAAACTCATTGCAAATTTGAGCACATGGAGCATCTTCAGATTTATCTAGTATAGATGTGTAAATATCAAATTTCTGTGTTTCGGTAAGTAACATTTTTCCTAATTGTCCACCACCTAGTACACCAAGTTTAAAGTTTGAAGAGAAATAATTTTTCACTTTAATAATTCAATTTGTGTTGTGCACACAAAAGTAATAATCTTATTGACGTTGAAGAATTATTTAACGGCTAATTTGCAGTGCAGTACTACTAATTTGTTGGACGTTATATTCTAAAGCAAAGCATCCATTACCATCAATTGGAGAACCATTTAACGAATTATACTCTTTTTGAGTACAAGGACAAATCATTTTTAATCCGTCAAAAGTCATAAAAGAGTTACAGTCTCTTTCAGGACATTCCATGTCATAGGCCTTAAATGCTGTAGAAGTTCGTCTAATTATTAAAACTCTTCTGCCTCCTAAATTTACAATAGTATTTCCACCTGGGACTTGAATGTCTATAAATTGAGGATTTGATAGATTGATAGTTTCATTTAATGTAATTCCAAAAAAACAATTATTTGTATTGGTATTGTCAGAGCAATTAACCATCAGTAAACCAATAAGTAAAATTAGAATCTTTTTCATTTTAAGAAACCTTTATATATAGTTAAGAAGCGCTAATTTACAAATATTTTGTACATTTGTTTTACGATCTCATTCCTAACGGACTGGGATTTTTAATTTTATGACCCCCGAGTAGATAGTCATAAATATGCGCTTCGTGTTATTACATGATTTAAAACGCGAGCAAATGAAATTAATTATTTAAATCTAGAAGAAATGAGTGAAGTATCATATTATACAGAAGAAGGATTAAAAAAGCTTAAAGATGAATTAGCTCACTTAGAACAAGTAGAAAGACCAAGAGTTTCTCAAGAAATTGCTGATGCAAGAGATAAAGGAGATTTAAGTGAAAATGCTGAATATCATGCTGCTAAAGAAGAACAATCGTTATTAGAAACAAAAATAGCGAAACTTAAAAATGTTGTGGCAAGTGCAAGAATTATTGATGAAAGTCAATTGGATACTTCTAAAATTTTAATTCATTCTATAGTAAAGCTAAAAAACTCTGGTAACGGTATGGAGTTTACTTATACGTTGGTTGCAGATAGCGAAAGTGATGTTAGAAACGGTAAGCTTTCTGTTAATTCACCTATAGGTAAAGGTTTGTTAGGAAAAAAAGTTGGAGATGTAGCTGAAATTCAAGTTCCAAATGGACTAATGAAATTTGAAATTTTAGAAATTTCAAGATAAGAATAGCTATAACGCGTTGTTTTACAATGCGTTATTTATTTACATTTACTTCTAAAATAAATACAATGGCAAGTATATTTACTAAGATTGTTGATGGAGAAATTCCTTCATATAAAGTTGCAGAGAATGATGATTTTTATGCTTTTTTAGATATTAACCCTAATGCAGCTGGTCATACACTGGTTATTCCTAAGAGGGAAGAAAATAAAATCTTTGATTTGTCTAAAGAAGAATATTTAGGGTTAATGGATTTTAGTTATCGTGTAGCCAAAGCTATAGAAAAAGCTGTTCCTTGCAAACGAATTGGTATGAGTGTTATTGGTTTAGAAGTACCACATGTTCATGTGCATTTAATTCCGATTAATACTATGGCAGATATGCAGTTTGTAAAAAAGGAAAAATTATCTAATGACGAATTTGTAGCATTGGCGAATAAAATTTCTAAAAACTTTAAATAAGGATGAAAAAGTGGCTTAGAGCAGGACTTAGTTGGGGGCTTTTTATGTTTGTTATAATGACATTTGCTTTTCCATATTATAACAAAGAAGAAATCACTACTAAAAAAGTTGTAATAGGAGCTGTAGTTTGGACTATTGGTGGTGTTTTATTTGGACTTTCATTAAAACGTAATTACAAGGAGAAAGATTAAGTTTTATCTAATTGAATTTCGAAAGTAGTTCCTTTGTTGATTTCTGATTTTTTTACAAAAATTTTACCTTTATGATAATCTTCAATAATTCGTTTAGATAAAGATAAACCTAATCCCCAACCTCTTTTTTTAGTTGTAAATCCTGGTTTAAATACTTGGTTGAATTTTGATTTTGGTATACCTTTTCCAGTATCAGAAATTAAAACGATTATGTGAGAATCATCTTCTTTTAGATCAACAGAAACTGCACCTTTACCTTGCATTGCATCAATTGCATTTTTAATAAGGTTTTCTATAACCCAACCATAAAGTTCAGTGTTAAGGTTTACTAAAATTTCTTCATTAGATGTTTCAAAAGAAAATTCAACTTGTTTTGAACTTCTTGATTTCAAATAATTAAAAATATTACTAGTTATTTCAACAGCATTATTTTTTTCTAAGCTAGGTAAAGAGCCAATTTTAGAAAAACGATTGGCAATAATATTTAATCTACCTACATCTTTTTCTATTTCCGTTACATATTCCTGATTTATATTTTCAGATTTTAAAATGGTAACCCAACCTAATAGAGATGAAAGCGGTGTTCCAATTTGATGTGCAGTTTCTTTTGCCATACCGGTCCATAATTTATTTTGATCGGCAATTTTACTTGAATTAAAGAATAGGTATATTACACCTAAAAATAAGCCTAGTATTAATATTAATGCTATAGGATAATATGTTAATTTTCTTAATAAATCAGAATCGCGATAATAGATGTATTCTTTTTTACCTAGATAATTAATTTCTATAGGTTGGTTCTGTCTCTTCATAATTGCTAGCTGTTCTTGTAAATAAAAAGGATCATTAGTTTTTGTGCTATCTAAATTATGATCTTCGCCAATTGTACCGTTAATGCTTGTAAGAATACATGGGATGTCATTGTTTTCAAGAACTTTTAACTCTAAATTCATATCTGCATCAAGATTTGGAGTATTTCCAACTCTTTCTAAAGCAAAAGCAAATTGCTCCATTTTTTCTCTTTCCTCTTGTTTGAATTTTTTAAAAAAAGCATAAGTATTCCATAGAATAAGAGATACGATTACAAAAGATATTAAAATGATTAATCTTTTCCCCGAAAATAAATTCTTTAAAGAGTCCACCATAATTCAAATATAAACTATTCTTAAGTATAACTTTATTGTTAAAACCATAGTATATTTACAGAGCAATAAATCTAAACAACAACTCATGTTAACAATTGATCCTAAAGAAGTATCTACAGGAAAATTACATCAATATTTATTAGGTGCAATTGCACCAAGACCAATAGCTTTTGCAAGTACAATAGATGAAGAAGGGGATCCTAACTTGTCACCTTTTAGTTTTTTTAATGTGTTTGGAGCAAATCCTCCTATTATGATTTTTTCTCCAGCACGAAGTGTTAGAAATAATACAACTAAACATACTTTAGATAATGCTGAGGTAGTAAAAGAGGTTGTTATTAATGTTGTGAATTATGATATTGTTCAGCAAATGTCATTAAGTAGCACCATGTATCCAAAAGGTGTAAATGAGTTTGAAAAAGCTGGATTAACAATGTTGCCTTCAGAAATTGTAAAACCTTTTAGAGTTGCAGAATCACCTGTACAATTTGAATGCAAAGTAATTGATATTATATATACAGGAAAAGAAGGTGGAGCTGGTAATTTAATTATGTGTGAAGTAGTGAAAGTTCATATTAAAGAAGAAGTTCTTGATAATGATGGATTAATCGATCAACATAAAATTGATTTAGTAGCACGTGCAGGAGGAAGCTATTATTCGAGAGCAAGAGACGGTTTCTTTGAAATACCAAAACCATTATCAACTTTAGGAATTGGAGTAGATCAAATTCCTGCAATTATAAGAAACAGTAATGTGTTAACGGGAAATAATTTAGGAGTTTTGGGAAATGTTGAGGAGCTGCCGAGTAAAACTGTTGTTGATAACTTTGCTAAAGAACATCCAGAATATGTTGGAATATCAGAAGAAAAAAAGCATACATTTGCACAAGAATATTTATTAAAAAATGACGTTCAGAGTGCTTGGAAAGTGCTTTTAATTAAATAAGAAGATTATGGAAGTTATAGGGAAGATTAAAATTATTAATGACACACAAACTTTTGGTAGTAACGGTTTTAGAAAAAGAGAATTAGTATTAACTACAGATGAGCAATATCCTCAAATGTTAATGATCGAATTTGTTCAAGATAAATGTGATTTGTTAAATAATTTCCAAGTTGGACAAGATGTTAAAGTTTCAATTAACTTAAGAGGTAGAGAGTGGGTTAATCCAGAAGGAAAAGCAATGTATTTTAATTCTATTCAAGGATGGAGAATAGAAAACTTGCAACAAGCTGCTGCTGCTCAAAATATGCCGCCAGTTGATCAATTTCAACCAGCTCCAGATTTAACAGATAATGAACCAGATGATTTACCTTTCTAAAAAGTAAATTAGAGATAAAATAAAAAAGAGTACAGAAATGTACTCTTTTTTATTTTTTATTTTCTTTTGGAGGCATTGGTCCTCGTAAATGTATAATTAACCCGTTTAAAAAGTTTCTTAAAATTTGATCTCCACACTCCATATATTTAGGATGGTCTTCTTTTCTGAAAAAAGCTCCTAATTCAGCTTTTGAAACTTTAAAATCAACTAGTTCACAAATCTTAATAATATCTGTATCTCTTAATTTATGAGCTACTCGTAGTTTTTTGAAAATATCGTTATTTGTTAATGCCATAAGACAAAGATAAGGTTAGTTATTATATTAATTTACTACTGAAAATATTGCCCAAGCATAAATTGCAAAACGTAAAAAACGAAACAGACCGAATAAGATTACATTTTTTACTGGATATTTAATCATTCCAGCAGTTAAACAACTAATTGCGAATGGAAGTGGTAGTAATGCACCAACAAGAATTAAAAAACCACCCCATTTTTTAGTGTTTTTTAAGTGCTTTGCCATTTTTACTTCTAGGTATTCTTTAACCGCGCCAATTTTTAACGATGCTTTACCAATATAATAGGCTAAAATCCCTCCTAAATAAGATAAAGTTGCTAGAATTACTAAGTTTAAAATAGGTTCTGAAGTTTTTTTAGACCATGCAATAAAAATTTCTGGAGGTACTAACCCTAATATAGTTTCAGAAGCAAAAAATGTAATCAGTAAACTAGTTCTCGAGAACGTTTCCGTCATTTTTTGAAGCCCATCATTAATATTGTAAACATAATTGTTAAATAAAAACAAGGCTATAACTACTAAAACTAATGGTAAAAAGGCTTTCTTTAAACTTTCCCATATAAACATGTAAAAACCAGTACGCTGATAGTAATTGTGTAAACGCTTTACATGTGCTTCTTTATTCTTTTTTTTACTTTTTTTTGTCATTATCGTCTCCGTCAAACAATTAGGGGGCAAAAATAGAGAGGTTTTTAGTATTACAAAAGTTAAATACTTATTATTTTTAATGGCTAATTAAACTAATATGAAGATTACAAAAATTATAGAGAATCTTTTTAAGAAATATATTCCTTCACCTTTTACAATTGCCATACTATTAACAATGTTAACCATTGTATTGGCATTGGTTTTAACAAAACCAGAAAACAGATCGATAATAGATTATGGAATTAATATTTTGAGTTTTTGGGAAGAAGGTATATGGAATCAAGGGTTGCTTGTTTTTGCCTATCAAATGATGTTGATTTTAGTGTTAGGTCATGTTTTAGTACTGAGTAAACCAATGAATAACTTGATTCTTAAGCTTACTAAATATTGTACAACTACAGCTAATAGTGCTATGTTAGTTAGTTCGGTAACTATGATTGTTGCTTTTTTTAATTGGGGGCTAGGTTTAATTTTTGGAGCTTTATTAGCACGAAAAGTTGCTGAAGATGCTCAAAGAAGAGGTTTGAAACTCAATTATCCAATTATAGGGGCTTCTGGATATGTTGGTTTGATGGTTTGGCATGGTGGAATTTCAGGGTCTGCACCAATAAAAATAAATGAAAAAGGACATATTAAGTCTATAATGAATAATGTATCTTCTGAAACAACAATGTCTAAAATTCCAGAGCTTATAGATTATAGTCAAACAGTTTTTAGTTGGTGGAATTTACTCATTTTTGTTGTAGTGGTTATCGCCGTCTCTTCAACATTCTATTTAATGGGAAAGAAAGCTAAGCCTACTAAAATTAATTTATTGGAATATAATTTAGATGATGTATCAGATGAACCAAAAGAAAAATCAGAAAAGCTAGATAACTCTTCTTTGTTAGGATATATTATAGGAGGCATTATTTTGATAACTTTTTTTATTCAATATCATAAAGATTTAGGAGCGTTAAAAATAACACCTAATCTAATTAATTTTTTTATGTTAGGTCTTGCAATTATATTACATAAAAATGTTAAAAATTTCACAAGCGCTGTAGGTAAGTCTATTACAGATGTTTCAGGAATACTTATTCAATTTCCTCTGTATTTTGGAATTATGGGAATTATGAAGTCTACAGGAATGGTAGCTTTAATTTCTAGTTTTTTTATTTCCATTTCAAATACTACAACATTACCAATTTTTACTTTCTTTAGTGCCGGTTTGGTAAATATATTTGTGCCAAGTGGTGGCGGTCAGTGGGTTGTTCAAGGTCCCATTGTTGTTGAATCAGCTTTACAGTTAGGAGTCCCTTTACCTAAAGCTATTATGGCTTTAGCTTATGGAGATCAAATCACTAATATGTTACAACCGTTTTGGGCACTACCACTTTTAGGGATAACAAAACTAAAAGCCAAAGAAATTCTTCCTTATACACTCATAGCTATGTTTATAGGGACTATAATTTACGTATTAGGTTTACTTATTTTTTAATGTATTATTGGTTAGGAGAACATATTGATTTTCCACCTCATGAGCTAAGTTCAGAAGAAGGTGTTATTGCTTTAGGAGGTGATTTATCTGTTAAACGATTACTTCATGCATATAAAAATGGAATTTTTCCATGGTTTAATGAAGGAGAGCCTATTGTGTGGTATTCTCCATCAAAGAGGATGGTTTTATTCCCAGATGAATTAAAAATTTCGAAGTCTATGAGACAAGTATTACGAAAAAACGATTTTGTTATTACTGAGAATAAGGCTTTTGAAGAAGTAATATTGGCATGTAAGAAAACACAAAGGAAAAACCAAGATGGAACTTGGATTACAGATGATATGCTTTCGGCGTATTTAAAATTACATAAAACTGGATTAGCAAAATCAATTGAAGTTTGGAAAGAGGATGAATTAGTAGGTGGATTATATGGAGTAGATTTAGATAATGGTGTTTTTTGCGGAGAGAGTATGTTTAGTAAAGCTAGTAATATGAGCAAAGTAGCATTTATTCATTTAGTAAAAAAAGGAAATTATAAGTTGATAGACTGTCAGGTGTATAATGATCATTTGGCGTCTTTAGGAGCAAATGAAATAAGTAGAGCACAATTTTTAGAATTTTTATAGATCAAAAAAAGATGTCTTGCTTATAAAAACAAGACATCATATAATCCCCATAATGTTTCACTTTAATATGTGAAATACACTAACTATTTTTTAAAAAAAAAGGTGCCTTAGACAAGGCACCTAGATAATTCATTCACTTTGGTTTAAACATATTTAGATGAAAACTCAAAAAGCCCTTTTCGCTAAGAAATTCTCCCAATACTTAGCGTAATTATTTGTGAATGAATGTAATAGAACATATATAAATTTGAGAGGAATGTATGTTACAAATGTCTTATAAAAAGCATTTATTGAAGTTCTTTTTTTTAACCTATAGTAGTTTTTTTAAGAATAAAGATGTTCTTTTTTTACTTTTTTGTTCTTTTTTTTACCGATACAAAAGAATAGATTAAATCGTATTAAAATTTGACGATATTTGTATATGTCTAAAAACCTACTACTACTTATCATTTTAATGATAAGTGCCCCCCTAAAATCTCAGGTCAAAGAGTTAAAAAAAAGACAACCAATCAAATCTCTTTGTAACCTAATGCTTAGCGAGGCTAATACTGTTAGCCTTACTAAAACATACTGCAGAGCACACAAATTACTTAAATCAATAAATGATCAAGAAGAAATTCTTAATGAGAAAGAGTTAGAAAATATTCGAAGTCAATCGTATTTAAATATCATAAATTTTCATGTAGCTAATCACAATTTTGATTCAGTTAATCATTATCAAAACTTAATAAAAAATAGTAGTCATGACCTTTCAGTTTTAGGAAAAACAGAGATGTATTTAGCAAAAAAATATGCTAAAGAAAGTGATTATTATAAGTCATTAGAGAGCTTTTATAAAGCAATAGATTTTTTTGAAAAAAATGGTGATGTAGAAAGTCAAATTGAAAGTTACGTTGCTGTTGGGATGTTTTACAGAAAAATTAATAGTATTGATTTATCCACAGAAATAGATTCTATTTTAATGAATAAATACCTATATAAATCCAAAGACGATTATTATAATAAAAGGATTTATATTAACCATGCTTCTCATTTAGCTTCATTAGGATTAGAAAAACAATCAATAGGAGTTTTACAGAATATCAATCCAGATTCTTTGAAAAAAAATGTTGTAAAAAAGTATTATTATAAAGAGTTGTTTGAGATGTTTTCTATAACTAATCAACTTGATTCTGCTCGAAAATATATTCATAAAGCATATACTAATCCTGAATTAAAATTACCATGTGATAATGCTAACAAAACTATAGGGCTTGCGTTTCTTGCTTTTAAAGAAAAGGATTATCCTGCGACTTTAAATTATTTAGACAGAGTTAAAGAAAGTGAATTTTTCACAAGAGTTAGTGATTTTACAAAGCTTAAAATGTTTAAAGTAGAATATCTCTCTCATAAAACATTAGGTAATTATCAAAAGTCATTAACAGCATATGAAGATTATTTTAAAGTTCGAAATTCTTTAAAAAGTTTTCATATAAATGCAAGAGCATCAATATTAAACTTCAAACTAAATTATGATGATAAAATTGTTGAATTAAAGGAAATCAATAGGGTAAGTGATTTATTTCTCCAACAGCGAAAGAAATTCTATATACTGTATACGTTTTTGATTACTTTTTCTGTGTTGGCTTTCTTATTCTTTATTTTTCATTCTAAAAGAAAAAAAGAGCGTTTGCAACTTTTTTATGAGTATGAAAAAATTAAAGCTGTAACCGATTATAAAAATCGGTTTATTGAAAACTTATCACATGAAATAAGTACACCAATTACAATTATTATTGGTTATTTAAGATTGATTGGTAATAACCCAATGGACTATTCTAAAGTGCTTAAGTATACAAATTTGGCTAAGAGAAGTACTGAGAATATAGCAAACTCATTAACTAATTTTTTAACGCTTTCTAAGCTAGAAAAAGAACATGTTAATCATAAAACATTATCACTGCCATTAGGAAAATTTATTGAAGATTGTGTTATTTCTTTTCAAGGCGTAGCTGAGATTAAGAACATTGCTTTGTGTTATAAATCTAATATTAACCTAAGTCAAGATTTAAATTATGATTATGATAGTTTGAAGAAAATAATAAACAATTTAGTTTCTAATGCAATTAAATATACACCCCCTCAAAAGTCAATTTATTTTTCCGCAGAATTATTGCAAAAAGAGCTGTTAATAACAATAAGAGATGAAGGAATTGGTATTGACCAAAAAGAGCAAGAATTTATTTTTGATAGGTTTTACCAATCTAAACAAAATCAAATTTATGGAGGTTTTGGAATAGGTTTATCATTAGTAAATGAATTAATATCTAAATTAAAAGGGAGTATATCTTTAAATAGTGAAAAAGGTGTTGGGAGCACATTTAACGTAGGTTTACCTATAACTTTAAAGAGCTATAAATCGTATTTAAGTAATGAAGAACTTGTGTTCAAAAATATTACAACCCAAACACAGATTAATGTTGAAGAGCCCGAGGATGTTCCTTCTATTCTTGTAATTGATGATAACATTGAAATTATTAACTACATTAATGAATTATTATCACCAAAGTTTAATTGCACATTTGCATTTGATGGAGTAGAAGCATTGAGTAAAATATTGGAATTACACTTTGATTTGATTTTGTGCGATTTAAGAATACCAATTTTAAATGGATATGAGCTTAAAGCACAATTAAATAAGAATGAACGAACTAAAGATATTCCTTATCTTTTAATGACAACATCTATAAAAGATTTTGCTGAGGGTAAACAAAGCGTATTAGGAATTAAAGATTATTTAGTTAAACCTTTTAAGGATACTGAGTTGTTAACCAGAATTAATTTTTTAATTGAAAAAGAACAGTATCAAAAACAATTACAAAATATTGATAAAAGTGCTGTAAACTATAGCGGCGCTTATGCTGATTTAATGAAAAAAGTGAATACTATAGTAATTGAAAATATTAATGATAAAGATTTTAGTGTAAACAAACTAGCACAACTTTGCGGATATAGTCACAAACAATTTTCTCAAATCATTAAAGAAAAATCTGGTTTATCTCCTGTAAAACTTATACTTGAGATACGATTATTAATGGCATATGACCTAATTATTAACAATACGTATCAATCTATTAATGAAGTCATATTTGCTGTGGGTTTAAATAGTAGATCTTACTTTAATAAAGTATTTACAAACAGGTTTGGAGTAAAACCAGGAAAACTAGTTAAAAAAATTAAAGTAGAAGATTTATAATTCTTTTAATAATTAAGAAAAGAAGATCAAAAATAATATAGGAATTACCATGCCTAGCATTGCTAATTTCCACCCTCTAGCTTTAAATCCTTTTTTACCCATAGGAATTAAAACTCCAGTAAAAGCTATAACTAACATTGCAATTCCAAAAATATCAGAATACCAAATCCAAAAATTATTAGTTGATTTGTGTAAATACATAGTGTGACCAAGAAAAGGAACTTTTCTTTTATATTCTATAGTGCCCTTTCCTGATATTGCATCAGCATCAAGAATGGCATTTCCTTTAAAATAGACTCTTAATTTACCATCTCTAATTCTATGTCCATCATAAGTGCCAAGTTCTTCAGTGTTTTTTAAAAAGTAATCTTTAGTTAATTCTTTTTTGTCAACCGGAATTTCTAATTGAAACGGTTTGCTTTCATACGTATAATTCATAGGATACCAATTTTGCCTATGATTTAAAATAATACCTGAAAAAGAAAAAGCAATAATTAATCCTAAATAAAAATAAGCGAAATCTCTATGAAGTCCCCTGTTGGTAATTTTTTTCATCATTTTGAATTTATAAGAAACAAATTTAGAATAATTCTAAATAAACAAAAAGGTAATTATAAAGTAATTTTGTTGTAAAAGAAAAGAGATCTCCAATGAGATCTCTTTTTAGGTTTTAAAATTAAAGACTATCATTTCCTATTTTGGATCTAGAATATCATTAATTCGATCAACAGCGTCTTGAAAATGATATCGTGTAATAGTATTTCTAACCGATGCTATGTTTCTTTGAATATCTCGTTTTAAACGTTTTAATTCACCTCTCACAACTGGTTTAATATCCGATTGACTTACATTTACCCCAGTTTGCTTAAAATAACCACCATTATTAGTAGCTCTTTGATTTTTTGCTTTGTTTAATAAGAAATCCATACGATCTAAATAGGCTCTCTGTAAATTTCTTTTGTAAGCATCAACAGATTTATTAGCAGAATATAATTCTTTCCATACTCCTCTGCGTAAATCGTTCATCATTTCTAATAATGTATATGCTTTAGCTCCATTTGAAGTTTCATTTTCTACCAAACGAACCATTCTACCTGGTTTTAAAATACGATTTAAAGTACGAACCTGTAAAGAACGAAGTCTTTCTCCAGTTCCTGAGAATTGCGTTTTATTAGCAATATTTTTATCTAATAACCAGTTTGGAGTTGTAAATAATTCAGTATTAATAAAGCGTAATGCATTTTTTTGATGAGCTTTAGCAACAGGAGTGTAAACTGCTCCGTTTTGACCTACTGCTTTGTAATGCTCATAAACACCTCCAATATTAGAACTCACATGTCCCATGTATCGATTAAATTGACCTAAAAGTTGTCCATACATAGTATTTAACTCTTCATATGTTTCACCTTCTTCAGTGGTCCATTCTTCTAAACGAGGTAAAATACGTTTAAGGTTTTTAATACCATAAGTACTAGCTTTAATAGCATCATCCCCTAAATCTTCTGTTTGAGAACTTGGATCAATAATGTTTACTACTTGTTGATGACCAAATCTATAAACTGGATCTCCTGCTTTATCAGTAATCCATCTATTTAAGATAGGTTTTTCATTTTTAGCTGTTTTATCTAATATTGGTCTATATCCCCAATTAATAGCATACTTATCATAAGGTCCAATATTTGGCATCATAGCTACACCTTTATCTTCAGGTTGTGCAACATAATTAAAACGTGCATAATCCATGATAGATGGCGCAGTTCCGAATTTCTTAGTGAAGGTTGCCGAACGTAAAGAATCTACAGGATAAGCAACAGAACTTCCCATGTTATGAGGTAAACCAATAGTATGACCAACTTCATGGGCAGAAACAAAACGAATCAAACGTCCCATGATTTCATCTTTAAATTTATTAGTACGAGCTTCTGGATTAATAGCTGCAGTTTGAATAAAATACCAATTGTGTAATAACGTCATTACATTATGATACCAATTAATGTCAGATTCTAAAATTTCACCAGATCGCGGATCACTTACGTGAGGTCCATTAGCATTAGGAATTGGAGAAGCTAAATATCTTACTACTGAATAACGAACATCCTCGGGACTCCATTCTGGATCTTCTTCTTTAGATGGAGGTTCTTTAGCTAAAATTGCATTTTTGAAACCTGCAGCCTCAAATGCAACTTGCCAATCTTCAATTCCTTGTTTTATGTATTTACGCCAAACTTTAGGAGTTGCTCTATCTATATAGTAAACAATAGGTTTTTTAGGTTCTACTAATTCACCACGTTTAAACTTTTCAATGTCTTCGTCTTTAACTTCTAATCTCCAACGATCTAAATATGTTAAAGATTTACTTTTTTGAGCATCTAAACCATAATCTGTTTGTGATCTAGCAAACCAACCTACACGCTGATCAAAATACCTACGCTTCATAGGTTTTTCAGGAAGTAAAATCATAGAATTACTTAATTCTATAGAAATAGATCCTAAGCTTCTATTCGAAGGAGGTTGATTTGATAAGTAGGTCTTTACATGGCGAATCTCAATATTCTTAGGATAACTACTAATACGATCGATATAAGATCGATCTTTATCCATACGAGTAACTTTATATTGTCTTCTTCTGAATTGAGGGAAACCTATAGCTTTTACATCTTTAGAAAATAAAGGTGTAGCATCAATAACTGTAGCAGTAGAATCTTTGCTAAATGCTTTTATAGGAAATGAAAATAAAATAGGCTCGAAGTTAGAATTAACAACAGCTTCATGAACTGGTAATATACTATCTGCCACTACAGAGTGAGAAACTACACGTAATAAGATTTTCTTATGTTTCTTTTGCCATCTTAACACTTGTGTATTTTGTTTTCCACCACCAAAACCAATACCGTTTGCAGTTTTTGCAATTCTGGTTACCATTAGCATTTCTTTATTTAATAAAGAATCTGGAATTTCAAAAAGATAATTTTGGTCTTTAGTATGAACTTTAAAAAGACCATCATCTGTTTTGTGCTTTTTTGTAACCACCTTTTCATAAGGTTGTATGGCACCTTTTTTAGGTTTAGGTTTTGGTGCTTTAGCCTTAGCCTCTTTATCATTTTTCTTGTTTTTCTTTCTTCTTTGAGCTTCAGTATCTAGAGCTGTTCCAAAGACAAAAATTAAGGCCAAGAGCCTTGTAAGTATTTTTATATTCATGATTCTTTTGTTGAAAATTGGTCGAAATTAATAAATGAGATATCATAAAATCTTAATTAAATGTTAAAGGGATTTTATATTTCTTAATAAAAACAGAACGAAAATATTTTTTTATTTTTAAACATTTTAAACTCCCGTTCAATGAAGAAATTTTCTGCTTTAATTTTTATATTCCTTATACTCGTAAGCTGTTATAGCAAAAAGACTAAAAATGACAAAGAATTAGAAATACAAGAAGAAGCTATAACATTAAAGGCTAAAGTATTTCCAGATTTAAAACCAAATCGATACAATGTTGCTTTTTTGATTATGGATGGAACATACAATACCGAATTAACTGCTCCATTTGATATTTTTCAACACACCATTTTTAGAAAAGGAATTAAAGCTATGAATGTATTTACTGTTGCTGATACTGATGAACCTGTAACTACTTTTGAAGGGATGAGAATTATTCCTGATTTTAATTATAAAAAAGATAGTCTACCTAAAATTGATATTCTAGTTGTACCTAGTGCTGAACATCATTTAGATACGGATCTAGATAATAAAGTAATGATTGAATTTGTACAGAAAGTAGATAAAGAAGCTCAGTTTGTTACTTCGCATTGTGATGGTGCGTTTGTTTTAGCTAAAGCTGGTGTTTTAAAAGATAAAGTTTCTACCACTTTCCCATCTGATATAGATAAAATGAGAACAATGTTTCCTGAGTTAGATATTCGTAAGAAGGTATTATTTGTTCATGATGAAAAATATATTACTTCAGCAGGAGGAGCTAAATCTTTTGAAGCTGCATTATATTTATGTGAATATTTATACGGTGAAGAAGTAGCGCAATCCATTGCAGGAGGTTTAGTAATAGATTGGGATAAGTCTAAAGTTCCGCATCTAATAGTGAAAAAATAATTACACTAATACTTTTGGGTTTTTGTAACCCAATACTATTCCTATGGCAATAGAGATTATTCCAATAACTAAAGCCATAACAACAATTAATAAAATAGATACTAAGCAGAATCTTAAGAGCTTGAGAATATATTGCTTAGTATTTAATTCATATAGTTTACCAAAAGCGTACAAGTAATATATTATAAAAGCAAGTGTGCTAAAAGGATAAAGTTTTGGTGTAATAAGCATTGCCATTAGAAAGAAAATAATAGAAATATACATCGTTGTACCTTGTATGTAGGAGTTCATTATAATGTGTTCTCCATAATTATTAGGTTTTCTGAACGTTAAGTTGCTAATTAAGGCGTAAAAAGGGATAAATAAGAAAGAAATAATATTAAAATATCGAACAAAGTAGTCAAAATACGTGTCTCCCATTTGTAAGGTGAGTTGTGCTTGTTTTTGTTCTCTTTTTAGTTTAGTTACTTTTTTTTTTGATAAACCTGAAAGTTTTGAGATATCCATATTTGCTTTTTTCTTGAGTTCCTCAGTTCTAGATAGGTTAAAAGAGTTGTTTACTTCAATAAATTCTTTTGAAAAGAAATTAAAAACGATAAGAGATAATGCTGCTCCTACGGCTAGATATGCAAAAGGATTCACATATTTTTTACGAGCACCATCAAGATAGTCTTGTAAAACTTCTTGAGGTTTAGTAAACATTTTTTTGAATGTGCTGGCATACAAGCTATCTAATCCAAAACTTGCAAAAAGTTCTTGCATTAACAACTTGAAAGTAATCCTGTTTTTTACAACTTTTGCACCACATTTTTCACAGAAAGAAGCACCTTCTTCAAGCACATGTTCACAATTTTTACAGGTCATTTTCAATAGAATTTTGGTTAATCAGTTCCAAATATATGTGATTTAGTTAATATTTGACGTATTTTTGCACTGTATGAGAATAAGACGATTATCTGATTGGTTACCAACTACTAAGAAAGAAGTTAAACTTCGTGGTTGGGAAGAGCTGGATGTAATTTTGTTTAGTGGAGATGCTTATGTTGATCATCCATCGTTTGGACCTGCAGTAATTGGTCGTATTTTAGAAAGCTACGGCTTGCGTGTGGCTATTGTTCCTCAACCTAGTGTTAATGATAATCTACAAGATTTCACTAAGTTAGGAACACCTAATTTATTCTTTGCTGTTACTGGAGGATGTATGGATCCTATGGTAAGTAATTATACAGCCAGTAAACGAAAAAGAGATAAAGATGCCTATACTCCAAATGGAGATATTGGTTTTAGACCAGATTATGCGACTTCAGTTTATAGCAAAATTTTAAAAGAAAAATTCCCTAATACTCCTGTTTTAATTGGTGGAATTGAAGCGTCTCTTCGTAGAGTAACGCATTATGATTATTGGTCTGACAAACTACTACCTTCTATTTTGGAAACTTCTAAAGCAGATATGTTGGTGTACGGAATGGGAGAACAGCCCTTGCGTGAAATTGTGGAATTATTACAAAAAGGAGTTCCATTTTCAAGTTTAAGAACAATAAAACAGACAGCGTTTTTAGTTCATGAAGATGAAAAAACTCCGAAAAACAAGAATTGGGAAGATGTAAAAATTGCTTCTCATGAAGATTGTTTATCTGATAAAAAAACGTTTGCTTCTAACTTTAAAATTATAGAGCAGGAATCTAATAAGTTAATTGCACGTCGAATTTTTCAAAAAGTAGGAGAGAAGCAGTTGGTAATTAATCCACCTTTTCCTACAATGACGGAAAAAGAAATTGACGCTTCTTTTGATTTGCCATATACAAGATTACCACACCCAAAATATAATAAGCGTGGACCAATTCCTGCTTTTGAAATGATTAAGTTTTCAATAAATATTCATAGAGGATGTTTTGGAGGATGTAGTTTCTGTACAATTTCGGCTCATCAAGGAAAATTTATAGCAAGTAGAAGTCAAGAGTCTGTTTTAAAGGAAGTAGATCAAGTTGCACAAATGGATGACTTTAAAGGCTATCTGTCAGATATTGGAGGTCCGTCTGCGAATATGTATAAAATGAAAGGGAAAATTCAATCGATTTGCGATAAATGTGTCGCTCCATCTTGTATTTCACCTGTAATTTGTAGTAATCTTGACACTTCACATAAGCCATTAACAGAATTATATAAAGCAGTTGATAAACATCCAAAAGTTAAAAAGTCATTTATAGGAAGTGGAATTAGACATGATATGTTGGTTCCAGAATTCAATAAAAATGCTGATCCGGAAGAATTAGATGCATATACCGAAGAGGTAATGACAAATCATGTTTCTGGACGACTAAAAGTAGCACCAGAACATACTTCAGATCCGGTATTAAAATTAATGCGTAAGCCTTCATTTAAATATTTTCATAAATTCAAAGACCGTTTTGATAGAATTAATAAAAAAGGGAAACTGAACTTACAGTTAATTCCATATTTTATTTCTAGTCACCCAGCTTGTGAACCTGAAGACATGGCGAACTTAGCTGCAGAAACTAAAGATATGGGATTTCAGTTAGAACAAGTACAAGGGTTTACACCAACTCCAATGACTGTGGCTACGGTTATTTATTATAGTGGTTATCATCCATATACATTAAAACCAGTTAAAACTGCTAAAACACGTCAAGAAAAGTTAGATCAACATAAATTTTTCTTTTGGTATAAGAGAGAAAATAAAAAGTGGATTAAAGATACATTGAGTAAAGTAGGTCGTAATGATTTGATTAAAAAGTTATTACCTCAAGACAATTCTTGGCGAAAAAATAAACCTGAAAAAGCTAAAAACACGTTTGATGATACTGTAACTAGTGTTAAAGAATCTCGTAGAAAAAACAAAGGATTTAAAAAGAAGAGAAGACGATAAATTTTATGATTTTTAATCATTCTCATCCATTCGTAATTCTTTCCATTTAAAATTCCCTTTACTCACTATTGATTGGAACTCGCCATGTAGTTTTTTGATGTATTCAGGATTGTTTTTGTCGCTTTCGCTAGCTAGTCTAGTTTTTAGATATAGTTCTTTTAAATAATCTCTAGTTTCTCCATAAATAACCCATAATTCTTTATGGTTAAAAAAACCATCCCAAGCCGCTAAAATACTACTTAACGCACTAAAAAATAACGTAAGCATTTTAATACTTTCTCTCCAAACAGGGAAATCATCTCCAATAGCAACTAAAAAAGTAATTAATGCCGAGGAAATTGCAACACAAATATAAATGCGAAATGATTTTCTTTTGTTTAAATAGCTTCTTCTAGAGGTATAATCAATCATCTTTTGAATCTCTCCTTGCAAGATTTCAAAATTAGAATTATTCTGATTCATATTATTGTTTGGTTATTTGGTACAAGCTAATAAAAAAACAGAATAAAATAAAATTAACTACAAACCTTGCAATCTTCTTTCGGTTGTATTTCACCGACTAATTTACCGTTATCATTTAGTTTAAATCCACAACAATCCATAAATCCTTGAACAATCATTTTTCGTGCTCTTTGAATTTGAGATTTTACTGTTGGTAAAGGTAAATCAAGTTGATTGGCAATTTCTTGTTGTTTTAAACCTTTTATATCGGCTAAAAATAAGGGAGTTCTATATTTCTTAGGCAGATTTTTTATAATTCCTCGTAGACAATCTTTTTCCGTATGTATATGCTTTTCAATTTCAACAGGAATATCTGAGTTTTCAATAACTATAGTTTTTCCCTGAGTTTTAAAATGATCATAAATTGCGTTTCGAGTTATTGTAAAAATCCATGATTTTAATTTAGAAGCATCTTTGAGTTTATCTAACTTATTATGAATCCTGATGAATGCATCTTGTAAAATATCATCAGCAATAATTTCATCTTTGGTTTTACTAATGATAAAACGTTTTAAATCTTTATGATATGTTGTCCAAATTTCTTGGGTAGTCATCTTATAAATTTACGAAATAGTTTACGTCATCCCGAAAAAAGTTAAGGAATCTTTCTGTATGAATACTTAGTCTTGGTTCGGAATGACGTTTATTGATTATTAACAATTACAATTTGTGCACGTACAGTTTTCACAGGTACAATTTTTACAGTCTTCTGTTGAGCAACTTGTACAATTACAAGTACATTGATTTTTATATTCCATGTCTATTATTTTTTAATTCACCTAATAGACTTAGAAATTTTAAAAAAGATGCAAAACTTTAGAAATATTTTTTTAATTCTTTTCTTATTGGGATTGATTTTACCGAAGAGATATTTGTTCCTCCACTATTACCTTTAGGTACCCAGAATGAAGTGAATATTATAGAAGCAAGTATTCTGAAGCATTGTCCAATACATTCTTTTAAATTCTCTGTTTTTAAAGCAAAAATTAACATCCATAAATGAGATAGAGTATGTCTATAAATGTTTTTTTGACCAAGAATATGAGCGTTTTCAAAATGATAAAAGGCATGCTCGAATTGTTTATTTTTCAATAAATATTTCCCTTGATTAAGTTGAATGTAAAATTCAGTTTTTCGGTTTTGCTTTTTAGTCATAATCTTTCTTGTTTTAAAGTAGACTAAAAAACAAATTTAAAGATGCATATAAAGCAAAGTTTATTTTTGTGTTGGTTTTAAAATATCTTCAAAGTATTTTTCCCATTTACCATCTTTAAGGTTTTCACCAAATTCATGGAAGTAATCTTCTTTAGTTAAGGTGAATGTTAGTCTTCTTTCTTTACTGAAATATACTCTAAAAACATTGTCCTCAAAATTTCCTTTATACTTGTCTCTCAATCCTTTTTTTGAGAACGGATGATAATAATAACACTGATCTTTTACACTATAACTTATTATCGTATGCAATTCAATCCAAGGTGATTTTACATCGAGAACTACTAAGCTTCCATTCATTTTGTAGGATACATTTTCGGTAACATCAACACTTTTATTACTTTTTTCCAAAAAGGCTGTTGAGTTACCTTCCCAATTACCAATCATAAATGATAATTTACCCAAAGCCTCTTTTTCAGTTTGAGCTTGAATGGAAAGAGCGGTAATTAAAAGGCAAAGAATGAGGCTGTGTTTTAGTTTCATAATTAGTGAACTTTTTCTCCGTTTATATAGGTAGATATAACTTTTGTCTTCGGAACTTTTTTAATGTCAACTGTCATAATATCTTGATCAAGAATAACGAAATCAGCCATTTTACCAACTTCAATACTTCCTTTTTCGTTTTCTTCGAAGTTAGCATATGCATTCCAAATAGTCATTCCCTTTAAGGTTTCTTCTCGAGTTAATGCGTTTTCCATTTGGTATCCATTTTCTGGATAATTGTTTAAATCTTTTCTAGCAACCGCAGCATAGAAAGTTAAAAACGGACTTACCTTCTCAACTGGGTAATCTGTACCTAAGGCAACCTTTCCATATGTGTTCAATAATGTCTTAAATGCATATCCACCTTTAATTCTTTCTTTTCCAACTCTATCTTCAGCCCAGTACATATCAGAAGTAGCGTGTGTAGGTTGGATTGAAGGAACTACATTTTTGAACAAATCAAAATCAGCTTCGTCTACAATTTGAGCGTGTTCAATTCTCCAGCGTCTATCTGTTTGACCTTTTAAAACATCTTGATAGGTTTTTAACATTAAATAATTCGCAGAATCTCCAATGGCATGAGTATTCATTTGGTATTCTGAAGCTGCAATTTGTTTTGCAATTTCTCTGTAACGTTCAGGAGAATATATTAAAGCTCCAAAATGATTGTGTCTGTCACTATATGGTTCTTTCATTGCAGCACCTCTCGAACCTAAGGCTCCATCACCATAAACCTTAAATGATCGAACATTTAAACGATCTGTTTTAATAATACCTTTTTTGATATAGTAATCTAGCTGTAGTTGTGTTGCAGAAACCATAGCATAGACTTTTATTTTAAGCGCTCCGGCTTTTTGTAAACTGTCAATTAATTCAATGTTTTCTTTCTCTAAACCTGCATCAACTACTGTTGTTAAACCATAAGAAAAGTTAATTTTTTCCGCTTCTTTTAATGCTTTAATTTGTTCTTTTTTTGATGCAGCAGGAACTTTAACAAAATCCATTGCATTATCAATAAGAACTCCAGTAAGTTTACCGTTTTCTCGTATAAATTCTCCACCTTCTACAGTTGAGTTTTCTGTTATTCCTGAAATATCAAGTGCTTTTTGATTTACCAACATTGCATGTCCGTCAACACGAGTAATTGCAACTGGAGTATCTGGGAAAAGTTTATCTAATTTTTCTTTAGTTGGAAATTTCTTTACCTCCCAATCATTTTGATCCCATCCACGACCTGTGATAAAAGGAAGATTCTTTTCTTTTTGGAATGCTACAATTTTTTCAAGCACTTCATCGTAGCTATTAGTTCCAGTAACATCTACTTTTTGAAGTTGTAAACCAAATCTAAAAAAGTGACAATGTCCGTCGATTAAACCAGGATAAACAGCTTTTCCGTTTGCATCTACTGTATTCGTAGAATTATATCTTTTATCGATTTCTTCATTAGTTCCAACAGCTAAAAACTTCCCATCTTTTATAGCAAAACTTTCTGCTGAAGCGAAGTCATTATTTACGGTGTATACTCTTGCATTTTTTACAATAATATCAGCCTCTTGTTTTTGATTACAAGAAAATATAGTAACACTTAAAAGTGTTAATGTGATTAGTTTTTTCATTTAGGTTAATTCGTTTTGATATAGATACCAAGCCCAAGCAATAAGAAGGAATTGGATTAAAATTCTGATATATGCGATTTTTTTAGTTTTCATCGCGGGTTTTTCTCTAGTTGCATCCCAAATATGAATGGGAAGAAAAACCAGCATAAGAATAAATATTCCGTAGGCTGAAATACTTTCATAACCTTTTATAAAAAGTCCAATTCCTAAAATAAGTTCTACGAGACCAGAAACATATGTCACTAGTTTTTTAGGTAAGAAATCTGGAATTATTGGATTGTAAAAATTCGGTTTATAAAAGTGGTAAAATCCAGCGAAAATCATCATTATCGCCATTAAAACTTTCAGTCCTAAGGATACATGTTCCATGCTAAATGATTAAGGTTTTACTTTGTCTTCTGTATACAAATATTTATCCATTAGATAGACTAAGCTAGCCATAGAAGCACTACCTAATTCTAGCTCACGCTTGTTCACTTTATCAAAAGTATCAATACTTGTATGGTGATAATCAAAATAACGTTGGCTATCTGGTCTATATCCAACTAAAGTAATTTCATCATTTTTTAATGGACTAATATCAGCACCGCTTCCGCCTTTTAATAAATCATGTAACCCGTAAGGGGCTAATAATTTTTTCCAACTCTTTAAAAGTTGTGTGTTGTTTTCATTTGCGTCTATAGAAAAGCCTCTAGGTGTATGTCCACCAGCATCACTTTCCAATCCAGCGACATGAATTTCATTGTTTTGTTTTGCTTGTTTAGCATATTCTTTAGCACCACGAGTTCCGTTTTCCTCATTCATAAAGAATACAATTCGAATAGTGTTTTTCGGTTTTATATTATTCTTTTTGAATAAGTATGCTACTTCTAAAGATTGAACTACACCTGTTCCATCATCATGAGCACCTTCACCTAAATCCCAAGAATCTAAATGACCACCAACAACAATGATTTTTTCTGGTTTTTCAGTTCCTTTTATTTCACCAATTACATTATGAGACGGAGCATCAGGTAATGTTTCACAACTTTGTTTGAAGTAGAATTTTAAATTCGGATTTTCTTTCAAATCTTTACTTAAAATTTCAGCAGCTCTTGAACTAATGGCAGCTGCAGGAATGTATTGATCTTTAGGGATATCTCCATATCCCATTGATCCAGTGTGCGGATAATCATCTATTCCATTTGTCATAGATCTGACAATTACACCTTTCGCACCAAATTCACTACAAACTCTTGCTCCTGAAAAGCGTTGTCCAACGCATCCTCCGTAAGCACGAAAAGTGTTAATTAGCGTGTTGTCAAAAGCGCCATTAAAGAATACAATTTTGCCTTTTAATTTATTACCCATTTCTTTAGCTTCATCCAAGCTTTTTACTTCAATAACTTCAGCAGTTAAACCATTTGACGGTGTGGCTATTGAAAAGCCTAAAGCACAAATAGGAACATTTTTTTGTTCTCCTTTTACTGTATAATTAGCTTCTTCTTTTTCTCCACGAACCCAGTGAGGAACCATAACAGGTTGTAACCAAACAGAATCTAGTCCAATATCTTTCATAAGCTTTTCTCCCCAAACAACAGCTTTTGCTGCTTCTGGTGAACCAGATAAACGACCGCCAATATTTTGTGTTAAATCACGAAGCCATTCATATGATTTTCCTTCGGTTAACGCTGAATTAAAAAAATGTTTAATGTTGGTACTGTCTTTTTTTTCATCAGTACTCAATACAGTTGAATTTGTATTATCACTATCGTTTTTAGATTCTTTAGCATTAGAACAACTAAAATTTACTATTGCAGATAATGATAAAAGAAGTATGGTTTTTTTCATTTTATTGATTGCATTATTAGGTATTAAAATTACGGTTTTATTTTTTCTTGTATTGAGTTTGATCATATTATAAACACATTAGTACTTATTGTTGATTTTGAATAATCTTATTTTTGTATTTCTTAAGTTCTAAAACAACTTTAGGAGCTAGTACAACCAATCCTATCATATTTGGAACCATCATTGAAAATACCATGGCATCTGAAAAATCAGTTACTGCATTTAATGTTGCTGCAGCTCCAATTACCGTGAATACACAAAAGATTACTTTATAAATATTTCCTGTTATTTTATCTCTACCAAATAGAAATGTCCAAGCTTGATATCCGTAGTAAGACCATGAAATCATTGATGAAAACGCAAATAGAATAACAGCGATGGTTAAAACGTAAGGGAACCAAGAAATACTGCTTTCTAGAGCTTTAGAGGTTAATATTGCGCCTTGTTCGAAAGAAACTGCATTGCCCGGAATAATTTGCCCAGTTATAATCAATGCTAAAGCTGTCATGGTGCAAACAATTACAGTATCAATAAAAGGTTCTAACAGAGCTACAAGACCTTCACTAGCAGGAAAGTTTGTTTTTACTGCCGAGTGAGCAATAGATGATGAACCAATTCCAGCTTCATTTGAAAAAGCTCCTCTTCTAAACCCTTGAATTAGTACACCGATAAATCCGCCAGCGATTCCAGTTGGGTTGAATGCTCCTTCAATAATTTGAGAGAAGGCATTCAGAAGTAAATTAAAATTACTTATTAAAACCGTTATAACCGCAAGAACATAAACAATCACCATAACTGGTACGACTTTATCCGTAACTTTTGCAATTTTTTTGATTCCGCCAATGATTACAATCCCAGCAAAAATTGCCATGACTAATCCGAAAAGCCATCCTTTACCATAAATAAAACTTTCTTCTGCTCCTGTAACGTATTCAAACAGTTTAAAAGCTTGATTTACCTGAAACATATTTCCACCTCCAAAAGACCCTCCAACACACATAATCGCAAAAAGAATTGCCATTATTTTTCCTGTTTTCCCAAAGCCAATTTCTGCAAATCCTTTTTTCAAGTAATACATTGGCCCACCATAAACAGTTCCGTTATCGTCCATTTCGCGATACTTCACACCCAGCGTACATTCCACAAATTTTGAAGCCATTCCGAGTAATCCGATAACAATCATCCAAAAAGTAGCTCCAGGTCCACCAATGGAAAGTGCAATGGCAACTCCTGCAATATTTCCTAAACCAACAGTTGCAGATAGTGCGGCTGTTAAGGCTTGGAAGTGAGAAACTTCACCATTACCTTCAACTTTAATGGTTTCTTTAATATCTTCTTCATTATGGTTTGTTTCTAAAGCGTCATATTTTCCTCTGATAATATTTATGGAGGTCATAAAACTGCGAATATTAATTCCTTTGAAATAAATAGTAAAATATAAAGCTCCAAGAGTTAGGATGATTAATACCCAGGGAATTTGAATTGAATCTGTTATTGGAATTTGATAAAGAATAGCATCTGTAAACCAGGAAGTTGCATTATGAAAAGATTGATTAATTTTTTCATCTAAAGAAGAATTTTGAAGCATAAGTAGTTCCATTTTTGTGTGTATTAAAATTGTTACACAAAAATGTTTTTAAACAGAAAGCGATAAAAGGTTAGTTTATGGTGTTTTTTAATTTAGTAGTGGTTACGCATATACTTAATCATACTGAATCGTAGCAAATTCAAGAAGTTGGTTCTTTTTTGCGTATGTAATTAATTGCTCTTTCCCGTCTGATCCAGATATATTAAGCACTTTTTTTATCTGATAAATATGAGTTTGAAATCCATCTACACTTATATTCATAGCTTCTGCAATTTCTGTATACGACTTTTGCTTTCCACAAATTCCTAGGTTAGCTAGTACTTCTTTTTGACGATCGGACAACTCGATTTTAGAAGCAGATTTAAGTTCATTATGTTTTTTTTGAAGCGATGAGATTTCCTTCTTTAAGAGCTTTATAGTATTCAAATGACTCTCATTGGCCACGGTCAAGGTTTCGTTTTCTGATTCTAATTTGTGATGTGCAAAAATAGTCTCTTGAAGTTCTGATTGTTTTTCTTCTTTTTCAGCTAATAGTTTCCAGCTGTACAGCAGAATTATAAATAGCAGAACGAAAAGGAATTTAAATGAAATACTGGTAGTAACTCCAATAGCATTCCATAGTTCAATGTTTATCCATTTAGAAGTAGCTTCAATAGGGAAAATACGATGCGTTACTGCTACTACAATCAACAAGAATAGCGCAAATGTTGGTAAATACATAAATCGCATTCCACGATTTTTAAAAGCTTTGTTTAATTCTTGTAATAAAGCAAAGGCAACCACCAATGAAATAGGAATATCAATTAACCAAATAACGTTGTTACTTGAATTGCCATTTGTTCTTGTGAAAAAGGAAATTAAGAATACAGAAGCAATCATCACTAAAATTCCACCGAAAATTATAAAAACTTCTTTGTTAGAAAAACGTTCTATAATTCTAATTACGATATTTCGTTTTTCTTTGTGTTGAATTGAAGGGATTGATAAGAGTATAAATAGAGAGTTTGCTAGAGAAAAGAAAACTCCAATGCTAATAACTACACTAGATGTTTGAGGGAAATTAAAAACTTGAGTTAATACAATGTTCAAAGTAGCTCCAACTCCCCATGATAGAATTGCCAAAGCAAACCACTTAATTCCTTCTACAGAATTGGCAGTGTAAACACTTTTTAATTTCTCTTTATGATAAATACGTTGGATTACAAAAAACGCAATCAAACAAACAATAGCTGTTATGTAATTTGAAATATGACTAAGCATACCTCAAGGTACGTTTTTTCTTAAAACAATGCGTCGAATTTATAAATTATACCACCAATAACTTGAATTCCTTGTGCGTTGAAATTGTTAAATACTTGGTAATTGCTATTTGTAATATTATTCGCTCTTAAGAACACAGAAAATAAATCGTTAATGTGGTAACCACCATCTAAATTTAAGTCAATATATGCATCTAAATCCACTACACTAGGAACACCAGAAGTATAGGTTGTACCTTTTCTACCGCCAACAAAGTATAAATTAGCACTAGCGTACCATTTTTTTTCTTTGTAAGTAGCGAAAATATCACTTTTTAATTGTGGTAAATTCCAAGCTTCTGTTTGCGTATTTAAGTCGTACGAATTGAATTCTAAGTTTAATCCAAGATTTAAGTGTCTTGAATAATCATAAGTAATTCCACCAGCAAAATAAACTGTATTTACATCATCGTAAACCACATTGAAAGAGTTTCCGTAATCATAACCCTTAAAGAAAATACCTCCAGGGAAACCAGTGGTAATTCCATTCGAATTAGAAGGATTTGCTACAAATAGAGCTTTATTTTCTTCCTTTTTGAAACCAGCCTTAACGTCGTAATTTATACTCCCACTTAAAATTCCTCTAAATCCTCCATAAGCATTTAAGGCTTCACTGCTTTGTACGATGTTTAAGGTTGGGGAAACATAAGGATTACTTGCGGTAAAACTTTGGAAAGAATTAACGGTTAAATCTCCGGTAACTCCCGAATAAATATTGGCATATCGTTTAATAATGGGGTAGTTTACTTCTACGTCAGGGTATGCAAAGAATTTTCCTTCAGTATTTTCTAAATCAAAAGAGTAATATGCTTTTCCTCCTAATTTAACATCGAATTTTTTATATGAAAAAGAATAACTTGGATTAATTCCTGCTGTAACAAAACTGTAATCTATAGCCGCTAAAGGATCAGTATATGATCTAGCAAAACCTCCATTGATAAAATTGATTGAAGTTTGAAGTTTTAAATCGTCAAGGTTCAAACCAAAACGACCTAGCGGAAATGCGAATTCTGCATCGATATCTGCATGAATTTCATCTGTCTCATATACATCGGAAAAATATGCTATAGATCCTTTTACTTCTTGTAAATCTCTATCTGGAAAATGAATAGAACCATAAATATTATAGAATTTATGTGTTTGCTCAGGATCAATGCTGTTTACAGTTGGATCTAAAAAAGTAATATTAGATGGTAAGCCATAATAATTGTATTTATTTCTGTAGGCATTGAATCCAGCTTTCCAATCAAAATAACGCATTTCTTGTTTTAAAAATAAATCTACACTTGCATTATAATAACTACTACTTAATCTAGTATCAGCTACTGGGTCTGATGAAGCTATAAAATTCACTTTTCCTCCATATTCATATTCAAAAGCACTGTTATTGTGAAAATAACCTTCAACAAATGGAGTAGTGTTATTACCAAAACCTAATGCTACGTAATTATTGAATAATCGTTCGCGATCTCCAACATCAATTCCTTTTAAAACTCCACTTTTAGGGATATAGGTAGAGACTACAGGAACAGATATAATTTTATAATCTAAAGGTTTTCGTTGTGCCTTTTTTGATAGTTCAATAACAGGTTTTCTTTTAATTTTAAAAGCGTCTGTTACTTTTGGAGCGTAAGAAGTAATAACTTCTACAACTTCTGTTTTAACTGTGTCTTTTGCTTTTTCTGTATTAGGCTTGGTTTGAGCAAAAACAAAACCACAACCCAACGTAAATATTGTTGTAACTATATATCTTTTCATTAATTTTTAATTTTGGGAATTGATAGATTCGTTTGTTTTTGCTTCTTTACTTTTTATTGTACTCAATTCGTTTTTAGCTTCTTCAACTAAGTCTTTGAATTGTGTAAAGTTTTTTACGATATTATCTAAAATATAGGTGGCTTGGTATGCATCTTTAAGCTCATAATAGTTTTTCGCCATAACGATATAACTTTTAACTCCCCAATATTTGTAAGTGGAATAGTTAGCAATTAAATTTTGTACTTCAATGTTCGAATCTTCATAAGCTTCTGCTTCATTTAAAAAGAAAGCTTTATAGTATAAAGCCTCAGCTTTTAATTCTCCTGTTGCAGTATTATTTAAAACAGAATAATACTCTTCGGCAGTAACATAATCTTCTGTTTTAATAGCAGATCTAGCAATAAAAATTCTAGCATCTTCAGCAATTACATCGTCAATTTTTCCATTGCTTAATACCTTTTCTGCGTATTGAACTGCTTTTTTATATTGTTTTTTGTTGTAAAATCCTTTCATTAAATTACTCTGAGCGAAAATTATATTCTGAGTAATATTCGCTTCTTTTTCGAGCCTTTCTAACAGAGGTATTGCTAAGTCCCATTTTTCTTTTTGTAAATACAATAGACTTAACTTTGACAAGGCTTCTTCAGAAAACTCATTTTTTTCCTGTTGTGTTACGAATTGGTAATTAGGAATTGCTTCATCTTTTCTGTTATTATTAAATAATAACTGACCTAAATAAAAGTTTGCTTTTAAAGCATGAATTCCATTCGGAAAATCTCTCAAATAAGTTTGAAATCCTTCAATAGCCTTAGTTGTATTGTTTTCTAAAAATTTATTTTCAGCAGATTCATACGTGGTGTTATCAATATCACTATTACTAACATTTACAAAATCAATATTCTTGACCCAATTCGCATATTCGTTTACATTCCCTTGATCAACATAAACATTACGTGCATTAGAAACTGCTTGTCTTGCTTCTCCTGAATTTGGGAATTTAGCAACAACATCTTTAAATTTTACTAAAGCATTTCTGTTGTCACCTTCGTTATAAAAAATTAATCCTTGACGCAGTAAAACGCTAGGGATATAACTACTTCCAGGATGTTCCGTTAGTATTTGCGTGTATGTATTTTTAGCTTTACTAGATTTACCTTTTGAAGTATACATAGTTGCTAACTGAAATAAAGCATCATCTTTTAAATTGGAATCGTTAAAAGTTTTAATTAATTCATTTAAAGCTGAAATTTTTCCAGAATCATCACCAGCTAAACCAGTACTCATTGCTTTTTGATATTGAGCATAATCTGATCCTACACCACCTTCATTAATTACTTTTTCATAAGCTTTAATAGCTTCAGAATATCTTTTAGAAGCATAGAAAGAATCACCTAATCGGTTTGAAGCATCATCATTTAAATCATTATCATCTATTTTTTGGTCTAAGAAGTTTTGAAAATACTTAGAAGAATTATCGTAATCTTTCAATTTAAAGTATGTGTATCCAATATTATAATCAAGGACTTTAGCATCTTTAAATGAAAAATTTTCAATTGAATTGAAAGCGTCTAAGGCATTTTTATAGTTACCTAATTGGTAATTCGTTTCACCAAGCCAATAATGTGCTTTATTGCTAATAGTATCATTTTTAGCGTCTGTTGCAATTAAAAATCTCGGTAAAGCATCTTTTAATTTTTGCTCATTAAATAATTGGATACCTCTATATAGAGATACTTCGTTGGCTAATTTGTTGTTTTCAGAGTTTTTATTGCTGTCTAAATAGTCAATTGCTCCTTGATAATCTTGTTGGTGTAAATATGAAGTAACTAATAAACTTTCAATTTCCGGACGATGTTCAGATTCAGGATACTTTAAAATAAATGCTCTTAGCACTTCCGGAACACTTTGATAAGGATTTCCTTCTTCATAACTTAGTTTAGCATAATTTAAATCTGCATCTGTAGCAATAATAGGATCAAAATCCATTTCACTTGCATTTTTAAATGCATTTAAAGCTTCATTCTTTTTATCAGCTTTTAAATAACAAACACCTAAGTGATAATAAGCGTTTTGGGCAACACTGTTTTGTCCGTTTATAATTTTATTAAATTGTCCAATTGCACTTTCATAATCTTCAAGTTTGTAGTAAGAATAGCCTAAATAATAATAATCAGTATTGGTCCATTTTCCTTTTTTTCCTTCATATTGGTTTAAAAACGGAACAGCTTTTTCATATTTTTCTAGGTTGAAATAACTTTCACCAATAATCTTAGAGATATCGGATTTTTGTTTTTTTTCTGCTTTTGGTAAGATTTGCTCTCCAATTTGAACTGCTTTTTCAAATTTCCCTCCTTTAAAAGCCATATCTAAAAGATAATAATTGGCTTTAGATTTATACGTTTCGTTATCTGCTAATTGACTTAAATTATCTTCTGCTTCACCAAAGTTTTGTTGTTTGTAAGAAATATAACCATAGAAATAACGGGCATCTGTTCCATATCTTGGGTCACCTAATAACGGTGCAAATCTTGCTTTAGCATCTTTAAGATAATTAGAAACTAAAAGAGCATATCCCATTTTATAGTTCAACTCTTTCTGTTCTTCTTTATTCAATAATTTTTCATCAACTCGTTGGTACCACTTTAAAGAGTGAGAAGCTTTTCTATTAGCAAAATAATAGTTCCCAACATTTAAAAATGCTTTCTCTTTTTTACTGCTATAAGGGTGTTTTCTAACGAAATCTAGAACACGTTGATCAGCATCAGTCTGATTTAACTTAATTGCACACATGGCATCGTAAAAATCAGCATCAGTTCTAACGTTTACCTTAGATGTGTTTTCAGATACTTCTTTAAATATCCTTTGAGCTCCTGAATAGGCTTTGTTGTTATACAAAGTTATAGCTCTATGATACTGAGCATCAATATTTGTTTGAAATTCAGTTTTTTGCGCTAAAGTATTTGAAATACTTAGTAAGCAACAAAATATGATGAATATATATCTCATATGTTAAATTTACCTTTAGTCGTTGTTCCCATGAGAAATAACGGCTTTTTTTTTGAATTGTTTGATAATTTAATGTCAAAAATAAAAAAAGTGGTTAAAATGGATAATAAATAATAGATTTGTAAAAACGTACTTTTTATGAAGCAACCTATACTGCATCTTGAAAATGCAGATATTTATCAGAGAGATATTTTAGTATTATCTAAGATAAACTTTACTTTACGCAAAGGAGAATTTTACTATTTAATTGGTAAAACCGGAAGTGGAAAAAGTAGTTTGCTTAAAACCTTGTATGGAGATTTAAGACTTCAAAGAGGTTTAGGAAGCATTGTAGGTTTTGATCTTAAAAAAATGAAGGAAAAAGATATTCCTTTTTTGAGAAGAAAAATTGGAATTGTATTTCAGGATTTTAAACTATTAAATGATAGAAATGTATTTGATAACCTAGAGTTTGTATTAAAAGCTACAGGTTGGAAAGATAAGGACGAAAGAAAGGATAAGATTTATGAAGTATTAGATAAAGTAGGAATGAAAGAGAAGTACTATAAAAAGACTTTCGAATTATCTGGAGGAGAGCAACAACGAGTTGCAATTGCTAGAGCGTTATTAAATGATCCTGAACTAATCTTAGCAGATGAACCAACAGGAAATCTTGATCCGAGAACCTCGTTAGAAGTTATGGAATTGTTGAATGAAATTCACCAAAGCGGTAAGACAATTTTTATGGCTACTCACGATTATCAATTAATTGTTAAGTTCAAACAAAAAACTGTAAAGTGCGAAGGCGGAAAATTGTTTGAAGTAGTGCAGCAGCAACCTCAAGCAAATCAAAATTCATAAAACTTGCATAATAAGAAACGTGTTTTTGTTGCTGTAACCAATGATGTTTCTACAGATCAAAGAGTACATAAAGTTTGTACCTACCTAATCAAAAAAGGATTTGATATTACCGTTTATGGAAGAGTGCTTCCAAATACAATTCCTGTTGATCGATCTTATAAAATACATAGGGCTAAACATTGGTTTAAGCATAATTTCCTGTTTTATGCAGAGTATAATTTAAGGTTGTTTTTCTATCTTCTTTTTAAGGAATACGATTATATCATATCAAATGATTTAGATACACTAACCGCATGTTTTGTGTCAAGTAAGTTTAAATCTAAAACGTCGCTAGTTTATGATAGTCATGAATTGTTTTCTGAAGGTCCTGAATTACAAGGTAGAAACTTCGTAAAAGGATTTTGGAAAAGGTTAGAAGATTTATTTCTCCCTAGAATTAAAAAGTCTTACACGGTTAGTCAATCTATAGTTGATTTTTATAATGATCGTTATCAAAATGATATGGGATTGATTAGGAATTTACCTTTATTACATAGAAAAATTAGAATAGAAGAAGTAAATTTTCCTACACAAAATAAAGTAGTTTTATATCAAGGAGTACTAAATCCTGGTAGAGGTATTAAACCTATGATTAAAGCATTACACTTTATAGATGGTGTAGATTTAGTGATAATAGGATATGGTAAAGTAGAAGAGGAGTTAAAAACTTTTGTAGAGTTGGAAAAACTTGAGGGAAGAGTTCATTTTTTAGGGAGAGTAGCACACGAAATTTTACCAAATTACACTGCCAAGGCTGATGTAGGAATGGTGCTTGAAGAGCCTTTAGGTAAGAGTTTTGAATATTCGCTTCCGAATAAATTATTTGATTATATTCATGCCGAATTACCTGTTATTTCAGGAAATTTGATAGAAATAAATAGGATTGTAAAAACCTTTAAGGTTGGTGTTGTAGTAGAAAGTTATGATCCTAAAGCTATTGCTGATGCAGTCAAAGAAATATTAGAAAATGAATCTTTGAGAAATAAAATAAAAGAAAATCAAAGAAAAGCCAAAACAGAATTGTGCTGGGAAGAAGAAGAGAAAAAGTTAGATCATTATTTTTTAAATTAACTAAATATTCAACCGAAAGTATCCATAATAATTCCATCGTATAATAATCTTGAACAATTGAAGAATTGTTTAAAGTGTATACAAAGCCAAAGCTTTTCAAATTTTGAAGTATGGGTTATTGATGGAGATTCTACCGATGAAACTAAAGAATACTTAAATACATTAGATCCGCCTTTTTATTTTATTTCAGAAAAAGATTCTGGAATTTATGATGCCATGAATGTTGGGATTAAAAAAGCAGTAGGCGAATGGTTGTATTTTTTAGGTTCTGATGATCAATTTTTTAATGATTCAGTATTGAAGAATTTGTTTGAGAGAGATGATTATAAAGATGCGCAAATACTTATTGGAAATATTGAGTATTCAAATGGCTTAAGATTTCAGTCAAAGTTTAGTTTTAATCTTTGGTATAAAAACACTGTTCATCATCAATCTGTATTTTACAAAAAAGATCTTTTCAAAAAAATAGAATATAGTCTTGATTATGATGTGTTGGCTGATTATCATTTAAACCTACAATTGTTTAAACAAAAAACACCATTTAAAAAGGTTGAATCAACGATTGCAATTTGTGGAGATGATGGAGTTTCTAAAAATTACAATTGGAAATTATATAAGGAAGAAATCAACTTAAAAATATCTCAAGCTGGTGTTCTGTCTTTCCCAATTTTCTTTTTATTGGGACTTACGAAATATTGTTTCAGAAGAATATTATAAAAAATAAACCCGCTTCGTGAAGAAGCGGGAAATTGCTATGAAAAACTATGAAAAAGAAACTTTAAATACGTCTCTTTACTTAAAGACGAGCAATTTCCCAATTACTTACACTAGTTGTGAATATTTTAACATTTTCTTGCTGTTTTTTAAGAAAGTTATAAATTTGCAACCTATGGAAAAAATAAGTACGAAAATTGCTGTATTGCTATGTGTAATTTCTTTTAATATTGATGCTCAGGTGTTTATACCTAAGAGCAAAGAGCAAGTACTTGAGAAAATAGAACAAAACTATGATTATCAGGTTGAGCTACTAAAAGGAAAGTATAGATCAAAAATTAAAAAGGAATATAAGAGGAGGAGAGAATTAATTCGAGAAACTTTCCTGGATAGTACTTTTGTGTTTGATAATACCTACAAGAACTTTGTTTCTTCAATTATAAAAGAAGTAAAATCTAATAATCCTTCATTAGATCAAAGAGAGAGTTTGGTTTTTATCAATAGGCATTTAGACCCTAATGCTGCTTGTTTTGGGAATCATACTTTTATGTTCAATTTAGGTTTGTTTCATTTTCTTGAAAGTGAAGATGAGTTTGCGTTCATTGTTTGTCACGAATTGGCTCATCAATATTTAAATCATGTTAACGGAGGTGTAAGAAAAAGAGTAGAAAAGCTTAACTCTAAAGAATACAAAAGAAAAATAAGAGATGCTAGATTAACTATTTATGGAAGGAATAAAGCTGGAATGAAATTGTTAAAAGAGTTAAGCTACGGTTTCCTAAAAAAATCGAGAACTAATGAATATGAAGCTGACTCATTAGGGTTTGAGTTTTTTAAAAGAACTAAATATAATACATCTGCTGCATACAAAGCTTTAAGCCGATTAAAAACATTTGATGATGGTATTTTTAATACTAAAATTAAGATTGATAGTATTTTAAATTTTAAAGATTATAAATTCAGAAAATATTGGTTAGATCAAGAAGAGACAATGTTTGATATTGAAGAGAAATCAGATGATTTAAAATGGTTTGATAAAGATTCAATTAAAACACACCCAGATGTTGAAAATAGAGTAAAAAAACTTAAAGCAAAAATTTCAAATCAAGAATTACAAAAATCAATCTCTTTTGAAGAAATAAAATTATACGCTACTAAAGACCAGATCAATTCTTTAATCTATTTTAATCAATTAGATTTAGTTTTTTATTTGCTATTAGAAAAATTTCAAAAAGGAGATACTTCTGATTTTTTAATCACCAAATTAGCTAAGACTATACAAAAAATATATACTACTAAGGAAAGGCATGTTTTTGGGAAAAGAATTCCACAATCTAGTCCTTTTGCTACCGAGAAAAATTTGAATAAAATCCGAACATTTCTTCATAATCTAGAAATCAAAGATGTAAGAAAGCTAGGGTATCATTTCTGTAAGAAATACTTAGATACAATTCAAAGCGAAGAATTTACTAAAATCAACGATTTTTTTACTAAACTAAATCAATAAAAACGATGAGAAAGTTACTTTATGTACTATTATTTGTTGGAACATATATGGTTTCAGCACAGTCTAAGACCATAGATAATATGGTAAAATTCAAAGTGAAAGATTCTGGTTCTTTCCTTGATGATGCGAATGATGTAGATGGATATTATTTCTTTTATGAAGTAGATAAGCTTAAAAAAGGAATGCGCGAATTTGCAGTTAATATTTTAGATAAAAATTTAAACGATGTTGCTTTAAAAAAGTTTGTAGCATCTAAAAGAGTTGTTTTAGTAGGAAACGCTTTTAATAATGAAGCAATTATGTTTGCTCTTTTTAATAAAAAAGAAAAAACATTAACACTAAAAAGCTTTGATAAAAAAGCGAATCCAAGAGAAGATGTCGTAATTACACTTGATAAAAAGGTAATGAGAACTATAAATTCCGGAATAGCTTTAGGTAATATAAATACATTAATACATCCAGTAAAAAATAAAGGTTTTATATTAATAACCCCTAATTTTAAAGGTAAAGGAACGGGGTATTCTTTAGGTTTTTACCCTACAAATGATAATGAAAAACCTTGGAAGTACGAGTTTATTCCAACAGGAAAGAAAGGCCGTCATACTGTTTCGCCTATTGCTTTGAATGATAAATATGTGGTTTTGGTGGATGTAAACGTTAAAGGACTGTCTAAAAGAGAATTTAAAACAGTTGTATTGAATTCTCAGACAGGAGAAAAGTTATTTGAAAAATTATATGATGAAAATGATCCTAAATTAATAACAAACTCTTTTATTTCTGAAGAAGGAAAAATTTCGGTTATGGGGCAATATTATGAGCCAAAAGCAAAAATAGCTAAGGCACAGAGTTTGGGGTTATACATGGAAGAATTTAATGATAAAGGAGAGGTTGAATTTTCTAATAGAATTTCTTGGCAAGAAGATGTAAGTAAGTTCTTACCTGTTAAGAAAAACAATAAACTAAAAAAAATTGGATTCATATATTTTCATGATATTATTAAAACAAAATCAGGTGAATACTTTGCAATTGGTGAGCAATATAGAAAAACTGTGAGTGCTTTAGGAATTGCAGCTACCCTTATGGGAGGTGGTGGAAATGTTACACAATTAACAATTAAAGATATTTATGTCTTTAAGTTTGATAAAGAATTTAATCTTTCGGATGTTGAAATATTTGAAAAAGGAAAATCGAGAATTCAAAACCCTTTCGATTACGGAAGTCCACAATTAAGTGCTTCTATAATTAAGGCAATTGGTGGTTTTGATTTTGTGTATTCTCAGAGAGATATAAAAAGAGATCGTTTCTATGCTAATTTTATCGATTATGAAAGAGGAGAAAAAAAGAAAAAAACTAAAAGTAGATTAGTTTTTAAAACAATTATTCAAGATGGAGGAGAATTATCAGTAGATAATGTTGAATTACCAAAAAAATCGAGATACTTCAGGGTTTTGCCTGCAAAAGTGGGTTATGTATTATTGTTAGAATATGATAGAAAGAAAAAAACTTCTTCTTTACATTTAGAAAAACTAAATATCAAGTAATATTATTATTTAATATGTAAAAGCCTGAGATCTTCTCAGGTTTTTTGTTTTTATAGCTTTTTTATCATCCAAACATTACAACTTGAATGCCCTGAGTTTCCTAATTGTTTATCAAGAATTTTGAAATCGGATTCTTTATACATAGCAATAGCTTTCGAAAAATGAGGTAAGCTTTCAAGATAAACATGGGTATAGTTCATGTCTCTTGCAGAATCAATACTTCTTAGCATTAATTCCTTACCTATCCCTTTTCCTCTAGTTTTATCAGAAATATAGAATTTTACCAATTCACAATATCCATTGTCTAATCCTTCAGTAGGAAAAATACCACAACAACCAATTGCATTACCATTATATTCTGCTACCCATAAAATAGAATTTGGTTCCTGAAATAGCTCGTAAAGTGTATCAGTAGAAGCATCTGAATATACTGTGCCTGTTCTTGGTGCGTCAAATTCTTCAATAACTCCTCTTATCATTTTTGCTAAATAAGGATTATCATGTTGTTCAGCTTTTCTGTATACAATATCCATTAGAGATGATTTTTGTAACTAAGATAAAAACAAAAAAGCAACCTCAAAACGAGATTGCTTTTTAAATATGTTAAAAGAGCTCTTTGTTAAAACTCTAAATTAGAATTGTTGTTTTTAACAGCTTCCGCTGATGCTGCTAAATGCTCTTTTTCAGAATCGCTTAAGTTAATTTCAACGATTTTCTCAATACCGTTTCTTCCTAATACAACAGGAACGCCAATACATAAATCAGATAAACCGTACTCACCATCTAATAAAGCAGAACAAGGGTAGATTTTCTTCTGATCACATGCAATAGCTTGAACTAATCCAGATACAGCAGCTCCTGGAGCATACCAAGCAGAAGTTCCTAATAAACCAGTTAAAGTAGCTCCACCAACTTTAGTGTCTTGTTTAACTTGCTCTAATCTTTCTTCTGATAAGAATTCAGAAACAGGAACAGAGTTACGAGTAGCTAAACGAGTTAAAGGAACCATACCTTTATCAGAGTGACCTCCGATTACCATTCCATCAACATCAGAAATTGGTGCTTCTAAAGCCTCAGCTAATCTATATTTGAAACGAGCAGAATCTAAAGCTCCACCCATACCAATAATTCTATTTTTAGGTAATCCAGTTGTTTTGTGAACTAAATACGTCATAGTATCCATTGGGTTAGATACAACGATGATAATTGTATTTGGAGAGTGCTCAATTAAACTAGAAGAAACTGACTTTACTATTCCAGCGTTAATTCCTAATAACTCATCACGAGACATTCCAGGTTTACGAGCAATTCCAGAAGTAATAACACAGATATCAGAACCAGCAGTTTTGCTATAATCTCCAGTTGTTCCTACGATTTTAGTATCGAAACCATTTAAAGAAGCAGTTTGCATTAAATCCATTGCTTTACCTTCAGCAAATCCTTCTTTAATGTCTACTAAAACAACTTCTGAAGCGAAATTTTTAATAGCAATGTACTCAGCACAACTCGCACCTACAGCACCTGCTCCTACAACTGTTACTTTCATTTTATATATATTTTATTGAAAATTATTAATAAGATGCACAAAAATAGCTATTTGCCCACTTATATAAAAGGAAAAGCTCTTGGAAATTTCCAAGAGCTTAGGTTTATAACAATTACTTTATTTTTTATCTAAAACTAAACGCAATTCCAGCGTTAAACGAGCTGTATTCTTGAGCGGAATAACTTCCGAAAAGTTTAAAGAATCCTAAACTTAATCGAGCTCCAACAGTTGCATTAAAACTCCCTGCATCACTAGAGATTGATAAAGGATTTGAAACTGTTTCTTGTACTTGTTGAGGTGTTCCTTGGTTGAATGTTAAAGTATAATCCCCTAACATGTTGAAGTCAGAGTTTCCACTGCTGTATCCAACACCACCATACACATTTATAATTGGAAAATTCAAAGAAGCTAAAGCCTGAAAAGTATAGGCGTTCAGATTAAATTCTGCAGAAGCGTCTTGTGCTGTAACATCGCCGGAGATATTTCCAATTTCATAATCAGCATTCATGTTAGTGTAAGCCGCAAGTAAAGAAACATGCAAAGGTGTTTTGTCTAAAGGTCCAAACCAATCCGTTATTTCTTTCTTTAAACCGATACCAAATAAACCGGCCTTAAAATCATCATTACCAACTTTTGGAATGAATCGGGCGATAGCTTCTAGTTTGAATGGTAATCCTAAACCAACTTGAACCATAGGAGTAGGAATTGTTCCTGCAATTAAATCATCTTTAATTCCAGTTGGCATCTCAAAGTCTACAGAAACATTTTGACCTGATACAGAACCATTATAAGTTACTGTAGCTGGAGTAATATTGTTGTCAGCACCAAGAGTAGGTGTTGTTGGTTGATTAAAAGTTGTCGCTCCTGATAAACCTATATCTGAAAGATTAAAAATATGTTCTTTTTCAGGAATTATTGAGCCACTAGCACTAATAGTTATATCAAAGCCAAATTTCTTATGAACTTTAGCAGTGTGATACCATCCGTTATTCATATTGTAAATAAGAGCTTTTGTTCCAGGATTAATATAAGCTCCGGTTAATTTTTCTGCATCTTCTCGAGCTAATAAAATTGTTTCAAGTTCTTGAGAAAAACCTGTTAAACTTGAGGTAACGAATAAAAAGAGTAATAATTTTTTCATACTAAGTTTTATTGATGTGTCTAGTAAATGTATGAAATTAAAAGCGAAAAGAGAATTGTAAATTATAGGATTTTAACTAAAAAGCCTCCGTGTTTTCACGGAGGCTTTATGAACTTTATTTAAAAATAATTGATTACGCGTCTATATTAGCGTACTTAGCATTCTTTTCAATAAATTCTCTACGAGGTGGTACTTCATCACCCATTAACATAGAGAATATTCTATCAGCTTCTGTCATGTTTTCAATAGTAACTTGACGAAGTGTTCTAAATTCAGGATTCATTGTAGTGTCCCATAATTGTTCAGCATTCATCTCTCCAAGACCCTTATATCGTTGAATAGCTGCTCCGCCTCCTAATTTTTGATTGATTAAATCACGTTGGTTATCATCCCATGCATATTCTCTTTTTTGCCCTTTTTTAACTAAATAAAGAGGAGGAGTAGCAATGTAGATATAGCCTTGCTCAACCATTTCTCTCATATAGCGGAAAAAGAATGTAAGAATTAATGTAGCAATGTGAGAGCCATCAACATCGGCATCACACATAATAACTACTTTATGGTAGCGTAATTTAGATAAATTTAATGCTCTAGGATCTTCTTCAGTACCAATACTAATTCCTAATGCAGTAAACATGTTTTTGATTTCTTCATTTTCAAAAACTTTATGTTGCATTGCTTTCTCCACATTTAAGATTTTACCCCTTAAAGGAAGAATTGCTTGGAAATTACGGTCACGACCTTGTTTAGCAGTACCACCTGCTGAATCACCCTCAACTAAGAAGATTTCGCATTGGGCTGGATCAGTTTCAGAGCAATCAGATAATTTACCAGGCAAACCACCGATACTCATTACGGTTTTACGTTGTACCATTTCACGAGCTTTACGAGCTGCATGACGTGCTTGTGCTGCTAATATTACTTTTTGAACAATTGTTTTAGCATCACTAGGGTTTTCTTCTAAATAATCGGTAAGCATTTCAGAAACTGCTTGTGATACTGCTGAAGTTACTTCACGGTTTCCTAATTTCGTTTTAGTTTGTCCCTCAAACTGAGGTTCTGCTACTTTTACAGAAACAATAGCTGTTAATCCCTCACGAAAATCATCTCCAGAAATTTCAAATTTCACGTTTTTTAGTAATCCAGAGTTGTCTGCATACTTTTTTAAAGTACCAGTTAAACCTCTACGAAAACCTGATAAATGTGTACCACCTTCATGTGTATTAATGTTATTTACATATGAATGTAAATTTTCAGAATATGAGGTGTTGTATACCATAGCGACTTCTACAGGAATACCATTTTTTTCTCCCTCCATAGAGATTACTCCTTGAGTTAATTGTTCACGAGTAGAATCTAGATATTTTACAAATTCAGATAATCCTTCTGTACTATGAAAGGTTTCAGAAATATAATTGCCTTCGTCGTCCTTATTACGTTTATCCGTTAATGTAATTACTATACCTTTATTTAAGTATGATAATTCACGCATACGAGTTGCTAACGTGTCGTAATTATATTCTGTAGTTTGTTGAAAAATTGATCTATCTGGTAAAAATGTAACAATAGTACCAGTAAAATCCGTTTCTCCTATAGTTTTTACAGGGTATAATGTTTTACCTTTTTCGTATTCTTGTTGCCAAATTTTTCCTTCTTTATGAACTGTAGCAGTTAAATGATCTGATAATGCATTTACACAAGATACACCAACTCCGTGTAAACCACCAGATACTTTATAAGAATCCTTGTCAAATTTACCACCCGCACCAATTTTAGTCATTACTACTTGTAATGCAGAAACACCTTCTTTTTTATGAATCCCAACAGGAATACCACGACCATTATCTTTGGTAGTAATAGAGTTGTCTTCATTAATAGTAACATCTATTCTATCACAATGACCAGCTAAAGCTTCATCAATAGAGTTATCCACAACTTCATATACTAAGTGGTGTAAACCTCTAACGCCTACATCACCAATATACATGGAAGGTCGCATTCTAACATGTTCCATTCCTTCAAGTGCCTGAATACTATCGGCTGAATAATTATGCTTTTTTTCTTCGCTCATGTTTTGAGTTTTATGTCTTTTATAATTATGTCGTTACTATTTGGGAGGAAGTATTAGTAACGTTGTTTGTTCCCACAAAAAATTCGCTGTAAAAGCGAATTAATAGCTAACAAATTTACGACTTTTTAGCTATGAAATATAATTTTTAAGCGTTTTAATGCGGAAATTATCAACAATTGTTTAAAACTCAAAAGTGGCTTAAAACGCTTAAAAATAGTTTTAAAGTAGATGTTGTGCTTTTTGTTTTGAATCGTAAAAATGAATTTGAGTCGAAAGGTTGTAAATCGAAGATTTTAATTTTTGCTTTGATGCTAAAACAGAAGAAAATGATTAAAATAAGGTAGGTAATAAGAAAAATCCTGCATAAGGCAGGATTTTAACACAACTAAAATTTAAAAATTCGCATATTAATATGCATCTTCATGAACCATTTTTATAGCTCTTCCGCTTGGCTCATTCTGATTTCTAAAACTTTCATCCCATGCTAAAGCTGTAGGTGAACTACAAGCAATTGACGGTACAGAGGGTACAGTTAATGCCGCTGTTTCACTTGGGAAATGCTCTTCAAATATTGAACGATAATAATATTCTTCTTTAGCTCTTGGAGTCTGAATAGGGAATCTATGATGAGCGCTAAGCATCATTTCATCTGTTATTTCTGTCTCCACTAATTCTTTTAACGTATCAATCCAGTTATAGCCAACTCCGTCAGAGAACTGTTCTTTTTGTCTCCAAGCAACGCTTTCAGGTAAATAACTTTCAAAAGCTTTTCTTAAAACCCATTTTTCCATTCGTTCACCATTAATCATCTTGTCTTCTGGGTTTATGCGCATAGCTACATCCATAAATTCTTTGTCTAAGAAAGGAACTCTTCCTTCAATACCCCATGCCATTAAACTTTTGTTAGCTCTTAAACAATCGTATTGGTATAATTTATCTAGTTTACGTACAGTTTCTTTGTGGAATTCTTCTGAGTCTGGTGCTTTGTGGAAATATAAATAACCTCCAAAAATTTCATCTGCTCCTTCTCCAGATAGCACCATTTTTATTCCCATTGATTTGATTACTCTCGCCATTAAATACATAGGAGTAGAAGCTCTAATGGTAGTAATATCGTAAGTTTCTAGATTGTAAATAACATCTCGAATAGCGTCTAAACCTTCCTGAATTGTAAAGGTAATTTCATGGTGAATTGTTCCGATATGATCTGAAACTTTTTTAGCAGCCGCTAAATCTGGTGAACCTTCTAATCCAATTGAGAATGAATGTAATTGTGGATACCATGCTTCTTCTTCATCTCCACTTTCAATTCTTTTTGAAGCGTATTTTTTTGCAATGGCAGAAGTGATAGAAGAATCCAGTCCTCCTGATAATAAAACACCATAAGGTACATCACTCATTAATTGTCTGTGAACTGCTGCTTCTAAAGCATCGCGTAATTCGTCAATACTGGTTTGGTTTTCTCGAACAGCTTCATGATCCATCCAATCTCTAGAATACCAGCGTTGTAATCCATGTTCTCTTGTATAATAATGTCCTGGAGGAAAAACTTCAATTTTATTACAAAATCCTTCTAATGCTTTCAATTCAGAAGCAACGTAAAAAGTTCCTTTTTTATCCCACCCCATATATAAAGGAATGATTCCCATGTGATCACGAGCTACTAAATATTCGTCAGTTTTAGCATCGTAAACTGCGAAACCAAAAATTCCATTTAAATCATCTAAAAATTCTTCACCTTTTTCTTGATATAGAGCTAAGATTACCTCACAATCAGATTTTGTTTGAAAATCGTATTTTCCTTCAAATTGTTGTCTTAATTCTTTATGATTATATATTTCTCCATTTGCTGCTAATACAAATCTTCTGTCTTTACTAAATAAAGGTTGCTGCCCAGAGGTTGGGTCAACTATGGCAAGTCTTTCATGAGCCATAATGGTTTTGTCATCACTATAAACTCCACTCCAATCCGGGCCTCTATGACGAATTTTTTTTGCCATTTCTAATAGTTGAGGTCTTAACGATTCCGGCTTTTCTTTTAAATCAAACGCACATACAATTCCACACATAATATATAGTAATTTTTAATTTCTTATTGTTTTAATTATGGTTCAAATTACTTGAATATACTTTTTTATAAAAACTAAAAAACATGTTTTAATTTCATATTGTAACTTTAAGTGTGTTTTTAGTGTTTTATTGTAATTTCAAAAGTAAATTTGCCTGAATTGAATTAATATTTGATATTTTTTGATAATATTTTAGTTGTAATTTGTAAGAATATTCTAAAAACAAAAGATTTTAATGAAACTCCTAAATAAATATATTCTACTTCTATCTATTGTATTTGTTTCGTGTACATCAGGTACTAATGAAGTAGATCTTTCTATTCGATATAATCAAATAGGTTATGCAGTAAATAGACCGAAATTAATTTCTATTGTCTCTAATAATGAGTTTGACAAAGTTTCATATGTAATTAATGATACAGAAGGAGTGGAGGTAATGTCTGGAGAAACAGATAAAGGTTTGTTATGGGAAGATTCAGGTGAATATGTTGCAATAATAGATGCTAGCTCTATAAATAAAGAAGGAGAATATAAAGTGTTTATAGGTCAGAATAAGATAAGATTTAAAGTGCTATATAATCCTTATGATGATTTATCGAACTTGGTGTTTAAGTATTATTATTTAAATCGTTGTTCAATTGAATTGGAGGAGAAGTACGCTGGTAAATGGAAAAGACCTACTGGTTTAAATGATGATGTAGTTAAAATACATAGTTCAGCTGCTACAAAACAGAGACCCGAAGGAACTGTTATTTCTGGATCCAAAGGTTGGTTTGATGCTGGAGATTATAATAAATATTTGCCTACAAGTGGTATCAGTACATATACTTTGTTGAGTGCTTTTGAAAATTATAGTGAATATTACAGTGCTAAAGAATTTAATATTCCTGAATCAGGAAACGATCTTCCAGATATTTTAGATGAAGTTATATGGAATCTAGATTGGATGTTGTCTATGCAAGATCCGTTTGATGGTGGAGTATATCATAAACTTACAGGATTAAAATTTTCTGGAGCTATTATGCCTCATGAATATGATTTAGAAAGATATGTTGTTAAGAAAAGTACTTCTGCTGCTTTGAATTTAGCAGCAGTTGCAGCAATTGCGGCGAGAGTTTTTTCAAGGTTTGAGAGTAAAAAAGAGTATTCAAAAAAACTTTTAGAGGCTTCTAAAAAAGCTTATGGGTGGGCGAAGGAAAATCCTGAAGATTATTTTAGAAATCCTGAAGGAGTTAGAACAGGACAATATGAAGATGATGATTTATTTGGTGAATTTCAATGGGCAGCTGCTGAATTGTTGATTACAACTAAAGAGGAAAGTTATAGTAAAGATATTCAGATTAACAAAATATCTAATGAAGTTCCTTGGTGGCAAGATGCGAGTGCGTTGTCATTATATTCAATTATAAAACATAAAGCAAGCTTAAAAAAGTTTGTTGATGTGAATTTGGCTGAGAAGAAATTTTTAGATCAAGCTTCTGAGTTGAAAAATAGAATTGAAACTGAGCCAATGCGAGTAGCTATGAAAGGTAAAGATTATGTTTGGGGAAGTAATGGTGTTGCAGGAAATCAGTTAATGTATTTGATAAAAGCTTATGAGGTTACTAATGATGTTGCCTATTTGAATGCCACATTTATTGGAATAGATTATTTTTTAGGTAGAAACGGTGTAGGAACTTTTTATATAACTGGATTGGGAGAAATGTCTCCAAAATTTCCACACCATAGAACTTCTGAAGCCGATGGAATTAAGGAGCCAGTGCCAGGAATGGTTGTTGGTGGTCCGCAACCCGGACAGCAAGACAAATGTGTGTACTTTAGTAAAACGCCTGCAAAATCATATTCTGATACTTGGTGTTCCTACGCTTCTAATGAGGTAACAATTAACTGGAATGCGCCATTAGTGTATGTTGTAAATGCATTTCAATACTATCAAACAAAAAAATTCAAATAAATATTTGTTTAGATAAAAATGACTTTATAACTTTGTTGCAAATGAAAACGATACAATTAAATAACTGGTGGTGGAAATCTCTTAACTTACGTTAGTGAGACCATCTTGTTATATATAAATATTAACGAAAAAGGCTTATCTCATGATAAGCCTTTTTTTATTGACCAAATTAAAATGAAACCATTACAATTTAAAACAATTTGTAAACAAAAAATAGCAGATACGGTTACTCCAGTTGGTTTGTATTTGCGTTTGAGAGACAAATATCCGAGTACATTGCTTCTAGAGAGTTCAGATTACCATAGTAAAGAAGAAAGTTTCTCTTTCATATGTGTTGAACCTATAGTTTCTTTCAAAGCTGATAAAAATGATTTTACCATTTCTTTGAAAAATAAAGAGATTGAAAAACAACCAATCGATAGAAATTTCAATGAGTTATTTAAAGATTTTACAAGTCGAATCGATTTGGATTGTGACGAGAAACTAAAATCTTTTAATGGATTATATGGTTACACAACATACGATAGTGTTCAGTATTTTGAAACTATTAAATTAACTAATCCAGATGCTCCTTCTGCAATTCCAATGATGCAGTATAGCTTTTACCGATTCATTATTGCAATTAATCATTTTAATGACGAAATGCAGTTGATAGAAAACCTTGAAGTAGGAGAAGAATCAAGATTAGGAGAGATAGAAACGATTATTGAAGCACAAGCATTCAATACGCAGAAATTTGAAATTCAAGGAGAAGAAACATCTAATGTTACTAGCGAAGATTTTATTGAAAATGTAAAACGAGCAAAAGCGCATTGTAAAAGAGGAGATGTTTTTCAATTGGTATTATCGCGTCAATTTCAACAAAAATATAAAGGTGATGAGTTTAATGTATATAGAGCGTTACGTTCTATAAATCCATCACCTTATTTGTTTTATTTCGATTACGGAAGCTTCAAATTAATGGGGTCTTCTCCGGAAGCTCAAATTAAAATCAACAACGGGAAAGCTATTATCAATCCAATTGCTGGAACTTTTAGAAGAACCGGAGATATGGCGGAAGATATCAAGTTAGGAAAGAAATTATCGGAAGATAAAAAAGAAACTGCAGAACATGTAATGTTAGTTGATTTAGCTAGAAACGACTTAAGCAAACATGCAGAAAATGTAACTGTTGAAGTATTTAAGGAAGTGCAATATTTTAGTCATGTAATTCACTTGGTTTCTACAGTTCAAGGACAATTAATGGGAGATCCAATTAAGATTGTTGGAGATACTTTTCCAGCGGGAACTTTAAGTGGTGCTCCAAAATATAAAGCAATGCAGTTAATTGATAAGTATGAGAATCAATCTCGTGGATTTTATGGAGGAGCTGTTGGAATTTTGGGATTGAACGGAGATGTAAACTTGGCAATTGGAATTCGATCTTTTGTAAGTAAAAACAATGTTCTTTATTATCAAGCAGGAGCAGGAATTGTAATTCATTCAGATGAAGAAAAAGAATTACAAGAAGTAAATAATAAACTAGCAGCATTAAAGAAGGCGTTAACGTTAGCTGAAAAAATATAATTATGAAAATATTAATCTTAGATAATTACGATTCGTTTACCTATAATTTGGTTCACATGGTGGAAAAAATTACGGACAAGTATCCTGATGTGTACAGAAATGATGAAATCTCGGTTGAAGAAGTTGGAGATTATGATTTAATTATGTTATCTCCAGGTCCAGGAATTCCTGATGAAGCTGGAATCTTAAAAGAGGTAATCAAAACCTACGCAGGTAAGAAACCAATTTTTGGTGTGTGTTTAGGATTACAAGCAATTACTGAAGTTTTTGGTGGAACAATTATAAATATGAATGAAGTTTTTCATGGAGTAGCTACAGATATGAAAGTTACGAAACCAGAAGCTGCAATTTTTGAAGGTATTCCTGAAGTTTTTCCAGCTGCACGTTATCATTCTTGGATTGCATCTAATGAAGATTTACCTTCTGACTTAGAAATAACAGCGATAGATGAAGACGGAGGAATTATGGCTATCCGTCATACAAAACATGAAATTAGTGCTGTGCAATTTCACCCGGAAAGTATTTTAACAGAAGTAGGGGAACAATTAGTTCGCAATTTTATTAATTCAGTTTCTAAAAATTAGTATGTCATTACGAACGAAGTGAAGTAATCTTTTTAGAAGAAGAGATTGCTTCGTTTAAACTCGCAATGATTATTTTATATTATGAAAGATATTTTAAACGATTTGTATCAGCACAAACGATTAACAAAAAGTGAAGCAAAACAGATTTTAATTGATATTGCTAAAGAACAATATAATGATGCCCATTTAGCTTCTTTCTTAACTGTATTTATGATGCGTCCAATAACTGCGGAAGAATTAGCAGGATTTAGAGAAGCATTATTAGAATTGGCAATTAAAGTTGATTTATCTGAGTTCAATACAATTGATATTGTTGGAACAGGTGGAGATGGAAAAGACACGTTTAATATTTCTACTTTAACTTCATTTGTAGTCGCAGGAACTGGACAAAAAGTTGCTAAACATGGAAATTATTCTGTTTCATCAAAGTCGGGTTCTTCTGATATGTTGGAGAGTTTTGGGTATGAATTTACAAATGATGAATCGGTACTAAAAACACAGTTAGAAAAAGCAAATATTTGTTTTTTACATGCTCCGAAATTTCATCCAGCAATGAAGGCAGTCGGTCCAATTCGTAAGGCTTTAAAATTAAAGACATTTTTCAACATGTTGGGGCCTTTGGTAAATCCAAGTTTCGCTCAAAATCAATTGTTGGGTACATTTAATTTAGAAGTAGCTAGATTATACAATTATATCCTACAAGAAGAAGGAACAAATTACGGAATTGTTCATGCTTTAGATGGTTATGATGAAATATCATTAACAGGAGGATTTAAATTATTTACAAAGCAAGGTGAACAATTAATAACTCCAGAAGATTTAGGAATACAACGTGTTGAACAGTCAGATATTTACGGAGGAAATTCTGTAGAAGAAGCAGCAAAAATTTTCAAAACAATTTTAAACGGCGAAGGTACAGAAGCACAAAATAGTGTAGTGCTAACAAATGCAGCCTTTGCATTAACAATAATAGACTCAAAGAAAGGCTTTTCAGCTGCTTTTGAAGAAGCAAAATCTTCATTATTCGGAGGGAAAGCAAAAGAGTGTTTACAAAAATTAGTGAGTTAAATAAACTATTGTCATTACGAGGAAGAATGACGAAGTAATCTCTGTAAAAAGATTTCTTCACTTTATTCGCAATGACGTAATTATAGATAAAATGACAATTTTAGAGAAAATAACAAATTTCAAAAAGCAGGAAATAGCTAAAATAAAGTCGGAAGTTCCTGTTAAAAAATTAGTAGAAAGTCCAAAGTTTAAAAGAACTCCAATTTCTTTAAAAGCTTCTTTAACGGAAGTTGGTTCTACAGGAATTATTGCAGAATTTAAAAGACAATCTCCTTCTAAAGGAATTATTAATGACCAGGTTTCTGTTTCTGAAGTTACGAATGGATATTTAGATGCCAATGTTGCAGCGCAATCTATCTTAACAGATACTTCTTTTTTCGGAGGGACTATGGCAGATTTAATGGAAGCTAGAACTATTAACAATATCAAACCAATTTTACGTAAAGATTTTGTTGTAGATGGTTTTCAAATTGTTGAAGCAAAAGCAATCGGAGCAGATGTGGTTTTACTAATTGCGGCTTGTTTAACTGCCGAAGAAATTAAGAACTATGGACAATTAGCTAACGATCTTGGGTTAGAAGTTTTATACGAAGTTCATAATCAACAAGATTTGGATAAAATTTCTGATTTAGACAATAAGATTATAGGAATCAATAATCGTGATTTAAAAACCTTTAAAGTTGATTTAGAACATTCTATCAATTTAGCAAATCAGATACCAAGTTCGGCAGTAAAAGTTTCTGAAAGCGGAATTAGCAATCCAAGAATTGTAACTGGATTAAAAGAGTATGGTTTTCAAGGATTTTTAATAGGAGAAAACTTTATGAAAGAAGAAAATCCTGGTAAAGCTTGTTTAGATTTTATAAATCAAATTCGTTAAACGTCATCGCGAGGAGGAAGGGCGAAGCGATCTTAAAATAGATTACTTCTTCCGAAGTTTTGGAATCGTAATGAAAAAAACTAAACAAATGAAATTAAAAATTTGTGGTATGAAATACGTAGATAATATTCGGCAAGCTGCTGAATTAAAACCTGATTATTTAGGTTTTATTTTCTACGAAAGATCTAAAAGAAACTTTGAAGGTATTATACCTGAAATTCCAAAAGGAATTAAAAAAACAGGTGTATTTGTAAATGAATATATAGAGATTTTAGTTTCACTTGCTGAAGAATATAAATTGGAAGCATTACAATTGCATGGAGACGAATCTGTAGCCTATATTCAAGAAATAAAAAAGCATTTACCAAAAGTTGAAATCATTAAAGTTTTTGGAATTAAAGACACTTTTGATTTTTCAATTCTTGAGGAATACGAATCAGCAGTAGATTATTTTTTATTCGATACAAAAGGAAAAGAAAGAGGAGGAAATGGAGTAGTGTTTGATTGGACAGTGTTGAAAAATTATCCTTCAACAAAACCATTTTTTCTAAGTGGTGGAATTGGTTTAGAAGAAGTAACTGCTGTAAAAGAAATAAGCAAAAACAATTTGCCAATTTACGCCATTGATGTAAACAGCAAATTTGAAACAGAACCCGGTTTAAAATCTATAAAAAAACTTAAAAAATTTAAAGAACAAATCAAAAAGTAACAATTACATCATTCCGAAAGAGGAACGATTGAAGGAATCTAATAACTAGCAAATAAAAGATTACTTCGTTTCACTCGTAATGACAGAAAACTAATAAAAATAATTGCCAAAGGTAAATAGCTAAAAGCTAATGGCCTAAAGCTAAAAGTAATATAACATGAAATATAATCCAGACAAAAACGGTTATTACGGAGAGTTTGGGGGAGCGTTTATTCCAGAATTACTATATCCAAACGTAAAAGAACTAGAAGATAACTATATTAAAATTATAGAATCTGAATCTTTCCAAAAGGAATATAAAGCTTTATTAAAAGACTATGTAGGACGCCCAAGTCCATTGTATTATGCAAATCGCTTATCAGAAAAATATGGAGCTCATATTTACTTAAAGCGTGAAGATTTAAATCATACAGGAGCACATAAGGTAAACAATACAATTGGTCAAATCTTAATTGCAAAGCGTTTAGGAAAGACTCAAATTATTGCTGAAACTGGTGCTGGTCAACATGGTGTAGCAACGGCTACAGTTTGTGCTTTAATGGATGTTGAATGTATCGTATTCATGGGAGAAAAAGATATCGAACGTCAAGCTCCGAATGTTGCTCGTATGAAAATGTTAGGTGCAAAAATTGTTCCAGCTACGAGTGGTAGTAAAACGTTAAAAGATGCAACAAATGAAGCAATTCGTTATTGGATTCAAAACCCAGAAACCTTTTATCTAATAGGTTCTGTTGTTGGTCCACATCCACATCCAGATATGGTGGCTCGTTTACAAGCGATTATTTCAGAAGAAATAAAATGGCAACTAAAAGAGAAAACAGGAAAGGAAAATCCTGATACAATTATTGCTTGTGTTGGTGGAGGAAGTAATGCAGCTGGAGCTTTTTATCATTATTTAGAAGATGAAGAAGTAGAGTTAATTGCTGTTGAGGCAGCTGGTTTAGGAGTTGATTCCGGAGAAAGTGCCGCAACATCTCAATTAGGAGAAGTAGGTGTAATTCATGGGAGTAAAACTATTTTAATGCAAGACGAATACGGACAAATTGTTGAGCCATATTCGATTTCTGCTGGATTAGATTATCCTGGAGTTGGACCTTTACATGCATTTTTATTCGATTCTAAAAGAGCAAAGTTCATGAATGCAACAGATAAAGAAGCATTACAATCTGCTTTTGAATTAACTAGATTAGAAGGAATTATTCCTGCTTTAGAATCTGCTCATGCATTTGCTGTATTGCCAAAGCTACACTTAAAACCCGATCAAGTTGTAGTGATTAATTTATCGGGAAGAGGAGACAAAGATTTACAAACTTATATCAAGCATTTAGAAGAATAGGTTGGTAAATTAATATAATAATATCGTCATTCCGAATGAAATGAAGGAATCTGTAGATTGCCACGTCATTTTATTCCTCGCAATGACAAAGAAGAAAGAAAAACAATGAACTCAATTCAACAAATATTTCAAAAGAAAGATAAAAACCTTTTATCTATATTTTTTACAGCTGGATTTCCAGATTTAAATGGAACTGAAAAAATTATTACGGAATTAGGAAGTAACGGAGTTGATTTTATCGAAGTTGGTTTACCTTATTCAGACCCTTTAGCGGATGGACCAACAATTCAACATAGTAGCTCTGTTGCATTAAAAAATGGAATGAACTTAGATGTTGTTTTCGAACAACTTCAATCTTTAAAAGATAAAAATACAACGCCATTAGTTTTAATGGGATATGTAAATCAAATTATCAAATACGGAGAAGATACTTTTTGTCAAAAAGTTGTTGATTGTGGAATTGACACGGTGATTATTCCTGATTTACCAATGGTAGAGTATGAAACGCATTACAAAGCTTTATTCTCGAAATATGGAATTACGAATGTGTTCTTAATCACACCAAAAACTCCAGATGAGAGAATTCGCAAGATAGATGAATTAACAGAAGGATTTATTTACATGGTAGCTTCTTCATCAATTACAGGAGCAAAGGGAGAAATTTCTCAACAGCAAATTGATTATTTCGAAAGAATTAAATCAATGAACTTAAAAAGTAAGTTAATTATTGGATTCGGTATTTCTGATAATACAACGTTTACAAAAGCTTGTGAGTATGGAAATGGAGCAATTATCGGATCTGCTTTTATTAAGAGTTTAGATAAAGATGGAGTGGATGGAATTGCAGATTTTGTAAAATGTATAAAAGGAGAATAACTCTAAGTAATTTATAAACAAAAGCCTCATTAAATTAAATTTAGTGAGGCTTTTGTATGATTTGCTTATTCTGATTTAATTTCTGCTGAATTGGTAAATTCTTTTAAAATAGATTTAAAAACTCCAATCGGTTGCGCCCCAGTAACAGCTTCTTTTCGATTAAAAACAATAGTTGGTACAGATCTTACGCCAAGATTTTGCCAATCTAGCTTATTGCTTTGAACTTCATAACGAGCTTCATCATCTTTTAATTTCGCTAAAGCTTCGTCTGCATTTAAACCAACAGCTAATAAAGCTTCTCTTAAAACTTCCTCTTTAGAAACATCTTTTCGTTCACTAAAATAAGCTGTAGTTAATCGCATTTTTAATTCAGTTTGCTTACCAAATTTTTTAGCATACTCTAGTAAAACATGAGCATCAAAAGTGTTTACAATTCGCATACCTTCATAGAAATCAAATTTAAAATCAACATTAGCCCCAGCCTCAACTAATCTATGTCTAGAAGCTTCATGTTGTTCTTTTGTAGAACCATATTTCTGAGTTATATGTTCTGTTAAATCTTGACCTGCTTCTGACATATGCGGATTTAACTCAAATGGTTGCCATTCTATTTCTACCTGGTCTGCTATATTTAATTCATCAATTGCTTTTTGTAAGTGCTTATACCCAACGGTACACCACGGACAAACAACATCAGAAACGATATCTATTTTTAATGTATTTTTCATCTATGTTTTAAATGATATTAATTCTTTCTATTGGTAGTTTTAATTCATTCAATCTTACAACAATTTAATTTTTTACTAAACTATTTAAGAATGAAACATAAATGATACCATCTGAGTTTAAAAGGAAATTTAACTAGATTTTATAATAATTTCATGTTAGTTTTTAGCAGATTCAAGGACAAAGGAAAAAACTATAAGTACTTTTACTTGAATTTAATCTGATAACGATTTGAAAAAACACCTTACATTATCCAATTTAATTTTTGGAATCGCTATTTTTCTTTTACTATATAAACCAAGTAGAATATGGTTTATTCGTCAGTTCTCTTTTAGTCCAACGATAGAGAAAGTGGAAAAAAGTGCTCGTGTGTTTGATTATAATTGGGAACTGAAAGGATTAAATACAGATAATATTAATTTCTCTGAGTTTAAAGGAAAAGTAATTTTTCTTAATTTCTGGGCAACTTGGTGTCCTCCTTGTGTAGCCGAATTACCTTCAATTCAAGAATTTTATAATAAGTATGAGGATAAAGTAGCTTTTGTTTTTGTGACAAATGAAAATGAAGAAGAAATTTTAAGATTCTTCAAAAAAACAGGTTATGAATTCCCCGTTTATCAGACGAATGGAAATTATTTAAATGAATTACCTCCCGTCAATTCTATTCCTAGAACTTTTATACTAGATAAATCTGGTAATATTCGAGTAGATAAATCTGGCGCAGCAAATTGGAATAGCAATAATTTCCTATCTTTTATTGATGAAGTGCTGACGGAGTAGAAATTTTATTATGAAATATAAACTCTAGCTATACCTCAATTTTCACTTATGTTTTTTTATTTTCTTTAAAGTATAGATATATTTTTATGAAAGTATTTTTGTATTAAAAAAAAGTTTACATTTGATTTACCTATGGTAAAATAAAATGTTAAGTTTTACTTATTTCGTAAATAACTATTTAGGGAAGATAAAAGGTTATTTAGTGTTTGAGAAACACAACGAAAAAATTAAGGTTTCTTCCAATCTTATTATTTTAAACACACTTCAAAATCTTCGTTTGCGCGGTGTGTATTTGCAACTTTTAGTTTAGTTATTCAATTTCAATTTGGGTTATTACAAGTTATGCTATAAGATAGCTGTTGGACTTGCTGTTTATAATTTTGATTGAAATAGAATGAATACTAAATATAAAGATTTAATAGAACAAACTTTTGAATTTCCTCAAGAAGAATTTAATACTAATCGAGGAGACTTATATTTTCATGGAATTGATTTAAAAGAATTAGTAAATCAGTACGGAACCCCTTTGAAGTTTACTTACTTGCCTAAAATTTCTGAGAATATTATTAAAGCTAAAAAATGGTTTAATAAGGCCATGAAAAAGCATAATTACAGAGGAGATTACAATTATTCTTATTGTACTAAGAGCTCACATTTTAAATATGTATTGGATGAAGCTTTAAAAAATGATATACATATAGAAACATCATCTGCCTTTGATATCGATATAGTAAGGTCTCTTAAAAGAGAAGGGAAACTGACAGATAAATCCTATGTTTTGTGTAACGGTTTTAAGCGTGATCAATACATAACAAATATCGCAGAATTAATTGAAGGTGGACATAAAAATTGTATACCAATTATAGATAATTATGAGGAGTTAAACTTACTATTAGATGAAACAAGAAGTAAATTAAATATAGGCATACGTATAGCTTCAGAAGAGGAGCCGAAATTTGAATTTTATACAAGTCGTTTGGGTGTTGGATATAAAAACATTGTTTCTTTTTATGAGAAAGAAATAGCAGATAATCCACAAGTTGATTTAAAAATGCTACACTTTTTCATTAATACAGGAATAAGAGATAATGCATATTACTGGAACGAGCTTACTAAATGCTTAAAAGTATACGTAAATCTTAAAAAGGTTTGCTCTACATTAAATAGTTTAAATATAGGAGGAGGATTTCCTATTAAAAACTCACTCGCATTTGATTATGATTATCAATATATGATTGATGAAATTATTAATCAAATCAAAACAGCATGTGATGAAGCTAATGTTGATACTCCAGATATTTTTACTGAATTTGGATCTTTTACTGTTGGTGAAAGTGGAGGTGCAATTTTTGAGGTGCTTTATCAAAAAAAACAAAATGATAGGGAGAAATGGAATATGATTAATTCCTCTTTTATCACAACATTACCAGATAGTTGGGCAATTAATAAGCGATTTATTATGCTTCCTATTAATAAATGGAATCGTACATATGAGCGAGTGCTTTTAGGTGGTTTAACCTGTGATAGTGATGATTATTACAATTCTGAACAACATGTAAATGCTATTTATTTACCGGTATACGAAAAAGATTCGCCACTATATATAGGTTTTTTTAATACAGGAGCTTATCAAGAATCTATAGGAGGATTTGGAGGGTTGCAACATTGTTTAATCCCTCATCCAAAACATATATTAATTCAAAAAAATCAAAACGGAGAAATAACCTCACAATTATTTAAAGAACAACAAAAAAGTGAAGAATTACTTTCAATTTTAGGATATGAAAACGAATAGAACTTATGCAGGAATTCCTGAGAAATTCGGAAAATTAGAAACGTCGAAAATAGTATTAATTCCTGTTCCATATGATGGTACTAGTACTTGGCAAAAAGGAGCGGATAAAGGTCCAGAAGCATTTTTAAATGCTTCAGAAAACATGGAGTTATACGATATTGAAACAGATAGTGAAGTGTATCTAGAAGGTATATATTTAACACCTCCAATTACTGAAACTTCTTCTCCAGAGGAAATGGTTGATGTGGTTCATGAAACTGCTAAAAAATATATTAATAAGAACAAATTTGTAACTTTATTTGGAGGTGAACATTCAATTTCTATTGGAACAATAAGAGCATTTAATGAGTGTTTCGACAATTTAACTGTTTTACATATCGATGCTCATGCCGATTTACGTAAAGAATACGGAGGAAGCACTTGTAATCATGCTTGTGCTGTATATGAAGCAAATCAGAACACCAATTTAGTACAAGTAGGGATTCGTAGTATGGATATCTCTGAAACAAGGGTAATGAATAGAGATAAAGTGTTTTTTGCTCATGAAATGGCTGCTAATGAATATTGGATTGATGAGGTGTTAGATTTACTTACAGGGAATGTATTTATCACATTCGATTTAGATGCCATTGATCCGTCAATAATGCCAAGTACGGGAACACCTGAGCCTGGAGGTTTATTTTGGTATGAAACATTAGAGTTTTTGCGTAAAGTATTTGAACAAAAGAATGTAGTTGGATTTGATATTGTTGAATTATGTCCGAATGAGCAAGATAAATCTTCCGACTTTTTAGCTGCTAAATTATATTATAAAATGTTAAGCTATAAGTTTCTTCAAGAAAAGGAAGACGACGACTATGATCATGAAGAAGATAATTCTGATTCCCCTTTTAATAAACTTTCAAAATTTAAAGATGACGATGAATACTAATACACACCCTATTTCAGAATTTATAGAAAAATATTTTCTACATTTTAATGCGGCGTCATTAGTTGATGCAGCTAAAGGATATGAGGACCAAATTGATAACGGAGCAAAAATGTTGGTTTCATTGGCAGGAGCTATGAGTACAGCAGAAATAGGTAAAATTTTTGCAGATATTATAAGAGCTGATAAAGTGCATATTATTTCATGTACTGGTGCAAATCTGGAAGAAGATATAATGAATTTAGTTGCACACTCACATTATAAACGTGTGCCTAATTATAGAGATTTAACTCCACAAGATGAGTGGGATTTGCTTCTAAAAGGATTAAACCGAGTAACCGATACTTGTATTCCGGAAGAGGAGGCATTTAGACGATTACAAAAGCATATTTTCAAGATTTGGAAAGATGCTGAAGAAAATGGAGAACGCTATTTCCCTCATGAATTTATGTATAAGTTATTGTTGTCTGGAGTTTTAGAAGAGTATTATGAAATTGATATTAAAGATTCTTGGATGTATGCAGCAGCAGAAAAAAACTTACCAATTGTAGTTCCTGGATGGGAAGATTCTACTATGGGAAATATTTTTGCGTCCTATGTTGTAAAAGGAGAACTGAAAGCATCTACCATAAAGTCAGGAATTGAGTACATGACCTTTTTGGCAGATTGGTATACCGAAAATTCTGAGAATGGAATTGGATTCTTTCAAATCGGAGGTGGAATTGCAGGTGATTTCCCAATTTGTGTTGTTCCGATGTTGTATCAAGATTTAGAAAGAGAAGATACTCCTTTCTGGAACTATTTCTGCCAGATATCTGATTCAACAACAAGTTATGGGTCTTATTCAGGGGCTATTCCAAATGAAAAAATAACATGGGGAAAGCTCGATATCGATACTCCAAAATTTATCATAGAAAGTGATGCAACGATTGTTGCACCATTGATTTTCGCTTATTTATTAAAAATGTAAAGTTATGAAACGAGTTATTGTAGATTATGAAAAGCTGACAGCTAACATCTTGGATTTATTAGTAGAAAAATATCCAGAAGGTTATGAATATGACGATATTATTTCGTTTCAAAACTCCAAAGGAGAAACTATTAGTGCTGTAGAGGTAAAAACTGCAGATACTGTGTATTTGGTTAAAATCAGCATGAAATTAGAGCAAACGATGGATAATTATATGGATGATGAGAGCTCATTTGATGATACTAATATAGATAATTTAGATGATGATAATTTTTAAATTCTTAACTTATGAACTATTACAGCACAGAACAGTCGATGAATTCGATAGGAGTTTATTCAGGTTATAGAGACGGGTATTATACCTTTATCTTACAGAACAATGAAGTGGTTGATTTTGAAGAAATAAATAAAATGTTACTTGTTCAATTTGATTTGAAATCCGACGAATTAAAAGGTCGGAAATTTGAAATAATTTATAAAGAAATTATAGACGATTTAGATGATGAAGATTTTGTGGTATTAAAGTTAGAAGAATTAAAATTGATATAATATGAATTCAAGTTTCCACATGTCTCTTCCATGTATAAACATTGAAGAAACAATTAAGTATTATAGTGAACAATTAGATTTAAAAATTGGTAGAAAAACTAATAATTGGGTTGATGTAAATTTATTTGGTCATCAATTAACTTTTGTTGCTATTGAAAAATTCGATTTTCAATTTCCTTTTTATTTATTAGATGATGAGCAATTGCCATCATTTCATTTTGGGGTAGTATTAGAAAATGACGAATGGGAAAAAACGTATGATAAAATTAATAGTCAATGGACTTTTGATACAATACTTAAGAAGACTTTTTTTGAAGATAAAAATGGCGAACAAAGCACTTTCATTGTTAAAGATCCTAATGGTTATTATATAGAGTTTAAAACATTTAAAAGATCAGACGAAATTTTTATGTAATATCAATTATAGTTTTTCATGATAGTCCTATAAACCATCTATTAACAAAGAAGATTTATAGAGCGGATATGTGAAATCTAAGTTTATTTTTTAATTTTAAAAGCCTTTTTTATTTTAAAAAAACGTATCTTTATATATAGGATTTTTTTTAAGTAAAATCCAAAACTAAACATTATGAAACGTGTTTTTTGGTTTGATGTTTTAAATCTTTGGAAGTTAGATTTAAAACCTGCTCATGGGATGAGAGATCAAGCTGTAGGATTAACTTCTTTTACTTGTACAAAACATTCTTATTTAGAATGTGCAATCACTTTAATATTTTATTACAGGGTTATTCAACCTATTTATTGGAAAGTATAGAACTTGCCTGTTTCTACTGATCTGGAGGGTCATTTTAAACAAATTAAGTAATGTTCAACTTAAGGTTTATTTCTAAAACCTAAGGTTAAGTAATTTTTTATTAATTCATTTTTTATTTATGAAAACAATTTTATTGGGAGCTATCTCCCTTATCATGTTAATTGGTATAAGTCAAGAACATGAAATCAAAACTGTAACAGCATCTTATAATGGTTTTGAAGATGGTATATATTATTTTTCGAACAAAGATGAAGAGTACACTTTTGAAGAAATATCAGCTGAAGCACAAAAGATTTTTGACTTAAAAGGCGATAAATATATAGGCGAAAAATTCAAAGTTTCTTACAAAGAAAAAGAATTAATTGATGACTTTGAAGAAACGTATTCTATTTGGGTAATTACTAAGTTAGTATTAATTGAATAATTTATGAGGAGAGATGTTTTTTTCTCTCCTCAACTTAATAGTATAGCCATGTCAATATTAGATTTATTTGAGTCTCCAATGCATAGAAATAACATTGGACATTTTGCAGCAATAGTTCATATTGCTGCTATTGATGGTTTAGTAAACGAGCAAGAAGAAAAAGTGATTAACGCTTTTGCTTCTGCTTTAGATATAACCGATGAAGAATATAAGGATATCATGAAAAACCATAGTAAATATCCCTTAATTACAGTTTACGATGTAAAGAAGAGACTTCATATTTTATATGATTTATTTAAAATCGTTTTTTCGGATAATGAAATAGATGAACTTGAAATTAAAGCAGTTAAAATGTATGCTATTGGTCTTGGTTTTCCTATAGATAAAGCTGAAGCTATCATAGAAAAATCGATAGATATTTTTAGCGGAAAAATTAGTTTCTCGAATTACAAATATTTATTAGAAAAATAAAAAATAGAATTTTATTGATGATCTATTTTATCAAGAGATTCTATTTTTTATAATTAAAAAACCATTTATCTTAAAAAGAAATGATGAAAAATATAGAAATCATTGCACCTAATTCATTTGAATCAGATAATCACTGGTATGAAAAATCATTGAATGCAACGATTCATCCTATGGTAAGTTATTTTTTAAATCTAACAAATGATCGGATAGTCAAGCGTTACTGTCATTTAAATCCTAAAGTGAATCCGCAAGATTTGAAAGATATATTGAATTATAAACCTAAATATTATCACTTGTCAGGAGCAGATTTACTTCATGTTACTACTGAAAAAGGAAAAAGACAAATGGTTATAATAGAGAATAACTCATGTCCATCAGGTCAAAAATCTATGCCTCTTTTAGATGAATTCAAAGAGCAAGGAGGATATAGAAAGTTTATGGAACACACTATTAAGCCATTAGTAAAAAAGAAACTTAGTAATGCTCTAGCAGTAATTTATGATAAAAATTATATGGAGGCTTCTGGATACGCACATGCTATGGCTGATATGTTGAAAAAAGATGTTTTTTTGGTTCCATATTATAATGAACAAGACACTTCTCATATCGACATTTCAGGAGATTATATCAAATTGAAAATTGAAGATAAATGGGTTCAGTTAGATGTGGTGTTTAGATATTTAACTCAAAAACCTTGGAATAGATTACCAATAGTATCAAAAACAAAAATTATAAATCCTACGATAGTTTGTTTAGCTGGTGGAAGAAATAAATTGGTTGCTTCAAAAGCTTACTCGTTTTATAATTCTGAGCTAATAAATAAAAACTTAAAAATTAGTACACCGCACACAATTTGGGATGTTAATAAAAATGAAGTCCCGTTATGGGTTGAGAATTTAGGAGGAAAAGCGGTAGTGAAAATACCATACAGTAATGCAGGTCAAGGTGTTTTTACGATTGTTAATAAACAAGAATTAAATGATTTTATGGCAATGGAGTTTGATTATAATAAATTTATAGTACAGAGTTTAGTAGGAAATTATAATTGGAGTTCAACAACTTCAGATGGTAAATATTATCATGTTGGAACAGTTCCAAATCAAAAAGGACAATCGTATGTGTTAGATTTTAGAATGATGATTCATGCTACTAAAGAAGGTTACAAACCAATTTCAATTTATTCAAGAAGGGCAAAAGTTCCTTTAAAGGATATTTTGGAAGAAGGAAAAGCTTCTTGGGATATTCTAGGAACTAATTTGTCGTATAAGAAAAATAATGGTGATTGGGGTTCGGATACGAGTAGACTTTTACTAATGGAGAGGAAGGAATTCAATAACTTAGGAATTGGACTTGATGATTTGATAGAAGCTTATATACAAACTGTTTTAACTTCTATAGCTATTGATAAAATGGCGATTAAATTGTTAACTAAAAAAGGGACTTTTAAGCGTAAATTATTCCAATCACTAAATGATGATGAATCATTAATTAAAGAAATTATATAATGATGAAATTCGATAATATTCCAATTATTAAGAAAATTAAGCTAGACTTATATAAGAAGAATACTTTGTCTTATAGATGGATGCATTTGGTTTCAAATGGTATAGCACAACCAATTTATATACCTGTAATTATAGGTAAAGGAATTAAAGAAGGTCCAGTTTTAGGTTTAACGGCGGTAGTTCATGGAAATGAGTTGAATGGAATGTCGGTAATTCAACGATTGTTTAATTCAATTGATTTAGAAAAATTATCTGGAACTATTATAGGAGTTCCTGTGGTAAATGTTCCTTCAATTTTAGTAAATGAAAGGCGATTTGTAGATGGCGTTGATTTGAATAGAATTATGCCTGGAGATAAAGACGGTAATAGGAGTGAAATTTATGCGAATAGAATTGTAAATAGAATCGTTAAAAATTTTGATTTTTTACTTGATTTGCATACAGCTAGTTTTGGTAGAGTAAATTCATACTATGTTAGAGCTGATTTATCATCTAAAATAGCCAAACAATTGGCGTTAATTCAAAACCCTCAGATTATATTAAACGCTCCTCCTAAAGATGGAACTTTAAGAGGAGCAGCTTCTGATTTAGGAATTGATGCTATTACAATTGAAGTTGGAGATCCAGATAAATTTCAAAAAGGCATGATTCGTTCAAGTTTAACAGGTGTATACAATACACTTTCATTTTTAAACATGTACGATGAGGATATGGATAAAGAAGAAGATAAAGTTATAATTTGTAAGAAATCATATTGGATTTATAGTCAAATAGGTGGAATTATTCAAGTGCATGTGCAGTTAACACAACAATTAAAAAAAGGAGAATTAATAGCTACAGTTAGAGATGTTTTTGGTCAAGTTTTAAAAGAGTATTATGCTCCAGAAGATGGAATTGTTATTGGTAAAAGTATTAACCCAATTGGTCAAACAGGAAGTAGAATAATTCATCTAGGAATTTCATAATTATTAAAAAGCCTTAACTATACTATACAAGTTAAGGCTTTTTTTATAGTACTTTTGTCTAATGAATTTAATTGATGAAAAGGACTTATTACAGAAACTAAAATCGAACTTTGGATATGATAGTTTTCGGTTGAAGCAGCAAAAAATTGTTGAGAACATATTAGCAAAAAATAATACATTGGTAATTATGCCAACTGGAGGAGGAAAATCAATTTGTTTCCAATTGCCAGCGTTATTCTTTGATGGAATTACTTTAGTGATTTCTCCATTAATCGCTTTAATGAAAGATCAAGTTGATAGCTTAAAAGCAAATGGAATTCCTGCAACGTATTTTAACAGTAGTCAATCAAATGAAGAGCAACAACATGTTTTTGATGCTATAGCAAATAAACAAGTAAAACTGCTTTATGTTGCGCCAGAAAGCCTTCCTTTTCTACAGAATATCTTAAATCAAAATTATATTAGTTGTATCGCTATTGATGAAGCACATTGTATTTCATCTTGGGGACATGATTTTCGCCCTTCATATAAACAATTAGCCTTTTTAAAAAAATCATTACCAGAAGTTCCTGTTGTTGCATTAACTGCAACTGCTGATAAAGCTACACAAGAAGATATTCTTGAACAGCTAGCTATACCAAATGCAATTCGTTATGTTAGTTCTTTTAATCGCGAAAATATTGCATTAGAAGTTCGTCCAGCAAATGATAGAGTAAATCAGATTATAAAGTTTATCAACCAGAGAGTTAATGAATCTGGAATTGTGTATTGTTTAAGTAGAAAAGCTACAGAACAATTAGCTAGTAAATTATCACAAAACGGTATAAAAGCAAAAGCATATCATGCAGGTTTATCGTTTGAAGAGAGATCAACTATACAAGAAGGTTTTATTAAAGATGATATTCCTATTATATGTGCAACAATTGCATTCGGAATGGGAATTGATAAATCTAACGTTCGTTGGGTAATTCACTATAATATGCCGAAAAATATTGAAGGTTATTATCAAGAGATAGGACGTGCAGGAAGAGATGGATTAGCATCTCATGCCCTACTTTTTCATAGTTATGCAGATGTTATTCAATTACGACAATTTATTGCTAACACAGGAAATCAAGAATTACAAGAAGCAAAATTAGAAAGAATGAAACAGTTTGCAGAAGCAACTGTTTGTAGAAGAAGGATTTTATTAAGCTATTTTGGAGAGCTAGTTGAAGAAGATTGTGGTAATTGCGATATATGTAAGAATCCACCACAGTTTTTTGACGGAACGTTAATCGCACAAAAAGCATTGTCTGCTATTTATAGATTGAAAGGTAAAGAAGCCATGGGAACTGTAATTGATGTATTGCGCGGAGCCCAAAATGCAACAGTATTAGATAAAAATTATAATACGTTAAAAACGTATGGAGTTGGAAAAGATATTTCTTGGAGAGATTGGCAACATTATATGATTCAATTAGTTAATCAGGGATTTTGTCAAATAGCTTTTCATTTGAATAATACATTGCAATTGACAGCTTTCTCAGAGAAAATATTATTTAAAGGTGAAAAAGTTAGATTAACTGTTCCAACAGTAATTCAAAAAGAAACTCCTGCTCAGAAAAAAGTTCAGAAGAAGAAAACAGCTACAAAAGATACGTTGTTTGAAAGACTGCGAAAATTAAGATATCAAATTGCTCAAGAAGAAGACATTGCTGCCTATTTAGTTTTTAGTGATGCGACTTTAAGAGAGCTAGAAACTCAGCGACCTCAAACGGATAATGAATTCCTTGCAATTAGTGGAGTTGGACAAAGAAAGTTAGAAGTTTATGGAGGCGAGTTTATGGAAGAAATCAGGTCTTTTATAAAGGAAAAGAAAAAAGGAAAAAAAGACACCACATTAGAAACCTATAAATTATATCAAGAAGGTTTTTCAGTAGAAGAAATAGCAATTCAAAGAGGATTAAAAGAACAAACGATTTTCTCTCATTTAGCGAAGTTGTATCTTGAAGGAAAAGATATAAGTCTTGATAAGTTTATTGATACCAATACATTGAAGTTAATTCAAAATGCCAAAAAAGTCTTGAAGAATGAAACTGCGTTAAAACCATACTTTGAGTTTTTAGGAGAGAAGGTTACTTATGAACAAATCAGAATCGGATTAACTATTTTGCAGAAAAAAACAATTTAAAATAGAGAAAAAAGGCTGTCTAAAAATTAAATAGTAACGTCATTACTTCACTTTGTTCGCAATTACGACTTTTTAGACAGCTTGTATTTTAACTATTGTTCTTTTAAATTCTCCATTTCAATAATGATATCATCAAGTTTAGAAAATAAAGTACTGTATAAAATCCTTGTAGATATACTGTAAACTACTGTACAAATAATAGAAATTACTACAGCCATAATTAAACCAACACCTAGTATTTGCATTAAAGTAGTTTCTTCAGAAATAAATTTAGATAAAAAACTATTCTCCCTAATAGAATATGCCAAACCAAAAATTGAAATTACAGCTAGAGGCAATACAAAAACAAAGAGGTTTTTTGTTGATTTAGTAATAGAGGAAATGATTTTTCTATAATTCTTTAAATACGTTAAATTATCTGATTTGATATCAAGGTTATTAAACCTACTTAATAAACTTTTATTAAAAAAGTATAGGCACATAATTAAGAATGCACCATATATCCCTATTATATATTGCGAGAAAATTGCCATTCCTATTATTACTAAAATAGCCATAGGAATTAAACCTTTATTATCAAATTCATAAGTTCTCTTAATCTTGTTAATTATCGATTTAGATTTCTGATTATATAAATCATTTATTTGTGGAGCAATTAATGAATCTTCATTAATAAATGCTTCATTCCATATTTTTTCAATTGATTTTTCCATCTAATAATTCTTTTAATTGTTTTTTAATTCTGTTTATTCTAACTGCAATATTGTTAGCGCTAGTTCCAATAATAACAGCAATTTCTTTGTAAGGATTTTCTTCTAAATGCAATAAAATAATCGCTCTATCTACTTCTGAAAGCTTTTTAATAGCATCGTATAACAAATTCAAATGTTCGTTTTCAAAAGCGCTATTATTCTCTGATAGTTCGTTTGAAAATTCAACTTTTCTACGTTGTCTTTGGTTTTTCTTACTTAACGTTAAACAAACATTTAAAGTAATTCTATAAATCCATGTAGACCATTTAGACTTTTCTTGAAAAGCTTCTCTTGTTTTCCAAATTTGTAAACAAGCTTCTTGATAAAAGTCTTCAAAATCTTCCTGAGAATCTGTATACGCTCTACAAATCTTTATAATTAAACCAGCATGAGGTAGAATAGAAGTTGTATAAAAATCGTTACTCAAAATTTAGTATTTACCTGATTAGTAAATCGAGAATTTAAAATATTACAAGAAAGGTAAAATTTTTAAATTATTTTATTTTCAATAATTTTTGAAAGTTTCGAATTTAGTTGTATGTTTGTCTTATGAAATTAGAAGACGCAAAAATAAAATACATTCATACTTGGGGGAGTTTAGCTACTAGTTGGGGCATAAATAAAACTATGGCTCAAGTACATGCGTTATTACTAGTTTCTACAAAACCATTATCTGCAGATGAAATTATGGAAGCCTTAAAGATATCTAGAGGTAATGTAAATATGAATGTTAGAGCCTTAATTGACTGGGGAATTGTAAGAAAAGAATTTGTAGTAGGAGAGCGTAAAGAATTCTTCGTTGCAGATAAAGATATTTGGGAACTTTTTAAACAAGTGACTAAAGAACGAAAGAAAAGAGAAATTGAACCAGTATTAAAAATACTTGATGAATTAAAGAGTGGAGTAGAAGATAATTCTGAAGAAGCAGAAACATTTAAAAAAGTTATGAATGATTTATCTTCGGTAACAACCACAGTAAATGGAATTTTAGATAAAGCTATTAAAGCCGATGAGCATTGGTTGCTTTCTAATTTTACCAAAATGATAAAAAAGTAAAAAAATTTAAACACAAACTTTCAATAATTTCTGAAAATATGAAAATAATAAATAGAATAATAATTATACCTTTTGCACTGCTGTTATTAGCAGGTTTATTCGAGCAAGGGTTGTTGACCTTAGCAGCTCTCTTAGCAATTCCTTTAGGGTTTTTACAAGTTTTATTTTGTCTAAGAATAATAATTTCCTGGAAATCAATAAACAGAAAGGTTAAAGTATTTGAATTAAGTTACTTCATTTTAGTGGGAGTTTATTTTTTGCTATTCAATTACTCAACTTCTGGAGCATTGTGGGATAATAAATTAATACAATTGGTTGTCTATTGTTTACCAGTACTTCTAGCATTTAGTGTCACATTCCTTTTAGAAAAAATAAATTATGAAAACATTGAATAACCACACCATACTTTACGATGAAGATTGTCCTTTATGCAAGGCGTATACGAGTACATTCATTAGTGCAAAGATGCTCGATAAAGAAGGACGAAAACCCTATTGTGAAATTACTGAACATGAAAGAGAATTTATTGATGTTCCCAAAGCTGCAAATGAAATTGCATTAGTAGATACTGAGAAAAATGAAGTTATCTATGGAATTGATAGCCTACTAAAAGTAATTGGTTTTTCTTTTCCTTTAGTAGAAAAAGTAGGAAATATAAAATCGATAAAGTTCTTTCTAAAAAGGTTGTATTCTTTTATTTCCTATAACAGAAAAGTTATTATGCCTTCTGAAAAAAAAGAAGATAATAATTTAGAGTGTTCTCCAAGTTTCAATTTGAAATATCGATTATTTTACATTGTTTTTGGTTTAATAATTACTGTAGTTACACTTTTTCATTTTTCTGAATTGATAACTATTCTTCCAAAATCAAGCTACAATAGAGAAATCTTACTCGCCATAGGAATGTTACTTTCTCAGTATATGTTTGTGCTAAAAGAAGATTATCAAACCCGAATTAATTATATGGGTAATGTGATCACTGTATCTTTATTTGGTTGTATTGCATTGGGGCAATTATTAATCTTAAATAGTCTGATTGAACTTTCTCAATTTATAATCTTATTCGGTTTTTCAGGAACAGTAGCACTTATGTTTTTTGAGCATAAAAGAAGAATTAAACTTCTCCAATTGCCAACGTATTTGACCTGGACGTGGATAGGTTACCGATTAATAATTCTAATGATAATATTAAATGTATAAGTAATGAAAATAGTTATAGCTGGAGGGACTGGATATTTGGGAAAGTTGCTTACCGAATATTATAAACAAGAAAAAGAGAATGAAATTTACATTTTAACAAGAAGTCAAAAATTGAATTCTAAAAATGTAAACTATATACAATGGGATGGTAAAACCAAGGGATATTGGACTGAGCTACTTGAAGAAACAGATGTTTTAATAAATCTAACAGGGAAATCTGTAAACTGCAGATATACTAAAGAAAATAAAGCAGAAATTTATGCAAGCAGATTACAGAGCACAGCATTATTATGTGAAATTGTTCAAAACTTAATAATACCACCTAAAGTTTTTATCCAGTCTTCTTCAGCTACTATTTACAGGCATTCAGAAGATAAATTAATGACTGAAAAAGATGGAGAAATAGGAGTAGATTTTTCTATGGATGTTTGTAAAAAATGGGAACAAGTATTTAATAGTTATGAGTTACCAAAAACACGAAAGATTATTACGAGAACTTCGATTGTATTGGGTAATCAAGGAGGAGCTTTTCCTCTTATGAAGAGAATGACCAAATTTGGTTTAGGAGGACAACAAGGAAAAGGGAATCAATTTATCAGTTGGATTACCGAGAAAGACTATGTACTAGCAATTGACTATTTAATACATAAGCCATCAGGTGTTTACAATTTATGTGTTCCTAATCCAATTACAAATAGAGGATTTCAAAAGGAACTTCGTAGGAAATTAAAAGTTCTAGTAGGGATTAATACTCCAAAACTGTTATTAAGTATAGGTGCGAAGATTATCGGAACGGAAACAGAATTGTTATTGAAAAGTAGAAAAGTTTATCCTCAAAATCTTCTTGATTTAGGTTTTGAGTTTGGTACTACAAAGTTTAATGAATTAAAAATTTAGCTTATGCCAACAATTGTTTTATTTACAAAGATTAAAGCAAAAAAAGAATTAGTTTTTGATTTATCTAGAAGTATTGATTTACACAAAATTTCAGCTCAAAAAACAGATGAAAAAGCAATTGCAGGAAGAAAGTCAGGATTGATTGAGTTGGATGAAACGGTAACTTGGCGAGCGAAACATTTAGGTATTTATCAAAATTTCACTTCGAAAGTAATAGGATGTCGTCCTTCGGAATATTTTGCCGATAAAATGGTGTCTGGTGCGTTTAAAAGTTTTAAGCATGAACATTTTTTCTCACATGAGAATAATACAACAACATTGGTTGATGTTATGGAGTTTATGAGTCCACTGGGTTTTTTAGGTAAGCTTGTTGATTTCTTCTTCTTAAAAAGATATATGAAACAGTTTTTAATTGAAAGAAATGATACTATTAAATTATATGCAGAATCAGACAAATGGAGGCAAATTCTATAAAAAGAACCTTCATCAGTGTTTTTATCGTAAGGTTGATGAATAGCTGTAGAAAATAAAATAGCAATAAAATAATTTTTAGTTTCCTATACTACCCAACTCTATTCCTTCAGAGTAGGCAACCTGAATTTTATTGTCACTAAATGCTTTTTTTACAACTTCATGTGTGTCAAAAGTAACTTGCCAAAAATGTTCAGGATGAACAAAAGGACGAATCGTTAATTCAATACTATGTGAATCAAAATTTTCTATTCCAATTTCAGGTTTAGGTTCATTTAATATGTTGTCAATATTACTTAAAGCATTTTCAATAATACCTTTAACTCTAGGAAAACTTTCAGCATATGGCATGGTTACATTAATCTCTAAACGGACCATTCCTTTTTTTGAATAATTAGTTACGACGCCGTCCGTAATTTTAGCATTAGGGATAATTAAAGTTTTGTTTCCTGGTGAAATTATGGTAGTACTAAAAATCCCAATTTCATCTACTTTACCAAATTTCTCTTCAACTTGAATCCAATCTCCAGATTTGTAGGGTTTTAAAGTGAGAATTAAAATTCCTGAAGCAAAGTTTCCTAAACTTCCTTGTAATGCCATCCCTACAGCAAAACCAATTGCCGCTAGCAATGCAACCAAACTAGAAAGATTTACTCCTAAAATTGAGGCTATTACCAATAAAAGAGATCCTTTTAAAATAAAAGAAATTAAAGACACTAAAAAAGGACGAATTGTATCGTCAAAACCAGCTTTCTCTAAAACTTTAGTTAAGACATTTACCAACTTATTTACTAGTTTCATACCTACCCATAAAATAAGTCCACCTAATAATAATTTTGGTAAATAAACAAAGGTCTTTTCTTGTATGAATTGTAATATGCTTTCTAGGGTAATTGATTCCATTATAGAGGTATATAAATTGATGTTAGTAAAACTAATTATTTTTTATAATAATAGAAATCAATTTAGTTTATTTTTCCATCATGAAAAGCAGCTCTTTTCCAATTACCAGATTTATAAACCCAAATATTTGTAACTCGATAACTATTTTCTTTTATAGTTGAATCTCTTTTAGAACTCACGTATACTCTGGCAGTAACAATAGCTGTTTTGTTATGGAAAACTGTTTCAATTTGATCCATTTTGTAGTAAAGTACTTCTAATTGACCTAATTTAATTTCTTTAGCTCTTTTCTTTAAATATTGAAACCAACTTTCCTTTCGGATAGCTTTAGAAGAACTATTTGTATGAATATAATTTGTAGTAATCATTTCTTCAAGAGTATTAATGTCACCCTTTTGAAAAGCATTATTAAAAGTTTCAATAGCTATGTTTAATTTTTCTTTAGACGAATAATCCTCAACTTCAGCGTTTTTATTAGAGCAGTTTAATAAAAAGTAAGATAAAGTTAATAGGAAAAAGAACTTATGTTTGGATTTCATTTTTCTGGATAAAAAAAGCCTTGTAGTTTTAAATACAAGGCTTTATAAATTAATATTTTAATGTTTAAAAAGTTCTAATTTCTATTACTCCATTAGCACCTCTTGATCCATATTTAGAGGCTTCAGGGCCTTTTAAAACTACTACAGACTTAATAGTTGTAGGAACAACATTTAATAACTCCGTTTGATCTACAGCAGTGTTATTTAAAACGAATAAAGGTGTAGTACTACCATTTACACTATTATATCCTCTAATATTAATAACGTTGTCAATAGATACATTAACTCCAGGAACTTGTCCTCGTAAATAATCGTAAAAATCTCTGAATTGAATAGCTCCAATATTCTTAGATGTTGGACTTCTATTTATACCTAAATCGTTACTGTCACCAATAATAATTTGTACTTTATCACTTCCGTTATAGATAATTTTACTGATACCAACTTTTGGAGAAAAAGCACTAATTTCCTTTGGTGTTTCTGTAAACTTTGCTTTAAAAACACCTTTTTTATTAGTCCATCTTTTAAGTCTAACATTGTCAAATAAAATAACAGCACCTGGTACTGGTTTATTTTGAGCATCTCTTACCTCTATAGTAAGTTTCTTTTCTGATTGTGCATTAATTTCTGATTGCACAGGGAATAAGAATACACCTAATAAAAATAATAAAACGTAACTCTTCTTCATAATTGTGGGATTTAAAATTACATACTAAAGATACGTTTTTTATTGATATAACGCTATTTACCTAGTTAATAAGGTGTTAAAAGTCATTTTTTTAAACATTTATAAATGTAATTTATAATTATTACTTACAAAGTAAAACAAGAGAAATAAAAAAACCTGAGTAATTATACTCAGGTCTTAAATATGTTCAAGTTATAAGGTTAGTTCTGTTGTATTTATATATTATTTGTATCAATTTTATATCTTTTGATGTACGCTTTAAGAGCGTAACCAACTCCAAAACCTAATGCAATACCTGAAATTATACCAAATATAATACCTACTGGAAGATTACCAGTTAAAGTTCCAAAATTCACTCCTAATGAAGCTCCTAAGCCTGTGGCAAAGATTAAACTAAAGATAAAATAATTATTACTCATTTTTTATATGCTTTTACATATTAGAAGAATAATAATCTTTTTTGTTACATATTGTTACTAATTTTTTTATATAGGTTAAAAATTAAAAAACAAAGAAATCTAGATTTTATAAGGCTTCCAAATCTTTTTTAGCATATAAAATTTCTATTGATAAATTCACCCAATTTTGAGTTTTTGAATCGAAATATTCTTTTTTTATTACAGATTTTATTCTGTTGTTTTCTAAAATTTCAACTTTTTTAACTGAAACAAATTCATTTTCAATGGTTAATAGCTCAATTGTGTTATTTGAGTATTTATATAAACTTCCAAATCCTTTTTTAGAATAATCAATGTATCCGTTAGGATCATCAGGATAACCAAATAATAAACTTTGATCAGGAATCATAAAACTGATTAACTTGGCATTAGAGTCTGTTAAATTGTTTGGTCTAATTTCTAAATCGTAAACTGTATTATCAAAATAATAAGAAGCTATTTCTGTCATTAGATTGGTTGAAGTTATTTCATCACCATTTAAATCTACGGCTTTATCTGAAGTCATCTGTTCAATTTCATAGTTTCCACTAAAAGGAAAACTTTCATTTTCGAATTCAGTTTCAGAGCATGAATAAAAAATGGATAATACAAGTACTGATAGATGGTAAATTGTTTTTTTCATAGTTGTAGTTTTTAAATTAAATTGGTTATGCAATTTGTATCAAAAACAATACCATAAAAATCCAAAATTCTATAGTGTTTTAAAATAAAAAAACCTCTCTAATTTAGAGAGGTTTATATTGTTTATACCTTAAAAGTATTACATGTTTCTTCTATATTGACCACCAACTTCAAATAAAGCAGATGTTATTTGTCCTAAAGAACACACTTTTGAAGCTTCCATTAATTTTTCGAAAATGTTCTCATTTTGAACTGCAGCTTGTTGAATTAAACTCAATTGTTTAGCAACTTCTTTTTTATTTGCCTCATTGAGGCTTTCTTTAGTTTTAATTTGGAATAGTTTTTCTTCCTCTGTTGCACGAATTACTTCTTGCGGAGTAACCGTTGGAGATCCTTTAGAACTTAAGAAAGTATTTACTCCAATAATTGGGAATTCACCAGTATGCTTTAAAGTTTCATAATACAAACTTTCTTCTTGAATTTTAGAACGTTGGTACATAGTTTCCATTGCTCCTAAAACACCACCACGTTCCGTAATTCTATCGAATTCAGTTAATACCGCTTCTTCAACTAAATCAGTTAATTCCTCAATAATGAAAGAGCCCTGAATTGGATTCTCATTTTTAGCTAATCCTAATTCTTTATTAATAATCAACTGAATTGCCATTGCTCTACGAACACTTTCTTCTGTTGGTGTTGTAATCGCCTCATCGTATGCATTTGTATGTAAAGAATTACAGTTATCGTAAATCGCATATAATGCTTGTAATGTAGTTCTAATATCGTTGAAATCAATTTCCTGTGCGTGTAAAGAACGCCCAGAAGTTTGGATGTGATATTTCAACATTTGTGCACGTGCGTTTGCTCCGTATTTATATTTTAATGCTTTAGACCATATTTTACGAGCTACACGTCCGATTACTGCATATTCAGGATCAATACCATTTGAGAAGAAGAACGATAAGTTTGGTCCAAACTTGTTAATGTCCATTCCTCTTGATAAATAGTATTCTACATAAGTAAATCCGTTAGCTAAGGTTAATGCTAATTGAGTAATAGGATTTGCTCCAGCTTCTGCAATATGATAACCAGAAATAGAAACAGAATAGAAGTTTCTTACGTTTTTCTCAATAAAATATTCTTGAACATCTCCCATTAAACGTAAAGCAAATTCCGTAGAGAAAATACAAGTGTTTTGTGCTTGATCTTCTTTTAAAATATCTGCTTGAACTGTACCTCTCACCTGAGATAATGTATTGGCTTTAATTTCAGCATACACATCAGCAGGTAAAACTTGATCTCCAGTAATACCTAATAATAACAATCCTAATCCATCATTTCCTTCTGGTAAGTCTCCATTATATTTAGGTCGGTCAATTCCTTTATTATCGTATATTTCTTTTAGCTTCGATTCAACTTTTGCTTCTAAACCATATTCCTTTATATATTTTTCACAGTTCTGATCAATAGCTGCATTCATAAAGAATCCTAAAAGCATTGGTGCTGGCCCATTAATTGTCATAGATACAGAAGTCATAGCGTGACTTAAATCGAATCCAGAATATAATTTCTTAGCATCATCTAAACAACAAATAGAAACTCCAGCATTACCAATTTTTCCATAAATATCTGGTCGATGTCCAGGATCATTTCCATAAAGTGTAACCGAATCAAAAGCAGTAGATAAACGCTTCGCAGGCATTCCTAAACTAACATAGTGGAATCGTCTGTTTGTTCGTTCTGGTCCACCTTCACCGGCAAACATTCTAGTTGGATCTTCTCCAGTTCTTTTGAAAGGATATAATCCTGAAGTATATGGGAATTCTCCAGGAACATTTTCTTGTAAATTCCAGCGTAATAAATCTCCCCAAGCTTGATATTTCGGTAAAGCTACCTTTGGAATATCAGAATGAGAAAGTGATTTCGTATGTGTTTCAATTTTAATTTCCTTATCTCTAACTTTAAATGAGTAGATAGGGTCTTTATATTTTTGAACTTTAGTAGCCCAGTTTAAAATGATTTCCCAGTTGTAAGGATCTAGGTTCATTTTAATTTTATCGAATTGTGCAAATAGTAATTTAGCAAATGGGTGCTCGTCATTCTGAACTTGTTTCAGAATTTCATCTTGATCTACTCCGTTTTTAGTAAGGAAAGATTCCTTCACTTCATTCGGAATGACAGATAAAATAGTTTGATAAATTCCGTATAATTTTTGAGCTACTTTCTCTTGTTCACCAGCTTTTTTATCATAAGCTCTATTACTCTCAGCAATTTCAGATAAATAACGAGTTCTTGCTGGAGGAATTACAAATATCTTTTCAGACATTTCTTTTGTGATTTCAAAAGTAGATTTTAAATCAGCTCCAGTTTTCTCAACAACTTTATCCATAATCGCTTTATATAACGAATTCATTCCTGGATCGTTAAATTGAGAAGCAATAGTTCCAAAAACTGGCATTTCGTCCATTGGGATATCCCAAAGATTATTATTACGCATGTATTGTTTCTTTACATCACGTAATGCATCTAAAGCCCCTCTTTTATCAAACTTATTGATAGCAACTAAATCAGCAAAATCAAGCATGTCAATTTTCTCTAACTGAGTTGCAGCTCCAAATTCAGGAGTCATCACATATAAAGAAGCATCTGAGTGTTCTATAATTTCAGTATCAGATTGACCAATTCCTGAAGTTTCTAAAATGATTAAATCAAATTCAGCAGCTTTTAAAACTTCAACAGCCTCGTTTACATATTTAGATAAAGCTAAATTCGATTGACGTGTTGCTAAAGATCGCATGTATACGCGTTCGTTATTAATAGCATTCATACGAATACGATCACCTAATAAGGCTCCTCCTGTTTTTCTTTTAGAAGGATCAACAGAAATTAAACCGATTGTCTTTTTAGGGAAATCAATTAAAAAACGACGAACTAATTCATCTACTAAACTTGATTTTCCTGCTCCACCAGTTCCAGTAATACCTAAAACTGGAGTTTTTGAAGTTTCATTTTTCTTGTGAATAACATCCATTGTTTCCTTAGATACTTCTGGAAAGTTTTCAGCAGAAGAAATTACACGAGCAATACTTCCAATCTCTTTATCAGCTAAATGATTTACTTCTCCGTTTAAAACATCTCCAATAGCAAAATCCGATTGCTGAACAAGGTCATTAATCATACCTTGCAATCCTAATTCACGTCCATCATCTGGAGAATAAATACGAGTAATTCCATAATCCATTAATTCTTTAATTTCTTCCGGAAGAATTACTCCACCACCACCACCGAAAATTTTAATATGATTAGCACCTTTTTCTTGCAGTAAATCATACATATATTTGAAGTATTCATTGTGTCCTCCTTGATAAGAAGTCATTGCAATAGCATTTGCATCTTCTTGAATAGCACAGTTTACAACTTCTTCTACACTTCTATCGTGACCTAAATGTATAACTTCAACTCCTGTAGATTGTATAATTCTACGCATAATATTAATCGCAGCATCATGTCCGTCAAATAAAGACGCAGCTGTTACAATTCGTACCTTATGTTTAGGTTTATAGGGTGCTATTTGTTCCATTCGTAAATTTAGTTGTTTAAATGAGCTGCAATTTACGGATTTCCTAAAAAATAGAACGAATTCTTAGGGATTATAAGTAGTTAAAGAAACTATATAATTTTCTAGATCTTAAATAGTTTAAATTCGACTCATTTTGATAAGCCTCTCTTTCAAAACTTAAGTTTAAATAAGCTAAATAAGCATTTCTGTATTTTACAAGTTTAATCATCCACTCAAATGCATAAAAAAGATAGAAGAAAATAACGAAGAGTTCTCTCTGTTGTCGTAAATGAATTTTTTCATGATTAACTAAAATCTCATTTTCTTTTAATTCTTTGTTTTTCAAAAAAATAAAAGGATATAATGTAATTCCTTCATAACCTTTCGGTACAATATGTTTTGAGATGAAAATCAATTTAACAGATTTTTATTTTCAAATATATAAGTTTTAATAGTATTAATTAATGATTCTAACACAGGGTTTCTATTATCAGAATCCCAAACAACAGAAAGCGTTGTATGTTGATTAATGTTATCAAGTTCAATAAATTGAACATTCATATTATATCCCAATTGTAGAGATTTCGGAACAATGGATAATCCAAAACCGTTTTCTACCAATTTGTAAATCGAAGCTGCATGTATTGTATTATGGGAAACAATTGGAGTAAAACCATTATCTGTGAAAATCTGCATTACTTTTTCGTAATAAGAAGGGCTATAAGATGGATCAAAGAGAATGAAAGATTCGTTTTTTAATTCTTGTAAGCTTTTAAAGTTTTGAAAATTAATATGATGATTTTTGGGCAGTACCAAACAAAAGTTTTCTTTTAGAATAGGTTGAATAGTTAAGCCTCTTGGTACAGTGTCTAATCGCACAAAACCAATATCAATTTTTTGATGTAATAAATTATCAATTTGTTTTTGATTGTCCATTTCTGTCAATCCGAATTGAACATTTGGATGTTTTTCTTTGAATTTTACCAATACATTAGGAATAATTTCTTGCATGGCAGATCCGACATAACCAAACTCCAATTTTCCTTGTTTTCCATCATGGATAAGTTTCGCATGATTAATAATGTTATCTAAATTTTTCAAATTCCGAGTAAGTTCGGACTTTAAATAAGTTCCAGAAGGAGTTAAAACGACCTTTCTATTATGTCTTTCAAATAATTGAATGCCTAAGTCATCTTCCATTTGTTTAATCTGTCTACTCAATCCAGGTTGTGATATAAACAAACGATCAGCCGCCTTCCTAAAGTGTAATTCCTCGGCTACAGCTAAAAAGTATTTAAGGTGTCTTAATTCTAATTGATAACTCATGATTATTAAATATTGATAAAAATGATATTGTTAAGCATCAAAAATAAAAGTAATTTTGTATAAAACGAACTAGAAACATGTTTAAATACGGAATAGATCACTTAACGGTAGATAAAGTTTTAGCTATCGCAAATGGTAATTTGAAAGCGGAAATTACTGATGAAGCTAAAAATAAAGTAAATGATTGTAGAAAGAAGGTTGAAACTATGGCAAATTCTGATGCTGCTGTTTACGGAATAAACACTGGATTTGGACCTTTATGTGATGTGCAAATTACACCAGAAGAGACAAGTAAACTTCAGGAGAATTTATTGATTACACATGCTGTTGGTGTTGGTGAACCAATTGATAAGTTGTTATCTAAAATCATGATGATTTGTAAAGTACATGCCTTATGTCAAGGATTTTCAGGTGTGCGCATAGAAATGATTAATCGTGTTATTTATTTCATAGAAAATAATATTTTACCAGTAGTTCCAGAGCAAGGCTCTGTTGGCGCTTCTGGAGATTTAGCACCATTATCACATTTGTTTTTACCACTTTTAGGAGAAGGTGAATTTTGGGTTGAGGATAAGATTTTTCCTGCAAGAGAAGTTTTAGCGAATCATAACTTAGAACCTTTAACCTTAATGGCTAAAGAGGGATTAGGATTAATTAATGGAACTCAGTTCATTTTGTCTCATGCAATTGTTGGGTTAAAGAAGATGGAATACCTATTAAATTTAGCAGATGTTGCAGGAACAATGAGTTTAGAAGGATTTCAAGGAAGTGCTTCTCCATTTAGATCAGAATTGCACAACATCCGTCCTTTTGAAGGAAATATGAAAGTGGCAGAGAGAATTCGAATGTTATTAAAAGATTCTCAAAATGTTGAAAATCATTTAGAGTGCGATCGTGTACAAGATCCATATTCAATTCGTTGTATGCCACAGGTTCATGGTGCATCGAGAAATGCATTCAATCATTTAAATGATTTAGCTGAAATTGAAATGAATTCGGTTACAGACAATCCAATTGTGTTAAGTGAAACAGAAGCAATTTCTGGAGGGAACTTCCACGGTCAACCTTTAGCAATGGTGCTAGATTATGCTTCTATAGCTGCGTCTGAATTAGGAAATATTTCTGATAGAAGAAGTTATTTATTATTGGAAGGAAAATATGGTTTACCGAGATTGCTAACTGAAGCAGGAGGTTTAAATTCTGGGTTTATGATTCCACAATACACCACAGCCGCTTTAGTAACAGAAAATAAATCTCTTTGTTTTCCACCTTCGGCAGATAGTATTCCAACTTCATTAGGACAAGAGGATCATGTTTCGATGGGAAGTATATCAGGAAGAAAGTTCAATCAGATTTTAGGTAATCTGGAGAAAATTTTAGCTATAGAATTAATGTATGCAGCGCAAGCAATGGAGTTTAGAAGACCAAATACATTTTCAGAGATTATAGAAAATAATTTCAAATTAATTAGAAGTAAAGTCGCTAAGTTAGAGGAGGATCGAGTGTTAAAAGATGATATTAACGCAATGATTAGTTTAGTAAGTGAAAAAAAATTTATTGTAGCATAAAAAGTAAGTATATCATGACATTTAAAGAACAGATTAAACAAGGAATACCAAGTGTTTTACCAACAAAAAAAGAATATGATACAACTGTTAACCATGCCCCAAAAAGAAAAGAAATACTTACAAAAGAAGAAAAACAATTAGCGTTAAGAAACGCTTTACGTTATTTTGATAAAAAACATCACGAAGAATTATTACCAGAATTTTCTCAAGAATTAGAAAAGCATGGTAGAATATACATGTATCGATTCCGTCCAGATTATGAAATGAAAGCTAGAGGAATTAATGAGTATCCAGGGAAATCAACTCAGGCTAAATCTATTATGTTAATGATTCAAAATAACTTAGATTATGCCGTTGCACAACATCCACATGAATTGATTACTTATGGAGGTAATGGTGGAGTTTTCCAAAACTGGGCGCAATATGTATTAACAATGCAATACTTGTCTGAAATGACAGATGAGCAAACATTAGTTATGTATTCTGGTCATCCAATGGGATTATTCCCCTCTAACAAAAATGCACCTAGAGTTGTAGTTACAAATGGTATGATGATTCCTAATTATTCTCAACCAGATGATTGGGAAAAGTTTAATGCGTTAGGCGTAACTCAATACGGACAAATGACTGCGGGTAGTTACATGTATATTGGTCCGCAAGGAATTGTTCATGGAACTACAATTACTGTGTTAAACGGATTCAGAAAAATAGGTAAATCTCCAAAAGGAAATGTATTTGTAACTGCTGGATTAGGAGGAATGAGTGGAGCACAACCAAAAGCAGGAAATATTGCAGGTTGTATTACAGTTTGTGCAGAAGTAAATGAAAAAGCCGTTCATACACGTCATTCTCAAGGATGGGTTGATGAAGTGATTTCTGATTCAGATGTATTAGTAGAAAGAGTACAAAAAGCCAAAAAGGATAAAGAAATAGTTTCAATTGCATACTTAGGAAATGTAGTTGAAGTTTGGGAAAAATTTGATGAGGCAAACGTATATGTTGATTTAGGTTCAGATCAAACTTCGTTGCATAATCCTTGGGCAGGAGGATATTACCCTGTTGGATTATCGTTTGAAGCATCAAATGATATGATGGCAAGCAATCCAGATGAGTTCAAGAAAAAGGTTCAAGAATCGTTACGAAGACAAGCAAAAGCTATAAACAAGCACACGGCAAAAGGAACTTATTTCTTTGATTACGGAAACGCATTCTTATTAGAATCGAGTAGAGCAGGAGCTGATGTAATGAGTGAAAAACCAACATTAGGTAGAGAATTCAAATACCCAAGTTATGTTCAAGATATAATGGGGCCAATGTGTTTCGATTATGGATTTGGACCATTTCGTTGGGTTTGTGCTTCAGGAAAACTAGAAGATTTAGAAAAAACAGATCAAATTGCTTGTGAAGTTCTAGAGGGAATTATGAAAGATTCTCCGGAAGAAATTCAGCAACAAATGGCCGATAATATTCAATGGATTAAAGGCGCGCAAGAAAATAAATTGGTTGTAGGTTCTCAAGCAAGAATTTTATATGCTGATGCTGAAGGAAGAATTAAAATTGCCAAAGCATTCAATAAAGCAATTAAGAAAGGAAAAATCGGACCAGTTGTTTTAGGTAGAGATCATCATGATGTTTCTGGAACAGATTCTCCATATCGAGAAACTTCAAATATTTATGATGGTTCAAGATTTACAGCAGATATGGCTATTCATAATGTAATTGGAGATAGCTTTAGAGGAGCAACTTGGGTATCAATCCACAATGGAGGTGGAGTTGGTTGGGGAGAAGTAATTAACGGAGGATTTGGCATGCTTCTTGATGGAACTAAAGAAGCGTCAAAGCGTTTAAAATCAATGCTTTTTTGGGATGTGAATAATGGAATCGCTAGAAGAAGTTGGGCCAGAAACCAAGAAGCTGTTTTTGCAATTAAACGTGCTATGCAGGCAGAGAAAAAGCTTAAAGTTACTTTGCCTAACTTAGTAGACGATTCATTGTTTAACAACTTTTAAAACTTAATGATCATGAAGTATGTGAAATTTTTACCTTTTTTAGTATTCCTAATTACATCTTGTAGCTCAGTTAGAGTAGCAACTGATTATGATACAAAAGCAGATTTTAATCAATATCAAACCTTTGCATTTTATAAACCTGGTATAGATAAAGCTTCAATTTCTGATTTAGATAAGAAGAGGATTATGAGAGCAATCGAAGCAGAATTGCTTGCTAAAGGAATGCAAAAATCTTCTACTCCAGATGTGTTGGTGAGTATTTTCACGAAATCTAGAGAAAGAATTAATGTAAATGATAATAACTGGGGCTGGGGCTTTGGTTGGGGATGGAGCCCATGGATGTGGGGCGGTGCTGGCCGATTAAATGTAAATCAGTACACAGAAGGAACATTATTCATTGATATAATAGATGCAAGTAAAAAGGAGTTAATTTGGCAAGGAATAGGGTCGGGTGCTCTAGCGTTTAGGAATATAGAAAAGAGAGAAGCTCGAATTAAAGAGTTTGTAAAAGAAATACTTGAGAAATATCCTCCAGGAGCAGAAAAAGAATAATATTCAATTACTTGAAAAATTAAGCGTCAAATTAAGAATTTTCTTAGTTTGACGTTTTTTTTGTAACAAATAGTCTTTTCAATCTACTTATTATAAAATTTATAACGAATGAAACTAACCATTAAAAATTTAACAAAGACATATAAAAACGGTGTAAAAGCTATTGACAACTTAAATTTAGAGATAGGAAAAGGAATGTTTGGGTTATTAGGACCTAACGGAGCGGGGAAGTCATCTTTAATGAGAACAATAGCTACATTGCAAAGCCCAGATAAAGGATCTATTACTTTTGATGGGATTAATATTTTACAGGATAAAATTGCGCTTAGAAAAGTATTAGGATATTTACCACAATCTTTTGGGGTATACCCAAAAATGTCAGCCGAAAATTTACTAGATTATTTTGCAACTTTAAAAGGAGTTTCATTTAAAACTGATCGACAAAAATTAGTTAAAGAAGTTTTAGAGATTACAAATTTATATGAGGTAAGAAAGAAATATGTAGCAGGTTATTCAGGAGGAATGAAACAGCGTTTCGGTATAGCACAACTTCTACTTAATAATCCAAAATTAATTATTGTTGATGAACCAACAGCAGGTTTAGATCCAGCAGAAAGACGTCGTTTTTTAAACGTACTTCGAGAAGTTGGTACTAATAGTACTGTGATTTTTTCAACTCATATTGTAGAGGATGTAAAAGAATTGTGTAATGAAATGGCAATTTTAAATGGAGGTAGAATTTTAAAACATTCAACACCAATAGAAGCTACAAAAGAAATTGAAGGGCTTATTTGGACAAAAAAAATAGATCGTGATGATTTAGAAAAACATGAAAAAGAGTATAATGTATTATCATCTAATTTTAATCAAGACAATACATTAACCATTCGAGTATTTGCTGAAGAAAAACCTTCTGATGATTTTGAATCCGTAGCTGCTCAACTTGACGATGTATATTTTATCGCATTAAAAAAAGACGAACCAGAAGTTTCTTTAGCTTAATCAATACCTAAAATTATTATGTTTACTACAATTTATAAACACGAAATAAGGTATTGGTTTAAGAAACCTGCCTTTTATATATATTTAGCTATACTTTTTGTTGTTTCGATACTTTTTTCTACTTCAAGTGCTGGTTTTTTCGACACAGTTAGAGTTAGTGTTGGAGGAAATGAAATAGTAAATTCACCTATAAGTATAAATGGTTTGTTTAATTTAATGAGCCAAATAACCTTCTTTTTACTGCCTTCAATTATCGGGGTTACAATTTTTAGAGATTATAAAAGTGAAATGCATTCCATTTTATATTCCTATCCTTTTACAAAATCAAACTATTTATTTGCTAAGTTTTTTAGTGGTTTAACAATAGTTTCCTTGATTGTATTAGTAGCTGGAATAGGTATGGTAATCGGATTTAGATTGCCTGGAACAAATCCTGAGATAGTGGGTGCGTTTAACTTCAATTCATATTTACATTCATATTTGGTGTATGTTATACCTAATTTACTATTATTTGGTGCTATAGTTTTTGCTGTAGTAACCTTTAGTAGAAATATTGCTGCTGGTTTTATTAGTGTATTAATCGTAATGTTAATACAGGGTTTAATGGTTTCTATGATTGCTCAGCAAGAAAACAGACTTTTAACTGGCCTGGTTGATCCTTATGGTTTTTCTGCATTAGATTATTATACACGCTACTGGACTTTAGCCGAGCAAAATGAGTTAGTACTTCCATTAGGTAGTATTGTTATTTACAATAGATTAATTTGGTTTGGTATTTCTAGTTTGGTTTTTGGATTTGTTTACAAAAAGTTTTCTTTTAGTCAAGGTGCAATTACATTCAATTGGTTTAAAAAAGAAAGAGAAATTAGAGCAATAAAGAAAAACTTTGGTGGTATAACAAGAGTTAGATTACCTAAAGTAACATATGATTATTCTTTACTACATAACCTCAAAAGTGTATGGAAGCTATCTAAAATAGATTTCAAATATGTGGTTAAATCCTTACCATTTATTGCAATAGCATTAGTTGGAGTTATTTTAACTGTTGTAGGATTATCTCAAACAGGTTTAGTTTTTGGAACTGAAACATTACCCGTAACATGGAAAATGTTACAAACCAGTATGGGAACTTTTTCATTTTCAATGATTATTATCACGTTTTTGTATGCAGGTTTATTAGTGCATCGAGGAAGTATGGTTAAAGCTAATCATTTAGTTGATGTAACTCCAACTCCAAATTGGGTGTTATGGTTGTCTAAATTAACAGCTTTATTAAAAGTACAGCTAGTAATTCTTGCATTAGTAATGTTGTCTGGGGTGATTTATCAAACTTATAAAGGTTATTACAATTATGAATTTGGTCATTATTTTTACGAACTATTCGTTTTACGATTTTTGCACTATGCAATATGGGCTATTTTAGCATTGTTTGTACAAACAATCCTACGAAACCCTTATGTAGGATTAGTTGTATTATTAGTAATAAGTATTGGAACACCTTTTTTAGGAAACATTGGAATAGAACAATCAATCTTTAAATTTAATCAAGGTCCAAGTTTTAATTATTCAGATATGGATGGTTATGGTTCTTCATTAGGAAGATATTTGACCTATAAAGGGTATTGGCTATTATTTGGTTCGGTTTTATTAGTATTAGCAAGTTTATTTTGGGTGCGTGGAATTCCTCATTCTTTTAAAGAGCGTCTAGCTATTTTCAAACAAAGATTTAATATTAAAACTGGAGCTATTTTAGCTGTAGTATTTGTGCTTTTCTTAGGATTAGGAGGAAGGATTTATTATGAAAATAATATTAAAAATGAGCGTAGATCTAGTAAAGAAGGAGAAGAACTTAGAGTAGAGTGGGAAAAGAAATATAAAAAGTATCAAGGTAAAGCTCAACCTAGAATTGTAGCTGTAAATGTGAATATGAATATTTACCCTAAAGCATACAATTTTAACTCTTCAGGTACATATACAATGATTAATAAGACAGCTGAAGTTATTGATAGTTTGTTTTTAAACCATAATGATTATCCTAGTACGTTTAAGTTTAATAAAGATACTGATTTAGTACAAGAGGATACGATTTTCAATTTTGATATTTATAAATTAAAGAAACCATTACAACCAGGAGATAGTTTAGAGCTAAATTTCACAGTGAAAAATAAACCAAATACTTTCTGGAGAAAGAATTCACCAGTTCGTGAGAATGGTACATTTATGAATAGCGGAATATTTCCTTCTTTAGGTTATTCAGATGGAAGTGAGTTAAGAGATGATCAAACACGAAAAAAATATGGATTGCCTAAGAATGATCTTAAACCACATCCTTCAGATACTACTGCATTAGGAGATACTTATATTTCAAAAGACAGTGATTGGGTTGATTTTGAAGCTACGGTTTCTACTAGTAATGATCAAATAGCTATTGCTCCAGGGTATTTACAAAAAGAATGGGAAGAAGATGGGCGTAGATATTTTCATTATAAAATGGATAGTAAAATTTTAAATTTCTATGCTTTTAATTCTGCTAGATATGAAGTAAAGAAAGATAAATGGAATGATGTAAATCTTGAAATCTATTATCATAAAGGACATGAGTTTAATTTGGATAGAATGATGGATGGTATTAAAGCTTCTTTAGATTATAATTCTAAAAACTTTAGTCCGTATCAACACAAGCAAGTTCGAATTATTGAATTCCCTAAAACAGGAGGAAGCTTTGCGCAATCATTCCCAAATACAATTCCGTATTCAGAATCTATAGGTTTTATAGCAGATGTTAATGAAGAAGATGAAGGTGTAGATTATCCTTTTGCAGTTACAGTTCATGAATTAGCACATCAATGGTGGGCTCATCAAGTTATAGGAGCTGATGTTTTAGGAGCTACAATGCTTTCAGAAAGCTTATCTGAATATGTATCGTTAAAAGTTTTAGAACATAAAGCAGGTAAAACAGAAATGCGTAAATTTTTAAAGAAATCATTAGATGGATATTTAACACAAAGAACTTTTGAGAGAAAGAGGGAAAAACCACTAATGTATAATGATGGTCAAGGATATATTCGTTATCAAAAAGGATCTTTAGTCTTTTATGCGCTTAGTGATTATATAGGTGAAGAAAATCTTAATAATGCGTTGAAAGAATATGTTGAGAAAGTTAAATTTCAAGAAGCACCATACACAACATCTATTGAAATGGTTGATTATATTAGAGAGAAAACTCCTGATAGTTTACAATATGTAATTAAAGATATGTTTGAAACTATTACTCTTTATAGAAATAAAATAGTTGAAACTTCTTTTAAGGAATTAGACAATGGTAAATATCAAGTAGATATTGAATTTAATGTAAGTAAATATCGCAATGATGATTTAGGTAAACGTTATTATGGAGAAAAAGTAGGAGATACTCTATCTTATAAAACAGATAAAATGAAAAAGCCTATTTTATCAGTTCCTTTAGCTGACTATATTGATATAGGTATCTTCGGAGAAGAAGAAGTAGAAGGAAAGAAGAAAGAAGTAGAGCTGTATTTTAAGAAGCATAAGATTAATTCAATAAATAATAAAATCTCTATTATAGTTGATAAAAAGCCTGTAGAGGTTGGTGTTGATCCTTACAATAAATTGATAGATACACAATCCGGTGATAATAGAAGAAAATTATAAATTTTAAACCTCCTGAAAAGGAGGTTTTTTATTTTCGAACTATATCTTCTGGGTAAAGTAATATATTTGTATTATGAAGAAAATATTGAAGCCCACTCCAGATGAGTATTATGTAAACGAACAAGGCTATAGAGTTTTTAAAGAGGCTTACCATTTAAGAAGAGGATACTGTTGTAAAAGTGGGTGTAAACATTGTCCGTATGGGTATGATAAAAGAACAGATAGTATTAAAAAAGTGTGACTTTTTAATAAATAAAGTATCAAAACAATAAACAAGTTTTAAAAATGATTAAAAGAGTAGTATTAGTATTTGTGGCATTACAATTTGTTGCCTGTGCAGAGTTACAAAAAATAGCAAGTCAATTACCTCAAGGAGGAGCTTTAACGCAAGCTCAAATTGGGTCGGGTTTACGTCAAGCTTTAGATAATGGAATTCAACACCAAGTTTCTAAACTTACTGCTACAGATGGTTTTTATAGAAATGAACTAGTTAAGATTTTATTACCTAAAGAGTTACAGGTTGTAGATCAAGGCTTAAGAAAAATAGGTTTAAGTAGTTTGGCAAATGAAGGAATTAAAGCATTAAACAGAGCAGCGGAAGATGCGGTTAAAACTGCTACACCAATTTTTGTAAATGCTGTTAAAGATATTACATTCAATGATGCTAAAAATATCTTACTAGGCAATGATAATGCGGCTACTTCGTATTTACAAGGAAAAACAAATTCTGCTTTATATTCTAAATTTAATCCAGTTATTAAAAACTCATTTGGTAAGGTTGGAGCAGATAAAATTTGGGCAAACCTTATTAATAAATACAATAGTATTCCATTTGTTACTAAAGTGAATCCTGATTTAACTGATTATGTTACAACAGAAGCTTTAAATGGTGTATTTACCATGATTGCTGTTGAGGAAAAAGGAATTCGAAATAAAATAGGATTACGCAATACGGATTTACTAAGACGTGTTTTTGCTTTGCAAGATAATAGGTAGTGTTAAATATTTGAAATTCAGATTTTTATTATTATATTTAATGTGAAAATCTAATTAGCAAATGTCACGTGTAATTCAATTAAATAGATACAAGAAACACTTACAAGAGCGCTATAATAAACTTGTAGAACGTTCTAAAGACTATAAGTATGTTGATGAAGCGAAAAGTGATATGGCATCGTATAAAGCAATGAAAATTCGAGAAAAAATTAATAGAGTTAATTACTTAGACAATTCTCTGGTGTAATTTTTTGAAATAGTCAAAAGCTTTTAACATTCTGCTGCCGTACCATGAAAATAGTTCTCCATCTACAAATACTGTTTTAGCATGGTGAGTACATCTTCCAATTTCAAAAGCATGCTCTTCTTTGAAAGGGTATGGTTCTGATGAAAGTAAAACTAAATCTGGATCTCCTTCGAGTCGTATTTTTTTTAATACAACTTCAGGATATCTTTCCTTGTCCTTGTAAATATTATCAAACTTGTTCAGTACTAGAATGTGATTGATAAAAGTATTATTTGCAGCAACCATCCATGGGTTTCTCCAAATAAAATAAGCAACCTTTTTAGGTTCTATATCTTTTATGAATTCCTTGAAATCTGTTAGCTTAAAATTAAGCTTATGAATAATGTTTTGAGCTTCAGTTCTACAAGAAAAAAAAGAGCCATATTCTTCAATAAGGTTTACGGTATCCGATAGTGTATAGATTTCAGAAACATGTACTTCTGCTATTTCAGAGCAAGCTTCAACAATTTCTTTTGTGTTTTCTTCTTTATTACAAAGAATAATATCAGGCTGTAAAGCTTTTATTTTTTCAAGTTTAATGTTCTTTGTTCCTCCAACAATCGTTTTTGTTTGTTTGAGATGAAACGGATGTACGCAAAACTTTGTAATACCTACTATTCTATCTTCTAATCCCAAATCAATTAATAGTTCAGTTTGACTTGGGACTAGAGATATAATTCTTTTATAGTTCTTCACTTTCGAAGTGTCTTTGATAGACTTATTTTTTAAGATTTACAACCGCTGTACTAGTAGTTTTATATGGGTACCCTCTCCAGAAAAAACCTCCTTTATTGTATTGCCATACTAATTCTTTAGCAGCAGTAACTTCCCAATATCCAAAATCACCTTCAGTAATAATTGTATTTCCGTTTTCAGTTCTATAAGCTCCCGAAACTTTAGATGAAAATAAATTCGTATCTGTATAAGACCAAACTGCAGTAGGAGGAGTATTAAAATCAAAAGGATTAGGAAGTTGTAATTCGAATACTACCGATTGATTTTGATCAGAACCATTATTGAAAATTAACATATTTCCAGCTCCAGGTAAGTTGTCGTTAATAATATTACATGCATGGTTATTGGAGAATAATTGCGTTCCTGTGTTTTTTGAAGTAGAAGGATTTCCAAATCTATATAATAAGTTTCCTCCTTTATTATAATTCCCTCCAGTATTGGTTTTAGCTTGTTCAGTTGTTGTACTATGATCTATTGCCCAAACCTCATGATAAAAGTTTACGCTAATAAAAATAATATCGTTTTTCTCATCATATTCTAGAGCATTTGCGTGCATAATATCCCCATTGTCAAGATTGTTGAAATTGACATCAATTAACTGAGGATTATCAGAAACAGAACCAAAATTCATTTTTGTATTATCTGCATCCTGAATTAAATGATCCCATGAACTCCATTTCCATACAATTTGGTTTGTTGAAGGGTTAACTTCAATAACCGATTCTATATATACATCTTTATCTAATTGGTATCCTCTATCTTGAGCTTCAATAGCAGTTTTCTTTTCCCAAACTAATGCAATAATATTACCGTTTGGAAGCCTTTCTATATCATGATGTAAATTGTAATCATCCGTAGAGTATACAAATTGCCAATCAATTGAATTGTCTGGGTTTATAACTTGTATTTGTCCTCCAGATCCTCCAAAAGTGATTTTATCATTATCAGTTTTTAAGATAGCTAAAAGTTTACCGCTATCTTCTAAATATGCATCATTTCCTAATTCATTAGTTAACGTCCATTCGTGGAATTTTTTTCCATCTTTCTGAAGTAAGTATACTTCATCAGCACCAGCATCTGAAACCAAAACAAGATTATCACTAATTTTTTCTGGTTCATAAACCAAAACTTCATCCGTTAATTCAGGAACAACAGGAGCTTTTTCTGTATCATTAGAACAAGACCATAATAATAAAGTAACTGCTAGGATAAGGAATAGATTATTTTTCATTGTATTAATTAAAGTTTGAATGGCAATTTACGATAAATTTAAAATTTCTTCCATCTCATTCTGAAGGGCTGCAGCTTTTTCAGACGAAGCTTTAGCAAAATCCTTACCATTACCAGCATAAATAATTCCTCTTGATGAATTAATTAATAGACCAATGTTTTCATTCATTCCATATTTACAAACATCTTGTAAGTTTCCTCCTTGAGCTCCTACTCCTGGAACTAACAAAAAACTATCTGGTATAATTTGTCTTATTTCACCTAGATATTCTGCTTTGGTTGCTCCGACAACATACATTAAGTTTGATGAATTTTGCCACGTTTTAGAGGTTTCTAAAACCTTTTTATATACTTCTTGATTGTCAATTTTTTGTGTTTGAAAGTCAAATGCTCCTTGATTTGAAGTAAGCGCTAGCAAAATGGTGTGTTTATTTTCAAATGCTAAAAACGGTTCAACGGAATCTTTACCCATGTAAGGAGCAACTGTAACAGAGTCGAAAGATAAATCTTCAAAAAAAGCTTTTGCGTACATCGTTGAGGTGTTTCCAATATCTCCACGTTTTGCATCAGCAATTGTAAAAATTTCAGGATGATTTTCATTAATGTAGTTAATCGTTTTCTCTAAAGCTTTCCAACCTTTAATACCGTAAGCTTCATAAAAAGCGGTGTTTGGTTTATAAGCAACACATAAATGATGAGTTGCATCAATAATTTCTTTGTTAAAAGCAAAAATTGGATCTTCTTCAGCTAATAAATGTTCTGGAATTTTATTTAAATCTACATCTAACCCAATACATAAAAAGGATTTCTTTCGTTTAATTTCTGCTACTAGTTGTTGTGTTGTCATTTTTTACAGATGATAAGAGTTGCGCAAAAGTAAATATTTTAAACTTTCTAGTATCTTTGTTTTAGATGTTTCGATATATTTTCAGTAAAGTTTTATATGGTTTTTTAACTCTCTTTGGAGTAGTTACTGTCATTTTCTTTTTATTTAACGTTTTACCTGGTGATCCTGCTAGGATGTTAATGGGACAAAGAGAAGATAGTAAACAGCTAGAAATTATAAGAAAAAAGTACGGTTTTGATCAATCGTTGTCTACTCAATATTTATATTATTTAAATGATGTTTCTCCAATTTCGTTTCATGATTCGGAAGCTAGTAACTATACATCTTTAACAACTGGAAAGTACAATCATTTCACTTTGTTAAAAGTAGGCCAAACTGTAATTGTTTTAAAGTATCCTTACCTTAGAGATTCTTTTCAGAAGAATGGTAAAAGTGTTAGTGAAGTAATTAAAGAAACATTACCTAATACAGCCGTTTTGGCAATTGCCTCCATAACCGTTGCATTAATATTAGGAGTCCTGCTAGGAATTTTTTCTGCGTTGTTTAAAGATACATTTTTTGATAGATTGATAGCAGTTATAAGTACTTTAGGAATGAGTATTCCGTCGTTCTTTTCAGCTATTTTATTTGCTTGGTTTTTCGGATTTGTTTTACATAAGTATACCAATTTAGAAATGACGGGAAGTTTATATGAAGTTGATGATTTTGGAGAAGGAACTTACATAAAATTGAAGAATTTGATTTTGCCTGCCTTGGTTTTAGGAATTCGTCCGTTAGCTGTGGTAGTTCAATTAATGCGAAATTCTTTACTGGAAACACTTAGTCAAGATTATATTCGAACTGCTCGAGCGAAAGGTCTAAATAATTATAAAGTAATTAAGAATCATGCCTTAAAAAATTCTTTGAACCCTGTTATAACTGCAATTTCAGGATGGTTTGCATCGATGCTAGCTGGAGCTGTTTTTGTAGAATATATTTTTAATTGGAACGGACTAGGAAAAGAAATAGTAAATGCATTAAACACTTTAGATTTGCCAGTAATAATGGGAAGTGTTTTAGTAATCGCTACTTTATTTATTACAATTAATATTTTAGTAGATGTAATTTATAGTTGGTTAGATCCAAGAGTAAAACTAAATTAATGATGAAAAGTAGTATTTACATAATTATTAGTATTCTATTATTATCTAGTTGTGCGTCTTTAAAAAGGAAACAATTTTCAGTTGAAGCATTGAATGAAAAGCTAGTTACACTAGATCGAGATTCTATTACTTTATCTCAAATTTTAGAGAAAAATAAAGGTAAACAGATTTTTGCTCAAATTTTCGCGAGTTATTGTCCTGTAAGTCAAGATAGTTTTGATGATGTTTTAAAATTTCAAAAAGAAAACCCTGAAAAAGTCTATATTTTCCTTTCTGTTGATCATTCATATTATGATTGGAAAAGAGGTTTAAAATATGTGAAGCCTAAAGGTCAATTTTACTACATACCTAAAAAAGGAGATGGGGCACTAGGTAAATTTTTAAAACTAAAAAGTATTCCTCGTTTTCTAAAAATTAATAAACAAGGTGGGATAGAAGTGTATAAAACAGCAAAAGTTTCTGAAAAACTAAAATAATGAAAAAGGTACTATTTATATTTTTACTTATTATAATTTTAAGTTGCTCCAAAAGAAATGAAACTGAATTTTCTCAACAAGCTTTAGAGGATACTTTTATGAGTATAGTAGGAGAGGAATTGACTTTTAAAGAAGTGATTGAAAAGTATAAAGGGAAAAAGATTTTAATTGATATTTGGGCAACTTGGTGTGGGGATTGTATAAAAGGGATGCCTAAAATTGTTGAATTACAAAAAGTTTTTCCTGACGCAGTGTTTCTCTTTTTATCAATTGATGATTCTTTAGAAGCTTTGCAAAAAGGAATTAAAAAGTATACTGTAAAAGGTGAACATTATTTAATGCCTTCAGGATGGGATGGAGATTTTGGTGAATTTTTAGGTTTATCATGGATACCGAGATATTTAGTAATAGATGAGAAAGGTAAAATAGCTGTTTTTAATGCTGTTAAAGCGAATGATGAGAAAATCTTACAGGCTTTAAAGCTGTAATTCAAGTTAATATTACGTTTTCGTAAAAAAATAAGAGCAATTGTTTTAGTGTTCGGTATTATAAATTAGTTTTGTTTACTTATAAAGACAACTAATTTAAAACCAACATAACTGTATTAAAATGAGAAAAAAGATTGTAGCAGGTAACTGGAAAATGAATAATGACCTAAATGAAACAAATGAGTTAATTTCAGGGTTAAAGAAAGAAATGAATGATATTACTTTAGATAATACAAGAGTTATAATTGCTCCTTCATTTGTTAATTTACAGCAAGCCATTTCTGAAACTAAAGGATCAAGTATAGAAGTTTCTGCTCAAAATTTACATCAAGCTAAAAATGGTGCTTTTACGGGAGAGATATCTTCAGATATGTTAGCTTCAATTGGTGTTGATGTTGTAATTTTGGGACATTCAGAAAGAAGAGCATATTTTAATGAAACTGATAAAAGCTTAGCGGAGAAAGTAACAACTGCAATCGGAAATGGATTTGATGTAATCTTTTGTTTTGGAGAGCAGTTAGAAGAAAGAGAAGCCGAGAATCATTTTAATGTGATAGAATCTCAATTAAAAAATGCACTTTTTGATTTATCATCCGAAGCTTTTGATAAAATTATTTTAGCTTATGAGCCTGTTTGGGCAATCGGAACTGGTAAAACAGCATCAGCTGATCAAGCTCAAGAAATGCACGCATTTATTAGAAGCTTATTGGCAAAAACATACAATACAGAATTAGCAGAGAACGTATCTATTTTATATGGAGGGAGTGTAAAACCTGCTAATGCACAAGAAATTTTTTCTAAACCAGATGTTGACGGAGGGTTAATTGGTGGAGCATCATTAAAAGCCAAAGATTTTTCGGAGATAGTAAAATCAATTTAATTGGATAATATTTATATAGAATACACTTTTAAAGTATCACCTAAAGAACCAGCTACAGAAATATTAATAGCGGAATTAAGTGGTGTTGGCTTTGAAAGTTTTGTTGAAAATGATAATGGAGTTGTTGCTTATATCAACCAAAATGATTGGAATAAGAATTTATTAGATAATATTTTTATTCTAAAATCTGATGAATTCCAAATATCAAATTCATTTAAAGAAATAGCTCAAGAAAACTGGAACGAAGAATGGGAGAAAAATTTTACTCAAATTCAAGTTGATGATAAAGTGAGTATTAGAGCTCCGTTTCATGAAAATCCTAACTTACCTTATGATATTGTAATTGAACCAAAAATGAGTTTTGGTACCGGTCATCATGAAACTACACATATGATGGTCCAACATTTGTTAACAACTGATGTAAAGGATAAGAAAGTTCTTGATATGGGGTGTGGTACTGGAATTCTTGCCATTTTTGCTGAGATGAAAGGAGCAAAGCATATTGATGCAATTGACATTGATAACTGGAGCTATTTAAATTCTATAGAAAACGCAGAACGAAATAATTGTAATCATATTAATGTATATGAAGGGGATGCATCTCTTTTGGTAAATAAAAAATATGATATTGTAATTGCTAACATTAACCGTAATATTCTTTTATTAGATTTAAAGATCTATGTAAATTGTTTAAATGAAAAAGGAATAGTACTTTTAAGTGGATTTTATGAAGAGGATATTCCTATCATAGATGAAGAAGCTAGAAAGTATAATTTAACACTAGATACAGTTATAAAAAGAAATAATTGGGTAGCAGTTAAATATTTAAAATAATAGATGAAGATGAGTACGATTGAAAAAATTCAAGAAGAATTAGATGTCCTTGTTCAAGAAACAAGAGAACATGAGATAATTTTGTACAATGATGATGTAAATACATTCGATTTTGTAATAGACAGTTTAATTAATGTATGTGATCATACAGTTGAACAAGCAGAACAATGTACAATTTTAGTGCATTACAAAGGGCAGTGTGCTGTTAAAACAGGAGAATATAAAGAACTAGAACCTAGATGTACTAAGTTGCTAGAGTTGGGTTTATCCGCTGAAATCGTTTAGTTTAATGGAAAATGTTTTAAGATATTATGACTTTTCAGATTTTTTTAAAGATGAATCTGGAACTTTTGAAGGAAAACTGATTTCTTTTACATCATTAAATTCAGAACATTTTTTAATTTTTGTAAACGATAGAGAAAAATATGATTTATATGTTTCTAAATTCAGTTCAGAAAAAGAAATAGGAAAGAAACCTCCAGAGATACTGGAGTTATTGATGAAAAACTACGATAAATCAATACCAGAACACCGAGTAATTTTAAGGAAATATTTATACTAAAAGTAAAAGATCAAATTTTTTTTGATCTTTTTTTTTATCCATGTGTGACTTATCAAAAAATGTTGTGTCTTATTAAATGTAACAACGAATGAGAAGTTGTTACAAACTTAAAAAGTTCATTGTAATAATAGATATCCCTTAAAATTTAGAAGGCCAAATCCCCAAAAAAAGAACTTCTTTTAGTATGGTTTCAGAAAGAAGAAGTTCAGGCTTTATAAAATATAAGTTAAAATAGTAGTAGTTAGTTTTTATACTAAGTTTGGTTAGACAAAAGAGCCTCAGGCTAAAGTTTGAGGCTTCTTTTTAAACAAAAAAGAAATTTTAAAGGATTGTGACTTTTTAAATATTAAAGTGTCATAATAATAGAAACAACAAGTATTTTTAATTGGTTGTTTTAAATTTAAAAATATATAGTTAGTAAAATAGTAGTAGTTAGTTTTTATACTAAGTTTGGTTAGACATGAAGCCTCAGACAACAAGTTTGAGGTTTTCTTTTTTTTTAGAGGTTTTTTTAGAAAAAAAAGTGACTTATCAAAAAATGATGTGTCTTAATTAATGTAACAACGAAAGAAATATACAAAATATATTATCCTGTTAGGATAGTTTAATTCCCAATAAAGACTTTAAATAGTCAATATAATTTTAAGTGTAAATAGTTAGAAAAATAGTAGTAGTTAGTTTTTATACTAAGTTTGGTTAGACGATGAGACCCTAGGTGAAAGCCTGGGGTTTCTTTATTTAAGAATGTTTTTTTTGTGACTTATTGAAAAAAGTTGTGTCTTAATTAATGTAACAATGAAAGAAATAAAAAAAATATTCTATTTAAGATAGTTTGATTCCCAATAAAGACCTTAAATAGTCAATATGATTTTTAAGTGTAAATAGTTAGAAAAATAGTAGTAGTTAGTTTTTATACTAAGTTTGGTTAGACTTTAAACCTTGAGTTCTTTACTCGAGGTTTTTGTTTTTATATAAATGTTAATTTTTAAAGATTAAGTTTAAATTCATTACAAGATGTTTTATTTAACTGATTTCTCTAGTAAATTAGTAGGTTAAAATTGCAAATAGTTTATTTTTAACGTCTTAAACGTTTAATAAAACACAAAAATGTTTAAATGTTAACATTTAAGATAATTCTGTGAAATAACAAATAAATGTTAAAATGGTGAATAAAATGTTATATTTTCGTTAAAAATTTTTTATAAACCATTAAAAACTAAATTTAAAAATGAGAAAAATGAAATTCTCCCGAATTGCATTATTACTAGTTGGGGCTAGTTTTTTCGCATGTCAAACAGAAAACAACGAGCAACCAGCTGAAGCTGTACAAAGTGATGTTTCTCCTGAAATTGTAGCTAAATTAGCTAACTTTGATGTTAACACTAACAATGTTAAAAAGGTAGACTTCTATTTACCTGACGGTTCTACTATTCCAATGATTCAAATGGAAGAAGACATTCATATGTCTGAAGATCAAATCATGGGATTACCAAACCTTCAAGGTGTTACTGGAAAGAATTACCATACGAATAACTTAGTTGCACAAAACACAGTAATTGATATCATTGGTTATACTGGTGGTGGTGGTTTTGGTCTTTCTAATAAAGGTCAAACAGGATTACAATGGGCTGTAAACAACTATAACAGATTAAACTTATCAATTAGATTTAATCTTACTTTTGGTACTAATTACCAAACTAAAGATATGGTAGTGTATAACAACCCTAACCAAAGTGGTTCTGGTGGTTCTGCAGGTTTCCCTGTAGGTGGAGCACCACACAAGTTTGTACAAATCTACGGTTTAGATGGATTTAGTAATAACGTGAACGAGCACGTAATTACTCATGAAATTGGTCACTCAGTAGGTTTCCGTCACTCTGATTATTTTTCAAGACAAAGTTGTGGACAAAACGTAAACGAAGGTTCTGCAGGTGTTGGAGCTAATCCAATTCCAGGTACTCCTTCAGGATACGATCCAACGTCTATCATGTTAGCTTGTTTTAGTGGAAGCACTAATGGAGAGTTTAATAACAATGACGTTACAGCATTAAACTACTTATACTAAAAACATAATTTTTTAGTACTAAAAAACCCGAGGAAATTCCTCGGGTTTTATATTTTAATAAAATACAGTTTGTGAATAATCGAGTATTCGCAAACTACCATCATATAGTTTAATGTTAATTTGAGGGTATTTTATATCGTTATATTCGTTTTTGAGAGTAAGATTAATATCTTCTGGATATACTGGGCTTTCTTTGTCTTTAAAAGATAAAAAGTATTTCCCATCTCTATTTATTAATTGCGCTATGTCTGAAGCAAGCTCACTTTTATCTTCATTTACTAATTGAACCTCAATGTATTCAATTTTTCCAACTTCAAAAATATCAACATTAACTTTGTATATAGAATCTGTTTTTTCTACTGTTGAATAAAATAAATTTCCATCTCTATTTTGTGCTATTGATGTAAATGTAATTGCGAATAAAAATAATATTAACGTAATTTTTTTCATATGCTATCTAATTGAAATGATTATTAAATACATGCGCAAGTTACAAAATACTCATTAAAATAAATAAGAACGTTGGCTTGCCTATATTTTTATATACAATGTTAATAGCTAAATTCATGCCAAAGAATTTTTTAATATAGAAGAAAAAATAAAAACTCTACACTGTTAAGTGTAGAGTTTTCGATTTAAATGGTTGACTTAATTAAGTCTTTTATAAAGGGATTATTATTGTACCGCTTTTAAGGCATCAATATTTCCGTATCCAAAGCTAGAGTTTCTATTAGGATAAAACTCTCCAGCTCTTTTCATTTTATCTAAAACTTGAGAACGAGACCAACCTGGATTCCTTGCCCAAACTAATGCAGCAATACCTGCAGTTGTAGCTGTAGCAACAGAAGATCCTCCAACATAATTAGCATCTCCATTATTAGAACTTAATACAGGTACAAAATTACCAGAATTACGTTCCATTTCAATAGTGAAATCTATTTTTGATCCAGAGTGACAGTTTCCACATCTAGAATATCTTCCCTCTTTTAATCCAGTAACAGCAACAGTTTCATTCATGTTTGCTGGGAAAATAACTCCATACCAATTAGTAAGTCCAGTAGAAGTACCACCAGCAGCAATGATTAATTTACCTCTGTTGTAAGCATATCTTATAGCGTCAGCTACTCTAGAGCTACTAAAAGGAGAACCAATAGACATAGATACAATTTTAATATCACTTCTATTACCAATAGCTGTTAAAGCTTCAGCTACACCTCTTTTTTCATGATAATCATCAATTAACACATTCTGTACAGAACGGTAAGAAACTAAATTTGCATTATATGCAACACCAACAGGTAAATTATCATTATTTCTTGGAGCAGTTGCTACAGAAGCCATACTAGTTCCATGTCCACATTTATCATTTACACCATCATAATTGTTAGACCATGCCCACCAAGAATCAACATAAGTTCCATATTTTTGAACAGTTCTTCCAGAAGAATACCCGTCATTGAAATACTGATTCATCCATTTTTGATTAGGAGATAATCCAGAGTCAATAACAGCAACGGTAATTCCTCTACCAGTACTATAATTCCATGCAGCAGGAATGTTATGAATGTCAAAATTCCATGGTACTCTAGCTCCTGGAGCTACTGTACGATAGTCAGAAGAAGAAAGTGTTCTAGAGCTAAATCCACAACCAAAACCTTCTCCAGATCTTGCTGCAGCTCCGTCATTGTTTTGTTGAAGGCTATATGAAGCTGGTTCTAAATAACGAACCCTACTATCTTTTAAAAGAGCTTCAATAGTTTCTTTACTTTCAACAGTTATATCAATAATATTTAATGTTTCATCAATATAAAGTTCATCTTTAGCTTTAGCAGAAGCGCCTTTGTTTTCAATGTTTTTAATTAACTGAATTAAATCATCTTTAATAGATTCAGAATTCGCATTTCTTTGATATTCATCAGGAGAATTTCCATAACCAATAGTAAGCATGTTTTCTCCGTGTTTAACTGCACTCCATATAGTATGAGCATCTGTTTCCATCCAAAAGAAATCACCTTGAGTATCTATTGACTCTTGGATTTTAGCGTTGATTTGTTCTTTCGTTAATAGTTCAGTTTGTTGTTCTACGTTTTCTTGAGGTAAGTCTTCAGTTTTAGAACATGAGACAATAGCCATAGCCATAGCTAAGCTAAGTATTAGTTTTTTCATTTTTGAAGGGTTTTTAAGTTTTGTGATAGCGAATATATTAAAAAAAACATAAAAATTTAAAAGAAAACATAATTCTGTGTGTTTTAAATTGACAAATTGATAATAAAAAGCATAAAAAATCTTAAAAAAGTAGTTTAAAAGCATCTTTTTGCTTAGTTGCTTAGCAGTTTTGATGAAGTGCATAAAAAACCACATCTTTTTTTAGAGATGTGGTTTTTTAATTGCTATAAAATTATGTTATTAAAAAAACAAAGCCAAAGCTATTCAATAATTACTCTTGTAGGAGTGTCTTTTCCATTTATTATTGAAGAGGTTCCTATAGCAACAGCTTTAATAGTTTCTGTTAGCACATTAACATCTAATGTTTCAGCTTCATCAGTAACTTTATGATAATCTGGATCTATATCTATTGGGGTAGTTGAAAATGTATGCGAAGGAACTCCTAATCTAGCAAGAGAAGCATTATCTGATCTAAAGAACAAATTGTATTTAGGATATGGATCTGGGAAAAGTTTATATCCTGTTCCTTCTAAGTTTTTTTGGATTATTGTTCCAAAATTTGATCTTTCAAAACCTGTTAACCAAGCCGTTTTGGGACCGGTTTTAGGTTCTTTTCCAATTAGTTCTAAATTTATTCCAGCAACAAACTTTGTTGGATCAATTCCTTCACCAAAGTGCTTAGAACCTATTAGTCCCATTTCTTCAGCAGTAAAACAAACAAATAATATGCTTCTCTCATTATCTCCTTTTTTCTTAAAGTACTCTGCCAGTGCAATAACACCAGTAACTCCTGAAGCATCATCATTTGCTCCGTTATAAATTCTATCACCTTCACCATCTTTTATCATTTCTAAATGATCATAGTGAGCAGATACTATTACGAACTCGTCTTTTTTGCTTTTTCCTTCTAATACTCCCATAACATTAAACATTTTAATATTACGTTGTTCAAAGTTTTGTCTGTATGAAGTTAAGTTTTCATAGTATGATAATCCAATTTTCTTGAATTCATTCTCAATATATTGAGCAGCTTTTTCAATTCCAGGTGTGCCTGTAGCTCTTCCTTGCATATCATCAGAAGCAAGAGTATATAGATGTTTTTTGATTGTAGCTGGATTAAACTCAACTTGTGAAGTTTGCTTTTGATTTTTCTCAGTTTTCTTATTGGCTGGCTTTGTATATTCTTTACAAGAAAAAACAAAAACTAATAAGGATAAAAGTATGCTGGTTTTTTTCATTCTAGAGTGTTTTAAATTTTAGACTTAGATAATATAATTTTGTAGTTTTGCTTAAAAATTTACTGATGAATTTATCAAATATTCCAAATATAAAGCATACAAAATCAAATAACTTTTTTTTATTAGCCGGACCTTGTGCGATTGAAGGAGAAGATATGGCATTAAGAATAGCAGAAAAAGTTGTAGAGATTACCAATAAATTAGAAATTCCATTAGTGTTTAAAGGAAGTTTTAAAAAAGCTAATAGGAGTAGAATTGATAGTTTTACAGGAATAGGAGATGAAAAAGCGTTAAAAATATTAAAGAAAGTTTCAGAAACTTTTAAGGTGCCTACTATTACAGATATTCATGAAGTAAGCGATGCGGAAAAAGCTGCTGCTTATGTAGATGTACTTCAAATTCCCGCATTTTTAGTTCGCCAAACAGATTTGGTTGTAGCTGCAGCTAAAACTGGAAAAGTTGTTAACTTAAAGAAAGGACAATTTATGAGCCCGGAAGCAATGCAACATGCAGTAAAAAAAGTAAAAGACTCTGGGAATAATAATGTTTGGATAACAGAAAGAGGTACTATGTTTGGGTATCAAGATATGTTGGTTGATTTCAGAGGTATTCCTACAATGAGAAGTTATGCACCAACTGTTTTAGATGTAACTCACTCTTTACAACAACCTAATCAAAGTTCTGGAGTAACAGGCGGGAGACCAGATATGATTGAAACAATTGCGAGAGCTGGTGTAGTAAATAATATTGATGGATTATTTATGGAAACACATTTTGATCCTGCAAATGCCAAATCAGATGGAGCTAATATGTTACATTTAGATCATTTAGAAAAAGTATTAACAAATTTAGTAGCTATTAGAAAAGTAGTAAATACTTTATAATGGATTTTGATTTTTCTATTACTTCATCAGAACCATTATCTGCTCTAAGTCAATCTTATAATTTATTGACTTGGCAAGAAGTTGTTAAGTTCGTAAAATCTTTACCTTACGGAAGAAATTCGAATAGAAGTGATTTCTCTTTAGTATTAAAAGAAGGAAAGGGTAGTTGTAGCTCCAAACATGCATTTTTAAAAGCGTTAGCTTTAGAAAATAATGAAAAAGATATTGAGTTAGTTTTAGCTATTTATAAAATGAATGCTTATAATACTAATATAGGTACTACTATAAGTGAATATAAATTAGATTACATACCCGAAGCTCATTGCTACTTAAAAATTTTAGGAGAAAGAGTTGATATTACTACAGAAAACTCAAGTTTTAATAAAATTGAAGAAGCAATTCTTACTGAGTTAACCATATTACCTAATCAGGTTTCTGAGTATAAGGTGAAGTTTCATAAAGAGTTCATTGAACAATGGATTGAAGATGAACAAATCAACTTTTCTTTTGAAAAGATTTGGGAAATAAGAGAAGCTTGTATCTCTTATCTTTCTAATTAGAAAACGCTTTAAATTTTAAAATTCATCCGTCTATACTTTTACCACTTCTTATCGATTAAAAAATATTATAATCATTAAGTTAAATAATTTAACGTTCGATTAGTTAAATAATAACTATGTTTTTTGGAGAAGTACCGTATTGGGGATATTTATATATTGGTGCTTCTCCTTTTAATATATAATTATTTAAATCTTACAAAAATTGGGTTATTAAAATAATAACTTGGAGTATATACAGGTTCATTTTCAACAAAACGATACCAAGGAGAAATATCTGAATCTTCAAAATTCTTTAATAAACATATGTTTTGAGCAGGAGTATTTCCTTGTGCTAGTAAATACATTTTTTTACCTTCTTCATTTATAATTTCATCTACAATTATTTCTATATGCCCAGGAAACCCAGGTTGAACGAGCATATCTCCAATTTTTAAATTTTCAATCTTCACTTTAGGAAGTTCACTATGTAAGGAAGCAGTACCTGCATACATAAAAATTAAATTTAAGTAGTTGTAAAAATTATTTTTGGAATAATTTGTTGATTTAGTTTTTAGGAATTTGACTTTGTTACCATTAATTTTAGGTCTATATCCTTCTGCAAATTGTTTCCAAGAACAATAATGACCTGAGGTAAATTTAAATCCAATTTTATGTTGTTGATTAATACTCCATAAATATTCAGCTCTAATTCTCATTAAAGCATCTGCGCATTGTTGTAATCCATTTTTAGGAACTGGAATTTCTAGAATTGCATCGTGCCAGTGTTGTGCAAAATATTCACTTCCATCATAATTAATTATTGGAGCTCCATATTTCTTTAATTTATAGTTTCTTAAATATTCTTGAAAAGAACTTTTTGAATATTTTACTCGTTTATAACCTTTAGGGGCTTTAACTCTTGATAGAATAGAATCACCAGCGGTATTGATGTAGTTAGGTTTGGAAATAGTGTTTTTTACAATTCCTTTGATGTGGTTAGTAATTTGCTTTCCTTTTGAATTAGTTCTTGCTAATAAAAGGAGTGTTATAAATCCTAAAATTATAAAGATTGCTTTTTTCATGCTTTTTATAACTATAACCTTTAAAAGATAACTTTAGTATAATTTAAGAAAGGTTCTTAGATTAAATAATACATTTGTGTATAAAAACTAAATAATGAAACAATTTATTAAATCCATATGTATATTATCAGCAGTTTTTTTTATGATTACTAGTTATGCTCAGGAAAAAGCTAAAATTTTAAAATATCCTAAAGATTGGAGATATGAGCGCATAAATTTCCCTCTTGATTTTGCTAAAAATATAGACTGGGAAGGTTTTGAAGAACTTCGATTTTCACCAGGAATGTTTGATGTTAAAAGTCCTGATTACTTTACTTATTATTTTGTTTTATCAATTAAAAAAGTAGAAATTTCTATAGAAGAAATTAAAGAAGCTTTAATAAAGTATTATAAAGGATTATGTAAAGCTGTTAATGTAAAAGAAAAATTTAAAATTAATCACGAAGAGATTACTGTAACAATTGAAAAAATAAGTAGTTGTTCTTTAAAAGCAAATGTTGTTTTTTTTGATGGTTTTACGGATGGAAGGAGAATTGTATTGGATATGTTAATTGAAGTAAGTAAAGTAAAAGATACTGAAATGTTGTTATTGACTTCTGTAACGCCAAGTGGTAATGCTGAAAAATTAGATGTATTGCATAAGAATAATATAAAACATAATTTATCCACAAGATAAGGCATGATTTTTGTCGTTTAAAAATCGTTTTAAAATAGTAGTATGAGATTTTTAATTTTTACATTATTTATTTCTTTAGTTGGTTTCGCTCAAGATTTTTCTGAGATCGAATTAAAAACAAAAAAATACCCAGGTTTACTTTCAGCAGAAGTATTAGCAAATGAAATTGAAAAAGACTTTTCTAATAAAGAAGATCAAGTTAAAGCATTATATAGCTGGTTGACTTTAAATATTCGTTATGATCTAGAAGAGTTTTATAATCCGAATAGAGTAACTAAAATGACTTTTAGATATCAAACTTTAGAAGAGAGAGATAGAAAGCTAAAAGCATTGCATGACGGTATAGTAAAAGAAACACTTTCGTCAAGAAAAGCAGTTTGTGAAGGTTATGCCAGAACTTTTGCAAAAGTTTGTACACTTTTAAATATTGAGAATGCAGTAGTTGAAGGTTATGTAAGAAGTTCTTCTAATAGAATAGGAAGACCATTGCAAGGTCCAAATCATTCTTGGAATGCGGTTAAATTAAATAATAAATGGATTTATGTTGATGCTACTTGGGGAGCTGGTTCAGAAAATAACGGAAGATGGATTCGTAGATTTAATCCATATTATTATAATATTCCGAAAGGAAAATATTTTAAAACGCATTTACCAGAAAAATCTATTTGGAAATTAAGAGTAGGAAGAATTGAAAAAAAAGATTTTTACAATCAGCCTATTTACAGCCATGAGTTTTTAAAATCTGATGTGGAATTGAGTTCTCCATCTACAGGGATTTTATATAGAAATTCTCAAGGAAATGTAAAGTTAGAATTACAGAATGCTGAAGATAAAGAAATACTGGTTGGTTTTTTAGGTTCAACAACAGCTGTAAAACCGAATACAGTAATCAAAGGAAATAAATCGATAGTAACTATAACACCACCAACTCAAGCAAGAGCACTTTTTCTGTTAATTAATAGAGAAGTAGCAATTGAATTTTTAGTACAATAAAAAAAACCTCTTGAAAACTCAAGAGGCTTTTAGGTTTTGTAAGCAATTACTTTTTGGATAAAAATTCATCTTTACTTAAAATCTTAGTCGGCTTTTTACCTTCTTTTACTTTAAGTTTTTCAAATTTTGAAATTACCTTTTTATTAATCTTTTCAAAATCTTCTTGAGCTTTTTTCAAACGAGCTTTTAATACTCCTTGATTTTCTATCTGGGATAAAGAAGGTTTTTCAAATTGATTCGCTACTTCTGAATATAAATCTGAAAGTTTTTCACGAAGTTCTGGTTCAGCTTCGCCAACATAATTATCACCTGTTGTAACCACTAATGTTTCTTTTAAAGGTTGTAAAGCTTCAATTACTTTAGTCGCTACTTTTTTAAATTTTTTATCGTCTTTTAATCGATTAGCAGTTTTTAAATACGAATCTACTTTATGAACTAAATATGCTAAATTTTCCATATCATCATATAACTCCATGGTAGTTTTCCTATGTGCTATTCTATCGCTATCGCTAATCTGCGATTTAGGATCGTTCTGAACTACAATAGTACTATTGTATTCTTTTTTCCCTTTTTTAAGAACTACTTTATATGTTCCTGCAGGAACTCTTGGAGATGTAAATCCACCAGAAGTAAAGTTTTTACCAGCTGCAACTTTAGGGTTTTTTTGTCTAAAATTCCAGCTAACTACATTAATACCTTTAGATTTACCAGGAACTAAAGTGATTAATTCCTTATCATTTTGATCTTTGATGGTTAAAGTCATTTTACCAAACGTATGACGTTTCTTTAGGTAGTAAATAATCTTAGCTGCAGAGCTAGGATTGTTTCCAACGAATTGTAATTCTGTACTACCACCACCAAATCCTCCTTGTTCTCTAATAATACCAGGCTTAGAGTTGAAGAAATGAACGTTTTTAGATAACATTCCTTGGTTAATTTCACGTAATGGAGAAATATCATCAATAATAATTACACCACGTCCATGTGTTCCTAGTACTAAATCATTCGTTTGTTTTTGTAAATCGATAAAATGAACTGCGGTTGCAGGCATCTTGTTCGTAAATCGTGACCAGTTTTTACCGCCATCAATGGTAATGAATAAACCAAATTCAGTACCTAAGAATAGTAAATCTTCATTTACATAATCTTCTTGAATATTTCTAGCGAAACCAATAATATCATCAGTAACTATGGATTTCCATGTTTTTCCAAAATCTGTAGTTTTGTATACATAGGTATTCATATCTCCAGAAGTATGGCCGTCAAAAACAGCATAAGCAGTTCCTTTATTATGAGAACTTGCTTCTATATGATACACCCAAGTATTTTTAGGTAAACCAGTGATATTACCAACTGTATTTTTCCAAGTTTTTCCTCCATTTTGAGTTACTTGAACATTACCATCGTCCGTTCCTACCCAAATTACATTTTCATCCAAAGAAGATTCTGCAATTGTAAATATTGTAGTATGTGTTTCAGCACCAGATTTATCTACAGAAATACCTCCTGATTCTTTATCTTGTTTTGTTGGGTCATTAGTTGTTAAATCTGGAGAAATTTTCTTCCAGTTATCTCCCATATCTTCACTTACATGTAAAAATTGACTTCCCATGTAAAAACGATCTGATTGATGAGCACTAATAGCCATTGGAGCATTCCAGTTAAAACGTAAATCTGCTTCTCCTTTTATAGGTAATGGTTGTATGTTTTTATTATAGTTTTTATCTACATCGTACCTCCAAACTTGTTGGGCACCTTGCATTTCAGAATAGATAATATTTTTAGTTGGGTGTTTTAATACTCTAAACCCATCACCAACTCCAACACGTTTCCAATCTCTTGCTTCAATACCTCCAGGAGAAGAAGAAGGTCCGTACCAAGAACCATTATCTTGTAATCCACCATAAATGTTATAAGGTTCTTGATTATCAACACTAATATGATAAAACTGAGAAAGCGGAAGGTTATCAACCATATCCATAGTTGTTCCACCATCCCAACTTCTGTAAACACCACCATCAGTTCCTACAAACATCGCTTCAGGATTTTTAATATCAAAAACGATATCATGGATGTCAGCATGCATTTCACCTAAGTTTTTAAAGGTCTTTCCACCATCTCTAGAAATAGATCCAAATAGACCTCCTTTCACTAAAATATCTGGATTTGTTGGATGAACAACTAATCTTGAAAAATAGAAGGGACGAACTACTAAACCAAAATCACTGTTTAATAATTTCCAGTTTTTTCCGGCGTCATCAGAACGATATAAACCTTTATTTTCTTTGCTCTCAACAACCGCAAAAATTAATTCTGGTTTTGAAGGAGCAATTGCAATTGCAAAACGACCTAAATCTCCTTGAGGAAACCCATTATGGATTTTATTCCATGTTTTACCAGCATCGGTTGATTTATATAAAGCACTTCCTGGTCCACCAGAATTAAATCCCCAACCTGTTCTTCTGAACTCCCACATTGAAGCATAAAGAATGTTTGGATTTGTTGGATCCATTATTAAATCGCTGGCTCCTGTTTTTTCGTTAGTATATAAAATTTTATCCCAAGTTTTTCCTCCGTCAGTTGTTTTATAAACACCTCTTTCTTCACTATCACTCCAAAGTGCACCTAAAACAGCAACATATACTTCATTAGAATTATTCGGATTGATTTTGATACTACTAATTCGTTCTGATTTATCGAAACCTATCTTTTTCCAGTTTGCGCCTCCATCTTTAGATTTATATAAACCATCACCTAAAGAAACACTATTACGTGTCCAAATTTCCCCAGTTCCAACCCAAACTGTGTTATCAGGATCACTTGGGTCGATAGCTATACTACCAATAGATTGGGCATGTTTATCAAAAATGGGAGCAAAAGTAGCTCCTGCGTTTTCAGATTTCCATACACCACCACCAGCAGCACCTGCATAAATTATTTTTGGATTTGTTGGATGATTTTCAAGATCGATAATACGACCACTCATTAAAGCAGGACCAATTTCTCGTGCTTTTAAATTTCCGAAAAGTTCTTTTCCTTTAAGAACTATTTCTTGTGCGTTAACGCTTGTAGATATTGTGAATACACTACAAGCTATAACTTTAATTAGCTTATTCATAATAAATAAATTGTACAGTGTTATTCTTTTAATAACACTGCACTGTAGTTAAGTTAAGTTAGTATGTATATTGTGTATTACTATTTCTTTGCTGGTAGAGCAAAAGATGTAGCATCAACTTCTGGATTCAATTTAATTTCTTTGAATTCCATAGTTTGAAATTGACTTCCAATACTAAATGGGAAGTAAATTCCATCAACTTCTTGATAATCACTTAAAGTAGATTTTACTGTTTGCCCTTTCATTGGACCTTGATTTACTTGAGACTCCGTAACAATAGGAACAAAATTCTCAGTATCAAAATAGTAATGTGTAATGTTTGGTGTTAATTCACCATTAACTAAAACAGGCTTTTTTGTTAATTTGATTTTAAAAGTTTCTGTACCGTCAATAGTTTCTTTACCAATTAATTCAACAGTGTATCCTTTTTCTTTGTAGTTTAAGAAAGGATCTGGAAATTGTTCTAGTTCATTTTTTAAATTCTGTGTAGCTTCATTATCACTTTTTTCAGCTTCCATAGTCATTTGGTTTCTTTGCCAAGAAGTTTGCCCGTCAAAAGCAGACCAAACCATTTTATTTCCTTGTAATTCAATAGAAACTAATTGTTTTCCATCTTTTGTAGATAACATTTCAAATGGAATTTCCATTCCTTGCATTTTCATGTTACCAATCATTTGAACTCCTTTTAGTTGTTCTAGTTTTTCTTTTCCACCAATGTTTTCAATATAGTTATTGATAATTTCTTCGGCAGTTTGTGCATAACTAGACACAGAAAAAAGTAGTGTTAAAGAGAAAAGTAAGGTTTTTAGATTTTTCATTTTATATTTATTTTAATGATAGTATGTTGTATATGAAGATTAAAAATGAGAAATGTTACAAAATTTTTATAAAAAAAAATGCTTTTTTTCAAGTAATTAACATTTCTATTTCTCAAATCTTATAAGATTTGGTTTTTATTTCTTAAATTAAAAACAAAAAATGTTCAAGAAAATTGTAATTGCATTAATTTATGTTTTTGTTTTAACTGTCCATTCACAAAGTAATGTTCAGATTAAAAATAAAATAAGAAACTACCCTAATATTAGTAATTCTAAAGAATTATTTAATAGAATAAATCAAGATTTTAAATCAGATCTTAATAAGGTTAAAGCATTATATGCTTGGATTACCTTAAATATTAAATATCAGGTTTCTAACAGTAAGTTAATTAAAGAGCCTCAACAAATAGTTTATTTTAATGAGGAAGATTTAGAAAACAAGATTAAAGCAAAAAACGATAAGTTAGTTGAAAAAGCTATAAAGAATAAAGCTGGAGTTTGTGAGCATATGGCATTGACTTTGAGTAAAATATGCGGTTATTTTTCCATAGAAAATGAATTGATTAAAGGATATGTAAGAAATACTCCAGAAGAAATAGGTGTGAAGCCCAAATTTAAAAATCACATATGGAATGCTGTAAAATTAGATAAAAGATGGGTTTTAATTGATGCTACATTTGGAGTTGATTATGATAGTAAACTCGATAGACCAGAATCTAATTTTATTTATTTTGATATTCCTAAGGAGCAACTTCGGTTAACACATTATCCAAGTAAAAATAAATGGATAAACTTTCTAAATCAAACCAATATAAATAGTTTTAGTTCTTTGCCAATGTTTTGGGATAGTTTTATAAAAACTAAAGCAGAGTTGGTTTCACCTAAGAATGGAAAGTTTAATAATGAAGTAAAAAAGAAATATATTACTTTTAAAAACTTAAATGAGAATTTAAAAATCACATATAAATTTGATGATGATAGTTTCACTATAATTCCTAAAATAAGACGTTCTAAAAATTATACCAATGTTATTATTAACTCTAATAGAAAAGGAATTTTAACTTTGTATTTTGATGATAGGTCTGCATTAGCATTTAAAATAGAAGATTAAGTTATTTTTTCCAGAATCCTTTTTCTTTATTGCTATTTGCTTCACTTAGAATATATATCAGTATCTCACTATTAATATCTTCAATCGAAAAATATCTTAAGGATTTTACAACTTTTCTACCTTCAGAAATTAGAAGATTATTATGTTTTTCAAATTCATGATTTCCGTAAAAACATACATCAACATATCCTTTCTTTTTTGAAGGATTTAAATAACAAAAAGGGCTATCATTAAGCATGTAAAAAGGAATTTTCCATTTAAATTGTAAATCTACTTCAGGAAAGCTTTGTTCTATGATTAATTGTAAGTGTAATACGATTGATTTAAAAGGTTCTTCTAAATTTAATATGTATGCTTCGGCAGGTTTCATAAAAATAAAAGTAATAGATTTTTTGTTAGTGCTGTATTTTTTTAAATTTACTTCAAGGAATCTTATTTATGAGTTTAGAACGTCAGCTTTTATTTTTGTTTAGTGCATTAGGTGCTTTAAATGGAATTTTTCTAAGTGTTTATTTTCTTTTTTTTACTAAAACTAAAAAACATTCGAATTACTTTTTATCAGCTTTGCTATTAGTTGTAAGTATTAGAGTGATTAAATCTGTTTTCTTTTACTTTAATCCTAATCTTTCGCAATTATTTATTCAAGTAGGTCTTTCTGCTTGTGCACTTGTTGGACCGTTACTGTATTTATATGTAAAAAACATTTATAAAGAGAAAATTGACTACAGTTGGATGTGGCACATCATTCCTGTTTCTTTAATTGTAATCTCTTTATCTGTAATTTATCCTTATTGGGAGTTTCGTAAAATATGGACTATATATATAATTGATTCAATTTATTTATTATGGTTTATTTATGTTATAGTATCAGGTTTTACTTTACGTAATACATTTAAGAAAATCTTTAATAAGAACGAAAAGTTTTCAAAGATTGATTTTTGGGTGATTAGTGTTTTTGTTGGTGTTACTTTAATATTAATAGGATATAGGGTTGGATCTTTTACGTCATATATAGTTGGTGCAGTTTCTTCTTCATTTGTATTTTATTTGATTTTGCTTTTTTTGTTTTTAAAACGTAGTAATCCAAATGTTTTTATTGAGGAAAAAGTAAAATATGCTGATAAAAAAATTGCGGATAAAGATGTAAATGAATTACAAGATAGATTAGATAATCTGATTAGAGAACAAGAATTATTTAAAAACTCAAATTTAAAGTTAAAAGATGTTTCAAGAGAATTACATCTGACCTCACATTATGTTTCTCAGTTTTTAAATGATAATTTGGGTAAATCATTTTCATCTTACATTAATGAATATCGAATTGATTATGCCAAAAAAATGTTATCTACAAATTCAACATTTACTATTGAAGCTATAGGTTATGAAAGTGGTTTTAATTCTAAATCTACATTCTTTACTACCTTTAAAAAATATACTGGAGTAACTCCATCAAAATATAGAGAGTTAGAGTCTTAAATTATAATTCCGAACTTCTATTTTATAATATATAACTTAATCATTAAAATAAGCTAGCATATTGCTGTAAAAACAAGCGATATGTATAAAACTGTAATTACATTTACCTTATTCTTTTTAGTAAGTAAAATTTTTGTGCTTGAAGCTCAAAACAGAATTTTATTTATTACTTCTAACCAAGCTACTTATGGATCAACTACAATTAAAACAGCTAACCATTTTGGTGAAATAGTTGAGGCATATGATGTGTTTGTAAATAACGGTTTTAAAGTTGATTTTGTAAGTCCAAATGGTGGAGAAATACCAATTGGCTATGTTAATAAATCGAACCTTAATCATATTAAATATTTTAATGATCCAGTTTTCATCAAACGACTAAAAGCTACTCTAAAACCGGAAGATGTAGTAGCTAGAAAATATAAGGCAGTTTATTATAGTGGAGGAGGAGCAGCTATGTTTGGCGTTCCAGAAAATAAATCCATTCAAAAAATAGTAATAGAAATTTATAAAAACAGAGGTGTGGTATCATCAGTATGTCATGGTACTGCTGGCATAGTGAATTTAAAAGATGATAATGAACAGCTCATTTATAAAGGAAAGAATGTAACAGGTTTTCCAGATAAGTTTGAAAGAGTTACCAAAGCCTATTATAAAACCTTTCCTTTTTCTATTGAGCGAATCATAGAAAAAAATGGAGCTAATTTTCAGTATTCAAAAGCCGGGTGGGATAATTTTTTTGTAGTAGATGGCAGGTTAGTAACTGGACAAGATCCTACATCTTCAAGAAGCGTAGCTGAACAAGTAATCAAAATAATTAACAACAAATAACTAATAACAAATAATTAAATTTTTAGAATAATGAGAAAATTAATTTTCACACTTGTGTTAACTGTTTTTATATATAACTTTAGTTATAGTCAAAAATCAGATAAAGAATTAATTAAAGAAACACTTTCATTTTATATGGATGGTGGTACTAATGGTGATTTTGAAACCTTAAAGAAAGCATTCCATGAAAATGCTACAATGAAGTTTATAAGAAATGGTGAATATAAAGCGGTTAAAGTTATCCCTTATTTTAAAGAAGGAATGAAAAATGCAAAAAAGCAAAACCGTAAAACTAGAATAACAAATATTGATGTTACAGGACATGCTGCTAATGCAAGAATTGAATTAATTTATGGTTCATCAGTTTATGTTGATTATATGAATTTATTAAAGATAGAAGGGAAGTGGCAAATAGTTGGAAAGATATTTAGTAAACAATAAATTTAGTTATGAATAATAGATTTATACTGTATTTATTTTTCTTTTTTAGTTTAATTATAGCTAATGCGCAAGCACATAAAGGAAATCAAAAAGAAATAGAGAAGATCTTGAAAAAAGCAAGAATGTTTTCAAGTTATGTTGTGAATTCAGACTATGAGAATATAAAAGCTTCCTACACAAAAGATGCTAAGATTTTTCCAAACAATACCAAAATAATTTCTGGATTAGAAGGAATATACCAGTATTGGAAATTGCCAGAGGGGATTTCAATTACTCATCATAAAATTTTTCCTGAAGAAATTAATATAGTAGATGAAACTGCTTATGATTATGGCTATTATGAAGGAACTACCAAAAATAAAAAAGGAGAAGAAGTTTCTTGGAAAGGAAAATATGTAATTGTATGGAAATTAGAAAATGAAGAATGGAAAATGTATTTAGATATTTGGAATAATGTAAAGTAAGAGAATTAGCTTTTGATAAAATTAACAATATTTTATTAGGAGCTATTCTTTTTTTTATTTTACTTTGTGTTTCAAAGTACTTTATTATGAGTTCAGAAGATTATTTAAAAGATATATCAGAAATTAAAAACTTAATGAATAAGTCAACAAGGTTTATATCATTAAATGGATTATCAGGAGTTCTTGCAGGAACTTTTGCATTAATCGGAGCTGCATATGCATATTGGTTAGTTACCAGTAGTAAAAGAGGTTATTTAATTCTAGATGGAGAAATATTTAATTTAGTTTTACTTGATATGTTTTTAGTACTGGTTTTAAGTGTTGGAACGGCGATATACTTAACAACTTTGAAGGCGAAGAAGAATAATGAAAAAATTTGGGATGCTACTACAAAGAGATTACTAACAAGCTTTTTGGTGCCTTTAGTGGCAGGAGGAATTTACACATTAATAATTTTAAAGCAACAGCGATATGGTCAAACCGGAGCGTTAATGCTACTTTTTTATGGTCTAGCTTTAGTAAATGCTTCAAAATATACTTTAGGTTATGTAAAGTATTTAGGCTACACAGAAATAATATTAGGTTTGTTATGTGCAGTTTTTCCAGGTTTCGGATTTTGGTTTTGGGTAATTGGTTTTGGTGTAATGCATATCGTTTACGGAGTTTTAATGTATTTTAAATACGAACGTAAGTAATAGAGATAATAAGAGAGGTTTGAAGAATATTCTTAATAACATAAATAAAGCGTTTGATCATAGAATCCGATTAGGTATCATGTCTATATTGGTTGTAAATGAATACGCCGATTTTAAAACATTAAAAGAGTTATTAGGAGTTACAGATGGGAATTTAGCAAGCCATTCTAAAGCCTTAGAAAAAGTAGGATTTATTATAGTAGAGAAACAGTTTATTGGACGAAAGCCCAATACAAAATATATAGCAACACAATTAGGAAAGGATGAATTTAGAAAGCATGTTGAAGCTTTAGAAAAATTGATAAAAGGGAATTAAATTTTTTTTAAATATTAACTTTGAATTTCAAAGTTCTTTTAAAAAAGGGAAGATTGCTAAAACCGCCTAACTTATAGGGTTGGGCGGCTTCAAAAAAGTAAATAATTTTTAATACTAATAAAATGGAAAAAGTTAATGAACCAACGGGAAAATTTGGAAAATGGATTAAACATTCTATCTCTGCAAGAATGCTAATGGTAGGATTACTGATTTTAATTTTGCTAATACCATTATCTTATGTAAAAGATATTATTCGAGAGCGAAAGTATAATCAAAAAGCAGTTATTAATGAGATTAATCAAAAATGGGGTGGAGAAGTACTGCTTTATGGCCCAATGTTAAAAGTTCCTTATAAAACGTATAAAATTAAACGTATTTATAATCAGGAATCAAAAACCCATCAAGAAGAAACTATAGAAAGTATAAATAATGCTTATTTTTTTCCGAATAAGTTAGGAATACAAACTGCAGTTAACCCTCAACAAAAAAAACGAGGTATTTATGAAACAGCTGTTTATGGAAGTGAAATAAATATCAGCGGAAATTTCACAAAACCAGATTTTAATGAATTAGATATTCAAGAAAAAGATATTCTTTGGGAAAAATCTAAATTAATTATTGAGACTTCAAATTTAAAAGGAGTAAGTAGTTTGGTGGAAATTCAATTTCATAAAAATAATTATGCTTTTGAGTCTAAGTACGATAGTAATCATTCCGTTTCAAAAGATAGAATGTATGATGTAGAAACGAGTTCTTATTCATATTTGAACTTGCATAAATTGGAAAGTAAATCAATAAAAAAAGAAGATTTACCATTAGAAAAAACAATAGATTTCTCTTTAAAAATGAATGTAAATGGTAGTAAGCAAATTAGATTTATTCCTGTTGGAAAAGAAACCAATGTGAATATTAAATCGAATTGGAAAACTGCTAATTTCTTAGGAGAATATTTACCATATAATCCAGATAAAATTAAAGAAGAAGGCTTTGATGCGAAATGGAAGGTGTTGGATATTAACAGACCATTTCCTCAGCAATCGTTCAACGGAATTCCTAATTTGAAAAAATATGCATTTGGTGTGAATTTTATGATTCCAGTAGATCAATATCAAAAAAGTGAGCGATCTGCGAAGTATGGTTTTTTAGTTATAGCACTTACTTTTTTGGTTTTCTTTTTAATTCAAACCATGAGTAAAATAGCTATTCATCCTTTTCAATATTTAATGATAGGTATTGCTTTAACGATGTTTTATACATTATTAATTTCTATTTCAGAGCATAGTAATTTTTTAAACGCTTATGTAATTGCAGGAATAGCAGTTGTAGTTTTGATTACTTTATATTCCAAATCGATTTTAAAAACATTTAAATTTCCAATGTTTATAGCAATTAGTTTAACCGCACTGTATACCTTTATTTTTATAATAATTCAATTAGAAAGTTATGCATTATTAGTTGGCAGTATTGGATTATTTGTAATACTGGCTTCAGTAATGTATGCATCAAGAAAGATTGACTGGCAAAACGGATAAAATCTTTTAATTATGATTACAAAACCAATAACAAAATTACAAAGTACAGTATTGCTATTAGTAGTGTTTTCAGCTTTCTTAACATTATTAAGAGTACAATTAACGCAAAATTTATCTTACACTTTTTTATTGTGGAATATTTTTTTGGCTGTTATACCATACATGATTGCAGAATTTGCTCAAAAGTTAGATGTAAAAAGAATAACCAAACTAAAGTTGATGTTTCTAATCGTATTTTGGTTGCTTTTTTTACCAAATTCACCGTATATAATTACAGATTTTATTCATTTTAAATCCAATACATCTATGGCTTGGTATGATTTGTTTTTATTATTTACTAATGCATCTACAGGAATGCTTTTAGGTTTATTATCAATGATTACTTTTTATCAAATAGTATGTAATAAATGGAGTAAAGAAATTGGGTACTACTTTTCTATAGCAGTGTTTTTTTTATGCGGATTTGGAATTTATCTTGGCCGTTTTTTAAGATTCAATTCTTGGGATGTCATTTTTTCTCCTTATAGTTTAATCAAGGAAAGTATGTTAAGTTTTACTGAATCAACTGCGTGGTTGTTTACCTTAGGATTTGGTTCATTGTTATGGATGTTATTTTTAATAATGAGAAGAATTAAGATAAGTATATAGAAACTTCAAGTACATCTCGATTTTCGAGGTGTACTTTTTTACGATCTTAATTTTCGTAAGATATTTTCTAAACCATTTAGTTTTAATTCATAAACTAATCCCATCATTTTTCCTAGCTTACCAGTTGGAAACCCTTTGTTTTTATACCATACCATGTAATACTCAGGAATATCAATTAAATACGTTCCTTTATATTTACCAAAAGGCATTTTCATATTAGCAGTGTCGATTAAGAATTGTTTGTTTGATTCAATCATTTATTAATTATAATGAAAACCTCCAAAATCTTTATGTTGTTCAATATCAATTTCTAAAAAATTATAGATTTCGTTTATTAGGTAATTAACATCTTTATCAGGAATGTAAACAGAAGTAGGATGCATTTCCTCTTGTAAATCATTTTCTTCATTAAATCTAAAGAATGCTAGAGTAGATTTTTTATGTTCTTCATTAAGTTTTACAATTTTAATTACTAAATCATTACACTTGAAGGTTGTTTTTTTGGTCTGAATCAATCCATAATCATAATAGTAACTAAAACTTTTTTTAGAAATTATTAAATACTCTTTTCCATATCTATTCCATAAATAATTTCTAACTAACCAAATATCAACTCCTAAAATAACTAAAAAAGGTAATATAGTTCCTTCATCAAATTCATTGTTTTTAGCAATAAAAAACATAAAATAAAGTAAAACAATAGTTACTAAAATGCATAAAATTAAAAGCCCAAATCTAGCAACAGATGAAGATTTAACTATTAATTCGATGTATAAATTTTTACGATCTTTTCTTAAGGAAATTTTATTTGATAACTCTTTCATTTTTTTGAGCAAAACTAAATAAAATTATTGGTATTTATTTAAAAGACCAAAATCAAAAAGTGTCCAAAAGCTAGCTTTTAATCCACTACATTTAAAACCTGTATTTACCCAAGTATTGCATGTTTTTATAGGAGAATAGGATCCATTGGCTTCATAAAGTTGAGAGTATGGATACATTTTCTGTTCAATTTTAACTTTATGATTTGAATCATTAAGTTTAAAAGTTTCAAAAATATACTTGTTTAATTGCTTTAATTGATTTGTATTAATAGGAACTTTTATCCATTTAGGATTTACTGTTGTTTTAGCATTTACTTCTATTAGCGTAGGGTTGTTTAAAAACAAAGCTCCAAATGCATATTTAAATTTAAAATCGTTCCAAGTTGGTGTATTCAAATAAAAATTAACATCTCCCCAGCCAAATCTAACATATTTACTAGAGTAAGATAAATCTAAACCTTTCTTAACTTCTTCTGAAAGATTTTTTTTAGGAATGATAAGACTTAGATGTATTCCGTTGGAACTTAAATAAATGTTTTTATCTGTTTTTTCTTGCTTTTTGTTTACAGTAATATAACTTATTACAATAGATAATAGTACATAAACTATAATACTAACTAAAAAATAGAGTGTAAATTTTAAAGACTTTTTAATGAAGTGCATAATTATCGGTACCTTCTACATAGTCTTGTAAATATAGGTATCTTTCTGTTAACTCTCCATTATCAGTAGTCATTTGAGCTCTTGCTAAAATTCCATCTTTATCGTTATTGTAAAAAGCAGGAATTACGTGTTTCAAAAACATATCTCCAAACCCTTCACTTGCATCTTTCGGTAATTCACAAGGTAAATTATCAACGGCCATTACAACAATTGCATCTTTGTCTCTATAATCTACTTCAGATTCAGTTTTAGCATCATAACCATAAATAGGATCAGCAATAGTTGAAGCTCTTAAAGTTGTTGCTACAGGACCATCTACATCACAAGAAATGTCAGCAACATATTTAATTTTAAAGCCTTCAGATTTTACATCTTCTCTAGTATATAAATATGGAGCGCCATCACCATAAAAATGACCAGCTATAAAGAAATCAGTTTCTTTAGCATAAGGCATAAAGTTACTTTCATATCCTGAAGGATCTTTATAAAATTCATATTTATCACCAACTTTTCCATCTTTACGTTTAGCATATTCCATTACATCTACTAAACAATAAACAGGTTCTGTAAACTTAGAGGTTAAGTATAAAGCATCACTTACTTGTTTTATTTGTAAGTGATCTAAAATTTCTTTAGCACCTTTAGCTACTTTTCCTGTACCCGAAAGCAAAATTTTAATATTAGGAAGTTGAATTTTATCTAACTCTCTTTTTACTTCATCTAAATCTGCTAAAGTCTCTACTTTAGGAAGCGAAAAAGATCCTTTCTTTAAACCAATAGATCTAATTCCGTTATAAGCACCAACCAAACCTGCATATCTTCCAAAACCAATCAAACGAGCCCCATTTTCTTTAATAATGGTTTCGTGATCAAACATTTCAATATTTTTCTCCAACATAGCCTGCAAAAGCTTGCGGTTGTATGGTTGTTTTTTTATTGTATGACTAAAGAAAAAGTATTTTTTATTAGGTATTAAGTTTTCTACTGGTACTTCTTTTACACCAAGTAAAACATCACAATCAGAAACATCATTAGTTACGTCAAAACCAGCAGCGGCATATTCTTCATCTTTAAAAACTCGTATGTCAGAACTTTCGACTACAATTTCTGCTTGCGGAAATAAAGTTTTAAATTCCTTTAATTTTTTTGGAGAAAATACGACTCTTTTATCAGGTGGGTTTTTACGTTCTTTTATGATTCCGAATTTCATGGTTGATTGTGTGAAATTTAACAAATTATACTCTATTTGTTGTAAATTACAACATTATTGTACAAAAATACACGATTTTACCCTACTGCACAAGTAGTATTTTTTGGTATAGATGTTAAACTATCGTTTTATAATAACAGTTTATTTTTTACTGAAAAAAAGTGCTCGGAATTGAAGTTTAAAAAGTTAATTTTTAACGCTTTATAAGGAGTGAAAAAACTCTTATTGAATTTTCAATAAGAGTTTTTTAAGTAATATAATTTGGAGGAACTTTTTATAATTTACATAGAAAGTGTGTCTCCCGGATCAGCAATTACTTGACACCAACAAGAAACACCAGTTGGAAGATATGGAGACCCTATACATACACGTCTAGTTCCATCTGGGCATTTAATTGCTCCTCCACTTATTTTTAATTGAGATGTTTTGTCTAAAACTTTACCTAGGTTTGAAATTGATTTTAACATAGTTGATTTAATTTTGTTGTCCTTACTCTATTAAAAGCTTTTCAGGTTTCGCTATGTTGGAGTTTATACTAACTCCATTACAAATATTTAATGAATAGTCTGAAAAAAGAAGTGTATAGAGTTGTTATTTATAAAATATGGAGGTATTTTTTAAAAAAAATGACTACTAAAATAATGTTTAATCAATTGCTTTTCAGTGGTTTATGTTGTTTTCTTCTGATTTAGGTTTCAGATGTTAAATAGAGCCTAAAAAAAAACTAATTTTAGAAAACAAAAACTATTAATTATGAAACTACTATTTATTGAGGATTTAAAAAGTTATGAATTAACAAAAGAAGAACAATATAAAATTTATGCTAAAGAAGGTAAGTTGGATGGTGGAGTAAATACAGACGGAGATGAAGACTGTTTCCCATTAGCAAATCAACCAAAGGAAAAGAAGAATTCTAAATGTATTTAAAAACACTTATTTAGGAAGCCCTTACAATCCCGTTTCGATTTTTTCAATGAATTGATACGGGGTTATTCCTGTATATTTTTTGAATATCCTAGTGAAGGACTTTGCATTTTTATACCCACCTATTTCTGCTATAGCTTGAGTAGTATAGGCTCTAACCGTTTTGTCTTTATTAAGCTTTTCTACAATATACTTTATTCTTAATTCATTAGTATATTCATTGAATGTCATTTTTTTATAATCCTTAATAATTTTAGAAAGATACGTAGTATTCGTCCCAACTTTTTTTGCTGTTGTATAAAGATTAAAATCTTCTTTTAAAAAAAATAAACTGTTTTCAATTTTCTTTAAACCCTCTATAACTTGTAAATGGTGTTCGTTTTTTATGTTTATTCCACTAGTGTTGTTTACGTCTTTTTGAGAATTATTGAGCAACTGTTGCAATCGTTTTTTAGCATTTCTTTTTTCTTTTACATTTTTTGAAATGATGAAAATACTTGATATCAAAACAAGTATTAGAAAAATACTAGTTACAATGATTACATTTTTATTTTTAGAGTTAGATTTTTTTAAACTTTGAATTTTTTTATTTAAGAGATAAGTTTCATCTGTACTAAAAATTCTTTCATTTTCAAGTAGCTGTTCTTTTTTAGCTTTCTCTAGGATCTTTTGATGTTTTTTAAAATAGTAAGATGCAGAATCTTGGTTTTGTTCTTTTACATATATTTCACTCAAATACTTATGCGAATTCACATAATTCGGATCTAATAATGTATCTTTTTTAATTTTTAAAAGTTGTAAAAAAGACATTTTAGATTGTTTTAAACTATCCAATTCCCAATAATTTATTCCGTTGTTATAATAAGAGTTGTATAAATAAGATAAGGCATTACTTTCGTTAAAGAAATTAATGCTTTTTTGAAAATATGGTTTGGCTTTAGAATACTCTTTTTTTAAAGTATATGTTGTTGCTAAATAAGAATACACTTGACCATATCTAAATTTAGATAATTTTAATTCATCATCCTTAAGAATTCTTTTAAAGTAGTGAATTGCTGAATCACCATAAGATAGTTGAGTTACTTCTTTTTGGAATCGAGAGTTATAAATAGCACCAGTATTTAGTAAGGTCTTGTATTTTCTATTAGGATATTTAGAACCTAGAATGGTTTTATTGTTTTCTACTATTTTTAAAGTTGTGTTTATTTTATCAAGAGCATTATCGAGTTGTCCCATATCCTGATAAATTAAAGCAACATTTCCTTTAATTTTTACAATTCGCTCTATATCATTGGTTATTAGAGCATAATTTTCTGCTTTAAGGTAATAATCTAAAGCAGTTTTCATTTGGCCTCTTCTTTTGTAAGTATTTCCTAGGAGAATGTATATATCGAAAAGAAGAGTGTAGTTAGATTTATTTTCTTTTATAAGAGGTAAATATGTATTTATGCTGTCGGAATAAGATTCAAAGTTGAAAGGATATTTATCTCTGGTTTTTAAATATATACCACCAGCATAGCCAAATGTTTTATAAGGTATATTAGAACTTTGTTTTAGTTTATTCATGTAAAATAGTGCGCTATCTGTTCCTATTTTTTTATTGGAGTAAAACTTTTGTTTTAATATTTGAAGTTGATTTTTATTGATAGTGGTAACTTCCTGAGAAAAACATTGTATAACAGATAAAACTAATAATACAATAAGGCAACTGTAAGTGCGCATAAACTAATAATGGTTAGCTGAAGGCCTAAATATATAAAAAATCAATAGTATTGGTTTATTATGTGAAATTAAAAACTTTGGATTATACTTTTTTATGTAAACTTGTTTTTATATTTGCCATCCGTCTTTTTAAGATACATTCAGTCAAAATAGCTTGATTTTTTGATTTTGGTATGTGTTTTGAAAATTAGGATATAATTCTTTGACATATTGGGGACGACTGGTTTTGACAGCAAGACTAGTAAAACTGTAAGCATACCGAGGATTGAAATGACTACTCGTAAAACTTATTTCAACAATTTAAACGGCGAAAATAATTACGCTTTAGCTGCTTAATAATCTGAATTATAGTAAGATTCAAGCCTAGTCCCGCGAGGCGGGAAAGCTAAATGTCCACGAAAAGCCTTGGTTTGCGGCGTTTCACTTTTGGGCATCGTAAAAGTAAACATAGAAAATCTAATACTTCGATAGATTTTCGAAACTAAAGAAGATAAGCTAAAAATGGGCCGTTCTTAGTCAGCTTTTAGTCGAAAATTAAATAAGAACTAAGTATGTAGAAAGCTTTTTTGCTACTTGTTTGGACCCGAGTTCGATTCTCGGCGTCTCCACAAAATTTTAATCCCTGTAACTTTTGTTGTAGGGATTATTTTTTTAGATAATTATATGCTTTTTCGATTAAGTTTATTCTATTGTTGCACAACGTGTTTGTATATGGATTGTTGCGTGATTTAAGTACTAAATTTAGCAAATAATAACCGAATAGAAAATCCGAGAGGATTTTCGTAAGTAAGCTAGAACTAGCAATAAATTATATACGGTGTTGTAGGTAGTTTTTATATTTCAGTCATTTTAATAGTTCTACTCGATGTTCTTCTTTCTCCATCTATTGTATAGCTTGTAATGATTTTTAATTCCGAAAATTCTTTATAATTCTGAATACTCTTTTTAATTAAATCAGAAGTTAGTTTAATCTTACTTTTCCTTTCTTGAGAATCAATAGATTTAAATTCCGAAATCATTATAGTAATATCATTCGATATTTTTCCATTAAAATTAGTCTCGCTTTTCGAAATCAATGGGAATTCACAATTCCAGATTTTTTTTAAACTCTCAATAGTTTTTTCTCTTGAGTCAGAATATATAATTTCAATTGAATTTGTTTCCGAGTTTATTGCTATTTCAGTTTTTTTTTGAGAGTCAGTTTTATTTACACAACTCAAAACTAAAATTCCGATTAAAAAGTATAATATTTTTTTCATTAGTTACGTTTTTCTCAAATTACCTACAACGTCCTAAATAAACGCCCGTTTTAATGGCGTTTATTTTTTGTTGTGAGCTTTTTTACATTCTTGATAATACAGTTATTGTAGTAATTATTGAAACAATTGCACTGATTACAGCTATAATCATCAATAATTTTCCAATTTTTTCAATCCAATGAGAAGTCCATTTGAAATCTGTTTCTTGCTCTTCTAAAGATTTCATTCCAAGATAGTTTCTTAGTTGTCTCGAGTCACTCAATATCTTCCCTAGATAAAATAAAACTACATCATATAAAATGGATTGGATCAATCCAACTAGTGCTGTTAAAATCATATCTTTTGTATTTCTTTTAAAATTATTTCCACAATGTTGTTTCTCAACATTTCTTTCATCTCAGATTCATCTTTTTCCCCTAATACAGTTATTGTCCGCTTAATATTTATATTACCCGATAATGAGTGATTTGCTGAATTAATTGAGCAATTTAAATTACAATCAATTTGATTTAGTTTACCAGTAGATAAAAAGTCTGTCGAGCCATTTACTTCAACATTAATTTGGTAAACTCCTCCATTGAAAGAATGAGTATGTACATAATTGTCATCATGGAATAGTATGTTAACAATATAGGCATTAGGTATTTCTCCGTTGATATTAGTATTTCGGTTAACATTTTGATGAGAGTTACTTATCCAAATTTTAGATGAGTCAGAAATCATCATGTTAATTGCGAATGAAATTCCTAATAATATGCTTAGTTTGATAAAGTTCATTTCTTAATTGCTCACAACGGTATTGTATATGAAAAGTAGCGGATTTCAAGCACTAACTTTTCGGTCTATAACTGACCTTTAATTTATTCATTTTCTTTCGATTAAGCGACTAAACCGCTATTTTTTATATACGTTGTTGTACACAGTTATTTGTTCAATAGTTGGTTCATTTTTACTGTTCCCTTTTTTGGATTAGCATTATCACAAAATATTTCCCATTCCAAATAATTTTCGTCATCAAAAGGATGATTTCCAATCTTTATTTCAGTTAATTTAAATCTACGATTCGGCAAAATAGGTTCATATCTTGATGGGCCATATTTTTCAGACACTTGCATTAAGCCTGTAAATTCGACATCTAAAACATCTCTTATTGTATTATCTAAATTGTATGTTTCAAAGGTCATTTTATTAAAAGGACTATATTCATTTCCTTCAATAATCTGTTTTGGTATTTTAAAATCTACGTTTAAGTATTTTGCAAGAATTCTACCAATATTTACAGCATAAACTACCAAAGTTGAATGTTTATCTTTGAGTTCAAAATCCAATTCTATTTCAGGATTTTTCGCTCGATTTAAAATGTCCCTTATTTCATAATCGTACATCGAAGTTGATTGAAAATTATACCTCTTGTAATATTTTTTATCAAATGCTTGATGTGCAGTATTACTTTTTTTAATATCCACAACATAAACAACTTGTTCATTATTAATTTCAATCGGATGAATTTTGAAATCACTTATTCGCGGCCGAATTTTATCTTGGATTATTTGCTCCAACCATTCTTTCGTAAAGTCTTTTCTATTGATTGGGTCAATTTTTTCGGGTAGATGTTTATTTACTTTATCTTCTTTTATTCCATAGATTAAAATTCCACCATCAGAATTCGCAAATGCACTTACATCTTTAGAAATTTCAGTTGTTTTATTGTTTTGTTTGTCAAGAGAACCTGCTGCTTTATAATCAAGGTTTAAATTTTCCTCAACTTTATTTTCTATTAAAGAATTTAGATAGTCAATATTATATTCTGTCAATTTATTTGTTGATTTTATATTATCGTTATCACGAATGGTAGTTCATTATCACCATTCATAATAGGGTTTTGTTTTCCTTCAGTCAGTTCAATAACTTGTTTTTTTGCTAATTCAAATATTTTGTTTGCATCAACAATGCGTTCTCTATAATACTCGTGAACGTAAATTGCAATGTCAATCATTAATTTGAGAAATAAATATCCGTAAGCACTTTCGTCAATACTTGCTGCGAATAAGTATATCGTTCCATTTTCCGATTTAGCAAGTGCACTGTCGAATTTTTCACGGGATTCTTCCTTTGTCAAAGGTCGTTTAACAACTCCTCCATAAGCATATTTTGGGATTAATCTATTCAATCTTTTAATGTCAAGTTCAAAGTCAATTACATTTCTACAAGTTTCCAAAATATGTAATTGCTTTTTACATTCAAATTGTATTTGTCCAGGTTGTATGAAAGTATCTTTTTGTAGTTGAAAAATTTGAGTGCCATCTTTATTTGCTCCGTGTCCGATTAGTAATACAATCAAGTAATCAAGTTCATTTAGAATATTCAAATTCTGTAAGACTTTAACTTCTGGCTCTTCCAGTACATTTATTTCTGTATCAAAATCGAAAACTCCTCCAGCGTTACTACAAAAGAAATCAATATAGAGTTGAACAATTTTTCTATCATTAATCAACTCTATATCAGTTTTGCTATATCCTTTTATGATTAGAACTGACTTTTTCATAATTGTGTACAACGTTTTTGTGTATGGTTTCGTTGCGTGTTTCAGCAACTAAATTAGCAAATACAAACCTAATAGAAAATCCGCGAGGATTTTCGTAAGTAGGCGAGTACTAGCAATGAATTATACACGTTGTTAGCATACGTTTTTTATTCATTTCGTATTATGATATTCTCCGTTAATTTTATTTCGGAAATATCTACTTTTTCATTTTTTAATAAAAGGTCGTTTATTACTTTAAATTCCGCACTTCGTCCAGCAATTTTAAGTATTACCTCACTTTCTGCTTTTCCTGCGTAATAATTGTCTGTTTCGTTTTCGATTATCTTATAAAAACTATTTTCGGCAAAACTTTTAGTTCTTTGTTTTTTGTCTGATAATTGTTCAATATAGTTTTCACGCCAATTTACGTTTGGTAACATTTTACGAACGAAAGCTATTGGTAGAAAAATCACGATTTCCATTGCATTACTTTCCTTAATTCCGTTTTGAGTGAGAAAATTCAATAACTTTTCATTTTCAAGACTTTCATTTAAATTTCCAATTAGATTAATTGAAGTTTTTACTTCAGATTGAAATTCAGATGATTTTATGTTTGTTAGATAATCCACTTTTTATTCCTCCTTTTTAAATTCATAATGCTTATCAAATAGATGGTCTTTGACTTTGTAAATCAATTTTTCTTTGTCAATTTTAACAATTATATATTCTCGACTTCCAATAGTCAGAGTTGAGTCAATCAACTTATAAGTCGCATCATATTCATTTCCCATTTGATTAATAAAAATGGTTTTGTCCTTATTAAAAGTCAGAGTGGTTTTCAATTCTGTTTTTGAGTCAGATTCCGATTCAGAGTCATTCTCAGTAAGTGGCTCAATATCGTCATCAAAAGAGTTCGTTTCCGCAATCAAAATCCATTTTCCGATTAATTTTTTTTCAGGTTCAGATTGAGCGGTGCAAGAGTTAATTCCGAAAATTAAAGTTAGGACTATTAATATTCTCATAGTTTTCCTCAAATGTGTGCTAACGTATTTGTGTATGAAAAGTTGCGATAATATTAGTAGCAATTTTTCATTCATTTTTCATAATTTAAAATTAGTTA
>CANLMR010000002.1 GCA_947492185.1 uncultured Tenacibaculum sp.
TAAAAACAAAAATTTTGAAACTGACTTTGATTTATCAAAAAGAAAGCTTCACATCATTTTCGACAATGTTAGTTAACGTTTCGTGTAAGTTGCGCTTTAATGCAATTTACACGTTGTTGTTTGTAGTAAATATAGCTAAAATCTATAGTTTCTGTTTTCATATTTACGTAGTCAGTTTCGACGCTACATTCAGATTACTTTAAATCCACTTGTTTTTTCGAGATTATGAATTATATCAAACACGGACTGATATGATTTGTTATCTGAAAAATGATTGTCCATTGAGCTCTAAAACATTGATTTAAATTAAATTATCCGATTAAAAATTTGACAATGTCAAAAAAATCTGATAATTTCGGCAAGCTTTTTACGCTAGCATGCGTATTTGAAAGTGTAACTCTCATACGATGTCAATCGATAAGCTTGACTAAACTACATTCTTACGTTTAGTTAATTTTAATCCTGTTTTTTCCTATCCTTTGTCACAATCAGAAAGTGTATTTAAAAACCAAAAGTCGGACTTATTACATACAACGTATTTGTGTATGATTTTTTTGCGGGAAAAGGAGGCGAGTCGTTTTCCGATGTTGTGGAAAGATAATTAATAAGATTGAATTTCCGCCGAGGAAATTCAGCCGCAATTAATTATACACGTTGTTGCGACCAGTTATTTTATTCCGATAATTTTTTCAATCGGTTCGTTAATATAGTCAAATTCAAGTTTTTTCATTCGATATATTGGACTGTCAAATCCAACAATATTGTTTCCACTAAATGACCTTAAATCCAAAACTCGAAATTTCTTTTTGTATTTAGTCAGAGTTAGTTTTTCCAAATCCACAATTCCGATTCTTTGGAAAGTTCCATTAAAAAATGACCTGTCCCAAATCGGTATTGCAATTTTTTGTCCGTTTCGAGTCCAAATTGCTGGTCCGCCACAATTTTCAGGAATCAGAACTTCTTTATCGTCATTGAGTTTGATTTTGCATTTTCCACTCAAAGGCGCACCCATTCCAACTTCGTTAAGATTGGAATATTCCAATGTAGCTTTATTTTCGTTTTCTTGTCCGTTTGAGTTTTCATTTGGAAAATCCCAAGCATTTGGATATTTAAGAGAATCCATTGATAATCCAACTATTCTACCAATTGAAAGTTCGTCAAATTTCAATGCTTGAAGTATTGTTCGAGCTTTATATTTGTCGGATTTTTTGGCCTTGTCAAATTCGTCCATTAATCCACTTATATAAAGGCGTTCGTTTCCTGTCATTCCTTCAATTCCGACAACGCTATTTGCTTTTTCGTAGATTTCTTCTTTGGTCATTTCTCTAATTGGTGGCAATTTCGTGTAAGTTGCGTTTTAATGCAATTTACACGTTGTTGTTTGTAGTAAATATAGCTAAAATCTATAGTTTTTGTTTTCATATTTACGTAGTCAGTTTCGACGCTACATTCAGATTACTTTAAATCCACTTGTTTTTTCGAGATTATGAATTATATCAAACACGGACTGATATGATTTGTTATCTGAAAAATGATTGTCCATTGAGCTCTAAAACATTGATTTAAATTAAATTATCCGATTAAAAACTTGACAATGTCAAAAAAATCTGATAATTTCGGCAAGCTTTTTACGCTAGCATGCGTATTTGAAAGTGTAACTCTCATACGATGTCAATCGATAAGCTTGACTAAACTACATTCTTACGTTTAGTTAATTTTAATCCTGTTTTTTCCTATCCTTTGTCACAATCAGAAAGTGTATTTAAAAACCAAAAGTCGGACTTATTACATACAACGTATTTGTGTATGATTTTTTGCGGGAAAAGGACGCGAGTTCTTTTCAGTTGTTTCGGAAAGATAATTAATAAGATTGAATTTCCGCCGAGGAAATTCAGCCGCAATTAATTATACACGTTGTTATGTGCTGCTTGTATCCCATATAAATTTTTCGGAGTAAAATAATTCAAATTCAGGTTTTACTAGTTTCAGTTTTCCTTTTTCTTTGAGATAATTTAATGTTTGAGTTAATTTAGGGGTGTTGTCAATATAAGTAGAACTTATAGATTTGAATTCATTTGTGGTTTTCATATAATACTTGAAGAACCATAAATCTAATACTCCATAAACTCCCTGATACTTTAGATTTATATCAACAACTTGTCCTGATTTGTTGTTAGAGAAACAAACATCCCCACCGTGAAATCTATAACTCCAGTTTTCAGATAATTGATTTTTGTCTTGATTTAGTTGTTCTTTTATTTCACTAAATGACTTATTTGAGTCAGTAAAACTATAATCATATTTTTTCTCGAACCTTCGTATTAAGTTTTCAGAGATTAATCTGTAGCTTTTGGCCGCTTCCTCTAAGTGTTTCGAGTTTTTTTCTAATTCATTATTAGATAAAAGATTATAAAGAATGTAAAATCTTAGGTCTTTAAATTCTCCTTTATGAATCTCTACATGGAGTGATTTTTGAATATTTGTTATTTGTCTTTTTAAATTCCTAATAAAAAGAAAATTAAATCTAGAATTATACTCTATTCTAATTATATCATTTCTATTAAGCTCTTCTTTAATTCTTTCTAATGAAGGAATTTCACTAGTTCTATTACAGAATATTTTTTTCAATTCTTTGGTAATTAGAGTTGCACATAACGTATTTGTGTATGATTTTTTGCGGAAAAAGGACGCGAGTTCTTTTCCGTTATTGCAGAAAGATAATTAATAAGATTGAATTTCCGCTGAGGAAATTCAGCCGCGATTAATTATACACGTTGTTATGCAACGTTTTTTTAATTCAGTTTGTTAATTAATTTTGGAATGCCAATTTTTACAGCTAGATTACTTTTTCCAATGGATTCCAATAACTTGTTTGCTTTTAATTCTTTTATTTTTTGATATTCCGATTTGAATTCAGAGTAGTTCATTCCTACAGAATTTAAATATTTTCCAGCGGTACTCTTTTTATCCGCAAGCATTGCAAAAATTAAATGTTCAGGTTTAATTTCAGACTCTCCATAAATCCAAGAATAATATTTTGCATTTTTTATGCTTGTTTCCAATTCTTTTGTCAAATAGTAGTTTCCTTTTTTTGATTCGTCTTTTTCTTTTTCTAACGATTTTGATAAAAGCTCAAAATTCCAATTCCGATTTTTAAATATTTTATTCGGAAGATTGTCAGATTTAAGCACTCCAATTAAAAAATGATGAGATGAAATGTAACTCCAGCCAAGTTCAATTGCAGATTCTCTACTATGTTTTGATAGTTGGTCAAATTCCTTACTATATTTCATTTTTCAAATGTTGCCTAACTAGTTATATGTTTACAAATATACCTGTTTATCGGTTTAATTTCCGGGATAACAGGAACTTTTGTTCCAATTGATAATTCTTATAAAACAATTTATTCCTTTAATAATTTTTTCACAAAATCATCAAAATTCTTAATGAATTCAGTGTATTTATCTCCTGTTGCCGGACCATTAAATCCAGTATGTATTTTGCGAACTTTTCCTTTTTTATCAATAAATATTGAAGTAGGATAGGAGAGTACATGGTTTAACATGGGTAATTTTTTCTGAGCGTCTATTTTACTAGAAGACCCGTATTGTGCCAATAACACAGGATAATTTATTCCTGTTTGTTCTTTTAAACGTTTAATAAGTTGAAATCCTTCTTCCTTAGTTTTGGCAACTTCAAAAGCTAAGGCCACAAACTCTAAATCTTTAGATTTGTTTTTACTGTAATAATCTGCGTAAAATTTACTCTCATCTAAACAATTAGGACACCAAGTTCCCATAATTTGAACTATAGTAACTTTATCTTTAAAGCGATCATCTTCTAAAGAAATTAATTCTCCTTTTTCATTAGGAAATGAAAATTCAATTTTATCATATCCTTCTCGTAAATAAGTCAAAGTATCTGCTCCTGGTAATTCGTAAGCGTTATTGAGTTTTGCTGTAAAAGGTTCTTTCCAATGGTTTCCTGAATAAAAGAATCCGTTTAAAGTAGAATCCGTAGCTTTTGCCGTAAATAAAAAAGCATGAGCGCCATCAAAAGTCGAAAGCTTCAATGAATCACCATTCATTACACCTTCTAAATAACGATAATCTCCTGTAGTAGTTCTAAATGTTCCTATTAATTTGTTCATATTTTGTTTAAATATTCCTTTAGCAATGTATCTGTCTTCTTCTGAATTTGGACTGAATACTGTTTCCCAATTTCCAGTTATATTTTGCGTAGCTTCTGATGTGCTTTCAAATCGAGTTAAATTAGGTTTTGCTAGAAAAGGAACCGTTCTGTTTAAACTTGGTTTTATGAAATTTCCTTTAATTTCATCATTACTAATTTTTGCAGTAATGTAACCTTCAAAATATGGAAGTTGAATTCTTACAGAATCGTTATTATAAGAAATCTCATGCACTTTAATAACTTCTTCAGCATTATAAATATTAATATTATGTTCATCTAAAACATCAAAAGCAAACGGTATTTCCTCATTGTCTTGAATTAATAAAGAAGCTTTATAGCTTCCAGTTGTGAGTTCGTTTTGTGTTTCTTTTGTATTACAAGAAAGAGCTAAAACGGATAAGATGAATAAAAAGTAAAACGATTTCATGAGTAAGATTTTTGATTGCTATTGGTTCGATATTACTATTGCAACTTACAAAAAAAATCACCTAATATTGCTTAGGTGATTTTTAAAAATTTAAGTAAAAAAGGTATTAAACTCCTCTGCCAATCATTGTAATATCTTCAGATTCAGCTACTTTATCAAAGTCAATGATTAATCCATCGGTTTTCTTTAAAATAAAGTTTAATAGCATTGTTCCTAAAATCCCTGCAATAAAGCCTATAATAAAATACATAATAGGTATAAAAATTACGGCAAATATTCCACCGCCAGCCATAGCACCAAATACACCTATATCACCTGAAGCAGCACTAAATATACTTCCAAATAATAAAAAGAATAATGCTACTATTAAACCAAATAATCCTAATAGGGCTCCATATACAATTCCAGCTTTTACTGGGTCAATTTTTTTAAGTTTTAGTTTTAAGTTAGTCATAGTGTTTAAACAATTTTTAATAGTTAATAATTAGGCTTTAAAGTAAAGAATTAAAACAAGCCTCGCAATTTCAATTCTAAATATTTATTAATGGTATCTCCAGTTAAATTTTCTGGTTTGGTAAGCACAGACTGAATGCCATATTTTTTAAGCTCATTAGCAATTTGCTTTTTCTCGTACATAAACTTCTCAGCAATTACTTTGTCATATACGTTTTCAACAGTTACTGCTTTTTGTTTTACAATTTTTGTTAACTCAGTATTTTTAAAGAATACAACCAATAGCAAGTGATTTTTAGCAATTGCTCTTAAATAAGGTAATTGTCTTTTTAAAGCATCTAAGGTTTCGAAGTTTGTATATAAAATTAATAAGCTTCTACTAGGGATTTTACGTTTTATTGCAGCATATAATAAACTGTAATCAGATTCAACGAAATCTGTTTTAATATTATAAAGCGCATCCGAAATTAAACTCATTTGAGAGTTTCGTTGTTCTGCAACTATAATATTGTCTATTTTTTTCGAAAACGAAAACATTCCTGCTTTGTCTTGCTTTCTCAGAATAGTGTTACTTACTGCCAATGTCGCGTTTATAGCATAATCTAATAACGTAAGATTATCAAAATGCAATTGCATTTGTCTTCCTTTATCAATTATAGAATAAATCGGTTGCGATTTTTCTTCTACATATTGATTTACCATTAACTGATTACGTTTTGCAGTAGCTTTCCAGTTTAAGGTTCTAATATCATCACCAGTAACATATTCTTTTATTTGTTCAAATTCCAATGAGTTACCAATACGTCGTATTTTTTTGCTTCCTTGCGTATGAAGATTATTAGAAATAGCCTTAATGTTTAATTCATTAAGCTTTAAAAATGAGGGATAACATTTTACATTTTTTTGTTCACTTAATATGAATTTTCGTGTAGCTAATTGTAGGGGAGAAGATACATAAATATTAGTGTTGCCAAAGTCATAATCACCTCTTACGAATGGAACAACTTTATAATTCACATCCTTCTCTTGTTGTGGTTTTAGTTGTTCAAAAAGGCGAAAGTTTCGTAATTGTAATTGATACGGAAGTTCTTCTAATATAATGTTATTGGTAGTGATGTTATAATTACTTCTTATGGTTAACTGAATTTTATTTTCATCTCCATTTGATAAACGCTCAGGTACGATTCTATCAGCAGAAACACCATTCTTAACAGAAAACAATAAGAAAATATCAATAAGAGTGATTAGTAATAAACCGAATAATAATGCTTTAGCTAATCCAAAAAATACTGGAATAAAGAACCCAACCACAAATAGCATGGCTATTATAGTAAGCGCATAATAAAAGCGATTATTTAAGAAAAAGGATGTTATAAAGTTCTTCATTTAATATTATTAGATCTTATCTAGGAATTTCAACAGATTCAATAATTTGCTCAATAATTTGTTTGCTCGTAACACCTTCCATTTCTCGTTCTGGAGTTACAATTACTCTATGTTCTAATACAGGAATTGCTGCATTTTTAATATCTTCTGGAGTCACAAAATCTCGTCCGTTAATCGCAGCAAAAGCTTTCGAGGCTTTTAAAATTGAAATAGATGCTCTTGGTGAAGCTCCTAAGAATAGGAAAGAGTTTGATCTTGTATTCACAACAATATTAGCAATGTATTCTAACAAGTTTTTTTCTACTTTAATTTGAGTAATTAGATCTTTGTATTTTATAATTTCTGCTCCAGTAATTACTTTTTCTACTTGATCTAATTTTACATTTTTTTCTAAAGCTTGTTCTCTAGAAATGATTTCTAATTCTTCTTCGGCAGATGGATATTCTACATTAACTTTAAAGATAAAACGATCTAATTGAGCTTCTGGTAATCGATATGTTCCTTCTTGTTCAATTGGGTTTTGAGTTGCCAATACAATAAAAGGAGCATTCATTTTATAACGTGTACCGTCCATAGTAATTTGCTTTTCTTCCATAACCTCAAATAGTGCAGCTTGTGTTTTAGCTGGAGCTCTATTAATTTCATCAATTAAAACCATGTTAGAAAAAACAGGTCCTTTCTTGAATTCGAATTCAGAAGTTTTTACATTAAAAATAGATGTTCCTAAAATATCCGATGGCATTAAATCTGGAGTAAATTGAATTCTACTAAAATCAATATCCATAGCTCTAGACAATAATTTTGTAGTCATAGTTTTTGCAACTCCAGGTACTCCTTCTATTAACGCATGACCGTCAGAGAAAATAGCAACAATTAACAAGTCAATCATTTCTTTTTGACCAACAATTACTTTATTTAACTGTGCTTTTATGTTATGAACACTTTCTTGTAATTCTGTTAAGTCAATTCTATTTGTAAACTCTAAGTTCTCATTTTCTTGTCTTGTTTCTTCCATAATTACTTGTTTTGTAAAAAGTTTTCTATCAATGTATTCAAACGAACGAGCTCATCTTGAGTACAGATAGATTTTTTATTTAATGCGATTATTGTATTAATCAGATATTTTGTTGTGTGCTCTGTATTACCAGATTTTGCTGCTAGTTTTTCAATAAAATTAGAATTTAAATTTCTCGTTTCTAGATGATATTTTGCTCTAATTTTCTCTAAAAAATAGGTGATTTTTTTAGAAACTATATTCTTATGATTTTCTTCTTTTAAATATAAATTAGCAATGGTATGTGTAAAATCTTGTGTTGAGTTTTTCAATTGCTTTATTTCAGGAATTGCGCGTTGCTTTCTTCTAGCATTTAAGAACATGAATAACAATAATCCAATAAATGCGATATAAAGAGACCATTTCAATGAAGGATGTTTCATAAAAAAGCTAAGTGCAGATGTTTTATCATTGTCTCCACGTCTTCTGCTTCCTCGTCTTTGCGGATCCCAAAGTATAGTTCTATTTGGTAAATAAGAAAACACATTTTCTACATATTCTTGATTCCCGTCGATCAGATAATAATTCGTAAAAGCAATAGGTTGAGTATGTAAGAAAATATTTCCTTTTTCGTAACGAACTTTAATAAAGTTCGGGCGAATAGTATCGTTAATCTCGTGGGTTCCTAAAATAGTTGTGGTTTCTTTATCAAATTTAGAGAAGTAATTCTTTCTTAAGTTTCGATTATACGTAAAACTCGTATTTTTAAACACATTATTCTCTAATTCAATAGTTCCACTTAATTCTTTCAATTCTTCAATAGTGTATGCATCGGTGTCAAGATTAGTAGATTCAACCCCTAATGTTTCTTCTAAAGTACTATTAAAATAATTTAAGGATAGAAAAACGTCGTTACCAGAAGCAGCGAACTGCAATAATTTATTGGTAGATTCTGAACCTAAGCGATAAGCAACAGGTTTTATACAAACATAATTTGCAAAATCTGCTTCATAATCATAGTAAATATCTATTAGATAGTCATCAATATGTTTATTAAGAATATTGACTTGTTCATCTTTAAATAATTCTTGAATCTCTTGTTGTATGATGTAAGTACCAAAAGGTTCTTTCGATCGTTCTCTAAAATTTTCTTGCCAATCTGTTTTCTTACAACTTGTTAATAGTAATACTGTTAATAATGCTAAAATGAATGATATGTATCTTTTCTTTGCCATCAGTTATAGTATTTTAAAGAAAGATTTATATTCATTTTCAATCGTCTTAAAGTTTAATTCATCAACTTTAAATTCACCATACCATACATAGTCATAAATGTATAATAGGTAAGAAAATTGTTTTCTTAATTCTAATTTTTGTAAATCAAAAACATATTCAGAGTTCGTTTTGTCTTTGTCATATGTAATTAATTCTTTTTCATTCATTTTTTTCAATAGAAGCAAATAATAATAACGAGTTGCCTTTCTGTAATCTTTATTATCAATAGCTAAGCGTAACAAACGTTCATAATCTGTTTCATGAATATTTTCTTCTTGCTCTTCAGTAATAACCAAAGGTGATTTATCAATTTTTTTCTTCTTAAATCTCCAGAAATCTGCATTTCCAGCGAGTACACTTTTAACAATGATTACAACAACAATTAAAGCTAATAAGTAAGGGAAAATTGTAGATAAAAAGCTTACTAATGCATTAAAAAAATCCCGACTTAACTTGTCGTCTTTTTTAGGCTTTGGCTTTTCTGGTTTTGTTTCTGTGTAGATAAATTCAGGACCGTTATATTTTGATTCTAAATCGTCATCAAAACTTCGATCTTCAATTATGTCTGTACCATAATCAATGTATTCATAAGTACTCTCTTTTTCATCAGAATAGTCATCTTGTCCGAATGAGAAAGTCCCAATAAATAGTAAAAATAGTAAGATGAAGTTTCTCATTATTTAACTCGGTTTTTTGCTGCTACTTTAAAAGGGAATATTAAGTAATAATAACTTATGCTAACCAAGCATATTCCTATAATAAGAATACACACAAAAGTTGGAACTTGATTGTAATATCGAGTAACGTAACCTTCTAAGAAAGCCGCAATAAAAGTAAATGGAATCGTACTTAGAAATATAAAAAAAGCTTCACGTAAACCTTTTTTAAAGGATTCTAATCGACTTAATGCACCAGGGAATAAAATACTTCCTCCAATAATATAACCGCAAGCGGCTTCTATTACCATAGCAAAAATTTCGTAAGTTCCATGTATCCAAATTCCTTTTAAACTATCAAAAAAACTATTATTCTGATAAAAGAAAGCCTGAAAAACAGCAACCATAATCCCATTGTAAACAATATAATATCCAGATCCAATTCCTAAAAACAAACCAGATAAAAACATGTTTAAGCCAACACGAAGATTATTGTTAAATATACCAATAAAACTACCCCAAGTACTCCCATTTTTATAAATAGCTAATGCATCTCCACTTTCAATATTTTCTAAAGTTTCATCTATATAACCATTACCTAGTATTTGTCGAGCAAAGTTTTCATCATTAAAAGTAGAAAGTAAACCAATAAAGAAACAAATAAAGAAAAAGATGAAAGAAACATAAATGTACTTTCTGTATTTGTAAGATAGTAGAGGAACAGTTTCTAAAAAAAAAGTGACTAATGTGTTTTTGTCTTGCTTTTTGGTATGATAAATTTTGCTGTAACTTTTTTTGGCTAATTTGTTTAAATAAGGAACAACATTACTCTTCGGATAAAAGGTTTGTGCATACGATAAATCATTCATTATTTTAATATGCAAGTCAGCAATTTCATCTGGAGTTTTTTCAATATTATTTGAAATTACTTCATCTAATTCAAGCCATTTTTCTTTATTTTGCTTTATAAAAGCGATCTCTCTCATAGAGACAAATGTAAAAATTGTATGAAAACGCTACAAATAAATACTACACAAAATGTCAAGATAAATTTTGAGATGGCAAACGTTGGCCAACGATTACTTGCATTTATCATAGATAACGTAGTAAAATTTGCTTACATCTATTTAATTATTGAGCTATTCAATTTTTCTTTAATAAAAGATGCAACCGATGGGGATTATTGGTCAGTAAAAGCTATTGATATTTTAATGTTTCTTCCTATTACATTTTATTCATTATACACAGAAACATTAATGAACGGACAAACTTTAGGAAAAAGAATTTTGAAATTAAGAGTAATTAATATTGAAGGATTTAAACCGTCTATTGGAGATTATATTATTCGATGGTTTATGAGAATGGTAGATTTTAATCTATTTATATTACTATTTGTTTATTTCTATTCTATGGGATATGTAAATCGGTATTTTGCATTGATTTACATGATTTTTATTATAGGAAAATGTATTGGTTTTTTTATGATCGTGTTTACAGGAAAGAATCAGCGAGTAGGAGATATATCGGCCAATACCGTAGTAGTATATTTAAAAGATAATTCAAGTTTTTCTAAAACAATTCTAGAGAATATTAAAGAAGATTATAAACCAGTTTTTGCCAATGTTATTAAACTTTCTGATAATGATGTTCGAATTATAAAGGATACCTACACAAGAGCAAGAAATAAGAAAGATTACAATACACTTATTAAGTTAAGAACTAAAATTGAAGAAGTAACCGATATTAAGAAACCAAAAGAAACTGCTGATATAGATTTTATCGCAACGATTCTAAAAGACTTTAATTACTATACAAAAGACTAAAAATCAATATGTAAAAGCGTACTGTTTTTACTGTTTTTATTTACATGAACGATATATAAATTTGTGTAATTACTTTCGTCAATTTCCTGATATTTAGATTCTCCAATAATATTGTTTACAAAAAAAGGAGTTGTATTACTATGACCAACAACTAAAACGGTTTTCCCTCTAGTTGTTTTTTCAAAATCTTTATCAAATAGTTTTTTAGGATTATAAAAGTTAATTCTTAAATCATTAGCTTTTGCAGTTGGTTTAGCCGTTTCTACAGTTCTTTTATAATTAGTGCTATATACCATATCAAATTTCACATCAGAAAGAACTTCTGCCCATTTTTGTGCTCTTAGGTAACCTTTTTTAGTTAAATCAGGATCTCTATCACTTTTATTTTGAAGAACTTTATCGGTATGACGAATTAAGTAGTAGGTTGTAGTTTCAGATTGAGCAAATATTGATTGTACACCTAATATAATAACTAACGTTAAAATGATTTTTTTCATGAGGTCTGATTTGTTACGAATGTAATAAAATAAAAGCGATGCTTAATAATTAAGCACCGCTTTTAACTTAACTCAAACTACTACTATGAATTGTTTACTAATTCAGATTGATTTCTAAAAACCAATTCATCATCAAAAGCATCTAATAAAATAATGCTATCTGTTATTATTTTTCCTGATAATATTTCTTTAGAAAGTTTATTTAAAACTTCTTTTTGAATCACCCTTTTTACAGGTCTCGCCCCAAATTCTGGCTGATATCCTTTTTTAGCCAAATAGCTAATCGCTTCTTCAGTAGCGTCAAGAACAATATTTTGCTCGGCTACAGTTTTCTTAACACTATTCAATTGAATTTCTACAATATTCCTAATATTAGCTGCAGAAAGAGGAGTAAACATAGTAATGTCATCAATTCTATTCAAAAATTCTGGTCTAACACTTTGTTTTAGCAAACCTAAAACTTCATCTTTAGCTAAATCCATTGCCGAATTTATTTCACCTTTCATGGTCTCAAACTTTTCTTGAATAATATGACTACCCATATTTGAAGTCATAATGATAATTGCATTTTTAAAATCTGCAACACGACCTTTATTATCTGTTAATCTACCTTCGTCTAAAACTTGTAGTAAGATGTTAAAAGTGTCTGGATGCGCTTTTTCAATTTCATCTAAAAGTACTACTGAATAAGGTTTCCTTCTAACTGCCTCAGTTAATTGTCCACCTTCATCATAGCCTACATATCCTGGAGGCGCACCAACTAATCTACTTACAGAATGACGTTCTTGATATTCACTCATATCAATTCTTGTAATTGCATTATCGTCATCAAATAAATATTCAGCTAAAGCTTTTGCTAGTTCTGTTTTTCCTACACCAGTTGTTCCTAGAAAAAGAAATGAACCTATAGGTTTATTAGGATTTTGTAAACCTGCTCTTGATCTTCTAACTGCATCAGAAACTGCTTCTATAGCTTCTTCTTGACCAACTACTCGTTTGTGCAATTCATTTTCTAAGCGTAATAATTTTTCGCGTTCAGATTGTAGCATTTTCGTCACTGGAATTCCTGTCCATTTTGCAACAACTTCCGCAATGTCATCGTAAGTAACTTCTTCTTTAATTAAAGCATTGTCTTCTTGTTCTGCTAATACCTTTTGTTGTTGTTCTAAATCTTCTTGAAGTTCTTTTATCTTCCCATAACGCAACTCTGCAACTCTACCATAATCTCCGTTTCGTTCCGCTTTTTCAGCTTCAAGTTTTGATTCTTCAATAGCAGTTTTTAAAGCTTGAATTGAATCTACAACGGTTTTTTCAGATTGCCATTTCGCATTAATTTCATTTCTTTCCTCCTTCAAGTTTGCTAAATCAGCATTTAAGGATTTTAATTTTGAAACGTCGTTTTCACGTTTAATTGCTTCAATTTCAATTTCTAATTGCATTATTTTACGATCTAAAATATCTAATTCTTCTGGTTTAGAATTAATCTCCATACGTAATTTAGCTGCAGCTTCATCCATTAAATCTATGGCTTTATCCGGTAAAAAACGACTAGTAATATATCTTTGAGAAAGTTCTACAGCGCCAATAATAGCCTCATCTTTAATACGAACTTTATGGTGCGTTTCATACTTTTCTTTAATACCTCGTAAAATTGATATTGCACTTTCAGTATCAGGTTCGTCAACAACTACTTTTTGGAAACGACGCTCAAGTGCCTTGTCTTTTTCAAAATACTTTTGATATTCATCTAAAGTCGTAGCTCCAATTGCTCTTAATTCTCCACGAGCTAAAGCAGGTTTCAAAATATTAGCAGCATCCATGGCTCCTTGTCCACCACCAGCGCCAACAAGCGTGTGGATTTCATCAATAAATAATACAATGTCTCCTTCTGAAGTTGTTACTTCTTTAATTACAGCTTTTAAACGCTCTTCGAATTCTCCTTTAAACTTAGCTCCAGCAATTAATGCTCCCATATCTAAAGAAAACACCAATTTATCCTTTAAGTTTTCTGGAACATCTCCACGAATAATTCTATGTGCTAATCCTTCAGCAATTGCAGTTTTTCCAGTTCCAGGTTCACCAACGAGAATTGGATTGTTTTTGGTTCTTCTTGATAGAATTTGAAGTAATCTTCTAATTTCTTCGTCTCTACCAATTACTGGATCTAATTTTCCATCTTGTGCTAATTGGTTTAAGTTTTTAGCATATTTATTTAAAGAATTATAAGACTCTTCAGCACTTTGTGAAGTAACTCTATTTCCTTTACGAAGCTCTTCGATTGCAGTTTTCAAACTTTTTTCATTAACTCCTTGATCTTTTAAAAATTGGGAAATTTGACTTTTAGATTTATATATGGCTAGAATAAGATGTTCTATGGAAACATACTCATCGTTCATTTTTTTTGCAACAATTGAAGCCTCATTTAATGTTTTCGTTGCCTCATGAGACAATAAAATATTAGCCCCACTAACTTTAGAAAAACTATTCAATTGTTGATCTAATACATTTTGAATTAAATCAATGTTTAGGTTTAATTTTTTCAATATGAAAGGAAGCACATTTTCATCTACTTGAAACATAGATTTTAAGATGTGTTCGTTTTCAATTTGATTATGATTATATTCTTGAGCTATTTGCTGAGAAAGCTGAATAGTCTCTTGTGATTTTATTGTATAGTTATTGAAATTCATTTTTATTTTTTTATTTATCCTCTGAACAAATTCAATACCAATTGAAATCTCGTATTTTTGCAGGACAATTTGTCTTTTAAAACCTGTTTTTTAATGACTTTTTGTCTTGTTTGAAAGGAGTTACAAAGAACTTCGACAATGAATGTAAAATAAAATAGAATGGGAATATTTGGTAATATATTTAATAAATCATCTGAAAAAAGTGAAAAGAAAGTAGTGAAATCAGTAATAAACTGGATTCCATTAACTTCAGTTAGTCAATTTGAAGAAATAAAGAAAAAATCTAAATCAAAAGTAGTAGGCATTTTTAAGCACTCAACTAGATGTGTTATTAGTAGAAGTGTGTTACAGAGATTTAATGAATCTTTTCCTGAAAGTGTTACTGATAAAGTTGATATGTACTATTTAGATTTATTAAGTTACCGTGATGTTTCTAATGAAGTAGGGTATGAATTTCAAGTAATGCATCAATCTCCTCAGCTTTTATTAATCCATAATGGATTAACTGCTTTGCATGCATCACATTACGATATTACTCAAATTAATCTTGAAAAAATTATAAAATAACATTGGGGATTACTAAATAGGTTGTATTTTTGAGTTTTTAAAAAAATCACCTTTTGAGTACTACAGAAACTAAAAATAAAGTTGGTAAAAGTCTTTACTATTACCAGAAAGAAGCATTATTTAAAATATTTAAAAGTTTCGAAAACGCCCCTGAAAATTATCACCTACTATATCAATTGCCAACAGGAGGAGGAAAAACAGTTATATTTTCTGAAATTACTCGTCAATATTTAAAGCACTACAAAAAAAAGGTGCTTATTATGACACACCGAATAGAGTTGTGTAAGCAAACAGCTAGAATGCTTGGAGAGTTTGGTGTAGAAAATAAAATTATTGATAGTAAAGCAAGTTTAGACAATCAAGATGAATACGATTGTTTTGTTGCGATGGTGGAAACACTAAATAATAGATTAAATGATGATATTTTAGATATATCAGATGTTGGATTGGTTATTATTGATGAGGCGCACTATAATTCATTTACTAAATTATTCAAATTTTTCGATAAATCTTTCATATTAGGAGTTACAGCTACACCGCTAAGTTCTAATATTAAAATGCCAATGAAAGATAACTACGATGAATTGATTGTAGGGGAGAGTATAGCAACATTAATTAATAATGAATATTTAGCTAAAGCAAATGTATATTCTTATAACGTAGGTTTAACTTCATTAGAAGTAGGAGCTAACGGAGATTATACAGTAAAGTCATCTGAGGATTTATATACAAATACTAATATGCTTTCTAAGTTATTACAAGCATATGAAGAGAGAGCTAAAGGAACAAAAACCTTAATTTTCAATAATGGTATCAATACATCTTTATATGTGTATGATACATTTAAAAGAGCTGGACATCCAATTGCCCATTTAGATAATACAAATACTAAAAAGGAGCGTGATGCAATTTTAAAATGGTTTAATCAAACTCCAAATGCAATTATTACTTCAGTTAGTATATTAACTACTGGATTTGATGAGCCTTCTGTACAATCTATTATCTTAAATAGAGCTACAAAATCATTAACATTATATTATCAAATGATTGGTAGAGGATCTAGGATAATTCCAGGAAAATCAACTTTTAATGTTATTGATTTAGGAAACAACTTCCATAGATTTGGTCCTTGGGGAGCAGATTTAGATTGGCAAAAGATGTTTAGAGCACCAAATTTTTATTTAGATAGTTTACTTACGGATGAGGATATCGAAAGTAATTTTAGATATGAGTTACCTGAAGCTGTTAGACAAGAATTTGCAAATACTAAAGATGAAGATTTGTATTTTGATGTAAAGAAAGTTTATGTAGATACCATTCAGTCAGGTCAGAGTTCTAAGAAAGTGCTAGAGAAATCAATAAATCACCATGCTAAAATGTGTATTGAAAATAGTGAAGATGTTTTTGATGCATTATTATTAGCAAAAAAACTTGGGGGAGATATAGATGATAGAATTCATAGATATTCAAAATGTATATGTAAGTCAACACATAATTTTATTGACTGGTTACAGGATGATTACAGAAAAAAGTTAAACTCTTATTTAAGAGCTAATTTTGATGACGTGTATGAACAAATATTTGGACATCCACCACCAGAAGAATAAAAATATTTTATAAAAAATAACATAAAAAAAACCATTTCATTTGAAATGGTTTTTTTTATGTTTTATTAAGTTTGAATTACATTGGTTTCGCAGGTAAAACTTTACCGGTGCACTCACCAAATCCAATTCTTATAGTATCATTTTTTGCATACCCTCTCATGATAACTGTATCGTTGTCATTAATAAACTTTCTTTCGCTACCATCATTCATTTTAATAGGATTTTGACCTCTCCATGTTAATTCTAACATTGATCCAAAACTATCTTGCGTAGGCCCAGATATTGTTCCACTTCCCATCATATCACCAGCTTCAACAGGGCAACCATTTACTGTATGATGTGCTAATTGTTGTGCCATAGTCCAGTACATATATTTGAAGTTAGAGTTACAAACTACTGTTTCTTTCTTATTTTCTGGTTGAATAGCCATTTGTAAATTAATATCAAAACTATGTTTTCCTTTATCTTGTAAATAAGGTAAAGGTTTTGGTTCTTGTTTAGGATTATCTACTCTAAAAGGTTCTAAAGCATCTAAAGTTACTATCCATGGAGAAATTGTTGATGCAAAATTCTTTCCTAAGAAAGGACCTAAAGGTTGATATTCCCATGCTTGAATATCTCTTGCAGACCAATCATTAAATAATACTAATCCGAAAATATAATCCTCGGCTTCTCCAACTGAAATACGATCACCTAAGTCATTAGAAACAGTTGTAATAAATGCCATTTCTAATTCAAAATCTAGTAATTTTGATGGGCCAAAACCTGGAGAACCACCTTCTTCGGTAGGCCTAGATTGTCCTACAGGCCTATGTATTGGTGTTCCAGAAGGAATAATTGAAGAACTTCTTCCATGATAACCAATTGGAATGTGTAACCAGTTAGGCATTAATGCATTTTTTGGATCTCTAAAAAGACTACCTACGTTAGTGGCATGTTCTTTACTAGCATAAAAATCTGTATAATCTCCAACCTGAACTGGTAAAAGCATTTCTACTTCATCCATTCTAAAGATAATTTTATCTTTATGTTCAGCATGATCTCTTAAGGTGCCATTTTTTACGTCAAAAATATCAGCAATTCTGTTTCTAACTAAACGCCAAGTTTTTCTACCATCAGCAATAAAATCATTTAAAGTATCTTGTAAAAATATATCGTCAGTTAATGGAATTCCTTCAAAATAACCTAATTGATGTAATGCACCTAAATCAATTGCATAATCACCAATTCTGGTTCCTATAGTAATAATATCATCACGAGTTAAAAAAACTCCAAAAGGTATATTTTGAATTGGAAAATCAGAATTTTCTTCAACTTTCAACCACGATTTTCTATTCGGATTATTAGCTGTTATTTCCATTTATTTTTAAGTTAATTGTTTTATCAAACCTACATATTTTTTCAATTCACAACAAACTTTATTAACGAAAAAAAAGAAGATATTTAATAGCATAAAGTATATAAGATAAATATATTGCTCATTATTAGTGCAATTCAATACGAAATACTACTTTTGCCGCAAATTTAACGTAGTAAGATGCAATCAATAAGAAATATCGCTATTATAGCACACGTTGACCACGGAAAAACAACCTTGGTTGATAAAATTATAGATCAGGCTAAAATTTTAGATGATCGTAAAGAACGTACCGACTTATTATTAGATAATAATGATTTAGAACGTGAACGTGGTATTACTATTTTATCTAAAAATGTATCTGTTAATTATAAAGATGTAAAAATTAATGTAATTGATACTCCTGGTCACGCCGATTTTGGAGGAGAAGTTGAGCGTGTACTTAAAATGGCTGACGGAGTTTTATTGTTGGTTGATGCTTTTGAAGGACCAATGCCACAAACTCGTTTTGTTTTGGGTAAAGCAATTGAATTAGGATTAACACCAATAGTAGTTGTAAATAAAGTTGATAAAGAAAATTGTACTCCAGATTTAGTACATGAAAAAGTTTTTGATTTAATGTTTGCTTTAGAAGCAACTGAAGAGCAGTTAGATTTTACAACTATTTATGGTTCAGCTAAGAATGGTTGGATGAGTACTGATTGGAAAGATGAAAAAACTGATATCATTGATTTATTAGATGCAGTTATTGAAACAATTCCAGAAGCACCATACAGAGAAGGTACACCGCAAATGCAAATTACATCGTTAGACTTTTCTTCATTTACAGGTAGAATTGCTATTGGACGTGTATTTAGAGGTGATTTAGAAGAAAACAAAGATTACATGTTATGTAAAGCAGATGGAACTACTAAAAAAGTTCGTATCAAAGAATTACATGTATTTGAAGGTATGGGGAAAGCAAAAGTTTCTAAAGTAAGAAGTGGAGATATTTGTGCTATTACTGGAATTGAAGGTTTTGAGATTGGAGATACTATTGCTGACTTAGAAACGCCTGAAGCATTGCCTAGAATTGAAGTAGATCAACCTACAATGAGTATGTTATTTACAATTAATAACTCTCCTTTCTTTGGTAAAGAAGGTAAGTATGTTACTTCTCGTCACTTACGTGATCGTTTATTCAAAGAAATGGAAAAGAATTTAGCTTTACGTGTTGATGAGACCGATACAGAAGATAAATTCAACGTTTTTGGACGTGGGGTATTACATTTATCGGTATTAATTGAAACAATGCGTCGTGAAGGTTATGAATTACAAGTAGGAAGACCACAAGTAATTTTAAAAGATATAGATGGAAAAAAACATGAGCCAATGGAAACATTGTCTATTGATGTTCCTGAAGATGTAGCTTCAAAGGCTATTAATTTGGTTTCTCTTAAAAAAGGAGATTTGTTAGTAATGGAGCCTAAAGGTGATTTACAGCATTTAGAGTTTTCAATTCCATCAAGAGGTTTAATTGGTTTACGTAATAAAATATTAACAGCTACAGCTGGACAAGCTATTATTAATCATAGATTTAGTGAATATGGACCTTATAAAGGTGACTTTACTGAAGAAACAAAAGGAGCTATTATATCTTCTGTAACTGGTAAAGCAACTGCTTATGCTATTGATAGATTACAAGATAGAGGTAAATTCTTTATAGATCCTAATCAAGAGATTTATGCCGGCCAGGTAGTTGGAGAAAATAGTAAATCTGATGATATGGCAGTTAATTTAATAAAAGGTAAAAAATTAACTAATGTTCGTTCTTCAGGAAACGATGATAGTGTTAAAATTGCTCCAAAAATTGATTTTTCTCTTGAAGAGTGCATGGAATATATTAGAGGAGATGAATATTTAGAAGTAACTCCTGAAAGTTTGAGAATGAGAAAGATAAACTTTAGATAAGTTTTCTTAATAAAATGTTAAAAACACCCTTTTTGGGGTGTTTTTTTAGTTTAGAATAATAATTGTTTAACAATTACGTTTTTTAGTTAAACAAAAATTTATATATTTACGATGTCGCTATTTTATAAGTGACATATTTTTGGCCAAATCTTTTTTTGTTTATATAAAACACAAAAAACTTAAACATTTTATTAATCAACCCTAAAGCAATCAAGTAATGTTATTTAAATCAATTAAAAAAGTATTTATTCTAAGTTTAATCTTAGGATTTGGTTTCCTTACTCTAACTTCATGTGATGATGATGATGTAAAAGTGCCACAAAACGATATTGTAGATATCGCTTCTTCCGATAGCAATCTATCAATTTTAGTTCAAGCTTTACAAAAAGCTGATTTAGTTTCTGCTTTACAAGCAGATGGTCCTTTCACTGTATTTGCTCCTACAAACGAAGCTTTTCAAGCTTTATTAGATTCAAAAGCATCCTGGAATTCATTAGATGATATTCCAGTAAGTGTGCTAACTGATGTATTGCTATATCATGTAGTAAACACTGAAGCATTTTCAGCTAATTTATCAGATGGTCAAGTGTTAACAACGCTTTCGCAATCTACAGTTACTGTAGATTTATCAAGTGGAGTTAAATTTACTACAGGATCAAATCAATCAGTTTCTGCAGTTACATTAGACATTAATGCTTCTAATGGTGTTATACATACTGTAAGCCAGGTGTTTTTACCTAGTAATATTCAAGATATTGTAGATTTAGCAGTAGCTACTCCAGATTTAAGCACACTAGTGAGTGCCTTACAAAAAGCAGATTTAGTTTCAGCAGTTCAAGCTGACGGACCATTTACAGTATTTGCACCTACAAATGCCGCATTTCAAGCTTTATTAGATTCAAATGCTGCTTGGAATTCATTAGATGATATTCCAGTAGAAACATTGAAAAATGTTCTATTATTTCACGTACTAAGTGGAAAAGTGATGTCTACTGATTTGTCAGATACTTATGTAAACACGTTAGCTGTAGGTCCAAATGATGAACCTTTATCTTTACAAGTTGAAACTACAGGAGGAATAGAATTTAATGGTGATTCAAAACCTGTTTCTGGTTTAATTGATATTAGCGCAACTAATGGTGTAGTTCATGTAATTGATAAAGTAATGTTACCTCCAAATGTGGTTACCTTGGCTTTAAATAATGCAGGTTTTACTTCTTTAGTAGCAGCCTTAACAGATTCAAGACATACAACGGATTTTGTATCAATTTTGAGTGGTGATGGTCCATTTACAATCTTTGCACCAACAAATGATGCTTTTCAAGCATTATTAGATTCAGATCCAACTTGGAATAGTTTAGCAGATATTCCAATAGCAACATTAGATGCGGTTTTAAAGTATCATGTAGTAAATGGTGCAAATGTTCAAGCCGATCAATTAACAAACGGAGACGTTACAACTCTGGGTGGAACAATTACTATTGATTTAACTTCTGGAGCTCAAATACAAACATCAAGTATGCAAACAGTCAACATTTTAGTTGGTGCTGCAACAAATGATGTTCAAGGTACTAATGGTGTAATCCATGCAGTAGATATGGTGTTATTACCGTAGTTATTTAAACATTTGTTATTAGTAATTAGCCACTCTTTTGAGTGGCTTTTTATATTTAAATTATAAACTTGATTATAATCTGTTTTTATTAGATTTGATTTCTTTATAATGAAATTTAACAGATGTCACTTTCCAAAAGAATAGGCTTACTATTAGCTCCAATAGTTTTTTTAATAACAATCAATTTACCTTTTACAATTATATCACCATCAGGAGATGCCGTTATAGCTGTTGCTTTATGGATGATCATTTGGTGGATAACAGAAGCAGTACATATAGCTGTAACATCATTGTTACCACTAATTTTATTTCCGCTTTTAAAAGTAATGCCAATTGCAGATGTGGGAGCCAATTATGGTAGTCCAATTATATTTTTATTCTTTGGTGGTTTTATTTTGGCTTTAGCATTAGAGAAAGTTAATTTACACAAACGTATTGCATTAAGTATTGTGAAATTAACGGGTACAACACCGAACAAAGTTATTTTAGGATTCATGATTGCTACTGCTTTTATGAGCATGTGGATTAGCAATACAGCAAGTACCGTAGTTATGTTACCAATTGCATTATCGGTAGTTAAATTATTAATTACAGATGAAGACGGTTTTACAAAACAAGATCGAAACTTCGCCTTAAATATCATGTTAGGTATTGCATTTTCTGCAAATGCAGGAGGAATTGCTACAGTTATAGGAACTCCGCCAAACTCGGTTTTAATTGGATTATTAGAAAATGAATATAATATTCAGATTTCATTTGTGAAATGGATGACAATGGGATTACCATTTTCTATATTAATGATTTGGTTTTCTTATATCGTATTAACAAAATTGATGTTTCCCTGTAATACGATTAATTTTTGTCAAACTGAAAATGTTATTAATGAAGAACTAAATAAACTTGGAACTATTTCGAAAGAAGAAAAACGAGTTTTATTAGTCTTTGGAATCACAGTTTTCTTATGGATTACAAGAACTATTATTAATGAAATATTTCCAGGATTAAAATTATCAGATACTATAATAAGTTTAATTGGCGCAGTATCATTATTTGTGATTCCTATGCATATGAAAACAGGAAAGTTTGTTCTAGAATGGAAGGATACAGAAAAACTAGCTTGGGGAATTTTGATTTTATTTGGTGGAGGATTATCTCTTGCAAAAGGAATGGCTTCAAGTGGAGTAGTAGATGTAATTACAGATGCAATTCAGAATAGTGGATTTAATCCATTTATAGTAATTAGTTTATTAATAGTGTTAATGTTATTCATGACAGAATTAATGAGTAATGTTGCTTTAGTTGCAGTTTTAGCTCCAGTAATTGCAGGAATAGCAATTGGTTTTGGTGTACCGCTATTGTATGTTTTAATTCCGGTAACAATGGCTTCTAGTTGTGCATTTATGTTGCCTATGGCTACACCGCCTAATGCAATTGTATTTGCAAGTGGATATATCAAAGTAAAACAAATGGTAAGAGCTGGAGTTTTGTTAAACATCATTGCTGTATTACTACTAATTTTATACTACAAATTCATCATTCCATTAATATTCTAAATATCTTTGCGGCATGGTAAATTTGGAACAGCTTTTTAAAGAGTTAAATAGTAGTATAATAAATGATAATTTTGTAAAAATTACATTGAGTAAACCCATTAGCAAGAGTTTTGGTTTGCCTAATGTTTATGTACGTTTAGTTCTTATTAAAAATGAGCAACAACTTCAATTTACATACAGATATAATACCAATGATCAAACAAAGAACTTTAGTTTAGAAGATGGAATTGAAGAGATTTCTATTTTACTTGATGAAAAGTTTCGAGCAGCTACATTGTTTACTCTAGAAAATGATGTAATGGTCATGATCTCTAAAAAGAAGAAAGTATCTATTAGAAAATCTGCTCCAAGTTTTAAAAACAAATTACCTGAAGTTCACGACAAACCAAAAACCAAAAGAATATTACTAGAGAGTAAGTATTTACAGTTTTTAGGTATTACCGATAAAAACCATAAAGTAATTCCGAAAATGGCGGATAAGTATCGTCAAATAAATAAGTACCTTGAAATTATAGAGAATTTATTAGTTTCAGTAAATACAGGAAAACAATTACATATTGTAGATATGGGATCAGGTAAAGGGTATTTGACTTTTGCTTTGTATGATTACTTAATTAATATCCGAAATTATAACGTTTCTATCACAGGAATTGAACTACGTGAAAATCTAGTAGATTTCTGTAACGATATTGCTCAGAATTGTGATTTTACCAATTTAAATTTTGTGGCACAACGAATAGAAGAATATGATAATAGTAAAATTGATATTCTAATTGCTTTACACGCTTGTGATACAGCTACAGATGATGCTATTTATAAAGGCTTAGTAGCAAATGCAGAATTAATAATTTGTGCTCCATGTTGTCATAAACAAGTACGTCAACAAGTAAAAGGAATAGAGCAGGAGAGTCCGTTATTAAAATATGGTATTTTCAAGGAGCGTCAGTTCGAAATGATTACGGACACTATTAGAACTTTACTTTTAGAAAAACACCAATATAATACCAAAGTTTTTGAATTCATAAGTAGTGAACATACTCATAAAAATGTGATGCTAGTTGGAAGTAAATCCAGTAAGAAAAAAGATACGGAATCAATAGATAAAAAGATTGAAGACTTAAAAGAGTTGTATCATATTAAGAATCATTATTTGGAGACTTTATTTAAAAAATAAGTTAACATTTTTGCTTAAAATAGAACTACTAGATATAACATTATAAAAAATTATGAGTGATATTATTAGTAAGACAAATTGGTCTTTTATTGAAAAGATAACTTTTCGCTTTTTTTTCGTTTACTTTATTCTATTTATACTTTCTATTAATAACGAAGCGTTTCCAATCTATTATCATTATATAGAACCAATTTTACATAAAGGGTTTAAACTATTCGTTCCTTGGTTTGGAGAGAATGTTTTACATGTAAATAAAATATATCCAATTCATGGTTTTGATACGCTGTACATGTATATATTATTATTGATACTTTTAATAATATCAATCGCTGGAACCATTGCCTGGAGTTTAATTGATCATAAAAGAATAAATTATCAAAAAGCTTATTACTGGTTTACCTTAATATTAAGGATTTATGTTGGGATAACATTAATTAAATATGGTGTAGCCAAAATACCTAATGTGCAGTTTTCGACACCATTCTATTTAACAAAGTTAATGCAGAATTTTGGTGAATATTATCCAATGGAATTAGCATGGACATTTCTTGGTTATTCAGATGGTTATAATTTTTTTATTGGTTTTGCAGAATTTTTAGGAGGATTTCTTCTGCTATTTAGACGAACATTAGTATTTGGTGCCTTAGTTAGTTTGGTAGTTGTTAGTAATGTAGTTGCTATGAATTATTTCTACCACATTCCTTTAAAGATAATTTCATCTCATTTATTTATTATGCTAATATTTCTTTTAGCATTTAATTTGAAAGATCTTTTCAAGTTTTTCTTTATGCAAACTCCATTAGTTTTAAGAAGAATTATTCAACCAAATTTTAGTAAAAAACTAATCAAAATAGCTTTAGTAATTAAACTTTTAATTGCAGGTTATGCAGTTTATGAATACTATTTATTTACTACTAAAGATGATGTTTGGACAAACAGTGAAAAATATGTTAGTGTACTGAAAGGATTATACGAAGTAGAAGAGTTCACGATTAAAGCTAATGACTCTTCCTGCATATTTAAAGGTGATAAGTGGAAGTATTTAATGATAGATATGAATTCAAGAGCTACCATCAAAAATGACAATTTTAAAGATATTCGCTACAATTTAAAGGTTGATACACTTAAAAACAGAATAGACTTAAAAGCTCAAAGAGATACATTAAAGTTTTACTCTTTGACTTATGAAAGAGGTGATAGTTTAGATTTCTATATGAAAGGTACTTATTTAAAAGATAGTATATTTATTAAAATGAAGAGATATAAAAATTACAGAAAAAAGTTTAACTTAACTAAAAGAGAATTTAATTGGGTAAATAAATTACCTGTTAATAGATATTAAAAAACCGTTAAATATAAAATCCGCTTGATTAATCAAGCGGATTTTATATTTATTTCTACAAATCAATCTCCTTTAAAGCATTGATATTATTTCTTTTCAAAAAGGCATCAATAGTTTCAAAGTGCTCAATTACTCGCTTATCTTTAAACTCAAATACTTTTTCAGATAAACCTTGTAAAAAGTCACGATCGTGAGATACTAAAATCAAAGTTCCGTCAAAGTTTAATAACGCTTCTTTAATAACATCTTTTGATTTTAAATCTAAATGATTTGTTGGCTCATCTAATATTAAAAGATTCACTGGTTCTAGAAGTAATTTAACCATCGCTAAACGAGTTTTCTCACCTCCAGAGAGAACTTTTACTTTCTTCTCAAGATCATCTCCACTAAACATAAAACGACCTAGAATATTCTTTATTTGAGTTCGAATATCACCTTCTGCAACCTCATCAACAGTTTGAAAAATAGTTAATTCTGGATCTAATAAAGAAGCTTGATTTTGAGCAAAATAACCAACTTTTGCATTATGACCCAAACCGCATTCTCCATCAAAATCAATTTCACCCATTATAGCTTTTATCATGGTAGATTTTCCTTCACCATTTCGTCCTACAAAAGAGACTTTCTCTCCACGAGCAATAGAGAAACTAGCATCTTTAAATACAGTAAGATCTCCATATGTTTTAGTCAGCTCATTTACTTTTACAGGATAATCTCCAGATCTTGGAGAAGGAGGAAAGCGAAGTTTTAAAGCAGAAGTATCAACTTCATCTATTTCTACTGGAACTAATTTCTCAAGCATTCGTTCTCTTGAAGCAACTTGATTAGTTTTAGAATATGTTCCTTTAAATCGTTCAATAAATGCTTTAGTATCTGCTATAAATTTTTGTTGTTCTTGATAGGCTTTTAATTGATGAGCTCTTCTTTCTTTTCGTAATTCTAAATAATGAGAATAATTTGCTTTATAATCGTGAACTGTCCCCATCGTAACTTCAATAGTTCTATTGGTTATATTGTCAATAAATGCTTTATCGTGAGAAATAACAACAACAGCTTTTGCCTTGTTTAATAGAAAGTTTTCTAACCAAATTACAGATTCTATATCTACATGGTTCGTTGGCTCATCTAATAAAATTAAATCAGGTTTTTGAAGTAAAATTTTAGCTAATTCAACTCTCATACGCCAACCACCACTAAATTCAGAAGTTGCTCTATCAAAATCTTCTTGCTTAAATCCTAAACCTTTTAGAGCTTTTTCAACCTCAGCTTCGTAATTTACTTCCTCTAGAGCATAATATTTTTCTCCTAAATCAGAAACACGTTCAATAATTTTCATGTACGCATCAGATTCATAATCTGTTCTTGTTTCTAATTGTTTATTTAAATCATTCATTTCAGCTTTCATATCAAAAATAGTTTGAAATGCCTTTGAAGCTTCTTCTTTAACGGTACAATTATCTTCTATCAATAAATGTTGAGGAAGATAGGCGATAACCGTATCTTTTGGACAACGAACACCCCCTTTAGTAGGCGAGTTTAATCCAGCAATAATCTTCATCATTGTAGACTTTCCTGCTCCATTTTTACCCATCAATGCAATTTTATCATTTTCATTAATTACAAAAGAAACATCACTAAATAAGGCTTTACCATTAAACTCAACTGTTAATTGATCTACAGATATCATAATTCATGATTTATTGGCGCGAAAATAGTGATTTATGTTTTTAGAACTAAATGTTGCTTTGTGTCTTTTATTGTCATTGCGATTGAAACGTAGTGTAAAGAAGCAATCTTTTTATAGATTAATAGAGATTACTTCATTCGTTGTTACTCTTTCGTAATGACGTCTTTTATGTAATCAAATGAGAAAATTAAACATTAAAGCATTTCTTGTTTAAAAAATAATATTTTAAAGAAATAGTTGTATATTAAAATAAATATCACTTAAATTTGCATCCGTAAAATTATTACAATGACATTTATTCAATTACATCATCATCATCATCATATTTGCACTCAAGCGAATCGATAATGATATGTACGTAATTAAAAGCATAAAATTAAAATCCGTTTGAGTAAATCAAGCGGATTTTTTAATTCTACACACTTCAGAATTAAATTCCTAAGGTTTGCTCAAACAACAACACAAATACTAAAATGAGTAAACTAAGATTAGCAGTTCAAAAATCAGGAAGACTTAACGAAGAATCTTTAAAACTTTTAAAAGCTATAGGAATTTCTATTGATAATGGAAAAGATCAATTAAAAGCTTCAGCTCGTAATTTTCCTTTAGAAGTTTTCTTCTTAAGAAATGGTGATATTCCTCAATATTTAAGAGATGGAGTAGTAGATATTGCCATTATCGGTGAAAACCTGATTATTGAAAAAGGAAATAATATTGATGTTGTAGAGAAGTTAGGTTTTTCTAAATGTAGAGTTTCAATTGCTGTTCCTAAAACTTCAGAAGCTAAAAGTTTAGCTGATTTAGCTGGTAAAAAAATTGCAACTTCTTATCCAAAAACGGTTGAAAAATTCTTGGCAAAAGCGGGAGTTGAAGCAAATTTACACATTATTAATGGTTCTGTTGAGATTGCTCCGAATATTGGATTGGCAGACGCAGTTTGTGATATTGTTTCAAGTGGAAGCACTTTATTTAAGAACAACTTAAAGGAAATAGAAGTATTATTAAAGTCTGAAGCAGTTTTAGTTAAATCTCCACAAATATCTAAAGAAAATCAAGCTGTTTTAAATAAAATTCAGTTCCGTTTACAATCTGTATTAGCTGGTAGAAAAAATAAATATGTATTGTTAAATGCTCCAAATAATAAATTGGACGAAATCATTAGAATTCTTCCAGGAATTAAAAGTCCAACTATTTTACCGTTAGCGCAAGAAGGTTGGAGTTCTGTTCACTCTGTTATCAATAAAAATGATTTTTGGGATATAATTGATGAACTACGTTCAGCTGGAGCAGAAGGAATTTTAGTTTGTCCAATTGAAAATATGATTCAGTAAAAAATTATAACGTCATTCCGAACGAAGAATAAGTGAAGGAATCTAATTTTTAAGAACGAGATTGCTTCTTTTCAATCGCAATGAAAAAAAAGGAATATTAGAATGAAATTTTATACAAATCCGGATAAAAGTACCTGGAATGAGCTTTGTAAAAGAGCACAGTTTGATAAATCTGAACTTAATGAAATAGTAACTGCTATTTTAGAGAATGTACAACAGAATAAAGATCAAGCTTTATATGAATATGCTGAGAAGTTTGATAACGCTAAATTATCAAGTTTAGAGGTTTCAAAAGAAGAAATTGAAGTAGCTAAAAGTAAAGTTTCAGAAGAGTTGAAGCAAGCCATTGAGCAAGCTAAAAATAATATTGAAGTTTTTCATGCCTCTCAAAAAGAGACCCAAAAAATAATTGAAACAACAAAAGGTGTTCAATGTTGGAGAAAATCTGTAGGAATTGAAAAAGTCGGTTTATATATTCCGGGAGGAACTGCGCCATTATTTTCAACAATTTTGATGTTAGCGGTTCCAGCTAAAGTTGCAGGTTGTAAAGAAATTGTATTGTGCACACCTCCAAATAAGAAAGGAAAAGTTAATCCTGTAATTCTATATACAGCAAATCTTGTTGGCGTAACTAAAATATTTAAAGTCGGTGGAGCACAAGCTGTTGGTGCTATGACTTTCGGAACAGAGACTATTCCTCAAGTGTATAAAATATTTGGACCAGGAAATCAGTTTGTGACAAAAGCTAAAGAATTAGTTCAAGAATACGGAGTTGCGATTGATATGCCAGCGGGACCAAGTGAAGTTTTAGTGATTGCTGATGAAACTTCAAATCCAAGTTTTGTGGCTGCTGATTTATTATCACAAGCAGAACATGGAACAGATAGTCAAGTGATTTTAGTTTCAAACAATAAAGAAAGTATTGGGGAAATTGAAAGTGAATTAGAAAAACAATTAAACGAATTACCGAGAAAAGATATTGCTGAAAAAGCGCTTCAAAACAGTAGAACAGTTTACTTTGATTCTATTGAAGAAGGAATTGATTTTAGTAATGAGTATGCTCCGGAACACTTAATTATAGCTTCTGAAAAAGCTGATGATTTTATTGAAAAAATCACCAATGCTGGTTCTGTTTTCTTGGGGAATTATAGTTGTGAAAGTGCAGGAGATTATGCTTCAGGAACAAATCATACCTTACCAACCTATGGTTATGCTAAGAACTACAGTGGTGTTTCTCTAGATAGTTTTGTAAAGAAGATTACATTCCAGAAATTATCAAAAGAAGGAATTAAAAATATTGGTAATACTATTGAGTTGATGGCTGAGGCTGAAGGATTACAAGCTCACAAAAATGCAGTTACATTACGTTTAAAAAGTTTAACAGATGTTTAGTTTAGAAAAAATAGTTAGAAAAAATATATGGAATTTAACTCCGTATTCTTCTGCGAGAGATGAATTTAAAGGAACTGCAGATGTGTTTTTAGATGCAAATGAAAATCCTTACGGAAACTTAAATCGTTATCCAGATCCGCAACAAAGTAAAATCAAAGAGAAATTAGCAAAGATTAAAAATGTTAATAGAGATCAAATCTTTATTGGAAATGGAAGTGACGAAGTTATCGATTTAGCATTTCGTATTTTTTGTGAACCTGGAGTTGATAAAGCCTTAACGTTTTCTCCAACCTATGGAATGTACGATGTTTCTGCAGATATCAATAATATTGAGTTAATCAAACAGCCATTAATCAATGATTTTCAGATTAATTTAAATCAATTACAGCCTTATTTAGACGATCCTTTGGTGAAGATGATATTTATATGTTCTCCAAATAATCCAACAGGAAATACGATTAATGTGCAAGATATTGAATACATATTGTCTAACTTCGATGGTGTTGTGATAATAGATGAAGCTTATATCGATTTCAGTTCTAAGCAATCCTTCATCGAAAAGATAAATGATTATCCTAATTTAATAGTAAGTCAAACTTTTAGTAAAGCTTGGGGATTAGCCGGTGTTAGAGTAGGGGCTGCATACACCAACAAAGCAATTTTAGATTTGTACAACAGAGTTAAACCTCCATATAATGTAAGTGTTTTGAATCAAGAAGCTGTTTTAGAATCATTAAATAATTTGTCAGACGTACAGAAAAATATCGACATTATTTTAGAAGAAAGAAGTAGATTAAAGCAGCGTTTGGCAAGCATTAAAAAAGTAAATAAAATATATCCTTCTGATGCTAACTTTTTATTGGTGAATGTAGACGACGCTGATAAAACCTATAACTATTTAATTGATGAAAAAGTTATTATTAGAAATCGAAACAAAGTAATTAATAATTGTATCAGAATTACTGTTGGAACTCCAGAAGAAAATGAACAACTAATCAACGCGCTAAAAGCATTATAATGAAGAAAAAAGTATTATTTATAGATAGAGACGGAACTTTAGTAATAGAACCACCTGTAGATTATCAATTAGATAGTTTAGAAAAGTTAGAGTTTTATCCGAAAGTATTCCAATACATGGCTAAAATTGCTGAAGAATTAGATTTTGAATTGGTTATGGTAACCAATCAAGATGGTTTAGGAACCGATTCTTTTCCAGAAGATACATTTTGGCCTGCTCAAAATAAAGTTATTGATGCTTTTGCTAAAGAAGGTGTTGTTTTTTCTGAAGTATTTATTGATAGAACGTTTGCTGCTGAAAACGCACCAACTCGTAAACCAAGAACTGGTTTATTAACACAATATTTTTCTGACGAATATGATCTTGAAAACTCTTTCGTACTAGGAGATCGTATTACAGATATGGAATTAGCTAAGAATTTAGGAGCAAAAGGAATTTATTTGTCTGAAAATCCTGAATTGGGAGCAGATGAAATAGAATCATCTAAACAAGAAATAATTGATTGTATCGCTTTAACAAATACAAATTGGGCAGCCATTTATGAGTTTTTAAAGTTAGAAGATCGTGTTGCAGAAATTACCAGAAACACTAATGAAACTAAGATTTATATCAAATTAAATTTAGATGGTTCAGGTAAAAACGATATTAGTACTGGATTAAAATTCTTTGATCACATGTTAGACCAAATCGGTCGTCACGGAGCAATGGATTTAACAATTAAAGTTGATGGTGATTTAGAAGTTGATGAGCACCACACTATTGAAGATACAATGATTGCTTTAGGAGAAGTATTTTATAAGGCAGTTGGAAATAAATTAGGTATTGAACGATATGGATTCTGTTTACCAATGGATGATTGTTTAGCGCAAGTTGCTGTTGATTTTGGAGGTAGAAATTGGTTAGAATGGGATGCAGAGTTTAAGAGAGAGAAAATTGGAGATATGCCTACAGAAATGTTCTTCCACTTATTCAAATCATTTACAGACGGAGCAAAATGTAACTTAAATGTAAAAGCAGAAGGTGTTAACGAACACCACAAAATTGAAGGAATATTTAAAGCATTTGCTAAAGCTATAAAAATGGCTGTAAAACGTGATGCCAATAAAATGTTTTTACCATCAACTAAAGGAATGCTTTAAATTATAGTCGTCATTCCGAGGAACTAAAGAGACGAAGGAATCTTTTTAAAAATAAGATTACTTCATTTCACAAGTTTCATTCGTAATGACGTAAAATTAAAACAAAAATGAAATTAGTCATTATAGATTACGGAGCGGGAAACATAAAAAGTATTCAATTTGCCTTTAAAAGATTAGGTGTTGATGCTGTGTTAACCAATAACGTAGAAGAAATACAAAATGCTGATAAAGTAATTTTTCCCGGTGTGGGAGAAGCAAGTTCAGCAATGAATAAATTAAGAGAAAGTGGCTTGGATAAAGTTATTCCAAATTTAAAACAGCCAGTGTTAGGTATTTGTTTGGGTATGCAATTAATGTGTGCTTCATCAGAAGAAGGAAATACCGAAGGATTAGGGATTTTTGATGTAGAAATTAAACGTTTCTCAAATGAGTTAAAAGTTCCTCAAATGGGTTGGAATACAATTTCAAATCTAAAGTCAGATTTATTCAAAGGAATAAAAGAAGACGAATACATGTATTTAGTACATAGCTATTATGCTGAAGATTGTAAATATGCAATCGCAGCTACCGATTATGGAATAAACTATGCTACAGCTTTACATAAAGATAATTTTTACGGAACTCAGTTTCACCCAGAAAAAAGTGGAGTTGAAGGAGAAAAAATTCTGAAGAATTTTTTAGAACTTTAGATTAAAGTATTAAGAAAATAGCTATGAATAATTATGAAAATTTAAAAATTTGGGAAAAGGCAATGAATTTGGTTGAAGAAGTCTATTCCGTAATCAAATTAATGCCTGAAGAAGAGAAATACGGATTAGTATCACAAATCAAAAGATGTAGTATTTCTATTCCTTCTAATATAGCTGAAGGAGCTGGAAGAAATTCAAAAAAGGAGTTCAAGCATTTTTTGAGTATCGCAAATGGTTCTACATGTGAACTTGAAACGCAGATATTATTATCTGCAAGACTAAAATTTATTAAAAATGAACAAGTAAAAAATATTTTGAACTTATGTAATGAAGTCAAGAAAATGAACTTTTCACTTCAAAGAAGCTTATAACTTAATACTTTTTACTATATACTTAAAACAAACAAAATGAGAATAATACCTGCTATTGACATTATTGAAGGAAAATGTGTTCGTTTAACAAAAGGTGATTATAACACAAAAAAAATTTACAACGAAAATCCGTTAGAGGTTGCTAAGCAATTTGAAGATGCTGGTATTGAGTATTTGCACGTAGTTGATTTAGATGGAGCTAAGTCGAAACATATTGTAAATCATAAGGTTTTAGAACAAATAGCTTCGAAAACTAATTTAAAAATTGATTTTGGTGGTGGTTTAAAATCTGATGAAGATGCTAAAATTGCATTTGAAAGTGGAGCAAATCAAATTACTGGTGGAAGTATTGCAGTAAAAAATCCAGATATTTTTATCAATTGGTTAAAAAATTATGGTTCTGAGAGAATCATTTTAGGAGCTGATTGTAAAAATAGAAAAGTAGCTACTCACGGTTGGATGGAAACTTCTGTAGTTGATGTTGTTGAATTTATTACCGATTATGAGGAAATCGGTGTAGAATACGTAATTTGTACAGATGTTGCTAAAGACGGAATGTTAGAAGGAACTTCAAACAAATTATATAAGGAAATTTTAGAGACAACTAAAGTTAAACTCATAGCAAGTGGTGGAGTTTCTAATTTAGATGATTTATTTAAAGTACAAGAGTTAGGATGTGAAGGTGTTATTGTTGGTAAAGCTATCTATGAGAATAAAATCAGCTTAAAAGAACTTGAACAATTTATCATAAAACAGTAAAAAATGAATACTGAAGTATTAAAAGAATTAAAAGATCAAATCATTTATAGATTGGATGAAAGTACTCGAATGAATACACAATCATTGAGTTTAATTTCAGAAGATGATGTTTGGAAAAGAATCAATAATTCTTCGAACAGTATAGGAAACTTAATACTTCATTTATGTGGTAATATTACTCAGTATGCAATTTCCTCATTAGGAAATATTGATGATTTTAGAAATAGAGATTTAGAGTTTTCTATTGATAAAGGATATTCAAAATCTGAATTATTAGAAAAGCTGAATACTACTCTTGAAGAAGCAAAAGAGGTTATTAACAATACTACTCTTGAAGAATACCTTAGAAAACGAGAAGTTCAAGGCTTTACTTTTTCAGGTATTGGAATTGTAATTCACGTAACTGAACATTATTCGTATCACACAGGACAAATTGCTTTTTGGGTAAAGCAATTAAAGAATAAAGATTTAGGTTTTTACGATGGAGTAGATTTAACAATAAAAAACAAAGATTAAAATGTTAACAAAACGAATAGTTCCTTGTTTGGATATTAAAAATGGAAGAACAGTAAAAGGAGTCAATTTTGTAAACTTAATAGATGCTGGTGATCCTGTTGTTCTTGCGAAACAATATGCAGAATTTGGAGCGGACGAACTGGTGTTTTTAGATATAGCAGCTACTCTTGAAAACAGAGGAACTACTTTAGATATGGTAGAAAAGGTTGCCGCTCAAGTAAATATCCCGTTTACTGTTGGAGGTGGAATTTCTTCTATTGAACATGTAGACGCTTTATTAAAATGTGGAGCGGACAAAGTTTCGATTAATTCATCAGCCGTTAAAAGACCAGAGTTAATTAATGAATTATCTCAAAAATTTGGAAGTCAATGTGTAGTTGTAGCAATCGATGCTAAACAAGTTGACGGAGAATGGAAAGTTCATTTGGCTGGTGGAACAATTCCAACGGAATTGAATTTATTTGACTGGGCTAAGGAAGTTGAAAAAAGAGGAGCAGGCGAGATCTTATTTACATCAATGGATAATGATGGTACAAAAGCTGGATTTGCGAATAAAGCATTGGCAAGGTTGTCAGATGAATTAAATATTCCAATTATTGCTTCTGGAGGAGCTGGATCTGTACAACATTTCATTGATACATTTACAGAAGGAAAATCTGATGCTGCTTTAGCTGCAAGTGTTTTCCACTTTGGTGAAATTCCAATTCCAGAATTAAAACAAGCTTTAAAAGAGCAAAACATTCCTGTTAGGATTTAAAAAATAAAACTTGTCATTCCGTCCCGATGCTTCGGGAGATGCGGAATCTCATAGTGGTAAATAAGATTCCCGTCTTCACGGGAATGACAATTATAAAATATAAATAATGAAAGTAGATTTCAATAAAAACAACGACGGTTTAGTGCCAGTTGTTATTCAAAATAGCAAAACATTACAAGTATTAATGTTAGGTTATATGAACGAAGAAGCGTTTGAAAAAACACAAAAAGAACAAGTAGTAACTTTTTTTAGTAGGAGTAAAAATAGATTGTGGACAAAAGGTGAATCGAGTGGTAACTTTTTGTATGTAAAAGATATTAAAGTGGATTGTGATAATGACACCATTTTAATTAAAGCAGACCCTAAAGGACCAACTTGTCATAAAGGAGATATTTCATGTTTCGCAGAAGAAACACCAAAAGGTTTCGTGTACGAATTAGAGAATATTATTCACGATAGAATCGATAATAATGTAGAGACTTCATATACCAATAAATTATTTAAAAGAGGAATAAATAAAGTCGCACAAAAAGTTGGTGAAGAAGCCGTAGAAGTTGTAATTGAAGCCAAAGACAATAACGACGACTTATTCACCAATGAAGCAGCAGATTTGTTATATCACTACTTAATTTTGTTAAAAGCAAAAGGATTTACTTTTCAAGATATTGAAGCTGTTTTAAAAAGTAGACACTAAAATTACTATTAATTACTTCTTTGTCAACTTAAACTTGAATATTAAAAAGAGGTAATTAAAAAATACAGACCAAGCGCTTAGTTTTAATTTAGGTAATTTTCCTAAACCTAGGCGCTTTATTTGTGCTTCATACCAAATAATATTCATCATTCCATCAATTCCTTTTACTCCTGTTTTATTAATATTTACAGGAAATGTCGATCGAGACTCGTTTAAAATTTCATTTCCAATGTTTGGGAATAAGCAATACGGACGTGCAAGTCCTACAACATCTAATTTCTCAGAAGCAATGGCATCTTGCATTACAGAAACAGTTCTAAATCCTCCTGTTAACATTAATGGAGTTTTAGTTATTTTTCTTGCCTTTTCGATATAATCAATAAAATAAGCTTCTCGTTCTTTTCTACTTTGTTTACGATTTCCCATCATCATTGCTGGAGCTTCGTATGTTCCTCCAGAAATTTCAATTAAATCAATTCCAGCTTCAGAAAGCAACTCAATTACTTTCATTGAATCTTCTTCGCTAAATCCTCCTTTTTGAAAATCTGCAGAGTTCAACTTAATACCAATAGGAAAATCCGGTCCAACTTGAGAACGAATTTCTTTATAAACTTCTAAAACAAATTTGGCTCTCTTTTCAAAAGTTCCTCCCCATTCATCTTCTCGCACATTTGCATAAGGTGATAAAAACTGACTTACTAGATATCCGTGAGCACCATGAATTTGAACACCAGTAAAACCAGCTTCTTTTAAAATTCTTGAAGTAGTTCCGAAACGTTTAATTATATCCAAAATTTCATCATGAGTTAAAGCTTTCGGAATTTTTGTTGTAGCCTTTTTTCTACCTTTTGATTTTAAAGGGATAGCAGAAGGAGCTTTTAGAACATTATTAATCTGGTCCATGGCTTGTCTTCCAGGATGGTTAATTTGCACCCAAAGATGAGTGTTTGTTCCTTTTACTGTTGCTGCCCATTCCTGTAATTGTTTAGTATGTCTATCATCCTCAATTACAACATTCATAGGTTCACCAAGAGCTTTACTATCTATCATTACATTTCCTGTAATCAATAATCCTGAACCTCCTTTTGCCCATTCTTTGTATGCATTGATCAAAGTGGTAGTTGGTTCATGTGTTTTATTAGATAAATTCTCACTCATAGCAGACTTAGCAATTCTGTTGGCTAATACTGTTCCGTTGGGTAAGGTAATTGGATCTTGTAGTTTTGTCATTTTTAATATGAAAGGGTTAGATTCTAATTAAGATTCTAAAAATACTCATATCGCTGGAGTTTCTTAAGTTTAAAATGAAAAAGTTTTACGCATAGTTCTTAATGAATACCTATTTTTGTGCATCATTTTTTAGCAATTGCTGTATGAATTTTAGTGAACGAATTGTTTCAAATTACCAACCAAAGAATCTCGCTATAAAGCTTACTAACAAAGGTGAACAGCATGTGATGAAGAATCATCCATGGGTGTTTTCTAATAGTATAGAGAAAATTAGTAAAGATCCTAAAACAGGAGATTTAGCTATTATTTTTGGTAGAAAGAAAAATAAAGTAGTTGGTATAGGTTTGTACGATTCAGATTCACCTATTCGCATAAAAATGATTCATACTTCTTCTGAAAAAGCGGTTGTAAATGAAGCGTTTTTTCATCAGAAAATAGAAAAAGCGTATCAGAAAAGAAACACATTGCTACAAACAAACACCAACAGTTATCGCTTAATATTCGGGGAAAATGATGGTTTTCCTTCTTTCATTGCCGATGTTTATGATTCAGTTTTAGTAGTAAAGCTATATTCTGAAATTTGGCTACCTTTTTTAGAAACCATTTTAAAGAATTTACAAGAAGTTTCTAAAGCAGAAACTATCGTAATTCGTTTAAGTAGAAATGTTCAAAAATCTACAAATCATAATTTGAAAGATGGAGATGTGGTTTATGGAGTTTTGGAGAATGAAGTAGTAGAGTTCGTAGAACATAATGTGAAATTTTCAGCAAATGTCATTAAAGGTCATAAAACAGGATATTTCTTAGATCATAGAGCGAATAGAAAGCGAGTAGGAGAATTCAGTAAAAATAAAACTGTTTTAGATGTGTTCTCTTATGCCGGCGGATTTTCTGTTCATGCATTATATAATGAAGCCAAAGAGGTTACAAGCTTAGATATTAGTAAACAAGCGCTTGAAATAGCTGTCGAAAATGGTAAATTAAATGATTATTCTGGTGTTCATAAAACAATTGCAGGAGATGCTTTTGAGGAACTTCGCAAATTGATTCAAAATAAAGTTACGTTTGATGTAGTTGTAATTGATCCTCCAAGTTTTGCAAAACAAGCTTCGGAAATTGAACTGGCTAAAAAAAAATATGCTCAATTAGCCAGGTTAGGAGCTAAGCTAACTTCTAGAAAAGGTTTATTAGTATTAGCTTCGTGTTCATCAAGAGTTGTGGCAGATGTCTTTTTTGATATAAATGAAGATGTTTTAGAAAGTGGTAAACGTCGTTTCAAAACTGAATTGCAAACCTATCATGATTCTGATCATCCAATTGGTTTTCCTGAAGGAGCTTATCTAAAATGTGGTTATTATAGATTTATGGAATAAAAAAGACAAGTTTTTAAACTTGTCTTTTTTATTTAATCTATTTAATAGAAGTAATGACACGTCTATTTTTTGCTCTACCAATTTTAGTTTTATTGGTAGATACTGGTTGAGTTTCTCCTTTTGAAGAAACTTCTATTTTGTCATTTGGAATTCCACTTTTAGTGAAATATTGTTTTATAAATTCAGCTCTCTTATTACCTAAACTCATATTGCTGTTATAACTACCTGTATTATCGGTATGTCCAATGATTGAACAAAAAGCGTTATCTACTTTATCTAAATACGTAGAAATGTTAACAACTTTCATACGTTGTTTAGAGGTTAAATTAGTATTAAACTCACCTGAATTGAAGTTTAAAGACAATGGGTTTTCTTGAATTTCTCTTATAATTCTCTCGATCATTTCTGAATGATCTTTAGATTTACCAATGCTAAACCTTAAAGGATTCTGCATTATGTTAGAGGTATCAATCTTCATACGATCATTTAATTCACCAACTACGTTTATATCTCTAGTAGAAATTCCTTTTTTTGAAATATAATTTTTTATAGAGTTAGCTCTTGCATGGCCTATATTTGGAAATGCTGTACTATTAGTTTCATCACTCATGTAATACCCAGTAATGGATAATGCTTTTTCTTCTTTCTTATCACCAGACATAAAATCTTTTACTTCACCAATTTTATTATCTAAATTTTCTGATACAGAAAACTCCATAGATGATTTTTTGAACTTTATATCATCTTTCAATGTAAAGTTTGTATTTCCATTTTCATCTAAAGTTCCAAACTTAAGAGAAGGTTTATCTTTTACAGTTGCTTTTTTTTCTATTTTAGGAATAGAAGTAGGTTTTATTTGATTTTTGTTTATTTCTTTCCAATAAAAATAAGTTCCTATTGTTATTGTTAAAAAAATACCTAGCAGATAAATAATTTTTTTTCCCATTTTTCTTGTTTTTAAATTTTATGTAATCCGGTTGAAAATGAATTAACACACTAATTATGATACAGAAAAACAGAAAAAGTCACCATTAAAACTTAACTATAAACTTATATGCTTTCCAGAAGGAGCATATTTGCAATATTTATATTCTACGTTTTAGAATAAATAAATCCTACTTTTATTTTTAAAGTAGGATTTATTGAAAATCATTTTTTTACTAAACTAGTGTTACCAATTTACACAATAGCATCTAGGGTCCATTAGTTCTCCTGGAACTCCACATAAACATGGAATTGGCGCGCCATCTTTTCCATAGATCGAGTTTAGTTCTTGCTTGTCTAGAGTTTTTCCTAGCTTTGAAATGTCTTTTAACATATTGATTAAATTTATAAGGTTAATAAACAGTAATTTAAAGGAAATCTATATGTAATTAACCCTAATAATATTTAAAAACCTGTAGTTGCAGTAATAATTTGTAAATCAGTATTGTAAGAGGTTTTACAAAATTGTAAACCTACCAATTAAATTGTTTGAATAACGCCTTCCAGTTATCAGGGTAATCAGATATTAATTTTAATGATTCATTAGTGAAAGGATGTGTAAATTCTAATGATTTGGCATGTAGAAACAAGTTTGTCCAACCAAAGTTAGTTTCATACATGGCGTTATGGTTCTTATCTCCATATTTTCCATCTCCAATTAAGGGGTGACTAATTTTATTCATATGAATACGAAGCTGGTGTAATCGTCCTGTTTTTGGAGTTAGTTTAACTAAACTATAACGAGAAGTATCATAAGGTTTTACTGGAATATTTTGTGTTGTAGTTTTTACACACTCTAAAAGTGTTTCCGCATCTTTATATACATTACTATCTTTTCCTTTTACAGGAGAATCAATTACACGTTTTTCTGGAGCATGACCACGAACAACTCCGTAATATGTTTTCTGAATTGTATTTTCAGTAAATAACTTTTGAAATTCAGAAACAAATTTTGTTTCCTTTGTTAATAAAATAATTCCTGAAGTTCTTCTATCTAATCGATGCACAGGATAAAACTTCTTACCAAAATCTTCTTCTAATAATTGTAATAATGACTTTTCATTAATGACATTTCTTGAGTGATAGGCATGATGAACAACAACATCATTTGGCTTGGTTACACAAATACAAAAATCATCTTCGTAAATTAAATCGATATTCATTATTGTTATTTTAAGATACCAAAAGTAGAGATATGTTATAAATAAGAAAAAACTTTATTCAACTAAGTTTTTAAATTAACTTAGTCCAATGAATAAATCCAAACTACTAATTATTGCTTCATTTTTCTCTATTTATGTGATTTGGGGCTCAACATATTTACTTAATAAAATTGCTGTAGCTGAAATTCCACCATTACTATTAGCTGCTATACGTTTTGGAGTAGCTGGAATTCTAATTTTGATAATCGCATTGCTTTTGAAAAAGTCTTTAAAAGTGAGTAAACGTCAATTGTTAAACCTAACTATTGCTGGATTTTTGTTTTTAGTATACGGAAACGGAGTTTTTGTTTGGGCGTTAAAATATGTGGATAGTGGTTTTGCAGCTTTATTAGCTTCTACACAACCCTTGTTTGTATTATTTCTACTTCGATTAATAGATGGGAAGAAAATGCAAAGAAAATCAATTATAGGTGTTTGTTTAGGTGTTTTTGGGATGTATTTATTAGTGAGTCAGAAAGAAATTGCTACTTCTGAAGGAATGGTATTGGGAATTTTTATGATTTTATCTTGTGTTTTAAGTTGGAGTTATGGAAGCGTTTTTGTTTCTAAAGCTGATTTGCCAAAAAATTTTTTTGTAAGTACAGGATATCAAATGACTATAGCTAGTGTTCTACAGTTGTTCTGTAGTCAGATTTTTAATGAGGATATCTCTACTGTAGAAAACATGAGTTATAAAGTACAAGTTTCTATGGTTATTTTGATCATATTCGGTAGTATTGTAGCTTTTACTGCTTTTAATTATTTACTAAAGGTTATTTCACCAGAAAAAGTAGCAACTTCTGCATATGTGAATCCAGTTATTGCTTTATTTTTAGGATGGTATTTTTTAGATGAGAAATTTACGTCGCAATCCATTATTGCTTCAGTTATATTGTTAACAGGTGTTTACTTCATTACATCAAGAAAAAGAGTAGCTAAAAATAAAATTAGACCTTCTCAAAAAACGTAAAAGCGCATTTTTTGCGTTAATATATAAAATAGAACGGTAGGGTTTTTATAATCTTAATTGTTATATTTATATAACCCCTTAAAAATTATGTTTATATAGTATGAAGAATGCTAAAACTTTGGTCTACGCCAAATATCTTGTTGTTATGTCGGTTTTAATTTTTGGATTTGTTTATTTAATGATAAGTTATTTCAAAAACCTTCCTTTAATTTAATCACCACCATACTACAAAAAATTTAAAAATGACTCCATTAGGCTTTTTCAACCAGCATAATGGAGCATTTTTTTGCTCTAAATATTCGTTTAATTGCGTCTTGAAATTCTCAAAACTTAGCCAATCTACATTTGAATGTGCTTGAATTAGCCAGTTATGTTTAGTTGGAATATAAAATTTACAATCATCAAATTGTTTTAATTCTTCTTCATATATATAAAACCCTGAAATACATTCATTATTTATTAGAGGAAAGGTTGTGTCTAATTCTGACAAATGGGGAAATAACTGAGCTTTAAAATATACTTTCTGACTTATGTCTTCTGCTTTTAAATTGTATTCTTTTAATACTTCTTTAGTTTTAGGGTGATGAAGTAGTGGAAGTTGTTTGTTAATCAGTTTCTCATATTTCAGATAAAAACTATCTCTTCGGTTAGGTCCAATCCAATGTTCAATTTCAGAAGTTCCTATAGTTTTATCATATAAATAAAACTTGTATACAATCTCTAAATGTATAGGTTTTTTATCTTTAAGTAATATGCAATCCAATTCACCTATAGTAATTTTATCTTCTTGTATTTGTAAATTTTCCACAATTATTTCAATACTATCATCTCCTAAAAATTGATTAAAAACAAATTGTTCTACTAATTTTCCTAATCTCAATTTAGACTCAAGTTTAAGTTTAAATAAGTTAGTATAAAATATATGAAAATCAATATTTTGAATGATATTACTTAAGGTGTTTTTCCATAATGATTTGGACTCACAAAAACCTTGATATTGTTGTTGTAATTCTTTTTTATTGAAGTACATTAATTATTAAAATAATGCTAAAATAAGAATATTCATAAATCTATGATTAGTTTAAAAATACAAATAGCTGTATTTTTATAGTATGATTAATGAATTCAAAAAAGGAATACGGTTTGAAAAATATGAAGCAGAGGAAGTTTCTCCATTTGATAAATTATTTGACATTTTTAAAGAATTAATTACTTATACTTCTGGTGATTTTGATGAAGCTTTTGAATGGCTAACTCAACTTGACCAAGAATATAATTTAACTACACCTGAATATACTCTTGATGATTTCCTTGAAGATTTAAAAAATAAAGGATACATAAAAGAGGAAGTTGATCCAACAAATACTGACGGTAGCGGAGAAGGAAATATAAAAATTACAGCAAAAACCGAACAAGCTATTCGACAGAATGCTTTAGATCAAATTTTTGGAAAACTTAAAAAAAGTCGTTTAGGAAATCATAAGACAAAAGTAATAGGACAAGGAGATGAACATACAGGTGAATATAGGAACTTTCATTTTGGTGATGCTTTAGATCGAATTTCAATGACAGAGAGCATTAAAAATGCCCAAATAAATAATGGAATAGGGGATTTTTCGCTTACTGAACGTGATTTAATTGTAGAAGAAACTAATTTTAAAGCTCAAATGAGTACAGTTCTAATGATTGATATTAGTCATAGTATGATTTTGTATGGAGAAGATAGAATTACGCCTGCAAAGAAAGTAGCAATGGCTTTGGTTGAGTTAATTAAAACGAGATATCCAAAAGATACTATTGATATTTTGGTATTTGGAAATGATGCTTGGCCTATTTCCGTAAAAGAACTTCCATATTTAAAAGTTGGTCCATATCATACAAATACAGTTGCTGGATTACAATTAGCAATGGATATTTTGCGGAGAAAGCGAAATACAAATAAGCAAATATTTATGATTACTGATGGTAAACCTAGTTGTTTACGACTACAAGATGGAACGTACTATAAAAACAGTAATGGTTTGGATAGTTATATAGTTGAAAAATGTTATAATATGGCTTCTCAAGCCAGAAAATTGCATATTCCTATAACAACTTTTATGATTGCTCAAGATCCTTATTTAATGCAATTTATAAGACAATTTACACAAGCTAATCAAGGAAAAGCTTTTTATACAGGCCTAAAAGGTTTGGGAGAAATGATTTTTGAAGACTATGAACAAAATAGAAAAAAACGAATTAGAGGTAAATAAATTATGATATATACTGAAGTTAAAACCTTAGGAGATTTAAAGAAATCTGGATATAAATCGGTTTCTATTAAAGATGAATTAAGAAATAATTTAATTCAAAAATTAAAGAACCAAGAAACTGTTTTTGAAGGAGTATGGGGTTATGAAAACTCAGTTATTCCTGAATTAGAAAGAGCAATTTTATCAAGGCACAACATAAATTTACTTGGACTTAGAGGACAAGCCAAAACAAGATTAGCACGCTTAATGGTGACATTGCTTAATGAATATATTCCAGTTGTAGAAGGTTCTGAAATTAACGATGATCCGTTAAAACCTTTATCTCGTTTTGCAATAGAATTAATAAAAGAAAAAGGAGATGATACTCCGATAACTTGGTTGCATAGAGAAGATCGTTTCTTTGAAAAATTAGCAACACCAGATGTTACTGTTGCCGACTTAATTGGGGATGTAGACCCAATTAAAGCGATGAATTTAAAGTTAAATTATGCTGATGATAGAGTAATTCATTTCGGAATGATTCCAAGAGCAAACCGTTGCATATTTGTAATCAATGAAATTCCTGATTTACAAGCAAGAATTCAGGTTTCTCTTTTCAATATACTACAAGAAGGAGACATTCAAATCCGTGGTTTTAAATTACGTTTACCATTAGATATTCAATTTGTATTTACAGCGAATCCTGAGGATTATACTAATAGAGGAAGCATTGTTACACCTTTAAAAGATAGAATTGGGTCCCAAATCTTAACACATTATCCGAAATCAATAGATATTGCGGAAAAAATAACAGAACAAGAAGCAAATACATTAGAGAATCAAAATAATACCGTACATGTTCCTAAATTAGCAAAGCGCTTAGTAGAACAAATTAGTTTTGAAGCTCGAGAGAGTGAATATGTAGATGTAAAAAGTGGTGTAAGTGCACGTATGAGTATTTCTGTTTTAGAAAATTTAATTAGTACAGCAGAACGTAGAAGTTTTTTAACAGAAGATGAAAATACAACAGTACGCTTATTAGATTTTTTCGGAACAATTCCAGCTATTACAGGAAAAATAGAATTGGTTTATGAAGGAGAACAGGAAGGGGCAGATTTTGTAGCTCAGAGTTTAATTAGTAATGCAGTTAAAACATTATTCTTAGAATTATTTCCAGAAATAAAAAAATTAAAGAAAGAAGATGAGAAAACTCCATATGATGAAATAGCACAATGGTTTTATTCAAGTGAAGGCATTGAATTATTAGATGATATGGACGATTCGTATTTTAAGGCTCAATTAGATATTATAGAGCCTTTAAATGATTTAATACATAAGTATCAATCAAATTATGCTAAGGAAGATATAAACTTCTTGAAAGAATTTGTTTTATGGGCACTTTCAGAATTTAAAATATTGAATAAAAAACGCTTTACAAAAGGCTTTCAGTTTAATGATTCTTTAGCGAATTATATAAGAGGGATTTAATAAAATTTGATTTTGTTGTATATATTTTTAATCGTATTACTAGGTGTTCTTTACCAAGACATAAAAGAACGAAAAGTCTATGTATGGCTGTTGTTAACTGCAATAGTTTTAAATGCATACTTATATTATCAGGAAACAGTTCAGCAACTATTTCTGTTGCACGTATCCATTAATCTAGTTTTAATTTTAATACTGATGCTAATTTTATTCTTGTATACTAAGTTTAAAATGAAAATGAATTTCTTCAAAGCTCTAGGTTTAGGAGATGTTTTGTTTTTTCTAGTCTTTGCAGTTGGTTTTCCTGTCGAAACATTTTTATTATTCTTTATCTGTTCTTTAATTTTTGCATTAATTCTATTCGTTTTTATAAAGTCAAACCTCCAACATAAAACAGTTCCATTGGCTGGTTTTCAAGCCTTGTTTTTGTTTTTAATTTTATTCATAAATTTGGCGTTCGATATAGTGAACCTATATACTATTTAAATGAAAGAGGAAAATTTTGATATTTCTACAGATTTAGTACAACTAATTCCTTCACAATTAGCGTATCAGTATAGAATTATACCTGTTGCAAACAATAATCAAGTTGTTTCTTTGTTGACTGATAATCAGAATATTAGCGAACTAAAGAATGAGCTTGAAATTGTACTTGGAAATTCAGTAGAACTTAAAAATGAGAAAGAAGAAATTATAAATAAGTTCTTACTTTCAAACTACAGAAAAAGAAACAAAAGCAGAAGTACCTTAAGTTATTCAGATGATTTTTTACTAAATATTATTCATGAAGCGAAAGAAATAGGAAGTAGTGATATTCATTTTGAAGCTTTTGAAGAACAGAATAAAGTGCGTTTTAGAATCGATGGGAAATTAATTGAGAAGTATTTAATTTCTTTGAGTGAATATCCTAAAATTATTAACCGACTTAAAATTATGTCGGGAATGGATATTTCTGAGAAAAGACTTCCACAAGATGGTAGGATTAATATTTCTACTGCTAGTGAGGATTTTGATATCAGAGTTTCGTCTTTGCCTACATTACACGGAGAAAAACTAGTTCTTCGTATTTTATCTAAGAATAATGTTGCCATTCAGTTAGAGAAGTTAGGTTTTAATGTGGAAGAATTACGTAAGTATAAGAAAGCTGTAAAAAAGCCTAATGGAATCATATTGATTTCTGGTCCTACTGGATCTGGAAAAACAACAACTTTATACGCTACATTAAAAGAACTAAATAAAGAAGATACCAATATTCTTACTATTGAGGATCCAATTGAATATACTCTTGAAGGTGTAAATCAAGTTCAGTTAAAGGAAGATATTGGCTTAGATTTTGCTAGCACATTAAGAACTTTTCTACGTCAAGATCCAGATGTAATTATGGTTGGAGAAATTAGAGATGTTGCTACAGCAAATATGGCAATTAGAGCTGCGTTAACTGGGCATTTAGTTTTATCAACTATTCATACCAATTCCGCTTGGGGAACCATTTCTAGATTAATAGATATGGGAGTTCCTTCTTTTTTAATAGCAAGTACATTAAATGTTAGTGTAGCGCAACGTTTAGTAAGAAAACTTTGTGATAATTGTAAAATACAAGTCGCAACAGAATTAGATGATGTTCCTGATAATCTTTATAAAGAAGGGCTTATTAAAAAACATTATAAAGCTGTAGGTTGTGAAAGTTGTTATCAAACAGGATATAAAGGAAGAAAAGCAATTTATGAAATTATTCCTGTAACTAAACCTATTGAAAAAGCTATAAAAAAAGAAGAATTAGAAATTGAAAATCATTTATCTGAAAACAATATAAAAACATTAAAAGATAATGCAATTCAATTAATTAAAGATGGAATTACTTCTGTTGATGAAGTGTACTCTTTATTAATATCATAAGCTATGAACAAACAAAGAAAAACATATATTTTGTTAGCTGCAGTAGTTGTAATCTGGAGTTTTGTTGGTTTTCAATTTTTAGGGTATTTAGAATCAGATAATGAAGTCTTATCTAATGTTGATTACAAAAAATTTGTACCAAAAGAAGCTAAAAAGAAAGAATTATATAAAGTAACTACTCATGCTAGAGATCCTTTTTTAGGGAAATATAATCGACCTAAAAACAAAGTGAAATTTGTACCAAAAAAGAAAAAAGATTCTGTTGCTTTTCCTCAAATTAGATATAAAGGAACTATAAATAATAATGGAAAATTACTATTTATTATTGCGATTAATGGAGCACAACACATAGTAAAATTGAATCAAACGATTAATGAATTACAAGTAGTTTCAGGGAATACAAAAGAAGTTAAGATTAAGTGCAAAGGAGAAGTTAAAACATTTTCAAAATAAGTAAATGTTTGGGTGGAATAAAAAGATAAAAGCAGGAGCATTACAGTATGTTTTAGTAGTTTCAATTATTATCTTAATTGTTTTATTATCATTTATACTTTTACTTCAATTGCAGCAGAAAGTTGCTATTAAAAATAATTTATACAAAGAAGCCATTTTAAATACAACAAACGGATTCAATTATATTTCTAATATCAAACTTTCAGATAATTCAGATACAAAGCTTAAGTTTTCTAATAATCCTAAAGAAGAGACAAGCATTTCTAAAAGTGTATGGGGAGTTTTTGATCTCGTTAAAGTTAATTCTAAAGTAAATAAGGAAGTGTTTGAAAAAGTTGGACTAGTTGGTAACCTTATTTCAAATAAAAAAGCAATTTATTTAACCGATAATAATACACCTCTTGTTGTTGTTGGAAACACTAAAATAACAGGAACAGCATATTTACCTATAAGAGGAATTAAAAGAGGTAATATCAGCGGACATTCTTTTTATGGAAATGCGTTAGTGAACGGATCAACAAGAATAAGTACTTCTAGTTTACCTATAAATTCAAGGGTTAAAAAATTAAATTCTGTGCAGAACACAATTTTAGGAGGTAATTTAAAACAAATTGAATTAAAAAACGGCGACAATATAGTTCAATCATTTACATCGGAAACGTTGATTTATAAAGATTACCAAAGAATTAAGTTACAGGATATTTCATTAAAAGGTAATATTGTAATACAATCATTAAGTAAAATAGTTGTTACTAGAGAAACAGATTTAGAAGATGTCATTTTAATTGCCCCAGAGATTGAAATTGAATCGGGAGTAAGAGCTAGTTTTCAGGCTTTTGCTACTAAAAGTATATACATCAATAAAAATGTAAATTTAGCCTATCCATCATATTTAGTATTACCTTACAAATCAAGTAAAATTGAAGATAAACATGGAGTGTTTGTAGAAGAAGGTACTATACTTAAAGGAGGGATTTGTTTTTTGCATGAAAATTCTAAGGAACGAAATTTAGATCCTCAAATAAAGATAGATACAAATGCTAAGATTGTAGGTGAAGTAATTTGCCAAGGCAATACTGAACTTTTAGGAACAGTTATAGGAGAAGTATATACTAATAACTTTATAACCAAACAATCAGGTACACGGTATGTAAATCATTTGTATAACGGAGTTATAAATGTTAGAGAATTACCAAATGAATTTGTAGGAGTAAATGGCGATTCTAATATAAAAGGAGTTTCTAAATGGTTATATTAAAGAAAATAAAAGCCTCTTCATTAAATGAAGTTTTGGTGGCCACTACAATTATTGTGGTTGTATTTGGTATAGCCATGTCTATATTGAGTAATTTGTTGAGAAACATTAGTTTACGAAACCAGTACGAGCAAAATACTGTTTTAAACGAACTGATGTACCAATATCAAAATAAAAAACTTAATATACCCTATACATTAAGTGATGGTAAATATAAAGTAGAAGTTGTTCAAGAAAAGAGTCAAACTAACAAATGGGTGAGCTTTGAAATAACATCTAAAAGAACCAACAAAAAACTGATTAAAAAGCTTATAGCGAATGAATAAAGTAAAAGCATTTACATTAACTGAGTTGATTGTGGTAATGATTATTTTTACAATTGTCATTTCATTGGCTTTTATGGCATTATCTATGGTAAAAAGACAAGTTGGACATATTCAAAAAAGAACTGTCGCAAAAGAAGAATTAATAGGTTTAGAAAAAGTGTTGAATAAAGATTTTAATACTTATGGATTAGCTGATTTTAGTGGAAATAACCTAAGCTTTAAAAGTCCAATTGATTCTGTGAACTACGTATTTGAAGAAGGTTTTTTACTCAGAAATAGAGATACAATTAAAATTTCAATAAGTAATTTGACTTTTTTTCTTGATGGAAATAATGTGAAAAAAGGGAACGTAGATGCGATAAAATTTATATCAACCGAATTAAATAATAGAGCAACTTTTATATACACAATAAAAGACGCTGCATTTTATCTAAACGATTAATTATGGGATTTGAAATAAAAAATATAAATAAATCTGATACTAAAGAAGGTTTCGATATAGATGCACTTTTAAAAAAGGAAATCAAATTATTTGGTTCGTCGTTTTCAAATAAAAAGAAAGAAGCATTTTATACAGAATTACATGTATTACTTCATGCGGGTTTAGAATTAAAAGATGCGTTAGATTTAATTGCTAAAGAACAAAAAAAAGAAGAAGATGAACGTTTGTTTAATAGTATTATTAATGGTTTAATTTCGGGTAAAAACTTTTCTGAAGCTTTAAAAGAACAAAACCGTTTTTCTGATTATGAATATTATTCTGTTCAAATAGGAGAGAGAACAGGTACATTAACTAAAGTTATTGAAGAACTGGGTAATTTCTTTAAACGAAAAAACGAACAAAGAAGAACCGTTATAGGTGCATTATCCTATCCTTTAATTATTATGTTTACTGCGTTAATAGCAGTTGTGTTTATGATGCAGTTTGTAGTTCCTATGTTTGCCGAGATTTTCAAACAGAATAAAGTTGATCTTCCTTGGATTACCAGTAAAATTATAGATACTTCAAATTTCTTTAGAGATTATTATTGGATATTTTTAGTACTAATAGTAGCTATTATAGTTCTACAAAGACTGGTAAAAGAAAAATTATGGTATAAGAAAATGTCTTCATCTGTACTGCTTAAAATTCCTTTTGTAGGTGAGTTTTTTAGAAAAGTAAAAATAGCTCAGTTTACTCAGGCAATTTCTTTGTTAATTGGAGCAAAGGTACCGTTATTGAATGGTATTCAATTAACTCAAAAGATGATTTCATTTTATCCATTACAAAACGCGCTCACTAAAATCGAATCAGATATTTTATTGGGTAAATCCTTATCTGAGAGTATGAGTGTCCATAAAGTTTTCGATTCTAAAATGAGTTCACTAATTAAAGTTGCTGAAGAAACTAATCAAAACCAAATTATTTTTGAACGGTTAACAGAGCAATACAATAAAGAGATTGAGTATAAATCAAAAATGTTGAGTTCTGTACTAGAACCCGTAATTATTTTGTTTTTAGGAGTAATTGTGGCAACAATTTTAATTGCGATGTATATACCAATGTTTAACTTGAGTACAGTTATTGGTTAATCTTTAACAACTTCTTTTAGCTTTTTATCCTGGTCAATTTCCCATACATTTAAGGTGCCATCTCCATCAAAATCACTAACTGCAGTTGCTCTAGCTTTAAATGAGTTAGCAGAAGCTTCTATAATTTCATAGTTATAAAAAGCAGATCCACCATTGTTAACATTAACAGGAGATTCAAAGTCAATATCATTTAAACTATTAGAATATTTTGAATTTAGATAGTAATAATCACGTTGTAATCCATATAAATGACCAAGTTGAATTTTTGCTTCTGTTGTTTTAGCTTTAGTAACTTGTTTCATTAAAGAAGGCATAGCAATTAATACCAAAATACCAATAATAACCATTACTACTAATAGTTCCTGAAGATTAAAGGCATCTACTTTTTTATTTAAAACTTTCAATTTCATGTCAATATCATTTATTTTCTTGTCTGCAAAATTATAAAAAAGAAATTATTTTATACTTTTACACCCATTTTTAATTTATCTATATATGAAAAAGATTTTGATGGTAATGTTATTATTAACATTACTTATTGGTTGTGAAGCAATTTTTGTAGATAATATATCTGATGATAAAGTTGAGATATTAGCTCCAGTAAATGGAACAGTAATGGATGCGGGAACTGTTACTTTTTCATGGAAAAATATAGAAGGAGCTGATCAATATCAAGTTAGAATTGCTAAACCTAATTTTTTAAATGCTACACAAATAGTTGCCGATACATTGGTAACAAAAACTTCTTTTTCGAACGTACTAGAGGCAGGTGAATATGAATGGATGATTTATGGAGTAAATTCTGAATACCAATCAATGGAAGAGATCTATACATTAACTTTAAACTAATTGGAATTGAAAAAGAATATAATATTTGTATTAACTCTTTTCTTATCTGTTGCACTTTTTGGACAAGAAACAAGTTACAGAATTAAGCTATTAGAAAAACAACTTGATAGTTTAGAAAGAGTAATACCAGAATTATCTCAAAAGGTAGATTTAAATTTAACAGATGTTGATTTGTCTACTATTTTAAGTACTATAGCTAACGAAAAGAAAATAAATTTTATTACCGACCCTTCTTTAAAGCAACAAAGAGTAAGTTACAACTTTGCTAATGTATCTGTAAAAAGCTTACTACTTCATATATGTGATAAGTTTAATTTAGAAGTGAACTCAACAGGAAATATTCTAACTGTTAAAAATTATAAAGAAAAACCAACTCCAATTAGGCAAAAAGAAGTATTTGTAGAATACAATGCTACAAATGATTTGTTCTCTATAGATGTGAAGAACGATACGTTATCCAAAGTTTTTAAAAAAATTACCCAAGTAACAGGTAAAAACATGTTGTTTGGTGTTAATATGGGAAATAAAAAGGTAACTAGTTTTATAAAGAATATGCCATTTGAAGGAGCGGTAGATAAAATTGCTTTTACTAATAATTTAGAGGTAACAAAAACTAAAGATGGTTATTATTTGTTTCAAACTTTAGATGGAGATATTGCTTCTAATACAACAGGAGCTAATAAAGGAAGAGGAGATAGACAACAAACTCAACGTCCTAGAAGATATAGAACTTCTAATTTTTTCTTTAAAGTAAAAGATTCTATCAATAAAATTTTAGAAGTTGATTTTGAAAATACTAATGTTGGCGCAATTGTAAAAGATATTAGTTATGCGTTAAACATCAATATGTATACCGATACTAACTTGTCAAATCTTAAAAAGCTTACGTTCAAAGCAAAAGAGATAACATTTGATGATTTATTGACTAAGATTTTACAAGATGAAGCTGGTTTAACGTATAGGAAAGAGAACGGTATTTATTATTTTACTGATGGAAAAAAAGCTGCTGCAAAAAGCTATGTTACTGTTCCTTTAATGCATAGGTCTATCGAAATTATGTCTACGCCAACAGGGGCTAAACGAAATGATTACGATTATAATTCGTTATTCAATTCTTCCAATTCTTCTTTTGGGAATATAAATAGTGGAAATTCACAGTTTTCTAATGGTGTTAATAATGGTGGATTTAATAATGGAACTTCAGGATCGAATTTTAATGGAGGAAGAGGAAGATCTAGAACAAGTTTATCAAGAAGTTCAAACGATAAACCATTTGAAGATTCATCCTCAAGTTTACAATCTTTTGCAAAATTAATTCCTGAGGATCTTAGAAAAGATTTAGATATACAGGTTGATTCTGAATTAAATAGTTTTATTGTTGGCGGAGACGCTGAAAAAATAAAGCGATTTGAAAAATTCGTTAAGCAAATTGACAAACCGGTTCCTGTTATTTTAATCGAGGTAATGATTATTGAAGTAAATAAAAGTGCAACGGTTAATACTGGAGTTGAATTAGGTTTAGGAAGTCAACCTACAAATGATTCTGGAACTTTATTTCCTTCATCAAATGTTACTTTAGGAGCCACTACTTTAAATAAAATTATAGGTGGATTTGATGGTTTTGGTTCTTTAAATATTGGTAGAGTAGTACCTAATTTTTATGCTAAAATTAATGCTATGGAAACCAATGGGAATATAAAAATTAGATCTACACCAAAACTGTCTACATTAAACGGGCATGAGGCTGTTTTATCAAACGGAGAACGTTCGTATTATGCAGTCATTCGTAGAGATATTATAGGGTCTCAAAATCCGCAAACTACTGAAATAAGAAATTATGTTCCTATTGATGCCGATTTATCTATTTCTATACGACCAATGGTTGCTGGAGATGATCAAATTACCATGAGTATTAATGTATTGCAATCTAGTTTTGTAAATAACGGCTCTAATAATGATGATGCACCTCCTGGTATTAATTCTAGAGAGTTTAATTCGATAATTAGAGTAAAAAATCAAGATATCGTAATTTTAGGAGGATTAGAAGAAAATCTTAAAAACGATTCAGGTTCTGGAGTACCATTCTTAGCAAGAATTCCTATTATAAAATGGTTCTTCAGTAAAAAAACAAGAATAGATTCTAAAAAGAAACTTTCTGTATTAATTAAACCAACTATTATACGTTAACGATGAAAGATCGTTTGTTTTTTGGAAATACCTTCTGTGCTGTTGAACACTCTTTTGATAGTGAAGGAAAAGATCAATTTCATTGTTTACAACTCTCGAAAAAAAAGAATGAATTAGTGTTATCTAATTCAGATTCTTTTGACAAAATTTCTGAGTTGTTCTCTTATGTAAAATCGATTAAACAAGAACATGTTGTATTGGTTGTAAATAATAATCAGGTTTTATCAAAGTCTATAAGTGTTATAGAACCTAATAGCGATTTAGTTTTTAAAAATGCATATCCAACATTATCCATAAAAGATTTTCAACTGCAAGTAGCGTATTCTGAAAATGACTCTTGGATTTCAATTGTGAGAGAATCTTATATTAAAGAACTTATTGCTGGATATGCTCAAAATGATATTATAATTTTAGATGTTCTTTTAGGAAATATGTCTATTACTTCAATTACGGAAATGATAGATTATAATGAACTATTTACTTCAAATTCTAGAATTGTATTAGGCAATAATAAGTTGGAAAGTATTGAGAACAAAAGGTTTAATTCTTACAGTTATAATGTAAATGGAATTAAAATTCATAATTCTTATATATTGCCATTAGCTGGGATTGTTGAGTTCTACTTAAAAAAGAATGTTCATTTTAAAGAAGAATATCTAAGTAATTTTAAAGATAAAAAAGTTTTTAATTTAGGATATAAAATTGCGCTTGGAGCAATTTTTACTATGGTGTTAATCAATTTTTTATTTTTTAGTAATTATAATAAAAAAGTAAGTGCACTTCAAGAAGAATTAGAAATTAAAAAAGGAGCGAAAAATAAACTAAAAGAAATATCGGTTAGTTTAGATAAAAAGCGAAAATTATTGTCTGAACTTCAAAACTCAAGTTTATTTTCTGTGTCTAAATATACAGATCAAATTGTTTCAGAAATACCGAAATCTGTAATTCTAAATGAAATCAACTATCAACCCATTAAAGGAAATTTAAGGGAAGGTAAGGAAACACAATTTCAAATTAAAGAAATAGAAGTTAAAGGAGTTTTAAATGAATATGCTGAATTTACCAGTTGGATTGATGCTATAGAGAGAAAAAAATGGGTAAATCAGTTGTTAGAACTCTCTACAGAAAAAGATAAAAGAAAAAGGAATTCTAATTTTCATATTGTAATTCGATTGAAATAATGAGCTATAAAAGAAAAAACACTATTCTTCTAATTGGTTTTGTATTGGCAATTCCAATTTTGTATTATACTACGTTTCAAAATACAATTGAATTAAAAAACACTTATAAAAAACTACTAAAAGAGAAAGAGGATACCGATAATATAACTTCTAAAACATTGGCTTTTAAGCAAGAAGGTAAATACATTGATTCTATTTTAGTTAAAGAGAATATTTTTGCAGATAATTCTTTCCAACAAATTTTATTAAAAAAGATCAATAGGTATCAGAATGAAACTTCTAAAATTGAAATTATTGAGTTTAATAACCCAATAGAGGTTTTAGATAATTCTATAAAATCTCAATTGTATCCTATAACACTTAAAGGAGATTTTAATGCATTACTTCACTTTTTAAATTACTTTGAGCAAGAAGGACTTGGAGAAATTAAGTCGTATAGTTTTAAAAAGAAAAAGAACTACAGTAGGAGAAATGAATATTTAGTTTTAGAGCTTCTGCTAAAAAAAGTAATTTCTAATTAAAAGGAAATCAATTTATTATCTTATTAAGTACATTTATTTTGGCTTTTATAGCACAAAGATTAAAAATAAATAAAAATATAATGAGGTAACATTTTTAAGATTGAGTAACAAGTTGTTAAAGTCTAAAAAATGTATATATTTGCACCACGAGGGAAAAATTGTTTAATTATAAATTGCTAAAATTCAATTAATCTTATGAGAAAATTAATGTTAAGCATTATTTTAATGCTTTTATCTGTTGTGGGTTATAGTCAACTTACAGGAGAAGACGGAAGTGGTGGACCAAGGGGAGGTGGTTCATCAGCTCAAGGTAACTTTTTACCAGAAGTTGTTCCACCTTCACCAGAGGCAGCAGCTTTATCACGATTTACAGAAGTTCCTGTATCTCATTATTCGGGGCTTGCTAATGTGTCTATTCCAATTCATACTATTTCGGTAAAAGGGATTCAAATTCCAATTAGTTTAAGTTATCATGGTCGTGGTGTTAAAGTTTCAGAAACTGCACCAAGAACAGGAATGGGTTGGTCGTTAACCTATGGAGGAGATGTATCACGTCAAATTAGAGGAAAAGCTGATGATGGTGCTGGACAAAACACCTATTTTTTAAACAAGAATGACTTTATAAGTTATTCTTCAGATAAAAATGTGAGAGCTGCAGTATCTGAAAAAGAAGTACAAGATCCAAGTTATGATTTTTATCCAGATCAATTTACCTTTAGCGGAGGCGGAAGCAGTGGTAAATTTGTTTTTAACTATAAAGATTTAGCTAATCCAGTTATTCAAAGTTTTGGTGATGTGAAAATTTCATACCAAAGAGAGTCTGGAGGTTTAGGGAAAATTTCATCTTTTCAAATTACCGATGCTAGTGGAAATATATTTTATTATGGGGTTTCAAAAGATGGTTTACGAAGAGCTAGAGATTATCAAAACTCATCAGTAGGTATTTCTGTTTATAATAATGGAAATCAAGTTCAAGACGGTCCAACAGCATCAGACAAAAATTATAGTTCTTGGAAATTGTTGGATATTGAAACGGTGTATGGTGAGTTAATAAGCTACCACTATGAAAAAGAGCAATCTTCTGTTCGTTTCGAAAAATCGGTAGACAGGCATGAGTCGAATAGTACATTTACCAATTCTACTCGTAATATGAGTGATATTACTAAAATTAGTAGCAAAGTATCAAGAATAGATGCTACTAATTATCAGTTACAAAAAATAACGTATAATCAAGGAAGTGTAGTTTTTACAAAAGAAACTACCGGTCGTTTAGATTATAATGGACATGCTTTAGATAAGATTACAATTTATGATCAAAATAATATTAAAGTAAAAGCCTTTGATTTAAATTATACCTATACTACAAGTACAGATCAAACCAATTTATTGAGTTACTTTATAAATAATCCTGATTTTACAAATTCATTTAAGCGAATGTTTTTAAGTAGTGTTGAAGAAGAAGGAAATAACGGTACAAGATTACCTCCGTATGAATTTACGTATAATGCTACGGTATTACCAAGTCGTTTTTCTACACGTCAAGATTATTGGGGATATTATAATGGAGCAACGAATAATGGTCCCTTTTTGCGTATGTTCAATTATGGTAGCTATCAGCCAGATAGAAGAGTTCACTTAGAACATTCAAAAGCAGGAATGTTAGAAGAAATTAAATATCCAACAGGAGGGGTAACTAAATTTACGTATGAGCATAATCAAGGTTTAGTACCATCACAAATCACGGATAATGTTATACTTCCTAAAGTTAATCCTCAGAGTGTTTCAGAAGTAAAAATTAGATTGAGTAAGTCTGATTTTATAGACCCAACTACTGGTCAATATAAAACTTTGTATTTCGATGTAAATTCTGACACTTTTACTTACCAAATTGGTTGTATACACTTAAGATATGAAGATGGTGATCCAAACATTCCTGATTGTATTTTTGGTTTTATGGTCAATGGTTCTCCAGCTGATCCAGGTTCTATTAATCAGCTTCCTGTAAGTAATGGTAGAATAAGTTTAAGTGTTTCAAATCCCAGACATCCAAGTGTTCCTATAGATTTATATACAAATGAGATGTACGACTTTGATATCATTATTACCTATCAACCTAATGAAAGAATGTTGTATGCAGGTGGAAAAAGGGTTAAGAAAATAGAGTATATCTCTGAGAACAATACCAAAGTTAAAGAATTTGAATACTCAGGAGGTTCAATTCACGGATTACCAGGTTATGTAAGTAGAGGAGGAGAATATGATTATCAGTATAATACTGAATCTGGAGTGATGACTGAAGCCATAGATATGTTTCATTATTTTGATCAAACCAGTGCCTTTAGTTCTTTTCAAGGAAATAGTATAGGATATTCATACATTACTGAATATAATGGTACTGAAGAAGATAATGAAGGAATGATAAAGTATAACTTCACTAATTTTTCTGATTCTGGTGGTGATTATTATGAATTCCCATATCACCCACCAACCGATAATGAATGGTTACGCGGGAAAAATATAAAAACTAGAATTTTTGGGTATAATAAAGATATGGACGGTTATATTTTACAGAGAGAAATATATAACAAGTACCAATATGCAAACAACACGTATAGCCAAGATTTTGATAACATAGCCTTATTTGATGAGAATTTTGTTGTAGCTCCTGGTACTCCAGATGATTGGAGAAACTTTGTGTTTACACCTAAAGGAAAAGAATATCATTGGAATAATAATACAACTTCAGATTATTCGAAAGGGAATATTATTTTTCAAATGCCTTTATATATGAAAAAGGCTAGCTATAGTATTTCTTCTTTTGATTGGGCATACAGAGTATATCATTTAACCGGAGGAACGGTAAATTTAAATCGTACTATAGAACGCAACTATTTTAACGGTAAAGTTTTAGAGAGTGAAACAAGGTACTTTTATGATTACAACAACCATTATCAGTTAAAGAGTTCTGAGATGACCGATAGTAAAGGAGCTATTTACAAAACGGTTAATGATTTTTATCTGCCTTTATTGAATCAAAATAGGATGCAACCTGTTACTACAACTTCATATAAAGATGGAGTTAAGTTAAGTACTCAGCATTCTGAATACAAAACAGCACACGGAATTTTATTACCAGAAAAAATCCAAACGAGTAAAGGTAGAACTCAGACATTAGAAGATAGAGCAATTTTTCATAGTTATGATACTACAGGAAATCCAGTTGAAGTTAGTAAGAAAGATGGTTCTAAAATCTATTATGTTTGGGGATATGATAAAACGCAACCTATTGCAAAGATTGAAAACTATACTTCAATAAGCAGTGCTCAACAAACAGCAATTACCAATGCAATTAATGCATCTAATAATGATGTGAGTGTAGCTACAGAAAACACGTTGCGTTCAAGTTTAACAGCATTACGTAATGCATTCTCAGCATCACAAGTAACCACGTTTACTTACAATCCATTAATTGGAGTTACGAGTATTACGGATCCTAGAGGAGAAGTGGTGTACTATGAGTATGATGAATTTAACAGATTGAAATTTGTTAAAAACACTGAGGGAGAGATTTTAAAAGAACATTCGTACAACTATAAAAACTAAGAAAAAGATGAAAAAGTTAGTATTAATACTTTTAGTGTTACCTTTTGTGATGTACGCACAAAGCACTAATGAGAATCATGTAGTTACTAAGGTTTACAAAAAAGGAACTACAACGCCTATTACTGGGCAAAATAAAGACGAAGTAATGACCAACGTTCAGTATTTTGATGGGTTGGGGAGATTAAAACAAACGGTTGCGGTTAATGCCGGAGGAAATACGGTTTCAAACAATGCCATTCCAATTGATTGGACAGTTAATGCAACAGCTACTGATTTTTACAATCGTAATGGAGGTTCAGCAGAAAACAAAGTAGTAAATGGTACAACTCCATTTGGAGGAACCGATTTGTTATGGGAATGTTTACCTGATGCAGCTAGCGGTCCCGATGGAGGCTGGAACACAGATTATTTTGAAATTGATAATACCAAAACCTATCGTTATTCAGTTTGGGTAAAGAAAAATAAGATTGGTTCAGGAAAAGGAAGAGCATATCATGGTACTGGAGGTGTTGATAATTTAAACGGAACGGCTAATGGAAATCCATATTTTTATGCTGGAGATTTACCTAAAGCAAACACGTGGTATTTATTAGTTGGAGTTGTTCATCCTCATACCTATAGAGGAGGTAACACAGGAGTTAGCGGTGTCTATGAAACCAATGGAAATAAAATAGCAAGTGGTCATGAATATAGATGGCGTTCTAATAATACACCAACTCGACTAAGAAATTATTTATTTTATTGTACAGATACTAGCGTTCGTCAATACTTTTGGAGTCCGTTATTTCAAGAGATTGATGGAGGAGAAATCCCGTTAGACGATGTCATTACTGAAAGTTCTCCAGTAATTGCGCAAGAGAATATTAAAGATATTGTTTCTCATGTAGAGTACGATAACTTAGGTAGAATGACTAAAGAGTATTTACCGGTTACCAATGGTAGTGGAAATGCGAATATCAGAACTGAGAATATGGCAACTGCTACTCAGGAATATTACGGACGTAAATACGCGAAAGACTTTGCTGGAGTTACCTTACCAACAGAAATTAATGCCTATTCAGAGAAAGCTTTTGATAGCTCTCCATTAAATAGAGTTACCCAGCAAGCGGCTCCAGGTACCGATTGGAAATTAGGAAACGGACATGAGATTAAGTTTGATTACGATGTAAATGCTACAAACGAAGTTAAAATTTACGAAGTAACAACGAGTTTTGCAAATAATACCTATACACCAACTTTACAAGGAGGAGCTGTGTATTATGCAGAAGGAGCACTATCAAAAACAGTAACTAAAGATGAGAACTGGAAAGATGGACAAACCTATGCGAATGATCATACAACAGAGGAGTTTAAAAACAAAAGCGGACAAGTAGTTTTAAAACGTACCTATAACCAAAACCAAAGGCATGATACCTATTATGTGTATGATGATTTTGGAAACTTAACTTATGTAATTCCTCCAAAAGCTGAAGGAACTATTGCAAAACCAACAGCAACACAGTTAAGTGAGTTATGTTACCAATATGTGTACGATTATAGAAATCGTTTGGTAGAAAAGAAGATTCCTGGTAAAGGATGGGAGTATATTGTATATGATAAATTAGATCGTCCTGTAATGACACAAGATGCTAATTTAAAAGCTAAAAATGAGTGGTTATATACAAAATATGATCAATTAGGAAGAGTAATTTATACTGGAATACAATCTAACCAAACGGCTAGTAGAATAACACTACAAGGTTATGCAAACACAGGTAATTATACTCAGTTTGAAAATAAACAAACATCTTCAAGAAACATAGGAGGAACTACTATATATTACACAAGTTCTGCTATCCCAGGATCACCTACAGGAGTTTACACCATAAACTACTACGATACCTATGTAGATGTACCATCTGGTTTTACAGCTCCAACAAGTGTATACGAACAAAGTATTACTACTAATACTAAAGGTTTAGCTACAGTTACCAAAACTAGAGTATTAGGAACTACTAATTGGATAACTACACTAACCTATTACGATAAAAAGGCACGTCCTGTTTATTTGTATAGTAAAAACGATTATTTACAAACGACTGATATTGTAGAGAGTAAATTAGATGATTTTACTGGTAAAGTGTTAGAAACTAAAACGACACATAAAAAGACTGGAAAAGATCCTATTGTAACGATTGATCGTTTTGAGTATGATCATATGGATAGATTGGTAAGCCAAAACCAGGAAATTAACAATCAAATATCAGAACGTATTGTAAAGAACAATTACGATGATATGGGACAGTTAGAAAGTAAAATCTTAGGTAACGGAACCAAATCTGGATACAAAGATGTAACTAGCGGAATAACTGTTAATGGAAATTTAATTACTAAAGGAGTAGGTTCTTGTTGGACTGTTGGATTAGCCACACAAGGTAGTTTTTCAGGAGATGGTTATGTTGAATTTACTACAGTTACTAAGGGTAAGTATTATATGATAGGATTATCTAATAATAATACGAATGCGCATTATGGTTCTTTAGGTTATGCTGTATATATCCATGCTTCTAACGTTTATATTTACGAAAGTTATAGAAATAAAGGGACTTATACTACTTATGAAATAGGGGATGTGTTTAAAGTTGAACGTATTGGAGACCAGATTTTATATAAAAAAAATGGTGAAACTTTTTATGTATCGACAACAAAATCCTCAGGAACATTATTAGGTGATTCAAGTTTTTGTCATAACGATGGAAAAATCAAAGATTTTAAAATTGTAGACAACAGTAAAGGATTACAAAAAGTAGATTACAACTACAATGTACGCGGATGGTTAACAAATATTAACGACGATGTGGTAAATGACAATGATTTGTTTAACTTTAGCATACAATACAACGACCCAAGTGTGGAGCTAAACAAGCGTTTATATAATGGTAATATTGCCCAAACTAGCTGGCAAACACAAAATGTAGATAATACAAGAAAAACCTACAACTATACCTATGATGCATTAAATAGAATTACACATGCGGGAGGTATTACAAATAGGTATAATGCAGCTTACAGTTATGATAAAAATGGAAACATTAATAGTCTTATCAGAAAAGGGCATGTAAACACAGATGCTACTATTTTTGGTACTATGGATGATTTGGCTTATAATTATGATTCGGGAAATAAATTGCTAAAAGTAGTTGAAAAAACAGGAAGTAAAACTTTTGGCTTTAAAGATGGAACAAATACAGGTAATGATTATACATACGACGCCAATGGGAATATGAAAAGTGATGCCAATAAAAACATTGGTAACATCGAGTATAATCATTTGAACTTACCTAAGTTTATTGAAATTAATTCCGCACCTGATGAAATAGAATATATTTATGATGCGAGTGGTGTTAAGCTTAGAAAAATTGTCAATAAAGATGGTAGTCCTACAGTTACAACAGATTACGCAGGCAACCACATTTACGAAAACGGAAACCTACAATTCTTTAACCACGCAGAAGGTTATACACAACCTGTCATTGCGAGCGGTAGCGCGGCAATCTCATCATTTGACTACGTTTACCAATACAAAGACCATTTAGGAAACATACGTTTATCGTATACAGATAACAATAATGATGGTGTAATTACAGCAAGTACAGAAATTATTGAAGAAAAGAATTACTATCCCTTTGGACTACAACATAAAGGGTATAATGATACTACTTTAAGTATTGGAAACTCAACTGCGCAGAAGTTTGGATACAATGGTGTTGAACTTAATGAAAGTCTAGGGTTAGATCTAATGGAGATGGACGTGCGTATGTATGATTCAGCCATTGCTAGATTTAATGGGATTGACCCTGTTACTCATTACTCACAAGGAACAAGTGTTGCGTTTGATAATAACCCTATATTTTGGGCTGATCCAAGTGGAGCTGATGCTACTACAGGTGGTGCTGATTGGTCTGGATTTGAGTTAGGTCAAGGTAGAGACTTTTATAAGAATAAAAATAGTTCATCAAATAATGAATCTACTGAAGAATCAAGTGAAACATCAGAAAGTACCGAAGGAAAAGTGTTAAATCCAGATGGAACTTGTTGTGCATCAAGCGGTACTTCTAGTAGTGTAGAAACTAAAACAACAGTTGAACATCAAAAAAGATGGAAAGAACTGACAAAAGAAGAACAAGAAGAACTTAATAAAACTGCTAAGGAGATTCTTATATTTGTAGGAACATCAGCAATACCAGTAGGTTGGATTTTTAAAGGAGGTAGATGGGTATTTCTTGCTTACAAAGCGAATAAAGCTGTAAAAGGAGGTAGGTTTCTCGTCAATTCTAATAAGTTTAATTATTTTTTTGGTAGAGTAGTTACTGGTAACGCTCACAATATAGCTAGATCTGCACAAAACCTTAAAGATTTGACGACATTAGGTATTAAAACAGAAACACAATTGATGAAGGTATTTGGGAAGGCATTTACAAATGGTAAAACTGTTAGTACAATGACAAATAATTTTGGTACAACAGTTGTAAAAAGTATTAAAATAGGGAAAAAAGGTCAAGTTAATGTTAGCTTTTTTTACAAGGGAGGTAATATGTCTTCGGCTCCAAGCGTAACAACAATAATTCCAAAAATATTTAAATAATGAATTTAGAATATATAAAAGAAGAAGAGTATGAAAATACTCAAGCAATAAATTTGTTTCTTGAAGATGAATATAGTAGATCGTTTGGTAAGTTTAGTTTAGGTAATATTAATTATAAGTTAGCATGGAGAAGTGATATTATAGTACCAAAAATTAAACAAATAAATGAAGAATTATTTTTTATTGGAATAGATAATGATATAGCTTTTTTGAATCCAGATTCTAAAGTAACTAAACTAAAACTTAAATGGAATTTTTTTGATTTTTATGAGTTGGATAATAAACTTTATGTAGTCACTGAACTTTCAGTTTTAATATTTGACCCTTTAACTTTACAATTGATTGAAGAGAAAGAATATCCAGACATCATAAATGATATAGAAGTTTTAAATAATAAGCTTCAATTAACTTGTATGGACGGTACATTACATATTGTATAGCCCTAGCTCCCGCCAGTTTGTAACTGGTGGCGAGTATGAGTAAGCGTAGTACGCTATACTCAAAACCACAACATAAAGGTTTTATAGAGTAAATACTAATTCAAGAAGATGTACTTAGGTGCATCTTTTTGTTTTTATAAAGGATGAAACTTGATGATGTTTTGTTTGAGTTGTTCTATGTCAGTTGTCAAGTATCGTTCTGTAGAGCTGATGTATTTGTGACCTGATAGATATTGAACTTTTCTTAGATTATGTTGTTTCAACCATAGTTTGATGTTAGAAGTTCTTATTAAAGTGAATGATGTTTGTTGTTTTGTTAGTTTTTTACTGATTTGATTCAAGATACTTCTAGTACAATTGCTTTGTTTATCAGTTACAATTAACAAGTTACTTGAGTTGTTGAACTGATTTCTGATGTTATCAATGTAGTTTTTTAAATCGATCAATTGTTTGATGTGAATTTTTAGTATTCTACTATTCGATTTTTTACTTTTTTGAATTGTAATTGTCATGTTATTAAAGTCTACATCATCAATTTTTATGTGTTTTAACTCATAGCTGTGAATACCTTGAAATACAAACAGTCCTATTACTATTTTATCTCTAATTGATGTCTTAGATTCGTTATATATCCAATCAAGATATAATTGTTCTAATTCAATAGCTGTCATTGTATTTGAACTAATCTGTGTAGGCTTTCTCTTTAATTTTACTTTTACAGGATTGTTTTTGACATTCAAGAAGTTGTAGTAATGACGAATAGCTATCAAATGTCCATTTGTAGATTTTTCATTATTTGTTTTTTGTAGTTGTTTTACAAAAGACAGTACTGTTTTGTATGTTGCTGATTTGACACTTATTCTCTTTGATTTGACAAAAGATAAATACTTTTTAGTCATACGTATGTAACTGTAGATAGAACTTTGTGTAAAACCTTTATTTTGAAGATACGTTGTAAAGTGTTTCATTTTTGAGTGATTGAATTTCTATTTTCATATTCTTTTCAATAGAAAAATAGAAAAATCATTGATGATAAATGTGAGTGTAGATTTGAGTACTTTGCAATGAACTATGACCTAAGAATTGACTAATGTCGTAGATAGACATGTTTTGTTCAAGAAGATGTGTAGCAATACTATGACGTAAACTGTGTAATCCTATATTCTTGTCAATCATTGCTTTTTTACACAATACTTTTAGTCTTTTGAATAAAGATTGACTTTGAATTCGTTCTCCTCTGTTACTAATAAGAAGTGTCTTTCTTAGTTTATGTTTTTTGTTTAGTCTTCTTCTTCCAATATTGATGTAGTTTCTTAATATGTGATGTGTATGTTGTGTAAAAGGCACATATCGTTGTTTGTTTCCTTTGCCTTTTCTTACAAATAGAATGTTTGATGTAAAGTCAATGTCGTTTATTTCAACATGTAATGCTTCATTTCTTCTCAATCCACAACTATAATACAATGATAACATTGCTTTATCTCTCAATCCTACTTTTGTATTGTCACATACTTCAAATAATCTTTTTATCTCATCAGTTGTTAGTATTGTTTTTTGTTTACTATCATTTTCTAAATACGTAAGATGTTCAGTAGAAACATTTAAATTATGTATGTGAAGTAAGAATGTACTGAATCGTTTTAAACTAATGATGTAACTATTGATGTGAATATTTGTTCGTTTTCGTTTTGTTCTCTTACTTATAGATGTTTGCAAGTGTTGTATAAACTCATCTACATGTTTTTTAGATATTCTTTGAACTCTTACATTGCTATACAGTAGAAAATGATGTATTTGATTTGGAGAATTGTAGCAAACTATATCACTATAGTTTAATGTGTTTAAATACTCTCTATACTGTGTTATGATTTTATGATACTTCATTGTCAAAAAAACGTAGATTTATTTGATTGATAATTGACATTAAGAAACGTCACTATTTATGCGACATTAGAATTTACATTATTACAGGACGATTTTTTGAGCGTGTAATTCAATCTTTTTCTCTTGTTTTGTTTTGATTTTAATAGTTGTTCACTTCTTTTTTGATATCCTATAGTACTACGTTTAGTTTTGTCTTTACTTCCTTTAGGACGTCCTAGCTTCTTTCCTTGAGATTTTACACGTTGTAATCCATCTAATGTTCTTTGACGTATGATTTCTCTTTCGAATTCTGCAAATGCAGAGAGTATATTAAAATGAAGCTTTCCTGTTGCAGTAGAGAAGTCTAAGTTTTCTGTATAGCTATGAAAAACAATGTCTTTGTTGACAAGTTCATTGATTTCTAAGATGAGTTCTCTGCTACTTCTTGCCCAACGATCTAGTTTATATACAATTACTCCATCAAACTTTCTTTTTCTAAGAAGATTAAGTAATTGTTTCTTTACAGGTCGAGTGTTACGTGAAGATTGTACTTCTTCAAATACAGTAAATTGTATGTTTTGAGAATAGCAATACTGTTTAAGTAGTAATTTTTGATTTTCATTATGTTGATTGTGTGTAGATACACGCACATAGATTGCGAAGTTATTCATTTTATAATGTTTACAGTTTTAATGATGTAAACATCAGTATTACAATATGATATAACAACATAGTACTATCTCCAATAAAAAACAGTCTGAAAAATCAGACTGTCAATTACTATTTTTATATTGTACACAATAAAAATATAAAATTGATGCTATAGAATCTTACCTTGTTTAGAAAATGTACATGTCACAATTCGTTTTTGTTTTGTACCATATCCTGCAACTACTTTATATGATTTGAGAAGATTGTTATCGTCTAACTCTTTTGTCCATTTACTAACACTTTGAACACTACATCCTAATTTATTAGCAGTAAACTCCCTACTTGCAAAGTAAGATTTCTTCCCTTTACTGATAGAGTTGTATTCTCCCCATAATAATTTGCTTCCTGTAGATAGATTCTTATTGTTATAAATCCAATAGGGTATCACTACGTCTCTTGCATCTCCTTTTTCTACAAACAAATCAATGTCGTTTAAATAATAGATTCTGTTTTGTTTTCTTAGTATTCCTACTTCAATAAGATGTTTTCTACTTCTTGATACAATGTTTTTATGTAGATGTAGTAACTCACTTATTTCAGTATTGAGTAATCTGTTATGTTCCATTTTATCTACAAAGTAGAAATCAAATCCTAAGATGAGTTTATCATTAAAACTTAAAGAATAATCTGTTAATATTTTACTAGGTATCAGTAGTGAATACTTTTTGTTTTTGTGATTGTTGTCCATACCTTTATTTAACTTGACAAAAAGAAGTAGTATTGTATCTCACCACAAACCACTACTTCTTTTTCCTTTTTTATAACTTTCGTTATAATAGTTGATGTGTCAAAATTTAGACAGTAATATAAATAGTAAAAACATAATCACCAAACACATACTTCTATAATCACTTTTTATATACTTCAATTATCACTAAAAATAGATTTCATTATCACCTTTTAGAGACGTATATATAACAAGCTAATTAAATATGAATAGTTAATAATAGTAATTAGAGTGTATTTTATTAAACAATAAAATATAAGAAAGAGACAGTGAACTCCTTTGTTGTCATGACTTCGTCATACAACGTAACAGTCATTCTCTGTCGTTCTCTTTTTTTAATTCTATTTGAGTGAATAAAAACTAGAAGTTGTAAGTGTTCAAGTTATAGAGATTATATACTCATCAAATTTTAAAGTTTTAGTAAGTAGAATGATACAATACTTATTAAATGTATTTAAGTGTTTTATTTCTTAATGAGTGATACTAATTAGAAAGTAAAAATACACAACGATTGTTTGATACATCATCAATATACATTAGTTGACAATCTTGCTCAATACTATAGAACTTTTGTGTGTGATAAATACCATTATGTTGTATAACCAATTCATCAATGAAGTTCTTAATTTCTAGTATTTCATTTTTAGTAAGAATATTACAAACAGCTTGTGATACTTCAAAATATCCATTGAAACAATTATCATATTGTTTATTACTGACTTCAAATAGATATTCTATGTTGTTTTTAAAATGATAACAACTTATTAAATATCCTAACTGTTCAAATGAGTAGTTTAAGTGTTTTGAGATACAGTCATTGCTATATTTTAAACTTTTAAGATATAGATATGTATTGTAATGAGATAATTGATTGTTTTGATTATTTAAGATAGCTGTCATTGTTTTTAGATAACTATCAGAAATATCTGTTGTATATCTTTTGAAATCATTTGTTATTTACACAACTGGTATACTTGTATGACAAAGTCTATTTGAGTGATTACTGATCACTCATTTAGATTTTTTTGTGTATACTTCTCCTTCATTTATCATAGTACTTAAAGACTTCAATGTGTTTTTATCAATGATTTCAAACTTAGCTACACCTCCATACCAATTAACATATAAATTGTTGTTTTTTATATAGTATGTTCCACTACCTAATAATCCCATATCTACTATTTCATCATCAATTAACAAGCTTTTAAACATAGAACATTCTTCACAATAAAATTTTCCTTTAATATTAGATGTATTACTGCATGAAGTAAAAAGAATAAGAATTAACAAGAACTTTAAGATTTTCATTGAACTAACATTTTTAAAAACTCTGTTAGTTCCAAACAGAATACATTGATACAAATAAAAAAGCGTGGAACTGTAGCCTACTGCTTCGAAAAGTACTGGTATACTTGCATCACAAATAAACTAAGCCCACGCAAAACGTGAGCGATAAGTTTATTACGTAGTGATGCATTTATAAAATTACCAGTTTCTTCGAATGCTTATCGTAATAACTAACGCTATATAATATTTTAACTATTGTAAAATTACAAAGAATTTAATTCACTCTTTGAGAAATTAAACACTTTCTACTGTTCAAAGTATTATGAGTTCAATAGTAGAAATTCTTTCTTTAAATAAGATAGCTATCTTAATTGTAGAATCTCTTTTTGTTCAAGTATTGATTCTCTTACTGATTCTGTAGTTTCTAAGTAGGTGCTTCTTGTTCTCGTAGGTTGATTTAAAATATTGATAAAGAATCGAGTTTGAGATAGAATTATCTGATTTCACTTATCAAAAACAAGTGATTTTTATAGAGTAATTCTACTACAATTTCTATATTTGTTACAAGTTCTTTGAAAAGAAAAAGTAGTATTTACGTTGTTGAATTCTATACAGTATCTCATATTTATTTATGGTGTTAACTCGCTAGTACAGAAATTATTGAAGAAAAGAATTACTATCCTTTTGGACTACAACATAAAGGGTATAATGATACTACTTTAAGTATTGGAAACTCAACTGCGCAGAAGTTTGGGTATAATGGAGTTGAATATAACGAAAGTCTAGGATTGAATCTTCATGAAATGGACTTTAGACTTTACGATCCAGCAATTGCTAGATTTAATGGAATAGATCCTGTTACACACCATTCATTTGGTACAAGTGTAGCGTTTGATAATAATCCAATTTTTTGGGCTGATCCAAGTGGAGCAGATAGTGAGTCTTTTGAACAATATTGGAATAGACAAGTAGCTATTGATGAATCAAATCCTTCAGGTCCAGACACTTGGATAAAAAACAGAAAAACAGGCGAAGAAGTTTTTATTAATGATGGATATGAATTTGGACATATAACACTTTCTGACGGACAGTTTAAAGCCGTTTTAGAAAATGCGGTATCAAAAGGGCCTGAATCAGCTTTTTCTCCTCTTTGGAGTAATGTTGATTGGAAAACATATTGGCAATGGGTATTGGTAGCTTCAATTGAGAATACATATAAAAATACTAAGAAAGCACTATCAATAGTAGCACAAGAGTTAATAGTCCAAGGTGTAGCATATTTAGCTTTTAGAGGTGTAGGAAGAACATTGCCTAAAGCTGTTTTTACTAATGCTGCAAAAGCTAATTCTGGGGCAAAACTCTTACCGCAAGGTATGGTTCCTAATGCTGGAGGTAAGATTGTATCATTTACAACAGAGGAATCATCTATTTATTACAGAGTTTATTCTTCAAATCCAAATGGTGGTGCATTCCTAACAAAAACACGCCCTAAATCTAGAGCATTTGCTAGAGAAGGTTTGGCATTACCAGAGCAATATAATACTGCTACTCATATCCAGCAAGTTACTGTGCCAGCTGGTGTAACTTTACAAAGATCTCGTGCATTACCAGCTTTTGGAAAAAGAGGTGGACTAGAGCAATTTCAAATCTTGAATCGTGATTCTAGGATAATTTTTAATCCTGGAATTCTTTTTAATTAATAAATAAGTATATGAAGGTTATTTGTGAATATTTAAAAAACGAATTCGTCTTTGATTCAACTAAATCAAATTCAAATAAAGTCAAAATTAATATTAATTGTGAAATTATAGATATAGATTATAATTCTATAATTAACACACAGTTTTCAGGAGGAAACATAAAAGATGAATTTGAAGATTTAAAAAGTTTTTTGAATTTAGGAATTTATTCAAAATCGCCTTGTGGTGGGTTTATTAATTTTTATTCAATAACTGGTAGTTGTGGAGGAAAATATATTCTTTTTTCAGGAGTTAAAGAAGCCTCTAACTCTCATTACATAGTAACAATACATAAAATATTGGGTAATGGGTAGTGTAGTAAACTGGTGCTTATCAATGCTGAGAGAAAAATGATTTTGAAAATCAGTTAATTATAAAATATATACCGTCCAACATGGGCGCGGCACTCTCTATTTAAAACCACGACCCCAGTTGGCGCGAGTATGTCAAAGTAACGGCTAGTGCCCCAGTTGGCGCGGGAATGTCAGAGTAACGGCTAGCGCAAGAATCTTTCTTGTGCCGTTTATGAGTAAGTAACTAGAAATTTACTATTATATATAACCACGTTATTTTTTAGGTAGCGTGGTTTTTTGGTTTTTAGGATAGTTGTTTTTTAATTTCCTTTTGAAAGACAAAGGCTTTTAGCATTGCTTTTATACTATTAATATCTTCCCAGCTCCCGCCAGTTTGTAACTGGTGGCGAGTATGAGTAAGCAAAACACGTTATATCAAAACCACAACAAAAAGGTTTTATAGAGTAAATAATAATTCAAGAAGATGTACTTATGTGCATTTACTATTACCACCAGTTGTAAACTGGCGGGAGCGCAAGAACCTATTGAAAAAAGATAAGATTCCGCATTCCCTAGCTCCCGCTAGTCTGTGACTAGTGGCGTTTACGAGTAAGTAACTAGAATTTTAATATTATATATAACCACGTTATTTGTATAGATAGCGTGTTTTTTTGTTTTATTATCACCACCAGTTATAAACTGGCGGGAGCGCAAGTTTGTAATTATTGAAAACATCATTACGAGTGAGGTACAAAATATTACTTCATTTCATTCTATTTCTCCCGGTCCCTATATTTCGGGACGATACCTAATGACTATATATTCATTAGTTTATAAACAACAAAACCACCTCAAATCCTAAGATTTTTGGTGGTTCTACTCAAAATCCCCAAGCAAACTTATTATTCCTTTTTCGCTTGTTTTTTTAATACATCAACAACCTTTTCACTAAATGATGTTTGTTCTGATGTAGCCAACTCTTTCTTTTTCTGTTTAATAAATTGCTTTCTTTTTTCAGACAATTCTTTTAATTCTTTTTCCTTTTCTTTTCGCTCTTTTTTTAATTTTTCTAAAGCAACTTTTATTTCGGTTTTACTTTTTCCTTTTAACTCTTTAGGTAATTCTTCTTCTGCAATTTCTTCTACACTTACTTTTCCATCTGCATAATCATTTACAATTTCTTTATTTCCCATCCACGATTTTTTTCCCGATTTACTCATTTTATATGTAGCTCTGGCACTGTTCGAGGTTTTTGAACTTTTTTCATATACAGCCATAGATTTTGCTTTTTTATCGTAATTCACAGCTTGTTCCGCTTCATTACCATAATACATTCTAGATTTATCTATAGATTGTGAAACTTTATAAATATCATCATCATAAGGTGTTGCAATTACAATATCAGAAGCATGCTGATCTAACTGCATAAACTCTCCGTTAGTACAACTCGCCATTTTCTTAAAATGTGGAATAGCACTTCTACAGCTTGTTCCCAATTTAATAGTATTGATAATGATTCCTTTTTTAGCTGCTTTTTTACAGCTTTCAGTATATTTTACATCATCTTGATAATCCATATGCGGAGGACAATCTCCAACTACAAAAATAGTTCTGTATGTTTTTGATTTGTTTGACCATTTCATATCGGTAACCGCTTCATTTAATGCCTGATTTACACTTTCTGGAGTATCACCACCACCAGCAGCTTCAATTTCCAGTAAATCTGAGTATACTTCGTCTAAATCAGTAGTTAATGGAATTTGTTTGGTTACAAAACCATCTCCGCGATCTCTATAAAATACCATTCCTAATTTTAAAGATTCTACATCACTACTTTGTGTTAATTCAGAAACAATGTCCCAAATTTTTTCTTTAGCAGTTCCAATTAATCCGCTCATACTTCCTGTAGCATCTAAACAAAACACAATCTCAACATCTTTAGTTTTAGATTTAACCATAGGATTTTCTTTATTTTCACTGGCATAAGCAGTAATTACTACTTCATCAGTTTTTTTCTTTACATTGTTCTTACAACTTACCGTTCCAAAAGATAACAATGCGATACATATTAATTTATTCATCTTTTTTTTCTTCAAAACTATACCGATACTACTTGTAAAACAATAACCAGTGAGTAACTGAACTGTTTTATTGAGTGAATGAGACAAATTAGTTTGGGAACGTCATTACGAAACTAATAAAGCTGAAGTAATCTGTTTATGTTTTACTTTTACTGTCATTCCTGTGGAAAAGGGAATCTAAACGAACTTAGATCAAAGTATTAAAGATTGCCACAAAAACGGCACTTCTTTTCGTTTTCTCGCAATGACGTTTTATTTCGTCATTACGAAGCAAGAATAGCTGAAGTAATCTGTTTATTTGCTTTTGAATTTACTTTTACTGTCATTCCCGTGAAAACGGAAATCTAAAAGAACTTAGGTTAAAGTATAAAGATTGCTACAATAACGGCACTTCTTTTCGTTTTCTCGCAATGACGTTTTATTTCGTCATTACGAAGCTATTGAAGCTGAAGTAATCTTTTTATTTGCTTTTGAATTTACTTTTACTATCATTCCCGTGAAAACGGGAATCTAAAAGAACTTAGGTTAAAGAGTATAAAGATTGCCACAAAAACGGCACTTCTTTCGTTTTCTCGCAATGACGTTTTATTTTGTCATTACAAAGCTAGTAAAGCTGAAGTAATCTTTTTATTAGTTAATGTTATGAGTAATTAAAGGAACTTAAAGCAATCTTTTAAAGGTGTATTAAAAGCTCAATTTTTTGAATAATAGTAGTTATATCTTCTTGAAAATCGAACCAAATGGTATTTTGATCTCTTTTAAACCAAGTAAGTTGACGCTTAGCAAAACGGCGTGTATTTTTCTTAATTTCAGAAACCGCAAAATCTAATTCCCAATTACCGTCGAAGTATTCAAATAGTTCTCGGTAGCCAACCGTTTGTAGTGCGTTTAGTTTTTTATGAGGATATAAAGCTTTGGCTTCTTCCAAAAGCCCGTTTTCCATCATAATATCAACACGACGATTAATTCTATCGTATATAATTTCACGATCTGCAGTTAAACCAATTTTTATGGTGTTAAAATTACGTTGTTTTTTTTCTTTATTGATAAAAGAAGAGTAGGGAAGTCCTGTTCCAATACAAATTTCTAATGCTCTGATAACTCTGTGTGGATTATCAATAGCAATCGTTTTATAAGTAGTAAGATCCAATTCTTTTAATTTACGTTGTAAAGAACCAATTCCGTTAGTATGTAATTCTTCCGTTAGTATTTCTCTAATTTTAGGATCAATATCTGGGAAGTAATCGAATCCTTTTACAACAGCATCTACATATAAACCACTTCCACCAACCATAATTTGTGTTGGGTTCTTTTCAAATAATTCATCTAACTTTTGCAACGCATCTTTTTCAAAACTTCCTACATTATAATCATCAAAAACACTTCTATTTTGAATAAAATGATGTGTAGCAGCGGCTAGTTCATCTTTATCAGGAACAGCGGTGCCAATACACATTTCTTTATAAAACTGTCTAGAATCACACGATATAATGTCTGATGTAAAATGTTGTGCTAATTGAATACTGAGTGCAGTTTTTCCAATCGCAGTAGGTCCCACAATGGTTATTAAGTTATTCATTATTCATGCAATTTATTTCCACAATGATAACAAAATATAGCATCATCATCATGTCCTTCGGTAGCGCAATGTGGGCAAGATTGTGTATTTAAATCAATCTCACTATTTTTTGAAATTTCTGAAGATACTATTCCGGTTGGAATAGCAATAATTGCATAACCCAATATCATTATAGCACTTGCTATAAATTGACCTACAGGAGTAGCAGGAGCAATATCTCCATATCCAACAGTTGTTAAGGTAACAATAGCCCAGTATACACTACGAGGAATACTAGTAAAACCATTTTCAGCCCCTTCAATTAAATACATAAAAGAACCTAAAATGATACAGATAATTAATACAAAAAATAAAAATACTGATATACGAGCTCTACTAGCTTTTAAAGCTCTCATTAAATGTTGAGATTCACCAATAAAACGGGCTAATTTTAATACTCTAAAAACTCTTAATAATCGTAAAGCTCTTAATGCAACTAAACTGTGTGTGCCAATAAAAATTAGGGATAAATATTTGGGTATAGTTGATAAGAAATCAATTAATCCATAAAAACTAAAAATATATTTTGTGGGTTTATTGATTGAAACAATTCGTAAAATATATTCTAAAGTAAATAGAATAGTAATTACCCATTCTGCTATATTTAATTCTGTTTTATATTGTTCTCCTATCGGATTAACACTTTCAAGCATTACTAAAGCAATACTTACAATAATGGCTACCAAAAGAATAACATCAAAGAGCTTTCCTGCAGGAGTATCCGCTTCATAAATAATTTCATGAAGTTTCTTTTTCCAATTTGATTGTGATTGATTTTTAGCCAAAGTACTTTGTTATATAAGCAATATTACAAATTATTTTCTAGTTCAAAGCGTTCTATTTTTTCAACAGAATTATTCAATAAATAATTTTTAACTATCGTTTTTGCCAAAGATTTATTTTCTACTAGTGTTAGTAGGTTTTTAAGAATATCTAATTGATTTCTTTGATATGATAAGTTGGTGAAAGCATATCCAATAACATCATTCCTTTCTACAAGAATAATTAAATTTTCCTCTGGAATTCTACCTTTTTCAATTATGATAAAATGATCGTGATTGAAATTTAAATGTGTAAGTTTTCGTTTACGAATTAAATTATATTTTGGTTTAATATTTTCTAAATCTAAATAATATTTTAATCTGGTAAACAGTTGATTACCTGTTTCTTCATACGACACAGAATCAACTTTATCTTTAATTTTTTGTGCTCTTTTATTATCTTTTAAAAATAACTTATTGACTTCGAGTTTAATATTTTTTCCTCTTCCAATAAATATAATATTTCCATTTTCATTATGTACATAAAATACTCCTTCACGTTCAGGAAGTTCATCAAGTATACTTTTTAATTTTAATTTATAATTTCGGTTGTCAATAAACTTAATTGTTCTTTGTACTATATTTTTGTTTAAATCTTTATCTAACAAAAGTTTAAATAGCTTTACAGTAGCTAAGGCGTCTCCATTAGCTCTATGACGATCAGTAACCGGTATTCCAAGTGATCTACATAGTTTTCCTAAACTATACGAATCTTGATTGGGAATTAATTTTTTACTTAATTGAACAGTACATAAAGTATCACGAGTATATTCATACCCCAATCTATTATATTCTGTTCTTAATATTCTATAATCAAAATCGGCATTATGAGCAATAATTACACAATCTTTAGTAATTTCAATTATTCGTTTAGCAACTTCATGAAATTTAGGGGCATTACGCAACATTTTGTTGTTAATTCCAGTAAGTTTAACAACAAATTCTTGAATTTCCTTTTCAGGATTAACAAGAGATATAAATTGATCTATAATTGTGTGGCCATCATATTTATATATGGCTATTTCAGTAATCCCTTCTTCGTTAAATTTTCCTCCAGTAGTTTCAATATCAACTATAGCGTACATGTAGTTCCCTCCTTGCTTTAATTAGTAGCTATGCAAGGGGCAAATATAAGAAAATCAGAGAGCTAAATAAATAAAAGTTATACAAAGTAATTTCGAGCTCCAAAAATAGAGCTTCCGATACGCACCATAGTACTTCCGCAATCTATTGCCAATTGGTAGTCTCCACTCATTCCCATAGACAAAATTTCTAACTCAAAATTATTTTTTACTGTAGATTTAATGCTGTTGAAAAAAGAAGATAAAGACGAAAATTCATTTCGAAGTTGTTCTTGATTATCTGTAAAAGTGGCCATTCCCATTAATCCAACAACTTTAATATTTGTTAATTCAGAAAAGTTTTCATCATTTACAATTTGTTGAATATCATCAAACGAAAGTCCAAATTTTGTTTCTTCTTCAGCAATTCTAGCTTGTAATAAACAATTAATTACACGATTGTGTTTTTTAGCTTGTTTATTAATTTCTTGAAGCGTTTTAAAACTATCTACTCCATGAATTAAATTTACAAAGTGAGCCATGTATTTCACTTTATTTCGTTGCAAATGACCAATCATATGCCACTCGATATCTTTTGGCAACTCATCATATTTAGTTACCATTTCTTGAACTTTATTTTCACCAAATACTCGTTGTCCTGCATCATAAGCTTCTTGTATATCTACTATAGGTTTGGTTTTAGAAACTGCTACAAGAGTTACATGGTTAGGAATATGTTGTTGTATGTTTTTTAAATTTTCTTTTATCATTTTAAAATCTCGTAAATGGTTAAAGCACTTCTCAATTTAGGCTCTATATAAGTAGTTTTAGGAGGCATTACCAAATCTTTATCTACTATAGTTTTTATCTCTTCTATGTGTGTAGGAAGCATACCAAAAGATACTTTAAAATCTCCACTATCTACTTTGGTTTTTAGCTCTAAACCATCAGATTTATCTTGAGAATAAATAATTTTCGAATCGTTTCGAATATCATCAATTCCTAAGATTGGTTTTAATACTGTTTTAAATAGTATTTCTGCATCTAATTGACTTAATTCATCTGTAAATTCATAGGCAGATTTCCTCAAATATAATGCATAAAACTCACCTTTTAAATACATGCTAAAATGATGCTTTTCCTTAGGTTTATACAATTCTTGCCCTCTGTTTTCAATTCGGAAATAGGTATCTAATTCAATTAAAAATTCATCTGGAGTTAACCCATTTAAATCTTTAATAAACCGATTGAATTCATAAATACTTAACTGATCATCAGATAGCAAATAACTCATAAAGAAATTGTAATCTTCGGTTCCGTTATGATTAGGGTTTTCTTTAGCTAAATTTTTTGCTAGTATACAAGATGATGTAGTTCTATGATGACCATCAGCTATATATAATGTTTTGATATCATCAAAAGCATTTACCAACGAATCAATATCCTTTTGATCTTTAACAACCCATAGTAAATGCAAATCTTTATCAGAACTTGAGAATTCATATTCTGCTCTTTGAGTTTGGTATTTTTCTATAATTGATTTTATAATATTATTTTCAGGATAGGTGAGTAGTACAGGTTCAGCATTAAAACCAGTATTCTTTAAGTAGTTCTCGAAAAGTAGCTCTCTTTTTCTTAATGTACGTTCGTGGATTTTAATGACATTATTATGATAATCTTCAGTAGAAGTAGCTGCAATAATTCCTGAGAAAGAATGAGAGGCTGATATTTTTTGATAAACATATAATGAAGGTTGTTCCTCTTCAGTAAAAACTTGATCTTCTTTGAATTCAAGATATCTGTTATGAACCAATTTAAAACGTTGTTCGCCAATTACATCTTGTTTGTGGTACTTATATCCTGGATTTACAACATGTAAAAAGGTATACGGATTAAATGCTAATTTTGCATTTAATTCTTCTTGTGGATAGGTTTCATATGATTTTGATGAAACTAAGGCTACTTTGTCTCGAGTAGGACGAACTGCTTTAAATGGTTTTATTTTTGCCATATATTAAGAAAGTATAGCTGTGATTTGATTAGCCAATTCTATACTCACTCTTTGTTGAGCTTCATTGGTTGCATTACTAATTTTTGGTGATAATGAAAGATTAGGATTCATTAACAATTGAATTTCAGGATTAGGTTCGTTTTCAAAACTATCTAAAGCAGCATATTTTACTGGTCCTTTTTCTAGAGCTTCTACTAAAGCAACTTCATCTATAAGTCCGCTTTTAACACAGTTAATAATACCAACACCATCTTTCATTTTTTTAAACTCTGTTTCGCCTAATTGAAACTCATGAGTATGTAAATGAACAGAGATAAAGTCAGAATCAGAAATTACTTCATCAAAAGAAATAGAATTTAATTCAAATTGAATCGTTTGTCCGTCGAAAAACTCTAATTCTATTGAAGCCTCAGTTTCTTCAGGATCAGTAATAACTACATTCATTCCTAAGCCAATAGCAATTTTTGCAGTTGCTATACTTGTTGCATTAATACCAATTAGCCCTAAGGTTTTTCCTTTTAATTCTGTTCCTCTGTACAATTTTTGAAGTCCTTTGAAATTCATATCACCTTCTAAAGGCATTTCTCTATTTGAAAGATGTAAATTACGAACCATTCCAGAAAGGTGAGCAAAAACTAATTCGGCAATTGCATTAGCACTTCCTTCTTGACTATTTACGACTTGTATTCCATTATCAATTGCATACTGTACATCAATATTATCCATCGTTGTACTTCCAGAAGCAATTAATTTTAAACTTGGACAAGCATCAATTAATTCTTGTTGTACTTGAGTTTTATTTTTAATTAAAATAGCATCTATACTATTTTGGTTTATAAAATTTTCTAGTTGCTCTTGAGCAACTTTAGTAATTAATACTTCAAATCCTTTATCTTCTAATATTACTACACCTTCTTGAGTAATTCCTTCGTTTACTAATATTTTCATTTTATAATTTATAAGTCATTGTAAGTGAAAACGAAGTAATCTGTTTTATACTTAACTAAATTCGAGATTTAATTAATAAGATTCCTTCATTTTATTCGGAATGACAGTTTATGCTTTTCTTTCTAATTCTTTCATTACATCTACAAGTGCTTGAACACTGTATAATGGTAATGCGTTATACATACTTGCTCTATATCCACCAACAGATCGATGTCCGTTTAATCCATTAATTTTAGCTTCTTTCCACATTTGATCAAAGCGATCCTTTAACTCACTATTTTCAATTTCAAAAGTAGCATTCATTATACTTCTATCTTCAGCATTTACAATTCCTTTAAATAATGGATTTCTATCGATTTCAGCATATAGTAAATCTGCTTTCTTTTGATTTACGCCTTCAATAAAATCAATTCCTCCTAATTCTTTTAACCATTCTAAGGTTAACATAGAAACATATACAGGAAATACTGGAGGAGTATTAAACATGCTATCTTTATCAGCATGAGTTTTATAGTTTAACATTGATGGTACTTCACGACAAATTTTATCTAAAAATTCATTTTTGATTACCACAAGTGTTGTTCCAGCTGGTCCCATGTTTTTTTGAGCTCCGGCATAAATTAAGTCAAACTTAGAAAAATCAAGTTGACGAGAAAATATATCTGAACTCATGTCGCAAATTACTGGAACATTCGTTTCTGGAAAACTCTTCATTTGAGTACCATAAATGGTATTATTACTTGTACAATGGAAATAATCTACATCCGAAGGAATAGTATAATCTTTTGGTATGTATGTGAAATTCTTGTCTTTTGAAGAAGCTACTTCTACCAAATCACCAAATAATTTAGCTTCTCTAATAGCTTTAGAACTCCATGTTCCTGTATTTAAATACGCTGCTTTTTTATTTAAAAAGTTATAAGCAATCATTAAAAATTGAGAACTTGCTCCACCTTGTAAAAACAAAGCAGTATAACCTTTATTTTGAAGTTTTAAATGTTCTAAAGCTAAAGCTCTAGCTTTTTCAATAACGTCAACAAAAGGCTGACTTCTATGAGAAATTTCAATAAGAGATAAATCATCATTATTAAAATTAACTACAGCTTCTGAAGCTTTTTGTAAAACACTTTCTGGCAATATGCACGGACCTGCACTAAAATTATGTTTTTTCATTTCAATTTTGATTTAAATGGTAGATAAGAATTTCAACGTATTTACACCATCTGCATAATCCCACAAATTTGGATGTTGTGTTTGTCCAAATTTTACTTCATTTTCAATAAAATCTTTCGCTACAATACACTGAATTTTATCACGATCTTCATAAAGCTTTATTTTTAAGTCATCTGAATTATCGTAAAATTCATAGAATACAGATGCAATAGGAGATGAGTAGCTTTCATCTTCTTTAATCATTAAGAATCCATTTTCTAGAATATCAAATTCACTCATTAAATACACAGCTTTATTATAATCGTAGTTATTAGCGTATTTGGTATTATTTATAATTTCTTGTTTTTTAAACATTCCTTTAAAGAATGCGTCAAAATCAAACCCTTGAGGAACAAATAATTTAGAAACAGAACGACATCCTAACCCGAAATAGCGAAAAACATCTTCGCTTAATTTTTCAAAATCTTCTTCCAATTCATTACCAGTAATTACGGCTACAGAATTTCGGTTTTTGCGGATAATATTCGGTTTATTTTTAAAATAATATTCGAAATATCTTGAAGTATTATCACTTCCAGTTGCAATAACAGCATCAAAACCTTGTAGTTTTTCACTAGTAAATTCAATTTTACCTTTAAAGTCTTCATTTGTAAACTCTAGATACTTAGCTAAAAAAGGAAGTAAATGTTTATCGTTACTAGATAATTTAGCAAGAACAGAATGTCCAGATATTAAAACAGATAAAAAATCATGAAAACCAACCAATGGAATATTTCCAGCCATTATAATGGCAACTTTATTATTAGATTCAAGATGTAGTTTTTCATCCGAAATCCATTTTTTAATGTTTTCACTTGTTAAAGCGAAAGACCAATTTTCACAAGAGAATAATAGATTTTCCTTCGTAAACCATGTATTACTTTCTTCTGCTAATTTTAATTGATGTTTAAATCCATCAAAGAAAATATCATTAAAAGCAACCGAATCTTTTTGTTTGATTTCTGTTCTAGAAAACTGTCCTAAAAATTGCCCTAATTTTACAAACGAATCTATTCGTTTTTCGATTTTATCCATTTAAATTGTTTCTAAATTAAATTGGCTTTATTTTTGCAACTGCAAAGTTACAAAACTGAAATAGATTAGCTATGGCGATTATTATAACAGATGAATGTATAAATTGTGGTGCTTGTGAACCTGAGTGCCCAAATACAGCGATATATGAAGGAGCAGAGGAGTGGAAATATGCTGACGGAACAGATTTAGCAGGAAATATAGTTTTACCAAACGGAAATAGTGCAAATGCAGATGAAGATCAAGAGCCAATTTCTGATGAAATTTATTATATAGTAGCAGATAAATGTACTGAATGTAAAGGTTTTCATGAAGAGCCTCAATGTGCTGCTGTTTGTCCTGTAGACTGTTGTGTTCCAGATGAAGACAATGTTGAAACAGAAGAGGGGTTGTTAGGAAAACAACGATTTATGCATAACGATTAAAATACTTTTGTATTGATATGAAATCCTGAGTTTTTCTCAGGATTTTTTTTATACTAAAGTCGTATATTTGCACCGCTAAAATTTAAAATATGAAAGCCGGAATTGTAGGATTACCAAATGTTGGAAAATCAACTTTATTCAATTGTTTATCGAATGCTAAAGCACAAAGTGCTAACTTTCCATTCTGTACAATAGAACCAAACTTAGGTGTAGTTAATGTACCTGATCCTAGATTAGAGAAATTAGAAGAATTAGTAAATCCTGAAAAAGTAATTCCTGCTACAGTAGAAATTGTTGATATTGCAGGTTTAGTTAGAGGAGCAAGTAAAGGAGAAGGATTAGGAAATCAATTCTTAGCAAATATTAGAGAAACTGATGCTATTTTACATGTATTGCGTTGTTTTGATAATGACAATATTATTCATGTTGATGGTTCTGTTGATCCTATTAGAGATAAAGAAACCATTGATATTGAATTACAGTTAAAAGATTTAGAAGCTGTTGAAAAGAGATTAGAAAAAGTAAAGAGAGCAGCTAAAACTGGAAATAAAGAAGCTCAAGCTGAGTTAGCACTTTTAGAAAAAATTCAGGCAGTTTTATTAGAAGGAAAATCGGTTAGAACAATTGAGTTTACTGAAAAAGAAGATGAGCTTGTAAAATCTATGCAGTTTATTACAGCAAAACCTGTTATGTATGTATGTAATGTGGATGAATCTTCTGCTAAAGATGGAAATGCTTATGTTGAGCAAGTAAAAGAAGCAGTAAAAAATGAAGATGCAGAAATTATTGTTTTAGCTGTAGCTACAGAGGCTGATATTGCAGAATTAGAAGATTATGAAGAGCGTCAAATGTTTTTAACTGATATTGGATTAGAGGAACCAGGAGTTTCTCGTTTAATCCGCTCTGCATATACGTTATTAAATTTACAAACATATTTTACCGCTGGAGAAAAAGAAGTAAGAGCTTGGACAATTCCTGTAGGGTCTACTGCACCACAAGCAGCTGGAGTTATTCATACTGATTTTGAAAAAGGGTTTATTAGAGCAGAAACTATTAGTTACAATGACTATGAAACTTATGGTAGTGAAGCTAAAGTTAAAGAAGCGGGTAAGGTTAGAGTAGAAGGGAAGGAATATGTAGTTGCTGATGGTGACGTAATGCACTTTAGATTTAACGTTTAATAAGAAAATTCACTTATAAATATTTACAAGCTCAAAATCGTTAGGTTTTGAGCTTTTTTGTATTTTGTAGTCATAAATATATCACACTACAATGCAGATAGAAAAATCAACCTTTCAATTCTTAAATAAATTGTCTAAGAATAATAATCGTGATTGGTTTAGCGAACATAAATCTGAATTTGATTCAGTTCAAAAAGACGTAAAACAATTTTACAAAGCTATTCAGGAAAATCTTGAATCACATGATGAAATTGAAAAGCATAAGTTTTTTAGAATTTACAGAGATGTACGTTTTTCCAAAGATAAAACACCATATAAAACACATTTTGCAGGTTCATTTTCTAGAAGTGGAGCACATTTAAGGGGAGGATATTATTTGCGATTAAAACCAGGAGAAAGCTTTTTGGCTGGTGGTTTTTGGGAACCAAATAAAGAGGATTTATTTAGAATTAGAAAAGAGATTGAAATAGATGCTTCAGAATTTAGAGAGATATTGGCTAATAAAACATTCCAAAAATATTTTGGTAATAAATTTGAAGGGGAAGAATTAAAAACTGCACCTAAAGGTTTTGATAAAACACATCCAGATATAGATTTACTTCGTAAAAAAGGCTATATAGCTGTTCGTAATTTTACAGATACAGAAGTTTTATCAAAAGGTTTTTTAAATGAAATTAACGCTTCTTACTTGGCGTTACGACCATTTTTTGATTTAATGAGTTCTGTATTAACTACAAATTTAAATGGTGAGAGTTTGCTAAACTAAGCTTTTTAGTTTCCTTTTTTACATAAATATAAGTAACTACTGTGGCTAATAAATCAGAAATAGGAAAGGAAAACCAGATCCCATCCAAACCAAAAAACATAGGTAGTACAATTATAAAAGGAATTAAAAAAATAGATTGTCTTAATAAAGTCAATATTAATGCTGGTTTTGCTTTACCTACTGCTTGAAAGTATGATGCACCTACTAACTGAAATGCAATAAAAGGAGTTGCTAATAATGTAGTAAGTATTGCATTTGGTGTCTGTTTTAATAATTGTTTATCAGTTGTAAATACTGCTGTCATTTCGTAATTTAAAAAGTAAACAGCAATAAAAATAAAAACACATAATATGGTTCCATATTTATTTGCAGTGTTTAAAACATCTTTCACTCGATCATAATGTTTTGCTCCATAATTATATCCTGCTATTGGTAAAAAACCTTGCACAATACCAAATACTGGGAAAAAGATAAACATCATTAATCTATTAATAATTCCAAATACAGCTACTGAAGATTCATTCCCATATTTAAACAATGAATAATTTAATATAATTGTTAGAACACTTACCGTTCCTTGTCTTACTAGAGTAATGCTTCCTAACGAACTAATTTCAGATACAACACTTTTTTCTAGTTTTAAATAACTAAAACCTATTTTGAGATTACTCTTTTTAGATAATAAAAAACCAAGAATAAATAGACCGCAAACAGCATAAGCAATAGAAGTAGCTAAACCTGCACCAAACATTCCCCATCCTAATACTTTAATAAAAACAATATCAAGAATAATATTAGCAACTGCTGGTAGTATTAGTGCTATCATTGCATAAGTAGGTTTGCCTAAAGCTCTAATAATTGGGTTTCCCATCATTGCATAAGCAAGAAATGGTACACCAATTATGATTATTCTAAAATATGGCAATGCTGGTTCTAAGATATTACCATTTGCTCCAAATAAACGAAGGACTTGTTCTTCAAAAAGCAAACAAACGGTAACTAAAATTAAAGATGATAATGTTGTTAAACTAATTTGATTACCAAACACTTTTTTAGCTTTTTCTACTTTATCAGCTCCAAGTGCTAAAGAAATTACTGAACTTCCTCCAATTCCAATAGCCATTCCAATTGAGGAAATTAAAAAACCTATAGGAAGTACAACTGTAATTGCTGCAATAGCTAAAACACCAATCCATTGTCCAACAAAAATAGTATCAACAATCATGTTAATGGACATTACAAGGATTCCAATAGATGCAGGAATTGATTGCTTTAAGAGTAAGCTACTTACTTTCTCAGTTGAAAGCTCATTGGCAATTTTATTCATAGTAGAAAATTAGTAAACAAATTAACGAAATAATACGCTTAGTTATGTATGTTTGTTTATATGAATTCAAATAAAATTTTTAGTACTCAGCGTACAGTTCTACCTGAAGAAATAGATGAATTAAACCACGTCAATAATGTAGTTTATGTTCAATGGGTACAGGATATTGCAAAAATGCATTGGAGAGAATTAATTAAAAATTCATCTGAAAAAGATTTTATTTGGGTGGTACTTAGACATGAAATTGACTATAAAAATCAAGCAAAACGTAATGATGTTATAACACTAAATACCTGGGTAGGAGAGACTGAAGGTGTAAAGTCTGTTCGTTATGTGGAAATTTATAAAGAGAATACTTTATTAATAAGAGCAAAGACTATTTGGTGTTTATTAAATGGAAAAACATTTCGTCCTACAAGAATTACAGAAAGTATTTTAAAATTACTTTCTCAAGTGCAATAAGACTATCTTTGCAGCAAAAAAAATAAATGTCGACATTCTCAGATTTAGGTGTTCAAAAAGATTTTATTAAAGGGTTAAAAGAATTAGGTATTAAGAATCCTACTGAAATTCAAGAGAAAACAATTCCTTTTTTAATTGATAATAGAAGTGATTTTATCGGATTAGCTCAAACAGGTACGGGTAAAACAGCTGCTTTTGGTTTACCCATATTACATCAAATAAATCCTGATTCAAATAAAATTCAGGCACTTATATTGTCGCCAACAAGAGAGTTAGTTCAGCAAATAAAAAAGCAACTTTTTAAATTTACGAAATACGTAGATAAGAAAATATTTGTAGAAGGTGTTTATGGTGGTGAAAAAATAGAAAGACAAATAAAGAATATAAAAAGAACTACACATGTTGTAGTTGCTACACCAGGAAGACTTATTGATCTTATTGAAAGAGGAGAGATAGATTTAAAGTATATCAAAACTCTTGTGTTAGATGAAGCTGATGAGATGTTGAGTATGGGGTTTAAATTAGAAATAAATAGAATTCTTAAATATACTTCTGGAGATAGAAATACTTGGTTATTCTCTGCTACAATGCCAGAAGAAATTAAACGTATTGTTAAAAACTACATGAATATTAATGCTAAACGAGTAGAAATTAACCCTGCTTCACTAGTAAACGAAAACATTACACATTATTACTCTGTAGTAACATTAGCTGATAAAACAGAAGGAATTATATCTTTTTTAGAAGGAAGAAATGATGAAAGAGGTATCATATTTGTTAGAACAAAAGCTGGCGCAAGAAAGCTTACTGATGAGTTGAAAAAGGATGGCTTTACTATTGGAGTGTTGGAAGGTGATATGAAACAAATTGAACGAGACAAAGTAATGAGAGCGTTCAAAAACCAAAGTTTACAATATTTAGTTGCTACTGATGTTGCAGCCAGAGGAATAGATGTTCAGAATTTGAATTTTGTTATACATCATCAACTTCCTGAGCAATTAGAATACTATACCCATAGAAGTGGTCGTACTGCAAGAGCTGGAAATAGAGGTATATCTCAGGCATTTATTTTATCTAATGAAATTGAAAATATTCATCAAATTCAGAAAAAACTAAAGATTGAATTTATTAAAAAATGATAATTCATTTGGGTTATGGATATAGTTTATACAATTGATATTCTGGGAACTTTTGCTTTTGCAATTAGTGGAGCACTCGTAGCATCTAAAAAAGAATTTGACCTTTTTGGTGTTATTATACTAGCTTTTGTAACAGCTGTTGGTGGAGGAATGTTAAGAGATATTTTAATTGATGCACACCCTATTAATTGGATTGGTGATTTAAATTATATATATACCATTTTAAGTGCGGTTGTTTTTACTTTTTTATTCAAGAGTAAAATAGCACCGCTTAGAAAAACTTTTTTTCTGTTTGATACTATTGGTATTAGTGTTTTTACATTGTTGGGACTGCAAAAAGGTTTGAGTTTAAATTTACCTGCTATAGTAGCTATTATTATGGGAATGGTTTCTGCTGTATTTGGAGGTGTAATTAGAGATGTTTTATCAAGAGAAGTACCTTTAATATTTAAAAAGGAAATTTATGCCTCAGCTTGTTTGGCGGGTGGTTTAGTTTATTTGTTGCTCAGACAAAGTAATATAAACGATAATTTAAATTTTATTATTTCAGCTATTGTAATTATTGTTATTAGAACAGTATCAGTAGTATATCAATTAGAATTGCCAAAAATTAAAGATAATCGTTTTAATAATAAATAATTAGTTGTTAAATTGGGACTTATTAGATATTATGAAAAAAGGATTTTTATTACTTATTATTTTTTTGTTGAATACTTCAATATTTTCTCAAGAGAATTTATTGCCTGAAGGTTGGGATAAAATACTATTAGAAGGAGAAATAGCTTATATGAATTTAATTACTGGAGAAGTATCTACAAACTTTCCAAAAAAAGCAGCTGAAAAGCCTAAACTAGCAGAAGAATATGATCCTACAATTATTCATAAAGTTCAAAAAGGAGAGACATTAAGTATTATTGCTAGAAAATACAATTTAAATTTAGCTCAATTATATCGTTTAAACAGTTTACAAGATTTTGATAATATAGAAATAGGAGATGAAATTGTTATAGGTTATAAAGACAATTCTAAAGAAGATAAAACTTATACTACTAAGAATAAAGAAAATAAAATAACTTTATTTAGAACTACATCTAATAAACATATTGTTAAATCTGGGGAAACATTATATAGTATCTCAAGAAAATATAATATTTCAGTAAAAAGTATTAAAACACTTAATAATTTAGAATCTGTTAATATTTTCTCAGGACAAGTGTTAAAAATTAAGTAAAATCTAACTTTTTTTAGCTTTTCTATAACATTTTAATCTTATAGATGCGTAATTCGTAATTTTGTTTTTCAACCGTTTATCGAAGATTTGTTGCACTTAAACGAAACTCTAGAGCCAAAAAAGTATCAAAACCTATTGAAATTGTATTAGTTGCTTAATTTTACCAGTGTAATCAAAACATCCCTCAAATTATGGTTAAGAAGGCACTACTTACAATTTTAATAATCTGCACCACTCAGATTATAGCACAATCATCAAAAACATGTGATAAGAAAGAAGAAGCAGTTTTAGATTTAAATAGCATAACTAAATGTTCTATTGAAAAAGCTGACAAGAATACTAAAGAGTCAAAAGTTGCTGTTCAAGTAACATCAAGAAGAAGAGTAGTTAGAAAGAGAGACGCAGCTACTGGAGTAATGACTAATGACTATTCACACAAACTAGCAAAAATTAAAAAGAAAGCTGAGATAGTAAACAGTATCACAGTAGATAAAAATACTGGAATGAAAGTAATTCCTTTTAATTATGTTGATGAAATTCCATTATTTAAAAATTGTGAAGGTGTTGCAGTTTATAAGCAAGAAAAATGTTTTAAAAATGAATTATCTAACCATATCAAAAGAAATTTAAAGTACCCTGAAAGCTCTTACGATAGAGGAATTCAAGGAAGAGTTATTGTTCATTTTGTTATTAATAAAGATGGAAATGTAGATAAAATGAAAGTTGTTTCTCCATATAAAGGTGAAGAATTAGGTAAAGAAGCTGAGAGAATTATGAAAAAATTACCTAAGTTCAAGCCAGGAAAACAATCAGGTACGCCAGTTACTGTTAAGTATGGTTTACCTATTACATTCAGAATTCCAGGTGTAAAGCCTTCTAATGTAAGAAAAGCTACAAAAAAAGAAGTTGTAACAACTATATATGATTTTAAAGATGTAGAGAAGATTCCTCAATTTAAAGCGTGTAAGTCTTCTGGAGATACTTCATTAAACTGTTTTAATCAAAATTTAGTTGAGCATATTCAAGATAATTTCGCATATCCAACTCAAGCAATAGACAAGAATATTGAAGGTAAAGTATTTGTTAAATTCATTGTAAATACTAAAGGAGATGTAGTAAATATTGAAGCTAAAGGACCAAGTAATGGAACAGTATTAGAGAAAGCAGCTAAAGAATTAGTAGAAAAATTACCAACGTTTAAAGCAGCTGAAAAGAATGGAAATAAAGTAAATACTAGATATTCATTCCCAGTAGTTTTTAGACTTAACTAGAAAAACTATACATACTTTTTAACTTTAACCATATGAAAAAGCTGTCCTATATTTTGGACAGCTTTTTTAATTTATAATTTGATTGTTTATCATTTGATATAATGAAGCTTTAGCTCCAAAATATTTGTTGTAATTATCTATCGCTTTTAATTTGGTTTCAATTAATTTTACTTCTCTATAATTTATTCGAAACAAAGATCCTTCACCTAATAAGAACATTTTTTCTTCAGCATTAACTAAAGTTTGATAATCTTTTACCAAATCATTTAATATGTCGTTTTGTTCAGAATATGAATTAATTTCATTCTGAACAGCATTAATTTTGTTCGATAAATTGGCTTTGTTCGAAGAAATCACGAAATCAATGTCTTGTAATTTCAATCTAGCCAGTTTTAAATCTGAACGTTCTTTCCTTAGAAATAATGGAATACTTATATCTAAGCCTGCCTTGTAATTTTCAGTGTCAAGATTTGATAAATCTCCAAATTTTGAAGTTAAGAAGTTATATTCTACATCAACTTTAGGTAAAAGATTATTCAACTTTAGCCTTTTATTTATAATTAAACTTTCTTTTTTGTATTCTAATGAACGAATCTTAGCATGATTATTTACAATTAATTGATTGTTATTCAAAGTACTTGTGTCAAGAGTATTATCAATAGATGCTAATGTATTGACATCAGGGATTATTTGTTCTTCTAATTCTAAAGGTAAATTATCCTCCAGCCATAAATAATTAGCAAGCTTTAATTTTGACTTTATATACTTCAATTTTGCTTTTTCAAGATCTAATATTCTATTTTTTATATTAATAGAAGCTTCTAATGTATCAATAGCAGGTTTATCACCTTCTTCAAAACTTCGTTTTACATTAGACAAACGATCATTAGCATTCTTTAAAAAGTTTCTGTATGTATTACGCTTTTGATATTCTTTTAACCAATCAAAATAGGTTAGTATCGCCTTGTAAAGAATTTCATTAACTAAAATTTGCTGATCTGCTCTTGCTTGAGATCTGTATATCTTAGCTTTTTTAAGCGTTGCCATTCTCTCATTCGTTAATAACCCTTGAGCTAAAGACGCAGAAATACCAGCACTATATAATCCTTCATCAGGAACCGTAAATTCAGGATTTAAAAATACTCCAGAGTTTTTTTCATAGTTTCCTTTAAACTCTACTCCATACCATGTTGGTATTTTAAAGGTAGTATTTAGTTTGTCGAAATAGTTAGTATTCTTAAATTTCTTCTTATCGTAATCAATTTCAATTTTAGGATCAAAAGCACCACGCGCTTTCATCAATTTTATTTCTCCTTCAGTTGTTTTTAACTGAGCCTGCTTTACAATAGGATGAAATTTTTTCACATATCCTATATACTCATTTAAGGTAAGTATTGGGTCTATTTCAGTTTGCGAAAAACCTAAATACACACTGAATATTAAAAAATAACTTAGAATTTTCTTCATTACTTTTTCTTTTTAGAAGAATTACTAATTTTTCTTTCTGGTTGATAAAAATTAGGAGGGAAGCTGTTAATTTGTCTCCACATTTCATACCAAATAGGAACATTGTCTAATAGAGCAATAGTTTTAGCTCCAGATCCTACACGAATTGCAGTAGGCCAAGAATGATCATCTTTATTTGGTGCTAATAATACTCTATACATTCCATTTTCGCTAATAAAGTTTTCTATAGCTACTACTTTAGCTCCGTAGGTACCATACGAAACATTAGGCCATCCACTAAACACAATAGCCGGCCAACCATCAAACTGTACGCGAACATCTTCATTAATATGAATTAATGGTAAGTCAATTGGTCTTACATACATTTCTACCGCCAATTCATAATTAGCAGGCATAATTCCGACTAATTGCTCTCCTTCTTTGAATGTTTCTCCAATTCCAGATTTTATGGCCTTATTTATATATCCATCCTGAGGAGCAGTTATATATAATAAACTATTTCTTTGACTGTAGTTAGCTACATTAGTTTCTAATTTTGAAACCTGAGCTCTCGTATCTAAAGCGGCTGATTTTGCTGTAAAAAGATTGCTATTCGCTTTAGCTATTTTATCATCATAGCTAGCATTTATTGTAGAAATATCTAATCGAGCATTAATAACTTTATTTTGAGACGATAAATATTTATTTTGCTGTGATATTAATTTTGCTGCTGCCTCTTGCAATTTAGTCCGCTTTTCTTCAACATCTTTAACGGCTTTTAATCCTTCTTTCTGAAGATTAATTACACGATCAAATTGAGTTTTAGCAATTATATTTTTAGTTTCAACAGCTTTTAAATCTATACTATCACTTCTTACTTGTAAATTGGCTTGCAATAATTTATTATTTGCTTGCTGTAGTTTTAATCTTTTCTCTCGTTGTAATGCATTTATCTGTCTTTCTAAAGCTTGTACTTTATTATTATACGCATCTACAGACTGATTTTTTACATCAAGTTGCTCTTGTGTTCTTTCTGTCAGTTTCTTGTCAAAATAATCACTTTTAATCTCAGATATTCTTATAATTGTATCACCTTTTTTTACAAAATCACCTTCTCTAACAAACCATTCTTCAATTCTTCCTGGAATTTGTGATTGTAATGTTTGTGGCCTTTGGTTTGGTTGTAAGGTTGTTACATTTCCTTTACTCGAAATATTTTGAGTCCAAGGCAAGAATAGAATCACTAAAATCATAATAGAAAATCCTGTTAAGAATTGTCTAAATCTTTTATGATATTCTTTGGTAAAAATATCTTCTCCTGATTTGAACTTAGTCAAATCAATATTTTTTGAAATCGAATTATTTGAAATATTCAGCATTTTTTTACGATTTAATTTGACCTTTTTCTAATACAATATGTTTATTACACCTAGATTTCCAGTTATCATTACTACTCACAACAATTAGACTCCATGGTCTTTCAGGACTTGTTATGTAGTTAATAATTGCTTGTGTTTCCTTTTGTTGAAATTGATCTAAAGGATCTTCAAGGATTAATAATTCTGGTTTCTTTACTATGGCTCTTGCTAAAATTATCTTCTTGGCAATAGTGTAGGCCATTTGTTTACCTTCAGGTTTTATAATTGTATTTAATCCTTTAGGTTGAATTTTTAAGAAATTAGTTAGACCAACAATTTCTAACACATCATAAATCTCTTGATCGGTAATATCAGTGTTCCCGAAAGTTATATTTTCTCTAAAAGTTCCTTCAAAAGGAGTTTCTTCAGACAATGATAATCCTAAACTCGATCTGTAAGCGTTAATCTGTAAACTTTGAATTGATAAGTTATTTACGTATAAATATCCTGATGTAGGCTCATTTACACCAGCAATTAATTGTAATAAACTTGATTTACCTGAACCACTTTCTCCTTGAACTAAAACTCTATCTTGTTTATTAATTTCCAAGTTTATATTCGATAAAATAGGAGAGATTCTGTTAGAAACTTCATAAGAAACATCTTGTAATTGTATAGTGCAATGTCCTTCGATGATTTCTCCTGATTGTGATTCAATAGGTTTATCTACAACTTGTCCTAACTTTTCAATTGAAGTTAAAACATCATAAAAAGACTCTAAACCTAGAATTAGTTTTTCTACAGAGTTAATTACTAATAAAACAATGATTTCTGCAGCAACGAATTGTCCAATATTCATTTTTTGATTCAACACTAAGAAACCTCCAATTAATAATAATCCAGCAGTAACTAATACTTTAAAACTAATCATCTGAATAAACTGAATAACTAAAATTTTAAAGTGACTTTCTCTTGATTCTAAATATTTATGGACTAAACTGTCATTTTTATCTAATGCTAAACTAGTTTTTCCTGAAAGTTTAAAACTAACAACAGATCTTGCTACTTCTTGTAACCAATGGGCAACTTTATATTTGTTCTTTGATTCGTCTAAACTAGTTTCTATTCCTCGCTGAGCTGTAATTTTAAATACAGCATAAATTAAAACCATTAATAGTAATCCAAAAATGATAAAGAAAGGATGATAAAAAGAGAGTAGAAGTAAAGCAAAAATGATTTGTAAAAATGCCGATGGTACATCAATTAATATTTTAGATAATCCTTTTTGAATAGTTAAAGTGTCAAAAAAACGATTGGCTAATTCAGGAAGATAATAGTTCCTTAATTCCTTCATTTTAATTTTAGGAAATCGATAACTCAATTCAAAAGATGCTCTTGTAAATATTCGCTGTTGAATAGTTTCAATTATTCTTAATTGCATCAATTTTAAAACTCCAGAAAAGACAACTCCAGCTGTAACTAAAACGACCAAAACAATCCAAGAAGCAGAAACCTGAGCGCCTTGAATTAAGTTAATAATCGCTTGAATTCCTAAAGGAAGAGATAATGAAACAATTCCTTCAAAAATGGCATAATATGCTATTTGAAAAATGTCTTTACGCTCTAATTTTAATAATCCTAAAAAACGTTTCCAAGGGGTTAATAAACTATTAGTCATTAGATAATACTTTTAAAATTAAATCAGTATAAAACTTTGTTGGAGTAACATTATCGTTACAATTGGTTATAGTTGTAAAATGTAATTTTAAAAAGTGTTGATGAAGTGCTCCTTCCATAACTGAACTAGCTAATGTTAATGGATATTCATAATTGCTATTATGATCTGACATTATGCTAGCCAGTCTTCTTACTACTCTCTTATAAGGTAAGAAATACCCCTGTTTATTTTCCGAATCTACACTCTTAGTTAAATAAGATTTTGAATTTTCATTTATAATTATCTTATTCAATAATATTTCATTAATGTGTGAAAAGTTCTTATCCTCTTTTGTAGTTCTAGTTACCACTTTAATAGCTTGAACTAATTTTTCCTTGGTATCTTTTATACTAAATGTCTCTATGACTAATTGATATTCAATCCATCTCCAATACCATGAGCTTAAATAAATTAAAAGCATATGTTTACTTTCAAAATATCTGTAAATAGAACTTTCATTTGATCCAATAAGTTGTCCTAGTTTTTTAAATGTAAAGTTTTCAAAGCCTATTTCGTCTACTAGTACAATACTATTTTGTACTATTTTCTTTCCTAATTCTGAGGATTCAGGGTTCTTAATGTAAACACCTTCAGGCACTTCAATCTTTATATTTGATAGTAACTCATCCATTATTAATTGTTTTTTTTGCAAATATAATAGTATTACTATTAATAAAAAGTTAAAATTTAATTTTGTTTTACTTTTTTGTTTATTTCTTAAACAAAAATTATGTATCTTTGATAGAGTAAATTTCTACACTAATGGCTAAAAAAAAGAGTATTTCCAAATCAGATATTATAAGTATTTATATGGATTATGTATTAACTTATAATGAAGAACCTAAATCAGTTTACTTGTTTAGCAAAAACAATGATTTTGATGAACAATTATTTTACGCAAACTTTTCTTCGTTTGAAGTAGTTCAATCAGCAATCTTTGAAGCTTTTCATGAAAATACGTTAAAACTTCTCGAAAAAAGTGAAGATTACGCAAATTATGATGCTAAGGGTAAATTATTAAGTTATTACTTCACATTATTTGAAAATTTTACAGCAAATAGGAGTTATGTAGTATACGCTTTACAGCATCAGAAGAATATGCTGAAAAAAGTAAAAAGCTTACATAAATTCAAAGAACATTTTAAAAACTTCATTCATAGTTTAGACATTCCAAAACTAGACTTTAAACAAGAAAGAATAGAAAAAATTCAGGACAAAGCTATAAGTGAAAGCGCTTGGCTTCAATTAACATTGACGTTTAAGTTTTGGCTAGAAGACACTTCACCAGGATTTGACAAAACAGATATTTTCATAGAGAAATCAGTAAATACAAGTTTTGATATTTTAGATATAGCACCAGTTAAGAGTGTTATAGACTTAGGTAAATTTTTATATAAGGAAGCAGTAGGTAAATGAAAACAATAGATAATATACCAACTTCAAAAATACAAAGAGCATCAAAATTAGTCCAAACTGGAGCTAAGGTGGGTGTGAATTATATTAAATATTACGGGAACAAAATTGTTAATGGAGAAGAAGAAGCAAAAGAGCAGTTGAATAAAGACAATGCAGAAGACATTTATAATGGATTAAAACAATTGAAAGGAAGTGCTTTAAAAGTTGCACAGATGTTAAGTATGGAAAAAGGAATTCTTCCTCAAGCATATGTTGAGCAATTTTCATTATCTCAATTTTCAGTTCCTCCATTATCTGCCCCATTAGTAAAGAAAACGTTTAAAAAATATTTTGGTAAAAATCCTAATGAATTATTTGATCAATTCGATTTAAACGCAGTTAGCGGAGCTAGTATTGGCCAAGTACATTTAGCAAAAAAAGACAATAAAAAGTACGCAGTTAAAATTCAATATCCGGGAATAGCAGAAAGTATTTCTTCTGATTTATCATTAGTAAAACCAATTGCTATTAAAATGTTCAATATCAAAGGAAAAGATAGTGATAAATATTTCAAAGAAGTAGAAAACAAACTCATTGAAGAGACAAATTATGTTTTAGAAGTGTCTCAAAGTCAAAATATTGTAGACGCATGTAGGCACATAACAAATCTTAAATTTCCAAACTATTACACAAAATTTTCATCTGATCGAATTATTACTATGGATTGGATGGAAGGAATTCATCTTTCTGAATTTACCGCTCAGAATAAGAATAAAAATATAGCAACAAAATTAGGTCAAGCTTTGTGGGATTTTTATATGTTTCAAATGCACAAGCTTCGTAAAGTACATGCAGATCCACATCCAGGAAACTTTTTAGTTTCTAAAGATAATGAACTTATTGTTTTAGACTTTGGGTGCATGAAAGAAGTTCCAGATGAATTTTACACTCCATATTTCGAATTAGCAAAACAAGAAAATATCTCTAACCCTAAATTTTTCGAGAAGAAATTATACGAACTTGAGATTCTTAGAGAAGATGATTCTAAAGAAGAAATTGTCTTTTTTAAAGATATGTTTCATGAAATGTTAAGTCTATTCACACAACCTTTTCATCAAGAAATATTTGATTTTTCAGATGCTGAGTTCTTCGGAAAAATAACAGAATTAGGGACCAAATATGCCAAAAGTACTGAGCTTAGAAATATGAACGGTAATAGAGGTTCAAAGCATTTTATTTACATCAATAGAACGTTTTTTGGCTTGTACAATCTTATGCACGATTTAAAAGCAACAAACATTAAAATCAACAATTTTACAAAATATTAATGAAGTTTTTTGATCAACATAGCATATCAAATTTTGATAGAATTCATCGAATTAATTTAATGAATAGTCTTTCGGGTTATAAATCTGCAAATCTATTAGGAACCGTATCCAAAGATGGGCAAGAAAATGTTGCTGTTTTCAGTTCCATTGTTCATTTAGGATCTGAACCACCTGTTTTAGGTTTTATTCTTAGACCTACAACTGTTCCGAGAAACACCTATGAGAACATAAAAAATACTGGATTTTATACTGTAAATCATATTAGCAAAGAAATAACAGCAAAAGCTCATCATACTTCTGCTAAATACGATAAAAGTATTTCAGAGTTTGACATGACGGATTTAACTCCTCAATACAAAAATGACTTTCATGCTCCTTTTGTTAAGCAATGTCCTGTACAAATAGGTATGAAATACTTGGAAGAATATTATATCAAGGCTAATGATACCATTATGGTAGTTGGTGAAATTCAATTCTTTTATGTAAATGATAACATGTATTCAGAGTACGATGGATTTCTAGATTTAGCCAAAGGTAATGTTGCAACTATTAATGGATTAGATGCATATGCAGTACCAGAGTCTAATACAAGATATGAATATCAAAGACCTAAAAAGATAACCAATAACGTATGAAAATTTTAATCACAGGTACAACTGGATATATCGCCAAAAGATTAGTTCTACAATTATTGGAAGACAGTCATAAATTGGTATGTTGTGTACGTGATTTGAATAGAATACCAGATGAAATCGAGAATAAAGACAATATAGAATTCTTAAAGATCGATTTTCTAGAAGAGGAAACGATAGAATTTCCTAAAGATATTGATGCAGCTTATTATTTAATACATTCAATGTCTACGAGTTCAGAGAATTTTGAAAGTTTAGAACAAAAATGTGCTTCTAAATTCAAAAAATTAGTTGAAAAGACGAATTGTAAACAAGTAATTTATTTAAGCGGAATTGTAAACGATAGTTCATTATCAAAACATTTACAATCTAGATTACTAGTAGAACAATTATTAAAATCTAAGTTCTATGCCTTAACCACATTTAGAGCTGGAATTATTGTAGGAAGTGGAAGCGCCTCTTTTGAGATCATTAGAGATATTGTAGAGAAATTACCTGTAATGATTACACCAAAATGGCTGAATACCAAAACACAACCTATAGCAATTCGAGATGTGTTGAGTTTTTTGGTCAAGGCACTTGGTAACAAAAAGGTTCTATATAATTCATTTGATATATGTGGTCCTGAAGTATTGACATACAAGGAAATGCTTTTAGAGTTTGGAAAAGTTAGAGGATTAAAACGTTATATTCTTACTCTTCCTGTTTTAACTCCTCGATTATCATCGTATTGGCTCTATTTTGTTACATCTACATCGTTCAATTTAGCAAAAGCATTAGTTGATAGTATGAAGGTAGAAGTAATTGCAAAACCGAGTAGCATAAATGAAATGCTTGGGATAAATCCAATAACATATAAAGAAGCAGTTGCATTAGCTTTTCAAAAAATTGAACAAAATGCTGTCATTTCAAGTTGGAAAGATGCGATAAGTAGTGGTGTATTTAGAGATCAGTTGAGCAAGCATATTAGAATACCTCAATTTGGATGTTTTAAAGATGTTAGATCGAGACAAATAATTAACGAAAGTGTTACAATAGATAAAATTTGGTCTATTGGAGGTGATACGGGATGGTATAGTTTTACATGGTTATGGAAAATTAGAGGTTATGTAGATAAATTGGTTGGTGGAGTTGGCCTTAGAAGAGGACGTACCCATAGTACCTATTTAGAACCTGGTGATCCTTTGGATTTTTGGCGAGTATTATTAGCTGATAAAGAAGAAAAACGGTTATTACTTTTTGCTGAAATGAAATTACCAGGCGAAGCTTGGTTAGAATTTAAGATTGTAAAGAATCAATTATTTCAAAGAGCTGTTTTTAGACCAAAAGGAATTTGGGGAAGAATATACTGGTATGCAGTGCTACCATTTCATGCATTCGTATTTAATGGAATGATCGATGCTTTAGTATCTGATAAATGAGAGGAATAAAAAAACAACATTTACCAACAAAAATTTGTTTTTCCTGTAATAGGCCTTTTTCATGGAGAAAGAAGTGGGAAAGAGATTGGGAACATGTTAAATATTGTAGTAAGAAATGCAAAAATCAAAAACAGCAATAGTTTGGTTTACAAACAATTTAAGAATTCATGATAATAAACTGCTTTCAGAAGCATGTGCTAATTATGATAAAGTAATTGGTGTTTATTGTTATAATCCCAGACATTATAAAAAGGATCAATTTGGTTTTAAAAAAACAGAAAAATATAGAGCAAAATTCACAATTGAATCTGTTGATGATTTATATAAGAATTTAAACGTATTAAACATTTCTCTTTTCTTATGTTATGAGCATCCGCATATATTTTTGCCAAAATTATGTCTGACGCACAAAGCGGATGCTCTTTTTTTTCAAAGAGAATTTACAAGTGAAGAAACAATAGAAATACAACATTTAAAATCATCAATTCCAGAGCAAATTGAAGTATTTGAGTACTATGACCAGTTATTATTTGAACCAGAAAATATTCCATTCAAAATTCATCAAACACCTCAAATTTTTACTGATTTTAGAAAAAAAGTAGAGAAATACGGTAAAATTAACGAAGTACTTATACCGATAAAAAAAGACGAATCTAACTTGATTCAACAAGCAACTAAATTCTATACGCTTAAAGATTTAGGATTTGAAGATTTTGAAACCCTAGCGTATTCAGCTTTCCCTTTTAAAGGTGGAGAAACAGCAGCTAATCTAAGGTTGCAAGAGTACTTCTTTGTAACTGAGAAATTATCGTATTACAAAAAAACACGTAACGGTTTATTAGGAAGAGATTATAGTTCAAAATTTTCTTCTTGGCTGGCGAACGGATGTATCTCAGCCAAAACCATTTATTGGCAAATAAAGAAATATGAAAAAACTATTACTAAAAACCAATCTACTTATTGGCTAATTTTTGAGTTAATTTGGAGAGATTTCTTTAAGTATTTGTCATTAAAACATGGTAATAGTTTATTCAACCAAAATGGTATTAAAAACTCTGATTATGATTGGAATAACAACCAAGAGTTAATTGATAAATGGATAAATGGAGAAACGGATGAACCATTTGTGAATGCGAATATGATTGAACTAAAACAAACTGGTTGGATGAGTAACAGAGGACGACAAAACGTAGCGTCCTATTTCGCTAAGGAATTATTACTGGATTGGAGAATAGGAGCTGCCTATTTTGAAAGCATGTTGATTGATTATGATGTTCATAGTAATTATGGTAATTGGCAATATGTAGCAGGAGTAGGAAATGATCCAAGAGATAGAAAGTTTAATGTAAAACTACAAGCTGAGCGCTATGATTCGAATCGTAAATTTCAGCAAACGTGGTTACAACCAATGTTATTTTAAATGAGTAAAGCAAGTATTATATTTCCACATCAATTAATTAGAAATGTTAGAGATTATTTACCTCTTGACACTTTTATTTATTTGGTTGAGGAAACTCTTTATTTCAATCAATATAACTTTCATAGACAAAAGTTGATATTTCATAGAGCATCTATGAAGTTCTACGAGAGTTATTTAATTTCCCTTGGATATTCAGTTATATACATTGAAGCTAATTCTGAATATTCTGATGTAAGAGAATTAATTCCACATATAGAAAAAGAAGGTTTTAACGAGCTTTTTATCTACAACCCAACAGATAATTGGTTAGAAAAGAGAATTCATAATTCAAATACTAACATCCAAATTAATTGGTTTGACAATCCTTTATTTATTAATACAAAACAAGATTTACAAGGATTTTTCAAAGAAACAAAAAAGAAGTTCTTTCAAACTTCATTTTACAAAGAGCAACGTGTTAAACGAAATATATTAGTTCATAACGGTGATCCTCTAGGTGGAAAATGGACTTTTGATGTCGATAACAGAAAAAAATATCCTAAAAATAAGATTACACCAGTTGTATTGTTTCCCGATAGCAACCAGTATTTCTCTGAAGCTAAAGAGTATATACAAGAGGTTTTTCAAGACAACTTAGGAGAATTACATGATTTCCAAATATATCCGACAACCTTTGAAGAAGCTGAAAATTGGTTAAAAGAGTTTTTTGAAGTTCGTTTTCATGAATTTGGTGATTATGAAGATGCCATATTACAAGATCGAAATTTTCTACACCATAGTATTTTATCACCTTTAATTAATGTTGGTTTATTATCACCCTTGTATGTTATAAATGAGGCAACTAATTATGCTGCTAAAAATGATATTCCTATAAATTCCCTAGAAGGATTTGTACGTCAAATATTGGGATGGAGAGAATTTATAAGAGGTGTTTATGAAGTGAAAGGAACCGAAGAGAGAACACGTAATTTTTGGAATCATAATAGAAAGATTCCGGCTTCTTTTTATAATGGAACTACTGGAATACTTCCAATAGATAAAACCATTAAAAAAATACTAAAAACTTCATATACACATCATATCGAACGATTAATGATATTAGGAAACTTTATGTTACTGTGTGAGTTCGATCCCGACGAAGTTTATCAGTGGTTTATGGAGTTATTTATTGATGCTTATGATTGGGTAATGGTTCCAAATGTGTACGGAATGAGTTTATTTTCAGATGGCGGATTAATGTCTACTAAACCATACATAAGCAGTAGTAACTATATCAAAAAAATGAGCGATTATCCTAATGGAGAATGGCAACAAACTTGGGATGGATTATTTTGGAGATTTATGGATAAAAATAGAGCAGTACTATCTAAAAATCCACGATTGAGAATGTTGATTTCAAATCTTGATAAAATGAATTTAGAAAAGAAAAATCAACTATTTATTAAAGCTGAACACTTCTTAGCTCAATTAGAAGAAGATAAAGAAATAGCAAATTATAGTTTAAAATTTCATGAAAAATAAAGAAAATATATCAATAGTTTGGTTGAAACGCGATTTACGCTTACAGGATAATGAAGCTTTGTTTAATGCTTTAAACTCAAAGAACAGAGTGTTGATTGTATATGTTTTTGAAAACCTTCTTATCGAAGATGCTCATTATAGCGAACGTCACTGGAATTTTATAAAACAATCTATAGTTGATATTAATGAGAATTTATCTGAATACAATACGAAAGTCCTTAGTGTTACTGGAGATATTTTTGCTGTATTCAATCAGTTACAAACAAAATATACAATAAAAGAAGTTTTCTCACATCAAGAAACAGGTTTGTTAGTTACGTTTAACAGAGATAAAGAGTTTGCTAGATACTGTAGAAATAATTCTATTGAGTGGATAGAAAACATTAATAATGGAGTCCTCCGAGGTTTATTAAATAGAGAAGATTGGTTTGATAAATGGGAAAATTACATGTATAAACCATTAATTGAATTTGAAGCTGATCCTGAGGATTTTATATCTCTATCTGAAATAAATTCAATATCTGAATATTTTCACACTACAGATTTAAATACTAAAGATAGTTCTAATTTTCAAGAAGGAGGAAGAGCCATAGCATGGAAATATGCTGATTCCTTTTTTAATAATAGATATGAAAACTACATGTTTCATATTTCAAAACCAGAGGCTTCAAGATCTAGTTGTAGTAGATTATCACCCTATATAGCATGGGGAAATGTTTCAATAAGAGAAGTTTTTCAAAAGGCTAAAGAAGTCAAACAAAATACAAAAGGAGAACGACATTTAGGTGCTTTTATATCAAGATTACGTTGGCAAGCTCATTTCATCCAAAAATTTGAAATGGAATGTACAATGGAAAATTCGAGCGTAAATAAAGGATACCATAAACTTAAAAAGTCAATATCAAAATCTTATATCGAAGCATGGCAAACAGGGCAAACAGGATTCCCTTTAGTAGATGCTTCAATGCGTTGTTTAAATACAACTGGATATGTAAATTTTAGAATTCGCGCTATGTTAGTTTCCTTTTTAACACATATTCTTTGGCAACCTTGGCAAGAAGCAACCCATCATTTATCAAGATGTTTTTTAGATTTTGAGCCTGGTATACATTTTCCTCAGTTACAAATGCAAGCTGGCGAAACTGGAATTAATAATTTAAGAATATATAATCCTATTAAAAACGGACAGGAACATGATCCTGATGCAACTTTTATAAAAAAATGGGTGCCAGAATTAGCTCATTTACCAATTCCATTTATTCATGAACCTTATTTGATGACTCCTTTAGATCAACAATTCAACAATTGTATAATAGGTGAAGACTATCCTGAACCTATTGTTAATATTAAAGAGAATCGCAAACGGGCAAGTGATATTTTATGGAACATGAAAAAAGATAAAGATGTATTGAGAGAAAGTATCAGAATACTTAAAAAACATACTATTATTAACAGAAGTAGAATGCTAAGAGACGAATGATTTTTAACACAACATACAACAATGAAGATTTTAGAATTCATAGTGATGAATTAGTTGGAAAACCTTTCTCATTACTAAATAGAATTAAAATGAAAGGAGTAGGCTCTGGAAGGTTTATAATCAAAGAATTCAGTGAAAAATTACAGCCCAAACAAAAACAATTTTCTGAATTAGATTATGGAAATATAGAATTACGACCTAATGGAATTTTAGTTCATTTTACGAATAGATTAGAACGCTTCTCTTGGTGTATTCCATATTATCGTTTGGTAGTTTATAATGCCAGTTTTTTTACTATTCATGCTGAAGGTAATTTTATAAAGTTTATGAAAAAAAAAATTATGTAGAAAATCGAAAATTTATTGATAAGATGATTGATCTAAAAAATGAATTTTTAAAACTCGATTATTATGACTGATAGACAAATAGACCGAATTATAGAAATGGCTTGGGAAGACAGGACAACCTTTGATGCAATTCAATTTCAATTTGGTTTAAAAGAGCAAGAGGTTATTGAACTTATGCGCAAAGAAATGAAGCTATCTAGCTTTAGAATGTGGAGGAAACGAGTTTCTGGAAGAACAACAAAACATCAAGCTAAAAGAGAATTCCCAAAAGGAAGATTTAAGTGTACAAGACAAAGAAGTATCTCAAATAATAAAATATCAAAAAGATAAACTCATATGAAAACCATTCTAGTAGTAGGAGGTAGTAAAGGAATTGGTAACGCTATTATTAACCAATTAAAGGATTCTTTTCATATTATAAACTTTAGTAGAAGTGAAGTAGAATCTCATACGAACATTACACATTATTCAATTGATTTGAATACTGATGAATTACCAGAATTAGACCAAGAAATTAATGGCCTAGTGTATTGTCCAGGTAGTATTAATTTAAAACCGATTAATAGACTCTCTTTAGATGATTTTAGAAATGATTTTGAAATTAATGTAATTTGCGCTGTAAAAGTAATTCAAGGCTACATAAAGCAACTTAGAAACTCTAATGCAAGTGTTGTATTGTTTAGTACAGTTGCCACAAAATTAGGAATGCCATTTCATGCAAGTGTAGCTGCCAGTAAATCAGCAGTGGAAGGATTAACAAAATCTTTAGCAGGAGAATTTGCGACAAAAGTGAGATTTAATTGTATTGCTCCAACAGTTACAGATACTTCATTAGCAGAAAAACTATTACGCAATGATAAGCAAAAGGAGAATATGGAAAACCGTCATCCTTTAAAGAAATACTTAAAAGCGGAAGAAGTTGCAAGTTTAGCTACTTATTTACTTTCTGATAGTTCAAGTGCTATTTCTGGTCAGGTTTTTCCTATTGATGCAGGAATTGTAAGCTTAAAATTATAATATGAAATATGCCCTTACCTTTTTATGTTTAATAAGCTTATTAAAAGTAGAAACAATGCTATTTGACTTTACTAAAACTTGTAATATATCCGATTGGAGAATTACCAATGACGATGTTATGGGAGGTATTTCTACATCGAAAATCTCCCTTAATACTGATGGTAACGGAATATTTTATGGTAATGTATCTACAGAAAACAATGGAGGTTTTGCAATGACAAGACTTCCAGTTTCCATTAATTTAAATGATAATAAAAAGAGGATTGTTTTAAGGATTAAAGGTGATAATAAGAGTTATCAATTAAGAATTAAATCTAAATCTTTTGACAGATATTGGTACATACACACTTTTAAGACTAATAATAAATGGCAAGTAATAGAATTACCTTTGGAAGATTTTTATCCTTCATACAGAGGTTATAAATTAAATAAAGCCAATTTTAAATGGAATAGAATAGAAGAAATAGCTATTCTTATAGGAAATAAAAAGGATGAAAATTTTAAATTAGAAATAGATTATATAAAAATTTAATATTTTTTTCTTCAAAACCAACCAATTAAAAACCTAAAATATAGCTTTTTATCTCTTTATTTTCTTTGAGGTCAAAAAAAAAACAAAAATTACTAGTTAACATTTTTACAACTATTGAGACGTGATATTGTAGTCTTAATTTTTATTAAGTGAAAATGGTAAAACTTGAACCATAACTAATAAATCAAGGAATATTTAACTATTTAATTTTTATTTATGAAAACTTTAGATTTAATTCAAATGGAACAGCTAGTAGCAGGAGGAGATTGTGTAGAAGAAACTATCTCATCAGGTATTAAAGGAGCTGTTGGAGGAGCTATTACTGGAGCTATAGCTGGTGGAGTTGGAGCATTACCTGGATTAGTTGGTGGATGGTTAGTTGGAGCTGTATCAGGAGCTGTAGCTTGTATTGCTACTGATGCAATGTTTGGTGATGATGATCCAGCTGAATAAAACCTATTCAAATTAAAAAATCCAAGTCTTAAATAGATTTGGATTTTTTTCATCATAATCAAATTTTATAAAATTTAAAATTACTTTTTGTAATGGTTAAAATAAATCACAATTTTTTAAATATTAGCTTGCTTATTGTTTGTACTCTCATTAGTCTATTTCTTTTTCAGAATCTACTAAACATTGATGAAAAGTACCAATTGTTTTTATCTGAAACACTTATAGAAAATAAGGTTAAAAGCATCATACAAAATAAAGAAAAATGGGAGTGGCTTTCTTATATATTGGTTCTTACACTTTTATTAATTAAAATATTCACTATTAGTTTAATAATACAAATAGGAACATTTTTATTTGGAATAGATTTAAAATTTAAAAAAATAATAAATTTTGTTGTTAAGGCTGAATTCGTTTTTGTTATTGTTGCGTTTATAAAATTAATTTGGTTGTACTTAAAATCAGATTATTCATATTTAGATGCAATATATTTTTACCCTTTATCTATCTTAAATATTGTAGGGCATGAAGATCTTTCTTCTTGGTTTATATATCCTTTACAAACATTTAATGTATTTGAAATAATATACTGGTTTGTCTTGGCATATTTTTTAGCTAAACAAATAAATAAGCCTACGGATGTAGGTTTCAAAATTATAGCTAGCAGTTACGGATCTTCTTTATTATTATGGATGGTTGTTATTATGTTTTTTACCCTCAATGCTAACTAATATATAATGAAGATAAAAAATTTAAAAACTATTGTATTCTTTTTATTTGCTTTTGTCATTATTTCTTTAAGCATTCAAGTTGTAATGAAGATTAATCAAAAGAATCAAGTATCTGCGATACTCCAAATTATGCCTAAATTTTTATTTAAAACATTAGAAAATAAAGATTTTTCAAATGATAACTTAAATAAAAATTTAAATACTGTTTTTATTTATTTTAACACAGAATGTGAATATTGTAAAGATGAGGCAAAGTTACTATCAAACAAAAAAACATCTATTAAAAATATTGAGTTTATTTTTGTTTCCTCTGAGGCAATTCAGAGTATAAAACAATTCGCTTCATTTTACAATTTAGATTCTTCCCTTTCAATAACCTTTTTGCAAGATAGTCAAGATGTTTTTTATGAAAAGTTCAATGCTTCTTCTATTCCTTATATCTTGATATATAATAAAAAAAGAGAGTTATTAAAAGCGCATAAAGGACAACTTAATTTTGAATATATCTCTAATTTAATAGAATAAACTAATGTTTCGAAGCTCTTCTAGTAGAATAAATTATACTTACCAAAAATCTTTAGTTTTACAACATGATCATAGTGATTGTGGTGTTGCTTGTCTATTATCTATAATTAAATATTATAAAGGGAATAATAAAATAGAGAAACTTAGAAGATTAAGCGGTACAACAAAACAAGGAACTACATTATTAGGTTTATACCAAACTGCTAAATCTTTAGGTTTTAGAGCAGATGGGAAAAAGGCTAATTTGGAAGATTTAAAACATCAAAAAAAACCTGTAATTCTTCATGTTACAATTGATAATAGGCTACAACATTACATAGTTTGTTATAACTATATTGACGGTAAATTTATTATTGGAGACCCAGCTAAAGGAATAATATTATATAGCCAAGATGAACTTCAAAAAATATGGGAATCTGGTACTTTCTTAACACTAGACCCAAATAAAAATTTCATTAAAGAAAAAGATGAGAAAAAAGCTAAATTTAAATGGTTTTTGCATTTAATAAAAAAGGATAAAAAATTATTAATATTTAGTACCACATTAGCGCTGATAGTATCTATACTTAGTATGGTAATGGCTGTTTTTTCACAAAAGTTGATTGATGATATTTTACCTTCGAAAGACTATTCAAAATTAGCTACAGGAATAGTTTTAGTTAGTATTTTGCTTTTAATGCGTGTAGCTTTTTCGGCGTTGCGATTTTATTTTTTAATGAATCAAAAAAGAGATTTTAATAATCGTATTGTAAACAGTTTCTATGGCACTTTACTTTTTTTACCTCAAATTTTCTTTGATACAAGAAAAATAGGAGAACTAGTTTCTCGATTAAATGATACAGAAAGAATACAAAAAGTAATACAACAAGTGACAAATAATTTTATTGTTAATTTACTAGTAACATTTGTTTCAACATTCTTTATTTACTATTATTCTTGGGAAATAGGGATAATTTCTTCAGTAAGTTTACCTTTTTATTTTATACTTGTTTATCATTTTAATTCAAAAATAATCAAAACACAAAAGAGTGTAATGCAAAGTAAAGCAAATGCTCAAAGTAACTACATAAATACAATGGGAGGTGTGACTAGTGTAAAAAATAACAATAAACAGCTTTTATTTAAACAATTGAATAAAGGTATTTATGGAAATTATCAAAATCAAGTATATAAATTAGGTAAAATCAATATTAAACTTTCTGTCATTTCCGGTATTTTTAGCCTTCTATTTCTCATTTCCATTTTAACTTTTACATCTATTAAAGTGTTTAACAATGCTATGCAGTTAGGTGAATTAATGGCTATATTGAGTGTATCTGGTTCTTTATTGCCTTCAGTAGCAAGTTTGGCGTTAATTGCCATACCAATAAATGAAGCAAAAGTAGCATTTAATCGTATGTATGATTTTGTTTCAATTGATAAAGAAAAAGATGGTTTATTGAATCTAGAAAGTATTGATTCAATAAAAATTAAAAACTTATCTTTTCGGTTTGCTGGCAGATCTAACCTACTGAAAGATGTATCAATAGATGTGTCTAAAGGAGAGTTTATTGCAATTATTGGTGAAAGCGGGAGTGGAAAAAGTACTTTAGGAAAAATTGTACAAAGATTATATAGCCAAGAAAACGGTGAAATAATTATTAATAATCAGCATTCACTAAAAGATATAAAATTAGAATCTTGGAGAAATAATATTGGAATAATAGAACAAAATGTTAAGATTTTTAATGGTAATGTTATTGATAATATTATAATGGGAGATAAAACTACTCCAGAAAAATTAGAAAGTTTTTTTTCAGAGTATGGTTTTGATGCTTTTATTTCAAAATTTCCCCAAGGGTATAAAACCATTTTAGGAGAAGAGGGTGTCAAATTATCTGGAGGACAAAAGCAAATTATTGCATTTGCTAGGGCGCTATATAAAAAACCACAGTTTTTAATTTTAGATGAATATACATCAGCAATGGATAGAAAAACTGAACAATTTTCTTTTGAGCTATTAAATAGAATTAAACCAAATATTGGAGTATTATTTATTACACATAGATTACATACTTTACCAAAATTTGCTGATCGAAGTTATGTTTTAGAAGAAGGAGAAACAAAAGTTTTTGGCTCTCACAAGGAATTGTTGAAAACGTCAAACTTTTATAGTAATTATTGGAAAGATTATGACTAACTAGTTTAAATCTTCCAAGTAAATTTAAAAGTAGTGCCTTTATCTGGTTCAGATTCAACCGAAATAAAACCATGATTTTCTGAAACTAACTTTTGAACAATGGTTAAACCAATACCAGTACTTGTTTCATCATTCTTGTTTAATTGACTAAACATTTCAAAAATTTTCGCATGATATTTAACATCAATTCCTGGACCATTATCACTTACTGAAAATAAATACTCATCATCTATAATTAATGCAGATATTTTTATAATAGCCTTTTCTTTATCGTTGTATTTAATTGCATTGCTTATTAAATTCTGAAAAACGTGTTCTAACTCTATTCTATTGGCTTTAACTTGTATGTCTTCATCAGGTAAATGAATACTATTTTCGTTAGAATGATTAAGAATATCTATTACCTCTTTTAATAATTCATTTAAGCTAAATAGCTTCTTTCCTTTATTTCCTTTAGCTACTTTAGAATACTCTAAAAGACCATTAATTAAGGCATCCATTTTAGTGATTCTTCCTTTTAATAAGCTAAAATGCTTTTTAGCATTCTCATCTAAAACTAAAGCTAAATCTTCTTCAATGAATGTAATTAAAGTATCCATTGCAACTAATGGAGCTTTAAGGTCATGAGAAACAATATGATTGAAACTATCTAATTCTGCATTATAGCTTTCTAATTGTCGAAGATTTTCCTTTAATTCAAGATTTACTTTAGATAATTCATTAGATTTTAATGAAATTTCTTTTCGTTGTTTAATTGCAAATTCCTTGGCTCTTTCTAACTGTTTAAACGAAGTTGAAAATCGAAACATTAAAAGCATAGATAATGAAAGAAAAACTAATATATAACCAAAATTTACATAAATAATAGCGTTTTCTAACCTACCTAAAAATACAAAAATGTGTAAAAAGAAAACTGCAGTACCCAATAACATACTAACTAATAATAATATAGAATCATGTCTGTTTTCTCTAATAGATTTAGCTATTATGAAAAATACATATAAAATATTAATAATCATTAATGTTAAAAATGGTAAGACAAGTTTAGTAAAATATGGAGCTGGTAAAAGTATTACCAAAATAGCTAGAAAATAAAAGCCATATAATAATGTTTTCGAATAAAGTCTGTGAGTAAAGCCTTTAAAAATCTTGTCAAAAAACATACTAGCTGCTGTACCAGCATAAAATAATGATAAATATTCAATTTTAGTTAAAAATGCCCAACTTATAGATGGAAAAACATCTGTAAAAGGAGCATATCTACTACTTAAAGCCATATAAGATAAACATACACATGCAATACCAAGATGAAATATTGCATTGTCTTTATTCCAGTAAAAGAAAAAGAATAATAGAAAGAAAACACCAATAAAACCAAGGCATCCGATAAATAACATATCAGCCATTATTTTTTTTCTAGCTTTTGTATTTAAATATTCACTATTTGCTATAATTAAAGGTTTATCAATTCCGCCTTTATTATGATAAAAATTTGCTACTTGAATTACAATTTCAAAATTTGATTCATGGATATCTAAAGGCAGAGTTTGTGGAAATCTTCTATGTAAAGTTTTATTTTTTTCTGTAGCAACTTTTCCAATTTCTGAAACTAATTTTCCATTAATCCAAGTTTTTGATGCCGAATAGGCAGGAGGAATAAAAATTGAAGTATTAGGTCTGTTTAAAGGAATGGAAAATTGTAATCTATATGTTGCATAACCAAACGAAGTAAGTTTCTTATTATTTAATGTAAATTCTGTCCAATCATTTAAATTAATAATTGTATCACACTCAATGTTTTTTATTAAATCTTTTGGTTCAAGTAATTTATTCCAGTAAAATTCCCATCCAGAATCTAGATGGTATTCGGAGTTAAAATCAAGATCAATTCTTTTAAATTTTACTTTAGTAGAATCATTATTAATTGAATTAAAACCAAATGATTGGTTTACAGCAAAAAATAACAACAAGTAACAAACAAAAGATTTCACAATTTGATAGTTTAATTTATACATCGGGGAAAAAAGGTATAAATAATAGTACATTTTATGTTCAACTAAGCAATGTAGTTAATATTAATGACTTAGTGAAATTAGTTTGATAAACTATTTTATTTAGGGAATTAATATAAAGTAAAACGACTTTATTTGATATTTTTTCTAATTCTACTCATAAGTCTTGTAGAAATTCCTAAAAAAGAAGCTAAATATTTTACTGGAACTTTTTGTAACAAATGTGGTTCCTGTTGAAGAAGTTTTTTATAGCGTTGATCTGGAGTTTGAGTCAGTAAATTCATGCGATAATTAATATTAGTGCATAATAAATACAATTCAAGATTAAATAACGATGTTTCAAAATTATTGGTTTCTATAACTCCCTAATTATGTAGAGATTTGGTTCATAACTATTTATTAAAAAATAAAACTATGACACCAACAGAAATATTTTCAATGGCTAATTTCATTGCGATGCCAATGTGGTTCTTATTGATTTTTGTTCCGAAATGGAAAGTAACAAGATTCCTTATTGATTATAAGATAATTCCTATACTATTATCCTTAATTTATGCTGTTTATATAATTCAATACTTAGCAACCCAAGGAATGATGGATTTTGGAAGCTTGAATTCTGTAATGGAATTATTTACAAAAGAAAATGCTGTTTTAGCAGGATGGGTTCATTATTTAGCTTTTGATCTTATAGTGGGGATGTGGATGATTAATCAAAATGAAAAATATAAGCTTCATCAACTATTAATGGCACCTTGCTTATTTGCCACTTTTATGTTTGGACCTATAGGTTTTTTACTTTTTACAATTATAAAAACAATAAAAAAAAGATATTATGAAATACATTAAGCAGATATTTAGCATAATAAAAAAGAGTAGCCCAATACTATATGGTATCGTAATTACACATTTATTTTTTGCTTTAGGATGTATAATTGGATTTATTATAGATGATCGTATCCTTATGGGAGTTAATGTTTGGATTAAACCATTAAAATTTTCAATTTCAGGAGCTGTATATATAGCAACTGTCGGATATTTAATTACACTATATCCATATTCAAAAATTAAGAAGAATATTATCAATAATATAGTTTCATGGACATTACTTATTGAGATTGGAATAATTATTTATCAAGCTTCTAGAGGTGTAAAGTCACATTATAATGAATCTTCTTTATTTGATGCTTTATTATTTGCGGCTATGGGGATTTTAATTGCTATTAATGTTTTAATAATGATTTTATTTATTTTTGATTCTATTCGATTGAAATTAAAAGTAAAAAAACCTGTTCAAAGTGCTATAATCATGGGATGGATTATTATTGTACTTGGTAGCTGGGTAGGCGGACAAATGATTAGTCAAATGTCTCATAATGTTGGAATCGCAGATGGAGGAGAAGGATTACCATTAGTAAATTGGAGTACAGTTGCTGGAGATTTAAGAATTGCACACTTTTTTGGTTTGCATGGTATACAAATTATACCTTTATTCGCAGTAGTTATATCTAAAAAAATGAATATAGCTCCTAAAAATCAAATATCAGCAGTTATATTTTTTGGATTATTATATGCTGCTTTGATTGGTTTTACTTTCTATCAAGCTAAACAAGGAATACCTTTTATAAGACTATAATACATGTTATTATTCAATAGAAAAAAACGAATACAATATCTAGGTTTTAATGACTTCTGGTTTAGTTTAATTGGAATTTTAATCTTAAGCTTTATAACTGACTATTTGTTTAGTAAATCTTTTATTAGGTTACCATTTTCTATTGCAATATGGAGTTGGAGTGTATCTTTATTCTTTACCATTTGCGATTGGATGATTCTTAGAGGAATATTAATTCTATTGAGAAAAAAATATCCAAATTTTGAAGATGATACAAGGCGAATTATTATCTTTTTATCTTCCATAATAATAGTCGTTACTTTAGTAGATTATCTAGGAGGGAAATGGATTACTTTCTTTTTTTCTTTGCTTGGTGATAATGTAAATCATACCACTCAATTAAGAATTTTACTGCCAGTAACAATTATTACAACAATGACAATGGCTATTTATGAAGCCATTTATTATTATGTTCGATTGAAAAAATCGATTCGAGAGGAAGAACAAACAAAACAAATAGTTATCCAAGCACAACTTGACACATTAAGAAATCAAGCGCAACCACATTTTCTCTTTAATAGTTTAAACACGTTACGAGATATTATTGATCAAGATCCAAAGGAGAATGCAAAAACATTTGTAGATAATTTATCGAATGTATATCGTTTTATTATTGAATCAGGAAATTCCAATTTAATTTCGTTAGAGAAAGAAATTAAGTTTGTAAAGGCTTATATACATATTCAAAAAGAACGATTTGGAGAGAATTTAAAAGTAAATTGGAATATTCCGTCTAAAGATTTACATAAACTAATCGTTCCAATGAGTTTACAACTTTTAACTGAAAATGCTATAAAACACAATGTTGTATCGAAATCAAAACCACTTGAAATCACTATAGAATTCATAGATGGAAAGGTGTTAGTTTCAAACAACATACAATTGAAGTCGACAAAACTTCCTTCAACTAAAATTGGTTTAAAAAATATAGAAAAACGTTACAGTTTAATATCTAATAATCCTATTATAATTGAAAATGACAACGATTATTTCAAAGTGTTTTTACCTTTATTACAATCATCTGAATTAAAGAAATAGTTATGAACCTACTTATTATTGAAGACGAACCAAGAGCAGCAAGACAATTAGAGAATTTACTCAATGAAAGTGGTTTAAATTATAATTTACTTGATATAATTGATTCTGTAGAAGATACTATTTCTTGGTTTAAAATAAATAAAAACCCTGATTTAGTGTTTATGGATATTCAATTGGCGGACGGTTTGAGTTTTGAGGTATTTCAACATATAGAAGTAGAATCACCAATAATTTTTACCACTGCTTTTGATCAATATGCAATTCAAGCTTTTAAAGTAAATAGTGTAGATTATTTACTTAAACCTATTCAGCAAGAAGATTTAGATACTGCGTTAGCTAAATTTAATAAAACAAACTTATCTAATGGAATTCAACCTGGAATTTTAAAACAACTTCTTGACTCCATGCAAGAGCCACAATATAGATCTGGAATATTGGTAAAAGAGGGTAGTGGGTTTATACAAATAAACATATCTGAAATATTATATGTTTATTCTGAAAGTAGTATCACGTTTGGTGTTACTCATAACAAACGATTCATTATAGATGAAACTATAGATCTATTGTTTTCCTCTTTAAATCATTCTCAATTTTACAAGATTAATCGAGGACAAATTGTTTCTAAATCTTCAATTGAAAAAGTAAATTCACACTTTAATCACAGAGTTAAATTATCAATTACTAACCCCAGAGATCAAGCATTTATTGTAAGCAGACAAAAAACTAGAGATTTTAAGCAATGGTTGAATTCCTAATTTTAAAGACATTAAAAGTTCAATCTTATTTCAAAATTGAATGAACTCCTTTTTCTAACTCATATAAAGTTGTAATTTCTTTATCTGTTAGGCTTCTATTATAAATTGATAATTCGTCCATTAATCCAATATATCCAAGTCCTAAGTAAATATTAGACTTATCTAGCTCCCAAGTAAAAGGCGTATCAATATTTTCTCTTGTTCCTTTTAGTTCTCCATTCATGTACAAAGACGTTTTTCCTTTTTTTGTATTTAATTCAGAAATATTAATCAAAATATGTGTCCATTGACCGCTGCCAAAAGGTGGGTTTTTAACTCCTGTTAAACGCTTATTAAAAATTGGATTTTCATTATCTGGACCTTCTGGATTTGGATTCCAAACATCACGATCACCAATAACTCCTAATCTAAAATCACGAGGATTTTCTTTAGTAAAATCAACCCAAATAGCAGCATCATTATAACTTACATCTGTAATTTGAATTGGATCACAATAACCTGGTTCTAAATCTTTAGCTGGATCTAAACTCAACCAAAACGAAATAGCTCCACTCCAATTAATTGTATCATATGCAATGTTTTTAGTGCTCGGATAGTAGATATAGCCTTTACTTCTCTTAGTAAAAGCTAAACCTGTTCCAAATTTCCCTTTACTTTCCTCAAGTTTAATATCTGGTTTATGCAATCCTACTTTTGCAGAATCAACTGCTTTACGATTAGGAACTGTATACATCTCAGCATCTCCTAGTGCAAAATCAGCTTTAACTCCTTTGTCAAAAGAAGCATAAAAAGTCAAAGCTTTCTTTAATTCTAGAGTAGTGTTGTCTATTACGGATTTTTGCTTTTCTTTCGTTTCCTTTTTCTCTTGCTTACAAGAACTAAAGATTGATATTGAAAGGACAGAAAGAATAATAAATTTATTAGTAACTGAAATATTAAACTTCATTCATTTGGTTTTAAGGATACTATTCAAAAATACTAATTATAAAATGTATTCTCTTTTTGAAAGTAATATATAACAACTATAAAGGTCAAGTTAAATCTTTATCCTTATTTTAAATCAAGATGATTTTCTTTAATAATTTAAGAGCACAAGCCAAAATCTAAAAACTGTAAAGATGGAAAGCTGTTGATTTTTACCACTATTTAAGTACTTTACTTTAAATAATACAATGAAAAAGACCTTAATTTTAAGATTTTTTTTATTTCATAAATCTATTTCTAAGACTAAGAAATATTTTTATCTTCTAGATCGTCTATACTTTAAATCTTTAGCTTTTATATTTTTTGTCCATAATTCTTTTCCATCTTTATCTAATATTTGAATGGTAAGAACACGTTCTTTTCGTGGTCCACTAACTTTTAGCATTCCAAAATTATGTTCACCTACTAAAGTTTCTTTTAGTTTATAAACATTTAATTCTTCTTTATTAAAATGTGCCCCAGCTGTTAAAGAAGAACATGTAAGATCATAAATTGGAGGTACTCTATCACTTTCTTGCATCATACTTAATCCAGTATGATGTCTGTCTCCATCTAAGAATATTACGCCTTCTATTTTTGCTTCACGTATTTTTTGAATTAAATAATTTCTTTCATTTTGAAAAATAGCGTGATTTTCATGCATCGCTTCAGAACTTAAAAATTGACCTCCTATAGCTATAAATTTAAAAGGTGCTCGACTAAATGACAACACATTTATAAGCCAATCAATTTGTTCTTTTCCTAGCATTTGTCTTTCTTCAGTATGATTATAATTTGAGGTTCTATAATAGCGATTGTCTAATAAGAAAAAATCTAAATCGGCCCATTGAAAATGACCAGTAATTCCTCCTTTATTTATAACGTCATAATTTGGATTTCCCCAAAATAATTTAAAAACTTCTGAGGCAGTTTTCTTCATTGCGAAACTACCATCAGCATTATTTGGACCAAAATCATGATCATCCCAAATAGCATAATGATGTGTTGATGCTAACAAAGGTTGCATTTCAGGTAATGAACGAGTATGCGTGTATCTATGTAAAAAACCTGTTCTTGAATTCCAATCTACTTCTCTTAAATACGTGTTATCACCTAACCAAAGCATAAACTCCGGTCTTTTTTGATGTATAGATTCAAAAATTTCATGCTCACTACCATAAGGTTTTCCAGGTCTATCAACTTCCTTTTCATTTACATAATTACAGCTTCCTACAGCAAAATTCACTTCAGGCGGATCTGTTCTCCATTGCCATAATGTTTGTGATTGAAATTCCATAGGGTAATTTCTTTTCACTTTTCGGCCATTAACATATACTTCATAAACATACTTTTTACTAGGTAAAATTTCATCAGCAACTAGTTTTGCCACATATCCATATTTTTTTTCAGTAGTATATTTTTCTGTCTTAAATCGTTTTTTAGGATTTGACTTTTCAAAATATTCAAAATGTACTTCAGCAGATTTTGTAGTTTGTACCCAAAGCAAGGCTTCTTTCATTGTAGAGTAACCAACCATTGGTCCAGATTGAACTATATCTTGCGCATTAATTAATAAAGACTGTAGTAGCAGTATAGAAAAGAAAAAATATTTTCTCATAGTATTATTATTTACCTAGTTTGTAAGTAAACAAAAGTAATAAACTAGCTTACCAAATAAAAACAAAGAAACTTTATAAAATAGTTATGTTTTAAAGCATATCAAATCATAGTTTTATAGTTGAATTATAGTATTTTCGTACTTACAGATTTCAAATACCAATATGTCTAAACTACCTAATACTTCTACTAGTATATTCTCAGTAATGTCGCAAATGGCTAATCAACATAATGCGATTAATTTATCACAAGGTTTTCCTAATTTCCCCGTAGATAAACGATTACTTGAGATTTCGGAACGTTTATTATCTGAAAATATTCACCAATATACCCCAATGGTTGGTTTGCCATCATTGTTAGAAAAAATAGCAGTTTTAACTCAAAAAAATTATAGAAGAAAAATTAATACTTCATCTGAATTATTAATAACTACAGGTGCAACACAAGGTATATATACAGCAATTAATGCATTAGTTGAAAATGGAGAAGAAGTTATCATATTAGATCCTAGTTATGACAGTTATGAACCATCTGTATTAGTTGCAGGAGGGAAACCTGTTCGAATATCTTTGAATGATGATTATTCACCAAATTTTAATAGAATTGAATCGGCAATTACTTCAAAAACTAAACTAATTGTTGTTAATAATCCACATAATCCAACAGGTAAAATTTGGTCAGAAAATGATTATGAAAATTTAGAATCAATTTTAGATAAACATCCCAATGTAATTTTACTAAGCGATGAAGTTTATGAATACATTTCCTTTAAGCATTCTCATATTTCTGTAAATAGTAGACCTAAGTTAAAAGATAGATCAGTAATAGCTTCTTCTTTTGGGAAATCATTACATGTTACGGGTTGGAAGGTTGGTTATTTAATTGCTCCTGAAAGATTAATGAAGGAGATTAAAAAAGTACATCAATTTTTAGTATTTAGTGTAAATAGTATTTCTCAAAATATTATTGCTGAATATTTAGATGTTGTTGATTTTAATGAAGTCGCTAAAATGTATGCTAAGAAAAAAGCATTGTTTCAAAACATTATAAAAGAAAGTAGATTTGAGGTTTTACCTTCGGAAGGAACATATTTTCAAGTAGTTAATTATTCTGAAATCAGTAATAAAAATGATATAGATTTTGCAAGAGAATTAATTATTAAATATGGCGTAGCTGTAATTCCTATTTCAGTATTCTATAAGGATGCCACAGATAAACGTATGTTACGATTTTGTTTTGCAAAAACAGATGAGACTTTATTAGCAGCGGCTGAAAAATTAGTTGAAATTTAGATGTTATTTAGTAAGTTTTGATAATCTTCTTTCGTATCAATATCTATTAAATTTATTTGTAGATTCATTGTTATTACAGGAAATTCATTATTATTTAAAATTTTTGAAGCTCCCTTATCTCCAACTAAGTTTAACAGTGTATTAAAATACTTTTTTGGAAAAATAGCAGGAACACCGTTTCTATCTTTATACTTTGAGGCTATAATTGAAGTGTCTTTTTTATTAGTATATTCAATCATTTGTTTTAAATAATCAGATTCAATTTTTGGTTGGTCACCTAAAACAACTAGAACAGCATCAAAATCAAATTTTGAAATATATTCAACACCAGTAATTATACTTGACGACAAACCCTGATCATAATTATAATTATTAACTATTTGCACTTGATAAGCTTCAATTGTTTTTTTAATTGTATTAGCATTAGCACCTAAAACACAAAAGATAGAATTATTAGGAATCGAACTAACAGTTTCAATAACTTTTCCTAATAATGTAGTACTTCCCAATTTAAGCAATTGTTTTGGTAAACCCATTCTAGAAGATTTACCAGCCGCCAAAACTAATGTTGCAATTTTCATGGGGTTATGCATTAATTTTACCTGTAATTTTTCTTAATGAAATTGGTGCTTTTTTTCGAGTTTCTGCTAATATTTCGGAAAGAATGGATAAAGCAATTTCTTCTGGGGTAATTGCTCCAATATTTAACCCTGCTGGACTATAAATTGTATCTAAAAAAAAATCAGATAAATCAGGAGCGTAATGCATTAATTCATTTTGAAGTTGTTCTCGTCTTTTAGATGAACCTAAAATACCAATATAATAAGGTTTTAATTCCTTCAGTTTTAATAAATATTTTAAATCTTGAACATAATTATGATTCATTAAAACTACTGCGGTATCATTATCAATAGACAAATCTACTAACTCTGGTGATGCACCAATAACAGAATTCGCACCTGGAAAATCAGATAATTCTTTAGGGTCTTTAGCTGAAGTAATTACATCAACTTCCCAACCCAATAAACTAGAAGCTTTACAAAGTTTTACTGCATCATGTTCTCCACCAATTATAAGTAATCGAAAACAAGGCTGTAATTTCTGGTTAAAAATTTCATGAGATGTAAAAGTTGATCTATCTAGGCTAGGAGAGAAACTATATTCAGAACTAGTAAACTTAATTAAAGATCCTATATTTGCAATATATTCGTCTTCTTTTTTGTAAGATGATATTATCGTAAATGTTTCTCTATTATGTAAACAAGAGTTAAAATGATCTAAAAAAGTTTCTTCAATTGTAAAGGGTTCTAAAAGAATGTATAAAATACCCTCACATCCTAAACGATAACGACCATCATAAGTCATTATTTTAGCTACACCAGTTTCAAAAACTGATTTTGCTCTGCGTTGAACTTCTTTTTCTACACAACCACCACTTACTGCACCAACCATTTTCCCATCAGAGGATAGCAACATTCTAACTCCAGGTTTTCTATAAGAAGAGCCTTCTAAATCAACAATTGTAGCAAGTACATTTTTAATACCTTTTTCTTGATTCAGTTTAGCCTGATATACAATGTCTTTAAATTCGTGTGTCAAAATAGCAGTAGTTTGTTTTTAAGTATTAAAATACATAATTCTAATTTAACCACAATTTTTTTATGATTTTAATAACTTTTTGAGTTATCATTATATAGATTTAATAAATGAATTCCAGATTCAAAATTACTTAACCAAATTTCTTTTTTCTGGATTATTTAATTTGAATATATTTAATCAACATATAAATAAAGAGTTGTTTTATTTTTGCGTTTTAATTTTACTATATCCCGAATTTGTTAGAAAAAAAATGCCAATTACCACAAAGCCAAGTTGTAGATCCAGATTATTTCATTTTCTGTTTAGAATCAGTTTTAGATATTGAAAATGAAAACATTACACCAACACAGCAAAAACTGGAAGAATTAACCATGGATTTTGGTATTGCAAGTATTTATCAAACCTGCGATACTATTGAAGGTTTAGAAGAAAGCTTAAATACTTTGGTATTAGACGATCATAATTTTAAAAATTATGAAATCATATACTTGGTAATGACTGGCGAAGCTAACAGTGTTTGCTTAAATGGGTATTTATATAATTTACAAGAAATTGCAGAGATTTTCGAAGGACGTTTAAATAATAAAATATTGCATTTTGCAAATTCAAAAGTATTAGATTTAGAAGAAGAGGAAGCCCAATATTTCTTAGATATTACGGGTGCAAAAGCGATTTCTGGCTATGGAAATCAATTTAATGGAATTGTCAGCTCAAACTTAGATAAAGTATTCTTCAATTTATTTAATGAAGACGATAATATGTTTGAGGTTGTAGAACAATTACATAGAAAGCACTACAAGATGTGTAAACTACTTGATTTTAGGTTGTATTATTAGGTTTTATAGTCTTTATTTAAAATTATATATTAAAAATAAAAATCGATAGTAACAATTCAACGTTTTATTAAACTATTCAATGTAAAAATATAATATTAAAAAATGATGAGAAACTTGAAAATCCTAATTATACTATTCTTATATATAATTCCTCAAACTGTAAAAGCACAATTGTCTTTTGAAACAAGTCAAATAACAGGAAGAGAAGACATTATTTTTAATCCTAAATTATTTGACTATGAAAACTTGGATTTAGATCAAGATGGAGATTTTGATATCCTTGTATATACAGACTTTACAATCTTATGGTATGAAAATAGAGATGGTGCTGGAAATTTTTCTTCAGCTAAAATGATTTATGATAACAGTTCTAGTATAATTCGTAATATAGAAATAGGGGATTTAGATGGTGATAGTGATATCGATATTACTTTTAGGCGTAGCGGAAACGATATCGGATGGATTGCTAATCAAGGAAATGGTAATTTTGGTGATTTTAATATAATCCAGGCAAATTTTGCAAGTTTTTTTAATTGGGATATTAGTGATATTGACGGAGACAATGATAATGATATTTTATTACATTTTCCAGATGGAGTGATATGGTACGAGAATACGGATGGTTTAGGAACGTTTGCTGAAGCTACAGTAGTTCTACCTCCTTTTGATTCATTTTCATCTTCAATTTTTACTTTAGAAGATGTCAATAATGATTCTAAAATTGATATTATCTTATATGATGCTTCAATAGATCAAATTTCATGGTATGAAAATTTAGGTAACATGATGTTCTCTTCTGCAAAAAAAATTCATGCAAATTTAAATCTATCTCATTATGATTTAAAGAAAGTGGATATTGACGGAGATGAGTATTCAGATTTCATTGGAGGTAGAAGTAATTTTTTAATATGGTACGAATTTGATGGAACAGGAAGTTTTTCACAAACTATTATAAACTTAGAACAAGGAACTAATGCTTCTAGTTTTATTTCTAATGATTTTGATTCAGATGGCGATATTGATTTAGTTTATACTGATGGAGAGTATTTGTTTTGGTTAGAGAATAATGACGGGTTGGGTAATTTTTCATCTCCTAATAGGATAGATTACTTTCCTTGTTTTCAATGTTCAAATAATAGAAATAAACTAGCTTCTGGAGATTATGATGGAAATGGTACTATAGATATTATTACATCTATTTTTTCAGTTAGAATTGGTCGTGTTTATGTATATTCAAATATAGATAATCAAGGAAATTTTGATTCTAGAAAAATTATATCTGATCAACCATTTGTTAATGAAATTAAACCTGTAGATATAGATAAGGATGGTGATCTAGATTTATTAGTTCAAAAAAACTATTATTCTGCTATATATAGAAATATAAATGGAACTTTTGATAAACAAGAATCTTATTCAGGTCCTGATTTATTAAAAGATTCCGAACTAATTGATATTGATAATGATGGTGATCTTGATATTTTATCCATAAGAGATGTTCCAAGTCCAAATTTTGTTTGGTATGAAAATATTGATGGATTAGGAAATTTCAAAAACTCTAAAATAATAGAATCGTCAATTGAAATAAATACTCAATCTACTATTGGCGACTTGGTAGTAGGGGATATAGATAAGGATGGCTTTCAAGATTTTGCTTTAGTTCAATATAAAAATAACGAAACAGTTAGATGGCTAAAAAATGAAAATGGTACAGGATCTTTTTCAAATATGAATGAAATTGCTACAAACGTAGATAGACCTAGAGCAATTAAATTAGGTGATTTGGACGGAGATAGTGATCTTGATATTATCTTTATACAAGATGATGGGCAAATTAAGTGGTTCCAAAATACAGATGGAAAAGGAAGTTTTTCTACTGAAATATTAATTCCAGGAGGTTTGGCTTTTCGAGGTTTCGTCGTAGAAGATTTTGATAAAGATAATGACCTAGATATCATTACTTATGGAAATAGAATTATGTGGCATGAAAATATTGATGGTAATGCTAATTTCACAAACCCAATTTTAATAGGGAATCCTTTAAATAATATAGAATATGTGAATGTTCTAGATCTAGATGGGGATAATGATAAAGATATTATATGGAAATCATGGGGTAAAAAAGGTATATTTTGGTATGAAAATTTAAATGAAAATTTTGAATTTAGTGACGAAATTTCAATATTTACATCGGATAGAACGTCAGTTGAACCTGTAACAGCTACTGGAGACTTTAATGGGGACTCAAAAATTGATATTGCATACTCAGAACAATATGAATACAAAGTTGGAACAAGTACTTACACTCCAGATCGTTTGTTAATTTTAACTAATACAACTCAAACAGGAACTCTTTCAATTCAAGATCAAACTCTTAGTGACTGTAATTTATATCCAATTCCTTTAACAAATTCTCTAAAAATTAACTGTCTTAATGACTATATAACGCAATTGGAATTATATAATTTCCAGGGTAAATTATTAACTAAAAAATCTTTCACTGAAAAAAACAATGAATTGGATGTTAATGATTTACCACATGGTGTATATTTTATCAAAATGTTGAATGAATTTGGACAAATAATTTTGAGAAAAGTAATTAAATAGTTTCTTTAAAAAAATTATTCTAAAAAGTTTGTTTCATAATTTTAATAGAATACTATTTATGTAACGATGTAGGAATGGAACATGATATTTAAAGTATACATGACTATGTACAATAAAATTAGTTTGAAGTTATTCTCTAATAAACTGTTATTACTACGGTAACACTACTTACCTTTGCAAAAAATACTTTCATGTCAAAAAGTTTTACCGACTTAGGAATTAATCCTGAACTCCAACAAAGTTTAACAAACTTAAAAATTTCTGTACCTACGGATATACAAGAAAAAACGATTCCTGTAATCTTAACTCAAAATCAAGATGTAGTTGCTTTAGCCAAAACAGGAACAGGTAAAACTGCTGCATTTGGATTGCCATTATTGCAGTTAATTGACACGAATAATTCCAACATTCAAGCAGTTATTTTGGCTCCAACAAGAGAGTTAGGCCAACAAATTCATGCAAATTTAACATCCTTTTCATCTCATACACCTTCGATATCTATAGCAGCCGTTTGTGGAGGAATTCCAATAAAACCACAAATTGAACGATTAAAAAATGATACACATATTGTTGTAGCTACACCTGGACGTTTAGCCGATTTAGTAAAACGTGAGGCAATTAATATCAAAAATATCTCTTATTTTATTTTAGATGAAGCCGATGAAATGGTGAGTGCTTTAAAAGAAGGATTAGACACTATTATTAAGGAAATACCTAAAAAAAGAAGAACTTTATTATTTACAGCAACACTATCTGGAGCAATAAAACAACTGGTGAACAATTATATGGCTAAAGATGTTGTTCAAATTGAAGCTGACATGAAAACTGTAGGACATCAAGGAATAAAACATCAATATGTAGTAGTTAAACCAATAGAAAAGCTAGAAGTGTTATTACATTTTTTAGCTTCTAAAGAAGGAGAGAGAGGAATTATTTTTTGTAAAACTAAAGCAGCTGTAAATAAATTAGCCAAAAAATTAGCCATTAATAAATTCTCATCAGGTGCAATTCATGGAAGTTTAACACAAGGTATTCGAGATCGAATAATGGAACAATTTAGAGCCGGACATATAGATATTTTAGTCGCAACTGATTTGGCTGCTCGTGGTATTGATGTAAAAGAAGTTGCATACGTTGTAAATTATCATTTACCCGATACATACGAAGCCTATGTTCATAGAAGTGGACGAACAGCAAGAGCAGGAGCAAAGGGGCTTTCGTTAAGCATTATCCAAGAAGAAGAAGTTGAAGAAATTCCTGATTTTGAAGAAGAATTAGGAATTACTTTTCGTCAGTTTAAAAAAGCAGATGCTCAAAGTATAGAAGAAAACAACACCTTATTATGGGCTAAAAAAATATTTAAAACGAAACCTAACAGAACAGTTTCAGAAGAGTTTAAAGAAAAAGTAAGGACAGTGTTTCATCATTTAACAAAAGAAGAATTAGTTGAAAAGGTTTTAGCACATCATTTAGCGGAAATAAATAAAGATAATTTGAAACAAGTTTCTCAAAAAAACAAAAAGTAGTTATGGCAAATAGCATTAAAGAACAGCAGGATATTTTAACAAAATTAAATATCCATCAGTTAAACCCAATGCAAGAAGAAGCTATAGCTGTTATTGAAAAAACAACAAATACAATACTACTTTCACCAACAGGAACAGGAAAAACATTAGCTTTTTTATTACCATTACTAAAAACTTTAGATCCAAATAATTCTGAAATACAAGCTTTAGTTTTAGTACCCTCTCGTGAATTAGCGATACAAATTGAACAAGTAGCACGAAATATGGGATCGGGATTTAAAGTAAATGCTGTTTATGGAGGAAGACCAATAGCTAAAGATAAAACAGAATTAAAGCATTTACCCGCTATTTTAATTGGAACACCAGGAAGGATTTCAGATCATTTTAATAGCAACCGTTTTTCTAAAAACGATATAAAAACCATAGTTCTAGATGAATTTGATAAATCTTTAGAGGTTGGTTTTGAGCATGAAATGAGAAGAATTATAAACCAAATTCCTAATATAAGTAAACGAATATTAACTTCTGCCACTCAAGGTGTTGAAGTTCCTAGTTTCGTACGTTTAGATAAACCTGAGATAATTAATTACTTAAATAATACATCAGCTTCAAAATTAGAAATAAAAACAGTTCTTTCTTCTTCAAAAAATAAAACGCAGGCATTAGTAAATTTGATATTACATATTGGAAACAAACCAGGTATTATTTTTTGTAACTTAAAAGATAGTATTGCACAAGTCAGTGAAGCCTTAGTGAAAAATAAGATTAGCCATACCTGTTTTTCTGGTGGTATGGATCAAAGAGACCGTGAACGTTCTTTAATTAAATTCAGAAACGGAACTTCTCAATTATTAATTGCAACCGATTTGGCAGCAAGAGGTATCGACATTCCAGAACTAAAATATATTATTCATTACGAACTTCCTAGAGCAATAGAGGAATTTACGCATAGAAATGGTCGAACAGCAAGAGTAAATGCTAAAGGAACAGCTTATGTATTAAAATGGGAAAAAGAATCATTACCAGAATTTATAAAGAAAACAAATACAGTAGATATTACTGAAAAAGCAGTGTGGAAACCACAATTTTGGACAACTTTGTTTATTTCAGGAGGACGAAAAGATAAAATATCAAAAGGAGATATTGCAGGGCTGTTTTTTAAAGAAGGAAAGTTAAATAAAGATCAATTAGGTGTTATAGAATTAAAACAAGATTGTGCTTTTATTTCAGTTCCGTTAAGTATTGCTGACAATTTAGTAGAAAAATTAAATAATTCTCGTTTAAAAAAGAAAAGAATAAGAATATATAATATTTAAAATCAGAATAATAATAATTAGTATTAAATTGCGGTAATTAAAAAAAATGGCATTACTTTTGCAAACAATATAATAAAATATAAATACATTACATTAAAATGATTACAGGTACAGTAAAATTTTTCAACGATTCAAAAGGTTTTGGTTTCATCACGGAAGAAGGAAACAATAAAGAACATTTTGTTCACATTTCAGGATTAATTGACGAAGTTCGTGAAGGTGATAACGTTGAATTCGAATTAAAAGAAGGAAAAAAAGGATTAAATGCCGTAAACGTTAGAGTTATCTAATCTAGTTTACAGATATAATTTAGTAAAAGCTCATCATTTAGTGATGAGCTTTTTTTTGATTAAATATTATGAGATTATAAGAAAAAAGTTAAAAAAAATGGTTGCATAAAATTTTAGTTGTTATTTTTAGTTTTAACATTTATAAAAAAGCTTATACTGCTATAATAATCATAACTATTATGAAATTTCAAGTCTTTAAAAAAAGAAAATTCTGGGTGCGGTTTATTGCTTGCGTAATACTTTTACCTATACTATTTCTTATTGTTACGGTATTATATATCAATACTAAACAAAATAGTATTATTAAAGATCATATATCTGAGCTTAACAAAACTCACAAAGGTTTTGTTGCAATAGGAGACACACATTTATCACTCTTTAGTAATTTTCCAAATATTTCTTTTAAAGTAGACGATCTAAAAATAAATGAAACTAAAAGTGATAACTCACCAGTAATTCTGGACGTTAAAGATATTTACGTAGGATTTAATCTGTGGGATATTTTAGAAGGAAATTATACCATTAAATCATTAATTGTAGAAGAAGGCTTTTTTGATATTGTAATTCATGAAGATAAAAGTCTAAATCTTTTAAACGCATTAAAATCCTTTGATGAAACACAAAGTGAAGAGCCGATAGATTTTAAACTTCAAAAAGTCAAATTACACAATTTAGATATCCACAAAAAAGATGAAGGTCAAAATACAGACTTAGAAACATTTATTTATGAGGCTGATGGTGGTTTCAATATTGATAATGAAGTTATTTCAGGCCATATTGATACTAAGTTTGAAATGAATTTAATTAGTAATGGTGATACTACGTATGTAAAACACAAACACTTTGATGTTCATACGGATGTTAGTTTGAATAAAGATACTGGATTGCTTACTATTGAACCTTCTGGAGTTACTATGGAGCATGGTGATTTTGAGTTAGAGGGAAAAATAGATACAAAAAATGATTTTGATCTTGATCTTATAATAAAAGGAGCGAAGCCTAATTTTGATATGCTTATTGCCTTTGCTCCAGAGGATCTTATACCTGTTTTAGAACGTTATAAAAATGCAGGGAAAATTTATTTTAACGCAGTAGTTCAAGGACCTACATTGAATCAACAAGTACCTTTTTTTGATGTGAATTTCGGTGTGAGTGAAGCTTTTTTAGAAAACACCAACAAAGGTAAACGAGTAAAAAACATTGGCTTTAAAGGGCATTTTACGAATGGTAAAGAACGAAGTTCTCGTACAACAACATTTTCGCTAGAAGATATGACTGCCAAACTAGGAAAAGGAAAAATTCTAGGAAATGTCGTGATCAATAATTTTGACGCACCAGAAATAGATATGCGTTTAAATGCAGATTTCAACCTTGAATTTGTAACTGATTTTTTAAACTTAAGTGAAGTAGATATTGCATCAGGGAATGTTTCCTTAAAAATGAATTTTCATGATATTGTAGATATTGATAATCCAGAACAAGCACTCAGTAAATTGAATCAGGCGTATTATAGTGAGTTAAAAATTGATAGCCTCAGTTTATCGTCCAAAGATCTTCCTGCGCCATTAAAAAAACTGAATGCACATATAGAAATGAAAGGGAAAAAAGCGACAATAAATCAATTTGATATGCTTTTAGGTAACTCTGATATTTCAATAACTGGATATTTGTCAGATCTACCTGCTATTGTGCATCATACAGATACACTTATCGTTACGCATTTAGATATTAAATCGAACCAATTAGATATTGCTGAACTTACACGGTTTTCTGCTACGGATAGTATAAAAACAGGTATTGATGAGCAAATTAAAGATGTAACTGCTGGATTTTCATTCAAATCCTCAGCAAAAGCTTTTACCGAAAGTAAATATTTACCGAAAGGAGAGTTCTTTGTAGACAGTCTTAACGCGAAACTAAAGCATTATCCGCATAAATTCCATGATTTTCATGTAGATGTATTAATAGATGATAAAGATCTTAAAATCAAAGATTTTACAGGTTTTATTGATGATTCTGATTTTCATTTTAACGGATTGGTACATAATTATGGTTTTTGGATGCAAAAAGAATTGAATGGTGATGTGGATTTAGATATTACGTTAACTTCGGATCTATTACGTTTAGAAGATATTTTCTCGTATCAAGGTGAAAATTATGTTCCTGAAGAATATAGACATGAAGAATTTGAAAAATTAGAATTGCATGTGAATTCTAGTATGCATTATAAAGCATCAGCATTACATTCTATAGATTTAGAATTAGACAAGCTGAATACCAAAATGCATTTACATCCATTACGATTTGAACACTTTACAGGTGATTTTCATTATGAAGATGATCATCTTGCAGTGAAAGATTTTATCGGTAAAATAGGGCGAACTTCTTTTAATATTGGCTTGAACTATTATTTAGGAGATGATGAAGCGATTAAAAAACGAGACAATTATCTTAGTTTCAAAGCAAATTATATTGATTACGATCAACTATTTCCTCCTGATAAACCAACTGAAAAGGCAACCATAACTGTAAAATCAAAAACAGCAGACGTTCCAGTACATGCAGATGCTTTTAATTTGTATGAACTACCATTTACGGATATGAAATTTGATGTAGATGTAGATTATTTTATGTATCAACGGATTCGTTTACAAGACATAAAAGCAAAATTACGTACAACTCAGAATCATTACATTTATGTAGATACCTTACATATGAATGCCGCTGGTGGTAATTTTAATATGTCTGGTTACTTTAACGGTAGTAATCCGAAGAAAATTTACCTGAAACCGAATATAAAAACCACTAAAATTGATTTGGATAAGTTCTTATTTAAGTTTGAAAATTTTGGACAAGATCATTTGGTTTCTGATAATTTAAAAGGACATGTTTCTTCCAACATAACTGGAAAAATTAGAATTTATCCTGATTTAGTGCCAGATTTAGATCAATCTGAAGTCCACATGGATGTAGAAGTTTTTAATGGAAAATTACAGAATTATGAACCAATGAAATTGTTGTCTAGTTATATGGGCGATAAAAACTTGAACAATATCAAATTTGATACCATTCAAAATCATATTGATATACATAACGGACGCATAACTATTCCAAATATGACGATTGAATCCACGTTAGGACATATGGAATTATCTGGAACACAAGATTTGAATAATAATATTGAATATTACTTAAGAATTCCTTGGAAAACCGTTAGGAAAGCTGTTTGGTATAAATTATTTAAGAACAAAAAAAATAGTGGAACTAAAGAAGAAGAGGATGAGATTATAGAAGTTGATCCTAATAAGAAAGTGAAATACTTAAATTTAAAATTACATGGAACTGTTGATGATTTTAAAGTTTCCATGAAAAAAGCAAAAAAGAAGAAAAAGAAGTAAGTATTCAAACACTATAGATACAACTGTTAAAATACTGTAATTCAAATCGTTTTGACATTTATTTTTAACTAACTTAAAGGAGAAAAAATTTTGGTAGAGAATAACTTTGCTTTTATTTTTTATACCTTTGTTATTAATTATGAAACAGTTGTTTTATAAAATAGCATCATTTACAATGGCATTAGTAGTTATTTTTTCTACAATGTCGTTTACTATCAATAGTCACTTTTGTGGTGATACATTGGTAAGTACAAGCTATTTTAGTAAGGCTAAAACTTGCGGAATGGAAATGAAGCAAGACAATGATAGTAAAGAATGTTCTATTACTAAAAAGAACTGTTGTAAAGATATTACACAACTTATAGAAGGGCAAGATAATTTAAAAAATTCAGCTTTTGATAGCTTGTCTTACGACCAACAACTTTTCGTAGCAACATTTTATTATTCGTATGTTAATTTATTTGAAGGATTACACAACAACGTAATTCCTTTTAAAGACTACGCACCACCTTTAGTCGTCAAAGATATTCATGTTCTCGACGAAGTATATTTAATCTGATTTTAAAGTATTAGACCAATTATATCCATTGTTATTTCAAAGGATATATTGCCGTATACGGTATTTATTTATACCAATGTCTAATTATTTAAAATCATTCTTTATGCTCAATAAAAGCATCAAATTTTTAATAGAAAACAAACTTATTTCGGTTTTATTACTCGTCTTATTTATAGGTTGGGGAGTTGTAAACGCACCTTTTAATTGGAATACAGGCTTTTTACCAAGTGCACCCGTAGCGGTAGATGCCATTCCAGATATTGGCGAAAACCAACAAATTGTATTTACAAAATGGGAGGGACGTTCGCCTCAAAATATAGAAGACCAAATAACCTATCCGTTAACTACGTCGTTATTAGGCATACCAGGCGTAAAAACCATTCGTAGTTCTTCAATGTTTGGGTTTTCGAGCATCTATATAATTTTTGAAGAAGATGTAGAGTTTTACTGGAGCCGTTCTCGTATTCTCGAAAAACTCAACTCGTTACCAAGTAGCTTATTACCAGAAGGCGTTAATCCAACTTTAGGACCCGATGCAACAGGTTTAGGTCAAGTATATTGGTATACCTTAGAAGGTAGAGATAAAGACGGAAACGTGACAGGTGGTTGGGATTTACACGAACTACGAAGCATACAAGATTACTATGTGAAATACGCCTTATCATCGGCAGGAGGCATATCAGAAGTAGCATCAATTGGCGGATATGTTCAAGAATATCAGATTGATGTAAATCCTGAAATAATGCGTCAATACAATATAAATTTACAACAAGTTGTAAAAGCTGTAAAACAAAGTAACCAAGACATCGGAGCGCAAACCATAGAAATTAACCAAGTTGAATATTTAGTGCGTGGTTTAGGTTATATATCATCTATAAAAGATATAGAAAACGCTGTAGTTTCATCAACCAATTATATACCAATAAAAATTAAAGACATTGCTCAAGTTTCTCTTGGGGCAAAAACTCGTAGAGGAATTTTAGATAAAGAGGGCGCTGAAGTTGTAGGTGGTGTTGTAGTGGCACGTTATGGTGCAAACCCATTGGAGGTAATCAATAATACTAAAGAGAAAATAAAAGAATTAAGCGCAGGATTACCCTCAAAAGTATTGGCAGACGGTACAACATCACAATTAACCATTGTGCCTTTTTACGACCGTTCAGAATTGATACAAGAAACATTAGGGACACTCAACGAAGCGCTCACATTAGAAATACTCATTACTATTTTAGTAATTATTGTAATGGTATATAATTTACGAGCATCCATATTAATTTCTAGTCTTTTGCCTGCGGCAGTTTTAATGGTATTTATTGCAATGAAAGCCTTTGGTATTGATGCTAATATCGTTGCTTTATCAGGAATTGCAATTGCAATCGGAACAATGGTAGATGTCGGTGTAATTCTATCAGAAAACATCTTAAATCATTTAGAAGAAAACGAAAACAAATTACCTATTAATTCAGTCGTTTACAATGCAACTACAGAAGTTTCAGGTGCTATTGTTACCGCAGTAATGACTACCATTATTAGCTTTTTACCTGTATTTACGATGATTGGTGCAGAGGGTAAATTATTTAGTCCGTTGGCTTTTACCAAAACATTTGCACTCATTATGGCATTGGTGGTAGCTTTGTTTTTAATTCCACCATTTGCAACTATTATTTTTAAACGAAGAAGTATTACTAAAAACCTATCGTACATGATCAATGCTGTATTGATTGGTTTGGGTATTATTTCTATTGTCTTTGGAAATTGGTTAGGAATACTCTTAATCGCTTTCGGTATCACTGGCATTTTAAAACTACAACAAAAAGTTTCCGACAAACAAGTAAATCTAATTAATATAGTTATTGCTTCATTAGCTATTGTATTCTTATTGGCTGAATATTGGAGACCTTTAGGCGTAGGCAAAAGTTTATTATTAAACCTGTTGTTTGTGGCTATTATCTGTTTCGGATTATTAGGCGCATTCTCATTATTACGAAAATATTATGCTCAAATTTTACAATGGGCATTAGCAAACAAAATGCTCTTTTTGGCAATTCCAACGGCAATTACCATTCTCGGATTTTTAATTTTCAAAAATACAGGCAAAGAGTTTATGCCGTCTTTAAACGAAGGCTCATTTCTACTAATGCCAACCTCAATGCCACATTCGGGTGTTGAAGAAAACAAACGTGTTTTACAGCAGTTGGATATGGGTGTTGCCAATATTCCTGAAATAAAAACAGTAGTAGGTAAAGCAGGACGAACCGAATCGGCTTTAGATCCTGCGCCACTTTCAATGTATGAAAATGTAATTATTTACAAACCCGAATATGCACTTAATAGCAATGGCGAGCGCCAACGTTATCGAGTGAATGATGACGGATTATTTGTTTTGAAAAATGGTAAAACAGTAGCCAATCCAAATTCGATTAATGCTACTTCTAAAATTATATTTTCTGATGTTTCTACAGATGAATTAATTGAAGATAACGACGGCGAGTTTTACAGAAATTGGCGACCTAACATTAAATCTACTAACGATATTTGGAATGAAATCGTAAAAGCAACCAAAATACCAGGAGTTACATCTGCACCAAAACTACAACCTATTGAGACCCGATTGGTAATGCTACAAACAGGAATGCGTGCGCCAATGGGGATCAAAGTAAAAGGACAAAGTTTAAAAGAAATTGAAACCTTTGGTGTGCAATTAGAAAGCATTTTAAAAACAGTTACAGGTGTTAAAAAAGAAGCTGTTTTTGCAGATAGAATTGTAGGGAAACCATATTTGTTAATCGACATTGACAGAGAAAAAATAGCACGTTATGGCGTTTCTATTCAAGAGGTACAAGATGTTTTAAAAGTTGCCGTTGGAGGTATGTCTTTAACGCAAACCGTTGAGGGAAGAGAGCGTTACGGTGTGCGTGTTCGCTACCCAAGAGAACTGCGTACCACACCAACCGATTTAGAACAAATTTATGTACCAATAAACAAAGGGAATTCTGTACCGTTAAGTGAGTTGGCAACTATTCGTTACGAACAAGGAGCACAAGTAATTAAAAGTGAGGACACTTTTTTAATTGGTTACGTGTTGTTTGATAAACTTAATGATTTTGCCGAAGTAACCGTAGTTGAAAATGCGCAAAATACCATTCAGCAAAAAATAGATAGTGGCCAATTGATTGTACCAAAAGGGATTAATTTTCAATTTACAGGAACGTATGAAAATCAGATGCGAGCCGAAAAAACCTTGTCGGTAGTTGTACCTTTGGCATTGCTTATCATTTTCATCATTTTATATTTTCAGTTCCGTTCAACAACGACTTCTTTAATGGTGTTTACCGCAATTATCGTAGCCTTTGCAGGTGGATTTATAATGATGTGGCTTTACGGACAATCGTGGTTTTTAAATTTTAGCGTTTTTGGGCAAAACATTCGAGAGCTGTTCCAAATGCATCCCATTAACTTAAGCGTAGCTGTTTGGGTAGGTTTTATTGCCTTGTTTGGTATTGCTACCGATGACGGAGTAGTAATGGCAACCTATTTAAAACAAACTTTTGCTAAAAACGAACCAACTACAAAAGCCGATATACGAAAATCTGTTGTAGAGGCAGGCAAAAAACGTATAAGACCGTGTTTAATGACGACGGCAACAACAGTATTAGCTTTGTTACCTGTACTAACATCCACAGGACGTGGAAGCGATATTATGATACCAATGGCAATTCCTGCCTTTGGGGGTATGATTATCGACGTAACATCCTATTTTTTACTGCCTGTTTTGTACAGTTTACGAGAAGAATTTTTATTAAAAAGTAAGACAATAAATGAAAACTAAAAATATATTATTCATATTGTTCATTCTTGTTTTTAGCGGATTTACTAATGCACAAGAACTGCAATCGTTTATTGATGAAGCCTTGGAAAACAATCCGAAAATTAAACAATTTGAACTGCAATACAAACGAGTTTCAGAAAAAGTAAACGAAGTAAATACCTTACCCAACACCAACATTAGCGTAGGTTACTTTGTAAGTGAACCCGAAACACGAACAGGAGCGCAACGTTTTAAAGTATCGGTAAACCAAATGTTGCCTTGGTTTGGTACTATTAGTTCGAGAGAAGATTACGTGAGTTCATTAGCCGATGCCAAGTTTGAAGATATTACCATTGCTAAACGACAATTAATCGCATCGGTATCAACTTTATATTACAACCTGTATACAATTAAGGCTAAACAGCAAGTTTTAACCGAAAATATTAACTTGCTAAAGACTTACGAAACTATGGCGTTAACCTCGATTGAAGTTGGTAAAGCATCTGCTGTGGATGTATTACGTTTGCAAATGCGACAAAACGATTTAAATCAATCTAAAGCCATTTTACAACAACAATTTTTAACAGAACAAACAGCTTTTAACAAGTTACTAAACAGAAATAAAAATACTGATGTAAATGCGGTTTCAGATTTAAAAATTCCGTTGGAAGACAGGACAATAAATTCAGATAGCTTACAATTTCATCCTGAAATACTAAAGTATGACAAGCTTTATCAATCGGTTGAAAAATCTGAGCTATTAAACCAAAAGGAAAGTAATCCAATGATAGGGTTCGGGTTGAATTACATTAACGTTGTACAACGTCCAGATATGAGTTTTAACGATAATGGAAAAGATATTGTAATGCCGATGGTGTCATTGTCTATTCCAATTTTTAATAAAAAATATAAGTCTAAAACTAAGCAGAACCAAATTCAACAAGAAGAATTTAATACTCAAAAACAAGAACGATTTAACAAGTTAGAGACCTTGTTAGATAAAGCAATCAATGAGCGTACATCAGCAAGAATACGCTACAATACACAAGGTAAAAACTTGAAACAAGCTAAAAATGCTGAAACTATTCTTGTTAAAAGCTACGAAACAGGCACGATTGATTTTAAAGATGTTCTCGATATCCAAGAATTGCAGTTAAAGTTTCAGTTAAACCAAATTAAGGCGGTGCAAAACTATTATGTGCAAAGTGCTATTATTAACTATTTAATTCAGTAAAAATGAAACATACATATAGAATTGACGGAATGACCTGCGGTAGTTGTAAAGCTAATGTAGAAAAGAGTTTAGGTAGTTTGGATAACGTTACCGATGTAAAGATAAATTTTGAAAATAAAGAAGCTGAAATAACTATGAGTGCGCCTATTGGTTTATCAGATTTACAAAATGTGTTACAAGAAAAATACACCATTTCTAAAAAATTACCTGTTAAAAAAGTAGCTACAAATACTTTTTCGGACTTTGAAATGGCACAAGAAAAAAGCAAATTTGAGCAATTAAAACCCTTGTTTTTAATTTTATTGTATATCACAGTAGCAAGTATATTATTACACTATAAAGATTGGAGTTGGGGTGAGTTTATGCTCGATTTTATGGGCTTGTTTTATATCGTATTTAGCTTTTTTAAAATGTTAGATTTAAGAGGTTTTCCTGATAGTTTTAGAATGTACGATCCGCTGGCAAAACGAGTGCCTATGTATGCTAAAATTTATCCATTTATAGAAACCATTTTAGGATTAATGTTTTTAATACGACTTGAAATTAACATTGCTCTAATTATAACCATTATCGTATTGGGAATAACAACTATAGGTGTAACCAAAACATTACTTGATAAAAAAGCAATTCGTTGTGCGTGTTTAGGCACAGCTTTAAAACTACCAATGACAGAAGCAACTTTTATAGAAAATACCATTATGTTAGTAATGGCTGTATTAATGCTCTTTTAAAACAATATTAAAATTAAAGAATTATGAAACAAATAGTTTTCTTTTTAGTAGTTATAATAATCTCTTTTAGTTGTAAAACAGAAGAGAAAAAATCTACCATTAATCATGATAATCATATTAAAGAACAAACGAAATCAACTAAGAAAAAAGTTCTAAGTCCACATACTTCAACTATGAAGATGATAGGGGATACGCATATTCATATAGATTATTCATCACCAGGTGTACGAAATAGAATAATTTTTGGAGGATTATTAGCTTATGACCAAGTTTGGCAGGCAGGTGCTCACATGGCAACATGGATTGAGACTAATAATGATTTGATAATCGATTCTAAAACTTTACCAGCAGGGAAATATGGCTTTTTTACAATTCCATCAAAAGGGGAGTGGACTATAATGTTTAATTCTAATTGGAACCAGCATGGTAAAGATGAATATGATGAAAAGGATGATATTGTAAGATTAAAAGTGAAGCCTAAGTTTTCAGAAGAAACTGTAGAGCATTTAACATACCAAATAAATAAAGTTAACAATGAATCTGGAGAGATAATATTGTCTTGGGAAAAAGTATCTGTTCAATTTGGATTTAAAATAAAATAATATGGTGAATAGACATACAGCTTTAAAAATCAGGAAAACACATCGTTATTTAGGATTGTTTTTAGGAATTCAGTTTTTACTTTGGACGATTAGTGGTTTGTACTTCAGTTGGACAGACATTGATGATATTCACGGAGACCATTTCAAGAATTTAGATTATCAACCAAAAGCTTTCAATAATTTAATTAGTCCATCACAACTCAATATTGCCAATGGTGTGAATACTATTGAATTGAGAGATATTAACAATACACCTTACTATTGGGTAAATAAAAAAAAATTATATAGTGCTATTGATGGAATCCCAAAAAATAACATCATAAAAGAAGAGGCCCTTTATATAGCAAGAAACTATATGAAATCTAATCTAGAAGTAGTATCTATTGAAGAAATTACAAAGACAGGGAAACATCACGAATACCGTGAAAAGTTATTACCAGCCTATGTTATTTCATATAAAACAGATGAAGCATTAAAAGCCTATGTGTCTGTTAAAGATGGTAAATTTCAAACCGTAAGACATCGAGATTGGAGATGGTTTGACTTTTTATGGATGACCCATACTATGGATTATGAAGGCAGGGATAATTTTAATACTACTGTTCTAAGAATCTTTTCTTTATTAGGTTTAATAACTGTATTGAGTGGTTTTTTATTATGGTTTACATCTTCTCCTACATTGAGAAAATTAGTAAAAAGAAAATAAATAGAGATGAAAAAATATATAATTTACATTATAATATTACTTATTGGTTTAATATTAGGTTGGTTGCTATTTGGTGGTTCATCAAAAGAAGCAGACCATAATCACAATGAGGTTACAGAGACTAATCAAATGTGGACATGTTCTATGCATCCACAAATCATGCAACCAGAATCTGGTGATTGCCCAATTTGTGGAATGGATTTAATTCCTGCAGAAGTAGGTGCAGAAGGTTTGTCTCCTAATCAATTTAAACTTACCAAAAATGCAATGGCATTGGCAAATATACAAACTACCGTTATTGGTGATAGTAAAACTAATTCCGATAATACAATAACCTTATCAGGGAAAATTGCCGAAAATGAAGAAGCCAACGCTGTTCAAGTAAGTTATTTTGCTGGAAGAATAGAACGTTTAAATATCAATTACACAGGGGAAAATGTTAGAAAAGGACAACTTTTGGCTACTGTTTATTCTCCTGAACTGGTAAAGGCCCAACAAGAATTATTAACGGCTTCTACGTTAAAAGAAACACAACCTACATTGTATAAAGCGGTGCGCAATAAGTTAAAATTATGGAAACTTTCAGAAAATCAAATCAATCAAATTGAAAGTTCTAAAAAAATAAAAGAAAACTTTCCTGTGTATGCTACTGTATCAGGAACAGTTTCAAAAAAGCTAGTAGAGCAGGGGGATTTTATTAAGCAAGGACAACCGTTACTTAAAATTGCTAAATTGAATACGGTTTGGGCAAATTTTGATGTATACGAAAATCAAATTAGTAATTTTAAAGTTGGCCAAGCTATTACTATTACTACCAATGCGTATCCTAACGAAGTTTTTAATGCGAAAATTTCATTTATCAATCCTGTTTTAAATCCACAAACACGTACCATAGCTGTTAGAGCAGTTTTAAACAACCGTAAAGAGTTGTTTAAGCCTGAAATGTTTGTGTCAGGAAAAGTAGATGCTAAAGTAAACGGTGCCAAATCGCAATTATTGATACCTGCATCGGCTGTTTTATGGACAGGAAAACGATCAATAACTTATGTAAAGCCTGATACCAATAATCCTATTTTTGAAATGAAAGAAATTGTATTAGGCAGTAAAGTAGGTGATAATTACGAAGTAAAAAGTGGTTTGCAATCAGGCGTCGAAGTAGTAACAAATGGCGTATTTACTATTGATGCATCGGCACAATTACAAGGTAAAAAGTCGATGATGAACCATGAAAAAGAAATTAGTGAACAGTTTGAAGTAAGTAAAAAATTCAAATCGCAATTACAGATTGCCTATGATGAGTACATCAAACTAAAAGACAATTTTATAAAATCTGATGCTGACTTATCAAAAAATAGTGCTTTTAACCTACAAAAAGCATTACAAAATATTGATATGAAATTATTAGCTACTAACAAAGCTCACAAGCAATGGATGATACTAAACAAAACTTTGTTATCTAGTAATAATGCTATTGCTAACTCCACAGATATTAAAGAACAGCGTAAGCAATTTAAAATATTATCAGAACATTTTATTTTGGCAGTACAATCCTTTGGAATAAATGAAATTAGTTATAAACAATATTGTCCAATGGCAGATAACGATAATGGTGCATATTGGTTGAGTAAAGAAAAACAAGTATTAAATCCATATTTCGGCGACATGATGTTGAAATGTGGAGAAGTTAAACAAGTAATAAATAACAAGTAAATTTTTAATCATGAAAAAAATAATATTAAGTGTAGCAGTTATAGCTACAATCGGATTAGTAAGTTGTAAAAACGAAGTAAAAAAAGAGACAACCAAAACAGAGCAAACCACAACTAATAAAGTAGCTTCTACTGAAACAACTTTTGGTGTTCGTGGTAATTGTGGTATGTGCAAAAACACTATTGAAAAAGCTACTAACGGTATTGATGGAGTAACATCAGCTGAATGGGATAAACTAAGGAAGCAAATAAATGTTTCGTATGATGAATCTAAAACAAATTTGGATGCAATCCATAAAGCTATTGCTAATTCAGGCTATGATACAGATAAAGTGATGGGAAGTGAATCTGCTTACGAAAATTTACCTGCATGTTGTAAATATGATCATAAAATGGAAATGAGTTTAAAAGGAGAAGTAAAAGAAGACGAGAATTCTAACCATTAAAAATATATTGTTTTATTAACTATTATGTTTATAAACTATAAAAATCCAGTTGTAAATATGACTGGATTTTTTATTTAAGATGTGCTATAATTTATATTATGTTAAATAGAGTATTTTAAAACCTCAATAAAACAATCAGTCCTACTATTTATGAACACGCTCCCATTCTAAATAACCTCCTTGTAAATCGAATATTTGAGTAAAACCTAACTCTTGTAATATTATAGTTGATTTTGAACTGCGCTTTCCGCTTCTGCAATACACATATACAGGTTTATCTTTATCAAGATCTTGAGCAATTGATTTAAAGTTATCTGCAAAGTAATTTATGTTTCTTGCTTTATTTATATGTCCTGATGAAAATTCTTTTGGTGTTCTCACATCAATCAATTGAATATCATCTTTAGAAATAAGTGATTTTAATTCATTAACTGTTATTGTATTAATTCCTTCAGTTTGTTGTGAATTACAACCCACTAAAGCAATAAAACCTATCAAAAGCAAAACTCTATTTAACATAATAATTAAGTGTATCTGTTTTAACAAAAATAAATAATATGTGATAAACATTTTGTTTTATACTTTTGATCTTGAATGCATCCAAGAAACTTACATACCAATTCTAGTTATAATTTTAAACAATTAGCTTTAGTAAATCCAGATTTAGAGCCATTTATTGTTCAAAACAGTCATACTAACGGATTAACGATTAATTTTTCCAACCCAAAAGCTGTGATAGCACTCAATAAAGCACTTTTAATTCATCATTATCAGTTAAAAAACTGGGAACTTCCACAGGGTTTTCTCTGCCCCCCTATTCCAAGTCGTGTAGATTATATTCATCATGTTTCAGATTTATTAACTAAAGAAAACCAACAAGTTAAAGGCTTAGATATTGGTGTAGGTGCCAATGCGATTTATACTATTTTGGGAGTTCAAGTGTATGGTTGGGAAATGGTTGGTTGTGATATTAATTTACAAAGCGTTCACGCTGCTCAACAAAATATTGACTTCACTCCTAGTTTAGCTGAAAAAGTTACTATTATTCATCAAACGGATAATGCCAACATATTTAAAGGAATTATTCAACCCAATGATTATTTTCACTTTACTATGTGTAACCCTCCGTTTTATAGTTCTGAGGAAGATGCTTCTAAAAATGCCAGTCAGAAGCTTAAAAATTTAGGTAAAGGAGCCTCAGAATTAAATTTTGGTGGTCAACATAGTGAATTGTGGTGTAATGGCGGAGAAGTGTTGTTTTTAAAGCGTATGATCAAACAAAGTGCTGATTTTAAAACGCAAGTAGGTTATTTTACGAGTCTAGTCTCTAGAAAAGAGAATTTACCAAAACTTGAAAAGCAATTGAAAAAACTAAAGGCCAACTATACTATAATTCCAATGGAGCATGGAAACAAAAAAACCAGACTTATCGCCTGGTCATTTATGAAAAGTTTTAAATATTGAACAGATTACTTCAGCCATGCTGTTGGCTTCGTAATGACGTAATTAATTTGGACGTTATTGCAAAAAAATGAAATAAAATGAAGTTTTTGTGGCAATCTAAAAAAGATTACTTCAGCCTTAAATGGCTTCGTAATGACGGTTTTATTTGATAGTTGAACAACGTCATTGCGAAAAACGGAATGAAATGGAGTTTTGCGGCAATCTGATTAGATTACTTCAGCCACATTTGGCTTCGTAATGACGTAATTAATTTGGACGTCATTGCAAAAAAATGAAATAAAATGAAGTTTTTGTGGCAATCTAAAAAAGATTACTTCAGCCTTAAATGGCTTCGTAATGACGGTTTTATTTGATAGTTGAACAACGTCATTGCGAAAAACGAAATATAATGGAGTTTTGTGGCAATCTAACTAAATATCTTTTGTATCAAGTTCTTTCAATTTTCCTCTGTACTCAATTTTAAATCGATTCGAACTGAATACATTAATTTTAGCAGACATATTGTTATAGATTAAAACACTAACTCTGTATGTTTCAGTTAAAGCATTTTTATCCTTTATTTTAAACTTGATTCTATAATCTCCTCTTTTTGTTATATCCATTGTGTAATCTTCAGGAACTCCATTAAATTCAATTCCACCACCATTTGAGCGATCATAAGCTGCTCCCATTTGTCGTTCACCATAATATGGCAAACTTGCATTCACAGAATCTTTATTAAAAATAAAATACTGGTTATGCCCAGTAATATCAATCATACTAGCCGTACTATTATTTGGAAAAAAACCAGCACTTTGTAGACTAATTAAAGAGTTGGTTACCATAGGATAAGCCCATTCAGAATCAATTTTAAACGATTTATTAGTTACTATAGTTTCAACTTTTTGCTTTTGTTCGACAGAAACGGTTTTTTGAGATGAAGAACACCCAATAACTAAAAAAATCACCGATATGTATAGAAATGCTGCTCTCATAATTCACTATTTTCTTTAAAGTTACTAAAAAAGCAAGCAAAAGACTGATAACTAACTGTTAAAATAAGCACTCAACTATTATAAAACACTGTTTTTCTTGAAGATAGATGGCGTAATTCCTTCAAACTTTTTAAAAGAAGCGTTGAATGAAGATAAACTATTGAAACCTACATCAAACGCTACCGAAGCTATGGTGTAATTTTGTCCAGCTTCTGAACTTAATATTTCTTTCGCTTTTTGAACTCTATTATAATTGATAAAATCATTAAAGTTTCCAATACTATATTCATTAATAACCTCAGATGTTTTCTGGGGTGTTGCTCCTATTAACTTGCTCAACTTTGCTAAAGAAATATCGGATTCTAAATACCTTTCTTCATCAATAACTAGTTTCGATATTCTTTCAAAAAGTACATAATCATCATTCTTTTTAAAAGCACTACCAGAAAGCTCGGTTACATTTAGCTGGAAAGCTTTGAAGGTTAAAAAATAAATAACAATACTGTATAAAATAGGTCCGATAATGTAGGGAACAGAGTTTTCAATAATGTTTAAGAAATACGAAACCCAAATCACTAAACTACTAACGATCAATAATGCTAGCCAATTTAGAATTGATTTTTGTGATTTTGTGTAGCTGTTTTTATCAATACTCTTTTTGGACTTTCTTAGTATTCTATAACATAAAAAAATGTACACCAAATAATGTAAATAACTAAATATCAATACACTTCCAAAAATAATAACAGCAACTTTGTTATCTGGTTGAAACCAATATTCTGCTATCAAGAAACTAAGTCCGAATACAATTACAAAAGGAATAATTTCTGGAATATGTATTTTTAATAGTTTAAAATTAGGTGTGGTCATTCCTTTAAAATACCATCTTAAAAATGGGCCAATTAAAAGTATAAATGCCAGTCCAATACAAATAAAAATTGGTTCTAAATCGTGACTAAAGTTTAATAGAATTGATTTTCCTATTCTAAAGCCCATAAATATCAAAACAAAACCTAATAAGCTGTTCGTAATTGTTTTTTTCTTTTTAAAAAACAATAAATAAAAGGCAAATAGTACACCATGCAACAAACCTGCACTACTTAAAATAATAAGAAATATATCAGAGTAATTCAATCACCTATTTTTATCAAATTTAATTGTTTTTCATCTAATCTTGATCAATGTTCTTTAAAAAAGAAACTATCGTTACTAAATCATAAAATGTAGAAACTTCCCCCTTCATTGCAGCCAAAACACCATGCTTTGCAATTAAAACTCTATTAATTGAATGGTTTTCATCAGAAATCTTTTCAATCATTTTCTTTGCTTCTTTTTTACCTTTTAAAGTATACGTAGCAAGTATATCTACAGCATGTTCTTCGCCTGTAGTTTCTCGATATTTCGGAGTATATCCCATTTGTGCGATCATAGTCTCTGCAACTTTCCAAGTTGACCATGGGTTTTGACCTGTGATTAAATTATCATCATGACTCACCTGTTCTAAGTACATAATACCTTCATTAAACTTTGCTCCTTTTGAAGATAGTTCCTCTTGTAAAAGAAATGGAAAAACAGTTTTAGCTTCTGGAATTAGAAATAATTCTTCCTTTGAAGTGAAGCTACTCACCTTTTTATTTTTAAGAAGATAATCACCGTTATTTAATTTAACGTTAATTAAAGCCGCCGGACCATGACACACAGCTCCTACAACTTTATTTGATTCGTACAACGATTTAATTAATGATTGTAGTTTCTTATGATTTGGAAAATCAAACATTGCTCCTTTTCCTCCTACAATATAAACTGCAGAATAATCACTAGAATTAATTTGGTCAAGTGGAATTGTATTCGCTGATTTGTATTGCGCTTCTTTATCATTTAAAAAGGCATAATCATATAATCCCATATCTTCATCATCAATAACAACTGGCGGTTTCCCTCCTTTCGGACTCGCAATATCTACTTCAAAACCATTGGCCTGAAAAACATAATATGCACGTGAAAGTTCAGTTAATTCATATCCTGTTTTTTTCTGATTTTTCTCAATCATTGAAGTACTGGTTACAACCACTAAAATCTTTCCTCGATTTGAAATCACATTTTCACTCAGGTAAGGAATTTCATTTACTGTTTTGCTCATCAACGTTTTGTCTCTTGCAGGAAGTAAATTGATAAACCAATAACCAAATAAGAATATAATAAGTACTAAACTTAGAATACTCAGTAATGAAATTTTTAAGAATTTATATTTTTTAAACATCTTTCGTCTATTTTAATTTTTTAACGAAATACGTTATAAACTCTCATAAAAACTGATTAAATGATAATTCCGTCAGAAGAAATTATAATAAAATAAAAAAGAGACTGTTTAAAAATTCGTTATTCCGAATAAAATGAAGGAATCTCTTAAAAATAAATCACCAATAATAAGATTACTTCAAAATTAAAATTTTTCGTAATGACGTTTGAAAATTACTTTTTAAACAGTCTCTTTTAAAATATAATAACCTTGACTTTAAGTCATATGTTATTTTGTTAACACATAGTATTGCCAAGGTTTTAATTCTATACTTTCTTTATCTTTTAAAGTAATTATAGTTCCCGAAATATAATCTCTGTATTCACCTTCTACTTTTACTGTTACTGATTGCTTTTCTTTAGATAAATTTCCAATAAATACAACAGCATCATCGGCTTTTGTTCTTGTAAATGCCAATACATTTTCATTATCCGCTTCAATAACTTTATAGGCCGCATTTTGTTTTCCTCCGTTAAGCGCAGAATTTCCTTGTTTTAATGAAGCTAATTTTTTCAATAAACTCCACTCCTTCCCTTTTGTTTTAGGAATTGAATCTTTTTCAAAAAATTTCAATCTATGACTTAAACCATATTCTTGACCCGAATAAATTAATGGCATTCCTGGAACTAAGTAACTTAATGTTGTAAATAAACCAGCGCTTTCTCCCATTCTTTCTTCTATTGTTCCATTCCATGAGTTTTCATCATGATTGGTTACGAACGTCATTAAAATATCATCGGTTGCATATCTCGCTGCATCTTTTTCATAGTTTTTATGCCAAGCTTCAACTTTTTCTTCGCCTTTTGCAATATGATTCATCGTATGGTGGCGATCCCAACCATATCCCATATCAAATAAGTTATCTTTTAATAATTCTGGTTCCCAAGCTTCAGCTAACATAAAAATATCTTTCAATTTTCTTAATTGAGGAACAGCTTCTTGCCAAAATGCTGTAGGTACAGAACCAGCAACATCACAACGGAATCCATCAACGTTTTCTTTTGTAATCCAGTACGACATATCACTGATCATTTCTTTTCTTAAATCAGCGTTATTATAGTTTAAATCTGCAACATCTGCCCAACCCACTGGTGTTCCATCTTCGTTTAATGGATCGGTAATCTCTCCTTTTGCATTTTTCGTGTAAAAGTCAGGATTTGTTGTAATCCAAGTATGATCCCAACCTGTGTGGTTTGGTACCCAATCTAAAATTACATAAATACCATTGTTGTGTGCTGTTTTTACTAAATTTCTAAAATCTTCAATTGTTCCGAATTCTCGATTGATTTTCTTAAAGTCAGAAACGGCATAATAACTTCCTAAATATTTTGCTTGTTCTTCTTCAGGAAATTCAGAAGCAAACTTATCTCCTGTAGCCTTTCTTTTTACTTTAGAAATCGGATAAATAGGCATTAACCAAATAATTTTAACGCCCAATTCCTTTAATTGAGGAATATCTTTAGTAAACGCATTAAACGTTCCTTCTTTTGAATATTGACGAATATTAGCTTCGTAAATCACTGCTGTTTCTAAAACTTCATTTGTAATTGGTTGAATCGTTTTTTCTTCAGTAGTTGTTGTTTCTGCCTTTGCTGTCTCTTTAGTTTCTTGCTTACAAGAAATCATGGCAGCAATTAGTAATAGTGCTACTATTTTCTTCATAATAATAAATTGATCTTCTAGTTTAGTTTGTTCGTTTTGTGCTAGTCTATTTCTTATTGAATAGATTCTAACAACACAATATCAAATGGTGAATCGATGATAACTTTTCCTTCTTTTACAGTAACTTCTTGATTAGAATATGCATCTCTTACTTTTGTTCCATCCTTAAATGTTTCTCCAACTGCAATAGATTTAGCTCTTTTGGTTAAATCTAAACCAATAATCACTTCATCGGTGTAATCATTGTTATTGTATGTACGTTTGAAAATATATGGTGATTCCGAAATCATTTTATGCTTCCCAGCTCCAACTGCAGCATGATTCTTTCTGAATTTTCCGAGTTTTTTGAAATGATTGAATAATTCCGCCTTAGTTTCATCTTTGGTAGCATCCCACGTCATGAATAAACGTAAATGCGCATCACCTTCTGCTCCTTCAGTTCTTAATGGTCTAGCGATTTCATCTCCATAATAAACTTGAGAAACACCAGGCGTTAATAGTAACTTTGTACCACCTTCAATTGTACGCTCTCTATTAACATCAAAAGGCTGTCCATCATCATGAGAAGAAATGTAATTCATTACTGAATATCCATTCAAATCACCATGCAGTTTAGCATCATAGAAAGAAAATAATTGCTCATATGTTTTCCATTGTTTAGCATTCCATTTAAAATCAAAGTTGATTAAGCCATCAAAGGCTTTATCATAGTAATTCACAACTTTATCACCGAAGTTAAAGGCTTTTCCCGCGTGAATTCCATAATTATAAACTTCACCTACTAAATAGAAATTATTTCCATCTAACACTTTCTCAGGATGTTCTTTTTTCCATTCTGTAAATGCAAAATCACATTCTTTTCTAAATTCTTGCCAAACTGACTCTTCTGTATGCTTTACAGTATCAACACGATAACCATCAATTCCAAACTCTGTAATGTAATCAGTTAACCATTTCATGATATAAAAACGTGGAGCTCTTGGATATCCTGTTCTTTTAAAAAACGCATCTAATTCAGCTACTTCTTGTTCATATCTTCCTTCAGCTTTCCACTTCTCAACTAATTGAGGTGGTAATTGAACTTCTTCATCACTTTCTGTTTTAATATCTGGTAGATTCTTAACCAATGTACACGTAATCGTATTTTCATAATTAGAGTATTGACATTGAGGTTCTGTTCTTACCCATTCCGAAGGCCAAACCGGATCTTTTTCTGTAACCGGGCCGGTATGATTTATAACTGCATCTAACACTACACGAATTCCTTTGCTATGAGCCGCTTCAACTAGATTTTTTAAATCTTCTTTTGTTCCATAATTAGGATCAATTGCAGTCCAATCTTTAGTCCAATATCCATGAAAACCATAAGTTACACCAGTTCCTTCATCTGTTCCTCCATGTATTTGCTCAACAACAGGAGTCATCCATAATGCATTAATTCCTAAATCAGTAAAATACCCTTCCTTAATTTTTTGTGTAATTCCTTTTAAATCACCTCCTTCAAATCCTCTATTTACAGCTGTTTCTTTAGTTCTATCTAAAACAATGTCATTACTTTTATCTCCATTATTAAATCGATCTGTTAATAGAAAATATAAGTTTGCTCCTTCCCAAACGAAAGGTGCCTCTTTCATTTCTTCTTGCTTCGCAACTTCTTCTGTTTTTTGCCCTTTACAATTTTGAAATAATAAAGAAGCTATTAATAGTAAAGCGATTCTTTTCATACTATAATTTAATAGTTATTTTAGTTTGTTTGTTGTTTAATACCAATGGAAGAGCTAATTGTTTTTTATCCGTATTCCAATTAAAATTCACTGCTTTACCCTGAACTTTAACTTTTTTAGGTTGTGTTTTTATATTGTGAATTACAAATTCTATTTGTTTTGAAATAGAATTGAAATTTTTTCCTGTATTCGTTTTGAACGTGAAGTTTAACCTATTCTTAGATGCTTTAGAATGAAATTCAAGTAATTCATATGCTTCATTTTCTAATGCGCTGTTTGTCAATCCGTCATCGTTATATAAGCACCTCTTACTATTTTCTATTGAATTATGATGATAATAATGCAATGTAAAAGCGTTCAAACTATAATTGTCAGTACTTTGAACAACATTTACAGTTGGAATGAAACTACCTGCTCTAACATAAGTAGGAATATGACCTTCTACGACAGATTCTTTCTTTGACTTGGTATTTGAAACTACTGAATCTGTATAGAAATTAAACCATGTAGTGTTCTTTGGAAAATAAACATCAACTTCTGTTGTTTTTGATTTTAGAACTGGAGTGATTAGAAAATCATTTCCCCATAAATAACTTGAAGAATTTTCCAGTAATTCTTGACTATCATCTTCAAAAAATAAAGGTCTCATTAACGGTTTCCCGCTAACGTGATTTTCATAAACTAAATTATAATTATAAGGTAATAATTTATAGCGTAGTCCTATTGCTTTTTTAGCTAACTGCTTTGCTTTCTCTGATCTAAAAACGGGTTCACTAGGAACTTCTTCTTGAGCGTGCGGCCTAAATATCGGTTGGAAAACACCATATTGTAACCAACGAACATATAATTCATCATCTAAATTAGCTCCAGCAAAACCACCTAAATCAGAATGCATATAGCCTAATCCTTGCATTCCCATTTGTAAACTAATTTCAGGCTGACTTTGTAATCCTCCCCAAGTTCTGTTGACATCTCCTGACCATGGAATTAATCCGAAACGTTGTGAACCAGAATATCCGGCTCGCATTAATATAAATGGTCTTTCATTCGGGAATTCTTTGGCGTAACCTTCATGAATTAATCGTGCCCAATCGTGTCCATAAATATTATGAACTTCATTTGCAGTTCCTGTTTTATGTAATAACTGATGCGGATGAACTTCAGGTTCACCTAAATCTCCCCACAAACCTTTAACACCAAGATCTGCAATATCTTTATAAATATTCCAAAACCAATCTTTTCCTTTCGGATTATATATATCAATTAGTCCTGTATTTCCAAAGTAGAAATCGAATTTATAAGGATTTCCAATACTGTCTTTAGCTAAAATATCTTTTGCAACGGCTTTATCCCAACGTTTTGAAGTTGTTAATACAAATGGTTCTGTAATTAATATCGTTTTTACACCATCTTTTTTCAAATCTGAGACCATTTGCTTCATATTAGGGAAAGAGTCTTTATACACCTCTAAATTCCCCATGGTTCCTTTGATATCTTTTCCAAACCAGTATAAATCTAGAATAACTCCATCAACTGGAATATTTTCTTCTTTAAACTTTTGAATGGTGTTTTTTGTTTCTTTTTGAGAATGATATCCGAATCTACTTGAAAAATTACCTAAAACCCAACGCGGTGGCATCGGTTGTTTTCCAGTTAAATCTGTGTAATTATCAATTACATCTAACCATGAATTTCCAACAATAATTTGATACGTTTTTCTACCAGAAATTGTTTCGTAGGTAATTGTATTTGTTTGATTGCTATCTAAATCTAAATAACCAACAGGAGCATTATCAAAATGAATTATATACTGTTTCGAAGAAGCAACAACTGGCATGGTATAATTCATTAATTTAGAGTCGGTTTCATACCCATAATGTGCTCTATTAAAGAGCGGTAATCGATTTCCTCTTCTATTCATTCCCAAAGCTCGTGCTCCACCTCCATATAAAACTTCATCCTTAGTAATATTAAACTCTATTTTTTCAGTTTGATCAGCGATAATATTACCACTTACCATGTTCATAGGTTCATGTTTACTTTTAAAATATCCTCTTTTCTCAGAAATTATTGATTTTCCATTGTGATAATAAGAGATTTGAAAAGGATTAGTTGTTATTCTTACTGAAATATCTTTCGTTCCAAATGAAATATCATTTCCTACATAAGAATATTTAGTTTTTACCTTTGAAGGTGCTAACACAACAGCATGAGAATCATTTGATTCATTTTCTCCTTCAGGAATAAAGGTTGTTTGTACTATTTCTGAAGTATAAAACTGTATTTTATATTCCCCATCATCAGTAATAACTGTAAAAACACCATCTTTTTCATTATGAGATTTATACTTCCGTTGTGCATTTTGAGCGTTTAAAGAAGTTAAACAAACAAAAGTTAAAATATATAAAAAGAGGTGCTTCATAGTACAGTTTAATATTTCCAGCCTTACTTACCTAAAAGAAAAACTAGTGGTTGATCTAACCTAATGTTCCAAGAGTTTTCCGAATGGTCTGCTCCTTCAAAAAATATGTTTTTAGAATTTGTGTCGCTATATCCTTTAGCTTCCAATACTCCGTCAACTTGTTTAGCATACTGCGGGTAATGAGCATCTAAAGTTTTATCTCCATAATCAAAATAAACTTTTTGATCCTGAGCTTGAGGTAAATTTGCCTCCATGTATTCAAAAATTGCTTTAGGATAAGGATTGTTCGCCATTGGCATAGAACCCAGCCAGTGTGTAGAAATACAAGCAGCTCCTCCAAAAATATCTGGATATTCACTTATGGCATACATAGACATTAAACCGCCCATACTTGATCCCATTACAAAAGTGTGTGCTTTATCTGTATAAACTGAATAATTGCTATCAATAAATGGTTTTACTTCATTTATGATAAATTTCAAATAATTATCACCACTAAATTTAAACTCAACAGCCATGGGAATATTCCTTAACTCCTGTTGTGTTTGAGGATCAATAAAATTGAACGCTTTTTCTGGAAATAAATCTAACCAGCGTAAGTCACTAATATTATGAATTGCCACAACTATAAAATCTTGAACTTTTCCATCTTTTTGAAGTTGCGTTGCCCATTCGTCTACTTTCCATTCTTGTTTATTCCAAGTAGTTTTAGCATCAAACAACATTTGTCCATCGTGCATATATAAAACACTATATTTTTTATCTGAAGAATAGTTATCTGGCAACCAGATATCAACAGGTCTTTGTTTTATATAAGAAGATGGGAAATTCTCCGCTCTTAGTAATTTACCTCCAGACAATTCAACACCTGTAACAGGTTCAAAATTTATTTCTGTTTTTGGATTAATTACTGCTTCTTCATCATTTGATTTTTTAGTTGATTTACTTTTACACGATACGAATAACAGACTCAAACAAATACCTAATTTTATTAGTTTCATAGATTATAATTTAGTTGTAAATAAATAACTTCCTTTATGATTTAAAGTTAGTGTATTTGACCAAGTTATTGTTTCTCCTGTAAAAACATTTTTTAGTGTTTTACCGTCTAATCCTAATTCATTGAACCTATCGAGTTTTAAATCAAACGTTTGCTCGTTTTTATTTAAAATATGAACTATAGTTTCATCATCTGAAAATCTTGATAACACGTAAGTGTTTTTTTCAGGTGCAAAATGCATTGTTTTCCCATCATGCATAGCTTTAGAGTTCTTTCTAAAGTTCATTAGTTTAGAAATATAATTTTGCATTTCTTTTTTTTCTGCGGACAAGTTTTCTCCTGTGAATGCATTAACAACATCACCATTCCAACCACCAGGGAAATCGGTTCTAATTAAACCATGATCACCAGGCTTATCAAAGTCATTCATTAGAATTTCTGTTCCGTAATACATCTGAAACGTTCTAGGAATTGTAGCTAAATAACTTAACGCCATTTTTGTATCTTCTATATTTCCATCTAATTGAGTAAAGATTCTACTCATATCATGATTATCTGGAAATACCAAAATATCAAGTGGCCTTTTGTAATGAAAATCATTTGCTAGGGCAACGTAAATCTCTTTTAATCCAGTTCCCCAAGTTTCTTTATTCTTTAAACCAGCAACGATTTTTTCTTGCATTGCAAAATCCATTGTAGATCGTAGATTAGAATCATATCCATCAGTATTCTCTTGGCCATCTTGCCAATAACCAATTAATAATGGATTTGATGACCACTCCTCTCCTACAATATTGAAATTTGGATATTCCTTCATAATTGCGCCCGCCCAATCACTCATAAAGTCTTTATCTGGGTATGGGTATGTATCTTGACGAATTCCTCCTAACTTTAAATATTCTATCCACCAAATACTGTTTTGAATTAAATATTTGGACATAAAAGGATTTCGTTGATTTAAATCAGGCATCCCTTTTACGAACCAACCATCTGTCATCTCTTTTTCATCAGTCTTTGATGCGTAAATATCTTGGTTAGTTGTTCTCCTGTGAGAAGATCGCTTTACAATTTCACTACTCCAGTTATCTTTGTTTGTCTCATAATGTTTTTGATAGTTTACCCAATCTTTAAAAGGTAAATCTTTCATCCACCAATGTTCTAAACCACAATGATTTGCAACTTGATCCATGATGAGTTTCATGTTATTACTTTCCAACTTTGAAGCCAATTCTTTATACTCATCTAAAGTTCCAAATCTTGGATCAACCTCATAATAATCTGTAATGGCGTAACCATGATAAGATCCTCTCAGCATATTATTAGTTAGTAAAGGACTTGGCCAAACTGCAGTAAAACCTAGCTTTTTAATATAATCTACATTTGATGTAATTCCTTCAATATCACCTCCATGACGAGCATAATTATTCTTTCTATCAATCCCTTTTTCATTTAATTGTTCAAAAGAATCATTCTTAGGGTTTGCATTAGCAAAACGATCTGGAGTTATTAAATAAATTGCATCAGTACTATTAAAACCAATAAAATCCTCGGCTTTCTGTTTACGAGTTTTTAACTCATAAGTTTGAAATAATTTCGATTTTTCACCTTTACTAAAAACAATATTGAATTTTCCTGGTTTAGTTGTTTCAGAAATATTCAAATCCAAAAACAAATAATTTTGACTATCTGCTTTATGAACTTGTTCTATTGTAACTCCAGGATATGATATTTCAGCATTATAATTACTGATATTTGGATGTTTAACCAAAAGTTGAAGCGATGTGTTTTTAAAACCTGTCCACCAAAATGGAGGTTCTACCCTTCTTACATCATTAACTTCAACTATTGGTTGTTTTGTATCTTCATTCGAAGATGTTTTTGATTGTTCTTTACAAGAGCAAATTAAAAGAACTGAAAATAACGCGATTAATCCTATATGTTTTTTCATGATTTAATTTTTAATCCTCTTGTACATTCAAACTATTATACTGTTACTAAATTATTCGGGGAAATAGTAACCTTTTCACCATTTACAATGATCTGTAATTCTTTATTACCATCAACCTCAAAATGCGTTTTTCCTTGGTTAACAATTACTTTTAATACTTGATTTCTAAAGTTTACTTTAAATGAATATCCTTCCCACTGACTAGGAATTTGTGGTGTAAAACTTAAACTACCATCTTGAATTCTCATCCCTCCGAATCCTTCAACAATGCTCATCCATGTACCAGCCATTGAAGTAATATGAAGACCTTCTTCAACTTCTTTATTATAATCATCTAAATCTAAACGAGATGTTCTTAAATAGAATGTATATGCTTGTTCCATTCTTCCTAATTTAGCAGCCTGAATACTATGAACACAAGGAGAAAGTGAACTTTCGTGAACAGTGAAAGGCTCGTAAAAATCAAAGTGCTTTTCAAGCTCTTCTGTAGAGAAATGATCTTCAAAAAAATAGAATCCTTGTAAAACATCAGCTTGCTTTATGTAAGGAGAACGAAGAATACGATCCCAACTCCATTTTTGGTTAATAGGACGATTAGATTTATCTAAATTCTCAACAGTAACTAAATTTTTATCTAAGAAACCATCTTGTTGTAAGAAAACTTCATGTTTTTCCGAATATGGAAAAAACATATTATCTGCAACTTTTCTCCAACTCGATAATTCTGCCTCAGAAATATTTACTTTTTTTACGATACGCTTAAAATCAGAAGCATATTCGCTTTTCACCTTTTCAATATTCTCTAAAGCGTAATCAATACACCATTTTGCAATGTAGTTTGTATACCAATTATTGTTTATGTTATTTTCATACTCATTTGGTCCAGTAACTCCTAGCATTACATACTTTTGCTTGTCTTCAGAGAAATTAACTCTTTGATGCCAAAAACGTGCAATTCCAATAAGTACTTCTAATCCCTTTTCTGGAATATAACTGTAATCATTCGTAAATCTGTAATAGTTAAAAATGGCAAAGGATATGGCTCCATTTCTATGAATTTCTTCAAAAGTGATTTCCCATTCATTATGACATTCTTCACCATTCATTGTCACCATTGGGTACAATGCAGCACCATTAGTAAATCCTAAATTTTCAGCATTCTCAATAGCTTTGTCAAGCTGATTATATCTATAAGTTAAAAGGCTTTTAGCAACTTCTTGATTCTTTGTTGCCATATAAAAAGGCAAACAATATGCTTCTGTATCCCAATAGGTACTTCCACCATACTTCTCACCTGTAAATCCTTTAGGTCCAATATTCAAACGAGCATCCTTACCTAAATATGTATGATTCAATTGCATGATATTAAAGCGAATACCTTGTTGTGCTTTAACATCACCATCAATGGTAATATCTGCCATTTCCCAAATATTAGCCCATGCTTGCTTTTGTTGATCTAATAAATTAGTAAAACCTAAATCTACAGCTAACTTTAATGTATTTTTTGCTGCAGTAATCAATTGGTTTGCATCATGGTTTCTGTCAACTACATAACCTCCAAACTTATGAATTGTATACCTTTCATTAGCCTTTACATGTGCTGGATAATAAAAAGAAACTTTAGTTTCTGAAGATTCTGATTTTGGAATTGTATTCTGTTCGTTACCATTTATGAAAAGCTTTGATTCCATAAAAGTGCAAGTATGAAAATTAGTTTTCATAGTATGCGCTTCAATAAATGCTTGATTAGAATCTCCTGTTGTGTTTGTTGTATTCCAAAACTGATCATCCCAGTTACTATCTTCATTTTGAATTCCGCTATCTAAATAAGGCTCAAATGTAATTTCTACATCATTTGAAATTGGTGTTACATTGTACTCTATTGCACCTATTTCATCTAAATCAATACTTAAAAAACGTTTAGTTTCTACTTTTACAGTAATATCATTTACTAAAGTAGCTTTAAAACTTCTTGATAACCAACCTTCTTTCATATTCAATTCACGTCGGAAATCAACAACTTTTTTACAGGTATATAAATCTAATTGTATATCGTTTACAAATACATTAATGCCTATCCAATTCGGTGCATTTAAAACTTTTGCGAAATATTCCGGATAGCCGTTCTTCCACCATCCTACTCTAGTTTTATCAGGATAATAAACTCCAGCTATATAACTTCCTTGAAAAGTTTCACCAGAATATTTTTCTTCAAAATTTGCGCGCTGCCCCATGGCACCATTACCGATACTAAATAAACTTTCAGAAGATTTTATCCTACTATCATTATATCCTTCTTCGATAATCGACCACTCATTTGGTAATATATAATCTTGGTTCATTTCTAGTTTGTTTGTTGTACGGGGTGTTATTGTTTGTTTATTAATTGTGTTAAAAATTCAATAGATATTTCTGAGAAATCTTTGAACACAAAGTCTGCATCAGATAGAACATCTTGCTCTCCTATACCTATTGATATCATATTAGCAGTATTAGCTGCCTGAACTCCTGCAATAGAGTCTTCGAATACTACACATTGTTCAGGATCAATTTCAAGTTCTTTAGCGGCTATTAAAAATACTTCAGGATCTGGTTTTGCTTTAGATACATTAGTACCATCTACAATAGCATCAAAAGAATCGTATAATGATACTTTCTTTAATATTTTTCTAGCATTTTTACTTGCTGAACCTAATGCTAATGGTTGATTTTCGTTTTTTAAATAATCTAAAACTTTAGGAACATCAACAAGAATTTCTTCTTCTTTCATCGTCTCTATGTAAGACAAATAATCATTGTTTTTCTTGCTCATTTGATCCTGAAAAGCTTCATCAGAAAGTGAAACCCCTCCCCATTCTAAAATCTTCTCTAATGACTTTACTCTACTTACACCTTTTAATTGTTCATTTTGGTGTTCTGTAAAATCAATTCCTAAATCATTAGCTAATTTTTTCCAAGCTAAAAAATGGTATTTAGCAGTGTCTACAATAACACCATCTAAATCAAATATGAATCCTCTTTTATTCATAGTTATTGATGTGCTACATCAGTTTTATCGTTAATTTTAAATGAAAGTGCTCCAGCTATTAAGAATGATATACCGCTGACTACTAAAGCAAAAATTGCTTGGTTACCATATGCATATTTTACTAATGGTCCTCCAATTATTCCATTGACAATTTGAGGTATAACAATGAAGAAATTAAATATTCCCATGTATACTCCCATTTTCTTTGGAGAAATTGAACCTGACAACATTGCGTAAGGCATTGATAATATACTTGCCCATGCAATTCCTAAAAATATCATCGGAAGAATTAAAGCCATTGGATCTGATAAGAAATAGATCATTATCAAACCAATACCTCCAATAAATAATGAATATGCATGTGTTTTCTTTCTGCTAAATTTTTTCGCTATTGATGGTAATAAAAAGGCAAATACGGCTGATACACCATTGTAAACACCAAATAAAATCCCTACCCAATTCCCAGCTTCTTGGTATGTTTCACTGCTAGAGTCATCGTAAGGTAAACCATAAATATGTTGAGCTATTGCTGGTACAGAGAATACCCACATTCCAAAAAGAGCAAACCATGAAAAGAATTGCACCCAACTTAATTGGCGCATCGTTTCTGGCATTTTTTTGAAATCTTCAAATATATCTAACAGTCTTGCTTCTTTTTGTTCTTCTTCTGAGTCATTAGTATTTTCAGAATTATTTTTTTCAAATTGTGCTAATTCCTCAGGCGAATATTCTTTAGTGGTAAAAATGGTTACTAGTATTGAGGCAATTAAAACAATAGCTCCAATAATAAAAGACCATAATAAGTTTTGAGGGACAGTACCTTCTCCAGAAGTTTTAGCTAAACCAAACCAATTTGTTAAAACCCATGGTAACCAAGAACCAATAACTGCTCCAATTCCAATAAGTGCTGTTTGTATACTAAAACCTTGAGTGGCTTGTTCATCTGAGAGATTATCTGCAACTAAAGCTCTAAAAGGCTCCATTGCTATATTAAAAGAAGCATCCATAATCATTAGCATACCTGCTCCTACCCATAGCGCAGGAAGTAATGCTATCATGAAATTAGCTTGCGGAATTAAAATCATTCCAATGGAAGCTAAAACTGCTCCTAATAAGAAAAATGGCTTTCGCCTACCAAATTTTGTCCAAGTATTATCACTATAATAACCAATTATTGGCTGTACTATTAATCCCATAAAAGGAGCAATAAGCCAAAACCAAGATAATTGATGCACATCAGCTCCAAAAATCTGTAAAATCCGACTGGCATTTGCATTTTGTAGGGCAAAACCCATTTGAATTCCTAAAAATCCGAAACTCATGTTCCAAATTTCTAAGAAACTTAATTTACGCTTGTTCATTATCGTATATATTAGTTGATAGTACGATAAGCGCTAAGACTTATCTTTATTGTGCAGAAAAGGTTATTGATAAGTCCTTATGGTGTCAAATATATAAAAAAATCTTTATCTCATCTATTATTTTTACTACAACGATTTACTAGATTCTCTTATTTTAATATTACTTGAGATTACTTTTGTTTGTGGAGAGCGTTGTTTTTCTGAGTTTTCTATTTGATCTATTAACAATTCAGCAGCTTGCTCTCCCATTGTTAAACCATGCTGAACTATTGTTGTAATAGATGGAGAAGAATATTCTGAAATCAAACCATCTGTAAAACCAATAATCGAAATATCCTCTGGAATTTGTTTCCCTTTTTCTTTTGCTAATCTAATAGCAATAGCTGCATAAATTTCATTAACTGCAAAAATGGCGTCTATATCTTGATCGAATAAAACCTTTATTTGTGAGTAAATATCTTCTTCTTCATCAACATTAATTACCAGATTAGAATTTATTTTTACTCCAGTCTCTTTTAATGCTCTTTCATAACCTTGGTATCTATCTAAACCAACTGTTACATGTTCTGGTGTGGTAATAATACCTATTTTTTTACAATTTGTATTTAACAAATGGCGAGTTGCCTTATACCCTGCTCCAATATCATCAACAATTACTTTGTCGCAACGAATTGAATCATGAACTCTATCAAATAAAACCAAAGGAACTTCATTACTAATCAATTGATAAAAATGACTTAGTTCTTTATTTCTTAATGTTTCTTTAGCTATAGAAACAATTAAACCATCAACACTTCCATTGGTTAATACATTAATAGTTTCTATTTCTTTCTCCTGATCTTCGTTCGAGAAACAAACCATAATATTATAACCTCGTTCATTAGCAACTTTTTCAATTCCACTAATTACAGTTGAGAAGAAATGATGAACAATTTTAGGTAATATTATTCCAATTACTTTTGTCTTTTGACTTCTTAATTGTAAAGCCAAATTATTAGGCCTATAATTATAATAATTTGCATAGGCTTTAATTCTTTCTTTTGTTTCATGACTAATTTCATGACTATCTCTTAAAGCTTTTGATACAGTTGAAGTAGACACACCTAACTCTTTTGCTATTATTTTAATGGTAATTTTTGGTTTCATAGATTTATAACTAAATGAGGTTGATTATATGTATTAAAAGCAGGATTTATATTAACCTTAAAATTTATAAGTATTAACTAGAAAAACAATAAATAGTTAATAGCCTTTTTAAGAATGTGACATTTTGTTGATTTAACCCTAATTTTATTCTTATTATTTTACAAAACTGATAAAAAATTTAGATAATATTATTAATACGTTAAGTTAAAGTTAAAAAGTTATCAACACGAAATCGTTTTCGTAGTATTTTCAATGGTTGCAGGAACGTTTTAATAGCTATATTCACATCGCAGAACAAAGGTTATTGATATAACAAACAATTCAAATTTTACTTATTTATTTAAGAATTTACACATGAATAAAACTAAACAATTACTCAGTCTAACACTGTTTCTTTTTTGCTTGTTTGGCTATGCTCAACAAACAGTAAAAGGTAAAGTTACTGAGAAATCTACGGGGGAACCTTTACCTGGTGTTTCAATTATTATTAAGGGACAAGTAAAGGGTACAGAAACTGATTTCGATGGAAATTATGAAATTAAAAATGTGAACTCTACAGATGTTCTTATTTTTTCTTTCATCGGATTAAAATCTCAAGAAGTTTCTGTAGGGAATAATACTACTATTAATGTAGCATTAGAAGATTCAGCAGAAGTTTTAGATGAAATTGTGGTTGTCGGTTATGGTACAACTACAGTTAAAGACGCTACTGGATCTGTTGAAGCAATTACGGAAAAAGAATTTACTAAAGGTAATATTGTTACTCCTGAAAATTTACTTAGTGGTAGAGTTTCTGGAGTTGAAATTAGGACTAGTGGTGCTCCTGGTTCAGGATCACAGATTACAATTCGTGGAGGATCTTCTATTAGCGCATCAAACAGTCCATTAATTGTAATAGACGGTTTACCTATTGAAGAAAATAGTGTTGCTGGATCTAGAGGAGTTTTAGCGAACATTAATCCAAATGATATTGAATCTTTTTCAGTTTTAAAAGATGCGTCTGCAACTGCTATTTATGGTTCTAGAGCATCGAACGGGGTAATTATAATTACAACTAAAAAAGGTAAAACAAATTACACTTTAGATGTTGATTATCAATATACTTTTGGAGAAGTATTAGATAGAGTTAATGTATTTTCTGCTAATGATTTTAGAAATATTGTACAACAACAGCGTCCTGGTGATGTAGGTCTTTTAGGTACTGCAAATACAAATTGGCAAGATGAAATTTTTAGAACTACAGGTTCTAACTTAATAAATGCAACAGTTAAAGGTGGTATACTAGGTTTTATCCCTACACGTCTTTCTGTTGGTTTTACAACACAAGAAGGATCATTATTAACCTCTCAATTCGACAGAAAGAATGTTTCGTTATCTATGAATCCATCATTCTTTAGTGATCATTTAAAAATTAATTTAAATTATAACAGGAATTTTGAAGATAGTAGATTTGCTGACTCTGGTCAAATCGGAGCAGCTTTACGCTTTGACCCAACTCAACCAGTAAGAGATTCTAGTTCTCCTTTTGGTGGGTTTTATGAGCACAGAAATGGAAGTAATTTATTAAACACAACTAAAAACCCAGTGGCTGCATTATTATTAGCTAATAGCCGTGGTAAAGTATTTAGACATTTTGGAAATTTAAATTTCGATTATAAATTTCACTTCTTACCAGAATTAAGAGCTGTATTAAATTTAGGGTTTGATAAAGCTGAAGGTGAGACTAGTTTTACGAGTAACTTCAATTATGGAAGAGCTGCTGATTTAAATTTATTATTTGCAGGAGTTAATTCTACTGGATTTTCTGAAAGAAGTAACAGATTATTAGATGGATACTTAAACTATAAGAAAGAATTTAATAAAGTTACCTTAGATGCTACTGCTGGTTATTCTTATCAAAAATTTGAAGAATTTGGAGGAACTTCAGGAAATATTTTAGATCCTGCTTCTTTCTCTGATACATTTACAGCTACTGATGTTGTTAATATCGGATTCTTCGGAAGAATTAATGCTGACTTTTTAAATAAGTACTTACTTACATTAAATTATAGAAGAGATGGAACTTCTCGTTTTAGCGCAGACAATCGTTGGGGTAATTTTGGAGGAGCTGCTTTTGCATGGAAGGTTTCTAATGAAGATTTCTTACAAGACTCTAATGTAATTTCAGATTTAAAATTAAGAGTAAGTTATGGTTTAACTGGTCAACAAAATTTACCAAATGTAAATGATGTTTATTTAAGTAGATATCGTTTCGGAAACCAAAACTCTCAATTCCAGTTTGCGAACAATCCTATTAGAGCGATTATTCCTTCTGTAATTAACCCAGATTTAAAATGGGAAGAGACTACAACGTTAGAATTCGGTTTAGATTATGGCTTATTTAATAACAAGTTAGCTGGATCAATCAACTGGTTCAATAAAGTATCTGATGATTTATTATTCAACGCTGCTTTACCTGACGGTGTTAACTTTGCAAATAGTGTAATTCAAAATATTGGTCAGTTAGAAATTAATGGTATTGAATTTTCATTAAATGGAAATGTAATTAATACTGAAGATTTTAATTGGGATTTTAACTTTAACGCAACTTATTTAGATAGAGAAATTACTAAGTTAGCTAACGGACAAGACGTTAGAACTGGAGGTACTGCTGGAGGTACTGGTAATACTATTCAAATATTAAGAGAAGGATTTGCTCCTAGTTCTTTCCATGTATTTAAACAATTATATGATAGTAGTGGAAATCCTATAGAAGGTGCTTATGCAGACTTAAACGATGACGGTGTTATTAATGATGACGATCGTTATTTAAAAGAAGATCCAGCTGCTGATTTAAGTTTTGGATTTCAATCAAACTTTAACTACAAAAATTTTGATTTATCATTTAACTTAAGAGCTAACTTAGGAAACTATGTATACAATAATGTAAATTCAGCTAGAGCTCAATTGGCATTATTACAAGATAACGAAGTATTAGGAAACATTCCTACTTCTGTTTTAGGAACTAACTTTGTAAATACGTCTGATGTAATTAATTCGGATATTTATCTTGAGAACGCTTCTTTCTTAAGAATGGATAATATTACTTTAGGATATACTTTTGATAGACCAATTAAGAAGTTCAATAAAAACTCTTTAAGAATTTGGGCTGGAGTACAAAATGTATTTGTAATCACAAATTATAGTGGTTTAGATCCAGAAGTTTTTGGAGGAATAGATAACACAATTTATCCTAGATCAAGAAATTTTATGGTTGGTGCTAATGTTAAATTTTAATTCAGTAGAAAAATGAAAAAATATAATAATAGAATTTTTACAGTATTATTTACCTTCATAGGATTAACATTTATTTCTTCTTGTACTGATGATTTAAATATTACTCCTGAAGATGATCAAACAGTTTTAAGTGAAGAATTGTTTGAAGATGAAAACGCATATAAAGAAGTACTTGCTGGTGTTTATGCAAACTTATCATTAACAGGTGTTGATGGTGCAGGTAGTTCTAATATTCAAGGTTTAGATGCAGGTACAAGTCAATACGGACGTGTATTAGTATACTTACAAACCTTATCAGCAGATCAAATGATTTGGTCTTATGAAAATGATCCTGGTGTTCGTGAAATTCAAAGAAACATCTGGACTTCTGGAAATCCATTATTATATGGTATGTTCGGTAGAGCTAGCGTATCTGTTGGATTCGCTAATAATTTCTTAAGAGAAACTACAGATGAAAAATTAGATGCTAGAAATGTATCTGCCTCAGTAAGAAGCGATATTGTAGCTTTTAGAGCAGAAGCTAGATTGTTAAGAGCTTTAGCTTATTATCATTTAATGGATTTATTTGGAAAAGCTGGTTTAGTTACAGAAAACGATCCTGTTACAAACTTTAATCCACCACAAGCGGAAAGAGCACAATTGTTTGAGTTCATTGAAACTGAATTAAAGGCTGTTGAAAATGACTTGGTTGACCCTATGGCTAATGAATATGGTAGAGCTGATAAAGGTGTAGCTTGGATGATTTTAGCAAAGTTATATCTTAATGCAGAAGTATATTTAGGAACTGATAGATATTCAGATTGCATTGAGTACTGTAACAAAATTATTGGTGGTGGTTATTCTTTAGCACCAAACTACTTAGATTTATTTAAAGCAGATAACAATATTAGTGCTGCTACAAATGAAATAATTTTCCCATTAATATCTGATGGTTTAACAACACAAAACTTTGGTCCAACTACTGTTATGATTAACGGTGCTGTTGGAAGTATAGAAAAGAACGGAGTTTCTTTAGGTGTTGGTGAAGGTGGATGGGGAGGCGCCCTTAGAGTAAGAAAGCAATTTGCTGATTTATTCAATGGTGGAGCATTCTTAACAGATACAAGAAATACCTTAATGACTCAAGATAGAAGTGATATTATTACTGATATTTCTGATAGAGATGAAGGATTTATTATTGCTAAATATTCTAATGTAGGATCTACTGGAACTCCTGGAGTTGATCAAACTTTTGTTGATACAGATTTCCCTTTATTCAGGCTTGCAGATGTGTATTTAATGTATGCTGAAGCAGTTTTAAGAGGAGGAACTGGAGGAACTATTGGAGAAGCTGTTACTTACATAAATATGTTAAGAACAAGAGCTAATAATCCTCAATCTATTACTGTTACAGAACTAACTGAAGATTTTATTTTAGATGAAAGAGCTAGAGAATTACATTGGGAAGCACATAGAAGACAAGATTTAATTCGTTTTAACAGGTTTACTGGAGGAAATTACAACTGGGCTTGGAAAGGTAATGCAAGCAATGGTATTGCAATACCAGCTCATTTTAACGTGTACCCTATTCCATCAAATAGCATGGCTTCTAATCCTAATTTAACGCCTAATCCTGGGTATTAATAAAACAGAACTAAAATGAAAAATATATTTAAATTAACATATATAACTATACTTACAATATTTGTAGGTTTAGTAGGGTGCGATGATAATTCAGAAACATTTACTATTTCTGATAATCCTACGGCTCCAGTTTTACAAAGTTTAAGTATCACAGATATTCAATTAGATCCTGTTAATACTTCAACTCCTGCCCTAACCTTAAATTGGCAAAGCGCAGATTATGGTCAACAAGCTTCAGTAGTTTATAATATTGAATTTGCCAACGATGAAAATTTCACAAATCCAATTGTAGCTTCATCGGTTACAGGAGAAAATGCTGTTACATTTTCAATGGCAGAATTAAACTCTGCATCAGGTAATGCGGGATTAAACCCATTTGAATGGGCTACATTATATGCAAGAATTGTTTCTTCTTTAGGAACCCAAGGTGGATCTCCTTCTATTTCTAATTCAATTAGTATGAGTGTTTTTCCTTACTTCAACTATGTATTTAGTGATTATTATTTAGTTGGTGATGGTACTTCTCCTGGTTGGGATAACAATAATAATAACCCAGCACTTTTTAGAGATGCTAATGATGAAAATTTATTTACATACACTGGTTACTTCAGTAGTGGTATGTTTAAAGTTCTAGAAACAAAAGGACTTTGGCAGCCACAATGGGGAACTAATGACGGTTCTAGTATTGATGTTAATCCTGGGGGTGGTGATGATCCTGAGAGATTCCCTACTGCTGGTGCAGCTAATATTACTCCAGGTTTTTATACGTTTACTATAAACTTTGCTACTAAAACTTTCTCTTTTGAATCTTTTGATGCTTCAGGAAGCACAAGTCCAATGACATTATCTGTGCAAGGATCTTCTTTAGATACTGCTACTCCTCTATCGGCATTAACATTCGATGGGCATATTTGGTATGCTAGCGCAGTTCGCTTAAAACCTGGAGATGTTCAATTTATAACTGATTCTGGTGCTCTTTGGGGAAGTGATACTTCTTTCTCTGGGGTTGCAACTAATGGAGGTGCAAATATTCCTGTAATTGTAGAAGATGATTATGATATCTGGTTTAATGATTTAACCGGACAGTATATTCTTATTCCATTAAACCTATAACTTAATACAACGGAAAGATGAAAAAAATTATAAATAAAATAGGTTTAGCATTAGTAGCTACCGTTTTCTTATTGGTTTCTTGTGAAACTGAAGAAAGTTTAAATTTAACACAATCTGACCCAGTATTTGAGTTAGAAATGCCAGGTATTTCAAGTGTATTCTTGAATTATTCGTTACCAGATAACCCAGCATTTACTGTTACTTGGAAAGATGAAATAACAAACAGCACTTCATATGAAATAGAAATGGCAACAGATGAGGCTTTTACTAGTCCTAGAAGTTTAGGAACAGCTACAGAAAAATTATTTTCAATGACTGTTACAGCATTTAATAATGCCATAAATGAAGCTGGTATTAGCAATTTTTCTGATGTTCCTGTATATCTTAGAGTTAAAGCTGGTGAAAACATTAGTAATCAAGTATTATTACTAGTAACTACCTATCCGGTAAATCCTGCTTCTATTGAAAGTGGATTAATGGATGGAGACGAATTCACTTTAACATTAGATCAAAATGATGAAAATGCACTTGCTTTAACATTAAATGATCCTATTTTAGACTCTAACTTAGGTGTTACTGTTGAATACTTTTTAGAAGCTGATACTGAAACCGGAACTTTTGATAATCCTGTTGAAGTAGCCACTTCAATTAATGATAGTTCTATTAATGTAACGCATGCAAAGCTAAATTCTGTTGCACAAGGCTTAGGAATTGCTCCAGATACAACTGGTAAAATTCAATTACGATTACGCTCTATTATTACAAATTCTACTAATGAAACTTTAGAGAGAATTGGAAATCCTATGACAGTTACAGTGACAACATATTTAACAGTATTAGATCTTTCTACTACTTGGGGAATTGTTGGTTCTGCTGCTAATGATTGGGGTGCAACTCCTGATTTACCATTCTTTAAAACTGATGTAGATGGAGTTTTAGTTGCATATGTTACTCTATTAGATGGTGAAATGAAGTTCAGAGAAAATAATGATTGGGCAAATAATTTCGGTGACAATGGCGCAGATGGAACTATTGAAGCTGGTGGAGCAAATATTGCTGTTACAGCAGGTTCTTATAAAATCACATTAAACTTCAATGATAACACATATAGTATCGAATCATTCTCTTTAGGAATTGTAGGTTCTGCTTATAATAACTGGGGAGCTACACCTGATTTTATGTTAGAATATGATCAGTATTCTGATGTATTTAGAGGAATTGTTACGTTATTAGATGGTGAAATGAAGTTCAGAATGAACAATGATTGGGCTGTAAATTACGGTGATGATGGTACGGACGGTACTTTAGAAGAAGGAAGTGCTAACATTACAACTACAGCAGGAAATTATATTGTAACTGTTGATTTAAATAATAAAACGTATACTCTTGAACAAATAGATAATATTTGGGGATTAGTTGGTGGAGCTTATAATGATTGGGGTGCAACTCCAGATGCTCAATTCACTAGAGATTGGTCTCGTCCATTTGATGATATCTGGATTTTAAGAGATGTTACTTTAATCGATGGTGAATATAAGTTCAGATCAAATAATGATTGGGCTATTAATTATGGGGATAATGGTGGTGACGGAGTATTAGAAGAAGGTGGAGCTAATTTATCTACTACAGCAGGAACATTTACATTTGTTCTTGACTTCTCTGATCCTGCAAATCCAACATATACTAAACAACCTTAAAATAGTAAAAAATATATGTAATAAAACTATCCATACACTACTTTAATAGTTATGGATAGTTTTTGCTTTTTAATTAAATCGAAAATGAGAAAAATATTTACACTCTTTATTTTGTTTGCTTGTACAATACTAGTTGCACAACAACAGAATGTTACATTTTCAGTAAGTCCAAGTGCGTTTAATGAGGATGAACAAATCACAGTTACTGTTTCCAACATTAACCTAGCTACTTGGGGAGTTACAGATATTTATTTTTGGGCATGGTCTTTTGATTCTAATGATGAAAATATTATGGATTCTCCTACTAATGGATCTTGGACAAATTCAAATGAAGCTCAAAAGTTAACTAATAATGGAGATGGGACGTATTCTATTAGCTTCACTCCTACTACGTTTTATAACCGAACAGGAATTGGTAGAATTGGAATGTTGGTTAAAGCAAAGGACGGAACTGGAGATAAAAAATCACAAGATCAATTATTTGAAGTAGGTAAATTTCAACTTACATTAACTGCTCCTACTTCTGATGTTACTTTAATCGATTCAGGAGATAACGTTGCAATTACAGCAACTACTTCACTAGCTGCAGATTTTAATTTAAAAGCTAACAATACATCTGTTGATACTCAAAATGGAATTACAAGTTATTCATACAACACGGCAGTAATAGAAAACACAACCTTCGAATTAGAAGCTACAGATGGAACAGAAGCACAAATTGAAACTTTTGAAATTATTGTAAGACCAACTGTTGTAGAAGAAACATTACCAACAGGTTTAAAGGATGGTTTAAACTTAAATAGCGCCGATGCTACTAAAGCTACATTAGTATTATATGCACCAGGTAAGGAATTTGTTCATGTTATTGGAGATTTCAACGATTGGAAATTAGATAATAACTACTTAATGAAAAAAGATAGTTCTAAAGATCGCTTTTGGATAGAACTCTCAGGATTAACAGTTCAAACAAACCACATGTATCAGTTTTTAATTAACGCTGATTTAAGAGTTGCTGATCCTTATTCTACTGTTGTATTAACAGAAAGCAACGATCAATTTATTGATGCAATTACTTATCCGAATTTACCAGCATATCCTACAAGTAAAACTAACCATGCCGTGACTTTATTAAGAACTGGAGATACTCCTTTTAATTGGGAAGTAACTAATTTTAATAGACCAGCGAAAACTGATTTAGTCATCTATGAATTACTACTTAGAGATTTTGATGCCTTACATAGTTTTGATGCTTTAAAAGCAAGATTAGATTACTTACAAACATTAGGAATAAACGCAATTGAATTAATGCCTGTAAGTGAATTTGATGGAAATGAATCTTGGGGATATAATCCTTCATTCCATATGGCTTTAGATAAATACTACGGAACTAAAACTGCCTTTAAACAATTAGTAGACGAATGCCATAAACGAGGAATTGCTGTAATATTAGATATTGTTTATAATCATGCAACTGGACAAAATCCATATTATAGAATGTGGAATACGGACAATGGTAATTACGGTGGACAAGCTTCAACAGATAGTCCATTTTTTAATCAAACTCCTAGGCATTCATTTAATGTTTTTAATGATTTTAACCACAGTCAACAAGCAACTAAAGACTATGTAAAAAGAACTACTCAATATTGGATTGAAGAATATAAAATTGATGGTTTTAGATGGGATTTAACCAAAGGATTTACACAAAATTGTACTGCTTCTGATGAGAGTTGTACAAGTGCAATGCAGGCTGATAGAGTTGCCGTTTTAAAGGAATACGCAGATTATCAATGGGATGTTGATCCTGATTTCTACGTAATTTTTGAACATTTAGGTACAAATGCAGAAGAAACTGAATGGGTAAATTATAGACTTTCAGAAGGTAAAGGAATTATGATGTGGAGTAATTTAAATCCTAATTATAGTGAAACTACTATGGGGTATCATGATAGCAACAAATCTAATTTCTCTTGGATTTCTTATAAAAACAGAGGATGGACTACTCCAGCTAATATTGCGTATATGGAAAGTCATGACGAAGAAAGAATGATGTATCGAAACATAAATTTCGGTAATAAAAATGCATCTTACAGTACTAAAACTTTAGCAACAGGGCTTGATAGGGTTGGTAAAGCTGGAATGTTTTACTTTACAATTCCTGGACCAAAAATGATTTGGCAATTTGGTGAGTTAGGTTATGATGTAAGTATTGATTTTAATGGAAGAACTGGAAATAAACCAATTCGTTGGGAATATGTTAATGATATTGATAGAAAAGCTGTTTATGATCTTTGGTCTAAACTAATTGCTCTGAAAAAACAAGAAGATATTTTTAGAACAAGTGATTTCACTTTAGATGTAGATGCATCTACTGGACTTAAAACAATTCATTTAACTAATGATAATGCTTCAGATGATTTACAACATGTTACCATTCTTGGAAACTTCGGTATTACAGAACAAGCAATTATTCCTGCTTTTCAACAAACTGGAACTTGGTATGATTTATTAGATCCATCGAATACCACTACAATAACAAATGTAAATCAGAGCATACTACTGCAACCTGGTGAAGTTAGAATCTATGGAAATTCTGCAGTAACATTATCTAATGAAGATATTATTCGAAACACTACAGATATAAGTTTCTACCCTAACCCTAGTGATAGTTTTATAAAAATTAACAAGGATGTTGAAGATGTAGCTATATTCGATATTTCTGGTAAGAAAGTTCTAGATTATAAAGGAAGTTATTTTAAAAATCATAGTTTTAAAATAGAATCTCTTACAACTGGATTATACTTTGTAAGAGGTAAAACAGAAAATAATTTGTTTTCACTAAAATTGCTAGTTAAATAAATTTTGTTAAACTTTGGAAAGACTCTTTATATAAAGGGTCTTTTTTTTTGCATTATAATCACCAACACCTCCTTCTTTCAAACAAATTAATAATTAAACAGAAATTTTACTAACAAAAAAACTGTTTGTTGATTAAAAAATAATATATTCGCAATGATTTATTAAAAATCTATCGATTATTAATAGCTACCCCTTACTACACTATTTAAATAATCATTTTTTTAACTATTATTTACATTTTAATTAATTTATCAATAATACTAATAAAAATGAATAAATTTAAAGCCCTTGTTTTAACAACTGCTGTTACTCTTTTATTTGCAAGTTGTGAAAAAAACGAATCTCCCGATTTAAACAACAATCAAAGTTCAAAAATTTCCTTAAATGGTCATTTAACACACAAAGATTGTGGTTTTATTGACAATAACTGGCCTGCAAATGCCCAGTTAAGTACCACTAATATTATTAATGGAGCTGAAACAAATTTTTTAGTAGGACAAAATGCTAATATTGCAGATCTATTTAATATAAATACAGTTCCATTAGGTTTTGCTATTGGTAATGGTACACTGAATGCAATATCATATGGTGCAGGATATATAATTTTTGGAGAAGGTTTATATAATTTTGCATTAGATAACGGTGGACGTATTTCTGTTGCTATGGTGCAAGCTCACGAAGTTGCACACCAATTACAATTTAGAAATGGTTTACCATCAAGAAATGAAAGAACTGCTAGAGCAGCTGAATTAGAAGCTGATGCTTTTGCTGGTTTCTATATTGGTCATGCAGATGGCTATGCTGCAGCTTGGCCAGCAGCTTCTGCAGCTTACAACTTTTCTTCTTTACTTGGAGATAATCAGGTAAATAGTCCTAATCATCATGGAACTGCTGGTCAACGCCGTTCTGCTTTCCGTTTAGGTTGGTTATTAAGAAACAATGCATATCCAGGTGCTGTAGCTTTTGATAGAGCTATTTTTAGATATTACGATCAATATGTACTAGCTGCTGCTTTACGTGGAGAATTCTTGAAACCTGAAGGTGTAAGTCAAAAAATACATGAGTATATCATGTCTAAAATGGAAGAGTTAAATAAAATTAGTTCTGGAGAGATTTCTGAAGAAGAATTCGAAAAACTACAATAATCAAACTTCTATTCCTAAAAATATAAAAAACAAATGTTAAACTAGGATAAATTAATTATAATGTATAATAAAAAAAGGAGTAATAGTTTATATTACTCCTTTCTTTATACACATTTATAAACTTTATAAATTAAAAGTCTTGAAATATTGCATGCATCATACGTTTCTTGTCATTGATGCTTTCTTCTAATGAAATCATTGTTTCAGTTCTACTTACTCCATGAATTTCATCTATTTGATAAATAATATCTTTTGCGTCGTTAGTATCTTTAGCACGAACTTTACAGAAGATATTATATTTTCCTGCTGTAACATAAGCTACAGTAACATTTGGAATGTGACGTAAATTATCGATCACATGCTGAGTCATAGATGTTTTTTCTAAATACACACCTACATGAGCAATAAAAGAATATCCCATTTTTTCGTAATCTAACGTTAACGTAGATCCTTGAATGATTCCTTCGTCTTCCATCTTTTTAACACGTACGTGAATTGTACCTGCAGATACTAATAATTTTTTAGCAATATCTGTAAACGGAGTTCGAGCATTTTCGATTAGGATATCTAAAATTTGATGATCGATTTCATCTAATACAAATTTCTTCATTTTTAAATTTTATTCATAGTATTCGACAAAAATATGAATTATTATTAAAAAACAACAATAGCAAGTGGTCTAAAATTTAATTTTTAATAAAAATTTAATGTTCGAAAACGATTTCGTAGTGTCCAAAGTATGATTTTAAGTCTCCTTCTTTTTCCTTTTTTAATCTAGAAGTAAGTCTGTTATCATTAATTTCATCTACATATAAAAATCCTATATCATTATTATTACCATTTCTATGTATTATATCAAAAAATGTTTTTTCATTATTTGGAATATTAAAATACGGCTTATAAGTGCTAAAATCTGAAGTAATAGCAATATGATATATGCCTTGCAACAATGATATATAGTTGTATTTTCTAGTTTCCTCTCTATTATAGTCATTAGGGTAATGCCCTGCTTCTATTAAAATAGTATTATGTCCTAGTTTCTGAAAATTATCACCTGTAGCTGTTGGATAAAACTCATCTGTATATCTACCTACATGATTTGGTATTATTTGTTGCAATATGTTATTCATAGCAACAATAACATTCATTGTTTCTATCCTTCCCCGAGTAACTTTACGAGTAATTTCCTCTGATGGCGCTAAAAAAGATATTGTTGCTGGATTTTTTGTTCCTTCAACTCCAAAAATGGTTCGTTGATCATGAAGATTAAAGCAAAATTTCGGATTGAAATCATCTAAAACACCTCTAAGTATTTTACTTTCACACGCTTTTTGATCAACAGCATCTCTATTTAAATCAATATTGTTAGAATTTACTCTTGTATAAGCTATTGCTCCATCTGGATTAAGCATAGGAATAATTTCGATAGTACAATTATTTACAACAGATTGCACTATATCATGTTTGAAATAGATTCTAATAAAATTTAAAAAATCAAAAACAGCTTTTGTACCTGTACTTTCATTGCCGTGCATTTGACTCCATATTAAAATTCGTTTTTTACCATTTCCGAATTTCAACTTATAAATAGATTTGCCTTGTTCAGATTTTCCTATCAATTCTTTAGAAATTGATACATGCAATTTTTCAAATAAAGGAAGAATATCCTTTAAGATAATCCATTTACCAAAAAGTTCTTTTTCCTTAATTTTTGAGTATGATTCTAATAAAAAACTTAAATCAATATTTCTCATATAACAATTTATCTACTATTTAATAAGTAAACCATTTCTTTACTAATGATTTTTCAATTGGTGTTGCAGACTTGTGTACGTAATCATTCTTCTGCATATCGTATGAATAATCTTTACTCCATTCATCGATATTAAGATGTAGTTCTTTTAATGCATTACAAATAAATGTAATTTCTTCAGATGTTATTGTAGGATGAATTGATAAGCGAACCCATCCTGGTTTTTCCGTATTACACCCTTCCAAAATCTGACTTTCTATAGCTTTAGAAGTTTGTTTGTCTACGTTTAATAAAAAGTGTCCATAAGTACCTGCACAAGAACATCCTCCACGGGTTTGAATACCAAAGCGATCATTCAATAATTTTACGATGAGATTAAAATGATATTTTTCAAAGTAAAATGAAAAAATACTTAATCTATCCTTATGATTTGGCGCTAAGATATGAACCCCCTCTAAATTCTCTAAAGTTTTAAAAATAACAGGATTGATTTCATCTTCTCTATCCTTAATATTTCTAGTTCCCATTTTGTCTTTGAGCTGCATGCATAATGCTATCTTAATAGTTTGCATAAAAGCAGGTGTTCCTCCATCTTCTCTAGTTTCTACATCATCAAAATAATCATGATCTCCCCAAGGATTAGTATAACTTACTGTTCCTCCTCCAGGATTATCAGGCACCATATTTTTATATAGTTTTTTATTGAATATTAATACTCCAGAAGTAGCTGGACCACCTAAGAATTTATGTGGAGAAAAGAAAATAGCATCTAAATATTCATCTTCATTTTCAGGGTGCATATTAATATCTACATAAGGAGCAGAACAAGCAAAATCAACAAAACATAATCCACCGTACTTATGAATTAAACTTGCTACTTTATGATAATTAGTTTTTATACCTGTAACATTAGATCCAGCTATAATAGAAGCTATTTTAATAGGTCTATCTAAATATTTCTTTATAGTATCTTCAAATTTATCTAAACAAACCAAACCTTCTTCGTCACAAGGAACTACAGCAACATCAGCAATCGTTTCCAACCAAGATGTTTGGTTAGAATGATGCTCCATATGGCTAACAAACACAATAGGTCTTTTATCTTCAGGAATGTTCGTATAATCTTTAAGGTTTTCGGAAACCTTTAAGCCAAGAATACGTTGAAATTTATTAACTACTCCTGTCATTCCTGAGCCTTCGGTTATTAATACATCATCTTTTGAAGCATTGACATGTTGTTTAATAATATTTCTTGCTTCATGATAAGCTAAGGTCATAGCAGCACCTGATGTTGAAGTTTCTGTATGAGTATTAGCTACAAAAGGACCAAACTCATTAATGAGTTTTTCTTCTATGGGTCTATATAAACGTCCACTCGCAGTCCAATCTGTATAAATTAACTTTTGTTCACCATAAGGTGATTCAAAAGTTTGGTCAATACCGATGATATGATTTCTAAATTGTTGAAAATATTGCTCTAATTTAGTAGACTCTATAACTTTCATAATACGAATTTCTTTAAAATATTTTGATTGTTATCTATACTGTTGAATATTTAACAACCCTAGTAAATTTGTATGGTAATAAAAAATCCCGCACGTTATGCGGGATTTTTTATTAAATAACTTCTTTAATTTCTTTTATAAATCTTTTAGCTAAATCATCAGCTTTTTGTTGCGATTTAGCTTCTGTATATATTCTAATTATTGGTTCAGTGTTAGATTTGCGTAAATGAATCCATTCTTCTGCGAAATCAATTTTTACTCCATCAATAGTATTTACATCTTCTTTTTTGTATTTCTTAGCCATTGTAGCTAAAATTTTATCAACATCAATTTCCGGAGTTAATTGAATTTTATTCTTACTCATAAAATAACTTGGATAGGAATTTCGCAACTCTTTACAAGAAACTTTTTTCTTAGCTAAATGAGATAAAAATAATGCCACACCAACTAATGAATCTCTTCCATAATGAGAATCCGGGTAAATAATACCTCCATTTCCCTCACCACCAATAACAGTATTGGTATCCTTCATCATTTGAACAACATTCACCTCTCCTACTGCACTAGCTGAATATGAACCACCATGACTTTCAGTAACATCTCTTAATGCTCTAGAAGACGAAAGGTTAGATACAGTGTTTCCTCCTTTTAACTCTCCTAAAACATAATCTGCACAAGCTACTAATGTATATTCTTCACCGAACATCGAACCATCTTCACAAATTAAAGCTAAGCGATCTACATCTGGATCAACTACAATTCCTAAATCAGCTTTCTTTTTAACGACTAGTTCAGAAATATCTGTTAAATGTTCCTTTAAAGGTTCAGGGTTATGTGGAAAATGTCCATTAGGCTCACAATATAATTCTACACATTTAACACCAAGCTCTTTGAGTAAAGCTGGAATTGCAATTCCTCCTGTTGAATTTACTCCATCTACAACAACTTTAAATTTTGCTTTTTTTATAGCTTTTTTATCTACAAGCTTTAGCTTTAAAACTTCTTTAATATGCTTTTTTATGTAATTCTTCTTTTTCTTTACTTTTCCTAAATCATCTACTTCAGCAAAATCAAAATCTTCTTTATCAGCAATCGCTAAAATCTTTTTACCATCTTCACCATTTAAGAATTCCCCTTTTTCATTTAATAATTTTAAAGCGTTCCATTGTTTTGGGTTATGAGAAGCCGTTAAAATAATTCCCCCTTCTGCCTTTTCAATAGGAACTGCTACTTCTACAGTTGGTGTAGTTGATAATCCTAAGTCTATAACATTTATTCCTAAACCTACTAAAGTATCAGAAACTAAACCACTAATCATTTTACCAGAAATACGAGCATCTCTACCTATTATGATAGTTATTTTTTCTTTTCCTTTATTTTTATTCTTAATAAAAGTACCGTATGCAGCTGCGAATTTAACAGCATCTATTGGTGTAAGATTATCTCCAGTCCTTCCTCCTATTGTTCCTCTAATCCCTGATATAGATTTAATTAATGTCATGTTTATTTTTTGATTTACGCAAATATAAACATCTTGTTATTATTTTTCTATAAAAAAAGCCGCTGTAAACTACAACGGCCATTCAAATTTATATTAATTTATTTAGGTTACAACCTAAACATAACACCTGCATTTAAAAACCCTCCAGAATCAATACCAGAATAAGAGGCTCTTAAAGAAATGTTATTATCTAACTTATATTCAAAAATAGGTCTAAAATAAAAACCGTTACCAGCATTATTTATTCCGATTGCATACCCCATATCTAGACCTAAATCTATTTTATTTGTTGCATGAAATCTACCGGCACCTGCTAAAGGTAAAATTACTGAGTTTCCTTCAGTAACTACAGCCAAACCTGTTGCAGCTCCAACTTCAAATTTACTATCAACATTAAATAAATAATCGATATCACCACCTATAACAAAAGCAGAATCACCACTTCCTGTAGTAAAACCAAGATTTGCTCCTATTCTGATTTTTCCATCTTGAGCATTAGCACTAAATGAAATAGCTATTAAAGCTACCGCTAATAAAAATTTTTTCATCTTTTTTAGATTTTTAGATTCAGTGTTTATAAACAAATATAATACCAAACATGTTCTTCAAATTATTTAAAAACAAAACTGCAAAATTGATATTTTATTTTGACTGAGATAAAATAAATTGAATAAAAAAACCGTTACAAATTTGTAACGGTTTCTAATATTGCTATGGATTAAGGAATTATTTTCCTTGTTCCATTTTCTTCTTTAATTCAGCTAATCCACCGATATCACCTAAAGTAGTTTTTTCAGTTTCTTGAGCTTTCTTAGCAGCTGCTTTTACATTTCTTTGCTCTTCTTCTCTGAAGATAGAAGTATGAGAAACAACAACTTTACGATATTCTTTACTAAATTCTGTTACCATAAACTCTACAGTATCTCCTTTAGCTAATTTAGTACCGTCTTCTTTTTCTAAGAAACGAGATGGTGCAAATGCTTCAACTCCATCTTCAAAAGTAACCGTAGCTCCTTTATCATTTTTAGCTGTAATAGTTCCTTCGAACTTAGAACCAATAGCATACTTAGCTTCGTGAGCATCCCAAGGGTTATCTTGAGTTTGCTTATGACCTAAGTTTAACTTACGGTTTTCAACATCTAATTCTAAAACTTGAACAGCTAATTTATCACCAACAGTTACAAATTCTGATGGGTGCTTAACTTTCTTAGTCCAAGATAAGTCAGAAATATAAACTAATCCGTCAATACCTTCTTCTAATTCTACGAATACACCAAAGTTAGTATAGTTACGAACAGTTCCTTCGTGTTGAGAACCAACAGGATATTTAGTAGTAATATCTGTCCAAGGATCTGGGTGTAATTGTTTCATACCTAAAGACATCTTACGCTCTTCTCTATCTAAAGTTAAAATTTGAGCTTCAACCTGATCTCCTACTTGTACAAAATCTTGTGCTGAACGTAAGTGTGTAGACCATGACATTTCAGATACGTGGATTAATCCTTCTACTCCATCTTCAACTTCTACAAACGCACCATAGTCAGCTAATACAACTACTTTACCTTTTACTTTATCTCCAACTTTTAACTCATTATCTAAAGCTTCCCAAGGATGAGCAGATAATTGCTTTAATCCTAATTGGATTCTAGATTTGTTATCATCAAAGTCTAAGATTACAACATTTAATTTTTGATCTAACTCAACAACTTCACTTGGGTGGTTGATACGAGACCAAGATAAATCTGTAATGTGAATTAATCCGTCAACACCTCCTAAGTCAACAAATACTCCATAAGAAGTTACGTTTTTCACAACTCCTTCTAATACTTGTCCTTTTTCTAATTGACCAATGATTTCACGTTTTTGCTCTTCTAAATCAGCTTCGATTAATGCTTTATGAGATACAACTACGTTCTTAAATTCGTGGTTAATCTTAACAACCTTGAATTCCATAGTTTTTTCAACATATTGATCATAATCACGAATAGGCTTAACATCAATTTGAGATCCTGGTAAGAATGCTTCGATTCCGAAAACATCTACAATCATACCACCTCTAGTTCTACACTTAACAAAACCGTTAACGATTTCTCCAGTTTCGTGTGCATTGTTAACTCTATCCCAAGCTTTAATTACACGTGCTTTTTTATGAGATAATACTAATTGACCTGCAGAATCTTCTCTTTTGTCAACTAATACTTCTACTTTATCACCCACAGCTAAGTTAGGGTTGTAACGGAATTCGTTTAATGAAATAACTCCTTCTGATTTAGAGTTAATATCAATAATAGCGTCACGATCAGTAATACGTACTACTGCACCTTCAATTACATCACGTTCGTTAACGAAACCTACAGTTCCTTCTAAAGCTTTTTCGAATTCTTTTAATTTAGACTCATCAACTTCATCAATACCTTCTTCGTATTTATGCCAATTAAATGTTGCTAAAAATTCTGCTGGGTTTACTGCTTCTGCAGCTTTTTTTGTTTCTTCAGACATGTCTGAGAATAATTTTGTATCTTTTTATTAGTCAGATTTTTAACGATACTAACTCAAAGAGAAATTAAACTTAAAAAATATAATTTATAACCTTTTTAAAATCTGTTCTCGTAAAAAGGAGTGCAAATTTACAGTTTTTATGTTAATTAACCTAGTAATTAATGGATTAACTCTTTTTAAACAAAAAAGTACAATTATATAGGTTTTATAGCTTTGAAAGTAATGTAAAAGTTTCCTTCTATACTATCAGGGTACGTTACAGTACCTCTCATCTGTTCAGTTAAAATTTGAATTAAACTTAAACCTAATGATCTCTTATTACTATGTGTTTTTTTAAACTCGTTTTGACCATTATCTGAGTAAATTAGCAAATAACCTTTATCTTTTTCCTCTACATTAATAAATATAGAATTATTTCTATCAGATTTGAAAGCATGTTTAAATGAGTTTGTTAATAATTCATTAACTATTAAACCAAGGTAAGATGTAGTCTCTGGATCAAAAATTAAATCTTCATCTATATTAATTCCTCTAGTTAATTTAATAGAATCATGTTTTATGGTTCCTTCTACATAATCTATTAAATTAATTAAATATTCTTTTAGTTTAATATCGATTAATGATTCATTATTATACAATTTTTCATGCACTAGCGACATTGATTCAATTCGTGTTCTACTATCAGAAAGTGCTTTAATTACATTTTCATCTTGGTACTCTCTTTCTTGCATTGATAAAATTCCAGAAATAAAAACCATATTATTTCTAATTCTATGGTGTATCTCTTTAATAAGAGTCTTAATTTTTAATAAATTTAATTCTAGCTCTTTGTTTTTAGAAGTAATAGAATTATTCGCGTTTAATAAATTTTTATTTAACCTTTCGTTTTTGAAATACTGAAACAAAGCAAGAAAACTAAGCAAAGAGATAATACTATACCATAAATATGTCATGTTAAAAATGCGGGTATGTATTAAAGGTTTGTTTTTGTAAGCACTTCCTATTTTTAATTTCAACCCAAATAAATTTATAGAAGAATAAATAAAATCGTTATTATGTATATCGAAGTTTTTATAATACTGATTATCCTTTGTTGTATTGAAAATAGGAGAATTATTGTAATAAGCTTCACGGGTTAAATCAACTGTTTCATTAATTAGAAACTTGTGTATATAAAGATCTTCATTATTGTTTTCATAAAAATAATCTAAAAGGTATTTAACATTTAGAATTGGTGTAATATATCCTAATATTTCTCCTTTAGAGTTTTTTGCAGAAAAATTAAAAGGAAAGCCTGCCCATCCTTCTCTTAAATTTATTGGTGTTAACAGTTTTATATCATTAGAAACCATTAATTCATTCAATTCTGTTATTCTTTTATGATCTCGTATATTTTTAACTGAAGTACCTCTTAAATTTGAAGGATCAATTTCTTTAGGGGTGATTACATATTTAAACACATGATTTATATCAATATAATTAACTATAATAGAATCATTAAAGTTTATTTCCTTTAAAAAATCATTTAAATATTTTTGAAATTCAATCTCGGTTGGAAACTCTTTAGCGTTTTTGGTATAACTTTTCAGTGAAGAAACTAACGAAGCGTATACTTCAATACCTGCTTTAGCTCTTACCATTGCATCAGTATGAGCTCTACGCAATTGTCTATCAATCTTTTGTTTTTCTAATTCATTATAATCATTTAATAAATTATGTAGTAAGAAGAATCCTGTTAATAATAGGATAAAAGCAATTATGTAGTATCTATACGCTTTAGCCACTCTCAAATTCAATATACTTGAATCACAAATGTATTAAAGCTCGTTTATTATCACTTTAAATAAATTGTTAAAAACATCAAAAGTAGTTTTTGCATAACTTTTCCTTACAGAAATAATGTATTCACATTCTAACTCTAACTTTTGATTTACAATTTCTATTTGATTCTTTTTTATGATTTGCTGAACCTTATTCATCATATCATAACCAAATGTAAGTTTATAATGAACATCTATAGTTTTCTCTACTATTTCAGAAGCCTGTAAAGCTAATTTAGCTGATGATCTGTATGCATTTATCAAACCGCCCACTCCTAATTTTGTTCCTCCAAAATATCGAACAGACACTATTAAAACATTGGTTATATCAAAAGCTTGAATTTGCCCGTAAATAGGTTGACCCGCTGAATTACTCGGCTCGCCATCATCATTTGCTCTAAAACGAAACTTTTCAGTTCCTAATTGCCAAGCATAACAATGATGCCCGGCATTAGGATGTTTTTTTTTCAATTCTTCCAATGATTGTTTAATATCCTCTTCTGTTTTAACTGGAAAAGCATAACCAAAAAATTTACTATTCCTATCTTTAAAAAGAGTTTCTTCTGAAGGTTTTACTATAGTTTTAAAAGTATCTTTCTCCTCCATAATTTAAAAAACAGTTATTAAAACTATACTTATAATAGCAATAGCAACGCCAATCCAATTTTTATTTTCTAATCGTTCTTTAAATAAAAACAAACCAAATAGTGTTGTTAACAATACAATACTAACATTGTTTATGGTAAATAAAACCGAACTTTCTATTCCCTCTATTTTAAGTGCTCTAATTAAAAATTCTATTGAGAAATAATTAGGAATTCCTAAAGCAACACCTGCTATAATATTTTTTACAGAAAGCTCTACTTTTTTAGTCAACATTTGAAATAGCAAAAAAATCACTCCAAATACAAAGGCTACTCCAAAAATTGAAGCAGAGAAAATCGAAACTTTCTCGGTTGGCACATAATTAATCTCGGTATACTTTAATAAGGTATCTATTGCACCCGATCCTAAGAATAATAATGCTGGAAGTAACAAAGAACCACTTTGAAATCCTTTAGAGTCATTACTTTTTACCGAAGTAAGATATACAGCAACTAAAGCTAATAAAATTCCAAAAACCTTAATAATTCCAACAGATTCATTATATAGAATAACACCAAAAACAATAGGAATTACAACAGCCATTCTTCCTGAAACAGAAGCAACTGAAAGTCCGTTTCGTTGCGATGTTATTGCCATAACATTAAAAATAGTAATGAATAAAAAACCTAAAAACAAAGCCCCGTAAAACCAATCTTGATGTGGTATTTTGGAAATTGGTATTTTAACATCAGAATACAAATACCCAATTATAAACGCAACAATGTAATTAACAACAATTGCTTGGAAAGTATTCACTTTATAAACTTCAAATAATTTAAATATTACATATAAACTACTCGATATTAAAATACTAAGTACTAAATAAATCATACAGTAAACTCCTCTCTTTTAAGTAATTCAACTACATCATCTTTTCCTGGTAGATTATTCCAAACTTTAATACCTAATTCATTCGCTGCGTTAGTATTATCTCTTGTATCGTCTATGAAAATAGTTTCTTCTGGTTTTAAATTATTTTCCTTTAACACAAATTCATAAATATTTTGATTTGGTTTTCTCAAATTAATTTCATGTGATAAATAAAATTTTTCAAAACAGTTTTTAAACTCAGAATACAACTCATCTCCCCAATCATTCTGAATCCAAGAAATATGCAGATCATTAGTATTACTCAATAAAAACAATCTATACTTTTTTGAAGCTGCTAATTCTTTAAGGAATTTAAGTCTATATAATGGAAAATCTAAAAGAATTGCATTCCAAGCATAAACTAAATCTTCTTTAGCAATCTTAAATTCTTTATGAAAATATTCTATAAATTCTTCTGTAGATAATAATCCCATTTCGTAATTATAATACACCTGCATCATTTCTTCCGAAATATTCTCTACTCCTAACTTATATAACTCTTTATAAGTGGCTTCTTTATCTAAATTGATGAATACATCACCAAAATCGAAAATGATATTTTTAATCATTTAAATATATTCTTAACGTATCGTTTTGTAATTTTTCTTCTCTCTTAAGTTTAGCCTTTAAAACAGGAGCTTTAACTCCATCTCTAAACTCATTGTCTCCTATAAAAACCCTTGCTTCATCCCAAATATTATCGTTGATAAATGTTTGTAATGTTTGCGCCCCTCCTTCAATAATTATAGATTGGATTTTATACTGAACTAGAACTTCGATTATCTGTTGGGTAATGTTATCGGAAAAATCAATTTTTTCATAAACTAAGTTTTTATCTAAACTTTCCTTCTTAACCTCAGTTATAACAATAGTTTTTACCGTTTTATCAAAAACAGAAAGATTTTCAGTAATCTTCAAAGATTTATCTAAAACCACTCGAACAGGATTATTTCCTGTCCATGATCTTACATTTAATTTAGGATTATCATCTAGAACTGTATTTGTTCCAACTAAAATAGCGTGTTCTTGCGCTCGCCATTTGTGAACTAATTGTTTAGAATATTCATTGGAAATCCAAACTGGTTTTTGAATATCTTTTTGATTTGGAGCAATAAATCCATCTTTAGTTTCTGCCCATTTTAAAATAATGTAAGGTCTTTTCTTGTTCTGAAATGTAAAAAAACGCTTATGATGCTGTATACATTCTTCTTCTAAAACCCCAACTAAAACATTTACACCATTATTTTTCAATCTTTCTATTCCTTTTCCAGCTACTATACTATGTGTATCAATAGTTCCTATAATTACATTAGGAATTTGTTTTTCAATTATTAAATCAGAACAAGGTGGTGTTTTACCGAAATGAGAACAAGGTTCAAGCGTAACGTAAATTGTAGCTGTTTTTAATAATGATTCATCTTTTACAGAGTTAATTGCATTCACTTCTGCATGTGAACCTCCGTAAGAAGTAGTATACCCTTCACCAATAATAACATTATTAGCAACAATAACTGCTCCCACAGAAGGATTAGGTCGAGTTACACCAATACCATTTTTTGCCAATTCTAGACATCGGCGCATATATATATCACTGAATATCAATAGCTATAATTTGATTTTTATTTCTTGAGTTTTATCAATAGCATATGTATTAGATATTCCTAAAACTTTGTATTTAATATCTCCTTTAAACCGAACATCAAGTTTATTATTTAGTAAAGAACTTAATAAACCTCCAAGAACACCTCCTTTTTTATTTTCAAATACTTTATTTGCAGGAATAACTACATTTAAAGGAATAGAAAACTCTTTGTTCGCTGGAACTTTAAATTCTTCAGAAGAAACCTGAGCAACTTCAGCCCCATTTACAATAACCTTAATCTCATCCGTGGATAATTTACCTCCAATATCATTTTCATTTTTAAAATACGCTTTTGCTTGTAGTCTAATTGTATCTTTACTAAGTGATAAAAATTCAATTTCATCTACTTTAATAAAAGTTGGTTTCTTCTTTACAGAACAATTCAATAAAAAAATAGATATCAGGATTAAATATAGTACGTTCTTCATTTGTTTTGTTACTTTTGATATGTCAAAAATACCATTTTTACATTGATTATATGAAGCTAAAAGACTTCAGGACTTTTTTCAATAACGAACTCACAGAATTATACCCTAAAAAAGAAATAGATGCTTTTTTCTTTAGAACTGTTGAATCCATTCTAGATTTAAAACTTATGGATGTTTTCACTAAAGAAAATACTATAATTCAAAAAGACAAATTAACAATATTAAAAGGCATTATAAAGCGTTTGAAATCAGAAGAACCTATTCAATATATTTTAGGAGAAACTGAATTCTTCGGATATGTTTTTAAAGTAAACCCTAATGTATTAATACCAAGACCAGAAACTGAAGAATTGGTTAACTGGGTTAAGGAAAATTTTGAATCGGAAGAAAAAGAGTTAAATATTTTGGACATAGGAACTGGTTCTGGATGTATAGCTATTTCTATAAAAAAAGAACTTAAAAATGCTAATGTTACTGCATTTGACATTTCTACAAAAGCACTAGAAACTGCAAAAAGCAATGCATTATTAAATGATGCTGACGTAAACTTTATTATTCATGATATTTTATCACAACAACCTATTATAGATGAATTTGATGTAATAATATCCAATCCTCCTTATGTTAGAGAGTTGGAAAAAGCAGAAATTAAAAATAATGTTTTAAATAATGAACCACATTTAGCGTTATTTGTAGAAGATGATAATCCATTAGTATTTTACAAACGAATTGCAGATGTTGCTAAAAAGAATTTAAAAGAAAATGGGATATTATTCTTTGAAATTAATCAGTATTTAGGAGAAGAAACCAAACAAATGTTATTAGATAAAGGATTTAAAAATGTAGTTTTAAAAAGTGATTTATTTGGTAACCACAGAATGGTAAAAGCTAATTTGTAAAGATATTCGTATATATGGAAGGTAATTTTCAAGAAGAGTTAGAGCAACTAAAAAAAGAAAACGAAGCATTACGTAACGAAATGACTAAGGCTTCTGAAAAGAAAAAACGTAAACAAGAAAGAACTAAAAAATCACTTTCTTGGACTTGGAACATGTTTGCAGGTGTATCTTTAAAAAACAGCTTTAATCAATGGTTTACAGAGTTTCATTCAAAAGAAAAAGTTTCACCTAATACTTCTGCAAGTTTATTAACTTCCTTAGTAAAAAGATTTGTTAGAGTACGTTTATTAAGTTTAATACTTTTATTATTTTCTTTAGTTCCTTCTTTAATTACTCTCTACGTTTTAATTAAACAAAATGAACTAATTAAAACTCAAAACTTACTAGTTGAAGGCTCAAGAAGATCTTCTTATAGTTATCAACTTGCTAATCTTTTTGACTTAATTGATAATAAAGGTTTTGAGGGATCTAGAAGAAGAATTGTTGGCTTATGTAGTGTGTTAAAACCATATAGTTACTTAGATTCAGATGGTCAAAACACAGTTTTTTATAGCCCTGAAAGAACTCAATTATTATTATATCTACTAGAATCAAAATTCAGTGTTAGTCAATTACAAGCTATTTTTGATAATTCTGACTTCTCTTATTGTGACTTACGAAATGTAGATCTATCTGGTAAGCATTTAGCAGGCATTAATTTATCTCATTCTAACTTAGAAAATTGTGAGTTGAACACTGCTAATTTAGATAATTCCGATTTTTCTTTTGCAAATTTGCAAAATGTTCAATTTTCTAATGGTAGAGCTAAGAACGCCTCTTTTAGAGAAGCAGATTTAACCAATGCTAAATTCACAAAAGCAAAAGATTTAACTGGTGCTGATTTTACTTATGCAGATACAGATGACACAAACTTTAGTCTTTCTGACATTACAAAAACAAAAGGTTTAAAATAAATCATTAAGTATAAAAATATCTATATTTTTGATTTAATAACAATAATGTTTCTTTCTTGAATTTAGCTATTTTAAAAACCGAAGTACAAACGTTTATTAATGAAAAACTAAATGAAGACCTTTCTAAAATAATTTTTAAAGGTAGTCCTTTTGTTAGTGTTTCAATTCAAGAACTTGCAAATCAAATTGTAGCAAAAAAGAAGAGTCAAAAAAAACTACCTACTTGGTTCAACTCTAAAAATATTTACTATCCTCAAAAAGTATCTATAGAACAAACTTCTTCAGAAACTACTGCAAAATATAAAGCTAGCTTAACAAAAGGAGCTTCTTTAATTGATATTAGTGGTGGTTTCGGTATCGATTCCTATTATTTTTCTAAGAATGTTAATAATGTAATTCATTGCGAAATTAATAATGAATTATCTGAAATCGTAGGTCATAATTACAAAGAACTAAAAGTATCAAATATTGAAACCAAGGCATGTAATGGCATTGTATATTTAAAAAATAATACTACAGCTAAATTTGATTGGGTTTATACTGATCCTTCTAGGCGAAATGAATCTAAAAACAAAGTATTTCTTTTAAAAGATTGTTCTCCGAATGTACCTGAAGAATTAGATCTTCTTTTTTCAAAATCTGAAAATATATTAATTAAGGTCTCTCCTATCTTAGATATTACTTCAACAATAAAAGAGCTTAAATACACAAAAGAAATTCATATTGTAGCTGTTAATAATGAAGTAAAAGAATTACTTTTTATACTTCAAAAAAATTACAACAAACAAATTCAAATAAAAGCAATTAACTTACTCAAAAACAAAACAGACGAATTTAGTTTTACTCTGAATTCTAATGAATATAAAGAAAGTAACTACTCATTACCTCTAAAATATTTATATGAGCCGAATGTTGCTATATTAAAATCTGGAGGTTTCAAAGAAGTAGCTAGTAAATTTAATATTAAAAAACTGCATCAACACTCACATCTATATACTTCAGAGAGTTTAATTGATTTCCCTGGAAGAACATTTAGTATTGAAAAAGTAATACCATACAGTAAAAATGAAATCAAGAAGAATATCCCCAATAAAAAAGCAAATATTACAGTTAGAAATTTCCCAAAAACAGTTGCACAAATTAGAAAAGAAACCAAAATAACGGAAGGTGGAGATATTTATTTATTCTTAACAACTTTAACCAATAACGCTAAAGTTATGATAATCAGCAACAAAATTCATTAGATTTTATTATATTTGAAAAGGTTACAACTTTTATAAAGGGTAACTACTATAAGTGTTTTAAGGGGGAAACACGTGGAAGCCTTGATTTTAATCAAGGCTTCTCTCCCCTTTTAACTTCATTTCAAAAGCTATTTCGAAAAGATTTGTATTTTAGCTTTACAGAATTTTTAAACTAGCCAATACACATGCCTCTTTTAAACGATCAAGAATACGAAGATTTACAACAACAAATTAAAAATCTTAATTCAAAAAACGAAGAATTAGAAACTGAGATATCAGAAAAAACTGAAGAATTAGGTGATGTAAAAAGTACAGCAAGAAATCGAAACATTTTATTAAGTTTCTTATCTGGTATATCTATTGCAGCTGCTGTTTACTTCTACCAAAATCAATCTCCATCTAGTGTTAATATTGATGAAATAAAAAGAGCTGAAGCCACTAGAGTTCTTGATAGCATTAGCGATCTTACTTCTGATGGTGATTATTCTAATGAAGATTATGGTGATGGTGAAATAGACGAAAGTGGATCTACAGGATTACAAAGCGGTATTAGTAAAATAAAAAATAATGTCAAGAATGAAATAGTTTACTCTGTTCAAATTGGTGCTTTTTCTAATAAAAAATATCCTTTACTTTCTAAAACTATAGCGGGAACACTTTCTAACGAAGAATACCTTAGATATTCTATTGGATTATTTTCTACGCTAAAAGAAGCTCAAAACTTTAGGCGTCAATTACTTAAAATTGGTTTTAGAGATGCTTTTGTTGCTTCATATGTAAATGGTAAAAGAAAAGAAATACATAAACCTTACTAAAACAAACTAATGGTAAATAATATACCTAGAGCGCTACTGTTAATATTAACATTTAGCGTTCATTTTTTTTACGCTCAAAACGAAACTCCCGAAAAGAAAACTCAAATTGGATTTGCCCAATTAGATTTTTTATCTATAAATATGCCTGATGCTAATGAAGCAAACATGGATTTCACTGGTATACATTATAACGCTATGCTAAATGATTGGGCATATGCTGGACTTGGTTTTTATGGAGCAGTTGGTGGAATTAGAGGAGGTTTTTTTACTCTAGGTTTAAATCTAGGTGTTAAAAAAGAAATTTATAATAATTTATTTGTAGATACTGGCTTACACTTTGGTGGCGGTGGTGGTGCTAGTGCTCCAGATGGTGGTGGAGCCTTTATTCTGCCGCATCTTAACTTAGGTTACGATTTTAAATATTTCTCTATATCTGCAGGTTGGAGTTATATTAACTTTTTTGATAAAGGGACTATTAATAGTAATCAATTATATGTTTCAGCACAAATTCCATTATCTTTTGATTATACTCACTTCAAAAAGCGTCAGAAAGAATTTAATATTGATAATTTAAAAAATACCAAATGGAATACTAAAAGCCATAGAATAAGTGCAATGGTTCATTTGAACAATTTATCCGTTAAAGGAGATTCTAAATTTTTTGACGGGACACCAATAAATGGAAGAACAATAAGGTTAGCAGGATTTGAATTTTCTTCTTTTATAAATAAAGACTGGTTTTACTTTATAAAAGCTGATGGAGCTTACAGTGGAATTCCTGCTGGATATATGGATATTTTTATTGGTGGTGGTTATCATTTATCAATGAATAAAAATAGAACAAACATTCAAGCTAAATTTGGTATAGGTGCTGGTGGCGGTGGCGGTGTTGACACTAAAGGAGGTTTTTTAGTTTACCCTGATCTTTCAATTGAACAAAAAGTGTTTGATAACATGTATGCCTCTATTAACAAAGGATTTTTAATGAGTCCTGATAGTCACTTCCTGTCTTCTACCCTAGGATTTGGATTAAAATATTATGTTGAAAAAGATGGTATTTTAACTAAAAGTAAAAACTCGAACAAAGCTATTTTAAAAGGTGTCGAGACTATTTTAAAACAAGACTGGTATTTAGATGCAAGTAGAAACGGTGGATTTGAACAAGATATGCATCAGATTTCCTTACAAATCAATGTGTTACTAAATAAATATATATATGGAGCTGGTCAAACTTCATTTGCTAATTTTGGAGACGCTGGCGCTTATGCGGAAGGAATTGTTGGATTAGGTGTACAATCAAACACATTTTTAAAGGATAAAATTAGTGTATTTGCTCAATTACTAGGTGGTGCAGCTGGTGGCGGTGGAATAAGTACTGGAGAAGGATTAATTGTTAAACCTAGTTTTGGAATTAATTTCAAAATAACAAACACCTTAAATTTAAGAGGTGGAATTGGCTACGTGAAAGCAAGAGGAGGATCATTAAGTAGTGTTTTTGGTAATTTTGGTTTATCATATAACCTATCGTTTTTAACAGCTAAATAAGAGCTAATTTCTTCTATATTTGCAGAATATAGCTGAGATTGATTTATGCAGAAAAATATAAACATACAGAATAAAAAAGCTCGTTTTGAATACGAGATTTTAGATAAATACATAGCTGGTATTCAACTTACTGGAACTGAAATAAAATCTATTCGACAAAGTAAGGCTCGAATTACAGAAAGTTTTTGTGAATTTAATGAACGAGGTGAATTATTTGTTATCAATATGTATATAGAAGAATATGCTTTTGGTAATCATTATAATCACAAACCTAAAAGTGAAAGAAGATTACTATTAAATAAACAGGAATTAAAAAAATTAGCTAGAGAAGTTGAAGCCAAAGGAAATACAATTGTTCCATTGCGCTTATTCATTAATGAAAATGGTTGGGCAAAGCTTGAAATTGCTTTAGCAAAAGGTAAAAAAACTCACGATAAACGTCAAACAATAAAGGATCGAGATAATAAAAAAGATTTAGCTCGACTAAAAAAAAGCTTCTAATATGCTAAAGGAAAAATTGGCTAATTACAATGTAATTCTTGCTTCTGCTTCTCCAAGGCGTCAACAATTCTTCAAGGATTTAGATATAAACTTTGAAATTAGATTAAAAAGTGTAGATGAAGTTTATCCTGAACACTTAAAAGCTGAAGAAATAACCGACTATTTGGCAAACTTAAAATCTATACCTTTTATTGAAGAGTTACAAGATAATGACCTGTTAATAACATCAGATACAATTGTTTGGTTAGACAATAAAGCTCTAGGAAAACCTGTAGATTATAACGAGGCTTTTAAAATAATTAAGAGTTTATCAGGAAACACACATCGTGTAATTACATCTGTTAGTTTAAAAAACAAGAACTTCCAGAAAATCATTAATGATTCTACAACTGTCTTTTTCAGAGAATTATCTAATGAAGAAATACATTATTACATAACAACATTTCAACCTTACGATAAAGCAGGTGCCTACGGAATTCAGGAATGGATAGGAAAAGTAGGTATCGATAAAATTGAAGGAAGCTACTTTAATGTTATGGGATTACCTGTTCATAAATTATATAAAGAATTGATGAATTTATAATTGTCATCTTTATTAAAAGTTTATTTTTGACCGAAATTACAACACAACAATGAAAAAATATACATACACAGAGAAAAAAGACACTAGATCTGGTTTTGGAGATGGTTTAACTGAATTAGGAAAAAAGAATCCTAATGTTGTTGCATTATGTGCTGATTTAACTGGTTCATTAAAAATGAACGAATTTGAGAAAAATCATCCAGAACGTTTTTTTCAAGTAGGAATTGCTGAAGCCAATATGATGGGAATAGCTGCTGGTTTAACTATTGGTGGTAAAATTCCATTTACAGGAACATTTGCTAACTTTTCTACTGGACGTGTTTATGATCAAATTCGTCAATCTATTGCTTATTCTCATAAAAATGTAAAAATTTGTGCTTCTCATGCAGGATTGACATTAGGAGAAGATGGCGCTACTCACCAAATTTTAGAAGATATTGGTTTGATGAAAATGTTACCTGGAATGACAGTAATTAACACATGTGATTACAATCAAACAAAAGCTGCAACTATTGCTATTGCTGAGCATGAAGGTCCGGTTTACTTACGTTTTGGAAGACCAAAAGTACCTGTATTCATGCCTACTGATGAAAAATTTGAAATTGGGAAAGCTGTTAAATTAACAGAAGGTACAGATGTTACTATTGTTGCAACTGGTCATTTAGTATGGGAATCACTACAAGCAGCAGAAAAATTAGAAGAACAAGGTATTTCTGCTGAAGTAATTAACATTCATACTATTAAACCTTTAGATGAAGAAGCTATTTTAGCATCTGTTGCAAAAACTAAATGCATTGTTACAGCTGAAGAGCATAATAAATTTGGTGGACTTGGAGAAAGTGTTGCTCGTTGCTTAGCACAAAACACTCCTACTCCACAAGAATTTGTTGCTGTTAATGATAGTTTTGGTGAATCAGCAACTCCTGCTGAATTAATGAAAAAGTATAAAATAAACGATGAAGCTGTAGTTGAAGCTGTTAAGAAAGTATTGAAAAGGAAATAATAATCCTTATAAAACGTTTAATAAAAACACTCAAATTACAAGAATATGAAAAAACTAATTTTAACATTGTGCTTATTTGTAGCTGCTTCTCAATTTGCAGACGCACAAATTCATTTTGGTATTAAAGGAGGTATTAACTATAACTCTGATTCTTTTAGAGAAGTTACTGATGATATTATTAACGGTAATGCGGAAAGCAGAACTGGATATCATGCTGGTATATGGTTACGCTTTAAATTACCTATAGTAGGATGGTATATCCGTCCTGAATTAGTATATACTGCTTTAAAAAGTGAAGTAGATTTAAGAACAACTGCTACTACATCTCAAAAAGTAGCATATGACTTTCAAAAAATAGATATTCCTGTGTTAATAGGTAAAAAATTCTTAAAAATTGCTTATGTACACGTAGGACCTTCTTTCCAATACTTACTTGATGGTGATTTAGATTTTGATGCTGTATCTAATCTTAAAGCTGATGGATTTACTGTCGGTTTACAATTAGGAGCTGGTATTGAATTAGGTAAATTTGGTATCGATGCTCGTTGGGAAAGAGCTTTCTCTGATGTTGAATCTGAAATTATATCTAGTATTGGTGGTGCAAATTCAACTACTAATTTCGACACGAGAGTAAATCAAATTATATTTGGATTATCATATAGATTCTAAATAAAAATATTTTTCAATAAAAAAGCAACACCAAAAGTGTTGCTTTTTTTTATTCTATAATACGAATATATACATTATTCATTTGAAACTCTAATCTTAGGATTTAAGTAATCTGGTAACGTAGGATTCTCTGGATCACTAAAATCATTAGTTGGGTCACCATCATTATTCGCATCTTCATTTCTAGTTAATATTCCATCTCCATCATCATCTGGATCAGCAAAATTTACAACTCCGTTTTCGTCTGTATCATCATTCCATGGTAATCCATCACCATCTATATCCTCTAAAATATTTGGAATACCATCTAAATCAGAATCGGTGTTTTCTACCAAATCATTTAACTCTACATAAAATAACAAACTCTCATTTGCTAAAATAGTTCCTCTACCTAAGTTTCTATAAGCTAAACCAGATGGTATAAAAAGTATAATTTTACCTGTACCTGTAAATGCTAATGGTTCATTAGGTAAAGTTGCATTTATACCTGCTTTTACATTAGTAATACCATAAGTCCAACCTCTTATTACTCCAGCACCTAAAACAAACCAGCTGTTTATATTGTTATCAAAATCTGTATCACTTAAGCTTTCTCCATTAATAATTCTCCTACCAGAATAGTTTACCAATACAGAATCAACAACAGTAGGAAAATCTTTAGTCGAAGTTCCTTCTTGAGTTACATAAGTATATAGTGTATAGTCTATATCTACATCATTAATTGTTTCAGGAACAATTTGTGAACTTAATTTTGGATCATCAAAAAGAGCAGTTTCTCCTGTTTCTAAAGGTTTAACAATTCCTTCAACAGCATCATAGTAATGGCTCTTAAAAAATTTTACAAGCGTATCATTATCTCTAACAGCCTGTGCAGCATGATCAAAGTTATCTACTGCAGCTACTCCATCACTTCCACATGCATACACTAAAAGTGAAATAATTCCTACTAAAAAAAGATGTTTAAATTTTATCATTAATCGTAATTTTGACGCGCAATTTACCATTTTTATACCTTTGTAAAAAGTAAACGCAAAAAAATTAACTTTTTGTATGAGAATAGATAAATATTTATGGTGTATTCGACTTTTTAAAACTAGAAGCATCGCAACTACAGCCTGTAAAAAAGGACAAGTTAAAATTGAGGATAATAATTTAAAACCTTCAAGAGAAATTTATGGTGGTGAAATTATTATCGTCCGTAAAAATCAAATTAATTACAAAATTAAAGTAATAGGTATCCCTGAAAGTCGTGTTGGTGCTAAATTAGTTGATTTATACAGAAAAGATCTAACCCCAAAAGAAGAATTTGAAAGAACAGAATTATTAAAATATTCTAAAGACTATTATAGAAAAAAAGGAACAGGAAGACCAACTAAAAAAGATAGAAGAGATATTGAAGATTATTATGAAACTAATGAAGAAGATGTTTAAATTTGCTATATGATAGAAACTAATAATATTATTTTAAATAATACTGAGATTGCTCAGAAAATAAGAAGAATAGGATATCAAATATATGAAGTTAACCATAAAGAATCTGAAATAATTGTAGCAGGAATTGCTGATAATGGATTCTTTTTAGCTGAAAAAATTGTTTCTATCATAAATGAAATATCGGATTTAAAAGTTACTTTATGTAGAGTTAACATCGATAAAAAAAATCCATTAGGATTAATAACAACTAGTATAGAAACAAAAGATTATGAAAACAAGTCTGTTGTGTTAGTTGATGATGTACTTCATTCGGGTACAACTCTAATTTATGCTATTAAACATTTTTTAGAAGTACCTTTAAAAAAGTTCAAAACTGCTGTTTTGGTAAATAGAAATCATAAAAAATATCCTGTTAAAGCTGATTTTAAAGGGATTTCATTATCTACTTCTATCAAAGAACATGTTATTGTAGAATTTAAAAAAGATGAAATTGTTGCTTATTTAGAATAAAATAATCTTTTAGAAATTTCATTTATCGTTTCTTCTAGATTCTTATCATCTGTTTTTATCTTGTATTTAGCCATTTCATAGAAATAACTTCTTTCAAACAAATGTTTAGCTATAAACTCCTGTAGTTCATCTTCTGCTATTCTAGTAACTAAAGGTCTATTCTCTTTTTCAGAAAGTAATCTATTATAAAGAGTGTTAATCGATACTTTTATATAAATGGAAAATACATCTTCATAATTATTTATTAAATCCATATTACCAGCATAACAAGGAGCACCACCTCCTAAAGACAAAACAAACTGTTTTTCATTCTCGAAAATATCTTTAATTGCTTCATGCTCTTGAAGTCTAAAAAAAATCTCACCTTCATCTTTGAATATGTCATTAATTGACTTTTCAAACTTAGCTTCTATATAGTTATCTAAATCAATAAAGGGTAAATTTAGCTTTTCAGCTAAAACTTTACCAATTGTTGACTTTCCACTTGCCATATATCCTAATAAAACAATCCTCATAATCAGAAATAAAGCAAATATCTATAAAAAAACATAAAAAAACTTTTTTTTGATTTAAATACTCCTCTTATATTTGCACTCGCTTTGAAAAAAGTTTTAGACCGGGTAGCTCAGTTGGTAGAGCATCTCCCTTTTAAGGAGAGGGTCCTGGGTTCGAGCCCCAGCCCGGTCACAAAAAGTTAAGCTATTCGCTTAACTTTTTTAGTTTAAGCGCATATGGCGGAATTGGTAGACGCGCTGCCTTGAGGGGGCAGTATTCTTAATGAATGTGGAAGTTCGAATCTTCTTATGCGCACTTAAAAAACTCAATAATAGTCAAACCATTAATAGTCAAACTATTAATGGTTTTTTTGTTTTTAAATGTGAAATTTTATTAAAACTTCATCAAAAAACTTGTTAGAATAACAACTTAATTTTGTACATTTAAATCAACAATTATCCTCCTTCCCTCGAGATCTCAACAGGAGATCAATAAGGCCTTTCGTTTCAGAAGGGTCTTATCTTTTTATGGAATGATTTTTGAAATTAGTTTTGCATATAATTAACTATAATCATAGTAAATATCCGTATTATTGCATATGCGTAAATGTATTTTTATAATCTCTTTTTTATTTTGTTCTATTTCTGTTTTATCACAAGACAAACTAAAAGGACAAATCATTCATTCCGAATCAAAAAAAGCACTTAGTGCTGCACATATATTAAACTTAAACTCAGTCGTAGGTACCATCACTAATGAGAAGGGACTTTTTGAATTAACTGCAAAAACTAATGATACTGTATTAGTATCTTACTTAGGTTTTGAGTCCATTAAGTTAAAAGTAACTAATGATTTATTAAAAGGAAATGAGTTAGTAATTTCTTTAAATGAAAAACCTGAAGAAGTTAAAGAGATTGTTATCAATTCAACAAAATTAATTGGAGTTTTAGAAGTTGATGTCAAACAAGTTCCTAAAGATCGTTTTACAAGAATACATTTAAATGGTTTGCCACAAACCTATGAGGTTGGTCGTCCTCAAAAGATCTCCTCGCCTATTGCCAAATTACTGAATCCAGTAGATTTGGTATATGGTTTATTTGGTAAAAAACCTAAACAGCTTAAAAAACTTCAAAAACTAAAAAAAGAAGACGATTTACGTAAAATGCTAGCGGGTAAATTTGACCGTGAAGTAATGATGGAATATTTAGAAATGGACAAACAGCAACTTTCAAAGTTGTTAGGAGATTGTAACTATTCTGAATACTTTATTAAAAAAGCTAGCGATTTACAAATGATTGAAGCTGTATTAAATTGCTACGAAAAATACAAAGCTATAAAAAAAGGAAAGATAGATAGAGACAGGATTCCTGATAGAAACTAAGTCTTATTAAGACATAAATTATTCTTTTTTATTAAATCATTATATATATGATGAAAAAATTACTATTTACTCTTGTTAGCTGTATTACAATTACAGTAACATACGCTCAAGAAACATATTATAACGACGTAGATTTAAACCTTACTGGTGTTGCTTTAAAAAATGCTTTAGCAACGAAAATTATTAATACACATACCAACGCTTTAGATTATACTCCGGGAATTTGGAATGCATCAAAAGTTACAGATGTCAACCCAGAAAATAATACCGAAGTTCTTTTAATTTATGGTTATAGCGCTACAGGAACTACCTCAAGAACTAGGGGAATTGATAATAATGGAGGAAATAATGGACAATGGAATCGTGAACACGTTTTTGCAAACTCTCTAGCAAGTCCTGATTTAGATGCTGGTGGTACAAATGGACCTCCATATGCTGACGCACACAATTTGCGTCCTTCTGATACTCAAATAAATTCTTCAAGAAGTAACAAAAAATTTGCTACAGGTTCTGGTAACTCGGGTTCTGTAACTAATGGATGGTACCCTGGTGATGAATGGAAAGGAGATGTAGCGCGAATTATCATGTACATGTATTTGAGATATGGAAATCAATGTATGCCTACTTTTGTCGGTGTTGGAGACTCTTCACAAACTCCAGACGATATGATTGATTTATTTTTACAATGGAATGCTGAAGATCCTGTTTCTGATATTGAAAAGCAAAGAAATCCATTTCATGAAAACACAGCAAACACATATGCTCAAGGAAATAGAAATCCGTTTATAGATAATCCAAGATTAGCAACAAGAATTTGGGGAGGGCCAGATGCTGAAGATATTTGGGGAATTTATTCAAGCGCAGATACTGAGGCTCCTACCACTCCAACAAATGTAACAGCTTCAAATATTACAACTTTTTCAATAGATCTTTCTTGGACAGCATCTACAGATAATGTTGCAGTAACTAGTTACGACGTTTTTGTGGATGGAAATTTAACAACAAATGTAACTACTAATAGCACCACATTAAATGACTTAAATTCGAATACTACATATTCAATTACAATCTTAGCTAAAGATGCTGTTGGAAATGAATCTGCGCAAAGTACAGCTATTACTCCGAAAACATTAGAAGACACACAAGCTCCTTCTGTTCCAACTAATATTGTAATTAGTAATGAAACTGATACAACATTAAAAGTTACATGGACAGCTTCTACTGATAATACAGCTGTAACAGCATATGAAGTTTATGTTGACGGAGCGTTAAATGCAGAACCTACAGCTAATACTTATACAGTAACTTCTCTTACTGCCTCAACTACATATAGCATCCAAGTTTTAGCAAAAGATGTCGTTGATAACAAATCAGCTTTGAGTACTGCTGTAAACGGAACAACAACAGATGGAGGTACTGGAAGTGCTAATGAACTATTCTTCTCTGAATATGTTGAAGGTTCTAGTAATAATAAAGCTTTAGAAATTGCAAATGTTACCTCTAGTCCTATTGATTTAAGTACTTATAGTATCAAAAGAAATGGAAATGGTGGAGCAACTTGGTCGGCTCCTCTAAATTTAACAGGTACAATTGCTGCTGGTGATGTTTATGTTATTATAAACGGTAGTGCTGCACTTCAAAAATTAATTGATGAAGCGGATTATGTTCATCCTAATAATAGTAGTACCAACAATGGAGAACCTATTAACTTCAATGGAAATGATCCTATAGGTTTATTTAAAAATGATGTTCTAATAGATATTATTGGAGTATTTAATGGAGGAACAGTAAATTTCGCTAAAGATGTTACTTTAAGACGTAAAAATAGTGTAGTGAATCCGAACACTACTTTCGATAAAGCAAACGAATGGGATGAATTTGCTCAAGATGTTGTCGACAATATTGGAACTCATGATGCCGCTACTGCAAGTGTATCTGACGAATTGTTAAGTAAATTTGTAATATATCCAAATCCTATTTTAGACAACACCATTTATATAAAAAATAGTTCAAACATAGTAATTGATGAAGTTATTATTTACTCTATAACAGGTAAAGAGATATTTAAAACTTCTGAAATCATTACTAATGAAGGAATAAAAATAAAAAAACCAAGTCCAGGAACATACTTTCTAAAGCTGAAAAGTAACCTTGGGATTGCCACAAAAAAACTACTTGTAAGGTAGAAATTAAAAGCAGCAAATTTTGCTGCTTTTTTTACACTCATAATTCAATTAAAAAAGTAAATTTGTAGCTTTTAACAACACAACCTAAATAACACATAATGATTCATTTCTTTGGAAACATAAACAGTAAAGTTTTTGCTGTTCAAACATCAAAAGAATTAACAACTGAAGATATTTCAAAACTTACATGGTTATTTGCGAATAAACCTAAACTTGATACGGCGTCTATTGACGCCTTTTTTGTTGGGCCTAGAGCAGCTATGATTACTCCTTGGAGTACTAATGCTGTGGAAATTACGCAAAACATGGGGATTGAAGGAATTATAAGGATTGAAGAATTTGATTCTGCAAATGAAGATTTTACAGATTTTGACCCTATGATTTCTCAAAAATTCGATGCTCTTGATCAAGAAGTTTTTACGATAAATATAACTCCAGAATCTATCTTAGAAATTGAAGATATTAAATCTTACAATGAACAAGAAGGTTTAGCATTAAACGATGAAGAAATTGATTATTTAAATGAAGTTTCTGAAAGAATTGGAAGAAAATTAACTGATTCTGAAGTTTTTGGATTTTCTCAGGTAAATTCAGAGCACTGTCGTCACAAGATATTTAATGGAACTTTTGTTATTGATGGAGAAGAACAACCTACTTCCCTATTCAAAATGATTAAGGAAACATCAAAACAAAATCCAAACGATATTGTATCTGCTTATAAAGATAATGTTGCGTTTATTAAAGGACCAAAAGTTGAGCAATTTGCTCCGAAGTCTGCAGATAAACCAGATTATTACGAAACAAAAGAATTTGAATCTGTTATTTCATTAAAAGCAGAAACTCATAACTTCCCTACTACGGTTGAACCTTTTAACGGTGCAGCAACTGGTTCAGGTGGAGAAATTAGAGATCGTTTAGCTGGAGGAAAAGGTTCTATTCCTTTAGCAGGAACAGCAGTTTATATGACATCATATTCTCGCTTAGAAGAAAATCGTCCTTGGGAAAAAGGAATGAATGAGCGTGATTGGTTGTATCAAACTCCAATTGATATTTTAATCAAAGCTTCTAATGGAGCTTCTGATTTTGGAAATAAATTCGGGCAACCTTTAATTTGTGGTTCTGTTTTAACTTTTGAACATGAAGAAGAAGCACGCAAATTAGGTTTCGATAAAGTAATAATGCAAGCTGGAGGAATCGGATATGGTAAAGCTGAGCAAGCATTAAAAGATACTCCAAAAGATGGTGATAAAATTGTAATTCTTGGTGGAGAGAATTATAGAATTGGTATGGGAGGAGCAGCTGTTTCTTCAGCTGATACAGGTGAATTTTCTTCTGGAATTGAATTAAATGCAGTTCAACGTTCTAATCCTGAAATGCAAAAACGTGCAGCAAATGCAGTACGTGGAATGGTAGAAAGTGAAGAAAACTTAATCGTTTCTATTCATGATCATGGAGCTGGTGGACATTTAAATTGTTTATCTGAATTAGTTGAAGACACTGGTGGTAAAATTGATTTAGATCAGTTACCTGTTGGTGATCCAACTTTATCTGACAAAGAAATTATCGGAAATGAATCTCAAGAAAGAATGGGATTAGTTATTTCTGAAGAACATATTAATACGTTAGAGAGAATTGCTGAAAGAGAAAGATCTCCTATGTATACTGTTGGTGATGTTACTAATGATCATAGATTTACATTCGAATCTCAAACGAAAGGTAATAAACCAATGGACTTGGCACTGAACGATATGTTCGGAAGCTCACCAAAAACTATAATGAATGACGTAACAGTTTTTAGAAACTATAGCGAAGTAGATTATACTAAAGAAAACTTCTACGATTATTTAAATCAAGTTCTTCAATTAGAAGCAGTTGCTTGTAAAGATTGGTTAACTAATAAGGTAGATCGTTGTGTTGGTGGTAAAGTTGCTAAACAACAATGTGTTGGTCAATTACAAATCCCTTTAAACAATCTAGGTGTTATGGCTTTAGATTTTAAAGGTAAAGAGGGAATTGCAACTTCAATTGGCCACTCTCCTATTTCTGGTTTAATTGATTCTACTGCTGGAAGTTTAAATTCAATTGGAGAAGCATTAACTAATATTATTTGGGCTCCTTTGAAAGATGGTTTACAATCAGTTTCATTATCTGCTAACTGGATGTGGCCTTGTAAAAATAAAGGTGAAGATGCTAGATTATATAAAGCAGTAAAAGCAGTTTCTGAGTTTTCTATTGATTTAGGAATTAATGTTCCTACTGGAAAAGACTCTTTATCAATGAAACAAAAGTATCCTAACGAGGATGTAATCTCTCCAGGAACTGTTGTGATTTCTGCAGCCGCAAATTGTAATGATATTACCAAAGTTGTAGAACCTGTGTTCCAACAAAATGCTGGAAGTATATACTACATCAACTTATCTCAAGATACTTTCAAATTAGGAGGAAGTTCATTCGGACAAGTAATCAACAAAATAGGGAATGAAGCTCCTACAATTAAAGATGCTTCATTCTTTAAGAAAGCATTCAATGTAATTCAACAATTAATAAAAGATGAAAAAATTGTTGCTGGTCATGATATCGCTTCTGGTGGTTTCATAACTACATTACTTGAATTATGCTTCGCTAATACGAATACTGGAGCGAACATTGACTTATCTATCTTAAATGAAGAAGATTCTATTAAATTATTATTTTCTGAGAATAACGGAATCATCATTCAATCAAAAGATGACTCTATAGAATCTATCTTAAATGAAAACACAATTGAATTCTTTAAAATTGGTTCAGTTGTAGAAGCTGATAGAGTAAATATCAAAAATAACGATGATTTATATTCATTGTCTGTAAGTGAATTAAGAGATACTTGGTATAAAACTTCTTATTTATTAGATCAGAAACAAACAGCTAATAATTTAGCAAAAGACAGATTTAATAATTATAAAAATCAACCTTTAGAATACACTTTCCCTCAAAATTTTACAGGGAAACTTCCTAAAGCAGATAGTTCATTACCGAGACCTAAAGCTGCAATTATTAGAGAAAAAGGATCAAACTCTGAACGTGAAATGGCTAATGCTATGTATTTAGCAGGTTTTGATGTCAAGGATGTTCATATGACTGATTTAATATCTGGAAGAGAAACTCTTGAGGATATTCAATTTATTGGAGCTGTCGGAGGATTTTCAAATTCAGATGTTTTAGGTTCTGCTAAAGGTTGGGCTGGAGCTTTCTTATATAATGAAAAAGCAAATACCGCTTTAAAGAACTTCTTCAACAGAGAGGATACATTATCTGTTGGTATTTGTAACGGATGCCAATTATGGATGGAATTAGAATTAATAAATCCAGATCATGATGAACATGGAAAAATGGTTCACAATGATTCTCAAAAACACGAAAGTTCATTTACATCTGTAAAAGTTCAAAAGAATAATTCTGTAATGTTATCTTCATTAGAAGGTACTACTTTAGGAGTTTGGATTTCTCATGGTGAAGGTAAATTCAATTTGCCAAAAGAAGAATCTGAATACGACATTGTCGCTAAGTACGCTTATAAAGGATATCCGCATAATCCAAACGGATCAGATTTCAATACGGCAATGATGTGTGATAAGACGGGTAGACATTTAGTAACTATGCCACATATAGAAAGATCTACATTCCAATGGAACTGGCCTTATTATCCTGAGAATAGAAAAGACCAAGTTTCTCCATGGTTGCAAGCATTTGTAAATGCGAAACAATGGATAGAAAAGAAAAATGATATGTAAACGCTGTTATTTACAATATTAAACTACTAAAAGCATTTACTGAAGTAAATGCTTTTTTTTTGCTATAATTCAAAGCGTTAACTTAATTTACAATTGTAACAATTGACTTTGAAATGAAAATATTTGTTTGCTAAGCATAATAATGTGTTTAAATTAACATATAATCTAATACTAAAAAATAATACGCTAAAAAGGTTTAAAACTGTCTTATTACATTAACAACTATACTATTAATCTGGTTAACATGATCATTCAACGTTTGTTTAATTATAAATAGAAACGTTTTTATAAATTTCAATTGGAAATCTTCTGTTAATTACAATTGTATACAGTAACTAGATCCATATTTAAACTCTGTATATTAGATTATCTCCTTTACAATTGTAAACTACCAATAAACTAGAGCACTATAAACAAACTTTATTATATAATCATACATAATTGTTATTTAGTTGTTTAACTATATTTATTTAATGTTTTAGTTTAATTAATTATTTAGTTTTTGTTTAATTTATTTGAATTTTTCTTGTTTACAATTGAAAAAATTATTATGTTTACAATCGTAAACTAAATATTTGTTTACATTTGTAGCATGATTGAACGTTTAAAAGTAATATTGGATTATTATAATTTGACTTCATCAAATTTTGCAGAAAAAATTGATGTTCCCCGCTCAAGTATTTCTCACCTACTATCAGGTAGAAATAAACCAAGCTTAGATTTCATTTTAAAAGTAGATAAAGCTTTTGAAGAAGTAAGTTTAGATTGGCTGTTGTATGGTAAAGGTAGTTTTCCTAAAAACAATGAAGATTCTACTTCTCCATCACTATTCACAAAGACGACAAAAAATGAAACTCAAAACGAAATACGCGAATCTGAGCCTACAATAAAAGAACACAAAGTTCCTGCTGATGAATTAAAAACACTAATAAAGGTTATCCTTTTATACAGTGATGGAACTTTTGATGAGTTTGAAAAATGATTTTTTTTACGAAAATCATTATTTTAATAATCCCCATAGAAAAAATAAGTCTGTATGAAAATACAGACTTATTTATTTATATAAATTCTACAATTAAAAAAAACTCTTTTTTTCAAAATAACTAAAATTTATTCAATTTTAAAACCTCTTATACGGGAAAATATACAGAGTAAAATCAAATACGCCATTCTCAGAAAGGCCAATTATAATGTAATTAAGAGAATTTCTTTTTTTGCATATAATATTAAACTAAATTTTAACAAATTAATACTTTGATTTTATCAAAAAAAATAAGCCTGTATTTTCATACAGACTTATTTATTGCAAGTAATAAATAATTAAAAATTATATGGAATAATAAAATCGATTAAAACCCTCCCTATTATAATACAATCGATTTTTCTTTAATTCTTTTTTAGTTACACTGCTTAATTAACTTAAGTGTATTTTGTTCAGCATCTACTAAGTGAACTTTCTCATTATTATCAAAAGTAACTACATATTCATCTGTTAATTCAGATGGCAAGTTTGAAGATGTAATTACAAATCCAGTTGAACCATCATTTAATTCAACTACATCCCACTCACCTTCATAATTAGCTCCATTACCTTCTGCATTAAAAGTACCATCAGCATTAAATCCAAAATAAATTTCAAATTGTGAAGTAACATCATTACCATCTAATTCAAAGTAATATACAGACCAACTACATTCTTTCATTACATTCTTAACGCGCTCTACTTGATTTGCTGTACCAGGATCGTTTTCACAAACTCTTTCTAGTTTTAAAGTATGATTTTGTTCACCTTGAAGTACCATTTTATCATCATCTAAACGAGCTAATAAATAGTAATCATTAATATCACTAGTTAATGTTGGAGAAGATAACGTAATTGCAACACCTCCAGTAGCTATTTCTTGCGCTACCCAAGTACCTTCATGTAAATCTTGATCATTACCTGTAGTCATTATAAATGTACCGTCTTCTTTAAAATCAAAGTGATAATCGTGATATTGAGCTGTTAAATCATTTCCATCAACTTTTAAGTAGTACATATACCATTTACAATCAATAATAAATTCTTTTACTGCAGGTAAATTAGTATCATCTGGGCAATCTTTAACAATTTTCACAAACTGACCAGATGCATCTAACATTTCTAAGAAATCATCTCCACATTCAACTACTTTAAAACTTCCATTAAAATCTTGAGAATTAGATTCTAACTTTAAATATGAATAATCGCCATCTTGCACCACTGTCCACGCACCACTTGCTTCTTCAACTCCGTTTGGATTTTTAACTGAAAAAGTAAAATCATCATTGAACATAGCTTTTAATCCTGAAGTTCCATTGTCGTTTCTGATTTCCCAGTAGCACTCTTTTAGGTTGCTCTTAATAGAATTTACGTCACAATCTAAATCATCATCATTATAATCATAGTCATCATCTTCATCACAAGAATCTTTTGCTTGGTTAATAGTACTAATTAATTCTTCATTGTTATTTACACTAACAGTAGAACCATCAGCTAAAACCATTGTAACTGGAAAATTTAAACTCGCTAAAGTAGCATCATCTAAATTTTCAAGAAAAACATATAATTCTTCATCATTATTGATAGTCTCAGTATCAATCACATCAAAAGAAGTATTAAAAATTGAAATTGAAATTGGATATTGGAAATCAATACATTCAATATCATCATCCACTTCATTTTCACCAACACAAGACTTTATTAATTCTTCTAGTTCAGCTTGACTATTAATAGTCGTCTCTGTAAAATCTCCAGAAATTATGGTAATAGGATACTGAATATCTAATTTATCAATATCATCAGCAAATTGATCATATATATCTTCTATTAATCCAAAGTCTACTTCAGAATTAATTGTAATTTCAATATTATTAACCACTACAGTAACAGGTAATTTTACCTCTAAACAGTTAGCTTGATCTATAATATTATCTGCAGAACCATCATTTGTTGCTGTTCTAGACATTAATTTACTAACTTCAGAGGTAACATTAAATGTTTGGTTGTTATTAGGTTGAGAAACATCAACAGCTTCTTTTTGACAAGAAAAAAAACTCATCAATACAAAAGCAGATATTGCTAAAAATTTTAACAGTTTGGAATTGTTTGAAGTTTTCATGATTATCATTTATTTTTTTAGGTTTAAATTATTAAATGAGGCCTTCTTTATTCTTAAACAATTCTCTTTTAAAAATTCCTACCCTTGATATTCATTTTTTTTTAATTTTAGAAAAATTTTAAAAATTTTAATGAAAAAACATATCGACAAAGATATTTGTAATGAAACACATTTTTCGTCTTTCTTTAATAAGTACTCAAAAGCACTATATAATTTTCTCTATTATAAATTTGGAGAAAAACTGAATCCCGAAGATAAGGTACAAGAAGCATTTTTAAAAGTTTGGCAAAACTGTCATAAAATTACCCCAGACAAAGCGAAGAGCTTTCTATATACTACCGCTAATAATTTAATGATTAATCAAGCAAATCATGAAAAGATAAAATTAAAATATGCTGAAACGCCGCAAAAGAACCATACCAATGAATCTCCTGAATTTGTTATGGAAGAAAATGAGTATTTAGATAAAATTCAAAATGCACTTGCTAATTTAACTGAAGCTCAACGAGTTGCTTTTATGTTAAATCGTATTGAAGGGAAACGGTTTAAGGAGATTGCTGAGATTTTAGGAATATCAGTAAAAGCTGTTGAGAAGAGAATTTATGGAGCTTTGAAGAAATTAAGAGAAGACATAAAAGGATTATAAAATTATATAGGTAGGAATTTTTAAAACTAAGCTGTTATATTTATGAGTATTAGTAATATGGAAAAAACAGAATTAATAAAAAAGTGGTTGGATAACAACCTAAATCCTGATGAGCAAAAAGCATTTGAAGCTCTGGAGGACTATAATGAGTTGATTCAATTATCGGATAAATTAAAACAATTTAAAGCTCCTGATTATAAATCAGGTGGCGTTTTAGAAAATATTCTTGAACAAAAGAAAACTAAAAAAGCTAAGTTAATTTCACTTAACGTAATAAGTAAAATTGCAGCAGTATTTGTAATTGGACTAAGCTTACTTTACTTTCTAAATAACACAGATACAACGATTAACGCTATTGCCGCAAATAAGGTAAACACAGCATTGCCAGATAATTCTTTGGTAACTGTAAATGCATCTTCTTCAATCACTTACAATAAAAAAAGTTGGAGTAATAAAAGACAGGTAAAACTAAAAGGAGAAGCGTTTTTTAAAGTGGCTAAAGGTTCTAAATTTGATGTTGTTACCAATGCTGGTACTGTAAGTGTTTTAGGAACAGAATTCAACGTAAAAAATAGAAATAATAGTTTTGAAGTTACCTGTTATGAAGGATCTGTACTTGTAACTTATAATAGTAAAGAGGAAAGATTAGCTCCTGGAGATTACTTCAGATCAGGAGTTGTTACTCGAAAAAAAATCGAAAACGTAGCACCTACATGGATTAACAACGAAAGTACGTTTATTAGTGAACCTTATAACAATGTGATTCAAGAGTTTGAAAGACAATATAATGTAAAGGTTGAAACACAAAACATAGATACATCTTTATTATTCACAGGAAAATTTATTCATAACGATATTGATATTGCATTAAAGACATTAACTTTACCTTTCAATATAGTTTTTGAACAAAACGAAAAAACTATTATTCTAAAAGGTGAACGTACGAAATAGGTTATTTTTCTTAATATATTTACTAACATTCAGCTCCTTTTCTATTTTTTCTCAAGAGCTAAATCAAGAGAAATTACCTTTAAGAGAGGTATTAGAAATTTTACAAAAGAAGTATAATGTTAGTTTTTCATATGCAGATAATTCTGTTAAAAATCAGTTCATTACAGCACCTGATGATTCACTAACACTTACTGAAGTTATAACGCAACTGCAACAAAAAACCAGCTTACAATTTGAAATTCTGAATGGTTCTTTAATTGTAATTCGGAAAAAACAAAAGACAAAACCAAAGTCTAGTTATTCTGAATTTGAACCTTTAGATGAAGTCTTAGTACAAGGATATTTAACTTCAGGAATTTCTAAAAACAGTGACGGATCTATTGATTTAGAAACAGATAAACTCGGGATTTTACCAGGTTTAATTGAACCTGATGTTTTGCAAATTATCAACTCTTTTCCGGGTGTTATTACAGTAGACGAGAGTATATCAAATATTAATGTTAGAGGTGGAACTCATGATCAAAATCTTATTCTTTTTGATGGAATTAGAATGTATAAATCTGGGCACTTTTTTGGATTAATTTCTGCTTTTAACCCTTATCTAGACTACGACATCAACTTATCAAAAAGTGGTAGTAGTTCAAAATACGGTGAAAGTATTTCTAGTGTAATTGATATGAAGTTACCAGATGAAATAGGTACAGAAGTAAAGACTCAATTTGGATTAAACATGATTAGTGCTGATTTTGTAACAAGAATTCCCCTTTCTAAAACTACAGAATTACAATTAGCAGCACGAAGATCAATTACTGACTTTATTAATACCCCTACTTATAATCAATATTTTAAAAGAGCTTTCCAAGATTCTGACTTAAGTGCTTTACTTAATAATAATAGTGTTTTAGTAAAAGATGAAAATTTTAAATTCCATGATATTTATTCAAAATTCATTTGGAATATAAGTCGGGATGATAAGTTAAAGCTCGTATTCTTAAACATTGAAAATGAACTATCTTACAATCAAAAACTAACTGGATCTACTGGAGATTTAGAATTAGAAAGTAATTTAAATCAACAAAGTATTACTACTGGAATAACCTATGAAAAACAAATTCATGATGATTTTAAAATTAGTGCTCAGAAATATTTTACGCACTACGATTTATCGTCAAATAATGCTGATATTTTAAATAGTCAAAATTTAATTCAAGAGAATGTTGTTCAGGATAATGGATTAAAAATTGATGCTATATATAAGTATAATGAATCTGTTTCTTTTCTATCTGGTTATCAGTTCTCTCAAGTTGCTATTAGTAATTTAGAAGATGTAGATAATCCGGAATTCAGGCGATATATAAAGCAAGTGCTTCTCTCCCATTCTGCTTATGGTCAATTTGATTATACAACCGATAGAATTCAATTAAAAGCAGGAGCTCGATTGAATTATTTTGAGAAGTTTAATCGATTCTTAATAGAACCAAGAATTACATTTAATTATAAGTTCTTAAATAATTTTAGTTTATTAGCAACTGGTGAATTAAAAAGTCAGTCTATATCTCAAATAATTGATTTACAGGAAGACTTTTTAGGAATTGAGAAACGTCGTTGGGTTTTATCAAATGAAAAAGATATCCCTATTATAACTAGTAAGCAAGCTAGTTTAGGTGTGTTTTACAAAAAAAACAATCTTTTAATTAGTGGCGAATTTTACATTAAAAATGTAAATAATATTAGTGCAAGGAGTCAAGGTTTTCAGAATCAATTTCAATTTGTAAATGATATTGGAAATTACAATGTTAAAGGTTTTGATTTTTTAATCAATCAACGATTTAAAAATTTTAATACTTGGTTAAGTTATAGCTATAATGTAAACAATTATGATTTTTCGAGTTTAAATAATGCAGAAAGTTTCCCAAATAACGTAGATGTAAGAAGCGTAATTAATTTGGCTGCAAATTATACATATAATAATATAAAATTAGCATTAGGATTAAACTGGCACACAGGTAGGCCTTTTACAAAACCATTACAATCTGATAATACAATTATTAGAACTATTAATTTTGATAACCCAAATAGCTCTAGATTAACAGATTACATTAGGTTTGACACTTCATTACAGTATCAATTTAAAATAGGAAAAGTTAATGCTTCAACTGGAATATCGGTTTGGAGTGTTTTAGATAAAAGAAATATTCTTAATACTTATTTTGATTTAGAAAACAATACTATAAATCAAGTAGAAAATACTTCTCTAAGAATTACTCCTAATGCCAGTCTGAGAATCCTTTTTTAGGTAAAAATTTTCAAAAATTTAAAACAAAATGAATTAATATTGTAAAATATTAACATTTTTTTGTTAAATAAATAAACTTCACTTAAGTTTAACTAGTCAACCCAAATACATTCATCCAGATAATTTAACTAAACATATTTCTGTTTAGTATGTTAATTCTTTAATTCTTAAAGATTTTATATAACACTATTCAGCTTTTATCCAATTTTCAATTAAGCTGAAATTCCCATTAAAATAGTGTTCACTTGCCCACTACGTATTTAACCTTTACTGGTGAAACATTTAATATTAATTAACCAAAACCCTTCAATAATGAAAAACAATCAATTTATTATCAAATCTCTATTCCTTTTATGTTTTTCCCTCGTATTTCAACTTAATTCTCAGCTGAAACAAAAAATGTTTTATGCTACAATGAAAACTTTAGACGCCAATGAACTTCAAAGTAAACACCCTAATGATATCATCATAATAGAATCCATTAATGAATTTAGTGCCGTGATGCTTTCAAATCATGCAGCAGAAGAACTACATCATAAAGTATTAGTACATGGACCAGGTTTTATCTATGAATCATCAAGAGAAAAAGCATTAAAATCGATTAGAAACACTAAATTATATAAAGCAAAGTCTATTACTAATAAAAATTTACAATCATTTTCAATTTCTCAACAAGTATTAGTGAATGAAAGTTTAGATCTAGTAAACAATCTTAATATTGAAGCTCAAATTTTAGAATTACAAGCATATGGAACAAGATATCATACAACGAATAGTGCTACTCAAGCTGTTTTAGATTTAAAAACAAAATGGGAAACTATAGCTTCAGGAAGAAATGATGTTTCTGTAAGAATTGTGAATCATAATTCAACCAACATGCCCTCTGTTATAATGACTATTACTGGTTCTGAATCTCCAGATGAATATGTTATTATTGGAGGACATATTGATTCAACTGCATCTGGTAATAATAGTACAAATGCACCTGGAGCTGATGATAACGCTTCTGGAATAGCGACATTTACTGAAGCAGCCAGAGTATTATTTGAAATGAATTACAAACCTAAAAGAACTATAGAATTTATGGCTTTTGCAGCGGAAGAAGTTGGTTTAAGAGGTTCAAGAGAGATTGCAGAAGATTATCGAAATAGAAATGTAGACGTAATTAGTTATATGCAACTTGATATGACTAATTATAAAGGATCTACAAATGATATTTACATTTCTACAGACTCATATAATGATGATACTTTAAATGATTTTTTAATTCAGTTATTAAATTATTATAATTCATCTGGGCCTCACAAACTAACTTATGGTACATCTAGTTGTAATTATGGTTGTTCTGACCATTATAGTTGGGCACAAGAAGGATATAATGTTGCTTTTCCTTTTGAAGCTACTTTTAGACAAAGTAATCCAAATATTCATACTACAAGAGACACTTATGATAGATCTCCAACACCTAATGCTACTCACGCAGCAAAATTTGCTAAACTAGCATTAGAATATTTAATAGAAATTTCAAACGCTCCTTCTACTACTCCCCCTATAGATACTTGCTCTCAAACAATTTCTTCATTTCCTTATGAAGAAAGTTTTGAAAACTCTATTGGCAATTGGAATCAAGAAATTAATGATGATTTGGATTTTACTCGAAACTCCGGAGGAACACCTTCTTCAAATACAGGGCCTTCAAATGGAGCTTCTGGAAACTATTATTTATACGTTGAAGCTTCAGGTGAAGGGAATGGTTTTCCTAGTAAAAAAGCCATTTTAAACTCTCCTTGCTTTGATATAAGCAATTTAATTACTCCAAAATTTAACTTTAGCTATCATATGTATGGAACAGCTATAAACACTCTTGAACTAGAAGTTAGATTAGAAGGAGACACAAATTGGAATTCAATTTTTATAGAAAGAGGTAACAAAGGAAATAGTTGGAATGACGCTGCAATAGATCTAAGTAGTTATAAAAATCAAAATAATATTCAATTCAGATTTATTGTTACTACTGGTTCTGGAAGTTCAGGATGGCAGAGTGATATAGCTATAGATAACATCAGTTTAAATAATGAAAGTACAGATTCAGACCCTACTCCTACTTGTGAAAATTTAGACTTTTCAAACTTTACTATTTCTTCTTTCTCAAACCAAGATTCCGATGGGACATTTATCCTTGAAAACTCAGGAAATTCTTTAGTGTTAACAAACAACACATGGAAATACGTAAACTATCCTTATAATGTAACCTCTCAAACAGTAATAGAATTTTCTTTTCAAAGTACAAATCAAGGTGAAATTCATGGAATCGGCTTTGAAAATGATAATAATTTAACTTCTAACCGCTACTTTAAAGTACATGGTACACAAAATTATGGTATTACCAATTATGATAATTATAGTAGCGGAAATACTACTTATATCATTCCTGTTGGAAGTTTTTATACTGGAATTATGGATCGTTTAGTTTTTATTAACGATAACGACAGTGGGTCAGGAAATAATTCTACATTTAGTAATATAAAAATATATGAAGGTAGTTGCGGAACCTCTATTCAAAACAAAACAGTTGAAGTTATTAATAATATAATATTAGGAGATGAAGATGAAATTAATACTACAGAACTAGTTATTAGTCCTAATCCTAGTAACGATTATTTTAATATTCAATTAAAAAATAATAATTTAAAAAATATTACTGCAACACTTTTTACAATCGAAGGAAAAGAAATAACAACAAAAAAATTAAGTGATAATTCTATAATGCTTTCTACCAAGGAACTTAATTTAAGTTCTGGGATATATATTCTAAAACTAAAAAATAAAGGAAAAGAAATTCATACAAAAAAACTAATTGTAAAATAAAAAAGAGGGCTATATAAGCCCTCTTTTTTTTATAATTTATAATTACATTAAGTCAACATACCTCCATCAACAGATAACGTTTGTCCAGTAATATAAGCACTCATATCAGATGCTAAAAAGACACAAGCATTTGCGATATCTTCTGGAGACCCTCCTCTTTTTAAAGGAATTTCATTTCTCCATCCTTCAACTACTTTTTCATCTAATTTAGCTGTCATTTCTGTTTCGATAAAACCAGGAGCAACTACGTTACTACGAATATTTCTAGAACCTAACTCTAAAGCAACAGACTTTGAAAATCCTAAAATTCCTGCTTTAGATGCAGCATAATTTGCTTGACCAGCATTACCTTTTAACCCAACAACAGAGCTCATATTGATAATAGAACCTTTACGTTGTTTCATCATTGGTCTAATTACAGCTTTAGTTAAATTAAAAACTGACTTTAAGTTTACTTGAATTACCTTATCAAAATCGTCTTCAGAAATACGCATTAACAAGTTATCTTTTGTAATACCTGCGTTATTTACTAATACGTCGATTGTTCCAAATTCTTCTAAAACCGTTTTAGCTAATTCCTGAGCTGCATCAAAATCAGCAGCATTTGATTGATATCCTTTAGCTTTTACACCTAACTCAATTAATTCGTTTTCTAAAGCTTTAGCTGCATCCACAGACGAACTGTAAGTAAAAGCAACATTAGCTCCTTGCTTTGCAAATTCTACTGCTATACCTCTACCGATTCCTCTAGTAGCACCAGTAATGATAGCTGTTTTGTTTTCTAAAAGTTTCATTCTATTTAATTAGTTGTTTGTAAATATAAAAAGAATTCCCGCTAAAAAACGGGAATTTATATTATCTAAAAATTTTTAATGGCTTATCCTAAAACTTTAGCAACCATTTCCCCAATTTTAGCAGGAGATTCTACAACGTGAACTCCGTTTTCTGCTAAAATTTTCATCTTTGCTTGTGCAGTATCGTCAGCACCACCAACAATAGCTCCAGCGTGCCCCATTGTTCTACCAGCAGGTGCAGTTTGTCCAGCGATGAAACCAACAACTGGCTTACGGTTACCATCAGCTTTAATCCAACGAGCAGCCTCTGCTTCTAACTGACCTCCAATTTCACCAATCATTACGATAGCTTCAGTTTCATCATCATTCATTAATAACTCTACAGCTTCTTTAGTAGTAGTTCCAATAATTGGATCTCCACCAATTCCAATTGCAGTAGTAACTCCGTATCCTTGCTTTACAACCTGATCAGCAGCCTCATAAGTTAATGTTCCTGATTTAGAAACAATACCAACTTTACCTTTCTTAAAGATAAATCCTGGCATAATTCCAACTTTAGCTTCATCTGGAGTAATAACTCCTGGACAGTTAGGTCCAACTAATGTACAATCTTCTTTAGCATCAATATAAGATTTCACTTTTACCATATCTGCAGTAGGAATTCCTTCTGTAATACAAATAATTACTTTAATTCCAGCTTCAGCAGATTCCATAATTGCATCAGCAGCAAATGCTGGTGGTACAAAAATAATAGATGTATCTGCTCCTGCTTTTTGAACTGCTTCATCAACAGTATTAAATACAGGCTTACCTAAGTGTTCTTGTCCTCCTTTTCCTGGTGTAACACCACCAACAATGTTTGTACCATAATCAATCATCTGACCAGCATGGAAAGTACCTTCACTTCCTGTAAAACCTTGTACAATAATTTTTGAATCTTTATTTACTAAAACGCTCATTGGTTTATTTTTAATTTAAGTGTAGCAAAAATAGTTTTTTAATTGAGTATTACCAATTAATTTTTTGTTACTTTTTATCTTTATTTACTTCGTTTTTTAAATGTATTACTTCTCGCATTTTTTGACGATATTCTCTTTGAGGTGTTCCAAAATAGACACCTTTTTTTAGAGATTTCATAACTCCAGTTTGCGCCATTAATACCGTACCTTTTTCAATTTTAAGACCACTAACAACTCCTACCTGTCCCCAAATAGTAACCTCGTCTTCAATAACTGTACAACCAGCTATACCACTTTGTGCAGCAATCAAACATTTTTTACCAATTATCGTATCGTGACCAACGTGAACTTGATTATCTATTTTAGTTCCTTCTCCAATTGTAGTGTCTCCAGTAACTCCTCTATCAATAGTACAAGAAGCTCCTAAATCTACATTATTTTCAATAATTACCCTACCACCAGAAACCAATGGATCAAATCCTTCTGGTCTTTTCTTATAGTAAAAAGCATTACTTCCTAAAACTGTATTTGAATGAATTGTAACGTTATCTCCAATAACACAATGATTATTGATAGAAACATTCGCGTGAATAATACAATTCTTACCGATTATTACATGCTCTCCAATAAATACATTTGGCTGTATAACAGTATTCTCTCCTATTATTGAAGATTCAGATATGCTATCTTTTGAAGCAATAAATGGATTAAAATGTTTTGTTAGTTTATTAAAATCTCTGAATGGATCATCTGAAATTAATAAGGTTTTACCTTCAGGACATTCTACTTCTTTATTAATTAAAACAGTTGTAGCATTTGATTTTAAAGCTTTATCATAGTATTTAGGATGATCTACAAAAACAATCTCTCCCTTTTGAACAACATGAATTTCGTTTAAACCAGTAATTTCAAAATTAGGATTACCAACATAGTTTAAACTCAATAAATCTGCTATTCCTTGTAATGTTTGTGTTTGTTTAAATTTCATGACAAAAAAAATCCCGCACCAGCGGGATTGACTATTTAAAAAAAGTTATGATTTAATTCTTTCTGAATAAGATCCTTTTTCTGTATCAATTTTTATTTTATCTCCTTCATTTATAAATAAAGGAACATTAACTCTAGCTCCAGTTTCCATCGTAGCTGGTTTTGTAGCATTTGTTGCCGTATTTCCTTTTACACCTGGTTCTGTATGCGTTACTTCTAAAATAACATGAGAAGGCATTTCTACAGATAAAGGTAATCCATCTTCCGTATTAATTAAGATAGTAACAACTTCACCTTCTTTCATAAATTCAGATCCGTCAACAACTTTTCTTTCTAAAGTAATTTGATTATAATCGTCTGTGTTCATAAAGTGTAAATCATCTGCTTCTGCATATAAATACTGAAATTTATGAGTTTCTACACGTACATCTTCTATTTTATGACCCGCAGAGAACGTATTATCAATTACTTTACCTGTTGTTACACTTTTTAATTTAGTTCTTACAAAAGCAGGCCCTTTTCCTGGCTTTACGTGTAAAAATTCTATAACTTTAAAAATATCACTATTGTACTTAATACATAGTCCTTTCTTAATATCTGAAGTTGATGCCATTTTTTATTAATTAATTTGTATTGTAATATCCTTTCATTATTCCTCTATGAGAATCCTTTATAAATTGCATAATTTCATCTCTTTCTGAGGTCGCTTCCATTTCAGCTTCAATAATTTCAATTGCTTGAGAATTATTATAATTTTTTTGAAACAGAATTCTGTAAATATCTTGAATCTCTCTAATTTTTTCTGTTGAGAAACCTCTTCTTCTTAATCCTATAGAATTTATTCCTACATAAGACAAAGGTTCTCTAGCTGCCTTTACAAAAGGAGGAACATCTTTTCTTACTAGCGAACCACCAGTTACAAAAGCATGATTTCCTACAGAAGCAAATTGATGTACAGCTACCATTCCTGCTAAAACTACATTATTTCCAATAGTTACATGACCTGCTAAAGTAGAATTATTAGAAAAAATACAACTATTACCAACAATACAATCATGAGCAATATGGCAATAAGCCATAATTAAGCAATTATCACCAATAACAGTTTTATGTCTATCTGAAGTACCGCGGTTGATGGTAACACATTCTCTAATGGTAACATTGTTTCCAATTTCTACAATGGTTTCTTCATCATTAAATTTCAAATCTTGAGGAATAGCAGAAATTACCGCTCCAGGAAAAATTCTACAATTTTCTCCAATTCTAGCGCCTTCCATTATGGTAACATTAGAACCAATCCATGTACCTGAACCTATTTCTACGTTTGCATGAATTGTTGAAAAAGGTTCAATTACTACATTTCTAGCAATTTTAGCCTGTGGATGTACATAAGCTAGAGGTTGATTCATACTATTTTACTTTACTTATTTGAGCCATTAATTCTGCTTCAGCAACTAGTCTTCCATTTGCATAAGCATAGGCTTGCATATGAGCAATACCTCTACGAATTGGCGTAATTAATTCACTTTTAAATATTAACGTATCTCCTGGTAAAACCTTTTGTTTAAATTTTACCTTATCTATTTTCATGAAATATGTTAAGTAATTTTCTGGGTCTGGCACAGATTTTAACACCAAAACTCCACCTGCTTGTGCCATAGCTTCAATTTGAAGAACTCCTGGCATAACAGGTGCTCCTGGAAAATGTCCTACGAAGAAATCTTCATTCATAGTTACATTCTTCATTCCCACTACATGTCTATCAGAAAGTTCTAAAATTCTATCCACTAATAAAAAAGGTGGTCTATGTGGAAGCACATCCATAATTTGGTGGATGTCCATTAATGGTGGCTGATTTAAATCATAAGTAGGAACATTATTTCTTTTTTCTTTCTTAATGATTTTTGCTAATTTTTTAGCAAAAGTTGTATTTACTAAATGTCCTGGTTTATTAGCAATTACCTTTCCTCTAATTCTAGTACCTACTAGAGCTAAATCTCCAACTACATCTAATAATTTATGCCTTGCAGCTTCATTAGCCCAATGCAATTCTAAATTATCTAAAATTCCGTTAGGTTTTATCTTAATATCATCTTTATTAAATGCTTTTTTAAGCTTTTCAGTAGTACCTTCAGATAATTCTTTATCTACATATACAATAGCATTATTTAAATCTCCTCCTTTAATTAAATTGTGTTCAAGTAACATCTCAATTTCGTGAAGGAAACTAAATGTTCTAGCTGAAGAAATTTCTACTTTAAAATCAGAAATTTTATCTAATGTCGCATTTTGAGTACCTAATACTTTTGTTCCAAAATCTACCATTGCAGTTACCTGATATTCTTCAGAAGGCATTAATATAATTTCACTACCCGTAGTTTCGTCTTTATAAGAAATTATTTCTTTAACTACATATTCTTCAATATCTACTTCTTGTGTTTCAATACCAGCTTTTTCTAATGCTTCTATAAAAAACTTAGAAGATCCATCCATTATAGGAGGTTCAGAAGCATTGATTTCAATCAATAAGTTATCTATATCCAAACCAACAGCAGCAGCTAATACATGTTCTGAAGTATTAATTTGCACTCCATTTTTTTCCATATTAGTTCCTCGCTGGGTATCAGTTACATATTCTGCCTTTGCTTCAATAATTGGCTGTCCTTCTAAATCTACTCGTTTGAATGCAAAACCATGATTTGGAGGCGCTGGTTTAAATGTCATTACAACTTCGTTACCAGTATGCAATCCTACACCTGATAATGTAATTTCATTTTTAATAGTGTTTTGTTTCTTACTCATTTCGGTTTTTAAGAGAATTAAATTCCTTCTCTATTTTATTTAGTGTTGTTATTGTTTTTGGTAAATTTCTAAAATGAACATATGATTTATTAAAATCAGAATATCCAAATGCTGGAGAACCTTGAACTACATCTCCATCTTTTAAATTTTTTCCAATTCCTGACTGAGCTTGAATTTTCACATTATTTCCAATAGAAATATGTCCAACAATTCCTACTTGACCACCAATCATACAATTCTCACCAACCTTAGTTGATCCTGCTATCCCTGTTTGAGAAGCAATTACAGTATTCTTACCAACTTCAACATTATGAGCTATTTGAATTTGATTATCCAATTTAACACCTCTTCTTATGATAGTAGAACCTAATGTGGCTCTATCTATTGTAGAGTTAGAGCCAATGTCTACATTGTCTTCTATAATTACATTCCCTGTTTGAGGAACAGCTTTATATTCTCCATTTTCATCAGGCGCAAATCCAAAACCATCTGAACCTATAATACTTCCTGAATGAATTTTACAATTATTCCCAATTGCGGTTTCAGAATATATTTTTACACCAGCAAAAATCACACAATTATCCCCAATCGTAACATTATCTCCAATATAAGTGTTAGGATATATTTTTACATTTTCACCTATGATAACATTTTCACCAATGTATGAAAACGCACCAATATATTCATTAGTTCCAATTGTTGCAGATTTAGAAATATAAATAGGTTCTTCTCTACCTAACTTATTTTTTTTAACCTGATTATAATATTCTAAAAGTGTTGAAAAAGATTTATATGCATCTTCTACTTTTATCAATGTAGTTTCAATTTCCTTTTCAGGTGTAAAACTCTTATTTACTATGGTTACAGAAGCCTTAGTAGAATATATATATGAATTATACTTAGGATTAGCCAAAAAGGTTAACGAGCCCTTTTCGCCTTCTTCTATTTTAGATAATTTAGATACTACCTCTTCATGGTTACCTACTACTTCACCTTGTAAGATCTCTGCTATCTGCTTTGCTGTGAATTTCATTACTTGCAAAAGTAATTATTTTTTTTGTTTAAGGTTATAATTGTATTAACTCCAACTAAAATTTCTTTGGATAACAGCAATAATATTTTATAACTGGTTTAGACAAGCTCTTTAAATTAAGATGATCTGATGCTTTTACAATATCTTTCACCTTACCTCTTTTACTAAGGATTTTTATTGGTTTTTCAATATTGTAAGCTTGATTAGAAGCCGTATCTATAAAAATAAAATAATCTATATGCTCTTCTGGTATATTAAAGGTTTCTTTAAGTTTAGCTTTTAGTTTGTTTATCTTTTTCTCAGAAAAAGGTTTGTCTTGTATTTCTATTCCAAATAATTTTCTTTCAATTATCATTTTAGATAGTTTAGAAAGAACAATATCTTCATGGAAACACCATTGTTTTATGGAAGAAAAAACATCATAATCATCTAGTCTTGAAAACACTTCCAAAGCTTCGCTACTAAAGTTTTTATCAGTAATCGTATTATACAAGAAGTATCTCAAAGATTCTGTTGCAGCCAGCTCCTTGCCTTTCTTAGCTAGCTCTTTAGCTCTTTGAAGTACTTTTACCAATAAAGTTTCAGCAGATAATGATGTTTTATGCAAATATACTTGCCAATACATTAACCGTCTGGCTATCAAAAACTTTTCTACAGAATAAATTCCTTTCTGTTCAATTACCAGTTCATCATTTTTTACATTCATCATGGCAATTAATCGATCAGAAGAAATATTTCCTTCAGTAACTCCTGTATAAAAACTATCTCTTTTTAAATAATCTAATCGGTCAACATCAAGTTGACTGGATATTAATTGATTGAAAAATTTTCTTTCATATTTCCCTTCAAAAATCTGTATTGCTAAACTTAATTGTCCTTCAAACTCTTCATTTAATTTTTTCATGAACATTAAAGAGATTTCTTCATGAGTAATCCCATTAACAATACTATATTCTAATGCATGTGAAAAAGCACCATGACCTATATCGTGTAATAATATAGCAATACTAAGAGCTGTAGCTTCTTCTTCTGAAATAGCAACATTTTTTGTTCTAAGTATATGTATTGCTTTTTGCATCAAATGCATACAACCAATGGCATGATGAAACCTAGTGTGGTTTGCTCCAGGATATACCAAATTAGTTAAACCCATTTGAGTAACTCTTCTTAACCTTTGAAAATAACGATGCTCAATGATATCAAAAATTAAAGAATTCGGTATCGAAACTAATCCATAAATTGGATCATTAAGAATTTTAAGTTTATTAGTTTTTGAAGTCGCCAATAATATTTATTTATAATATTTACTAAAGCAAAAGTAATTAAATAAAAACCTTTTTCTGTTTTACACAACTTATTTTAGAGTAAATAAAAAATTAATATCAACTTTAATAATTTCTTTAGAAATTATAAAGTATATTTTCGTTCATTTACACTAAACGAACTTTTTATTCGTTGATTTTTTGTAACAGAATCTTATGAGAAAAATAGACATCCTTTGGGTCGATGATGAAATCGATTTATTAAAACCACATATACTTTTTTTAGAACAGAAAAACTACAATATAGAAACTTGCACCAATGGAGCTGACGCTGTTGATTTGGTTAATGATGAAAGTTTTGATATTGTTTTTTTAGATGAAAATATGCCAGGTATTTCTGGACTTGAAACATTGAATCAAATTAAGCAGAAGCAACCCAACCTTCCAGTTGTAATGATTACTAAAAGTGAAGAAGAGTTTATAATGGAAGAAGCCATTGGTTCAAAAATTGCTGATTATTTGATAAAACCTGTTAATCCTAATCAGATTTTATTGAGTTTAAAGAAAAATCTAGATCATTCAAGGCTTGTTTCCGAAAAAACAACTCATAATTATCAACAAGAATTTAGAAAAATAGCTATGGATTTATCTATGGTTAATAGCTATAAAGAATGGGTAGATTTATACAAAAGACTTGTTCATTGGGAATTAGAACTAGAAGACATTAATGATTCAGGAATGCTTGAAATTCTTGAAAGTCAAAAGTCTGAAGCAAACTCTCAATTTTTCAAGTTTATAAAAAAGAATTATCAAGATTGGTTAACTGGTGATGATAAGCCTACTATGTCTCATACTCTATTTAAAGATTATGTTGCTCCAAACATAGATAAAGAGAATGGTACTTTATGGGTAGTTATTGATAATTTAAGATATGATCAGTTTAGAGTATTAGAACCTTATATTAACGAATTTTATAAAAAGGAAAATGAGTATTCTTTTTATAGTATTCTTCCAACCGCTACTCAATATGCAAGAAATGCTATCTTTTCTGGTTTAATGCCTTCAGAAATGGAGAAGCGTTTTCCTAATTATTGGAAAAACGATATAGATGAAGGAGGTAAAAACTTATTTGAAGCTGAGTTCTTATCAGAGCAAATAAAACGTCTTAATCTTAACTTAAAGCACGAATACTATAAGATTACCTCTTTAAAAAATGGTAAAGAATTAGAAGAAAATTATAATAGCACAAAACAAAATGACTTAACTGTATTAGTGTATAATTTTGTGGATATGCTATCGCATGCCAAAACTGAAATGGAGGTTATTAAAGAGTTGGTAGGTGACGATAAAGCTTATCGATCTTTAACTGTAAGCTGGTTTAAAAATTCTCCACTACTGTCTATCATTCAAAAGGCAAAGGCATTAGGTCAAAAGTTAATTATTACAACGGATCATGGTACTATTAACTGTAGCAATCCAACAAAAGTTATTGGAGATAAAAATATTAGTGCTAATTTAAGATACAAAACAGGACGAAGCTTATCTTATGAAGATAAAGATGTTTATGCTGTTAAAAATCCAAAAGATATTTTTTTACCTAGTGTAACAATTAATAGTCCGTTTATTTTTGCTAAAGAAGATTTATTCTTTGCTTACCCAAATAATTACAACCATTTTGTTAAATATTATAAAAACACTTATCAGCATGGAGGTATTTCTTTAGAAGAAATTATTATACCTTGCGCCGTATACAATACAAAATAAGAGTGTTTTTATGAATAAAAATTATTCTTTAGAACAAATACGAGATATTGCTCAAGAAGTCATTGCTTCTTCAAAACATAAAATTCTTTTGTTTAACGGAGAAATGGGGGTTGGTAAAACTACCCTTATTAAAGAGATTTGTTCTATTCTAGGAGTTGAAGATACAATAAGTTCTCCTACTTTTTCTTTGGTTAATGAATATGCTACTGGGAATAACGAAATCGTTTATCATTTTGATTTTTATAGGATAAAGGATGAAGAAGAAGCTTTAGATATGGGAATTGAAGATTATTTCTATAATGATAATTGGTGTTTGGTTGAATGGCCGCAGAATATTAAAAATTTATTACCTTTAAATTCTGTTAACATACATATCGAATTAACTTCCGATAATCAAAGAAATATTCAACTGAAATAAAATTAATGGGCTTATCTCCTTTTACCAAAGAACAATTATTACCACAACCTGAAATGCTTGAAATCAAAAAGCAAAAAGGTGAATTATTTATTGGCTTACCCAAAGAAACACATTTTGAAGAAAAAAGGATAAGCCTTACACCTGATGCTGTAGCTGCCTTGGTTGCTCACGGACATAGAGTTGTTGTAGAAACAACTGCAGGAGAAGGTGCTAATTATTCAGATAGAGAGTATTCTGAAGCTGGAGCTAAGATTTCTTATGACATAAAAGAAGTTTTTAGATGTAATTTAATTGTAAAAGTTGAGCCACCTTCATTAGATGAAATAAAACTAATGAATCCTCAAGCTTTTTTAATTTCTGCATTACAATTAAAAACACAAGACAAAAAATATTTTAAAGCTTTAGCAAAAAAAAGAATTACAGCAATAGCTTACGATTATATAAAAGATGAAGATGGAGTGTTTCCCATTTTGAAATCGTTAAGTGAAATTGCCGGTGCTGCTGCTATGCATATTGCAGCAGAACATATGACTACAGTTGGTGGTGGAAATGGATTATTATTAGGGAACATAAGTGGTGTTCCTCCTACTGATGTAGTTATTCTAGGAGCTGGAACTGTTGGTAAATGTGCTGCTAGAGCTGCAATTGGGTTAGGTGCTCGTATAAAGGTTTTTGATAATTCAATTACCAAATTACGTCGTTTACAAGAAGCAGTTCCCGGACCAATATATACATCAACAGTTCAACCAAAATCATTACTAAAAGCATTGATGCGTTGTGATGTAGCTATTGGTGCTATACGCGGTGTTGATAGATCTCCTATTATTGTTACTGAGGTTATGATTGAACAAATGAAAACTGGAGCTGTTATTGTTGATGTTTGTATTGATCGTGGAGGATGCTTTGAAACATCTGAAATAACTACGCATAGTAAACCTACTTTTTTAAAACATGATGTAATTCACTATTGTGTTCCAAATATTCCTTCCAGATATTCAAGAACAGCATCAGTATCTATTAGTAATATACTCACTCCTTACCTACTTAACATTGCTGAAGAAGGTGGATTTGAAAATGCTGCAAGATTTGATAAAAGCCTACGAAATGGAATGTACTTTTACCATGGCGTTCTTACAAACAGAACTGTTGCAGATTGGTTTGATTTACCTTACAGAGATATTAACCTTTTGATTTTATAAATATCTACTTTTTTGAGTACTTTTGGGATCTAAATTTGAACCATGCAATTACTCAAGAGAATAGGATTTTATATGATTGGCTTAGCCTTAGGAACTTTAGCAGTTACTTTCTTCTGGAAAAATAAAAAAGTTTCTTTTGATTATGGTATGGATGCTAGAACTTTAAAAAGTATTCGTAAAAAAAAGCGACTATTCTCTGAAGAAGCATTAAAAACTATAGAGCTTCATAAAATTGATACTGCTCAAATTTCTATTATTTTAAAGTCTGGAGATGTTGCTTTTAGCAAAAGTAAACCCCGATTAAAACCATGTGCGGAATATTATGTTACTAGCGAAAACCTAGATTTGTATATTATTAGATGTGATAGTACAGCTACAATTGAAAAAGTGTTTGTAAAATAAGAACTTTTACTTTCTATATTTATCGTTTAAACCTATTCCTAATTTAATCATTGGAATAATTTTTTCTAACCTATTTTCTTTAGTAGTTTCTCTCTTAGCTTCTGAAATATATTCAGTAAATTCTCTTTTCTTACTCAAAGAAAACATTTCAAATTTCACTTTTAATTCTTCATTACTTTCAAGAGCTTTTAATAATTTAGTTGGAATTTGTAAAGGTTTTTTATTTGGTTGAGACTTTATTTCTTTACCCATTTCAGCATTTTTCATAGCTTCTAAAACATATTCTTGAAGTGTTTTTTTATCTAGTTCTTCAATTGAATTAAATCTCCATTGGCGCATTGCCTTAGTTTTTCCTTCTTGAGCATTAACTAGAAGTTTTTTTTCATCTTTTAAAAACACACCTTGATGAAACCATAAACCAAAATAATTTTTAAACCCAGACATACCTATAATATTCTTCGTTTTATAAATATATGCTGGCATTCCCCATTTAATATCTTCAAATAATTCCAGTTCCAATAAAAAAGAACGCAAAAGTTGTAACTCTTGCGTCCATTTTTTTTGACTCACAATATATGCTGTGACTTTATCATTCATTGAATCGATAATTTAATTCGCTACATCACTAGTAAACTTAATTCGCATTAAGCGCAATTCATCATCATCATAATCTCCATCAAATTCATCTAAAGCTTCTTGGATTTTGTCTGTTTCAGCTTCCATGAAGTAATCGTAAATTTCTTCTTGCTGATCCTCATCCAATAAGTCTTCTATAGCATAATCTATATTAAGTTTAGTACCTGAAAAAACAATAGCTTCCATTTCCTTAATAAGTTCATTCATTTGTAAACCTTTTGATTTAGCAATATCGTCTAAAGGAAGTTTTCTATCTGTATTTTGAATAATGTAAAGCTTCAAACCAGAATTTACCCCAGTACTTTTTACTACTAAATCGTCTGGTCTTACAATATCATTATCCTCAACATACTGAGCAATGACATTAATAAAATCTTTACCGTATTTTTTAGCTTTTCCTTCACCAACACCATGCACTGTTGATAATTCATCTAATGATATTGGATATTTCAAAGCCATGTCATTAATCGAAGGATCTTGGAAAACTGCAAATGGTGGAACTCCTAATTTTTTACCGACTTGTTTACGTAAATCTTTTAGTATAGATACTAGCTTTTGATCTGTACCAGCATTATTTGCTTTTGCATTTGTAATAATCGATCCATCGTCAGAAGAACTATATTCATGATCTTCCGTCATCATAAATGACTTTGGATTAGATAGATAGTCTAGACCTTCTTTCGTTATTTTAATAACACCATATTGTTCTATTTCCTTACGGATTAAATCAGTTACTAATATTTGACGTATTAACGCCATCCAATAACTAGAGGATTTTCCTTTTCCTATTCCAAAAAATGGTTGTTCTGTAGTTTTATGCGATTTTAAAAGTGCATTTTCATTACCAACTAATGTATTTACAATTTCCTTTGCTTTATACATTTCATTAGTATTCTTGACTATTTTCAATATAGTTGCTACTTCTTCTTTTGCTTCATGTTTTTTCTTAGGATTACGCATGTTATCATCCATATCTGCACCATCACCATTTACTTCATCAAATTCTTCTCCGAAATAATGCAAAATATACTTTCTACGATTCATAGACGTTTCAGCATATCCAACCACTTCTTGTAATAATGCATGACCAACTTCTTGTTCTGCAACAGGTTTATTGGCCATAAATTTTTCAAGTTTCTCTATGTCTTTATAAGCATAAAATGTTAAACAATGACCTTCTCCTCCATCACGACCAGCTCTACCGGTTTCCTGATAATAACTTTCTAAACTTTTAGGAATGTCATGATGAATTACATAACGTACATCTGGCTTGTCAATCCCCATTCCAAAAGCAATTGTAGCAACAACCACATCGCAGTCTTCCATCAAAAACATATCCTGATGTTTAGCTCTAGTTTTAGCATCAAAACCAGCATGATATGGGAGTGCATTTATTCCATTAACTTGAAGAACTTGAGCTATTTCCTCTACCTTCTTCCTGCTTAAACAATAAATAATTCCAGATTGTCCTTCTTTTTGTTTAATAAAGCGAATAATATCTTTCTCAACCTCTTTAGTTTTTGGTCTTACTTCATAAAATAAATTAGGACGATTAAAAGATGCTTTAAATACATTAGCATCTGTCATTCCTAATGTTTTTAAAATGTCTTCTTGTACTTTTTCAGTAGCGGTTGCTGTTAAACCTATTACTGGAACATTATCAATTTGTCTAATAATGTTTCTTAAATTTCTATACTCAGGTCTAAAATCATGTCCCCATTCAGAAATACAATGAGCTTCATCAATAGCTACAAAAGAAATTTTTTGTTGCTTTAAGAAATCAACATACTCTTCCTTTATCAGTGATTCTGGAGCAACGTACAAAAGTTTTGTCACTCCGTTAGAAATATCACTTTTAACTTGATTGATTTCAGATTTGTTTAAAGAAGAATTTAAAACATGAGCTATTCCATGAGTTTCGGAAATACCTCTAATAGCATCAACTTGATTTTTCATTAAGGCTATCAATGGAGAAACCACAATTGCAGTTCCTTCTTTCATTAAAGCTGGTAATTGGTAGCATAACGACTTACCTCCTCCAGTTGGCATTATAACGAATGTATTTTCATCGTCTAAAATGCTTTTGACTACATCCTCTTGAAGTCCTTTAAATTGATTAAAACCAAAGAACTTTTTTAAAGCATCGTATAAATTCATTTTCATATTGTTCCCAGAAAGCCAAAATTAAAAATTCAAACTAACACAAAAAAATAATTACATTAAAGTTACATATAAGTTTCTTATAAAATGAAAGTTTTAGTAGCTAAAATATTCCTATTTTTACATCTTCAAATTAAACCTTGTTTTACTTGAAAAATTCAGATTCAATATTAGCAAAAGCAAAAGAAACCATTATTCTTCAAAGTAATAGTATAGCTAATTTAACTAATTTTTTGGACAATTCGTTTGCTAACGCAGTTAACTTCATATTAAACTCTAAAGGAAGAGTAATAATTACTGGAATAGGTAAAAGTGCTAACATTGCAAATAAAATTGTAGCTACACTAAATTCGACTGGAACTCCAGCTGTTTTTATGCATGCAGCTGATGCCATTCATGGTGATTTAGGCAATATTCAGGAAGATGATGTTGTTATATGTATATCTAAAAGTGGGAATACACCTGAAATAAAAGTTCTTGTTCCACTTATCAGAAATTCTAAAAATAAAATTATTGCTATCACTGGTAATTCTGACTCGTTTTTAGGAAAAAATGCAGATTTTGTTTTGAACTCTTATGTTGAAAAGGAGGCTGATCCGAATAATTTAGCTCCTACAAATAGCACAACAGCTCAATTAGTATTAGGTGATGCTTTAGCTGTATGTTTACTAGATTTACGTGGATTTACAAATAATGATTTTGCTAAATATCACCCAGGTGGAGCATTAGGGAAACGTTTATACTTACGAGTATCAGACTTAGTAAAAAACAATGAATTACCTAAAGTTTTATCCGCTGACAAAATTGCAAATGTAATTGTAGAAATATCTGAAAAAAGATTAGGTGTTACAGCTGTTGTAAACGATAATGATAAAATTTTAGGGATTATTACTGATGGAGACATTAGAAGAATGCTAAACAAAACAACAGAAATACAAAATTTAACTGCTGCAGATATCATGAGTTCAAATCCTAAAACGATTCATATTGATGCAATGGCAATTGATGCATTAGAAACATTAGAATCTAATAGTATTACGCAAATATTAGTTTCGGATGATAATGACACATATGTTGGTGTTGTTCATCTACATGATTTAATAAAAGAAGGTATTTTTTAGTCATGGCAGAAAAAGAAATGTCTTTCTTAGACCATCTTGAAGAACTTAGATGGCATGTTATACGAAGTATTTCAGCAATTTTTATTGTTGCCATTTTGGTGTTCATATATATCAAAATAATTTTTGATAAAGTTTTATTAGCACATTTAAAACCTGATTTTGACACCTACCAATTCTTTTGTAAAGTATTTACTGGATTAGGCATGGAAAGTAGTTTTTGTAATATCCAGTTTAAACAAACACTTCAAGCTTTAAATCCAACACAACAATTAATGACAGCTATTTGGTCTTCATTAATTTTAGGTTTTATAATTTCATTTCCATATGTTTTATGGGAAATTTGGCGATTTATTTCTCCTGGTTTACTAGAAAAAGAAAGAAAAAAATCAAGAGGTTTTATATTTTGGGCATCATTCTTATTTTTTCTTGGAATTCTATTTAGTTATTATGTAATTATACCAATGTCTGTATATTTTTTCTATAACTTCACTATTGGTGACGCTGTAGTAAACAACTTTAAACTAGATGCTTATATAGGATTAGTAACAAATACATTAATAGGAGTAGCTGTTTTCTTTGAACTACCAATTATTATTTTCTTTTTATCTAAAATAGGCTTAATAACACCACAATTTTTAAAACGATATAGAAAACATGCATTAGTGCTTGTTTTAATATTAGCAGCTATTATTACCCCTCCAGATATTGCGAGTCAAGTAATTGTATCTGTACCCATCATGATTTTATATGAAATTAGTATTCATATTTCTAAATTTGTAATAAAAAAAGAACAACAAAAAAATGTCGAAAAAAGTCCAAGAGTTCAATGATTATCGTTCTACAATGAACGAAAAAATTTTATCGTCAGATAATAAAGTAATTAAAAGAATATTCAACTTAGATACTAATGCTTACGCAGAAGGTCATTTATCTGTAAAAACAAAAGAATTATTAGGTTTAGTAGCTTCTGCAGTTTTACGCTGTGATGATTGTATCGCATATCATTTAGAAACTGCTTATAAAAATGGTGTTACCAAAGAAGAAATGATGGAAACAATGTCGATAGCTACTTTAGTTGGTGGAACTATCGTAATTCCTCATTTAAGAAGAGCTCTTGAGTTCTGGGAAGCTTTAGAAGAATAAGTTTAATAACTTTTTAAGAAGCATATTCGTAAAATTTAAGCACTTTTAGCAAAAGATATATAGCCATAGAACAATCATGAAATTAAGAGCAGATAATATCCAGAAAATTTACGGCAGTCGTAAAGTAGTTAAAGGAATTTCTCTTGAAGTTGAACAAGGTGAAATTATTGGATTACTAGGTCCGAATGGAGCAGGAAAAACAACTTCTTTTTATATGATTGTTGGTATGGTAAAACCTAATTTCGGGCAAATTTTTCTTGATAATGATGAAATTACCGAAGATGCTATGTATAAACGTGCACAGAAAGGAATTGGATACTTAGCACAAGAAGCTTCTGTTTTTAGAAAATTATCTGTAGAAGATAATATACTTTCTGTTTTAGAATTTACAGATCGTACTAAAGAAGAAAGAAAACAACGATTAGAAGAATTAATTGAAGAATTTAGCTTAGGTCATGTTCGTACAAATAGAGGTGATTTACTTTCTGGTGGTGAACGCAGAAGAACTGAAATTGCTCGTTGTTTAGCTTCAGACCCTAAATTTATTTTATTAGATGAACCCTTTGCTGGTGTAGATCCTATTGCAGTTGAAGATATTCAAAGTATAGTTGCTCACCTTAAAAATAAAAATATAGGAATTCTTATTACAGATCATAATGTACAAGAAACATTAGCCATCACTGACAGAACTTATCTTATGTATAATGGTAGTATTCTTAAAGAAGGAACTCCTGAAGAATTAGCAGCAGACGAAACAGTTAGAAAAGTATATCTAGGTAAAGATTTTGAATTGAAAAAGAAGAAATTTTAGTTACTTACTTCTTTTTTCATATTCTTAATTACTGACATTAGTACATATAATAAGATTATTACAGGTACAGCTACAAACTTTAGTGTAATTAAAAGTACCAACGATAAAATCAAGAAAATATATTTAATACTATTATCCTTAAAAGAATAGTTCTTAAACTTTAATGAGAATAGTTTAATTTCAGAAACCATTAATACGCTTAATAGAATAGTTATAAATATTAGAACATACTTATTGTGAATAATATCTTGAATTAAAACATTATCAGTATACTCTGAAATTAGCGGTAAAGAAAGTACAAACAAATTCATTGCTGGTGTTGGCAAGCCAATAAAACTATCAGATTGTCTTTCATCTATATTAAATTTTGCTAACCTATATCCTGCAAAAAGAGTTAGTAATAGCCCTAAAACCTTATAAGAAAACCAACTATCTATATTAAGCCCCATATCTAAGGCTGCATCCCAAGAAGAAATTCCTAATTCACCATAATGAGAACTGTTTACCATGTATTGAATCATAATAATACCAGGTACTACTCCACTGGTAACCATATCTGCCAAACTATCTAATTGTTTTCCAAATTCACCCTGAACTTGTAACAATCTTGCAACAAAACCGTCAAAGAAATCAAAAGCTATTCCAATTCCAACTAAAATTGCTGTAGTGTAAAAATCACCTCTAACTGCATAAATTGTTGCTATAGTACCACAAAGTAAATTACCTAAAGTAATTATATTTGGAATCTGCTTTTTAATATTCATGTTTTTGATAGATTTTTGTCTAAAATATGAAATAGAATTTTGTTAACAATTAATTAAACTAACTATTTATAATGCCATTACTAAAAAGTCAGCTATCAACTAAGTTTCCTTTTAAAAACCCACATGTAAATACATTGTACAAATTTTTTGCTAATAAAGATAAACCTAACTATGATAGAAAAAGAATTACTACTTGGGATAATGACTTTATTGATTTAGATTTTTTAACCTCAGATTCTTTCTCTGCTGTCCTGCTAATTCATGGATTAGAAGGAAGTTCTGAATCTAGTTACATGGCTTCAACTGCTAATTATTTAAAAAATCATGGTTATGATGTAATAGCTATGAACTTAAGAAGTTGTAGTGGTGAAGATAATAACAGTCTTAAAACATATCATGCTGGTAAAACAGATGATGTTGAGTTTGTTGTTAATTATTTAATTGAAAAATATAATTATGACGATATCATCTTATGTGGTTTTAGTCTTGGTGGAAATTTAATTTTAAAATACTTAGGAGAGTTCAACACAAAGATACCTAATACTATAAAAGGTGGAATTGCTGTATCTGTTCCTATTAATTTAACTAGTGCTCAAGCAGAATTAAGTAAACTTAAAAACAAAATATACATGAAAGAGTTCCTTAGAACTTTAAAATCTAAGGTACTTTTAAAAGCTGAAAAATATCCAGAATTTAATCCTGATATAAAATTAATTAATAAAGCTTCTACTTTTAGAGATTTTGAAGAAATTTATACTGCTCCTGTTTTTGGGTTCGATGGACCTGAAGATTATTGGGAAAAAGCTAGCAGTAAACCTTATCTCACTAAAATAAAACATAAAACATTACTTATAAATGCAAAAGATGATTCTTTCTTATCTTTAGATTGTTATCCTTATGAAATTGCTGAAAATTCTGAAAATTTTTATTTAATGACCCCAAAATATGGTGGTCATGTAGGTTTTGTTACTACTTTTAACGATGAAACATTTTGGATTGAAAAACAAATTGTAAACTTTATTCAGGATAAGTTAAATATATATTCTTAAAACAATAACTAGTTAAATTATCTGTTATTTCACAAGGAATTAAGATATTTGTTATTTAAATAAATTGAGATCTTGAAAATCAAGTTACTATTTTTAGTATTACTTACTTCTGCCCTAACTTATGGGCAGTTTAGAAACTATTCTAATGAATTTTTAAATATTGGAGTTGATGCCGCTGCTCTAGGAATGAGTAAAGCCGTTGTAGCAACTTCTAATGATGTTAACTCGACATATTGGAATCCTGCAGGATTAGTAGGTATTGAAGATTACCAAGGTTCTTTAATGCATGCTTCTTATTTTTCTGGAATAGCTACCTATAATTTTGCCGGATTCGCAATGCCTATAAATAAAGAGAGTGCAGTTGGATTATCTATTATTCGATTTGGAGTAGATGATATTTTAAACACTACAGAATTAATAGATAGTCAAGGAAATATCGATTTTAACCGAATTAATTTGTTTTCTGCTGCTGATTATGCTTTAAATGTAAGTTATGCCCGTAAAATGCCTTTAGATGGTTTTACTATTGGAGGTAACGCTAAAATAATTAGACGAATTATTGGTGATTTTGCTACTTCATGGGGTTTTGGTTTTGATTTAGGTATTCAATTCGAAAAAAACAACTGGAAATTTGGTATAATAGCAAGAGATATTACTACTACTTTTAATACTTGGGCAATAAATGAAACAGAATTTGATAAGATTAGAAATGCTATTCCTGGTCAAAATCAAGAATTGCCAGAAACTACTGAAATAACAAAACCAAAATTACAAATAGGAATGGCTAAAATTTTTAATTTTGGTAGAGACTTTCATTTGTTAGCAGAATTCGATTTAAACATGCGATTTGCAGAAACAAATGATATTATTTCTACTTCTTTTCTTAGTGTTGATCCTGCTTTTGGTTTCCAATTAGATTATGATAATCTAGTCTTTTTAAGAGTTGGAGCTGGAAATTTTCAAAACATTAGAGAGTTTGACAACTCAGAATCTTTATCTATTCAACCAAACTTTGGTTTAGGTTTCAAATACAAAGGAATTCAAATTGATTATGCATTAACCAACATTGGAAGTGTTGGAAATGCTTTATTTTCAAATATTTTCTCTATTAAAATTGATTATAGTTTTTATCGTTAATTATGCTAAAAAAATACTTTATACTTCTATTTTTAGTTTCACAAATTAGTTTTTCGCAAAATGCTCAGCTTTCAAACTATTCTCAAATAAGTATTATTACGTCTGGACCAGGTGATAATTTATATGAAAAATTTGGACATACTGCTATTAGAGTTAAAGATCCTGTTTTAAATCTTGATCTATTGTATAATTACGGCATTTTTGATTTTAATGATCCTAATTTTTACGTCAACTTCGTGAGGGGTTATATGAAATACAAATTAGCAAGGTATCCTTTTTATTATGCCCTAAAATCAGCTCAGCAAGACGAAAGATGGGTAAAACAACAAACACTAAATCTAAATCAACAACAAAGAAACGAGCTTTTTCATTTTTTAGAAAGAAACGCAAAACCTGAGAATGCTAGTTATTTTTATGATCCATTCTTTGACAATTGTGCAACAAGACCTAGGGATATTATTAAATCTATATTAAAAAACAATTTGGTTTTTGATGAAGGTTTTATAAGCAACCCTAAATCTATAAGAGCATTAATGAATGAAAAAATTAATCCAAACTCTTGGGGTAGCTTCGGAATCAATATTGCTTTAGGAAACAATCTAGATAAAATTGCAACTTCTGAAGAATATTTATATTTACCTGAGTATCTATTTTTAGCTTATGATAAATCAAAAATTAATACTCAAAATGGAGAAGAAAACTTAATAAAATCCACAAAAACTTTGCTAGATTTTGAACATAAAAAAGCATTAGCGGATTCTCCTAGTCCTCTTTTTATTTTTACTATTTTATTAGTAATTGTAGTTGCTATAACCATAAATGACTTTAAGAAAGGAAAACGTACAAGAATTTTAGATTTTGTACTCTTTTTTAGTACTGGATTAGTTGGATTATTGATTGTGTTTTTATGGTTTTTTACAAATCATTCAACTGCACCAAATAATTTTAATTTTTTATGGGGGGTTGCTCCGAATTTTATTGTTTCTTTTTTCCTATTTAGTAAAAAACATAAAACTTGGATTAATAAATATTTAGTCTTTTTAATAGTGCTTTTATTACTTATTCCTATAATACATATTACGGGAATTCAAAAATTCACGCATCCTATAATACCTTTAATAGTATTACTTCTATTTAGATATTTATTTCTTTATAAAATATCTGTAAAAAACAATTAAAAATCTGGGGGGAGTATTATTTACTTTATAAAACTTTGAATAGCCAAAATGTAACTATCTAAACCAAAGCCAGATATAACACCTTTTGCGTTACCTGCAATGTAACTTGTATGTCTAAAATCCTCACGCGAATGTACATTTGAGATATGTACTTCCACTACCGGAGTTGTTATACCTTTAATCGCATCACCAATTCCAACAGAAGTATGAGTGTATGCTGCAGCATTTAAAATTATTCCATCAAAATTAAAACCTACCTCATGCAACTTATTAATTATTTCCCCTTCTATATTTGATTGATAATATTCCAACTCTATATTAGAAAATTTATTTTTTAATTCATCAAAATAAGCATTAAAAGTTTTAGAACCATAAACTTCTGGTTCTCTTTTTCCTAATAAATTAAGATTCGGGCCATTAATTATAATAAGCTTCATATTTAGTTTTTTATAAGCTATAATAGCTATTTCCTCCAAAAATATTGAATACAAGTCCTAAACCAACATAACCATAAGTAGGTGCACTCTTCTTAACTCCAGAATAAAATAGATTTACATTAAAATTCTGATTAATATTATACCCTACCATTGGCTTTACAAAAATACCTCCATTATCTCCTTCAGGAGAAATTCCAATAGCATAACCAGCATCTAAAGCAACATAAAAATCATCTCCATCACTATGAAATTTTACTGTACCACCTATAGGCAAATACACAAAAGCATCTGGTTTAAAACCATTTTCTTCTTGAGTAACGAAGTACACAAAGTTAACTGAAGGACCAAACTTTACCCCTTCAAACACATCAAACAAATAATTAGCATCAAAACCAAATGCCATATTTGAAACCCCTTCTATGTTTCCAATTGTTATTCCTCCATTTATACCAACATTAAACTCATTTTCTTGAGCTGTCAGTGTAAAATTCATTGAAAACAAGAATAAAAATATTATTAAAATTTTTCTCATTATATATAATTTATAATGCGAATATACTTATTATAAGAGCAAAAAAAAAAGAGCTTAAAAGCTCCTTTTTATTTTTTTTATTTCTACATATAGTATTAGAAAGAATAATAAGCACCTAATCCAATATTAGAAGCAGAACCTCCGTCTAAACTAATACCTGAATAAGTAGCTTGTAAAGTTATATTATCCATAACTTTATAACCTACCATAGGTCTGTAATAAAAACCACCATCATTTCCTTCATCAACACCAATTGCAAATCCTAAATCAGCACCTACAACGAATTTTTCAGAAAGATTATAACGACCTGCAGCAGCAACTGGTAAGAAAGCAACACTAGGAACATCAAAACCATTAACTTCTTTACCTAAATATTGGATATAAGAAAATGAAGCTCCTAAATCGAAATCTTCAGATAAGTTAAATAAATAGTTAACTTCACCTCCGTAAGAAAAAGAATAAGCATCACCTGCATCTCCAATTGGTAAAGCAATATTACCACCTACGTTTAAAGTACCATCTTGTGCATTAGTAACAAATCCGAAAGCTACCATAGCAATTGTTAAAAGAAATTTTTTCATAATTTTTTAATTATAATTATTAAATTTTAGAAGTGCGAAACTAATTGGAATTATTCCTTTTAAAAAGCTTTTTCTTTCTTTTTTTTATAATTAAAAGCTTAAACTTTATAGGACAATGAGTTATTTTTTTTGCATAAAAAAAAGGAGCTTAAAAAAGCTCCTTTTTTTATATATTCAGTTAAATATTATAATCCGAACATTACTCCTAAACCGATGTTAGAGAAAGATCCTCCTTCTACGCTTACACCTGAATAAGTAGCTTGTAACATAACATTATCAGAAATGTTATATCCTACCATAGGTCTGTAGTAAAAACCACCGTCATTACCGTCAGGGCTTAATCCAATTGCGTAACCTAAGTCAGCTCCTAAAGTAAATTCATCAGAAACAGCGAAACGACCAGCTGCAGCTAAAGGCATAAAAGAAGCGTCAACTCCAGGTATAGAAACACCTAAAACGTCAAAGTCTTTTCCAAAAAACTGAACGTATCCTACAGATGGACCTACTTTAAAGTCATCAGAAACTGAAAATAAATAGTTTACTTCAGCTCCTAAAGTGAATGAATAAGCATCGCTTACATCACCAATAGGTAATCCTAAATTAACTCCAGCGTTGAACTCTCCGTCTTGAGCATTAGCAGCAAATCCGAAAGCTACCATAGCAATTGTTAAAAGAAATTTTTTCATAATTTTTAATTTAAATAATTATAAGTTTGCTTAACAAATGTAAGTTTATTTTTCAAATAACAAAGTTTTTTTTGATTTTTTCCATGGGGTGGCAAGTTAAGATTACTGATTATAATACCTATTTAAAAATAGAAAGAGCTCTCTCTGAAAACTCAGTAGAGAACTATACTAGAGATATACTAAAACTAGTTAACTATCTGGAAACCTATCAGATTAAAACTAGCCCTATCACTATTAACAAGAAACAAATTCAACAATTTATATACGAAATATCAAAAGTTATTAGCCCTAGAACTCAAGCCAGAATAATTTCAGGTTTGCGAAGTTTTTTCGATTACTTAGTTTTTGAAGGCTACAGAGATGATAACCCTTTAGATTTAATTCAATCACCTAAAATAGGAAGAAAACTACCAGATGTATTATCTAATGAAGAAATTAACAAAATTATTAGTTCAATAGATTTAAGTCATCCGCAAGGAGAAAGAAATAGAACTATTATAGAAACAATATATGGATGCGGCTTACGTGTTAGTGAGTTAATTAATTTAAAAATATCTGATTTGTTTTTTAATGAAGGATTTATCAAGGTTACGGGAAAAGGAGATAAAGTTAGGTTTGTGCCCATACACACTTCTACAATCAGATTTATTACATTATATATTTCGCAAATAAGAAACCATATTAAAGCTAATAAGGAAGATACAGATACACTTTTTTTAAATAGACGCGGAAAACGATTAACTAGACAAATGATATTTATTATTTTAAAAGATTTATGTGCAAAAGCTAATATTAACAAAAAGGTTGGTCCACATACATTGCGACATTCCTTTGCTACATATTTATTGAAAGAAGGTGTTGATCTTAGAGCTATTCAACAATTATTAGGTCATGAAAGTATTACCACTACAGAAATATATGTACATTTAGATAATAGTTATTTAAAAGAAGTAGTTGAAAAGTTTCATCCGAGGAAAGAAATTTAATGAAACAAAAAATGGCAAGCTATCTACATCACACTGCTACAACCTAATACCCTTGCTGCGTTCCCGCCCTGGGGGATTCAAAGGGAGCTAGTTGTGTAGGACTTGCCGATGCAAATTTACAATCATTTTTTTAATCATTAACAATAAATTTACATGATTTTTTTGTAACATTTTTAAAACATTGAATACTAACAAGATGTTTTACGTAATTTTTTTATAATTTAACTAATCAAATCAATAACAAATGGAAAATCAAGCAAACAGTAAGAGCATAATTTTAAATTATGGTCTTTATTTAGGAATCGCAAGTGTTTTTATTCATCTTGCATTTTATGCATCTGGGAATTTAATTGAAAACCTACAAACAGTTGGTTATATAGGTATTATTCCAATGATCGCATTAATTGTGCTAGGAATAAAAAAATTCAAACATGATAATGGTGGTTTCCTTTCTTTTGGACAAGCTTTAAAGGTTGGAGTTGGAATTGCTGTAGTTAGTGTTTTAGTTTCTACTGTATACTCTTTAATCTTTACTAAGGTAATTGAACCTGGATTCCAAGATCAAGTTATGGAAGTAACAAGACAAGCTTGGATTGATGCAGGCTTAACAGATGAGCAAATTGAATCAGCTGAGTCTATGACTAAAAAATTCCAAAGTCCTGCTATCACAATACCTTTATCTATTGTTGTATCTGCTTTCTTTGGATTTATCATTTCAGCTATCACTGGCGCTATAATGCAAAAAAAGGAAGAAGATACATTTTAACAACAATAATATTGTAACTTTACTGCGTTATAATAAGCAGTAATATTTATTATGGATATATCGGTAGTAATACCACTTTTAAACGAAGAAGAATCTTTACAAGAATTATATGATTGGATTGCAAAAGTTATGCAATCCAATCAGTTTTTATATGAAGTTATTTTTATTGATGATGGAAGTACTGATAGCTCTTGGAAAATTATCCAACAATTATCAAAAAAACATTCTCAAGTCAAAGGAATACGCTTTCAAAGAAATTATGGTAAATCGCAAGCATTAGATGCAGGTTTTGGTGCTGCTAATGGTGATGTAATAATTACCATGGATGCCGATTTACAGGATAACCCAGAAGAAATACCAGAATTATATAACCTTATTGTGAATGACGATTTTGATTTGATTTCTGGTTGGAAAAAGAAACGATACGATAATGTATTAACAAAAAACATACCTTCTAAACTTTTTAATTGGGCAGCAAGAAAAACTTCAGGTCTTGAACTTAATGATTTTAATTGTGGGTTGAAATCTTATAAAAAAGAAGTAGCAAAAGCTGTTAAAGTAAGTGGGGAAATGCATCGATACATACCTGTTTTAGCTAAAAATGAAGGTTATACTAAAATTGGTGAAAAAGTTGTTCAGCATCAAGCTAGGAAATATGGAGAAACCAAATTTGGTATGAATCGCTTTGTAAATGGTTTTTTAGACTTAATTACTATTTCTTTTTTATCTAAATTTGGTAAGAGACCTATGCATTTTTTTGGTTTATGGGGAACCTTAATGTTTATTATGGGATCTACAATGGCTTTTTATGTTGGTGTAATTAAACTTTATAGATTATTTAACAACATCCCGGCAATTTTAGTTACTCAAAACCCTTGGTTTTATATAGCCTTAACCTCAATGATTATAGGGACGTTAATGTTTTTAGCTGGTTTTTTAGGAGAGTTAATCATAAAAACTAACCCACAACAAAAACATTATAAAATTAAAGAAAAACAAAATTTATAACCACTACCAATAAAATTTACAATGGAAGAAATTCTAAAAAAAGCAAAACTTTGGTTGTCTCCTACTTTTGACCAAAAAACTCAAAATGAAATTAACGAATTAATCGCTTCAAATGCAGAAGATTTAATTGACCGATTTTATAAAGATGCTGAATTTGGCACAGGTGGTATGCGCGGTATTATGGGAGCTGGTACTAACAGAATCAATAAATACACATTAGGAAAAGCTACTCAAGGATTAAGTAATTTTTTACACAGAAGTTATCCTAAAGAAGATTTAAAAGTTGCAATTGCTTATGATTGCAGGCACAATAGTAAAGAATTTGCAACATTGGTAGCAGAAATTCTATCTGCAAACAATATAAAATCATATGTTTTTGAAGATTTAAGACCTACACCAGAATTATCTTTTACTGTTAATCACCTAAATTGTCATGCAGGAATAGTTTTAACTGCTTCTCATAACCCTCCAGAATACAATGGCTATAAAGTATATTGGACAGATGGTGGACAAATTGTTCCTCCTCAAGACAAAGAAATTATTTCTGAAGTAAACTCCTTAGATTATAGTGAGGTTAAATTCGATAAAAATGAAAGTTTAATCTCTTATATAGGTAAAGAAATTGATGAGGCTTTTTGGAATGCTTCAGTACAAAATGGAACATTTAATGTTTCAGGAAGAGAAGATCTTAAAATTGTGTTTACGTCTTTACACGGGACTTCAATTAAATTAATTCCAGAAGTTTTAAAACGTGCTGGATACACTAATGTGCATGTAGTTGAAGAACAAGCTGAACCAAATGGAGATTTCCCAACTGTTAAATCACCAAATCCAGAAGAACCTGAAGCATTGGCAATGGCTATGGATTATGCTAACAAAACTAATGCAGATATTGTAATTGGTACTGACCCAGATAGTGATCGATTAGGTATTGCAGTTAGAGATTTAAATGGAGAAATTAAGTTGCTAAATGGAAATCAAACCATGAGCGTGATGACCGATTTTCTAATCAAACAATGGAAAAACAAAGGTAAATTAAACGGAAAACAATTTGTAGGTTCAACAATTGTATCTACTAATTTAGTTAACGATATTGCTGCAAGTTATGGAGTTGAAACTAAAGTTGGATTAACTGGTTTTAAATGGATTGCTAAAATGATAAAAGACCATCCTGAACAAGAATTTATTGGTGGTGGTGAAGAAAGTTTTGGTTTTATGGTAGGTGATTTTGTGAGAGATAAAGATGCTGTTACTTCTACCCTATTAGCTTGTGAAATTGCAGCAGATGCAAAAAGTAAAAACAGCTCATTTTATAAAGAATTAATAAACATTTATGTTGATAACCGTTTTTATAAAGAACACTTAGTTTCTTTGGTGAAAAAAGGGATGGATGGGGCAAAAGAAATAAAACAAATGCTAATTGATTTAAGAAATAATCCGCTTGCGGAAATTGATGGAGAAAGAGTAACTTTTGTTAACGATTATAACTCTTCTATTCGTAAAAATATTATTACTGGAGAAGAAACTACTATTGATATTCCTAAATCTAATGTATTAATTTATGAAACTGAAAAAGGAACAAAAGTAGCCTGTAGACCAAGTGGTACTGAACCAAAAATTAAGTTTTATATCAGTGTTCAGGATAATTTAGATACTATTGAAAATTCAAATAACATTGAAAAAATGTTAGACCAAAGAATTTCAAGAATTAAAACACAATTAGGAGTGTAATGGAATACTTCAAGAAAATTTTAAAATATGCGAATCCTTACAAAAGATTCGCTTTTTTAAACATCTTTTTTAACGTATTATATGCTATTTTTTCAGCATTATCTTTTATCGTTATCATGCCTTTATTAAAAGTACTTTTTGGTGATGAAGGTAAAACGGTAAAAGTTGCAAAACCTATCTATCAAGGTTTTACTGAAATTAACAGTTATGTAAACCAAAGTTTAAGTTACTACACTAACCAAATAGTACAAGAAGATGCGTCTAAAGCATTAGTTCTAGTAATATCATTAATAGTAATTACATTTATATTAAAAAACATATTTAGTTATTTAGCTTTTTACTACATCACTTTTTTAAAAAACGGAGTATTAAAAGATTTACGTAACGATTTATATGACAAAACAATCTCTCTCCCTGTTTCTTATTTTTCTGAAAAAAGAAAAGGAGATATTATGGCTAGAATTGGTAATGATGTAATTGAAGTTCATTATTCATTTCTTTCCATTCTAGAATTAATTTTTAGAGATCCATTAATGATTTTAATTTCTGTAGGAATGATGCTTGTTTTTAGTGTTAAATTAACAGCTTTTATTTTCATCTTTATTCCTGTTGCAGGATTTATTATAAATGTAATAGGAAAAAACTTAAAAAAGACTTCAGATAAAGTACAAAGTGAGCAAGGTATATTTTTATCTATTTTAGATGAAACATTACAAGGACTTAAAGTTATTAAAGGTTTTACTGCAGAAAAAATATTTAATAATAAATTCCAATCATCAACCAATCGCTTTGAAAAATTAATGAATAAGCTAACAATTAAAACACAGTTAGCTGGACCTGTAAGTGAAATATTAGGGGTTACTGTTTTTTGCGTATTGATATGGTATGGTGGTAAAATAGTTTTAATTGACAAAACAATTGGAGGTGAGACTTTACTTGGTTTTTTAGGCTTAGCATACAATATTATTACTCCTGCCAAATCAATATCTAAAGCAAGTTTTACTATAAAAAAAGGAAATGCTGCTGCTGATAGAATTCTTCAAATATTAGAGACTGAAGATCAACTAAAAGATGCTCCTAATGCTACTAATAAATTAACTTTTGATCATGATATTGAGTTTAAAAATATTTGGTTTAAATATCAGGATGATTATGTTTTACAGGATTTTTCTCTTAAAATACCAAAAGGAAAATCAGTTGCTTTAGTAGGACAATCAGGAAGCGGAAAATCTACCTTAGCAAACCTAATTACACGTTTCTATGATGTGACAAAAGGCGAAATTCTAATTGATGGAGTCAATATAAAGTCATTAACAAAGAAGTCACTATTAAATTTAATGGGAATAGTAACGCAAGATTCTATTTTATTTAATGATTCTATTAAAGAAAACATTAAAATTGGAGATCAAAATGCAACCGATGATGATGTCTTAAAAGCTTCTAAAATAGCTAATGCTTATGAGTTTATAAAAGACCAACCAAAGCAATTTGAAACAAATATTGGCGATAGTGGAAACAAACTTTCCGGAGGACAAAAGCAACGACTATCAATTGCCAGAGCTGTTTTGAAAAATCCTCCAATTATGATTTTAGACGAGGCTACTTCCGCTCTAGATACTGAATCTGAGAAATTGGTGCAATCTGCTTTAGAAAACATGATGCAAAATAGAACTTCAATGGTTATTGCACATCGTTTATCTACTATTCAAAATGCAGATAATATTGTTGTTTTACACAAAGGAAAAATTGTAGAGCAAGGTAAACACGAAGAGTTATTAGCCAAGAAAGGTGAATACTTTAAGTTAGTTTCCATGCAAAATATTGATTCATAATAATGAAAGAACTTCTAATCTTCAATATTATTTATAAATGGAAGTATCTGCTTGCGATTTTAAAATCTAAGTTTATCAAAGTAGACAAAAAACTTACTATTGATAAATTAATATATGTAGCTAGAGAAGCAGATAGGAAATGGATTTTTGGAACTAAAGTCCGAAGATTATCAGAACATTCTGGATTAAACGCTTCTGCTTATTTTCATGCGAAACTTAGAGATTTACCTGAAGCGGATGGATATTATTTTATTTATCCACATTATTTTTGCAGAGCAATGCGTCATAATCCTCAAATTTTGAGGAAAAAGAACATTGTAATGTTTACTCATGCGCATTACACAACTTCTTACTCGAAAACACATATTGCCTGGTGTTTGAATTTAGCTGATAAAGTTATTTGTTTGAATTCTCAAGTAAAACTGGACTTAATTGGTATTGGAATTAAACCTGAAAAATTAGAAATTATTCATATTGCTTCTGATCCAGATTTCTTTTACTTACATGAAAGAAAAGGTGGAGATGTAGGTTTTTGTTCAAACTTTGGAGAACGAAAGAACCCAGAATTGGTTTTTCAAATTATAAAAAACATGCCTCAAAAGCACTTCCACATTTTTGGTAAAAACTGGGAGAAGTTTGAGAAATTCAACGAATTAAAAGAATTACATAATTTCACATATCATAACAATAGAGATTACTCAGAATTCCCTGATTTATACTCAAAAATTGACACATTTGTATCTCCTTCAATTTTAGAAGGAGGTCCAGTTCCTATTTTAGAATCAATGTTATCTAATTGCGTTCCTGTAGCTTCTAAAACAGGATTTTGTCCAGATATTATAAAACATGGAGAAAATGGATTTTTATTTGATATTGATGCCACTTATGAGAATGTAATACCGTTAATCGAAAAAGCTGATAGTATAAAAATCGACGTTAGAGAAACTGCATTAGAATACTCCTGGGAAAACTGTGCTAAAAAGATTGATAAATTATTCCTGAACAGTTAAACCTAGCTTATTCGCTTTTTTCAACATAAACTCATAAGAAGCTTCATATTCGTTTGGTATTACACCTTCTAATATAGCTTCCTTTATTGCTTCTTTTATCTGTCCGATTTCACGGCAAGGTTTTAAGTTAAAGGTTTTCATAATTTCCTCACCAGAAATTGGTGGTTGAAAATTACGAACTCTATCACGTTCTTCTACCTCTTTAATTTTTTGTCTTACTAATTCGAAGTTTTTATGATAGCGTTTAAATTTCTTTGGGTTTTTGGTGGTAATATCAGCCTCACAAAGTGTCATTAAACTATCAATATCATCTCCAGTATCAAAAATCAATCTACGAACCGCAGAATCTGTAACTTCAGAAGCTAACACAATTGGTCTTGAACTTAATAAAACCATTTTCTGAACAAATTTCATCTTATTATTCAATGGCATCTTTAATCGCTTAAAGAGCTTAAAAACCATTTTAGAACCAACAAACTCATGAGAATGGAATGTCCATCCAACTTTTTTATCGAAACGTTTTGTTGGTGCCTTACCAATATCGTGCAATAATGCTGCCCAACGCAACCAAACATCATTTGTATGTTGAGATATATTATCTACTACTTCTAAGGTATGATAGAAATTGTCCTTATGCATTTGTCCTTCTACTTCCTCAACTCCTTTTAATGCAATTAACTCAGGAATAATTCTTTTTAACAATCCTGTTTGCTCCATAAGTAAAAACCCTACTGAAGGTTTTGGTGAAGCAATAACTTTATTTAATTCATCAACAATACGTTCTCTTGTAATAATATCTATACGTGTAACATTATTTGTTATTGCTGTTAATGATTTTTCTTCAATTTCAAAATTGAGCTGAGAAGCAAAACGGACTGCGCGCATCATTCTTAAAGGATCATCTGAATACGTAATATCCGGATCCAAAGGAGTTCTAATAATTTTGTTTTCTAAATCAGAAATACCATCAAAAGGATCTAATAATTTCCCTAAAGAAGCTGCATTTAAACTTAAAGCTAAAGCATTTATAGTAAAATCTCTTCTATTTTGATCGTCTTGTAAAGAACCTTCCGATACTTCAGGATTTCTACTATCTTCCGTATAAGATTCTTTTCTAGCTCCAACAAATTCAACTTCTATATCATGATAACGTAACATTGCCGTACCATATGTTTTGAACACTTGTACTTTAGGATTATTTGGCAATAAACTAGCTACTTTTTGAGCTAAATCTATTCCGCTTCCTACAGTTACTACATCAATATCTTTTGCTGTTCCTCTTTTTAAAATAAAATCACGCACAAAACCACCTATAACATAACTTTCTAATTGAAGTTCTTCTGTTGCTTGTGTAATGTATTCAAATATTTTATTCGAAATGGCTTCTTTATAATACTTCTCTTGCATATACTCTATTCTCGAATCACAATAATTTCTTCTCCCTCAATTTTTAAAATAGTTGAAGATTTTTCTGACACTTTATCTTGCTGCAAATTTACTATATAATCTACGCTATCCAAAATTGCTTTTTCTACTTCTGAAAATGATTTAGGTGTAGGATTTCCACTCACATTTGCGGATGTAGAAACAATTGGCTTACCAAAAGCTTCTATTAATTCTCGACAAAAATCATGCTTTACAATCCTTATAGCTAACGTATTATCTTCTCTATTAATAATGTTTGAAGCAATTCCTTCTGGATTACTATAAATTATAGTTGTTGGTTTTTTAGTTTTTGTAAGTACTTCAATAACGTCATTAGGTACAAACACATATTTTTTCAGCATCTCTAATGAACTTACTAAAACAATTAAACTTTTACTTTCTTCTCTGTTTTTCAGTTTATAAATTTCTTTAACAGCATCATTATTTGTTGCATCGCAGCCTAATCCCCAAACAGTATCGGTTGGATATAGTATTGTATTACCTTGTTCTAAATGTGATAGTGTTTCCTTTATCATTTTTAAGTATTTATTTTTCATAAAAATGTAGGGCAAATTTACATATATCTGTTCTATTAATATCTTTTAAAATATAAAACAGAAGGTTTAAAAGCTAATTTGTACTATTCACAAACTTGAATCATAGAAAATGATGAATTTACATTATGTTTGTTTCACAAAAACAATAGAGAATGAATAAACACCAAATAAGTGCTGCTCTTATTACTTTTAATGAAGAAAGTAATATTGCTCGCACATTAGAAAAACTTACTTGGTGTGATGAAATTATAGTAGTTGATTCTCATAGCACTGATAAAACTGTTGAGATTTGTTCTTCTTTTGGAGCTAAAGTATTTACTAAAAAATTTAATGGTTACGGTGAACAAAAAAGATATCTTGTAGAACAATGTAGTTTTGATTGGGTTTTATCAATTGATGCTGATGAAGTTTTGACAGATGAATTAATTGAAGAGATAAAAAGTGAGTTTTCGAAAGAAATTGTGCCTTACAAAGCGTATTTTCTAAATAGAAAACATGTGTATTTAGGAAAAATATTCAAATATGGGTATTTACGAAACACTCCAGTTTTAAGATTATTTAATAGAAAAACTGCTAATTTTTCTAATAAAAAAGTACACGAAACTGTTGAATTTAAAGGTAAAAAAGGACGATTTAAAAATGTTTTTTTTCATTATACTGCAAATACTGTAGAACAAATAAATTACAAGAAAAACAGATACGCTACATTAGTTTCAGAAGAATACTTCAAAAAGAAAAAACGTGTAAATCTACTTATTTTAATCTTCAAATACCCTTTAGCTTTTATTAAAGAATATTTTATTAGAGGTAATGTTTTTAATGGTTATGAAGGCTATGTTTGGAGTACTTATATTGCTGAATATAGTGTATTAAAGTACTTGAAGTTAATCGAAAAAAAAAGAAAGAAGAAATTGATTTAGATAATCGATTTATAAAAGTTATAATGCTCTTCTCCCAATGTTTTCAGAGAAAATTTTGATTTTACAAATTCATATGCATTAGAAACTATTTGTTCTTTTAATTCATCATTATTAACTAATAATAACAGTTTTCTTGCTAAATCTTGATAATTGCCTTTATCACATAAAAAACCTGTATGACCGTCTTTAATCAAATCTTTAACTCCTAAAGAATTTGTTGCTACTACTGGTTTTTTAGCTAAGAAAAAATCTAAAACTGTTGACCCTAAACCTTCAAATTTTGAAGTAAACAAAAGATAATCTAACTGAATAATTAATTCATTTATATTCTTGATAAAACCAACCATTTTAACGGATTCATTTAAATCAAGTTCATTTATTGTCCTTTGTATTTCATTGGAAAGTTTTCCATCGCCAATTATATAAAAAATAATGTTTGTGTTTTTCTGAAGAACTTTCTTAGCTGTCATTAAAAAGGTATAATGATCTTTTTCTGGAGAGAGAGCTGCTACATAACCTACTTTAATTTTTGTATTATTTAAAAATTCAAAAGTAGCATTATCCAGATTATCAAACTTATTAATACTAATAGCACTAGAAATAATTTCAGTTGATTTTTCTTCTACTACTTTCAACATTTCCTGTTTTACCGCATTAGAAATACAAATTACTTTCTTTGTTTTTTTGTACTTTAATTTTGAAAGCATTCCTTTAACAGGAAAAACAACTCTTCTTGTAACTATTACAGGAATCTTTAGAAAAAAAGCACAAGCTAGAATTGATATCGTATGACCTTTTGATTCATGAGCATGAATTAAATCTATGTTATTTTCTTTACATATTTCGCGAACCTTAAAAATCCAACTAAAAAAGCTACCTTTATGAGAGAATTTCAATAAGGTATCGATTCTTTCATTTAATTCTGAATCTTTTCTACATAAAAAATAATTTACACAATCCTCTTTATCACTAAGTGATTCTAATAAGTTGGAGACCTGTCGTTCCCCTCCTCTCCAAGATTTTGCTTTTGAAATGTGTAATATTCTCATAAACCTTTGTATAATGTATTCATTTGTTCAGCTATTACATCGTCATTAAACTTTTGCGCAAATAAATAACCTTCATCAATCATTTCTTTGCGTTTTTCTTCATCATTCAATAACATTTGTATTGTATTCGAAAACTCAATTGAATCATTTGGATTAACATAACAAGAGTTTGGGCCTCCAGCTTCAGGAAACACTCCTCCTTTAGAAGTAATCACTGGTGTTTTGGAATATAATGCTTCAATAATTGGAATACCAAAACCTTCAAAAATACTAGGATAAACAAAAATCTCAGCAGATTGATATAAAGTAGCTAATTCTTTCAAATCAACTCCTTCCAAAAAATGAACTCTATCTATTAGCTCATGCTTTTGTATATATTCAATTACTTTAGCGTAATACTTTGTTTTCCTACCTACTACGACTAAATGTACGTCTAAATTTTTTATTGATTTTAGAACACTTAGCAAGTTCTTTCTATCTTCAATTGTACCAACATTTAAAATAAATTGATCTGGTAAATTAAATTTATCTTTTACATTTTTCCTTACCGAATCAGAAATTATTTTTTTAAAAATAGAATGACAACCTTGATAAATCACTTCAATTTTAGACTCATCAATATCTAGGAAATCAACTATATCTCTTTTAGTTTGCTCACTTATAGCAATTACTTTATCTGCATTCTTCGCAGCATATTTAAACTTATTAAAGTGTATTTTTCTATCGAAATAAGAATATAGTTCAGGATATCGAACAAAAATTAAATCATGAATAGTTACTACAGATTTAATCCCTGTTTTTTTTATACCTCTCGGTATTTCTCCAGATAAACCGTGAAATATATCTATCTTATCTTTTTTAAGCTGATTTACAATTGGACCTTGTCTCCAAAAAGATGAAAATTTTCTCCAAAATAATGAATTAGGCAGTTTTTCTACTAAATTTTTAAACTCACTAAGTCTATTGATTTTTTTAGGTTTTGTATTATACAAGTTATATGTATAATCTTTAGGATAAAAAGTAGCGAGTATTTTTAATAAATCTCTACTATAATTCCCTAATCCTGTAGTATTGTGATATGCTCTTTTAGCGTCAAAACCTAATTTCATCAACACTTATATAAAGGTTAAATATTTGTTTTTTTGAAATTCATATGCCCATTTTTCATCATTATAAACTTTCTTATTATCTATTGTTAAACTATTTAAGGTATTAATAAATGAATCAGCTTTATATAGAATACTATTTTCTTTTACATCACTTATTTCTTCTAGTTCTCTATTACAAATCATTCTTTTTTTAAACCCAAAAGCCATATTAAAAGTACCAGTTATCTTACTTTTTAAATAACTCTCGTCATCTAAATTCAATAAAGGAAGAATATAATCTGATTTTTCAAGATAATTGTAATATTTATCATTAGAAATAAACTCATTAAAAGTTTTGAAATAAGTATCTAATTGTAATGATTTTATTGTATCTAAAAAATGTAATCCATCTTTGGTGTTTATATTACCTAGAATAATAAACTTGATTGATTTATTAATTTCTTTTAGATTTAATTGTTCAATTAAAAACTTATAATTTCTTCGACTGTAATGTAACCTACCTGGTATTGTAATCCAGATTTCATTTTCTCTTTTTTTAATACTAACAGAATTAAAAGGAGGAAAAAATATTGGATAAAAACTTTCTAGTTTAGTAGCATTGGTGTTTTTATAATTAATCTTTATAAAATCATTCAATACAAAGTATTTTTTAATTTTTATTGAAAAAAGACGTTGTGTAAAACTTTTTTCTAATCGCTTGGCATTATGAAGAATTCCAATGACATCTACCTTAAAGAAATTAAGAAACAGTGAAATATTTCTCAACTTTTTAGATGAAGAAGCTGTATTGAAAATAACTTTATCAAACTTTGACAATTGTTTTGTTAGTTTAACTTGAAGTGATAATGATTTCAAAAAAGAAAGATTATTGAAATTTACTTCTTCAACGTTATCAAAAAAATCAATATAGGACTCTGTTTGTTTTATAACATCTGAATGAGCTAATAAAGAAATTGAATATCCTGCATCTTTTAAAAAAGAAACTTGTGTATAAATACACTCTTCGTGTGATTCTGATATTTCAACTATAACTACTTTCATACTAAAAGAGACCAAATATAAAACTATATTCGGTCTCTTTAGAAATATTATTTAACTGTAATTATTAAACAGCTACATCGTATTCTCTAAGTGCATCATTTAAAGATGTTTTCTTATTTGTACTTTCTTTACGTTTTCCTATAATTAAAGCACATGGTACATTAAACTCTCCAGCTGCAAATTTTTTGGTATAACTTCCAGGAATTACAACAGAACGAGCGGGAACTCTACCCTTCATTTCAACTGGCTCATCTCCTGTAACATCAATAATTTTAGTAGATGCTGTTAATACAACATTAGCTCCTAAAACAGCCTCCTTCTCTACTCTAACTCCTTCTACTACGATACAACGAGATCCTATAAAAGCATTATCTTCAATAATAACCGGTGCGGCTTGTAAAGGTTCTAAAACTCCACCAATTCCTACACCTCCAGATAAGTGAACATTTTTACCAATTTGTGCACATGAACCTACAGTTGCCCATGTATCAACCATCGTTCCTTCATCTACATAAGCTCCAATATTAACATAACTCGGCATTAAAATAGTTCCTGCAGAAATATATGCACCATGACGCGCAACTGCATTAGGTACTACCCTAATTCCTTTCTCTTTATAATTTCTTTTTAACGGAATTTTATCATGATATTCAAAAATACCAGCTTCTAAAGTTTCCATTTTTTGAATTGGGAAATATAAAACAACTGCTTTTTTAACCCATTCGTTTACTTGCCATCCGTCTGCAGTTGGTTCCGCTACACGTAACTCTCCTAAATCTAATAAATCAACTACTTGTCTTATAGCATTTATGGTTTCTTCTTCTTTTAAAAGCTCTCTATTATCCCAAGCTTTTTCTATAATTGAACGAATTTCTGTCATTGTAAAATATTTTATGCAAATATAAATCAGTATCTAAATTGAATAGCGAAAATACATTTTTTAAACAGAAATCGTTTCCTTGTTTAAAATGAGTATTTTTGCCAAAAATAAAATAATTTGGCGCGTATACTTGCTATAGATTTTGGATTAAAAAGAACAGGAATAGCTGTTACTGATGAATTACAAATAATCGCATCAGGATTAACTACTGTTCCTACAGAAGATTTAGTTTCTTTCCTTAAAGACTATACTTCTAAAGAAAGTGTTGAGCTTTTCTTAGTTGGTAAACCTAAACAAATGGATAATACCGATAGTGAAAGTGAACAACTTATAGTTCCATTTTTAGAAAAACTAAAGAAAAAAATACCTTCTATTCCTATTGAACGAGTTGATGAACGCTTTACTTCTAAAATGGCTTTTCAAACTATGATTGATAGTGGTTTGAAAAAGAAACAACGAAGAAACAAGGCTTTAGTAGACGAAATTAGCGCTACTATAATTCTTCAATCATATTTATATAGCAAATAATTTAAAGTAAAAAACGTTATTTGTACTTTTGCGTGCATTTTAAAACTTAATTGTATATGATTTTACCGATTGTCGCATATGGTGATCCTGTTTTAAGAAAAGTTGGGAAAGAAATTGACAAAGATTATCCTAATCTTACTGAGTTAATTGCCAACATGAAAGAAACAATGTACAATGCCTCTGGTGTTGGTTTAGCTGCTCCACAAATTGGAAAAGATATTCGTTTATTCATTATAGACGCTTCTCCCTTTGCCGCTGATGAAGATTTAAGCGATGATGAACGTAAGGTTCTTGAAGGTTTTAATCGTGTTTTTATAAATGCAAAAATTGTTGAAGAAGAAGGTGAAGAATGGATTTTTAACGAAGGTTGTTTAAGCATTCCAGATGTAAGAGAAGATGTTTGGAGAAAACCTACGGTTACTATAGAATATCATGACGAAAACTTTGAGAAAAAGACAGAAGTTTTATCTGGGCTTGCAGCAAGAGTTTTCCAACACGAATATGATCATATTGAAGGAGTATTATTTACGGATAAACTTTCTTCTTTAAAGAAAAGATTAATTAAGAAAAAACTAGAAAATATTTCAAAAGGAAAGATTAGATCTGATTACAGAATGCGCTTTCCTAAATTAAAAAGATAATTAAATACATGGAATTTAGTAAAATTATAGCTGTATCGGGAAAACCTGGATTATTCGAAATTTTATCACAAACTAAAAGTGGTGTAATCGTTAAATCATTATTAGAAGAAAAACGTATGCCAATTACAGCAACACATAATGTGAGTTTATTAGAAAATATAGCAATCTTCACTTATGCAGATGATGTTCCTTTAGCTGATGTTTTTAAAAATATCGCGGATAAGGAAAATGGCAAAGAAGCTATTTCTCACAAAGAAAGTGCTAATAAATTAACAGCGTATTTCTCTGAAGTATTACCTGATTATGATGATGAAAGAGTATATACTTCAAATATTAAGAAAGTAATTCAGTGGTATAATATTTTAGCTAAAGCTAATTTTGATTTTTCTACCTTAACACAGGAAGAAGTTACTACTGACGAAGAAGAATAGACATATGTCAAATACTCGTAAACAACAATTAGAAGCTTTTAATCGTCTCTTAGACATAATGGACGAGCTTCGCGAAAAGTGTCCTTGGGATAAAAAACAAACTCTTGAGAGTTTAAGACATTTAACAATTGAAGAAGTTTACGAATTAGGTGACGCTATTTTAGATAATGATTTAGAAGAGCTTAAAAAAGAATTAGGCGATGTGCTTTTGCACATCGTTTTTTATGCTAAAATAGGAAGTGAGAAAAACGCTTTTGACATAGCTGATATTGCAAATTCAATTTCTGATAAATTAATAGAAAGGCATCCACATATTTATGGTGATGTTTCTGTTAAAAATGAAGAAGAAGTAAAACAAAACTGGGAAAAACTAAAACTCAAAGAGGGAAAAAAATCTGTTTTAGAAGGTGTACCTCGTAGTTTACCCGCTTTGGTTAAAGCTAATCGAATTCAAGACAAAGTAGCAGGCGTTGGATTTGATTGGGAAGAACCTCACCAAGTTTGGGAAAAGGTTCAGGAAGAGCTAAGCGAATTAAACGAAGAAATTGAAAAAGGAAATCAACAAAATATAGAAAAAGAGTTTGGTGATGTTTTATTTTCAATGATTAATTACGCAAGGTTCATAAAAGTGAATCCTGAAAATGCATTAGAACGAACTAATAAAAAGTTCATAAATCGTTTTCAATACTTAGAGAAAAAAGCTAAAGAATTAGGAAAAGAACTATCTGATATGACTTTGGCTGAAATGGATGTTTTCTGGGATGAAGCCAAAACATTTTTTAAGTAAATAACATGAATGTACTTTTCGTTTTAGGTGGTGGTAATTTAAATGCTCAAATAGCCCAAGTAGCTTTGTTTTTAGGATTAAAAAAGAAAGGAATTTCTATTTTTCTAATTGGCCCTATAGCTAATGATGTTCGTGATTATATACTATCACAAGATGAAAATGCTACTTTTCTAAATATATTTCCTAAGAAAAAAATTGATAAAGATTATCAACAACAATTTTCAGAATTAATCACTAAGTATACTATTGATTTAGTTCATTTTATTACTGGAAAAGCTGCTAGAAGTGGTTTGATAGCTTTAAGAAAACATCCTAAAGTAAAAACAGTTATTTATTTTGGTTCAGTAAGTTTACACTGGTATGATCCTAGTTCTTATCTTACCTATTTAAATCCAAGAATTGATGCAATAATTGGAAATAGTAATTTTGTTTATAATCATGTTAAAAAACAGCTTTTTGGTAAACATAAACAAAAGGCAATTCGCATCTTTAAAGGATATAGTTCAGAATGGTTTTCTGATGTAAAACCTTTTGATTACAAACAAATTGGGATTCCAAAAGATGCAATTATTGTTTGTTCTATAGGAAATCACCGTAAAGTAAAAGGAACAAAATACTTTTTAGAATCTTCAAATTATTTGGAATCTGATCAAGAAATACATTATGTTCTTATTGGTGAAAATACAGATGCTGAACATTTATCTAAAATTAAATTGAATAGTAGAATAGCAAATAGAATTCATGTATTAGGAAAAAGAAATGACGTTCCTGATTTACTTGCAGGTTGTGATATGTACGTTCAAACTTCTTTGAGTGAAGGATTCGGAAGAGCTATTAGCGAAGCTATGAGTATTGGAAAACCTGTTATAATGACTAATGCAGGAGGATGCACTGAGCTTATTGATGAAAATTCAGGAATTGTTGTTCCATTAAAAGATTCTAAAGGAATTGGTAAAGCTATATCTAAATTAGCTAATAGTAGAGAATTATGTTCTAAAATGGGAATAAATGCAAAAGAACGCATACTTAATGTATACAGTATAGAAAGAACTGTAAACGAAACCTTATCTTTATATCAAAAACTATTAGATGAGTAAGATCTTAATCATAACTGGGGGAAGTAAAGGAATTGGTAAAGCTATAGCCTACTACTACTCTAAAAATGGTTATGAGGTCTATTCTTTTTCCAGAACTAAAAACAATGATAACTACCTAAATGAAATTGCAGTTGATTTATCTGACTTAAATAGTTCTGTATTCAATTTTGAAAACCTTCTAAGTAAACTAAAAGCAAAAACCGTTAAATCAATCACCTTAATCAACAATGCTGGTAGATTAGGTCAAATTGCAAATCTAGAAAACATTACACCTCAAGATATTAATGAATCTATTCTTGTTAATACAACTATACCTCTTACCTTTTCAAGCATTTTCATTAAAGAATTTTCTTCAGTAAGTTGTGTAAAGCAAATAATTACGATTTCTTCAGGAGCAGCAACAAAGCCTTATTCGGGTTGGAGTGTATATTGTAGCTCAAAAGCAGCTATAGATATGATGACGGCTACTATAGCTCAAGAACAAGAAAAGGCAGAAAATCCAGTTCATGCGTTTGGAATTCGTCCAGGTGTAGTTGACACAAATATGCAATCACAAATACGACAAACGAGTGTTTCAGATTTTAAAAATGTTCAACGTTTTATAGATTTAAAGAAGAATCAAGAATTGTATACTCCAGAATTTGTTGCACAGCGTATTTTTGAATTAGATAACAACAACAAATTAAAAAATGGTTTAACTTTAGATCTTAGAAATTTATAAATTCAATTCAAAAAACACTTCAAAAATGGCACTTACAGAATCTAATGAATTTAAAATTGGTGCTATAGCTCCAAATTTTGAATTAATAAACACTATTAACCAGAATCTTATAAAACTTTCTGAAGTGAAAGGAAAAAAAGGTACTGCAATATTTTTCATTTGTAACCACTGTCCTTTTGTAATTCACGTTAATGAAGAATTGGTAAAATTAGCAAATGATTATAAGGATAAAGGAATTTCATTTATTGCAATTAGTAGTAATGATGTTGAAAAACACCCACAAGATGGACCTGAATCCATGAAAAGAAATGCTGAAAAATTAAATTATCCTTTTCCTTATTTATATGACAAAACTCAAGAGGTAGCTAAAGCTTACAATGCAGCTTGTACTCCAGATTTATATCTTTTTGATGAAGATTTGAAATCAGTATATCATGGCCAATTGGATGCTTCTCGACCAGGAAATAATATTCCTGTTACTGGTAAAGATTTTAGAAAAGCTATAGATAGCTTACTAAAAGATAAATCTATAGTAGAGCTACAAAAACCAAGTATTGGTTGCAACATTAAATGGAAATAGCTTTTAAAGCTAGGAATAGAGCCTCAAGTTTTTTGAAAATAATTTACTAAATAAATTTAAATTAAGTAGAGTTATGCAGGTTCTTCTGAAATTAACATATGTTTATTTTTATTGCTAAAAAATTGAATATTCATTAAATTGTTAATAAGTTTATTTGCAATATTTAATAATTATACATAAGTTAGCCACGCAAACCCCTAATTCCCCAAAATCATGTATAAAAATATATTTATACTCTTATCTCTCATTGCACTAAATTTTTCTTACGCTCAACAACAAGATTATAAATCTAATCTTATAGAAAATGCTCTAGTTAAAGCTGAAAAGGAGAACAAGCATGTTTTTATTAATTACCTATCTGCTTCGTGCAAAGTAAGTGATAAAATGAAATCATTAATGAATACAGAATCTTTTAAAAAAGTATTTGATTCTAATTATGTTGTTATTAACATTACTGTATCAAAAGAAGAAACTTCTGAATTTGTAAATTGTTCAAACCCAGTTAAATCTTTTGGAAAAAGTAATTGTAATCCTATTCAATTTCCTTTTTGGTATGTGCTAGATAAATCTGGAAATTATGTAGCAACTTCATTTGTTGATGGTGAACAAAACATCGGATATCCAAATAAAGAAAATATGGGTAGTTTTTTAGCTATTATAAAAAACACATCAAATTTTACTGATTCTAGTTTAGAAATGATTAGTAACTCATTTTTTAATAAGAAGAATCAACAACTATATACAAGTAAATAAATAATGTTAACTTCAATAAGAAAAGAAACTATAAAAAAAAACTCCCATATGGGAGTTTTTTTTTATAGTTTCTTAGCATTCTTTACTTTCTGTTTTGTAAGTGCTATATCAATTACTTCACTCATTTCTGTTACATAATGAAATTTTAATCCCTTCAAATAACTTTCTTTAATTTCATTAATATCCTTCTTATTATCCGCACAAAGAATAATTTCTTTAATATTAGCTCTTTTAGCTGCTAATATCTTTTCTTTAATTCCCCCTACTGGTAAAACTTTCCCTCTTAAGGTTATTTCTCCAGTCATCGCTACTTTATTCTTAACTTTTCGTTGCGTAAATACTGAAACTAATGAAGTTAACATCGTAACTCCTGCACTCGGTCCATCTTTTGGAGTTGCTCCTTCTGGAACGTGAATATGAACATCATAATTATCTAAAACTTCAGGTTTAATTCCAAACTCTTCAGCATTAGATTTTATATACTTCATTGCAATTGTTGATGATTCTTTCATTACAGTTCCTAAATTACCTGTAATAGAAAGGTTTCCTTTTCCTTTAGATAAAATAGACTCAATAAATAAAATATCTCCTCCAACACTTGTCCAAGCTAAACCAGTAACAACTCCAGCGGTATCATTGTTTTCATATTTATCACGTTCTAATCTTGCTGGTCCTAAAATCATTTCAATGTCCTCATTAGTTAAAGCAACATTATACTCATCCTCCATAGCTATTGATTTAGCTGCATAACGTACTACTTTAGCTACTTGCTTTTCTAATCCACGCACTCCTGATTCTCTAGTATACCCTTCAACTACCTTCTCAATTTGAGCTTTTCCTAATTTTAAATGTTCTTCTTTTAATCCATGCTCTTTTAACTGTTTAGGAAGTAAGTATTTCTTAGCGATTTCAATCTTTTCTTCTATAGTATATCCAGTTACATTAATAATCTCCATACGATCTCTTAACGCCCATGGAATTTGATTAATGTTATTTGCTGTAGCAATGAATAAAACTTTAGAAAGGTCGTAACCTACTTCTAAATAATTATCATAAAACTCTGTATTTTGTTCTGGGTCTAATACTTCTAACATTGCCGAAGAAGGGTCTCCCTGATGGCTTTGTCCTAGTTTATCAATTTCATCTAATACAAAAACAGGATTAGAAGTACCTGCCTTTTTTATATTTTGAATTAATCGACCAGGCATAGCTCCAATATATGTTTTTCTATGTCCTCTAATCTCTGCTTCATCTCTCATTCCCCCTAATGACATTCTTATATATTTTCTTCCTAAAGCTTCAGCAACAGATTTACCTAAAGAAGTTTTACCAACACCTGGAGGTCCGTATAAACAAATAATTGGCGATTTCATATCTCCACGTAACTTTAATACAGCTAAATGTTCAATGATACGTTCTTTTACTTTTTCAAGTCCAAAATGATCTCTATCTAAGATTCTTTGCGCCTTTTTTAAATCAAATTTATCTTCTGAATATTCTCCCCAAGGTAATTCTAGTAATAATTCTAAATAATTACGTTGTACACCATATTCAGCCATTTGTGGGTTCATTCTACGAAGTCTGTTCACTTCTTTTTCAAACGTTTCTCCTACTTCTTTAGACCATTTTTTCTTTCTGGCCAGAGCTCTCATTTCCTCAAGTTCTTGATCATGAGAAACACCACCTAATTCTTCTTGAATCGTTTTTAATTGTTGATGTAAATAATATTCTCTTTGTTGTTTATCTAAATCAGATCTTGTTTTTGACTGAATATCATTACGTAATTGCAGCTTTTGCAACTCTCTATCCAAATTTTTTAACGTTAAAAGCGCTCTTTCTTTTAAGTTATCTTTTTCTAATAAAACTTGTTTTTGAGCAACACTCAAATCCATATTAGAAGATATAAAGTTTACTAAAAAAGAATTCGATTGAATATTTTTAATAGCAAAAGATGCTTCAGAAGGTAACATTGGATTTTCCTTAATAACATCTAAAGCTAATTCTTTTATAGATTCAATAATAGCATCAAATTCTTTCTGATCATCAATTGTTCTTTCTTCAATTGCCTCAGAAACTTTTGCCTTCATATATGGCTCTTCTTGAATCATCTCATTAATTTCAAAGCGTTTTTTACCTTGAATAATTACTGTAGTATTTCCATCAGGCATTTTTAACACTCTTAAAATTTGTGCTACAACACCAGTATGATAAATATCCCCTAATTTAGGGTCTTCTACTTCACTATCTCTTTGAGCAACAACTCCAAGCGTTTTGTTTCCTTTATTTGCGTCTTTAATTAATTGTATAGATTTATCTCTACCCGCAGTAATTGGAATTACTACTCCTGGAAATAAAACTGTATTTCTTAAAGGAAGTATTGGAAGTTCACTAGGAACATCCTCTTTATTGATAATTTCTTCATCCTCTGGAGTTAATAATGGAATTAACTCAGAATCTTCATTTATCATATCTTGTAGAGACAAGTTGTCTAAATGTATTATTTTGGATCTACTCATATTTTTTTTATCTGTCAATATGACATTAAATATCTTAATTCAATTTTTACACATTAGAATAAAAAACACTATAAAACACTGTTTAACAAACTTTTAAAAATATATAAGTTAATTATTCTATCATAGTAAGTCAATAGTTATGCCAACAAAACTATTTTAAACGATTAGACTGTAACATATTTTTAAAAGATTCGTCTTATTTTTAGTATTTAAATTACCACTATGAAAGCTAAACTTTTTTTCTCAATTTTTTGTGCAATACTGTTAGTAAATTGTACTTCTAAAAAAAACGATCCTAAATTTATTGAAAAAGCTTCAGGACGTTATTTTTTTAACGCTGATGAAGTAATAGAAGTTGTATTTAAAGATCAAGAATTATATTTAACTTGGAGAAGCTCTGATTTAAAACCGTTAAAAGTTAATGATAGTGTTTTTTACGCTAAAGAATTAAATGAGAAATTAATTTTTAACACAAAAGAACGCAAAATTGTTTTAGCCGAAAAAAGAGAACACAAAGGAGAGAAGTTTACTTTTTTAAAGCTTAAACAAGGAGAAAAAACTCCAAGTGAATATATAGCAGAAAATAATTACGAATTAGCTTTACAAGGCTACAAAAGAATTAAAGAAAGAGATAGTTTAAGTCCTGTAATTAGAGAACGTAATTTAAATCGAATTGGTTATCGATATTTGCGAAACGACAAGATGGATAAAGCCATTAATATATTTAAGATTAACACTGAATTATATCCTAGAAGTTCAAATACTTTTGATAGCTTAGGTGATGCTTTTAAGAAATTAAACGATACGGTAAACGCAATTGATAACTATAAAAAAGCACTTAGCATTAATCCTGAAAATAGAAGTTCTAAAAGAAACCTAGATAAACTGACTAAGAAAAAGTAGTATGGAACATCTTAAATACCCTATTGGGAAACCAGAAATACCTTCAGAAATTAAAACAGAACATATTGAAAATTGGATTCAAGTTATTGAAGAGTTTCCTGACAAACTTAAAAAATTAGTTATGAATCTTAACCAAGACCAATTAGATACTCCTTATCGTGATGAAGGCTGGACTATTCGACAGGTTGTACATCATTGTGCAGATAGCCATCATAATTCATATACTCGTTTTAAATGGACTTTAACAGAAGAGAACCCAGTTATTAAGGCATATTACGAAGATCGATGGGCTGAACTTTCTGATTCAAAACATGGACCAATCGAGCTTTCTTTAAACTCTTTAAAAGCGTTACATGCTAAATGGGTATATTTTTTAAGATTATTAACTCCAGAAGATCTAGAACAATATTTTATTCATCCTGATGGAAATGAAAAAGTAACGTTAAAAGAAAATATTGGTATTTATGCTTGGCATTGTAATCACCATTTTGCACATATAGAGAATTTAGTGATGAGAATGAATTGGATTTAATCTGGAATTAATATAAAAACTGCGATTCCAACGAAAACAACAATTTGTAACCACTTTAAGAATACGCCTACATTTTGGTTTCTCTTAATTAACTCAGAAATAGAACCTGCTAAAATGGCTATTAATGAAAATACTATAAACGAAACCAAAATAAAAATCCCGCCCAAAACGTAGAATTGCACTACTGTTGAAATAGTTTTTGAGAATAAAAACTGTGGAAAAAAGGCTAAGAAGAATATAGTAACTTTTGGATTCAAAATATTCATCCAAAATCCCGTTTTAAATAATTCGAATGTAGATTTCTTTTCTACATTTTCTGTAGAAAAAGCAATTTTTGCATCGCTTTTATATACTTTATAAGACAAATACAACAAATAACCAGCTCCAAACAACTTTATAATAAAGAAAATATTTTCGTTGTTTCGTATAATTTCTGAGACGCCAAATGCTATTAAAGTTGTATGAATTATACAACCTGTCATCAATCCTAATACTGTTGCAATTCCAAATTTCCTGCCATTTACAATACTTTGGGTTAACACAAAAATATTATCAGGACCTGGTGAAATAGCCAAAGCACATGTAGATAAAGCAAAGGAAATTAATACTTCAATCATTTATTAAGCTCTTTTTAAAATCGCTTTGTTTATGCGTTTTACTAATGAGGGACCTTCATAAATAAATCCAGTATAAACCTGAACTAAATCTGCTCCAGCATCAATTTTTTCTAATGCATCTTTTTCTGAGTGAATACCTCCTACTCCAATAATTGGAAATGCTTTATTTGAATTATCTGATAAATATTTGATAACCTTAGTGCTTTTATCTTTTATTGGTTGACCGCTTAAACCTCCATTTCCGATTTCTTTTAATCTTTCATCAGAAGCTTTTAAACCATTTCTATCTACTGAAGTATTGGAAGCAATTACTCCGTCAATTTTGGTATCAGCAATTAAGGTAATGATCTCATCCAGCTGATTTCTATTTAAATCTGGTGCAATTTTTAATAAAATAGGTTTCTGAACAGATTTTGAGTTATTAATTTTTTGAACTTCCGTAATTAACTCTTTTAAGTAATCAGCATCTTCCAACTTTGCATGACTTGATACATTAGGGCAACTAACATTCAATACAAAGTAATCTACATGAGGATGCAATTGCTCAAAACATAACGTATAATCAGCTGTATAGTCTTCAGGTTTAGTTGTAGTATTCTTACCTATATTACCTCCTATAATTACTTTTCCTTTATTCTTTTTTAATTGTTTTTTGGCTGCCTCTAAACCCTCATTATTAAACCCCATTCGATTGATAATCCCTTTATCATCTTTTAATCTAAATAGACGTTGTTTAGGATTTCCAACCTGACCTTTTGGTGTTACCGTTCCTATTTCTATAAATCCAAAACCAAAATCAGCTAATTCATTATATAATACAGCATTTTTATCAAAACCAGCAGCCAATCCTACTGGGTTTTTAAATGTTAAGCCAAATAAATTTCGTTCTAATTTTTTATCATTAACCTTATATAAACCTCTAAAAATTCCACTTACAAATGGAATTTTTGAAAGAAATTTTACTAATGAGAATGTAAAATGATGAATCTTTTCAGGATCGAAAAGAAAAAAAATAGGACGAACAATTAATTTATACATTACCTTACTTTTATTTTATAAAAAAAGCTCCAAAAGGAGCTTATACTATCTTAATTCTGCACCAACATTCTTTTCAAATGTTTGTTGTAATTTTTGCATTATTTTATCAATCTGCTTATCGTTAAGTGTTTTATTTTCATCTTGCAACACAAAACTTACCGCATATGATTTTTTACCTTCTGGTAAGTTCTTTCCTTCGTAAACATCAAATAAATCTACTTCTTTCAATAATTTACGTTCAGATTGGAAAGCTAAATTATATAGTTCTTTAAATTCTACTTTTTGATCTAATAATAATGCTAAATCTCTCTTTACAGCGGGGAACTTAGGTAAATCACTTACTTTTATTTTCTTTTTACCTACTAAAGGTAAAATTACATCCCATTTTATATCTGCGAATAAAACTTCTTGTTTAATTGAGAATTCCTTCAAAACAGAACGCTTAACAACTCCAAAGTCTACCAACTTCGTTTTTCCTAAACTTAATGTTAATCCTTCAGAAAACACATCTGATTTAGTTGGTGATGTTTTTAAGTTGGTAAGTCCTACTCTTTCGAATAAACTTGAAATCACACCTTTTAAATAGAAGAAATCAGATGAAGTACTTGCAACTTTCCAAGTATCTTTTACCCTGTTTCCTGTCACAAACAATGTTAAATGTTTTAGCTCTTCATATCCATTCTCATATTTATGATATGTTTTACCAAATTCAAAGAACTTTAAAGCATTATTCTTTCTATTGATATTATATGCGATGCTTTCTAATCCACTAAATAATAAAGATTGTCTCATTACCTTTAAATCACTACTTAAAGGATTCAACATTTCCACATTGAAATTAGCGTTTAAATCTTCAGATAAAGAAATATAATCTTCTTTAGTTAAAGAATTCGACATCGTTTCATTAAAACCAATTGATACTAATTGATTTGCAATACTATTCTCAACTTTAACTTGTTTATCATCATCAAATGAAATTGAAGCATTCAATTTATGTGAGAACTCAATATTGTTATATCCGTAAACTCTTAAAATTTCCTCAATAATATCTGCTTCTCTTTGAACATCAACTCTATAAGAAGGAATTACTAAACCTAATCCAGCTTCAGTAACACTGTTTATTTTAATTTCTAAAGAAGCTAATATTTTTTTAATAGTTTCTTTCGGTATTTCTTGACCAATTAACTTATATACACTATCAAAAGACAAGAAAACTTCGAAATCTTCAACTTTTTCTGGGAAGAAATCTAAAATGTCAGAAGATAATTTTCCTCCAGCATATTCTTCAATTAATAAAGCTGCTCTTTTTAAAGCATACATTGTTTGATTAATATCAATTCCTCTTTCAAAACGGAAAGAAGCATCTGTATTTAATCCATGACGTTTAGCTGTTTTACGAATTGCTACAGGATTGAAATACGCACTTTCTAAGAAAAGTGTTGTCGTATTTTCTGTTACTCCAGATTTTAAACCTCCAAAAACTCCTCCAATACATAATGGATTATCTTCTGCATCACAGATCATAATATCTTCAGCAGACAATTCTCTTTCAACTTCATCTAAAGTTACAAACTTGGTCCCTTCTTCTAAAGTTTTAACTACTACTTTATTACCTCTAATTTTTGAAGCATCAAAAGCATGTAATGGTTGACCTAATTCATGAAGTACATAATTTGTAATATCAACAACATTGTTTTTAGGAGCAATACCAATAGCTTTTAATCTATTTTTAATCCATTCAGGAGATTCTTTAACTTCTACATCAGTAATTGTAATTCCACAATACCTAGGAATTAATTCTTTATTTTCTACCTCAATATCAATCTTTAAACGTCTTTCATCTACATGAAAATCAGAAACTGAAGGAGAAATTAGTTCTAGATTTACATCTTTTTGCATTAAACCTGCTCTTAAATCTCTAGCTACACCATAATGGCTCATTGCATCTGCACGGTTTGGAGTTAATCCAATTTCAAAAACGTAATCTGTTTCAATTTTAAAAACTTCTGCACAAGGAGTTCCTGGAACTAAATCTTCATTTAAAATCATAATTCCATCATGGCTATTACCAAGACCTAGTTCATCCTCAGCACAAATCATTCCATGACTTTCTTCTCCTCTTATTTTCCCTTTTTTTATTTTAAAGCCTTCTCCTTTTTCATCATATAACATTGTACCAATAGTTGCTACAGGAACTTTTTGTCCAGCATCAACATTTGGCGCTCCACAAACAATTTGAACAGGTTCTCCTTGGCCAAGGTTTACGGTAGTTACTTTTAACTTATCCGCATTAGGATGTTTCTTACAGGTTAACACCTCTCCAATAACAACTCCTTTTAAACTTCCTTTAATGCTTTCTTTTAACTCAATACCTTCAACCTCTAAACCTAGATCAGTTAATAATTCTCCTGTTTTTTCAGGAGACCAATCAAGTTGTAAAAATTGTTGTAGCCAGTTATATGATATTTTCATTTTGGTTTTCTCTTTTGGCTTGCAAATTTACACTTTTATCTAGAAATAATGCCTAATTTTAGGCAGATATAGTCTTATTTATTCATTTTCAACTTTTTGCTAATAAGTTTGTTAATAACTTCCTAATACATAATGTTTTATTAACATTATATTAACATTACAATATGAAATTTGGTCGGTTTTAACAAATAAATACAAATGAAAAAATTACTACCCTTACTCCTCCTATTGGTAACTAGTTTATCAATAGAAGCTCAAATTCCATCCTACTATAATGATGTGAATTTAACGCTATCTGGTTCTTCTTTAAAAGATGAACTAGCTACAAAAATTATTAGTACACACAACATCTTTTTAAGTTACACTCCTGGTGTATGGGATGCACTTAAACAAACAGATTTAGACCCTACAAATTCTTCTAGGGTATTGTTAATTTATGGTTGGAATGATACAGATTCTGACATTACAAATGACAGAACAAGAGGAAGAGATCAAAATGGAGGAAACTCTGGTGATTGGAATAGAGAACATGTGTATCCAAAATCATTAGGAAACCCTAATTTAGGAACATCAGGCCCTGGTGCAGATGCTCACAGTTTACGTCCTTGTGATGGTTCAAGAAACTCTTCTAGAAGTAATAGAAAGTTTGCTGCTGGTAGCGGAGCTGCTTCATACATTACTCCAGAAGGTAATTGGTATCCAGGTGATGAATGGAAAGGAGATGTTGCGAGAATGATGATGTATATGTATTTACGCTATGGAAATCAAACATTACCTACAAATGTTGGTGTTGGAAGCTCTGTTGCAACAGATACAAATATGATTGATTTATTTTTACAATGGAATGCAGAAGATCCTGTTTCTGATGTAGAAAAACAACGTAACCCTGTTTTACAAGTAGAACAAGGAAATAGAAATCCTTTTGTTGATAATCCTGCTTTTGCTACTCAAATTTGGGGTGGACCACAGGCAGAAGATTTATTTGGAAGTACTGGCGGGAGTGACACACAAGCTCCTTCTACTCCATCTGGATTAGTTTCATCTAATGTAACTCAAAGTACTGTTGATTTAGCTTGGTCTGCATCTACAGACAATATTGCAGTTTCTGGATATACTATCTTTAGAAACGGAACTCAAATAGGAACTTCATCAACTTCAAGTTATACTGCAACTGGACTAGGTTCTGGAGCTACATATTCTTTTTATATTAGAGCTTATGATGCAGCTGGAAATACATCTACTAACAGTAATACTGTTTCAGTAACCACTCAAACTGGTGGTGGTACTGGTAGCGGAGGAAATGCTTCTGATTTATTAATTTCTGAATATGTTGAAGGATCTTCATATAACAAAGCCGTAGAAATAGCCAATTTCACAGGATCTTCTATAGATTTATCTTCTTATTCTTTAAGAAAAGTTACAAATGGTTCTGGAAGTTTTTCTAGCATTTTAAATTTAAGTGGACAATTAGGAAACGGACAAGTTTATATTGTTGCTAACAATAATGCTTCTACAGCAATTACAAGTATTGCAAATATTACTGAGAATAGTGTTACCACATTTAATGGTAATGATGCTGTTGGTTTATTTAAAAATGGAGTGTTAATAGATTTAGTAGGAAACCCAAGTAGCAGTGCTACATTTGCTCAAGATGTTACTTTAAGAAGAAAATCAACTATAACTGCTCCTAATAGTAGTTATATCTCTTCTGAATGGGATTCTTATGCGCAAAACACATTCTCTGATTTAGGCACACATACTATGGATACTGCTACTCCAGATACAACAGCTCCATCTGTTCCTTCTGGATTGATTTCTTCTAATACGACTCAAACTTCTACTGATTTATCATGGTCTGCTTCAACAGATAATATTGCAGTAACTGGTTATGATGTATATCAAGGAAATACAAAAATAACTACTGTTACTACTACAAATTTTACGGTAAATAACTTAACTGCTAATACAAACTATAGTTTTTCAGTTAGAGCATTTGATGAAGCAGGAAATGTATCAAACTCTAGTAATTCTGTAAGTGTTACTACTTTACCAGAGCCATCTACAAATGGAGATTTAATTATTTCAGAGTACGTAGAAGGATCATCAAATAATAAAGCTATAGAAATTGCTAATTTATCTGGATCTACAGTTGACTTATCTGAATATTCATTAAGAAAAGCAACTAACGGTTCTGGAAGTTTTACAAGTGTTTTAAATTTAAGTGGACAATTAGCTAATGGAGATGTGTATGTAATTGCAAATTCTAATGCTACATCAGCAATTTTAAATGTTGCAGATATTACTGAAGGAAGTATTACTACTTTCAACGGAAATGACGCGGTTGGTTTATTTAAAAATGGAGTATTATTAGATTTATTAGGAGATCCTAATAGTAGTGCTAATTTTGCTCAAGATGTTACTTTACAAAGAATTTCAAGTGTAACAACACCAAATAACACTTATACAACTTCTGAATGGGATGTACTAAGTACTGATACATTTAGTGGTTTAGGTAATCTTAATAATGGTGGAGGAACAAATCCAACTGGACCTGTAGTATTATCTGAGTCTTATTTTGAATCTGGATGGGACAATTGGTCTGATGGAGGAAGTGATGTTGCAAGATACTCTGGATCTCGTTCTTATGAAGGTTCTTACTCTATCCGTTTAAGAGACAATTCAGGATCTGCTTCTGCAATGACTTCAGAAACATATGATATTACTGGTTTTGATTCTGTTGAAGTTGATTTTTACTTCTATGCTCATAGTATGGAAAGTGGAGAGGATTTTTGGTTAAGATATTATGATGGAAGTTCTTGGCAAACTGTTGAAGTTTGGGCAAGAGGTACAGATTTTAACAATAGTACTTTCTACAATGCAAAAGTGACATTAAGCAGTGTCAATTATAATTTCGCTTCTAATGCTCAATTCCGTTTCCAAGCTGATGCTTCAGGAAATAGCGATTATGTATATATAGATCAAGTAGTTATTACTGGTACTTCTGGAGCTTCTGCTAGATCTACAGATGTTGTATCTAACTCTACACTAACTGAATTAGACTACTTAAACACGGATGAATTTGATGCGTTTGAAGGAGACTTTAAAATGTATCCAAACCCTGTAGCTGGTAATTTCTTAAACATTCAATTACAAGATAAAGATGTTGAAAATGTAACGTATACAATTTCTTCTATTTTAGGTCAAGTAATTACTAAAGGAAACTTAGAAGAAAACTTCATTAATGTTGATACTCTTAAAACTGGAGTATATTTATTAGAAATTAATGACGGGGAAGAAAGAATGGTTCAAAAGTTTATTAAGAAATAATAATAAACTTAATTAAAATACTAAACTCGGAACTTAATTGTTCCGAGTTTTTTTTATTTAAAAAATATGATTTACAACGCAACCAATTCTAATTATATTCATCTAAGTAATAAACCATAATTATGAAATATGTATTTGCTATCCTATTTGTTTTTCTAATTATTTCTTGTAATAAGAATAATGAGATGAATAAAGAGGTACAAATAAGACTAAAAAACAACAGTAATGTAAAATTCGAAAGTGCCTCGTTTAACAATACTAATTACGGATCTTTAAATCCTGGAGAAGTTTCTCAATACGAAGCCTTTGACGAAGCTCATGATTATGGATTAGTGCAAATTATAATCAACGGACAAGAATATGGATGGATTCCAATTGATTTTGTTGGTGAAAAACCATTAGAATCTGGAAAATATACTTTTGAATATAATTTTGATGAAGTGAATAAAATATTAACCGATGAGTTTATTATCGATTAAAATAAAGAGGTAATAATTTCTTTTATTGTTATTCCTTCTGCTTCTGCCTTATAATTTTTAACTACCCTGTGAGATAAAATAGGGATTGCTATTGCTTGCACATCTTCTATATCTGGAGAATATTTACCATTCACAGCGGCATGCGCTTTAGCAGCTAAAATTAAGTTTTGAGACGCTCTAGGACCTGCTCCCCAATCAATGTATTTTTTAACTAAATCTGTAGCTAGATTAGAGTTTGGTCTTGTTTTACCTACTAAAGAAACTGCATATTCTATAACATTATCAGCTACTGGTATTTTACGAATTAACTTTTGAATTTCAATAATTTCAGCAGCATTAAATAATGCATTTACCTTCTGATCATTTAAAGATGTAGTGCTTTTTACAACTTCTACTTCCTCTTCAAAAGAAGGATAATCTAAATTAATAGAGAACATAAAACGGTCTAATTGAGCCTCAGGTAAAGGATAAGTTCCCTCCTGCTCAATTGGGTTTTGCGTAGCTAACACAAAAAAAGGTAAATCTAAATTATATTGATTACCAGCAATAGTTACAGATCGCTCTTGCATTGCTTCTAACAAAGCTGCTTGTGTTTTTGGCGGTGTTCTGTTAATTTCATCAGCCAAAATAATATTAGAAAAAATAGGTCCTTTAATGAATTTAAACTTTCTAGTTTCGTCTAAAATTTCACTTCCTAAAATATCTGAAGGCATTAAATCTGGTGTAAATTGAATCCTATTAAAACCTAAACCTAAAGAATTAGAAATGGTATTTACTAATAATGTTTTTGCTAAACCAGGAACACCTATTAATAATGAATGTCCCCCACAAAAAACAGATAACAATGTGAAGTTTACAGCTTCATTTTGACCTATAATTACCTTACCTATTTCTTGTTGTAATTGAGCATATTTTTTAACAAGATTATCTACTGCTACAACTTCAGACATATTTTTTAGTTTTCTTTTTTCCAGTTAGCTTTAAAAGTACACTTTTTATAGTCTTCTCCAAGCTTGATATAGGTTTCTAATATTTTATCTTTAGACCATTTTTCAATGGTTTCTTCTTTCTTTTTTGCTAATGCTAATTGTTGAACCTTAACATAATCTTTTACCAAATCAGCTGTATGCGTATTAGTTCTATTTTTCATTAAAATTAACTTGTACATTTTTTCTTGTGTTCTAGTTTCGTCATAAAACACTTCAGAGTATTCGCCCTTTTGTAATTCGTTAATTCTTCCGTACAATGCCGGATCCATTCTTGTTAATTCAAATGTAGTTTCGCTTGTAAAAGGATTCACAATAACACCACCATTATTTTTTGTGTCTTTATCTTGAGAGAATTTCTTTACAGCATCTTCAAAAGTTAATTTCCCATTTACTAATTCAACTTTAATACTATCTAACTGTTCTTTAGTCTTTTTTAATTTCTCATCTGTAACTTCAGGTCTCATAAGAATATGAGATACTTCTCTAGCTTTTCCTTTAATTTTATGGAGTAAAACAATATGATATCCAAAGTCAGTTTTAAAAGGTTCAGAAATTTGACCTTCATCTAAAGAAAAAACTACTTCTTTAAATTCTTTAATAAACGGTGTATCTTTTGTAACAGCTCCTAGAAAACCTCCTGTTTGTCCAACATTAGGTTCTTCTGAATTAATAATAGCTTTTAACTTAAAACTAGCTCCATCTTCAACAATTTGTCTTCTAACTTCAGTTAGTTTTTCGACAACTCGTTTTTCTTCTTCTTTTGTAGGTTCTGCTCTTAATACTATTTGAGCTAACTCTACTTCTGCAGGAAATTCAGGAAGTTCATTTTTATCTTTTAATCCATTGTAATATAAACGAACTTCTTCTGGAGTTACATCAATATCTTCAGTAACTTTAACTTGTTCTTTTTCTATTAAAGCATTCTCTTTTTGTACACGTGACAATTCTTTCTTTAAATCCTCTAAATCATTAAAGTCATAAGCCTCTACAACTTTATCTACAGAACCATATTCTTGCGTAAAATACTGAATACTTCTATCAACTCTTGAATCAATTTCAGACTTAGAAACAGTAACACTATCTACTACTGCATGGTGTGCTAATAATTTTTGCTGCATTAATTCCTCTAGCATTTCACAATTAGAAATCTTAACTTTTCCTTCACTACGCAGCTCTACTTCTTGTTTAAATTTATCAATATCAGAATCTAAAACAATATTTTTCCCTACCACAACAGCTACTCCATCTATTTTTACTTTTTGAGCAAATAAATTAGCAGTTGCGCATATCATAAAAAGTGAAAGGCTAATACTCTTTAAATTCATTATTCTTAATTGCATCATTAATCAACGTTTTTTCTATGTCTCTAACTAACTCTATCTTACGATTGTGTAAGATTAATTGTTTAATATTATTTTCTATATAACTTAGTGGAGCAATGTCATTTCTTCTAAGAACATTGTTCACAGCGACCAAATATACTCCTAAACTATCTTCCCTCTTTATGAATTTTGATTTTTTTAACAATTTTTCTTTAGTTTCATACCTAAAAGGAGGGATTTTTAAAAGTAATTTTTCATAGGTAATCCAAGTAGAATCTCTTAATTGATAATCTTTAAAATTAATTGTTAAAGTTTCTAGATCTTCTAAATCTTCTTCTTCATTAGATTTAAATTTTTCTATCGCCTCTTCTTTATCTAGAAAATCATTACCAAAATACACATACTTAATCTGCAGCAACTCTTCATTTAATTTAAAATTTTCTTTATTACTTTCATAATAATTCAAAATTGATTGCTCACTTATAATCGTATCTAGTTGCTGTTTAATTAAACTTTCTTTATAACCATTTATATATAAGCTTTCTCGGTAAGTTTTTATCAATTCGTTAATATTATTACTATTAACTTCGGAAATATTTTCTTCTGCTCTTTGTAATAGCAATTGTTGCTTAGCCCAAGTATTAATATAACTTTTGGCCAAAACAATACTATCATTATCAGAAATTCCTTTAGGAATAACGTCTTCTAATTCTGACAAATACAAATTAGTTTCACCAACTGAAGCTACAACTGGCTCTTTACGTTCCTCTTTTTTAGTGAATATGTCTAGTGATTTTATTTTATCACAAGAACTAACTGTAATAAGACTCAAAAAAAGTAAAATTATTTTTTTCACTTTGTCTTTTTATTGGTTGTAATATTTTTTTAGTTTTTTTAAAACCTTTTTATTGATTTTAATCTTGTTTTCTTGCTTTAAAGTACTAAGCCATTCTTCTTCTAAATATTTTTGATAATCATTAATTACCTCTCCTTTTACTTTAGATATATCTTGAGATTTAAATTTACTTTTATTTTTTTCAAAATAAAGAGTCAATCCTTCATCATCTTTTTGAGAAGCATCCCAAATTTTAGTTTTCATTAAATCAAACAGTAATAAACCATCCTTGTATTCTTGAAGAGTATTTTTATATTCAGGATATAGATTTACCAAATCACTTTTGTAATAATTTAATACTTGATCATCTTCAAATTTACTCCATAGGCTTTCAATGCTTAAATACTTTTTGTTTTTAATATATTCTAGGAAAGCTTTTAAAGAAACATCTTTTTTTTCTATTGAGAAAACAGCTGTTTTCTCATCAGTTTCAGGAAATTCAAAATCTCTATCTTTTACTACTTTATTTAAAAGTTCTTCATTTTTAGCTACTTTATACTTTACTTTTAAATCTGAAATTAACTTTTTAAGAGATAACTTCCCTCTATTACTAGTTCTAATTCTAGCCTCTAAATCTGGTTTTAATTCTTCAAAAGATTTAACTGGATAATTTTTAATGAGTTTTACAATATGCCACCCATATCTGGTTTTGAATGGCTTACTTATTTCTCCTTCCTTTTTTAAATTAAAAACCTCATTTTCAAAAGATGGAACCATTCTCCCTGAAGAAAATTTTGGTAATACTCCTCCATTAACAGCCGAACCTCTATCTTCAGAATATTTTTTTGCTAATTCTCCAAACGATTTTCCTTCATTCAGTTTTTGATAAACAGAATCAATTTTCACTTTACCAATAATACTCTTATCTCTAGCTAATATATGTGCTACTTCAAAGGCTCCTTTTGACAATCTTTTATCAACAACTTTTAAAATATGATATCCAAATCTTGTTTTAAATGGTTTAGAGACTTTTCCTATTTCTGTTTCATAAGCAGCCTTTTCAAATGGATAAACCATTCTAAATGCAGAAAAATATCCAAGATCTCCACCATTTATTTTGGCCGAAGGATCATGCGAAAATTCTTTAGCTAACTTATCAAAAGCTTCACCCGCATTTATTTTGTTTTTTATAGAATCTAATAAATTAATGATTTCTGTACTATCTCTTTTTGCTTTCTTTTTGGAATAAGAAATAAGAATATGACTCGCTCTTACTTCATTAATTGTTCTATCATAAGCCTCATTAAGCAATGTTTTTTTAAAGTCTTCATCCTGAAGATAAGGAGTCATTAATTGATTCTTATAACTTCTGTATTCACTTTTATAACTTCTTGAAGTATCAAGTTTTAGCTTATAGGCTTCAATTAGTTTTAGCTTGTAATTAATGAATAAATCCAAGTTTTTATCAATTCCTTTCTCACTATCATTAATCTGATCTAAATTTTTCTCATAAACTCTTTTAAATTCAGAAACATAAATAGGTGTTTCATTAATAGTTAATAATACTTTGTCTTTTTGAGCATGACTTAGCATTACTAAAAACAACGAAATAATAGTAATGATGTTATTCTTCATAAAATTATAATGATATGATTCCTTCTATTTTTTCAGCCTCTTTATAATATGCTATAATTTCATCTGCACTTTTCATGTTTAAATGAATAGAAACACTCACATACTTGCCTGTTCTAGATTTTTTAGTACTAATTACTGCTCCTCCATTATCGAATAAATCTTGAACTTGCTGAACTTGATCTCCATTAGAAGGAACAATAAATTTATATAAGTATTTTGTTGGAAACGTAGATGTTTCCTCTAGTTTGGTTTTTAATTTTATATAAAAAGACTCTCTGTCTGACATGTAATTATCTTTGATTATTAAAACCTATAAGTTTCTAACTTAATGAAGTTGAAAAAAATTACAGGAAAACAAAATTACACTATTTATTACATATAATTAACGAAACTTTTATTTTTGCTACATGCAAGAAAAAATTGTTTTTATTGGTGGACCAGGTACAGGGAAATCTTCTGTACTAAGGTTTTTAAAACGTCAAGGATTTAAATGTATGCCTGAAATTTCGAGAGAAGTGACTAAAAAAGCACAGGAAGAAGGAATAGAACAATTATTCTTAACAGATCCTATTTTATTTAGTACCAAATTATTAGAAGGTAGAGAACAGCAATTTATAGATGCTGAAAACTCAAATGAAAGAATTGTTTTTTTTGATAGAGGAATTCCTAGTATTCATGCATACATGCGCTATTTTAACACAAATTTTCCTTCTGTTTTTCTGGAAAAAAGCAAGCAATATAGATATACGAAGGTTTTTCAATTTCTTCCTTGGGAAGATATTTATAAATCTGATAATGAAAGATACGAAACTTTTGAGCAGTCAGAAACTATAAGTAATTTTTTACATGAAGCATATTCAGAACTAGATTATGAAATTATTAATGTACCTTTTGATACGGTTAGGAATCGTTGCAATTTTATATTGAGTCACATGTAAATGTCAAATCCAATAGAAATATTAAAGTCCTACTGGGGATTTTCTTCTTTTAGAGTTAAACAACAAGAAATTGTAAACTCTATTCTTGAAAAGAAGGATACTATTGCTTTATTACCTACTGGTGGCGGAAAATCAATTTCTTTTCAAGTACCCGCTATGCTTGTAGATGGTGTTTGTATCGTAATTTCTCCATTAATTGCTTTAATCGAAGATCAAGTTAGTAATTTAAAAAACAAAGGAATAAAAGCTCTCCATATTCCTTCTGGATCTTCGGTTGATGAAATTGTAACCTTATTTGATAATATTAAGTTTGGTAAATACAAATTCCTTTATATTTCTCCTGAAAGACTTCAATCAAAACTTATTCAAGATAAACTCAAAGAGTTAACTATTTCCTTTTTTGTTATTGATGAAGCACATTGTATTTCTGAATGGGGCCATGATTTTAGACCTTCTTACACTAAGTTAAATATTCTAAGAGAAATTGCTCCCACAATAAACATTGCAGCTTTAACAGCTACCGCTACTAAAAAGGTACTTAAGGATATCGAAGATATTTTAGAATTAGATAAACCAACAATTTTAAAACAATCTTTTAATCGTGATAATCTTTCTTACACTGTAATTAAAACTAACGATAAACTTTCTAAGCTTCAGCAAATTTTCAGAAAGTATAATCATCCGAGTATTATTTATGTTAACTCTAGGAAAAAGACAAAAGAACTTTCTAACTATTTAAATTATAACGATTTTAAAAGTAGTTACTATCACGGAGGTTTATCTCTTACAGAAAAGAATGAAGCTTTTGAAAATTGGATGACAGAAAAAACACCAATAATGGTTGCTACTAATGCTTTTGGAATGGGAATCGATAAAGGAAACGTAAAAACCGTTATACACTATAACACACCTTCCTCTGTAGAAAATTATGTTCAAGAAGCAGGAAGAGCTGGTAGAGATAAAGAAAAAGCATTTGCAATTCTTTTAACAAATCCGTCAGATATAGAAAATACAAAGAACATTTTTACAAAATCTCAACCTTCATTAAAAGAAATTAAAGAAGTTCATAAAAAACTATATCAGCATTTTCAAATTGCGTTTGGTGAAATTACAAATGATAATTACGGTTTTAATATCTTGGAGTTTTGCGACAAATATGGATTTTATCCCAGTAAAACTTTTAATGCGTTACAAATATTAAATAATTATAGTGTTCTTCATTTCCATCAAGGAAAGCAAAAGACATCAACCATTCAATTTAAGGTTAGTTCTAATCAGCTTCTTTCTTACAAGGAAAGTCAAAATATAAAATCTAAATTATTAGATACTGTACTTAGAATGTATACAGGATTATTTGAAGCTGAAGTAAAAATAAACGAATTTTCAATTGCAAAAAAACTTGGGGTTACTTCTTTTAAAGTAATAGAGTTATTTAAAAAATTAGAAACAGAAGAAATTCTTGATTACAATAATTCTGATTCTGACAGTGAGATAACATTTCTTTTACCTAGAGAAGACGATAAAGTAATTAATAGAATTAGTAAAGGTATTTCGAAATTCTTAAAGTACAAATACAAGAAGTTAGAAAACATTATTAATTATATAGAAAATGATATTATATGTCGAAATATTCAAGTATTAAATTACTTTGGACAAGTTTCAAGTAACAATTGCGGAAATTGCGATGTATGTAAAAGTCATTTTAGAACAAAAGAAGATTTATCTCCATTAATTCTTAAAGCTATAAGTAAAAGAGCACATATATCTTTAAAAGAACTACAAGATGAACTTTTTTATACTGAGCAGGATATTTTAATACATTTGCGAAAATTAATAGCTGAAGAAATAATAGGAATTACAAATTCAAATACTTACTTTTTAAAATAGATGAAAGATTTACGAATTGTTTTTATGGGTACTCCAGATTTTGCGGTAACCATTTTAAAGAAACTTATTGAAGATAACTATAATGTTGTAGGTGTAATTACAGCTCCTGATAAACCAGCAGGAAGAGGAAGAAAATTAAATCAATCTGCAGTTAAGAAATATGCCTTAACTCAAGATTTACCTATTTTACAACCTACAAATTTAAAAAGTGAGGATTTTTTAGATGAATTAAAAGCTTTAAACGCAGATTTACAAATTGTAGTAGCTTTTAGAATGTTGCCAACGGTTGTTTGGAAAATGCCTAAAGAAGGTACATTTAACTTACATGCTTCTCTCCTACCAGAATATAGAGGAGCGGCACCAATTAACTGGGCTATTATAAATGGTGAAACAAAAACCGGAGTAACTACTTTCTTTATTGATGACAAAATCGATACTGGAGAAATCATATTAAAAAGTGAAATTGAAATTAAAGATGATGAAATTGTTGGTGAATTACATGATCGATTAATGTATTTAGGTGCTAATTTAGTTGCAGAGACTGTTGATCTTATTGCTTCAGGTGAAGTACAAACAACTAAACAACCAGAATTGGAGAAAAAAGCAGCACCTAAACTGTTTCCTCATAACTGTAAAATTGACTGGTCTAAATCTGTATCTGAGATTTATAATCATATTAGAGGATTAAACCCATATCCTGCAGCATGGACTACTATTAAGAATGGTGATAATGAAATTTCAGCTAAGATTTATGGAGTAAGTAAAGAACTTATATCACATAATTTAAAAGCTGGAAGCATTGTTACGTCTAAAAAAGAGTTAAAAGTAGCTGTTAAGGATGGTTACTTATTAATTAAAGAAATTAAACTTTCTGGCAAAAAAATATTAGATATTCCAAGTTTACTAAATGGTTACACCTTCGAAGAAGGTGCTATCATGCTGTAGCCCTTTATCCATATGGGATTAGTGTTTTTTACTATTTTTACACTAGGGTTATTAACAAATTTGCATAACTTATTAACAAATCCCTTGATTTTACTAGGTCAAACTTGCGCAATCCCGCATTAAATCTATATTTGTTAAGCATTAATGCAAAAAACATTAATTAATTTTAAAAATCTATAAATTATGAACAAGTCTGATTTAATCGACGCGATGGCTGCTGACGCAGGAATTTCAAAAGCTGCTGCTAAAGCTGCTTTAGATTCTTTAACTAACAATGTAACTGGAGCTTTAAAGAAAGGTGATAAAGTTGCATTAGTAGGATGGGGTACTTGGTCAGTTTCTCAAAGAGCTGCAAGAACAGGAAGAAACCCTCAAACTGGTAAAGAAATTCAAATTGCTGCTAAGAACGTTGTTAAGTTTAAAGCTGGTGCTGGATTAAGCGATTCTGTAAACTAAGACTTAGTTTAAGAACATTATATAAAACACTCGATTTTTATCGAGTGTTTTTTTTTGTGTAACAATTTAAAAAGTGGTGTGTCTTTATTATAAACGAATTAAATTTATCATCATGAAATATATAACTACAATAATAACCTTATTTTTAGCCACTGTTGTTTTCTCTCAAAAAACAGTAGATGCCTCAGACATATTAAAAGATATAAAAGACGGAAAAAAAATAAATATCAGTAATGCTACAATTGAAGGAGTACTAGACTTAACATATATGGACGATGCCTTGCCTTCTTTACCAAAAAGACGCAGATGGTGGAATAATGGTGGATCGAATACTGTTGAAAAAGATATCTCAAGTAATATTTCTTTTGTGAACTGTATTTTTAAAGATGATGTTTTGGCTTACATTCCTCATGAAGATAGCGGTTATACGTTTATCGCAAACTTTGAAGATGATGTAATTTTTAAAAACTGTACATTCGAAAGAAAAGCGATGTTTAAATATTCTGACTTTGATGAAAACACTGATTTTAGTGGATCTAAGTTTATGGACGACAGTACATTTAAATATGCTGAGTTTTCAAGAAACATATCATTTGAAAACACCTTATTTGAAGAACCTGCAACATTTAAATATGCAGATTTTAGAAACTTTGTAAGCTTTACTAATTCTGTTTTCAAAGAAACAGCTACTTTTAAGTATACCAAGTTTAAAGATGGAGTATCTTTTAATAATGTAAAATTTGAAGAAGATCTAAATCTTAAATATGCCAAAGTGGATGGTGAATTTGATATAAAGAACATGGAAGTTGGTTATGATATTGATTCAAAATACACAAAAATCAATGGGAAAAGTTTTAACAAATACTTATTAAAAAATAAATAGATTTATAATTAATTATATAAAAAAAGAAGTGCTTAATTAGGCACTTCTTTTTTTTGTTTTTTACTTCCTTCATACAATTCATACTTTACAAAACGACAATCTAAATCCCCATTTTTAATAGGTACTCTTTTCGAAGTTCGTAATCCTACATGTTTTAGTGCCGAAATGTCTGAAGTAATTAGCCAAGCTGTTGAATTTGGATATCCATGCTTCAATGTATCTCCTATACTTCTATAAAATTCTTCTACATTAATATTTAATCGCTCACCATAAGGTGGATTAAATAAAATGGTCGTTTTCCCAAATACTTCTTTTTTTGAATTAAAGAAATTCACATGATGTACACCAATAAATTCTTCTAAATTAGCATTAATTATATTCTGTCTCGCCTTCTTTACTGCTGATGGAGCTTTATCAAATCCCATTATTTTAAAGTGAGAGTTTCGAATCTTTTTTAATAATGAATCTTGAATAATGAAATATAAATCTTCATCATAATCTTTCCAGTTTTCAAAAGCAAAATGTTTTCGATTAATATTCGCAGGAATGTTATTTGCAATCATTGTAGCTTCAATTAATAATGTTCCAGAACCACACATTGGATCTATAAAATTCTCTTCACCTTTATACCCTGACAATAAAACTAAACCTGCTGCTAAAACCTCATTTATTGGTGCAATATTAGTTGCACTTCTATACCCTCTCTTATGCAAAGAATTTCCAGAACTATCTAAAGAAATAGTTAACCATTCTTTATGAATATGAATATGAATTTTAATATCTGGGTCTTTCAAATCTACATTCGGACGTTTCTTATATTTAAACATAAAATAATCCGCAATTGCATCTTTAGACTTTAAGGCAATGTAATGTGAATTAGTAGTAAAATTCCTTGAATACACTACAGCATCTACTGCAAAAGTTCCGTCTACATCTAAAATTTTATCCCATTTAACTCTTTGAATGGCTTCATATAAATCTTCTTCATCAAATATTTTACTTTTTTTAATTGGCTTTAATATTCTAATTGCTGTTCTTAAAGCAATATTTGCTTTATACATAAAACCTTTATCGCCTCTAAAATATACACTCCTAATAGCTTCATTAACTTCTCTTGCTCCTAATTTTCTAAGTTCATCTGCTAAAACTCCTTCTAGCCCAGAAATGGTAGTTGCAACCATTTTAAAATCTTTATCCATGTACATTATTTAAGGTTACAAAAATACATTTAAAACTGTAAGTTTTCATTACTTTTGCGTCCAACTTATTCCTATGGAAACAAAAGATTGGTTTACTTCTTGGTTTGACACCTCATATTATCATACTTTATACAAGCATAGAGATCATGATGACGCACAACTTTTTATGCAAAATATAACTAAATATTTAGAGCTTCCTATAGATGCACATATAGCAGATTTGCCGTGTGGTAAAGGGAGACACTCTATATATTTAAATTCTTTAGGATACCAAGTTACAGGTGGGGATTTAAGTAAAAATAGTATTGATCATGCTAAACAATTCGAAAATGACAGATTGCATTTCGAAGTTTGGGATATGCGTAAATATTTAGAAAATAAATACGATGCAGTTTTTAATTTATTTACAAGCTTTGGATATTTTGATGATGATGCTGAAGATTTAAAAGTGTTAAAAGGAATGAAGGGAGGACTTAAAGAATCTGGTGTATTAGTATTAGACTTTTTAAATGTTCAAAAAATCAAAAACAATCTAGTTCAAAAAGAAACTAAGCAAATAGATGGTATTACTTTCAATATTGAAAGAGAAATTAAGGATGGATTTATTTTAAAGCATATTTCCTTTTACGCTGATGAAAGAGACCATTCTTATACAGAAAAAGTTAAATTTTTAGACTTAGAGAAAATGAAACAGTACTTTAAAGATGCTGGTTTAACAATTATAAATACCTTTGGAGATTATAATTTAAATGAATTTGACCAAGAAAACTCTAGTCGATTAATATTAATTGCTAAATGAATTATGTACTCTTAATTGGAGCTGTTTTATTAGGTGGAGCATTTGTATTGTACAAAAAACCTAATAAATTATACACTAGGTTATTATTAGCCTTTAGTGGTGCATATTTATTATCAGTAACTGTTTTACACTTACTTCCAGAGGTTTACACACATAGTAATGACGAACATGAACTTCATACTTTTGGTATATTAATTTTAGTTGGAATTCTAATTCAATCAATTTTAGAATCATTTTCTAAAGGAGCCGAGCATGGTCATGTGCATTTACACTCTAACTCGAATACATTTCCATGGTTACTTTTTATTAGTCTATCATTACATGCTTTTTCTGAAGGAATACCAATCCATAATGCCAATGATAATTTATTGTGGGCCATTGTAGTACATAAAATTCCTATTGCAATTATATTAACTACCTTCTTTTTACACTCAGAATTTTCTAAATTAAAAACATTCTTATTCCTATTTGTATTTAGTTTAATGAGTCCTTTGGGTTATTTTCTTGGAGAAAATTTAGATTGGATACAAAAATATAATCAAGAAATAACTGCGCTAATTATTGGGGTTTTTCTTCACATTTCTACAATTATACTATTTGAGAGTTCAGAAAATCATAAATTCAATTTTCAAAAATTTACTGCTATTCTTTTAGGTATCTTACTTACCATTTTTACTTTGCATTAAAATATATCCCTATATTTAGGTAGAATAAAATACCTATTTATAGGTAGTTTAATTATTTGTTTCTAGTCTAACTTTGAAAATGTAAATATTAACTAATTAAACAATGAATAAAAAAGAACAACCAGAAATTAAGCTTACTGCTAATGTTAATTTAAATGATACTAATAATTATCAACTTTTATTAGCTAGTCAAAATTATGGTACTTTTTATTGTATTTATGGTAAACTTACTATTACAGAAGGTACTAAGATTTTAGAAAAAATCGATTTAAAATTAAAAAACTATAAAGGAACATGTAATGTTGGGTTTATCAACAATGATTCTAGCTTAAATCACGTTAGAGTTTATCGACATGAAAAAACTTTATTTATTGAAATTCCAGTAATGGGGTTTTGTAATGCTCCAAATTCTGAAATTAACCAAACAAACGCTACTTCAGGTAAACAAATAGATTTAACCGGAGTTGAGAAAATTTTTATTTACCGAGGAATTATCAAAAACAACAGTATGGTAGGGAATATTTCTGATGCTGAATTTATTTACAGAGACGGAGAAGATCGCAGGCCAAGATATCAAAAACTACCGAATGGAATGTATAACTCATTAGATGACTGGGATTTAAAAACTCCTTTCTTATCTGGTGCTAAAGCATCTGGTGGAAATTGTTTTACTTCTAATTTAGAAGTATACCCTTAATGAATTTAAAAAATAAAATAATATTATTACTTTTTTTTAGTCTTCAGAGTATCGCTTCATTTGGTTACTCTGAAGATTTATCTGTTTATAATTTTTTCTTTAATAATCTTACCTCCCTTAATTTCGAAGAGAATAAACTTCATGAATTATTAAAACAGAAATCAAATAGAGAAAGTAATTTACTATTATTAAATGAGCTAATTTCTAATAATGGTGAAAAAAAATTAACTTTATCTGAATTAAAGTTAACTAATAATAATTTTGACAACTCAATTATAAATCTAATAAATGGTTATTTTGATTTATTATATGATAGTAATCGAACAAATAGTTTTGAATACTTTATAAAAGCATATAAATATGCTGTTAAATCTAAATACAAACCCCTAGTAAAGTTTAGTCTTAGATCTTTATTATTATTTTATTCTAGGTCATCTTTACAAAACAATAATGATTATAAAGAATACCTAGTTAAGTATAAAGATTTATGTTATACTACAAATGATTTAATTTATTATTATTCATTTAAATTTAACCTTTTAGCTCAAACTACTTTATATGATGAGAAAAAGACTATTCTAAAATCTCAATATAATATTATATTTAAATCTTATGATTCTATATTTAAATTGAATCCGAAAGATAAATTAAAGTCTATTTACTTTATAGATAAAGCTAATTATATAATAAGAGATAATCCCAATAAAGCTAAATCTTATTTTAAAGAAAGTTTAAAATATATCAATACATCAAATTACTTTAATGTAAATAGATTTAAAGTTTTATTGAATTTAGCTAGAGTAGCCTCGCTAACTGGTAATTTTCAAAAAGGAATTAATGAGCTCCATAAAGCTTCAAAGTATATTAATATAAATGATTCTTTACGTTATTTATACAATCAAAAGGCTTTTTTAGCAGATTTACATGCTAAACTTAAAAACTTTGATTCAGCTTATTTTTATACTCGAGAAGTTAGGTTTTTAGGGTATAAAAGAAATTTCCAACAACACAACACTACTATTTCAAAAACAAAAGTTCAAATTGAAACTTTAGAAAAAGAAAAAGAAAACTTAGAATTAAAAACCAAAAGAAAGCAGGATAAAATGTTTTTTATTGGTGGCGGGATTTTCATGTTATTAGGTTCACTAATTGCTTACTTAAATGTTAAAAACTCTCGCAGAAAACGCTTACTAGCCGAACAGCAAAAAGAGCTAGAAAAACAGAAAAACTTAACATTATTAAAAGAACAAGAAATTACTACCATTAATGCTATGGTAGAAGGACAAGAAAAAGAACGTGTAAGAATTGCAGAAGATTTACACGATAATATAGGTAGTGTATTGGCCACTTTAAAATTGCATTTTGAAAACTTAAAACTCAATAGAGAAAAGAAACATTTCAATCAAGAAGAATTGTATAATAAAACTGAAAAGCTAATCGACGAAACCTATTTAAAAGTCCGAAGTATTGCACATGCTAAAAACGCCGGAGTTATTGCCAATCAGGGATTATTAGTTGCCATTAAAATAATGGCTGAAAAAATTTCTTCAGCTAATCAGCTAAATATTGAAATTGTAGATTATGGTCTAGACAAACGATTAGATACTAATACTGAAATTACAGCTTTTAGAATTATACAAGAATTAGTAACCAATATTATAAAGCACGCAGAGGCTACTGAAGCCACAGTTAACATCTCTCAATTTGAAGATCAATTAAATATCATTATTGAAGATAATGGAAAAGGATTTAATACCAATAAAATTGATTCTAATAAAGGAATGGGGTTAGGTTCTATAAAAAAAAGAGTGGAACATATAAATGGAACACTACAAATTGATTCTGTTCTTAAACGAGGAACTTCAATTATTATTAATATCCCTCTATAATACCTAACTGTAAGTAATAAATAGGAAATTCAATTTTATATCTTTGATAAAAGATCAACAAATTATGATTACAATAGCTATGGCTGAAGACCATCAGATGTTAATTGATGGCGTAAAATCTTTTTTTGAATACGATGATAATGTAAATATTATCGGCACTGTAAACAATGGTGAAGATTTGGTCAAATTAGTATTATTAAAACAACCCAAATTAGTCATTACAGATATTCGTATGCCAAAAATGGATGGCATTGAAGCTACAAAAATCATTAAAACGAAACTTCCTCATATTCGTGTTCTTGCTTTAACTATGTTTGATCAACCAGATGCTATAAAACAAATGTTAGACGCTGGAGCTTCAGGTTATTTGCTAAAAAACTCAGGAATAAAAATGCTTTCAAAAGCAATAGTTACAGTTGCAGAAGGAAATACCTTTTTTGATCCAAATGTAGCTTTTAATTTTATGAACGATTATATAGACAATAAAGTTACCATTGGAAAATCAGATAAAGTAGTACTTTCTAACAGAGAGAAAGAAATTTTGAACTTAATAGCCAACGGAAATACTTCAAAACAAATAGCTGAAACATTATTTATTGCTAAAACTACAGTAGATACTCATAGAAAAAATATGATTCGTAAACTCGACTTAAAAAATGGAAATGAATTAGTTAAGTATGCTATTGATAAGAAATATCAGTTTTAATAATACTTACTCTTCTCTATTCACCAAATCCATAGAAAATGCGGGTAAACAAATTGCTATATATTCGCATTCTTCTTTAAAAGGATTGGAATACTGAACTCTCACATTTTTTTCAATTTTAATCGATTGACCAGCTTGCAAAACAATCGTCTCGCCATCAACTACAAATTGTTTTTTTCCACGAATTACATATGTATATTCTTCAAATTCTGGTGTTTGAAAAGGCTCACTCCACCCAGAAGGAGCAATCATATGTGCAATACTTATTTTAGGTTCTTTCGTAGTAGCATTTCCAAAATGCTCTTCTATTAATTTTCCATCAGTAGTAGGAACTACAAATGGTGACTTTTGTATAGTATATTTTTTCATGTTTATAAAAAATAGATGTAACAAAAATAGAAAATGGAATACCAATTGTGCTATATAGGTGAAATAAATTAATTATAACTAAACAGCTAAAAAACGGTGTAGTTTTGCTACATTTGTCGCGTTTTTCTCAAGCATTTATTTTGAGGAATGACAAGTTGACATTTAAAATTTATCAATGGAAGAAAAAAAATTTGACTTCAACTCTTTTATAGGAATGTTATTATTAGGTGGAATCCTACTTTGGTGGATGAATTCTAATAAACCTGAGATTGAAGAAGATCAATCTAACACAACCAAAACTGAGCAAACAACTCAAAAAGAAAACACAACTCCTACCCTAACAGATAACACTGTTGCCAACGATTCTTTAAAGCAAATTGCTTTACAAAATCAATTAGGCGCTTTTGCCTATGGTGCTTCTGCTACTAATGAAGGTGAAACTGTTATAGAAAATGAATTAGTAAAATTAACGGTAAGTAATAAAGGTGGACAAATTAAAGAAGCTTTAATTAAGAATTATAAAACTTATGATTCTCTACCGCTACATATAATTAAAGATCAAAATGCATCTTTTAATATTAATTTTGGAACTACAGATAATAGAATTTTAAATACTAAAGAATTACTATTTAGCCCTGAGTTAACTAAAAATGGAGAAACTACAGTACTTTCTATGAAGTTGAAAGTATCTGAAACTAAGTTTTTAGAATATCGTTACGAAATTAAACCTAACGACTATAGAGTTGGTTTTGCAGTGCGTTCGCAAGGATTAAGTAATGTTATCAATAGTGCTCAACAAATCAATTTAAATTGGGATTTAAAAGCTTTACGTAAGGAAAAAAGTATGCGTACTGAAAATATGTATTCATACTATTATTTTAAAGAAGATGGTGATGTTGATTACCTACAAATGAAGGATGATGAAGTTGCAAATGATGTAGATTGGGTTGCGTATAAACAACACTTTTTCTCTGCTGTTTTATCTACAGATACTCCTTTTAAAGATGCTAAATTAAAATCTGTTGATTATTTAGGTGAAGATCAAGATTCTATCTATACAAAAACCTACAGTTTAAACACTCCATTAGCATTACAAAGTGGAGAGTTAAATTATAATATGGAGTGGTATTACGGACCAACAGATTATAACTTATTAAAAACATATGAAGGAACAGATTTAAAAGAAATAGCCGATTTAGGTTGGGGAATTTTCGGATTCTTAAATAGAACTGTTTTTTATCCTGTATTCAACTTATTAAAAGGATTTTTAGGCAACTATGGTTTAATCATTATTTTAATGACAATAGTTACTCGAATTATCTTATCTCCAGTATTATATAAGTCATACTTATCAAGCGCTAAAATGAAGGTGATTCGTCCTGAAATGGAAGAGATTAATAAGAAATATCCTGGTAAAGAAAATGCGATGAAACGCCAACAAGAAATTATGGCTGTTCAGCGAAAAGCAGGAGTTAGTATGATGTCTGGTTGTATTCCAGCATTATTACAAATGCCAGTGTTCTTTGCCTTATTCAAATTCTTTCCAACGAATATCGATTTTAGACAAAAAGCATTTTTATGGGCTAATGACTTATCATCATATGATATTGTAGCAAAGTTACCTTTTAAAATTCCATTTTATGGAGATCATATTAGTTTATTCCCAATTTTGGCATCTGTAGCAATTTTCTTCTATATGAAAATGAATCAAAGTCAACAATCTGCCATGCAAGCTCCACCACAAGAAGGTATGCCAGATATGAGTAAAATGATGAAGTATATGATCTACTTCTCTCCTATTATGATGTTATTCTTCTTTAACAATTATGCTAGTGGATTGAGTTTATACTATTTCATATCTAATTTACTTACAATTACAATTATGTTCGTTATTAAGAACTACGTAATTGACGAGGCTAAAATCCATGCTCAAATTGAGGAGAATAAAAAGAAGCCTGTCAAGAAAAGTAAGTTTAGAGAGCGTTTAGATGCTGCAATGAAACAAGCTCAAGAACAGCAAGAAATTCAGAAGAAAGCTGCACAAAAAAGAAAGAAATAAAAAGTTAATATTTATAACTAAAAAGCTGCATTTGTTATGTTTAACGATGCAGCTTTTTTGTTTAACACTCTTTTAACATTAACTCATTAAACCATTATAGAACTTCGCTGTCTAAATGTAATTAATCAATTATCATTAAAGAAATGAAAAAAATCACTACCCTATTCTTACTTATTACTTGTGCACTATACGCGCAAAAAGGACAAAAAGTAAGTGTTAGCGGAAAAATTATTGAAGCTTCTTCAAAACAACCTTTAGAATACGCCACATTAATTCTAACCAATGTAAAAACTAAAAAAGTTACTGGTGGAGTAACAGATTTAAAAGGTAATTTTTTAATTACTATTCCAAAAGGACTTTATGATATGAAAGTAGAGTTCATTGGTTTTAAAACAAAGCAACTTACTCAAAAGCAATTATCAGAGAATATTAATTTAGGAACTATAACTCTTTCTGAAGATGCTGAAGCCTTAGATGAAGTTGAAATTATCGCTGAAAAATCTACCGTTGAGATACGTCTCGACAAAAAGATTTACAATGTTGGTAAAGACATGACGCTTAAAGGTGGAAATGCCTCAGATGTTTTAGATAACGTGCCTTCTGTTAATGTTGATGCCGAAGGTGCAGTAAGTTTACGTGGTAACGAAAATGTTAGAATTTTAATTGATGGAAAACCTTCTGCACTAGTAGGTTTAAATGGAACTGACGCATTACGAAACTTACCAGCTGATGCAATTGAAAAAGTTGAAGTTATTACTTCACCATCTGCAAGATATGATGCCGAAGGAACTGCAGGTATTTTAAACATTATTTTAAGAAAAGGAAAAATCACTGGATTTAACGGATCGGTTAATACAACTATTGGTAATCCTGATTTATTTCAACTTGGTGGAAATGTAAATTATAGAACTAAAAAGTTTAACCTGTTTTCAAATCTAGGATATAGACACCGAAGAGGACCTGGTAATTCCTTTACAAAATTTTCTTACATTAATGATACTACACGTGAAATTGATAGTACGCAAACTGAAGATAGAACATTTGATAGAAAAAGTAACAACTTCAACTCTTCATTAGGTTTAGAATATTACTTAACCAAAAACAGTTCTATAACAGGTACATTTTTCTATAGAAAATCTTTAGGAGATGATGTAGCTACTAATATTACTGATCGTTTTTTAAATGCAGATCCTAATCAGGCTTTATTACAGGAAAACCGTGTAGAAAATGAAGAAGAAGATGGAACTGACAAACAATATTCTTTAAACTATACAAATAATTTTGATGGTAATGGTCAAAAATTAAACATTGATTTACAATATAGTACTAGTAATGAAGTAGAAGACTCTCCAATTACTGTAAATGGGGCGTTGTCAGAACAAAATTCTCAAATTACTAATTCTACAGATAAATTAATACAAATAGATTATGTATTACCAATTGGAGAAAACAGTCAGTTTGAAGCTGGGCATAAATCAACTTTTCAAGATTTAGATTCAGATTTTAGAGTACAAATCTTAGATCCAAATAATACTTTTAATCCTTCGAATGCAATTAACTTTAAACAGAATATTTATGCTTTTTATGCACAGTTTGGTAGTAAAATAGATAAGTTTTCCTATTTACTTGGTCTGCGATCTGAAAGTACAGATATTGACTTAACTGTATTAACTACTAATCAGTTTTCAGACATCAACTTTACTGAGTTATTTCCAACAATTAATTTAGGATATGAATTAAATGATAACGACAACCTTACGCTAGGATATAGTAGACGTTTACAAAGACCACGTTTTTGGTTTTTAAATCCATTTGAAAGCAGAAGTTCAGCAACTAATATTTTTAGAGGAAATCCAGCTTTAACACCAACTTTCACAAGTTCTTTTGATTTAGGCTATAATACTAAAATCAGGAAATTTACTTTAGGAGCTTCTTTATATTATCAACTATCAACAGATTTAATTAGACCAGTATCTATTATTGAAGTTAGAAACGGAACAAATGTTTTTGTGAGACAACCTGTAAATTTAAATGATGAAAAACGTTATGGATTTGAATTTACGAGTAATTACAATGTTTCTAAAAAAGTAAGATTATCAGGTTCTTTCAACTTCTTCAAGTTTAATACAGATGCTTTTACATATACGTATACTGCTGCTGATAATACGCAAATAACTACCGTTTTAGATGAAGTGAATGAAAGTACTTGGTTTGCGCGTTTTAATGCAAGAATTACATTGCCTGGTAATGTTCAATGGCAAACCCGATTAAGATATCGTGGACCACAATCTAATGCGCAAAGTGATCGAGAAGGTATTTTCGTTGCAAACTTAGCTTTTAGTAAAGACTTATTTAAAGATAAGGCTACTTTAGTTTTTAATGTAAGTGATGTATTTAATTCAAGGAGAAGGGAAAGTATTACATATTTTGGAGGAAGAGAAAATCCATCAACTATATCAGATGGAAGTTTCCAATGGAGAGAACGTCAGATATCTTTAAACTTTACCTATCGTTTCAATCAAAAGAAAAAAAGAGAACGTCCACAAAGAGAGTTTAATGGTGATGGTGGTGAAGGATTTGGAGGATAACTTATAAAAAGTTTATACACTGAAAAAAAGCTCACTATTTGTGAGTTTTTTTGTTAACGAGTAATCATTATTCTTTCTAATGCTATATAATCTTGTTCTAAAAAAGACTTAAGACAATTGATTGTATCTTCTTTACTAAAATTCCATTTTTCAATTACCTTTTTTTTTCAATACTTCCGAAAAGGCCTAATAAAATTTTAATTTTACTAGGTTTCCCAAACCAAATATTAAAAGAAAGTTTTCCGTTTTTTTCATTTGCACAACTTAATTCTAATGAATATTTACTATTCAGCTTTTTAAAACGAACAGACGGATTATATTGAATTAATTCTTCAGACATTAATCTAAATATATTCATCTGCTCTATCCAAGGGTAATTAAGAAAGAAATCTAAAACTTTATTACTATCCAATTCTTTTTCTTTTATTTCTATTTCACTTTTATCAGGATAACAAATAAATACTTTATACTTCATCTTAAACTAATTTATTACTAAGAATAAAAAAGCCCGCAAATTGCGGGCTTTCATAAAATATGTTTAAAAAACTACTTTCCTTCAGCAGCTTTTTTAGCTTCTCTTTTTAATTTTAAATTTTCCCAGATAGTTCCACCAATCCAGTAAGGAACTACAAAAGTTAATAGGAAAATTAACAACCAAAATCCAGTTGTGAATATGAACATGAATAATACTAATCCTGAAAATTCTGAAAAATTTAACATCTGTTTCTTTTGATAAAAAATTACTACCGACAAAAATAGGACATATTTTCTTTATTTTCTATCATTTCTTAAAATATTTCAACAATTATTTAAGGTAACAATTCTTGTAGTTTTCTTAACTTTGACAACTCTTTTAAAATTAATAATATAATAATGGAATATAGAATTGAAAAAGACACAATGGGTAAGGTAAAAGTACCTGCCGATAAATATTGGGGAGCACAAACTGAACGTTCTAGAAACAACTTTAAAATTGGCCCAGCCGGAACTATGCCCTTAGAAGTTGTTTATGGATTTGCTTATTTAAAGAAAGCTGCTGCTTATACCAATTGTGAATTAGGTGTTTTAGCTGAAGAAAAACGTGATTTAATTGCACAAGTGTGTGATGAAATTTTGGCAGGAAAACACGATGATCAATTTCCATTAGTTATTTGGCAAACAGGTTCTGGTACTCAAAGTAACATGAATGTAAATGAAGTTGTTGCTAATAGAGCCCATGAAATTGCTGGAAAGAAAATTGGTGAAGGTGAAAAAACTATTCAACCCAATGATGATGTAAACAAATCTCAATCATCTAACGATACTTTTCCAACTGGAATGCACATTGCTGCTTACAAAAAAATAGTTGAAGTTACTATTCCTGGAGTTGAGCAATTAAGAGATACTTTACAAAAGAAATCAGAAGATTTTGTTAATGTTGTTAAAATTGGACGTACACATTTAATGGATGCTACTCCCCTAACCTTAGGTCAAGAATTTTCTGGATATGTAGCACAATTAAATTTTGGTTTAAAAGCTTTACAAAATTCGTTAGCACATTTAAGTCAGTTAGCTTTAGGAGGAACTGCAGTTGGAACGGGTTTAAATACTCCTGCTGGATATGATGTTTTAGTTGCTAAATATATCGCAGATTTTACTGGTTTACCATTTATTACTGCTGAAAATAAATTTGAAGCTTTAGCTGCTCACGATGCTTTAGTTGAAACACATGGTGCTTTAAAACAATTGGCTGTTTCTTTAAATAAAATAGCTAATGACATTCGTTTAATGGCGTCTGGACCTCGTTCAGGAATTGGAGAATTAATTATTCCTGCTAACGAACCAGGATCTTCTATCATGCCAGGAAAAGTTAACCCAACTCAAGCAGAAGCAATTACAATGGTTTGTGCACAAGTAATGGGTAATGATGTAGCTGTTACTGTTGGAGGAACTCAAGGTCACTACGAATTAAACGTATTTAAACCAATGATGGCTGCTAATGTTTTACAGTCTGCTCAATTAATTGGAGATGCTTGTGTCTCTTTTGATGTTAATTGTGCTGCTGGTATTGAGCCTAACCATGGAAGAATAAATGAATTAGTAAACAATTCATTAATGTTAGTAACAGCTTTAAATACTAAAATTGGGTATTATAAAGCAGCAGAAATTGCAAATACAGCTCATGCAAACGGAACTACCTTAAAAGAAGAAGCTATTAATTTAGGTTATGTAACTGCTGAAGAGTATGATGCTTGGGTTAAACCTGAAGATATGACTGGAAGTTTAAAATAAACATCAGCAAAAGAATATTATTTGAAAAGCTGCAAAATTGCAGCTTTTTTTATCTTTAAAATAAAAACATGAATACACACGAAGAATATATGAGTGAAGCAGTAAAAGCTGCTTTAAGAGGAATGCAAAACAATGAAGGTGGTCCGTTTGGATGTATAATTGTTAAAAACGGAGAAATTGTTGGTCGCGGAAATAATAAAGTTACCTCAACAAATGATCCTACAGCACATGCAGAAGTAACTGCTATTAGAGATGCTTGTAAACACTTGGGAACTTTCCAATTAGATGGATGTATCGTCTATACTTCTTGTGAACCTTGTCCTATGTGTTTAGGAGCAATTTATTGGGCAAGACCAGACAAAGTGTATTATGGAAGTAATCAAGTAGATGCAGCAAACATTGGATTTGATGATGAATTTATTTATAAAGAAATTCCATTACCATACGAAAAAAGAAGTATTCCTTTTGAACAAGTAGGAAGAGAAATAGCTTTAGAACCATTTCAAAAGTGGTCAGAAAAAGATGATAAAATTGAATATTAAAATAAAATCTCTTACTAATTAAGTAAGGGATTTTTTATTTATAAATAGCGCTCTTTTATAACATTCAAATGGTGTTGTTGATGACCTGCCATAACCATTCCTAAAGCTCTCACAGAAATCTTATTCCCAGAACCAGATCCTATATTTAATAAATCTTCAGCAGTAAAGCTTTTGAATAATTGAATCGTTCCTTTTCTTAACAAATCCATTTCATTTAACAATTCATTATAATCTCTTTGCTGTGCTACAGAATTTACCACAAACATATCTTGATCAAATCCAGGTAAGTCTTGTTTGTCATTTCTTGCAAAACATAATGCTCTATAACAAAACACGCGTTCAGAATCTATAATATGTTGAATTAATTCTTTTATAGTCCATTTTCCCTCAGCATAAGCAAAGTTCTCTTTTTCACTAGATACATTTCTCAATGTATTTTCAAACTCACTTTGTACATCTTCTAAATTTTGAATTATAGAATTCTCTTGTGATAGAGATGTAATAAAAGATGTGTAATATGGTACGTATTCTGTAGTTGGTATCATTTAAAAATATTTATTCCAACTAAATTAATCAATTTCCTAGGATTACAATTAAAAATCCAGCTATTCCTAGAAATACACATAAAGGTGAAAAATACTTCGTGTCATTCTTAGCAAATTGAGTTTCTTTTATTTTTTTAAAGAAACCTACGTATTTAAAATCACCTATTGCTCTTATCATAAAAATTGAAGAAAAAATAATAATTCCATACTCTTTTAAAAACTTTGGAAGAAAAGTAAAATCATAAATATGAGCAGCATTGATATACACCATAGCAACTACGAATAAAAACAAGGCTACTAAAAAAGTTAAGAATGGTGGAGCTTTAAACACCTTATTTTCATTGTTTTTTGTAGGAATTACTCCACCTAAAGCATAAACACCTCCAAAAGCCCAATACACATGTAAAAGTGAAAGCGCTAAAAATATAAATCCACATGTAATCCCTAGAAAAAATACCATAATAATTCGTTTTTTAATGTAAGTTTGTCTTTACTCAAAGTTAAAAAGCTTTTATGGTAACAATATTGACAAATATCAAGGAATTAATACAAGTTAGAGAAAACAACATTAAAAAAGTATCTGGTAAGGATATGACAATCCTTCCAACTATAAAAAATGCTTTTTTAGCAATCGAAAATGAAAGAATTATCGATTATGGCTCAATGGATAAAATTCCTTCTTATCAAAGCGCAATGATTGTTGATTGTAAAGGAAAGATGGTGTTTCCTTCTTGGTGTGATAGTCATACTCATATTGTTTATGCTGGCAATAGAGAACAAGAATTTGTAGACAGAATCAATGGTTTGACTTATGAAGAGATTGCTAATCGTGGTGGTGGAATTTTAAATTCAGCTAAAAAACTACAACAAACTTCTGAAGAAGAACTTTACGAACAGTCAAGTAAAAGACTAGAAGAAATAATAAATTTAGGAACCGGTGCAATTGAAATTAAATCGGGTTATGGATTAACTGTTGAAGCTGAATTAAAAATGCTTCGAGTAATTAAAAAATTAAAAGAAACTTTTGCTTTACCTATAAAAGCAACGTTTCTGGGTGCACATGCTTTTCCTTCAAACTACAAAGAAAATAAAGAGGCATATATTGATGTAATCATTAATGAAATGCTTCCTCAAATTGCTAAGGAAAATTTAGCTGATTTCATTGATGCCTTTTGTGAAACTGGATACTTTTCAGTAAAACAAACAGAAAGAGTGATTGATGCAGGAAAAAAATATGGACTTGTTCCAAAAATTCATGTAAATCAATTTACATCAATTGGAGGTTTACAAGCTAGTATAGCTAAAGAAGCTTTATCTGTTGATCATTTAGAAATTATGACAGAAGATGACATTGAAGCTTTAAAAGGAAGTGATACAATACCAGTAGCATTACCCTCTTGTTCATATTTCTTGAGCATTCCATATACTCCAGCTAGAAAAATAATTAATGCTGATTTACCATTGGCTTTAGCAACAGATTATAATCCAGGGTCAACGCCTTCTGGAAATATGAACTTTGTGGTTTCTACTGCTTGTATAAAAATGAAAATGACTCCAGAAGAAGCAATTAATGCAGCAACTATTAATGGAGCTTATGCAATGGATTTATCTGACGAAGTTGGATCTATTACTAAAGGAAAAAAAGCGAATTTCTTTATTACTAAGGAAATTCCTTCTTATGGATATTTACCTTACAGTTTCGGTTCTAATGTAATTGAATCTGTTTATCTTAATGGAAAACGTATTTAATTATGTTACAGACCTTTTCTCAAGAAAACATCAATGAATTTGTTTCAACTAGAAATGGTGAAACTAAATTAGGTGAATGTGTTCAGTGCATTTCAAATGATAAGAAAATTGAAGATGAACTTAACGATTCAAATGCTAAGTTTATTATAATTGGTGTACCTGAAGATATCGGCGTACAAATGAATTATGGAAATACTGGCGCTCATACAGCATTCATTCCTGCTTTAAGAGCATTATTAAATACACAGCAAAATCAGTTTATTAATGGAAATGAAATTTTGATTCTAGGGTATTTAGATTATTTGGATGAAGTTGTGAATTTCAATCCTTCGGATAGAGAAAAAGGTGATGAATTAGTTCAAAAAATAGATGATGAACTTTCTAAATGGATTTGTTTAATTACTAAAAGCGGGAAAATTCCAATTGTTATAGGTGGTGGCCATAATAATGCTTATGGCAACTTAAAAGGTTTATCTGAAGCAAAAAACGACGCTATAAATGTGGTAAACTTTGATGCACATACTGACCTGAGAAAATTAGAAGAACGACATAGCGGTAATGGATTTTCTTACGCTCTGAAAAACGGTTTTTTAGATAAATACTTTATGTTTGGCTTACATGAAAATTATACCCCGCAATATATTTTCGAATATATACATGATCATATTAATCTGGAATATAACATGTATGAAGAAATAGAAGTGTATCAAACCACATCATTGAAAGGTGAAATGCAACGAGCTTTAAATTTTGTTTCTGAAAAGTCTTTTGGTATTGAAATAGATTTAGATTGCATTCAATATTTTCCAAGTAGTGCAATGACTCCAAGTGGTTTTACACCTCAACAAACAAGACAATTTGTAAATTACTTTGGAAAACATGAAAATGTTTCTTATTTACATATTTGTGAAGGAGCTCCGTCTGTTTCAAATGAAAAAACAGCAACTACTCAGGTTGGTAAATTTATTAGTTACTTAATTACTGATTTTATAAAAGCTACAAACATCGAGGAAGTCAAGTAAACAATTACTTATTAGTAACTTAAAAAGTTCTTCTTTTAAAGTGAATTTCAATAAACGATGATAATTTTGCTTCTCAGAAATTAAAAAAACTATAATACTTAAGCATAATTATAAAAAAGGTTACTATCTTTAAAGTGGTAAGTTATTCCCTAAAATACAAACCATTGAAAAGAAAAGTTTTTGTTTTAATTATAATAGTCACTGCTCAGTTTCTATGTACTTCCTTATGGTTTGCTGGCAATGGAGTTATGAGTTATTTAATAGAGGAGTTTCATCTTTCAGAAAATTCTTTAGCTAATTTAACATCTGCTGTTCAATTAGGTTTTATTTCGGGAACATTAATTTTTGCATTACTTAATATTGCTGACCGTTTTTCACCTTCTTTAGTATTTTTCTTCTGTGCTTTAATTGGTGCGTTGTTCAACCTTGGAATTATGGTTCATTCAAATACAATTATTAGTTTGGTAATATTACGTTTTTTTACAGGGTTCTTTTTAGCAGGAATTTATCCTATAGGTATGAAAATAGCTGCAGATCACTTTAAAAAACAACTCGGTAAATCACTTGGTTTTTTAGTAGGAGCATTAGTATTAGGAACAGCTTTCCCTCATTTATTATCTGTTTTAAAAACAACTTTTCCTTGGGAATCGGTAATTGCAAGTACTTCAATTTTTGCTGCTTTAGGAGGTGGAGCAATTTTAGCATTTGTTCCAGATGGTCCTTATAGAAAGAAAAGCTCAAAATTAAAATTAGGTGCCATTATTGATGTTTTTAAAACCAAACCTTTTAGATCTGCTGCATTTGGGTATTTTGGGCATATGTGGGAACTATATACATTTTGGACATTTGTTCCTGTAATCCTAAAAATATACAATGAAACTCATCCTAATTTTCCAATTAACATTTCTTTATGGTCCTTTATAATTATATCTATTGGAAGTATCGCTTGTGTTAGTGCAGGTTATTTATCTTTAAAATGGAAAGAGAAAAGAATTGCGATAATTGCTTTAACTATTTCTGGTATTTGCTGTTTGCTTTCCCCTTCACTATTTTACCTTAATAAAGTATGGCTTCTTATTTTCTTATTAATTTGGGGTTATACAGTAATTATGGATTCTCCTTTATTTTCTACTTTGGTAGCAAAAAATGCGGATCCAGAAATTAAAGGAACTGCATTAACTATCGTAAACTGTATTGGTTTTTCATTAACCATTATAAGTTTACAAACCGTGAATTTTGCTCTAAATTACATTAATAAAGAATACTTATTTACTATTTTAGCTATTGGACCAATTTTGGGTTTACTAGCTTTAAAAACGAAGAAAGTATAGTTAATCTATCCAGTTTTTAAAGTCTTTTACTCTTTCTCTACTTACAACTATTTCTTGATCATCATAGGAATGTAAAACAAGTTTTAGTCTTGAATTACTGTATGCAACTATATCTTTAATTGCATTAATATGAACTATAAAGGTTCTATTAACTCTAAAAAACAATTCTGGATTTAATTGATCGTGCCAATGCTCTAAAGAATGATCTATTAGATAGTTTCTATTTTCACTTGTATGAATATATGTAGATTTATTTTCTGAATATAAACATTCAATATTATCAGTATGAATAATCTTAATATGTTGACCTATTTTAATTGTAAAACGTTTCTTATACTTCCTATCTATAGGGTTAATAAGTAATTTTCTAATCTCATCAATGTTTACTTGTAAATTATTTTCAGTTGGCTGCTGTTCCTTATACTTTTCTACAGCTACTTTTAACTCATCTTCATCTATAGGTTTTAATAAATAGTCAATTGAATTTAGTTTAAATGCTTTTAAGGCATACTCATCATAAGCAGTAGTAAAAATAATGGCCGATTTAACTGGAATTTCTTCAAAAATCTCGAAAGACAATCCATCAGATAATTGAATATCAAGAAAAATTAAATCAGGATGTGTATTTGATTGAAACCAATTTATTGCTTCTTCAACAGAATGTAACATCGTATTTACTTGAATATCTAATGCATTCAACATTCTATTTAATCTTCTTGCAGCTGGTTTTTCATCTTCTATGATAAGTACATTCATTAGTAGCTAAACTTTATTTTATTACTTAAATATTTTTGATTTTGGTTTTATCTTCTTCCATATATTCTTGTATCTTTTTTTCTTCCCACCTGCTTCCAAATACAATTGGAATACCGAATGTAGTTACTGTATTTATAATCAATACTACTCCCCAAATCAGCCATAATGGATAGATTTTATATGAATCAAAATTTGCCCATTGATTGCTAATTTTAAATCCATTATAGATATGAATATTTATTTCTGAGAAATTGGCTGAAAATGCGAAAATAAGATTGACAACTATATAAAGAATTAAGTGATTATAAAAAGATCTAATTCTCCCTACTTTCTCTTGAACTCGAGCTAATTTACTTTCTTTTACTTTAAGACTCATTTTCAAAGTTTTTTAATTTGACTATTTGAACTTATCAGACTTTAAATTGTCTCTATCTATGTATCTTCTAATTTACCTTTCTTCCCAATCTCTACCAAACATAACATTCAATCCAAATAATTTAAAGGCTTGTATTACAATAGCTATCCCCCAAAATCCCCATATAGCAAAAGTTCCAAAATCGAAAATTGCTTCTTCTAGAGTTTCTCCGTTTCCTAAATTTCTGCGAACTTTCATTACCGAAATAAATAGGTTAATTACAATATAAACAGTAAGATGCTTATAAAACTTTTTTAACTCCTCTACTCTTTTCTTAGCGGCTACATATTGAGCCTCATCTTTTCTATCATCTATAAACATAACTCAATCTATTTATTAATCATTCTACGATCTCTTTTATCTTCTTTTTCCATAAGCTCTCTAATTTTTCTTTCTTCCCATTCTTTAGAAACTACGTTTCCAAAACCAAAAACTCCTAACCAGTGAAAAAATATTCCAATTCCCCAGAATAACCAAGTTGAATAGGCTCCGAAATTAGTAATTGCATCTTTAAATCCTTTTCCATCATTCATCATCCCGAAAACAATAATAGCCGTTAAAAAGATGTTTACGCCAATATATGCCGTCAAATGGCCGTAAAATCCTTTAATATCTTTTACTCTCTTCTTAGCTTTTAAATATCGTTGCTCTTCTAAATATCTTTTTTCCATTTCTAATTTTCTTTACTCATTAATTCCTTAATCTTTCGCTCCTCCCAATCTTTTCCTAAAAGATTTTCATTAAATGCTAGAAATCCGTGGATTCCAACAGCAACACCCCATCCTAACACTGAAAACCAAAACCATTGAAATTGAGGTGATGTAAGTAAATTAACCGCAATAATTATAGGTGTGTTTAAAAGAAACAATGCTAAGTGAATATAGAATCCCTTAATTTCTTTTACCTTCTTTTTTGCTTTTAAATATTTATGTTCTTGTTTGTAATCGTTTTGCATTTTATTTTTCTTTCATGAATTCTTTAATCTTCCTTTCTTCCCAATCTTTGCCTAAAAAGATTTTGTATCCTTCAAATGCTTGAAGTGCATGTAGGCCTAAGCCTATTCCCCATCCTACCATAGAAAACCAAAACCATTGGTAATCTGGTGTAAATTTTAAGTTTATAAATATCAATATTGGTATAATAATTACATAAACCAATAAGTGACTGTAAAACTCTTTTATTTGTTGAACTTTCTTCTTTGCTTTTATATATTTTAATTGATCCTCTTCCGTTCTCATAGCTTAAAATTTATCTTTATCCATTAACTCCCTAATCTTTCTATCTTCCCAATCTTTGCCTAAGAAAAGACTGTAGTTATAAGCTTCTAAACCATGGAATAAAACTCCAATTCCCCATCCAATTATTGGAAAATAAAACCAGTGAAACTGTGGAGAAAAACGTAAATTAATAAATATGAATATTGGAACAAAAATCAAGTATGTAATTAAATTTTGATAGAATTCCTTAATCTTTTCAACTTTCTCTACTGCCTTTATATATCTATTATTTTCAAAATCGTCTATCATTTTCATCGAGTTGTTTGTTTTTATTAACAGTGGTAAACTCACTGTAAATGTTTTGTTATCATTTTCTATATGCACCTCTTCTTCAGATATTAATCCGTATCTATCAGCAATGTTTTGTAATCCTACCTTGGTGCTTTTTTTACCGATAGCTTCTTTAGGGTTAATATTATTTTGGATCTTTAAAAATCCTCCATCCTCAAATATTGAAATTCTCAATGGTTTGGAACTTGACACAACATTATGCTTTACAGCATTTTCTAATAACAGTTGTAATGACAATGGAACTATTTTCAAATCACTATTGCTTACAGAACTTGGAACCTCAAATTCCAAAGCATCTTCAAATCTCATTTGCAATAATTCCATATAAGTTTTAGCGAATTGCAATTCTTCTGTAATTGGTATTAACTCCTTGTTTCTTTGTTCTAAAACGTAGCGATAAACTTTAGAAAGTTTTGTTGTAAATCTTTCTGCCTGCAACGGATTTTCACCTATTAATGAGGTCAATACATTTAAACTATTGAAAAGAAAATGTGGATCTATTTGACTTTTTAATGTTTCAAATTTTGCCGTTTCCGTTTTAGCTACAATTTGTTGTTGTTTAGATTCATGTGTTGCAGCTCTTTTCCAATTAAACATGAAATCACGAGCATGAAGAAAAGCTGATACTCCGAAAGAAAACTGAATCCAAAATAAATGTGTCCAAATCATCCCTCTTTTAAAAAAATCCTCAGATGGCATTCCTTGAATCTTCACAAAGAGTATATAATTGATGGCCAGAATTACAGGAATTGTATATAAAACTGTGAATAAAATTCCTGACCAAATTCTTTGATTTGTTTGTTTAATCCAATCCCATTTACTACTCAAATAATCATTTACAACTCCTTGAGTAAGTGCAAGCACAAATGAATACATTGCTGAAATCCCGATGGAAATTAATAATAGTCTTGTTGTATAATCTCCGCCTATTAGCCAAAAGAAGAAACCAAAACCAAAGGTTAATTTTAAAGTATGTCCTATTTCTTTTTTAAAATAATTGATTGAAAAAAGTTCTTCTTTTGATTTCATATTACGGATTGTAATTCTTAATTAATTTCCTCAGATTCTCCAGCTGATTGGCGTAATTTATAACTTAATATCTAAAGATACATCTTTATCAGTAATTGTAAATTTTGCATCATCATATTGTGGCGGACCAAAGTTCATAACATTGTTTGATGCTCCATAATCTTCTAAAGGCATTCCGTTCGATTGAAAGTCCATTTTTCCGTTACTATTCTTATCATGGAAACAAGTAATGGCATACTCACCTGCTGGTACATTTTCAAAAACTATTTTACACTTTCCATCTTCTATTTTACTTTCTGCAACTTGAATTGGATTTTTCCTCATAAATGTATCTTTATTATGTAATCCAAATTTAATTGTTCCTTTATTCGAAGTAGCATTTAATACTGTTACTGTGATAGTTTGAGCGTCTTGTGCATACGCACTTAATAATGTAGTTAATGAGACTATTAAAACTGCTAAAATTTTCATAATGTGTTGTTTTTAAGATTAATTACACTACAAAGGTGCATACACATTGTTTATTTTAAAACTAAACATTACCGAGTTGTAATTTTTTCATGACGAACTGTAATTTTTTTCAAAATAAAGTTTTGTGTATCCAATTTTTTTATACATTTGACCCATGCATTCAAACAATAAGACAAATCAAATTTACATTCGCCGACGCCGCCCCGCGCGACGTAGCTAGTCATTCTTGCTCAAGAATCAAGTAATATTTGAACCATCTCATTAATCCTATTATGCATTTTACAACAACATTTTACATTTTACCTTTAGAAGTTATCACAATTGATAACCGAAATGTTGTACGACGCTTTTTCCCGCGCCCGTAAGGGCAATTCTACTTTAAGAACTCAGGTGAGTCCGGTTCTCTCTCAAAAACACAATTAAGACAAACAAAACAATAAAACATCAAATAATGGATATCATTATTGCAGATATATCACATAGTATTTACGCACAAGAAATTTGTGTAACTATAGAAAATGCCGCTAAAATTAGAGGTACTGGTATTGCAAAAAGAAAACCTGAATATATCATTTCAAAAATGCAAGAAGGCAACGCTGTAATTGCATTAGATGGTAATCAGTTTGCTGGATTTTGTTATATCGAATCTTGGAGTCATGGAAAATTTGTTGCTAACTCTGGTTTGATTGTACACCCTAATTATAGAGGTCATGGTTTATCAAAAAAAATCAAACAAAAGATTTTTGATCATTCTAGAATGAAATTCCCAGAAGCAAAAATATTTAGTATTACTACAGGATTAGCTGTGATGAAACTAAATAGCAATTTAGGTTATAAACCCGTTACGTTCTCTGAACTTACAACAGATGAAACCTTTTGGAATGGATGCAAAACCTGCGTGAATTATGATGTTTTACAAAGAACAAATCAAAAAATGTGTTTATGTACTGGTATGTTATATGATCCAGTTACTGATAGTAGTAATCAACCTAAAAAGAAAATTAAAGAAAAAACATTTACTAGGCTGAAAAGCATAAAACAACATTTATTCTTAAAAAAAGAGAAAAAATGAAAAAATTAGTATTAGCATACAGTGGAGGATTAGATACCTCATACTGCGCTGTTCATTTATCAAAAGATAAAAATTTTGAAGTGCATGCCGTTAGTGTAAATACAGGAGGATTTACGCAAAATGAAATACAAAATATAGAAAACAAAGCTTATGAATTAGGTGTAAAAACCTATAAAAACATCAATGCTATTGATAATTACTACGAAAAAGTAATTAAATATTTAATCTTTGGCAATGTTCTTAAGAACAACACATATCCTTTATCTGTAAGTGCAGAAAGAATTATTCAGGCAATTGAAATTATCAATTATGCAAAAAGCATTGGAGCTGAATATATTGCTCATGGAAGTACTGGTGCGGGAAATGATCAAGTCAGATTCGATTTAATTTTCAATACGCTTGCTCCAGAAATTGAAATCATTACACCAATTAGAGATCAAAAATTAAGTAGGCAAGCAGAAATTGAATACTTAAAAAACCATGGTGTTGATATGAAATGGGAAAAAGCAAAATATTCTATTAATAAAGGATTATGGGGAACCAGTGTTGGCGGAGATGAAACCTTAACCTCTCACCTACCTTTACCAAACGAAGCTTTTCCATCTCAACTTGAAACTAAATCTGAACAATCCATTTCAATTACGTTTAAAAATGGAAAGCCAATTGCTTTAAATAATGAAGAAGATAATCCATCAATAATTATTGAAAAATTAAATGATCTGGCTTCTAAATTCGCAATTGGTAGAGATATTCATGTTGGTGATACCATTCTTGGAATAAAAGGAAGAGTTGGTTTCGAAGCTCCTGGAGCATTAGTACTTATAAAAGCACATCATTTATTAGAAAAACACGTACTAACAAAATGGCAATTACAGCATAAGGATTATATCGCAAATTGGTATGGAACTCACCTTCATGAAGGATTATACTTAGATCCTGTTATGAGAGATTTTGAAGCCCTATTAAGTAGTAGCCAAAAACACGTTACAGGTGAAGTATTTATTTCCTTAAAACCATATCATTTCTCTCTAGACGGAATTACTTCTCAAAACGATTTATTACAATCGAAATTCGGAAGTTATGGTGAAATGAATAACGCTTGGACTGCTGAAGATGCAAAAGGATTCATAAACATCTATGGAAATCAAACTAAAATCTTTCAAAATACTATAAATCATGATTAAAGCTGGAATTATTGGTGGTGCTGGTTATACAGCTGGAGAATTAATAAGGTTGTTAGTACATCACAAAGAGGTAGAGATAGATTTTGTTTTTAGTACTTCTAATGCTGGAAATAAAATTAGCCACATTCATCAAGATTTAGTTGGAACTACTGATCAAAAGTTCACTGATTCTGTTAAAACCAATGTAGACTTAGTTTTCTTGTGTTTAGGACATGGGAATTCTGGGAAGTTCTTGTCACAACATAAATTTTCAAAAAACACCAAAATCATTGATTTGAGTAACGAATTCAGATTGGTAAATGACTCGGTATTTCAAGGAAATTCATATATCTATGGTTTACCAGAAATTCATAAACCTGAAATTAAAAAAGCTAATTATATCGCGAATCCAGGTTGTTTTGCCACTGCAATTCAACTCGCTATCATTCCATTAGCTCATCACAAATTAATTAAAACGGATGTTCATGTGAATGCCGTTACAGGTGCGACTGGCGCTGGAACAAGTTTATCTAAAACCACACATTATACTTGGAGAGATAATAATTTTTCGTATTACAAACCTTTTGCACATCAGCATTTAGGTGAGATTTATCAAACTATTGAGCATCTTAATGGAAACATTGAAAACAAGGTACATTTCTTACCAAATAGAGGTAACTTTTCAAGAGGGATTTTTGCTACAGTATACACCAAGTTTGATGATTCTTTAGATAAAGCATTTGAATTGTACAAAGACTTTTATAAAGACGCTGCATTTACTTTTGTTAGTGATAACTTTCTTCATCTAAAACAAGTTGTAAATACCAATAAATGTTTACTTCATTTACACAAACATGAAGATCAATTATTAATTACTAGTTGTATTGACAATTTATTGAAAGGAGCATCTGGACAAGCGATTCAAAACATGAATTTGATGTTTGGTTTTGAAGAATCAGAAGGATTACAACTAAAAGCTAACTTTTTCTAAACTATCGAATTATGAAAATAGCAATCATAGGAACAGGAAATTTAGGAAAATCAATAGCGAAAGGTTTAATCATTAATAATGCTATTACTACCCTATATCTAACTAAAAGGAATCTTCAAGAAATCGAAGAATTCAATGGATATGGAAATGTAACAGTAACAGCCGATAATTTGGAAGCAGTTCAAAATTCTGATATCTTAATCTTTGCCGTTCAACCAAAACACTTTGAAAGTATTTTAAACAGTATAAAAGATTCACTAACCGATAAACATGTTATTATTTCTACAATTACTGGATTTTCAATTGAAAAGATTGAAGCGATTGTAGGTCAAGATCATCATATCATTAGGGCTATGCCAAATACAGCAATAGCCGTTGGGAAATCAATGACCTGTTTATGCGCAAATACAAAAGGAAACGACCGTATTGAATTGGCCAAAGCCATTTTTAACAGACTCGGGAATTCAATGGCAATCTCAGAAAACTTAATGCAATCGGCAACAGTTGTTTGTGCAAGCGGAATAGCTTTTTGGATGCGTTTGATAAGAGCTACAACACAAGCCGCAATCCAATTAGGTTTTGATGCGAAAGAAGCACAAGAATTGGCAATGTTTACAAGTGAAGGCGCGGCTAATTTATTAATACAATCTGGAAATCATCCAGAACAGGAAATAGATAGAGTTACCACTCCGAAAGGATGTACAATTGAAGGATTAAATGAAATGGAACATAAAGGTTTAAGTTCCTCTTTAATTCAAGGAATGGTAGCCTCATACAATAAAATTAACACGATTAAAAAAGAACAAATATGAGTTTATTTAATGTATACCCATTATTCGATATTACACCTGTAAAAGCTAAAGATGTTTACGTGTACGATGAAAACGGAACACAATATTTAGACTTATATGGTGGACATGCTGTTATTTCAATTGGTCATTCACATCCTACTTATGTTGAAAAGTTAACGAAACAATTATCAAATATTGGTTTTTATAGTAATTCGATTCAAAACCCTTTACAACAGAAATTAGCTAATAAATTGACTACACTTTCTAATTGTGAATCGTACGAATTATTCTTGTGTAATTCTGGTGCTGAAGCAAACGAAAATGCAATTAAACTAGCTTCTTTTCATACAGAAAAACACAAAATAGTTGCTTTTAAAAATGCATTTCATGGTAGAACTTCTGCTGCTGTTGCCGCAACTGATAATGCAAAAATTGTGGCACCAGTAAATGCGCAACAAGCCGTAGAATTTATTGAATACGGAGATATAGCTTCTTTACATGATGTTTTGGCTAAAGGAGATGTTTGTGCCGTAATTACCGAAATCATTCAAGGTGTTGGTGGATTAGATGAAGCAACTACTAAATTCTATCAAACAGTAACAACTTTATGTAATACATATGGAAGTTTATTCATTGCAGATGAAGTTCAATCTGGATTTGGAAGAACTGGAGATTTCTTCGCTTTTCAAAAGCATGGAATTGAACCAGACATTATTTCTATGGCTAAAGGAATGGGAAACGGATTTCCTGTTGGAGGAATACTTATTCATCCAAAAATTAAAGCTTCTTTTGGTTTGTTAGGAACAACCTTCGGTGGAAACCATTTAGCATGTACTGCTGCTTTAAGTGTTATAGAAACCATAGAAAAGGAAAACTTATTAGAAAACGTAAAAGAGGTCTCGTCTTATTTCATAAGTAAGGCTCAACAAATATCAGAAATCAGAAACATAAAAGGTCGGGGTTTAATGCTTGGATTAGAGTTTGACTTTCCAATCGCAGAACTACGGAAAGATTTGATTTTTAATCATCATATCTTCACTGGAAGCTCGAAAAACCCGAACCTACTACGTATTCTTCCTTCATTAACTGTCAAGAGAGAGCATGTAGATGTATTTATCAATGCATTAATAAAAGCATTGACAGATGTCACTTCTAATATACCCAAGAAGTAGATATTTCTAAAGATTAACCGTCATTGCGAGGAGGCAACGACGAAGCAATCCTACTTTCGACTAGTAGATTGCTTCATTCCATTCGCAATGACACTAACTATTAATCATTTGGACATGAAAAAATATACTGATATAAATGATATAACCAACATATCTCAAACTATAAACGAAGCAATTCAAATTAAAAAAACTCCTTTTAAACATAAAGGTTTGGGAGCTAATAAAACACTAGTAATGTTATTTTTCAATGCTAGTTTAAGAACTAGATTAAGCACTGAAAAAGCAGCTAAAAATCTTGGAATGGATGTAATGTGTTTGCAAATAAATAATTCTTGGAATTTAGAATTTGAAGACGGAACTATTATGAATCTTACAACTTCAGAACATATTAAGGAAGCTGCAAAGGTTATTGCTCAATATGCGGACATTATTGCTGTAAGAGCTTTTCCTACCTTAAAAAACAAAGATCAAGATTACGCAGAAACAATCATTACAAGCTTTACGAAGTATTCTGAGATTCCTGTAGTGAATTTAGAAAGTGCAACAGCTCATCCGTTACAAGCCTTAGCAGACGCAATTACTATTAATGAATTTGCTAAAGACAAGAAACCTAAAGTCGTTCTTTCTTGGGCTCCACATCCGAAAGCGTTACCACAATCTGTAGCAAATTCGTTTGTAAATATGATGCAACTATTACCTGTTGATTTTTCTATTACACATCCTGAAGGTTACGAGCTTCATTCAGGTATTACTAAAAATACAACCGTTAATTATAATCAAGAAGAAGCTTTAAAAGATGCTGATTTTGTGTATGTGAAAAATTGGAGTGCTTATGGCGATTATGGTAAAATACTTACGCAAGATGACAATTGGATGATTACTCAAAAAAAACTGAATGATGCTAAGTTCATGCATTGTTTACCAGTTAGAAGAAATGTGGTTGTTGAGGATGCCGTTTTAGATTCAGAAAACTCAATAGTTATTAATCAGGCTAATAATAGAACCTACGCAGCACAAGTAGTTTTAAAAAACATCCTTGAAAATTTATAATATGAAGTCATTGAAAATTATAAAAATTGGTGGAAATATCATCAACAATGAAATTCTCTTGAATGAATTTTTGGATGACTTTGCGAAACTCGATTCACCAAAACTATTGGTTCATGGAGGAGGAAAATCAGCCTCAGAGCTTTCCATTAAAATGGGAATTGAACCTAAAATGATAAACGGTAGGCGGATTACAGATGACGAAACACTTGACATAATCACAATGGTTTATGGTGGAAAAATAAATAAAAACATCGTTGCTCAATTACAAGCAAGAAATTCAAATTCCGTTGGTTTTTCGGGTGCTGATGGAAACAGTATTGTTGCGATTAAACGTCCAGTTAAAGATATTGACTATGGTTTTGCAGGTGATGTTACTCATGTAAACACGCAAACAATTACTATTTTATTACAAAACGATATTTCACCTATTTTTTGTGCAATTACTCATAATCAACAAGGACAGTTATTAAATACGAATGCAGACACCATTGCATCGGAATTGGCTATTACTCTATCCAAAGACTATAAAGTTTCTCTTTATTACTGCTTTGAGAAAAATGGAGTTTTAAAAAGTATTGAAGATGATGATTCGGTTATCGAACACATTAACAATCAAAAATTTGAACAACTAAAAAAAGAAGGTATTATACATGACGGAATGTTACCAAAAATACACAATTGCTTACAATCCATACAAAAAGGAGTAGCAACTGTACACATTGGAAACAATAAAATGCCTTTTGAACAGGATATAAAATGTACAACATTTCAACAATAATGACACAGAAAGAACTTACCTATAGTGCTATTGATTTACTGAAGAAACTCATAGAGATTCCTTCATTTTCTTCGGAAGAAGATAAAACAGGTGATTTATTAGCGTATTGGTGTACTATTCATAATATTGAATATAACAGAACTAAGAATAATGTTTGGGCAGTAAATAAATACTTTGATGAAAGTAAACCAACAATTCTTTTAAACTCGCATCATGATACGGTTTATCCAAATAATGGATATACTAAGGACCCTTTTAAAGCCACTGTTGAAGATGGAAAGTTATATGGATTAGGAAGTAATGATGCAGGAGGATGTTTAGTTGCTCTTTTGGCAACCTTTAGTTATTTCTATCATCAAGAAAATCTAAAATATAATTTAGTATTTGTTGGCTCTGCCGAAGAAGAAAGTAGCGGGCCAGATGGTTTAAATAGTATGTTATCAATCATTCCTAAAATTGATGTTGCAATAGTTGGTGAGCCAACTCAAATGCAACTCGCTATTGCAGAAAAAGGATTAATCGTTTTTGATGGAAAAGTTAAAGGAACTCCTAGTCATGCGGCTCATCCAAATTCTGATAATCCAATCTACAATACTATTGAAGTTTTAGAATGGTTCAAAAATTTTCAGTTTGATAAAACTTCAGAAGTTTTAGGTGATGTTAAAATGACAGTTACTCAAATTAATGCTGGAAAACAACACAATGCAGTTCCTTCTGCGGTTGATTTAGTTATAGATGTTCGAGTAAATGATAAATATACTAATCAAGAAATCGCTGACATTCTAGGAAAAGAGGCTCCTTGTGAAATGAAACCTAGGAGTTTACGATTAAATTCATCATCAATAGACAAGAATCATCCATTGATTAAAGCTGGAATGGCAATTGGTAGAACAACTTATGGTTCTCCTACTCTTTCGGATCAATCGGTATTAAGTTGTCAATCTGTAAAATTAGGTCCAGGAGATAGCACGCGTTCACATACGGCTGATGAATTCATTTATGTGGGTGAAATTAAAGAAGGAATTGATATTTATATCAAAATTTTAGAACAAGTAATAAAATAATTAAACGTCATTCCGAATGAAGAATGAATGAAGGAATCTAAGAATTGCTTCATGTTTAAAAACTTTCGCAATGACTAACACAAATAATAAGTTGTCATTCCGCACTTGATGCGGAATCTATATCAGTTTATTTAGATTCCTGCCTACGCAGGAATGACATATAAAATACTTTATTATGAAACTTTGGAAAAAAGAATTTTCTTTGGACAAAGCCATTGAAAACTTTACAGTTGGGAACGACAGAGAAATCGATATCCATATAGCAAAACACGATGTAATAGCCTCAAAAGCTCATGCGAAAATGCTAGCGTCTGTTAGTATTATTTCTTCGGAAGAATCCGAAGCTTTAATCAAAGAACTTGATCTGCTTTTGCAACAGATTGAAAATAATGAATTTATCATTGAACAAGATTTTGAAGATGTTCATTCTAAAATTGAATTTCAACTTACTAAAAAACTTGGAGAAACTGGTAAAAAAATTCATACTGCAAGATCGAGAAATGATCAAGTTTTAGTCGCTTTACAATTATATTATAAAAATGAATTGTTGACTATTATTGAACAAGTGAAAACACTTTTCAATACACTTATTTCATTAGCAAATCAATATAAGAATAAGTTACTTCCAGGTTATACTCATTTACAAGTAGCAATGCCTTCTTCTTTTGGTTTATGGTTTTCAGGATATGCAGAAACTTTGTTAGATGATATTGAATTACTTTCATCTTCTTTAAAAATTGTAGATCAAAACCCTTTAGGTTCGGCTGCTGGTTATGGTAGCTCCTTCCCTATTGATAGAAATATAACTACAGAAGAACTAGATTTTGCAACGTTAAAATATAACGTAATTGCTGCTCAAATGGCAAGAGGCAAAAACGAAAGAATTATTTCCGGTTCATTAGGAAACTTAGGTAATACGTTGAGTAAATTTTCTATGGATATTTGTTTATATATGAGTCAGAATTTTGGCTTTATTACATTCCCTGATGAGTTAACTACTGGAAGCAGTATTATGCCTCATAAGAAAAATCCAGATGTATTTGAATTAGTTAGAGGAAAGTGTAATCAAATTCAAGCTTTACAAACAGAAATGTTATTACTCACAAATAATTTACCAAGTGGTTATCACAGAGATTATCAATTGTTAAAGGAAAATATGATTAGTGCTTTTGAAAATATGAAGTCTATTTTAGACATTTTCAATTATAGTATTAATCAAGTAATTGTAAAAGATGTAGACATGAATGATGAGAAATACAAATACCTTTACACAGTAGATAATATCAATACATTGGTAACAAATGGAATGTCTTTTAGAGATGCTTATTTGAAAATAAGTAGTGAAGTAGAAAGTGGAACTTATATACCTGATGCTTCAAAAAACCACACGCATATTGGTAGTATTCATAATTTATCGTTGGATAAAATAAAAGAAAAGCTAGCTGCTAAATTTTAGTTAAAGTTATTTATCTGAATGTTTAGTAAACATATTTAAATGTACTTTGGGGAAAATCCACAATCATGAAATCGATTATCTCAGGGTACATTTTTTTATTCTCTTTTATTTGTTTAGCTCAAACACAGCAAGTTCTTCCAATAGATGAATCATTTAAACAGTTTTTGAGTTGTAGAGACTTCACACTTTCCTCAAATGGTAATGAAGCTTATTTTACGATTCAAAATTTAAATGAAAGTAAAGGAGCAATTGTAAAAACTGAAAAAATAAATAATACTTGGACTAATTTTGAAATTGTTTCTTTTTCTGGAACTTTTAGAGATATTGAGCCATTTCTTTCTCCAGATAATCTAAGATTATACTTTTCATCGAATCGTCCTCATGGAAAAGATAATAAAGCAACCGATTATGATATTTGGTTTGTTGAACGCACATCAATTAACTCAGAATGGTCTCAACCGAAGAATATTGGAGCTCCAATAAATACGAAATACAATGAGTTCTATCCATCACTAAGTAAGAACAATAATTTATACTATACTTCTGATCAATTTACATCTACTACAAAAGACGATATTCTTTTTGCAAAATGGAATAAATCAAGTTACCAAGAGCCTATAAAACTGAATGATAATGTGAACGGAAAAGGTTATGAATTCAATGCCTTTATTTCTCCTGATGAAGATTTCCTTATATATACAGTTTATGCAGCTAAAGATGGTTTTGGAAGTGGTGATTTATATATAAGCTTTAAGGATGAAAATGATATTTTTACAAGGCGAAAGAATCTTGGAAAATCTATCAATTCAAGCAGAATGGATTACTCACCTTTTTATGACTATTCTTCTAAGATATTATACTTTACTAGTAAAAGAGATAAAACAAATGGAATAGAAACATCAAACCTATCTAATTTTAAAGAAGTAGTGCAAAACTATATGAATGGACAAAGTAGGATTTATAAAGTTAAAATTGATTTAAAAGCACTAAAGAAAAATTAGTCTTTCTTTTTAAACTTTTCGATTAAAAATACATTTCCAAATAACATGGTAAACGCATAACCTATGTCTTCTACAGGAATAGTTAACAAACGAATTCCTAAGTTTTCATCATTATTATACCAAACAACAGGTTCTTCTAATCCTGTTCCGGTTAAGATCCCATTTACTATAAAAAATGGAAATAAAATGATCAGAAATGCTATATAAAATCGTCTTAAATATTCTATTCCGTAAAACAAACTAAATCCTAACAATAGAATTAAAAAAAAATAATTGACTGTTGTATATGCTTTACCCCAATTAAAAAATAATATTGGTAATAAGGTACAAATTATAGTAATTGTAATTGCTCTGGTAATATCTTTAGGAATTAAAAAATTGGGTTTAAAATATGCTAACGAATAATAAATAAAGATACTAGCATATGGAATACAAAAGAAGAACATCCACTCCTCTATTGGCATACCAAATAATAAATATGGTAAATGATAATCAGGATTAAATCCCCAAACTCCATTTTTAGTGAATATGGCATCCCAAATTAAAAAAACTGTAGCTACTATTGTTAAAGATAATAAAACCGGTTTCCAGTGTTTTATAAATCTCATTTTCTTTTCAAAAGAATACAATAAAGGAATACTTAAAGATCCTAAATTCAGAAGTAGATATAGATATATCACTATTTTAAATATTCTTTAAAATACTTAAAAGGCACGAATAACATTCCAAAACATTCACCTTCTTGCTTTCCTAGTTTTTTATGATGAATTTTATGGGCTTTACGCAATGCTCTAAAATACCAGTTATCAGTTTTGTCAAACCATTTGAAACGACGGTGTATTAATACATCATGAATTAAAAAGTACGCAATTCCATAAAACAAAATACCTAAACCGATAAAAAACAAAAAGTTCAATTCAGGGCGAATTCCAAAGAAAAACAACATCATACTAGGAATAGCAAAAACTACAAAAAAAGCATCGTTTTTCTCAAAAACATGTGGATATCCAGGTTGATGATGATCTTCATGTAAATACCAACCAAAACCATGCATTACATATTTATGTGTACACCAAGTAATACCTTCCATTAATAAAAATGTACCTAAAGTAACTAATGTAAATATCATTAAATAAGGTTTAGTTTATATTTTACATAACTTCTTGCCAACAAATTTATCTTCATTGGATTAGAAATCCTAATTCTAGTATCCATAATTTTAGATGATGGAGTAGCCTTTAGTTTCTTTAATAATTTTCTATAATATCTATAGGCCATATAAACTCCAAATTTTGCTTCTACCGGTAGTTGAAGAATTCCATTAGAAAAAGCAAACTCAAAATCTGCTTCTATTTCTTTTACTATTTCTTGTTTTGATTTATTATCGAGCTCTTTCAAATCAACATTTGGAAAATAAGAACGGTTTAATAACTCAACATCATCTTTTAAATCTCTAAGGAAATTTACTTTCTGAAAAGCAGAACCTAATCGTTTTGCAGGTTCTTTTAACTTATTAAATTTCTCTTCATTTCCTTTAACAAAAACTTTTAAGCACATTAATCCAACAACATCAGCAGAACCATAAATATATTCATTATACTCTTCTTGAGTCTTGTACTCGGTTTTAGATAGATCTGCTCGCATACTTTTTAAAAATGCTTGAACCAAATCATCTGTAATGTTATTATCTTTTACAGTGTGTATAAATGAATTTAAGATCGGGTTTAAACTAATACCCTGATGCATTGATAAATAATAATCTTTTTCAAATCTATTTAATAATCCTTCTTTATCATAGTCATGAAATGTGTCTACTATTTCATCTGCGAAACGAACAAAACCATAAATATTATAAATATGTTCACGGATAGATTTAGATAACATTCTTGTTGCTAAAGAAAAAGAGGTACTATAACTAGTGGTTACTAGCTTACTACATTTGTAAGAAACATTGTCAAAAATACTTTTCATGAAAGGGAAGTTTTAAGGATTAGATCTGAGGCTATTTTACCCGAAATTAATGACGGTGGTACACCCGGTCCAGGGACCGTTAATTGTCCAGTGAAATATAAGTTTTTTACTTTTTTACTTTTTATTTTTGGTCTTAAAAAGGCTGTTTGTGTAAGAATATTAGCTAATCCATAGGCATTACCTTTATATGAATTATAATCTTTAATAAAATCATTAACACAATAACTCTCTTTAAAGATAATATTTTCTTTAACATTTTGCCCTGTTAATTGCTCTAATCTTTCAATTATAATATTGAAATATTTACCTCTTAATTCAGGTGTGTCTTCCAAACCTGGAGCTAATGGAATTAAAAAAGTCGCTGCTTCTTTTCCTTCAGGAGCTAATGATACATCAGTAATACTAGGGAAACTAGCATAAAACAAAGGCTTTTCTGGCCATTTTAAAGTGTCATAAATAGACTCAGCATGAACATCAAAATCAGTGTCAAAAAATAAAGTATGGTGTTCAACATTTTTTAGTTTTTTATTAAATCCAACATAAAATAATAAAGATGAAGGAGCAAAAATTCTCTTATCCCAATAATCCGAAGAATACTGTCTTAAGGATTTTGGCAACAACGTTTCGGTATGTGCATAATCTGCTCCACTTAACACTAAATTAGTTTCTAATGTTCTTCCATTAACAACTATTGCCTCAACTCTATTCTTAGCATCAATTATAATTTCCTCTACATTAGCATTATTTACAAAATTTACTCCCAATTGTTTTGCTAAAGTTACCATTCCTTCTACAACTTTATACATACCCCCTTTTGGGTGCCAAGTTCCTAAACCAAAATCTGCGTAATTCATAAAATTATAAAATGCAGGTGTATTACTGGGTTTAGCTCCTAAAAATAAAACAGGAAATTCTAGTATTTGAATTAGTTTATTACTCTTGATTTTTTTTCGAACTTGTTTTCTTATTGTTGAAAAAAACTGTCCTACTCTAACTGCTGTTTTCGGTGTTATTAGTTCTAAAGGAGAAACTCCTGGTCTGTAAACAATATCTTTTACAGCAATATCATAATTGTCTTTAGCTGCTTTGATAAATTTCTTTAAATGCTTAGAACTACCTTTTTCTTCTTTTTCAAAAATTTCACATATTTCTTCAAAACTACCAGGAATAGTAATGCTGTCATTTTTCTCAAAATAAACTTGATAAGCCGGGTCCAATTTTTCTAATTCATAATAATCAGAAGGCTTTTTACCAAAATCTGCAAAGAATTTTTCGAAAACATCTGGCATCCAATACCAAGTAGGTCCCATATCAAACGTAAAACCATTATTTAAGTATTGACTTGCTCTTCCCCCAAGTGTATTATTTTTTTCATAAACAGTTACATTGTAACCCGATTTTGCCATATAACATGCTGCTGATATGGAAGAAAACCCTGAGCCAATTATTGAAATTTTATTATTCAAGAGGATAATTTTTATTGTATAAAAGTATGAAAAAAAACCAAATGTTTAATCTTTTTAACGAATATTTAAACAAAAAAAATTAAAAATCTTCTAACATTTCAATAACAGAGGGATATAAGGAGATATTTGAGGTAAATTTATAGTTTTTAACTTCTTCAACTTTTTTCCCGACAGCAACTAATCTATGATCTGTCCCTTTTAGTATTTCATCTATTTCACTAAAATAATCAAATAATTTATCATCGTAGGGCTTAACGGTCATAGAAGTAATAAAACAAACTTTTAGTTCTCCTTCAAAAAAATAACTTAAGTTATCTAGTGGTAAACTTTGTCCAAGGTAAATAGTTTGACAACCTCTTAAAACCAATTCATAGTTTAAATACATTAAACCTATTTCATGAATTTCACCATCTGGTAAAAACAAAACATATGTATAATCCTCATTAGTAGCTGCATACTCTAACTTTTCTGTATTCAATTGAATTTTTTGAATAATTAAGTTCGATATAAAATGTTCATGAGCAGGCATTAATGTATTAGTTTGCCATAGTAAACCTATGTGATTTAAGAAAGGCAAAAAGACTTCTTTAAATATTTGTCTAAACGTTTTTTTATGTAGCAATTTGTTGTAAGTATTATTAAACAATACTTTGTCAAATTGAAACATTGCCATTTTAAAAGCATTTATGGCTTCATCATTAACAGCATATTTAAAAGCGAGTTCCCTAGCATTAGTTACTATCTGATCCTCAGACATTTCAGCTATTTTGGATATCTTGAAATTATGTTTATTTAAAAGAGCTACATTTAACAATTTCAATAAACTTTCTGAAGAATAAAATCTAATATTAGTATCTGTTCTATTAGGCTTTAATAGATTATATCGTTTTTCCCATATACGAATTGTATGTGCCTTGATTCCAGATATATTCTCAAGGTCTTTAATGGTAAAAACTGTTTTTATATTGTTCAACTTTACAAGGCTTTTATTAAACAAATATAATAAATTTATAGCTTTCATATAAATTTTATGTGTTAATGTGTAACATTTTATATATTCGGCCTACTTATTGTTTAAACTAACTAAAGGAAATTGTGTCAGAAAGTCTTGAAGACAAATTTTTAAATGATTTTGAATCGAATCAAAATATAGTTCATAAAATTTGTAGAATATATACTACAAACGCTAATGATCATAATGACTTGTTTCAAGAGATAACTATTCAAGTTTGGAAAAATTATTCCAAATTTAGAGGAGATGCAAAATTTAGCACTTGGATGTATAGAGTTGCTTTAAACACTGCTATTTCACTCTATCGTAAGTCTACGAAGAATATTAGAACACAAGATATTTCTGATATCGCTTTTAAGATTAAATCTGTTGATTATGACGATACTGAAGAACGACAATTAAAAGCCTTATATAAAGCAATTCAGAATTTAAATGATATTGATAAGGCGTTAGTTTTTCTTTACTTAGAGGATAAATCATATAGAGATATATCAGAAACTTTAGGTATTAGCGAAGTAAATGCTCGCGTTAAAATGAATAGAGCAAAAGATAAATTAAAAAAAATACTAAACCCATAATTATATGGATGTATTAGATCAGTATAAAAAAGCTTGGGAAAATCAGCCCGAAGATGAAAAAAAAGTATCTAAAGTAGATATTTATAGGATGACCAAATTACGCTCATCATCAATAGTAAAATGGATTTTTATTATTGGTTTGTTAGAATTTGCATTTTGGAGTATTTTAAACATTTTAATATCTAAAACTAAATATATAGATGTATATAGTGAATTAAATATGTTAACACTATTGAACTACACTTATTATATTAATATTGCAGTTGTTATAGTGTTTTTGTATCTATTTTATAAAAATTATACATCAATTAATACCACAGATAACACTAAGAGTTTAATGAGTAAAATCATTAAAACTCGTAAAACTGTGAAATACTATTTACTTTATAACATTATAGGTGGGATTTTACTAATGATTATTTTTAATATAATTATTATAAATACTCCAAATGGTATTGAAATGTTAATGCCAGATGATGCTATAAAAATTACGGATAAATCTAAACTTTTATCTATGTTTTTAATTTCTCAAACCATTGTAGTTATAGTTACTATTGGCTTTTTAGTTCTTTTTTACTATCTTCTTTACGGAATTTTATTACGTAAATTAAATAAGAATTATAAAGACTTAGCTAAACTAGATAAATAAATGAGAAAACTATTTTTATTTACATTATTAACATTAACTTATATAGGACATTCTCAAGAAGATAATGAAAATAACTTCTGGGATAATGTTCGGTTTGGTGGTGGATTCGGGTTAGGTTTTGGAAATAACACTACTAATATAGCCGTTTTACCTTCAGCTATTTATGAATTTAATGAATCTGTTGCACTAGGTGTAAATTTAGGTTACCAGTATGCAAAAAGAGGGGATGTAAAATCTAACGTATACAGTGCTGGAATACTTAGTTTTTATAATCCTATTTATGAAATTCAACTTTCTGCTGAGTTTGAACAATTATTTGTAAATAGTACTTTTGGAACTCTAAAAGAAAGTTATAATTATCCTTCTTTATATCTAGGAGGAGCCTACCAATTAAGTAACGGTTTTGCTATTGGTTTACGTTATGATGTATTATTTGATAGAAACAAAAGTATATATGCTTCTGCCTTCTCTCCTATAGTAAGAATATTCTTTTAGAAGTTTTTCAATTCGTTTAATAATTTTTGATGCATTACATTTGAATAATCTAAATGCGTAACAATACGAATTTTACCTTCTCCCATTGGAGTTAACAAAATCCCTTTACTTTTCATGGAATCTATAAACTTCATTGGATTCAAACCATCTTTTACATAAAAGATAACAATATTAGTTTCTACAGGCTCAACCTTCTTTACAAAATGAAGCTCTGTTAAAACTGCTTCAATTTCTTTAGCTTTTTGATGATCTTCAGCTAACCTTTCTACATGATTATCTAATGCGTAATTAGCTGCTTCAGCTAAATATCCTACTTGACGCATTGCTCCTCCAAACAGTTTTCTAATTCGTAACGCTTTTGCAATATGCTCTTTATTTCCAATAAGAACAGAGCCAATTGGAGCTCCTAATCCTTTTGATAAACAAATAGAAATAGTATCAAACAATTCTCCATATTGTTTTGGTGTTTCATTTTTTGCAATTAATGCATTAAATAATCTAGCTCCGTCTAAATGATAAGCCAAATCAAATTCTCTGGAAACTTTTTCAACCATTTTTAATTCCTCAAAATCCCAACAAGCTCCACCTCCTTTATTAGTAGTATTTTCTATACAAACTAGTCTAGAATAAGGTACATGTATATCTGATCTTCCTTCAGCGGAAAAGCGTAATTGATCTGCAGTAAACATACCTCTATCACCATCAATTAATTTACATGAAACTCCAGCATTAAATGCCGCTCCTCCACCTTCATAATTATACACATGTGCCCATTTATCGCAAAATAGCTTATCACCAGGTTGCGTATGTAACTTAATAGCGGTTTGATTTGCCATAGTTCCAGAAGGGAAAAACAAGGCATCTTCCATTCCAAACATATCAGCCACTTTTTCTTGTAATAAATTTACTGTAGGATCTCCTTTAAAAACATCATCCCCAACCTTAGCATTCATCATAGCTTTTAGCATTCCTTCAGTTGGTTTCGTTACAGTATCGCTTATTAAGTTTATTTCCATTTTTAGTATTGTATTGTGTAAAATTAAAATTATTCCATTCCAATTGGAGAACCATCAGGAATCTTTAACGTTTTATGTGTCTTTTTAAACTTTGTAGGATTCTTTTTAAAATTTTCAATTAGTAAACAAAGTTCATTATTAACAATATTCTTTTTCTTTGACAGATATTGCTTTATTTCATCAATTTTTTCGTTTATACTAGCTTTACCTTCTAGGTACAACATATCTGAATTATACAACTGAAATAAATGAGATAATATTTCTTCTTTTACAATAGTTTGTAAAGAATTGTAATATGTATCATTTAACTGTTGTTTGAAAGTACTTTTAATTACTTCATCTAACATTTCACTTATACTCAATTGATTAGCATCAATACTATTATGCTGTAATAAACGATTTATACGTTCAGGATGGAACAAATAGCTTAATGTGAAAGCTACATTAGTTTGTACCGCTCCGTATGGATCAAAAGCAACCCCAGTATTACTTTTAAAACTTTCTCTCGTTCTATTATATCCATAAGCTCTGGGAGGAAAGAGTTTTAATAATCTTTTCGGTATTCCAATTTCCTTTACATCAATAGTTTTTAAGAGTTGCTTTAGGGCTTTTCTTTCTGTATTTCCACTAACTCTTTCTACGATTACATCTTTCTGTCCTTTAACAGCATATGTGTAATTTATACCTCCAATTAATTTTGATGTTGCATCTGTTTGATATCTATGGAAAAAATACAGAGGAACAAACACATCTTCTAGTACAGAATAAGGCTCGTCACTTTTAATATTATCTATCGAAAAATTATCTATTGCTTTCTTTCTAATATTCAAAACATTATTAAGCTCTTCATATATATCTTCTCCATTATCCCATAAATGAGCATAAGCGTGAGCACTACCTTTTGGTCTAGCATCTGCATCAGATATAAAACGTAAACCTTTATCAGAAGCTTCTTTTAAAATTTTAGCTAGACCTTCTTTTTCATTGTTAGGAAAGTCTTGGTAAGCATACGCAACTGTAATTTTATCCCAATCACCTATTTTAGTATCATAAGCATTCGAAAAATCAATTTTATTATTTTGTATTGATAATTTAGGATGTGGATAATCCATTACAGAAGACCTATTATTAGTACTTGCAGCAAAATTGTGAGCAAAACCTAATGTGTGTCCAATCTCATGAGCAGATAATTGACGAATTCTAGCTAAAGCCATTTCTAAAGCAAACTTATCATCTATTTTACCATCCTTATATGGAGCTTGAAGCGCTTGAGCAATTAAAAAATCTTGACGAATTCTTAGTGATCCCAAACTTACATGCCCTTTTAGTATTTCACCAGTTCTAGGGTCAGAAATACTTCCTCCATAACTCCAACCTCTAGTAGAACGATGTACCCATTGAATTACATTATATCTTACATCAAGAGGATCTGCTTCTTTAGGCAACATTTTTAATTGAAAAGCATTTTTATATCCTATAGCTTCGAAAGCCTGATTCCACCATCTTCCTCCTTCTAATAAAGCAGAACGAACAGGTTCTGGTGTACCTCTATCTAAATAATAAACAATCGGTTCAATTGCTTCACTAACTTTTGCATTAGGATTCTTTTTTTCGAGTCTATGCCTATAAATAAAACGCTTTCTAATTGATTGGTCTACAGGTGTGGCATAATCCAAATACGTCATTTGCCAAGATCCGCAACGAGGATCATAAACTCTAGGAGAGTACTTATTATCGGGTAATTCAACAAAAGAATGATGTTGATGAACTGTTACATGCGATGAATTTGGTGTAACACTTCTAATATTATATCCTTTAGCTTTACCCGAAAAAGTAAGCATTAAATCAAACTCAACATTTTTAGGAAAAGCCTTTGTTCTTTCTAAATAAAATGCACTTCTGCTTTTATCTAATTTATAACTTCCTTCATTGTTAGCCATTAATCTTCCGCTTACTCCATGAGCATCTCTCATTAAAAAGTCTGTGGCATTAATTAAATACGAATTTCCTTTTTGCTTAACTATTTTAAAACCATGAAGAATTGATTTTGCAAAGGCTTCTTTAACAGATTTTTTTTCTTCAACATTATCTGTAACTGCTCTAAAATTTTGATTTGGTTGAACTAATAGCAGTTTGTTTCCTGCTTTAATAAACTTTACTACTACTCCACTACCTAATTGTCCTCTATCTAAGCCTATATCATTAGAACCTAATCCTTCAGATAATGCATTAACATATAATATTTCTGTATCAATCTTTGATATTTCTAAAAAAATATTATCCGTTTTTTCATTGTAGTAAAAAGGAATAAATCCATTGTATTTCTTCACTTCTTTTACACCTTCAAAAAACTGAGAAAAAGCAGAAATAGTAATAAAATGCAGTAACAATATGATTGTCTTTTTCATACAGATATTTGGTTTAGATTTATAACGTCAGTAAAAATAAAAAATCTTTTTTTTACCTTACTTTTGCCTTTATGATTACACATGAACAGCTAAAAGATATCGCTGAGCGCGTTGCCAAGTTAAAAGGTTATTTAGATATTGACAAGAAATTAATTGAAATTTCTAATGAAGAAGAAAAAACTGCAGATCCTAATTTTTGGAATAACCCAAAAGAGGCTGAAACCTTAATGAAATCTTTACGTTTAAAGAAAAAGTGGGTTAATGATTATAATGAAATTGTAACTCTTAGTGAAGATTTAAACGTATTGTATGATTTTTATAAAGAAGGTGATGTAGATGAAAATGAAATCGCCGAGCAATTTGAAAAAACAAGTACAATTTTAGAAGATATTGAATTTAAAAATATGCTTTCTGAAGAAGGTGATAGTTTAAGTGCTGTAATTCAAATCACTGCAGGTGCAGGTGGAACGGAAAGTTGTGATTGGACAGAAATGTTAATGCGTATGTATACCATGTGGGCAGAAAAGCACGGTTATAAATTAAAAACCCTGAACTATCAAAGTGGAGATAGTGCCGGTGTAAAAACGGTTACTATAGAAATCGATGGTGATTATGCTTTTGGGTGGTTAAAAGGTGAAAATGGTGTACATCGATTGGTTAGAATTTCTCCTTTTGATAGTAATGCCAAACGTCATACTTCTTTCTCTTCAGTATATGTGTATCCTGTTGCTGATGATTCCATAGAAATTGAAATTAATCCTGCCGATATTGAAATTACAACCGCAAGATCAAGTGGCGCTGGTGGGCAAAATGTAAACAAAGTAGAAACTAAAGTACAATTACATCATAAACCAACCGGGATTCAAATACAATGTTCAAACTCAAGATCACAACATGACAATAGGGCTACTGCAATGCAAATGCTTAAATCTCAGTTATACGAAATTGAATTACAAAAAAGACAAGCAGCACGTGCAGATATAGAAGCTAATAAGATGAAAAATGAATGGGGAAGCCAAATTAGAAACTATGTTATGCATCCTTATAAGTTAGTAAAAGATGTTAGAACTGCTCATGAAACTGGTAATGTGGATGCAGTGATGGATGGAAATATCAATCCGTTTTTAAAAGCCTATTTAATGATGATGGGACAAAAAGAAAATTAAACTAGAACTATATCATGATAAAAATATATCATAACCCTAGATGCTCAAAATCTAGACAAGGATTAGCCATTTTGGAAGAAAGTGGAAAAGAGTTTGACGTAGTTAAATATTTAGACGATAATTTAACTGAAAAAGAACTATCTGATATTATAAAATTACTAAACATCTCTCCTATTGAACTTGTCAGAAAGAATGAAAAAATTTGGAAAGAAGATTACAAAGGAAAAGAGTTAAGTGATTCTGATATTGTAAAAGCTATGATAAAAAACCCAAAACTTATTGAACGACCAATTGTTGTAAACAACAAAAAGGCAGTAATTGGGAGACCACCAGAAAACATTACTTCAATTTTATAAAACTGTATCAGCATTAACACTTATTAACATTGAAAGTTATTTAACATATAACTTTCAATGTATATTCGCATTCATTAAACTTTCAATCACACTATGAAAAAAATCTTAAAACTATTAACTATTTCGCTATTTGTAACACAAGTTACAATGGCACAACAAATTAAAAACATTCCAAATGATCCTTCTGTTAAAACAGGAGTATTATCGAATGGTTTAACGTACTTTATTAAGCAAAATCCAAAACCAGCCGATAAAGTTGAATTAAGACTTGCAATTAAAGCAGGGTCTGTACTTGAAGATGAAGATCAATTAGGTTTAGCTCACTTTATGGAGCACATGAACTTTAATGGTACAAAGAACTTTAAAAGAAATGAATTAGTAGATTATTTACAATCTATTGGTGTAAAGTTTGGAGCTCACTTAAATGCATATACTGGTTTTGATCAAACAGTATATATTTTACCTATTCCAAGTGATAACGAAGAAAAACTTGAAAAAGGATTTCAAATTATTGAAGATTGGGCACACGGAGCATTATTAGAAGGAAAAGATATCGATGAAGAGCGTGGAGTTGTATTAGAAGAATATCGTTCTCGTAGAGATGCTAGCTCTCGTATGATGGAAAAATATCTTGATAAGGTAGCTTATGGTTCTAAATACGCTAAACGATTACCTATTGGTACCAAAGAGAATATTCAAAACTTTAAACACGAAAGTATTCGTCGTTTTCACAAAGATTGGTATCGCCCAGATTTAATGGCAGTTATTGCTGTTGGAGACGTAGATGTTGCTACACTTGAGGAAAAAATTAAAGATCATTTTGGTAAAATTCCTGCAGTTAAAAATCCAAGAAAGGTTCCAAATTATACTTTAAAAAATCATAAAGAAACTTTTATTGCTATTGAAGCTGATAAAGAAGCAGCCTTTTCTAGGGTACAATTAATGTACAAAGATTATGAAGACAAGAAACCAAATCGTTCAGTTGTTGATTACAGAAATTCGTTAATCAACAATTTATTTGATCAAATGATTAACAATCGTTTTGAAGAATTAGCAAATAGTGAAAATCCTCCTTTTGTGTATGGATTTAGCTACTATGGTGGAACTTATGCCAAAAACAGAAAAGCATTTCAATCAGTAGCTGGTACTAGTGCTGATGGACAATTAAAAGGTTTAGAAGCGTTATTAACTGAAAACGAAAGAGTAAAAAGGTACGGTTTCCAACAAGGAGAATTTGAACGTGCTAAGAAAAATATTATTTCTCGAATGGAAAAAGCCTTTAAGGATAAAGACAAAAGAGAATCTAATAGAATTATTGGAGGATTAGTATCTGGTTTTTTAAGTGATCGTCCTGTACCAAGTGTTGAATGGAACTATAAAGCTACTTTAGGTTTATTACCATCAATAAAATTAGACGAAGTAAATGGTCTAATTAAAAACTTTTTACATGATGATAACCGTGTAGTGGTAATAACTGGACCAAAGAAAACAGTAACTGAAGCGCAAGTAACAAAAGCTTTAAATGATGTAAAAACTAAAGACTTAAAGCCTTACGAAGATAAAGTTGTTGCTGCATCGTTAATTACTAAAATGCCTACTCCAGGTAAAGTAACAAAAGTTACTTCAAACGATAAGTTAGGTACAAAAACTTTAGAGTTAAGCAATGGTGCGAAAGTAACATTCAAGAAAACTGATTTTAAGAATGATGAAATTTTATTTTCTTCATTTAGTTTTGGAGGTACTTCTCTATATACTAATGAAGAATTACATGCAACTTCATTCGCAAATAGAGGTTTATCTGAAGCGGGAGTTAACGGTTTTGGATTAAATGACATGAACAAAATGATGTCAGGTAAAATTGCACGTGTAAATCCTTATATTGGTGGAATAAGTGAAGGATTCTCAGGTTCTGCAGCTCCTAAATACTTAGAAGAATTATTCCAATTAGTGCATTTATATTTTACAGCATTAAATAAAGATGAAAAGGCTTTTAACTCATATGTAAACAAACAAAAAAGTTTCTTAGGGAACTTATTGGCTAGCCCTAATTTCTTTTTCCAAAAAGAAATGAGTGATTTTATGAATGCTGATAATCCACGTTATACTGGTTTCCCTTCTCCTGAGAAATATGAGAAAGCAGATTATAACTTAGCCTATAAAAAATATCAAGAACGTTTTGCGGATGCTGGAGACTTTAATTTTTATTTTGTTGGAAATGTAGATGAAGCTAAATTGACAAAATTCGCTACTACTTATATTGCAAGTTTACCTGGTAAAAACTCAAATGAATCTTATAAAGTAAGCTCTTTCCGTCCTTTATCTGGAATGCATAAAAAAGTAGTTGAGAAAGGTAAAGATCCTAAAAGTATGGTACGTATTATGTATCAAGGAGAAGCTGATTATAATGAAAAAGATGCCTTAACTTTTAGTTTTATAGGTGAAGTTGTAGGAATTAAATTAACAGAAAAATTACGTGAAAAGGAAAGTGGAGTTTATTCTGCTGGTGCTCGTAGTAACATGCGTAAATTACCTTATGGTAGTTATAGTTTTTCTATTAGTTTCCCTTGTGCTCCTGAAAATGTAGATAAATTAAAGAATATTTCAGTTGCTGAAGTAGAGGCTTTAATAAAAAATGGTCCTTCTGAAGAAGATTTGTCAAAAGCTAAAAAAGCTATGATAAACGATCATAAAGAAGATATGAAGAAAAACCGTTTTTGGTTAAATACAATTAGAGGTATCGATTATTCTAATGATAATTCTGATGATGTTTTTACTTTTGAAGAAAGAGTAAATGCAGTAACTACTAAGGATATTCAGAAATTAGCTAAAAAGTATCTCACTAAAGGATATATCTTAGGTATTTTAAATCCTGAGAAATAAGATAAATTTTATTTTATATAAAACAAAAGCTCGCCAATGGCGAGCTTTTTTATTTCGATATGTTTTATCATCTTATTGCTTTAATGCCTTAGTTCTACCAAAATACAATATATATCCATAGCATAATAAAGTAAGTATAAATGCTGTTTTAAACCCGAAATTATCAATTAATCCTCCAAATACAAAAGGCACAATAGCACCTCCTACAATTGCCATACATAATAATCCTGAGGCTTGAGCTTTTAAATCACCTAAACCTTCTAAACTCAATGTGAAAATTGTTGGAAACATTATAGAATTGAATAATCCGACTACTAATATAGACCACATTGAAATTAAACCAGTTGTAGCAATAGAAATCACAATCATAACTACAGCTAAAATGGCAAATATAGCAAGCACTTTTCCTGGTGAAATAATTTTTGTTAAATAGGCACCTATAAATCGTCCTATCATTGCTCCTCCCCAATAAAATATTACAAATATTCCTAACAAAGATTTAGGATCAGAATTTGAAAAGGTTTTATTAAAAACACTAGCAATTGTATTGGCAATATTCATCATTGTTTCATTTTGAGAAATGACTACTGCCAAATCCATATCTTGAAAATAGTTTACTAAAAAACTACCAATAGAAACTTCTGCTCCAACGTATACAAAAATTCCTAACGCTCCGAGTAACATTACTTTATTCTTTAATAATGAAAGATATCCTCCTTTTGGACTTTCTTCCATTACTTTAGGCAACTTTATAAATGAAAACACTAATGCTAAAACCCCAATAAAACCAGCTATAAAAAGAAATGGTGTTTGAACGGTAGCTGCCTCAGCTGCGTAATATTCTGATTTTGCAACTTCAGATAATCGCTCAATTTCTTCGGAAGTTTTAACAGTATCGCTTAACAAGAATAATGCTCCTACAATTGGAGCTATAGTTGTTCCTAAAGAATTAAAGGCTTGTGATAAATTTAAACGGCTAGAAGCTCCATCTTCACTTCCTAATAAAGCCACATATGGATTAGCAGCAACTTGTAAAACTGTAATTCCTCCAGCTAAAGTAAAATACCCTGTTAAAAACACTAAGAAACTTCTGTAAGATGAAGCTGGATAAAATAATAAACAACCAATTGCCATAATGGTTAATCCTAATACTATTCCTTTTTTATACCCTATTTTACTTAACAATTTACCTGCTGGAACAGATACTACAAAAAACGCAGTAAAGAATGCAAATTGAACTAGAACTGTTTTAGCATAAGACATTTCAAAAACATCTTTCAATCGAGGTACTAAACTATCGACCAAAACAGTAATAAATCCCCAAAGGAAAAATAACGTTGTTAAAAATATAAAAGCTGTTTTATGAGATTTATTGGTTGTAGACATATTTATTATTAATTATGGTTTCAGATAAAAATCTGACTTTATGTTTTTACTTTCTCCGTTTTTATAAATGTTATAACTAAACCATTCATGAATTGCGTAACTTCCAACTTCTCCTTTTTTATTCATGGCGATATAACATACCTGGAAATCTTTATAGTTACTATTTGGTTTACTTACAATTCTTTTAATTGCTTCTTCACATGCTTCTTGTGGCGATTTTCCCTGTCGCATTAATTCTACAATTAAAAAGCTTCCAACTGTTTTTAATACCTCTTCACCTAATCCAGTTGCTACTGCTGCTCCTACTTCATTATCAACAAATAAACCTGCTCCAACAACCGGAGAATCTCCAATTCTACCAGCCATTTTATATGCCAATCCACTTGTGGTACAAGCTCCAGAAATATTTCCATCAGCATCCATGGCTAACATTCCAATTGTATCGTGGTTCTCGATATTTATAATTGGTTTATATTCTGATTTTATCTTCCACTCTTCCCATGCTTTTTTAGACGATTCCGTTAATAATTCTTCCTGTTCAAAACCTATAGATTCAGCAAATTGCTCTGCACCTCTGCCTGATAATAAAGCATGTGGTGTATCTTCCATGACTTTTCTGGCTAAAGAAACCACATGTTTTATATTTTGAACTCCAACCACTGCCCCATAATCTCCTTTCTCATTCATCACGCAAGCATCAAGAGTCACATTTCCATCTCTATCAGGTAATCCTCCAATTCCAACGGTTTGATTCTCTGCATTTGCCTCCTCAGCTCTGCATCCTTGTTCTACTGCATCTAATGCAGATCCACCATTTTTAAGAACTTTACTTGCTGCTTCAATAGCTTTTGGAAAATTCCAAGTTCCGATAACAATTGGAGTTATTTTATCCTCTTTTAAAACCTCATTTGTTACTTCGGTATTTGAAACTTTATTAGAATTACAACTCTGTAAGAATGTAATTGCAAACAAACCTACAGTAAAAATCATCGTATTTTTTATTCTATTTTTTCCTTTCATCCTATTATTTTATCATTATTTCGTCTATAAAAATCCAAGATCGCCCATCATGAGGATATCCCAAATGCCATTCTGGTAATTTTCCAAGTTTCTTTGCAACTATTTTAATATATTTTGCTTGAATCTTTTGAGAAGCAATAACACTTGATATTTCCACATCATCCGTATTAAAAGGTTTTGGTGCTTTCCAGTCTTTAATTTTTCGAAATCTTTTTCCATCAACAGAATGGTGAATTTCAACATTGATTGGTAAGAAAATCCAAGAGCGTTGATCTCGTAAAAAGTTAACTTGAACATTTGAAACTGTTTTAATTTTGCCAAGATTTACTATCGCTTCAACGTCTTCATTCCAGTATCCTTGCCATGTTCCTGTTCTAAAGTCTTCTGTTCCTAGAATCCCATCAATCAAAGCATTATCTCCTCCTGCATTATATTGATTCGCATACTTGGTTTTTAATCCGATTTTAATATTTGGATCAATTTTATAGAAATCTGTAGTGATTACTGAGCTTTTAATTTCTCCTTTTTGAGAATAAACTTGTAGTGTCGACTTTTCTTCGATGATAAAAGGACTCTTATATTCTTGAAATGCATTTCCGTTTAATGAATAATAGGTTCTTACATCTTTTTCTGCGTTTGATAAAACTACTTCTGTATTTCCTTTAAAAGCCACATCTCCTTTTTCTATGAAAGGCGCAGGAACTATTACATGTTCATAAATACTTGTTATAGGTAGTTCTTCTTCTTTTGTTCCCCAATCTGAAGGACTATTATTGGTCATTTCAAAAGATAAAGTTCCGCCATTTACAATTTCTTCATGTGTGAGATAAGTTCTATTCAACGATTCTCCATTTAAGGATGCTTCTTTTATGTAACTATTATTATCATTGAGATTGTTGGCTTGAATAGTGAATATTTTTCCATTTTCTAAATTGATAGAAGCTTTATCGAATAATGGTTTTCCTATGATATATTGATTTGCTCCTGGAGTCACTGGATAAAAACCCAAAGAACTAAAAATATACCAAGCACTCATTTGTCCACAATCTTCATTTCCTGAAATTCCATCTGGTGAATTTGTGTATTGTTCAGTTAAAATTTGCTGAATCTTTTCTTGAGTTTTATGAGGTTTTCCAACAAAATTGTACAAATATGCCATATGATGACTTGGTTCATTTCCGTGTGCATATTGACCGATTAATCCTGTAATATCTACTTGATGACGACCAGAAGTTTCTGCTTCCGCTTTAAAAAGAGTATCTAAATTCTTTTCTAAAACAGACTTCCCTCCTAGCAACTTCATATATCCAGAAATATCTTGAGGAACGTAGTTACTATATTGCCAGGCGTTTGCTTCTGTATAATTAAAGTTTACTTCGTAAGGATCAAATGGAGCAAACCAAGTGTTTCTAAAACGACCTCTCATAAATTGAGATTTAGGATCAAAAATATTCTTATAATTCTGAGCTCTTTCTATGTAAGTTTTATAATCGTTTGACTTATTCATTGTTTTTGCCATTTGAGCAATTGTCCAATCATCATAAGCATATTCTAAGGTTTTAGAAACCGATTCACTTTCTTTCTCCACTGGAATATAACCAAGGCTTTTATAAGATTCTAATCCCAGCTTATCTCTAGTTGCTGAGTGTTTCATAGCTTGTAAAGCTTTCTCTGCATCATATCCCTGAATTCCCTTCAAATAAGCATCGGCAATCACAGGAACTGCATGATAACCAATCATACAACCTGTGTAATTTGCAGATAAATCCCAAATTGGCATAATTCCTCCTTCATCATACTTTGCTAAAAAAGTATTGATAAAATCATTCGTGCGTTCTTGTTCAATAATTGTGTATAATGGATGTGTGGCTCTGTACGTATCCCAAAGTGAGAACACGGTATAATAGTCAAAGTCTTTAGTTTCGTGAATTTTCAAGTCCATACCTCTGTATCGTCCATCAACATCTTGATATTTGTTTGGAGCAATCATTGCGTGATACATACTTGTGTAGAAATTGGTTTTATAGTCTTCAATATTACTTTCTACAATAATTTTTTCTAATTGCTTCTCCCAAATATTTTGAGCATCAATATAAACTTCTTGGAATGATTTATTTCCTATTTCTTGTTGCCAATTATTGAGTGCTCCCTTTTCATCTACAGCAGAAATCCCAATAGTTATTTCAATTGCAATTCCCTTTGAAATACCAAAATCAAAAGCAACTTTTACTTTTTCACCTTTATGAACACTATCCAAAAAAGTTACATTCTGAAATGATTGACTAAAATGAATATCATAAAACAAGTTTTGATTAGTTGCCCATGCTTTTGATTTTCTATATCCGGAAATAGCTTTATTCGAATTAATAGTCACTTTAGAATCTATTACTTCATCGCGATGTTCTAAGTCTAAAATTATAATTTGTTTTGATCCTTTTGGAAAGTTATACCTATGCATTCCACTTCGTTCTGAAACTGTTAATTCAGCATCAATATTAGTATCATCCAAATGAACTTTATAATAACCTGCTTCGGCAATTTCTTTTTCATGTGAAAATTTTGAACGGTAACCAGGTTTTCCATCAGCACCATTATTAAAAATCACTTTATTTGTTGGCATTAACAAAACATCACCATAATCCGAAACTCCAGTTCCACTTAAATGTGTATGAGAAAATCCATAAATATACTCATCGGAATAATGATATCCTGAACATCCATCCCATCCATCTAATCGAGTATCAGGACTTAATTGCATCATTCCAAAAGGCATTGAAGCTCCTGGATATGTATGTCCGTGGCCACCTGTACCGATAAAAGGATTTACATAAGAAATTAAAGGTTTGGTAATTTTAGCGGGAGTAATTGGTTTGTTTTTACAATTCGTTACTAATAATCCTATTAAGAAAAGGAATATTGTTTTAAGTTTCATTTGGTTTAGATTCTTATTTTTAGATTTCTAATATACTAAAATGAAAATTTTAAAATACGTCTTACCTCTTCTATTAACATTTACACAGTGTACAAAAAAGATTGTAAAGCCAGTTGAACCGGCAATTATTCCTATTCCAGAATATCAAGAAATTAAAAACGGTACTTTTATTCTTTCAAATGCAACTCATGTTTCTGGAGATTCTGATATGTCAATAATGTTAGAATATTTTAATGCTTACTTAGAAACAAACCTTCTTATCAAACCAAACTCTAATAAAGAGAAAAATTCTATAGATTTTTTGATTGATAAAGAAATCAAAAACGATGAAGAATATTATTTATCGATTACTAAAAATAATATTCAAATAAAATCGAAAACAGCTAAAGGTGCTTTTTATGGAGTTCAATCTTTACTACAATTATTACCAGCAAAAAGTAATGCAAAAAAAATTTCTATTCAATGTTTAGAAATTAAAGACAAACCTCAATTTGCTTATCGTGGAATGCATTTAGACGTTGCTAGACACATGTTTCCTGTATCATTTATCAAAAAGTATATTGATCTCATTTCTTCTCTCAAATTCAACACTTTCCACTGGCATTTAACTGAAGATCAAGGCTGGAGAATTGAAATAAAAAAATATCCGAAATTACAAGAAATAGCTGCCTTTAGAGATGAAACATTAATTGGACACTATAATGATCAACCACAAAAATATGATGGAAAAAGATATGGTGGTTACTACACTCAAGAAGAAATTAAAGAAATTGTAAAGTACGCTTCTGAACGATTTGTTAATATTATTCCTGAAATAGAAATGCCTGGGCATTCACAAGCTGCGATTGCAGCCTATCCAGAATTAGGATGCACTGGAGAAAAAGTTGAAGTAGCTACAAAATGGGGTGTTTTTGATGAAGTCTATTGCCCCACTGAAACAACTTTTAAGTTTCTAGAAGATGTAATTGACGAAGTTGTTGAATTATTCCCGGGTAAATACATTCATATCGGTGGAGATGAAGCTCCAAAAATCAAATGGAAAAACTCGAAATTTTGTCAACAACTAATCAAAGAAAAGAACTTGAAAGACGAACATGGTTTACAAAGTTACTTTATCAGAAGAATGGAAAAATATATCAATTCAAAAGGAAAGCAAATTATAGGTTGGGATGAAATTTTAGAAGGAGGTTTAGCTCCAAATGCAACAGTAATGTCTTGGCGGGGGATTGAAGGTGCTGTAAAAGCTGTAAAAGAACACCATAATGTAATTATGACTCCTACTTCTCATTGTTATTTTGATTATTATCAATCAGAAAATGAAAATGAACCATTAGCAATTGGTGGTTTTTTACCTTTAGAAAAAGTCTATAGTTTTAATCCCATTCCTAACGAATTAACGAAAGAAGAATCTAAATACGTTTTAGGAGCTCAAGGAAACATTTGGACGGAGTATATGAAAACTCCTGAAAAGGTTGAATATATGGCTTTTCCAAGAGCAATTGCTTTGGCAGAAGTACTATGGTCTAAACCCGAACATAAGAATTTTGAAGATTTTAAAAATAGGCTTATGGTTTTTCAAAAAAAATTAAAAGCTAAGGAAGTGAACTTTGCTAATCATTTACATGAAATCAGTGGGAATTTATCCGAAAATAAAAACAACGAACTTATCTATACTTTAACATCTTCTTCTGGAAATTCTATAATCCGATATACATTAGATGGGACAAATCCTAACATAACTTCAGAAGCATACACATCTCCATTTACTATTAATAATTCCACCAATATTAAAGCCGCAAGTTTTAATAATGGAGAACAAATAAGTGCTATATATTCAACCAAAGTAAATCTACATAAAGCGGTTGGTAAAAAAATTAATTTAAATGTTGAACCACATCGTTCTTATAATGCTGGCGGAAAGCAAGCTATGATTAATGGAGTTTCTGGTAGTAATAAACGTTATGGAGATAAAGAATGGTTAGGTTTCTCTGGAGAAGATGTGAATATCACAATTGATTTAGACACTTTAACAACCGTCAATACTATAAAAATGCGTTTTCATAATGGAAACGGACAATGGATTTATGCACCTAAAAAAATTAAAATATACTTTTCTTCTGATTGTAATGTAAAGAAGAAACTCGATTTTATTCCAATAAAAAATAGAGATTCTTTATTAGTCAATGTAAATATAAAACTAAAAGATGTTAAAGCCTCAAAAGTATTTATTGAAATACCTAACTACGGAATTATTCCAGAAGGAAAACAAGGTGCTGGTTTTAAAGCTTGGACATTTATTGATGAAATAATTATTGAATGATGAAATTAGAAATTTGTGCAAATTCGTATCAATCGGCATTAAATGCGGAACAAGCTGGAGCACATCGAATAGAATTGTGTTCTGAATTGAATTCAGGTGGAATTACCCCTTCTTATGGGTTAATTCAAAAAGTGATTTCAGAACTATCAATAGAAACCTATGTTCTGATTCGACCAAGAAGCGGGAATTTTGTGTATTCTAAAGCTGAATTCGATATTATGAAACAAGATATTATTAAATGTAAATCATTAGGTGTAAATGGGATTGTTTCAGGCGTTTTAATGGAAGATAATACAATTGACGTAGAAAGAACTAAAGAATTAATTTCATTAGCTTACCCACTTCCTTTTACTTTTCATAGGGCATTTGATCTCATTAAGAATCCTATAGAAGGAATGCAGCAATTAATTGATCTAAAAGTAAATCGAGTTTTAACTTCTGGTCAAAAAAATAAAGCTTTAGAGGGAATAACTTTATTGAAAAATCTTAAAGAGAAATTTAGCGATCATATTATTATTCTACCTGGGTCTGGAATAAACTCAAAAAACGTTGGTGATTTCAAAAAAGTTGGTTTTACCGAAGTTCATGCTTCAGCTTCTGTAACAATTAAAGAAAGTTCAGCTTTAAATTTTGATGAAATACCTCAAACAGTTTCTAATCCAGAAGAAATAAAAAGGATTTTAAAAATTATTAATGGAAAAACGTTATAATTTCTTCTGAAAATTCTTTTAAATCAAAAGTGTTATTACTGTAAAGATATTTTTATTGTCATTGCGAATGAAGTACAACGAAATGAAGCAATCTACTGATCAAAATTGAGATTACTTCGTCGTTATCTCCTCGTAATGACGTGTTATTATGATTGAATATTCTTTAAAGATAAAAGCGTAATCAAATTAACTAAGAACTCTTAAATAGAAAAGACTTTAAAAATCCTAAACCGTAACCATAAAATTGAGTAAGCGTAGTTACAATACTCAAATAAGCAACTTTAACACTTTTGTTTTGTAGTAAAGAATCTATAAACAAAATAACAAAGTAAACCACGTAGCATAATAAAAACCTCCAGTAACCGAATATAGCCAAGATTAAGAATACATCTAGACCTAAAATAAATACACTTGGAAACCAATACGTAATTTTCTTTGTACTTGGAAATCTCCTATTTAATTCTGGACGCGCAGTTCCAAAAGAAAAGGTTTGCTTGAAAAATTGTTTGATACTTGTTCTTCGCTTGTGATATACATAGGCATCAGAAATTAATTGAGTTTCGTAACCTTCTTTCCATAATCGAAAAGATAAGTCAATATCCTCTCCTACTTTATAATGATTAAACCCTTTTGTTGTATCAAAAGCTTCTTTGGAGATTCCCATATTGAAACTTCTTGGTTGAAATTTCCCAACACTTTTCTTCTTTCCTCTAATTCCTCCAGTCGTAAAAACAGAAGTCATTGAATAATTGATTGCTTTTTGCAATGGAGTAAAACTCTCATGAGCTTTATCCGGCCCACCAAATGCAGCAGTAAAGTTATTTGTCAAGGCATTCTTTACACTAATCAAATACTTATTTGGTAAAATAACATCAGAATCTAAAATAATGAAGTAGTTTCCAGTTGCCTTTTCCATTCCAAAATTACGCGACATTCCTGCTCCAGAATTCTCTTTGAAATAATATTTGATATTCAAATTTGAAGTATACTTTTCAACTATTTCTTCCGAAGATTTATCAGAACCATCTTCCACAATTACAATTTCATAAGCATCACTAAAATCTTGTTTAGTAAAACTCTCTAGTAATTCATCGATCTCGTTTGGACGATTATATACTGGAATAATTATGGAGAAATTCAATTTCATTTAAGCTAATACTGAAGCGTTTATTTCCTTTACTATACCATCCCAAAGTTGAATTCTCTTTCGGAGAGCTTCTTTGGCATAAAACAACACATCATTCCATTTTTGTTGGTCATCACCACATAATTCTTCAATCATTTCTAATGACAAAGGCCCGTGTTCATCACCATCTAATTCAATATGTCTGTTTAAATAGTAGGCCAATTTACTATAATTTGAATTACTTTCTTCTTCTGTATTTTTCACGATCTCTATAAACATATCAGGAATTACATCTTCTCTACCAAATGTAAATACAGATCCAATTAAATGTGGTTCTCTGGTATTTATAACATCAAAAGTAAATTTTACAAAGTCTAAAACTTCTTTAGAAACTTCGCTCTTCATTAATGCGTTTTCAATGCTCGTTCCGTCATATACTTCAGAGATAAAATTTGCTATAGCTGAAGTACTCGCCCCAGCTTGCTTCATTGCATCTATATACATTTCGAAATGACTTCTAGGCTCTCCTAATTCATTTACGTCTGTTTCCTCTCCCAAAACAATTTCGTTAATAAAACGTGCTATTTTAGTGTTTACCTTAGGAAACCAAGGCAAAGTTGCACACGTTAACTCTTGTTGTAAAGCCTTTAACAACGACATAAAATCCCAAACAGCGAATACATGAGATTCCATAAAAGTTTTCACATCATCTATATTTTTAAGAGATGTATACAACTCATGTTGATTTAATTCTTTTCTAAGTCCTTCTAATTCTTTTTCTATAAATGAAATGTTACTCATAAACTATAAACAATAAAAAATGCAAATCTAAAGATTTGCATTCTTGTATTTCAATTCTTGTAATAAGAAAAATCTATTCTTCAGTAAATCGTTCCATTACTGCATCACTCACACCCATGTTAGAGAATCCTCCATCGTGGAATAAGTTTTGTAATGTAACTTTCTTTGTTAAATCAGAGAAAAGTGAGATTGTATAATCAGCACACTCTAATGCTGTAGCATTTCCTAATGGAGACATTTTTTCAGCATATGCTAAGAATCCGTCGAATCCTTTTACTCCACTACCAGCAGTTGTTACCGTTGGCGATTGTGAAATTGTATTTACACGAACTTTGTGATCTCTTCCGAAGAAGTATCCGAAACTACGCGCAATAGATTCTAAATACGCTTTATTATCAGCCATATCATTATAATCTGGGAAAACTCTTTGCGCTGCCATATACGTTAAAGCAACAATACTTCCCCATTCGTTCATAGCTTGCTTGTTATATAAAACGTTCATTGTTTTATGAAAAGATACAGCAGATACATCCCAACCTTTAGTTGTAAAATCATATTTAGGATCTGTATAGTGTTTTCCTTTACGAACGTTAACAGACATTCCAATTGAATGTAAAACAAAGTCTAATTTACCACCTAAAATTTCCATAGATTTTTCAACTAAATTTGTTAAATCTTCCATAGAAGTAGCATCAGCAGGAATAACTTGCGATCCAGTTTTCTCAGCTAATTCATTTAACTGCCCCATTCTAAGAGCAATTGGTGCATTAGTTAATACAAACTCAGCTCCTTCTTCATGAGCTCTTTCTGCAACTTTCCAAGCAATAGAATTTTGATCTAAAGCTCCGAAAATAATTCCTTTCTTACCTTTTAATAAGTTATACATGTTTTAGTGTTTATTTTCCTATTGGTTAATTAATTTTAAGCGTTGCATAAGGCTCATTTTTCTTTTTACCCTTGTTACAGACGCATATATTGAATCTAAAGTTTTGTTATTTAAGGTTTCTTTAATTGCCAATTTATAATGTTCATGAGCACTCATTAATTCCTTTTTTAATTCAAATGCTTGGCCCATTTTATTATAAATTGTAGACTTATCTACAACAGAACTTTGAATGACCTTGTTGCCAAAAGTAATCATTTCATCAATAAGATTCATATCTATTAACAAATATGAATAATTACTATAAGCTGCATGGTAATCTGGTGCAAACTTAATGGCTAATTCTAAATGTTTCTTTGCTTTAGGAAAGTTATTAAACTTCAAATTATACAACCATCCTAAATGATTGTGAGCTCTTCCGTAATCAGGAAACTCTTCTAGTAAATCTAATAATCTTTCTTTAGCTTCAACTATTTTGTTTTCGTCGATCATTTGATCTGCCTCGAAAAATAAATCCTCTGCTCTATTATCACTCATACTCCTTAATTTAATAGTTCTTTCGCATGTATTAATGCACTTTCTGAAATATCTTTCCCACTTAACATCTCTGCAATTTCAATAACTCTTTCATCATTAGAAAGTAATTTTAAATTAGATGCTGTTTTACCGTTCTTATCTTCTTTAAATACTTTATAATGAAATTGGCCTTTTGATGCAATTTGAGGTAAGTGAGTAATTGCAATCACCTGCATATACTTACTCATTTCTTGCATTATATATGCTATTTTATTTGAAACTTCTCCAGAAACTCCAGTATCAATTTCATCAAAAATTATAGTTGGTAACTTTGTGTTTTCAGAAAGAATTTTCTTGATAGAAAGCATAATTCTAGATAATTCACCTCCAGATGCTACTTTCTTTAACTCACCAAAGTTTCCTCCTTTATTTGCTGAAAATAAAAATGCTAATTCATCTTTACCATTTGATAAATAATTCTCTGATGGTTTTATTTCTATTGAAAAACGAGCATTTGGCATTCCTAATTCTGAAAGTAAAAATTCCAATTCTTTCTTCAGCTTTGGAATAGCTTTATTACGTTGATTGGAAATCAATAAAGCAACTTCATCTAACTTCTTAGCTACGTCGTTTACTTCTTGTTGCTTCTTATCTATAATTTCTGATGCATTTTCAACTCCACCTACCTTTTCAGCTAACTTTTCATGAATTACAGCCAATTCTTTCAAGGAACCAACTTGGTGTTTCTTTTGTAATGAATACATCAACTGTAAACGTTCATTTACTATTTCTAATTCATTTGGATTAAACTCAATAGATTCATTTGAGCGTTCTAACTCTCCAGCAACATCGTCTAATTCAATTTTAATACTTACTACTCGATTATGTAGGTCTTCGTATTCTTTCGAAAACGTACTAATCTTCTGCAGAGTATTCTCAAGAGAATACAACAGGTTTTGCGCACCAACCTCTTCGCTCGTTGTTATTTGTAAGGCTTCTGAAAGACTCGTTTTTATATCTTCTACATTGTTTAAAACATCAAGTTTAGCTTCTAAGTTTTGTTGTTCATTCTCTTGAAAATCTGCTTCCTCTAGTTCTTTGAATAAATGTAAGTTGTATTCGTACTGCTGATTTTCATTTTCCTGATTTTCTTCTAAAGCACGAAGTTCTTTTACTAGTGAGTTATGCTTTTTCAATCCTCTTTTATAAGAAGCCACACGTTTATCATTCTTAGCTAAAGCATCAATTACAGAAAATTGAAATAAAGTATCCGACAATTGTAATGTTTGATGTTGAGAATGAATATCAACAAGTTTAGATTTTAACTCACTTAAGACATTTAAAACTACAGGAGTATCATTTATAAAAGCACGAGATTTTCCTGAAGGTAAAATTTCCCTTCTGATTATAGTTTTATCTTCATAATCTAAGTCATTATCATCAAAAAACACCTGTACTGCATAAGCTGTAAGATCGAATTCAGCTTCAATAATACATTTCGATTCATTATTCTTTAAAGAACTTAAATCAGCTCTATTTCCAAGAACTAATCCAAGTGCTCCTAAGAGTATTGATTTACCTGACCCTGTTTCTCCTGTAATAATAGATAAACCATCAGAAAAATTGATAGATAACTCATCTATTAAAGCGTAATTTTGTATTGATAAGTGTTGTAACAAAAGCTAACTTTTATAGCCCGTAAAAATAAGGAATTTTAGAAGATAGATTACAACAATTTAAAGTAGTAATAAAAGTTTAACTAGAAATTATAGCTTTATTTCTTGCCACTTACTATTTTGAGTAGGTGCAACTCGTTCTAGAATTTCTTTTAACCTTAATTCACTTCCTGTAGACTTACCAGTAGAAAAAATATTTACAATTTCATCTGATTTAGCATCCAAAAAAATACGAATCATATAATTTCCTACTGTAATATTAAACAGCTTTTCTAAATCAATTACACTTTCTGCAATTGCCTTTTTAGCTTCAACTTCTTTCTCTATAAAATTATCAAAACCTTTTCTATGGTAATTGTAATATATAGCTCTTAACGTACTAAACTTTGATGATAATAAATTATCTATCAAAGTAAATCTATTTTGCTCACCTACTTCATTTTGCCAAGCAGCATCTCCGGTTTGTTGTGCTTGCAACATTACGTTTTGAGCTTGTTTTAAATAATTATCTCCACCATTTAAAGCAAAAGTATCTGCATCTATACCTAAAATAGTATATACATAAAAAACTATTACAGAAACTAAATTAGATTCAAAATTGTTGGGATTATATATTAAAGGTTCGAATTCGTTATACTGGAAACTAAAACTAGTATCATTAATGTTTAATAATGTAGTTTCATAAGAAGCATTATATACCGGACGAGCAGATTGCACTTGAATACTTGCGTTGAAATTATTTCCGTTTTGTTCGTTGATAATGATTGTAAATGCACAGTTAATTCGCTCTTGAGGAAGTACCTTTTTATTCGTCCATCTTGTTTGATTAATAAATTCTGTTACAGATTGCTCTAAAGTTGTAAACACTTGTTTGTTACTACTTTGAACTTTATCTGCATTTACAACAACAACAGCATTTAATTCTTCTTGAGCAAGAATTGGATTAATTAATCCGATAGACAATAGAATAAGAAAGATAATTTTACGCATTAATTCTTCTAATAATTTCGTTAATGATATCTACAGCAACTTCACTCTTTGATTTCAAAGCATAAATCGTTTCATTAAAATCTGAATCAATAATAGTAATTTTATTTGTATCTCCAGCAAAACCTGCTCCTTTATCTCGTAAAGAGTTTAAGACTATTATATCTAGGTTTTTACTTTCAATTTTCTTTTTTGCATTAGAAACTTCATCATTTGTTTCTAGAGCAAAACCTACTAAAAATTGATCCTTTTTTGCTGCCCCAAGAGATTTTAGAATATCTTGAGTTGGCTCTAACTCTATTACTAACGAAGCATCTTTCTTTTTTATTTTTTTATCAGCAACATTTTTTGGTCGATAGTCTGCTACAGCTGCAGATAAAATTGCAATATCTACTTTATTATAGTGCTCATGACAAGCATCATACATTTGCTTAGCAGAAGTTACGTCTATTCTATTGATTAAAGAATGAGTTGCCTTTTGATGAGATGGTCCCGACACTAAGTAGACTTCAGCTCCCAAATTAGCAGCTGCCTTAGCTATTTCAAATCCCATTTTACCTGAAGAATGGTTACCTATAAAACGAACTGGATCAATTGCTTCATAGGTAGGTCCGGCAGTAAGCAATAACTTTTTCCCCTTTAATGGAAGTTTATCAAGTATATCTTGCTCAATAAACTTAACAATATCTTCAGGCTCAGCCATTCGTCCTTCTCCTACTAATCCACTAGCTAATTCACCAGAAGTGGCAGGAATCATAATATTACCAAACCCCTGCAGACTTTCTAAACTATTCTTTGTAGACTGGTGTTTATACATATCCAAATCCATAGCTGGTGCAAAATATACTGGACATTTTGCTGATAAATAGGTTGCTAACAACAAATTATCACAAACACCATTGGTCATTTTTGATAATGTATTTGCAGTAGCAGGTGCGATTATCATTAAATCAGCCCAAAGACCTAATTCAACATGATTATTCCATAATTCATTTTCATCTTCTTGATTATAAAAGGTTGAATGAACTGGATTTTTAGAAAGTGTGGAAAGTGTTAGAGGTGTTATAAAATCTTTAGACGCAGGAGTCATAATTACTTTGACTTCTGCGCCTGATTTTATAAATAAACGTACCAAACTAGCTGTTTTGTAAGCTGCTATTCCAGCTGTAATACCTAGTAGTACTTTTTTACCTTGAAGTATAGACATTATTTTGTGTCTGGAGATCTGTGGTAGATTCTCTCATTTAACCACTCTTCTACTGCAATTGCTGTAGGTTTTGGTAAACGCTCGTAAAATTTAGAAACTTCAATTTGCTCTTTATTTTCGAAAACTTCTTCTAAACTATCATTATATGTAGCAAATTCATCAAGCTTATCAACTAATTCCTTTTTTAAGTCAGAATTAATTTGCGTAGCTCTTTTTGCTATAATAGAAATTGCTTCGTAAATATTATCTGTTGCTGCTTCTACTGCTTCCCTGTCATATGTAACTGTACTAACAGCTGCCTTAGTTTCTTTATAATTCATATTTAACTTTTACTATTAACTATTAATTGCTCTATTCTTTCTTGTTCTTTTTTTATTGAAGTTAACATTTCTTCAGATTCTTGTTTAAACTTAGACTCAGGAAAATTACGATTTAACTTCTCGTGTGCCTTTACAGCTTCTTTTAAACGTTTATCTTTTCTCCTATCAGTACTCTTCATTGCAAAGTCATGGGCTGCTTTGAATCGTAAATATAATGCTTCTTCTTTGTATTTAGTTCCTAAGTAATCAGTAATTAAATTATCAAAAGCAGTTATTGCAGCTCTATAATTTCTTGAATCAGTCTCAGCAGTAATATAATATCCTTTAGCTATCTCAAATGCTTTGGTTTCTAATTTAAAACGCAACTCATTGTAATAATTATTAGCTTCACCAAGGCGTGATGAATTAGGATACTTATCAATAAATGATTGGAAAGATTCTAATGCTTTATTAGTATCTGTAGGATCTTTGCTGTATACTGGAGCTGCTTTATAAAAACTTAAAGCCGATAAAAAATCTGCTTCTTCCTTTTTAGAACTTTTTGGATAGTTTTGCGTAAAACGATTAAAATAGTACCCTGCTATACTATAGTTTTTTTCATTAAAATTTGAATTTGCAACCATGTATTGGATTCTCTCCATTTGTGGTTTATTACGATATGCTGGTGTAACTTTTTCAAACAAACGTAATGCTTTACTATACTTTTTAGCTTCGTACATTTTCACGGCCATCTTGTATTGCTCTTCAATAGTACCCCTGTTTAATACTTTTTGGTACTCTCCACAAGATACAAGTATTAGTAATGTTAAAACGAAATATGTCTTCCTGATCATTTTTTGCATTTTGCAAAATTAGTAATTAATTATGTATTATTAAAATGAATTCGTAACTACGAGTTCAGTTGCAATAACGCATAATTCGGCTTAAAATGATATTAAACGTTTGTTAAATTTATTGAGGAGCATTTTCTTGCCCAACTAATTGCTTTATATCGTTGTCAAATAAATACAAACCTCCTTTGTCATCACCTATTAAATTAATTTTATCTAAAATCGTTCTGGCTAAAGCTTCTTCTTCTATTTGTTCTGCAACATACCACTGCAAAAAGTTATGAGTAGCATAATCTTTTTCTTGCAGTGTAATATGCACTAAATCGTTTATAGACTGGGAAACCATTACTTCATGATTAAATAAAGTCTGGAACATATCTTTAAACGATCCAAATTTTGAAGATGGTGCTTCCAAAGCAGTCACCATTGCATGTCCTCCTCTTTCGTTAATAAATTTCACTAATTTTAACATGTGCATGCGTTCTTCATCAGAATGCGCATACATAAACTGTGAAACGCCTTCAAATCCCTGAACTTCTGCCCAAGATGCCATAGCTAAATATACCTGAGATGATTGTGCTTCTATTTGAACTTGTTTATTTAAAGCTGTTTCTATTTTTTTTGATAACATAATTCTATTTTAATACTAAAACAAAGATGCAAAAAAGCTCATAATTTTAAGTTATGAGCTTGATTTATTTTCTTATGCCTGTATAGTTGTTATTGATGATCTATAAAGTCAGAAATTCTAGTTTGTAAATTTTCAGAGGCCTTGACTAAAGGTAATCTTACAGCATCTTCACAAATTCCTAATTTTTGTAACATTGCTTTTATTCCTGCTGGATTTCCTTCTTCAAAAATTAAATCAATACTATCAGATACATTGTAATGCAATTCATAGGCCTCTTTAGGCTTTCCTTCTAAACCTAATTGAATTAATTTTGAGAACTTTTCTGGCAATCCTTGCCCTATAACACTAATAACTCCTGATCCTCCAGCTAAAACCATTGGCAAAGCGATCATGTCATCACCAGAAATAACAAGAAAGTTTTGTGGTACATGTTGAATAATTTTCATGGCTTGAACCATATCTCCTTTAGCTTCTTTAACCGCTATGACATTATCAAAATCATTTGCTAAACGAATTATCACTTCAGGAGACATGTTAGATGAAGTTCTTCCTGGTACATTATAAAGTATAATTGGTTTTTCAGTTGATTCAGCAACTGATTTAAAATGTTGGTAAATTCCTTCTTGAGTTGGTTTATTATAATATGGTGATACAGAAAGTATTGCATCAAAATGCTTTAAATCTGTATTTTTTATTTCCTCTACAACAGCAGCAGTATTATTCCCTCCTATTCCAAGTACTAAAGGCAATTTTCCATTGTTTACCTCTATAATTTTAGATTTTACTGCTTCTTTTTCTTCTTTAGATAAAGTTGCAGGCTCTCCTGTTGTACCTAACACAACTAAATAATTTATTCCATTATCGATTTGATAATTTACAAGTCTTTCTAATCCATCAAAATCAACAGAACCATTTTCAAAAAAAGGAGTAACTAATGCGACTCCTGTTCCTATAAATTTTTGCATTACTCTTTTTAAATTTGAGTATAAAATTACTGCTTTATTTAATAAATAGGATAGTTTGTAGCGATTATATACAAATTTTTTAAGGTTGTTTAATTTTGTATCATATTTTAAATGGTGTAAGCTCAAATTACTTATAATCACTAGCAATAAAACTTTCAAATCAGCTTTTTACTATCTAATTTTTAAACTCAATGCTTTTACTTTTTTTAACATCATTGAAAAGATATTGATTTTCATTCGTCTAAAAGCTAAACAAGTTTTAAATAATTATGAAAAAATATCTACCCTTACTACTTAAAATTATTGCAGCTATAATTATGATTCAAACTTTATTTTTCAAATTTACTGGGTCGCAAGAAAGTATCGACTTATTTACTAAAGTAGCCGGAGAAAATGAACAATTAATGAGAATTGGTACAGGAGTTTTAGAATTAATTGCTTCAGTTTTACTATTCGTACCTAGAAAAGTATGGCTAGGTGCTGGATTAACAGTAGGTTTAATGAGTGGAGCTGTTTTTTCTCACTTAACAAAAATTGGAATTGAGCATAATAATGATGGTGGAGTCCTTTTTATGATGGCAATTATAACTTTACTTTCCGGAAGTATTTTACTTTTCTTAAATAAAAAAAACATTCCTTTTTTTAATCTATAATTCTTCTTTAATAGATTTTGCAATCATAGCTTTACAAATTAAATATTGTGCCACTATATAAGTTATCATTATTAAGCTTTCTAATAAAGTATTATTTGAGTAAAACTTATTAATTGCAATTATACTATCAGAAAGAATAAATATTAAAGCACCTATAAGCAACCATAAATTTTCTGTTGTTTTACTTTTTTTATAGTTTATAAGAGCAAACGTTCCGAAAGCAGAAATAACTAATCCGTATATAATCACAGGAATTAAAAGTTCTTTTAAATTATTTAGTATTAAAAAGATAATTCCTCCAAAGTAAACAATAAAAAAAATAGCCGATTTTATAATTGATTTCGAATCTAGTTGAGAAATAAAACCTCTTATTATTTTAATAAAAATAAGATGTGTCAGTAAAAAAGATACTAATCCTAAAACAAAATACTTTTCAGGAAACAATAACAACACATCTCCCCAAAAAGAAAAGAATAAAGCTGATATAAATAAGAAACTTGGTTTTTTGACCGATACTATGTACAATAAAGCTAACGAAACAGTAATTAAAGGCTTAAAAATAAACTCAAGCAATTTGTTATTCTGGATGGTTCCATACACTTCTAAAACTGAAATCATTAAAAACAATATTGAAAAAACAAGTACTTTTTTATTCTGGTTATTCATTTAAATTTTGGTTAAAATATTGTTCTTCTCTTAAAATAAAGGATTTATAAAATAAAAAACAAGATATACTCCAAGTTGTAAGTGAAATTAAATCGTAATATACATTTGAAATATTAAAAATTACTACTGCATAAATAGCATCTGAAATTACTCTTAATCCTATTGTAAAGAAAAGTAATCCGTTGGCAAGTATCATTTTATATTTATAATTAAGTAATGCTATGGTAAATAATAAAGAGACTGTTACTCCATAAAACAAAATAGCAAAATAACTATTTCCTTTATCTTGAATTACAAACACAAAAACAATTAGAAAAAGAATTACTGATAATGTTAAATATATTGGAATTTCTTTTTTTCCTTTATTTGATAAAGTCTTATGCATCATTTTTGCTAAAAGCAGATTTCCAATACCATAGATAATAATTGCTAACCAAAACATATCTAATGCAGAACTAACAATATCCGCAATAACAATTAACAAAAACATAGAAATTATAAACGGATCTATTTGTTTGCTTTCAAAACTATATAGAAGTAATAAAAAAATTACAGGAATAGGCTTTATTGAGTTTCTTAAAATATTATTATCTGGATCAACAGTTCCAAGCATATATAAGTATAAAATACTTGACCCTACAAAACCTAATAGTAACAATATTTTTAAAGCTATTTTCAATATATAAGTAAATGTTTATCGTCTATCAATTCTATTAAAAAAATCTGAAACCTTTTGTTCATTAAACAAAAATCCTTTATAAAATAAAAAATTTGAAACTAATAATGTGCTTAAAGAAAAGATATCAAAATACATATCTGTTTCACTAAAAAGAACTATTGCATAAATAGAATCTGAAATTATGCGAAAACCAATTGCTACTAATAAAATAAAATTAGCATGCTCCATTGTTTCTATATAGTTCATTAATATAAAAGATGTTACTAAACAGATACTAATTCCATAAAAGATTATTGGTAACATTGAACTCCCTGGGTCATTTAATACAAAAACATAAATTATTGTAAATAAAAAACCAAATAACAGAAGGTAGACTAGTAATAATTTATATGTCTCTTTTTTTAAATATTTCCGAATTGAATTTACCAAAAGTAAATATGATAATCCGTATATAATTATTCCTGGATTAAAGCCATAAGGGATAGATGTTAACACGTCTCCAACTAAACACAGCAATAAAAAACCAATATAGGTTTTAGTATACTTTTTAGTTTCTATTAAATATAAGGTTACTAAAATAAGCGTAGGAAAAGGCTTTATTTCAAATTTATATTTATGGTTAATAACTATAAAAAAAACACTTATAACGCATACAATTGCGTAAAGCACAAAGAGGGAGAATTTTATTTTTTTAAATTTAAACAATAATAACTATTTAATCATTTTAATAAATTCTTCTTCAGAAATAATTGACACACCAAGATCCTGAGCTTTAACCAATTTACTTGGCCCCATATTATCTCCAGCAACTATAAATGTAGTCTTTTTAGAGATAGAACTACTTACCTTACCTCCATTATCTTCAATTGTTTTCTTTAATTCATTTCTACTCATTTGATGAAATACTCCTGAAACTACAATTATCTTTCCTTCTAATTTATTTGATTGATTCTCTAATTCTTCTTGAGAAACTTCGAGTTGAATTCCATAACTTTTTAATCTTTCAATAGTAATAAGGTTCTTCTCATCTTTCGAGAAATTAATAACACTTTCCGCTATTTTTTCACCAATTTCATCTACATTGATTAATGTCTCAAAATCTGCATTGATTAAATTATTTATAGATTTAAAATGTTTAGCTAGTTTTTTAGCTACAGTTTCTCCAACAAATCGAATTCCAAGTGCAAATAATACTTTTTCAAAAGCTATTTCTCTGGATTTTGCTATTCCTTCTAGCATATTTTGCGCTGATTTTTCCGCCATTCGTTCTAAAGGAATAATTTGATCGACTGTTAACTCATATAAATCAGCATAATTCTCTATTAATCCTTCATTATATAATAAATCTACAGTTTCTGCACCTAATCCATCAATATCCATTGCTTTTCTACTGATATAATGCTGAATTCTTCCTGTAATCTGAGGAGCACAACCAAATTCATTCGGGCAATAATGTTTAGCATCTCCTTCAGTTCTTACCAATTCTGTTCCACATTCCGGACAATGCGTTGCATATTGAGTCGGTTCAGAATCTGAAGGTCTCAATGATAAATCAACTCCCATAATTTTAGGAATAATTTCTCCTCCTTTTTCTACATAAACTGTATCACCAACTCTAACATCTAGTTTTTCAATTTGATCTGAGTTATGAAGTGATGCTCTTTTTACAATCGTTCCCGCCAAATGCACAGGTTCCAAATTAGCAACTGGTGTTATAGCTCCAGTTCTACCAACTTGATACGTTATTTCGTTTAAAACCGTAGAAACTTGTTCTGATTTAAACTTGTAAGCGATTGCCCATCTTGGTGATTTTGATGTGTATCCTAATTCATCTTGTTGCTCTAATGAATTTACTTTAATTACTACTCCGTCTGTTTCATAAGGTAAATCGTGTCGTTTTTCATCCCAACTATTTACAAACTCTAGAACTTCCTCAATAGATTTTGCTAATTCTATAGTTTGAGGAACTTTAAAGCCAGCTTTTCTAGCAGCTTCTAAACTCTCAAAATGAGTTTTATATTTTCTTTCATTAGTTACTACTTGATACAACAAACAATCTAACGGACGTTTTGCAACCTCTCCGCTGTCTTGTAGTTTCAAACTACCACTAGCAGTATTTCTTGGATTTCTATATGGTTCTTCTCCATTAACAACCCTTTCTTCATTCATTAAATTGAATCCTTCAAGAGGTAAAATAATTTCTCCTCTCATTTCAAAATCTGAAACAAAATCTTCTGATAAAACTAATGGAATTGATTTAATAGTTCTAATATTTGTAGTTACTTCATCACCTTGAACACCATCTCCTCTTGTTACTGCTCTTACAAACTTTCCATTTTCGTAGGTTAAATTGATAGAAGCTCCATCATACTTCAATTCACAAGTATATTCAATATCTGTAGTTCCTAACATTTTTTGAATACGCTTTTCCCAATCTAATAAATCCTCTTTAGAATATGAATTATCTAAAGAATACATTCTGTTTTTATGGGTAATTGTATTAAAGTTTTTTGTGATTTGTCCTCCCACTCTTTGAGTAGGTGAATTCTCATCAAAAAACTCTGGATGCTCTTTCTCTAATTTTTCAAGTTCTTTTAATTTTATATCAAACTCATAATCAGAAATCATAGCATTATCAAGTACATAATAATTATAATTATGCTTGTTCAACTCTTCTCTTAAAAATTGTATTTTGTCTTTAACGGTCATTATCTTCTCACCTTACCAGTTAATAAACTAACTCCTTTTGGAAATGGATTTCCAGAAGAACGACGAAAAGAAACAATCTGTCCACAATGCCAAATAGCATCTGCTATTGGTCCGTTTAACTGATTCCAAAAAGGATATTCTTCAACTTTACCATTTCCTCTTTTAATTTTCATTACGAATTTTGAAAGATCATCAGATTCTTTCAAGATATCGCTTGCTTTTTTAAAATTATTTAAAGTTAATGTTCTCATTTGTTCAAAAGTTAAAGAACCTTCTTCAGGAAAAGTCATTTCTGTATTTTCTACAGCACTTAATGTCATAATTGACAGAACCAAAATATGATCTGCAGTATCAAAAATACTTCTTGTTTTATCTCCTGGCTTATATTGTAAATCTTTTTCAGTTAAACCTTGTGTTGCCCAATAATACCTAAAGCCTAAACCATCAATTAATCTACTTGCAACAGTACCTGCTGTAAATTTTTCTGGTGCTTGAGGGATTTCATAATATGGTAATTCTTGTGCAGTAACTTGGTTAGTCATAACAAAAAATAAAATTAGAGATAAAAACGATTTCATTATTGTGATTTATAAAATTGGATTTGCAATTTACTATTTTTAAACAAAAAAAATCCGAAGTATTTACCTCGGATTTTTAAGTTGAAATAGTAGTTGTCTACTAATAATAAGTATATCGACGAACTTTTGCTATGTGCTTAGCCAAACGCATTACTTGGTGTGAATAACCATATTCGTTATCATACCAAACGTAAATTACAATTGTATCTCCATCTGCAATTGTAGCTTTACTATCAAAAATTGAAGGAGCTGTAGTACCAACTATATCTGTAGATACTAATTCGTTACTTAATGAGTACTTAATTTGCTCAACTAAATCTCCTTCTAAAGCATATTGCTTCATTATTGCATTAACTGCTTCAACAGTAGTTTCTGAATTTAATTGTAAATTCAAAACAGCTAATGATCCGTTAGGTACAGGAACTCTAATTGCATTTGAAGTTAATTTTCCTTCTAATGCTGGTAATGCTTTAGAAACTGCTTTTCCAGCTCCCGTTTCTGTAATTACCATGTTTAAAGCTGCAGCTCTACCTCTACGGTATTTTTTATGCATATTATCTACTAAGTTTTGATCGTTAGTATATGCATGAATAGTTTCTAAATGTCCTTTTTTAATTCCGAAGTTATCCTCTAACACCTTTAATACTGGCGTAATTGCATTTGTAGTACAAGATGCAGCAGAGAAAATATCGATTGAATCAGGATTGTTTTCTAAATGGTTTACACCATGAACAATATTTGGAATTCCTTTACCAGGAGCTGTTAATAAAACTTTACTTGCTCCTTTAGCTTGTAAATGACGATTTAAAGCTTCTTTATCCCTAAATGCACCTGTGTTATCAATTACTAAAGCATCATTAATTCCGTAAGCAGTATAATCAATCTCTTCAGGTCCTCCAGCAGAAATCATATTTACTGTAGTTCCGTTAATGATTAATGCATTGTTTTCTGCATCAATTTGAACAGTTCCTAAGAAATCTCCATGTACAGAATCAATACTTAAAAGAGAAGCTCTTTTTTCTAATACAGATTGATCAATTTTACCACGAGTAACAATAGCTCTTAATCGTAATTGAGAACCTTTACCCATTTTAGAACTTAACTCTCTAGCTAATAAACGACCAATACGACCAAAACCATAAAGAACAACATCTTTAGGCTGAATAGCATTTGCATCAGTAGCATCTTTTAATTGATTCTTTACAAACCCTATTGTGTCTGCATCAGCATCATCAACTAAATGATATTCATAAGCTAATTTACCTATATCTAATTTAGAAGCTGGTAAATCTATAGTTTGAATTGCTTTAGCAATTGCTAAAGCATCTTGAATTGAAATTGGTTTAGTAACGAATTCCTTCGCATAGTTAATTAAGTTTAAAACCTCACTAGCTCTTTTATCCACTAAAGGGTTTCTAAACAATACTAATTCAATTGATTTATCGTACCATAAATCATTTACAATATTGATGAATTCAGTAGTAGCTCTTCTCACTTGAGCTTGATTTACCACTTCTTTTTCGTAATTTGTTATTGTTGACATAGTTGTGTTAACTAAATTTTTAAAAATTTGGTGCAAAAGTAGTTATTTCAAACGATTTCGTAACCCAAAAAACAAAAAAACTCGATATTAAAAATACCGAGTTTTATTTTAGTTCTTTTCTATTATGCTATATATGCATTAAGCGATCTATTTTCCAAGGACCATTTCCACATCGTGATTTACGAATGGTTTCAGAGTGCCATCCAGATTCGTAACAATGAGTCGTTACAACAGTACAACCCAAACCACTCACTGTTGAAACATCCTTACACCAATAATCTCCTCCTTTAATTTTTTGTTGCTCATTTCTTGATAAAACTTTTCCGTTTAAATTTTTTAACATTTTCATATAATTTAAAATTTATCGAAAATACTTAATACTAAGCAAAACAAAAATTGTTAAAATCGATATCTCTGTAATTCTCCTTCTGGGCTTAAAATCTCTATATCTAATCTTTCATTTGAACGAGGGGAAAAAGAATCTAAAATATCGATCGCTTCTTTAGCTTTAAATATTGATTTGCCATTTATTTTTGTTATTATATAATCTTTACCAACCTTATAATAGACAAATTCTCGTCTATTTGTTCTAATTATTTTAGCTCCTCCCTCTAATTTATATTTCTTTTTATCTGAATCGTTTATATCTTTTAATTCTATACCAAAATTATTAGAAATGTAAGTACTCCTTTTAGATAATCTTACTTTTTTAACTAATTCATTATTATCTCTACTTACAGTCAAATTCACATAATCTCCAGGCCTTTTTGCCGTGAGTTGACCTTTTAAATCTGAAAACTTAGAGATCTTGATATTATTGACTTTAGTTATCACATCACCTTCTTTCAATCCTGCTTTGAACGCTCCACTTTCTTCATCTATACTGCCAATTTTTACACCTTCTATTTCTTCCGAGTTTTCAAAATCAGGCCTAAAACCAATTAATGCTTCTTGAACATTACCAAATTCTAACAAATCATCTATAATTTTTTTAGTAATGTTAGATGGTACAGCAAAAGAATAACCAATAAAAGATCCTGTTCTAGAACTAATTGCCGTGTTAATCCCAACTAATTCTCCTCTTGTGTTTACTAATGCTCCACCACTATTTCCTGGGTTAACAGCTGCATCAGTTTGAATAAACGCATCAATATTTGTATTCCCTTGTAAATCCCTTCCTTTAGCACTAACAATCCCAGCAGTAACCGTAGAGTTTAAATTATACGGATTTCCAACTGCTAAAACCCATTCTCCTATTTTAGTATTATCAGAATTCGCAAAAGTGATATATGGTAATTCAATATTAGAATCTATTTTTAATAATGCTATATCATTTTTCGTGTCTGCACCTACTAATTGTGCTTTGTATTTTTTCTTATTATTTAATGTAACCTCTAAATCAGTTGCGCCATCAATAACATGATTATTAGTAACTATATAACCGTCTGATGAAATGATGACACCACTACCAGTTCCTACTCTTTCTTGTTTTCTTTTTCCATTTCCAGTTCCAAAAAACTCTTCAAATGGATTATATACTTCTTTAACAGCTGTATTTTTAACGTGAACAACTGTATTTACTGTTCTTTCAGCAGCTTCAGTAAAATTTGTCGGTACAGATGAAGTATTTAATACAGTTGGAGTATAATTCGCATTCATTGTTGACAATGCAGGTTCAACTGTTTTCTCTACTATAACTTGTGGTTTCTCTACGAAAAGTTTATAAACTCCTAACGAAGAAACTCCTCCCAAAAATGCAATAGTCAATATTCCTAAAACTCTTTTCATGTTATTAAATTTTTAAGCTACTCAAATATACAATTTTAACATTTTAACACAATCTGTTTAACTTCTCTTTAACGTACTTTAACCGCTATTTAACAATCAACTTATACTTAGTAAATATGTATATTTGTGTTAATGAATTTAGAGTTTTACAAATACCAAGGAACAGGTAATGATTTTGTTTTAATCGATAATCGAATTTCTTTTTTTCCAAAAGATAATCATATTATCATCAATAGATTGTGTGATCGTCACTTTGGAGTCGGTGCAGATGGACTAATATTATTAGAAAATGATGAAGATACCGATTTTAAAATGGTTTATTTTAATGCGGATGGTAATGAAAGTACAATGTGTGGTAATGGCGGGAGATGTATAGTTGCGTTTGCAAATAAATTGGGTGTAATAAAAAATAAAACTACTTTTAATGCTACTGATGGTTTACACTATGCAACAATTAACAATGGTATTATTTCTTTACAAATGATTGATGTTAATGAAGTAGAGCAAAAAAATGGTTATGTTTTTACAGATACTGGATCTCCCCATCATGTAGAATTAGTAAATAATATTGATTCTTACGATGTTTTTAATAAAGGAAGACAAATAAGAAATGATATATATGGAACTGAAGGCAGCAATGTAAATTTTGTTGAGCAGATCAATTCTAATTCGTTTAGAATACGAACTTATGAACGTGGAGTTGAAAATGAAACTTTAGCTTGTGGTACTGGTGCAACAGCAGCAGCAATTGCAATGCACAACATGCGTAAAACAAAAGATAAAAACATTAATATCAAGGTAGAAGGCGGGCAATTATCCATTTCATTCGATGTAGAAGAACAATCTTATAAGAACGTTTTTTTAACTGGTCCAGCTCAATTTGTTTTTAAAGGTCAAATAGAAATTTAATGCAAACTCTTATAGGCAAGCATATCAAATTAAGAGCTATTGAGCCTGAAGATCTAGAGTTTCTATTTCAAATAGAAAACAATGAACTTTTTTGGGAAGTAAGTCACACACAAACTCCATTTTCTAAATACTTACTAAAGCAGTATATTGAAAACTGCCATTTAGATATATATGAGGCAAAACAATTACGTTTAGTTATAGAAAAAATAGATTCTAAACAACAAATTGGGTTGATTGATTTGTTTGATTTTAATCCGCTACATAAAAGAGCTGGTATTGGCATTGTTATTCATGAAAATCACCAACATAATGGTCTTGCTACTGAAGCACTTGAATTACTTATAAATTATAGCTTTATAAAGCTAAATTTACACCAATTATTTGCTAATATTGCTATTGATAATCACAAAAGCATTTCATTATTTAAAAAACATAACTTTCAAGAGGTTGGTATTAAAAAAGATTGGCTACTCTCTAAAGGTAAATTTAAAGATGAATTTTTATTTCAATTAATCAATGAAAAATAAAATATTAATCATAGTATGTGCCCTACTAGTAATTACTAGCGCAGTAGGATTCTACTTCTACAATAAAATTTTCTCTTCAGCTGTTACTAAAGACACCACCGTATTTATAACTTCTGATAGTGATATGGATGCGTTGAAAGACGTTTTAAATGGAGTTGTTGATAATTACGATGATTTTCTTTGGGTTGCTGATAAAAAGAAGTTTAAATCTCCTAAAGGTGGAATGTATGTTTTAAACAAAGGAATGAGTTTAAATGATTTGGTAAATCTTTTTCGTTCTGGTAATCAAACTGCAGTAAAAGTTGCTTTTAACAATCAAGATACTCTAGAAAAGTTGGCTGGTAGAATAGCACAGCAAATAGAGACCGATAGTATTTCTTTACTTAATGCTTTTAAAGCCCCTGAGTTTTTAAAAAAGAATGATTTTACTGAAAAATCTGTGTTGGGAATGTATATTCCCAATCAATACCAATTTTATTGGAATATTTCTCCAGAGAGTTTCAGAGATAAAATGCTTAAACAGTATAATAAATTTTGGAATAAAAGTAGATTAGAGAAAGCGGAAAAACTTGGATTAACTAAAGATCAAGTAATTACATTAGCGTCAATAGTACAAAAAGAAACAGCTCAGATTTCTGAACGCCCAAAAGTAGCTGGATTGTATTTAAATCGATATAAAAGTAAATGGCCTTTAGAAGCAGATCCGACTATTATTTATGCTTTAAGAGAAATTAATGGCCAAGATTTTATTGTTAAGAGAGTTTTATTCAGAGATATTGAAAATACTAAAAAATCTCCTTATAATACCTACAAAAACCCTGGACTACCTCCTTCTTTAATTGCAATGCCTGATATTTCGTCAATAGATGCAGTACTAAACCCTGCTAAACACGATTATTATTTTATGTGTGCTAGTGTAGATAATATTGGTTTTCATGAATTTGCTAAATCATTATCTCAACACAACCGAAATGCTGCAAAATATCAGCGATGGATTAGTAATCAAGGAATTAAGCGATAATTTTAACAAAAATTTATTCTTAATTGATTAACAGCTTTTTAGACAATTTAACAGATAAACTACCTAACTGATTATTAGATTTTTAATTTTCAATTAAGAAAAATACATTTTTGACAAAATAACAAAATATACAAAATTTCAAGTTTTGTTTTAAAGCAAATTTTTATCATATATTTGCGCCCGCTAAACAGAAAGTATATTAATTATCAGAAAATTAGGGGCAATTTCAATTGTTATTATGCTATTTAGTTTCACAAATAAAAAGGGGATTTTATTAGAAGAAACTAAGCCAAGTAACTACACTACTACAGAGGACTTATTAATCCTAGAGAAAAACTTTATAGGGTTTAAAGAAGCATTAGCTTTTAAAGAATCACAAGGTAAATACACCGTAGTAAATACCTTAGGGTATTTAGGAAAGTATCAATTTGGAAAAGGGACTTTACGTCGTTTTAAAATCTATGATACACAAAAATTCCTGAAAAACCCTGAATTACAAGAGAGGGCTTTCACTGCCTTGTGTAAGGTGAATAAATGGATTTTAAGAAGGGATATTTCCCGTTTTGTAGGAAAACGTATTAACGGAATCGTTGTTACGGAATCTGGAATTTTAGCTGCAGCACATTTAGCTGGAGCAGGAAACGTAAAAAAATTTTTACGCTCATATGGTAGTTTTCAGTTCAAAGATTCATATGGAACATCTATTGAATCGTATTTAAAGAAGTTTTCTGGATATGATGTATCTCATATAGAAGCTGATAAGAAAGCTACAGTATAACAAACAAAATTACTTATTAAAAAATAATTAGGCCTGTATAATGAAAATTGCAGGCCTTTTGTGTAAATCAGGGTTTTCAGATTTCCACTTACCTACTGTAAATGTTTTTATATACTCTGTAGGTAAAGAAATATCACAAGCAACACATAACCTTGTATTTTGATGTAAAGTAGCTCTAATATCATCTAACATTTTCCCATTTCTATAAGGAGTTTCTATAAAGATTTGAGATTGATTTTTATCTCTCGACAATCGCTCTAATTCTTTTAAAGCCTTCTTTTTGTCAGATTTATCTATGGGCAAATACCCATTAAAAGCAAAATTTTGACCATTCATTCCTGATGCCATCATCGCTAGCAAAATAGACGAAGGACCAACTAATGGTATCACTTGAATGTCTTTTTCATGAGCTTGTTTTACTATCATTGCCCCTGGATCAGCAACACCAGGAACACCTGCCTCGGATAATACTCCGACCGAAATTCCTTTTTCACAAACGTCTAAATAATTTCGAGTTTCTAATTCATGAGAAAACTTATCTATTTTCATGAAATGAAGTTCTGACTGCACTTTATTAGGCGTTATCCTCTTGATATATCTCCTTGCAGTTTTTTCATTTTCAACAATAAAAAAATCAAGAGTTTCAATTACCTTCTTAACAGAAATAGGCATTACCTCTAAAGGTTCTGTATCTCCCAAAGTTGTAGGAATTAAATATAACTTACCTAGCATATCAAATTATTGAATTTTAGAAGCTATTACATCACAAGCTTCGTCTAACATATTAAAAACATTTTCAAACCCTTGATCTCCTCCATAATAAGGATCCGGAACATTCAAGTTTAAATTCGGATTAGATTCATTCAAAATCATTTTAACTTTAGATTCATCTTCATTATTTCTCGCCATATCTAAAATATTGTTGTAGTTACTTTGATCCATTGCATAAATTAAATCAAAATTATCAAAATCATCAACTACAAGTTTTCTAGATCGTTGATCTGTAATATCAATTCCTTTTAGCTTAGCTATAGAAATAGATCTAGGATCAGGCAATTCTCCTTGATGAAACCCTGAAGTCCCAGCTGAATCAATAATAATTGAGTCAGAAAAAACTTTAGATCGAAGAATACCTTCAGCTAATGGCGAACGACAAATATTCCCCAAACAAACCATAAGTATCCTCATAAGAAATTAAATTTTTAGAATGTTAGCTTTTTTGTCAAGTCTTCTACGTACTTTCTAAATTGCTTATCCGTTTCTGTTAAGTTATCAACAGTTTTACAAGCATGAAGTACAGTGGCATGATCTCTTTGCCCAATTTGATTACCAATACTTGCCAAAGAAGATTTAGTCATACGTTTTGCAAAGTACATTGCTAACTGACGTGCTTGTACAACATGTCTTTTTCTTGTTTTAGATTGTAGTGTAGCAACATCCATATCGAAATACTTAGAAACAACCTTCTGAATATAATCTATAGAAACTTCTTTCTTCGTATTCTTAACAAACTTATCTACTATCTGTCTTGCTAATTCTAAAGTAAATTCTTTCCTATTAAAAGAAGCTTGAGCAATCATAGAAATAATTACGCCCTCCAACTCTCTAACATTAGATTTTACATTCTTAGCAATATATTCAACTATATCTTCAGGCATTTCCACACCATCTCTAAATAGTTTTCTTTGTAAAATTGAAATTCTTGTTTCGTAATCAGGGTTTTGCAACTCAGCTGATAACCCCCATTTGAAACGTGATAATAATCGTTGCTCAATGTCTTGCATATCAACAGGTGCTTTATCCGAAGTTAAAATAACCTGTTTCCCATTTTGATGTAAATGATTGAAAATATGGAAGAACACATCTTGTGTACCAGCTTTACCTGATAAAAATTGAACATCATCAATAATCAACACATCAATCATTTGATAGAAATGAATAAAATCATTTCTAGTATTCGATTTAACAGAATCAATAAATTGTTGAGTAAACTTCTCAGAAGAAATATATAAAACTGTTTTATCAGGATACTTGTCTTTAATATCTACACCAATAGCGTGAGCCAAATGTGTTTTTCCTAATCCCACTCCTCCATAAATGAGTAACGGATTAAAAGATGTTCCTCCAGGTTTATTTGCAACTGCAATACCGGCTGAACGAGCAAGTCTATTAGAATCTCCTTCTACAAAATTTTCAAAATTGTAATTAGGATTTAATTGAGATTCTATTTTTACCTTTTGTAAACCTGGTATGATAAAAGGGTTTTTAAGTTCTCTTTTAGATTCTAAAGGAACTGTTACCTTTTGAGGTTTTAAAGGGTTTCTATTAGAACTAGGTATTTTTACAGTTTGTGGATTATTACTACTGTAGTTGTTTTCCATACGAACATCATAAATTAATTTTGCATGCTCTCCTAATTCTTTAATTAGTGCTACACGAAGTAATTTAATATAATGCTCTTCTAACCATTCGTAAAAAAACTTACTGGGAACTTGTACAGTTAACGCCTCTCCAGACAACTTAACAGGTTTAATAGGTTCGAACCATGTCTTGTATGCCTGAGGTTTAATATTGTCCTTAATAAAAGACAAACAATTTAACCAAACTAATTCAGCAGATTTATTCATTTAAGTTTTTCAGAAAAAAAATTACGCTCGCAAAAAATAATTGCGAAAAAAAATATGTTTAATTACCCTCCCTACGGGCGAACAAAAGTGTGAATAAATTTCAGTAAAAAAAAATCAAATTGGTATTGATTTTTATTTTTTTTTTACGTAAGATTCAATAAAAAAAACTTAATGACTATTAATCACAGTTCAATTGTAAGGGTACGTTATGGCGAAACTGATCAAATGGGGGTAGTTTATCATGGAAATTACGCTCAATACTTTGAGATTGGTCGAACAGAATGGCTTCGTTCCCTTGGGATTACGTACAAATATATGGAAAAAACAGGAATAATTCTTCCCGTTATTTCACTGAATTGTAACTTTAAAAAATCTGCCTATTACGATGATGAATTAACCATTCTCACTATTTTAAAAAAGACTCCAAGTGTTAAAATAGAATTTGATTATCAAATTAAAAATCAGCATCAAGATTTAATATGCACAGGAAGTACAACATTAGCTTTTATTGATAGTAATTCTATGAGACCAATTCGTTGCCCAGAATACATTATAGAAAAACTAAAAGTTTCCTAATATTATTACCTTGTACAATGAAGAAATTTAATATCTTCATTTAAATTATTGCACAAACCAAATAAATGAAAATATATACTAAAACTGGAGATAAAGGCACTACCGCCCTATTTGGTGGAACTCGTGTACCAAAATACCATCTAAGAATTGAAAGTTATGGTACTGTAGATGAATTAAACTCTTATATTGGTCTAATTAGAGATCAAGAAATTGATGAAATTTCTAAAAATGCTTTGATTAAAATACAAGATGAATTGTTTACTCTTGGAGCCATGTTAGCTACTCCTCCAGAAAAAGAGGTTTTAAAAAACGGAAAAGAACGATTAAACATTCCTAAAATTAATGACGAATCAATTGACTTTCTTGAAAAGGAAATGGATACTATGAATGAACATCTTCCTCAAATGACGCATTTTGTTTTACCAGGTGGACATCAAACGGTGTCATTCTGTCACATTGCACGCTGTGTATGTAGGAGAGCCGAGCGTTTAAGCGTTGCTTTAAATGAGGAAGAACCAATAGATAATAGTATTTTAATGTATCTAAACCGACTTTCTGACTACCTTTTTGTGTTGGCACGAAAGTTGACTTTCCTATTGAAAGCTGAAGAGGTAAAATGGGTACCTAAAAAGCTTTAAATAAGTTCTTTTTATACTATTTTTTACATTTTCAAAAAAAAACTTGACTTTTTCAGTTTAAATTTTATTTTTGCAAAACACTAAAAACAGATTTAGAAATGTATTGGACACTTGAATTAGCATCTTATTTAGCAGATGCACCTTGGCCAGCTACCAAAGACGAATTAATTGATTACGCTATTCGTACTGGTGCTCCTTTGGAAGTGGTAGAAAATCTACAGGATATCGAAGATGAAGGTGAGATTTACGATTCTATCATTGAAATTTGGCCAGATTATCCTACCGAGGAGGATTATCTTTGGAACGAAGATGAATATTAAAAACATAAATTCGAAGAGTCTCTTTTAGAGGCTTTTTTTTTGCTTACTTTTAAGCACCAAATAACTAATTTATATTCTGAATTTTATTCAGATTAAAACTCACACAAAATGAGCATTTTAAACTCAATTATAAAACTTTTTGTAGGAGATAAACAACAAAAAGATTTGAAGACTTTACAACCTATTGTTGATAAGGTAAAATCTTTTGAAACTGTTATTGCTAACCTTACAAATGATCAACTTAGAGAAAAAACTATTGAATTTAAGTCTAAAATTAAAGAGGCTACAAAGCAATTTGATGACGAAATTTCAAAATTAGAAGGCGAAGTAAAAGCTGCAGATATTGATCGTCAAGAAGAAATTTACGCTGAAATAGATAAACTTAAAGATGAAGCTTACAATGCTTCAGAAACTGTTTTAGCAGATATAATGCCTGAAGCTTTTGCTGTTATTAAAGAAACTGCTACGCGTTTTACTAACAATCAAGAGATTGAAGTTACTGCTACACCTTTTGATCGTGAATTATCTGGAACAAGACCACATATTACCTTAGAAGATGATAAAGCTTATTGGGCGAATTCATGGGATGCTTCTGGTAAAGAAGTTACTTGGGATATGATTCATTATGATGTGCAATTAATTGGTGGTTCTGTTTTACACCAAGGTAAAATTGCTGAGATGATGACTGGAGAAGGTAAAACATTAGTTTCTACATTGCCAGTATATTTAAATGCACTTAGCGGAAAAGGTGTTCATGTTGTTACGGTAAACGATTACTTGGCAAAACGTGACCGCGCATGGATGGCTCCTATTTTTGAATTCCACGGACTATCAACAGACTGTATCGATTTTCATCAACCAAATTCAGAAGAAAGAAGAAAAGCATATAACGCAGATATCACTTACGGAACAAATAACGAGTTTGGTTTTGATTATTTAAGAGATAATATGGCTTCTTCTAAAGAAGATTTAGTTCAACGTGAGCCTAATTATGCTATTATTGATGAAGTTGATTCTGTTTTAGTCGATGATGCTCGTACTCCTTTAATCATATCGGGTCCAGTTCCTCAAGGAGATTTACACGAATTTAATGAACTAAAACCACTAGTAGCTGATTTAGTTACATTACAGAATAAATATTTAGTAGGTGTATTAGCTGAAGCAAAAAAATTATTAAAAGAAGGAAATACTAAAGATGGTGGATTCTTATTACTAAGAGTCTACAGAGGTCTTCCTAAAAATAAAGCTTTAATTAAATTCTTATCACAAGAAGGAATTAAACAAGTACTTCAAAAAACTGAAAATTTCTACATGCAGGATAACAACAAGTTAATGCCTGAAGTAGATGCTGAGTTATGGTTTACAATTGAAGAAAAAAACAATCAAATTAACTTAACAGATAAAGGTGTTTCACATTTATCTGATAAAACACAAAACGACACGTTCTTTGTACTACCAGATATCAGTATAAAAGTTGCCGAGATTGAAAATGCTGATAGTACTCCAGAACAAAAAGCAGAGTTAAAAGAAGAATTATATCGTGATTTTAGCATAAAGAGCGAACGTATTCATACCATGAATCAGCTTTTAAAAGCTTATACTTTATTTGAAATAGATGTTGAATATGTTGTGGTTGATAATAAAGTAATGATTGTTGATGAGCAAACGGGACGTATTATGGATGGTCGTCGTTACTCTGATGGTCTTCACCAAGCAATTGAAGCAAAGGAAAATGTAACCATTGAAGATGCTACACAAACTTTTGCAACGGTAACATTACAGAACTACTTCAGAATGTATCGTAAACTATCTGGAATGACAGGTACTGCAATTACAGAAGCTGGAGAATTCTGGGAAATCTATAAATTAGATGTAATTGAAATTCCTACGAATAAACCAATTGCAAGAGACGATAGAGAAGATTTATTATACAAAACTACAAGAGAAAAGTATAATGCTGTAATTGATGAAATTGTTAAGCTAGTTGGTGAAAACAGACCAGTATTAGTAGGTACAACCTCTGTTGAAATTTCAGAATTATTAGGAAGAATGTTAGCAATGCGCAAAATTCCTCATAACATCTTAAATGCGAAATTACACAAGAAAGAAGCTGATGTTGTTGCTGAAGCAGGAAAACCAGGACAGGTAACTATTGCTACAAACATGGCAGGTCGTGGTACCGATATTAAATTATCTGATGAAGTTAAAGCTGCTGGTGGTTTAGCAATCATTGGTACAGAACGTCATGATTCTCGTCGTGTTGACCGTCAGTTACGTGGACGTGCTGGTCGTCAAGGAGATGTTGGTTCTTCTCAATTCTTTGTTGCATTAGATGATAACTTAATGCGTTTATTTGGTTCTGACAGAATTGCGAAGATGATGGATAGATTAGGATTAAAAGAAGGTGAAGTAATTCAAGATCGTTTAATTACAAAATCTATTGAAAGAGCTCAAAAGAAAGTTGAAGAAAACAACTTCGGAATTCGTAAACGTTTATTAGAATATGATGATGTAATGAATTCTCAACGTGAGTTTGTTTACAAACGTCGTCGTCATGCTTTAGATGGTAAAAAACTACAATTAGATATCGCAAATATGATTTATGATACTTGTGATGTAGTTGTACGTCAAAATAAATTAACTAAGGATTTCCAAAATTTTGAATTCGAATTAATTCGTTTTTCATCGATGACTTCTCCTTTTTCTGAGGATGAATTTAATTCTAAAACAGAACAAGAATTAGTCGATGAATTATATAAAATCGTTTCAGAAAACTATAAGAATGATGCAGGAAGAAATGCGACACAAGCATTTCCTGTGATTAAAAATGTATTTGAAAACGAAGGAGATCGTTACGAAAGAATTGTAGTTCCTTTTACGGATGGTACTAAAACAATTCGTGTAGTTACAAACTTAAAAGAAGCTTACGAAAGTGAAGCAAAGTCATTAGTAAATGACTTTGAAAAGAATATCACTTTAGCCATTATTGATGAGAACTGGAAAGACCATTTACGTAGAATGGATGAGTTAAAGCAAACAGTTCAAAATGCAACGTATGAGCAAAAAGATCCTTTATTAGTTTATAAGTTTGAAGCTTTCGAACTTTTCCAAGAAACTATTGATAAAGTTAACAAAGAAGTTCTTTCCTTCTTATTCAAAGGGAAACTTCCTACAGAAGATGAATCTCAAATTTCTGAAGCACGTGAACAACAAAGAGAAAAATTAGACTTACGTAAAGATGAAGTTCAAAACTCAACTCAACAAGCATTTAGTAATGCTCGTAACCAACAAACTCAAGAACAGCAAATTGTTGAGACTGTTGTTAGAGAACAACCAAAAATTGGTCGTAATGAACGCGTAACTATCAAGAATGTTATGTCTGGTGAGGAAAAAGAAGTTAAATACAAACAAGCAATACCTTTACTAGAAAAAGGAACTTGGGTTTTGCATAATAAGTAAATCTCAATATTATAACAATTTAAAAAAGCTCGGGTAATTACTCGGGCTTTTTTATTTACATAAAGTTTACAATCATTACTTTCTCTTCAAGTTTTTATAACAATCTATTAATTAAGTTTTTACCAAATAAAAACACTTAAAATATAACTTGGTGCAAACTAATTACAAAACCTTCAATTCATTCTCTATCAAATTTAAATCAGAATGAAACCTATTAAACTTAAGAATGAAAAAAAGCAAGAAACGTAAACTAGATATTGTAGTAATATCAGATGTTCATTTAGGAACTTTTGGCTGTAGAGCTGCTGAACTTCACAATTATCTTAAAACCATAAACCCTAAAACACTTATTTTGAATGGAGATATAATTGATATCTGGCAATTCAATAAGCGCTACTTTCCAAAAGCTCATATGAAGGTTATAAAGCAATTAATGACTTTTATTACTTCGGGTACAAAAGTGTATTACATCACGGGAAATCATGATGAAATGTTACGAAAATTCAAAGGCTTTCGATTAGGGAGTTTTGAAATCGTGAACAAGGTAGTTTTAGACATTGATGGTAAAAAGGGATGGTTTTTCCATGGTGATGTTTTTGATGTTACCATGCAACACTCAAAATGGTTAGCAAAATTAGGTGGTATTGGTTATGACTTTCTAATTATGCTAAATACAGCGGTAAATTGGATTAACGAAACTTTAGGCTATAGTAGACTATCATTCAGTAAAAAGATAAAAAACAGCGTTAAAAGTGCGGTTAAATTCATTAATAACTTCGAAACAACTGCTTCTGAAATCGCGATTGATAATAATTATGAATATGTAGTATGTGGACATATTCATCAACCTGAAATGAAAGTGATTCAAAATGAAAAAGGAGAAACTCTGTATTTAAACTCTGGAGATTGGATAGAAAATCTTACAGCTCTTGAGTATGTGAATAGTCAATGGAAATTATATGAATACGAAAAAGATGATATCGCAAAAAAAGTCCCTGAAACCATTGAAGTCTCTGATGTAGAACTTGTAAAGACAGAACAAACAAACAGTCAACTTTTTGAAGATTTATTGTTAGAGTTTAATATTAAAAAATCAACCAAATAAAATGAAAATACTTTACGCAATTCAAGGAACTGGAAACGGGCATGCTAGTAGAGCATTAGAAATTGTACCTTATTTACAAAAAAGAGCTGAAGTAGATATTTTAGTAAGTGGTTATCAATGTGAGTTAAAATTTCCTTTTGAGGTAAAATACAAAATGTACGGTTTAAGCTTCATTTTTGGTAAAAAAGGTGGAATTAATTTATGGGAAACCATAAAGAAAACCAAGTTTGGAAATCTTTGGAAAGAAATAAAAAATCTACCTGTAAGAGATTATGATTTAATTATTAATGATTTTGAACCCGTTTCTGCTTGGGCATGTAAATTAAGAAATGTACCGATCATCTCATTAAGCCATCAAAATGCAGTTGCAGATGACAAAGCTCCGAAATATGGAACTTTCAAATTTGAAAGATTGATCTTAAAATATTACGCACCCGCAAAAAATAAATTTGGTTTTCATTTTAAAACCTACTCCTCTGCTACGTTCTTACCAATTATCAGGAAAGAAATTCGGTATAAAAATGTGACTAAAAAAAGTCATTATACTGTATATTTACCAGCTTATGGAGATAAAAAACTAATCAAAATTTTATCTCAGTTTAAAAAGGTAAAATGGGAAGTGTTTTCAAAACACACAAATCAATTTCAATTACATAATAATGTAGTTATTCGTCCAATCAACGGAAAGGAATTCATAAAAAGCATTGCTTCCTCAAAAGGTGTTTTATGTGGTGCAGGATTTGAAACTCCGGCGGAAGCTTTATTTCTAGGTAAGAAACTTATGGTGGTTCCTATGAAAAACCAATATGAGCAACAATGTAATGCTTTAGCTTTAAAAGAAATGGGAGTTCCTCTTTTAAAAAAATTCAGTAAGAAGCAATTACCAAAAATCGAAAAGTGGTTAAAATCAGATAAAATTATTGAAGTGAATTACCCTGACGTTACCGAAGATATTTTGGATGCAATTATACTACCCTATTATAATCAAACTATCTTATCTCAAATTACCATTGTATAATTGATAATCTTTTTTGCTTTAAAAACTCATTGGTTTGTGAAAAATGTTTATTTCCAAACCAGTAACCACGATTCGCACTTAAAGGAGAAGGATGACCTGAAGTTAAGACATGATGTTTTTTCTTGTCAATCTTGGCTCCTTTTTTTTTGGCATATCCTCCCCAAAGTAAAAACACTACATCTTCTTTTTGCTGAGAAATAGAAGCGATTACAGCATCTGTAAATTGTTCCCAACCTTTCTTTTGATGACTTCCAGCCTCATGAGCTCTTACAGTTAAAGTTGCATTAAGCAACAAAACTCCTTGTTTTGCCCAACGAGATAAATCTCCCGATTTTGGATATTTAATTCCAAGATCTGTTTCAATTTCTTTAAAAATATTAATTAAAGATGGTGGATGTGAAATTCCATCATGAACCGAAAAACATAACCCGTTTGCTTGACCAACCCCATGATATGGATCTTGACCAATTATAACTACTTTTACATCATCAAAAGTACAATAATCAAATGCAGCAAAAATGTCTGAATCTTTAGGATAACAAGTAAAATTAGTGTACTCTTCTTTTACAAATTGAGCTAAATTTTTAAAATAATCTTGTTCAAATTCTGGTTGTAAAATATGTTTCCAACTTTCAGCTATATTTACTTGCATTCTTTTTATTTTTGTTGTTCTCAAAAATAGGAAATTGAAGAAAAGTATATCAGAAAAAACATTACAAGATTTAGAATTCGCAACAGTTTTAGAACAAGTAAGTGAGTTTTGTATTTCAGAACTAGGTAGAAATGCTGTTTCTGACATTCAACCTATCAGTGATACTGAAGAATTATTTTTTGAGTTACATCTAGTGAATGAATATTTAGCTTCTTTTGAGAACGAAAATAGAATTCCTAATCACGGTTTTGATAACATAACAGAATCTATAAAAAGATTAACAATTGAGAATAGTTATCTAGAACCGGATGCTTTTTTGAAAATCGCCTCAGTTACAGAAACTGTAAATGAACAAAAGAAGTTTTTAAAGAAATTTAAAGACTACTACCCTACACTATTTAAACTTAGCGAAGAATTAGAATTTACAACTTATGTTTCTGATGCAATTCAGAAAATTATTACTTCATATGGAGAAATAGCGGATGATGCTTCTCCAACGCTTAAGCAAATTAGAAAAGATATAAACTCTGTAAGAGGAAAAATATCAGGAAGTTTCTCAAAAGCTTTAAGCAGTAGTTTAGCTAGTGGATATTTAGATGATATTAAAGAGACCATTGTTGATAACCAACGTGTTTTAGCGGTTTTAGCAATGCACAGACGTAAAGTTAAAGGGAGTCTTCTTGGTTCTTCTAAATCTGGTAATATCGTTTATATTGCTCCACAAGCCACACTTTCATTTAGTAGAGAATTACAGAACTTACTGTACGAAGAAAAACAGGAAGTTGTAAAAGTTTTGAGAGCTTTAGCTGAAGAAATAAGACCATATACTCCGTTATTAGAACAATATATTTCATTTTTAACCCACTTAGATGTTATAGCTGCAAAAGCTAAATATGCTAGAGCGATAAACGGATTGTTACCAAAAATTTCTAAAGAGAAGAAAATTTATTTTAGAGATGCTATTCATCCAATACTTTGGAGGAAAAATGCTGAACAAGGAATTGAGACTATTTCTCAGACCTTATCTCTAAATGAAAAGCAACAAATAATTGTAATTTCTGGCCCCAATGCTGGTGGTAAGAGTATTACATTAAAAACTATTGGGTTGTTGCAAGTAATGCTCCAGAGTGGATTATTAATTCCTGTTCATGAACGAAGTGAAACAGCTATTTTTAGCACTATTCTTACAGATATTGGAGATAATCAATCTATAGAAAATCAATTAAGTACATACAGCTATCGATTGAAAAACATGCGTTATTTTTTAAGAAAATGTAACGATAGAACCTTGTTTTTAATTGATGAATTTGGAACGGGTTCTGATCCTGAATTAGGTGGGGCTTTGGCTGAAATATTTTTAGAAGAATTCTACAAGCAAAAATCTTTCGGGATTATTACTACGCATTATGCGAATTTGAAAGTATTAGCAAACGAATTAGAGAATGTAACTAACGCTAATATGCAATTCAATGAACGCACATTAGAACCTATGTATAAGTTATTTATTGGTCAGGCTGGTAGTTCATTTACTTTCGAAGTAGCACAAAAAAACGGAATTCCATTTAGTTTAATTAATAGAGCTAAAAAACGAGTTGAAAATGAAAAAATCCGTTTAGATAAAACCATCTCTAAACTTCAGAAAGAACGAAATAGATTACAAAAGACTTCTGATACTCTTGAGAAACAAAAATCAAAGGAACAAGAACATTTAGAAAGTTTACAAGAGAAAGAACTAAAGATTAGAGAAAAACTAGAAGGCTTTCAGGAATTATATGACAATAATCAACGCATGTTGTCTCTAGGAAGAAGGCTTAATGAGTTATTAAATAAATATTTTCAAACCAATAATAAGAAAGAGTTATCTGCAAACTTCTTTAAATGGGTGACTTCTGAAAAAACAAAATACACAAAGCGCAATCCGCCTAAAAAGAAAACAAAGACTGAAAAAGTAAAAGAAAAAGAAATCGCAGAGAAACAAAAAGAAGCGATTAAAAAAGTAGAACAAGAAGTTTTACAAAAAGTGGTTAAAGTAAGAAAAGAGAAAAAAGAAGAAGAGAAAAAAATAGCCAAAGCAAAATCGGAATACATTTTTAAAACTGGTGATCGTGTTCGCCTAGTTGATGGAAATGCTGTAGGGACTATTGATAAAATTGAAAAGAAAAACGCCTTTATAAACTACGGTCTATTCACAACCAAAACTTCAATTGAAAAGATAGAATTAGTACAAAAAGCAAAATAAACATAAAATAAAGACTGCCCGCTAAAAGCGGGCAGCTTCATTTAGGTTTGAGTAGAATACTTTTAATTCAAATATGATAAACTAAAATTATAAAAGTTTATAAATTGTAAACAAACCTAAATGTAATAAATCGGGGTTGTATGAAAGTTTCAGAGTTAAACACTGAAATGTTATTCGCACTGTTTCGCACCTGAGAATCAATATCTAGTAAGTTTGTCGCTTTGATTTCATATTCCCATTTTGCGTCTCTATCTTTTCTGTACGATATTGTTGCATCCCAATTTTGGAATGACTGAGAATTTCCATCTCCTAAATCTTGATTTGTATACGTATAATTGGTTCTAAACGTAACCGCTTTCCATAAATACGCATCAAATTCTATAGATGGAGCATTTGTTGTAAATGTTGTTTTTCTACTTCCTTGGTTATTAGTTGTTATACTATATCTATAACGTAAACTAACATTTGGAGCTTCTAAATAGTTTGTTCTTACACCAGGTGTATATGTTTGTGTAAATCCTTCATTCAACGATTGAATTCCCTGAATAAACTGATTTATTTTACTGTAGTTTAAACTAACATTTAAACTTGTTCTAAACTTCCCAAATGTTCGTTGAACTCTACCAAATAAGTTCACATTCTCATCTGCAAAGTTAGAATTGAAAAATGTACTTGTACGAATTACATTTTCAAATGTAGTTAGACTTCGAATTTGATCAATATTATTTGAATAAGATGCTCTCGCAAATACGTTTGTATAGTTGAATAAATTAAAACTGCTGTAAAACAAACTCAAATTATGTGATAAAGCATTCTGTAACTCTGGCTCACCAAATTGTATATTATTAAAATTATTGAATACTAACGCTTCTGCTAAACGAGTAACATCAGTAAATTGATTTCTCATTTCATATCTAAAGGTTAACGCTTCACTTTTCTTAAATTGAATTCTCGTTTCAAAATCTGGAAGTATTCTAAATAAATCCTCGCCAAATTCTTGACCAAATTGAGTATTTGTATTTCCGTAGGCATGTAATGAAAATCCTGGTGTTAATGTGAATTTTCCTGCTTTAACTCGATAATGAACTCCTAAATAAATATCGCTGAAATTATATTCAATATCATTAACAATTTTAGAATCATTGATAATTGGAGTTGGATTAAAAGCGGTTCCATCATTCAGAAATTGAAATATATTCGAATTGAACTTTTGACTACTAATAATGGTTCCAAATGTTAAGTTGATATTACTCTTTGTATTGATCAAATTATAGTAATCTAACTTCGCATCCAATTGGTTTGACTTTATCCTTCTATTCTGATTGATGTTATAATTATCCTGCATCATATCCAATCCTAAAGCATCTGCTGTAGAATCGAAAGGATCTGTATTTCCTGCTGTATTTGTTAAAACAGCGTTATAAAAAGGATCCTCGTTCTTGAATAAATGTTGCGCTTCAAAAGCGAATATATTAGTATCGTCCAAAGTATAGTAATAATTCAAATTCTGATTAATACTATATGGAGTTACTTCATCAAACTGGTTCGTATTTCCAATTACAGAAGAAAATAAATCTTGATCCTGAGTATCTTTCGAGATTCTAGCAATAACATCATAATCCATCTGGTTATTAACGTTTGGTTTGTATGAAGCGCTTAATTTTAATAATCCTTGATCTGAACGTTCTGTACTCGATTGTTCTGTTGCTTCATCGGGAATCCCTAATTCTTCATTCGTATATTGAACAAAACTTGTTTCTCTAGATAAAATCCTGCTGTTATTATAGATAAGAAATCCACTTAAATCTAAGGTTGACTTTGGGGAATAACTAAAATTTGCTGTTGCCAAATTATTCTCAATCTTTAAAGCATTATTCTGATTTGTTAAGAAATTAAGACTGTTATCTCCTAGGTTTATGCTAGTTCCACTACTTCTACTTGGAGCTCTAAAGCCACCGCCAAATCCTCGAATATCTCTTCTGTTTAAAGCAACTTCTCCTATATTATTAACATCACCAATAAAATTAATACTGTATTTTGGACTATAATAGAAAAGTTTAGGTTGAACCAAATACAAGCCTTCATCTGGAGAAGAACCTCCACCAACGGTAACATTACCAAACCAGAAGTTTTCTTTTCCTTTTTTCAGTTTGATATTTAAAGCAACATTATCTTGGTTATTTCTAACACTACTTAACTGCCCTACTTCAGCATAATTTCTTAATACCTGTATTTTATCTACAGCATTTGAAGGAATATTTTTTGTTGCTAGCTTCGTGTCTCCATCAAAAAAATCTTTCCCGTTAACCATGAGTTTATTTACAACCTTCCCTTCTACTTCAACTTGTCCGTCTTCATTAATTTCAACTCCGGGAAGTTTTTCAAGAACATCTTCAAGTTTTCTTTCTGTTCCGTTTTTAAAAGAATCTGCATTATAAATTAATGTATCGCCTTTTATTGTTACAGGCATTTCATAGGTAATCTCAACCTCGTCTAATGAATTATCAGGTTGCAATATAAAATCCTTAGTAACATTAGCTTCTTTTACCGAAATAACTTCTTCAAAAGTTTTCATTCCGATATAGCTTATCTGTATTTTATACGATTTATTCTTTTTTAATTTAAGTGAATATACACCTTTAGCATCTGTGATACCATAAGATTCTAAAACATTAGTTTCTTGATTTATTGCAATAATATTGGCTAAATCTAAAGGTGATTTTAAAGTATCTCTAACTACACCTTTCATAGTGATTTGACTAAAAACACTGGTAAGGGCAAATAAGAAAAATAGAAAAGTAATTTTCTTCATGATGAATAGTTTGATCGAAATTTATGTAGATTAAAAATTAGCGTCTTCTCCTTCCTCTGTTATTTCTCATTTCTATCATCTTTCCTTTAATAACTTCTTGATAAGCTAGTTTTGTGATTTCTTTTCCTTTCTCAGGAGCTTCTATCTCAATTTTATCTTTTGGGTTTATAACTACTTTAGAACATAGCATAACTCTATTTCCTGCAGTCACTTCTAAAATTAATCCTGGTAACCCCCAGTATTCTCCAGGTCCATGACTTACAGGAATTTGTGGTGTATACCAAGCCTCAACTATAGTCATTTCAATTTGAGGTTCAATATTATTCCCTAAAGAATCTTTCTTTTTCTCTGCTTTTCTCAAATCACTCCATGCAAAGTCATACCAAGTTAATTCCTTTGATGGTATAGAAGCAGTAGCTTTAAAACATAGATAATTTCCTATCTTCTTAGACTCTTTTTCAATTTTCCATTCAATTTTCTGAAGTTTATCTTTGACTAAGAAACGTTTTCCATAAAACTCCTGACTCTGAACCAATTCATTGTCCTGTACATTTTTATATTGATTTCCTTGAGTAAAGTTTTTACCCCAAGAATCTGTAGCTCCTGAAATAGCATCTATCTTCTCCTCTTCCATGAAATATGATTCTTTCTTATTAAAGTTTAATACATATTCCTTTTCTAATCTATTTTTTAAACGAGCTTTAATTTGTTTTTTCTGAGCCTCACTCATTCTTGCTCCCCATCTTCCTAATTCCATTTTAGATTTTGAAAAATAAATAGCTTTCCCTTGAAATTGTTGGATTTCTTCTGGTTTAGTAAAAGACAATATTATTATGATTCCCAGAAGTTTTAGAATAGTTGATCTCATATTTTGTTAGTTTTGTTTAACAAATATACGAATTAACTAAACAGAAAAGTTTTATTTATTAAAGTTTTAACAATCTTCTACTTAAACCCAATAATTTCAACTTATAATAAAAATTTTATATTCGCATAAACTACAACAAAATGGAGACTAATCTAACTAAAAAAGCTTCTTCTAAACATTGGCTTCAACGACTAAAGGATGAAAGTTGGGAAGCTGAGTTATTAGTATCTGCAGTAGCTATATTTGGTACGTTTAAATTGTTTGGTATAATTAATTGGGTCACAAATAAGTTTATCGATATAATAGACCCAAGTTTGCATTTAGCAGCCTATATGGTGGTTTTTTTTGGGTTATTTGCTATTAGTATTTTGGCCTCAATGTTTGTAATACACTTTTGTTTACGAGCATATTGGATAGGATTAGTTGGTTTAAATTCTGTTTTTCCTGATTATAGTATAAAAGACAGTGCTTATTCAAAAATATATACCGAAAAAATAGTATCTATTTTACCTAAAGTAAAAGACTCTATTGAAAAGGTTGATGAATTATGTAGTGTAATTTTCTCTTCAGCATTCACCTTTTTATTAATTTATGCCAATGCAGCCATAATTTTTAGCATTTATTTATTCTTTTATAATGCTTTCTCAGATAGTATTCCTAAGGCATTGTTACTAATTCCAGCATACATTTTTAGTTTTTTAATTGTATTACAAATGGGGAGCGCTATTTATGCTAATCTTAAGGCAAATCATGAAAAGTATAAAGTTCAAATTTTTGCATTTAAAATAAATAATTTAGTCTCAGCTATTATGTTCGGGCCTTTATACAGATCTATACTTCAAGTAAGTATGGTATTTGGGTCCAACTTTAAAAAGAAGAAAAAGTTAGTGTTCTTAATGATAGTTTTTGTTTTAAGTGGAGCCTTTGCCTCTTTCTATCAGATTGATCAAACAAATATTTTATATCTGGTAAATCCAAAAAAATATTTTAAAAAAAAATTAATTCGACCTAGTTACTACAAAACAAATAATGAGCAAATTTCTTATTTACTGAATCCTGAAATAGAGTCTGACAAAATTGATAGCCAATTAATGAAAGTATTCATTCCTCTTTTTAAATACGAAAATAAGATTAGAAGAAAGTTATGTAATTATACTTCAGAAGATTTAAAACGTGAAAATAGTAATGAAATAATAGATGAATGTTATAAAAAATACATTTCAATACAAGTAAATAACGAAATATTAGTTACAGATTATTTACGCGTTTTACATGGAAGAACCAATCAATTTGGGCTTGTAACATACATAAATACTAACGATTTTAAAGTAGGAAAAAACATCATTTCTATTACAAAAGGAACCAATAATAACTGGGAAATTCCATTTTTTCTAGAAAAATAGACAGACTTGTCTATTTTTTTATATCTTTGTAGTGTGAAACGAGATGTACGGCAACATATTATTATAACAGCTTCAACTCTATTCTATAGAAATGGATACAATTCTACAGGAATAAATGAAATTATATCTGAATCGGGAATAGCTAAGGCAACCTTGTACAATCACTTCAAATCTAAAGAAGATATCTGTCTCGCATATTTAAGATACAAACATTCAAAATTCACATACGATATAAAAGAATTTTGTTTATCCAAAAATAAAGGGCAAGATCAAGTACTAGCTGTATTTGATTTTTTAGGATTATTCTTTAAAGAAAAAGATTTTAACGGATGTTGGTGTATTAAAACGGTTTCAGAAATTCCTAAGGAAAATGAGAGAATTAGAAGTGAAATTCAAACCCAAAAAAATCAATTAATTGATTTTATAGGTAATTTAATTATTGATAATTTGGATATTTCTCAACCTGAAACTGAAATACTAGCTAAACAAATTTACCTATTATACGAAAGTGCAGTTGCTGAAAGCCATTTGCATCAAGATCAATGGCCAATTGATCAAGCTAAAGGAATTTGTCAAAAAATAATTTAAAAAAATTTAAGTCAAAAAAGACAGACCTGTCTGTTCATTTAATAATTAAATATATAACATGAATAATTTTAATAATAAAGTAGCCATCGTTGTGGGTGGTACAAGCGGAATCGGTTATGCAACTACTCAACAATTACTTAATGAAGGTACTACAGTTCATATTGTAGGAAGAAGTATTGACAAAGTAGCAGATCAAAACAATCTGGTAAAACATAAAATAGATATTACTAATAGAAATGATGTTTCTGAATTAATAAACAAAATCAATGAACTTGAAAACGTTGATTACCTTGTTAACGCATCTGGTATATTTGGGCCAAAGCCTTTCTTAGATCATACTATTGAAGATTATGATTCTTATTTAGATTTAAACAGAGGATTTTTCTTCATTACACAAGCTGCAGCTAAAAAAATGAAAGAAACAAATGGAGGAGCTATCGTAAATGTTGGTTCTATGTGGGCAAAACAAGCAGTTAAAGCTACTCCTTCCTCTGCATATTCTATGCAAAAAGCTGGATTACATTCACTAACTCAACATTTAGCTATGGAATTGGCAGATTATAATATTAGAGTAAATGCTGTATCCCCTGCTGTTGTTCAAACACCAGTTTACCATGGAGTATTTGGAAGTAAAAGTGCAGCCGATGAAGCTTTAGAAGGATTCAATGCTTTTCATCCAATAGGAAGAAATGGGTTAGCTGATGATGTTGCAAATAGTATTACTTTCCTACTGTCTGACAAATCTTCTTGGGTAACAGGTGCAATCTGGGATGTTGATGGTGGTGTAATTGCAGGAAGGAACTAAAAATATAATTGAGGTATTTAACTTAATTGAGAAAGAAATTAAATTATAAAAAAGGTTAGATTTTAATTAATCTAACCTTTATATTTTAGTCTAATCCTTCCATTTCAGAATCATAGAATTGACCTGCTTGTTCTATTAAGCTTTCTAATTCATTTGCAAGCTCTTGCTCATTCTCCCCTTCTAAGTCTTCAAACCACTCTACTTCATCATCTTTCAAATTGATTAAAAAACGTGGATATTCGGTGTGTAATACGAAAATATCTTCTGGATGATTACTATTATCCGCTAATAAAAATTTAGGTAAGTTCATTATGTTTTGTTTTAATCAATTTTTGTGTTAAGTAATTGAATCGCAAAAATAGTAATATTGATGCAGAAGTTAGGCCTGCTAATAATCCTAACCAAATTCCAAAGCTTCCATAAGCTTCTTCTCTTCCTAAAAAGTAACTTACAGGAAATCCAATTAACCAATAGGATATAAATGTAATTAATGTTGGTATAGCAACATCCTGTAATCCTCTTAATGCTCCAAGAACCATTACTTGAATACTGTCACTTATTTGAAAGAACGCTGCAGCTATTAATAATGTAGAGGCGATTTTAATTACTTCCATGTTATCTGTATAGTTCTTAGCGTCATTCAAATCAACATAAATATTAGGCAAACTTTTATGGAATACAAAGAAAATAATTGCGAATCCGATTGCTAATAACACTCCAAGAAAAAAAATTGAAAATGCTATTCTTCGCAACTCTATATAATTTTGCAATCCTTTCTGATTTCCAACTCTAACCATTGCAGCAACACTTAATCCCATAGCGATCATAAAGGTCATTGAAGATAAATTCAATGCAATTTGATTCGCAGCCTGAGGATTTTTACCTAACAATCCACTTAACCAAATAGCAGCGGTAAAAATGGCAACTTCGAAGAACATTTGCATTGCACTTGGAGCTCCCAATCCTATTATTTTCTTCAACATTACACTATCTAACACAAACAGTTTAATATTAGTCACCAACTTCTTGGTTCGTTCTTTCTGAGTTAATAACCACCATAAATAAATAACCATTATAAATCGAGAAAGTAATGTTCCATATGCTGCTCCAATAATTCCCATTTCAGGAAAACCAAACTTTCCAAAAATCAGTAAATAATTTAATATTACATTCGCCACATTTGCTATAATTGTAGCATACATCGGATATTTTGTCATAGACATTCCATCACTAAACTGTTTAAATGCCTGGAAAACAATTAAAGGAATTAATGAAAAAGCAACCAAATCTAAATACGGTATGGCCAATTCAACAACTTCATCTGGTTGTTTCATGAAATACAATAATGGTTTAGAAAAGATAACCATAAGAAACATTAATATTCCAAGAGCAGTACAAAGAAACAGACCATGCTTAAATGTTAATTTCGCTTTATTAAAATTTTCAGCGGCATCTGCCTCAGCAATTAAGGGAGTAATCGCTGTAGAAAAACCAATTCCAAGAGACATAGCAATAAACATAAAACTATTTCCTAAAGAAACTGCTGCCAACTCTGCTGTTCCTAATTGCCCTACCATAATATTATCAACAAAACTTACAAAAGTATGTCCTAACATTCCTAGCATAACAGGAGCAGCTAACTGCCAATTATATTTAAATTCAGATGTGTAATTTGATAATTTCACAGAATAAATCTTTCCATTTAATAAGTAAGCGAAGATAGTTCAAAGTTGGTAGATTTTAATTATTTTTGATTGGAATAAAAAAACGAAAAACATGGCTACAGTAACTTTAAAAGGAGGCGAAATAAACACAAATGGAAATTTACCAAAAGTAAACTCTAAAGCACCAGATTTTAAATTAGTTGCGACTGATTTATCTGTAAAATCTTTAAGTGATTACAAAGGACAAAAATTGATTTTAAACATTTTTCCAAGTGTAGATACAGGAACTTGTGCAACATCTGTTCGTAATTTTAATAAAGAAGCAGCTCAATTAGATAATACAAAAGTATTATGCATTTCAAGAGACTTACCATTTGCACAAGGTCGTTTTTGCGGTGCAGAAGGTATTGACAATGTAGAGATGTTATCTGATTTTGTATCTGGAGATTTCGGAAAGAATTACGGATTAGAATTTGTTGATGGTCCTTTGAATGGTTTACATTCTCGTTGTATCGTTGTTATTAACGAAAATGGAGAAATTACTCATACAGAACAAGTTTCTGAAATAGTTGATGAACCTAATTATAATGAAGCTTTAAAGGCTTTATAGATGGCGGAAAATAAAGATAGTTTTATTAAAAGAAGACTGAAAGGAGTTGGTTATGCTCTAAAAGGAATTCTTATTCTTGCAACTACAGAAGATAGTATAAAAGCCCAATTTTTTATTGGGCTTTTTGCCGTTGTCTTAGGTTTTGTTTTCAATATATCAGCAACAGAATGGATGATTCAACTAGCCGTTACTGGACTAGTACTTGTTGCTGAAGCTTTAAATACAGCTGTAGAAAAAATAGCAGATTTCATTCATCCAGAATATCATAATAAAATAGGAACCATTAAAGATGTAGCTGCAGGAGCAGCTGGATTTGCAGCAATAATTTCGTTAATTGTGGGTTCTATAATATACGTTCCAAAAATAATCGCCTTATTTTTGTAATATTTCTATATTTACCAGTCTAATTTTTTCAATTAAATGGCTAAAAAAAGCGTTTCAAAAAAGACAAAAAAAGTAAGTAAACCTTCTGTTTCTAATCAAATCGGTGATTTTTTTAAGAACAGACAAACACAAACTATTTTAGGAGCATTCTTCGTTTTGTTTGCTACTTTCTTGTGTATTGCTTTTATTTCTTTTTTCTTTTCATGGGAAGATGATCAAAGTATCCTTTCAGAATTTTCAAATAAACAAATACAAGCAAAAAACCTTTTAGGAAAAATAGGATCTAAATTGAGTCATGTACTTATATACAATGGCTTTGGTTTAGCTGCTTTTGTTCTTCCTTTTTTAATTTTCCTTACCGGAATTAGTTTTTTATTACAAAAAGGAATAAAAAGCATGGTTTCAAAATGGAATTGGGGATTATTCAATATGCTTTGGATTTCTATTGCTATAGGTTTTGTAGAGAAAAAATACGCGCTCTTATCTGGTGTTGTAGGTTTTGAGTTAAATGAATATATCAGAACTTTTATAGGAAGAACTGGATTAGCAATTGTATTAGCCTTTTTCTTTATTTCTTATTTGGTAGTTCGTTTTAAGTTAACACCAGAAAGAATTGGAGAGAAATTTAAACGAGCAGAAAAAGCTGATAATATTTCTGAAAATTCAGAAGTACTTTCTGAAGAGCCTTCAAGTATAATTCAAAATCCAACAAAGCAAGACAAATCAGAATTTGAATTGTCAGTAGAAAATCTTCAACCTACTATTAATAATCATTCTAGTATTCCAACAGAAGGAGAAAATAAAGAAGAAGAATCTTTATTAGATATTAAAAAAACAGTAAAACCTCAAGAAAATGAAGTTGAAATTGCTATTGAAAAAGTAGCAGAAGAAAAAAGTGTTACTGAAAACTTGTCTGATAAGCTAATTAAAGATTTTGGTGAATTTGATCCTACTTTAGAATTAGGACAATTTCGTTTTCCAACTTTTAACTTATTAAAACAATACAACGATAGTATTTCAATAGATCCTGAAGAGTTAGAAATTAATAAAAATCAGATTGTTGAAACCCTAAAGAATTATAAAATTGGAATTGCTCAGATTAAAGCAACAGTAGGTCCTACAATTACTTTATATGAAATTGTACCTGAAGCTGGTGTTAGAATCTCTAAGATTAAAAACTTAGAAGATGACATCGCTTTATCGCTATCTGCTCTAGGTATTCGTATTATTGCGCCAATTCCAGGAAAAGGAACTATTGGTATTGAAGTACCAAACAAAAAAGCAACTATTGTTTCAATGCATTCGGCTATTACTTCAAAGAAATTTCAAGAAAGTCAAATGCAGTTACCTTTAGCCTTAGGTAAAACAATCTCTAACGAAACTTTTGTTGTCGATTTAGCAAAAATGCCTCACTTATTAATGGCCGGTGCTACAGGACAAGGAAAATCTGTAGGATTAAATGCTATTTTAACATCTTTGTTATATAGAAAACATCCAGCTGAAGTAAAATTTGTTCTTGTTGATCCTAAAAAAGTAGAACTTACTTTATTTAATAAAATTGAACGTCATTTTTTAGCTAAACTTCCAGATAGCGAAGAGGCAATTATTACAGATACTTCTAAAGTAGTTAATACTTTAAATTCACTTTGTATAGAAATGGATAACCGTTACGATTTATTAAAATCTGCAATGGTTAGAAATATCAAAGAATATAACGTCAAATTTAAAGCCAGAAAATTAAACCCGGAAAATGGCCATCAATTTTTACCATATATTGTATTAGTTATTGATGAGTTCGCTGATTTGATTATGACTGCAGGTAAAGAAGTAGAAACTCCAATCGCAAGATTAGCACAATTAGCAAGAGCAATTGGTATTCACTTAATTGTCGCTACTCAACGTCCTTCTGTTAATGTAATTACGGGTATTATTAAAGCGAACTTCCCTGCAAGGATAGCGTTTAGAGTTACCTCTAAAATTGATAGTAGAACAATTTTAGATGCTCCAGGGGCTGATCAATTAATTGGTCGTGGAGATATGTTATATTCTGGAGGAAATGATATAACACGTATACAATGTGCTTTTGTAGATACTCCTGAAGTTGAAAAAATAACGGATTTTATTGGTTCTCAACGTGCTTATCCTGAAGCATATCTATTACCAGAATATGTTGGTGAAGATGGTGGCACAAATCTTGATATAGATATAGCAGATAGAGATAAATTGTTTAAAGAGGCTGCTGAAGTTATTGTTACTGCGCAACAAGGATCGGCATCTTTATTACAAAGAAAATTAAAACTAGGATACAACAGGGCTGGTAGAATTATAGATCAATTAGAAGCAGCAGGAATAGTTGGTCCTTTTGAAGGTAGTAAAGCAAGGCAAGTACTTGTTCCTGATTTTCTAGCTCTAGAACAATTATTAGAAAACGAAAAAAATAAATAAACCATTTGAACGAAAGATCAATACGTATGAGAAAAATAGGATTATTATTAATAGCATTTTTAATTAGTACAAATTTAACTGCACAAGACAATTCTGCCGAAGCTAAAAGCTTATTAGATGAAGTATCTTCAAAAATGGGTGCTTATAAAAACATGACTATTGGCTTTACTTCTACTTTAGTTAATGAAGAAGCAGGTATTACAAACGATCCTCCAATTAGAGGTAATATTACAATTTCAGGTGAAAAATATAATTTAAATTACCTTGGAAATAACTTTGTTTTCAATGGCAAGAAACTTATTGTTATTAATAAAGAAGAAAAAGAAGTTACTATTACGGATGGTGACTTAGAAGAAGAAGATGGTTTTATCTATCCTTCTAAATTATTAACTTTTTACAAGGAAGGTTATAATTACGCAATGGGAACTATAAAAAACAATAAAGGAAGAAAAGTTCAATATATAAACTTAACTCCTATCGATAGTAATTCTGACATTATAAAGGTTCAATTAGGTATAGATGCTAAGACTAAACACATTTATAAATTGATACAAATTGGTTCTAATGGAGCTGTAACTACATTTACTATTAATAAATTTAAGAGCGACCAATCTATTTCAGAAAATTTATTCTCTTTTGATAAAGCTAAGTATGAAAAACTAGGTTATTTAATCGATTAATTTTTTAAAATACAATAACTAAGTTTTGTTAATAGCTTTTTAGGCAATTAACAAAACTTTTGTGTTTATTACAACTAAGCTTACTACCTTTGTATTCGTGAAAAAACTAGATAAGTATATATTAAAAAGTTTTTTAATCCCATTTTTGGCTACCTTCTTTATCATTCTTTTTGTATTGGTAATGCAAGCTTTATGGTTAGCTTTTGACGATTTAGCTGGTAAAGGGATTAGTATAGGAATTATCTTCAAATTTCTATGGTATACAACACTTATTGTAGCTCCTCAAGCACTTCCTATTGGTGTATTACTTTCTTCAATAATGACTTTAGGAAGCTTATCTGAAAACTATGAATTTGCCGCTGCGAAATCAGCTGGAGTTTCTTTACAACGAATGGTTAGGCCATTGGTGTTTTTTGCAATAATTATGAGTGGGTTAAACTTTGTTTTTTTAAACTATGTGTACCCTTATGCAATTCTAAAACAAATCAATTTAAAAATTAATATTCGTAAAAAACAACCAGCTCTTGCTTTGGTTCCTGGTAGTTTTAATGCTGATATTCCTAATTATCAAATTAAGTTTGACGAAAAATATGGTAAAGAAGATAATTTGCTTAAAAATGTATTAATCTATGATTTATCAGCTAAAAAAGGAAATAACAAAATCATATCTGCTAAACATGGTGAATTAATTTCTGAAGAAGGAAGTCGATATATGACGTTGAAATTAAATGATGGTCATTTCTATGAACATCATGTTAATAGTAAATCTGCTTATAAAGAACGTTTTAGAATGAAAGCCTCTTATGCCGATTTCGATGAATATATTTTAAATATTGATATTTCCTCCTTTACTGATGATGATTTAGATCAAATTAAGCATACAAAAAACTTTAATATGCTTAGTATAAAACAACTTAAAGACACCTTGCCTAATCTAAAAGTTGGTTATGATGATTATGTAGAATCTAGAGCAAAAAGTTTATATAGAAATAGTGAAGCGGAAGATCTATATAAATTACCAGATTCGCTAGTAAACAAAAAACTATCTAATTCTATTTTAGAAAACTTTGAACTTTCTAAACAACGAGATATAATTAATTCAGCTATTTCTAAGGTAGATCGTACTATCAATAATTTCAGTGCAAATAAAAACTCTTTTAAATATAGAAGAAAAGTACTTAACTTATACGATATTGAATTTTATAATCGTGTTGCTTTTTCTTTATCTTGTTTAATCTTATTTTTTATAGGAGCTCCGTTAGGATCTATCATTCGTAAAGGAGGAATGGGGTTACCAATGATATTAGCCATTGGAATTTATGTCATGTACTTTTTTACCAATACTTTTGGTCGTAATATGGCTGAAGAAAGCACATTATCTGCTGTAGCCGGATCTTGGTTAGCTGTTTGTATTATGTTACCTTTGGCTATTATTTTAACAGTAAGAGCAACCCAAGATAAAGGGTTATTTGATATTAATAGCTTTTTTGTTCGAATTAAAAATTTTTTAATAAAAATATTCTCTTTTAAAAAGAAAACATCATCATAAAAATCATGACAACACAAACTACTCATAAAATTCAATTAAACACTATTGAGGAAGCTATTAACGACATAAGAGCTGGAAAAGTTATTATTGTTGTTGATGATGAAGATCGTGAAAACGAAGGTGATTTTTTAGCCGCTGCTGAAAAAGTAACTCCAGAAATGATCAACTTTATGGCTACTCATGGTAGAGGATTAATTTGTACTCCTTTAACTGAAAATAGATGTAAAGAATTAGAATTAGGAATGATGGTTAATAACAATACCGACCCTATGGAAACTGCTTTTACTGTTTCTGTGGATTTAAGAGGTAATGGAGTAACAACTGGAATTTCTGCAGCTGATAGATCTAAAACTATTGATGCTTTAATTAATAAAGACACAAAACCTTTTGATTTAGCTAGACCTGGACATATTTTTCCATTAAAAGCAAAAGAAGGTGGTGTATTACGTAGAACTGGGCACACCGAAGCTGCTATTGATTTTGCTCGTTTAGCTGGTTTACAACCTGCTGGAGTAATTGTAGAAATTATGAATGAAGATGGAACAATGGCTCGTTTACCTCAATTAATTGAAGTTGCTAAAAAGTTTGATTTAAAAATTGTTTCTATTGAAGATTTAGTTGCCTACCGAATGGAGCACGACTCTTTAATTGAAAAGAAAGAAGATTTCACTGTTCAAACTCGTTTTGGAGAATTCAGACTTAGAGCTTATCAACAAACTACGAATAACCAAATCCATATTGCATTAACTAAAGGAACTTGGAGTAAAAACGAGCCTATTTTAACTCGTGTAAACTCAAACCTTGTGAATAACGACATTTTAGGAACGTTAACCAATGATGCAGATAAAAAGTTAGATAGAATGTTTAATGTAGTTAATGAAGATGAACGTGGAGCTATTTTATTCATTAATCAACAAAACCAATCTTTAAACTTATTAAACCGTTTAAAAGGTTTAAAAGTAAACCAAGAAAAAGGAGAAATGAAAGCTCCAGGCATTGCTTTTGATAATAAAGATTTTGGAATTGGAGCGCAAATACTGCATGATTTGAATATCCATAAACTTAAACTAATATCTAATACTAAACAAGAAAAACGTGTAGGTATGATTGGTTATGGATTAGAGATTGTAGATTATGTAAACTTCTAATTTTAAAAAAACAATATTTATTAAAAGGCGCAAAATATTTTTTTGTGCCTTTTTTAATTAAACTTCCTGTTAACTCTATTCTTCCTTCCAAAATCTAATCACTTAAATTAATAAACTTTCTTGCTTTTAAATTTTATTTTTCATTTTAATTACTATATTTGAATTGGTTAACCAATCTGGGTAACCAATAATTCAACCTAAAATTATAATGAAGTATCTAATAAAACTAATAACTTTAATACTACCTCTACTCTCCTTTTCTCAAATAATGGTGAGCTCTGCTGAAGAGTTTAATGCTCTTTCATTAAGTCCGGGTGATGAAATAATATGGAAAAACGGAACCTATACCAGTCAATCTATACAATTTACAAATGGTAATGGTACTTCTTCAAATCCTATAATTTTAAAAGCAGAAACTCCTGGTGGAGTAATTTTCAATGGTGAATCTGGTGTTGAAATATCAAGTGATTATGTTATTCTAGAGGGATTTACTTTTACAGGAGTTGGTAAAAGTAATTATGTTCAATTTAGAAAAGGCACATCATATGCAAACTATAGTAAAATACGCAATTGTGCTTTTGATGATTTATCATTAGCTACTGGAGATGAAAACTTTACTAAGCATAGATGGATTGTTTTATATGGTACCAATAATAGTATAGAAAATTGCTCTTTTCTAAATAAAAAAACTGCTGGAGCTGGTATTTTAGTAGAATTAGAATACAACTTACCAATTACAAATGCAGTGAATCATCAAATCATAAATAATTATTTCTATAATATTACTCCGAAAGATGATTTATTAAGTAATAGCGGAGATTCAGAAACTATAAGGATTGGATCAAGCGGAGAGCAAACTACAAACGCAAATGTGCTTGTTGAGAATAATTATTTTGTAGAAGCTGATGGTGAAAATGAGATTATTACCAACAAAAGTTCCAATAACCAATTTTTACACAATACGTTTAGAAGATGTAGAGGATCTCTCGTATTAAGACATGGTGCAGGTGCAAGAGTTGAAGGGAATTTTTTCTTAGGAGAAAACAAGGCAAAATCTGGAGGAATTAGAATAAGTGACAGCAATCATATTGTTGTAAATAATTACATTCAAGATTTAGATAATAGTGGTAGTTTTAATAATGGAATTACCCTTATGGGAGGAAATACTGCAAGTGGTGGTACCAGCAATGGTTACCAAAATGCAGAAAACCTTATCATTGCTTACAATACAATATATAATTCAGAAGATCCTATTCATTTTAATAATAGTAAAGGGAATAGCAAACCATCTGGAGTAATAGCTCATAATGTTATTTTTAGTACTAAAACAAATTTAATTACTGGTGATATTGCTCAAATAGGTGATGGAATGACTTATGATGGAAATATTTTTGCAGGAGCAACAGTAGGCATTACTGATCCTGGAATTAATGTACAAGATGCTCAATTCTCCGCTAGTGGGGAAATCTTTAAACCAAGTACAACTGGACCAGCTGCAAACTCTGTAACTGGTACAAATCAATATACTGCTGAAGTCACTTTAGACATTGAAGGTCTTAATAGACCAACAAACTTAAGAGATGCAGGTGCATTTGAAGTATCAGGAGGAATGGGTAGCATTACGTTTAAACCAATTACAGATGATGATGTAAGTAAAACAATAGGTGCATGTTTTTTAAATGCTTCTGGACAATTATTAACAACTTGTGCAGGTATACTTACACCAATACTAACTGTATCTTCTCTTGAAACTTTTTCTAACGCTTCAACATCAAAAAACATAGAAGTAACTTCAAATCAAGATTGGACAGTAACAGATGATCAAAATTGGATTAGTTTGAATAGTAATTCAGGTAGTGATAATGGAACTATTTCTGTAACAGTTACTGAGAATACAACATTTAATCAAAGAACTGGAACTATAACATTCACTGCAGGATCACTTATACGTAATGTTATTGTAACACAAGAAGAGGCCATAGATCCTAATGCCCCTACACTACTCTCTGCAACCGTAATTGATTTTACTGAACAGGAAGTAACTCCAACAAAAAATAATCCTGCAAGTAACATTAATGATGGTGATATCAACTCCACTTGGGCTTCTCAAGGAACAGAATCGGTAACTTTGGATTTGGGTGAATCTAAAGAAATAACATCCTTTAGAGTTGTAGCTAAAAAAGCTAGGCAAAACTTCTTCTCTATTGAAGTTTCTTCTAATAATATAGATTTTAACGAAGTAATCGCACCAATTGCAATAACAACAGAATTAACATTTGAAGAATATATTCCTACAGCTGGAACCGTAGGTAGATATGTTAAATTTATAGCCAGAGGTAGAGATGGAACTATTGATGACGAAAATTTTAATAGTTTTAATGAGTTAGAAATATATGGAAGACCCACTACCCTATCTACAGAAGATATTGATTTAGATAATAGCATTTTAGTTTATCCTAATCCAGTAGAAAACACTATTAATTTAAAACTAAATAATTTCCAATTTGATAAAATAGAACTTATTGACCTTAATGGAAAAACCTTAATTAAAAGTAAAGTGATTAACCCTTCTATTAATATTTCCAAATTATCGAACGGGTTATATTTTCTGAAATTATATCGTGGAACAACCTACTTAACTACAAAAATCATTAAGAAATAAACCTTTAAACTTTGCGTTTTTATATTGATTGTAGACAGATACCTCCAAAAGAGTAAAAGCTTTTGGAGGTATTATTATTTTAGAGTTTAGTAAAATTCGTAGTTAATACTTTATTATATTCAGCTATAATTTCATCTAAGACTTGCTTGGCAGGCTTTATATCATGAATTAACCCAGCTATTTGTCCTATTTCTAACTCGCCTTCATCTAAATCACCTTCAAACATTCCTCGCTTAGCTCTTGCTCTTCCTAGTAAGCTTTTTAACTCATCAACAGTAGGTCCATTTTGATACAATTCTTGGACATCGTTAAAAAATTTATTTCTAACCAAACGAACTGGAGCTAATTCCTTTAAAGTAAGGTAAGTTCCTCCATCTTTAACATCAACAATGGTTTTCTTGAAATTTTCATGTGCAGAAGATTCTTCTGTAGCTGCAAATCTACTTCCTATTTGAACACCATCTGCTCCTAATACCATTGCTGCTAACATTCCTCTTCCTGTTCCTATTCCTCCAGCAGCAATAACTGGAATCTTAACTTGTTCTTTTACCATTGGTATTAAAGTAAACGTTGTTGTTTCTTCTCTTCCATTATGTCCACCAGCTTCAAAACCTTCACAAGCAACAGCATCAACTCCAGCTGCTTCAGCTTTTAAAGCAAATTTCACTGAACTAACAACATGAACTACAGTAATTCCTTTTTCTTTTAAGAAAGATGTCCATGTTTTTGGATTACCTGCAGACGTAAATACAATCTTAACTCCTTCATCTACGATAATATCCATAATCTGCTCTATATCTGGATATAGCATAGGCACATTAACTCCAAAAGGTTTGTCAGTTGCCTTTTTACATTTCTGAATATGCTCTCTTAAAACATCTGGATACATAGACCCAGCTCCAATTAAACCTAAACCTCCTGCATTAGAAACTGCAGAAGCCAATTTCCATCCAGATACCCAAATCATTCCTCCTTGAACAACTGGATATTGTGTATTAAAAAGTTGTGTGATTTTATTTATCAATTCAATTTATTTTAGTTGATATATCGCGAAAATAAATAATACTATTCTTTAATCACGAACAATATTATTTTTTAATAAGCTTAATCACTTTATTTGTATTTCCTTTTTGAATATCTAAAAAATATATGCCACTTTTTAAATTAGATACATTAACATTTTTCGATTTTAATTCATCTATATTTAAAATTTGCTTACCTAGAATAGTATAAATTTTAAGTTTATATTCATTCAAATTCCCTTCAGTAATTTTAATAGTTAAGATATCATCTACTGGATTTGGGAAAACTTTAAATGATTCTAATATAACATCATCAGAAGAAAGTGTTAATTCAAAAGCTGACTTAAAATTAGGGACTCCATAACCATGTTGATCAGTAGGATTTCTAAATCGATCAGCTGATTTTCTAATGATATCCATAATCTCTGTATTTGTTCTATTAGGAAATGCTTGCCAAAAACAAGCTAATACACCAGCTATAACAGGAGAAGAAAAAGATGTTCCATTAGATGTAACACTATTTCCAGAAATATAATTCACAATATAAACACTTTGTCCCTGTGCTAATACATCAGGTTTGACTCTTCCATCAGATGTAGGACCAAAAGAACTAAAAGATGCTATAGTTTCTAATGCATTTACAGCTCCAATTGTAAAAACTGAACTTGCATCTGCTGGCGCGCTAATATATTTCCATGCACTGTTACCCGAATTTCCTGCTGATGTTACTAACAGCATTCCTCTAGAAGATCCTATTTCTGCTCCTCTTGTAATAAATGTTGTTTTTCCATCCATATCACTATAGGTATAATTATAGTTTGGGTTATCGAAGGTTGTATAACCAAGAGAGGTGTTTATAACATCAACTCCTAAACTATCTGATCGTTCTGCTGCTTCCACCCATAACGATTCTTCTAATGGAGTTTCATTTGCAGCATCTTCAGTTCTAAATAAGTAGAATGAGGCATCTGGTGCAGTTCCTATAAATTCTCCATCTTTATAAGCAGCAATATCAGACAATACATGTGTCCCATGAGAGTTACCAGTATAAAAATTATCACTTCTGTTTACAAAATCATATCCTCCTAAGATTTGATTATTATCTCTAATTCTTGAAAAGGCAGGAAGTGTATTTACATTAGGAAAACCACCATCTATAACAGCAATATGAATTCCGCTTCCTGTAAAACCATTCTCGTGTAAATAATCTCCGCCTAACATTTCTATTTGATTTGCAGCATTACCATAGTTATATGTAGGCATTTTACTTTGGAATTTATTTACATGATTCTGGTCAACTTTTTTGTTTCTTGAAGCAACAGTTCCTTTAGCATTTAAAGATTTATTAGCAAAATCTATTCGTTCTATAAACGTAAAATTTGTTGTCAAAGCATTTATATCAGAAGTTTGTCCAAGTACATGAATTGCATTTAACCATTTAGATTTTGCTAATACAGTAATTCCTGAAGCCGATTTTATTTGGTTATAATAAGAATTCTCAATAGGAACATCTTTGCTATCAAGAGCAATCCCTTGTTTAGTTCTCCTGTCTAAAGCTCTCTGAGTTAGCATTGTTAAAGGAGAGGCTAAAAACGTTGCTTCACTTGGTTTATCCTTTAAATACACCCAAGCATGTTCTTGTGAGAATGACGTTAAATTAAGTAATAGTAGTGGTAAAAAAAATAGTAACTTCTTCATAAAACTAAGTTACTATTTTTATTTAATATTATATTCAGAGAGTTTAAGAAATCACCCCAGATCCTAAAAGTTCTTCATTTCGATACCAAGCTACAAATTGTCCTTCTTGAATTGCAGATTGTGGATTATCAAACTCAACAAATAAACCATTTTCAACTTTATATAATGTTGCTTTTTCCAGAGATTGGCGGTAACGAATTCTAGCTTCAACTTTCATAGTTTCATCTGTAAATAAAGCTAAATCTTCACGTACCCAATGTAATTCTTCATTAGATACAAATAATACATTTCTGTATAATCCTTTGTGATTTTTACCTTCTCCTGTAAAAATTACATTTTTCTCCACATCTGTTTCAATTACAAACAAAGGTTCTTTTGTTCCTCCAACAGCTAACCCTTTTCGTTGTCCTTTAGTAAAATAATGAGCTCCTTGATGTTTTCCTACTACTTTTCCATCAGCAATAACATATTCAAACTTCTTTGATTTATACGTTAACTCTGCGTCTTTATTTTCAAATCTTGGTAATGGCCTATTATAAGGTTCAAAAGAATCAGGTATTTGAACAATAACACCTTCTTTTGGTTGTAACTTTTGCTGTAAAAAGTCAGGTAATCTAACTTTTCCTATAAAACATAATCCTTGAGAATCTTTTTTTTCAGCTGTAATTAAATCAGCTTCCTTTGCTATTTCACGAACCTCAGGCTTTAGCAATTCTCCTATTGGGAATAATGCTTTGGATAATTGCTCTTGAGATAATTGACACAAGAAATAAGATTGGTCTTTATTCCCATCTTTTCCTGCTAAAAGCTTATACACTGGTTTTCCATCTATAATCTCCTCATCTTTTCTACAATAATGACCTGTAGCCACATAATCTGCTCCTAAACTTAATGCAATATCCATAAAAACATCAAACTTAATTTCTCTATTACATAAAACATCAGGATTAGGTGTTCTTCCTTTTTCGTATTCGTCGAACATATAATCAACAATACGTTCTTTATATTGTTCACTTAAGTCAACTGTTTGAAAAGGAATACCTAGTTTTTCAGCAACAATCATAGCATCATTACTATCTTCTAACCAAGGACATTCATCGGATATTGTAACAGAATCATCATGCCAATTCTTCATGAATAATCCGATTACATCGTATCCTTGTTCCTTTAATAAATAAGCGGTAACACTACTATCTACTCCTCCTGAAAGTCCAACCACTACTCTTTTCATATACTGCTAAATTTAGGCTGCAAATTTACGAATAAGAATCTGTTTTTTATATGAGTAATTTTGATAGGATGATAAATTGAATTTATAGAAATTAAATTTACTCTTCCTCTTCTTCAGGTTCAGAGTCGTCTTTAAGTAAATTTTTTCTTGATCTTCCTTTTTTAGATACTTCTCCATCAATATAAAACTCCCATTTTCCTTCTCTAGCACCATCTGCATACATTCCTTTTTCTTTGATAACACCTTTTATATCAAAATATTTAGCTAATCCGTTTAGTTTTCCGTTAGCATAATTTACATCTTCTATTAAAACGCCGTTTTCTGTGTAAATTTTAGAAGAACCATGTTTTTTACCTCCTTTATAATACGTTTCTTCGGTAAGATTTCCGTTATCATAGTAATTTTTAACAACACCTTCTAACATACCATCAACATAATTTTCTTCGGAAAAAATGCGTTTACCGTCAGAAAAATAGTAGATCCATTTACCTACTCTCTTTTTTCCAACCATTTTCCCTTTAGTTTTAATTCTACTTTTATTGTAAAATTTCACTGAAGCTGTATCTGATTTTTTCGAAAAGATTTTGACTATCGCAGGATAAGAAGAACCTTGATTATAAAATGTAAAAGTTCCTACTTCTTTTCCACTCTTAAATTCACCTTCATATCGTAAATCTCCATTATCATAAAACTTACGCCAAATACCATCACGCTTTCCGTTAGCATCAAACTGATTTGTTTTTTGGCTATATGCAGTAAATGAAGCTACTACAAAACTTAAGACAATTAACAAATTAACTTTTATCATCCTTTCTTTCTTTTGTCCTTATATTTAGTAATTATAATGTAAAAGTACATAAACCATACCAATATGAGTATTGATTTTTTAATTTCTGTATTACACAGTATGGAAAATCCTAAAAGAGTAAATCGAAATAATGCTGCAAATATTGTATTAAAACAACCCGAATTGATTAAATCTCTAGTAGATTTAACATTTGAGGTTAATAATAAACTATCCATAAAAGCTGCTTGGATATTAGAGTGGATTTGTACACATCATAGTATCGATTATGTATTACCATACCTAAATACATTTACAAAGAACCTACAACATTTACAATTTGATAGCGCTTTAAGACCTTGTGCAAAGATTTGCGAACACTTAGCTAATAGTTATTCAAACAAAGTAAACAATAAAACGAAGCAGTCACTTTCTGATGAGCATATAAATCAAATTATTGAAACTGGATTTGACTGGTTACTAACTGAACAAAAAATTGCTGTAAAAGCTTATACTATGACTAACTTATATGTATTTGGTAAGTATAGAGATTGGGTTCACCCAGAATTGGAGCATATTATTAGAACAAAAGTGATTCATGAAGGAAAGGGATGCACCGCTAGAGGAAGAAAAATTCTTGAATTTATTGAAAAGAATAAAGCTTAATTTTTTCCTCCTCTAGTTGGATTTCATAATATAAGTACGGAGTTAATTCACCTTTAAATTGATATTTTACACCTTAATTTTTAGTGGTAAATACTATATCTAATTAAGGTAAATACCTTGCCTCTGCTTTTTCAAACTGCAATAATTTGCAACCAATATTAATTAAAAAATTAAATCATGAAAAAAAGCATTTTGAATGTAAAGGGAGTGGAAAAACTAGAAAAAAGTAGTTTAATTCAAATCAATGGTGGTGCTAATGAATATTACTGTTGGGATAACAATGGGAATTTTAATTCGAGTACTGATGTTTCTGGAAATGGAGTACACTGTGTTCCAATTGCCGTTGTTGAAGCAGAAAAAGAAGAGTTATTCTTCCCTCAAGATGGAATCCGCATGTAACATACTAAAAAAGGTAAATTCAATTGAATTTACCTTTTTTGTTATTTTAATTCTTCAAGATTCGTAGGTTTTCGATATCCTTGAAACGGTTGTTTTAATAATTCCGTTAAACTTGAATTCTTAACTTCATCAGGAAATGTATCTACTCCATAAACTATTTCTTCTCTATCTAATTCCATATACGTTCCTAATAATCGATCCCAAATAGAAAAAATATTTCCAAAGTTTGAATCTGTATATGGTAACAAATTATGATGATGCACTTTATGCATATCTGGAGAAACAATTACAAAACTCAAAATCTTATCTAATTTCCTAGGCATTTTTAAATTCGCATGATTAAACTGTGTAAACACCAATGATAATGATTGATATAACATTATGATATAAAACGGTGTTCCTACTAAAAACACACCTAATAACGTAAACGCAAAACGGATTACGCTTTCTATAGGATGATGTCTGTTTGCAGTTGTAGTATCTACCTTATGATCTGTATGATGAACTAAATGAACCATCCACAAAGGAATAAACTTGTGTTCTACTAAATGCGCCAAGTACGCCCCAAAAAAATCTAGAAATAAAACACCTAATGTAATGTAAGCCCATAACGGCATTTCTGGTAACCAATTGATTAAACCAAACTGATTTTCGTCTACCCAAAAAGAAGTTTGTAATAACAGAAAAGCTAGTGCAAAATTGATAATTACTGTGGTTCCTGTAAAAAATAAATTTGGCCACGCATGTTTCCACTTATTATATCCAAATTTAAATAAAGGCACTCCACTTTCAAGGAGCCAGAAAAATGAAATTCCACCAACCAAAAGCATACTTCTATGCAGCGTTGGCATGTTTTCAAAATAGGTCTTAATTACTTCCATGTTATGTTTGATTTACATAACAAGTTTACTAAAAAATGGACGTATTGTTACTATAACTAAGTTAATAAAATTAAGAAATTGGTAATTTTTTCTTCAATTCCTCAACAATTCTATAAGTAGCTGGGCAGATTTCTGTATTTTTTATAGTTAAGTTAGTTAACTGAATAAATTTCTTTCGATTGGTATGTGGATATTCAGCACAAGCTTTAGGACGTACGTCGTAAATGAAACACGAATTATCATTTAAATCTAAAAACGGACATGGAGAAGTTTTTAGTACATGATAATCATCTTCATCAATTTCCAAATATTGTGAAACAAAATCTGCCACCTTCATCTTTAAATGTTTCGAAATACGTTCAATATCTTTATACGTAAACATCGGACTTGTGGTTTTACAACAATTCCCACAATTCAAGCAATCTGTTCGTTCAAATTCCTCTTCATGAATCTCATGCACTATCAAATCAAGACGCTTTGGCGTGCGCTTTTTCAGTTTTTGAAAATATTTCTTGTTTTCAGCGAGTTTCTCTTGTGCTAATTCTTTAAGATTTTCAAGGTCTTTATCCATATTGCAAAGCTACGGCAATATGAATAGAATTCGGCTACATAAACCAATAAAATTATGTAATTTTGCTACTCGATTTAAATGAAATAAGTCAACTAATGAGCATACAATCGTTACTAGAAGCGAACGTTAAAGAAGGGTTTAAAAAATTATACGATACAGAAATCCCATCTGTAGAATTTCAAGCAACAAGAAAAGATTTCGAAGGAGATATTACTGTGGTTATTTTTCCGCTACTTCGATACAAGAAAGGAAATCCGGTACAAATTGGTGAAGATTTAGGAAACTACTTGGTAGAAAACATTCAAGAAGTATCTAAATTTAATGTGGTAAAAGGATTCTTAAACTTAGTTATTGATGATAGTTTTTATATCAACTTCTTCAATGAAATTTCATCAAACGAATCATACGGATTTGTAAGCTCTGACTCAGATGCGAGAATGGTTGAGTATTCTTCTCCGAATACAAATAAACCTTTACACCTTGGGCACGTAAGAAATGTTTTATTAGGATATTCAGTTGCTGAAATCTTAAAAGCTGCGGGTCATAAAGTATATAAAACACAAATTATTAACGACCGTGGAATTCATATTTGTAAGTCAATGTTGGCTTGGAAACGATATGGAAACGGAGAAACTCCAGAATCTACAGGATTAAAGGGAGATAAATTAGTTGGTAATTTCTACGTAAAATTCGATCAAGAATACAAGAAAGAAATTTCGGAATTGGTTGAACAAGGAATTTCTGAGGATGATGCTAAAAAGCAAGCTCCAATTTTTGTAGAAGCTCAAGAAATGTTACGTAAATGGGAATCTGGAGATTCAGAGACTGTTGAACTGTGGAAAACTATGAACGGTTGGGTTTATGAAGGATTTGATGTAACATACGAAAATATTGGTGTAAACTTCGATAAGTTATACTATGAAAGTGATACCTATTTATTAGGTAAAGATGTTATTGAACAAGGATTAAAAGATGGAGTTTTCTTTAAAAAAGAAGATGGATCTGTTTGGTGTGATTTAACTGAAGATGGTTTAGATGAGAAATTAGTATTGCGTTCAGATGGAACTGCAGTATATATGACTCAAGATATTGGAACGGCTATTCAACGTGCTAAAGACTTTACAGATTTAAACGGAATGGTTTACACTGTGGGTAATGAACAAGATTATCACTTTAAAGTATTATTCTTAATCTTAAAGAAGTTAGGATATAACTGGGCAGATCAATTATATCACTTAAGTTACGGAATGGTAGATTTACCTTCTGGAAAAATGAAATCTCGTGAAGGAACAGTAGTAGATGCTGATGACTTAATGACTGAAATGACAAATACGGCTCGTGAGATTTCTCAAGAATTAGGAAAGTTAGAAGGATACTCTGATGAAGAAAAGGAGTCGTTATATAAAATTATTGGATTAGGAGCTTTAAAATATTTCATTTTAAAGGTAGATCCTAAAAAGAGAATCTTATTCGATCCTCAAGCTTCGGTAGATTTTCAAGGAAATACTGGACCTTTTGTACAATATACCTATGCAAGAATCCAGTCAATTTTAAGAAAAGCTGATTTTGATTACAACCCTTCTGTTTCATCTATTGATTTACATGAAAAAGAAAAAGAATTAATCAAGCAATTAGAATTGTATCCAGAAGTAATTCAACAAGCAGCTAAGAATTACTCTCCAGCTATAGTTGCAAATTACACCTATGATTTAGTAAAAGAATTCAATTCTTTTTACCAAAATGTTTCAATTTTAGGTGAAGAAAATCAAGATAAAAAAGTCTTTAGAGTTCAATTATCTAAAAAGGTAGCAGATACAATTAAATCGGCGTTTCGTTTATTAGGGATTAATGTTCCTGAGAGAATGTAAATAGTAGTGCAAAGAATCTTAATCAAAAATACAATCAAATTAATTATTGGTGGGATAGCCATAGGTTTATTACATCAATATGATTTAGTATTAGCCATATTATTGGCCTTAAAGATTGTGCACTCATTCTATAAAAACATAAAAAACCAAACCTTTAGCATTGCCTTAATTATTGGTTTTGTAATTACTGGAATTATTGGAATTGCTGTTGAACACGCAGGAACATCATATGGATATTGGGAATATCATGATATTTCTAGACAAGTTCCTTTATGGATATTCTTTGCTTGGGGAGCCGCTTTTATATTAATGTATCAAATTGAAAATCAAATTTTACAAGAAGTTCCAGATTTATCTGACACTTCAAAAAAATATTTGATTCTTTTTATGGTAGCCTTCTTTCCTACTCTAGGAGAAATCATCGCCATCAATTTAGGAACTTGGACATATTATATGTCCTATCAAATTTTAGGAGTACCTTTGGCTGCAATTGCGGCTTTAATTATAATACACTCATCTGTAAATGCCTTATTAGGTATTACGAGTAAAAAATTCGGAATTAAAGACATGGTTTTTAATCCATAACAATGTAAATAAACAACTAATAGATAAATATAAATTATGAAATACGACATCATAGTAATCGGTTCAGGACCTGGAGGATATGTGACAGCTATTAGAGCTTCTCAGTTAGGTTTTAAAACGGCTGTTGTTGAAAAAGAAAATCTAGGAGGAATCTGTTTAAACTGGGGATGTATTCCTACAAAAGCATTATTAAAATCTGCTCAGGTATATGATTACTTAAAGCATGTAGATGAGTATGGTTTAAAAGCAGAAGCTATTGACAAAGATTTTGAAGCTGTAATTAAAAGAAGTCGTGGTGTTGCAGAAGGAATGAGCAAAGGTGTTCAATTCTTAATGAAGAAAAACAAGATTGATGTAATCGACGGTTTCGGAAAAATTAAAGAAGGAAAAAAAGTAGATGTAACAGCTGAAGACGGAAAAGTAACCGAATATTCAGCAGATCATATTGTAATTGCAACAGGAGCACGTTCTCGTATATTACCAAGTTTACCACAAGATGGTAAAAAAGTAATCGGATATCGTGAAGCAATGAGTTTACCTACTCAGCCAAAATCTATGATTGTAGTTGGTTCTGGTGCAATTGGAGTTGAGTTCGCTCATTTCTACAATGCTATGGGAACTGAAGTTACTATTGTAGAGTATATGCCAAATATTGTTCCTGTTGAAGATAAAGACGTATCTAAACAAATGGAACGTTCTTTCAAAAAAGCAGGAATTAAAATAATGACGAATTCTTCAGTTGAATCTGTTGATACTTCTGGAAAAGGAGTAAAAGCAACGGTTAAAACTAAAAAAGGAGAGCAAGTTTTAGAAGCAGATATCGTATTATCGGCAGTAGGAATTAAAACAAACATTGAAAACATTGGATTAGAAGATGTTGGAATTGTAACTGATAGAGATAAGATTTTAGTAAACGATTGGTATCAAACAAATATTCCTGGATATTACGCGATTGGAGATGTAACTCCTGGTCCAGCTTTAGCGCATGTTGCATCTGCCGAAGGAATTACTTGTGTTGAAAAAATCGCTGGATTACATACAGAGTCTATTGATTATGGAAACATTCCTGGTTGTACATATGCAACTCCAGAAATTGCTTCTGTAGGATTAACAGAAGAAAAGGCTAAAGAAGCTGGTTACGATATTAAAGTTGGTAAATTTCCATTCTCCGCATCAGGTAAAGCAAAAGCAGCTGGAACTCCTGAAGGTTTTGTAAAAGTAATTTTTGATGCTAAATATGGTGAATGGTTAGGATGCCACATGATTGGAGCTGGTGTTACAGATATGATCGCAGAAGCTGTTTTAGGCAGAAAGTTAGAAACTACAGGACATGAAGTATTGAAAGCAATTCATCCTCACCCTACTATGAGTGAAGCGGTTATGGAAGCTGTTGCAGATGCTTACGATGAAGTGATTCATTTATAAGAAATTCTTATAATAATTTGATATATAAAGACCTTGCAAACTGCAAGGTTTTTTTTATATATTTAGTACAACAAAAAATTTATTAAAATGAAAGCAAAATATCAAAGTGTTTTAAACCTAGGTGAACAATTAGCAATTCAAAATGGAGATGTAAAAGAAGAGAACGGAGTTTTACATATTTCTGGAACAGCAAAAAATCAGTACGAAAAAAATCTTTTATGGGATGAAATTAAAAAGGCAGGTGGTGAAAATCCAACTGATATTATAGCTGATATTGCTGTTGAAGATACTTCTGTATTTGCCAATCACACTGTAAAAGGTGGTGAAACTTTAGGTAAAATTGCAAAGCATTACTATGGAGATGCAATGAAGTACAAAGAAATTTTTGAAGCAAATACTAACATCTTAAAATCTGCTGATGTAATTCATCCAGGACAAGAATTGGTTATTCCTAATCTATAGTATAATGTTTAAAACTACTACTCTATATAAAAAAACCTCGCAAATTGCGAGGTTTTTAAATTTTGAGGACTATCCATTAATTGAAAATACATACTCTTCCGCCCCAGCCAAAACGACTATCTCTACAAGATACATCTCCAGGACCTAAGAAAGGATATGCATCCCAGCAATCTCTGTTTGTTCTACAAGGCACGCTTCCGAAACCACCTTCGATTTGTTTTTGTTCTTTTTTACTAAGGGACTTTCCTAAATTTTGAATGTTTTTCAACATAATAATAAATTTTTAGATTATTTATTTGGTATATTTTAAAAAATACTCTTTAAAATTAAGAATCTTATTTTAAATATTGAAATAGATTTATTTTTTTATTTCCTTTTAAAAAAAATAAATCTAAAATAATTAACATATTTATTTTACAATAAAAACAACAAAATCAATAGTTTAAAAACAGTAAATTGAAAAAATTATAAATTTTATTGATAATAAAATAGAAAAAACCTTTTTCGGCATCATTCTTGTTAATTTTTATTCAACAAAAAAACTACTATTATGCAATTATCAATTACTATTACATTGAAGTTGATGGGGAAGTTGCTATGAATGAAAAAGAAAAGGTTACAAAGCCAAAAAAACCGAAATATGCTAGTTTCGGTTTTTTTTATTTATTATTTTAAATTCTTAATAAAATAGTTTAGTCTAAAATAGTTTCAAACTTACATAATATTAATTATTTCTACCCAGAGTATTTATTTCGCCTTTTAATAATTATTAAAAATTTCTTTTTTTCTTTTTTCAACCTCTTTAATCGGGTTTCTTACAGTTCTATTTTTACATAATTCACCTTCTTCTACTAAACCTACAATTCCTGTAACTCTAGTCCCATTTATACCCCAACAAAAAGAAGAAATATCATATTGAAATGTTTGAAGTTCTGAAGAGTTTAATTCGTGAATAATTTTACCTCCTTTATAAATTAATATATAAGACTGATTATTTTCTTTTGTTTGCAAATACAAAGCATCAGCCTGTTTTAAATATTGCAACACCTTGTTAGGAGCAACGAACTTAATTTGAGTAATCAACGTTATTTCTGGGTTATGATAAATGTATTTTTTCACTTTATCATTGTATTTACTATTATCAATGGCATCAATAACAGAAACCTTATCATTTATTTTAAGTTCAAAATAATTTGGCTTAATTTCTAGAGAATCATTATAAGTAACAATCTCTTTTTTAGTACTTGTCTCTATAAAGTTTTGATAACTTTTATAATTCTGATTATTAAATTCTTTTGAAGTAAAATCTAATTTAATTGGATTTCTATAAAAAGGTATCCCAGTAACTTCAAAACTACTTTTTCTAATTGTTTTCTTTTGGGTTCCTAGAACACCTAAATCAATAGAATTATAAGCTTGATATAATTTGTTTTTTTGTGGTAATGTATAACACGAAGTAATTAATACACAAAGTATTAGGTAAGAATATTTTTTCATAAAACAATTAATTCAAATTTTTCCTCGGGTGCAAAAATATATAATAAAATTAAAACCCAATTATTTTATTTAAACAATTGGGTTTTAATTATTAACAACATGTTAAAGATTAGTATATAGTTAGAATTTTAGTAATTCCTATATTTTTTAGTTTCCTCAAAAACCGCTGATAGAATTTTTTCCTCTAACTCATTATAAATAACATTTCTTCTCTTCATTACTACTTCTGCAACTTCATTTACCTTGTTCATTTTATACTCTGTAAACCCTGAAGCTCCTCCCCAACTAAATGATGGAACAAAGTTTCTTGGAAATCCACTTCCAAAAATATTCGAAGAAACTCCAATAACAGTACCTGTATTAAACATCGTATTAATTCCACATTTAGAATGATCTCCCATCATTAATCCACAAAATTGTAATCCCGTTTTAGCAAACCTTCCTGTCTCATAATTCCATAATTTTACTTCAGCATAATTATTTTTAAGGTTCGAATTATTAGTGTCTGCTCCTAGATTACACCATTCTCCTAACACAGAATTTCCTAAGAATCCATCATGTCCTTTATTTGAATACCCAAATAAGACTGAGTTATTAACCTCTCCTCCTACTTTACAATACGGACCTAATGTAGTAGCGCCATAGATTTTAGCTCCTAATTTTAAAACTGAATTTTCACACATAGCTAATGCACCTCTCACAACTACACCTTCCATTACTTCAGCATTTTCACCAATGTAAATAGGGCCATTAGTAGCATTAAGTGTAGCAAAAGTTAACTTAGCTCCTTTTTCTATAAATATGTTTTCTCTTCCAATACAATTTATAGTTTCAGGAATGGGTTGGGAAGTTCTTCCTTCTGTTAAGAATTTAAAATCTTGACGAATAGCTTCATCATTTTTCGAAAAGATATCCCATGTATTCTTTATTTGTATAATATCTTCTTCAAATTCTATTTGATTATATTTATCAAAATTCACCTCTTCTTGATCTTGAGAACTATAAAATGCTATAACATCTTCTCCTTTAAAAATAGCTTCATTTTCCTTTAACCCTTTAACCATTTCAACCAACTCAGGAACGGGTAAAAAAGAAGCGTTTAACATTACATTCTCTTCCATTTCTACCATCGGAAATTTCTCCTCTAAATATTCTTCTGTAATAGTAGTAGTCGTTAATCCAAGATATTTTTCCCATTTCTCTCTAATAGTTAAAATACCTACTCTAATATCTGCTACTGGTCTTGTATATGTAAAAGGTAAAAGAGATGTTCTAACATCTCCATCAAATAAAATATAGTTCATTTTAGATCTTTTTGAAGCATAACAAACATACAACAAAAAACCGATTACCTTGAGGCAATCGGTTATAGAAAATTATAATATTGAGCTTATCTTTTGACTATCATTTTACTACCAACTTTACCTTCTGTACTTACTTTAACAAAATAAACACCGCTTCCTAATTCATCAATAGTAAATTCGTTATTACTAAAAAACGTTGCTTGTTCTTTTCTTAATAATCTACCTGATACATCATAAAAAGCTATATCTGCACTTTCAATAGAAGTAGGTAATTGAATTTTTACCTTATCAGAGATTGGGTTTGGGAAAATATCAAAATCTAAGGTGTCAAATTTTTTATTACTTAATGTAACTCCCAATGTTGTTGCTCCTCGATTAATTCCTCCATGATAAGCATAGGTAGTTGAGCTTCCGAAAGCCCAAATTAAATCAATACTTCCTGCCGAATTACTAAAAACAAAATCGCTAGAATCACCGGAGTTATTTGGTCTAGTTGCAACAATTGTTCTAATACTCCCAGAAACCGTATTAGAAACTAAATTCCAATCTTGACTTGAATCAGCTGGGGGTAGTTGGTTTCCAGCTGTTGTAGCATCAGTAATTGTCGATCCATCAGTTCTAAAAACATCTGTACTACTAAACATGTTTGTAGCTCCGTTATCAAAACCAACAGCAAACCATGCGTTTGCAGGACCGTTTAAAGTTAATGTTGTTGTTGTTCCATCAATCTCTAAATTAACACTTAAATTATCTTTTAAGGTTTGAGTTCCTGTTGAAAATACTTGTGCAGACAAACAAAAACTTGCAAACACAAAAATTAAAAGTAGTTTTTTCTTCATTGTAATTAGATTTTAAATAAGGTTAGTATTTTTTTATTGCTTTTTAATTTGGCATAATCTTTTGCCGTGTTTCCTCTGTTATCTTTCAAATCAAACTTTGCTCCTGATTTAATTAAAAACTCTACAATTTCGTATGAATTGAAAACAACTGCATAATGCAAAGCTGTTTTTCCATTGGCATCAGAAATATCCATATCTGCATTATGTTGAACTAAATATTCAACTAATTCTTTATTACCTTTAACTGTTGCTGCCATTAGCGCTGTTCCGTAACCATTATTTGCATTAATACTTTTTGTATTCTTTACAATATATTTTGCTACTTCATTATTACTATTATAACAAGCCAAAGTCAACGCATTGTAGCCTGCTTCATTTGGCATATCAATAGAAAGCGGATGATTTTCTAATAACTCTTTTAATTCTTGTAGAGAACCATTTCGTGCAATGTCAAATATTTCGTTAGCCTTGTTCTCTTGAGTCAAGCCTGAAACTGAAATAAACAACAGTAACAAAGTCATTTTTTTTGAAGTCATAATTTTCATTTTAAAGCGGTTAAGTTTATAAACAAATAACATTATATTTCATGTAAAATCAACACTTAAATTTATTGAAGTAGGAAAAAAAACTATTGAAGAGGAAAATAAAGAGTTCAAAAAACACATCATACAATAGCTCTATTACTATTTTTTGGTTTTAGGCTTCTTAATTAAAAACAATTAAATTGTAATTTTGTTTACATGAAAAAAACATTAGCTTACATATTATTAGGAATTATATTAATTGCTACAGCGTATTATGTATTTGTGTATTATGCTACTTATAGTGAAGGGGAAAGGTCTGGGGAATTAATAAAATTTAGCCGAAAAGGTGCTGTGATAAAAACTTGGGAAGGGGAAATTAGTCAAGGGATTTCTGGTGCTCAGATTTTTAAATTTTCTGTAGAAGACAAAGAGTATAAAGCAATAGAAAATCTTCAAAAGTTTCAAGGACGTTATGTTAAACTTACATACATAGAGCGTTTTGGAAAACTATTTTGGCTAGGTGATACAAAATATTTTATAACTAAAGTTGAAGAGGAAAACTCACCCCATTTTAGTGGAATAAAATCAAAAAAAGATGAAGAATGATTATAAGCATGTAGAAGATACTAGGATTACAATTTCTGAACTAATGTTGCCGTCTCATGCAAATTTTAGTGGAAAGATTCATGGCGGATATATACTAAATCTTATGGATCAAATTGCTTTTGCTTGTGCTTCTAAACACTCAGCAACATATTGTGTTACTGCTTCAGTAGATACTGTAGATTTTTTGAATCCAATTGAAGTTGGGGAGTTAGTAACAATGAAAGCATCAATCAATTACGTTGGAAGAACTTCTATGGTCGTTGGAATTCGTGTTGAATCTCAAAATATTCAAACCGGTAAAGTAAATCATTGCAATTCTTCATACTTTACTATGGTTGCTAAAAACGACACTGGTAAATCTATCAATGTACCTGGCTTAATTGTAAACAATGATTTAGAAGTTAGACGCTTTTTAAAAGCAGTTAAAAGAATTGAAATGAAGAAAAAGAGACGAGATGAATTTGATAGTGATAATTTTATTTCAGAAACCTATTTAAAAGATTTGGAAAATCACAATGTTAAAATTGAGCTAAATGGCTGAAATTATAGATTTAAGCCAGGAAATATATGAAGGTATGCCTGTATATAAAAGTCTTCCTCAGGTTACCATGCAAGTTCATAATACTCATGAAGAATGGGATAATGAAATTAACCCAACAACTCAAACTCCTGCAGTTTATAAATTAGAAATGGGTGAACATACAGGAACTCATGTAGATGCTATAAACCATATGGCAAAGCAGTATAAAGGTCAATCTATAGATACCATGCCGCTTTCAATGTTTTATACTGAAGGTATTTGCTTAAATCTATCACATAAAGGTTTTCAAGAACTGATTACTTCAGAAGATTTGAAAAAGGCGCTTTCTCAGGATCAATTACAAATTAAAAAAGATGATACAGTTCTTATATATACTGATCATTATAGAAAAGCTTTCTCTACTAAAAACTGGGATAAAGGTCCAGGTATTACAGTAGAATGTGCAAAGTGGTTAGGAGAACAGAAGATTGCTGCTTTTGGAGTAGAAACGATGTCACCAGGAGTTCCTAAAATTTCAAATAAGGAAGTACATCATGTTTGTGGTGGACTAGGGTTTACTCACTATGAAAACATGATTAACTTGTATAAACTTATAGGTCGCGGTAGATTTAGATTTATAGGTTTACCACTTAAAATTAGAGGCGGAACAGGGTCTCCTGTAAGAGCTATTGCTGTTTTTGAATAAAAAAACCGAAGAATTATCTTCGGTTTTTTTATTATAACTTGTTATATATTACCAACGAATAACAACAGACCCCCAAGTGAATCCACTACCAAAGGCTGCTAAAACAACTAAATCATTATCTTTTATCTTTCCTTCTTCCCATGCTTCTGTTAAAGCAATAATAATTGATGCTGCAGTAGTATTACCATATCGCATAATATTATTGTAAACTTTCTCATTAGGTAATTGAAATTTCTTTTGAATGAATTGAGCTATTCTCAAATTCGCTTGATGAGGAATTAACATATCAATATCATCCTTCTCTAATCCATTTGCTTGTAATCCTTCCACTATTGCTTCAGAAAAACGAACCACGGCATGTTTAAATACAAACTGTCCATTCATATGAGGAAAATAAGAAGTATCCTCAGGATCATTTGCTTCAATAATTTCTGGAACCCAACGATTCGTTGACGGTCCAATTAAAGCTAACTCTTCTGCATGTTTTCCTTCAGAATGTAAGTGAGACGATAAAATACCTTTACCTTCTTCTTCACTTCTTGAAAGAACAGCAGCCCCAGCACCATCACCAAAAATAACAGTTACACCTCTACCTCTAGTAGATCTCTCTAATCCTCCTGAATGATTTTCCGCACCAATCACCAAAATATTTTTGTACATTCCCGTTTTAATAAACTGATCTGCAACGGATAGAGAATATATAAAACCTGAACATTGATTACGAACATCTAATGCTCCAATGGTAGGCATATCTAACATATCTTGAATTTGCACACCTCCTCCAGGAAAATACATATCTGGACTTAACGTTGCAAAAACAATAAAGTCAATATCATCTTTTGTTAAACCAGCTCTTTCAATAGCTATTCTAGCAGCTTTTGCTCCCATTACAGCAGTAGTATCTTCTGTTTTAGGATCAATCCAACGACGCTCCTTGATTCCAGTTCTTTCCTGAATCCACTCGTCACTAGTTTCCATCCATTGGGTTAAATCATTATTAGTAACCACATTATCTGGAACATAATATCCTAAACCAGTAATTTTTGAACTATACATAATATATATTGGTTATAATTTAGTTGTTTTCAAATTAAAAGCCTGTAAAAGTATGAATTTTATCATTTTTGTACAAAAATGGATTAGAATAAAACACATTCAATGTCATGATGTCAGCAACAATTTAACACGGTTTTCAATCACTCCTATAATAGCCTGATTTACAACTATATTTTCATTAAAAAAAACAAAAATGGTTAAATATTTTTTAAATCCTAAGCAAAAATACTTACCTTTTATCCTTAAATATTATTAATTACCCGCTAAATAAATCTAACTAAACTTTATACAAACTGGCTACATGAATTACAAAAGAGCCCTCCAGATTACTTTTTTGATTTTAGCTGCAGAAGTTATTTATGCACTACCTTTTGTTTTAGTCAGAATTTTCAGACCTACTTTTCTAAATGCTTTTGAGATTACTAATAAAGATATTGGTTTATGTTATACATTATATGGTATAACTGCTATGATATCCTATTTTTTAGGTGGCCTTATTGCTGATAGGTTTCAATTAAAATATTTAATGAGTATTGCTTTATTCTTAACTAGCTTAGGAGGTTTTTTCTGGGTATATAATCCTTCATTATCTACTCTATATATACTTTACATTTATTGGGGTTTTACTACCATAATGCTTTTCTGGTCTCCTTTAGTAAAAGCAACACGATTATGGGGAGGTAAAGAAAAACAAGTTTATGCTTTTGGTTTACTTGAAGGAGGAAGAGGTTTAGTAGCTGCCATAATAGGAACAATTGGAATTTATATAATTTCTTCTATAACTAACAATGATGACAACTCAAAAATAACTGTTCAAAATGCAATGAATCAAGTTTATTTAGTAGCTTCAATACTTACAATGCTTATCGCTTTTTTAATGTTATTTATACCAAAGTTCGGTGATTCTAAAAAAATACGCACTCCAAATAGACATCGTTATAACATTGGCAAAGCACTAAGATATCCTGTTGTTTGGATATTAATGATTATAATACTCACCTCATATATCGGTTATAGAGTAGCAGACATATTTACTCAATACGCAAGTGATATTTATAATTACAATTCTAAAGAATCTGCCCAGTTAGGAACTTATTTTTCTTATATGAGACCTATTATTTGTTTATTGGTTATTTTCTTTGCTAAGAACACAAATCCTTCTAAATGGTTAATCATTGGATTTTCCATAATGTCTGTTGGTAGTTTATTATTAACTGTTAATAAAGTTTTTTTACATCTTTCTTTACTACTTCCTTTAATAAGCTCTTTAGTAGGAGCTTATACCTTAAGAGTATTGTACTTTACTGTTTTAGAAGAAGCAAAAATTCCAATAACTATGACAGGTACTGTGGTCGGAATTGTATCGGTTATCGGTTTTTCTCCGGATGTATTTTTAGGACCTATCGAGGGTTATTATTTAGATGAAGTTGGTGGCGCTTTAGGGTATCAATATTTATTTATATTCTTTTTAGTTAGTTCTTTAATTGGACTATTAGCTTCTATAGTATTCAACAATTCTGTTAAATCAAAAAACAACATACTGTCAACCTGACACATTTAGCTTTTTGGTACTTTTTTTGACTAGTCAAGCATGAAAACTTTGACTAAAATTATAAATATAATATTATGAGTAAAGGAAGTATTAATGTATCGGTTGAAAATATTTTTCCACTAATTAAAAAATTCTTGTATTCCGATCACGAAATATTTCTTCGTGAATTAATTTCGAATGCAACAGATGCCACAACTAAATTAAAGCACTTAATTTCTATTGGAGAAGCTAAAGTAGAATATGGTAACCCACAAATAGAAATTAAAATTGACAAGGATAATAAAACCCTTCATATCAAAGACCAAGGTTTAGGTATGACAGCTGAAGAAGTTGAGAAATACATCAATCAAATTGCATTTTCAGGTGCTGAAGAATTTTTAGAGAAATATAAAGATTCTAATAATGAAACTGGAGTAATTGGTCATTTTGGATTAGGTTTCTATTCTGCATTTATGGTTGCTGATAAAGTTGAAATAATTACCAAATCTTACAAAGACGAGACAGCTGCGCATTGGACTTGTGATGGTTCTCCTGAATATACTTTAGAAGCACACGATAAAAAAGAGAGAGGAACTGAAATTATCTTACACATCTCTGAAGATGAAAAAGATTTCTTAGAAGATTCTAAAATCTCTGGATTATTAACGAAATATAATCGTTTCAATCAAATTCCAATTAAATTCGGAACAAAAACTGAAACATTACCTCTTCCAGAAGATGCTGCCGAAGATGCTAAACCAGAAACAGAGGAAGTAGATAATATCATCAATAATACTACACCAGCTTGGACGAAAAAACCAGCTGACTTGGAATCTGAAGATTATAAAACATTCTACAGAGAGTTGTATCCAATGCAATTCGAAGAGCCTTTATTTCACATTCACTTAAATGTTGATTATCCATTTAACTTAACGGGTATTTTATATTTCCCTCGTTTAACACAAAACATGGATATTCAAAAGGACAGAATTCAATTATATCAAAATCAAGTATTTGTAACAGATAATGTAGAAGGTATTGTGCCTGATTTCTTGCAAATGCTTAAAGGTGTTATTGATTCTCCGGATATTCCTTTAAATGTTTCTCGTTCATATTTACAAGCAGATGGGGCTGTAAAGAAAATCTCTGGTTATATTACTAAAAAAGTAGCGGATAAGCTTTCATCTTTATTCAAAAAAGATCGTGAAGATTTTGAGCAAAAATGGAATGATATTAAAGTGATTATTGAATATGGTATGTTATCTGAAGAAAAGTTCTTCGATAAAGCTAAAAAATTCGCTTTATACCCTACTGTAAACGATTCTTTTTTTACGTTTGATGAATTGGTAGAAAAAACTAAAGATGCTCAAACAGACAAAGATGGAAATCATGTAATCTTATACGCAGCCAATAAAGATGCACAGCACAGTTACATTGAAGACGCAAAGGCAAAAGGATACGAAGTATTATTATTAGACACTCCAATTGTTCCGCATTTAATGCAGAAATTAGAAATGGAATCTGGTGATGCTAAGATTCAATTTAAACGAGTTGATGCTGACCATATAGATAATTTAATCAAGAAAGATGATACTGTTATCTCAAAACTTTCAGAAGAAGAAAAAGAAAAATTAAAGCCTGTTATAGAAGGAGCTGTTAATAATTCTAGCTATACAATTCAATTAGAAGCTATGGATTCATCAAGCTCTCCTTTCTTAATTACTGTTCCAGAATTTATGCGTAGAATGAAAGAAATGCAAGCTACTGGTGGTGGAATGATGGGAATGGGTAATATGCCAGAAATGTACAATCTTGTTGTAAATACAAACCACGAATTGGTTTCTGACATTTTAAATGCTGATGAAAGCAAGCAAAAACAATTAATTTCACAAGCTTTTGATTTAGCCAAATTATCTCAAAACCTATTACACGGTGAAGAATTGACAAACTTTATTAAACGTTCTTACGATTTAATAAAATAATAGTGTTTAAAATAAATCTTATAAAACCTCTTTGCTTTTTCAAAGAGGTTTTTGTTTTTTTGTAAAAAATCAACGACTAAAAATTACTATGAATAATAATCACAAAAACTCAAAATTTAAAGAACTTCTAGATAAACTTCAACAAGAAAGTTGGCAATTAGAATTACTAATTTCGGGTTTTGCTATTTTTGGACTAATAGCAGCAATAGAACCTATTAGAAATGTTTACAACGAAGCAATAGCCTTAGAAAGTGATTATAAAGCATTTTACTTTATAGCTAAAACATCGTGCTATATTTTAATTATTAATCTTATAGTACATGTAATACTAAGAGGATTATGGATTGGAGCTATTGGACTTCGGTATGTCTCAAATGAAATAGATTATAAAGAATTAAATTACAGTAAAAGATTTACTAATTATTTAAAAAAGAAAGTAGGCTTTTTTGATAACTATATTGAAAAGTTAGAAAATTATTGTAGTATATTATTTGCCATTACTTTTCTGACATTATTTTATTTTATCTCTTTTTTTACTAGCATCTTCTTAGTTTTTTTTATAGCTGGCTCTTTTTTTAGAGAATCAGGAATTTTTTCTGAATTTACAGGGACAATGCTATTAGGCTTATTTGGTATTTTTTATTTATTTATTTCTTTAATAGTTTTCTTAGATTTTATAACTCAGGGTTTTTTAAAGAAAAAAGAATGGACCTCATTTCTATACATGCCTATATATAAAGTTTTTAGTTACATAACTTTATCATTTCTATATAGACCGCTAGTTTACAATTTTTTAGATAACAAATTTGGAAAAAGAATAGCTTTTATACTTGTACCTTTATATGGTATAATATTTTACATAAGCACCTTAAACAATGTGCGTTCAAATTATATTACAACTAAATCACATTCATCAATACACTATTCGAAAAATAATAATTACTTAAATTTATTAGAAGAAAACGAATTTGTAAAAAATGTAGCTATAGATTCTAAAATAACTAATAAGCCCTATATAAAAGTTTTCATCCCTTTTAAGAAAAAAATTGAAAACCTAATATTAGAAAGAGATAAAAGTTTAAAGCCTCTTAAAGACAATAGAGGCTACAAGAGTAGCTTTATTCAAAACTTTAAAAAAGGGTTTAGACTAATGAAAAATGATGTGAAAAAGACAGATAGCATCCATAAAAAATACTTAACTACCTTTAACAGCACTTATCTTATAAAAATAGATACTATTAAAATCTCACCAGATTTTAATATCACAACTATTAATAAACAATTAGGATTTGAAAACCTTGTATTACTTAAAAATATTGAAGAAGGAAAACATCTAATTTCTATTCAAAGAAAAGTAATTAACAACAAAACAAATGAAGATAAATTAGAACGGTTTGCTGAAATTCCTTTTTGGTATTTTAAAAAAAGCAATTAAAACTTAATAAATCCTTAGATTTTCTTTTTGGTATATTTGCTTACAATCAAAAAATACATCATGAAAAAAATCTTTTTAACTATTGTAGCAGCTGCTTCAATACTTATTTCTTGTAAACAAGAACAACCAAAAAATGAAGTAGAAACTAATCAGAAATTCGATCAATTACTAAAAGACTATAACGAAGGAAAACTTAAACTAAACCCTTTGAATGCAACTTTTGCAGGTGATAATAGGTTTAATGATCAATTCCCTAACTTTTTATCTGATGAGTATGCGCTAGAAACAAAAGATTATTTTACTAATTATAAAGCTAAACTTGAAGACTTTTCAGATGATCAATTAACTGAAAGCCAGAAAATGAGTAAAGCTGTTTTGGATTGGGATTGTGAAATGGCTTTAGCACAAGGAAGTTTTAAAAATGATCAATTATTACCTATCAACCAAATGTGGACTTTAAACTTGGTTATGGGGCAATTAGCCAGTGGAAGTAGCGCTCAACCTTTTAAAACTGTTAAAGATTATGAAAATTGGTTAAGTAGATTAGATAAGTTTAATACTTGGTTACAGTCAGCAAAATCAAGAATGCTACAAGGAATTAAAGAAGGTTATGTTTTACCTAAATCGTTAATTAAAAAAGTTACACCACAATTTAAAGGATTGGCAGAAACAAAATTGGAAGATCATTTATTCTTCTCTCCTATTAAAAAATTTCCTTCAGATTTTGATGAAGTAAATAAAAAAGAGTTAGCTCAAAAATACACAGAAATGTTAGACAAGAAGTTACTTCCTTCTTTTAAAGCTCTGTACACCTTTTTACAATCAGATTATTTAAACGCCGGATTAGAAGCTAGTGGTATTGATGCAATTCCTAATGGGAAAAAATACTATCAACACGCAATTAAAAACTACACTACCACAAATATGACTGCTGATGAAATTCATGAGTTAGGTTTAAAAGAAGTAGCTCGTATTTTATCTGAAATGGAAAAAGTAAAACAGCAAGTTGGGTTTGAAGGTGATTTAAAATCGTTTTTTGATTTTGTTAGAAACAATAAGGAGTTAATGCCTTATACTGATGCAAAACAGATTATAGATAACTTTAACGCTATTCATGAAAAAATGAAACCGCAATTGGAGAAGTTATTTGGCAACAAACCAAAAACTCCTTTTGTAGTAAAACAAACTGAAAAATTTAGAGAAGCTTCTGCTAGTGCTGAGTACAACCCTGGTTCTTTAGATGGAACACGTCCTGGTGTATTCTATACTCCTATTCCAGATGCAACAAAATACAATGTATTTTCTGACGAAGCTTTATTCTTACATGAGGCAATTCCTGGACATCATTATCAGATTTCATTAACCCAAGAAAATAACGATTTACCAGATTTCAGAAAAACACTTTGGTATAGTGCTTATGGTGAAGGTTGGGCTTTATACACAGAAAATTTAGGAAAAGAATTAGGATTATATACAGATCCATATCAATATTTTGGAATGTTAGGAATGGAAATGCACAGAGCTATTCGTTTAGTTGTAGATACTGGAATGCATGCTAAAGGGTGGACTCGAGAAAAAGCAATTCAATATTCATTAGATAATGAAGCAGAAAGTGAAGCTAGTATTATTTCTGAAATTGAACGTTATATGGCTAATCCTGGTCAAGCATTATCTTATAAAATTGGTCAGTTAAAAATTAGAGAACTTCGTAAAAAAGCAAAAGAACAATTAGGAGATAAATTTGATATTAGAGAGTTTCATAATCAAGTGTTAGAAACTGGTTGTATTCCTTTAGCTTTATTAGAGGATAAAATCGATAAATGGATTGCTTCTGTAAAGTAATTTTAAATAAAATAATTATTATAAAACCACTTCGCTTTCTATCGAAGTGGTTTTTTTGTACTTTTAAATCAACCAAATCAATGATAATGAAAAAGCTATTTGTATTACTAATATTACCTTTTTTAGGTTGGTCTCAAACCAATACTGAAATTCACTTATTTGATATTACTTCAGAAAACGGAACTTTAAAAGTTGTTAATGGAAAAAACATCTCAAATAATAATGGTTATGATAGTCAACCTCATTTTTATAATGATAACATTGTATTATTTGCTTCAACTAGAAGCGGACAAACAGATATAGCTAAATACAATGTTAGAGATCATCAATTATTGTATATAAACAACACACCAAAAGGCGGAGAATATTCACCTCAAAAGATTCCAAATTCTAAGAATATATCAGCAGTTCGTTTAGATAATGATGGAAAACAACGTTTTTATAAATATGATTTCAAAACAGGAAAAGATACCGAGTTAATTAAAGACTTAGTTGTTGCTTACCCAATGTGGTATAACAAAAATACTGTGATTTCATCGGCAATTGTAAATGATAGCCTTTATATGTATATAAGCGATATTAAGAAAAAAACAAATACGTTAGTTGCAAAAAATGTTGGTCGTTCTTTTCATAAAATTCCAAATTCAACGTTAGTTAGTTTTATGAAAAAAAACGGTAAAAACTGGGAAGTTTGGTCGTTAAACCCTATAACAAAAGAAACAAAACAAATTACAGCAATTGGAACTTCACAAGACATTTGTTGGTTACCTAACGGAAATATTTTACTTCCAATTAAAAACACTATTTATAAATTCAATCCAAAAAAAGATAACGATTGGTCAATTTTTCACCAATTTAAAAATGAAGATATTAATAATATATCTCGAATTACTGTAAACAGTATTGCTAACAAATTGGCCATTACAGCAGAAGTATCTCCTAAATATTTAGCCGAAGAACAACTTAAAGGTTATAATAATAGAGACATTGAAGCCTTTTTAAAGCCTTATGCTAAGAACGTAAAAGTATACACTTTTCCTAATAAGTTAGAGTATGAAGGAATTGATGAGATGAGGAAACAATATGCTTCTTTCTTTGAAAACACTCCAGATTTACATTGTAAAGTTTTAAGTAGAGTTATTTTGGGAAATAAAGTGATTGATGAAGAAAGTGTTACTATTAACGGAAATAGTTTTAAAGCAGTAGCTATTTATGAGGTTAGTAACGGAAAAATTAGTAGTGTCTATTTTTTAAGATAAAAAAAAGCAGGATTATTCTAATCCTGCTTTTTCATTTCTTATAAACTAAGAAGTTTCTATTACTTATCTTCTTTTGGAGTGTTTAATTTTTCTAATTTTTCTTCACTCTTTTTAAGTTTAGACTCCATCTTAGTAATTTTCTCCTCTTGTTTTTTAATTCGCTCTTCAACTTTAGCTACTTTTTCCATTTTCTTGTTATACTCTTCTTCAGTAATTTCTCCAGCTTCTTTTTTAGCAGCTAAGCGTTCTTTTGTTTTTTGAATTTTTGCTGTTGCTTTTGTATTCTTCTCGTGAAAGAAAGCTATTTTCTCTTTTTTATTTTCTATTCTATTCTGAACAGCATTAGCTTTTTCATTTTTAAACTCTTTTTTCTTTGCTTTCAGTTCTTTTCTTTTTTCCTTAGTTTTTTCTTTATAGGCTGATAGCTTCTCTTTAAGATCAGGATTTGCTTCAAGATATGCTTTCTTTTCTTCTTTAGACATATCTTTCATTTTATCTTTATGTTCTCCTAAAACCTCATCTCTACCTTCTTTTAATTCTTTTTTAGCTTCCTTGATTTCAGCCTTCTTTTCTTTCATTTCCTTTTTCTTCTCCTTCATTTCTTTATTTTTCTCCTTCATCTCCTTCTTCAATTCTTTTCTCTTCTCTTTTCTTTCTTTTTTTGCTTCTTTAGTTTGCTGTGCATTAGTAACACCTAAAAAACTAACAAGCATAATTACCAATATGTATTTAAAAAATTTCATCATTCAATAGTTTTACAGGTTATCTAATTCGTTTAATTCATTTTCAATTTCTTTAGCTTCTTTTTCTAAAGACTCTACATCTTGATTAACTTCTTTATCTACGGCTTCTACTTTTTGTTCAAGCTCAGCAGCTGCTTTCTTTTGTTCTTCTGCTTTTTTATCTACACAAGCAAAAGCTACAAAACATAGTGCGAATAACGCGAAAATTGTTTTTCTCATAAGGGACATGTTATTAATAATTATTGTTACAAGTTACTGTTTTTTTATACATAACGAAAACTTATAGTTTTAATTATCAAAATATTGAATTAAAAAACTTCTAACTAATTCTATACTATTAATTCAAACGAAAAGCACCGAATGACAATATAGCTTTCGGTGCTTAAAATTATTTTAAATAAAGTAAAGGAGTATTGTATGATTATAATGGTAATTTTACTAATTCTAAAACATTACCATCTGGGTCTTCAAATGCTGCAAAACGGATTATAGAAAATAAACCTGTTCCTTGAATTGGATTAGGAGAATAAAACTCAATTCCTTTAGCTTTAAGTATTTCCATATCAGCCTCAAGATTACTAGTAGTAATAGCTATTCTTGCTATACCTAAATGGTTCACCTTATCATAAGCCATGTTAGGACTACAAGATTCAGTAAGAGTTATATGGCGTCCTTTTGGTAAAGCAATAGTAGCAAAGCTTTCATTTTGATCAATAATATCAAAACCTACTTCTTCATAAAAATTAACTGACCTAGCAAGGTTTGTTACATTTATATTAGTAGAAAATACTCCATTAATTTTAGTTCTTTGAAATAAATAAACATTAGAAACTGGACCTACTTGAGACATTAAAATTGTAGTACCATCTGGGTCAGAAAATTTAATTTTTTCAGGTTTATCATCGGTACCTACTATAACAGTTGAAGATACTCCATTTCTTTGTAAATAAGCTCTATCCTTCTTTAAGTTACTAGATTTTAAATGAAGCGAAGAAAAACCAATACTGTTATAATCGCTATGTGGCGCTTCATCATCATATGGCGTATTAAACTTAATAAGATCGATAATGAAACCATCTTTTGCTCTCATTGGTGTAGTTTTCAACGAATAAGGAGGTAGATCTAACCCTTGTGCATCTTCTGGGTCAGTTACATTAATATTTAAATCTACAAAATTTGCAAACGCAAGTAGTTTATAAAACTTCTTAGAAGCTTCATAATCACGAACGTTTATATTATAATGTAGTAAAGCCTTTAAATGTGTGTCTTTTGGTTTTTGAATAGGTACATTATTATCATAAAATGCATTAATACTAGCATCGCCAACCATTACAGAAATACATTCTCCTCTTTTGTTTAAATTTGATTCTATCTCAATACCGTCTCTTTCAGTTTCAACTGAACAACTAGATAACGACATAATACATCCTAAAAAGGCAAGTTGAAAGGTTAGTTTTTTCATAATTAGAAATAAATTGGTTAATTGATTAGTAATTTTTAACTAATGCAATTCTAAAAAAATACTATGAAAAAAAGATGCTTAATTTTAACGTATTTGTTTTTTTTTAACGTTTTTAACTTTTATTATTTATTAAAATAAAGTAAAAAACAAAAATAACATAACTAAAACTCATTTTAGACCACATAAAACAAATAATCGTCAATGCGCTTGTTTTCAACCACTTAAGACTTTACTTAAAGAAAAAAAGAACTTAAATAGGAAAAAAGAGCAATTTGAAAAACAAAAAATTAAACTGGAAGTAGTTTAATTACTGTTTAAATTTTTATCAAATCGTGTTTTAAATAAATACATTTGAATAAATATTAACAACGTAAAAAAGAAACACGCATATAACATTGTATTTGAAATAGATATACTTTGAAACAAATCAGGAAATTCAAACTTTGGTTTAAACTTAAATTTCTGTGGTATTTTCCATGTTTCTAAAATTGATTTACCTTTTGAAACATAAATAATACAGATTGTTAATAACGAGAATAATAAAATCCAAACATTTTTCGAAATCAAAGGTGTAGGTTTAAATACAGCATTACTTTTGGTTTCAGTAATAACGTCCATAATATTAGATGTAAAATCTAATGAAGGAATTTCTTCTTCTACCTCTTTTATATATTTTTTTGCAAATGCATCTAACTCTTCAATGTGTTTATTTTCTCCCATAATGATTAATAAATTCGGGTTCTATATTTTTTTCTACAATAGTTAATAATCTCTTTCTAGCTCTGTGCAATTTAACTTTAAGATTTGATTCTGATAGATCAGTTATTTGAATAATTTCTTTTAAACTTAATTCATCATAATAAAACATCCATAATATAGTACGCTCTTCTTCTGGTAATTTATATAAGCAGTCTTTCATTAAAATTGCTCTTTCTTTTCTAGAAATTTCTTCTAGAACATTATCTGTACTATTTATTTTATTAATAGTAATTTCATCAATAGTATCTGTCCGATACTTTTCTTTATTTTTTTTCAAATTATCCAAACAATTTCTATAAGCAATTTTGTATAGCCAAGTTGAAAATTTAGAGTCTCCTTTAAATTTTGACAAATTATTAAATGCTTTTATAAACGTATCCTGAGAAACCTCCTCTGCTTCTTCTCTATTCTTCAACATTTTCATTGCCAAACTAAACACCATTACTTTATAGTTCTCAACTAAGAAAGCGAAAGCATTAGTATCTCCTTTTAAGGTTTTTTCTATGTATGTTTGATCGTTGATAATAGCCACTTTTATTATGACATACTATTTCTAAAAAAGGTTACAAAAAAAATTAAAAAAACTTTTTTTTTGAAAAAGCTGTAACCTCTTTTGAAAAGTTCTCGTCATACCTGCAAACACATTAAAAATAATATTTTAAAAACAATAATATGGAAGTAGCAATTGTATTTATGTTCTTATTCGCTGTAATTTTTGGAATCTTTTATCTATTCTATTCAACAAGAAATAAAGAACGTTTAGCTTTAATAGAAAAAGGTGCTGATGCAAAAATTTTTATGCAAGGCGAAAAAAAGAAATCAACCTTAACAGGTAGAGTAATCGTTTTAAACCTATCTTTATTATTAATGGGAATTGGTTTAGGTGTATTTTTAGCTTTATTATTAACTACTTATACTAGATTAGAAGAAGAAGCTATGTACCCTGCTATGATTTTCTTTATGGGAGGATTAGGTTTATTCGTAGGATTTAATCTTACCAAAAAACTTGAAGACGAATAAGATTTATATTCTTTTAAAGATACTCTAAAACCACTTCAAATAAGAAGTGGTTTCTTTATTTTAAAAAAACTCAGTACTTTTAATTAAACTTTCTTTTTTATGAGTGGTAATTTTAAAAACAAAAAATTCCAAGAGCTTTTAGACAGATTACAACAAGATAGTTGGCAATTAGAGTTAATCATTTCTGGTTTTGCCATTTTTGGTTTATTTACTGCTATACCTGAAATTAAGTTAAATTTAATTGTTTCTCAAAATGAGAAACAAATTTTTTCTTTTGTTCCTTATCTAGTAGCTTATATTGCTTGTTATATACTCATTTTTAACTTACTCTTTCATGTAACTTTAAGAGGATTGTGGATTGGAGCATTAGGATTACGTTATGTATCTGGTGATATTGATTTTGAAAAATTAAACTACCATGATCGTTTTAAAAACTATTTAAAAAAGAAAATAGTTTCCTTTGATAGATATGTTGCTATTTTAGAAAATTATTGTAGTGTTTTATTTGCAGTTTCTTTTCTTCTTATTTTTTATGTCATATCTATTACAATTGTTATTATTTCATTGGTAACTGTAATGACATATATTATTGATAATGAAAATTTAAACAAAGCATTTAGAATTACAATTGGTCTTATTTTGGTTTTAATTATATCTATTGGATCTATTCTAGTGTTCTTCGATTTTATTAGTCAAGGATACTTAAAAAAGAAGAAATGGTTATCAAAATTCTATTTCCCTTTTTACTGGATATTTAGCTTCATTACACTTTCATTTTTATACAGACCTTTGGTATATAATTTTTTAGACAATAAATTCACAAGAAGAATTAGTTTTCTCCTTGTTCCTATTTACATTTTTATATCAGTAGCTAGTTCAGTAAAATATCAAAAGTCAAACTACTTAGAAAACACTAAATTTAATTCTGCTATTTATCTCGATAAAAAAGAATATCAAGATCAGCTAGTAAAAGAAAAAGATTTTGTAAAAAATGCTAGTATTCAATCGAAAGTTATAACCACCTCTTATATTAATTTTTTTAAAGTATTTACTGAAAATCTTGAAGAACGAATTTATAATTACGATCCTTCATTAAAACCAGAAATAGATAATCGAGGCTTTAAAACAGGTGTGAAGTTTTCCGGATCATATAAAATCTCAAGAAAAAAGAGAGATAGTTTGGCTAAGAAATTTGTTCAAACATTTAATAATATTTATGAAATACGAATAGATTCTTTAAAATTTAATCCTGATTTCTTAGTTGGAAAAAACAAACAAGACCAAACCGGTTTTGAAACTTTCATCCCTACTAAAAAGCTTTCTGAAGGTAAACATACTTTAAAACTTATCAGAAATTACATTAAAAGAAATGACTCTTTAAAAAAGAACGACACACTGAAACGAGTGGATGTAATCATACCTTTTTGGTATTTTAAAGATTAATTTTTGAAATGAATAACAATAATTTACGTCATAAAATAACAAACCAAATATTTCTTTATGAAACGCATTACAACATTATTATTTGTTATAACAATCATCACAAATAATTATTCTCAAACTGATTCTAAAATTTATGATATAATCAATTCTATTTCTGCTGAAAGAATTGAAACAGATATTACCAAACTAGCGAATTTTGGAACACGACATACATTAAGTGATACTATTTCAAATACAAGAAAGAGGAATAGGAGCAGCTAGACGTTGGATAAAAAAAGAATTTGAACAAATTTCAAAAGATTGTAACAATTGCTTAGAAGTTTTTTATCAAAAAGACTTAGTAAAAAAAGGAACCAACCAAAGAATAACTAAAGATGTATGGGTAGTAAATGTTGTTGCTATTCAAAGAGGAACTAAAAACCCTAATAGTTTTATTATTATGAGTGGAGATATTGATTCTCGTATTTCTGATCCTAATAATTATACTGATGATGCACCTGGCGCAAATGATAATGCTACCGGAATGGCTGGATCACTTGAAGCAGCCAGGGTTTTAAGTAAATATAAATTTGACAATAGTATTATTTATGTTGGGCTTTCTGGCGAAGAACAAGGGTTATTTGGAGGAAAAGGATTAGCAAATTATGCCAAAGAACAAAAATGGGATATTATTGGTATCATGAACAATGATATGATTGGAAATATTAAAGGAGTTGACGGTGTAATAGATAATCGTACGTTTAGAATTTTCTCTGAACCTGTTCCTCCAACTGAAACAGAAAGACAAAGAAGAGCACGTCGTTTTTATGGTGGTGAAGTAGATGGGATTTCGAGACAATTAGCACGCTACATATACAAAACTACAAAAACATACATGCCAGAAATGAACCCAAAAATGATTTATAGACTAGATCGTTTTGGGCGTGGTGGACATCATAGACCGTTTAATGATGCTGGTTTTGCTGGTATTAGAATTATGGAAGCTCATGAAAATTACACACAACAACATCAAGATATTAGAACTGAAAATGATATCGAATACGGTGATAAATTAAAGTTTGTAAATTTTGACTATGCTAAAAAATTAACAGCTGTTAATGCTATAAACTTAGCTAGTATCGCCTCTGCTCCTCTTGCTCCAAAAAATGTCGGTATAGGTGGAATAGTTGAAGCTTCTGCCAAATTTTCTTGGGATAAAGTAAAGGGAGCTAAAGGTTATAAAATTTATTGGCGTGATACTACTTCTCCTACTTGGGATAATTTTAAATATATAGAGAATTTAACAGAGTTTACTTTAGAAGGAATTGTAATTGACAATTACTTCTTTGGTGTTAGTACAGTTGGAAAAAACGGTCATGAAAGTATCGTGAGCTTTCCTTCAAGAATTATACGTTAAATGATATTTCGTTTTTTCTTTATTAGCTTTTTAAGTCTTTCTTGGGGATATACTCAAGAAAAACCTAAATATATTTCTTTCAAACAAGAAAACCAGCAAATTAAAATATTTGTAAACAACCCGCTAGCATGCCCTACACATCTAAAAGTATTAAATACTATTACAAAAAAGATAGATGTTTTTGATGTAAATGCTTTTGAAAAAAAACAAGTATTAAGTTTATCAGAAAAAGATAGCATAGTTATTTTAAAGAGTTTTAAATTCAAACTAAGCTATGGTAGTTCAGTTCCTATAAAAAAATATGACACAGTTTATAACTATGGCTTACCTTTTTTAAAAGGTAAACGATATAAAGTATTACAAGGGCATAATACAAATTTCACACATAAGGGTTTATATTCTAAATATGCCATTGATTTTAAAATGAATATTGGACAAACTATTTGTGCTATGAGAGATGGGGTTGTAGTTTCGGTTAAAGAAGATTCAAATAAAGGTGGACGAAAGAAAAAATACCGAAATGATGGAAATTACATTTTGATATATCATAATGATGGATTATTTACTCAATATGTTCATTTAAAAAAAGACGGTGCTATTGTCAAAAAAGGAGATTCAGTAAAAAAATACCAAGCTATTGGATATTCTGGTAATACTGGATATAGCACACAACCTCATTTACATTTTGGAGTTTATAAAGTAACTAAAAATGGATTTGCTTCTATTCCTTATATTTTAGATTCAATACCTTCAAGAAAATATACTAAAGGAAGATATGCCTACAATAAATAAACCCATATTATATTTTGAACGTGATGTTGAGTGGTATGACTGGTTATTGGACAATCACGATAGATTCAAAGGTGTTTATCTGATATTTTATAAAAAAGATTCAGGAATCCCATCTATGACTTGGGTTGAAGCGGTAAAAATTGCGTTATGTTTTGGATGGATTGATTCTACAGTTAAAAGTTTAGGAAATGGTAAAAGAAAGCAATATTTCTGTCCAAGAAATCCTAAAAGTGCATGGAGCAAGCTTAATAAAACTTATACAAAAGAATTACTTGATAAAAATTTAATTCAACAAAGCGGATTAAATTCAATCAAAATAGCTAAAGAAAATGGTGCTTGGTTTGAACTAGATAATGTTGAAAATTTAATCATTCCAGAAGATTTACAAACTGAATTTGATAAGAACAATAAAGCTTTTGAAAATTATAAAAACTTCGCTCCTTCTTATAGAAAAAGCTACCTATATTGGTTACACAACACTAAAAGAGAAGCAACTCGTATAAAAAGAATTAATGAAATAATTATTTTATGTGAGGCTAATAAAAAGAGTCTATCTTGAATTTATTTATAAAATCGTTAACATTGTTACTGGTAAAATAGTAATAACTTCACAATTCTTTAATCAAATTTTAAATTTTATTAACATGATTACTAAACGACCAAGACTGATTCTTACAGCATTCTTGGCGCTTTTTATTCTAGGTACTACAGATATTAATGCGCAAAGAAGAAAAAAGAAAAAAGAAAAAGATGCCAAGGCTAAAACAGAAATGCCTAAAAAGAAAGAAAAGCCTAAAAAAACTATTGCTAGCTTAACTAAAAAAAACAGCAAAATTGAAGGGCTTTTTACTATCTACCAAGATTCTATATCTGGTAATGTAAAACTTTTGATAAAAAAAGATCAGTTAAATAAAGATTACATTTATTTTTCTCAAATTGCTGATGGTGTCACAGAAGCAAATGCTTTTAGAGGCGCTTACCAAGGATCCACAGTATTTCACATCAAAAAATACTTCAATAAAATTGAGTTTGTAGCCCCTAATATTTCTTTTTATTTTGATAAAAATAATGCTATTTCTAAATCTGCAGAAGCAAATACAAGTGATGCTATAATTGCTAGTTCAAAAATTTTAGCTTCAGATGATAAAAAAGGAGAATATTTAATTGATGCAAATGGTTTATTTCTATCTGAAGCATTAACTAGAATTAAACAACCTAGTTTTCCTGGTAGATCTCCTTTTGCGTTCAAATTGGGTCGTTTTGATAAAAATAAGTCTAAAATTAATACTATTAAAAACTATCCTGAAAACACAAATATTAAAACCGAATATGTTTTTAATAATCCAACAGTTTTAAACCGTGGATCAAGAGCTATTAAAGATGGTAGATATGTTTCCATTAAAGTATTCCATACTTTCATGAATATGCCTGATGATGGGTATGAAGTTCGTTTTGATGACCCTCGTGTAGGTTTCTTTACTACACAAGTAAATGACATGACAAGCACTCAAACTATAAACTACAGAGATTTAGTACATAGATGGAGATTAATTAAAAAAGACCCTAGTGCTGCTGTTTCTGAACCAGTAACACCTATTACTTGGTGGATAGAAAATTCCACACCGGTAGAATGGAGACAAACAATTAAAGAAGGAGTTTTAGCTTGGAATGTAGCTTTTGAAAAGGCTGGCTTTAAAAATGCCATGGTAGTAAAAATTCAACCAGATAATGCAGACTGGGATGCTGGAGATGTTCGTTATAATGTTTTACGTTGGACATCTTCTCCTAACCCACCTTTTGGTGGTTATGGACCTAGTTTTGTAAATCCAAGAACAGGAGAAATTTTAGGTGCTGATATCATGCTAGAGTATGTACACTTTACAAATAGAGTAAAATTAGAACGTATAATTAATTCTGTGGCTGATGCAAATTCAGAAGAAGAAGCTATGCACATTTTTGATGATCATAAAAATTTAATGAAATGTTCTGCAGGACATTTGATGCATGAGAATACAATGTTTGCTCAAACAGTTTTAAAAGCTTATGGTGCTTCAACTCTTGAATTAGAAGGGTTAAGAAAAGAAAACATGATGCGTTTAATTATGCATGAAGTTGGACATACACTTGGATTAAACCATAATATGAAAGGAAGTCATTTACACTCTCCTGCTCAATTAGCTGATCCAAATTATATTAAAGGTAAAAGTTTATCTAACTCTGTAATGGAATATCCTGCTATTAATATTACTAATGATAGAACTAAACAAGGCCATTACTATGATATGGCTGTAGGGCCTTATGATTTATGGGCTATTCAATTCGGGTATAAACCATTTAATAATCAAGCAGAAATGGATGCTCTACTTGCAGAATCTACTAAACCAGAATTAATTTTTGGTAATGATGCTGATGATATGCGTTCACCTGGTAAAGCAATTGACCCTAGGGGAATGACTGGTGATTTATCTAATGACCCTATTACCTATGCTACTGACAGGATAAAACTTGTTAATAATATGATTAGAAAATTAAAATCTAGTCTATCAAAAGAAGGTCATTCTTATCAAGAATTACGTAATGCTTACTATATATTAAACGGACAATCAGCAAGAGCTGGTGATGTAATATCAAGATTTATTGGTGGTGTTTATGTAGATAGAGCTATGCAAGGACAACAAGGTGAAAATCAACCATATACTCCTGTAAGTTATACAGATCAAAAAAGAGCAATGAATGCTTTAAAAACTCATATTTTCGCTCCAAATGCTTTCAAAGTTCCAAAAGATTTATATAATTATTTAGCTAGACAAAGAAGGGGTTATAACTTTTTCGGTGGACCAGAAGATCCTAAAATTCATACACAAGTATTAGGATATCAAAGAAGAGTATTAGCTCATATTTTGCATCCTAATACACTTCAAAGAATTTCTGACTCCGAATTATATGGAAATAAGTATAAATTATCTGAGTTTATGACAGATTTAAATAATGCTGTTTTCAGAAATGATATTTATAGTTCAGTAAATTCTTTCCGTCAAAATTTACAAACAGAATACACAAAAATGTTGTTAAGCATGGTTAACGGAAAAGGTAAAAACAGATTTACGAATTCGTCTAAAGCTATGGCATTATATAATTTAAAGAAAATCAAAACTTGGGTTAGCAATGGCACAGGAGACGTTATGACAAAAGCACATAAAAATCAATTAAAAACTTTAATCACCAATACATTAAAAGAAGTGAAATAAGTTTTTATTATAAATACTTATGAAACCGTGATAAAAAATATCACGGTTTCTTTATTTTTATACTATGGCAAAAATCTTACTTACTGGAGGTACTGGGTTAATAGGAAAAGAACTAGAAAATTTACTTACTAAGAACAATCATGAAGTATGTATTTTAACTCGTAACCCTAAAGCTAATAATCATTTTGAATGGAATATCAATACTAATTTTATTGATGACAAAGCTTTTGAAAACTTAGACTATATAATCCATTTAGCTGGAGCTGGAATTGCTGATAAAAAATGGACAAAAACTAGAAAAGAAGAATTGATAAATAGCAGAGTCAAATCCGCTAATCTTTTATTTTCAAAAATTAAAAAATTGCAAATCCCTTTAAAAGGCTTTATCAGCTCGTCTGGAATAGGTTACTATGGAACTTTAACTTCTGATAAAATTTATACTGAGGAAGATACTCCTGCGTCAGACTTTATTGCAAAAATTTGTGTTGAATGGGAAAATGCGGCTCATCAATTCAAAAAACTGAATATACCTGTAACCATTTTAAGAACTGGTGTTGTTTTAAGCGAAAATGGAGGTGCTTTAAAAAAAATAAATACTCCTTTATTTTTATCTGCCTTAGGAAATGGAAAACAATACATTCCATGGATTCATATTGATGATTTATGTAATCTATATAGAAAAACGGTCGAAGAAGATAATTTTACAGGAATTTATAATGCTGTAGCACCAGAACATCAAACTAATTCTTCATTTACTAAAATACTTGGTAAAACTTTAAAAAAACTAGTTACCCCTATAAATATTCCTAACTTTATATTAAAAATTGTTTTAGGTGAATTAGCTGCGATTGTTTTACAAGGAAGTAGAATTTCATCAGTAAAAACTGAAAAACAGTATCGTTTTAAATTCCCAAATTTAGAAGACGCTTTAAAAAGTATATATAAATAAAAAAGACCTAAAATTTTCTAGGCCTTTTTTTAAACTTAGTTATTAACTAACTATATTTTCTTTATTGTAACTTCAGAATTAGTTTTCATACTCATTCCCATCATATTAGCATCTATATCCATTTTTACAGCAGATGCCATTCCTGAATTTCTATCAATTTGAACTGAACCATTAATCTTAGCCCCAGGAATTAAATCAATCTTTCCTGAAATATCAGCAAAAACAAAATCTTTTGTAATTTTGGTTACTTTATAGGTTAACACCATTTCAGCTCCATTCGTTTTTTGGGTATTTTCCCATGTAGAACCAACTTCAACTGCTTCTTCAGGATATATAACAGTACTCATTTGATCTTTTAACTTAGTAACTCCGGCAACTTCAGGCACAAGTTTTATTAATTTACTATTCCCTAATTTATCCATATTAAGAAAAATAATGGTTTCTAATAAAGGCTTCATAGTGTTAGCAAACTTTTTTTGCTCAGCATTTAATTCCTCCTCTTTCATTTTAGAGTTATAATTTAACTTTTGCCCTCCTTGTTCCATTTTTGTTGAGAAATAAGTAAATTGATTTTTCACATTATAATCTTTAGACTTAGCCTCTTCAACTAACATATCCATAATCATTTCCATGTCCATAACCATCACTCCCATATCTTGTTTCATAACCATATGAGTTTGATACTTATCTCCTTTTTTAACATTCAGCCTTAATAAAACTTTTTCTTGTCCAAAACTTACTACTGTTGATAATAACAATAAAGCAGTTACTATTTTTTTCATTTTCTATATTTTAAAATTTCTGCAAATATATAAAAACAAAAGGCTCAAGAAATTCTTGAGCCTTTTGTTTTTAATTTATAATTTTTATTAAAAATCTTGGTTTACATCCCAAGCTTCAATAATATCTTTAAACGTTTTAATAAACATTCCTCCTAAAGCACCATTTACAACTCTATGGTCATATGAATGAGATACAATCATTTTGTGGCGTATTCCGATTAAATCTCCTTCAGGAGTTTCAATAACTGCAGGCTTTTTAATAATTGCTCCTAAAGCTAATATAGCAACTTGAGGTTGATTAATAATTGGAGTTCCTGTTATACTACCAAAACTACCAACATTTGTTACAGTATAAGTTCCTCCTTGGATTTCATCTGGTTTTAATTTATTAGCTCTAGATCTTTGTGCTAAATCATTAACCTGTTTAGTCATTCCTACTAAACTTAATTGATCTGCATTTTTTATTACAGGAACAATTAAATTACCATCAGGTAATGCTGCTGCCATTCCTAAATTAATATTCCCTCTTTTGATAATCTTATCACCATCAACAGAAATATTAATTAAAGGATGTTTTTTAATCGTTTGTGCAATAGCTTGCATGAATATTGGAGTAAATGTTAATTTATCTCCTTCTCTTTTTTGGAATTCGTTCTTTACTTTATTTCTCCAATTTACAACATTAGTAACGTCAACTTCAATAAAAGACTGAACGTGAGCTGATGTTTGAACTGAAGCAACCATATGCTTAGAAATCAGCTTACCCATTCTACTCATTTCAATAATCTCATCTTTTCCTGAAATAGATACTTGAGCAGTTTCAACTTTTTTAGGTTTTTCAATATCGAATTGAATAGGAGTATTACCAGAAGTATTTTTTGACTGATTACCTCTATTTTCTATATAAGCTAAAATATCACTCTTAGTAACTCTACCTTCTTTTCCTGTTCCGTTTATTCCTTCTAATTCTTCTAAAGAAATCCCTTCAGTTTTAGCAATACTTTTTACTAAAGGAGAATAAAAACGATCACTAGAAGAAGTATCTAATCCTGCAACCGAAGTTTTTACATCTTCGATAGAGCTTTCTATTTCCTTAGCAGCAACTTCTGTAGTTTCTTTAACAGATTCAGCAGCAGGCGACTCAGCAACTACTTCTGCTCCTTCTCCATCTGTTTCAATAATTGCTATAGTTTGACCAACTTGAACAACATCATCCTTTTCAAATAAAATCTCAACAAGTTTTCCTTCAACTTCACTAGGTACTTCACTATCTACTTTATCAGTAGCAACTTCCACAACGGTATCATCCATTTCAATCATATCTCCTACCTCTTTAATCCAAGAAGTAATTGTTGCTTCAGCAACGCTCTCACCCATTTTAGGAAGTTTTAATTCAAATCTTGCCATAATATCGATTGATTTCTTTTGCAGTGCAAAAATAGTAAATTTAATTCATTTATTTATTATGAAATCAATCATGAAACCATGTTTTTTTTATGAAAACCATAAAAAAGACTATTTTCAATATCGTTTTTTTATATTTTGTTCAAGAAAAAGTTGTTTTTTAATGTATTCAAACACAATGATTTGAGAATTATAACATCTCATATTCTATTCGTAATTAAGATATTACTTTATTAATTCTAAAGATGAAATTAATTTAAGTTGACCCAATTCATAAATTCTCTAAACACATTATTCCAATGTCTTTTTATGTTTCCTTCTTTTAATTTTTCATTAAAACTATGATCCAGGTTAGGATATACTTTAAATGTTAGGTTTTTTTTCTTATTCCTAATAAATTCAACAGGAATTAAATATGTCGACTCAACAGGAACAGAGGTGTCTTTTGCTCCCATTGCGACATATAAGGGTACAGAAATTTGCAATAAATTGTTAATTGGAGGTTCAGAAAAATTCGCCCATCTTTTGTATGGGTGGCCATACCAAGTCTTATCCAAAGCATCTTTATGCTCAATAATATCTTTATACTTAATTAATAACGAATCAATTTCCGCTAAACCTTCTTCTTCTGTCAATTTTCCCTCTAATACTTCTTTTCTTATAAATAACGGAAAGTCATACAACTGAGAGTTTCCACTACCAGACCAAAAGCCTATATGAGTAATTTGCTTATTAATTGTTCCTAACTTAGCTACTACATCACTACCTTCAGAATGACCAATTACTACTATTTTTTTAGCATTTGAAAGGTAATTTAAAGTAATATCTTTAATTACTTTATGAACTTGTTGAGCTCTATAATTCAATGATAAATTATCTGAATATTCTTCTGAAGGTTCAAATTCATCACTTGAATCGTGGCAAAAAACTACTCCTCTTTTAGAGATTATAACAAAAGCATAAGATTCTGGAATTGTTTTCAAGTTAAAAGGTACACTGCTCCCTCTGAATCGTTTACCATCTTTTTTAAAAAACTCATAGAATGGTTTAGAATTTGACCCATGTATAAATATTAAAACATTTTTCTTGTTCTTTAATCCTCCGGGAGCGTATACATGATAATTTATCATGTCATTTTTGTCAATAATCTTAAAATGATTGAACATTTTAAATTCATCACACTGTGCAATTATTGCACTACTAAAAAGCATCGATAAAGTAACTATCCAAAATTTCATGATTTTTATTGTTCGTTAGCTCTTTTTACTTCTTTTAAGTTTTTTATAGACTCTTGCAGTTCGCGTTTAGCTCTTTCTAATCTACTTTCTGCACGTGCAACTGTATTAACTCTTCTATTATAAAAGCTGTGTCTTTTATGAGATGAAATATATTCTTGTAAATCTTCTCCTAATCTTTTAATTCGTTTATTGAATTTTCCTGTAGACAATTCTTTATCAACAAAAATTGACAATCTATTTTTATTCAAACTACATTCGAATAAAACATCTCCTCTTTGCAAAATTTCCCATTCTAGCTTATTACCTTTCTTTCGCAATTTGATTCCATCTAAAGCATCTAATAAAATATTCTCAACTCCCTCTCTTTTAGATGAATGAAATTTTGAACGAAACTTATAACTACCATTAGAATCTGAAACACTAGTAGAGCTACTTCCTTTTGATGAAGATGTTACTAGTTCTGTATGTGAATTAGGAGTTGTAGGAGGAGTTGGGACCTCAGGTGATTGTGCACAAGCAGTTAATGTAATTAAAACTGAAGCAATTGTTAATCTTAGTAATTTCATGATATTTATTTTTAAGTTTATACCTCAAAATTACAATGATAACTTTTTTAAAACGATATTATACAGAGCATTAACTCATGATTAACCGTTAATAAAGTTTTGTTAACTTATTTTAAACTCTAACCCAATTCCTCTTGAGCTTTCTATTGAAATAGATGTATCTTTTTTAAAATATTTACGAAGTCTACTTATAAAAACATCCATGCTTCTTCCTGAAAAATAGTCTTCGTTTTTCCAAACCTCTTTTAATATTTCTTCTCTTTTTAACATTTGATTTTTATGCTCAAATAAGAAAATTATAAGGTTTGCTTCTTTTTCTGTTAATTGTTGAACCTCTGCTTCAAATACTAGTTCTAATCTTCTTTGATTAAAAGTGTATCCTCCTATACTAATGGATTCCTCATTAATTATTCTGGAAGTTGTATTATTTGATCTTTTGATTATATTTTTCAACCGTAGAACTAGTTCATCAGCATCAAAAGGTTTTACTATATAATCATCTGCTCCTAATTTCAATCCTTTAATTTTATCTTCTTTCAACTTTCTCGCTGTTAAGAACACAAAAGGAATTTCTGGGTTTTCATTTATAATATCTTCAGCTAAAGTGAATCCGTCTTTTTTAGGCATCATTACATCCAGAACGCAAATATGGAAGTTATTTTGTTTAAAAACTTTTAATGCTTCTTCTCCATCTTTTACCCAACAAACTCTGTAACCAGACATTTGTAAATATTGTTGCAATAGATTTCCAAAATCCAAATCATCTTCTGCTAATAAAATATGATACTTTTCCATTTTCGTAATTATTTCAACGGTAATACAATTGTAAATGAAGTTCCTTTTCCTTTTTCACTTTCGACTTGAATAGAACCACCATGTGCTTTAATTATCTGATGACTATAATATAGACCTAAACCTAGCCCTTTCACGTTATGTACGTCTTTATTTTCTACTCTAAAAAACTTATTAAAAATTAATTTTTGATTCTTTTTTGAAATCCCTATTCCATTATCCTGAATTTTCAACTGCCAGTTTTCATTATTAATTTTCGATTGCACTGCAATTTTGTTAGTCCCATATTTAACAGCATTTTCTAGGATGTTTACAATTGCGGTTGTCATATAAAATCTATCCAAATTTAATTTCAAATTTTCACTAGAAATCATTCTTTTTAAAGTTACTTTATCCTTATGCGAGACTTCAAAATCATTCAAAATTTCAGAAATAAAATCAGTGCTATTAAATTTATGTTTTTCTAAAACAAGCTCTTCATACCCTAAACTATTATTCAATACCTGATCTATTAGTTTTTGTAGACGAACATTTTGTCTCTCTATAGTACTTATAGTGCTTTTCATTATAGGAGATATCTGTTCTTGCTTTTTAAGAATTTTAGTAGCTAAACCAAGAGTAGCCAATGGAGTCTTTAACTCGTGAGTAATATTATTTACAAAATCAGTTTTAATATCGGCTATCTTCTTTTGAGTAATTAAATTTTTAATGGAATAATAAAACAAACCAATTACAAATAAGAAAATACAAAAAGAAAAAATCAATAACCCTCTCATTTCCTTTAAAATAATTCTATTCCAACCATCAATATTCATATAATTAATAGTTTTAAAAACTACATCATAGTCTCCTTTTTTTAGCTCTCCTTTTATTTTCTTTTCAAAGGTTCTATTAGTTTCCCAAGTTGAAGTTCCTAAACGTAATTCTGGATCATTTTTAAAATCATATCCAACTAATTTTAAATTAGTGGTAGTATTATTAAAATATATGGTATCACTTTTTAAGCTATCTACTAAAACCAAACTTTGCAAGGTTTTATGGTATTTTAAATCATAACCTAAATCTTTTGATCTTATCTCTTTTTCATATTCTTTAATAAAATTTGGATTTAAAGAATCATTTATCTTTTGTAATCTATTTAATAACTTCTGCTTAGAAAGCATACGAAGACTATACTTATCTAAATCTTTTAAAAAAACACTAGAAATAGCATCACCAATAGAATCTATAGGTGTACCATAACTCCCTATTTTACCAACAACTTTACTTGTTTTGTCTATAAAAGCTTGCTTTCTTAAGGCATATGTGTTTTGAATTAATTGGGCTTGAATTAAAGATAAAGCTATTAAACCAATAATAGAAGCTATAATAAGAAGTATTATTTTTCTTGACATCTTTCAAAAATAACACGACTTTTTAACATTTGTAGACTTATCGTTTCCATTAACCTTGTATTAACATAAAAATTTGATCATTTGATTTAATATCTTTGACCAGAAACAATACATCTTTTATATCAAAAACTTGCTATGATATTTGAAAAACTGAGATTTAAATTACAATGGAGACCATATCAAGCAACTGTTCTTAGTAATTTCTCTGACCATATTGAAGATAATCATTTTCATATTGTGGCCCCTCCAGGATCTGGTAAGACGATTCTTGGTCTTGAAATTGTAAAAAGATTAAATAAGAAAACATTAGTTCTTGCTCCTACTCTAACCATTAGAAATCAATGGGAAAACAGGTTACAAACATTTTTTACTAAAAATCAAGATTTTAAAAATTTTTCGTTTGATTTAAAATCACCTTCAGATATAACATTTTCAACCTACCAAGCATTACATAGCTTTTTTAAAACTTTTGAAAATGTAGAAGATTATTATGCCTTTTTTAAAAAACATGAAATTGAAGTTTTATTATTAGATGAAGCCCATCATCTAAAAAATGCTTGGTGGAAATGTTTGTATGATTTAAAAGAACAACATTTACAAACTGTTGTTGCCTTAACTGCTACTCCACCATATGATAGCGATAAGTCTGAAATTATAAAATACTTTAATTTATGTGGTGAAATAGATGATGAAATAGTAATTCCGGACTTGGTAAAAGAAAAGAATTTAGCACCTCATCAAGATTTAATTTATTTCTCCAAACCAGAATCAGAAGAATCTATATACATTACTAATTTCAGAGCGCAAATTAATGCTTTCGTAGACTCACTATTAAAAAACCACAAGCTTATTAAACTGATACATAATCATCGTTTTTTTAAGTTTACAGTAAATTATCTTGAGGAAATATATAAAAACCCTGATTACTTTTCTTCTATTCTAATCTTTTTAAAATCAATGAACATTATCATTAATCATGATAAATTAAAAATTCTTGGTTTTGACGATGCTGAAAATGTTGAGTTTCCAGAGATTTCTCATCAATGGATTGAAATTTTATTACAAGGCATTCTAGTAACAGATAGACAGAACCTAGAAGAACATGAATCTTTTTTATCTGAATTAGAAAAAGAACTTAGGAAACTATCTGTATTTAGCAGAAACAAAGTAAACCTTAAAGGAGATGAATTCATTTATAAATCTTTAAGCAATAGTCCCAGTAAATTAAAAAGTATTATTTCTATTGTTCGTCAAGAGCAAAAAAACCTAAAAGAAGATTTACGATGTGTTATCCTGACTGATTATATTAGAAAAGAATATTTAAACACACCGACAGAAAAAGTTGACACAATAGATAAAATTGGTGTGATTCCTATTTTCTTGCAATTAAAAAATCTCATTTTTTTCCCTAAAGCACTAGCTGTTTTATCCGGTTCTATTGTAATTATTCATCATTCTTTAATAGAACAAATTGAACTTATAGATAATATTGACAATTTTACTTTTTCTTATTTAGAATCAGATGAAAACTATGTAATTGTAAATAACAAATCTTCTAGTTCTAAAAATATTGTTGAAGTAATTACTAAGTTATTTGAACTAGGTCATATTAAGGTACTTATTGGTACAAAATCTTTATTAGGTGAAGGTTGGGATGCTCCATCAATAAATAGCTTAATATTAGCTTCTTTTGTTGGTTCTTTCGTAACTTCAAATCAAATGAGAGGAAGGGCTATAAGAATTAATCCTACAAACCCAAATAAAGTTGGTTTAATTTGGCATTTAGCTTGTATTGATCCTACTGAAGAAAATGGTGGAAAAGACCTCGAATTGTTGTCGAGAAGATTTGGTTCTTTTTTAGGAGTTACAAATAATAATGATTCAACAATTAAAAACGGAATATCAAGACTCAATTTACCTGATAAAATTTTTGCTAACGATATAGAAAGTTTAAATTTAAAAACAATAGCGTTATCGGAAAATCGAAATAGTATTGTAAGAAAATGGGAAAATTCTATTTTTAATGGTAAAAAGATATACGATGAAATTACATTAATTAATCCAAGAAAAAGAAAAACCAAATCAACAGGGTTAGATTATTTAAATGCTTTTTTATATAGCTTTGGTGAAACATCTTTAGTATTAGGCATGCTTATAACTTATATTGGTTTAAGCTTTTATATTGATGATCAAAAAATCTTAACCATTTTATATATATCTATTTTCAGTATATTTTTATGGTTGGTTTTTAATCTGTACAAAAATGTTAAGAGTTATGTAAAATATGGACTAATAGATATCAGAGTTCATAAAATTGCTGAAGCTGTTTTAGACACTATGTTTGAATTAAAAATTATTACCTCTGATCATAAGAAAGTAAAATTAAAAACAAAACTTAAAGGAAAAGGAGAAGTAGGAATAACTATTTATGGAGCTAGTAGATTTGAAAGTAAAACATTTATTAAATTATTAAATGAAATTCTACAACCTATTGATAATCCTAAATATCTTTTAAGAGAATATAAAAAATCTTGGCTTACTCGTAAATTTAAGGAATATAAATTCTCTACAGTTCCTGAACTTTTTAGTGGACATAAGAAGAAAGCTAATATTTTTCTGAAACATTGGAATAATAGAGTTAGCCTTGCTAATATAATTTATACTAGAAACCTTAGTGGAAGAAAGCAATTACTAAAAGCCAGACTTCAAAAAATTAAAATCCGTAATAGAACAATAGTTAAAAAAAATATGATTTGGAAATAAACTATTAAACCCAAGCTTTAGGTTCAGCTAATACTTCTATCAATTTAGCTTCTTCAGTATCTTTTTCAGGAATGTGATTGTATTTCCATTGTACTGTAGGCGGTAAACTCATTAAAATACTTTCAATTCTTCCATTAGTTTTTAATCCAAATAATGTTCCTCTATCGTGAACTAAGTTGAATTCAACATATCTACCTCTTCTTACTTCTTGCCAATCCTTATGTTCTTTAGTATATTCTATCGTTTTTCTTCTAAGCACTATTGGAACATAACTTTGTAAAAAACTATTTCCTACTTCAGTAACAAAATCATAACGATCTTGCATAGAAAAATCATTCGTTTCTTTTAAGTAATCAAAAAACAAACCTCCTATTCCTCTAGCTTCATTTCTATGTGTATTCCAAAAATAATTATCACAAGTTTCTTTATGCTTTGGATAAAAATCTTTGTGATGCTTATCGCAAGCTTCTTTACAAACTGTATGAAAATGAATTGCATCATCATCAAAAAGATAGTACGGAGTTAAATCTTGTCCTCCACCAAACCATTGCGTTACTATTTCTCCCTTTTCATTATACATTTCAAAATAACGCCAATTTGCATGTACAGTAGGTACAAATGGATTTTTAGGATGTAAAACTAAACTTAAACCACATGCAAAAAAATTACCCGTATCAACTTTAAACTGCTTTCTTAAGACTTCAGGCAATTCTCCATGAACAGCAGATACATTAACACCTCCTTTTTCAAATACATTTCCGTTTTCTATAACACGAGTTCTTCCGCCTCCACCTTCAGGTCTTTTCCATAAATCTTCTTGAAAAGTAGCCTTACCATCTATCTTTTCTAACTCACTAGTTATTGTGTCTTGTAATTGTAGAATATATGCGTAGAATTGATCTTTCATGCTTATTTATAATTGAGCGACAAAAGTACTCATTCTTGTATTTTTTACTGAATTTTTTTCATGGTTTCTGTAGTTGCAGCTGTTACAGAAAAAGGCAGTACTAATACTACACCAATTATAGGTATTAGTAAGAAAAGCATAAAAATTATACCATTTCCAATAGCTGTTCCTCTATTTCTCTTAACAAAGGTGACACTATCTTTATAACTATAATGGCGTTCTAAAGTATAATCCATATTTCCAAAGCCTGCATAATAAGCCTGAGTAAAGAACAATAAGATAGAAGAAAAAAGCCCAATCAATGGTATTAATCCTAGTAGTAAAATTAATAAGGTGAGTAACAACTCTCTCACTAAATTTCTAACACTGATTCTAATTCCTCTATTTAAAGATTCTGAAAATGTATTTTTTTTATGATCATGTTGTTTACCATAAAAATGCTCTTCAATTTTTAAAGAAACTGGACTCATAAAAGGAGAAGATAATGCTAAAACTATATGTTTATATAAAATAAACCCTATAGCAACAATTGCTATACCTCCAAAAAAATTCCCTATTGCTGTAAACGTTTGCTTTCCGAATTCCCAAGGCCATAATTTAGAAATATAATATCCTATATCATCTGATAAAAAATAAGTAAATGACCCTATTATTATTGCTGTTATAGCACTTATAATTACTGGAATAAAAAAATACTTCCACAATTTTAATTTTTTTATGATGCTTAAGGCATCAAAATATGCTTTGACAGCATTAATGGTTGATTGTATCATAGCTATAAAAATAAAAACCTCTTTCAAAAGTAAGAAAGAGGTTTGATTTATTTCAAATAATATTTTGAATTAATTCAATACTTGTTTTACAAAAGCTTCAAGTTCAGAGGCATTTTTTTCATTAGCTTCTTCACGTGTTACTGTTTTAGAAGGAATGGTAGCTCCTCTTTTTACAGCAACAAACTTTTTTGTTTTATCAATTAAATAAGCTGTAGGATAATCTAATTTATGAACAAAGCCACTAATATCTAAATTTCCTTTTGCTACTTTATCATTCTCTCCCGCAGGAATAAGAATTACTCTTGAATCAATTTTATTTTTAAATCTAGCAATCCTATCTTTCTTGTCCCAGAAAATCATTATAAATTGAACATCTTTATTATAGATATCAACAATTTCATTAATTGCTGGAATTTGACCGTGACAAGGTGCAGACCACCCAGCCGCAGCAATTAAAACTATAGGTTTCTTTATACTTTTTGTGCTTACAACCTTACCTTCATCTGTTGTAAAATCATAGTTTAACAAATAACTATCTTTAATACATTTATCTATTAATTCTTCTGAAGACTTACCTGCACAACTATTTACTGCTTGATTGTAGTATTTTCTTTGTGCAAATACGCTTGTAGCAAGAATAATTAACAGAAATGATACTAATCTTTTCATGGGAATTATTGTTTTGTTTTTTATTTATTCAACTTTGTACTCTTTAACAGCATCTATAAATGCTTTTGCGTTTTCAACTGGTATATTCGGTAAAATACCGTGCCCTAAGTTAACAATATATTTGTCCTTTCCAAAATTGTTGATCATTTCCGTGACCATTTTTTTAATTTCGGCTGGTGGAGAAAGTAATCTTGAGGGATCAAAATTCCCTTGTAATGTTATATTTCCACCGGTTAAATACCTTGCGTTTCTTGCGGAACAAGTCCAATCTACTCCTAAAGCCGATGCATTCGATTTAGCCATTTCTTGTAAAGCAAACCAACACCCTTTACCAAATGCTATTACTGGTGCATCTTCTTTTAATGCTTCAATGATTCTATTGATGTATTGCCATGAAAACTCTTGATAGTCGGTTGGTGATAGCATTCCGCCCCAAGAATCAAAAATTTGTACAGCATTAACACCTGCTTTTACCTTTGCTTTTAAATAAGCAATTGTGGTATCTGTTATCTTAGTAAGCAATTGGTGTGCCAAAATTGGTTGTGCAAAACAAAATTCTTTTGCTTTATCAAAGTTTTTAGATCCTTGACCTTGCACCATGTAACATAAAATTGTCCATGGAGAGCCTGCAAAACCTATTAAAGGGATTTCATCGTTCAATTTTTCTTTGGTTGCTTTAATAGCATCCATTACATATCCTAATTCTTCATTTACATCAGGAATAATTACTTTATCTAATGATTTTTTATCGCGAATTGGATTTGGTAAATAAGGTCCAAAATTAGGTTTCATTTCAACCTCAACATTCATAGCTTGCGGAACGACTAATATATCAGAAAATAAAATCGCTGCATCCATCCCATACCTTCTAATAGGTTGTACAGTAATTTCTGAAGCTAATTCAGGAGTTCTACAGCGTGTAAAGAAATCGTACTTTTTACGTATTTCCATGAATTCAGGTAAATATCTACCTGCTTGTCTCATCATCCATACTGGTGGTCTGTCTACAGTTTCCCCTTTTAAGGCTCTTAAAAATAAGTCGTTCTTTATCATCTTTATTTCTCTACAAAAATTATCTTTTTGTTTGTTTTATCAATTAATATTATGTGAATTGGCTGAGTCATTACTGAAGCTACCATATCTGTTGGTTTTGGACCTTTCGTTATTACATTAAACTCTAATGATTCCTTTTCTTCATTAGCTTTGGTTAACTTAATCGAAAAACCACCTGAACTCCTTACATGATCAACCGCAATAATTGCAGATTTTTTTGAAAAATCTATTTTTGAATCAAAATAGTTAGAAATTTTATTAACACTATTTAATTTCTCTGTAAACATTTTCCAATCTTCTTCGGATTGAATTACTAGATTTTCTTTTTTAAAACCTTCTGATCCTGCTCCTCCTAAATTACCTTCATAAAGATTAATTATCTTATTTTCTTGATTGGCTTGACTCATATTTTTGTTTGCACATGAAAGTGTTACTAAAGAGACACATAGAGCAATTATAAACTTCATCACGTTATTTTTTTACATTTTTGATACTGCTTCCATTGATTTATCAATGGCTTTTTTTATTTTTTTAATATCCTTATCATTTATAGCACTTGATAAAAACCATGCTTCAAATTGCGAAGGTGGTAAAAAGACACCGTTCCTAATCATCTCCCAAAAGAATGTAGCAAACTTCTTAGTGTCTGAACTTTGAGCTTCATCAAAATTAGTTACATGAGTACTTGTAAAGAAAGGATTTATCATAGATCCAAATCGGTTTACAGATAATTCAACTCCATATTTTTTAGCAGATGCTAATAAACTTTCTTCTAAATGAGTTGCTACTTTATTAAACTGTTCATATGGATTTTGTTTTTTTAACTCAGTTAGCGTTGATATACCCGCTGCCATTGCAATTGGATTTCCACTTAAAGTTCCTGCTTGATACATACCTCCTAACGGAGCAACATTTTCCATAATTTCATTACGAGCACCATACGCTCCAACTGGGAACCCTCCTCCTATTACTTTACCTAAACATGTAATATCTGCTTCAACTCCCAATAATTCCTGTGCTCCTCCAAACTTAGAACGAAATCCAGTCATAACTTCATCAACTATTAGTAATGCTCCTTTTGATTCTAAGAATACTTTTAATTCTTTCAAGAACCCATTCTGTGGGATTACAACACCCATATTTCCTGCTATAGGTTCTAAAATAACACCTGCAATATCATCATGCTTTTCAAAATGAGCTTTTACACTATCTAAATCATTATAATTAGCGATTAATGTATTCTTTACAGCTCCTTCAGGCACACCTTTACTTCCTGGCAAACTTAGTGTAGCTAAACCAGATCCTGCCGCAACTAATAAAGAATCTTGATGCCCATGATAGCAACCAGCAAACTTTATTATTTTATCTTTTCCAGTATATGCTCTTGCTAAACGTGTTCCACTTAAAACAGCTTCGGTACCAGAATTTACAAAACGAACTTTATCCATTCCTGGAAAAGCATCACATACAATTTTAGCTAATTTAATTTCGTTTGCTGTTGAAGCTCCAAATGAATATCCATTTTTTAAAGCTTTTATGATAGCTTTTTGGACTTTCTTATGGCGATGTCCTAAAATCATTGGCCCGTAAGACAATACTAAATCGATATAAGAATTTCCATCAACATCTTTGATTTTACTTCCTTTAGCTTTTTCAATGAATAAAGGATTTCCTCCAACTGAAGCAAATGCTCTTACAGGAGAGTTAACAGCTCCTACTAAGTTTACTAATCCTTTGTTATATAGTTTTTGTGATTTTTTGAGTTCCATTTTTATTTTTTTCTGTCATTGCGATTCCGAAATTTTGGAAGAAGCAATCTTAAAAATGAAATTACTTCGTTATTCTTCCTTGTAATGACGTTACTTTTTTGATAAAATTTTAGCCGCTTCTTTTGCAAAATAAGTAATAATAATATCTGCTCCTGCTCTTTTCATAGATAATAAGCTTTCCATCATTACTCGTTCTCCATCTATCCAACCTTTTTCGGCTGCTGCTTTTACCATAGCATATTCTCCACTTACATTATAGCAAGCAATTGGTCTATCGAAATTATTCTTTAAATCTCTAATGATGTCTAAATATGATAACGCTGGTTTTACCATTAAGATATCCGCACCTTCCTCATCATCAAATGTAGCTTCTCTTTGTGCTTCATCTCTATTTGCTGGATCCATTTGATAAGTTCTTCTATCTCCAAAAGATGGAGCTGAATCTGCAGCATCTCTAAAAGGTCCATAAAATGCAGATGCATATTTTACTGAATATCCCATAATTGGTAAATTAGGATACCCTGCATTATCTAAACTTTCTCGAATCATGGCAATTGTTCCATCCATCATTCCAGACGGAGCAACCATATCTACACCTGCTTTAGCATGTGAAATTACTTGTTTTGCTAAATTTACTAGAGTAGCATCATTATCCACATCATCGTCGCATAACACTCCGCAATGACCATGTGAAGTATATTCACAAAAACAAACATCTGTAATTACATACAAATCTGGATAGTTCTTTTTGATAAAACGAACCGCTTGTTGCATAATTCCATTATCATTCCAAGTTTCAGTTCCTATTTCATCTTTATTTGTAGGAATACCAAATAACAAAACTGCAGGAATGTTTAATGCAACAACCTCGTCTAACTCTTTAGAAATAGTATCTAAAGAGTATCTCTTTATTCCTGGCATTGAAGAAATTTCTTTTTCTATTCCTTTACCTTCTTCTATAAATAGTGGATAAATAAAATCGTCAACTGAGAGTTTATTTTCTCTCACTAAACGACGAACATTTTCTGTTTTTCTGAGTCTTCTTGTTCTAAACATAACTTATGCTTTAACAAAATGGGTGTTTACTAATTCTATAACACTTTCTACAGTAGGCAACTTAGCAGTTTTTACTTCTTTAAAAAATTTAGCAGCTTCCTTTGCTGTAGTATCTCCAATACAAAAAGCTATTTTATCTGCTTCATTTTCTTTTATATAACTCTCTACAGTTGACGGACTATAAAATAAAACACCATTAACATTATCATCTACTTTTGAAGGACTATACATAGTTTTATATGCTTCTACCTCATTAACAATAATATTATTTTGAGACAATTTAGCTGGCAATGTATCTAATCGTAAATCACTACAGAAATAGGTTACTTCCTGTCCAGAAATTTCATTAATCAAATATTCAGAAAGTTTATCTGCATTTCTTGCCGAATAAGTAACCTTACCTATTTTCTGTTCTATTAACTTCTTTGTTCTTCTTCCTACGCAATAAATATTTTTAAACTGTAATTCATCAGAAGTATAATTGTGTAATAATGATTCTACTCCATTCTTACTTGTCAAGATTACATTTTCTATTTCTTGCTTAACTACTTTAGGAGCCATTCTATTGAAACGAATTTTAATAAAATCACTGTCTTCAACCTTTACCGTAGTAGGAAGTAGTTTTTTTTGTGCTTCAGATAATTTCTTGGTAGAAAAGATTGAAAACTCTTTTTCAATTCCTAAATCCTCCATCATTAAAATCTTCCCTCCTCTTTCTATAATATAATTAGCACAATCTTTGGCTACATATTTATGTCTTCCAACAGGAACTTTTTTACTTACTTCAATTTTCTTCTTTCCGTCTCTACTTAGTAAAACTCCTTTGAAAACTAATTCTTTATCAACTTCATTAATATAAGCCAATGCCCCTATTGGAGCAGTACAACCTCCTTCTAAACGATTTAAAAATTCTCGTTCTATAGTTGTACATGTTTCAGTATCTACATCATTTAACTGATTACAAGCATCTACAGAAAAATCATCTTCAGCTAAAGCCGTAACCATTATTGCTCCTTGAGCAGGTGCAGGAATCATCCAAGAAAGATTTACAGCTCCTTTAGGTCTTTTACCAATTCGTTCTAAACCGGCCGCAGCGAAAATAGCACCATTCCACTCATTATCATTTACTTTTTGCAAACGCGTATTTACATTTCCTCTTAAATCTTCAACAAAATGTGTAGGATAACGATTTAACCATTGTGCCTTTCTACGTAAACTACTTGTAGCTATGACCCCTTCTTTTTGCGCCATAAACTCTTCATTATCTTTTAGAACCAAAATATCGTTGTAATTAGCACGCTTTAAAACAGCTGCTTGCACAATTCCTTCTGGTAATACTGTTGGAACATCTTTCATAGAATGCACGGCAATATCAATGTCGCCATTTAACATTGCTATATCTAAATTCTTTGTAAAAATCCCTGTGATTCCCAGTTCGTAAAGAGGTTTATCAAGTACTAAATCTCCTGTTGATTTAATAGGTACTATTTCTGTATTGTACTCTAATTCTTCTAAAAGTTGTTGAACTTTTTTGGCTTGCCATAAAGCCAACTCGCTATCACGAGTACCGATTCTAATGATTTTCTGCATCGATTTTTTCTAAATTCGTGCCAAACACTTTTGCCATAACTTGTATGCTCTGATTTACCGAAATCTCTTCAGTTTTTAAGTGTTTTACAAACTGTGTAGTTATTTTCTGTATGAATCTTGATGTAATAGCTTCTGCTTGATCTACATCAAAATTATTTATTTTCTTTTTATGAAAATTAATTTCATCTCTTTGAATTGCCTCTAATGATTGTTTCAAGGCATTTATTGCTGGAGTAAAACGACGATGGTTTAACCACTCATTAAACTCTTCTTTATGCTCTTCTATTATTTCTTTAGCAAAAGGGATCTCTTCTTTACGCTTTGCTAATGTTTCATCTGTTACTTTAGATAATTCATCAACATTTACCAACTTTACATTATTCAAATTCTTAATACTTGAATCAACATTTGCGGGAATTGATAAATCTAAAATAAGTAAGCTTTTATCTAAAGGAATATTTTCTAAAGTTACTGTTGCTTTTGAAGCTCCTGTAGAAACTATTAAAACATCAGAATTATCAATTTCTTTTGTTAAATTTTCTAATCTAGCTTTCTTGATTGAAGGATGTTCTTTAATAAACTCATCTACTTTCTCCTCTGTTCTATTTATTAAAGTTACTTGTTTATTTTGAGTGTACTGGGCTAGATTCTTGCAGGTATGCTTTCCCATTTTACCTAAACCATACACTAAAATATTTTTTAAATTATAGTTCTGTATATTGTCAATTAAGTATTGAACAGCGGCATAAGAAACTGAAGTTGTTCCTGAACTTAACTTAGTTTCATTCTTAACACGTTTACTAGCTTGCATTACATTATTAAGTAGACGTTCTAAATAAGCATTAGTGGTTCCTTGCTCTTTTGCTAATTTAAAAGCAGTTCTTAGTTGACCTACAATTTCATAATCACCCAAAATCTGACTATCCAATCCAGTACCTATATTAAATAAATGTTGAATTGCTTCTTGATTTTTATGCACATAAGATACTTTAGCAAACTCTTCTACGGAACCATTAGAATGCTTACACAGCATACTTATTAATTGGAAAGGGTGTTCAGCAAAACCAATAATTTCGGTTCTATTACACGTTGATAATACAAATACTCCATCAAAATCGTTTGACTTTGCTTCATTCAACAATGCCTTCTTATCCTCCGTAGATAAAGAAAATTTTCCTCGTGTTTGTGCGTCAGCCTTAATATAGCTTACTCCAATACTGTAAAAATTCTTATGTTTAGTATCTTCCAATATTCTTTTTTTACATAAAACCTCGACAAAAATAGAAAGTTACATTAGATAAAAATATCGCTAGAGGAACTTAAAATGTCGTTTTTGGTTTTTATGCGTCATTTTTTCTAAAAACCACTGATTTTCTTTATTTTTGCTATAATAACAAGGATTACAGCGTTTATTATCTAGAATAATTCTAAATAAAAACACCAAACTCATTAATACCTATACTCTTGAAAAATATCGCTGAAAGCACTTTTTTAGAAACCAACCTCGAAAATGGTTTTTTATTGCTTGAGTTTTCAAACGACACTATGAAAACTCAACGCTTTGAACGAGAAATAAATAACTCATTTATACAATTGCATTTTTGTATTCATGGTAATGCCAAATTTCATTTCAACAATGGTAATTATACCTTTGATGTTTTAGAAGAGCATTCAATTTTATTATATAACCCCCAACAAGATTTACCTTTAAATTTAGAAATTCAACCTAAGAGCTCCTTGGTTTCTTTATTAATTTCTATCAAAAAGTTCCACTCTTTATTTTCTAGAGAAGCTGGATACATTCCTTTTTTAAGCGATGAAAATAAGAATAGAAAATATTACGATAACGCTACTATAAAACCAACTGTTTTAATTGTTTTAAAACAAATCATTAACGCAAATGTCAACAGCTCTTTACGTAGCTTGTATATTAAAGGAAAGATATACGAATTATTGAGTTTACACTTTCAAAAAGATGAATCTATTGAAGGAGAATATTGTCCGTTTCTAGTGGATGAACGAGACGTATCTAAAATTAGAAAAGCAAAGGATATCATAATATCTCGAATGGCAGAACCTCCAACATTACAGGAATTATCAAACGAAACTGGGTTAAACTTAAAGAAATTAAAAGAAGGTTTCAAACAAGTATATGGAGATACAGTCTACAGTTTTCTTTTTGATTACAAAATGGAACATGCTAGAAAGCTATTAGAAAGCAACCAATATAATGTAAACGAAGTTGGTCTTCAGGTTGGATATAGTACAGCCAGTCATTTTATCGCAGCATTTAAAAAGAAATTTGGAACCACTCCTAAACAATATGTGTTGTCGTTAAATTCATAAGTATGGAAACTATAGAACTAACTACACCTCTTGGTTACTCTTTAAGTTTAACAAAATACACACCTAATCAATCAAATAATAAAGTTGTAATTATTTGTTCTGCTACTGGAGTACTTCAAGGGTATTATCAAAATTTTGCTGATTTTTTAAGATCTAAAGGAAGAACTGTTTATACTTTTGATTATGCCGGTATTGGAGCTTCTAAAAAAGAGAGCTTAAAAGAATTTGATGTTACCTTAACTAATTGGGCTGTTAACGACATTAATAGTGTTTTAAATTACATCAAAGAAAGTCACCAAAATTCACAAATAGATTGTGTATGTCATAGTATTGGTGGCCAAATTTTAGGCTTAACCCCTTCCAATAAATACATCACTAACACTCTTCTTGTTGCAAGTCAAACCGGATATTTTAAGTTTTGGAAAGGGTTTGGTAAATTTCAAATGTTTTTTAATTGGTATTTTTTATTTCCTGTATTTACAACAGTTTTTGGGTATTTGCCTAGTAAGAAAATTACAGGTATGGAAAACTTACCTAAATCTATGGCACAGGAATTTGCAAGTTGGGGAAGAAAACAAAATTACTTATTTCATTACAAGAAAAAAGAAGAACTATTTCATCATCAACTTAACGGGAATATAACTTCTTATAGCACAGATAATGATCATTTTGCCCCAAGAAAAGCAATAGATTGGATGACTAAGAAATATTTTAATGCTAATATTACAAGAAAACATTTAATCCCTAAAGAATACAATGTCAAGACAATTGGACATTTTGGTTTCTTTAAATCAAAATTTAAAGATAATTTGTGGAATGAATTTTTATTAGATTTAGAAGTATAAATGAAACAATTAACACATTACGAAATAGAAAATAAAGCACAAGAATTTCCTATTACTATTGTTTGTGACGCAATTAGAACACCTGAAAATATTGGGATGTGTTTTAGAATTGCTGAAAGTTTTGGTGTATCAAAAATATATCTACACCAAAGTTCTCCTTCAATGAGCAACAGAATTGTAAAAAAAACTGCCAGGAATACTATAAATCAAGTTACTTCTGAACTATATAGTAATTTTATTAATCTTGTAACTAAATTAAAAGAAGAAGGAAATACAATAATTGGTATTGAAATAACTGATGAAAGTATAATAATTCAAGATTTCGATTTTAAAAAACACGAAAAATTGGTATTACTTTTAGGAAGCGAAAGAAATGGAATAGAAAACATAGAGCTAGTTGATGCAACTGTTTCTATTCCTATGTATGGACGTAATTCTAGCATGAATGTAATTCATAGTTTAGCAATTACACTTTATGAAGCAACAAATCAAATTAAACAAACTATATCTGAAACAAATTCGGAATTATGAAAGGAGTTTTATTAGTTAACTTAGGATCACCAAAGAGTACTAATCCTAAAGATGTAAAAAAATACTTAGATGAGTTTTTAATGGACGAAAGAGTAATAGATGTACCTTTTTGGCTTCGTTCTTTTATCGTAAGAGGAATAATATTAAATACAAGACCAAAAAAGTCAGCTGCTGCTTACCAAAAAATATGGTGGAAAGAAGGTTCTCCATTAATTGTTTTATCAGAAAGATTACAAAATAAAGTTCAACATGAAACTGATATTCCTGTTGCATTAGCTATGCGTTATGGCAATCCTTCTATAAAATCAGGGTTACAAGAACTATATGATAAAGGTGTTAAAGATGTTTTATTAATTCCTTTGTATCCGCAGTTTGCAATGGCTACAACAGAAACTATTTTAGTAAAAGCAGAAGAGTTGAGAAAAGAATTTTTCTCAGACATGAAAATCACTGACATTCCAGCTTTTTATAACCAACCTGAGTATGTAAAAGCGCTTTCAAATAGCATAAAAGATTATTTATCTGATAAAGATTATGATCACATTATGTTTTCTTACCATGGAGTGCCAGAGCGTCATATTAGAAAATCAGATATTACAAAATCACATTGCAAAATAGACGGAAGTTGTTGTAACACTCCCTCAAAAGCACATGAATTTTGTTATCGTCACCAGTGTTTCCAAACCACCAAAAACGTTGTCAAGGAATTAGGTTTAAATGATGAAAATGTAACCACTACATTTCAGTCTCGTTTAGGAGTTGACCCTTGGTTACAACCTTATACTGACAGAACGTTAGTTAAGAAAGCAGAAAAAGATGGTATTAAAAAACTAGCTATTGTAACTCCAGCTTTTGTTTCTGATTGTTTGGAGACTTTAGAAGAAATCGCAATGGAAGGAAAACATGAATTTATTGAAGCTGGCGGTGAAGAATTTTATACTGTTCCTTGCATTAATGATAATGACGAATGGGTAAATGTTTTAGTTGGATGGATAAATAACTTTAAAAACAACTAACTATGGATTTTCTATACATCAAATCATTACATATCATATTTGTAGTTACTTGGTTTGCTGGTTTATTCTACATTGTTCGTTTATTTATTTATCATACTGAGGCCGAAAAAAAAGAAGAACCTGCAAAAGAAATTCTTCAAACACAGTATAAATTGATGGAAAAAAGATTGTGGTATATTATTACATGGCCCTCTGCTATTTTAGCTAGTATTTTTGCTTTTTGGATGCTTTATAAAAACCCCGTTTACTTAGAAATGCCATGGATGCATGTAAAATTGGCCTTTGTTTTAGCATTATACTTCTATCATGCAAAATGTCATGGAATATATAAAGAACTACAAAAAGATGAAATAAAATACACTTCGCTTAAACTTCGAATTTGGAATGAAATAGCTACAATAATATTATTTGCAGTTGTGTTTTTGGTTGTATTGAAAAATGCCATTAATTGGATTTGGGGAGTAATTGGAATTGTTTTAGCCTCCGTTTTATTAATGATGAGTATTCGTCTCTATAAAAAAGTAAGAGCAAAAAAAAGTTGGGATACATATGAAAAAACGTTAATCGAAAAAAATAAGGAAGATGATGATAACTTAAGTTAATTATCTATCTTTCGTTCTTTAATTTTTAATTCCCCTAAATATGAAACGATTTATTTTACTCTCATTCGTTATTTTCTCTTTTATTTCTTGTTCTTCGGATAGTTCTTCTGAAGGAGAAACTCAAGACCCAGTTCAAACTCAAGATCCTATTATTGGAACATGGAAACTTGAAAAGGATAATGGTTTTGATGTTGATGCGTGTACTGGTCAAAGCACTTATGTTTTTAGTAATGATGGGAAATTCACATTCACTCAATACAGTACTATTAATAACACATGTACTTTAGATTCACAAAACTCTTACAATGGTGAGTGGACTAACAATGATAATGGAACATACTATATAAAAAGACACGGATTTACTTCAGGAACAGATGCTCCTATTAGTTTTGAAAACAACAACCAAGATATGATTATAGGAAGATTTACTTGGGCTAAGCAATAAAAAACTTACACCTAAAACTATATGAAAGAAACTCTTTTAAAATAAGAGTTTCTTTTTTTTTATATGAATAGTAACATTTTGCAAAGATTTGAACATAGTTGTAACTAAGCATTCTTTAACTAAGAATGCAGTAAATAATAACAAATTAAAATTATGAGAAAACTATTAGCTTTATCAATCTTATTTATTTCATTCCTCTCTTGTTCTAATGACAAGAATGAAATGCCAGATAACAACGAAACTCCAACTACAAACATTGACCCAGTTATTGGTACTTGGAAGTTAATTAAAAAAACACTGGATGATGGAGGGAATCCAATAGACGACACAAATGATTGCACAACTAAATCAACGATTGTTTTTACTAATGATGGTATGGGTGACGTAGAAACTTATAACATTAACGATCAATCTTCTAATTGTGAAATTGAAGAATCTTTAAAAATAGAATGGAAAAAAGTAAGCGAAAACAATTATTCTTTTAACGTAATAAGTAAACCAGATGAAAATGCTTCTTTTTCTATTTCAGAAGACGCTACAATTGACTTAGGAGCAACTATATGGAAAAAACAATAAAACAATAGAACTTTAATTATCACTAATAAAAGTCTAGAGTTCTCTCTAGACTTTTATCCTTTTATTGATTGTTCAAAAGGTATTCTGTTAATAATACTTCGTCCTAAAGTAACTTCATCTGCATATTCCAACTCATCACCTACAGATATTCCTCTAGCAATTGTTGAAGTAGTAATGTTATATTTTTCGATTTGTTTATAAATATAGAAGTTCGTAGTATCACCTTCCATAGTAGAACTCAAGGCAAAAATTAATTCTTTAATTTCTCCGTTCTTTACTTTATCCACAAGCGATTCGATATTCAAATTTTGTGGCCCTACTCCTTCTATAGGAGATATTTTACCTCCTAAAACATGATATAAACCTCTAAACTGACCTGTGTTTTCAATTGCCATTACATCTCTAATATCTTCAACTACACACACTAATTCTTCCTTTCTATTCGGATTATTACAAATATCACAAAGTATAGTATCAGAAATATTATGACACTTTTTACAAGATTTTACCTCGTTACGTAGTTGAGTAATAGCATCTGCTAAATATTTAGTATTCTCTTTAGGTTGCTTTAATAAATGAAGCACCAAACGTAATGCAGTTCGCTTTCCAATACCTGGTAATCTGCTTACCTCATTTACTGCATTTTCAAGAAGTTTTGAAGAAAAATCCATGAAGCGAAATTACAATAATCTAGAAAAAGAAGAAAGATAAAACAAGTAAGCTTGTCTTTGTTTGTTACTATCTTAAAATGTACCTTTGAAACATCAAATAAACGACAACAAGATGAGCTTAGAAATTAGAAATATAGAACCTAAAACGGTGTGGAATCACTTCGCAGATTTAAACGCCGTGCCTCGTGCTTCTAAAAAAGAAGAACGTGTAATTCAGTTTATGGTAGATTTTGGCAAAAAGTTAAATCTAGAAACTTTTGTAGACAAGGTTGGAAACGTAATTATTAGAAAACCAGCTACAACTGGAATGGAGAATAGAAAAACCATTGTGATGCAAAGTCACCTTGATATGGTACATCAGAAAAATTCTGATACTGATTTTGATTTTGACACTGAAGGTATCAAAATGTTTATTGATGGAGATTGGGTAAAAGCTGAAGGAACTACTCTTGGTGCAGATAACGGATTAGGAGTTGCTTCTATAATGGCTGTACTATCATCTACAGATATAGAACACCCGGCGATCGAAGCTTTATTTACTATTGATGAAGAAACTGGAATGACTGGTGCTATGGGACTTGAAGGTGGAATTTTAACTGGTGATATTTTACTAAATCTAGACACTGAAGAAGACGATGAAATTGGAATTGGTTGTGCCGGTGGAGTAGATATCACTGCTACAAGAACTTATGGAACTGAAAAAACTCCTGAAAACACAATCGCATTTGAACTTTCTGTTACAGGATTAAATGGAGGTCACTCTGGAATGGACATTCATAAAGGTTTAGGAAATGCTAACAAAATTATGAATCGTTTATTATTTGATGGTTTTACTAATTTTGGTTTACGTATTTCAGAAATAAACGGAGGAAGTTTGCGTAATGCTATTCCAAGAGAAAGTTTTGCAACTGTTATTATTGATCAAGTATCCAAAGAACCTTTTTTATTCGAACTTAATGAGCTTATTAATGAAATAAAATCAGAATTTGAATCTTTGGAACCAAATTTAACTATTGAATTAAAAGAAGTTTCTCTTCCAGAATCTGTTATGGATTTAGGTGTACAGATGGGATTAATAAAATCTGTTTACGGTGCTTTAAATGGAGTTTATAGAATGAGCCCTGATATTGAAGATTTAGTTGAAACTTCAAATAATGTAGCACGAGTAATTGTGAAAGGTGGAGCTATTAAAATAGGATGTCTTACGCGTTCTTCTTCAGAAACAAATAAATGGGATTTAGCTAACTCGTTACGTTCTGTATTTGAATTAGCCGGGTTTGAAGTTGAGTTTTCTGGTTCTTATCCTGGGTGGTTACCAAATATGAACTCAGATATTTTAAAAGTCTTAAAAAAGTTATATATTGATATGAATGATTCTGAGCCGCATGTCGCAGCATGTCATGCAGGTTTAGAATGCGGTATTTTAGGTCAGAATTATCCTAAAATGGATATGATTTCATTTGGTCCTAATATACGCGGAGCTCATTCTCCAGATGAAAGAGCACAAATCTCATCAATGCAAAAATTCTGGAATTTCTTATTAGAAATCCTTAAAAACATACCTAGTGCAAACTAGTTGTATTTCAACTACTACTTGTAAAAGCCATTCTTAACAGGATGGCTTTTTTATTTATATAATTCTCAATTCATTCTAGGAATAAATCACAAAATCTTAAAGTTTTAGGATTATGTTACATTTTAACATTTTCTAAAAAAATTAATCATATATTTAAGTCCCTTACCAAGTTTAATCTAAAAACAAAATGTTGATGAAAAAATTGCTATCAACCTTGGTTCTTGTGTCTTGTAGTTTCATTGTGTATGGACAAGATGAATCACTTTACTCCCAATTCGATAAAATTATTGGTCCAAACAATACTAAATTAAGCTATGGAGTAATCTACAAAGAAAAATATCGAAAAAAACATAGAGATAATCATAACTTTTATCAAGACGATTCTTTTAAAAGAGGTAGTATTATCTACAGAGGCCAAGTATTTAACAATATTGAATTAAAATATGAATTAGTTGATGATTTTCTTGTTATTCAATTAAGTAACAATAATCAAATAACATCTATAATCCCTGAGAAATCATTAGTCCAAAAATTTAGTATTGAAAACAAAAAATTTATAAATTCTAGCAGCTTCGGTTTTTTAGAAGAATTACTTATAAAAGAAGAATTTTCAGTATTAAAAAAACATAGAAAACTTAGCAAGGAAAATAGAGATGCAGATTATCGCTACCATACTTTTAAGAAGCAAGAGGGATATATTCTATTTTACAATGACAATTACTTCTCTATTGACTCTAAAAGAGATTTTGTAAAACTTTTTCCCAACTCTAAAAAACAAATTTCTAAATTTTATAAAGACAATAAGTTTCTAATTAAAAATGATTATAAAACTTTTGTTGCCAAACTAATTACGTCTTTACCTCAAGTATAAACTAATGAAATCAGCTAATAAGAAAAGTATATTAACACTTATAATTCTTCTTTTTTCTATTGCTTTAATGTCTCAAGAAAAAAACGAAACTGTTTCTATAAACATAAATAATTTAACTAAAGAAGAAGTTTTAACATTAATTGAAAGTAAAACTAATTATCGATTTTACTTTTTAAAAAAATGGTTAGATCAAGAGAAAGTCAATTTTACATTTAACAATGCTAAACTTTCACATATTTTAGATACTCTTTTTGGAGGAAGTACTATTAATTATTTTATAAACGATGATCAAAAAGTAATTCTTACCAATGGAAATTTAATCAAAAAAAGTGTCTACGAAAACAACAATATTGAATCCGATAAAAACAACAATACTCCAGTACTTGTTAATTCAGAAGGAAATTCGATTATAAAAATTGGAAAAGAAGTTACTAGCAAAAAGAACTTTTACACACTTACAGGTAGAGTTTTAAATGATAAAAACGGAGAACCTATTGAAGGTGTAACAATTTTTGAACGAGAGAAAAACATTTATGCAACAACCGATAATAAAGGTTATTATAGCATAAAACTTCCTTTTGGAGAAAACAACATAGAAACTTCATTTGTTGGTTTTGATAGTAATTATAAAAATTTAATTATTTATAATGACGGAAAATTAAACTTCTCAATTAGTGAAAAATCTGAACAATTAGAGGAGGTTGTTATTAGTGCAAATAGATCAAGAAACATTAGACAAACTATCGCTGGTATAAGTCAAATTAAGGCTAAAGAAATAAAAAAAATCCCTCTTGTTTTAGGAGAACGAGATATTTTAAAAGTTGCTATAACATTACCATCTATCAAATCTACTGGTGAAGGATCAGAAGGAGTTAATGTTAGAGGTGGTAAAGTAGATCAAAATCTTTTTTTACTAGATAATGGAGTAATTTATAATCCAACTCATTTTCTTGGTTTATTTTCTGCAATAAACCCGTTTACAACAAATGATTTAAAAATATATACTGGTAACATCCCTTCTGAGTATGGTGGTAGATTATCTTCTGTATTTGATATCAGAACAAAAGATCCTAACACAAAGAAATTTGAAGGAGAAGCTTCTATTGGTCCCGTAACAGGAAATGTAAATGTAGATATCCCTGTAGTAAAAGATAAATCTGGATTAATTTTAGGAGTTAGAAGTACTTACTCCGATTGGATTCTTGGATTAGTTAACAATAAACAAATAGAAAACAGTAGCGTTTCTTTTTATGATGTGATTGCGAAATATAAGCATCAAATTAATGATAACAACGCAATTAAAGCAACTGGATACTTTAGCCAAGATCAATTTCAAATTGCCTCAGACACAATCAATAAATATGGAAATGTAATGGGGTCTTTAAATTGGGAACATGTTTTTAACGATAAAAATAGAGGAAATTTAGTAGTATCGCATAGCCGGTATGCTTTTGATATAAACTTTGAAAGTGATGATACCAATAAAGGTTTTGATTTAAATTATAAAATCAGTGAAACTGATTTAAAACTAAAATTGCAATATGATTATTCTGATAAACATAAAATTGATTATGGTCTAGAATCAAAATTATATAGTATTAACCCAGGAACAATTCAACCTAACGGAAGTACTTCTACTGTTATTCCATTAACTATTGCAGAAGAAAGAGCTCTTGAAAATGCTTTATTTATTTCCGATGAAATCACATTGAATAAAAAATTAACCTTTAATGTTGGACTTCGTTTAAATCAGTATTTAGCATTAGGGCCATCAACTGAACGAGTCTATCAGGATAATTCTCCTAAAAATGAAACAACTTTAGTAAATACTATTGAACATGGTAATAATGATGTATTTCAAACATATCACAATTTGAGTTATCGCTTATCTGGAAGATATGCACTAGACAATACTCTTTCATTAAAAGCTAGTTTTAACAAGTCATTTCAATATATCCACAGGTTAAATAACAATACAACGGCTACTCCAATTGATACATGGAGACTCTCAGATTCAAATATCAAACCTCAAGAAGGTTCACAAATTTCTTTAGGTGCATTTAAAAACATTAATGGTAATGATTATGAAATCAGCTTAGAAGGATACTATAAAGAGTATCAAAATCTTTTAGATTACAAAATCGGAGCCAACTTATTATTAAATGAAAATATTGAAACAGAAGTTTTACAAGGTAATGGAAAATCTTACGGAGTCGAATTCCTAGTTAAAAAAAACAGAGGAAGATTAAATGGTTGGTTAGGTTATAGTTACTCAAGGTCTTTAATACAATTAGACAGTCAATTTGATGAAGAGCGAGTTAATAATGGAAACTTTTTTCCAACAAATTACGATAAGCCTCATGACTTAACTGCTGTTCTAAATTATAAATTTACAGAAAGATATAGTTTCTCTGCAAATTTCACTTATCAAACGGGGAGACCAATTACTTACCCTACTGGTAAATTCATTTTTCAAGGAGCAGAATTCTTAACCTATAGCAATCGAAATCAGTTTAGAATTCCAGATTATTATCGTTTGGATATTGGAATTAATATAGAAGGAAACCATAAAATTAAAAAGTTCGCACATAGTTTCTGGAACATATCAGTATATAATGTACTAGGAAGAAACAATCCTTACTCGGTATTTTTCCAAACCAATGAGAATGGAAATGTAGAGGCGTATCAAAGCTCTATTTTTTCTGTCCCAATTCCTACCATAACATATAACTTTAAATTTTAAAAAGTGATGAAAAAATTAATTCATTTTTTTTGCTTTTTGGTTGGTTTGATTACAATTCAAAGTTGTATTGAACCTATAGAATTCGCAACCGTTTCTACCGATACAAATTTAGTTGTGAGTGCAACAATTACTAATGAAATCAAAACTCAAACTATTGAGTTATCTCGAACCATACCTATTGACTCTACAAAGTTAGCTCCTGAAACTAATGCTAAAGTTTATATTACTGACGAAGCTGGAGTATCATATGATTTTCAAGAGACAACCACTGGTGTGTATACTTCTATAAACCAATTTGCGGCAACAACTAATAAACAATACAAATTAATTGTAGAAACGAGTAACGGACAAAAATATTCTTCTACTGAAGAAGCTCTACCTCCCACATCATCAATAAACGATATTAATGTAAGTATTGAAAACAATGAAATAGACGACATTCAAGAATTTGTTTTTAAAGTCACCAGTAATACTTCTGGTGATGAAGGGAAATTTTATCGCTATGAGTATGACGAAACATATCAAATTAAAACTCCTATTTGGAGCAGAAAAAAATTACTTATAATTTCAGATACTCCTCCATATGAATTTGATTTAGTAGATAAAACCGAAGAAGAAGATGGTATTGGTTTTTGTTATGGAAATCAGAAGTCAAAAAAAATACTTTTAACAGAAACAAAAACTTTATCTCAAGACCAAGTAATTGGGTTTCCTATAAGACAAATTCCTGTAAATAGTTATATAATTGGTATTCGCTATAGCATTTTAGTAAAGCAATATGTTATAAACCAAAATACTTTTGATTTTTACACTCTATTAGATAAGTTTTCTAATCCAGATGATATTTTTTCTCAAACTCAAGTTGGAAATATCCCAAGTAATATAACATCATTGAATAATTCCGAAGATAAAGTAATTGGTTTTTTTGAAGTTTCTTCAGTATCAAACAAAAGAATCTTCATCAATAGAAACGATATAACTGAAACTCCTTTCACCAATTATCGAACTGTTGCTTTATGCGACGAACGTGTAAATCCAGAAATTATAGATGCTTTCGGACGATCACCTTTGTTAGATAGGTTAAGAACAGGATGGATATATCAAAGCCCTCCTGATCTTCCAATTATACCACCAAATAGACTTTATCAATTAGCTCAAAAACCTTGTGGAGATTGTTCTCACTTAGGAGCTGTTAACCCGCCTGACTTTTGGACTGAATAAAAAGAAAATGAAGCATTTAAAAAATATAACATATATACTTTTAACGATATTATTCAGCAGCTGTATCGAATCTGTTGAATTTCCTAGTACTTCTTTTGAAAGTAATTTAGTAGTTAAAGCTATTATTACAAATGAATTTAAAAATCATAGTGTAGAACTTTCACGGACCATTCCTATTGAATCTGAAGAAGTTTCTCCTGAAAAGAATGCCACAGTAATAATAACTAATGAGTCTGGTGTTACTTATAATTTCCAAGAAACAGGAGAAGGTATTTACACTTCAACATCTTCGTTTTCTGCACAACTAAATCAAAAATATACGCTTAGTATAGAAACAGCAAGTGGAGAAAAATATAGCTCATCGAGTGAACAGTTACCTATAATAGCCGAAATTAATGATATCGCAGCTAATACAGAAACAAATAGCAACGATGAATCTGTAATAGCTTTTAAAGTGAACGCAACCGGAAATAATAACGAAGGAAGTTATTATCGTTATGAGTATGAAGAGACTTATAAAATTAGAGCCTTTATATGGAACTCTAAGCGAATTCGAGTTTTATCTGATGTTCCTCCTTTTGATTTTGATTTAGTTGACAAAGAACCTGAAATTTATGGAAATGGTTTTTGTTATGGATATGGCAAGTCAAATAACATATTAATTACAGAAACTAAAACATTAGCACAAGATCAAGTACAAGGATTTAAAATTAGAGAAATACCAATTGACAGTTACCTAGTAGGTCTTAGATATAGTATACTATTAAAACAATATGTTTTAAATCAAAACACTTATGATTACTATCTTTTATTAGATAAATTTTCTGATCCAAATGATATTTTCTCACAAACGCAAGTAGGAAACATTCCTAGCAATATAAAATCAGAAACTAATCCTGAAAAAGATAAAGTAATTGGTTTTTTTGAAGTTTCATCGATAACTTCTAAACGTTTTTTCTTTAACAGAAACGATATTACAGACCTTTCTTATAAAAATTACACTGATTCAAATGCTTGTGATGAATTCCCCAAACCGGCATTTGATAATGGTTTTGGAAGCTCTCCTCTATTAGATTTTTTACAAACCCATATTTTTTATAATGAACCACCTGGCGGAATTGGTGGACCTTCTGGTGCTCCCTATGAAGTTGTACTGAGACAATGTGGAGATTGCTCACATTTAGGAGCTGTTAAAGAACCTGATTTTTGGACTGAATAAAATATTAAAAATGAAAAAAGTATTGTTTTTATTACATGTAATTGTTGCTTCAATCTTAGTTGCACAATCAAATACGGAAATAAGTTTAGTGAATAAATTAGAACAATATCCTGAAGAAAAAATTCATCTTCATTTCAACAAAGATTTTTTAATTACTGGTGAAAAATTATTTTATAAGATATATTGTTTAAATAATTTAAATGAGTTTTCTCCTTTTAGTAAAATAGCCTACGTTGAACTTATAGATAAGAATAACAATAGTATTTCGAAGCAAAAAATACATCTAAATAACGGAAAAGGTTATGGTGATTTTTTTATTGACACAAAAGTAAACACAGGAGCATACAAGCTTATTTCTTATACGAAGTGGATGCTGAATAAAGTTACATATTTTCAAAAAGACATTATCATTATCAATCCTTTTTCAAATAAAACAAATTCTATTTCATCAGACTCAACAAGCACTAATAACAACTTAATAGCATCAAATAAGAAAGATTTAATCTTTAAAAACATTAATAATTCTTATAATAAAAGGAGTAAAATTGCTTTAACCTTTCTTCCTTCGATTTTGAATAATTTCAATGGAGACTTTTCTATTTCTGTAAAACTTAAAGATAATTTCGAAATACCATCTACAAATAAAAAAACTTTGACTCCTAGTAATAATAAATTAATCTATCTTCCAGAACTGAGAGGTTCACTTATAAAAGGAAAAATTAATTCAAACACTAGTAAACTATCAAATGTAAAACTATCTCTTTCGTTTGAAAATAATTCAACATTACCATTAACTGCTATTACAAATGATTTAGGAGAGTTTTATTTTAATATCGAGAATAACAATACTAACAAAATTCTTATAAGTATTCTCGAAAAAAATGAAGCTGATTATACTATTGAACTTACCGATTCTAAGCTACAAAATGTAAATTTTGAAAACTTTGCTAAGATTGAATTAAGTAAAGAAATGATTGAGACTATTAAAACCAGAAGTTTATATTCACAAATTGAAAACGCTTATTATTCTGTTAAAAAAGATTCCATTTTAAAATCTACAAGTAAAGATGCTCTATTAGATAAAATTAAAACTATTTATCCTTTAGACGATTATAAAAGATTTAATACTGTTAAAGAAACTTTTATAGAAGTAATAGAAGGAGCCGGGTTCTACAAAAAAGAGAATACGTTTCACATAAATGTTACTGACACTGATGCTTCTGAAACATTAAGTTATTTACCTTCTTTATTAATAATCGATGGTAAAATAGTTAATGATCATACTAATTTTATGAGTTATAATTCAAGAAATATCAAAACTATTTCTTTAATAAAAGACAAGTATTTTTATGGCAATGCCATTTACCAAGGAATTGTAATTGTAGATACTTTTAAAGGAGATTATATAGATAGTGGTTTAAAATTCAAAGAGTTCAATATTATGCCGGTTGAGCCTGAAAAAATATACTTTTTTCAAGATCATAAAAACAACAATAAAAGAGTACCAGATTATAGAACTCAATTATATTGGAATCCCGAAATTGCTAAGAACAACAAAGAACTTATATTTTACACTTCAGATGTGTCAGGTATTTATGAAATAAATATTCAAGGGTATAACAATAAAGGAAAATTAATCTCATTAAAAAGTGATTTTAAAGTAAATTAAAGTAATAATCTTTTTAGTCTTTTTTTCGCTACTTTTATGCAATGAATTTTCTGGCTCATTTATTTTTATCTCCTAAAAACAAACACATCATGCTTGGTAATTTTATTGCTGATCATGTAAGAGGAAATAAATTTAAACATCTTCCTGAAGACATTCAAAAAGGAATTTACTTACACAGAAATATTGATACCTTTACAGATTCAAATGAAATAGTTCGAATGAGTAAACGTCGTTTACATGAACGATATGGGCATTATGACGGTGTTATTATTGATATTTTTTACGATCATTTTTTAGCAAAAAATTGGGAACAATATTCTCAAATTCCTTTAGATATTTATACCAACAGTATTTACCGTTATCTTCAAAGTCAAGTTGAAATTTTACCAGATAAAACTAAAGAACTCTTACCCTACATGATTCAGTATAATTGGCTATACAATTATCAATTTATTGACGGAATTCAAGATGTTTTAAATGGTATGAATAGAAGAACCAAAGGAAAATCTAAAATGAATTTAGCTATTGAGGATCTTCAACTTTACTATAAAGAATTTGAAAACGATTTTCAGACCTTTATGTTTGAACTTATAAACTTTGTTTCTATTGAAATAGATAAACTATGAAACACTATCAACTAGTAATTTTAACTTTCCTTTTTTTATTGTTCAATTGTAAATCAAAACCAGAAATTGGTTTGATTACAGAAAAAGCCATGGTTGTTTCTGCCAGAAAAGAGGCTTCAAAAATAGGATCAGATATTTTAAAAAAAGGAGGTAATGCTTTCGATGCAATGGCTGCTACGGAATTAGCCCTGGCTGTTGCTTATCCTTATGCTGGCAATTTAGGCGGTGGTGGTTTTATGATATATCGCATGAATAATGGAGAAATTGGTGCTTTAGATTACAGAGAAAAAGCACCTCTAAATGCGACAAAAGATATGTATTTAGATTCTCTAGGGAATGTAATTAAAGGTAAAAGTACAATAGGCGCTATGGCAGTTGGTGTTCCAGGAACAATAGCTGGTGTTTTTCAATCTCACGCAAAGTTTGGTTCTTTACCAATAGAAGAAATTTTACAACCTGTAATTAATCTAGCTAAGCAAGGTGTTGTAGTAACACAAAAACAACAAAAGAGATTAGAGAAGCACACACCTAATTTTAGAATAGCCAATAAGAATACGATCTTACTTGACAACAATTGGAAAAGTGGGGATACTATAAAATATAATGCTCTTGCTGAAACATTAACTAGAATTCAAAAAAATGGTCGAGATGAATTTTACAAAGGAAAAACTGCTAAAAAACTGGCAAAATTCCTACAAGATAATGGAGGAATAATAACAGAAAATGATTTAGCTAAATATGAAGCTAAATGGAGAACTCCAATTGTATTTACTTATGATGATTTAAAGATAATTTCTATGGCTCCACCTTCAAGTGGTGGTGTTTGTTTAGCACAAATTATGAATGCTATAGAGCCTTATAAAATTGAGCAGTATAAACAAAATTCTACAAAATACATTCAAGTATTAACAGAAGCAGAACGTAGAGCTTATGCAGACAGAAGTCACTTCTTAGGAGATCCTGACTTTGTTAAAATCCCTCAAGAAAAACTAATTAGCAAAGAGTACTCAAAAAAGAGAATGAAAAATTTTTCTTTTGAAAAACCTACTTCATCCGATGCAATTTCACATGGTAAAATTAAATTCATAGAAAGTGATGAAACTACCCACTACTCTATTGTAGATCAATTTGGAAATGCAGTTTCTGTTACCTCTACTCTTAATGGAGCATATGGATCTAAATTATACGCTTCTGAATTAGGTTTCTTTTTGAATAATGAAATGGACGATTTTAGCAGCAAACCCGGAGAACCTAATATGTTTGGGTTAATTGGTGCAGAAGCTAATAAAATTGAGCCTGAAAAGCGCATGCTAAGCTCAATGACTCCAACTATAGTAGAAAAAAACGGAAAATTATTTATGGTTGTAGGTACTCCTGGAGGATCTACAATTATTACTTCAGTTTTACAGACTATTTTAAATGTGCATGAATATAACATGGGAATGCAAGAGGCCGTAAACAAACCACGTTTTCACCATCAATGGTTACCTAATGAAATTAGAATGGAACCTAATAGCTTTGATACAAATGTAAAACAACAACTTAAAGATTTAGGATATACTATCGATGAAACCAATTCTCCTGTAATTGGAAAGGTTGATGCTATTTTAGTTTTACCTGATGGGAAATTAGAAGGTGGTGCCGATCACAGAGGTGATGATACTGCTGATGGTTTTTAATTATAAAAAACTAAAACTGTAACTAAATTAACCAATACTATACTTATAATATAAAATTACATAATGGTTTTAACTACAACAAACTCGATAGAAGGATTTAAAATACTTGAATACAAAGGAATAGTTACAGGAATTTCTTATGGTTCTTCTTTTAATCATAATGGCAAAAAAATGTCTTTTAAAGACATGTTCAGTATGAAAAAATATTATGAGGCATATTCATTAGGCTTAGCCCAAATAAAGGAAGAAGCTTTTCAGAAACTAAAAGAAAATGCAAAAGTATTAGGAGCTAATGCTATAGTTGGAATTAAAGTAGATGTAGAAACTGTTTCTAGTTCAACGGTATTAGTAGTTTCTGTTACAGGAACAGCAGTTCAAGTAGCTCACTAATTAAAACAATAAAAACTTCCTGTTTTAAAAAAAGAAACACTATTTCATCGTAACATTTTTTTCTGGTAATCGTCTATTAATAAAATTGCTTTACTAACCAATATTAGAAAAACCTATGTTAAAGACTGGAAAAAAAATCTTTTATATACTCTGGGGAGTATTACTCATTTATTTTTTATACTCATATCTTAAGAACCCAGAAGTACTTTCTGTAAACTATATTAAAAATTGTATTAGTTCCTATAAAGGTCAAATTTTACTTGTTTACATTCTAATTTCATTAGTCAGAGGTTTTTTCTTAATTCCAAGTACTCCTTTTGTTATTGCTGGAGCATTACTTTTTCCGGACAACCTTTTTATGGTTTTGGTAATTTCAATGGCAGGAATTATGATTTCTGCAACTTCTTTATATTATTTTTCTGACATTTTAGGTTTTAGCGAATACTTAGAAAAAAAATATCCGAATAAAGTCAAAAAATGGGAAAATAAACTCCAAAGCTCAAAAGCCACATTTTTAGTTTTGGGATGGTCTTTTTTTCCACTAGTACCAACCGATATCATATGCTATGTTGCAGGTATAATAAAAATGCCTTTTAAATATATGTTTATGGGTGTATTTATAGGCGAATTAATCTTAGTTTCATTCTATATTTATTCTGGTACTATTTTTAATTTATAAGATTAAATTTCACGGAACAGCCGAAGTTGTTTAATATTTTAGTATAAAATTTAAATGAACTTAAGTTTACTATTTTTGAGTTTTAACCAAATCTCAAATTTCTAACTATGATACAACCATTTCATTTAGCTATTCCTGTTCAAGACTTAGAAAAATGTAGAATATTTTACAGAGATATTCTAGAATGTGAAGAAGGAAGAAGTTCTGACCATTGGGTAGACTTTAATTTCTTTGGTCATCAGTTGGTAATTCATCAAAAAGAAGGCTTCTCTCCTACAGAATCAATCACAAATCCGGTAGATGGACATGACGTTCCAGTTCCTCATTTTGGCGTCGTTTTAACTTGGGAAGATTGGACTAATTTATCTGAGAAACTAAAAAATGTAAATACAAAATTTATCATTGAACCAACTATTCGATTCAAAGGGAAAATTGGTGAGCAAGCCACCATGTTTTTTAATGACCCTGAAAATAATGCTTTAGAGTTTAAAGCTTTCAAGGATATGAGTCAACTATTTGCTAAGTAAAAGCTACCTATTGTAATAAAACTATGGTATAATTAAAAAATAGAATAATACTAAACGAAGTTAAAAGCATTTTTTAACTTCGTTTTTTTATGTAGTAATGTTTTTAAATTTAAACGTTGAAATTAAAAGAAAAACACATATCACCTAAACAAGAAATCCCTATTCGTTTACAAGAATATGCAGTAGGTATTTTTAACACTATACCTACTAAATCAGGTATAAAAAAAGCAATAAAAAAAGGATTAGTCTTTGTTAACGGAAAAGTAGCTTCAACCGCCTTATTTATTTCAGGAGAAGAAACTATTGAATTATATCAAGAAGAACTTAACGAAACTAAAAAGCAATTTATTTTTCCCTTAGAAATAATTTATGAAGATGAATATTTAGCTGTAATTTTTAAACCATCAGGTATAGTTGTAAGTGGAAATTCTTTTGCTACTATAAACAATGCTTTAGAGCAAAACTTAAAAGTTAGTCCATTAGAAGATGCTATAATTCCTAGAGCAGTTCATCGATTAGATTACCCTACAAACGGTTTGCTTTTAATAAGTAAAACTAATTCTACTACTCATTATTTATCAAGGCTATTTGAGGAGAAAAAGATTTCAAAAACCTATCATGCAGTAACTATTGGCAAAATGAATTCTTCAAGAGAAATAAATTCTCCTATAGATGGAAAAGAATCTAAATCTGAATTTAGTGTTATACAAAGTATCACTTCTGAAAAGTACGAACATCTTAACTTGGTTGAATTATATCCTAAAACAGGAAGAAGACACCAGCTAAGAAAACATTTACTTGGCATTGGAAATCCAATACTTGGTGATAAAGATTATTTTATTGAAGGTTTAGTTTCATTCGGAAATGGTCTGTATTTACATGCAACTTCATTAGAATTTATGCATCCGGCAACAATGAAAAAAATGAAATTCACTAAAGAATTACCTAAAAAATTTAAGCGTCTTTTTCCAGATGTTTCATTGTGAGTTTTAATCGTAATATGAATTCCTTTATTTCTGATTCATTAAAACTAGCAAAACCTACTCGAATACAATTATGTTTAGTATTTTCAGAATCATAACGTTTGTAATCTCCAATATCGAGGTTATAATTTTCTGCAACTTTTGCTACCATCTTCCAATTATAGGGTGCTTTTAAACACAACCAAATTGCCATCCCTCCTTTAGGTATTTCAAACTCAAAATACTCGGATAATTCATTGGATAAAAGCTCACAAAACACATCTCTTCTAACTTTATATACTTTTAATACTTTTCTGATATGACTATCTAATTCTCCAGACTGAATGAAATCCGCAAAAGTTAACTCTAATAATGCATCTCCTTGTCTATCAACTATTCTCCTTAAATTGGAAGCTTCGTTAATAAAATTAGTATTAGCTATTAAATAACCTATTCTAAATACAGGAGCTACTGTTTTACAAACCGATCCTATATAAATAACATTTCCGTTTGTATCATGACTCGCTAAAGGCAAAATTGGAGCATGATTATAATTAAAATCATAATCGTAATCATCTTCTAAAATAGCAAAACCATAGTTTTTAGCTAAATTCAACAAATGTATTCTACGTTCTGCAGACAAAGTTACCGTTGTTGGATGATGATGATGTGAAGTAACATAAACTGCTCTAATAGATTTCTTTTTACATAATTTCTCTAAATCACTAATTACCATTCCACATTCATCAACAGTTACACGCTCTATTGTTGCATTTGCATTTAAAAAAGTTAAATCAGCAGAGATGTAATTTGTTTTTCCAACAACAATTATATCTCCTTCTTTAAATAATAGCTGGGAACTCAAATAAATTCCATTCTGACTTCCTCTTGTTATTAAAATGTTTTCTTTAGTTATATGTAGTCCTCTAGTAGTGTTTAAGTAATCAGCTAGCACTTCCCTGAGTTTCTCATTTCCATAAGTAGTTCCATAAGATAAATGTTGGAAAACACTCTTTCTACCTGCAATCCTTCTGTATGTCCTTGCTATTTCATTTACTGGAGTTAATCTTGTGTCAGATATTCCATCGTTAACATATATAACTCCTTCTTTAAATTCACTTGGCTTTCTATATAAAAAATGATTAGAATAAAAACTAAATCCTATTTTGTTTTCAGTTTGACTTTTAGTTTCAATAAAATCTAATGGCACCAAATCAGGTAAATTACTATTTACAAATGTTCCTTTTTTAGAAATACTTTCTACCCAACCTTGTAATAACAACTCTTCATAACAAGCTACTACAGTTTTTCTATGTACCCCTAAAATTTCAGATAAAGTTCTGGTTCCCGGTAATTTAGTCTTAGATGGCAACTTCTGATCTTTTATCAATTGTATAATTTGATTTGATAATTGAACATATAATGGTTGAGCACAAGATCTATCTAAAAAAAGAGAGGTTTTATAAGGAAACATCTGGACTATTCATTTTATTATTTCTGGATTAATAAAGTAGACCATAAAAATAGTAATTTTAGATCATAAATAAAGCTAACGATGAATAGAATAGAATTAAAATCAAATGAATTTGACATTTATTATAAAAGATATATTGACAAATTACCTGAAAATATTAGTTTAATACAAAGCTTTTTACAAGGCAAAAAAAATACAATTAGATTTTTCTCAACCATTCCAAAAAACAAGTTAGAATACAGATATCAAGATGAGAAATGGTCAGTAAAAGAAATCTTTCAACATTTAATAGATACCGAACGTATCTTTATAAATCGTTGTTTTAGAATTGCTAGAAGAGATACAACACCATTAAGCGGATTTGATCAAAACATTTACATAAATCCTTCTGGTGCTGATCAAAAATCTATTGAAAATTTAATCAATGAATTCACCATTAACAGAGAACATTCTATTAATTTTTTGAATTCAATTTCGCCTGAAGATTTATGTTTTATTGGAAATGCAAGTGGCAATGCAATATCTTCTAGAGCTGCAGCTTTTGTAATTCCTGGACATGATATTTGGCACCAAGAAGTTATTAAAGAAAGATATTTATAATGTTAGAAATAAGACCTAATTGCGAACATTGCAATAAAGATTTACCTAATACTTCTAATGAAGCAATGATATGTTCTTTTGAATGCACCTATTGTAAAGATTGTGCGACAGAGATTTTTAAAAATGTTTGTCCAAGTTGCGGTAGTAATTTTATTCATAGGCCAATACGTCCAAAAATGATGTTAGAAAAATATCCGAGCTCCAACAAACGTGTATTTGCTCCTAAAGATTTAAATAAGTTTACAGAAATGCTGAAAAAGTATGGAAATACAAGTCCTGAAAAAAGATAAAATGACAAAAATAAAATTAGCAGATTCTTCTAATATTGAATTATTAGCTTTATTAGGTCGCGTAACCTTTAGAGAATCACATGGAGGTTATATTGAAGATAAAACAAACCTTAATGAGTATTTAGACAAAGCATTTTCTTTTGAAACAACCCAAAAAGAAGTTAATGATTCCAATAATGTCTACTACATTATTTATAAAAATGATTTTCCAGTTGGATATTCAAAACTCATTTTAAATTCTACTTCTAATTTTATTCCTAATCAACGTAGTTGTCGTTTAGAACGAATCTATGTTTTAGACGAATTTATCTCACAAAAATTCGGAATAGATTTATTAAACAAAACAATTGAAAAAGCCAAAGAATTGAATTTTGAAATGATGTGGTTGTCTGTATATATCAAAAACACAAAGGCTATTAATTTTTATTTAAAAAACGATTTTAAAGAAGTAGGAAGTATTTCATTTAAAATAAGCAAACAAGGTTATGAAAACCCAATTCTAGCGAAAAAATTATGATATGAAAGAATTTGAAAAAACAAAACTAAATAGAATTAAACGCGGAGCGAACAGAGCTGTCTATGACAAAAAAACAATAAATAAAATTTTAGATGCTGGTTTTATTGCTCAAGTAGGATATATTTATGACGGCTATCCTATAAGTATTCCAATGGCTTATGCTAGAAAAGGTGATAAAATTTATTTACACGGATCAACAGCCAATAGAATGTTAAAAGCCGTTTTAGAAAGTGGAAAAACTTCTATAAACGTAATGCATTTAGATGGATTGGTAATTGCACGTTCCGGTTTACATCATTCGGTAAATTATCGCTCAGCTACTTTGTTTGGAGAGCTTAATGAAATTACTAACGACAATGATAAAACTACTTTATTAAAAGACATAGTGGATCATATGATTCCAAATCATTGGGATACATTACGTCCAATGCATCAAAAAGAATTAGATAGAACAATGGTAGTTGAATTTACAATTACATCTGCTTCAGCTAAAATAAGAGCAGAAGGTGTAAATGATGAACCAGAAGATTATGATTTACCATACTGGGCAGGCGTAGTTCCAGTAAAACAAATATTAGAAGCTCCTATTGCAGATAAAGGATATCCTTCTACAATTGATATACCTGAGCATATTTTAACACATTATAGTAAACACAAATAATTAGTTTTTCAGTAGTTTTACATCATGAAAAAATACGATGTTGTAATTCTTTCTGAAAGAAGATATGTGAACCCTTCTGAGGTAGATAAGTATATTGCTAATGTTTTACTTGAAGACGATTTAGTAAAAAAAGCATTAGAAAAAGATGGATTAAAAGTTACTCGTTTATCTTGGGACGATCCTAATTTTGATTGGTCAGATACCGAATATGTTTTATTTAGAACAACTTGGGATTATTTCGACAGGTTTGATGAATTTTCTACTTGGCTAGAACGAATTAGCAAGCAAACTAAGTTGATCAATTCAGAAGCTATTATTCGTTGGAATTTAGATAAGCATTATTTACTTGACTTAAAACAAAATGGAGTTCATGTATGTGAATCGTATTTCGTAGAAAAAGGAGAAACATCTACTTTACAGGAATTAGTAATTCAACACAATCTTAATAGTTTTGTATTGAAACCTTGTGTTTCTGGAGGTGGAAGACATACCTATAAAATAAATCCTGAAACTATTGTAGATCATGAGTCTCTTTTTAAAGAGTTAGTTACTGAAGAAGCCTATATCATCCAACCTTTTCAACATAATATAGTTGATAAAGGAGAAATTTCTTTAATGATAATGAACGGAGAATTTACTCATGCTGTACTAAAAATTGCAAAGCCTGGAGATTTTAGAGTTCAAGATGATTTCGGAGGTTCTGTTCATGACTACACTCCTACTCTTGAAGAAATAAAATTTGCAGAAAAAGCTGTAAACGCATGTTCAGAAAAACCGATGTATGCACGTGTAGATGTTTTTACAGATAATAGCAATAAATTAGCAATCGCGGAATTGGAGTTAATTGAACCAGAATTATGGTTTAGAAATCACCCAGAAGCTGCTACAAAATTAGCAAAAGGTATAAAAGAGTTAACCCTCAACCAATCGAATCAAACATGAAGAAATTTTTTAAAATAATTGGAATTGCATTAGTGCTACTAGTTGTATTTTTTTTAGTTGTTATTTTTACTAAAAACGAATCACTTCCAACTGGTGAAAAAGGAGAAAAAGCTGAAGAATTAGCTCAAAAAATGTTAGCCGCATTAAATCACGAGGCTTACGAAAATGTTGAAGTTATAGAATGGTCTTTTAGAGGAACTAATTTTTATAAATGGCATAAACAACAAGGTAAAGTTGATGTTTCTTGGGAAGAAAACAAAGTTGTTTTAAATACTAATTCTCCAGAACAAAGTGAAGTTTATATTAATGGAAATAAAGTTGAAAACTCTGAATTAATTCAAAAAGCACAATCTTACTTTAATAACGATAGTTTTTGGTTAATCGCGCCATACAAAGTTATGGATAGTGGTGTGGAAAGAAGTATTATAAAACATGACGATAAAGATGCTTTATTAGTTACGTACACTTCTGGTGGTTCTACTCCTGGTGATTCTTATTTATGGATTTTAGATGAAAACAACTTTCCTACTGCATATAAAATGTGGACTAGCATTATTCCTATTGGAGGAATTGAAGCTTCTTGGAGTGATTGGAAAGATACAGAAGCTGGGTTTAAACTTCCTACAAAACACGATACAAATTTTTTCGATTTATCAATAGATATGGGAAACCCTAAAGCTTCTACTCCTTATGCTGATGCTTTAGCTAATAAAGTTTTAAAAGCTATTAAACATGAAGCATACAAAACAACGAATAACATAGAATGGAGTTTTGGAGGTAGACGTTTTTTCAAATGGAATAAAAAAGAACATATTGCAGAAGTAAAATGGGATACGACTAAAGTTATACTTCATCCGAATAACTTAGAAAAAAGTACAATTTATTTTAACGATAAGCTTTCAGATAGTAAAGACAAAACAATCATTAAAAAAGCTGAAGATTACTTTAACAATGATAGTTTCTGGTTGGTTGCTCCGCACAAACTTTTTGAATCTGGAATTTTAAGAACTGTAAAGGTTGTTGATGATAAAGAAGCTCTTTTAGTAAAATACACTACAGGAGGTACAACTCCGGGTGATTCATATTTATGGATTTTAGATGAGAATTACGTACCTAAAAGTTACAAAATGTATGTTCCAAGTATGAAAATGGAAGGTGTTCCTTCAACTTGGGAAGATTGGATTACAACAGAAAGCGGAACGTTATTACCTAAAATGCATAGATTTGGCAATAATGGTGAATTAAGTATGGGTGAGGTTAAAGGATTTTAAATAAAATCATGAAAACCTTTTTTAAAAGCCAAAATCCAAAGTACATAATTAAGAAACCGAAAATCCAAATCTTTGCGAAGTCACTAATTCTTCCTGTGTAAGAAATAAATTTATCTAATAAATAATTTAGAAAGTTTTTTATGGTTTTCATAACGTGTTCAAATATATAGAAACTTAATTTATTCGTTCATATATAAAATCCTACTTTTGCAAAATGCGCGTAGATATAATTACTGTTGAACCTGATTTAATTAAAAGCCCTTTTCAAAACTCTATGATGAAAAGAGCTATTGATAAAGGTTTAGCTGAAGTAAACTTTCATAACTTAAGAGAATTTGGACAAGGAAATTATCGTCAAATAGACGATTATCAATTTGGTGGTGGTGCCGGTATGGTTTTAATGATAGAACCTATTGCAAAGTGTATTGAAGGATTATTAGCAGAAAGAAGTTATGATGAAATTATTTACATGACACCTGATGCTCCTACTTTAAATCAGGCTACGGCAAATACTTTATCCTTAACTGAGAATATTATTATTCTTACAGGTCATTACAAAGGTGTTGACCAACGCGTAAGAGATAAATATATTACTAAAGAAATATCTATTGGAGATTATGTATTAACAGGAGGAGAATTAGCAGCTGCTGTTTTATGCGATGCTGTAATCCGTTTAATACCTGGAGTGTTAGGAGATGAAACTTCTGCCCTAACTGATTCTTTTCAAGATAATTTATTATCTCCCCCAGTATATACAAGACCATCAGAATATGAAGGCATGAAAGTTCCTGATGTTTTATTATCTGGAAATTTTCCAAAGATAGAAGAATGGCGTTCAGACAAAGCTTATGAACGCACTAAAGAAATAAGACCCGATTTATTAGATGAATAGCATTAAAGAGCTTATTAAAAAGTATCCTGTTTTAAGTATTGTTTTAGGCTTTCAAGTTTTTCGCTTAATACTTTTACCATTCATGGGATTAATGCCCCAAGATGCATATTACCATTTTTATGGTGAAAATTTATCTTGGTCATATTTTGATCATCCTGGTATGATTGGATACATATTACGTTTATTTACAGTTCTTTTTGGAAAATCGGTATTTGTAGTAAAACTTGCTGATTTTGTAGTTACATCATTGACCTTATTTAGTTTTTACAAGTTAGGAGAATGTTTCTTATCTAAGGAAAAACTGAATAGAGCTATAATATTAATAGCTTCAACATTCTTTATTTCTATATTATCATTCAATTCTACTCCTGATGTTCCTTTATTGCTATTTTGGACATTAAGTATACTTTTCTTGTATAAAGCTATTTTTGAAGAGAAAAAAACTTTTTGGATTTACGCTGGTATCACTATGGGACTAGCTTTCGATAGTAAATACACTGGTTTATTATTACAAATTGGAATATTAGCATTTACAATATTCTCAAAAAAATATAGAAAATTATTATGGTCTCCTTGGCTATGGAGTTCATTGCTAATTTCTGCTCTGGTTACATTTCCTGTTTGGTATTGGAATTATCATAATGATTTTGCTTCATTCTTGTTCCAATCATCTAACAGAACAAGCAGTATTTCAAAATTCAAAATTTCACCAAAGTATTTCTTTGGGGCCATAGGACATCAATCTTTATTATTATTACCTATTTTATTTGGAGCATTCCTCTTATTTACATTCAAGTTTGTAAAACGATTTCTAACAAAATTTAAATTACCAAAAAGCAAAACATTATTCTTATTAGCGTTCTTTATTCCTACTTTTTTAGGCTTCTTCTCTTTAACACCAATATATTGGGTAAAATTAAATTGGATGATGCCTTCATACGTTACTGGAATTATTCTAATCAGTATTTTTATTTCAAAAAAATGGGTTCGTTATCAAGTTTTAGTTTCTATTATAATTCATTTTTTAGTAAGCATTCAATTACTATTTTACGTGGTTCCTATTAAAAGTGATGATACTTGGGTAGGTTGGAAAGAATTAGCAAATGAAATTGAAGTTTTACAGAAACAATATCAAAATACTTTTGTTTTTTCAAATGATGGTTACAAAACATCTGCAGCTTTAAACTTCTTTATGGATCAAAAAGTATATGCTCAGAATATTGTTGGATTACATGCATTACATTTTGATTACTTAGAAGATGATTTAAAAATACTAAATGGACAAAATGCTTTTTTTATTGATTCTGACAAACGATTTAAAAATGAAGATAAAAAAGGAACGATTCTTTCAGAAATAACGCCCTTTTTTCAAAAAACTATAGAACTGGAGCCAATTATTATTACTATAAACGGAAAAAAGGTTAGAAAGTTTTGGGTATACTATTGTTCTAATTATCAGTACAAAAAATAATTAAATTATATTTTTTTATTTAGAATCAAACTCATAAATTTGCACGCACAAAATCAACCTCTGACGAAAATCGTGAATGTTGTTTTGTAAAATCTTAAAGATTTTTAAAAATGGATTTAATTAAATTTGTTCAAAACGAATTCGTTACTAAAAACGATTTACCAGAATTCGCAGCAGGAGATACAATTACTGTATACTACGAAATTAAAGAAGGAAATAAAACTCGTACTCAGTTCTTTAGAGGGGTTGTAATTCAAAAAAGAGGAAGTGGTTCTTCTGAAACTTTTACTATTAGAAAAATGTCAGGTACTGTAGGTGTAGAGCGTATCTTCCCTATTAACTTGCCTTCTATTCAAAAGATAGAAATTAATAAAACAGGAAAAGTACGTAGAGCTAGAATTTTCTACTTTAGAGGACTTACTGGTAAGAAAGCTAGAATTAAAGAAAGAAGAAATTAATTCTTTACACAAAATATTAAAAAACGATGTTAAATTAACATCGTTTTTTTTTGCTTTAATTTAAAAATTAAAGATAATTCAATAAAACTTGAATTTTAATAAAAATTTAATATTTAAAAAACCATTTGTAATACTTAAATTTGCACCACTTCAAACAAAATAACTAGTTAATATATGAGTACAACTGCAAAAATTATGTACACAAAAACTGATGAGGCTCCAGCATTAGCTACTCGTTCGTTTTTGCCAATCGTAAAAGCATATACTAAATCTTCTAATATAGAAATTGTAACTAAAGATATTTCACTAGCTGGTAGAATATTAGCTAACTTTTCTGATTATCTAACCGAAGATCAAAAAGTAGAAGATGCATTAGCATTTTTAGGTGAATTAGCTACTAAACCAGAAGCTAACATTATCAAATTACCAAATATTAGTGCTTCTGTTCCTCAATTAAAAGCTGCGGTAAAAGAATTACAAGCTTTAGGATATAATCTTCCTGATTATCCAGAAGAACCAGAAACAGATGAAGATAAAGCAGTTTTAGCTCTATATAATAAGGTAAAAGGTTCTGCGGTAAACCCTGTTTTACGTGAAGGTAATTCAGATCGTCGTGCGCCTAAAGCAGTAAAAAATTACGCAAAAAAGAACCCTCATTCAATGGGAGCTTGGAGTTCTGACTCTAAAACTCACGTTGCTACTATGAGTGAAGGTGATTTTGCACATAATGAAAAATCAGTAACTGTTCCTAACGCTACTGATGTTAAAATAATACATACTGATGTTAGTGGAGTTGAAACAGTTTTAAAAGCTAGCACAAAATTAATTGCAGGAGAAATTATTGATGCTTCTGTAATGAATAAAAAAGCATTATTAGAGTTCTTAGATGAGCAAGTAAAAGATGCTAAAGATAAAGGCATCTTATTCTCTCTTCATATGAAGGCTACAATGATGAAAGTATCTGACCCAATTATTTTTGGACATGCTGTAAGAGTATTCTTTAAAGATTTATTCGAAAAGCATGAGGCTACATTTGAAAAAATTGGTGTTGATGTTAATAATGGATTTGGAAACTTATTAAGTAATTTAGAAGAACTTTCAGCCGATAAGAAAGCTGAAATTTTAGCTGATATTGACAACGTTTATACTAACAATCCAGATGTTGCAATGGTTAATTCTGACAAAGGAATTACTAATTTACATGTACCTTCTGATATTATTATAGATGCATCTGTACCAGCAATGATTCGTACATCTGGACAAATGTGGAATAAAGAAGGAAAGTTACAAGATGCTAAGGTAACTATTCCAGATAGTTCTTATGCAGCTTTATATCAATCAACAATTGATTTCTGTATAAAACATGGAGCTTTTGATCCTACAACTATGGGAACTGTACCTAATGTTGGATTAATGGCTAAAAAGGCTGAAGAATACGGATCTCATGATAAAACTTTCGAAATTGCTTCTGCAGGTAAAGTTTCTGTGATCGATAGCGAAGGAAATAGGTTAATCGAACATTCGGTTGAAGAGGGAGATATTTGGAGAATGTGTCAAACAAAAGATGCTCCAGTTCAAGATTGGGTTAAGTTAGCTGTGACAAGAGCAAAAGCAATGGGAGCTCCTGCTGTTTTCTGGTTAGATAAAAATAGAGCTCATGATGCTGAATTAATTAAAAAAGTAAACATATATTTACCTAATCACGATACTAACGGGTTAGAAATTTTAATTAAATCAGTTTCTGAAGCAACTGAATATACATTAGAAAGAGTAAAAGAAGGAAAAGATACTATTTCTGTAACAGGAAATGTATTACGTGACTACTTAACAGATTTATTCCCAATTTTAGAATTAGGAACATCTGCAAAAATGTTATCTATCGTTCCTTTAATGAATGGTGGAGGGTTATTCGAAACTGGTGCTGGTGGATCTGCCCCAAAACACGTTCAACAATTTGTAGGAGAAAATCACTTACGTTGGGATTCTTTAGGAGAGTTCTTAGCATTAGCGGTTTCTTTAGAGCACTTAGGTCAAAATAATGATAATGCGAAAGCATTAGTATTAGCAGAAACATTAGATGATGCTATCGAAAAGTTATTAGATAATAAAAAATCACCTTCTAGAAAAGCTGGTGAATTAGATAACAGAGGTAGTCATTTTTATTTAGCAATGTATTGGGCTCAAGAATTAGCAAATCAATCTAAAAATGATGAGTTAAAAAGCCAGTTTACTTCAGTCGCTAAGGCAATGCAAGCAAGTGAAAATACAATTGTAAATGAACTAAATGAAGTTCAAGGAAAAGCTATTGAAATTGGTGGGTATTATGTACCTAATGATAATTTAGCTGATAATTTTATGAGACCAAATACTACGTTAAATAAGATTTTAGCAGACGTATAATTAGAATATTTTGTAGTATAAAGCCGGTTAAAAAACCGGCTTTTTTTATGTTTTATTTTGTCATTGTTACAATTCTTTGAGGTAATGGTGCTTCATAACCGGCATTTCCTAATGCTTCAACAATCTTTTGTCTTGTATCCCAATATACATCCCAATAATTATTACAATCTACATAAGGTAAAGCTAATAGTTCAACACTATTAATTCCTAAATTATTAACCGCAACTCTTGGCTCCTTCCCTTCTCCATTCAAAACATTTTTATCATTTTTAAGAACTTCTAAAACTATACTTTTTGCTTTTTCAATATCTGAACCATATCGTATAGCAAACGGCATATCAACTCTTAAATTTCCTATAGCAGTTAAATTCGTAATTTTATTGGACGTTATAGTTGAATTTGGAATAATTTCTGTCTCATTCTGAAAAGTCTCAATAACAGTAACAAAAACAGAAATTTCTTTAACAAATCCAAAAGCTCCATTTGTTTTAATTAAATCACCTACTTTAAAAGGTCTAAAAATCAACAACATAATCCCTGAAGCTAAATGCCCTAATGAACCATTAAACGCACTACCAATAGCAAAAGCAGCAGCAGCAATTACGGCTGCAAAAGAAGCAGTTGGAACTCCTACAATACCAGCGATTGAAATTAATAATAATGCCTTTAATGCAAATCCAATAAGTGTAATTAAAAAAGGACGCAAAGTTTCATCTACATGTTTACTTTCAAACATCCTTGAAACAGTTTTCATTATCATACGGATAATCCATAAACCTAAGATTAACGCTGCTAATGCACCTAATAGTTTAAGTCCCCAGTCTCCAAAACCTGAAGCAATTGTATTATAAAAATTTGATAGTGATTGTGTTAATGTTTCCATTTCTTTATATTTATTTGAATTCAGTAATAAGACACTACAAAATAGATTTTGTCACTTGGTTACTGATAATTAATCGTAAATTTGGAATATGGATTTTATTAAAACCACAGAGCAAGATTCTAAATACAATAATCTTGAACAAATGTCTACTTCTGATTTATTGAATAATATCAATAATGAAGATAAAACTGTTCCTTTAGCGATAGAAAAAGCTATTCCTCAAATTGAGCAATTAGTTGATATTACTGTTGAAAAATTAAAAAATGGTGGGAGACTTTTTTATATGGGTGCTGGAACAAGTGGAAGATTGGGTATTGTAGATGCTTCAGAATGTCCTCCTACTTTTGGTGTTTCGCATGAGTTAGTTATTGGATTAATTGCTGGAGGAGATTCAGCTATTAGAAAAGCTGTAGAATTTGCTGAAGATTCTAAAGAACAAGGATGGAAAGATTTACAAGAATATAATATTTCTAAAAACGATGTTGTAATTGGTATAGCTGCATCTGGTACTACTCCTTATGTTATTAATACTTTAAAAAAATGTAACGATCATAATATAACTACAGGTTGTATAACCTGTAATAAAAAAAGTCCATTAGAATTAACAGCACAGTTTCCAATAACTGTTGTTGTAGGTCCTGAATTTGTTACAGGAAGCTCTAGAATGAAAGCTGGTACTGCTCAAAAACTAGTACTTAATATGATCTCTACTTCTACTATGATTAAACTAGGAAAAGTAAAAGGAAACAAAATGGTAGATATGCAATTGTCTAATAATAAGCTAGTGGATCGAGGTGAGAAAATGTTGGTTTCAGAATTAAATATTGATAAGAGTAAAGCCAAAGAATTATTAAAAAAATACGGAAGTGTAAGAGAAGTAATTAAAACGTTTAATAATGACTGAAAAATCATACGATAAGCCTATCAAAAATTTTCTTTTCTTATTGGGGCTTTTGATTATTTCCCCATTAATGTTAAGTTTAGCATTTCGAGCCTTAAGGACTTTTAAAGAAATGCCAAAAGCATTATTTGGATATGCACTTTTAATAGTTGCCGTATGCTTAATTTTATTTACAATATATTTTGGTTTCAAAGCTTTTAAAATCTTATTAAACTATTTATTTGATAATTAAATTTGATTAATAAAACTACCATACAAAAATATTTAAATTGGGAATATTGGCCATCTTCCATGTTCTACGTCCCTAACTTACCTTATGCCTTCTACCTAGCCTTTAAAGCAAAACATGCTGCTTTTTTCAGTGCTGCAAATCCCGCTATTAAAAGTTCTGGAAATGGAACCGAAAGTAAATTTGAAACCATTCAATTAGTTCCTGAAAAGTTTAGACCAAAATCTGTTTTAATTAAACCTAAAACTGATTTTTCTGAAGTTATTAATAAAATCGAAAAAACCGAAATTGAATTTCCTTTAATCGCTAAACCTGATATTGGATTTAGAGGTTTACTTGTTAAGAAAATTGATTCAGAAAAAGAATTAGAAGAATATTTAAATAATTATCCTATCAACATAATTATTCAAGAGTTCTTGGATTATGAAAATGAATGTGGAGTTTTTTATCACAGGCAACCAAATGAAAAAAATGGTAGAATTAGCTCTGTTACACTTAAAAAATTTATATCGGTAATTGGTAATGGTGAATCAACCTTAAAAAAACTGATTTTAAATGATAAAAGAGCAAAATTGTACATTGATTTGTTTGAAACCATTCATGAGAATAATCTAAATAAAATTCCTAAAAAAAGTGAGGTTGTAAAATTAACTGTAATTGGAAATCATTCAAAAGGAACACAATTCATAAACGGAAATCATTTAATATCTAATAAATTAACTCAAACCTTTGATGAGCTGAGTCATTCAATTGAAGGTTGGTATTACGGTAGAGTCGATATTAAATATAACAATTTCAAAGAATTAGAAAATGGCACTGATTATAAAGTTTTAGAGATTAATGGAATTATTGCGGAACCAACTCATATTTATGATGCCAAAAACTTTACTTACTTTAATGCTTTAAAGGAAATTAGGAGTCATTGGAAATCTTTATTTCAAATCTCTGTAGAGAATCATAAAGCTAAAAATATACCATATAAAAGTGTTAAAAAATTTGTTAATGAAATGTTAGAATTGAGAAATTACATTTCGTCGATAAAAAAACTCCATTGAAAGAATAAATAAGCTACCCCACCTAAATAACCTCCTGTATATTCATGTTTTGTGACTATTTTTTTCCCCGTGTGTCAAATAAATAAAACAGATTTATTACTTTTAAACAATGAAATTCCCCATCTTATGAAAAAAATAATTACCCTACTCATTGTTTTTGTTGGATTCTTAAGTTACTCTCAAGTAAAAGTTGGGGATAACCCAAATGTTATTGATATAAATTCACTTCTTGAATTAGAAAGCAATGGCAAAGTATTTGTTTTAACAAGAGTTAATACTGCTCAAATGAATAGTATTACTCCACTAGAAGGAGCTCTTGTTTATAATACAGATGATAAATGCATTTTTCAATTTGATGGTACTAATTGGATTAATTTATGTAGTACTTCATCAAGTAAACTCTTAGGATTTGATTCAACTACAAATATTTTAACTATTTCTGATGGTAATAGTGTAGATCTTTCTCCTCTAATAAATGATGCAGATCCTGATCCAACTAACGAGGTCAATATTTCTTTTAGGGTAAATGGAGGGAATCTAGAAATAACAGACAGTAATGGTACTCTTTCTGTACCAATATCAGATATAGCAGCTCAAGGAGCAACTGGTGCTACAGGAGCAACTGGTCCTACTGGAACACCAGGTACCAATGGAACTAACGGAACAAATGGTACTGATGGAACCGACGGTGCAGATGGAGCAACTGGTGCTACAGGGGCAACTGGTCCTACTGGAACACCAGGTACCAATGGAACTAACGGAACAAATGGTACTGATGGAACCGA
>CANLMR010000003.1 GCA_947492185.1 uncultured Tenacibaculum sp.
TAATTGATAATTGATAATTGATAATTGATAATTGATAATTGATAATTGATAATTGATAATTGATAATTGATAATTGATAATTGAAATAATAACACATATTTTCGCAAGCATAAATACAAACAATGAGTTTATTAAAAGAATTACAAGATAGAAGCGGAAGTCAATGTGAATTATGTACTTCAAAAATCGATTTAAACATCTATGAAGTTCCTCCTATTTCCACTGGAGGTGTAGACGGGAATATTTTAGTTTGTACAAATTGTATTAATCAAATAAACACCTCTGAAACTATAGACACAAATCATTGGCGTTGCTTAAATGATAGTATGTGGAGCGAATTCTCTCCTGTAAAAGTTGTTGCTTGGAGAATGTTACATCGTTTAAAAAAAGAAGGTTGGTCTCAAGATTTATTAGACATGATGTATTTAGAACCTGAAGAATTATCGTTTGCTAAAGCGACAGGAGATCATTTAGATGAAAGTGAAAAGATAATCCATAGAGATAGTAACGGAGCCATTTTACAAGCTGGTGACAATGTAGTTCTTATCAAAGATTTAAAAGTAAAAGGATCTAGTATGGTATGTAAGCAAGGAACCGCAGTAAGAAGAATTTCTTTAGATCCAGAAAACGCCGAATATATTGAAGGCAAAGTAGACAATCAAAACATTGTTATTATAACTAAGTATGTGAAAAAGTTATAAAAAATGTCTAAAATTCATAAACAAAAACACTTACAAGCCACTTTATATAAAATTGAAAATGTAAAACGAGAGCAAAACTTTCTTGTTAAGCATTTATGGAAGGTAATTAGTTTTGGAATTTTGTTTGCTTTTTGGGCACCTACGAGAAGACCTAAAAGAGAATTTATGCAACAAGGAGAATCTATGTTAGATAGGAACGAATATTCGTATACTACATTAGTAGTTCTTTATGCTTTAGTCTATTCTACTTTATATTTTATTTATCATATTATTTCCAAATATCAGGACAACAAAAAACTATCTAAACTTATCGAATTAAAAAAAAGTCTGGAAAAAGAAATTAAAGAATATGATTAAAATAAAAAAAGCAGCTAAATAGCTGCTTTTTTTTATTATTTCTCTGCGTTATAATACACTTTATAAAACTTCATTTTTTTATCTTCGTCATACCCTCTTTCTAAATAATCTGAAGCAGCATCTGGAGCGTCAATATCTATTTTAATTTGAATATTAGTATCTAGTTTAATCTCCGTTTTTAATTTCCCTTTTTCTTTCTTTAAAACAATATCAGAAACCTCAAAATTATTTCTAACTAACACATCATTTAATTTTTCGAAGTGTTTCTTATAGTCTTCGAACATATCTTTATGTTTATCGTCTTCAAAGATTTCATCTTTAAATGAATGATAATCTACGTTTTCGTGTTCTTTAAAATAATCTACAGTATTTGCTAAAAAATTACCTTGTTCATGTTTACCATATTCTGGTTTAATAATTTCTTCTGAAAAATCTCGACATAATTCTAAATAATGCTGAGTATGTAAATTTCTATCATCAGCAAATTTTACATTTAAGAAATTTTTAATCCAATACTGAGCATCATAATTGTTATTATCAACCGATAAAACAACAGTTCCTTCAGCATCTGAAGAATTTAAAATTAGGCAACCTTTATCTAATCTTTTTGTAGATATCCCTTTTTGAACCACCACATCAAAGCTATCTTCATCTAAATAGGTTTGAAAAAAATCAACTTTGTTCTCAATTTTAAAAATTCCTATTGCCTCGGTTAAAACATCCTTATATTCAATTCCCTCGAAAAGAACTACTAAAACATCTCCAGTTTTTATTTGAGCAGAATTCGATTGCTCATACAAATGATTTACAATATTTTTAGAGTTCTCAATAAAGATTTCTTCATCTTCAAATATTTGATTCGAATAATTATTTATTTCATTCAATCGAACATCTGCATGATGGTTAAAACGATAACTCTGTGTAACTCCTCCAAACGGCTTTAATAAAAAAGGAAGTAATAATTCGTAACTTTCTTCATCAAATCGCACTAAGCTTTCAGAAAAAGCATTCTGTCCACTATTGTATTTGTTTGCTACTTTGTGAATTATACATTTTGTAAGTTCAACTCGAGTTCTTTTAATCATCTTTCTAAAAATTAGGGAACAAAAATACGTATTTTAGTAACGTTAAAAATAGTTGATTTATGAAATTATTAGGTATTGGATCTAGAATTAATCATCCTGAATACGGATTTGGTGTAGTAACAAATGTAGATAACAAACATTATTGGGTTACATTTCAAGAAAATGGTTTAGAAACTATAGCTCTTGATGACGAATTTGAAACCATTGAAGCTGTAGAAGACGAAGTAGATACCATTAGTTTTTATGAAGTAGAATCTTCATTACGTAAAATCTTAAAACAATGGAGTGATGTTTCTGAAATCGTGCCAATTTCGGATAAATTTAAAGGAGGTAAATTAATTATTGAACCTGCTGATACAAACTTAGCATCAAAAGAAATTCCTATTGATACGTTTTTCCATAAAATTGTAATGGTTAGAGATCGTATTCGTGTTATGGAACAAAAAATTAATTCTAGCAAAACTCTAGATGATCAAGATAAGATAGATTTACAACAATACATCACTAGAATTTATGGTAGTTTAACCACATTTAATGTATTATTTAAACTAAAATCCGATCATTTTATTGGTGTGAAATCTAAATAAAAATGCGGCAACTAACCACCAGTAAATGATTATGCTTGCCGCACATATTATAATAGGGATTATTATAAAGGTTCTTCGTCCGAGCGGCAAATGTAAGTAATACATTAATAATCAACTAAAAAAAGAAATATTTTAACGTTATTTAACTAAAAATCTAAGGTTAGTTGATCTGGTAATAGTTTAAACGTTTTTCGATGATATTTGGTTGCACCGTGAGTTTTAATTCCAGCTCGATGCTCTTTGGTAGGGTAGCCTTTATTCTTTTTCCAATTATACATAGGAAATTCTTTATGAATTTTTTCCATGAATTCATCTCTATATGTTTTAGCTAAAATTGATGCAGCTGCAATACTTAAAAACTTTGCATCTCCCTTAACAATTGTTTGATGCGGAATTTCACCATAAGGCTTAAATTTATTTCCATCAACAATAATAAATTCTGGCATAACACTTAACTTTGCTATAGAGCGATGCATGCCTTCTATAGAAGCTTGTAATACATTGAGCTTATCCACCTCTTCATTATCAATAAATGCAACGCCAAAAGATAATGCATGTTCTTCTACATAGAATCGGAGTTCATTTCTCTTTTTTTCAGATAATTGCTTTGAATCATTTAAAAAAGGGTGTTCAAAATTCTCAGGTAAAATTACTGCTGCTGCCACTACTGGTCCGGATAAGCAACCTCTTCCAGCCTCATCCGTTCCTGCTTCTAATGAAAATCCACTGTGATTTAATTTTAGCATAACACAAATTAACAGTTTTCGTAGATAACATTCACAAATATTTCCGTTTTATTATTTTACATTTGCCTTTATGAAACAATTTTTCATACTTCTATTTTTTGTAGGATGTTTAAACATTCAAGGTCAATTTAAAACCGTTAATGGTGGGTTTGGAGGTTCTGGTCCTAGAAGAGGGTTAGATTCTTTAGCTAATAATGAGATTAGTGTTAAGTTAAGTGGTAAAACTAAATTTACAGATTATAAAGTTATTAACTTAAAGAAAAGAGATACTGTTTATATAGACACAACACTTACAATACAAAAGGAATACAAACATAATTTTAGAAGAAAAGATAATTTTGAATTACTTGCTTTTCATAATCAAGGACAAACATTTAATACTTTAGGCTATAATTTTAGAACTATTTCTCAATTCCCTGATATTGGTTTTACAGCGAAACAATTCAATTATTTAAATATTGACGATATCAATTATTATAAAGTCCCTACTCCTACTACTGAAATAATGTATAAGACTGGTCAGGAACAAGGACAAGTGTTAGATGCTTTGTTTACATTTAATTTATCTAAACGATTAAATTTAAGTTTTGCTTACCGAGGTTTACGTTCATTAGGACAATATCGTCGTTCATTATCAAGCTCTGGAAACTTTAGAGCTACAATGACATATAGTACCCCAAAGGATCAATACAATGTTCGAACTCATTTAACTACTCAAGATTTCACCAACGAAGAAAGCGGTGGTTTAACCGCAGAATCTTTACAAAATTTTATCTCTAATGATCCTAATTTTACAGATCGAGGAAGATTAGATGTAAACCTAACTGATGCCGAGAGTTTACTAGATGGGACACGTTTTTATTTAGATCACAATTTTAAATTGTTTGATAGTAGAGATAGTACAAATACTAAAAATTTCACCGACCTTAAAGTTGGACATAAATTACATTATGAAAAAAAGTTTTTCACTTTTGAACAAACTGGCATAACAACTACTTTTTTTGGCAATGCTAGTAAAACTTCAGGAAGCCTAAGAGAATCTTCAGATTATAGATTAATTAATAATCAAGGATATTTAGAATTCAACTCTAAATATGTTTTAGGAAGATTTAGAGTCAAGGCTAATTATACTACTGTAAATTATGGATATGATTCTATATACAATAGCAATGCTTTGATCACCAAAAAACGCTTAACAGGAAATGCTATTGCTTTAGGTGCAGATTGGAATGGAAAATTAGGAAACTTTAAAGTTAATGCTAATGCGCTTGTTACACCAGGAAGTGGATATTTAGCTGGAAATCATTTTAATGGTGAAGCTATTTATGAGAAAGACAGTGTGTTTAAAATAAAAGGTTCTTTATTACTTACTTCTAAAGCACCTAATTTCAACCAACAGTTTTTTCAAAGTGTTTATGAAAAATATAACTGGGAAAATAATTTTACGAATATTGATACCAGAAATATAGGGTTCTCGTTTAAATCTAAATGGGGTAATGCAAGTTTAGATTTTACCAATATTGAAGATTATGTTTATTTTGACACTGATAGTCTTCCAAAGCAATTTAACGGCTCTATAACCTATTTAAAAATAAAAGCAAATAAAGAATTCAAATTCTTTAAGAAGTTTGCTCTAGACAATACTGTAATGTATCAAAATGTATCAAGCGGAAGTGATGTGTTCAGAGTTCCAGAATTTGTTACTAGAAATACATTATACTACTCTGATCATTGGTTTAAAGGAAATCCTTTAGAAGTTCAAATAGGTGCTACGTTTAAATACTTTACTAAATTTAGAGCAAATGCGCATAATCCTATACTAGGAGAATTTATTCTCCAAAATGATACAGAAATAGGTTTTCCAACACTTGATGTGTTTTTTAATGCAAAGGTAAGAAGAACACGTATATTTTTTAAAATAGACAATATAAGCTCAAACTTTTTACCAGACAGAAACTACTTCTCTGCTCCTAACTATCCGTATAGGGACATGTCTATTCGTTTTGGTGTAGTTTGGAACTGGTTCATTTAACTTTAACTACATGAAAGAATCAATTAAAAAATCGTGGTTATTGTTTTTAGTAGCAAGCCTCTCCTTAGGGTTAGCTCCGTTTAAAGAACCTCATATTTGGGGCAAACTAAAATGGATAGCTGGAGGTAATGCTTTTAGTGGAAATGAAGCTATGAAACTAATGGATTGGTTTGACACCTTTTTACACGGAACGCCATGGATATTTTTTCTAATATCGACGGCATTACATATTTTTTCTAAGTTTTCTAAAAGTTAATTATTTAGAAGCTAGTTGTCTAATTTTTATTCTGAAAGCTGCAAAGATTAACGTCATTATTGGACTTAACCAATTAAAAATTGCAAATAAGAAATACTCTCCTACTCCAACTCCTAATACAGTACTTTGATATGCACCACAAGTATTCCATGGAATTAACACTGAAGTAACAGTACCCGAATCTTCTAATGTTCTACTTAAATTTTCAGGTGCTAATCCTTTATCCTTAAAAGCATCTTTAAACATTTTACCTGGAATAACAATTGCCAAATATTGATCCGAAGCAGCAACATTTAACCCTAAACATCCAAAAACAGTAGTTAAAAATAAACTGAATGTTGACTTAGCTAGTGATAATAACTCTTTAGTAATCTTTGCTAATGCTCCAATTCCATCCATAATTCCACCAAAAACCATAGCACAAATTATTAATAAAATAGTCCATTTCATTCCATTCATTCCTCCTGCACTAAATAATTCAGTCAGCTTTTCATTATCAGTAGTAATCTGAGTATCAAAAAATATTGCATTAATTACCGATTGAAATTTAGAACCGGATAAACTAGCTAAAACTTCAGGCTGAAAAATGAATGAAAATACCGCCGCTAATATAATTCCAGTTCCAAGAGCTATTAATGGTTTAGTTTTTAATAATATTAATCCTACAACAACTAATGGCACAATAAATAACCAAGGAGAAATATTAAATGAATTATCTATAGAATTAAGCAAACTGGTCACATCAGAATTACCAGAAGTATCTATTGTAAAACTTAAAATAGTAAACACAATTAATGTAACTATTATTGTTGGTACTGTAGTATACGCCATATACTTAATATGAGTAAACAAATCCGTTCCCGCCATAGCCGGAGCTAAATTTGTTGTATCAGATAATGGTGACATTTTATCTCCAAAGTATGCTCCAGATATTACTGCCCCGGCTATCATTCCTGTAGGAATTCCTAAAGCAGTACCAATACCGACTAAAGCTATACCTACTGTAGCTGAGGTTGTCCAAGAACTTCCTGTAGCAATTGAAATAATTGCTGCAATTATAACAGATGCAGGTAAAAATATTGCTGGACTTAAAACCTGTAATCCATAATATACCATCGCAGGAATAATACCACTAATCAACCAAGTTCCTGCTAGCGCTCCAACTAATAATAAAATTAAAATTGGAACAAATACACTTTTCCAATTTTCCCACACCTCATTAATCATCTTTTTAATTGTAGTCTTATTAAATAAACCAACAATTGCAGCAACAACACCTCCAATTAATAATATATATTGATTAGAATAATCACCTAACCAAGCTCCATCTTTAAATCTAATATTATAATACAATAGACTAATTAAAATAACTACTGGAATTAAAGCTTCCCATATATTTAACTCTTTATTCTGTTGTATTTTTTGATCTTGAATTTTTATTTCAGAACCCTTGTTAGTTTCTTCCATTGGTTGATTCTTTTGGTTTGTAATGTTACGATTTTGTTAAGACTTACGCAAGTGAAAACCGTTTGCTACTTTTGCATTCATATGGATTCATTAACGCAAATAGTTTTAGGAGCTGCCTGTGGTGAAATTGCTCTAGGAAAGAAAATTGGAAACAAAGCTTTATTGTTTGGTGCTATTGGTGGAACAATTCCCGATTTAGATGTATTTCTAGGTAGAGTCTTTTATTCTAACACCATTGATCAGTTGATTTTTCATAGAGGTTTTATGCATTCTATTCCTTTTGCAATTATAGCTGCTTTCGGTTTTGGCTATCTAATGTTTTGGTTATATAACACTGGAAAAAGAAAAGATACTACTACTCGAAAAGATTGGATTTGGTTGTTTTTATTATCCATTTTAACTCATCCAATTTTAGATTGTTTTACTCCATACGGAACACAACTTTTTTTACCTTTTTCTAATTATCGAGTTGCTTTTAACAATATTGCCGTTGCTGATCCATTATACACGCTACCTTTTTTAATTAGTTTAATCCTTTTAATGTTTTACAAAAGAGGAAGTATAAAACGCTATTGGTGGTTAAAAGCTGGCTTGTATGTTAGCTCTGCATATATGTTACTTACAGTAGTGAACAAATTTTATGTTGATAGTATTTTTAAAAAATCTTTTCAGGAAGCTGGAATTAACTATTCTCGTTTTTCTGTACAACCTTCAATTTTAAATAATATTTTGTGGTATGGTATTGCAGAAACTGAATCGGATTATAAAGTGGGTTTTTATTCTATTTTAGACAAAAATGCTGTGGTAGGTGATATTATATCAGTTCCTAAAAACCAACAGCTTTTAGATATGCATAACTCAGATTTAAAAAAACTAACTTGGTTTAGTAATGAATATTACAATCTTACTAAAGTTGATAATAATGAGTATCGATATAATGATTTGCGTTATCCTTTAATTCAAAACGATAGTACTAGTAGTTCCGTTTTTGGATTTCGATTATATAAAAACGGAGATAGATGGGAATATAAAAATGATGCTGAACGTTTTAAAAAAACTTCTCCTTCTGATTTATTAAACACAATTTGGGAAAGAATGAAAGGAAAATAAAAAGCCTCAATAGAAAAACTATTGAGACCTTATATTTTATTTATATGATTGATTAATTTTATAAAACTCCAACTTGTTTCATACAATCTTTCATCACTTCATATGTTCTTTCAATATCGTTATCTAAACCAATTGAAAAACGAATTAAGCCATCCGTTAATCCCATTTGTTCTTGCTCATCTTCTGGTATTTCTGAAGAAGTAGATGAACCTGGAGCTGAGAACAATGTTTTGTAGAAACCTAAACTTACCGCTAAATACCCTAAATTCTTATTTTGCATTAACTCCATTAATTCATTTGCTTTCGTTAATGAACCCACATCAATAGTTAACATTCCTCCATATCCATATTCTTCGTTCATCATAGATGTAAACAACTCATGAGAAGGATGTGAAGCTAAACCTGGATAGACAGTTTTTAATCCGTCTGCTTCAAACTTTTCAGCTAAATACATTGCATTCATACTATGTTGTTTCATACGAATATGTAATGTTCGCATATTCTTTAAAATAGACGATGCTCTCAAACTATCCATAGTAGAACCTAATAACATACAAGCCCCGTCATTTACATTTCTTAAATCATCAATAAATTGTTGCGTACCACAAACAACTCCACCAACAGTATCCGAAGATCCATTAATAAATTTTGTTAAACTATGCACAACAACATCAGCTCCTAACTGAGCTGGTGCAATAGACAATGGTGAAAACGTATTATCAACTACTAATTTTAAATTGTGCTTTTTTGCTAATGCTGCTAAACCTTTAATATCTGCAACTTCTAACAAAGGATTACTTACAGACTCACAATACAATACCTTTGTGTTTTCTGTAATAGCGTTTTCTACCACATCTAATTTTGTAATATCTACAAATGTGGTGTTAATATTTAATTTTGGCGTGAAATTCTTTAAAAAAGCATATGTTCCTCCATAAATTGTTCTACTAGAAACTATATGATCACCGGCTCCACATAATTGTAATAACACTGGAGTAATTGCTCCCATTCCTGATCCTGCTACATTTGCAGTTTCAGTTCCTTCCATTTCTGCTAAAGCTTCACCTAAATATAAATTAGAAGGAGAAGTATGACGAGAATATAAATAACATCCATCCGCATTACCCTCGAACGTATCGAACATTGTTTTGGCAGATAGAAAAGTATATGTTGAAGAATCAGAAATTGATGGATTTACTCCTCCAAATTCTCCAAAATACTGTAAATCTTGAATTTTATTAGCTGGTTTGAATTTCATTAGATTATGATTTTTGACAAATCAAAACAACACAAAACTTAAATAAAATTCAATAAAAACTATCAAATATAGTTTTAAAAACTATGATATAGTTAAAATATAGTTTTATTTTCTTTATTCACTCTAATAACCTTAATTTTATAGAAATATTTTCGAGATGAAACTAGACGACACTGATAAAAAACTTATCAACCTTTTACAGGAGGATAGTAAACGTACAAACAAACAATTATCTCTATTATTAAACCTATCTGTTACGGCTGTATTTGAGAGAATAAAAAAATTAGAAAGAGAAAAAGTTATCACTAATTATATAGCTCAAGTAGATCCTAAAAAGATTGACAAATCTTTTATTGTTTTCTGTCAAGTAAAATTGATTCAACATTCACGAGAGTATTTATCTGTATTTGAAAGTGAAATTTTAAAATTAGATGAAGTTTCTGAATGTTTTCATATTAGCGGAGATTACGATTATGTTTTAAAAATTTATGTAAAAGACATGGAAGAATACCGAGAGTTTATGGTTAGTAAACTTACTACGATTAAACATATTGGAAGCACACAAAGTTCATTTATGATAGGAGAAGTAAAAAATACAGCCAAAATTAGCATATAAAAAAAGCCATTGTTTTCACAATGGCTTTTGAATTATTAAAAAGAAAACTATTCGTGTTTTTGAATTTCTTTATTTACTTCCTCTTCTGTTCCTTTAACTTGCTTAACCTCTGATTTTGTTACTCCATTTTCAGTAGTTTTTACAGAAATTTTAGCCTCTACTTGATTATCTCCAATCATTTTCTTTTCTACTTTAATTTCTTTAGATACATTCTCTGCGTGTGTATTTGCTGAATGCCCTCCTAAAATTGGAGCGATTACTAAACCTACTAAACAAGTTAACTTAATTAAGATATTCATTGAAGGCCCAGAAGTATCTTTAAATGGATCACCAACAGTATCTCCTGTTACTGCTGCTTTATGCGCATCAGAACCTTTAAATGTCATTTCACCGTTAATTTCAACTCCAGCTTCAAAAGATTTCTTAGCATTATCCCAAGCTCCACCAGCATTATTCTGGAATATTGCCCACATAACACCACTAACACAAACACCAGCCATATAACCACCTAATGGTTCTGCACCAAATAAAAGTCCTATAATAATTGGAGTAATAATGGTAATTAAACCTGGTAAAATCATTTCTTTAAGTGCAGCTTTTGTTGAAATATCAACACATCTTGCATAATCAGGAGTACCTGTTCCTTCCATAATTCCAGGAATTTCTTTAAACTGACGACGAACTTCTTGTACCATTTCCATGGCTGCTTTACCTACAGATTCCATTGCTAAAGCAGAAAAGATTACTGGAATCATTCCTCCAACAAATAACATTGCTAATACATCTGCTTTAAAAATATTAATTCCGTCAATACCGGTAAACGTTACATAAGCAGCAAATAAAGCTAATGCCGTTAATGCCGCAGAGGCAATTGCAAATCCTTTTCCTACAGCAGCAGTTGTATTTCCTACAGAATCTAAAATATCTGTACGCTCACGTACATGATCTTCTAATTCACTCATTTCTGCAACTCCTCCTGCATTATCTGCAATCGGTCCGAATGCATCAATTGCTAATTGCATTGCCGTTGTAGCCATCATTGCAGAAGCTGCTAAAGCAACACCGTAAAATCCTGCTAACGCATAAGAACCATAAATAGCAGCTGCAAATAAAATTACAGATAAGAAAGTTGATTTCATTCCTACTGCCAATCCAGCAATAATATTTGTTGCTGCACCTGTAGAACTATTTTTAACAATATCTAAAACTGGCTTTTTACCAAGACTAGTATAGTATGCCGTTACTGCAGAAATTAATGCTCCTACTGCTAATCCAATCATACAAGCATAAAAAACATGGCGAGAAGGCACTTCTTTTAACCCTTCACCAAAATAATTCATCTGCAATGTTTCCGGTAACATCCAACGAATTAAAAACCAACTAGCTATTAATGTGATTATAATTGATGCCCAGTTTCCAAAATCTAATGCTTTTTGAACTTCTGGTTCTTTTGCAGAATTATCTTTAATTTTCACTAAGAATGTTCCAATAATTGAAGCCACTATTCCAACTCCAGCAATTACTAATGGTAATAATATTGGCCCCATTCCATTGAAAGCATCTGTAAATTGAGTTACAGAAGACATATCTCTAATTAGATAATTTCCTAGCACCATAGCTGCTAAAACAGTTGCTACATAACTTCCGAATAAATCAGCCCCCATACCTGCAACATCACCTACATTATCTCCTACATTATCAGCTATAGTTGCTGGGTTTCTTGGATCATCTTCAGGAATACCTGCTTCTACTTTACCTACTAAATCTGCACCAACATCAGCTGCTTTAGTATAAATACCTCCACCAACTCTTGCGAATAAAGCGATACTTTCTGCTCCTAATGAAAAACCTGCTAAGGCCTCTAAAGCAATAGTCATTTCTTCATAAAAACTTCCTTCACCTGTTACAAACATTGAAACGAATAACAAGAAGAAAAGGCTTAATCCTAATACTGCTAAACCAGCAACCCCTAATCCCATTACTGTACCTCCTCCAAAAGAAACTTGTAATGCTTTAGGCAAACTTGTTTTAGCTGCTTCAGTAGTACGAGCATTTGCATCTGTTGCTATTCTCATACCTATATTCCCTGCAAGTGCAGAAAAAATTGCTCCTATTATAAAAGCAACAACAATAATCCAATGTGTTGTGTCTACAATTTGAGATATAACGAATAGTGCAATTGAGGCTATGATTGAGAAGATTAAAAGAAGTCTATATTCTGCATTTAAAAATGCCAATGCTCCTTCTTTAATACTTTTAGAAATTGACTTCATTTTTTCATCTCCTGCATCTTGTTTTTTTACCCAAGACATTTTGATGAACATAAAAATCAGCCCTAAAACTGCCAAAACAATTGGCACATACACTATGTTTGATTCCATAATTTTTAATTAATTGATTAGTTTGTTGCCCTAAATATAACAAAATCATATTCTAAACAAAAAAAGCTCATTACTTAAGTAATGAGCTTGAATATTTCATAATCGGAATCTTAGATTTTAAAGCTTCCTTTTTCTTTATGTTCACTTTCTTGGTAGCGAGCTATACACTTATCTAAAATTTCATAAGCTTCGTTTGCATCACCCCATCCGCCTACATCAACTTTTTTCTCTTCTAAATCTTTATAAACTTGAAAAAAGTGAGTAATTTCTTTTTTACGGTGAGGATTTAAATCTGATAAATCATTATATCTATTCCAAATTGGATCAGATACAGGAACGCAAACAATTTTCTCATCTGGTCCTTTTTCATCTGCCATATGGAAAACACCAATTGGCTTAACCTCCATAACACACATTGGAAAAGTTGGCTCAGCACCTAATACTAACACATCTAAAGGATCTCCGTCTAATGCTAAAGTTTCTGGAATAAAACCATAGTCACCTGGATACATCATTGATGAAAATAACATTCTATCAAAACGGATTTTCTTTAAATCAAAATCGTACTCGTATTTATTTCTACTTCCTTTAGGTATTTCTATTAATACATCAACAGTTTGTTTCTCTTTTGCTGTCATAAATTTTACTTCGTTTCAAAAATCGGATTGCAAAAATACTGATAAATTAGAGTTTAAGCACAAACTTTATAAGTTATTTTTTGGTTAAATTAAGATTAAAGTCCTGGTTTTATACCTATTCTGATGGCAAATTTTGGTGTTGGGACTGCTATACTATTTGCTGGTGTATTGTAATCACTTCTCCAAATTGCATCAACTCTTAAAAAACGTAAATTTCCGTATCCAATATTTTCAAAACCAAAACCATATTCATAATACACTTTATTAGGTGCATTATATTGAATATTTTGAATCCCCACATTGTTTACAACTCCATCATTTAATGCCCTATTCCCATCTGATACTGTTCCATAAGCTGCTCGGAAAGTAAGTAAGCTTCTAAGATTTAATTTTCTAATCAAAGGAATTCTGTTTAAAATAAACCCGTTAAAATGATGTTCTAAATGCGTAGAAACATATGTATCTGTTACAAAATCATAAAAATTCAATAAGGAGAATGTATTAGGCACTAAAGAAAAAGATTGGTTTGCAGGAATAACATTCATTAATGAAACAGGAACTTCCCCAAAGGTTTTACCTCCTTCAACAGTGGTATCTAACAAACCAAACTTACCCAATAAAATAGGTTGATTGTATTTGATTTGTATTCTATCATAGTCGTGTGTTCCTCCTAAAACCCCTTTATAACCATGACGATAATTTAATACTATTGATGGAAATACATTTCTTCCGTAACGTTGTTCAACACCTAATCCATAAACAAATCTTCCAGGTGTAAATGATACATACATATCAGATGCAACATCAGTAACACTAGATAAAAAATCTGTATCTCCAGGATTTTGACGATAACTAACTGAAAAATTTTCAGGACTTGCAGAGCTAATTCGAGAATGAGATAAGTTAAACCCAATTCTAAAATTATTATGTATAGCATAATCAAAGTTAGCTGCATACTTTTCTACATTAGATAAGAAAAAATTATTTCCTCTAGAAAACAAAGCTGTAGAACCAAATGTATTCCCTAATAATTGAGTAGTATTGAATAATGAACTACCTAACTGCTCTATATCTTTTTGATAAGCTGCACTAACAGCGATTCTCGGTTTATAAGACACTAAATATTTAGCCTCCAAACCATATTTAAAATCTTTATCTTTAAAACCATAAGCAACATGACCCGCTAATCTAAATCTGTCGTCTTTTGTTTTAAAGGTTCTAAAACCTAATCTCGTTCTTAATCCTTCAACCTCATTATTTGCTAAAGCTGTCCAGAAAGGACCAAATTGAAGATTTAACGCATCTATGTTAATATAACCACTGGAAATAGTATTAATAAATCCAGTAATTTTCTTGATTCTTTTTTTACTCTTAACAGAAGTAATCAACTTATAAGTATCCTTGTTATCTTCTTTTTCTTCTTTTCGCCAGTATTCATCAGATTTATAATATTGATCTGGGCGAATTTTTTGCGTTTCAAAATCATAAAAAGATTCAGGAAGTGGTTTTTCTAAAACATAATCTTCGTAGTTAATCGTCTTTTTTATAGTTAAACCCTTATTAGCGTCATTTTTATCTAAAAATGTAAAATCTCCTTCATAAGAATTTCTAGTAGGAATATAAATACTATCATTTCTTACTTCGAATTCTTTTTCGAAAGTCAGTCCTCTAACAAAATTTAGGTTAGCTCCTTTTACAACTTCCATTCTAAGTTTCTTAATTGTAAAATCTTTATCGGCTACCCAAAAATTTCCTTTAAATGCTAAATCTTGATCTCTAATTGGAAAGAAATAGATGTTATACAACTTTTTATTATTATTTACTACACTATCGTATAATACATAGTCATAAGTAGCAAAACCATCTGTAGATAATGGACTAACAAAAGATTTACGCAACAAAGTAATATTGTTTCTAAATACATCTATATTTTGAAATGTCATTGACATTCTATCAAATACAAATCCTTGAGCCCCTAAACCTTCTGCTTTTTCAGCTACAATATCTTCTCGCTTTTTATCTGATTCATTATTTCCGTATACTTTTGAAATCTGTTCACTTAAATAGATAGGTATGTAGTAATTAATACCATCACTATCATATTTGATTTCACTTATCGCTTCTTTATATTGATCTTTGAAAATACTTTTTATAAAAGCTGTATCAAGATTATTTAGACCTATTTCAATAGTTTTATGCTTTTTAAACTGATAATGATTTACTAAATCGACTCCATTTTTTCTTTTTCTCTTCCAAATTTCTTTTAAAATTCGGTATGCAGGATTTTCTTTTTTCTTTAATCTCTTTTTCGGTTTTGTAACTACAATTACCTCTTCAAGAACATCTGCACCTTCTTTAAGCACAATATTTAAGTACTTCGTTTTCCTACTAACCTTAATAGTTTGTGTTTGAAAACCAACAAAAGATATTTCTAAAACACCTCTGTTCTTTTTAATTCTAAAAGCAAATCTACCTTCATCATCAGTACTAGTTCCTTGTGTAGTTCCTTTAATAATAACATTCACAAATGGTAAAGGATTATCATACTCATCTACCACCGTTCCCCGTAATGTTAGTTGCGCATTCAATAGAAAGCTTGTAAAAATAAGCAGCGCGGTAATTTTTATTTTCATAGGTTTATTACTTCAAAAATCCTTTTAGCTTAAAAACTAAAAGGATTTTTAACAATTATCATCTCTTTAATTATCAACAACTTAACCGATATACATTACCTCTTTAACAGCATTTACTACATCTTTAGCATTTGGTAACCACTTTTCTAATAAAACTGGTGAATACGGTGCTGGTGTATCTGCTGTTGTAATTCTTTTAATAGGAGCATCTAAATAATCAAATGCTTCATCCTGTACTCTAAACGTAATTTCTGAAGCTACACTTCCAAATGGCCAAGCTTCTTCTAATATTACTAATCTATTTGTTTTCTTAACTGACTCCAAAATTGTTTTATGATCCATTGGACGAACAGTTCTTAAATCAATAACTTCTATCGAAATCCCTTGTTCAGCTAATTCATCTGCTGCTTTATATGCTTCCTTAATAATTTTACCAAAAGAAACTACAGTTACATCACTTCCTTCTCTTTTGATTTCTGCAACACCTATCGGCAATACATACTCTCCTTCAGGAATTTCCATTTTATCTCCATACATCTGTTCCGACTCCATGAAAATAACTGGATCATCATCCCTAATTGCAGCTTTTAATAAACCTTTTGCGTCATATGGATTTGAAGGAACAATTACTTTTAATCCTGGGCAATTTGCATACCAGCTCTCAAAAGCTTGTGAGTGAGTAGCTGCTAATTGACCCGCAGAAGCAGTAGGCCCCCTAAAAACAATCGGACAATTGAATTGTCCTCCACTCATTTGACGAATTTTGGCAGCATTATTAATAATTTGATCAATACCAACTAAAGAGAAATTAAATGTCATATACTCTACAATTGGTCTATTACCATTCATAGCAGAACCTACAGCAATCCCTCCGAAACCAAGTTCAGCAATTGGTGTGTCAATAACGCGTTTTTCTCCAAATTCATCTAACATTCCTTTACTTGCTTTATAAGCACCATTGTACTCAGCAACTTCTTCTCCCATTAGATAAATACTTTCATCACGACGCATTTCCTCACTCATTGCTTCGCAAATAGCTTGTCTAAATTGTACTGTTTTCATATGTGTTTTATTCTAGTAGTTGTTTATTCAACTTGCAAAAGTAAAAAAATTAGTATTAACACGATTAACAGAATGTTAAAATCAACGTTTTAAATCATTTTTTTGACGATAAATTTATTATGCATGCATAATAAATCAAAAAAAATGCTTAAATTCGTCGCACGAAATTAAGTGTTTTTAAAACAAACCTATATGAAAATATTAGTATGTATCAGCCATGTACCTGATACCACTTCAAAAATCAATTTTACTGAAAACGACACTAAGTTTGATACTAACGGTGTTCAATTTGTAATAAACCCATACGATGAATTTAGTTTAACTCGCGCAATGTGGTTCAAGGAAAAACAAGGTGCTTCAGTTACTGTAGTTAATGTTGGAGGACCTGAAACTGAGCCTACTTTAAGAAAAGCATTAGCCATTGGAGCAGATGATGCCATTCGTGTAAACACAACTCCAACTGATGGTTTTTTAGTTGCAAAAGAATTAGCTGAAGTTGTAAAAAACGGTGGCTATGATTTAGTATTAGCAGGTAAAGAATCAGCTGATTATAACGGACAAATGGTTCCAGGTATGTTAGCTTCTTTATTAGGTTACGATTTTGTTAATGGTTGCGTAGGAGTTGAAGTTGATGGCACTAATGTTACTTTAGATAGAGAGATTGATGGCGGAGAAGAAAAAGTATCTTCTACTTTACCAATGGTAGTTGCAGGACAAAAAGGTATCGTTGAAGAAAAGGATTTAAGAATTCCTAATATGAGAGGAATTATGATGGCTCGTAAAAAACCATTAAATGTTGTTGAAGCTTCTGGAGCAACTGCCTCAACTACAACTAAAACATTTGAAAAACCAGCACCAAAAGGTGATGTGAAATTAGTTGATAACGTTGATGATTTAATTAACTTATTACACAACGAAGCAAAAGCAATTTAAATTTAAAATCAAAACATTTTATTGGATGTATTTAAGTGCCATCCATTAAAATTCTAAAAAAATAACGAGTATGTCTGTATTAGTTTTTGCCGATTCGTCGGAAGGAAAATTTAAAAAAACAGCTTTTGAAGTTGTTTCATATGGAAAAAAAGTAGCAGAACAATTAGGAACTAATGTTGTTGCCTTAACTATAAATGGTGGAGACGCATCTGAACTATATACTTATGGTGCTGAGAAAGTTGTTGAGGTAAAAAATGATTTAACTTCATTTAATGCTAAAGCATATGCTGCTATTATTAAACAAGCAAGTGAAGCTCAAAATGCGGATACTGTAATTATTGATTCTAGCGTTGATGGATTAACTGTAGCTCCATTAGTAGCTGTAGGATTAGAAGCTGGTTATGCTTCTAATGTAGTTGATTTACCAAGTAGCACTGCCCCATTTGTTGTAAAACGTAAAGCTTTTTCTAATAAAGGATTTAATAATACTGAAGTTTCAACTGCAAAAAAAGTAATTGGTGTAGCAAAGAATTCATATGGTGCTCATGAAAATGCAGTTTCTGGATCTACAGAAAGTTTAGACGCATCAATACCAGAATTAAGTGTATCTTCTGTATCTATAGACAAAGCAACTGGAACAGTAACAATTGCTGATGCTGATGTAGTTGTTTCTGCTGGACGTGGCTTAAAAGGGCCTGAAAACTGGGGTATGGTTGAAGAATTAGCTGACATTTTAGGAGCTGCCACTGCCTGTTCTAAGCCAGTTTCAGATTTAGGTTGGAGGCCGCATAGTGAGCACGTTGGACAAACAGGAAAGCCAGTTGCCTCTAATTTATATATTGCTATCGGTATTTCTGGTGCAATTCAACATTTAGCTGGTGTAAACGCTTCTAAAGTAAAAGTGGTAATTAATAACGATCCTGAAGCTCCTTTCTTTAAAGCTGCTGATTATGGAATAGTTGGAGATGCTTTTGAAGTTGTTCCACAACTTATTGAAAAATTAAAAGCTTTCAAGCAAGCTTAAAAAATTAAATAAATTCTTAAACCTCAAAAGATTTTTTTCTTTTGAGGTTTTTTATTCTAAAGAACTTTCCATACCCATATTTTTTATTAAATTGTGGCACGCTAAAACAGTCTACACTAGACCGTTTTTTTGCAGGAAGATAGATACATGAGCTTAGTAAGATTAACTATTAAAGGAATTTCGTACAGTCAAACACAGAGCGGTGCTTACGCACTTGTTCTTAGTGAAATGGAAGGAACTCGTACTTTACCCATAATTATTGGTGCTTTTGAAGCACAATCTATAGCAATTGCTTTAGAAAAAGAAATACGTCCACCTCGTCCTTTGACCCACGATTTATTCAAAACATTTGCAGAACAATTTCAAATCCAACTCAAACAAATTATTATTCATAAATTAGTTGATGGAGTATTCTTTTCAAGTTTAATTTGTGAAAGAGATGGAATTGAAGAATCAATAGACGCCAGAACTTCTGATGCAATTGCATTAGCCGTACGTTTTCAAACTCCTATTTTTACTTATGAAAACATACTAGATAAAGCTGGAATTTATTTAAAAGCAGAAGAAAAATTTAGCGAGGAAGAGGATGAAGAATTAGAAAAAATTGAATTAATTCCTGATACAGGAACATCTGATATGGATGATTTTTCTACTTATTCCATAAATGAACTAGAAACAAAACTACACGATGCTGTTAATAATGAAGATTATGAACTAGCAGCAAAAATTAGAGACGAAATAGACAAACGCTCTTAAATCTGCGTAACAACATGAAAAAATTCTTTTCGATACTACTTGTATTTTTTTCAATGGTATTACAAGCCCAATCTATTGAAAAAAACTGGAACTTCTCTTCTATTGAAAACATCAATAAAGAAGGAATAATAAGCATTAATAATGGTGATTATTTTAAGCTTAAAGAGGGTAAATTCTCATATTTCTTAGAAAACAAAGACAGTTTATATGCTTATGGTAATTATATATCACAAAACAACTTACTAATATTCAATTATACCAAACCAAAAGATACGGTTAGATATTATAATATTGTTGAATTAACTAACGATAAACTATCAATATCTGAAGGTGATATTACTTATAATTTTATTGATAAAGAAACTAGTACAACTGTTCCTCTTAAAGAAAAGACTTTAGAGACTTCTACAAAAAAAGATGAGATTATTGCTAGTCAAGGATTTACTTTTCAAAGTTTCTACCGAGGGGTACTTGGTATGATTGTTTTATTGATTATAACTTTTTTATTTAGTTCTAATCGTAAAGCTATTGATTGGAAAACGGTAGGCTTAGGATTGTCTTTTCAATTAATAATTGCAATAGGAGTGTTAAAAGTTCCTTTTGTCCAAAAAATATTTGAATTTGTAGGCGCAATTTTTGTTAAAGTACTTGATTTTACAAGAGCTGGTAGTGAATTTTTATTTAGTGGTTTAGTATCAGACATGAGCTCTTTCGGGTTTATTTTTGCTTTTCAAGTATTACCAACTATTATTTTCTTTTCAGCTTTAACATCTTTACTCTTTTACCTTGGTGTTATTCAATGGATTGTAAAAGGTTTGGCTTGGTTACTTTCTAAAGTATTAAAAATATCAGGAGCAGAAAGCTTATCAGTAGCTGGAAATATTTTCTTAGGACAAACTGAAGCTCCTTTATTAATTAAAGCATATTTAGAAAAAATGAATCGCTCAGAAATCTTATTGGTAATGATAGGAGGTATGGCAACTGTTGCTGGAGCTGTATTAGCAGCTTACATAGGTTTCTTAGGAGGTGATGATGAAGCTTTGCGTTTATTATATGCAAAACATTTATTAGCAGCATCTGTAATGGCAGCGCCTGGAGCTATTATTATTTCTAAAATTTTATATCCACAAACAGAAGAAGTTAATACAGACGTAAAGGTTTCTTCTGAAAAAATTGGATCTAATATTTTAGATGCGATTGCAAACGGAACAACAGAAGGTTTAAATCTTGCTATGAATGTAGCTGCAATGTTACTAGTATTCATTGCTTTTATTGCTATGTTAAATTATGGTTTATTTCTTGTAGGTGGTATAACAGGGTTAAATGAATGGATTTCAGGAAATACATCATATGAAAGCTTTTCACTTGAATTTGTTTTAGGATATGTTTTTGCTCCTTTAATGTGGTTAATAGGGGTTGCTAGTGAGGACACGGCCTTAATGGGGCAATTACTAGGAATTAAACTCGCTGCAAGTGAGTTTGTTGGATACATTCAATTATCAGAATTAAAAAATGTAGCTAGTGCTACACACTTAACATATAATAAATCCGTTATTATGGCTACATACATGTTATGTGGTTTTGCAAATTTCGCCTCTATTGGTATACAAATAGGAGGTATTGGATCTTTAGCACCAGGACAAAGAAAAACACTTTCTGAGTTTGGAATGAAAGCATTAATTGGTGGTACAATTGCATCGTTAATGTCTGCTACTATTGCAGGTATGATTATAGGATAAGAAAAATTAAAACACAAAATCCCCATTATTGTGGAATCAATTTTCGAGATAATATTGATCGGCTTTGCCGTTGTTATGATTTATGATATTATAGGATCTTTATTATCAAGATTCTTAAGGTTTGAATATGTTTGGTGGGCTTTTGGATCATTTATAATTTATGGCATTTTCACATTTTATATTGATCAAAATAATGGTTTAACCACTGCTCTTATATGCGCTTTTTTAATGGGTGTTTTCGACTCAACAATTGGTTTGGTAATTGCAGATAAGTTAAAGGCAACAATAAAGGAAAAAGATAAAGACGTTATAAAGATCAATTTCTCTTTAATAATTCAAATGGGAATAATAGCTGTTGCTATGGGGCTTATTGCTATTTTAGTTTTTTAACCCCCTTCTCTCATACTTAATCAACTGATTAATTACTTATTACAATATTTATTTGATTTTTTTTGATATATTTATATCACCCGAAAACCAAATAATCATGAAAGACTTAAAAGCTTTAAAAGGCGTACAAGTGCTTAATAAAAAGCAATTGCAACAAATTAAAGGAACCATAAACGTTTACTGCAAAGGATCTAGCAGATGCTGCTTTCAAATCAACGGAATGGAATATTGCGAACCAGGTCGTTGCTCTATTTATGGATGTATTTTCTACTAAAAACATTCAAATAAATCGAATCATTATTAATTAACCTCGACATGATTGAAAATTATCAATCATTTTCAGTTTTGTCATATAAATCAAATCAATCATGAAAAATTTAAAAAACTTAAATGGATTCAAAGTTCTATCTAAAAAAGAACAAAGTGAAATTAACGGAGCAATGGTTTATAGGCCTTATTGTAAAGGGAATAATCAATGTTGCGTGCGAGTTAACGGCTTCGAATTTTGTGATTACGGATACTGCGTAGGATTCGGTCAATGCGTTTGGGCATAAATTTGTGAATTAATCAACCAAAATAAATCTATAACATGAAAAATTTAAAAAACTTAAATGGATTCAAAGTTCTATCTAAAAAAGAACAAAGTGAAATCAACGGAGCTATTTCAAGACCATATTGTAAAGGAAATAATATGTGTTGTGTACGAGTAAGCCCAACATTTGAATTCTGTGATTTCGGTTATTGTCGTGGATTCGGACAATGTATTTGGGCATAGTTATCGGTTGATAACTTGCTGAAAACAATTTTGAAAGCATCAACATTTTTTGTTGGTGCTTTTTTATTTTTACCCAATAATTAAGACGAAATATGAAGCAGTATTTAGATTTAGTGAAACACGTTTTAGAAAGCGGGAATGAAAAAGGTGATAGAACAGGAACAGGAACCAAAAGTGTTTTTGGTTATCAAATGCGTTTTGATTTAAGTGAAGGTTTTCCAATGGTAACCACTAAAAAGTTACACTTAAAATCTATCATTTATGAATTATTGTGGTTTATAAAAGGAGATACTAATGTAAACTATTTACAAGAAAATGGAGTTCGTATCTGGAACGAATGGGCAGATGAAAATGGTGATTTAGGTCCAGTATATGGGCATCAATGGAGAAATTGGAATAGCGATGAAATAGATCAATTAAAAGATGTAATTGAAACACTTAAGAAAAACCCAAACAGTAGACGTATGTTAGTTTCTGCATGGAACCCAAGTGTTTTGCCAGACAATTCGAAATCATTTTCTGATAATGTTGCCAATGGTAAAGCTGCATTGCCTCCTTGCCATGCTTTTTTTCAGTTTTATGTAGCCGATGGCAAACTTTCTTGTCAATTATATCAAAGAAGTGCAGATATCTTTTTAGGAGTTCCTTTTAATATTGCTAGTTATGCTTTGTTCACAATGATGATTGCTCAGGTATGCGGCTATGAAGCTGGTGAGTTTATTCACACATTTGGTGATGCTCATATATACAACAATCACATGGAACAATTAGAATTACAGCTTTCTAGAGACCCTAGACCTTTACCAACAATGAAGATAAATCCGGAAATAAAAAATATTGAAGATTTTACTTTTGATGATTTTGAGTTATTAAACTACAATCCACACCCACATATTAAAGGTGTAGTAGCTGTCTAATTTTTTTAACGTTCTTTTATAATATTTAGACTTTTAATTAGTTAAAATCTAAGTAAATTAGTAACCAAACAACTAGATTAAAAATGCTTGCAGAAATAGACACAATTAAGGAAGAGATTTATGATATAGTAGCTGAAATAGATGATGAAAATGTATTACAAGCTATTAAAACTATTATTACAAATATTCATTCTAATATTATTGACGACGACGTTACTGATAAAAGAGATTTAACAGGATATATTAAAGAATGGGTCAAAAACATGTAACCCATTATTTTTCATATGATTACAATTATTGCCGCTATAGGTAAAAACAATGAATTAGGAAAGGATAATGACCTAATTTGGCATTTACCAGCAGATTTAAAACGATTTAAAAAAGTTACTTCTGGACATCATATACTCATGGGTAGAAATACTTTTGAAAGTATTGGAAGGCCACTACCTAACAGAACCACTATTATTATCACCAGAAACAACAACTACTTTAAAGATGGTTGCTTAATTGCTGGTAGTATAGAAGAAGCTATTGAATTAGCTGAAAATGACGATGAAATTTTTATTATTGGTGGAGCTCAAATATATGAACAAGCTATTCATAACACATTAGTAAAAAAACTTGATGTCACAATTGTTCATGAAGATTTTGAAGCTGATGTTTTTTTTCCTGAAATAGATAAAACTATATGGAAAGAAGTTGCTCGAGAAGATTTTAAAGCCGACGAAAAAAATAAATACGATTTTAGTTTCGTTACTTACGAAAGAAAATAATTGAATATGTCTATTCAACTTACATCTGTTACAAAAACTTACGGAAAACAAAAAGCTGTAAATAACATTTCTTTTTCTGCTAAAAAAGGAGAGATTGTTGGATTTCTTGGCCCTAATGGAGCTGGAAAATCTACTACTATGAAAATCCTTACAGGTTATATTCAACCTACTGAAGGATCAGTTACTGTAAATGATATCGATGTAATTTCCAATAGTATTGAAACACGAAAAAGTATCGGTTATCTTCCTGAACACAATCCATTATATTTAGATATGTATGTAAAAGAATATCTGTTATTTCATTCAGACATCCATAACATAGATAAAGAACAGGTTTCCGAAGTAATTAACAAAGTTGGTTTAGATAAAGAAGCACATAAAAAAATTAATCAACTTTCAAAGGGATATAGACAACGTATTGGTTTAGCCGCTGCAATTTTACACAATCCAGATGTGTTAATTTTAGACGAGCCAACTACTGGATTAGATCCAAATCAACTGGTAGAAATACGTTCGTTAATTAAAGAATTAGGGACAAATAAGACTGTATTACTTTCTACTCATATTATGCAAGAAGTTGAAGCGATTTGTGATCGAGTTATTATAATTAATAATGGTGAAATTGTCATCGATAAAAAATTAACTGAATTAAAAGACAGTAACCAACAAGTCATTAGGATTGGTTTTGATTATAAAATTGAAGAACAATTCTTACAGCGTCTAACTAACATCTCTCAAATTAAAAACAATTACGATAATTCTTGGACATTGACTTTTGAAACCGAAGAAGATATGCGCCCAAAGCTTTTCGATTTTGCTCAAGAACATGGATTAAAAATCTTGGAACTAAATTCTGAAAATAAAAACCTGGAGACCTTATTTAGGGAGTTGACTTCTTCTTAATTCAACTTATAATTGATGTGTTGTTTATCTAGTTCAGCTAAAAATTCACTAGTGATTTTTATTTTGGTTGTTCTACTTGGTACATCTAATTCTAACTTTTCTTCTACATCGTAAATTACAAACCGTAGACTATGAGAACCAGAGTTAGTAACAAATAAATGCTGCAGGTTTTTAATAGTATCTTCTTTTACATCTTTTAATGGCATTTTAATAGTAATCTTCTTACACATTTTATCCATGATGTCGTGTAGTAAAGTAAATTCTGTAAAACCTACTCTAGGATCTCCTTTCACTCCATCTTTATTTACCCAACCAGGTTTAACAATTGTTTTAATATACAAGAATGAATTTGGCACTAAGAAATGTTTAAACTTTAAATATTCCTCACCAAAAATCCTGAACTCAAAACTATCGTTGTAATCTTCAATTGTAAATGCAGCCCAACCTTTACCTGCTTTAGAAACCCTGTGTTGTACATCTGTAACAATACCGGCAAAAGCTAAAGCTAAACCTTCATACTTTGGCAAGTTTTTAAAGTAGCTCACATTTCCATTACAAAACCTTAATTCGTTTTTAAAATCGTCTAACGGATGCGCAGAAATATACATTCCTACCATTTCTTTTTCTTTGGCCAATAATTCCATTGTTCCCCATGTTTCGCATTCAGGAATAATAGGTTCTGGCAACTCGACATCACTTGCTTCACCAAATAATGATACTTGAGAAGAGTTTAAGTTTTCTTGGTATTTATTTCCAAAACGTAATGCCTTTTCTAAAAAGGTTTGTCCTTTTTCATCTTGCACATAATATTGTGCTCTGTGTGTAGCAGAGAATGAATCGAACCCTCCTGCCAACACTAAACCTTCAAATGCTTTTTTATTCGCTACTCGTAAATCCACACGCTTAGCAACATCAAAAATTGAAGAGTAATGCCCGTTTTCTTTACGTTCTTCAATAATTGCTTTTACAGCCGAAGCTCCAACTCCTTTTATTGCTGCCATTCCAAAACGAACCGCACCATCTTTATTTACAGAAAACTTCGAATATGATTCATTAACATCAGGACCTAATACTTCTAACCCCATACGTTTACATTCTTCCATAAAAAAACTAACCGATTTAATATCGCTCATGTTATTAGAAAGCACTGCAGCCATATATTCTGCTGGATAATGTGCTTTTAAATAAGCAGTTTGATAAGCAATCCAAGCATAGCATGTAGAGTGTGACTTGTTAAATGCATAGGATGCAAAAGCTTCCCAATCCTTCCAAATCTTTTCTAGCGCTTTTTCATCATGACCATTGGCTTTGGCTTGTTCTACAAACTTTGGTTTCATTTTAGCAAGTACTGCTGCCTGCTTTTTACCCATAGCTTTTCGAAGAACATCGGCCTCACCTTTGGTGAAATCTGCTAATTTTTGAGAAAGTAACATAACTTGCTCCTGATAAACAGTAATACCATAGGTTTCTGCTAAATATTCTTCCATAGCAGGAAGGTCATATTGTATTTCTTCATCTCCATGTTTCCTACGGATAAATGAAGGAATATATTCTAACGGTCCTGGACGATATAAAGCATTCATTGCAATTAAATCGGCAAAAACAGTTGGCTTTAATTCACGCATATACTTTTGCATTCCAGGAGATTCGTATTGGAAAATCCCAACAGTTTCTCCTCTTTGGAATAAAGCATAAGTTTCTTCATCATCTAACGGAAAATTTTCTGGATCTAACTCTACATTATGACGCGCTTTTACAATCTTAACTGTATCTTTAATTAAGGTTAATGTTTTTAACCCTAAGAAATCCATTTTTAATAATCCTGCACTTTCTACTACCGAGTTGTCAAACTGGGTAACATACATATCAGAATCTTTCGCTACTGAAACAGGAACGAAATTGGTAATATCATCAGGTGTAATAATTACACCGCAAGCATGAATTCCTGTATTACGAACAGAACCTTCTAATACTACTGCTTGATTAATAGTATTCGCTTCTAATCCATTCCCTTGAGCTATTGCTCTTAATTCATTTACATTTTCTTTTTCCTCGGAGCGTAAACCAGCTACTTTTCCTTTACTCTTATCATCTTCTCCAAAAATGTTCTTCAGTTTAATTCCTGGAACAAGCTTGGCTATTCTATCTGCCTCGAACAATGGTAAATCTAATACTCTGGCAGTATCACGTAATGATGATTTAGCCGCCATTGTACCATAAGTAATAATCTGCGCTACCTGATTAGCTCCATACTTATCAATTACATAATCCATTACTCTACCCCTACCTTCATCATCAAAATCGATATCAATATCGGGCATCGATACACGTTCAGGGTTTAAGAAACGCTCAAAAAGCAGATCATATTTAATTGGGTCTATATTGGTAATCCATAAGCAATATGCAACAACAGATCCTGCGGCAGAACCACGACCTGGTCCAACTGAAACATCCATGTTTCTTGCTTCTCGAATAAAATCTTCTACAATTAAAAAATACCCAGGATATCCTGTTTTTTCGATTACTTCAAGCTCAAAATCTAAACGTTCTTTAATACTTTCAGTAATTTCACCATAACGCTTTTTAGCCCCTTCATAAGTTAAGTGACGTAAATAATTATTCTCTCCTCTTTTTCCTTCGTCTTCATCATCTTTTTTGTCTTGAAATTCTTCAGGAATATCAAATGCTGGTAATAATACATCTCTGGCTAAAGTAAAAGGTTCAACTTTGTCAACTATTTCTTTAATATTACTAATTGCTTCTGGTAAATCAGCAAATAGTTTTTTCATTTCATCAGAAGACTTGAAATAATACTCTTCATTTGGTAAGCCATAACGATAACCTCTACCTCTACCAATTGGTGTTGCTTGTTTTTCACCATCTTTAACACATAACAAAATATCATGTGCATTCGCATCTTCTCTTTCTAAATAAAATGTATTATTTGTAGCAATAACCTTAACATTATGCTTATTAGCAAACTCTAATAATGTTTTATTAACTGCATTTTCGTCTTCTTGACCATGACGCATTAATTCGATATAAAGATCTTCCCCAAATTCTTCTTTCCACCATAACAATGCTTCTTCAGCTTGCTTTTCTCCTACATTTAAAATTTTATTAGGGACTTCTCCATATAAATTCCCTGTTAGTACAATAATATCTTCTTTGTATTGCTTAACAATTTCTTTATCAATTCGTGGTACATAGTAAAACCCATCGACAAATGCCTTAGAAGACATTTTTGCTAAGTTGTGATATCCTTTTTTGTTTTTTGCTAGTAGTACTACTTGATATCCATTATCTTTTTTAGTTTTATCTGTATGATTTTCACAAATAAAGAATTCGCATCCTACAATGGGTTTTAATGGATTTTCAGCAGATTTATTATGATTAGCAACAGCTGCGGTAAAATGAAAAGCAGCCATCATATTTCCTGTATCAGTTAGAGCAACAGCACTCATATTATCTTTAGCTGCTGTATTAACTAATGCATTAATTTGAATTGTTGATTGTAATACCGAAAACTGAGAATGGTTATGTAAATGTGCAAATTGAACATCAGCTAACTTTGCTAATCCTTCAGAAGTAGACTGTGTGGTTGATGCTTCAGATTCGGCAGCTAACCGTTTTCTAATTTTATCACTCTCCTTTTTTAAATTCAGATGTTTTAATCCTATTAACTGGATTGGCATCGGATTATTCTCTGAATATTTAGCGTAATAATCTTCTGCAACATCCAGTTTTTCAACCGGATAATGCTTTAAACGTAATAATTCTAAGAAACAACGCGTAGTAGCTTCTACATCGGCTGTTGCGTTATGTGCTTCATTAAAACCTACTCCGAATAAATGTTGATGTAATTCTGTAAGTGTTGGTAATTTAAATTTACCTCCTCTACCTCCAGGAATTTGACACATTAAAGCTGTTTGTTCGGTACAGGTATCAAGAACAGGTATACTTTCTAAGTTATTATCAACTCCCTGTCTATAAAATTCACAAGCCATAATGTTAACATCAAACCCAACATTTTGACCAACTATAAACTTTGTTTTACCTAAAGCCTCATTGAATAATTCTAAACCTTCACTTAAGGTAATTCCTTGTTCATTTGCTAAATCTGTAGAAATACCATGTATTCTTTCAGCATCAAAGGGAATATTAAATCCATCTGCTTGAATTAAGAAATCGTTTTTTTCAATAAGATTCCCCATTTCGTCATGTAACTGCCATGCAATTTGAATTGCTCTTGGCCAGTTATCAGTATCAGTAATTGGTGCATTCCAGCTTTTAGGTAAACCCGTAGTTTCTGTATCAAAAATTAAATACATTCAGCAAAAAAGTTCTTGTGATTTTTAAAAGAGTAAAGTTACGATTTATTCACCACATGATAAATCATTTGAATTTCAATAATTATTAATAATTTCCCTTATTTTTACTCAACCTAATTTTATATAAAATGAAGAATTTAATATATGTATTCTTAACTGTGTTAGTATTAACATCGTGTAAGAAAAATGATTTTGTGAATTTCTCTGGAAAAGTTACAAATCAAAATTCAGATTCTATTGTTGTTGCTAACAACCAAATAGGATATAAGAGAGTGATTAAGTTAGATGAAAATGGAACTTTTAAAGATACTTTAAAAGTAGAAGATGGTTTTTTCTCTTTATTTGATGGTAAAGAATATGCAACTGTATATTTCCGTAATGGAGATGAAATTACTATGGATGTAGATGCTCAAAAATTTGATGAAACAATAATTTTTGCTGGTAAAGGAGCAGCTGAAAGTAATTTTATGGTAAAAACAGCTTTAAACCAACAAGAATTTAATAAAGGTGTATTAGCAATGTTAGAATTGCCTAAAGCTGAATTTGATGAGAAATTAAATGCTTATGTATCTGGTTTTAGTTCAAGATTAGAAAACAAAGCTTTAGATACTGCTTTTGCTTCTAGTCAGAAAAAAAATATTGAATATTTACAGAAACAACTTACAGGTATGCATGGTGAAAAAATGTATATCAAAACTAATTTAGCTAAAGGCAAATCGGCTCCAAAGTTTGTTAATTATGAGAAGCCAGACAGAGAAACTGTTTCTTTAGATGATTTAAAAGGAAAGTATGTATACATTGATGTTTGGGCTACTTGGTGTCCTCCATGTATTGCTGAAATTCCATCTTTGCAACAATTAGAAAAAGATTATCACGACAAAAACATTCAGTTTGTAAGTATTTCTGTTGACAAAAGAGATGACTATTTTACTTGGACGGATATGATTGAAGAGAAAAACTTAGGTGGACTTCAATTGTATGCAAATGAAGATAAATCATTTTCTGAAGCTTATAGAATAAGTTCTATTCCTCGTTTCATTTTAATTGATCCTGATGGAAACCTTGTTGATGCAGACGCACCAAGACCTTCAGAACCTAAACTAAGAGAATTATTTAGTTCATTAGGAATATAAAAATAAAAAGCCTCACAAATTGTGAGGCTTTTTTTATACTTTAAATCGAATCACTTCCCCAGTAGTTTTTTGTGCTAAACGGTTTATTGCATTATCTGTTAGCTGCAATACTCTCGGATAACCTCCCGTAACTTGACAATCTCTCATTAAAATAATTAGCTCTCCTGAAGGAGTTAATTGAACTGTACCTGGTAATACTCCAGATGATAAAATTGAAGGCAACTTATTTTCAACTTTTTCAGTTAACATATATCCCATTCTGCTATTCTTAGATGAAATTGAAAACCTAATATTCTTAAGTTTTTCTTGCTGCTCTTTTGTTAATAAGTCAAACTCTGGCCCTTTGAAACATTCTATATTTGAACTAGTAAAATGTTCTTTATCAATTTTAAATTTTGTGTTTGTATCTTCAAATTTTTCGTTCAACATTAATGTAGAAATCACATCTCCTTTCCTTAATATTGAAGCTTTAGTAATTCCTTTATACTGACTTCTACTTTTCAACTTTTCTTCTGAAAGAACTCCTCCTTTTACAGCTAAATACATTCTGAGTCCATAAATCCTTTTCCTAAAAGTTAGTTGATCTCCTTTAGAAACAACGATTCTTTTATTTAAACTGATTTCCTTGTTGTTTATATGAGGAGAGAAATTAGCTCCAGTGATACAAATTTCATTATGCTCTATAAATTCAAACTTTGCATTTCCATAAGTAATTTCTAGCGTAGCTGAATTAGACTCATTATTCAATATGCCATTTGCTAGCTGATATGATTGCAAATCCATTGCTCCAGAAGTAGGAACACCAAAATGTGCAAATCCAAACCTTCCTTCATCTTGAATTGAAGTAGAAATTCCTGGTGAGATTACTTTAATCATGAATTTCAGTTTTACTCAGTTCATACGTTCCCAAAGAAATTTCAAGTTCAATCTTTTTAAACTCTTGTTTACTTACAGATTCAAATTTCAATTGATCTCCTGACTTAGCAAAACAAGGAAAATCATTTTCTAGATTAAAGAAGTTTATTGGTGTTTTACCAATTATATGCCAACCACCAGCACTTTCTTGAGGATAAATACCGGTTTGTTTACCTCCTATTGCTACTGAACCTTTTGGCACTTTTAATAGCGGAGTAGATTTTCTGTTGAGTTCAAGCGTATGATCTAATCCTCCTAAGTATAAAAATCCTGGAAGGAATCCAATAAAATAAACTGTATAAGCGACAGAGTTATGTTTTTCAATAATTTCTTCTTTTGATATTCTTAATTCCTTTGACATATTAGAAAGGTCAAAACCATATTCAAGATCGTAACAAACAGGAATTTTCCAGAGATTTTTTGCAATACTATTTTGGTTATCTAGCTCATTATAAATTATTTTTAGCTCTTGAATCTCCGCTTGAAAATTTATTATTTCATTATACTTAAGTACTAAAGAATTATAACCAATTATAAAATCTGAAATCTGGTTTCCTTTATTTTTTACAATAACACTTTTAAAGGCATTTATATTATTAATAATTACAGGAGAAATCTTCTCCTCCCAAACTATTAGTATTCCCTTGTCTCCAAAAGTTTTATATTCTAAAGTATTAAGCATTTCTTTTAAGCTTATCTCTTAAATATTGAAGTAATTCGATTGCATTTTCATGATCACCATGAACACAAAAAGTATCTGCTTTAATTTGAATTGTATTTCCTTGTATTGAAATAACTTTTTCAGAAGTCATCATTTGTTTCAATTGTTGAAACGCTAATTCATTTACTTTAATAATTGCATTAGGTAAAGATCTTGAAACTAAAGACAAATCATCATTATAACTCCTATCAATAAAAGCTTCATATTTAACTTCTATTCCGCTCTTAATAGCCAGCTTGGCTATAACTGAGTTATACGGAGCATATAAATAAATTGATTCTTTTAACGCTAACAACTCATCAACAATAATTTTTGCATACTTCGCATCTTTAGCAGCGATATTATATAGTGCTCCATGTGGTTTCACATGATGCAAACTTTCTCCATGTTTTTCTGTTTTACTTTTCACCAATTGAATCTGACTACGAATACTTTCTTGAAGTTCAGTAAAAGAAATGTCCATAATTTTTCTTCCGAAATTTTCTCTATCAGGAAAAGAAGGATGCGCTCCAATTTTTACATTGTGTAATTTTGCCAGTGAAATTACCTCATCAATTATTTCATGAGTTCCAGCATGTGCTGCACAAGCTATATTACACGAATTGATATAAGGCATTATGTGTTTTTCGTTACCTAATCCCTCCCCTACATCACAATTGATATCTATATTTTTAGTAAACATTTAAAACTTTTAGAATACTTTTTAAGCCTAGAAAAATTGTAAACACTAGTAAACACAGTCCAATAAAATTTTGCATCTTGGTATTCTTGAATTTCCCTAAGACGGATTCTTTATTCATTACCCAAAGTAAAATTCCAGCAATTAATGGCAACAATAAACCATTAGCCACTTGAGCAACTTTAATTATTTGTATTGGTTTTACACCCAATGATGAAAATAAAATTCCTAATACCAGAATAAAAATCCAAACTCCTCTAAAGTTTTTAGATTTCAAATTTCCTTTCCAACCCAAACATCCTTTAGCTACATATGCAGCAGCTAGTGGAGCAGTTATTGCTGAAGTAATTCCAGCTGCAAACAAACCTATAGCTAAAAAGTATTTTGCAAACGCTCCGTAAAGAGGCTCTAATCCTTTTGCTAAATCAGAAACATTCGCAATTGTATTTGAGTTTATACTTGCGGCAGAAATGATAATAGCCATCGAAACTAATCCTCCTAAGGCGATTGAAATAATCGTATCTTTTCTAACATTACTAATATCCTCTGGTTGAGTCCATTTTTCCTTAACCAAAGAAGCATGCAAAAATAAATTGTATGGAACAACGGTTGTTCCGATTAATGCTATTACAGTTAACAAACCATTCTCTGGAAGTTTAGGAACTACTAAACCTTTGAAAATTTCAATTAAATTAGGTTGAGTTATAATTGCAGTAATTAAAAATGACAAACTCATTACAATTACCAAACTCACCAAAACTGTTTCTAAGAATTTATAGTTACCGACATACAATAATGCAAAGGCGATTATACCAATTAAAATACTTAAACCATTTACATAAAACGGACCTAACATAAAGTTTTGGCTTCCTAGTACGGTTTCTAAACCAAGAACTCCACCACTAATATTTCCGGCTTCATATAAAGAATTCCCGATAACAATAGCAACTAATATTAGAGCAATTAAAATACTTTTGAAAACAGGGTTTTTAACCTCTTCTCGAATAACTTCTGATAGACCTTTTTGAGAAATAATTCCTAAACGAGCCGCCATTTCTTGCAAGAAAATCGTAGCTAAAATAGAAATGAGCATCGCCCAGAGTAAATTGAATCCAAAATTAACTCCAGCAATAGTACAAACAGTTACTGTTCCTGGACCAATAAATGCAGCAGCGACTAATGTTCCTGGACCAATATTTTTGAATAGCTTTTTAATCATTACTTGAAGATTTTAACGCATAAATAGCGAAACTTCCTAGCCAATGTCCACCTTCATAACTATCTCCCACCAGATTTGGGAGCGAATATTCTATATGTTGATTTGCGATTCTTTTTAAATGATTTAATTCTGAAGATCCTTCTATGATTTTATTCAATGCCCAAGCTCTTGAAAAATTCACGCCATCTAAATGAACCAATTTTCCATCTGTTCTATCAGAAACTTCTCCTACTGGAAATTGAAAATTCACATCTTTCAATTGTGGTAGAAATTTACCGAACCAATCATCAAACAATTCTTTTGATAAAACTCGTTTCATGATTGCAGCTTCTTGTAAACAAGGAGAAAGGAAATCGAATCCGCTTGGCTCCCATGACAATGGACAATTTTGATCTTTTAAATAAAAAGCTTTTGCTCTAGTTTCAACTAACAATTTAAGTTCTCTATTATTAGTGGTGTTCGCATAATCCCAAGCAAAGGTTAATCCAAACGCAGTATTCGTATGCTCTCCTACTCTAATTGGATATTTTAGTTTTGGTAAAAACTCAAAGTATTTTCCAATAATTAAATCCGTAAGTGGTTGTAAATTTTTCTCAAGAACTCTAGCTGTTTCATCATTCCAAGTATGTAATTCTTCAGCTAATTTTAATAACCAAGCCCAACCGTAAGTACGTTCATAGCTTTTATTATATTTCCCATAAAAATATTGTACTTCTTTTTCTATATTCTCTTTCGATATATTTTGAAGTAATTGTGCTTTAATTGTTTCAGCATTATCAATATTAGGGAATTGTTTCAACAGCGCAACTAAACTCCAATGTCCGTGTACCGAAGAATGCCAATCGAAACAACCATAAAAAGCTGGATGTAATTCTTTAGGAGATTTTAAATCTTTACCACTACCAATTGTTTGGTTTAACTTATTTGGATATTCAACATTAATACAGTGAATTGGTAAACTTGCTAATTTATTTGCTTGTTCGAGAGTTAAGGATAAACTCTCTACTTCCACTACCTCAACTTTATCTACATTTGATGATTTTGTTTCTTTTGACTCAGGTTTTTCTGCTTGTCCACAAGAAATAAGAATAATTGAAACTAGGGATACAAAAAAAGATTTCATTTACATATGATTTGGTTGTTATAAATGTAATGAAATGATTTGAATACAAAAAAGACCCGCTAAAAGCGAGTCTTTATATTTATTCTAATAAGGTGTAATCTTAGTATCTGTAATGTTCTGGTTTGAATGGACCTTCAACAGTCACTCCAATATAATCAGCTTGATCTTTACGTAACTCTGTTAACTCAACACCAATTTTAGCTAAATGTAATTTAGCTACTTTCTCGTCTAAGTGTTTTGGCAACATATAAACATCATTGTTATACGCTTCAATATTATTCCATAACTCAATTTGAGCTAAAGTTTGATTTGTAAACGAATTAGACATTACAAAACTTGGGTGACCAGTTGCACATCCTAAGTTTACTAAACGCCCTTCCGCTAAGATAATAATATCGTTTCCTTTAACAGTATACTTATCAACTTGAGGTTTGATTTCTACTTTAGAATCTCCATAAGTTCCGTTTAACCAAGCCATGTCGATTTCGTTATCAAAGTGACCGATGTTACAAACGATAGTTTTGTCTTTCATCGCTTCGAAATGTTGTCCTTGAACAATATCTTTATTTCCAGTAGTTGTAATAACGATATCTGCCTTTCCAACAACTGTTTCTAATTTCTTCACTTCAAAACCATCCATTGCAGCTTGTAACGCACAAATCGGATCAATTTCAGTTACAGTTACAATAGATCCAGCTCCACGGAAAGAAGCAGCTGTTCCTTTACCAACGTCTCCGTATCCACAAACAACAATTCTTTTTCCTGCTAACATCACATCAGTAGCACGACGAATTGCATCAACTGCAGATTCTTTACATCCGTATTTGTTATCAAACTTAGATTTCGTCACAGAATCGTTAACATTAATTGCTGGCATTGGTAACGTACCATTTTTTACCCTTTCGTATAAACGGTGAACACCTGTAGTAGTTTCTTCAGATAATCCATTGATTCCTTCAGCTAATTCAGGATATTTATCTAATACCATGTTTGTTAAATCACCACCATCATCTAAAATCATGTTTAATGGTTTCTTATCTTCTCCAAAGAATAACGTTTGTTCGATACACCAGTCAAATTCTTCTTCGTTCATTCCTTTCCAAGCATATACTGGAGTACCAGCAGCAGCAATAGCAGCAGCAGCTTGATCTTGAGTAGAGAAAATATTACAAGAACTCCAAGTAACTTCAGCACCTAAAGCTTGTAAAGTTTCGATTAAAACCGCAGTTTGAATAGTCATGTGTAAACATCCTGCAATTCTTGCTCCTTTTAAAGGTTGCTCATCTTTATACTCTTCACGTAAACTCATTAAACCTGGCATTTCAGCTTCTGCCAGTTCTATTTCTTTTCTTCCCCAATCTGCTAAAGAAATATCTTTAACTTTGTAAGGAACATACGCAGCGGTTTTTGTGCTCATATTTTTGTATATTTATTATATTCTGATTTGAGTCGCAAAATTACAAAATAACTTTCTAAATCATGCCTCTATATAAAACAATCGCGATTAATAGTCATTCTAAAGTTTTGATTTGGAAGATTGAAGAATCTTTCGAAGAACTTTCTACTGGAATAGAGCTTACCCCACAAAGCTCTTCAAGAGTGGATAGGATGAAGTCTGAATTGCATCAAAAAGGTTTTTTAAGTGTTCGTCATTTGTTAAAAGAAGTTGGTTATTCAGATAGTGATTTGTTTTATGATGAATATGGAAAACCACATCTAAAAGACGGAACTCAAATTTCTATTACGCATTCCTTTATATTTTCAGCTTTAATTATTTCAAAGGAAAATAAAGTTGGAATTGACATTGAAAAAAGGCGTGATAAAATTGTTAAGATTGCGCATAAATTCACTCCAATTGAAGAGTACAAATCCATTGCTAATCATGATGCTTTAGTTAGTAAATTAACTATCGTATGGGGAGCTAAAGAAAGTTTGTACAAAATCTACGGAAAGAAAAAATTACTTTTCTTGAACCACATGTATATTGAAGATTTCTCTTTTGATACCAGTTCTACTACAGGAAAAATATTATATGAAGGTGTTACTTCTGAGTATGATATTCATTTCGAAGAAATAGAGGATTTTACGTGTGTCTATGCTTTTTAGTTTAGCTAAAAGTTAATCTTTATTTTTGTTGGAAATTTTATTCAATGAAAATATCAGTAGAGTTAACGCTTACTCCACTTCAAGATAATTTTGAAGAACCAATTATTAATTTCATCAAGAAATTAAGAGCTTCTGGTTTAACAATTCTTGAAAATCCTTTAAGTACTCAAGTTTATGGAGATTACGATAAAGTAATGAAACTATTAACTTCAGAAGTAAAAGAAGCTCTTGAGGCAATAGATAATGGATTACTTCAAATGAAAATTGTAAAAACTGATAGAAGCGATTATGAACCAAATTTTTGATTTTCTTTTTGGACAATATGCTGAATCTAGCACATTAGATGTTACGCTAGAAATTATAGCAGTAATTTTTGGTTTTCTTTCTGTTTGGTATTCTAAGCAGAATAAAATTTGGGTTTTCCCAACTGGAATGATTAGTACTTCCATTTTTGTTTATCTTTTATTGAAATGGGGATTACTTGGAGACATGATGATTAATGGTTACTATTTTATCATGAGTGTTTATGGTTGGTATATTTGGGCTCAAACTAAAGATGGAGAAGCTGTACATCCTATATCAAGAACAACATTAAAAGAGAAGAAAATAAGTGTCTTTATTTTTATAACTACCTTAATTTTTGTTTATGTTATCTACGTTACTTTTGATAAATGGACAAATTGGACAGCATATGTAGATACCATTACTACTGCTATTTTCTTTGTAGGAATGTGGTTAATGGCAAGAAGAAAAATTGAGAATTGGATTTACTGGATTATTGGTGATATTATTTCAGTTCCCTTATACTTTTATAAAGGGTTTACATTTACTAGTTTTCAATATTTAATATTTACTTTTATAGCAATTCAAGGATACATCGCATGGAAGAAAAGCTTAGACAATACGAAATTAACTTAGTAAAAGTAGTTTTATTTGGTCCAGAAAGTACTGGTAAAACAACACTTTCTCGTCAGCTAGCTCGACATTACAATACGGTTTGGGCACCAGAATATGCAAGAGAATATTTGCAAAACAAATGGAATAATGAACGTAAAACTTGTGAAGAAAGCGATTTAATTCCGATTGCCATTGGACAAATGGATCTAGAAAACTCTTTAGCTAAAAAAGCTGATAAATTATTGATTTGTGATACTGATTTACTAGAAACTAAAGTATATTCAGAAGAATACTATGGAGGTTTTGTGGATCCTTTATTAGACAAATTCGCTATTAAAAACACCTACGATATTTACTTTTTAACTTATATTGATACACCTTGGGAAGAAGACGATTTACGTGATAGACCTGAGCAACGAGAAGAGATGTTTAACGCGTTTAAAAACACATTAGAGAAATATAATCGCCCATATGTTCTTTTGAAAGGAAATAAAGAAACGCGATTAAAAAAGGCAACACAAATTATTGATGATTTGATTGCTAAAAAAGAAAATCTGTATTCTTATTCTGATTCATTGATAGATTTAGATTTACATTTTTTACATCAAAATATTGATCCAAATACTTTAATGCATTAACCTTGAATAAAAGTATCATTCATAACGAAATTCAATTTAAAGCCATCAAAAGTTCAGGACCTGGAGGCCAACATGTGAATAAAGTTGCTTCTAAAATTGAATTGTACTTCGATATAGAAAATTCTGAAGGTTTGACTATTGACGAAAAAGAACTGATTAGTTCAAAACTAAAAAATCGAATTTCTAAAAACGGAATTTTAATCCTCTCTTCTCAAGAGAGTAGATCGCAACATAAAAACAAAGAAATTGCAACTCAACAGTTATTTAATTTACTTACTTCAAGCTTAATACAACCAAAAAAGAGAAAACCTACTAAACCAACAAAAACTTCAGTAGTAAAAAAAGCAGAAAACAAAAAAAGACAGGCGCAAAAAAAGTCGCTACGTAAAAAACCTCGTTTAGATTAGGATTGCATTTTTTCTAAGTACTCTCCCATTTTTTTATGAACAATATTAACTGCTTTTAAAGGACGAACCATAACCTTTATTTCTTGTAGTTTACCATCTTCAGTAAACTTAATCATATCTACACCATTAACAATTATACCATCTATTTCCGTTTCAAACTCTAAAAAGGCGTTTGTATCGTCACTTATTTCTCGAATATATTTAAAATTATCATTCGCTATAATTTGAGAAGCTGCCATTAAATACATAGATACCATAAATTGACCTTCAATTGGTTTAAACACTACTGGTGAATACAATTCGGCATCATCTGCAATAAAATCATTTAAACCATCTGTATTTCTTGTTTTTACAAAATTGTGCCACACATCTAAAGCTTTCATAATTTTTTAGGTTTTATTTATAATTACTAAAGCTACAAAAAAATAACATTGTTGTTTTTTATTCCGAATATCCAATATAACTTTGCACCGTTCTCATAAAGGGGTGCCTTATTTGAATTACGAATTTTGACTTTTAAAATAATTTGCAATTAATCATTTAAAGTTCATAATTAAATTCTGGCTGAGATCATACCCATTGAACCTAGAACAGGTAATGCTGTTTAGGGACTATGAATGTTAATAAAACATCTTGGCGGTGTTTTTAACACATAAAAAAGTATAGCTTTTTTATGCACAATAACGTTCAACTATAAATTATTCAAAAAACAACAAAGAATAATTACCTCTTTTTATTCATTTATTATAAAAATGAAGTTTTTAAACATTTGTAAAAGAGTGAAGTTATTAGTATCTCTTTTATTTTTTTCAATCTCTTTAACCGTTCAAGCGCAAATTGAACAAATAACCGGTAAAGTTGTTGACAGCAATTCGAAACCTTTAAATGGTGCTAGTGTAGTAATTCGAGATATCAAAAAAGGATCTATAACTGATGCTGATGGTAATTTTTCTATGAGAGTTCCAAAAGGAAGTTATATCGTTGAAGTTTCTTTTGTTGGATATACTACAATTAAAAAAGAAATTCCTTCTGGAACAAAAGATGTAATTATTAAATTAAAATCAGAAGATGAGGTTTTAGATGAAGTATTAGTTTCGTCTATTCGTGTAAAAGCAGATGCACCAGTAACACACTCCAATTTATCTAAAAAAGAAATAGCAAAGCGTAATTTAGGTCAAGATATTCCTGTGTTATTAAATTATTTACCATCGGTAATTTCTTCATCAGATGCTGGAGCTGGAGTTGGATATACTTACATGAGAGTTCGTGGTTCTGACGCAACGAGAGTTAATGTTACTATAAATGGTATTCCTTATAACGATCCTGAAAGTCAAGGAACATTCTGGGTTAATTTAGGAGATTTTGCTTCTTCTACTCAAAGTTTACAATTACAGCGTGGAGTTGGTACATCAACTAATGGTTCAGGAGCTTTTGGAGCTAGTTTAAATATTTTAACTGATGCTATTTCTGAAGAGTCAGGAGGAAAAATTTCAAACTCATTTGGATCTTTTGGAACTCGCAAACATACAGTAAAATTTACTACAGGTAGATTAAATGATCATTTTGAATTCTCAGGACGTTTATCTAATATTTATTCTGATGGATATGTAGATAGGGCTTTCACAGATTTAAAGTCTTATTTCTTACAAGGAAGTTACTCTGATGAAAACACTTTGATTAAAGCTGTGGTATTTGGTGGACAGGAAAAAACATATCAAGCTTGGTTTGGTTTAACTGCTCAACAATTAGAAGAAGATCGTCGTCAAAATCCATATACTTATGATAATGAAACGGACAACTATTGGCAAGATCACTATCAATTACACTGGAATGAGAAATTTAGCGATAAACTATCTACTAACATCGGTTTAAACTATACTCGTGGTAAAGGATATTTTGAGCAATATAAACCTGGAGAATCTGCTCCAGATTTCAATAACTTAATTGTTGATGGAAGTGATGTAATTGTTCGTCGTTGGTTAGACAACCATTTCTATGTATTTAATGCGGCTGCAACTTATACTACTGATGGAATTGAAATTATTGCCGGAGGATCTTACAGTAACTATACAAATGATCATTATGGTGAAGTAATATGGGGTAGTGATTTAGCTCCAAATACGAATATCAGAGATCGTTATTATTTCAGTGATGCTAAAAAACATGATTTAAGTTCTTTTATCAAAACAAACATTAGAGTTAATGACAAATTAAACGTTTATGTTGATTTACAAGGAAGATTCGTGAGTTATAGAACTGGCGGATTAAATTCTGATAGAGTTCCTTTAGATATTGATAAAGATTTCAACTTCTTTAATCCTAAAGCAGGTTTAACTTATAAATTAAACGACGCTAACAGTTTCTATTTATCATACGCTCGAGCAAACAGAGAGCCAAATAGAAATGATTTTGAAGGTGGAAATACACAACATGAAACTTTAGATGATTTTGAACTAGGATGGCGTTTAGCAACAGATAATATTAAAATCAACACGAACTTATTCTATATGGATTATACGAATCAGTTAGTATTATCTGGAGCAATAAATAATGTTGGAGAACCTTTAAGAGAAACAAGTGGTAGTAGTTTCCGTTTTGGGTTAGAGATTGATGCAGATATAACACTTACAGAACATCTTGCAGTTAAACCTAATTTAGGTTTAAGTACTAACCAAAATAGAGATTTTAATGCACCAATCGACGGTGTTCTTGAAAATTTAGGAAATACAAATATTTCTTTTTCTCCTAATGTGATTGTAGGGAATTCATTAGTATTTACTCCAACTGATGATCTTCAAATTGCATTTTTATCTAAATATGTAGGAGAACAATTTATGGGGAACTTAGGTGGAAGAATTTCTAATAACGAAAAATTAGATGGTTATTTTACTAGTGATTTAAATATTATCTATGAAGTTGAAACAAACAAAATTTTCGATTCTATAGTATTTACGGGATTAGTAAATAACATTTTTAATAAAGAATATGTAGATAGAGGATACTATTTCTTCTTTGATGATACTTGGACAACGCCAGGTGTTACTACTACAGTTGATGGAGCAGGATATTATCCACAAGCTACTATTAACTTTTTAGCGGGAGTTACTTTTAAGTTCTAGTTTTATATATATTATCAAATAAAAAAGCCGAGTTTGAAACTCGGCTTTTTTTATTTAATTCTTCCTACAGCACAGCTTACAAATGATTTCGCTTTGTGCATCAAATTATTAGTATCTCCAACTTCAGGATATCCTAATTTAGAAAGCTTTTCTTTTATTATTTCTACTAAATTCTCAGGAGAGTTAAATGTAACTTTTGAATCAGCAACATTAACATCTACATTATCTACTCCTTTTATTTCTGATAATTCTGAAGTGATTGTTTTTGCACAACCACCGCATTTTAGGTTTTCTATATAAATCTCTTTAATCATTCTACTTTATTTTTTTTAATCCACTCCTTATATCCTCCCTTTACATTATATACATCGAAACCATTATCAACTAAAACTGATGCAGCTATTTTACTTCTACCACCTGAACGACAATACACATAAACTGGCTTTTTTTTATCTAGAACTTCAATAACTCTCGATTCAAAATTATTTGAAATCATATTTACTTGAACTGCATCGAATATAATTCCGTTTTTAGTTTCTGAAGAAGTTCTAACGTCTAATAACTGAATGTTTTTATCTTCTTTTAAAATCGTTTTTAAGTCATCAACTGTTATGTTTTTAACTCTTGAATCACTTTTGACACAAGAGACTAAAACCATCAGAAACAGTAAACTTAAAATTAACTTCTTCATGGGTTCTTAACTACTTAAGAGGATAAACAAACTGGTGTTGTTGTTTTAATATTCGTTTTTCGTATTGCACCAAACCCTCCAGCTATATCTATAACATTATGCAATCCTTTAGCTTTTAAAATAGATGCTGCAATGACAGATCTATAGCCTCCTGCACAATGAATAAAGAAGTTTTTATCTTGAGGGAATACACTAAGATAATCATTTAAATAATCTAATGGTGTGTTTTTTACGTCTTTTATGTGCTCATTTTCATATTCTCCTGGCTTTCTAACATCAAAAACTATAGCTTTATTATTTATTTCTACTTCCAATTCTTCAGCAGGAATCGACTTTAGAGTATCTATGTTTTTATCAGAATTCTTCCAGCTTTCAAATCCGCCTTCTAAATATCCTATTACATTGTCAAAACCAACTCTAGCCAATCTCGTAATGGTTTCTTCTTCTTTCCCTGCTGGAGTAACTAAAATTATAGGTTGATGAATATCTTTTATTAAAGCTCCAACCCAAGGAGCAAATGTTCCGTTCAATCCAATAAATATTGACTTTGGCACAAAACCTTTTATAAACTCAGATTGATGACGAACATCTAATATTAACGCTTTATATTTATCTGTCTTTGCAACAAACTCTTCTACTGATAACGACTTCGTTCCTTTTTCAAGAATTGTATCAATAGATTCATAACCTTCCTTATTTAACTTAACATTTAATGGAAAATAATCTGGAGGTGGTAATAAACCATCTGTAACTTCTTTGATAAACTCTTTACGAGTCATACTTGCTCTTAGAGCGTAGTTTGTTTTTTTCTGATTTCCTATAGTACTTACCGTTTCTTTGCTCAGGTTTTTACCACAAGCTGAACCGGCTCCGTGTGCAGGATAAACAATAACATCATCATTTAAAATCATAATCTTATTTCTGAGACTATCATATAAATGTCCTGCTAAATCTTCTTTAGTAACATCTCCTTTTTGGGCTAAATCTGGTCTTCCAACATCTCCTATAAATAAAGTATCTCCACTAAAAATCGCATAATCTTTACCAGATTCATCCTTTAGCAAATAAATTGTACTTTCCATTGTATGTCCAGGGGTATGAATAGCTACAATTTCTAAATCTCCTACAAAGAATGACTCTTTATCTTTTGCTATATATGCATCAAAATTTGTTTTTGCTGTTGGTCCATAAACAATTTTAGCATTGGTTTTTTCAGCTAAAGTGATATGTCCACTAACAAAATCAGCATGAAAATGTGTTTCAAAAATATATTTAATTTTTGCCTCATCCTTTACTGCTTTATCTAAGTAAGGTTGCACTTCCCTTAGTGGATCTATAATAGCTGCTTCTCCTTTACTTTCTATATAATAAGCTCCTTGCGATAAACATTTCGTATAAATTTGCTCTATCTTCATTCTCTTTGTTATTTATTCATACGCCTGATGTATATACTGCGCGTATTTCTTTTGATTTTGATTATCTCCTGTTTTATAAAATAATACTGCCCAATTAGCTCTCATAAAAAAATTATCGATACTAATTACATCTAACATTCCTGCTTTGAATATTGCATCTCTAACTGGACCTTTAATACCTGCAAAATAAAATAGAATTCCTTTCCTCTTATAAAACACAACTAGTTGTTTTAACATTTCTATTCCTGTACTATCAACTCTATTAATACTTTCTCCATCTAAAACAATTAGTTTTAATTGATCGCCTTTTTCGTTTGCCATATACTCTAATTGGTCTCTAAAGTAATTTGAATTTGCATAAAATAATTGAGCATCAAAACGAAAAACTAAAACATCATTTTCAATAAGAACTTCTTTAAATCGATTTTTATTTCTATAGAAATCTGAATCTGGAACTTTCCCTAATTCAACTACATTTGGTCTAGATGTTCTAAAAATTAAGACTACTAATGATAAACTAACTCCAATTAAAATGCCATATTCTATTCCAAAAAATAAAGTAGCACAAAATGTTGCTAGTAATAACCAAAAATCTAGGTTATTTGCTCTCCACAAATATCTAGCCTCTTTAATATTTACTAACCTAAAAACAGCTACTATAATAATAGCAGCCAATACTGTTTTAGGAAGAAAATAAAAGACTGGAGTTAAAAATAGTAATGTTAATACTACTAAAGCAGCAGAAATAAAAGCAGCCATTCCTGTTCGTGCTCCTGCATCAAAATTAATTGCTGATCTAGAAAAACTTGAAGTAGATGGATATGCTTTAAATAGTGAACCAAAAATATTACTCAAACCTAAAGCTATCAACTCTTGGTTCGAATCAATTTTATATTCATCTTGTTGTGCTTCTAAATACTTCCCAATAGATATCGTTTCTAAATATCCAACCATTACTAATGTAAATGCCATTGGTAATAACTCTCTAATTAAACCAAAATTTAATTCTGGAATAGTAAAGCCAGGTAAACCTGATGGTATATCTTCAACAATAGCAACTTCAGAAAAAAAACTTCTAAAAAAATACATTGCTAAAATCCCTAACACTACAACAATTAGTGCATTTGGAATCTTTTTATTAACTCTTCTAAGAACTATAATAATACCACTTGTAATTATCCCTATACATGTAGTTTTAGCATCGAATTCTATAACTTTAGAAAGAATATCATCCAATAAAATATGTATTTGATCACTTTGCAAAAAATCTACTCCAAAAAAGTTTTTAAATTGATTTAATCCAATTGTAATAGCTACGGCAGATGTGAATCCAGTGATTACCGGTTTCGATAAAAAGTTTACAATAAAGCCTAAACGGAAAACTCCCATTAAAAATTGAATACTTCCAACGAGCAAAGCAAGAAAAATTGCAATTGCTATATAGCTTTCAGATCCCATTAAAGCTATAGTTGAAATACTAGCAGCAACAATTAATGAATCTGTTGCTACTGGACCAATTGCTACTTGTCTGGATGATCCAAAAATTGCATAAATTATTTGTGGAATTAAAGCTGAATATAATCCATAAATTGGTGGTAATCCTGCAATTAAAGCATAGGCTATTCCTTGAGGAATTAATACCGTAGCTACTGTAATTCCAGCTACAACATCTCCTTGAAGTTGCTCTTTTCTATACTTAGGCAACCAATCTAAAATAGGTATGTATTTTTCTAGTTTCACTTAAAACAATTCTCCTTGGCTACTTCCTTTAATCTTCCCTAAATGTTTATAAGCTAAATCTGTTACCTCTCTACCTCTAGGTGTTCTCATTATAAAACCTTCTTGAATTAAAAAAGGCTCATATACTTCTTCAATAGTTTCTGCATTTTCACCAACTGCTGTTGCTAACGTTGTAATACCAACTGGACCACCTTTAAATTTATCTATAATAGTAACTAGGATTTTATTATCCATTTCGTCTAATCCATGAGCATCAACGTTTAACGCTTTTAAGGCATATTGAGCTATTTGAATAGTAATATTACCATCTCCTTTAATTTGAGCAAAATCACGCACTCTACGAAGCAATGCGTTGGCTATACGAGGTGTTCCTCTACTTCTACCAGCTATTTCAATAGCTGCTTCCATAGAAATTGGCACACCCAATATCATGGCACTGCGTTGAATAATTGTAGTTAATAACTCGGTAGAATAATAATGCAAACGACTACTAATTCCGAAACGAGCTCTCATTGGAGCCGTTAGTAATCCTGACCTTGTTGTTGCTCCTACTAATGTAAATGGTTCTAAATTGATTTGAACAGTTCTGGCATTAGGGCCAGATTCAATCATAATATCAATTTTATAGTCTTCCATAGCAGAATATAAATATTCTTCTACAACAGGACTTAGTCTATGAATTTCATCAATAAATAACACATCCCTTTCATCTAAGTTTGTAAGAAGACCTGCTAAATCTCCAGGTTTATCCAAAACAGGACCAGAAGTAACTTTTATTCCAACTCCTAATTCTTGGGCCAAAATGTTAGCTAAAGTAGTTTTACCAAGTCCTGGAGGACCATGGAATAGTGTATGATCTAAAGCTTCATCTCTTTGATTAGCTGCTTCGACAAAAATTTTCAAATTCTCTATTGCTTGCTCTTGACCTGTAAAATCATCAAATGAAAGTGGACGTAGTTTTTTTTCTACATCCATTTCCTCGTTAGAGTAGTTGGTATTTTCAGGATTTAAGTGCTCATTCATGGGGAAAGTTATTTTTAAATACAAAGTAACTTTAAGTTGCTAATATACTTATAACTATTGACTTTATAGCTTAACAAAAAAGCCTTTCATTTTCATGAAAGGCTTGATTTTATATTGTAAAACCAATTAAGAAGGCTCTTCTCCGTCTTTTAATGGTGTTGTTTGTAAAACAAAATCTTGTCCATGAACATAATTTCCATTATCATCTGTTTTACTATAGTCATAAGCCCAACGGTGAACTTCTGGAATTTTCCCAGGCCAGTTACCGTGAATATGCTCAACTGGAGTAGTCCATTCTAAAGTATTAGATTTCCAAGGATTTTGAGAAGCTTTAGGTCCTCTATACATAGAAATAAAGAAGTTAGCTAAGAAAATTAACTGTGCTAAACCTCCTAATATAGCCATATAAGTCATAAACACATTAATATCAGATAAATCATCAAACATTGGAAAATATGTATTTGTATAATAACGACGTGGTAAACCTGCTAAACCGATAAAGTGCATAGGGAAGAATACTCCATAAGCAGAAATAATAGTTAACCAGAAATGCCAGTATCCCATAGCTTTATTCATCATTCTTCCATACATTTTTGGGAACCAGTGGTAAATACCAGCAAACATTCCAAATAAAGCAGATACTCCCATTACTAAGTGGAAATGCGCTACTACAAAATATGTATCGTGAATATTAATATCTAATGCCGAATCTCCTAAAACTAATCCAGTTAAACCACCACTAACAAAAGTAGATACTAAACCTATAGAGAATAGCATAGCAGGGTTTAATTGTAAATTACCTTTCCATAAAGTAGTAATATAGTTAAATGCTTTTACCGCAGATGGTATTGCAATTAATACTGTTGTAAATGTAAATACTGATCCTAAGAATGGATTCATACCTGAAATAAACATATGGTGACCCCATACAATTGTTGATAAGAATGCTATTCCTAAAATTGATCCAATCATTGCACGATATCCAAAAATAGGTTTTCTTGAATTTGTTGAAATAACTTCAGAAGAAATACCTAATGCAGGTAATAAAATAATATATACCTCTGGGTGTCCTAAGAACCAGAATAAGTGTTCAAATAATACTGGAGATCCTCCTTGATAATGTAATACCTCACCTGAAATGAATATATCTGATAAATAGAACGATGTTCCAAAACTTCTATCGAATATTAATAATAAAGCTGCAGATAATAATACAGGGAATGAAATAACACCAATAATAGCTGTTACAAAGAAAGCCCACATTGTTAAAGGCAATCTTGTCATTTTCATACCTTTTGTACGTAAGTTTAATACAGTAACAATATAGTTTAATGAACCGATTAACGATGAAGCAATGAATATTGCCATTGAAACCAACCATAAAGTCATCCCCATCCCAGAACCTGGAATAGCTTGTGGTAATGCTGAAAGTGGAGGATAAATTGTCCATCCTGCAGAAGCTGGTCCTGCCTCAACGAACAAAGAAACTACCATTACTACTGAAGATATAAAGAATAACCAATATGAAATCATGTTTAAAAAACCAGATGCCATATCACGTGCTCCAATTTGTAATGGAATTAATAGGTTAGAAAATGTACCACTTAAACCAGCAGTAAGTACAAAGAATACCATAATTGTTCCGTGAATAGTAACTAATGCTAAGTATGTATCCGGATTCATTATTCCATCAGTTTGCTGATGAGCACCTAAAAAAGCTTCAATAATAGAAAATGACTTTTCAGGCCAAGCAATTTGTAAACGGAATAACATTGACATGAATACACCAATAATTCCCATGAACATTCCTGTAATCAAAAACTGCTTAGAAATCATTTTATGGTCAGTACTAAAAATGTACTTCGTTACAAATGTTTCTTTATGATGATGATGTTCTGCTGACATAATTTAATTTATATATCTTAATAAATTTATTTTAAACCTTATTTTATAACTTGAGCTAATGTTTTTTGCTCTCCTAACCATTTATTGTAATCTTCTTCTTCAACAACAGTAATTTTCATTTGCATGTTATAGTGAGAAGCTCCACAAATCTTATTACATAATAATAAATAATCGAAAACATAAGGATCTTCACCTTTTGCTTGACGAATTTTATTAATTCCTTTTGCTTTTGCTATTACCTCAGGATTTTTACGCATCTCTTCAGTAGTAAACTTAGGCGTAAAAGAAAATTGAGTAACCATTCCAGGAACACAATTCATTTGTGCTCTAAAGTGAGGCATGTATGCAGAGTGTAATACATCTTGTGAACGGAATTTGAATAAAATTTTCTTTCCTTTTGGTAAGTATAATTCTGTTACTTGTTTATCATCTTGAGCTTTAGGATCTGTCATATCAACTCCCATAGTATTTTGTTTGTTGATATTAATAAAGTTTACATTTCCTAAACCTAATTCATTATCTGCTCCTGCATAACGAGCATCCCATCTAAATTGCTGAGAATATACTTCAATTACGATTGGATTTTCATCATCTCCAACATACATAATGTTGTTCCATTGCCATAATCCATAACCGATTAATACTACAATAGTAATTGCTGGAATAACTGTCCAAATTAATTCTAACTTATGGCTATCTGCAAAGAATAATGCTTTTTGATCCTTTTTCCCTCTATACTTATATGTAAAAAAGAAAATTAAGAATTGCATAATAAACTGAACAACACCAATTAAAATAAACGTAATGTTAAAAAGAGTGTCGTCATGTTCTCCTTCAATAGAAGCACTTTCAGGAAGCATGAGTACATTCATTGCTAATAAGCAATAAATCATCATTGCGTACAAGAAAACCATAAAACCTAAGGCTATTTTTCCTTGTTTGTTGTTATCATCATCTGTTGCAATTACATTACGTAAATTCATTACGCGCGTAATTTGCCAAAAACTTACACCTAGTGCTACTGCAATGAAAATATAAAATAGAGCTAGCATACTTATATACTTATTTTTTTATTCTTAATATTAATGATGAGCGTCGTTATCTTCTCCTCTGTGTTCAATGATATAATAGTGGTGCGTTTCACTTTCATGTAAGAAAGGATTCCCTTTAGCAACAGGATCAGCTTTAGAAAATGCTGTAAACGTTGCGAAGATGAATAATCCTAAAAAGAATAAAAACGCACTAATTTCTCCAATTCCGAATCCCCATTGTGCTCCAACAGTTCCTGGCATAATCATAACATATAAGTCTACATAATGACCTACTAATATGAATAAACCTCCAATTACTAAAATCCATGGTACAGTTTTAAAATCACTGTTAATTAATAATAAGATTGGGAATATAAAGTTTAAGGCAAGCATTCCAATAAATGGAACGATATACTCTTTAAAACGTAATGCATAGTATACTGTTTCTTCTGGCATATCTGCATACCAAATTAACATAAACTGAGCGAACCATAAGTACGTCCAAAATACTGAGAAACCAAACATAAATTTAGCTAAATCATGAATATGACTATCATTTACCATAGGTAAGTGCCCTTTAGCTCTTAGGTATAATGTAACTAAACAAATAACTGTTAATGCAGATACTAAGAATGTTGCTAAAACATACCATCCAAATAATGTAGAGAACCAGTGAGGATCTATACCCATAATCCAGTCCCAAGACATCATACTTTCAGTAATCATAAATAACACAACAAATCCAACCGATAAATTGTATAAGTTTTTGTGTAATTTTAAATCACCATTATCTTGTTGAATAGATTTTTTTCTAATGATATAACGGAAACCATTCCAAACAAGTAAGTAAAAAATACTTCTCATTACCCATCCTGGAACATTCATAAACCACTTCTTCCCATCTACAATTGGATCATAATTTTCATGACCTAAATCAAATGTACCTTCTGCCATCCAAGGAAATAAGTGATTAAAATGCATTACCGTTAAAATGATAAATACAAGCATTATAACACTTACATAATGAATATTTGCTGTAATTGCTTCCATTACTCTGAATAAAGCTACTGACCATCCTGCATGAGCAACTCTTTGTGCTGCATAAAATGCAAATACTAATAATGTAATTCCTAAGAAGAATAATAAAGATACATATACTGCAGACCAAGGTCTATTTTGCATTTGATGAAAAGCATGCTCTGCGTGGTGATCTCCATGATGACCTGTATCTGCACCATGAGCTTCTCCGTGAGTAGGGTTAGCATGAGTTTTTTCTGTTACATGACCATTTAAACTATCTGTTAAACGTGTATCTTCAGCATGATCTGGAGTTTCGTGACCTTCAACATTGTGAGCTTTATGCTCTTTTACCGTTTCATCTCCATGACTACCAACTACATGTTTAGTATGTTCAGACACTGTTTCAGCAGCATGGGTAGAATCTTTTACATGTTCTCCATGGTCTTTAGTTGTTTCATTAACAAGAGAATCTCCAGCATGTTTAGCGTGATCAGCAACAGTTTCTGTTGCATGCTCACCAACTTCATGCTTTACATGATCTGAAACTTTTTCATTACCATGATTTACTTCTTTAGTCTCATTATGATCAGCTGAATGCTTATCTTCTGTTTTATGACCAGCATCTACATGATGTGTATCATCTCCATGAGATGCTCCATGTCCACCATGATGAGACGCTTCTTGAGCTGCTAATTTTGCTTTTGCTTCTTCTAATGTACTAGGTGTATTTATGAAACTAATTACAGTTCCTAACAAACCTACAGCCATTAAAACAATAGCAACCATTTTTAATTTTCCTGAAAACTGGTACATATCTTAACTATCTATTATAGACTTATTTTTTTAATTCGCTTCTTAATTTTTCTACATACTGAACAACTTGCCAACGTTCTTTGTAAGTAAGTTGAGAAGAATGAGATCCCATCATGTTCTTACCATGCATTATTACATGATAAATGCTTCCTTCGGTAATATCTCTATCTTTATAATTAGGAATACCTAAGAATTTTTCTCTTTTAGATAAAATTCCTTGTCCATCTCCTTTAGCACCATGACAAGCAGCACAGTAAATACCATACATTTTTTTTCCATTATCTAAATTCTCTTCAGTTTTAACTAATGGATTTTTTAATTCAGTTTTAGCCTTTTCATATCCTGCATTTGTATCAGGAATATCATAAGCTACTACTCCATTTCTGCTAACTGTTCCAGCAACAGGCTTTCTGTTTACTGGTACCTCTCCAGCTGAAGAAGTTCCATTAGCATCATATGGTACAGATACATACATATCTGGCATATATTGTACCTGAGGTTTGCGCTTATTGTTACAAGAAGCTAATACTGTAACAATTACTAAAGCAATAATTATTTTTATACTCTTCATGTCTATATATTAGTGCTTATCTACTACTTTTATTTCTACAGCTCCTGTTGTTTCTAATAGAGCTTTTAAATCATTTTCATTACCGTGAACTGGAATCTCCATTAAAAAATGATCATCTGTAGTTCTTGGGTCTGGATTTTCTGCTTCTTTAAATGGCCAAATTCTACTTCTCATATAAAAAGTAATTACCATAAGGTGAGCAGCAAAAAATACTGTTAATTCAAATAATATTGGAACGAATGCAGGCATATTTTCATACCAAGAAAAACTTGGTTTACCTCCAATATCTTGAGGCCAATCAGCAATCATAGTATACCAAGTTAGCCAAATTGCAATTGATGTTCCTGTAATACCATAAAAGAACGCTGTTATAGCTAAACGAGTTGGAGCTAAACCTAAAGCCTTATCTAGTCCGTGTACTGGGAAAGGAGTATATACTTCTTCTATATGATGATGCTCTCCTCTAACTTTCTTAACGGCATCCATTAAGATATCATCATCATTGTATAATGCGTGAATTACTTTATTAGTGCTCATTGTTCTCGTCTCTTTGTTTTTTATAATTCTCTCCTGAAGATTTTAAAATCGTCTTAATCTCTGCTGTTGGAATTACAGGGAATGTTCTAGCATATAATAAGAATAATACGAAGAAGAATCCAATAGTTCCAATGAAGATACCTACATCAACAAATGTTGGTTCAAATCTCCACCATGTAGATGGTAATTGTCCCTTACTTAATACAATTGCGATAATATCAAAACGTTCAAACCACATTCCAATATTTATAGCAATAGAAATTAAGAAAGACCATACAAAGCTTCTTCTAATTTTCTTAAACCAAAGTGCTTGAGGAATAATGATGTTAAAAATCATTAACGACCAGAATGCCCATCCGTAAGCTCCAGCTTCTGCACCAAATGATAAATATGTATAATTCTCATATGGTGACCCTGTATACCATGCAATGAAGAATTCAGTAGCATATGCAACAGCTACAATACCTCCAGTTAATATAATTACGATATTCATATACTCGATATGTAAACGAGTAATATATGCTTCCATGTTTGTTACCTTACGCATGATACCTAATAAGGTTTGTACCATTGCAAATCCTGAGAAGATTGCTCCTGCAACGAAGTAAGGTGGAAAAATCGTTGAGTGCCATCCTGGGTTTACAGAAGTAGCAAAGTCAAACGATACAATTGTATGTACAGAAAGTACTAAAGGAGTAGCTAAACCTGCTAATACTAAAGATACTTCTTCAAAGCGTTGCCAATCTTTAGCTCTACCAGACCATCCGAAAGATAATAAAGCATATATTTTCTTCTGGAAAGGCTTAACTGCTCTGTCACGAATTGTAGCAAAATCAGGTAATAAGCCAGTCCACCAGAATACTAATGATACCGATAAATACGTAGAAATTGCGAATACATCCCATAATAAAGGCGAGTTAAAGTTAACCCATAATGATCCGAATTGGTTTGGAATTGGTAATACCCAGTATCCATTCCATGGACGTCCCATGTGAATGATTGGGAATAAACCTGCTTGGAATACGGCAAAGATTGTCATTGCTTCAGCAGAACGGTTAATTGCCATTCTCCATTTTTGACGGAATAATAATAATACCGCTGAGATAAGTGTTCCGGCGTGACCGATACCTACCCACCATACAAAGTTGGTAATATCCCATGCCCAACCAATGTTTTTACTTAATCCCCAAACACCAATACCTGTTCCTACTGTGTAGAAGATACATCCAAATCCCCATAGCATTGCTGCTAAAGAAATATAGAATGCAACATACCAGTGTTTGTTAGCTTTTCCTTCTATTGGTCTTGCTATATCCTCTGTAATATCATGGTAACTCTTTTCACCAAGTATTAGAGGTTCTCTATAAGACGATTCGTAATGACCCGACATAATCTAAATTCTTATATTTTTAATTAAGCTTCGTTTGTATTTCTTACTTTCACTTGATACACTACGTTTGGTTTTGTACCAATGTAATCTAACACGTAGAAAGCTCTTCTATCTTCTTTTAACTTCGCAACAGTATCTTTTTCGTTATTCACGTCTCCAAATACCATAGCTCCAGTTGAACATGCTTGTGAACATGCAGTTTTGAACTCATCCGCTTTAACAGCTCTACCTTCTTTCTTAGCTTTTAAGATAGTAGCTTGCGTCATTTGTATACACATAGAACATTTCTCCATAACTCCACGAGAACGAACAACTACGTCTGGATTTAATACCATTTTACCGTATTCGTTATTCATGTTGAAATCGAATTCTTTGTTCTCAGCATAGTTAAACCAGTTGAAACGACGTACACGGTACGGACAGTTGTTTGCACAGTAACGAGTTCCTACACAACGGTTGTAAGCCATTTGATTTTGACCTTGACGACCATGAGAAGTTGCAGCAACAGGACACACTGTTTCACATGGTGCATGATTACAGTGTTGACACATCATTGGTTGGAAAGTAACCTCTGGATTTTCAGCTGGATTTTCTAAAGCATCGAATAAGTCTCCTTTACTTAATTCTAATACTTTTTCAGTATATCTTCTTTCAATATCCTTATTTGGAATATTTGGATTTTGAGCTTTAAACTCATCCATAGTCATAGCTACGCCTTCTGCATGTTGCTTGTCTTCAATAGTTGAAGAATAGTAACGATCAATACGTAACCAGTGCATATCTCTACCCACACGTACTTCATCTTTACCTACAACAGGAACATTATTTTCAGCATGACATGCTACAACACAAGCTCCACATCCAGTACATGAAGTTAAATCAATAGATAAGTTAAAGTGGTGACCTAGACTTCTATCATGATCATCCCATAGATCTATTTTACTTCCTTCCGTTTCTTGGTGATCATAAGACACCATGAAAGGTTGATTCCAAGTTTTCTTAGGATCTTGAGAACTGTTAACTTCTTTTAAAGTAGCTTCTCTTAAAATATCATGACGACCAGCTAATGTATTTTGAACTTGAACACAAGCAAACTTATGTGTTCCACTTACTTTTTCAACAGATACATTATACTGAACATTCTTATTATCTTTATATAAAGGATAAGCATTTACTCCTACTTGCATTTCCTCTTTCATACCTTGTGTTCTACCATAACCTAAAGCTAAACCTAAAGAACCTTTAGCTTGACCTGGTTGAACAATTACAGGTACAGTTACTTCTACTCCGTTTACAGTAATCTTTGCATAATCTCCATCGATTGCTCCGTTGTCTTTAACAGGGTTTGAAAATCCTAACTCCTTAGCATCTGCCATAGACATTGTTAAGTAGTTATCCCAAGAAGCACGAGTAATTGGATCTGGTAATTCTTGTAACCAAGGGTTATTTGCTTGTTTACCATCTCCTAATGCTGTAGAAGTATATAATGTTAACTCAAATTGAGTTGATTTTACTTTTGACAATTCATTTGCAGCAGCATTTACAGTTAATGCTCCTGAAATAGCATCTTCATTAGAAGTTGCTTCAGAACTTTCAGTTGCAGCTGCAACTGGAGCTCCAGTAAAGAAACCATCATGTAATGCTTGATTCCATGAAGCACCGCTTAATACATTAGTACTCCAAAACTCTTTTAATGTATCATAATAGTTTTTAGTAGCTCCTGACCATTTTAATAATACATCTTGAAATTGACGAGTATTAAATAATGGTGCAATTGTTGGTTGAACTAAACTATATTTCCCTGCAGTTGCCATTACATCTCCCCAGCTCTCTAAATTATGAGGTGCAGGTAATGTAAATTGAGTAGCATTTGCAGTAGCATCGTCTTGTGTAGAAATTGCTACAGATAACTCTAATTTTTTAGTAGCTTCTCCGAAACCAGCTAAAGAATATACTGGATTTACATTATATGCTACTAAACCTTTAGCTTTTCCTGATGTAATATCAGCAACTAATTCTGCAACCTTAGCATCATTACCTTGACGTGTTAAGTTTACAGTTTTAGTATCTATAATCTCACTATTTAATGCTTTGTTAATTGCCAAAGCAATCATTTGAGCATTCTTATCGTTAATTCCAGTTATAACAACTCCTTTGCTTCCCGCTTTCTTTAAGTCGTTAGCTAACTTGTTAATCTCAGCATCAATTGGAGTGCTTTCTGTTGCAATGTTTTGACCTGTAATTGCATTAAATAATTTAATTAATGCATTTACCTGTAAAGAAGGCTTAGCAACAATACGCTTATCAGCATTTGCTCCTGATAAAGACATGTTACCTTCAATCTGAACATGGTAAGACATTTTACCAGTATCAGCTCTTCTTCCATCTGCATAAGATTTCTCATAACCTCCTTGCCAATCTCCTAATAAATCTGCACCAATAGAAGCTATAACTCCAGCTTTACTAAAATCATAATTTGGTAATGCACGAACACCATACATTGCTTCAAAAGCATCAGCAGTTCCACTTTCAGAAACAGCATCGTAAGTAACGTGTTTTACATTTGGATATTTTGTTAAGAAATCTGCGACTACTTTTTCAGTAGATGGACTTGCTAAAGTTCCTGTCATTAAATACACTAAAGCATTAGTATTTTTAAGACTTTCTAATTTAGCAATGATTTCTTTATCTGCATCTGCCCAAGTAACTTGAGTTTCACCTTTTCTTGGTTCTTTTACACGTAAATCTGCATCATATAATGATAAAACTGAAGCCTGTGTACGAGCATTTGTTACTCCTCCTGCTTCTTTGTTAGGCATTATTTGAATTGGACGACCTTCTCTAGTTTTCACTAAAACGTTTGCAAAATCAAATCCATCTGCAATTGTAGTTGCATACCAATCTGCTACACCTACCACTATATCGTTAGGTTGAACTACATAAGGGATTGATTTTCTTACAGGTCCTTCACAAGCTGCTAATGAAGCTGCAGCTGTTGAGAAACCTACATATTTTAAGAAATCTCTACGTGAAGTAGATGAACCTTCAAGAGTTTCTTTATCTCCTAAAAACTCATCTGCAGGTATTTCTTGTACAAACTCTTTATTACGTAGCGTTTCAACAACAGAACTATCGTTTAGTTCTTCAACACTTTGCCAGTATTTTTTGTTTGAAGCCATTTATATAACGTGTTTTTCTACTTTCTTAATTATTAATAGTGGCACTTACCACATTCTTTACCACCTAACTGAGCAATTGTAACTCTATCTACTCCATACTTCTTAGCTAAATCTGCATGAATCTTAGCGTAGTATTCGTTACCTTTTAAGTTAACCTGAGTTTCCTTATGACAGTCAATACACCAACCCATAGTTAATGGAGCGTGTTGATACACTTCTTCCATTTCCTCAACTGGACCGTGACATTTTTGACACTTAACACCAGCAACAGTTACGTGTTGTGAGTGATTGAAGTATGCGAAATCTGGTAAATTATGAACCCTCACCCAATCAATTGGCTTTGTAGTTCCTGTATATTCTAATTTTTCAGCATCCCAACCTACATGCTCGTAGATTTTAGCTATTTCTTTATCTAATTCGGCTTTCCCTACTACACGACCTCCATCTTCTAAAACAACCTTAGTATCTTCTGCTACTTCAGAAATGTTTTTATGACAGTTCATACAAACATTTAATGAAGGAATTCCTGAATGCTTAGAATGCTTAGCAGCAGAGTGACAGTATTGACATTCAATCTTATTGTCTCCAGCGTGAATTTTATGTGAAAATAAAATTGGTTGAACAGGTTGATACCCTTCATCAACACCAACTTTAAATAATGTTCCGAATAAAACGTAAGCTGTGATTAATGCTCCAAAGATCACAAACAACACATGTAAGAATGTATTCTTTTTAACACCTTCCCAAACTTCAGCAGCTTGACCTAACAAACCTGGAGTTTTTGGTGCTCCTTTAAGCTCACTAATTGTTTTTAATAAGTTCCCAATGATTAAGAACGCAACTACGATAGCAGCTGCAAGAATCCAAATCAACCATTTTGGTGAGCTTTCAACAGATTGAGATCCTGTTGGACCTGTTGAACCTTTTGGCCCTCCGATATTACCTACAGTAGTGTAATATAGAATATCATCAATATTCTGATCAGTTAACTGAGGAAAAGCAGTCATGTTTGATTGCTTGTACTCTTCATAAATAGCAATTGCATCAGCATCACCTGAAGCTCTTAACTCAGCATTATTACGAATCCATTTTTTAAGCCATTCGTTTTCTCTTCTTTCTTCTACTCCTCCTAATGCAGGACCAGTAGATTTTTTATCTAACTTGTGACATGAAGCACAATTCGCATTAAATAATGACCTACCCGCTTTTTGACGATCTACATCAACATCTTGGGCATTTACCGAAAAACTTATTAGAAATACAAATAAGGAAGTAAGGCTACTAAGAAGGATTCGACTAAGTTTACTGTGATGATTCACACTTTTCATACTGTAAAAATATATTTTTTGTATCTATTCTGTATGTTGTTTTTACAATTGAGTGGCTTTTTCACCCATTCGTATAAACTCGGACAAAATTACTACTTCTCTATAAAATAGGAAATGTTAAGAGAATCCTAATTTGTAATTTATATTAATTCTAAATAACAAGTCATAGCAATCTATTAACTAACAAGTCGTTACTTTTGTAGAAAACATGGATTATGAGTAAAAGTTGTAAAAAATTAATTTTATTGACCTTCTTTTTAATAGGTTTTATAAATGTTAATTCTCAATCTAACTATACAGATAATGAGAGTATTAAATCATTATTAAAAAAGAAAAGAAATTACAATAAAAAGAATGAAACCGTATACAAAATTCAGTTATACAACGGTACTGAAGGTAGAGCTAGAAATATAAAGCAAAATTACATGACAAAATTTCCTGGTGTTCCTAGATTAAAATATGAAGCACCAGAATGGAAAGTTCAAGTTGGAAAATATTATAGCAAAATACAAGCAGATAGGGCACTTAATAAAATAAAAGAAAAATTTTCTGGAGCGATTGTTATCCGTTTCAAAAAATAAATATCTCATACTAAAACTACAGCATTATATAACTACTCTTTCATTTTAAATGAAAGAGTTTTTTTGATTTAAAAACAAATTTTATATTTGAACTAGGGCAAGGATTAAATTTTATAATTTATAAATGAAGCATAGACATGTAATTTCATTAGTTATCTATTTCTTCTTTACCGTTGGAATTTTAGCTTTAGTTAGAGTAGTTGTTTTTGAAATAAAAACAGGAGATATTTGTCCAAAAGTATTAAACATTCCGATATGTTTTCCAATACTATCTTTCTTCATTATTGCCTTAATTAGCCATATAACAAACAAAGCAACTTATTTATATTTCATTTGTCTTGGCTTGGCTTTTTTAGTTGCACTTACAGCATCTATTTTACATCTAACAGGTCATTTCACCTGTCCTTTAACCATCTTAAAAGGTGTTCCTAAATGTTATTATGCAGTTGGACTTTTATCTGGACTCATTATATTAAAAGCAATACAATTTAAAGAAATAGAAAAAGACCTTGCATAAACAAGGTCTTTTATAAATTTTATAATAAAAAGTTTTATTTAAGTTTCTTTTTAACTGCTACTTCAATATAAACTTCGATAACATCATTTTCTTTGATATCATTATATCCTTTGATCTGTAAACCACAATCATAACCTTTAGTAACTTCTTTTACATCATCTTTAAAACGCTTTAAAGAAGCTAATAATCCATCATGAACTACAATTCCATCTCTAATAATTCTAACATTACCATCTCTAGTAATCTTACCATTCATTACCATACAACCAGCAATGTTTCCTATTTTAGAAATTTTATAAACCTCTCTAATTTCAACGTTACCAATAACTTCTTCTTTCATTTCAGGAGATAACATTCCTTCCATTGCATCTTTAAGATCATTAATAGCATCATAGATGATAGAATATGTTCTGATATCTACCTCTTCTCTATCTGCTATGGTTCTAGCATTAGACTGAGGTCTTACATTAAATCCAATAATAATCGCATCGGATGCAGAAGCTAATAAAACATCAGATTCTGTAATTGCTCCAACTCCTTTATGTAAAATATTTACTTGGATTTCTTCAGTAGATAATTTCTGGAAAGAATCTGTTAACGCTTCTACAGAACCATCTACATCTCCTTTTAAGATAATATTTAATTCTTTGAAATCTCCTAAAGCAATACGACGACCAATTTCGTCTAGTGTTAATGTTTTCTGAGTTCTTACAGATTGTTCACGCTGTAACTGAGAACGTTTAGCCGCTATTTGTTTAGCCTCTCTTTCATCTTCAAATACATTAAACTTGTCACCTGCTTGCGGAGCTCCATCTAGACCTAAAATTGATACTGGTGTTGATGGACCTGCTTCTTTAACCTTATTTCCTCTTTCATCAAACATAGCTCTTACTTTACCACTATGCTTACCTGCTAATAAATAATCACCAATTCTTAAAGTACCTGCTTGAACTAGTATTGTAGAAACATACCCTCTACCTTTATCTAACTGCGCTTCTACTACAGTTCCTATAGCATTTTTGTCAGGATTTGCTTTCAGCTCTAACACTTCAGCTTCTAACAATACCTTCTCTAATAATTCATCAATACCCTGACCAGTTTTAGCAGAAATTTCTTGTGACTGAATATTACCTCCCCAATCTTCAACTAATAAATTCATAGAAGATAATTGAGTTTTAATATTATCAGGATTCGCATTTGGTTTATCAACCTTATTAATTGCAAATACAATTGGCACATCTGCAGCCTGTGCATGAGAAATTGCTTCTTTTGTTTGCGGCATTACATCATCATCAGCAGCAATTACAACAATTACTAAATCAGTAACCTGAGCACCACGTGCACGCATTGCTGTAAAGGCCTCGTGACCTGGTGTATCTAAGAAAGCAATTTTTTGACCTCCTTCTAATGTTACACTGTAAGCTCCAATATGCTGTGTAATTCCTCCACTTTCTCCAGCGATTACGTTTGCTTTACGAACATAATCTAACAAAGATGTTTTACCGTGATCTACGTGACCCATTACTGTAATAATCGGTGCACGTGGTAATAAATCTTCTGGTTCATCGACAACTTCTTCGATTGATTCTTCAACTTCAGCTCCTACGAATTCTACTTTATAGTTAAATTCTTCAGCAACAATTTGAAGTGTTTCAGCATCTAAACGCTGATTCATAGTTACCATCATACCTAACATCATACATGCAGATATAATATCTGTAACTGGTTTATCCATCATAGTTGCAACTTCACTTACTGTAACAAATTCAGTTACTTTAAGCACATTCTCTTGAGCTGCTTGCATCTCTGCTTCAGCTTGTTGTCTATGCTGATCTCTTTTTTCTCTTCTATACTTTGCTCCTTTACCTTTGCTAGATTTACCTTGAAGTTTTTCAAGTGTTTCTCTAACTTGTTTTTGGATTTCAGCTTCTGTAAGTTCTTCTTTTTTAACTTCTGGTCTTCTTCCTCTTCTATTTCCTTGGCCACCTCTTCTATTTCCTTGACCTCCTCGATTATTTCCTTGACCTCCTCGGTTATTTCCTTGACCTGTTCTGTTTCCTTGCTGGTTTTGATTACCTGTACCTGGCTTCGTTATTCTTCTTCTTTTCTTTTTATCAGCATCATTACCTTTATTAGCCTCAGGTTTTTTCTTTTTTGGTCTTTCAAATTGTTTTAAATCAATTTTTTGACCAGTCATTTTAGGACCATCAAGCTTTTGGTACTTTGTTTTTATCTTCTCTGCATTTTCAGCAGTAACTTCCTTTTTAGCTTCAACTTCCTTTTTTGGCTCAACCTTTTTTGGTTCAACTTTAACTGGAGCTGCTTTATGAATTTCTTTTTCTTCTACTTTAGGTGCTTCTTTTTTTATTTTTTTAGGCTGATGTTGAATTTCCTTCTTTACTTCAGGTTTTTTCACATCTACTTTAGGCTTAACTGGCTCTTTAACTTCTACCTTCTTTTCTTCTTTAACCTCTACCTTCTTTTCTTCTTTAACCTCAGTAGTTTTTGCAGGATCAATATCTATTTTACCAACTGTTTTAAGTTGCGGCTTTTCGGCTTTAGCTTTAAGAACTTCTTGTTTCTTAGCCTCCTCTTCAACTCTTTTAGCTTCTTGTTCAGCCTCGATTCTTTTGCGTATTTGTTCTTTTTCTTTACGCTTTTCTTCGCTTACTTCTTGAGAAGCTACTCGCTTAGACTTATCCGTTTGGAAACCGTCTAACAACACTTGGTACTCTGAATCAGAAATCTTTGTAGTAGGACGTGCCTCGATTTCGTGACCATTTTTTGCCAAATGTTCTACTGCTCTATCTAAAGAGATATTTAATTCTCTTAAAACTCTGTTTAGTCTTAATTTTTTAGCTTCAGCCATAAATAATTTAATCCTTTTTATTATATAAGCAGACCAAAATCTACTTATTAATTTCGGTTTAAAGGCACCGAAAAAACCTTAAATATTAATCTTCGAATTCTTCTCTTAAAATTCTCTGAACGTCTACAATAGTTTCTTCTTCTAAATCAGTCCTTTTCACTAACTCAGATACATCTTTATCTAATACACTCTTCGCAGTATCTAATCCAATCTTTCTGAATTCTTCAATCACCCACGCTTCGATTTCATCAGAGAATTCTGTTAACTCAACATCCTCTTCTTCAATACCTTCACGCTGTACATCTATATCATATCCTGTTAACTGGCTAGCCAAACGAATATTCACACCTGATCTACCAATTGCCTTAGAAACTTCTTCTGGTTTTAAAAGAACATTTACTCTTCCTTTTTTTCCATCTTTTTCTTCATCAAACTTATTAATTGTTACAGAAGTAACTTTAGCAGGACTTAATGCTCTTGCAATATACAACTGTTCGTTCTTAGTATAGTTAATTACATCAATATTTTCATTACCTAACTCACGAACGATTCCATGTATACGTGAACCTTTTACTCCAACACATGCTCCAACCGGGTCAATTCTATCATCATAAGAATCAACTGCAATCTTTGCTTTATCTCCTGGTATTCTAGCTACGCCTTCAATTGTAATTAAACCATCAAAAACTTCAGGGATTTCTTGTTCAAATAATTTCACTAAGAAACCTGGAGCTGTTCTTGACAGTACAATAGATGGTTTATTACCTCTTAATTCTACTTTTTTAATAACTCCTCTAACAGAATCGCCTTTTCTAAAGAAATCAGAACGAATTTGTTCTGTTTTAGGCAATACTATTTCGTTTCCTTCATCGTCTAATAAAATAACAGCATTATGACGAATATGATGAACTTCTGCACTATATATTTCTCCTTCTAAATCCTTAAATTGTTTGAAAACATTAGTACTATCGTGCTCATGTATTTTAGAAATTAGATTTTGACGTAATGCCAAAATTGCTCTTCTCCCTAAATCAATTAATTTAACTTCTTCAGATACATCTTCTCCTATTTCAAAATCTGGTTCAATTCTTCGAGCTTCAGATAGCTCAATCTCTTCATTATCATCTTCTGACATACCATCAGCTACAACGACACGATTCCTCCAAATTTCTAAATCTCCTTTATCTGGATTAATAATGATATCGAAATTATCATCAGAACCGTATTTTCTTTTTAATGCAGAACGAAATACTTCTTCTAAGATAGACATTAACGTAACTCTGTCTATACTTTTATTGTCTTTAAAATCTGAAAACGACTCAATTAATGCAATATTTTCCATTCCTGTACTATTAAAATAAAATCTTCACTTTTGCTTCTGTTATAATATCCATCGGTATTTCTTCTAATTTTTCTACCGTATGTTTTCCTTTACCTATTGGTTTTGGCTCTCTTGCTTTCCAAGTTAGCACAATGCTTTCCTGTTTAACTTCTATCAACTTTCCTTCGAACTCTTTATCGTTAGTTTTAACTTTTAACGTTCTATTCAAATTCTTGTTGTATTGACGTTTTACCTTTAATGATTCAGATATGTCGGGAGAAGTGACTTCTAACGAAAAATCTTCCTCTTCTCTATCTAAATTGTGTTCTATGTTCCTACTAATTCTTATAATTTCATTTAAAGGAACACCTGAATCTCCATCTACAATTACCTTAATTTTACTATTCGAAAGAAACTTTAAATCTATAAGAAATAAAGATGGATTTTCATCCAAGGCTTCTTGCAACAATACTCTTACTTTATCTTGATTCATTTTAGGTATAAAAAGAGGGGACTTGCGTCCCCTTCATACATCTTGTTTGAGAAATTCGCTGCAAATATAATAACTAATTCTATATAAAACAAACCTTATAGCCTTATAAGAATGATATTCAAACTTGTAAAAAAGAGAAATGAACCTACTGAAAAAAAAGTTTTTCCCTCTTTCATCAGCGAAATTAATCTTGTAGCTTTATAATCACTAAAAAAACATCAACTATGATTGTATTACTTGACAACGGACATGGTGGACTAGAAAATGGGGTTTATCAGACAAAAGGAAAAAGAAAAGACTGGGGAAATAACGGGGTAATTTATGAAGGTGAGTTTAACAGAGCAATTGTAAATGGTATTATTGAGGAGCTAACTAAACTAAACATTCGTTATGTAAACATTGCTCCCGAATATCGAGACGTTACACTTGAAACCAGGGTACGAAGAGCCAACAAATATTCAAGAAATCAATGCTTTTATCTTAGTATTCATTCTAATGCTGGAGGCGGACATGGTAGTGAAATTTTTACTTCCCCTGGAGATACTAAAAGCGATAAAATTGCCACAATATTTGGAAATGAATTCAAAAATGAATTTCCAGATAGAAGATTAAGAACCGATTTTAGCGACGGTGATTTAGATAAAGAAAGACGATTTTACGTATTAACTAAAACTAAAATGCCAGCTATACTTACTGAAAGTTTCTTTATGGATAACTTTGAAGAGTTTAAAGATATTTTAAACACAAAAAAAGGAAGACAAAAAATAATAAACTACCATTTAAAAGCAATTTTAAGAACTAAAAATGAGCTTTTTTAGTAAAAAATGGATAAAAAAACAAAAGCTCCTAATAAAATATTAGAAGCTTTTGTTGGCCTACAAGGACTCGAACCTTGAATATCGGTACCAAAAACCGGTGTGTTACCATTACACCATAGGCCAATTTTGTGGGTGCAAATATAAAAACATTCTTTCATTCTCACAAAGAAAAAATTATTTTTTTTCTTTTTAACAGAATTTTTGCTGAGACTGTATGTATCAGAAGTAACTAATCTTCTATTTTTGTACAAGTCTTCAATATATAAAGGAAGACTCTAGTTTTTATATTAAATATAGTACATTCGCATTGATTTTTTAACTCTATTATGAAAGACTTTAGCTACAAAAAATGGAATGTTATTCTTGGATGGGTTTCATTTGGTATTGCATTAATCACATATACTTTAACCTTAGAACCAACAGTTAGTTCTTGGGATTGTGGTGAATATATTTCAACTGCTGTAAATTTAGAAGTTGGACACCCACCAGGTGCTCCTTTATTTCAAATGCTTGGTGCCTTTTTTGCTATGTTCTCAAACGACCCAAGTAATTGGGCTTATATGGTAAATTTCATGTCTGGATTAGCTAGTGCATTTACCATTTTGTTTATGTTTTGGACGATTACCAATTTAGCAGAAAAAGTAGCTAGTAGAAATGGAGTTTTTTCAATAGGAGAACAAATCGCTGTATTAGGAAGCGGACTAGTAGGTTCTTTAGCTTACACATTCTCGGATAGTTTCTGGTTTAGTGCTGTAGAAGGAGAAGTATATGCAATGTCTTCGTTTTTAATGGCATTATTATTTTGGCTTGGATTAAAATGGGAAAGTGAAATAAATACATCACGAGGACACAGGTGGTTAATCTTAATTAGTTTTGTCGTTGGACTTTCATTTGGTGTTCACATTCTGTCATTATTAGTTATTCCTTCTATCGTTTTAATTTATTTCTTTAAAACATATAAAGAGATCACCATAAAAACAACTGCAATAGCAACTGTAATTTCAGTTTTAGTTTTAGCTTTTGTTTTTAAATTTTTATTCCCATTTACATTAAAGTTTTTTAGTGTTTCAGAATTATTTTTTATTAATTCAATTGGACTACCATACAATTCAGGAACCATAATTGCCGGAATCGTTTTAATTGGACTTTTCTATTTCGGGTTAAAATACACTAGAGATAAAAAATTAGTTTTCACCAATACTATAATTCTTTCTTTATTATTTATTATGATTGGTTTCTCTACATGGTTAATGTTGCCAATTAGAGCAAATGCTGATACTATAATTAATGAAAATAATCCTTCAAGTGCACGTGAATTATTAGCTTATTATAATAGAGAACAGTATGGTGATGCTAATGTATTTTATGACAAATACTATTCGTTTTCTTATAAAAAGGAACAAGAAACAACTAAAGATAAATATGGGAATATAGTTTCTGCATATAGAGATGATAAACCAAAATATGAAAAGATAAACGGTAAATATGAAATAGTTAATAACTATAAAAATGTATTACCAGAATGGTCTGATAAACACAAAGGTTTTATTCCTAGAATGGTAGATCCTGGCGCCGAACAATACTACAAGCAAATAGCAGGAATACCTAGAAGAAGCACCAGACGTCCAACTTTTTTTGAGAACCTTAAATTTATGGTTAACTTTCAATTTGGATATATGTATGGGCGCTATTTTATGTGGAATTTTGTAGGTAGGCAAAACGATATCCAAGGTCATTTAGATAATAACGGAAATTGGCTTAGTGGAATTAAAGTAATTGATGAAGCTAGGCTTGGATCTCAAGAAAAGCTTCCCGATAACATGAAAAATAACAAAGGAAGAAACACTTACTTCTTTCTGCCTTTAATTCTCGGTATAATTGGACTTCTGTATCATATTAAAGAAGACAAAAACAATTGGTATACTTTAGCTTTATTCTTTGCTTTTACTGGTTTTGCAATTATCTTCTATACTAATCCAAAACCTTTTGAACCTAGAGAGCGTGATTATGCTGTTGTAGGATCGTTTTATGTATTTGCAATTTGGGTAGGCTTTGGTGTATTAGCTCTATATGACAGTTTAAAAACATTTATGGATAAAAAGATGGTTGCTATAGGGGTTTCTATCTTCACTTTAATAGCCGTTCCTATGTTAATGGGATTCCAAAACTGGGATGATCATGATAGAGGTGATCGCTATTTAGCTCAATTAAATGCACAAACGTATTTAGAAAGCTGTGACCCTAATGCTATTTTATTTACTATTGGGGATAATGATACTTTCCCGCTTTGGTACATGCAACAAATTGAAGGTGTTCGTAGAGATATTAAAATTGTAAATACGAGTTTATTTGCTACGGATTGGTATATCGATCAAATGAAAAAGAAAACTTATGATGCAGATCCAATCCCATCTAAGCTTCAACATCATCAATATAAATACGGAACTTTAGACGTAGCATATCATATGCCACATCCGCAGTTAAAAGATTCAGTTATTTCTTTAAACACATTTATGAAGTGGATTGCAAGTAGTAATGATGCAACATATTACGAAACAGAAAGTGGATTAAAAGAAAAGGTTTTTCCTACCAATAAAATAAGAATCCCTGTAAATAAAGCTAACGCTTTAAAATATGGAATTGTTGCAGCTAAAGATGCAGACAAAATGGTAGATTATATTGATATTGAAATTGATGATGTAATCACTAAAAACAGAATATTAATGTTAGATATTCTTGATAATTTTGATTGGACTAGGCCTTTATATTTTACAGGAGGAGCAAATGCTTCTGAAGAATATATTTGGTTGAAAGACTATTTACAATTAGATGGAATGTCATTTAAGTTAGTACCTATAAGAACTCCAATAGCTGAGAAGTCTATGTTTGACATGGGGCGTATTGATCCAGACAAAATGTATAATAACATTAAAAAATGGGATTGGAAAACTATTAATGATGGTAAAATATACCTAGACGAACAAGCTAAGAGAAATGCTATTTCGTTACGAAACAACTTAATGCGTTTGTCTGAAGAGTTTATTATTAAAGGAGACACTGCAACTGCAAAAGAAGTATTGGATCTTTCGTTACACAAAATGCCTATTGAAGATTTTGATCATTATAGTATTTCTTTAGGTTATCCTGAACTATACTATAGAATAGGAGATAAAAACAAAGCAAGACAAACCGCTGAGACATTGATCAACTTATTTCAACAAGAATTAGAACATTTTAGTACATATGATAGTATTGACTATATATTCGATGATTTAGATACTAACTTGTATATGTACAGAAATATATTAAGTCAAATTAACCGATACGACAAAGACAAAAAATATATTGAAAGTCTTGAAAATGACTTTTTCGAAAAAGTCAAATTATTTAAGGATTTATTTCCTACACCTGAGGAACAAACAGATATACCTCAGCAAATACTTGACTCTATAAAACCGTAAAAAAGGCTGCCAATTGGCAGCCTTTTTTGTTTTACTCAATTATTAAAAAACTTAAATAAACATTCATACTTAAAAATGCTATTCTTATAACTCATTTTTCAGGTCTTGTTACATTTTCCCCTATTCTCAATAGAACTAAAGGTAAATTTGGTTATAACCTAAAACTTAAAATAAAATGAAACTACGTATATATCCATCAATAGGTATTGCAAGACTTGGAAATGGTCCAACAAACAAAAAAGATGTTGTATTTACACCAGAAGTCCCATGGGCAAACCTATATGAAGAGAACTTAGAATTTCATACTAACGACGGCGCATTAAAAAAACAAGCACAACGTTTTTATATTTACGAATGTGACGACAATGGGAAACCTATCCGTAAAATTGATCCTTCTTCTTGTAATATTGAATGGACTGTAGAAGTTGCTAATAAAAAACCATTTTGGTATGATTTTAACAACAGTCTAGATTTATCAGTAAATACTGACAACCATAATTTGAGTCCTAATTTTTTTACAAAAAATATTGCTCCAGGAATTAGTACTTCTAGAAGAAATCCGAATGTTTTAAACGAACAATTAATCAACAATAAGGATTACGATTATAGGCAAGAGTTAGTAAACAGCCCTGGGCCTACAACAATAAGTTCAATAAATACTTCACCAGTAAAATTAGGAGGTAAATTTCCATTTCCATTAAAAGGTGAAACTGACAGCAAGATTGCTGCGGCTATGAATTTAAATGCTAGAGATGTGAATCTAGGTGCAGTCGAATATGACGAAGGAAGCCTTATATTTTATCCTGGAGATGGAATCTCTGCTGCTTTAAATCCTTCGGATTTAAATACTGACTTTGCGGACAACTCAAATTGGTACGATGATATATGTGATGGAAAAATTACAGCTAAAGTCACTATGAATGGAAATACATATGAATTGAATGATGCTGATTCAGCTGCATGGGTTGCTACTGCTCCACCAGATTACGCTCCACAAATTCAACCTTTATCAACAATGTATGATCTTATTTGTGGTATAGCAAGTGAAGATTTTACCACAGATTTCAGTTTAATTTTCCCTGTATTGTATAGATTATACAGAATGCAATGGGTAAATTTAAGTGACTTCTTAGCTCCTTCTTTTAGAGAAACTATAGATGAACTAACATCAGAAGAATTTAAAGCTCTTTATAGTAATTCAAAAGCAGCACAACCTGTAAGAAATAAAATCTTTAACTTATTTAGAGATCCTTTATATAACTACACAAATGAACCTATAATACCTAGTAAAAGTAAAACCGACATCACTAATATTGGTAGTGGTACACAGGAATTAAAATATCCTTTTTATCCAGGAGATGGAATCAATTATCCTGGTAGTCCTGCACAGTGGTTTGCTATACCTCCAGTTTTATATCATGAGTTGAAAAAATGGAGAGATGGGAATTTCAACTCATTAGAAGGTGATTTTACTAATATGGATGAATTAGGTAAACATTATCAAAATCAATATCTAGAAGCTGCACAAGATCCAGCTAAATCTGCTTTATTGATGACAAGAGCTGTATTGGAAACTCTCTATGGAGGTGGATTTCATCCTGGAGTCGAATTAACTTGGCCGATGCGACATGCTCAAATGTATGCTGAAAACACCTTAGCTTACGCTGATATTACTCCTGGAAATTCATTTTTTGGATTAAGAGAAATTCGAGTTGCTGCTGCCACAAAAGAGGAAAAAGAAAAGATATTTTATAATGATTTTGGATTTCAAATGAATTCAGATGATGTAAAAGCTTCTATGAACAATGGAGATGCTAAAAGTTGGTTATGGAAAAGTACACCAGGAGATTTAACTAAATGGATGGGAATTCCTTGGCAATCTGATGCAGGAAGTTGTCAAAAAGTGTTTTTAGACAGTCAATACCCAATTCCAGCTTGGTGGGCAGCAAACTTACCAGTTGACGTTTTAACTGAGGAAAGTTTAGTTGCCATGAGAAATACTGAATTAAAACCAGAAACTATTCAATACGTATATGCGAATAGACTTCCTTGGTTAATGACAACAGATACTGGATATGTAGGATATCACGCAGAAGGCGGATACATGAATGGTTTGATTAATATGGTATATAAATGGAAGAATGTAGGAGTTGTAGCAGGAAGAAAATCTAACATCAATGGTATTCCAGAGTTAGTATATGTTGCTGCTGAAAGTAAAAACGTAAAAAATAAAACTTCTATCTTTTTAGGAAAAGCTGTACCTGGAAAACCTGTAACATTAAGTCCTCCTAGTACTTTTTATACAAACACTAGAGAAATGGTTTGGATTCCGGACAACGCTACTATAGTGTTAGCTTCAAATCTAGAAGGTACAGGAGAAGTTTTTGTTGATGATGTTTTCGAAATGAAAGTAAATGGTGAAACAGTTTTTAAACACGATTTTAGTAATAATTGTAGTGGCAAAATAACACCTCAAGCACCTATAGATATAACTTCTAATTTACAAAACGTAGTTAATTCTTTTGTAACCATTGAAGTAAATTATATTGATAAATGTGGAGGATATGAATCTTCTTCAGAATTTTATTTAGTTATAAAATAGTAATATGAGTCCTGAGACATTACATACCGATGCACTAATTGTAGGAAACGGAGTTTCAGGACTCATTTTACATTATGTACTGCAACGAAAAGGAATAAACAGCATACTATTATCAAAAAGTAACAATCAACAAAACCTACCACTAGCCGAGACTTTGCCGCCTAGTACTTTGGAATTATTAGAAGAGATTAGACTACTGAATTTATTTCAATCACAGGCTAAGAAAACATATGGATATCAGTCTAAATGGGTTGGTTCAAATATTATTGATGAATCTTTCTTTTTGAAAAGTAAATTCGGACATGGATTAAAAATTGACAAGAAAAAAATTATTCAATCTTTAAAAGAACAATGCAATCAAATCATTGAAATTAATGAAGTCCATATTGACTCTAAAACTGGATCGAGTAGTAACGTATTGGTAAAGAATAATGAGAATAAAAGTTTAAACATTCATACGTCATTACTAATTGATGCCACAGGTAGAAAAAGGCACATATTAAAACAAGCAAAGATTAAAGAAATATCATATGATGATACTTTAGCATTTCTATGTTATGTTCCAAAAACAGGACCTAATTTAAAATATGGCTTTTTAACTGAAGTTTTTTCGAAAGATTCTTGGGGAACAGTTTCAGACCTTAACGAAACAACAAGAATTATATCCCTGTATACTTCAAAAGAAAACAAATATATTTCTCTATTCAAGCAATATAAAGAATGGGAAAACCTATTACAGAAAACCGATGTTTTAAAATATTGTCTTCCGAAACTAGGAAACTTTAAAGTATATGGACGACAAGCAAACTCATCGATTCCAGAAAAAATTTCACATAATAATATACTCAGTATTGGAGATGCTGCTTTAGCTTTTGATCCAATCGCATCACACGGGGTTTCTAATGCAATATATACAGCAAAAGAAGCCGCATGTTCTATTGAAAACTATTTAGCTAATGATCATACTAGTTTAGAAAACTATGAACAAAAATTATATTCAATTTTTAATGAATACATTTCCCAAAAAGAAAAGCTTTATAAAATGAACTTTCATAAGTTAACAACATAAAAAAGACTGCCAATTGGCAGTCTTTCTTCTTAATTATATATTTTCAAATTAGTTTAGAGCTTAAACGTACTGTTGAACTAAACCAATTAAAGTATTAGCATCTTGCTCTCCTGTCTTTCTCCACATCATCTCTCCTTTTTTATAAATCATAAAAGTAGGATTTCCTTTTACTCTAAGTGCATCAGCTAAAATTTCATTCTTTTTAATATCAATCTTAATAACCTTTGCCTTATCTCCTAAAGCGGCAGCAACATCTCTTAATGTTTCTACACTATTTTCAGCATCATCCCAATCAAAGTAAAAATCGATTAATACGGGGATATCGATGTTGATGATTTCGCCAAACTTTGTCATTTTTTTAATAATTTATTTAAAAAATACGGCTAAAATTACTATTTTTTTATTAAGCATCAACGATTTAACTAAGAAAAAACGTTAAAATCACGCTTTTTTTAACTCAATTACAGTTATTTCCGGCCAAATTCCTACTCTACCCGGAAAAGCATGATATCCAAATCCTCTATTTACATTAATATATCTTCCGAATTCTTTATATAATCCAGCCCATTGTTTGTAAACATATTGAGAAGGGCTCCATCTAAAAAATCCTGGGATTTCTATACCAAACTGTAAACCATGTGTATGTCCACTTAAAGTTAAATGATAGTTGAAATCGTTATCCTTTACTTTTAAATCCCAATGTGTAGGATCATGTGTCATCAAAACTTTAAAATCATCTTTATGAATTCCTTCAGAAGCTTTATTCAAATCACCAGATTTTTTAAATCCTTTTCCCCAATTTTCAACACCAACTAAAGCTATTTTCTCTCCATCCTTTTCAATGTATCGATGTTCATTTAACAACAAATCAAAACCGATTTTTGGATGAATATCTTTAATCGAATCAAAATTTGCTTTTTTATCGTCTTCTGTTTCCCATTGAGAATAATCTCCATAATCATGATTTCCTAAAATGGAATATTTTCCCATTGGAGCTTTTAAAGCACCAAACATATCAATCCAGGGATCCATTTCTTTGGCAAAATTATTTACGATATCTCCTGTAAATAAAATCATATCTGAATTTTGCTCATTGATTAAATCTACACCATATTGAATTTTCTCTTTATTATCAAAACTTCCAGAATGAATATCTGTGATTTGAGTAATTGTAAACCCATCAAAAGCTTCTGGTAAATCTTCAAAAGCTAATTGATACTTTAAAACTTTATAGTTAAACTTTCCTCTGAAGATACCATAAAGCATGCTAGCAAAAGGAATTGCGGCTAATCCTAATGCGATTTGAGAAACAAACTTTCTTCTACCCGCAACGGATTGCGTAGTTTCTGATGAAAAAAATGAGATTCCTTTTTTAATATAGCGAAATACATCTTCTCCGAGCATCACTATCAAAATGAATAATTTTGGCAATAACGCTAGTAACATGAAACCAGCAGCCCATTGAAACTGTCTTGTTTGACCAGAAGTTCTATCAGAAGAAAGTATAACGTAGAAAAAATTTAGATAAGCCAAAGCTCCAAAAGCTAGCCATCCATATTTTATAAATTTATTTTTGGTAAGTGTTTTAATCGCTTGAAAAGCATAAAGCTCTAAAAGTAGAATTAAGGAAGAAAAAATGATTACAGGGATTACCCAACGAGGCATAATTTTATTTTTAATTTAACCCAACAAAGATACAGCTATCAATCAATAAATTATACACCATTAAACTCTTGAAAATTATAAAAAAGTGTTAATGAAACCGTTTTATACTCTTTTTACTTTAATACTTTCACTAATTGTTTCACAATAGCGTCAACATTCATACTTGCAGAATTATCAAGTACTACAATAGCATTCTTTAATTTTGAATTTCTTACAAAGCTTGTTTTTGCTCCTAACCAAGAACCGTTATGTCCATGAGCATCTTCACTAAATATTGACCATCCAAAACCATAACTAATAAGTGTTCCGTCATTTAGAATTGTCTTTTTAAAAGCTTCATCCATTGTAGTTTTAGATAATAACTCATTATCATACCAGAACTGATTCCAAATTATAAAATCGTTAATACTACTAAACACTCCTCCATCACCTGCAATTCCATCTAAAACTCCAGGTTTTAATTCCTCAACTTCTCCCAAAATATTCTCAAAAGACCATGTTTTATTCGGAAAAGTCTTTTCTTCAGAAAGCAAATTCCAAACTCTCGTATTCTTCATCTTTAACTTATCAAACAACTCTATTTGCATGAACTCTTCAAATGATTTTCCTGAAACACTTTCTATAATAGCTGCTAATAACACATATCCTGTATTATTATATGAATGAACATCATTTGGGTTATGTTCTAACGGCAAATTTTCTTTAGCTAATAATTCTACCATCATAGGAGTGGTTAAAGCACTTCCAATTTCTTTCTTATATTTTTTTGGAAAACCCATGTATGCATCTGGAATTCCAGACGTATGAGTCAATAAATTTCTAACTGTTACTTTTCCATATGGTAAAGCTGGTAAATACTCTGTTATGGCATCATCAAAATTCAACTTACCTTGTTCTTTCAATAACATAATACCTACTCCAGTAAATTGTTTTGACACTGACGCTAATCTAAATGATGATTGATTTGTTAATTTTTCTTTTCTAGTATAATCTGTAAAACCATAGGTGTTCTTTAACAACACATTATCATTTTTAATCAACAATACGGCACCGTTAAACTTATTATCTTTTTGAAGCTTGGCTAACCATTTATCTGTTTTCTCTACTTTCTCAGTTAGGTTATCATTCTCATTGAGTACTAATTCATCAATTTTTGCCATTTTATTAAATGCCCATACACTTACAGCTCCAAAGGCAAGAACTCCAAGTATTACAATCGCAATTATAATTTTCCAAATTAGTTTCATCAGTTTAGATTTTAAGGTTAACTGTCTGACGTAAATTACAAAAGTTTGTTTCAATTTTTACTCTTTTTTTTCGAACGGCAGTATTATTTTGTAGTTTTACATTCTTCAATTCGAGTAAACATATGACTACCAAAAAAAGACTTTTTTTATTAGATGCGTATGCATTAATCTTTAGAGGATATTATGCTTTCATTAAAAACCCAAGAATTAATTCTAAAGGAATGGACACTTCAGCCATATTAGGATTTACAAATTCTTTGTTAGATGTTATAAAAAAAGAAAAACCAGATTATTTAGCGGTTTGTTTTGATAGAGGCGGTAGTGTAGACAGGGTTGAAATGTTCCCCGAATACAAGGCAAATCGACAAGAAACTCCAGAAGCTATTAAGATTGCCGTTCCATACATTGAACAAATCTTAGAAGCAATGAATATTCCTGCAATTGTTAAAGAAGGATTTGAAGCTGATGACATTATTGGAACTTTAGCAAAGAAAGCAGAAAAAGAAGGATTAGAAACGTATATGGTAACTCCAGATAAGGATTATGCTCAACTCGTTTCTGATAGTATTTTTATGTATCGTCCTCCAAGAATGGGGAATGGATACGAAAAATGGGGAGTTGAAGAAGTTCAGAAAAAATTCGAAATTGAACGACCTGAGCAAGTAATTGACTTCTTAGGAATGATGGGAGATTCTGTAGATAACATTCCAGGATTACCTGGAGTTGGTGAAAAAACAGCAAAAAAATTCCTAGCTGCTTATGGTTCTATGGAAGGATTATTTGAAAATCTTCATGAACTAAAAGGAAAAATGAAAGAGAAGGTTGAAGCTAATCAAGAATTAGGATTACTTTCTAAAAAGTTAGCTACAATTATGCTTGATGTTCCTGTTGAACTGGAACAAGACAAGCTTATTTTTGAGCAACCAGATATCGAAAAAACGAAAGCAATTTTTGCAGAATTAGAATTTAGAAGATTAACAGATAATTTCTTAAAAACATTCTCTCAAGATAGTTCTGCATCAACTTCTGATAATAAACCACAACAAACGCAAAGTACATCTGGACAATTTGATTTGTTTGCTACTCCAGGTGCTGGAAATGCTTCAGCAGAAAGCATCAATGGATTTAAAACTGTTACAAATACCTCGCATTTCTATCAATTGGTAAACACACCTCTTTCTAGAAAGTTATTGTTAGATAAACTAATGCTTCAACCATCAGTTTGTTTTGATACGGAAACTACTGGTTTAAAATCTTTAGAAGTTGAATTAATTGGAATAGCTTTTTCTTGGGAAGAAGGAAAAGGATATTATGTTTCTTTCCCAGAAGATCAAGAGGAAACACAAAACATTTTAGAAATATTCAGACCATTTTTTGAAGCTGAAATGATTGAAAAAATTGGTCATAATATAAAATACGATATCAAAGTATTATCCAACTATAATATGCCTGTAAAAGGTAAATTATTTGACACCATGATTGCTCATTATTTGATCAATCCAGATATGCGTCATAATATGGATATACTTTCTGAAACGTATTTAAATTACCAGCCTGTTTCTATTACTGAATTAATTGGTAAAAAAGGAAAGAATCAACTTTCAATGAGAACAGTTGACTTAGATAAGCAAACAGAATACGCAGTTGAAGATGCTGATATTACGTTACAACTAAAGAATCATTTTGAAAAAGAGTTAGCAGCAGGAAAACTTACCGAATTATTTGAAAATGTTGAAATTCCATTAGTCTCTGTGTTAACCAATATGGAAATTGAAGGAATCAATTTAAATACCGAATTTCTAAATAGCTTCGCTAAAGAACTTTCTTCTGATATTACTTCTTTAGAACAAAAAATATTTGAGCAAGCAGATGAAGAATTCAATATTGCTTCTCCAAAACAATTAGGCCCGATTTTATTCGAAAAACTAAAATTAGTAGATAAGCCTAAGAAAACTAAAACCGGTCAATATTCAACAGCAGAAGACGTTTTATCTTCTCTAAAAGAACACCAAATTGTTTCTGACATTTTAGAATATCGTCAATGTAAAAAATTACTAAGCACTTATGTTGATGCCTTACCAAATGAATTGAACCCTAAAACACAACGTGTTCATACTGTGTATGCTCAAGCCGTTGCTGCAACAGGACGATTAAGCTCCAACAATCCTAACTTACAGAACATTCCTATTCGTACAAAAAGAGGACAAGAAGTTCGTAAAGCATTTATTCCAAGAGATAAAGATTATACTTTATTAGCTGCAGATTATTCTCAAATTGAATTACGTATTATCGCTGCATTGAGTGAAGAAGAAACTATGATTAAAGCTTTCCAAGACGGAGAAGACATTCATGCTTCAACAGCAGCAAAAGTTTTTAATGTGGCTTTAGATGAAGTTACTCGTGAACAACGTAGTAATGCCAAAACAGTAAACTTCGGAATTATATATGGTGTTTCTGCATTTGGATTAAGTAATCAAACAAACTTATCTAGATCTGAAGCGAAGGAGTTGATTAATGCCTACTATGAAACGTATCCAAAGTTGAAGAGTTTTATTGCTCAACAAGTAGATTTCGCTAGAGATCATGGTTATGTTGAAACTATACTGGGAAGAAAACGATATCTAAAGGATATTAATTCAAGAAATGCAATTGTTAGAGGAGCTGCGGAAAGAAATGCCGTAAATGCACCTATTCAAGGTAGTGCTGCAGATGTTATAAAGCTTGCAATGATTAATATTCAAAAGCGTTTCGAAAAAGAACAATTTAAATCAAAAATGTTATTGCAAGTACATGATGAACTGGTTTTTGATGCTTATAATGACGAGTTAGAAACGATTAAACCAATTATTAAAGAAGAAATGGAAAATGCATTTAAACTTTCTGTTCCTTTAGATGTAGAAATTGGTTTAGGAAAAAACTGGTTAGAAGCACATTAATTTTAATCGAAAATATTTTAATACTAATAGCTCACGAAACTGTTTCGTGAGCTTTTTTCTTTTCATCTAACTTCTAAAACCTAAAGTTATTAACACGAAATCGTGTGCGTAATTCATTTTAACTTTTCACATTATTTTCTTCATCTTTTTTTCTTCTACATTTAAAAAGCTAAGAATTTATATTGAGTTTTTCCTTCAATAAAATTCTAAAAGAGTTATGAAAGATTTTGAATGAAAATTGACCTCCCAGTTGCTTGAAAGCATCTTTTTACCCTCTTCTTTTTATGCTATTACATTGATTTAATCTTAAATCAATCACAATAGATTGCGCAATTCAGACCTAAGGAATTAAGTCTATAAACTGGTATTTCAAATTTAGCGGAAACCGAAAAGCTTACGAGTAGGTATAATTTTAATCAATCATGTAATGAAAGAAGACATTTTAAAACAGATCAAAGCAACTGTACTTAGTAAAAAAGAAACTAAAACTATAGTTGGTGGTTATGATGGATCTTTTACAGGAAGTTGTTCATTTATAATTTGTGGTGGAATTGGTAACACAGCTGGTTGGGCTTATAAACCAGGTTGCCCAACTACAAATTCTGGAAGAAGACTTTATGTTTATAAACCAAATCCATCATTATATTGTTGGCAATAAGCCATCATATTAAATAACTAAAAACTCATGAGGCTCTTAACTATTTAGGAGTCTCATGTAATCACTTTTTACATTCAAAATATCCATATGAAAGTTATTCAAAGCTTTTGGTCTAAACCAAGCATGAATCAATCTAACGATCCTAACTCTAGATTTAAAGGAGGATGGTTAAAACAAAAATATTCCTTCTACAGTCAGGCATTAAGTTGCCTTACATTCAAACAATTTTATAACGATGTTGAATTATATACTGATACTAAAGGAAAGGAACTATTAATTGATCAATTGAATCTTCCATATTCTAAAACACATATTACTTTAGATACAATCAATTCATATAACCCGAAGCTTTGGGCATTAGGAAAAATTGTTACTTATGCAGAACAAACAAAGCCTTTTTTCCATGCTGATTCTGATGTGTTTATTTGGGAAAAGTTCCCAAAAGAAATGTTATCATCTCAATTATTTACTCAAAATATAGAAGTTAATTTTCCTGCGTATCAAGATGCATTTAATGATATTCTTATCAACTTTGATTGGATTCCTACTGAATTGATTAACTCATTATATAAAAATCAAAACATCCATGCTTTTAATGCTGGAATAATTGGAGGCCAGAATCATGAGTTTTTCAGATTACTAAAAGAGAAAGTTTTATCTTTTATTGATGAAAATGTTCATCTTTTCGAAAAGATCGATGTTGGTATTTTCAATACCATTTTCGAGCAACAATTGGGATATGCTTTAGCTGAGAAAAATAATATCCCGATACATTATTATTTACAAGATGTTGACTCCGATTTCTCAAAAGTAATTAATTTTCACACCGTGCCTTTTGATTCTAAATACGTTCACTGCATTGGATATGCTAAAAAATCAGAGTTTGCTTGCGAACAGTTAGAAGCTAGATTACAATATCATTTTCCTGATTTTTATGCTCAACTAAACGAAAACTTGAAATCAACTTTTCCAAACGATAATTTTGATTGCGATTTTCCTGAGGAGCGAATGGATTATTTATTTAAAATCTATAGTTGGTTAGAAACTAAAACTACAGAAGATATATTCAATTCTGAATTTCAATTGAACCCGAAGGTTAATATTTCTGAAGATAATGGTCGTTACTACCTTGAGTATCCATTACCACAAAATGGAACACTTCAAAAGGAAGAAATAAAAGACTGGCTTGCCATTTTATTATACTTTGAACAACCAACTAGTATCAAGCAACTGTATAATGAACTTTGCCAAGATGAAGGCTTTTTAAAAGACACAAATAAAGATGAGCTAAAGGATAAGCTAATATCTTATGTGATGGATAAATTTATGTTGTTAGAAATATTGAAAACAGAGTTTTAAAGATCACTTTAAAATACTCTTTACCCTTTGCTGTAATTTTGGAATAACGTGCTCCTCAAACCATGGATTTTTAGACAACCAAAATCTATTTCGTGGCGAAGGATGTGGCAATGTAAAATACATTGGAAGATATTCTTCATAATGATTAACAGTATCTGTAAGTGTTCTTTTTGCTTTCTCTCTTAAATAATACTTCTGAGCGTACTGCCCAATCAACAATACTAACTTAATATTTTCTAATTCAGAGAACAAAGGTTGATGCCATTTAGGCGCACATTCTTTTCTTGGAGGTAAATCTCCCGATTTCCCCTTTCCTGGATAACAAAAACCCATTGGAATTATTCCGAAAAGCTCTGTATTGTAAAACTGCTCATTCGAAACAGACAACCATTTTCTTAGTTGTTTACCACTAGCATCGTCCCAAGGCACACCAGAAGCGTGAACTTTTGTTCCTGGAGCTTGTCCTATTATTATTATTTTGGATGACTTAGATGCCTTTACAACAGGGTGAGGTTCTATAAACTCTTCACAGAGTTTACATTTACTTATTTCACGTAATAATTGTTTCATAAAACTAAGTAACAAAAAAAACACCTACTATTTAAATATAGTAGGTGTATTCTGTATAATAGTTTTTTTATTTTTTAGTGTCTAATTGCATAGCTTGCTCCGCTTCCGAATTCAGCCAATGTAGTAAATAAACTTCTAAAAAAACTATTAACCCTTTTAAGTAATAATTTCCCCATGATGTTAATAATTTAAAATAATCCCAACACAAATATACGACACAATTAGCTGATTTACACAGGATTTTCCCCCTTTTTGTATCAAAAGCACAAAAAACAGCATAATTGGATAAAAAATCCACATAAATTACATGGGTAACTTTGCTAATTACTTAATTTTAAGAAGTTTTCGAATGCTATATAGTATGGTTGATCCTTTAAAACAGGTAAATCTACACTTTCTGCATTTGCAAGCCCAACACCTGCAAACCAGACTTTTGCATTCTGGTTTTTTGCATGCTCTTTAAACGTTTCCATCCAAACAGCGTCATATTTATTTGGATTTTGTAAGTTATTTGAAGCTTTAACTAAAACAAATATTGTTGGTTCTCCCTTCTTAAAAAGAACAAACTGCGGATGCTTTTTTAACTCGCTATTTATCGCTACGAATTCATACCCCATCTCTTGCAATTTCTTCCCAACAATATTCATAGCTAAATTATGTAACTCTTGCTCTGTGAGAACTCTCATTTTTTCTTTTTATTTCGTTTATTGAAATTTTTATCCCCTCTAGTTTTAGGTTTTTTATATTTTTTTGCAATTTCTCTTCTGTAACTCCCTCCTAAATTAACTTTTTTGTTTTTCTCTTTTTTCTCATGAAAAGCTGGACCTGGAACATATTCATTAGAAGTTCTATTTGATGATTGAGATGTATCTTCTTTTGGCCTCTCCTCTTCAGTTAATTGACTTGAAATTTCTACCGTCTCAGGAATTATTGATAACGGAATTTCATAATTCATTAATTCTTCTATTCTTTGTTTTGCCTCTTGTTCTTTTTCTGTTGCTAAAAGAATCGATTTCCCCTTATGCTCAGCTCTACCTGTACGCCCAATTCTGTGCATATAATTTTCTGCATAGTGTGTTGGGTTAAAATTAATTACATGAGATATTTTTTGCAAATCTAAACCACGAGCAATAACATCTGTCGCTATTAAGATTCTATGTTTTCCTTCATTGAAATTCTCTATCGATTTAATACGATAATTTTGCGTTTTATTTGAATGAATAACACAATTCTGCCCCGGAAACTCTTCCTCTAACAAATTAAAAATACGATCAGCATTTCTTTTATTAGGGGCAAAAATTAACACTTTTTCATACTCCGACTTATCAAATAGTAAAAAGTTAATTAAATTGATTTTGGTATAGAAGTTTGGAACGTTATAAGCTGTCTGATCAATATTATCTAACGGAGTACCACTTACAGCTATAGCTATTTTTTTTGGTGCAATAAAGAAATCATCTATTAATGCCTCAACATCTTCTGTCATTGTTGCAGAAAACATAATATTCTGTCTTCTGTCTGGCAATAAGTCGAAAATGTTTAATAGTTGAAATCTAAATCCTAAATCTAGCATTACATCAACTTCATCGATAACCAACTTTTGAATAGATTTCATTTTTAACACTCTACTCAATGCCAAATCATATAATCTACCAGGCGTTGCTACTATTACATCACAACCTTCAGCTACCGCTTGTTTATGCCTATTTAAATTCACACCCCCATATACTCCAAGAACTCGGAGTGTCATATAATTCGCTAACTTTTCGATTTCATTTACTACCTGAATTACTAATTCTCGAGTTGGTACTAGAATCAATACTCTTGGGGTTAGTTGTTTTGAAAACTTTAAATCTCTTAAAATTGGTAATACATAAGCAAAAGTTTTACCTGTACCTGTTTGTGCAATACCTACAATATCTTTTCCTGATCTAACTATGGGAAAAGCTTCTTCTTGAATTGGTGTTGGATGTTCGAAACCTAAATCAAGAATTGCATTTCTTAACGGGTTCGATAAATCTAAATCTTCGAAAGTTATCATTAAACTTATTTTGGGCAAAGGTACAACCAATATTTTGTATATTTAAAGTGATAATTGATGATGATATGAATACTCCGAAACGTTTAGAACAAGCCCTAATAAAGTTATACAATGCTTTTCATAACAACCAATTAAATCCTGAGTGCTGCTCTGCTTGTGCTGTTGGAAATATTTTAGACAATCATGATAGTTGGAAACATTTATCTGATGAACATGGATCTACTGAACTAAGTTATGTTGGAAGAGTACATCAACAATTAGGAAGACGCTTTAATGGTTATACTCCTATAGAATTATTACAAATTGAAAAAATATTTTTAGAAGCTTGCGGCTTTGTTGTTCCGCTTTGCCATTACAATCCTAAGCCAAAAAACTCTACAAATAAAGATATACTATTTAATGGTTTATGCGCTGTTGTGGCTTATCTGTGTAAATTAGACGGATTATATAATGTAATGAATTATTCAAGAATTTTTGAGTTTGAAAATGAAGACCCAGTATATCAGTTTGATGTAATTTATCAATAAAAAATATTCAACTAGTTTATAAATAAAAGCCCGATACATGTGTATCGGGCTTTTATTTTAAATCGTAACATTAAATTACTTATAAACTTCTTTAATAAAGTCTTCGTAACTCACTTCTTTACTCTTAAATTTCATGTTTTCTTTAAAGAAAGTTAATAGTTTCTGAGAAATTAATTGAGTTTGCAAACGTTGTGCTTCATCTTTATTAGATAGTACTCTTCCAGCGATATTGTTTAACTCCTCTTCTTCTGGATTCATGTTCCCAAATTGAGCCATTTGAGCTTTGATAAATCCTTTAGCGTAATCTAATAACTCAGCATACTCTAATTTAATATCGTTATCCTTCATAATCTTTCCTTCGATTAATTGGTAACGTAATCCTTTTTCAGATTTAGAATACTCTTCTTGAGCTTCATCAAGTGATAATTCTTTTTCTCCAGCAGTTTGCAACCACTTTTGTAAGAAATTAGCTGGTAAATCAAACTTTGTGTTTTCTATGAAATGCTCAGTTACTGCATTTAATAATTGTTGATCCGCTTGCTGTTGAAATTGTCCTTCAGCATCTTGCTTAATCTTTTCCTTTAATTCAGTTACAGTAGTAACACTTCCATCCGGGAAAATTTTACCAAACAACTCTTGATCTAAATCTGCAGGTTCAGTTTTATTAATCTCTTCGATAGTAAATGTTACTTTAACATCTAAATCGTCTGCTATTTCTTTAGTAATACCTAAAACTTGAGACAACTTTGCGTCTTCTTCAAAAAGTTTCTTAGTGCTTAATTCAACTACATCACCAACTTTAGCCCCGATAAACTTCTTTTCGTTTTTCTTTCCTTTTAAATCGTTTACTAAGAAAGTTGACTTTTTGTTAATTTCATTTTCTTCGTTAACAAAAGTTCCAGTTACATTAGCACGCTCCTCACCTTCTTCTAAAGTAATTAACTTCCCGTAACGGTTTTGAATATTTTCTACTTCTTTATCGATTAACTCGTCAGTAGCAACAATTTTGTATTCAGTAATTTTATTTTTCCCTTTAACATCTACATCAAATTCCGGTGCTAATCCTAATTCGAATTCAAAAGAGAACTTATCAGTTTCCCAAGAAAAATCATCTTTAACTACTGGCAATGGGTTTCCTAAGATATCTAACTTTTCTTCTACTAAGAAATTATTTAAACTTTCTTGTAAAAGCTTGTTTACTTCATCAATCATTACAGCTTTACCGTACTGCTTTCTTACCATTCCCATAGGAACATTTCCTTTTCTGAACCCAGGAATATTTGCTTTTTTACGGTAATCATTTAAAACTTCTGTTACCTTATCTTTATAATCTTCAGCAACAATATCAACTTTTACAATTGCATTTAATGCGTCTACGTTTTCTTTTGTAATATTCATTTGACTATTATCTTCTTAAAAAAATTGGGTGCAAAATTACTATTTTTAAATTAGTCTAACAAGCATTTTATACAATTGAAATAAAGATACTTATATAAAACTTATCGATTCATTTTTTCTTCTTTCATCAGACTAAATAAAAAGGACCTAAATATAGACAACAAAACACTAAATAAAAGTGCAGTAAAAAACCCATTTACATAAAAGCCAGACACTAATTTACCTGCCATTAATATGATTATTGCATTAATAACAAATAAAAATAAGCCTAACGTTAAAATAGTAACAGGCAATGTTAGTATTACTAAAACTGGACGAACAAATAAATTCAAAACTGCAATCACAAAAGCTATAATAATTGCTGTCATATAATCATCTACAATAATTCCACTCAATAAATTAGACAATACTAAAACCGCAAACGCAGTAAGTAATAATTTGACTACTAATTTCATTTTCTCTTTTATTTAGATATAATCTACAACCATACCAAACTCAAAAAGAGGAAGTTTTGACATGAAACACTAATCAAAAAGCAATAGAAATGACATACTCAAGAAACAATGATGTTTTAAACTTTACTTTGACACTTTGCTTTATTTCCTATAAATTAGCGCAAAAAAAATTAAACACTTTCACAAATGGCTGGAATCATTTTTACCTTACTAATGCTTGTAATGCTTCAAGCAGTTTTAGGATTTGACAACTTACTTTATATTTCTTTAGAGTCTAAAAAAGCACCTGAATCTGAACAAAAAAGAGTTCGCAAAACAGGTATCTTAATTGCAATTGCTTTACGTATCGTTTTACTTTTTGTGCTGGTTTCAATTATTGATTTCTTCCAAGAGCCTTTTTCTTGGTTAACAGGCGGGGTAGACAACGTAGTTAAGTTTGCTTTTAATGGTCATAGTATAATTGTATTAGCGGGTGGTGGTTTTATCATTTACACAGCTATCAAAGAAATATGGCATATGATTTCTATTAATGATTTAGACCATGATGTTGAAGATGGTGGGAAAAGAAAAAAAACAGCTAATGCAGCCATAGTAAGTATTGTTATTATGAACTTAGTATTCTCTTTTGATTCTATTTTAGCTGCCATTGGTTTAACAAGTGAAATAGAAAACCCTACTACTGCATTCATTGTAATGGCTATTGCTATAGTAATTAGCGGATTATTAATGTTATTCTTGGCGGATAGAATTTCAGTATTCTTAGCAAAAAACAGAATGTACGAAGTACTTGGTTTATTTATTTTATTGGTAGTTGGTATTATGTTGGTTACTGAAGGTGGTCATTTAGCGCATATCAAATTATTTGGTAACCCAATTGAACCAATGAGCAAAACCACATTCTATTTTGTAATTGTTGTATTAGTAGTTACTGATATTGTTCAAGGTCGCTACCAAAAGAAAATATTAGCCGAAAAGGAACAAGAAACTAAAAAAAGTTAACCACTACAAAAACATAAAATTATTAAAAACCGACACTTTAAAGTGTTGGTTTTTTCTTTTCTGAATTAAACCTTTTTTAACTTTTAATGTCTTAGATAAAAAACAATGAGATTATGAGAACACTGAAAACAATTTTATTCGCAGTTTTATCTTTAACAATAACTACAGTTAAAGCACAAAGTTCAGGAAACACCAAAGAAGCAATTGATAACAAAAAAGCAATGTTAACTAACAATAAACAGTTAACTAAAGATATTGCTCAACTACAAAGTTTTAAGAAGAAAATAATTGCTTTTGAAGAAGCATTTATAGCTCACAATACAAAACAAATAAAGGTTTTGAAAGCAGATATTTTATCTGACATGAAAAGAGAGATTACTCAAAGTAAACGCAAAATACAACAAGATCAAAAGGAATTAAAGCAAAGTCGAAGAGAATTAGCAAGATCAAGAAGGGAAGCTTCGAGACATCCTAACAAACGTAGCAGAGCTCATAGAGATGACATGCGCGACAAAAGAGATGATAGAAGAGATAAAAATGATGATGTTCGTGATTTAAAAGCCCAGATTAAAAGAACTGAGCGTCAAAAAGAAATCTTGAAAACTATAAAAGCTTATAATTTCTTAGCTAAAAAAGCTCCTGGAAAACACAAATTAATGACGAATTCTAAATTATTAAACGAATTTGCTCAAACAATGGAAGCTGATATCATCGCAACTAAACTAGAAATCAAAGAAGATAAAAAAGAAATCATCGAGGATCGTAGAGAAAGAAGAGAAGATAGAAGAGGATAGATCTATGAAGCATTCCCTTATCCAGTAAGCATCTTGTAATATTACAAGATGCTTTTTTATTTTATAAAGTTGATTACGGCGTCGTAAAAATCTTTTGGATTTTCTGCATGTAACCAATGACCTGCATTTGGTACTGTCTCTAAACCGTAACTTGGAAAATGTGTGTTTAACAATGGAGCATCTTCATCTAAAATATATTCAGACTTCCCTCCTCTTAGAAATAAAGTATCTCCGTTAAAAACACTTCCTGCTGGTAAAGATTTTATAATTTCTTTATAATTATCAGTAAGCGATTTTAAGTTAAAGCGAAACGCTAACTGTCCTTTTTCTATCCAATACGTATTCTTAAGTAAAAACTGACGAACACCCATTTGTGGAATTAACTCTGATAATTTCGCATCAATTAATTTTCGTGTACTATGAATTGAAAAGTCAATTGAATTTAATGCTCGAATTATATCTTGATGATGTGGTGGATAAATTTTTGGAGCAATATCAGCAATCATTAATTTATCAATTACTTCTGGATACTTAGTTGCGAATAACATTACTGTCTTCCCTCCCATTGAGTGCCCAAGTAAATCAATCTTATCCAGTTCATGATGCTGGATATACTTATATAAATCCTCAACTAAAAGATTATAATTAAATTCTTCAGAATGAAAACTTCTTCCATGATTCCTTTGATCTACTAGATGAACTTCAAAGTTTTCCTTAGCAAATTTATTCGCTAAACTTTTCCAGTTATCACCCATTCCAAAAAAACCATGTAAAATCAATAATGGTTTTCCAGAACCTACTATTTTAGAATGTAAAATATTATCCATAATTATTGCAGTCGATGTAAATACATATTCACCACATTTTCAATTCCTAAATAAATACTTTCTGAAATTAAAGCATGACCGATTGATACTTCGGCTAAATTTGGAATATTCTTTTTAAAGAATTCTATATTTTCTAAATTTAAATCATGACCTGCGTTAATTCCAAGTCCAAGTTGATGTGCTAAAGCAGCAGCTTCTGAGTAAGGTTTAACAGCAACTTTATTTCCTTTTTCAAACTCCCTGGCAAAATCCTCTGTATACAATTCTATTCTATCAACACCTGTTTTAGCCGCTCCTTCTATCAATTTCAAGTCTGTTTCTATGAAAATCGAAGTTCTTATTCCTGCATTTTTAAATTCAGAAACTACTTCCTTTAAGTAAGATTGATGCTTAATTGTATCCCAACCAGCATTCGATGTAAGCACATCTTCTCCATCTGGCACAAGTGTAACCTGAGTTGGTTTAATTTCTAAAACCAAATCGATAAACTTTTTAATAGGATTACCTTCAATATTATATTCTGTAGTAACTATTGGTTTTAAATCATAAGCGTCTTGATAACGAATATGACGTTCATCTGGTCTAGGATGAATAGTAATTCCATCAGCTCCAAAATCTTGAATATCTTTAGCTACTTTCAATAAATTAGGAACATTTCCTCCTCTAGAATTTCTTAACGTTGCTATTTTATTAATATTAACACTTAACTTTGTCATCTCGGTATTTTAAGAATACAAAAATAACCTATTAAAAGTTTTTAAACTATATTCGTAACAATGAATATTAATGATTATATTTTAAAAGAAATTAAAGCGCTTTCCCCTGATAAATCTATAAGTGATGCGCTTAATTTATGTGAACATTTACCTATTACGCACATTCCTATTGTAAAAGATAATAAATTAGTTGGATGCTTTGCTGAGGATGATATTCAAACTATTGAAAATACAAATGCAACATTGCATGAGTATATCCATTTAATTCAACATTTTCATGCGAATAAAAAATCGTCTTTACTAGAATTAATATCATTGTTTGCAGAAAATGATTGTAATATCATACCAGTTTTAGACAAACATCAAAATTACATTGGTTATTATGACCTCAGAGATATACTAGATGTTTTTGCTGGAAGTCCTTTTATGCATAATGATAATATTACTCTTATAGTAGCTAAGTCTAAAGCAGATTTTTCTATGAGTCAAGTATCACAAATTGTTGAGAGCAACAAAGCAAAATTACTTGGAATGTATGTGTCTAGGGAAACTGTAGATGATGTAGAAATAACACTAAAAATTTCATCTGAAGAAATGAATGAAATCATTCAAACTTTTAGACGATACGATTACAATGTAATTTCTCAGTTAGAAGACGATGAATACTTAGAAGAGTTAAAAGACAGAGCTAATTACTTCAAGAAATATCTTGACATGTAATTTTTCTTATCATTCAAAAAAACAATAACTATTGAAAAAAGTAGCCATATACGCGCAATCTTATTCTGTTTCAAGTGAGAAAGAAATTAAAACTTTAATTAAGGTTTTAGAGAAATACAGCACTGTAGTTTTTATTGAAAAGGATTTTTACAATCTACTTTCCAAACACGATATACTGAAGAAAAAATATCCTGTTTTTGCTAGTTTCGATGACCTTTCGGACTCTTTTGATGCATTATTTTCCGTTGGTGGAGATGGAACAATTTTAAGAGCAGTAACCTACGTTCGAAATTTAAACATTCCGATACTGGGTATAAATTCAGGTAGATTAGGATTTTTAGCCACAGTTCAAAAGAAGGAAATTAAAGAAGCAATAGCTTTATTAATGGAGGGAAAATACTCCATACAAGAAAGAACATTGCTTCAACTAAAAACCGTACCTGAAACTAACAAGTTTTCTGAAGTAAACTTCGCTTTGAATGAAATTACAATTGCTAGAAGAAATACAACATCTATGATAGGAATTAAAACCTATCTAAATGAAGAATATTTAACAAACTACTGGGCAGATGGATTAATAATTGCTACTCCTACTGGTTCTACAGGATATTCTTTAAGTTGCAATGGACCTGTAATTTTACCAAATTCAACAAGTTTGATTATTACCCCTATTGCTCCTCATAATTTAAATGCGAGACCAATTGTTATTCCAGAAGACACTTCTATTCAGCTTGAAATTAGTGCAAGAGAAAAGGATTTTCTAATATCTTTAGATTCAAGAATCACTACAGTACCTCAAGAAACCAAAGTTTATATAGAAAAAGCTCCTTTCACTATCAAAACCATCCAACTAGAAGATGAATCATATTTAAAAACATTACGTAAAAAATTATTATGGGGTGAAGACATTCGAAATCAAGCTTCCTCTTAAAAGCAAGATTCATCACAATAATTCTATAAAAAGAAAGTTAATCAAAAAGACAGATTATTAACTTTTTAAAGCAAATTCAATTCCATATATTTGCACGCTATTTCTTACAATGAGGAGGTATATATTAATATTATTTACATTTATAACTAGTGTTTCTTTTGCTCAAATCCACGAAGCAGGTATTTTTGTTGGTGGTTCGAACTACATTGGAGACATTGGAAGAACTAATTATGTCTTTCCAAATAAATTTGCTGGAGGAATAATTTACAAATACAACCTTAATCCAAGAATAGCAATTAGAGGAAATTACACAGTGCTTCCTTTAAGCGGAAATGATAATGAATCAGATAATTTATTTAGAGAACAACGAAATTTTAGTTTTAACAATACGCTTCATGAGTTTGCTGCTGGATTAGAATTTAATTTCTTTGAATACAATGTACGATCATTAGGACACACATTTACTCCTTATATATTGGCTCAGGTTGCTGCATTTAATTACAAGGTACCTGAATCTGTAGTTGGTGGAAATGTACAGTTTACAAACGAATTCTCTTTTGCCGTTCCACTTGGAATTGGAGTTAAAGGTAGAATCTCTGACCATTTAGCTTTTGCTTTTGAAGCAGCTGTTCGTCTTACTATTAAAGATGATATTGATTATACAACAGATAAAATTACTTCACTAGATTTTGGTGGTAATGGTAATGATTTTTATACTTTTGCCGGGTTTTCATTAGTATATACTTTTGGAAGACCTGCTTGTTATGCTGATAATGAATGATTTATGGATGAAAAACTACAAAGTATAAGCTTACATAACGTTCCTAGACACATTGCCATTATTATGGATGGTAATGGTAGATGGGCTAAAAAACAAGGAATGCAACGCGTTTTTGGACACAGAAATGCATTAACTGCAGTTCGTCAAGCAGTTGAAGCTTCTTCTGATATTGGAACTAAATTCATTACACTTTATGCTTTTTCTACTGAGAATTGGAATAGACCTAAACTAGAAGTTGATGCATTAATGAGTTTATTAATTAACTCACTAAAAAAAGAACTTCCGGATTTTCAAAAAAATGGAATAAAAGTAAATAGTATTGGCGCTATAGAAAAACTTCCCAAAAAAGCGCAAAGAGTACTTCAAGAAGTAATTCATGAAACTCAAAACAACAATACCATAACACTAACATTTGCTTTAAGTTATGGTAGTAGAGAAGAAATTGTTAATGCTATCAAAAACATATCTAAAAAAGTTGTTAATAACGAAATTGACGTGAAAAAAATTGATGAAAAAATTATAAATAATCATTTATATACATTTAATTTGCCCGACGTTGATTTAATGATTCGAACTAGCGGGGAACAAAGAATCAGCAATTTTTTACTGTGGCAAATGGCCTATGCAGAACTCTACTTTACAGATGTATTATGGCCTGATTTTAGAAAAGAACATCTTTTCGATGCAGTAATAAACTATCAAAACAGAGAACGTAGATTTGGAAAGACAAGTGAACAGATTGAAACAGATGTATAGAAAGTTATTTTTAGTAGTATTATTTTTCGCAATAAGTGCGGTTTCTAGAGCTCAAGAAACTCCAAAAGATACTATAAATCCTAATACTAAGGTTACTAGTAAAATTGATTACGAAAAAGGTAAAGAGTATATTTTAGGTGGCTTTACAGTTACTGGATTACAAAAATTTACTGAATCTACAGTAAAAGTATATACAGGTTTAGTAGAAGGACAACCTATAAAACTTCCTGGAGATAAATTAACAAGTGCTATTAAAAAGTTATACGAGAGTAAACAATTTAGTGCTGTTGACGTATACTTATCAAAAATAGATGGAAACACAGTATACCTACAATTTGATGTTATAGAACTTCCAAAACTAAGCACAACTACAATTACTGGTGTTAGTAAGTCTAAAGCTAGAGAACTGCAGAAAGAAACCGAATTAAAAAGAGGTATACAAGTTACTGACAACTTAATTGTAACTACGCGAAACTATATCACAAAAAAATATACTGATAAAGGATTTCTAAAAACTAAAGTATCTCTTAATACTAAAAAAGATACTACAGATACGAATACTATTAGTATGTTTATTCATATTGACAAGGGAGATCGTATTAAAATTAAGAATATTGATTTTGTAGGGAATAAAACTTTGTCTCAAGGTAAATTAAGAGGATTGATGAAAAATACTAAGAGAAAATTCTTAGGACGTTTTTGGAAATCTTCTAAATATATTGAAGATGATTTTAAAACTGATTTAGAAAGTATTTTAGAGCGATATAGTGAATTAGGTTTTAGAGACGCGAGAATTTTAAACCACCAACTCACTTGGAATGAGGACAATACCGTAAATATTGAAATTGAATTAGAAGAAGGTAGACAATATAGATTTGCAGATATTGTTTTCGTTGGAAACAAAAGATATACTGATGATTTCTTAAATCAATTTTTGAAGATTGAAAAAGGAGATGTATACAACGGTAAAGTTTTAAAAGAACGTATTTCTGGTGATGGAACTCCTGATTCACAGGATATTCAAACATTGTATCACAACAACGGATATTTATTCTCTTCTGTAAATGCTGTTGAAACTAAAGTAAAGAATGACTCTATTACTGTAGAAATTCGAATCAGAGAAGATGAACCTGCAAGAATTAGAAAAGTAACTGTTGTAGGAAACGACAAAACAAATGACCACGTAATTTATAGAGAATTAAGGGTTAAACCAGGAGATTTATTCAGTAGACAAAACATCATTCGTTCTATTCGAGAAATAGGTCAATTAGGTTTCTTCGACACCAATGTTGTACCAGATGTTAAACCTGATTATCAAAATAAAACTGCAGATATTGAATTCTCTGTAGTAGAAAAAGGAGGTAGTCAAATTGAACTTCAAGGTGGATTCGGTGGAGGATCTTTTATTGGTACATTAGGATTATCATTTAACAACTTCTCTATTAGAAACATATTTAATAAAGATGCTTATACTCCACTTCCAATGGGAGATGGACAAAGTTTATCTTTACGCTTACAAGCAAGTAGAACAAACAATACTTATAGTTTATCATTTACAGAACCATGGTTAGGTGGTAAAAAGCCTCAATCCTTATCTTTCTCAATTTATTTCTCAAATCAATATCGATTTGATTTTAGAACTAATACTGTAGATAGAGGACAAAGTTTAGGTATTTTTGGAGCTTCTATAGGTTTAGGAAAAAGATTACAATGGCCAGATGATTTCTTCCAATTATCTCAAAACATAAGTTACCAAAGAATCGCATTAGATGATTTCCCTTATCGAGTTGGTAACTCTAACTCTATATTGAGTAACGGAGATTTAAATAACCTTGCATATACAATTTCTTTAAGCAGAAATTCTGCAGGACCAAGTTTAATTTTCCCTACTTATGGTTCTCAATTTTCAATTAGAGCTAAGGCTACTTTCCCTTATTCATTAGTTAATGGTAAAGACTTAACCGAACCTACTAATTTAACTGATGATGAGCGTCAAGAATTTTTAGCTGACCGATATAATTGGTTAGAGTATTATAAATTATCTGCAAAAGGTAAATGGTATACTTCTTTAGCAAAAAAATTAGTGTTAATGTCTAATTTTGAATTAGGTTACTTAGGAACATATAATAATGATTTAGGATTAACTCCAGTTGAGCGTTATTTTGTTGGTGGTGACGGTATTGCTCAAGGTCAATTAGACGGTAGGGAAATTGTAGGTTTAAGAGGATATCAAAACAACAGAATCTCTTCTGTTGAAGGAGGTTCTATCTACAATAAATTCCAATTAGAATTACGTTATTCAATCACAGATAAACCATCAGCTTCCATATATACACTAGGATTTTTAGAAGCCGGTAATGCTTATGACAATTTTAGTACTTTTAATCCGTTTGAATTGAAACGATCTGCTGGACTAGGTGTTCGTATATTTATGCCAGCCTTCGGATTATTAGGTATTGATTTTGCCCATGGATTTGATCCTTTACCAGGATTTACAGAAAAATCTGGATGGCAAACGCATTTTATTATTGGAAGACAGTTCTAAAAACTTACATTTGTGATGTGTATTACTTTTGGCACGGTTTTTTCTAAACACATTATAAAGATGAAAAAAAACATTTTAACATTCGTTCTTTTACTTATTGTAAGTAGCGTTGCTGCGCAAAAATATCAAAGAATAGCTTTTATTGATATGGATTATATTTTACAAAATATTCCTCAATATATAGAAGCTCAAAACGCTTTGAATGATAAAGTAGCAAAATGGAGAGCAAACCTTGACAAAGAAGCAAGAGCTATAGAAGTATTAAAAACTGATTTAGCAAATGAAAAAGCCATATTAACTCCTGAGCTTATTGAAGAGCGTGAAGAAGATATTGCAGTAAAGCAAGAAGCGTTAAGAAAATTAGAATCTTTATACTTTGGCACGGATGGTGATATGTATATAATGAGAAAAAAGCTGATTCAGCCAATTCAAGATCAAGTTTATAATGCAGTTCAGACTATTGCTTCAAGGAAAAAATATGATTTTGTGTTTGATAAATCCAGTGAGCTAATCATGTTGTATTCTAATAAAAAACACGATATTAGCGCGACAGTTTTGAAACTGATTAATATTGATCAGAAAAAGCAAGATAAACGTGATAAAATAGCTGAAAGAAAAAAATTATTAGCTAATGATGAGCTTTCTGAAGAAGCAAAACAAAGACAAGCTAAAAAAGAAGCTTTAAAACAGAAAAAACTTTCGGATAGAGAAGCTAAATTAAAAGAAATTGAAGAGAAAAGGCAAGCTCGATTAAAAGCAAAAGAAGATAAGAGAAGATTATTAAGAGAGAAGAAAGAGGCTTTGAAGAAAGCTAAAGAAGAAGCAAAGAAAAAAGAAGAAGAAGCTAAAAAGAAACAAGACGGAGACGATAAAACGGGTAAATAACAAGAAAAAAGAACATAAAATTAAAATTATAACAAACATGAAACATTTAAAGACGTTATTATTAGTTGCGATTTTTACGGTTGGATTAGGTGGTGTAGCGAATGCTCAAAAAGTTGCACATATTAATACCGACAAATTATTAGCTGAGATGCCAGAAACAAAAGCATTAAAAGCTGAGCTTGAAAAATTAAGAACTACATATAGAAGTGATATAGAAGGAATGTTTAAGAAGCTTGAGGCTAAAGTAAAAAAATATGAAGCTGAAGGAAAAACTCAAACACAAGAAGTAAACGTAAAAAGAGCTCAAGAGGTTCAATTAGATCGTCAAAAAATAGCTCAAGCTGAGCAAACGATGAACCAAGAAATGGCTAAGAGATATCAAGAAAAAACGACGCCAATTTTAAAGAAAGCTGAAGATGCAATTAAAGCAGTAGCTTCTGAAAAAGGAATTGTTTATGTTTTAGATGCTTCTCCAGGTAAAGGATTATTAGTTTTTGATAAAGGAGAAGATATTCTTGCAGCTGTAAAAGCAAAATTAGGATTCTAATTATAATCGAAAATATTTTATATAAAATCCTGCTTCTTGTAAGCAGGATTTTTATTTTTGTATAAGACATGAATTTATTGGAAGAACAACCTATAGGAATTTTTGATTCGGGAATTGGAGGAACTTCAATTTGGAAAGAAATTCGTTCTCTTTTACCTAATGAGAAAACCATATACCTTTCTGATAGTTTTAATGCTCCTTATGGTCATAAAACCAAACAAAAAATTCTAGAACTTTCTATTAAAAATACAGAGTTCTTAATTAAACAAAACTGCAAAATTATTGTAGTTGCCTGTAATACGGCAACCACAAATGCAATTCAGCATTTAAGACAAAACTATAATATACCTTTTATAGGAATTGAACCTGCAATTAAGCCTGCATCTATACTAACACAATCAAAAAAAATAGGTATCCTAGCCACAAAAGGCACTTTAAATAGTGAACTATTTGAAAAAACATCTTCTAGAATCGATCAAGAAATTGAAATTATAGAACAAATTGGAGAAGGTTTGGTTGAATTAATTGAAAATAATCAAATTGATTCTAAGGAAATGTATAATTTATTATTGAGTTATTTACAACCTATGATTAAAGAGAATGTAGACTGTTTAGTGCTTGGTTGTACTCATTATCCTTATCTTATTCCTAAAATAAGAGAAATTGCTGGAAAAGACTTAAAAATCATTGACTCTGGTGAAGCTGTTGCTAAACAAACAAAAAAAATATTGAAGGAAAGAAATCTATTATCTTCAAAAACTAATGCTGTCAACGAAAGTATATTTTACACCAATAAAAGTAAAACAGTTCTTGAGTCTATTCTTAAAGAATATACTAATGTAATTATCGAAGAAAAAGATTTTTAAAATAACTGACCATTAATATTAGGACAAGCTGCAAGTCTTTTCTTTCTACACAACACATTTAATCCTAAAGATATTTGATGAAATCCAGCATCAGAAAATAAGATCTCTCCAAATTGTTTAGTGTACGTATAAGAAACCATAAAACGATTAAAATTAACTCCAAAAATTGGTGATATATACTGAGAGTTTCCAAATGTATTTCCTCCAAATGAGCTTCTGAAAGAAGCTGCCAACCATAATCTTGTTTTCTTGAAATTCTTATACACTTTTACGTTCAAGTCTAAAATCTTTTCTTGAGTTTGTTCCTTAAATTGAAACATAAACGAAGGCTCATATTGTAACTTTGTTTCATCTCCAAAAAAATATCCAGCTCCTAAAATATAGTTTCTTAAGTTTAAAGCATCAAATTCGTTTCTAAGATTGTCCTTTGCAGTTAAAAAAATATTTTTAATTGTTAAATAACTTGATAATCCTTTATAATGATAACCTAAACCAAAATCTGCATTTACATACAATTCACTTTCAATTATCTGTCTAACTGTAGGATCACCAGCAAAAGTACTTTGATCCACCTGGTTTTGTACAGTAGACATAGACAAACCAAAAGATAACTGATTAAATGTTGTTCCTCTATCTAATTCTAAGTGATACGCATAAGTTCCTTGGAATGCTTGTTGAGAATGAAACCCATTTTTATCATTAAAAATAACAGCACCATAAGCTGCCTTAGAATCTGCTCCTGTCTTAGCATGAAAACTTAATGTTTGTAATTCTGGAGCATTATCTACTCCTAGCCATTGTGTTCTAGCAGTAAGACGAACTTTACCACAATCTCCAATTCCAGCTGCTGCTGGATGAATTAAATAAACATTATCAGATAAGTAATCTTGATATATAGGTAAGGTTTCTTGAGCATTTACCCCTAATACTGCAAAAAACAAAAAAATAAATTTAATCAATCCCTTCATTGAACAACATATACATTAAGCTGGCAAATATAATTTTTTTTAAGCGCAACTAGCTAATATTAAATGTTAAAGAAGATAATTCCTTTACATAAAATTCAAAAACAATAATGAAAAGAAACAAAAATTCCTTTACTAGTGCTATATAGTATTAATTTGCCAAATGATTAACGTTAACTATTTAAATATCTTATATATTTAAGTCTCTTTTTATAAATTATATTAAAAAAGGACAAATTTTAACTAATGTCAAATCTATTTTAGCTTTTACTTAACACAAGTAAATCGTATCTTTAAAACTCATTCCCCCCACTTGTTCTCTACGAACTATCGAATAAGAAATGAGCCCTTCTGAAAAAAAATTAGAAGGGCTTCTTTTTAAAAATTATAGCAAAGCTATTAGGTAAAATATGAAACTATACATAATTACCAATGTAATCTCAAACCTATAATTATCTTTACTTTTCCTCATGTATTCAACTATTTTTTGACAAATCTTCTAACTCTTTTACTAGAATTAGTTTCAATAATCATAAAATAAATCCCTCTTGCTAAATCTGATACATTAATCTTTTCATCAAGTATAACAGCTAACCTTACCTCTTCCCCTACCATCATTATAAAATTTATTCTTTAAAATTGGTTATTATTATTTACAACGTAGTATTATATAAAGGATTTTAAATAAAATTTCTCTTTAAAAAGAAACCCACTCAACCGAGATGTTGAGTGGGAAAATTGCTATGAAAAAGATGTTAACACGTCTGTTAACGATTAGAATATAACAATTAATATGCCAAAAACTAAAATTCTAGAAAAAGAATATATTTTGTTATATTTTAACTGTTAAAACTGGTAAATGAGTATGATTAACAACATCTTCAGCTATACTTCCTTCCAAAAAATGTTCTATCCCATTTTTGCCATGTGTTGGCATTACAATCAAATCATTTTCATTAGACTTAGCATATTCTAATATTCCATCTTCAATACTAAAGTCTGAAACCTCAACAACACTAACATTATTTTTTTCTCCTACCTTTTCTAAAAAACGTGCTATTCTTTCTTGCTTTTCTTTTGTAGTTCTAAATTTAATACCTGGGGTAGTAACATGCAGGAGTTGTAAATTACAGTTAAAAATATTTACAATTTTTTTTGCTTTTTTGTATGGCCCTATGAAATCATCAGAAAAATCACATGCAAATATTGCTTTATTAAATACATTAGCTACTGGAAGTCCTTTTATAACTAATACAGGTATTGTAGAATTCCTAACAACTACTTCTGTATTTGATCCATAAAAAATCTCTTTAAAACCAGTTGCTCCATGAGATGATAATATAATTAAATCACCATTTTCATTTTCGGCTACTTTATGTAAGTCACTAAAATTTTTATGATGTTTAATAATCGGAGTAACTTTTATATCTTTTAAATAAGGTTTATTTAAAAACTCTTTAAATTTTTTCTCTGTTAACTTTAACTCAAAAACTATTTGTTCATGTAAGTATGATTCTGAAACAGAAATCACCGATTTAGAAGTTTCTAACATATGAACAACTATAATTTCTGCCTTATAGGTATTAGCAAAAAACACTGCTGTTCTTAATGCATTCTCAGAATGTAAAGTAAAATCTACGGGTACAATAATTTTTTTCATTTGATTAAGCTTTAAAAGATTATAGTATAAAAGTATCTCTAGAAAATAATTTAAACTATGATATTTATCAGTACATATAGAGATCTATTTTATAGTAAAAAAGAGTTAAATCGATTAGATTTAACTCCTTAACTAACACTACTATTACTAATTACTATTAAAAACTAATTAAGTAATACCCCTCTACTATAATTAGATTTTCAATTCATTTATAAAAAAATCTCTTACATATGCTTTAATTTGATTCTCAGTCATACTGTCTTCTTTTTTAAAGGCAATAATTTTATCAAAGAGATCTGTATTAGAACTTTCTATATGTTTATGAAAATATTGCGGTACTTCTGCAGGACCTATAATTAACAATTCATCTGTCTCATCTATTTCATCAATAATCGAATTGAAATAATTTCTTAATTGATGTTTCTCCTTTTCTAAATATTTACTGTCTTGCACAACATCTTGTGGTCCTCCTTTAAATTTAGTTCCAGAGCCTCCCCAAACTTTAAAAGTATCTATCTCAGATGTTACAATTACTAAATTCTCTACATCAGTATTTATTTTTACTATAAAAGCGTTACGCTTATCTAACCAAACTCCTGTTTTCATGTTTTAAAGTTTTTAATTAATTTGTATGTGGTACTACCATTAATGGTATTGTAATCTTATGACCCAATTTTTGAATTACGGGCTCTCTAAATATTTTCTCTATGAAACCATGCTCACTCTTGGTCATGGCCAAAAGATCAATTTCAGCATCTTCGATAAAATCCAAAATTTCTTCTGCAACTTTATCATACATCGGCATTACATGAAAGTAATGATCTAATTCTTTTAATTCTTCTTGTAAAGAATTTAAGTTCTTTTGTTGTTGTTCTGAAAGACTATATCCATCAAGAATATGCATTATCATAATAGTAGCATTATGCAACTTTGCCAAATGTTTTATTTCTTCAATTACTTTTAACGAAACTACTTTTAAATCTGTAGGGAAACCTATTTTATTAATCTTATTAAATTCAATTTCATCAGGAACAATTAAAGTTGCACAGTCTTCAGTTTTATTCAATACATTTACGGCATTACTACCAAAAAACATTTTTCGTAATCCAGTCATTCCTTTTGTACCCATTACAATAAGATCTATATTATGTTTTTTCGTGTTAATTTTAACTGCATCTACTAGATTATTAAAACTTAAAATCGTTTTCTGTCGATTCTTAAATTTTGTATCGGTAATGGTAAAATATGATTTCAGTTTATTAAGCTTTATTAGCGCTTCTTCTCTAATAGATTGTGTAAATTTATGCGTCAAATTATTTAATCTAGACACCTCAATTTCTACAGAATGAAGATGATAAAATTTACATTTTTCGTTTTCAAATAAATTCAATGAATACTTTGCCGCATCGGTTGCATTTTTTGAAAAATCGGTAGGTATTAATATGTTTTTCATTTTAATATGTTTTAAATTAGTAACTAATCGTTATGCTACTTTATGCTTTTCTAACTGTCGCTTAATTTGATCTACTGTTTTAGTAACCGCTAATTGATAATCGTTTTCATTAGATGAAGCAAATAAATGTAAACCTGGTTTTCTCATTTCTATTTCACAAATCATCCCTTTATTTTCAGAGCTATTTTCATGCTTTATATACACATTAACATCAATAAGATTTTGATAAAATTTAAATACTTTTTCTAATTTATTTAAGATGTAAAGCTCTAGACTTTGACTAGTCCCCATTTGGATAAATTGTATATTAATGTTTGCCATAATTCTTGTTTTTTAACTATATAACAAAGGTATTTCTAGAAAACTTCTTATGTAATGATATAAATCAGTTTAGCCTTTTTAAAGAATAAAAAAAGCAAAATCTGTAATAGATTTTGCTTTTCTTCTCCCCTACTAAATTTGAGTATCTCTCCTCAAATTTTAAAATTATTAATAACATTCTCTTTAAGTATTGGAATAAATCGTTCTAATGAAATTTCAATTTCATATGTTCCTACAAAAGAAGGACACATGACACAGTCGTTAAAATAATATATGATGGTATTGTTTTTTATAATAAAGTCGTTTTTTGCTTTTTTAAAGTCTTCTTTACTAATCGTAAAACATTCATAAAAAAGATCTCCATTTTGGATTGAAGTACTAATTTCAATATTAATAATATCCAGAACCTCATCAATACTTTCAGTTTCGAAAACATCTTCGAACGCTAATAACTTCCCTTTACTTATGTTAAAATTTACAGTTTTAAATGTATAATAACTTGATTTGGTATTCGCGTAATGATTTTCTAAATAAAATAATACACTTACATCTTTTTCATTTTGCAGAAATACCTTATAATCAATAAGTCTATGTTCGATTTTTGAATTTCCTGTTACAGTATCACATAACAACTCTTGACTTTCAAGAATATCTTTTTCAACTTCTTGTATTTTCAATACCTCATTTTCTACATGTTCATTGAACATTTTGAATTTTGAGTTAATATTTTCTTTTAAAAATGGATAACAAAAATCAATAGTAAAATTATTTGTTTTTTTTCTATATCTTCTGCTCTCTAAATATTCAACCATCTGGTTGGCATGATCTATCTCATCTTTTATTAGACTAACTTTTAACTCATTTCCCTCTAAGCTGAGCGAATCGTTTTTTATTTTTATTGTTCCTATTTCTTGAGTTAATGAATCAATTTGAATTGCATTCACTTCTTCTTTTTTAATAGAATTTGTTTTACAACTTAAAATCAAAAACAAAATCAAAAAAGGAATTGTATCTATTTTTCTAGCTATCATTTTATATGAATTATTGATGAAGGATTAAAATTGGTTTGAACAAACTTTTATTGATTTTTGTGGTAGAATTATCAACAAACAAGCGATCTAAAATTGAAGTTTCTTCAATCAATAGAACTGTTAAATCTATAGAGTTAGTTTGCAATATGTAAGATTTAACATAATTCAGCGGAATATTTGATATCAACTGATAATTAACTCGCTCGTATTTTCTTAAAAGGAACTGATCTTTACTTGCTATTGTGTAATTATTGTTATTAACTACTCTAACTACATTTAGTTTTTTATCATGCAATAAAGAAGGAGAAAACATAACATCTAAACTATCCTTATCATCTAATAAACATAGAATTTCTTTTGGTTCTGATAATACCGCTTCTTGAGGAACTATTATTGTATTTGTTCGAATAGATCGAATTAACTTTAATGTATTACTACCAAATATTTTTTCTCTTAAACTATTAGCTCCATCAAAACCAGTAATAATAGTATCAATATTATATTTTGATACATATTCTTGAACAGCATCTATAAAGTTATTGAAACGTATACTAGCTTTAAAAGAAGTGCTATATTGATCTTCTAATGTGTTTTTGATGATTTTTAATTTTTCTTTATCGCCTCCAATAACTGTATCATAAATACTCTCTGAACTTGCCAGTTTAGATAACGATAAATTCCCTGCTTTACTTACATGCAATATGAAGTAATTATGATCTTTTTCTGAAAATAATGAGCATCCGTAATGCATCGCATGCATTGAAGATTCTGAAAAGTCTGTTAAAAAAAGAATGTTTTTCATAATAAATACTTTTAATCAGCTTTATTTTTACTGTTATAAAAGTATTTATATGCTTAATATTATGAAATGATATAAATCATTATTCAACCAATTTCAAAGCGTCAATATCTAATATTTTAATATTTCTACCTTCAATAGCTATAAGTCCTTGCTTTTTTAATTTAGAAATACTTCGTATTAAAGTTTCCGTGGCAATACCGGCAACACTAGCTAAATCATAACGAGAAATTTTTATAGGGTCTTCTGGCTTTCGATTTATTTTCTCGGCAAACTTTAATAAAGTATCGGCAGTTTTTTTATGAACGGAGTTGTATGCCATATCCAATAACTGCTCTTTTACATCTTTTAAATTATCCGTTAGTAAATCCACCAATTCTAAAACTACTTTATGATTTTTATATAGTACGCCTGTTAACTCAGATTTTTTAATTCTAACCAATTCAGTTACACTAATAGCTACAGCGGTTTCTTGATAAGCCTGATTCTGGGAAAAAGAAGTATAACCAAATAAATCATCTTCTTTATATAAAGATGTCGTTAAATTTTTTCCCTGCTCGTTGAGTTTAGAACATTTTACAGCTCCTTTAGTCACTAAAAAAATATAGTTAGAATTGTCTCCTTCTTCATAAACAATATCATCTTCTTTATACTGAAAAATCGTTCCATTGTCATCAAAAAAGTTCTTTAAATCATTTAAGTTTCGGAGTTCTCCTTTAACTTCTTCTATATTTTGCTCTCTACGTTCTTGCAAAATAGAAGATTTAGCCAGCCTGCTTTCGATAGCTTCCTGTAATTCTTCTTCCGTAAAAGGTTTAGTGATATAATCATCTGCACCTAAATTAATTCCTTTTCTAATATCTCCTCTTTCTGTTTTTGCAGACAAGAAAATAAATGGAATAAACTGAGTCTCTTCATTTTGTGACAAGCCCTCAAGAACACCATAACCATCTAATTCTGGCATCATAATATCACAAATAATTAAATCAGGTTTTGCTTCTTTTGCTTTAGTTAAACCTAATCTACCATTTGCAGCAGTAATTACATTATAATACCCAGAAAGTTCTAATAATTCTTGAGTGTTTTCTCTTAATGTTACATCATCTTCTATGAGTAAAATTGTTTTCATAATACTGCTTTATTTGGTATTTGTATGGTAAATGTTGATCCTTTATGTTCTTCACTAACAAATGTAATTGCTCCACCTAAATTTTCTAAATGACTTTTTACAATGTTTAATCCAATTCCGGTTCCTTGATTCAACAGTACATTCTCCGCTCTAAAATAACGTTGAAATATATTCTTTTGATCACTTTCAGGAATTCCAAAACCTTCATCAATAACCTTAACAATAGTAATCTCTGAATTTTGACTTGATGAAATAGTAATTTTGCTATCTTCTGGAGAATACTTTATAGCATTACTTAACAAGTTAGATATTGTTAACTCTATTATTTTCTTATCTTGATATAATTCGTTTTCATTACCGTTATTTTCTAAAACAATCTCTTGTCCTTGCTTGAGTAATAAATTTAAATTTTGGATTGTTTCCTGTATAATTTTTTGTAAACTGAAACTAGACAAATTATAATTCACTTCTCCTTTTTCTAGTTTCTCGATAGAAAGAAAATCATTTAAAATATTATTTAAATAATGAACTTTGTTATTGATTACAGAGAGATGTTTTTCTCTTTTTTCTTGTTGTTCAGTAAGTTTATATTTTGCTAACAACATACTCGAAGTTAAAATACCACTTAATGGTGTTTTAAACTCATGTGATACTAATGATAAAAATTTTGTTTTTAATTCATTTAATTCTCTCTCCTTTTTTAAAGCAATTTTTGCTTTATTTTCAGCCTCTATCCTTTTTTTATTTTCTTTATCTAACTCTCTATTAATATTCTCTAGTTCGTCAACTGTAGTCTTTAAATTTCTTGTACGCTCCTTTACCTTATTTTCTAGTTTTGTATTTAACTCTAAAATTTCTAGCTCTTGATGTTTTCTTAGGGAAATATCTATAACCAAAGCCATTACATATTTTTTGCCTTGAATTTCAAGTGGATTTAACCCAACTTCGATAGGAAAAACATGTCCTTCTTTATGTGCTGCATACAAATCTCTCCCTCTTCCCATTTGTCTTTTTTCTTGCGTAGTCATGAAATTTTTAAAATGTGCTCCATGATGTATCTTGTACTTTTGAGGAATGAGAGTTTCAAGATGCTTATTTAATAGTTCTTCTTTATTGTATCCAAAAATCTCTTCAGCAGAAGAGTTTACAACTGTAATTTTCTGAAATTCATCCACTACAACAACAGCTTCAGAAACGGCTTCGAACAGGGTATCAAAAACTATTTTATTTTCTTTTGAAAACATTACTACATCTATTTACAGTAAAGATAGTTCTTTCTCAAAAATTGAAAACTGATTTTTATCATTTACTCAACAAGATTCTTCCCATAGCTTTGTATATAAATACTTAGAAATGAAAACTAAGAATCTAAATATTACTTTCTATCAGAATATTGCTAAAATATTTTATGCTGTTGCTAAAGCGGACAATATTATAGCAATTGAAGAAATTAAAGCTTTAAAAAAAGTAGTAAAAGAAAACTGGCTTCAAGTTGATGAAACCTTTGATGTTTTTGGAACCGATACAGCTTATCAGATAGAAATTGTTTTTGATTGGTTATATAATAAAAATGCTACCTCGGAAGATTGTTACGATGATTTTATTGAATATTATCAAAACCATTCTTATTTCTTTACTTCTGAAATAAAAGCATTGATTTTAGAAACCTCCGGAAAAATAGCTAGTTCATTTGCCGAAAAAAACAAATCGGAACTTATGCTATTGGCTAAACTAAGTATTGAGTTCAAAAAAGAAATCGCTTAAAATATTTAGTCATGAAAACAGTTTTAAAAAATTTATCACAGCTTGTTTTATTCATTTTTACACTTACTAGTTGTACTTTAGAATCTAAATTTGGATTACCTAATACTGATAAAGTCGATAACCACTTAATAGGTGTTTGGACTACTCCTTGTATAATTAATCAAGAAAGTGATACACTAACGATAAAATCTATAAATGAATATTCTTACAAATTACTTTTTGACACGAACGAAGAACTTGAAGCATATTCTGTAAAAATTAAAGATTATAACATTATCAACATCATCTCAAACCTAGATGGAAATAACTTATTTTATGGTTATGAAGTTGAAAAAGACACATTACGATTTTATGAAGTAAATCCAGAATTGCTAAAAAGTGATATTTCTTCTCAAAAAGAACTGAATGATTTCTTTACTAAAAATATAAACAAGCATAATTTCTTTATGAATGCTTGTATTATGGTGAGAAATAAATAGCATTAATAATTAAATGAAAAATTAAATATTATGAAGAATATTGTATTCCTTTTGATAGCCGCAATTTTAACGAGTAGTTGCTCATCAAATAGACTAATACATCAATATAAAAACCCAGATACTGGCTTTTTTGAATCGAATAAACTATTTATAATTGGATTAGAAGGTAATTTAAAAATAAGACAAAAGTTTGAAAAAGAATTATCGAAAGCTTTTGATGAAGAACATGTTAGATCGGTTAAAAGTATTGATTTTTTTGAAGACTCTTTTACAAAAGAAAAAAAGTCAATCGAAGAGCTTAATGAAATTGAAAAAACATTATTAAAAACAGGGTTTGATGCAATTCTGATTACCAAAATAATTGGATCAGAAAAGAGATATTATACTTCGAGAATGCTACATGAATACATGACTAGTAATCAAACTTTTGAGGATTATTATTTTGGGAATCAATATAAATATTTGAAACAAAAAGGAAAACCAGAAGATTACACAATACATATAATTGAGACTTCACTGTACTGTATTTGCCCAGATAAAGAAAGAGAATTACTATGGAGAGGAGAAATAGAAATTAAAGACACAAAAAGTAATTCAAAGAACATTAGCAATTTTATAGATGTACTTTTTGAAAACTTAAAAGAAAATGAGTTATTACTTATTAATGAATAAGTTACCATCACTTAAAAATTTATTGTAATTCAATAGATTATGATTTTTTTTTTAGAGTTTATTAATGAATATATCAAATAAAAAACTGTAAATTTCGTTATTAAATAATTATAAATTCTAAAAACCAATCATACTATGAAAAAGCTTATGCTAGGCTTATTCGCCGCTGGTATTGTTGCTTGCAGCAATACTGAACCTGCAAATTACGTTCTTTTTAAAGGGACAATTAAAAATCCAAATAGTAAAAGTTTAATGATTCTTGATGGCTCGAATAAAGCAATTAAGAAAATTGAAGTATCTGAAGCTGGGACTTTCTCAGATACTATCTTTAATGCTAATGGGTATTTTGCTTTTAATGATGGAAAAGAAAGATCAGAATTGTATTTACAGGACGGTTATGACATGATTTTAGATATGGATGCTAAAGAATTTGATGAAACTATAAAGTATTCAGGTAATGGAAGCGATGTAAACAATTATTTAGCTCAAAAATTCTTAATTAAAGAAAAAGCTGGATCAACACCAGAACTGTATTCTTTAAATGAAACTACTTATTTATCTACCATGACTTCTTTGAAAGAAGAGCTAGAAAAATCTTTAAATAATGTAAACTCTAAATTTGCTGAACAAGAGAAAACAAATCTAAAGTATGAACATTTAAATCACTTATCAAGTTATCAACCTGCTCATAGGTTTTTTTCAAAAAACAAAGATTTTAACGTATCAGAATCTTTTCCAGATATATTAGAAGGCATTGATCTTAACAATGAAGAACATTATAAAAACTTTACTGCTTATAAAAACATTGTAGGTTATTATTTTTCTAAAGTAGCAAATGAAAACTCAAAGAAAAATAATATTTCTTATGAAGCAGCTGCAATTGCACATTTAAAAGAATTAAAAAGTCCAGTAATTAAAAATAATATTTTAAATAGTTTTGCTAGACAGGTAAGTGTAATGAATCCTAACTCTGAAGAATTATATAAAGGAATTATGGAAATTTCTACAGACGAAGATTTAAAAGAAAGACTTACAAAACAATATAATACTATTCAAAAGTTATCAGCAGGTAAAGACTCTCCTATTTTTGTAAATTATGAAAACAATGCAGGTGGAACAACTTCTTTAGCAGATTTAAAAGGTAAATATGTATATATTGATGTTTGGGCTACTTGGTGTAAACCTTGTAAAGATGAAATTCCTCATTTAAAGAAAGTTGAAGAAAAATATCATGATAAAAACATAGAATTCGTTAGTATTTCTATTGATGAAGAGAAAGATCATGATTTATGGAAAAAAATGATTAAAGATGAAAGTTTAGGAGGAACTCAATTAATGGCTGATGCAGCTTGGGGATCTAAATTTGTAAAGGACTACCAAATTAATGGAATTCCTCGCTTTATTTTAATTGATCCATCAGGGAAAATTATAAAATCATTTGCTCCTAGACCATCTGATAAAAAATTAATTGAATTGTTTGATAGATTAAAAATCTAAGCATTCGATTACTCAATAAAGTATTAAAAAGCCACAGTAAAATTTACTGTGGTTTTTTTGTTTATAATTACTCTTTTAAAGCTTTATTTACTAAAGATTATACTATTCTTCATTTGTAATAAATGATTCATTAATCAAAATAAACAGTAATAGCTTACTTCTTCAAAAAAAGTTTTTTCAAATTCTGGGTAACAGCTAAAAAAAATTATGCACTCCTTAGTTATATCACAAAAATTGTGGTAAGAATAATACTCAATTAAAAACTATAAAATGAATAATTTAAAACTTAACCTAATTGTAATTTTAATCTCGTCAATTTTAATTTCTTGCTCAAAGAATGATGATGAAATTGTTAGAAAGTTTAGTAGCCCACAAATAGCAGTGGATAAAATAGGCTCGGAAACTAGTATCGGAAAAAAAATCTCAATAGACCTAAAAGAAATTTCTGATAAGAATTTTAAATTGAATCTAAAAAAGATAGAACGTTCGACATATACTTACCTTAAAGATATTCAATATTTTCTAATTCCTTTTTCAAATCATAAAAGTAAAAGTTTAGGATTTTATTCTAATGGTAAAGCTCAATTATATACTATTGTTGAAAGCGAAATTATCGATTCAGAAAATACACTTTTTAAGATTAGTGATATAGACAATAAGCCTTTGCATTCTTTTGTTATAAACTCTAAAAAAGGGCTAATGAAATATCAAAAACAAAATAGTTTAAATGTGTCATCTTTAAAATTAAATCAAGACCACAAGTATCCTGCGGACTTTAATTGTGGTACTTTAAATTTTACAGACTGTATTGAATGTGGTATTGATGTATGTACGCAAGATTGGAGATGTGCTATAGCTGCTATTGCTTTTGGTCCAGAATTCGCAGCAGGTTTAGCTTTAACTTGTGGTATAGAGCAAATTGATAATCCATAAAGAAATGGAGATAAAAAATATAAATTAGTTAATTACTCTTGCAATACGGATTCAAAATAAGAATCCGTATTGTTATAAAATTCTTAAAAGCAAACTCAAATGATAAAAAGCTTCACAACTTTTTTCGCAATAATGTTGGCAATTTTATTAGTGCAACATATTGTCTTCTTTCTTTTTACAAAAAACAAAAGTAAATCACAATTTACAGAAGGTTTACCTTCAATATTTTTAGCAGCTCTATTTATTGGAACTGCAATTACTTTAATTTTAAAATTTGTTGGTAATTACAATTCAGTAATAATTTATGCATTTTTATTTTCCGTAGTGAGTTCTGGGTTTTGGTTTGTAATCAATCCTTTTAAGTTTTTAATGAACCCAAAGAGTTATAAAAGAAATACTGAACTAGAAAATGAATTAAAATCAGAAGGGTATAATTATAAAATACTAGTAACAGAAAAAATAAAAGCGAATGCATTAGCTACTGGAATTATTCCTTTTTACAGAATTATTCTAATAGGAAATTACCTACAAGAGCAACTTGATCCGGCAAATTTAAAAGCTATTATTTACCATGAAATAGGACATCATCGTAAAAATCATATGCTAAAGATATATGTAATTAATATTATTATTCAAGTAGCTTTCTTTATGGTTTATTCTCAAATTTCTAAAATAGAATTTGAGTATCCTATTTTAGAACCGCTATCTGTTTTTTTAACTGGTGCGTTAATGGGACTTGTTATCTGGGTTATTCCTAATAGAGTTTTATACTTTTTTGAATATCACGCAGATGGTTTCGCAGCAAAAAACTATAATAAAACAGCGATAATTGAAACTCTAAAAAAACTAGATGAAATTTCTGGAGGAAAACTTACAAAAGGAAATATTAACCATCCTACTCTTACAAAAAGGTTAACTCATTTAGAGCGGTTATAAAATCCTTTTCTACATATTAAATAGAAAACAATAGCTGTAAAAAGCAATAGTCCTGCTAAAGCATACAACAACTTTATCCATAGAGGAGTATATAAAACAGTTTCTCCATCTCCCATCAAAATCATAGGCGCCCAATAATAAGGAGCTACTTCAGAAGGTTTAGCTGTTTGTAAATAATTTAATTTTGCATGATGTAAAGCAGTTGCTTTAGATTGACCTTTTTTTAAATTCTTGTAAAAACTAGTCATAATTGTAGCAGTAGATTTATCATTTACATTCCATAAAGTTGCTGCTACTGTATTAGCTCCTGCATGAAAAAACCCTCGTGATAAACTCATTACTCCTTCACCTTGTGAAATTTCACCTAAAGAAGTATCACAACCACTCAGCACTACTAATTCAGCAGGGATTTTATTTACATATAACTCATAAGCCTCTAATTTACTATCATGAAATGCAATCCATGGATTACTAGAAGCATCAGCATGTGTTGCTAAATGTATTGTTCTATTTAAAGGAGCTTGACCTAAGAAATTTGATTTCGATGCTTTATCATTTACAAATCGAGTACCTCCAACTTCTGCATGAATTGATTCTAACTCTTTTGCACTATTCTTTAACGTATTTAAATCGCTATGCGAAAAAAACACAGGTGAAAACCCTATAAAATCTTGTTTATGTTTTCGCTGCAAAGAAGCATTATACATTAGAAAAGAAGCCGAATAAGCATAACTTATTTGATGTTGTTGAATAACATATTGATTGGTGTTTTTATTTGTAATTAGAGCTTCAAAAGGAAGCTGTTGCAATTGTCCATCAGGTATTATAATTAACTTTTTATCCAATAGTAAATCTTTCAATTCAACCGAAGGAAATAATAACTGATACAACTCATAAGATGTTTTTTGAAAGTAATTACGATCATCAATCGTCTCAAAAGGTTTAGAAATCCCTTTTCTGAAATTTCCTAATAATCTAGCAACTTCATTTTCTTTTTTAACTTCAAAAATGTGAAATTGAGTTTTAGTTATTGCCGTTCCAAACAATACAGGTTTTTCTTCTTCAACTCTATTCCAGATATAAGAAACTACCGCAGTATTTTCATCTAATTCTCGTTGTATCTCACTTAGAAATCGAATTTCTGTTTGATTTTTAGAAGTCCCATAAATTGGAAAAGTTACTTTTAAGGAATCTATAAATTTTTGATATTGTTGTTTTTGTTGAAACAATTCTTGTTCAGATACTTGACTTTCTTCATCTTCCAACCTTAATATCTTTTCTTGTAAAATTTGCTTACGTTGTTTCAATTTCTTTGGAAGTTTATCATCAACGTTTTCTTTAATTCCTTCAACTAATAAGATTGCTTTATTTTTCTCCATAAAATAAAACACAGATTTATAATCGTTTAAAAGTCGTGCAATCGAAACTCCTAATGTATATAATTTAGATGCTTCAGATCTCCAATAGAATTTTGATTTTTTTTCTCTGTTTTCTTTCTGTAAATGAGATAATAATTCATCTGCTAGTTTACTGTTTTTAAGAGCTAAAATCAGATCTTTATTGTTTTTTTCTGATATAGCTCTTAACTTTAAAAGCTTGGCCTTATCAATTAATACAGCTATCAAATAAGGAATATCTAATGATTTTTTTAGTACAGAAATATTTTGAACATCACTAACTTTATGATTAAAATTTCCAACGATATTAAATACAGATTGTAGTGTATCTAGCGCATAAGAATACTTTTTTTTATGTTTTAAAAAAGTGCTTAATTGGTGTTTGTATTTAGCTACTCTTACAGAATCTTTACAATACAACATCCCTTTTTCAATAAACACCTTAGCGCTATCTTTGCCTACTATATTGTATAGATCTGCCAAATTTGCATAGGTAAAACAGGGGTTTTCTAGATCATTAACTTCTTTGTATCTAGCTAAATTTTTAAAATGATATTGTTTTGCTTTTTCAAAATTAAATAATGATGGTTCTGTGTACAGCAATGCAAAATTGGTATTTAATTTTACTTCTTGATCGTAAGAAAGAGAGATATATGTTTTAAGAGATTCTATATACTGTAAAATATCAAGTTTATTTTTTAATGCAGACTTTTCTCCAATCACATCATAAACAATAGCTAAGTTATTAGACTGATTAATTAATTTTCCATAATCTTTCAATTCTTTTAAAATTCGAATACCTTCTTTATAAAAACGAATTGCTTCAAAAAAATCTCCTGAATTGGAGTGAATTCGTCCAATTTCACAATAACTTTGAGCTATTTTATCTCTTACACTGTTTAATTCTATTACTTTTTTATAATCGTCTAATGCTTTTGGATTATCATTATTTACATAATTAAAATATCCTCTTCTGAAGTAAAACGTAGAGAGGCTTGCTTTTTGATTTCTTAAAGATTGAACAATTTTAATTGCTTGGTTAACATAACTAATTGCATCGGTAAGATTTGATTGCCATATCCTTTTCGAAAAATCATCTGTAATGTTTAGAATAGTGTTTTTATCCTCACAATTTTCTAATAATTTATCTACTTTCTTTTTTAGAAAAATGTAATCCTCATTAAAATCAAGTTGATTATATATATTAAAACAATTTTGACTTTTCACCTCATTAGAAATAAATAAGATCAAAAGCCAAAAAAATATGTTGTTAATTCCTTTCAATAAATTGAACTAAATTTTATTGTGGACACACAAATGTTGATGGATTAAATGCTGGAAGAGATAGCCTAAGATCAGGATGAGTTGGATGTTGAACTTTAGGTCTACAAAAAACATTTTCTGGACAAAGACCTTGTACTTTCCATAATTCACTATTAGAGTTATCAGGACAAAAATCAAGATCTACACATACTAAATACCCTGTTGAAGCTTGTTCTAATCGCACTTGATGTTTTTCTAATTTAGTTAATCCATCAACCCATTCAACATAAAAAGAATAAACTCCATTAGCAGGCATTACTGCTTTAGAACACTCATAAATTCCCTTTGCACCTACTACCAATGTTGACCCTTTTGCACCTCTATATTTAGAATTGAAATCACTTTTTACTTTTAATGATTCTGTTTCTTGAAGTTCTGCATCTAATTCACTATCTGATGTACAAGCAATAAAAATTGATATACAAGTACAAATCATTAGAAAATTTAATAATTTATTTCTTTTCATAAAATTAAGTATTAGGTTCATATATCAATAAGTCTCAAAAAAAAAACAATTGTTACCCAGGCAAATATAAAAGTTTATTTTTGTGGAAGCTGAAAGAAAAAAATGGTGTTAGAAAGTTCAGAATATTTAAAAGCTCTGGTAACAAACGATTCGAATGTGATAAGGAAAATATATGACGATATTTTTCCTAGTGTTTGCTCTTACATAATTAAAAACAATGGTAGTCAAGAAATTGCTGAAGATGTTTTTCAAAAAGGTTTAATCCAGTTAATGATTCGTTACAAAAAAGAGCCTTTCACAATTAACGGAACATTTAAAGCATATTTTTTTATTGTTTGTAGAAATGTTTGGAGACGTGAACTTAAAAACTCAAAAACTAAGGTAACAAAAGAACCTTTTTTTGTACTTAAAAGTGAAGACGATGATTTTGCTTTAGGAGTTTTGGAACAGGAACGTTGGGAATTGTTTTCTGAAAAATTGAATCAATTATCAGAAAACTGTAAGCAAGTTTTATCTTCATACTTTAAAAAGCAATCTTATTTAGACATTAAAAACAAATTCAATTATAACTCAGAATCTGTGGTACGTCAACGTGTTTTTAAATGTAAAAATAAACTTATAGAGATTATAACTAAAGATCCTCGTTTTAAAGATTTAAAAGAATTATGACTAGTGAAGAGCAAGAATTGATTTTCAATTATCTAAATAACTCTCTTTCTTCTTCTGAAATTGAAGAAGTGGAACAACGTATGGAGAGTGATCCTATTTTTCGTGAGCATTTGCTCATTGAAAAACAGCTGTTCAATACTTTAGATCCAAATGAATGGAGTTTTGCTGAAAATGTTTCTTCAAGAAAAAAAGACAACTATAAACAACTTTATAAGAGTAAAGAAACTACACTATTCAAAGACACCATAAAAAGGGTAAATTCTGAATATCAAAACGATCAACAAAAATCTACAAAAAAAATTTTTAAAAGATGGTATTCTGTTGCAGCTGCAATACTTGTTATTTGTAGCTTAACTTTTTTACTTCCTAAAAAAAGTTCTTTACAAGAATTATATGCAGAATCTATAAATTTATCTGAATTACCTTCTATGGTTGTTCGTAACTCAAATATTTCTACACATCTAAATCTTGCACAAGAAGCCTTTGAAACTAAAGAGTATCAAAAAGCTATAGAACTAATCAACAAAGAAGAACAGGCCACTCAAAAAATAAATGGAATATCGCTACTTTATAAAGGTATTGCACATATGGAATTAGAAAACTATGATAAAGCATTAGAAATTTTAAATTCTATCAGTTCTAGTAAACTTATTATCTCTCAAGAAGGATATTGGTATAAAGCTTTATTATTTCTAAAAAAAGGAGAAAAAGAAATGGCAAAAAAAGTACTTAAAGAAATTACAAGTATACCTAATCATTATAAGTATAAAGAAGCAAAAGAAATTTTAAAAGAGTTATAATCTTAAATTCTTTGTATCCTCATTTAACACTCTACTTTTAAATAATTTCACATTTTTTTAATATAAAAATTAAGCTTAAACTTTTGTTCATAAAAATTAAACACCTAGTTTTGTTTAATATTTTACACAAAAAAGTTAAACAACAATTTAACTCCCTCATTATAAAAGCATCATAAACATAAAAAGCAATAATTAACTATGAGAATTTATGCATTTATCGCTTTATTTTTTATTTCACTTATAGGTACTTCCCAGAATAATTTTACCATAAGCGGAACGCTAAAAGACAAAGCTAATGGAGAAACTCTATTTGGAGCTACAGTATTTTTAAAGGGTACAAGCTTAGGAACAACTACTAATGAATACGGATTTTACTCACTTACTGCTCCTAAAGGAAAATACACCTTAAGTGTTTCTTATGTTGGATATTCTCCTATTGATAAAGAAATTGAACTTACACAAAACATAAAGTTCAATGCCGACTTAACAGAAGATGCTAATTTTCTAGAAGAAGTTATTATTACTTCAGAAGAAAGTAAAAAAGTAGATCTTCGAAATCCACAAATGAGTGTGACAAAAATTAATTCACAAACCATTAAGCAAATTCCTGTCGTTTTGGGCGAAGTAGATGTTATTAAATCTATTCAATTATTACCTGGAGTTACAAATGCAGGAGAAGGAGCTTCTGGTTTTAATGTTCGTGGTGGTGCAGAAGATCAAAACTTGATTCTTTTAGACGAAGCAATTATTTATAATGCATCTCACCTATTCGGATTTTTTTCTGTTTTTAATAATGATGCCATCAAAGACGTAAAATTATATAAGGGAGGTATTCCTGCTAAATTTGGTGGACGTGTTTCTTCGGTATTAGATGTACGTCAAAAAGATGGAAATAATAAAGAATTTAAGTTAACTGGTGGAATTGGATTGATTTCAAGTAGATTAACAGCAGAAGCTCCTTTATTTCGAGATAAAGGTTCGTTTCTAGTTGCTGGTCGTGCTTCTTATGCCAACATCTTTTTAGCTCTTGCAAATAACGAAAATAGAGTTGGTTTTTATGATTTAAATTTAAAAACCAACTATCAAATTAACGATAAAAACCGTTTGTATTTATCTGCTTACTTCGGAAATGATAATGTTAACTTCACCAATTCATTCTTTAATTCTTATGGAAATTTATCAGCAAACTTAAGATGGAATCACATTTTTAATGATAAGTTATTTTCAAATTTATCAGCTATCTATAGTAGATATAATTACGATTTACAATTAGAATTTGTGGGATTAGATTGGCTATCTCGCATTGACAACTACAATCTAAAATATGACGTTGATTATTATTTAAATGATAAACTAAAATTTGATTTTGGTGTAAGTGGAATCTATTACAAATTTAATCCTGGAGAAATTCGTCCTTTGACACCTGAATCATCTATTAATGAAGATTTTCTAGATAAAAAGTTTGCAACAGAAGCTGGGATTTATGCAAGTTTAGAACATAAAATTTCTGATAAAATTACAGCGATGTATGGTATTCGTTATAGTTATTTTAATCGTTTTGGAAGTCAAACTTTAAACACATATGCAAACGATTTACCTGTGGTTTATAATACTAGTTTAGGAATATATGAACGTGCAGTACCAACGGGAGAGGTAAGTTATGGGGATAAAGAGAGTATAGCTAGTTTTGATAATTTTGAACCTCGATTTGCATTATCATATCAATTAAATGAAAAATCATCTATTAAAACAAGTTATAATAGAATGGCACAATATTTACATTTAATTTCAAACACAACTTCAGCTACTCCATTGGATATTTGGGCTCCAAGTGGTGAGTTTTTAAAACCTCAAATCGCAGATCAATATGCTATTGGATACTTTAGAAACTTCAAGAACAACATGTATTCTATTGAAACCGAAGCATATTATAAAACTGTAGATAATCGTGTAGACTATATTAATGGAGCAGAATTAATTGCTCAAAACACTATAGAAACAGAAATTTTAAATGGTGAAGCTAGAGCTTACGGGTTAGAGTTTTTACTACGAAAAAACAAAGGTGATTTAACTGGTTGGATTGCCTATACACTTTCAAAATCTGAACAAAGAACAACTGGTGGAGCTTCTGGTGGACCAGGTTTAAATAATGGCAATTGGTACAATACTCCTTTTGACAGAACTCATGATTTATCGGTTACTGGAAACTATAAACTCAATGAAAAATGGGCTTTTAATGCAAATTTCGTTTTTCAAACTGGGCGACCAGTTACATATCCAAATGGTCAATTTCAATATAATGGGTTATCAATTCCTACATACTCTGCCAGAAACGCTGATCGATTACCTACTTATAATCGTTTAGATGTTTCTGCAACGCTAACTCCTAGAAAAAACAAAAACAGAAAATGGCAAGCAGAATGGGTATTTGGTATTTATAACTTGTATTCTCGTAGAAATGCTGCAGCAATTAGGTTTGGTGTCAACAATCAAACGGGAGCAAATGAAGCAGAACGAACTTCAATTTTCGGTATAACTCCTTCAATAACCTATAACTTTAAATTTTAATAAAATGAAAAAATTAATATTCAGTCTTTGTATAGTGATCAGTACAATTTTTTCATCTTGTACTGATATAGTAGATATAGATGTTCCAAATGGTGGAGCAAGATTAGTAATTGAAGCTTCCATTAATTGGGAAAAAGGAACCGTTGGCAACGAACAAGCTATAAAACTAAGTACTTCTACAGCGTATTTTGATAGCAATCCAGATGCTCCAGCCACAGGAGCTACGGTTACTATTACTAAAGAAAATGATGGATCTCAATTTGTTTTTACAGATCAAAATAATGGAAATTACACAACTACAGCTTTCGTTCCTGAAGTTGGCGTAGCATATACATTAACTATTATTTATAATGGACAAACCTATTCTGCAACTGAAACTTTAGTTGGCTTTACACAAATTAATAGTGTAAGTCAAGAAGAAGGATTTAATGAAGATGAATTCAGAGTTCGAGTACTTTTTGACGATCCTATAAATGAAGAAAACTATTACTTAGGAGAATTTGTTCAAGCCAATTTAGCTGTTCCTTCTTTAGCTTCTATTCGAGATGAATTTGTTAATGGTAATGAAGCTTTTGTTTTACACTTTGATGAAAAGAATGTCTCAGGAACTGAGATTGATATTAAAGTTTTTGGAATCTCAGAGCGTTTCTATTTCTATATTGAGCAACTTATAGAACAGTCTGGAACGCAAGGTGGTGGCGGACCATTTCAAACAACTCCTGCTCAATTAAAAGGAAACTGCATTAACATTAATGATCCAAATGAAGAAGTTTTAGGGTATTTTCGTTTGAGTCAATTTGCAAGAACAAGTTATACTATAGAATAAGAATTTACCTCAAATTATATTATTCAAGCAAGTAATTACTTTACAATAGTAATTTACTTGCTTTCTTTTTTACAGCTAAAGAATAATTTGGGATTTAAAAAATAAAAAAACCGATTCAAAATTGAATCGGTTTCTTAGTAGCGGGAGCTGGACTCGAACCAGCGACCTTCGGGTTATGAGCCCGACGAGCTGCCTACTGCTCTATCCCGCGATATTGGACGGCAAAGATACGGACATTTTTCTCTTATAACCAAATAAAAATTAACTTTTTTAAAAAAACTATACAACTCTTTTTATAATACACAGAATAAAAAACACTTACCTTTGCTTTTATGACACATAAAGCAGGATTTGTAAACATTATAGGTAACCCTAATGTTGGAAAGTCAACCTTAATGAATGCTTTAGTTGGTGAAAAATTATCAATTATCACTTCTAAAGCACAAACAACCAGACATCGAATTCTAGGTATTGTAAATGGAGAAGATTATCAAATTGTATTTTCTGATACACCAGGTATCATAAAACCAGCTTATGAATTACAAGATTCTATGATGGATTTTGTAAAAGCTGCCTTTGATGATGCCGACGTTTTAATTTATATGGTTGAAATTGGTGAAAAAGAATTGAAGAATGAAGCTTTTTTTAACAAAATCATCGATAGTAAAATTCCTGTTATCCTATTATTGAATAAAATTGATTTATCGAGTCAAGATCAAGTTCAAGAAAAGATTGATTACTGGAGAAAAAAAGTACCGAACTCTTTTGTTTATGTTATTTCTGCTTTAGAGAAGTTTAATGTAGAGACTGTTTTCTACAAAATTATAGAGTTATTACCAGACTCACCTCCTTTTTATCCAAAGGATCAATTAACAGATAAACCGGAACGCTTTTTTGTAAATGAAACTATTAGAGAAAAAATCTTACAACACTACAAAAAGGAAATCCCTTATTCTGTTGAAGTAGAAACTGAAAGTTTTGTTGAAGAGGACAACATCATCAAAATTCGTTCAGTAATTATGGTTGAACGCGAAACTCAAAAAGGTATTATTATTGGTCATCGTGGATCGGCAATTAAAAGAGTAGGAACAGAAGCTAGAAAAAGCCTTCAACATTTCTTTGATAAAAAAATATATTTGGATTTATATGTAAAGGTGAATAAAAATTGGAGATCTAATGATAAACAATTACGTAGATTTGGTTATAAAGAATAATTTAACATTCGTAATTTTTAGCTAACAATCCTTTTTTGTTTACATAACTTTTAAGTAAAGTTTTAAGATAAGTTTTGCCAAAAACTATCAACCATGAAAAATTTATTTAAAACTTTATTAGTAACCTTTGCTATATCTTTTATTAGTTGTGAAGATGACAACAACGGTTCTCTTCCAGTAAATACTGAAGTGAACTTCCAATATGTAAACACTATTAATGTTGGTGGAGAAGGTGCAGCAGAAATCTCTGCTTACGATTCAAAAACTCAAAAATTATTTGTAGTAAATTCAGAAGCTAAAGAAATCTCTGTTTACGACTTAAAAGTTGTTGACGCTCCTGTAAAAATTGGTGCTATTCCAGTAATGAATGGAGCACCAAACAGTATTAGTACTTATGATGGGAAAATTGCAGTGGCTTTAGAAGATGCTGTAAAACAAAATAATGGGGAAATTGCTGTTTACAATGCAGAAAATAATGCACTATTAAATTCTTATACTGTTGGCGCATTACCAGATATGGTAACTTTCTCTAAAGATGGAAAATTACTTATTTGTGCTAATGAAGGAGAACCAAATGATTTATACACTAACGATCCTGAAGGTAGTGTAAGTATTATTACTCTAGAGACTGGAAATGTAACTACCTTAAACTTTTCAGTATTTAATAACCAAGAAACTTCTTTAGAAAGTAACGGGTTTAGAGTATTTGGACCAAATGCTGACTTAGCTAAAGATGTAGAACCAGAGTATATTGCTGTTTCAGATGATTCAAAAACAGCTTGGGTATCATTACAAGAAAATAATGGAATTGCAAAAGTTAATTTAGTTACTAAAACTATCGAAACTATTTATCCTTTAGGATTTAAAGATTATAATGAAGCTGGAAATGCAATTGATCCTAGTAATAAAGATGACAAAAAGGATTTAAGAAATATTCCTGTTTATGGAATCTATCAACCTGATGCTATTACTTACGTAAATATTAATGGTACTGGATACATTATCTCTGCTAATGAAGGTGATGCTAGAGAATACATTGATGATAAAGGAACGGATACGGAAGATGATGACGAAGAGATTTTTGTAAACGAGGAAAGAATCAAGAAAATTGATTTAGATCCAACTGCATTCCCAAACGCAGCTGATTTACAAAAAGAAGAAAATTTAGGTAGATTAAAGATTGCCTTAGATTTAGGAGATACTGATAATGATGGTGATTACGACAAGTTATATGCTTATGGAGGTAGATCATTCTCAATTTGGTCTGAAAATGGAGCTTTAATTTATGATAGTGGAAACAATATTTCACAAAAAACATTAGAATTAACGCCAGAAACATTTAATGATGATGATGGAAGAAGTGATGATAAAGGAGCAGAACCTGAAGCTGTGGAAGTTTTAAATATTAATAACGAACGTTATATTTTATTTGTTGGATTAGAACGTACAGATCAAGTAATGGTTTACGATATTACGAATCCATCTGCACCAATGTTCTTAAACATTTTATCTCATAATGGTGATGAAGCTCCAGAAGGACTATTAGCAATTCCTGCTAAAAATAGTCCAAACGGAAAAGATTTACTATTAGTTTCAAATGAAGATAGTGGTACCGTAAGTATTTACCAAAACGTGCAATAAATAGATTACATTTTTAAAATTATAAAAACAACTATTGATTTTTAAATCAATAGTTGTTTTCTTTTATAGAAACGCTACCTTTGCAGCATGAGTAGTATTGTTGCAATCGTAGGAAGACCTAATGTAGGTAAATCTACCCTTTTCAATAGATTAATTAAAAGAAGAGAAGCTATTGTTGACTCTGTGAGTGGAGTTACTAGAGATCGTCATTACGGTAAATCGGAATGGAACGGAAAAGAATTCTCTGTTATTGATACAGGTGGATATGTTGTTGGATCAGATGACATTTTTGAAGAAGAGATTAGAAAGCAAGTGCAACTTGCTTTAGATGAAGCAGATATAATCCTTTTTGTTGTTGATGTAGAACAAGGAATTACACCAATGGACGAAGCTGTTGCTAAATTACTTCGCCAAGTTGAAAAACCTTTGTTCATGGCTGTAAATAAAGTAGATAATGCCATGCGTGCAGCAGATGCAGTAGAATTCTATAATTTAGGATTAGGAGATTACCACACTATATCTTCTGTTAACGGAAGTGGAACTGGTGATTTATTAGATGCTATTGCAAAAGAAATCCCTGAACCTCTTGATGAAGATGAAGAAAATGAATTACCTCGTTTTGCTGTTGTTGGAAGACCAAATGCTGGAAAATCATCTTTTATTAATGCATTAATTGGAGAAGACAGAAATATCGTTACCAATATTGCTGGAACTACTCGTGATTCTATTGATACAAAATACAATCGTTTTGGATTTGATTTTAATTTAGTTGATACAGCAGGAATTCGAAAAAAATCAAAAGTAAAAGAAGATTTAGAGTTCTACTCTGTAATGAGAGCTGTTCGTGCTATTGAACATTCTGACATTGCAATTGTTATGGTAGATGCTACTCGTGGTTTTGAAGGTCAAGATGAAAAAATATTCTGGTTAGCGGAGAAAAACAGAAAAGGTATCGTAATTCTTGTAAACAAATGGGATTTAGTTGAAAAAGAAACGAATACCATGCGTGATTTTGAAAGAAAAATTCGTGAAACTGTTGCTCCTTTTACAGATATTCCTATTGTATTTATTTCTGCGTTAACAAAGCAACGAATATTCAAAGCTATTGAAACTGCAGTTGAAGTTCATGAAAACAGGAAACGTAAAATTCAAACAAGTAAATTAAATGAAATAATGCTGGAAATAATGCAACAAACACCTCCTCCAGCTATTAAAGGAAAGTACATAAAAATTAAGTACTGTATGCAATTACCTACACATACACCTCAGTTTGCTTTCTTTGCGAATTTACCTCAATATATTAGAGATCCTTACAAACGATTTGTAGAAAACAAACTGAGAGAACATTATAATTTTAATGGAGTTCCAATTACCATTTATTTTAGACAAAAATAATTCTAAGACAGTAAAAAATTATTCATCTAGCTGAAAATCTATAGGTAAAAAGTATTCAACATTTACATATTCGTTGTTTACTTTACCTGGAATAAATTTTGGCAAAAGTGTTATTAATCTTTTAGCCTCTTCTTCTAATAGTTTAGCTTTTTCTGGGCCAGATGCTGTAATGTTTTTCACATAACCTTCTTTGTCTACAATAAATCTTACCCAAACTCTCCCTTCAATTCCTTCAGAAGCTGCATCGAAAGGATAAATAAGATTTTCTAAAACATTATTTACAAAAGTTTCTTTTATACATTCTTGTTTAATAGATTCAACATAATCTGCACAACCAATAAAAACTGGCGCATCGATTAACTTATCAAAACGAACAAAATCCTTAATTAAATTATCAGCAGAGCCTTCTTCAAAAAAATCTTTGCTTTTAGTATTAGGTAAATTAAAGTTGATGTAAACTTTATGTCTTATTTTGGTAGCAACTCCATTTTGTTTAGCTGGAAGTAATTTAGGTAAACTAGTAATTAATCGCTTTGCTTCATTTTCTAAAACATCATATTTCTTTGAACTAATCAAGTTTAAGTTTTCAATTATACCATTTTCATTTATAATAAACTCAGTCAAAACTTTATCCTCTAACCCATCTTTGAAAGCTTTTTCGGGATATTTTAAGTTTCCGTTAATATGCTTTTTAATTTGTGCATTAAAACAACTTAATTGTTCATCTCTATTTAATGAAGCAGAACAATCTTCAAATAAAGGAATTTGATCTATTTCATTAATAGACATTTGACGTGATGAAGAAGAATTCAAGCCTTTTCTTAAATCTAATATATTGGAAGACATTCTTCTTCTTACAACTCTTTTTCTTGTTGAAATTTTTACAAACTCTGTTTTTTTAGATTTTTTAAAATTGTCTATTGCACATTTACCTATAGAATGTATGTCTTCAACTTCATTCTCAGTACTTGTACACACTTTGTTTTGAGCTACTACTATAAGGTTAGCTGACACTAAAAATAGTGTTAGATAATTCTTTAGATTCATAATATCGGGGGTTTAAAATGTTTAGAAGAGTTTTTGAGCACTCAACCAATCTTAAGAATTTTAAAAATATTAAATGGTTATAACTGTTAAACTCTCACTTTCTTAATCTTTAATCTTAATGGACATATACTTTAATTTGTATTTGGGTTCTATAATAAATTTTAAATTTATTCAATCTTTACTTTTTCGTATAAGTTGGTAATTTTATTAAAAATTTTAGTTAAAGAATTACTTAACTTATAAATTTCATCATCATTATATCCTTGCTTAAATAATTTTTCACTATTCTCTTTAACAGTTTCCCACATCATAGTTACATCACCTAATGCACTATCAATCCTATCATTATTAAAGCTTGACAATAACAAATCATTCAATGCATCATCTAATTCGATATAAACCTGTCTTAAAACATTTTCAGTTTTTTGATTTTTTAATTCAGGTTTATTAGCAAAATAATACAAGGCTAATCGCTGTGATAGCATACGTTGTCTACCAGACTTATTAATTGTTTTCTTTAATTCAGAATCTTCTTCAGTAACATAATCATCTGAACTACCTGTACTTTCTTTTGATTCTAGTATAATTGCATTGACTAAACTATTTGCTTGTTTTAAAATTGTTGAATTAGTGTTAACAATCTTCTCTGCATTTTTTAAAGTAGGTGTCGATTCAATAATTTTCTTATACTTTTCCCAAGTATCTTCTACAGTTTTTGCTCTATTTTTAGTAATTAACAAACTTGCATTTCGTTCAAGAATAGAAAGTTGCTTTTCAAATATAATCTTAGTAATTCTTAAATCTTTTTTAGCTTTTAAATCATTAGGGTTACTTAATAAGTATAAATATATTTTACCCATACGTTGAGTTAACATCCTTTGTTTCCCAGAAATATTTACTGCTTTATTAAAGGATAATGAGCCATATTTTTTTTCTTGTGAATATGCTAACTGAATAACAAAAAACAAAAGGCAAATAAGAGCCATTTTTTTTAGGTCTTTTCTCATAATTATAAATATAAAATGTGTTTAAATACTAATATTCTTTGATAACAAAAGTTGATATTTTACCATCAGATGTTAATTGAAGCAGCATCAAAAGTGTTCCGTTTTCAAATTCGACGAGGTAATTTCTTTCTTCTTCTTCTAAGATTAATTCATAAGAGGAAATTATACCTTTATTATTCTGTAAACTATCAATAGTTTTTTTAAAAGCCACTGATTTCAATTTACTTTTTAAAGCATCGTTAAACTTTTCATGAATTAAAGAAGCGTTACTTTCATTAAAAGCTTTTTTAACTAGTTCTAAAGTATTTTTGTAATCGTCTTCCGTCTGGGAAAAAATCGAAATTTGAAAAAATAGAATACACAAAGAAGTGAACAAAATTTTCATAAGCGGGGGGAATTTTGTTATTATTTTCTTATCTAATGTAATGTATTTCAGAATACTAAACAAAATTTAATTTAGCATTTGTTAAAATCTCAGGAAAACCACCTTTTTTTTATAATACACAATAATTCAAAGCCTCTAGATTATTATTTTGATAATTTGGTTAAAAAGAATTCTATCAAAAAATAACATAAATTAACTTTAATTAACTTTTTGAAGAATTGTTTTTTTTGTTCTTTTGCCTCTGAATTTAAAAGAGGATAATTTTCTATGAAAAAGAATATAAGTGCCCCCACAAATTATATTCAAAACAAAGAAATCACAATTGACTACATAAAAAGGACATTTGGTTACAACTCATTCTTTATAAAGGGATACAGTTAAATACATTTGTCCGCATAAATCAAGAACTATGAAAAAATTATTTATTGCTATTGCCCTTATTTTATCTCTTTGTGCCAACGCACAATCCTATAAATTCAGGATTTCAGGTAAAATACAAACCGAAAAAGAAAAAACACCTATCGAAGCTGCTACTATTCACTTAGAAAAAGTAAAAGACAGCTCTATAGTTTCTTATACTATTTCAGATGATAAAGGATATTTTTCTTTAGAAGGCAAAGCTTTCCATAAAAACGTTAAGCTATTTATTTCATTCATTGGAATGGATAACTACAGTAAATTAATTTCTCTAGATAAAACTCCAGATGTAAATCTAGGTACAATTAATTTAAAAGAAGAATCTAATCTTCTTAATGAAATAGTAATTAAATCAAGAGCTCCCATTACTATTAAAAAAGACACCTTAGAATTCAACGTAAAATCTTTTAAAACAAAAAAGAACGCTAACGTTGAAGATCTTTTGAAAAAATTACCAGGAGTAGAAGTTGATGAAGAAGGTAAAATTACAGTTAATGGAAAACCTGTAAATAAAATATTAGTAAATGGTAAACCTTTTTTTGGTAACGACCCTACAATTACAACAAAAAATTTATCCAAAGAAATTATCGAAAAAGTACAGATTACTGATACAAAATCTAAATCTGAAGCTTTTTCTGGTGAAAAAGGAGATGCAAATAATAAAACCATAAATCTTACGATTAAAAAAGAAAATAATAAAGGGTGGTTTGGACGTGTATCAGCAGGTGGAGGAACCGATGAACGATATGAAGGTGCTACCATGGTTAATAGATTTGACAACAATCAACGTTTTAGTGTTTTAGCCAGTGCGAATAACATCAATTCCCCAGGGTTTAGTTTTGGAGAAATTCAAAAAATGTTTGGAAATGGTAGTGGAGCTTGGTTTAGTGGTAATGGTTCTTTTAGTGTTGGTGGAAGACGCTTTGGTGGAGGAAGTGGGATTATATCGTCTAAAACTGCCGGAGCAACTTATGCTGATGAATATGGAAAAGGCTTTGATGTAAATGCTGATTATTTCTATTCTGGAAGTAACTCTAAAGATGTTTCAAGAAACAATAGAGAATTCACCTTACCTGATAGAAGATATTTTACCAATTCAAATTCAAACTCAGATAATGAAAATCATAATCACAGTATCAATGCAGAGTTAGATATAGAAATTGATTCTACATTTTTAATTAATATAAATCCTTCGTTTATCTTAAACCAAAGAGAAAGTATTTTCAACACATTCGAAGAATCTTTAGATGAAAATCAAGTTGTAACTAATGAATTTAATAGTAGCACATTCTCAACATCTGACGCTAAAAACTTTCAAAACAGTATTGATGTTACAAAACGTTTCGGTAAAAAAGGATCTTTTATTAAAGCTACCGTAGAGAATCAAATCGATCAATCTAACGGAGAAGATTTTAATAATTCAACTATTAATATTTTTGGAACTACACCAAGTTCTGAAATTAGAAATCAAAAAAGTACAATCGATAATGAATTGAATAGTATTCGATCTCGTATTTCATATCGTATTCCTTTAATCGCTAAAAAGTTATTTATTGATACTAAATATCGTTTTAGAAGAGATGAACGAACAAATGTGGAAAGCACTTTCGATTTTGATAACAGTACGCAAGACTTTACAATTTTCAATACGGATTTAAGTTCTAATTTTACTTATAACGATATTACTAAGACTCCTTCTATTGATATAGTTTATAATGTAAAAAAATGGCGTTTTAGCTTCGAAGTTGGACAAGTAAACCGAACTTTAGAAAACATCGATTTATTACGTCCGAATTTGAGTTTAGAAAAAGACTTCAATAATATTACATTAGATGGAACATTTAGATATCGTTTTGACTCGAAAGCATCAGTCTATTTTAATTACTCTTTAGATAACAATGCTCCTAATCTTAATCAGTTACAACCATTTAGCGATGTAACGAATCCATCGAATATCATTACGGGTAATCCAAACTTAAAACCGAGTCAAACGCATAGAATCTATGCTAACTTTAACAAGTATAATTGGCAAAAAAGAACAGGTTTCTTTATGTATATGGGAGGAAGTTTAACAAATAATCAAATTGTAAACAGAACAAGTATTGATGATAATTTAGTTAGAACTTCTACCTATGATAATGCTGATGGAGTATATGATTTCTGGAGTGGAGCTAATTACAATAAAAATGTAAAATTAGATTCTATAACTGCAATTAACTTAAGAATAGGAACTCGAGTTAATGGTAATAGAAGTGTAAATATTTTAAATGATGTAGATAATATTGCAGAGACATTCTCTGTAACTCCAAACATTGGTTTTACCTTCAATTGGAATAAAATTGTTTCTATTGAACCTAGATATGATATTACATTCTCAAAAACATCTTATAACGTAGATTCTTTCTTAGATCAAGAATTTACTAGTCATAGAGTTCGTATTAGAACAAAAACAAACGTTCCTAAAAAATTAGAGTGGAGAAACGATGTTAATTACACCTACAATCCAAATGTTATTGGTTTCAATCAATCTGCTTGGTTCTGGAATTCAACACTAGCTTACTCTATTTTAAATGATAAAGCAACAATTACACTGAAAGCATACGATTTATTAAATCAAAACACCAATGCCAGAAGAATTGCAACAGCAAACTATATTGAAGATTCAGAAAGTACTGTTTTACAACAATATTTTATGCTTGGATTTAGTTGGAAATTCAACAGCTTAGGTAAAAAAGGAAAAATTCGAGACTATGATTTTAGTTTCTAATAAAAAAGCCATCAAATTTGATGGCTTTTTTATTATTCTTTTGCAAGTTGCTCTATGTCAATGCGACTAAAATAAACATTTCGTAATTTTGTAATTACATAAAGAAAGGAAAAATGACAATACGAAACTTCCATAGCAGTTCAGATTTAGAATTACCTTTACATATAAATATTAGTTTTAAAAAGATATATGATCTTTTTAAAAAATACACTGATAATCAATACAAAGAACATCCGTATCATGTTTCTGCGATTAAAATGGTAGAAGAAATTGATAAAATTCCTGAGTTAATTGAAGGGTTTTCGGATTTTTCTTTATTGGAAAAACACGAAGAAATAATCGATCTTGTTTTAGATCCATTGTTTCCAGAAATCTTAACTCAAAACGAAATTAAAGCAGCTACTGTTCCTTTCTCTTTTACTTGTTTTAAATTCACGGAACGTTTCGAAAGTATTCTAGATAATGCAGGAGAAGATTACCTTTTTGAGGTCCGTAATTTTGAACCGGATGCCATGTATATTTATGCATGTACGTTAATTCTTGGAACGATACATGGACGTAATGTTGATTTGAAACGCCCTTTCTATTTTGATATTCCAGATGTGAATACTGGTTTTACAAGACATTATAGAGTAGCCTTCAATGGAGATTTTATGGATATTACTCCAACTGAAAATGCTCCTGAAATTACTGAAGATGATATCAAGTTATTATTAGATAATTTTGATAATATCGATATATGGAGAGAAAAATTCCCTCCAAACTCATACATTTTTAGAGGGTTTGGTATTATGAACCTTTTTGATGTAACTACAGATGAAACTATTAATTCTATACAGAATAACTTAATCGGTAGAGAAGATGAATCAATGACAGAAAAAATCAGAAATAACCTGAGAGATTTCTTTGGGATTGGTGATTTAAAAGTTGGTTATTCTGTTTTTGATATTAGTAATTTAGACGAAGGACATGTAAAAGTAAAAAGGTCTGAAAGTATATTATTAAATAATGAACAAGACATTACTTGCGATAAATATTTTTGTAATCATTTAATCAATAAAATTTTCGTAGAAAATGAGAGTGTTGTCATTTCAGATTTAAATAATTATAAAAAATCATCTGGAGGTAATAAATTCTCTCAAAACCTAGAGAGTAAGGATATAAAAAGCATTATTCTTATTCCCATTAAAACAGCTACAAATCAAGACTTGTTGTTGCTTGAAATGGCTTCTCCTAGAGCTTATGAGTTAAATTCTGTAAACAAGCAAAAGCTAAAAGACATAATACCAATGTTTACGGCTGCTGCTGAACGTAACTCAGAAGAGTATTTGAATATTTTAGAAGCTACTATCCAAGAATTTTATACTTCTATTCATCCATCTGTTAAATGGAGGTTTTATGAAGCTGCTGAAAATTATCAAAATGCTATTTTAGATAAAGATGAAGATGCTAAAATTGAGAAGATTGCTTTTCATGATGTATATCCACTTTTTGGTCAATCAGATATTAAAGGATCTTCTATTGCAAGAAATACAGCAATTAAACAAGATTTAACAAAACAATTAAATGCAGCAATTCATGTATTAAGAGAAGCTTGTAAGAAAGAAACTTTACCTATTTACGATGAACTGATGTATCGTGTAGAAGACTATTTAGTAGAAGTAAACAAAGGAATGAAAGCTGGTGATGAAATTGCTATTCTTGACTTTTTAAAACGTGATATCTATCCAGTTTTTAATCATATTAAAGAAATAAATGAAGAGCTTACTCAAATAGTAAATGAGTATTTAAGTCTTCTAGATGAAAACCTACAAGTGGTTTATGAAAAAAGGAAAGATTATGAAAATAGTGTAACTAAACTTAACGATAAGCTTGCAAAGTTTATAGATAAGAAACAAGAAGAAGCTCAGAAAATATTTCCTCACTATTTTGAACGCTATAAAACAGATGGTGTGGAATATAACATGTATATAGGGCAATCAATTACTAAGCAGAATAAGTATGATTCTTTATACTTATACAACTTACGTTTATGGCAATTACAAACCACTTACGAGATGGAGAACGTTGCTTATAAATTAAGAGATAAACTTGACCATGATTTACGTGTTGCTTCATTAATATTAGTGCATAGTAATCCACTTTCAATAGAATTTAGAATGGATGAAAAGCAATTTGATGTTGATGGTGCTTATAACATTCGTTACGAGATTATAAAGAAAAGAATTGACAAAGCACATATTAAAGGAACTACAGAAAGATTAACTGTTCCTGGAAAAATAGCAATTGTATATTCTCAAGATAAAGATGCTGATGAGTATTTAAAATACATTAAATTCTTACAATCTAAAAATCAATTAGGAAAAATTGAGTTATTAGAATTAGAGGATTTACAGGGCGTTTCTGGATTAAAAGCAATTCGAGTAGAAGTGATTTACGAAACTAAAGAAGATGAAAAATCTTCTATTTCTATTGATGAATTAATCAAGGATATGAAGTAAATTACTTTATAGTATACTTTAAAATAAACTCGCTATAGCAGTTGCTGCTGAATTCCCACTTTGTTTGTAAAACGCAATTGCAAAAGCAATTACACTTACAATAATTCCGATCATAAAAACAGTATACGTAGTGCGTAATAAACTGTACTTTCTGTTTAATACTAAACCAAGGAAGTATAAATCTTTAGTTAAAGATCCATATAAATAGTCTCTATCCTTCATCATTTCACTCATTCCCCATTCGAACTCTTGTAAACTCATTTTATGAAAATTCCCAAAGAAAATTAGATTCACTTTTTTATTTGCAATATCTTCTTTCGAGAACTTTCCTTGAGTTACATTTGGTCTGGTTGCTAATATTGAAAGCACAATAGAAACTACCGTAAAAAAAATAAATATTATACTAGGAATAATTAAATAACTATTCGACGGATTATCTAACTTAGGAATTAAAGTAGATAATGCCATAGAAATAATAATTGCATTCACCGATAATAAAATATTGGCTTTCGTATCGGCAATATCACTAAGTGTTATATGGTTTCGCAAAGCCACTCTAAACATGGTTTCAATTCCACGTTCTGGTAGTTCTACTTTCTCTTTTTTAAACTTAAGCTCTTCTTTCTTTTGAGATAGTTTTTTATTTTCTTGTTTAATTTTTTTCTCAGTTTTAATTAACTGAGCTAAATTCTTCGATTTTTGTTTTTCCCATTTTTTAACGGCTACATCAGTATAAAATCGATGCTCATTGGTTAAGAAATCAATATTTTTATTAATCCAATCTGTTTCCTTAATCTTTTCATCAGTCAATAATTCCATTTCTTTTTGAAGTAATTGAGAAAACTCATTGTAATTTTTACTACCTAAATGAGAACAATCCGCATCCTTTAATAATTTCTCCAATTTAGAACTCGGTGTAACATCCATTTTAGTAGCTAAAATTATCTGATTCACCTCATCTACAAAGCCTGCCTCTACTCCTTCATTTTTCAAAAACTCAGATGCAATTTTCACACTTTCATCTTCATGTCCGTTCGAATTCACCGTAAATCCAGTATCATGAAACCAAGCAGCAATAAGTAAGCGTTCTTTTTCCGACTCTTCTAATTTTGCTCCCTCCGCCAACTCAGCAGCTTTTTCAACAACACGTAAAGTATGAGATAAACTATGATAAACTAATTTTTTATCTAGTTTTTCATTCAACTTATCCATTACAAAACTTTCTGTTTTTTCTAGAAGAGTGCTCATAAATCAGTAATTTAGTTTAGTAAAAGTAATTAAACTTTAGCAATTTTAATAACGTAAGTTTTCTTACTAGTTAACGACAAAAAACTATGCTTACTTGGAAAAATATTATAGATTTTACAGTTAATGGAAATCCATTACCTGACAAAAGAATTGAAAAAACAGATGAAGAATGGAAAGCGAAGCTAACTCCAGAACAATTCAGGATTACTAGACTCAAAGGAACCGAAAGACCTTTTAGCGGAGAACACTGTTCTTCTTTTAGCTCTGGTAAATACAGTTGTATTTGTTGTGGAACACCTTTATTTGATTCTACAATTAAATTTGACTCAAGTTCAGGGTGGCCAAGTTTTACGCAACCCACAAAAGAGAATGCAGTAAAATATCACAAAGATACTACTCATGGAATGATTAGAGTAGAAATTGTTTGTAACACTTGTGATTCTCATTTAGGACATGTATTTCCAGATGGCCCAGAACCAAGCGGATTAAGATACTGTGTTAACTCATTATCAATTGAATTAGAAGATGAAAACTAAAATAGCTACAGTTGGCGGTGGATGTTTTTGGTGTACCGAAGCTGTATTTGATCAAATTAAAGGAGTAGAGAAAGTAGTTTCAGGATATGCAGGAGGAAACGTTCCTGGTTATCCAACATACAGAGAAGTTTGTTCTGGATTAACGGGACATGCAGAAGTTGTTCAAATATCGTATGATCCTGAGGTAATTTCATATCAGGAGATTTTGATTATTTTCATGACCACTCATGATCCGACTACATTAAACAGACAAGGAGCTGATGTTGGTACGCAATACAGATCTGTAATTTATTATACTAACGGAGAAGAAAAATCGGTAATTGAAGAAGTTATAAGGCAAGTTCAACCGTATTACGATAACCCAATAGTAACAGAAGTTAGTGAATTACCAACGTTTTATCCTGCAGAAGAGGATCATCAAAACTATTATGCAAATAATAAAGAGCAAGGATATTGCAACTTTGTAATTACCCCAAAAATTTCGAAGTTAAGAAAGTTGTATGCTGATAAATTGAAATAGATAGTATATCGGGGTATCGTAAGTATCTTGGAAACTTTTCGACATACAAATTATTACTAAAATGTAATCAAAATCCATGAAAAGATCTAAACTTACTATACCCAACGATAAAGGATATCAACTTAATGCTTTTTTAGAATTACCTGCCAATCAAAAACCGGAATTCTATGCAATTTTTGCACACTGTTTTACGTGTACAAGTTCTTTAAGTGCTGTCAAAAATATTAGTAGGGCTCTTACTAATTATGGTTTTGGAGTTGTACGCTTTGATTTCACGGGCTTAGGTAAAAGTGAAGGAGAGTTTCATGAAAGTCATTTCTCCGCTAATGTTACCGATTTAATTGCTGTGAGTAATTATATGGAAGCACATTTTCAAGCTCCTTCCTTGTTGGTTGGTCATTCTCTAGGTGGAGCGGCTGTAATTACTGCAGCTTCGAAATTAGTTTCTGTAAAAGCTGTTGCAACTATTGGTGCTCCAGCTGACGTTGAACATGTAACTCATTTGTTCTCTCATGGAATTCATGAAGTACAAGAAAAAGGCGAAGTAAATATTAATATTGGTGGAAGACCATTCAAAATAAACAGAGACTTTGTAAATAATTTCACAAAAACTAATCTATCAGAAATAGTAAGAAATCTAAGAAAGCCAATATTAATTATGCATTCTCCTACTGATAGGATTGTAGGGATTAATAATGCTGAAAAAATATATGTAAACGCACATCACCCAAAGAGTTTTGTGACCTTAGACAATGCCGATCATTTATTAACTAATCCTGAGGATAGTAAATATACTGGAAATGTTATTGGAACTTGGGTACAAAGATATTTTCCTAAGAAAACTATTGAAAAACTAGATGCTAATCAAGATCAAGCTGTTGGTCATTTAAATTTAGTCGAAGACAATTTCACAACTAAAATTCAAGCGAGCAATCATAACTTAATTGCTGATGAACCTGAAAGTGTTGGTGGAGACGATTTTGGTCCTTCCCCTTTCGATCTCTTAAATTCTGCACTTATCGCTTGTACAACAATGACTTTAAAAATGTATGCGAATAGAAAGCAATGGGATTTACAAGAAGTGTATGTTTATGTAACTCGTGTGAAGAAATCAAGTGAAGAATTAGGAATCACCTCAGAAAAATTGAATAGACACGATTTCTTTACAAAAAAAATTAAGTTAGTTGGTAACTTGGATGAAAAACAAAAAGCGCGTTTACTAGAAATTGCGGCAAAATGTCCGGTTCATAAAACATTGGAAAACCAAGCGTATTTTCAAAGTGAATTAATTAACAATTAAAAAACAACCTAAAAATAAAGGATCTCGTGCTATTGTATATCACTATTATTTGGAATTTGAAGTTTTAAATGATATAACTTTAAAATAATTAAACCACTAAAAAGAAGTAAAGAATAATAGCACATTGGTGTATCAGAATTCGTTTTTGGACATTCTGCATTACCCATGTATTGCATAATTGAAGCAATTAAAGCAATGCTGCCAGCTAATCCTGTAAATATAAAGTAGAGGATTTTTTTCTTTATAAATAAATGTACAATTAATGGAACTAAAAAACATATTAGAATTACCAAGCACATTGGGATGTATATTATTTTTGGACATCCATTTCCTGTTTTAAACTCATCAATTACTAATCCACCAGCGCCTATTAAACCAATAATTAGAATAACGGTAATGCTGTGATATATTATCATTTTCCACATTAATTAAAATGTTACTTTACATGTAGGGCATTCATTTCCTTTTACAGTACTTTTTAGTTTAATTCCATTTACATGATTTACAATAAAATCCTGAATAAAGGCATATTTACTATTGTGATTGTTAACATCTATTTGAGCGTCTTTAAATTTTTCACGCACTATATTATCGTATTCTTGGTCACCCCAACAGTTCGGACAAATGCCTTCAGGTACTTGGGTAAAATCGTCTTGAATTTTCTTTTTTTTGAATAATTCTTTTATAAATTTCATTTCTATATTGTTTGGTTTTCTTCGTTAAGAAAAAGCAAAATAAATCTATATCCAAAAACAGATGTTTAATTGTATTGTTTTAAAAATCAATAGTTTAAAAAATAAAACTATACTTTTAAATAGTTTTGAAAAAGCATTGACTTTTAAAAGATTATTCTACAAGACACTTTTGCCGTTTTTTTATCTGTATTTATATATCTCGTAGAATTTTAATCATTATTCTCCACTATCTTTTAAAGATGATTTAATTACTTCTAGTTCTTTAATTTTAGCTTTTAAAGCTACAATACTGTTAATTTTTGGGTTATCAATACTTATGGTTTTTTCATTAGTTAAGTGTACTGTTAGATTAGATATCTTTCGTTCTTGACCTAATCCAAACTGTAATAAAGAAGTTTGATCACTAGCTAATCCTTCTCCTGTTACTAACCATTCGGTAAGTGTTTTTGTTGGTGTAGTTACAGTTACTTTAGCTCCTTGTACATTTACAAATTCTCCTAAATCTACTTGCAAATAATTATTATCTCCTCCTTTGTTAATATAAGCTAATGAAGGTGTATCAATATTAACCCAAATCATATCTAAAGAACCATCTTTATTAAAATCACTTACTAAAGATGTAATAGCAAAGTGTGGATTTACCACACCACTTTTTTCCTCAGTTGGTGCGAATGTACCATCTTCCTTTTGAACAAGGAATCTACTCTTTAATCTAAATAATTTATTAGGTGCTAAATCCACATAATTTTCAGCAACCATTAAATCCTGTAAACCATCATTATTCATATCAGCAAATGTACAACCCCAAGAAAATTCATAATCTGCTATTTTAGCTTCGGCAGCAGTATCTGTAAATTTAAAATTACCATCATTTTTAAATAAAATCCATTTTTCGTTAAATAAAGAAGCATCTTTAATATCTCCTTTTGCTATGGCTCTAGGCAAAGTACTTCCTGTATTAGAGAACATAAAATCTACTAAGCCATCATTATTATAATCTCCTACTGCTAATCCCATTGGATAAGCAAACTTCTTGGTTAACGGATTAGGTTTCATGGTATACGTTAAATCACCATTGTTTTTGTATGTTCTAGCCTCTCCAGTATCATGCACAACTACTAGGTCTAACCATGTATCATTATCAATATCTACTAAAACACCTTGGAATGTATTATGTACATAATCTAATCCAGCTTGTTTTGTAATACTTACGTAATTTTCATTTCCTGTATTCAATAATAATTCACTGGTAGAACCATAAGTATAATCTTCAAAAATAGTCTGTCCCTCCATAAGTTCTTTTTTTATATATGTGGCAAGGAATATATCTAAATCACCATCTTTATCAATATCCCCAACAGTTATTCCTGCAGGTGTAGATTTTTCGTTAATAGGGGTTTCTATTTTTTTTGATGTAAACTTTCCATTTGTGTTATAATAAATAGTTAGTCCATCTTCTCTACTAATAATTAAATCTGAAAATCCATTATTATCAAAATCTGCAGAAACAACGCCGATAGTTGTAACTTGATTTCCTTTTTTAGGTAAATTAACTTCAGTTGAAATATCTACAAACTTGTTATCTCGATATGCAAAGATCGCATCTTCTTGATTCATTCCTCCTCCAAAGAAAATCTCATCAACATTATCATTATTAATATCAATTAATCCAGCCGGTGCTATAGGTAATGATTTCTCACCGTTGTATTTATGCTTAAAATTTAAACGCACTTCTTCAAATACAGGGATTTTACTATCTTCTATTGTTATATTATATTTTTCTGAATTAGCATCGTTCCAAAAAAACCAAATAACTAATACTATTAGAGCAACTAAAATTAAACCAATACTAATAAAAGTTTTCTTTAATAAACTTAATAGGTTTCGAGTGTTTTTACTTAACATTATTATTAATTTTTAGTTAGTTTGTTTAATTGAAAAAGAGATAATCCAAATAAGATAAAATGAGTTACATTCATTAAAATTGGTAACATGTGCTTTCCTATAGATGGGATTAACTTACCAATAATTACAAGCGTAATTAATATGGTAATTGGATTAAAAATGGCCATCCATTTTTTATAATAAGTATTTCCTTTTAAAATTGCTATAGCAAATACCACAGACAATGCTGCAATAATTATTCTTAAAGCTTGCACTAGTATTTCCATATGATTTGTATAATGAGCTAATAAATTTTGATATGTAAATACATCTATTGTATCTTTTAAATTTACAATGTTACCTATAGAAGCTCTAGAACCAATCCAGACACCTCCAACCGCAAAAGCAATAAAACCTATAGCTAAAACCAAACGTGCTAACACTTCATTTCCAGGTCTTAACATTCTATATAAATGAATATATCCTGCAAAATAAAAAGGGAGTCCAATGACAGCTAAAAAATGTCCTTTAGTTAGATTATTTGATGGTACAAACTTAAAAAACTCATAATTTTCAGAATGCTCTAAAATGTTTGTAGAATAGTGTAAAAAATATTCTCCTAATCCTACCATAATTGATGCGATAAGACCTAGATAGCCTAATGTTTTGGTGAGCTTCATTTTGTTAGTTTTTGATTTTTGTGTTTGAGTTCGTCGAAATATGTTAAAACTCCTTTCAGAAAGAAATAAATTACTACCCCTAAAGGTATTGCAGTAAATAACCATCCCACGCTTCCACAAAGTAATTCATAAGACAAATCTCTTGCTGTATCCAAAAAACTAGTTTCATAACTTATTTTTATAGACTCAAACGTCAACAAAGTATGCTCTGTACCAAATATTGAAGATCCAATATTAATAAAAGGGATAAGTACTAAGAATTTTAAAGGCCCAACAATATAACTAAAGGCAATCATAATAGGTAAATTAAGCCTAAATGGTATAGCAATGCATGTTAATACTATTGTACTAATTCCAAATATTGGAAAAATAGACACTAATGTTGAAATCACTAAACTTAACGCTAATCCCTGTGGTGTTAAACCTTGTTTCAGAAGAGATTTGATTTTAAATTTAGTGAGATCCATAAATCAAATTATTATTCTTTATTAGTAATTGAAATAAATTGTTTATTGTATTCAATAATATCTTTCTTTCTTAAATTACTCATCACATTATTAACGGTTTGTCTTGATGTGTTAGTAAGATTTGCAATTTCTTTATGCGATAGTAAGCTTTTTGCAACAAATTTTCCCTGTCCATTATCTTCACCAAACTCTTCTATATAATCAAATAAAAATTCTTTTATTCTAGTTGAGCTATCTTTGTATAGTAAATCATTAAGTCGTCTTTCAAGTTTTTTAATTCGTAATCCATAAATTTTGAGGATACCATTTTTTAAAGATTTATGTTTTTCCATTAAAGATTCCATCTGATCTGAATCTATATAACATATTATACAATCTTCTAGTGCGTATGCAACTTCTTGTGTTGCAACTTCTTTGTCAAAAAGTATTAATTCGCCAAATACATTTCCTCTTTTTACAATATATTTTACAACATCATTCTGAGTGTTTACAATTTTAACACTACCTTTTTTAAGAAAGAAAACACTTTTTTTATCTTTATCTTTTAGTAATATTAACTCTCCTTTATTAATATTATCCATTTCTAGAATTTCACAGATTTTCATCATATTGAACATCCCTATTTTTTTAAAAAGATTAAAACCTTCTAGAAACCAGTATTTTGTAATTGTTTTCAAATACTAAATAAATTTATTTATACCGTAAATGTAATGAATTTCATAACCAGATAATTATGCTTTTTTTTCAAAAGTTACTTTATACGACAACAGGTTTTATTTCTAATAAAATTATTTTAAAGCTCACATTAATGCTTTGTATTAATTGCTTCACCTTATAGAAACGAAACTCAATACTCAAAAAGAATCAGAAAAAATTAGTACTTTAATTGATTGATTGATCAAAAAAAAATGGATTTTAAAATTTCAAATACTTTTACCAAAAAGCTTCCAGCTGATATAACTCAGGAAAATACAAGAAGACAAGTATATAATGCTTGTTATTCTTTTGTTACTCCAAAGCAAACTTTGAATCCTAAACTGATTCATTTTTCAGATGGTTTTATACATGAAGTTGGAATTACAAAAGAGGATACTCAGAGTGACGAATTCCTTAAGATTTTTTCTGGAAATAAAGTATTGGAAAATACGCATCCTTATGCCATGTGTTATGGTGGACATCAATTTGGTAATTGGGCAGGACAACTAGGAGATGGCAGAGCCATTAATCTATTTGAAATTAATCATAATAATAAACATTGGACTTTTCAATTGAAAGGTGCAGGTGAAACTCCATATTCAAGAACTGCGGATGGATTAGCCGTTTTACGTTCTTCAATAAGAGAACATTTATGCAGTGAAGCCATGCATTATTTAGGTGTTCCTACTACTAGATCTTTAACGCTAAGCTTAACCGGAGATCAAGTGATGAGAGATATTATGTACAATGGAAACGCTGCTTATGAAAAAGGTGCTGTAGTTTGTAGAGTGGCTCCTAGTTTTATTCGTTTTGGGAATTTTGAAATTTTCGCAGCTAGACAAGATAGTGAAACACTTAAAAAGCTTGCTGATTACACTATCGAGCATTTTTATTCGAACATTACTTCAACAGGAAAACAAAAGTATTTAGATTTTCTAACGGAAGTTCGAAATAGAACTATCGAAATGATTGTTCATTGGCAACGCGTTGGATTTGTTCATGGTGTAATGAATACGGATAATTTATCTATTCTTGGGCTAACGATTGACTTCGGACCTTATGGTTGGTTAGAAGGATTTGATTATGAATGGACTCCGAATACCACTGACGCACAAAACAAAAGATATCGTTTTGGAAATCAGCCATACATTGCCATGTGGAATTTATATAAACTTGCCAATGCTTTATATCCATTAATTGAAGAAGTAGATCCGTTACAGTCAATATTGAATGAATATGAAACTTTGTACTTGAAACAGTATAAGACTATGATGAAGCAAAAATTAGGTTTGGATACAGAGTCAGATTATGCTTCTCTTATATCTGGAATTGAAAAAACATTGCAATTAATCGAAACAGATTATACTATATTTTTTAGAAAACTATCATTGGTAACTAAAAATGATACTCCAACAAGTGCAATACCGAAAATATCGGATGCTTTTTATAACCTTAAAGAACTTCAAAAAGACATCAAAGAACAATGGCTTTCTTGGTTTGCACAGTATATCGAAACTATTCAGAAATTAGATTCAACAGATGAAGAAAGAACAGTACAAATGAATACCGTAAATCCGAAATATGTTTTACGAAATTATATGGCGCAATTAGCTATTGATGATGCAGATAAAGGAAACTATGCTTTAATTGACGAATTATATCAACTACTTAAAAATCCATATGATGAACAACCAACTTATGAGAAGTGGTTTGCCAAACGTCCTGAATGGGCGCGTCATAAAGTTGGTTGCTCAATGTTATCTTGTAGTTCCTAAGCTTTTTACTTAAGCACTATTTTTTTTATGATTTTACTTTTACTAGTATCTAGTTGTAAAATGTATAATCCTGTCGCTAACTTTTTCATTGGAACACTGTTATTCCCATTTCCGATAAAATTAGAAGCAACTATTTTCTGTCCTGAAATATTGAATAAAGTTACATCAGTATTCTCATAAATTCCTTTTACCTGAATCGTATTATTTTCATCTACAAAAACCGTAACCGATTGTAAAGTCGTATCATCTACATTTAAAACAGATTGACTTGTGTGCAAGTAAAATCGTCCAGTACCTGAAACATTCTCAGTTAATTGTTTTGTATAATTAGAAGATCCATCTAACAATATAAAAACTCCTTCAACTCGGTCTTCCAAGTACATTTCATATCCTGTTGGTAAATTCGAAGATTCGGCAGTAATTGTTATCTCCATATTTTCTGAAGCATTAACACCTAATGGAATAACTTCACTAAATGTATCATTTGATAATGATTGAATGGCAAGCTTTTGTCCTTCACTATTTTCAACCAACTCTGAATACATAATCAGATCGGTATTTGCTCCACCAAAAATAGTTGAGTCCCAACCATTATCCCATCCTGAAGTCGCTCCTTGAACGTATAAAATATCTGTCTCTTTATCTGAATTACCATCAACACTTAACTTCAACTTTATACTTGAATGATTTTGGTTAATTCCTTTTGCAAAAGTGTCTGAAGACTGATGACTTTGTAAAGATTCAGGAAAACTAAAGTTTCCTCCAGTTGTATTTGATCTCACAAAGAAACCTTGACCTGGAGCAATATAATAGATTCCATTTAAAATTGCCGTAGCTTGATTTACCAAAGAATATTGGCTAGTTGCTTGATTCCAAAACCAAATAGTTTCTTCCTCTAGAATACCTGTATTTAAACTTAATAAGTTATTTGAACCTGTAGGAGAAGAATGATTTGCAGTTACATAAGACGGGAAAGGATTTCCGATCAAATTAAAGCCATTTCCTCCTGCTCCACCATCAGCAATTGCTATTGTAACATCATTTAAAGGCATCAACCCACTAAATGAAACATCGTCTGCTGCAGTTAATTTTATCGAACGACCTTCACCACTAGCCAGAGCTCCAGTTGTTGAAGCATTAGCATATGTCCAACCTGGAGTTGAATTATCATAATCTCCAATTCCAATATTTCCAGATGACCCCGATGCTAAACTGTGATTGCTAATAATATCTTGAATTGTTTCATTTGCAACCGTTGAAGAAACCAAATACCAATTTGTGGTTCCTAATGATCTATTATAAGTTAAATTAAAACTTGTTGAATTTTGTGCGATTAAAGAAGCTCCTGAATTGACAGTTACAGTTCCTGAAGTTGTAAGATTTGTTCCCACAGTTAATGATGTTCCTGGATCAAGAGTTAAATTTGCCACTGAAATACTTCCACTAGCACTAACGTCTTTACCTGATCCAATCATAACATTTGTATTACTTGGAACCGTTGCAAAACTCCAGTTCGATGTTGTATTCCAATCGCTATCTGTATTTCCAGTAAAAATATTTGTAGTTCCAGCAATATGAAATCCAATATTCGTAAATGTATCTGAAGCGAAAGAATCCCATTCAGCAACAGAATATGTTGTTGATGGTCCACTAACCGTTGATTTTCTAACTAAAGTCGTATTAATTGCAAAGTTCCCTGAACCTCCATCAAAAGTTCCGATAATATCAATAAGTACATCATTTTTAAACAATCCTACTGGATCATTTCCATTAAATGATAATTCGGAAGCATTTGAGGTTTCATTTGCTTTACTTGTAATATCTGTAGAAGCACCAGAATTTGCAACTACGTAAACATTTCCATTAGATAAACTACCTGTGAGAGATAATCCACCTGACCAAGTTCCAGCTCCATTAGTTTGTCTTTTTATAGAATACACATTTAAATCTACTGTACTACCTGTATAATTCGCAATTTCTACCGCTTTATTTACAGAAGAACCTTCAATATATTCCGAGAAAAATAATTCTGAAGCAAATCCAGTTTGAACATCAGTTGTTACCATAATTTGAGTACTTGAAGCAGAAGTATTTCCTACTGCATCGTATGCTTGAACAGTAACATTGTATGTTGTAGAACCTGTTAAACCCGTTGCATTATAACTTGTAGTATTTGATGTTCCCACTTGAACATTATCAAGTAGAATATTATATCCTGTTACCGCTGTGTTATCTGTAGAAGCTGTCCAAGAAACAGTAAACGAAGTTGAAGCAATATTTGAAGAAACTAGTCCTGTTGGAACAGTTGGTGCTTCAGTATCACCTCCTCCGCCTCCACCAAAAAGATCTTCAGCTTGTGGTCCGCCCCAAATTTCAGTTGCAAATGCAGGATTATCTATAAAAGGATTTCTATTTCCTTGCGCATATGTTCCTGCACTATCATGGTATGTATTTCTTTGCTTTTCAAAATCAGAAACAGGGTCTTCCGCATTCCAATCTAAAAATAAATCAATCATATCATCAGGAGTTGAAGCACTACTTCCCACTCCTAATAAAGTTGGCAAACATTGGCTTCCGTATCGTAAATACATGTACATAGCAATTCTGGCTACATCACCTTTCCATTCATCTCCAGGATACCAGCCTCCGGTAACCGAACCCGCATTTCCAGTTCCATCCGTAAATAATTGATTACTTCTTGTAGAATTTGTTTGTACATCACAAGGTCTTAAATTATGAGCATCAGAATATGGTGGGCCACTTGTTCCAGACGCATCTAAATCTGGATTTGCTAAAGAGTTTGGAAAAACATGTTCCCTATTCCATTGCCCATTACTACCACCATTATTATTAATACCTCTTGTTCGAGAAGTTATTCCTGATGCACTATAACCATATATCAATAGTACTTCAGAATTATTTGAAGGATTAACATCTGTTATTTTTGAAGCATCCCAAATATTTGAATAAGACAAACTGTTCGTATGTGTATTAATAATCTTTGTTGCCAATTCATTTTTTAAACTGACTCCAGTTAAGTTCAAATTAACATCATTATAATAAGTAGGAATTTGCGCAAAAATTGTTATAGAAAATAACAGCACAGGAAAAAGTATGAATTTCTTCATATGATATTGGGGATTTAATTTACTATACAAAAGTAGTATTTTAATTTTAAAACCCCATAAAAAACTAACTATCAAGTATTAAGCTTTTTTTTATTATAATTCACTTACTGTTCTATAGTATATTTCAAAATTTAATGCTCTTAACTAAGTTTGTATATTTGTTATATATCAACTCTACTACCATGAAAAAAATCTATGTTGTTATATTAGCTCTTTTATGCTTTTATGGATGTGCTACTTATAAAGCACAATATGCTTCTAAAAATTATTCGCCAAAAACCACTAAAAAAAAACCTATACATTCTTTCTATTTAATTGGAGATGCCGGTAATGCTAAAATGAATGAAAATGTAGTTTCTTTACAATATTTTCAAAAAGAGATAGCCAGAGCAACAAAAAATAGCACAGCACTTTTTTTAGGTGACAATGTATATCCTTATGGTATATACCCTAAAGAACATAAAGACTATCCTCTAGTCAAACATCGTCTTAAAATCCAAACTGATGCAGTTAAAAACAATTCTGGAAAAACAATTTTTATTCCTGGAAATCATGACTGGTATAATGGGGTTGAAGGTTTAAAAAGACAAGAGAAGTTAGTAGAAAAAGCTTTAGGTAAAAATTCGTTCTTACCTGAAAATGGATGTGGTTTAGATAAAGTAGATATTAACGACAATCTTACCTTAATTACTATCGATAGTGAGTGGTATATAATGAATTGGGATAAAGAACCAAAAATTAATGACAATTGCGATATTAAAACTCGAGAACGTTTTATAGAAGAACTATGGAGTTTATTCAAAAAAAATCGCTACAAAAATGTGGTAGTAGCTATGCACCATCCGATGTATTCGAATGGACCACATGGCGGTAGTTTTTCTGTAAAAGATCATATGAGCCCTATTCCTGTTTTAGGGACTTTGAAAAATATGTTACGATCGCATGCAGGAATTCAAACGGATAACTTTCATCAGCAATATCAAGATTTTGTTCGCCAGATTGAAACTATAGCTAACGATTTTAAAAATAATATTGTTTTTGTAAGCGGGCATGAGCACAACTTACAATACATTGAAAACAATGGTTTCAAACAAATAGTTAGTGGTGCCGGTTCTAAACAATCTCCTGCTTTGGTTGGTTACGGAGCGGAATTTACGTATGGTAATTATGGTTATTCTAAATTAAATTTTTATAAAGATGGTTCTGCAATTGTAGAATATTATGCTGCAAATAATGAAGATGAAAACAAACTTCTTTTCAGCAAGCAAATTATAAACCCTGTCGAAAAAGAAACAAACTTCGATTTTTCTGAATTCGAACAACATAAGAAAGAGGTTACTACTTCTTTATACTCAAAAGAAGATGTTGATGTTACTGGATTTCATAAATTTATGTGGGGTGATTTAAACCGTGAGAAATATGGTAAAGAAATTACAGTTCCTGTTTTAGAGCTAGATAAAATGTTTGGCGGTTTAAAACCTATTCGAAGAGGAGGAGGAAATCAAACCAACTCATTACGTTTAGAAAATCCTAACGGAAAACAATACGTACTTCGTTCTATGTATAAAGACGGAAGTAGAATTATGGGTGGTGTTTTAAAAGGAACTTTTTTAGTAGACGTTGTTCAAGACATTTTCACCATGTCGCATCCATATGCTGCTTTTGTTATTCCAGATATGGCAGAAGCTGTTGAAATTTACCATACTAATCCTAAACTATATTACATGCCTAAACAACCAAGTTTAGGAATGTATAATGACGTTTTTGGAGGTGGAATGTATTTATTAGAAGAACGACCAGCAGGAAATAGAGATGATGTTGCGTCGTTTGGAAATTCAAAAAAAATCATTAGTACTTATGATGTGTTAGAGAAGATTCGTAAAAACGGAAAACATACAATTGATCAAAATTTCACTGTTCGTTCACGACTGTTTGACATGGTAATTGGAGATTGGGATAGACATGAAGATCAATGGCGTTTTGCTTCATTTAAAACCGATAATGGAAAAACCTATTACAGACCAATTCCTAGAGATAGAGATCAACCTTTTTCTAAATTTGATGGTGTAATAATTCCACTATTAAAGCAAAACACTCCGCTTATTAAAAATATGCAGTCTATGGATTATGATATCAAAGACATGAAGTGGTATAATAATTATCCTCGTTTCTTTGATGCAGAATTCTTAAATCAACTTACATTAAAAGATTGGTTAAAAGAAGCAGAACATATTCAAAATAAACTTACCAACGAAGTAATTGAAAATGCTATAAAACAATTTCCAAAAAGTGTTTATGATATAGACGGAGATGAATTAATTGCTAAAATTAAATCAAGAAGAGATAAACTAAAAGTATTTGCAACAAAATATTACAAAAAACAAGCTAAAAAGATCCAAGTTGTCGGTACAGATAAGGACGATAAGTTCATAATTAAAAGGTTGAATGACAATGAAACCAGTATTGAAATCTTTAGAAAAGACAACAAAATATTTAGTAGAATTTTCTTAACCGATGAAACAGATGAAGTTCAATTATATGGTTTAAATGGTGATGATGAGTTTTACATTTCTGGCGATGTTGATGATAGTATTTTAATTCGATTAATTGGTGGCCATAATCATGATACTTATAACGATTCTTCTTCAGTTTCTGGATGGAGTAAAAAAACCAAAGTTTACGATTATCTTTCTAAGAAAAATACAGTTAAAGGTGGAAAAGAATTAGATGATTTAAGAGAAGATAATTACTTCAAAAACACGTATAATCATAGAGATATTGAAAATAACACAACACTTATTTTCCCAAGTTTAGGATTCAACCCAGATGACGGATTCTTCTTTGGTGTGAATGCTACACACACTCGTTACGGATTTAAGAAAAGACCATTTGATAATCGTCATAACATTACTGCTAATTTCTATTCTGCAACTAGCGGATTTGACATCAATTATACTGGAGAGTTTGCTGAATTTATTGGGGATTGGATGTTAGAATTAAAAGCACGAGCTACAAGTAGTAACTATGCCTTTAACTTCTTTGGGTTTGGAAATAAAACTGAATTTCCAGATTCTAGAGATTTAGATTTCTATCGTGTAAAAAGAGAAGAATTTATAATTGCACCATCTTTAGTTCGACAGTTTAATTGGGGAAGTACATTAAAATTTACAGGAACATTTGAGGCTATTAAAGTTGAGAATACTCCCGGAAGAAACATCACAAACTTTACAAATGGAGTTACCAATATTTTTGATAGAAATTACTTTGTTGGTGGTGAAGTAAACTTTAATCATAATAGAACTGACAACAATAGTTTTCCTACGAAAGGGATGAATTTCGATTTAATAATGGGAGCTAAAATGAACGCAGAAAACACTGATCGTAATTTTGGATACTTAAGAACTTCATTAGCCATTTACCAAAACTTAGTTTCCAACAGAAGTCTTGTTTTCGCTTCAGAAATTGGAAGTCATTTAAACTTTAGAAATCGATTTGAAATTTATCATGCAGCTAGCTTAGGTGGAAATAGAACTTTACGAGGGTACAACAACCAACGCTTTACTGGATCTGAAAGTTTTTATCATTCTAATGATCTGAGATTACGTTTAGGAAGTATTAAAGCCTTTATTCCTATGCGACTTGGAATTACAGGTGGTTTCGATTATGGAAAAGTATGGAGTCCTTTTGCTCCTACAAATTCAGAATCTTGGAACTCAAGTTATGGAGGTTCTTTTTGGTTAAGTGGATTAGATATGTTTACCATGAATTTAGCTATGTTTAATGGTAATGATGGTGGTAGATTTACTTTTAGTTTAGGTTTTAATTTTTAAGTATGACCCAGCAAATCGTTTTAGCTACAGCCTCAATTTTAGGAGCTTTATCAATTATATTAGGAGCTTTTGGAGCTCACGCTTTAAAGAAAAAATTAACTTCAGAACAATTAACAAGTTTTGAAACCGGAGTTAAGTATCAAATGTATCATGCCATTGTATTACTGATGTTAGGATTTAATTTTAATCCAAACTTTAATAATGCAGCACTATTTTTTATAATCGGAACGATACTCTTTTCCTTTAGTATTTATGGATTAGTTTTATCAGATGCTTTCGGAAAAAAAATGAAATTCTTAGGTCCAATTACCCCTATAGGTGGATTGTGTTTGTTAGTGGGTTGGGTTTTAGTATTACTTAATTGTTTAGTATAAAAAGCACCTAGGAAATAAGGCAAAAAAAAAGACAAATAAATATTTTGTTTAACAAGTTTTAAAATAAATTAGACAATTTATATCTTTGTACTGAAAATCTATCATTATGTTTGGTTTATTTAAAAAGAAATCTGAGAAAGAAAATCTTCAGAAATTATATGCTAAATTGTTGGCAGATGCCCATAAACTATCAACCTCAAACAGAAAATTGAGTGATCAAAAAGTTTATGAAGCAGAGGAAATCATGAAACGCATTGAAGCAATAGAAAAACAGTCTCAAAATGACTAAAAAGAAAAAGCCAGATGCTGTTGTTTATAACACGGAAACGGATCGTTATGATGCAGCGTTAAAGCCTTACGCAACTTCAGTTGGTGCTCCAGTTATTACACCAACAGATACAACTGCATGGAAAAATCGCAGTATCAACAAGGTTAACCATAAAATTAAAACAAAATATCTAGAGCTTAAAGCTGAGTACGAACGTATGATGCAAGAGTTTGAATACAACAACTTAATTCTAAACGCTAACTTCTCTTTCGAACCAATTATTGGTGAAACCTATCACTTGTATCTAAATAAGAAAGAAGAACATTTTTTATCGTTAATCGCTCCGGATCACTGCAATTTTAATTATGTCGGTAGTTTTATATTAAACGCCGATCAAATCTGGGAAAAAATTTAGTTACTATTAGAAATTATAAAGGAATTTTCATCTCATATAAATTTCCTCCTTGAGTATGAGATCTTTCATCAGAAATATAAAGCGTATTATTACCCATAAAATCAACGGCTTCTTTTTGAGAAGAAAAGCCTAAATCAATTCTGGTTAATTTACCATCAAAGAAATTATCACTTTTATAATCACTAAACAACAATACTTCATGTGAAGTTAACAAGGCTACTTTTGAATTGTCTTCTGAAATCGCCGCTCCTGTAATCCAACAATCCATATTAGAGCAATTTTCAAATTCACTTATTAATTTCGCTTGATATTTACCGGGCTTAGCAGAAATTTTATATAAACTCGTTTTACCATAATTTTGTTTTACTCTACTCTTTGTAAAAACATATAAATATCCACTTATATAGAGTATACTCTCCGCATCAAAATAACGATATTTCTTATTAGGTGGGAATTTGTGTTGTTCTGGATATTCGAATTGTATCTTTTCAACTTCAACTGATTTTTGAGTTAAAAGGTCCTCTTCCTTTATTTTAAGAATCACTAAATCTTTACGTTTGCTTTCGTTATTTCCAAAATCTGCTACATAAATATTTCCTTGGTCATCTGAAGTAATGTCTTCCCAATCTTTGTTTTTAGCATTTATGTGAACATTTCGAATTATCTCTCCTTTTGTATTGACCAAATATAATTCACTCTTATTTCCTCCGTCATTATGCATCCAAAATGTAGAGTCACTTACTTTTTCAAGCCCTGAAACTTCTTTCAGTTTTTTTGGAAGTTTAGCAACATAAGTTACCTGACTGTAATTTGTGCATCCATAAAAGACAAATAAGAGGAATATAAACTGTACTATTTTCATAGTTTTAAAGATAAAAAAAGCTCTTGGAACCAAGAGCTTATTATATTGTATTTTCTGTATAGTAAAAACTACCAACTTCCACCAGCTCCACCTCCACTAAAGCCTCCTCCACCGAAGCCACCACCAAAACCTCCACCGCCGAAACCTCCAGAACTACCTCCAAAGCCTCCGCTTCCAAAACCGCCACTACGTCGGTAACCACCTCTTCCTGAGTTACTTAAGATTATAGTTTCTAGAATGTCTCGTGAGTCAGAATCCGAATAATATCTTCTACCTCCTTTTCCTCTTCCTCCTCTAGAAATAAGTATAAAAAAGATGATTAAAATGATAATAAAAATGATAAAAGCAAAATCTCCTCCTTCATTCTTTGATTTTTTACGAGTCCCTTTATACTCCCCTTGGAGAACCTTAAAAATGGCATCTGTTCCTTTATCAAGTCCGCCATAATAATTTCCTTTTTTAAATTCAGGAATTATAACATTTCGAATAAGTTGGCCATTAATTCCAGCTGTTAACTTATGCTCCACTCCATATCCGGGAGATATCCATATTTTTCTGTCATCTCTAGCTAATAAAATAAAAACTCCATTATCTTCTTCAGCTTGTCCAATACCCCATTCATGAGCCCATCTTGGAGTTAAAATCCCAATACTTTCATTATTTGTCGAACTAATTATTCCTACCACTATCTGAGTAGATGTGGTATCAGAATATCTTATTAATTTATTCTCAAGATTCTTTTTTTGAGAAGGAGAAAGCAGATTTATATAATCATAAACACTTGTCTGTTTACTTTCTACTTTGGGTTTTTCAGGAATTTGAAATTGAGAAAAAACTGATTGTGCTCCTATAAAAAGAAACGTTAGTAAAAGTATAAATTTTGTCTTTTTCATTTATCCTTTCGATACTTCATTAGGTAATTCATCTTTATCATCAGCATTCCAAGGAAAATGTTCTTTTAATTCTTCTCCGGCTTTTAAAACACCTTTAATTATGCCTTGTTTAAACTCTCCTCTCTTAAAAAGGTTTTGCATAGTGTTTTTCGTTCCTTCCCAAAAATTATCAGGAACTACTTCATTAATTCCTTTATCACCATAAATCACAAATTGATGATCATCTACGGCAATATAAATCAACACAGCATTTTGTTGCTTGGTATTATCCATTTTTAGCTTTCCAAATACTTCTAGAGCTCTATCAAAATGAGAGATTTCTGTAGTTCTTTCAATATGAACTCGTATTTCTCCAGAAGTATTTCGTTCCGCTTTTATAATGGCTTGAACAATTTCTTGTTCTTCATCAAATGATAGAAATTTTTCTACGCTAGACATTTATTTTTTGTTTCCAAAATCAAAATTAACATCCGGAGCTTTTTCTTTTCCTGGCTCTGCGTCAAAATAAGGTTTATCGTCAAAACCAAACCAACCTGCAAAAATATTATTTGGGAACGTTTTCACATGATTATTATAAGGTTTAATAGCTTCATTAAACCTTGTTCTAGCAGTTAAAATTTGATTTTCTGTACTAGCTAACTCATCTTGTAATTTTAAAAAATTCTGATTAGTTTTTAAATCAGGGTATCTCTCTACTGTAACTAATAAACTTTTTAGAGCACCACTTAAACCTCCTTGAACTTGATTAAATTGTGCTAATTGCTCTGGAGTAATTTTAGAAGGATCTATATTAATTGAAGTAGCTTTAGCTCTGGCATTTATTACAGCTTCTAAAGTACTCTTTTCAAAATCAGCTGCTCCTTGTACTGTTTTTACTAAATTACCTATTAAATCACCTCTTCTTTGGTAAGCTGTTTGAACATTTCCCCATGATTCGGACACGTTTTCATTCAGCTTTATCGCTGAATTATAAAATCCTTTTCCTGAACTGTACGCATATAAAACTATAGCTCCAATTACTAATAGAGGTACTAACCATTTTTTCATAATTTCTCTCTTTTTATTATTCTAATTGATTTTTTATTTTGATTAACTCGGCTTTCACCGCTTCTAATCTACTAATTATTTCCTGATTGTCCACAACCTTCTCAGGGTTTTGCTTTAGTTTTTGCTTTGCTCCTTCTAAAGTAAACCCTCTTTCTTTAACTAAATTGTAAATTAATTTGAAGTTTTCAATGTCGTTTTGTGTAAATAATCGATTACCTTTTGCGTTTTTTTTGGGTTTGATAATATCGAATTCTCCTTCCCAAAAACGAATCAAAGATGTATTCACATCAAAGGCTTTAGCAACCTCTCCTATTTTGTAGTATCTTTTCTCAGGTAAGTCAACGTGCATCAGGGATTTTTATTTGCAAGTTACAAATTAATCAAAAGATTGACGTTGCTCTTGAGAAGCTTTTTGCATTGCTATAAATTCTTCTGGAGATAAATCACCATAGTAATAATAAATTGGGTTTACTGGTCTTCCATTTCTATGCACTTCATAATGTAAATGTGGCGCAGCAGAACGTCCAGTATTACCAACATAGCCTATCAAGTCACCTCTTTTAACTTTCTGTCCTCTTTTTGCTATAATTTTACTCATATGAGCATAAACAGTTTTATAACCATAATCATGCTCAATATAAACAACCTTTCCAAACGTAGCACTTCTGTTAGCTCTTACTATTTTACCATTTCCAGATGCATATATTGGAGTACCAGTTGGCGCCGTAAAATCCATTCCATTATGCATACGCCAAGATTTTAATATAGGATGCAAACGCATTCCGTATCCAGAAGCCATCCGCGTTTCATCTTCATTTTTAATTGGTTTTATAGCAGGAATAGAAGCTAGCATTTTTTCTTTTTTCTTTGCTAATTCAACAATTTCGTCTAGAGATTTTGATTGTACAACAATTTGTTTAGATAAAACATCTAGATCCATTGTAACATCCTTGATCATCTCAGAATTATCAAATCCTTCTAAATTTTTATATCGATTAACTCCACCAAAACCAGCTTTACGTTGTTCATCTGGAATTGGATTGGCTTCAAAATAAGTTCTATATATATAATTATCGCGTTCTTGTAAATCAGCAAGAACATCTGTGGTTTCTTGCATTCGTTTACTTAATAATTCATAGTGCAATTTTAAATTCTCCATTTCTCTTCGTTGAGCCTTTTCTGTTGGAGACTCTAAGAATTGGCTTAACACAACAAACCCTAAGAATGCAACTAAAGCTACGCCAATCAATCCAATTAGTGTGTTCTTTAATTTATCCCTTTTTCTTACCTCTATTTGCTGGTAAGATAGTGTCTCTGGGTCATAATAATATTTTACTTTTGCCATACGACCAAATGTAGTATTTTTGTGTCCTTTATTAAGAGGAAAACATATTAGGTTAGACAGACAAATTTATAAAATGTTTCAATACATATGTATTCTTTCTGCTCAATTAGAAATAATTTAACGAAAAAACAATGAAATCTCAAGAGATAAGAACTAAGTTTTTAGAATTTTTCAAGTCTAAACAACATGAAATTGTTCCTTCTGCACCTATGGTGTTAAAAAATGATCCAACCCTAATGTTTACAAACTCAGGTATGGCTCCATTTAAAGAATATTTCTTGGGAAATGCCACACCAAAAAGTACTCGTATTTCTGATTCTCAAAAATGTCTACGTGTTTCTGGAAAGCATAATGATTTAGAAGAAGTAGGGTATGACACGTATCACCATACTATGTTTGAAATGTTAGGAAACTGGAGCTTTGGTGATTATTTCAAAAAAGAGGCAATTGCTTGGGCATGGGAATTATTAACTGAAGTTTATAAAATCCCTAAAGACATTTTATATGTTACCGTTTTTGAAGGTGATGAAAAAGATGGAACAAAAATGGATCAAGATGCTTACGATATTTGGAAACAATACATTTCTGAAGATCGTATTTTGATGGGAAATAAAAAAGACAACTTCTGGGAAATGGGGGATCAAGGACCATGCGGACCATGTTCTGAGATTCATGTTGATATTCGTTCTGAACAAGAAAGAACTAAAGTTGATGGTAAATCTTTAGTAAATGAAGATCATCCACATGTTGTCGAAATTTGGAACTTAGTTTTCATGCAATTCAATAGAAAAGCTAACGGCTCTTTAGAAGAATTACCGGCTAAACATATTGATACAGGAATGGGATTTGAGCGTCTTTGTATGGTTTTACAAGGAGTTCAATCTAATTACGATACTGACGTATTCACACCATTAATTCGAGAAATTGAAACAATTACTGGAATTGAATACGGAAAAGATGAGAAAATTGATATTGCAATTCGTGTAATTGCAGATCATGTAAGAGCTGTTTCTTTTGCTATTGCAGACGGACAGTTACCAAGTAATAATGGCGCTGGATATGTAATTCGTAGAATTTTAAGAAGAGCAATTCGTTATGGATTTACCTTCTTAAATAAAAAAGAGCCTTTCATTTACAAATTGGCAGAAACGCTTTCTCATCAAATGGGAGATGCTTTTCCTGAAATTAGAAAGCAAGACACACTTGTGCATAATGTAATTAAAGAAGAAGAGCAATCTTTCTTAAGAACTTTAGATCAAGGATTATTATTACTTGACAAAGTAATTGAAGGAACAAAAGGTAAAGAAGTTTCTGGTAAAAAAGCTTTCGAATTGTATGATACTTATGGTTTCCCTTTAGATTTAACTCAGTTAATCGCTCGTGAAAAAGGGTATGAAATTAATGAAGAGGAATTTAATGCTGGAATGAAAGCTCAAAAAGATCGTTCAAGAGCTGCATCTGCTAGTGAAACTGGTGATTGGGTTATATTGATAGAAGACGAAACTGAAGAATTTGTAGGTTATGACACCTTAGAAGTTGATGTAAAACTGACACGTTACAGAAAAGTAACTACTAAAAAAGATGGTGATCAATATCAACTAGTATTTAATATGACACCTTTCTATCCTGAAGGTGGTGGACAAGTTGGTGACAAAGGTTATTTAGAGGCTCCAAATGGAGACAATATTTATATTTTAGACACTAAGAAGGAAAACAATGTAATTATTCATTTTACAAAAAACCTTCCTAAGCATCTTAATGAAACTTTTAAAGCAGTAGTAAATGATGAATTCAGAAAATTATCTGCTAGCAATCATACAGCTACTCACCTATTACATCAAGCGTTACGTACAATTTTAGGAACACATGTTGAACAAAAAGGATCTTTAGTTAGCCCTGATTATTTACGTTTTGATTTTTCTCACTTCTCGAAAGTGGACAAAGATCAACTTGTAGAAATTGAAGAGTTTGTAAATGCTCGAATTCGTGAGAACTTACCCTTAGAAGAAAAAAGAAACATTCCAATGCAACAAGCAATTGATGAAGGAGCTATTGCATTATTTGGAGAAAAATACGGTGATAGCGTAAGAGCAATTCGTTTTGGGCAATCTATGGAATTGTGTGGAGGAACACATGTTCAACAAACTGGAGATATTTGGTATTTCAAAATAAAATCTGAAGGAGCTGTTGCTTCAGGTATTCGTCGTATTGAAGCGATTACAAACCTTGCTGTTGGAGATTATTTTGAAAATGTAGAACGTAATTTCTCTAAAGTTAAAGCATTACTTAAAAATCCAAAAGATGTAGCAAAATCAGTGAGTTCTTTACAAGATGAAAATGCTGCTCTTAAAAAACAAATTGAGCAATTACAAAAAGATAAGGCTAAGAATATGAAAGGTGATTTAAAAAACCAAATCACTGAAATAAATGGTGTAAACTTTTTAGCTACAAAAGTAGATTTAGATCAAGGTAGCGTTAAAGATGTTATGTTTGAACTAGGTAGAGAAATTGATAATCTTTTTGTGTTATTTGCTACTGCACCAACTAAAGAAAAAGCAATGTTAACTTGCTATATTTCTAAAGATTTAGCAAACGAAAAAGGTTATGATGCTGGAAAGGTAGTTAGAGAATTAGGAAAACTTATCCACGGTGGTGGTGGTGGACAAAACTTCTTCGCTACAGCTGGTGGTAAAAATCCTGGAGGAATTCCAAAGGCTATAGAACGCGCTAAAGATTATATAGTTTAAAACACATATTAAAAACCAACTGAAAAGTTGGTTTTTTTGTTTAGTTTTATTCCAAAATCAACTCAATGAATATTTATACAGCTGATTTATGCGATGATTTTATTGATGTACTCCAAGTGGCTACTCCAATAGGGTTTAAAGACTATGGTGCAAAAAAGAATTTTAATGGTGAGATCGTTACTGTAAAATGTTTTGAAAAGAACCCATTAGTAAAACAAACTCTTAATACTGATGGAACAGGAAAAGTTTTAGTTGTTGATGGTGGCGGATCATTAAATTGTGCTCTTATGGGAGATAATTTAGCTGCTATGGGAATTAAAAATAATTGGAATGGAGTTGTTATTTTTGGTTGTATTCGTGATAGCAGAGAAATAGCAAACATGGAAATTGGTGTAAAAGCATTAGGTACAACCCCTAGAAAAAGCATAAAAATTCCTGAAGGAGAGGTTAATATTAAAATATCTTTTGCTAGTATAGATTTTATTCCTGGCCATTATATTTATTGTGATGAAGATGGAATTGTAGTATCAAAAACTAAATTGGTTTAAACTCTTTATATGAATCTACAAACTCAAATATCACTTCAAAAAGAAGCTCATCATCAAATTGATTACAATTCTAAATTGTTTCTTTTAGGTTCTTGTTTCTCTGAAAATATTGGAAACAAACTTTCGTATTATAAGTTTCAATCAACTCAAAATCCATTAGGTATTTTGTTTCACCCAAAAGCTATTGAACAATTAGTTTTAAATGCAATAAACTCTAAAAAATATACAGAAGAAGATATTTTCGAATTAAATGAACGCTGGCATTGTTTTGATGCGCATTCTCAAGTGAGTTCCAATTCAAAAGAAGAACTGCTTCAAAACTTAAACACAGCTATTAAAACAACCAAAGAACAACTTCTTAGTTCAACGCACATTATAATTACCTTAGGAACGGCTTGGGTTTATAGATATATTAGTTCTGATACAATAGTTGCAAACTGTCATAAAGTTCCGCAAAAGCAATTTTTAAAAGAATTACAATCTGTTGATGAAGTAACTGAAAATTTAGAGAGCATCTCCGAATTGATTAAATCGGTAAATCCTAAAGCTTCAATTATTTTTACAGTTTCTCCTGTGCGACATATTAAAGATGGTTTTATACAAAACCAACAAAGTAAATCGCATTTAATTGCTGGCATTCACAACGTAGTTGAACCAAGAAAAAACATCCACTATTTCCCTTCATATGAAATTATGATGGATGAACTTCGTGATTATCGTTTTTATAAAGAAGATATGATTCATCCAAATCAAACGGCAATTCATTATATCTGGGAAAAGTTCGTATATGGTTGGTTTAATGAATCTTCATTATCAACTATGAAAAGAGTTGAGGAGATTCAAAAAGGAATAATTCATAAACCCTTTAACCCTAATTCTGATGCACATCAGAAATTTATAGAAAAACTAACATTAAAAAAAGAGCAACTCAAAAAGGAATTTTCATTTATGGAATTCTAATAGTAATAAACTACTAAAGTTTTAATTCCTTAAAAACCTTAACTCATTCCAATAAACTCTTTATTCGTTCTATTTTTCGTTTTCTCATTGAGTTTAGTTCAGATATTTGAAGTGTTCAAGAAAATCAAAAAAGCTTTTCTAAACATACTAAACTTAATATTAACTTAAAACTTTATAAAAATGGGAAATGTTAAATCAACAATTTATTCAACTACTGCAAAAGATCCAATGACACAGTTAAACTTTTCAACTGAATTCAATTGTGAAGCTGCTGTTGTAAAAGTAGATTTTTTGAAAAGTGGGAGTGTTGTAACTAGCCAGAGCTACAACTTAGATAACGCTAATCGTATTGCTGAAATTAAATTAGAAGTTACAGATATGAAATCTGAAGGCACATTGACTTTTGCTGCTGATGGTAATGCAATTGCTTATTCAGGAGTTGGAATTTGGGGAAATGTTACTTCTTTTAGAGCAGAAAATGTTGCTGTTGCTTATAGATAAGCTTTAAGAATGTAATCGTAAGTAAATAAAAAGAGATGCTTTTAGCATCTCTTTTTATTTTAAATCTTATAAATATTGATCAACATTACCCCAAGGTCCACCGTTGATTATATCAACTCCATGTCCTTGTAAAAATTCGGTAGCTTGTCCACTTCTTCCTCCGCTTCTACAAACAGCTACTACAGGTTTATTCCAAGATTTAATCTCTTCTACATTCTCTGGAATCGTATTTAATACAATGTGTTTTGCTCCTTCACTATGTCCTTCATTCCACTCTGCTAAAGTTCTTACATCTAAAACAACTGCACCTTTTCCTAGGTACTCTTGAATTTCATTTGCCATATTTTTCTTTCTAAATAATAAATTAAATAATTTCATTTTTTAAACTACTTGCTCGTTATAGATAATAGACAATCCATCATTAATTAGACTTGAATATTCTTCATCAACTTTAAGATTATCTAAATACGTTTTTATTTCATGCTGAACATTGTAATTATTACCTACAGATAATTCATACAATTCTAATGCCAATAACCAATCAGCATTAAACTTTTCTTGTACAATACTAAAGATTCCTAAAATTGCATTCTCAGAAACAGTATTTTCTTCTCTCATTTGTCGAACTTGGTCATACAAAGCATAGAGTTCTCTATCAGCATCTGAGTAATTAATTTTATGTGTTTTAGTTTCAGAAACCTTACCAAGATCTTCATAAGAATTTACATCTGCTGGTCCAGCATAAGCTGAAACAATATCAACTCCAACAGCCATATCATAAATCCCCCAATCTGGATGGAATAACACTTTATCAAAATGAGTTACAGTACAATTTTTAAAAGAAATTAATAAAATTCTACCTCTTAAATCTCTTGTTCCTGTAATTACTTCCCCTTCAACTTTTACTCCACCTTCAAACTCTAAATTTACGGTTTTACCTTCATAGATACCATAAGCTTCTAAATCTCTTGGGCTCATATTCTCAATTGGAATATTTATTCCTTTTAATTTACCAATTGGACTTCCAAATCCCTCTTTATGATAATTAATTCCATGTCCAATTAATTCTTTATCTCTATTGGCAAGTGCAGTACCTCCAGTAGTTTGAATATAAATTGGTTTATTATTTGTATTTGTAATTACATTTGAAAATACTCCTGAAATTTGGATTCCTGTAGACAACTCAATAGTTCCTAAATTTTTAGAATCTATTAGTTTTTTCACTCCACTTAATCCTCCTTTACGGATTCCCATTGTATTTGCATATTGCTCTAACACTAAACTTAAATGCGCAAAATCTGGAGTAACAAATAATTGTGGTTGTGGTTTAGTAATATCAAAAGAAACATTTGATGCTTCAAGTGTGTAAGGTAATTTTTTAACCGAATCTTGCATACACCATTTACTTTCACCAATAGAAGATAATAAACCAGCTCCATAAATCTTAGGATTTTTTAACATTCCTATCAAACCATACTCTACAGTCCACCAATGTAAATTTCTAATCTGAGCCATTTCAGAAAGTTCTCCCATATTATTCTGCAACCATTCGACTTTCTCTTGTGCATCTTGAATTTCTTTTTTCGCAGAATTTGGGTTTTCTTTTAAAATAGAAAGTAATCGAATCGCCTCATACATCTCATAATCCCGTGAAGATGAAATTGCTTTTGCTCCTATTTCACCAAACCTCCTTAAATATTCAGCATATTCGGGATTTGCAATAATTGGTGCGTGACCTGCTGCTTCATGAATAATATCTGGAGCAGGTGTGTATTTAATATGATCTATAGTTCTCATATCTGAAGCAATTACCAAAACATTATAGGCTTGAAATTCCATAAATGCATTAGGAGGAATAAACCCATCAACAGACACTGCAGCCCAACCTATTTCCTTTAAAATTCTATTCATACCTTCCATTCTGGGGATTGTATCAATAGAAATACCTGTTTTATCTAAACCTTTTAAATAAGAGCCATGTGCTACTTTTCCTAAATAATCTACATTCATTCTCATTACATATCGCCATACTGCTTGGTTTTGAGAAGTATATTCATTGTAGGGTTGCTTTACCACAAATTTATGAAGATGTTTAGGCAACTTCTTAGTAACTTCATTAAGCTCAAAGTGAGTATCCATAGGTTAAAATTCTTACTGTTGTTTGTAAGCATAAAAATACTCAATTGAAAATAAATAACCTTTAAAATTTTGATTTTTGTATCTTTACATGTAACACAAAAAACTATAAGAAATGAGAAGAGGAGGATTAAAATTCCGACTGTTAATTGGTCTTGTAATTGTTGCTTTTGCTTATTTAAGAAAATGCAGTCAACGCCAAGAAAACCCATATACTGGAAAAGTTCAAACAATTAGTTTAAGTCCAGAGCAAGAAATAGCTATTGGTTTACAACAGGCGCCTTCAATGGCCAATCAACATGGAGGTTTATACCCAAGTAATGACTATCAAACATACATAGATAAAATTGGTCAACGTTTAGTTGATAATTCTATGGCCAAAAGATCGGAATATAAATACGAATTTCACTTACTTAGAGATGATAGAACAATAAATGCGTTTGCTTTACCTGGTGGGCAAATTTTTATTACTTATGCGCTACTTTCTAAATTAACAGATAATTCTGGTAAAATAAGTGAAGACATGGTTGCTGGAGTTTTAGGTCATGAAATTGGTCATGTTTTAGGAAGACACTCTAACGAACGTATTAGTGAAGCTAATTTCTGGAAATTAATTACAATGGGAGCTTCAGTTGGAGCAGATTTAGGGAGCTTAGCTAATAGTGTAGGTCAAAACACCTTACTTAAAAACGGTAGAGGCGATGAATTAGAGAGTGATGACTTAGGTGTTAAATTAATGCTCGATGCAGGTTACGACCCAAGGTATTTAATTAATGTAATGGAAGTGTTAAAAGCAGCAGCTGGACCAAATAGAACTCCAGAATTTCAAAGTACTCACCCTGATCCAGAAAACAGAATTCAAAAAATAAAGGAAGCCATTCAAAAATATGGTAGATAAAAAACTAATCTTTAAAATAAAAAAAGGCCAATACGTTCTGTAATGGCCTTTTTTTGGTTTTAACAAAATGTGAAAATTAAGCTCCTTTTAGCTTTTTAATAGCTTCTTTTTTGTTTTCTATCTCTCTCTCTATCTTATTTAATCTCTTTTCAATTCTTTCAATAACCGAAGTTCTTCTAACGATAGATTCTTGTGATAAAGAACCATCATTTTTGGCAGCTTCTAATTTGTTCTTCTTTCTTTTTAAACCTTCTCTTCCACTGATTAAAATTTCCTCATTAACACTAATATCATCTTCATACTCCATTATTTTTTCTCTGTTTTCAGCAGTTATCTTATCCTGAATAGCTTTCTTTTCAGCTTCAATCTTTTTGTTTAGCTTAGTTAACTCCTCATTCTTCTTACGCAACTCTTCTTGTTGTTTAGCATAAGCTTCTTGACTTGCTTTAATTTCTTGAGCTAACTTTTCTTTAGCTAATTTTAATTTCTGTTCTTGTTCTTTTATATCAGAGATTTCCTCTTTAGCAACTACTTCCTTAACCTCAACTTCTGCTTTCTCTTCTACTTTTATATCTAAACTTTTCTTGAATGAAACAAGATCAGATTTTTGTTTAGTAATTTTTGATTCTAAATGAGTTAATCTAGATTCAACACTTCTAATAATTTTTTCTTTTCTTTCTATTTCTGCTTTAGAAATTCTTTTTTTGTTTTTATCTTTTTCTAGTCTATCTTTAATTCTAGTTAATCCTTTTACTCCAGAAACTAACATTTCTTCATTAACCTTAATTTCTTCTTCTTGAGTTTTAATTTGCTTTTTGTTTTCTCTAGAAATTTCTTGAGCAAAAGACATTTGAATATTTAAACACACTAATATAAGTGCTGGGAAAATTTTAAATACTTTCATTTTGTACTATACTTTTAATTTATTCTTTATTTACACTAATGTTTGATGCATAATTTTATAAAAAGTCACAAACATTATCTTATTTTTTTGGGGCTGCAAATGTACAAATAAAAATGAAACACAAAAATGCAATACCAAAAAATAAAAACCTTTAACAAAAACGTAACATTTTCAATGATTTAACTACTTATTAGTAAATTAAAAAAATATTTGCTATGGGGTTTGGAGGTACGGTATCTGCTATGATTACCACATTAAAAAACAATAAACGAGATCGAAAAAGTACTTTTGACACTTTAAAAGATCATAATAGAAAAACTAAGAATTATAATAAATTAGTTTTCAATAAAGAAGCGTCAAAAGAGCAACTACAAAAAATTAGAAACTCAATTCAAAAAGAAAACAGAAAAAAATTACTGATAAACGGAATAGGAATCCTGGTTATCGCTATTGGAATATTTGTCTTTTTAACTCAGTTGAAAATTAAATTATAAAAACGATGAGAACCAAAAACTTTAACGGTTTACAAAGCCTTTCTAGTCATGCAACATTGATGATGACTATACTTAAAAACAATAAAAGAAATCGAATTAACGTATTAAAAAAGATTGGAAAATATACTAAAAGCAGTTCATCTAAACTTGTTTTAAACAAAACAATTTCCAAAGAAAATTTACTTAAAATCAAGGATGAAATCCAGAAACGAAATAGAAAAAATCTGGCATATCAGTTAACTTTTGTTTCTGTTTTTTCTTTAACTGTATTATTCGCAATCGGTTTCGTTAAATTTTAGCTTTAGGTTCTAAATCTTTACTACTTTTACTATCCAAACGAAATCAATCTAATGGACAAGAAAGTAATTTTAATGATTTTAGATGGTTGGGGAATTTCACCTAACCCAGAAGTATCAGCTGTTGATAAAGCAAATACTCCTTTTATAGATTCATTGTATAACAATTATCCACATTCTGAATTAAGAACTGATGGTGAACATGTTGGATTACCTGTTGGACAAATGGGTAATTCTGAAGTTGGTCATATCAATTTAGGCGCAGGAAGAATTGTATATCAAAATCTAGCTAAAATTAATAAGGCAATTACTGAAAATACGTTGGCTTCTGAAGTAACTTTAGTAAACACCTTTGAATTTGCGAAAAAAAATAACAAAACTGTTCATTTATTAGGTTTGGTTTCTGACGGAGGAATTCATTCACACATCAATCATTTAAAAGGGTTAATTAAAGCAGCCGAAGATTATGGTCTTAACGATGTATTCTTACATGCTTTTACAGATGGTAGAGATACTGATCCAAAATCAGGAAAAGGTTTTATTCAGGATATTGAAAACTTTATGAGTTCAACTTCTGCTGAATTAGCCTCTATTACCGGACGTTATTATGCAATGGATAGAGATAATAGGTGGGAACGAGTGGCTTTGGCTTATAACGCTTTAGTTAATGGTGAAGGAGAGCATTCTACAAATGCATCAGAAAGTATTGAAAAAAGTTATACCGAAAACGTAACTGATGAGTTTATTAAGCCAATTATTATGGTTGATGATAACAATCAACCAAAAGCAATAATAAAAGAAGACGATGTTGTCATTTTCTTCAACTTTAGAACAGATCGCGGACGTCAACTAACTCAAGCTTTAAATCAGCAAGATTTCCCTGAACAAAATTTGAAAAAGCTTCCATTGTATTATGTAACAATGACAAATTATGATGCTACTTTTGAAAGTATTAAAGTAATTTACGATAATAAAAACATTGAAAATACTATAGGTGAAGTTTTAGCCAATGCTGGTAAAAAACAAATTCGAATTGCTGAAACAGAGAAATATCCACACGTGACATTTTTCTTCTCAGGAGGAAGAGAAAAAGAATTTGAAGGTGAAAAACGATTATTATGTCCTTCTCCGAAAGTAGCTACATACGATTTACAACCAGAAATGAGTGCTTTTGAAATTAAAGATGCAATTATTCCTGAATTACAAACAGGTGAAGTAGATTTTGTTTGTTTAAACTTTGCAAATGGAGATATGGTTGGTCATACAGGAGATTTTGATGCAGCAGTAAAAGCTTGTGAAGTTGTTGATCAATGCACAAATGAAATTATTGCAACAGCTTTAGAAAATGGCTATACTACGCTTGTTATTGCGGATCATGGAAACTGTGAGACAATGAAGAATCCTGATGGTTCTCCAAACACAGCTCACACCACAAATCCGGTCCCATTAATTTTAGTAGACAAGGATTTAAAGTCAATTAAAAATGGTATTTTGGGAGACATTGCTCCAACTATTTTAAAATTAATTGGAGTTGAGCAACCAAAAGAAATGACACAACATCCGTTAGTTTAATTTAATAATGAAAAAATTACTTTTAGTTCTATCTCTTGTATTAGTAGCTTCTTGTGCTTCTAATCCAAAAACCAACACTTCAGTTTCTAAAATAAAAGCCGCAAAAGATGCTAGTGGGAACTTGGTAGGCTTTGCTACAAAAACTAATTTTAAACAAGAACCTTATGGTAGCGAATGGTTTAATGATTATTACGAATATTATGAAACTGATAAATCTACAGTAGCATCTATTAAACCGTTATTAAAAGATATTACCATTAAAGGATTTATGGGAACTTGGTGTAGTGATAGCCAAAGAGAGATTCCAAATTTCTACAAAATATTAGACGAAGCAGGATTTGATTATAACAAATTAGACCTAGTAACAGTTAATAGAGATAAAAAGGCCAAAGGGCTGGAAAAAGGATATAAACTTGTAAGAGTTCCTACATTTATTTTTTACAAAGACGGAAAAGAAATTGGACGTTTTGTAGAACATACTGTTGACGGAGCAACTTTAGAGCATGATTTACTACAAATTGTATCGCAAAAAGGATACAAGCATGCATATGAAAAATAGATTGATAACCTTATTTTTTCAAGGAATACACCCTATATTTGCAGTCTCATTTTTTAGGTTATGATCATACAAAAAACTAAGGAAGAAATAGAATTAATGCGTGAAAGTGCTTTGGTGGTTTCTAAAACTTTAGGAATGCTTGCTAAAGAAGTTAAACCTGGAGTTACTACTTTACATTTAGATAAGCTAGCTGAAGAATTCATTAGAGAACAAGGAGCTATTCCTGGTTTTTTAGGATTATATGACTTTCCTAATACATTATGTATGAGCCCAAACTCTCAAGTAGTTCATGGAATTCCTAATAATACACCTTTAGTAGAAGGAGATATAATTTCTATTGATTGTGGTGCTATTTTAAATGGATACTACGGAGATCACGCATATACTTTTCCTGTAGGAGAAATAGCTGCAGAAACTCAACAATTATTAGATGTAACTAAAGAGAGCTTATATGTTGGTATTCGCGAGTTTAAAGTTGGAAACAGAGTTGGAGATGTCGGATATGCGATTCAACAATTCACAGAAAAACATGGGTATGGTGTAGTTAGAGAGTTAGTTGGACACGGTATTGGTAAAACCATGCATGAAGATCCAGAAATGCCTAACTACGGACGAAGAGGAAGAGGAAAGAAATTTGTTGAAGGAATGGTGGTTGCGATAGAACCTATGACAAATATGGGAACTCAAAAAATCAGACATCATAAAGATGGATGGACAATTACTACTTTAGACGGAAAACCTTCTGCTCATTTTGAACATGATGTTGCCATAGTAGATGGAAAACCAGAGTTATTATCTACTTTCCAATATATTTACGACGCTTTAGGTATTGAAAGTGATGAAGAGAATGAGTTCAGAACTAAAATTATTAACTAATTGTCATTCCGTACTTGATACGGAATCTCATTACAAATAAGATTTCCGATTTTTCGGAAATGACATATGAGAATATTCAAAACCATACTAAATACTATCCCTAGACCTATCCTTATAAAGGTTAGCTATATAGTTAGGCCATTTATAGCTTGGTGGTTAAAAGGAAATAAATTTACCGATCCTATTGATGGTAAATCTTTTAGAAAGATGCTTCCTTACGGGTATGCAATTCAAAGAGAAAATGTATTATCTCCTTCTACGTTATCATTAGAAAGACATCGTTTACTTTGGTTATATTTAAAAAATGAAACTGATTTTTTTACTTCTACTAAAAAAAGGAAATTACTTCATATTGCCCCAGAACAATGTTTTTTAAAACGTTTTAAAAAGCAAAAAAACCTTGAGTATATCACTTCAGATATAGAGTCACCAATTGCTGACGTTAAAGCAGATATTTGTGATTTACCCTTTGAAGATAATTCTTTCGATATCATATTTTGTAATCATGTTTTAGAACACATTCCAGATGACTCTAAAGCAATGCAAGAATTATTTAGAGTACTAAAAAAAGGAGGGTTTGGTATTTTTCAAATCCCTCAAGATTTAAACAAAGAAAAAACTTTCGAAGACGATTCTATTACTGATCCTAAAGAAAGAACCAAAATCTTTGGTCAATACGATCATGTACGTGTTTATGGAAAAGATTATTTTGATAAATTAAGATCTCATGGTTTTGAAGTAAAAGAAATAGGTTATAGTAAACAAATCTCTTCAGAATTAGTTACTAAATATGCTTTATCAAAGGGAGAAATACTACCTGTTTGTTTTAAAAATTAGTTAGAAAACTCTAAAATTTCTCCTTCTTTAGCATAGAGCAGCACTACTTTCAATTCTGGATGATTTATTAAAAATGATTTTGTTTTTTCTAATCCCATAGCCATAAAAGCCGTTGCGTAAGCATCAACATCTGCACAATCCCCTTGAATTAAAACTGATGCACTTAATAAATTATTTTCTTGAGCTAAACCTGTTTTAGGATTCACGGTATGCACAACTTTGTTTCCATTAGGATTAATTTTAAATTTTCTATAGTTTCCAGAAGTAGCCATTGATTGATTATTCAACTTTATAGTTCTAGACTGACTTCTGCTTCCATCAGTATTTGGATCATCAATCGCAACTTTCCATAATGTTCCTCTAGGACTATTACCTCTAGCTCTAATTTCGCCACCTATTTCTACCAAATAGTTTTTAATGTTTTTACTTTCTAAAAAACGTCCAACAACATCAACTCCCAAACCTTTAGCATATGCATTTACATTAAACTCAATTTCTTCAGGTTTCACAACCTTATTTCCTTTCAACAAAATCTTTTCAAAACCCATAAAGTTTTTAAGAGAATCTACTTCACTTTGCGTTAAATTCTTTTTCTCTTTTCCTGAACCAAAACCATATGCATTGATTAACTTACCTATAGTTGGATCGAAAAAACCATCAGTTTCCTTGTAAATTCTTTTCGCCTTATCAAAAGCTTCTATAAAATATTCATCAACTAAAACAGTAGAATCATTTTGATTTACTTTAGACACTATTGAATTTGGTATATATGTAGAAAGTGAATTATTGAAATTATTAAAGATTATATTGACTTCTTCCTGATAATTATTGGAATTTTCGTAAATAATTGAGTAAGTAGTCCCAAAAATATCACCACGCAACTTGATATACTCTTCTTTTTCTTTAGTTTTACATGAAGTAATAAAAAATGAAACTAAAAGTAATACAATTGTATATTGCTTAAACATGGTAGATTTAGGTTTATTTAACAAAAATAAAGTAATATCTACTAAAATACCGTTAAGATAACTTTTAGTTTAATCATTTTTTTAAATTTGTAATTTACCATTAACTATAAAATAAGATGAAAAAAATAGTATTATTTGTATCAGCTACATTTTTGTTGGTATCATGTGCTGCTAATAAAGAGTTAGAGGCTCTAAAATTGAAGCACGAACAGACAAAAGACGAATTGTTAACTGTTAAAACCAACTTAACTAAGTGTTTAGTAGAAAAGGAGAAGTATCAAGATAGGTCTAAAGATTTAGAAGGTAGAGTTGAAGAATTAAAGAAAGACAAAGAAAATACTATTCAACAAGTAGAAAATTTAACGGTTCTTACTAAGGGAGCTAATGATAATATTAAAGAAACATTATCACAATTAAGTAAGAAAGATAAATACATCAATAAAATTAGAGCTGCAGCTACTAAAAAAGACTCTCTTAACTTAGTTGTTGCTTTCCATTTAAAGAAAGAATTACAAGATGGAATTGACGATCAAGACATTGAAGTTAATGTTGAGAAAACTGTAGTATTTATTTCTATCTCTGATAAATTATTATTTAAGAGCGGAAGCTATACTATTACAGATAAAGCTTCTAAAGTTCTTCAAAAAGTAGCTACAGTTGTAAATGCACAACCTGAAATGGATGTAATGATTGAAGGTCATACTGATGATACTCCAATTGCAAACGATGCTGTTAAAGATAACTGGGATTTAAGTGTAAAAAGATCTACAGCTATTGTTCGTGAATTACAATCTAAATATAATGTTGCTCCACAACGTTTAATCGCAGCAGGTAGAAGTAGTTTTCTCCCTTTAGTAGCAAACGACTCTCCTACTAATAAAGCTAAAAATAGGCGTACAAAAATTATTATTTTACCACGTTTAAATCAATTCTTTGATTTATTGGATCAGAAAGTAGAATAATCATTTTACCTTTATATAATAAAAAAAGCCATCAATATTGATGGCTTTTTAATTTTTTAAAACAGCTATTATAAGAATCTATAGGTTGCTTTAATTAAAAAAGTATTATCTAGTGTATTATCTATTATTTGATTATTTAAGCCTCCAAGCAAAGATCTATCCGAATCTACACTTCCTGTAGTTCCTTGTGCCCAAACTAAGAACAATTCTGAACCTGGAATATATTCCCATCTTGCTACCAGATTTGAACGAAACTGAACGAATGAGAAATTAGGATTAGAAAATTGATAATCAGTAACTCCGTTTACATCTTCGTCTACTAAATAATCGCCACTAGGTGCTTGCTGAATTTGATTATTTCCATACCAAGTAACACGTTCATTTAAATCTTTAGCAATTGAATTATTTACGTAATTGAAATTATTATATCTACCTCTAGAAATAAATGGCTGCCCATAATACTGAATAGATAAATTAGGATTAATACTATAATTCAAACGTAATGTTGTACTCCAAGTCTTTTGATCTATATTTCCTAGTATATACCTTTTAACTGAACCAAAATCAGCCTCATTTACATATTGAGTTTTATTCGGATTTTCAGTAAATTCAGTAGTTAGTGATGCATTGAAAGAATCAAAAGGTTGGTAATTAAATCCTAACACATACCTAGTAAAAGAAAAGTTATTCTGTTCAGTTTCACTTTTAATATAGCCTACTCTAAAATTGAATTTTTTACTTTGATCAGACCCAAAGAACAACACCATAAAGTTTTCTTCTGAAAAACGCCATCTTGGTCCACCTCTTAAAAATGTATTTATAAATATTCTTGGTTTATGAGTTAACTCTAATTCTGTCCACCAGTTATTAATCCAATTAATATTCCCTTGAAGACTATATTCCATTCTATTATAGTTTCCTTCAAAATCAAATGATGATAACTGACGTAATCTTACACTTGCATCTCTATAGGTTTCTGTAGGCACTTGCCATAAATATCGTAAACTCGCAAATTGTCTGATTTCATCTGCTTGTCTTAAAAAACCAACATCATTAAGCTCAAGTTCTGGTGAGCGCCAATTTACACCAGCCCAATAACGCCAATTTCCTCCTCCTCTTTTTCCTCCAAAAATTCTTCCTCCAGATCCTGTTAATGAAGTTCTATTAGGATCTACTTCAACATGACTTGCATCTACTCTTTGGAATAAATGTGTTAACGACTCTTGAGTTGCTTGAATAGCTTCTTTACTACCCGTAACATGACTTAATACCATATCGCTTTGAATAAAGTAATCTCTATTATGCCATTCATGACGAAAATCTAAACCTCCTGTGTAAGCTGCTTTTCTTAGAAAACTTAGTTTCCCATCAAGATTTCTATTTGTTGAAGTAAATATTCCTCCAACATAACTGTTACGTTCATTGAAATCTTTTTGAACTCTGGCAACAAAATAATTGGTTAATGGCTCTACTAATTCTTCTCTTCTATTCCCATTATTATCTATTTCAGCATATTCATTAGAAGTAACTGTCTCTAGTACCCCAATAGACCAACCATCTCTTGTTTTTCCTGAAAATTTTGCAGCTCCTAAAATTGTTGTATTCACTGGGATATCAGCAAATTCATTTGAATTAAGGCTAACACCTCCTTGAGGAGCCCTACCAATTCTTCTACTATAAAAAACATTATCTGGCCCATTAGCAAATTGAAAATCAAAAATGTTTTTGTTTTCTACAAAAAACGGACGCTGCTCATTAAAGAAAATTTGAAATCCATCTAACGCAATAGCACCAGGATCAGCTTCTACTTGACCAAAATCAGGATTAACAGTTAAATCAAGAGTTAAATCATTTGTTATACCAATTTTAGCATCTAATCCTGCATTTATACTAAAATCGCTTCCGTCTCTAAAAGGATTGGTTCCTTCTTTTTCATAAGTATCGTACTGAAAAACAGTAAATGGTTGAATTTCTAATTGTTTTTGTGATTTCAGTCCTTTCAATCCATGTAATTCTCCTGCTTCGCTAATAAAACCAGAAACTTCATTTGGAATTCTTTGCCAAAGAGATCTTTCTTGTTCTCTAAAAAAAGTCCTATTAACGTTTAATCCCCAAACTTGCTCCTCTGCTTTACCAAATCTTAACTGCGTAAATGGAATTTTCATTTCTGCAGTCCATCCTTTATCATCAACAACTGCATCAGTATACCAAATAGGGTTCCAACTAGCATCCCAATTTTGTCCATTTCTTGTAGATAATTCTTCTCCTTTTACTCCCGCAGCAGTAACTGTAAACACAAAGGCTGTTCTTTTATCATGATAACTATCTATAATTACATTTACCCTATCCCCAGCAAAACCATCTCTTCGAGATAATCGTGCCTCTATTTTATCTGGTTCATCATCAAAGGCTCTTATGGCAACATACAAGTACTTTTCATCATAACCTATTTTAAATTTAGTTTGATAAGTTGGTGGTTTACCTTCATCAGGTGCTTTTTCTACAAAATCGGCACCCCAATCTAAATGATCCCAGGCTTTATCTGTAATTACACCATCTATTTCTGGAAGTGTAATCATTTTTTTAGTAAAGTACTTTTTCTTAGGCACAGTTACTGAGCTCTCTTGACTATTTATATTTTGAAAAATAAAAAATCCAAAAAAGGGGAGTAAATATCTTGTTTTCATTAGTAGGTTTTAATCCGACATCAAAAGTACCGCAGAATTCTCTTAATAATATGTTAATTTAAGATATGCTTTTCATAAATTAAAACAAAAGCAACTTACTATTTGTCAGTAAAATAAATAATTGTAAATTTGCACTCCTTTTTGAAGGAAAAAATTAAATTATTAACAGACAAAAACTAAATCGTGTATGAACACATTAAGTTACAAAACGGTATCAGCTAATAAAGCTACTGTAAACAAAGAGTGGGTTATAGTTGATGCGGACGGGCAGGCATTAGGTCGTTTAGCTTCTAAAGTTGCAAAACTTATTAGAGGTAAACACAAACCTAACTACACTCCACACGTTGACTGTGGTGATAACGTAGTTGTCATTAACGCCGACAAAATCAATTTAACAGGAAGTAAGTGGACTAACAAAACTTACATCCGTCACACAGGTTACCCTGGTGGACAAAAATCTCTTACTGCACAAGAAATTTTCGAAAAAAACCCTACAAGGTTAGTAGAAAAAGCAGTAAAAGGTATGTTACCTAAGAATAAATTAGGTAGCGCATTATTTAGAAATTTATATGTATATGCTGGTACAGAGCACGAACAAGAAGCTCAAAAACCAAAAACTATTAACCTTAACGATCTTAAATAATGGAAACAGTTCACAAAATAGGTAGAAGAAAAACAGCTGTTGCTCGTGTATATGTTTCTGAAGGAAAGGGAAACATCACAATCAACAAAAGAGAATTAAATAATTATTTCACTACACCAACTTTACAATATAAAGTTAGACAACCTTTAATGTTAACTGAGAACTTAGCTTCTTATGATATTAAAGTAAATGTTTATGGAGGTGGTGTTACTGGACAAGCAGAAGCTATCCGTTTAGCGATTACTAGAGCTTTAGTTTCTATTAACGAAGACCATAGAACTGTATTAAAGCCAGAAGGATTATTAACTCGTGATCCAAGAATGGTTGAACGCAAGAAATTCGGTCAGAAGAAAGCACGTAAGAAATTCCAGTTCTCTAAACGTTAATATAATGCTGGATTTATTTCAGCATCTTTTAAATGTTTCGAGACTGTTATTTATAAAATTATTAACAGTTTAGTATCTAAATATTTCAGACTTAATAACTACTGAAGTATTGCGAAAACAGAACGTAAACACATTTATTAAAATGGCAAACATTCAAGAATTATTAGAAAGTGGAGTACACTTTGGTCACTTAACTAGAAAGTGGAATCCTAACATGGCTCCATACATTTATACTGAACGTAATGGTGTTCACATCATCGACTTGTATAAAACTTCAGCTAAAATTGACGAAGCTAAAGAAGCTTTACAAAAAATAGCAAATTCAGGACGTAAAATCTTATTCGTTGCTACTAAAAAGCAAGCTAAAGATATCGTTGCTGAAAAATCAAAATCTGTAAACATGCCTTACATTACTGAAAGATGGCCAGGTGGTATGTTAACTAACTTCGTTACTATTCGTAAAGCTGTAAAGAAAATGGCTTCTATTGATAGAATGAAACAAGATGGTTCTTTTGATGCATTATCTAAAAGAGAAAAATTACAAATTAACCGTCAACGTGAGAAATTAGAAAAGAATTTAGGTTCTATCTCTGACATGACTCGTTTACCAGGTGCTTTATTTGTAATTGATGTTAAGAAAGAACACATTGCTATTGCTGAAGCTCAAAAATTAAATATTCCAATCTTTGCAATGGTTGATACAAATTCTGATCCAAGACCGATTGATTTTGTTATACCTGCAAACGATGATGCTTCTAAATCTATTGACAAAGTTTTATCTTATGTTACTGAAGCTATTTCTGAAGGTTTAGCTGAAAGAAAAGCTGACAAAGAAAAAGCTAAAGCTGAGAAAGAGGTTGAAGCTCCAAAGAAAGAGGCTAAAACTGAAGAAGCTAAATAAATTTTAAAATAAAGGTTTCATCATATTGAAACCTTTATTTTATTATATAATTGTAATAATTAATACAACTAAAAAAAAATAAAATGTCAAAAATTAGCGCTGCTGACGTAAAAAAATTAAGAGAAACTACTGGTGCAGGAATGATGGACTGTAAGAATGCTTTGGTAGAAGCTGAAGGAAACTTCGATAAAGCTATTGAAATCTTACGTAAGAAAGGACAAAAAATCGCTGCTAAAAGAGCAGATCGTGATTCATCTGAAGGTGTAGCAATTACTAAAGTTAGTGATGATAACACGTATGGTGTTGCTATTGTTTTAGCTTGTGAGACTGATTTTGTTGCTAAGAATGATAGTTATAAAGAATTAGCTCAACAATTTGTTGATATTGCTATTAATTTCACAAACAAAGAAGAATTTTTAGCTGCTGATTTTGGTGATGGAAATACTGTTGCTGAAAAGTTAATTGAGCAAACTGGTGTAATCGGTGAGAAAATTGAGGTTCCTTCTTTCGAAAGAATAGAAGCTCCATATGTAGGTTCTTACACTCATGTTGGTAAAATTGCTTCTTTAGTTGGATTAACTCAATCTATTGATAAAGCAGCTGATTTAACTAAAGACTTAGCTATGCAAGCTGCTTCTATGGGAGCTACTACTTTATCTTATAAGGATTTTTCTCCTGAATATGTAGCTACTGAAACAGAAGCTAGAATTGCTGCAATTGTTAAAGACAATGAAGAATTAGTACGTTTAGGTAAAACGTTAAAGAACGTTCCTCAATTTGTTTCAAGATTACAGTTAACTGATGAAGCTTTAGCTCAAGCTGAAGAAGCAGCCAAAGAGCAATTAAAATCTGAGGGTAAACCAGAAAAAATCTGGGATAAAATTTTACCAGGTAAAATGGAAAGATTTATTTCTGATAATACTACTTTAGATCAAGAGCAATGTTTATTAGATCAAAAATTCATCAAAGACGAGAAGAAAACTGTTGCTGAATATGTTTCTTCTTATGGTGAAGTTGAAGTTAAAAACTTCGTAAGAGTTACTTTAGGGTAAGCTCTTCCATAATATATTTTTAAAAAAGACCTTTGTTTATTCAAAGGTCTTTTTTATTAATTAGCAACTTATTTCTTAATAAACTTCATTTTCTTTTGCCCCTTATTTATTGAGAGAATATAAATTCCTTGAGGTAATTTTGTCACTTGAATTTCCGGATTACTTCCTTCAACAGTTACGCTTAATAATTCCTTACCTAACAAATTATAAATAACAACATCGTTTTTGTTTTGAATTGAATTCATATGGATTTTCAATATATCGTCAACTGGGTTTGGAAACAAAATAATAGTCTTATTATTATTTACAATATCGTCAGTGCTTAAAACTGACGCCTCACAATCTTCACCAGGCAAATTATAACATCTGTTTGCTGGCCCCAATTTAGGATTCCAATCTATTCCTGCCAACCATAACTCACCATTATATTCATAAGCCCCAACATCAGGTGCAACTCCTTCAAAACCATCAGTTATTCCTGTGATTAGTCTTCCTTTATCAATAGCAGTTGCGCCATTTGTTAAATTAAAATTTCCTTGAGATACATTATCAAAATCCGAAGCCTGAGCAATGAAGTTATTTTGTTTATCAGACTGAGGTTCCCATTCTCCTTTAAATCCAAGATTATTCCAGACCTTAACATTGGTAAATACCGTTCCAGCTTTATGCCAAGCTCCCATTTCATCAGAATTATTCCAAAATGTATTGTTAAACACATCAATATCTTTACCATCCCAATTAATTTGCACTCCAGTCCATTCTGTATTCCAAATTACATTATGATGAACCGAAAAAGCTTCGGCATCATTATCTAAATAAATACCTGCAGCTTTTCGTTTATCACCTCTCGATGCTGTATCATGAAACCAATTATGATGAATCTCTGTATTTTGTGGACCACCGACAGTATAAAATGTTGCGCAATCATCAGCAATAAGATTACTTTTATACACATCATTATAGGCTATTTCACAACGGTTTCCATTATAGTTAATTCCGTCTCTACCTCCATTAAAAATGGTGTTATTTAGAATTTTGTTATCCGTTCCTCCCCTAGCTACTAATGGAGCATCATATGAACCTAAATAATTAAAATCGTGCACATAACAATTCTTTAATAAGTTAAAGTTACCTCCAAGTCGAATTCCAGTAGCTGCACTAAATGCTATCTCACATTTTTCAATAACATTGTTTGCTCCATTAACTTCAATACTTGGTTTGCCTGCATTAAATCCTTTAAAAACACCTTGAGTATGATTACCATAAAAAGAAGAAATACCATACAATTTATTATTATTAGAATTCGACTTCAATTCAATTCCACCACCAAAAACTGCAAGATTCTTAATTTCTATATAACTTCTTTGATTCAAATCAATAGTTAAATTTCTTTTTCTCATTTTCACTACTTCTTCAACAGGTTTACTACCTCCTGGCAAAAGTACATACAACTCTTTTGTTGCACTGTCAAACCACCATTCATTATCATAATCAAGAGCTTCTTTTACACCTTCTAAATAAAAATCACCTTTGTCAGCAGGGGCATGAAAGGTTCTTATCCAAGTTGGGTTTTTATCTAAAATAAAATTTACTCTTCCAGAAGTACTAGAAGTGATAAATGATTTCCATGCAATCCATCCAGATCCTGGCTTATCTCCATAGAAAAAAACAGATCCGCCTGTCCAGTTAATATTAGGAATTTGATTTGAAGTAAGATAAGCTCCATTAACAATATCAGAACCACTACCACCATCATTTCTCAAAGAGTTTAATGTAAACGGATTCCCATCTGTATTATTTGGCCATCTAGCTAAGTCCATGGCAACACTTCCATTCATTACGAAGTTTTCTTGACCTAAATCCCAATCTACAGTAGTTTTATAAATATTCCCACTATCCTTAGTCCAGCCACTCAAGCTTTGCATTGCACTTATTATTACATTATCCCCTTCTTTTGAAGTATATATAATTGGGTTTCCTGCAGTGCCTGATCTTTCAGGGCGCAGTATCTCTTCATAAAAACCTTCTCCTATAATTATAATATCACCAGGTTGTGCTACAGAAGAAGCTTTACCTATTGTTTTAAATGGTTGATTAATTGTTCCAGAATTAGAATCATTTCCAGATTTAGCAACATAAATATCTTTCGCATAATTATGATAATAACTAAAAAACAACACTAATAATAGCGCTTTTGTATAATACGTTTTCATGAGGATTATAGTTTGATTGATTAATAGTGAATAAAGGGTTAATTAATTATTTCAATTAAACTAAAAAAGAGAGTAAATATTATTTAACCATTAATGAAAAATTGTTTTTTTCAGAGATTCTCTTAAACTTACATTCTTTTTTTTGTTTATAATACTTTGGTATATTTGCACAACTTTCAACATAACTATGCAATACAAAAGAATACTTCTAAAACTTAGTGGTGAAGCACTAATGGGCGATAGACAATACGGAATTGACCCAAAAAGATTAAAAGAATACGCTCAAGAAATTAAACAAGTTGTTGATAAAGGTATAGAGGTTGCCATTGTTATTGGTGGTGGAAATATTTTTAGAGGTGTTGCAGGAGCAGCTAATGGAATGGATCGTGTCCAAGGAGATCATATGGGAATGTTAGCTACCTGTATTAATGGTTTAGCCCTACAAAGTGCTTTAGAAGATGAAGGTGTTTATACAAGAATGCAAACCGCATTAGAAATTAAAGAAGTAGCTGAGCCTTACATTAAAAGAAAAGCTATTAGACACCTAGAAAAAGGTAGAGTAGTAATATTTGGGGCAGGAACTGGAAACCCTTATTTTACAACTGATACAGCAGCTGTATTAAGGGCTATAGAAATTGATGCAGATGCAATTTTAAAAGGAACTCGGGTAGATGGAATCTATGATGCAGATCCAGAAAAAAATAAAGATGCAATTAAATTCGAAACTATTACGTTTAAAGATGTAATAGAAAAAGGCTTAAAAGTAATGGATATGACTGCATTTACTCTTAGTGAAGAAAATAAATTACCTATTATTGTTTTCGATATGAATAAAAATGGAAATTTAATTAAATTAGTTTCTGGAGAACCAATTGGAACAATAGTTGATTACAAATAAAATCGTATTAATTAAATAAATACAGGTTTACAAAAATTTCGAAAGATGACTGAAGAAATAGACTTTATATTAGATAGCACAAAAGAAGCAATGGATAGCGCAATTTCTCATTTAGAGAAAGAGTTACGTAGCATTAGAGCTGGTAAAGCTTCTCCTGCAATGTTAGCAAACGTACAAGTTGATTATTACGGTTCTCAAACACCATTAAGCCAAGTTGCAAACGTTAACACTCCGGATGCAAGAACAATTTCTATTCAACCATGGGAGAAGAACATGCTGCAAGAAATTGAAAAAGCTATTATGATTGCTAATTTAGGCTTCAACCCAATGAATAATGGAGAGAGCATTATTATTAATGTTCCACCATTAACAGAGGAGCGCCGTCGTGATCTTGCTAAACAAGCTAAAGCTGAAGCTGAAAATGCTAAAGTTGGAATTAGAAATGCAAGAAAAGATGCTAACAATGAAATCAAAAAATTAGATGTTTCTGACGATATGAAAAAAAACACAGAAGCGGATATACAAAATTTAACAGATGATTACGTTAAGCAAGTTGACGAAAAGTACGCTGTTAAAGAAACAGAAATAATGACTGTATAACTAAAAAAAGTATTGAAAAAAAGAGTGTTTTTACAACACTCTTTTTTTTGTTCTATTATCTCTTTTTAACCTACCTTTACACAAACTTTATTGAATGACTTTTTGGACTAAAATCGCAGGATTTATTTTACGAAATCGCTACCTAGTATTAGCAGTAATTATTGGTATTACTGCATATTTAGTCTCACAAACAAGTAACATTCGGTTTTCATATTCCGAAGCAAACTTGCTTCCAGAAAATCATGAAGTAAACGTACAATACAATAAGTTTTTAGAAATATTTGGTGAAGAAGGAAATTTAATTATTCTTGGACTTAAAGATAGCACTGTTTTTGAAGTTGAAAAATTTAATGCTTGGAACGAATTAGCCAGAAAGTTAGACTCTACTTCCCAAGTAGAATTAACAGTTTCAATTACTGATATTAAAAAACTTGAAGCTGATAGGAAGAAAAGAAAATTTGTTATCACTCCACTTTTTGAAAAAAAACCTACCCAACAAGAAGACATTGAAAACATAAAAAAGGAGTTATTTGAAAAATTACCCTTTTATGATAATATCTTATATAACGGAGAAGGTACTATTCAAACTGCTATTTACTTAAAAAAAGATATAATTAATACTCCGGAGAGAGCTGATTTTATTGAACAAAAGTTAATTCCACTTGTAGAGAAATTTGAAGCTAGCAATAATCTAGATGTAAAAATATCGGGTATGCCATATATTCGAACATTAAACTCTAAAAATATTGCTGACGAAATGCTACTTTTTGTTGGTGGAGCATTATTAATTACTGCTATTATTTTCTTCTTCTTTTTTAGATCATTCAGGGCAACATTCATCACCTTATTAGTAGTGGGGATTGGAGTAGTTTGGGCGTTTGGTTTTATTGGCTTATTAGGTTATGAACTTACAGTTTTAACAGCACTTATTCCTCCTTTAATTATTGTTATTGGAGTTCCAAATGCAGTTTTCTTAATTAATAAATACCAACAAGAAGTAAAAAAACATGGTAACCAAGCGAAGTCATTACAACGTGTAATTTCAAAGATTGGTAATGCAACTTTAATGACTAATATTACAACAGCTTCTGGTTTTGCAACTTTCGTCTTTGTTAAGAGTCAATTATTACGTGAGTTTGGTGTTCTTGCTTCAATTAATATTATCAGTATTTTCATTTTAGCTTTATTAATCATTCCGATTTTATACAGTTTTATGCCATTACCACAGAAAAAACATCTGAATCATTTGGAGAAAAAATGGATGGAAAATGTGGTTAACTGGATGGAACGAACGGTTAGAAACCATAGAATAGCTATATATATTACAACTGTTGTTATCATTATTTTAAGTATGTCTGGGCTTGCTCTTATTAGAGTTTCAGGTAGTTTAATTGAAGATATGCCAAAAGGAAAACAGTTTTATAAAGACATTAAATTTTTCGAAAATGAATTTGGAGGTATAATGCCTTTAGAAATATTGATAGATACAAAAAGAAAGAAAGGCGTAATGAAACTTTCTACTCTTAAAAAAATGGAAAAGTTAATTGAAACCATCGAAACTTTTCCAGAGTTATCAAAACCTATCTCAGTAAACAACTTAGTAAAATACTCAAAGCAAGCTTTTTATAAAGGAAATCCAAAATATTATCAACTCCCAACTGGTCAAGAGCAGAGCTCCATATTTGCATACACTAAAAATTCTGAAGGAAATTCTGGTATGCTTAAAAACTTTGTTGATAGTACTGGTCGTTATGCGCGTATTACTACGTTTATGAAAGATGTTGGTACTGACAAAATGGATATCATTCAAGAACGTTTATATGCTGTAATCCAAAAGCAATTTCCAGATAAAAAGTTTGAAGTTTCCATGACTGGTAAAGCTTTAGTATTTTTAAAAGGAACTAATTATTTAATAAAGAATTTAGTAATATCGTTATCCCTAGCTATTCTATTAATTTCAATATTTATGGCTTGGATGTTTAGATCTTTAGAAATGATATTAATATCATTAATTCCAAACATGTTACCGTTATTAATGACTGCAGGATTAATGGGATTCTTTAATATTCCAATAAAACCATCTACAATACTTGTATTTAGTATAGCTTTCGGAATATCAGTAGATGACACCATTCACTTCTTAGCTAAATATCGTCAAGAATTATTAGCAAATAATTGGAGAATTAAACCTGCCGTTTACTCTGCTTTAAAGGAAACTGGAGTAAGTATGTTTTATACTTCTATAGTATTATTTTTCGGTTTCTTAGTATTTACGGTTTCTAGTTTTGGTGGAACAATAGCGCTTGGAGGGTTAGTTTCAGTAACACTTTTATTAGCAATGGTTTCAAATTTATTACTGTTACCTTCTCTCCTATTATCTTTTGAGAAAAAAATAGCCAATAAGAAAGTATTAAAAGAAACGAATTTCAAAATTTTACCACCAAAAGAAAAAACTGAAAAATAATTTTTGCTTTTCTTTAAAAACCAATTATTCATACTACAAATGCGTTGTTAGTTTCTCTTTAAAAAATTATATTTGTCGTTCAATTTTTTAAACATGAAAACAAGTAGCGTAAAAGAATTATTAGCTTCAGAGAAATTTTTACAAGAAGTAAACGTAAAAGGTTGGGTAAGAGCATTTAGAAGCAATCGATTTATTCAATTAAATGATGGTTCTACTATTAAAAATATTCAATGTGTTGTTGATTTCGAAAATACAGATGAAACTCTTTTAAAGAGAATTACTGTAGGCGCTGCGGTTTCTATTAAAGGAACATTAGTTGAAAGCCAAGGAAAAGGGCAATCCGTGGAAATTCAGGTAACTAATGTTGACATATTAGGAGATGCTGATCCGGATGAAGTTGCGAAAACCATATTACAACCTAAGCGTCATTCTTTAGAGTTTTTAAGACAACAGGCTCACCTACGTGTAAGAACAAATACGTTTAGTGCTGTAATGAGAGTTCGTTCTGCATTATCTTTTGCAGTACATCAATATTTTCAGCAAAACGGATTTTACTATGTAAACACTCCTATTATTACTGGATCTGATGCTGAAGGAGCTGGAGAGATGTTTAAAGTAACCAACTTTGAAACTAATAAAGCTCCTTTAAATGAAGAAGGAGAAATAGATTACACTCAAGATTTTTTTGGCAAGCAGACGAACTTAACAGTATCTGGACAACTAGAAGCTGAAACGTATGCAATGGGGCTTGGTAAAGTGTATACTTTCGGACCAACATTTAGAGCTGAAAACTCGAATACTACGCGTCACTTAGCAGAATTTTGGATGATTGAACCTGAGGTTGCATTTAATGATTTAGATGCTAACATGGATTTGTCTGAAGATTTCATTAAATACGTTTTACAATATGTATTAGACAACTGTAAAGACGACTTAAATTTCTTAGAAAACAGATTACTTCAAGAAGAAAAGACAAAACCGCAGGCAGAACGAAGTGAAATGTCTTTAATTGAAAAAATAAAGTTTGTAGTAGATAACAATTTCAAAAGAGTTTCTTACACAGAAGCTATTGATATTCTACGTAATAGTAAACCTAACAAAAAGAAAAAATTCCAATTCCCTATTGATGAATGGGGTGCCGATTTACAATCTGAACACGAACGTTATTTAGTAGAGAAACACTTTAAGTGTCCAGTAATTTTATTCGATTATCCAGCGAAAATTAAAGCATTTTATATGCGTTTAAATGACGATGAAAAGACAGTAAGAGCAATGGATGTTTTATTCCCAGGAATTGGCGAAATGGTTGGTGGATCTCAAAGAGAAGAACGTTTAGATGTTTTGAAAGAGAAGATGGCCGCTTTAGATATTGAAGAAGATGAATTATGGTGGTACTTAGATACTCGTAAATTTGGAACAGCTGTTCACTCTGGGTTTGGACTAGGTTTTGAACGTTTAGTATTATTTACAACAGGAATGGGTAATATTAGAGATGTAATACCATTCCCAAGAACTCCACAGAACGCAGAATTCTAAAAAGAATTATAAATTATACATATCAATCGCCATTCCTAGCAAGAATGGCGTTTTTATTTTTACTGAATTCATATATTTGTAATTATGCTAAAACAAAGTTTACATCAAAAATTACTTCAAAAACTTTCTCCTCAACAAATTCAGTTGATGAAACTAATTCAATTGCCTACACAGGCTTTTGAAGAACGTTTAAAACAAGAGATTGAGGAAAATCCTGCACTTGATACTGGAAAAGAAGAAAGCGATAATTTTGAAGATAATTTCGCTAATGACAACGATTATGACGATGCTGGAAACGAAAAGATTGAAGCTGAAGACATTAACATAGATGAATATTTAAGTGACGATGAATATCCTAGCTATAAAACTCAAGCAAACAATTATTCATCTGATGATGAAGAAAAACAAGTTCCTTATGCAGCTGGAACAACTTTTCACCAATCTTTAAAAAATCAACTAAACACCTTCAGAATAGATGATGAAGAGAAGTCTATTGCGGAATTTTTAGTGGGAAGTATTGATGAAAGCGGATACATTCGTCGCGAATTAATCGACTTAATTGATGATTTAGCATTTACTCAAAATGTATTTACCTCTGAAGAAAAAGTAGCTCATGTTTTAGTTAATGTTGTACAAAAACTTGATCCAATAGGAGTTGGAGCTAGAGATTTAAAAGAATGTTTAATTATTCAGTTAAAATCAAAATCAGAGACCAAAAGTCGTTCTTTGGCAATTAAAGTTTTAGAAAATGCTTTTGATCATTTTGTAAAGAAACATTATAAAAAATTACTAGATAAGTTCAACATATCTGAAGAAGAACTAAAAGCTGTAAATACTGAGATCTCGAAATTAAATCCTAAACCCGGGAGTTCTTATGCTGGAAATAATAAAATTGCAGAGCAAATTGTTCCTGATTTTACAATTAGAATTATTGAAGGGAAATTAGAACTTACATTAAATTCAAGGAATGCTCCGGAATTACATGTATCCAAAGAATACAATAATATGTTAAAAGGGTACCAAGATTCTAAAGATAAAACAAAGTCTCAAAAAGATGCTGTAATGTTTATCAAACAAAAATTAGATGCTGCAAAATGGTTTATTGATGCTATTAAGCAACGTCAGCAAACTTTGTTAGTTACAATGAATTCTATTATGCATTATCAATATGATTATTTTCTAACTGGTGATGAGCGCAAGTTAAAACCAATGATTCTTAAAGATATTGCTGACACAATTAACATGGATGTTTCTACAGTATCCAGAGTAGCAAACAGTAAATATGTTTCTACTCCATACGGAACAAAATTAATTAAAGACTTTTTCTCTGAATCAATGAAAAATGATCAAGGTGAAGATGTTTCTACTAAAGAAATAAAAAAGATTTTAGAGAATGTAATTGCTGAAGAGAACAAAAAGAAACCTCTTACAGATGAGAAATTATCCGGTATTTTAAAAGAAAAAGGATATCCTATTGCAAGAAGAACAGTGGCTAAATATAGAGAACAATTAGATATTCCTGTAGCTAGACTTAGAAAAGAAATATAATGCGGTGGCATAAATTTTTATCAACTATCTTGCATCCAATAGTAATGCCTACTATTGGTTTATTATTGTATTTTTATTTATGTCCAATCCAAATAAATTTTAGAGAGCAATTATATTTTTTAAGTATTGTATTTACAACTACATATATAATACCAATACTTATACTAATATTCCTAAAACTTTCTAATAAAATTAGTTCTGTAGAACTTCCATCTATAAAGGAAAGAAAAGTTCCTTTATTTATAATGATGTGTGTGTTTTTAGTTTTAGCTAAATATTTCAGTCTTTTCAGAAATGTTCAAGAATTATCTTATTTGTTTTATGGAACGCTCATAGGATTGATAGCTATTTATTTAATCTTCTTCACGGGAATAAAAACAAGTATCCATTTACTATCAATAGGAAGTGCCGTTGGTTACTTTATCGTATTTCAAATCATATACAACACATCAGTAATACCGCTATTAATTATTTTAATACTGCTTTCTGGCCTTTTAGCTTCATCTAGACTATATTTAAGAGCTCACACTCCAAAAGAGGTTTATTTAGGCTTTTTTATAGGGGTTTCATGTCAACTTTTAACATATTATATACTATAATAGATAGAAGATTAAACCAAATTTTGTAATTTTTGAAGAAACGTTTTCTCCGTTAATAACAGCATCTTTATATACCGGACTCAACCCATAATACATATAAAAATTGAAAGCTCCATAACCAGCAGACAATTCTAAACCAGTTTGAAATTTATTAAAAATAGCAACGTTAGAGAATTCAACCGTTTGATTATTACTATTTAATTGGTAAGAGAACTTATTATTCAAATTATAATTCAGTTTTACTCCTGCATAAACTCTCCAAAAAGAATAAGTAACAGCGTCAGATGTTCTCCAGCGCAGTTGAATAGGAAACTCTAAATTATGAAGTCTTAATTTATTAAATGAAATATCTGAAGCAAGTTGAATTGTATTATTATCAATTACTTGTAAATCATGATTAAATGAATTATACCCATACCCAGCTCCTATTCCTGCTGATAAATTACCTCGTTTTGTAAATGGAATGTCTTTAATATAACCAAAAGATAGACTATATGAAAAACCTGTAATATCTGTAGAAGTAGGTTGACTTCTCATAATATCATAGGAAATACTCATGTATAATTGATCCTCCCAATATTTATCACCCAATTTTAAAGAATCCTTTTGTGAAAAAGAACAGACACTAAAAAAAGAAAAAATTATTATAAAGATCTTTAACTTCATAAAGTAAAATTTAAAAGAGGTTATAAAAATAAAAAAGAGCAATTAAATAATTGCTCTTTCATATATATAATAAATCAAAATGAAATTTATTCACTAATAGCACTTCCCTTATGAGTAGACAAACTTAATTTAAGAGCATTTACATCTCTTAATCGCTGTCTAATATCTGTTAAAGTACCTACACTCATTTGCTTATCTGCTTTGATTGAAGTTGTCATTCTTGGATGATTCTCTTCTTTGATTTTTAATCTAGCATTAATAATAAAAGCCGGAATATCTTCTGCAGTCGCAATCTTATCATTCAATTGAATACTGTTGTATTTCTTACCATATTTAGCATCCTTAGCTTGACCAACATATATCGTAGTAACTAAACTTTTTTGCTCAAGTTTTTTTACTTCAGACGCACTTGGTAAACTAGGGCTGTTAATTTGTAAGTCAGTTTCTCTCATCACAGTAGTTACCATGAAAAAGAAAAGTAACATAAAAACAATATCAGGTAAAGACGCCGTTGAAATGGCTGGTGAACCTTTTTTCTTCTTTCCAAATTTAGACATAATTAATTGTTTTTATAGTTAAGTTTATTCAGAATCAGTTGGATCTAAATCTGTAATAATTTGTGGGTAAGAATTCTTGATTTGCTTAACTTGTTCCTCAAGATTTTTATTCTTATTACCACTTTTCTTATATGCTGATTCTATTTCCGCAAAAGACTTGTTATATTTCTTCATTGCAAGTTCATTTCTTAATTCAGTATAAGCTCTTCTTAACTCATTCTGAATACTTACATAAACTTCATAGTCTGAAGCTCTATCACTTTCAATAGAAATAATTGCTTTATTTGGATGATCAGACGATTCAGGATTTCTATCTCCTGTACAATAATCACATTCTTTACCCTTCTCTTCTCCTGGCATTGGGTTTCCAACACCTCCACCATTATCTATAAATTTCTTAGCAGCTTCTTTAAGATCTTTTAATTCCATAACGTCTCCATCTACAAATAAGTCGTTATTTCTGTTAATACTAATCTCAAAGATATTCTTCTCTTTAATTTTTGGTGGATCGTAATTTGCTGGCGGTTTTTCTGGTAATTTCATTGAAATACCTGAATCAACGTCCATTGTTGTTGTTACAAGGAAAAAGATAAGTAGCAAGAAGGCGATATCTGCCATCGAACCTGCGTTAATTTCTGGGTTTTCTCTTCTTGCCATGGTAAATTATTTAATTAATCCTTTTAATAAATCAAATATAAAGAAAGCTCCTCCTACTACTAATAAGAATAAACTCCCCCATATACCTGTACTAGTTAATTTAGAAACAGAACTTCCTGCAGCTGCAATCTCTTTCTTATTCGCATCAACTACTAAATTAGAATCAGCAATTAAGTAAGCAATTAAGATTACTACTCCTAAACTAACAACTCCTAATAACGTTTTCTTTAAAGCAGCTGGATTTTTTAAAACTCCTAATAATGAAGCAACCACTGTAATAACAATAGAAGCTATTAATAATACTATAGAAAAAGTTACCATTGGAGATGCAGCAACGTCTTGCGCTACTTTATCTTCACCGTCAACCATCATGATGTTTACATATAGGGCAAAACCTACAACACCTATAATGGCAATCAATATTGTTAAAAATCTTTTATTCATGCTAGTTATATTATTTTTTATACTTAGCTAATAAATCGATTAAAGATATAGAAGCATCTTCCATGTTGTTTACAATACTATCAACTTTAGATACGATGTAGTTATAGAAAATTTGTAAGATAATTGCTACAACAAGACCAAATACTGTAGTTAAAAGTGCAATTTTAATACCACCTGCTACTACCGCTGGAGAGATATCATTTGCTACAGCAATTTTATCGAAAGCATCAATCATACCGATTACAGTTCCCATGAATCCTAACATCGGTGCAAGTGCGATAAATAAAGATAACCAAGAAATGTTTTTCTCTAATAATCCCATTTGAACTCCTCCGTATCCTACTACTGCTTTTTCAGCTGCATCTAAACCTTCATCAGCTCTTTCTAACCCTTGGTAAAAAATAGAAGCAACAGGCCCTTTAGTATTTCTACAAACCTCTTTAGCTGCCTCAACACCACCAGAACTTAATGCATCGTCAACACTAGCTACTAATTTCTTAGTATTTGTAGTTGCCATGTTTAAGTAGATAATTCTTTCAATTGCAATAGCTAAACCTAAAATTAAGGTAACTAATACAATACCCATAAACTTTGGATCTCCTTCAATAAAACGTTGTTTTAACTCTTGGTGAAAAGTTTTTTCCGCTTCTTGTGCAAAAGTTGATTGAATAGCCCCAAAGAACATAAATCCTGTAAGAGTTAGGACATTTACTGCTTTTTTCATTTTGTTATAATTAATTTAAAATAGTTAACGTGTTAAAAATACAAATTTTTATATAGCTAACCAGCCTGATTACTAGTAACCTATTAATATTATTTGGTATAACTCGAGTAACCCCGCCAGTTTTCAGAGAGCCAAGTAACAAAAAAATGTTGGTACATTAAAAAAAATTAACGCTAATTGTTAAAAAACTTTTCCTTTTTGTCACTTAAATTTAAAAATTATCATTTACGATTGCAAACTTATTTCTCCTCTTAGAGGTTTTTCAAAATAATGTTTAAAATCTTCTCTAGATAAGTCTTCCCCTAACAAGTACATCATTTTCGCTACAGCAGTTTCTGTTGTAATATCTTTCCCGTTAATAATCCCTATTCTTTTCAAATCTGTACTTGTTTCATACAAACCTAAAATAACACCTCCACCAGTACATTGAGTAACATTTACAACCTTAACTCCTTTTTCTATAACCTGTTCAATTAGTTTTATAAACCATTTCTCTGTTGGTGCATTACCAGAACCGTAAGTTTCTAAAATAACTCCTTTTAAATTTTCTATATTCAAAATTGTTTCAACAACTTTGGGTGTAATTCCAGGAAATAATTTTAATATTACAATATCGTCAATTAAATTTTTTCTAAAAATCAACTTACCTTCTTTAACTTCATTTTTGAATAGTAAATGATGATTAAAATGTAAATGAACTCCACTTTCTGCTAATGGTGGATAATTCATAGAAGCAAAAGCTTCAAATTGTTCTGCGTTAATTTTGGTAGTTCTATTTGCTCTGTATAATTTATATTCGAAATACAATCCAACCTCTTTAATTATAGGCTCTTTTTTTTCTCTTGCACACGCAATTTCAATAGAAGTAATTAAATTCTCTTTAGCATCCGTTCTTAAATCCCCAATAGGTAATTGCGAACCAGTAAAAATTACTGGTTTTTGAAGATTTTCAAACATAAAGCTTATTGCCGAAGATGTATACGACATGGTATCTGAACCTGTTAACACCACAAAACCATCATATTCATTATAGTTTATCTCAATTATTTCGGCTATTTTTATATAATATGATGTGTTCATATTTGAAGAATCTATAGGTTCTTCAAATGAAATTGTAGATATATTACAGTTTAAATGTTTTAATTCAGGAATTTTTTCTTGAATTTGATTAAAATCGAAAGCTCTTAATGCTCCCGTCTTATAATCTTTAATCATTCCGATAGTACCACCAGTATAGACTAATAAAATATTTGGTTTGTTTGCCATTTTGTCAACTTTTTCCATTAATTTTAAAATGGAATAATTTATGCTGTAAATTTATCAAACAAAACAATATTTGAAAATTAATTAGAGACGATTATGATAGGTTTTTATATTTTAATAGGTATTATCACATTGTTTAGCTCTGTAGTAAGCAATACCTTAAAAAGAAAATTCAAAAAATATTCAAGAATACACTTGAGAAATGGAATGAGTGGTGCTGAAATTGCTGAAAAAATGTTAGCAGATCATGGTATTACTGATGTGAAAGTTATTTCTACACCGGGAATGTTAACTGATCACTACAATCCACAAAATAAAACTGTTAACCTTAGCGAAGGAGTTTACAATCAAAGAAACTCTGCTGCTGCTGCTGTAGCCGCGCATGAAGTTGGACATGCGGTTCAACATGCTCAAGCATATGAATGGTTACAAATGAGATCTAAATTAGTTCCTATGGTTAGTATTACTTCTAGATTCTCTCAATGGATGATTATTGGAGGAATTGGTTTTGGTGCTGCATCAGGAAGTACTGGTATTGGTTTTTATATTGCTATTGCTGGTTTAATTTTTATGGCTATGGGTACATTATTTAGCTTTATAACTTTACCCGTAGAATATGATGCTAGTAATAGAGCATTAGCTTGGTTAGAAAACAAACATATTGTTACTCGTGAAGAGTTAGCAGGATCTAAAGATGCATTAAAATGGGCTGCCAGAACATATTTAGTAGCCGCGCTAGGTTCTTTAGCAATGCTAGCATATTGGGCTTTACAAGTTTTGGGTAGTAGAGACTAGAACTTTTTTTGATAAAAAATAACAGAGGCTTCCAAAAATGGAAGCCTTTGTTATTTTTAAAAGTGTCTTACGTCTAATTGTAAAATTTATACCATGAAAAAAGCTACTTTAATTTTTTTATTTACAATATTCTCTATTAATAGTTATAGTCAACAAATGACGCCAACAAAATTAGGGGAGATGCTAGAAAGTATAAGTGATAGTATTATTAGCCACAAATCTCAATGGCGTTTTATTATTAAAAACACTCCTTTTATTACCATTGCTGATTCAACACATAACCGAATGCGAATTATGTCTCCAATAATTGAAAGCAATAAACTTTCTGAAGAATTAAAAACCGCTTCACTAATGGCAAATTTCCATACCGCATTAGATGTTAAATACGCTATATCTGATAATGTTCTTTGGTCTGTATATATCCATCCTTTAAAAGAACTAACCGAAGATCAAGTTTTAGATGCAGTTAGCCAAGTATACTATGCTAAAGTAAATTTTGGAACAACTTTTTCGAGTACTTCTCTTGTTTTTCCAGGGAAAAAACCTAAGAAAAAAGAAGAAAAACCAAACAAATCTAAACAACTGATTGACAAAATGTAGTCTTAGAATACCTATTCGACAGAAAATTAACCCGTTTTATCGGTTTTCTATTTTTTAAAGCCTGTAACAAACATAGTTTTGATTTGTCTTTAAAAAAATGAAAATCTATATGAAAACAAACTTTAAAAAGTCGCTAGTACTATTCTTATTAACATTCTCAATAGGACAAATTGTAGCTCAACATTCTATTACTGGACAAATTACGGATAACCAAAAGCAACCATTGCCTTTTGCTAACGTGATTTTATTGAGTGAAAAAGAAAATTCAACTCCAAAAGGTGTAGTTTCAGATGATAATGGAAACTTCCATTTCGAAAACATTTCAGAAGGAAATTACACTATAGAAATTTCTATGTTAGGTTTCAAAACCAAAACTTCAGAAAAATTTAACCTCATCAATAACAAAACCATAAACTTTACACTAAAAGAAGAGAATGAATCTTTAGATGAAATTGTAGTTCAAAGTAAACGACCTGTGATTCGTCAAACAGCAGAAAAATTGGTTGTTGATTTAGAAAATTCTGAGATGTTAAACAGTAGTTTACAAGATGTTGTAAAACGTGTGCCTGGGGTTATCGTAACAAATAATGGAATTAATTTCGCTGGAAGATCAGATATTCGAATCTTAATCAATGGAAAAACCACTGATTATATGGATATGGATACACTTTTACAAGATTTACCTGCTGATAATATCGCTAAAGTAGAATTGATAGAACAGCCAGGAGCAGAATTTGATGCTGAAGGTTCTGGCCCAATTATAAACATCATTTTAAAGAAAAACGTAAAACTAGGAACTCATGGAAATGTTGGTGCATGGATTGGAGAAGATGAAGGATTTGAATACGGAACCAATGCTTCTATTGCTAGTTATAAAAACAAACTAAACTGGCAATTAAACACTGGATACTCTGCACCTACTTGGAGAGATGACTTATTTATAAAACGTACTGTTGGAACTACCGTATATGATCAAGCCACAATTGAGCCTTACGATCCAAAACGTATTTGGGTTGGTGGTAGTATTGATTACTATATTAATGATAAAAACACCATTGGTCTAGGAACTAGATACAACAATACAATGTCTGATAGAATATCTAAAAGTAATACAGACATTACTGCTCCTACTTCATTAGAACGTTTTGTTACTGAAAACACTTTTGACAGAGACAGAAACACGTTTAGTTTTAATCCATATTACGAATACAAAACAGAAACAGACAAATTACTTGTTGATTTTAATTATGTAGATTTCAAAAACAAAAACAAAAACGATATTTATGCTGTTACTGGAAATACGGTTCCTTTTACTAATCAACGTTATTTACAAGATAGTAAATACACTATTAATACCTACAGGGTAGATTATATAAAAACATTTTCAGATAATTTTAAGTTAAGTTTTGGTAGTAAATACTCAGATGTTGATACAGACAGTGATTTAAAATTGTTCACTCAAAATATAGCTGGTAATTTTGATTTTCAGGCTGCAGACAGCAATCGCTTTTTAATTGATGAAAACATTTTTGCAGTTTACTCTAAAGTAAATACTTCTTTTGGAGATTGGTCTCTTTCTGGTGGTTTACGATATGAAAATAGTGATACTAGAGGAACTTCAACAAATACTAATACCACAAGAACAAGAATTATTTCTGAATTATTCCCAAGTGCTTCTGTAAGCAGAAAACTAACAGAACAACTAGGAGCAAATTTAGCTTACAGTTATAGAATTAGAAGACCAAACTACAATAGTTTAAATTCTTTTGTTACGGTTTATGATCCATTAACTACAGAAGTAGGAAACCCAAATTTAAAGCCAGCTTTTACCAATAATTATCAGTTTAATTTAACTTTTGACAATCAACCTTTTTTCACTGTAGCTTATAGTGAAACAAGAGACAACTTATTCTTATTTATCTCTCAAGATGACGCTACAGCTCAAATTTCGAGAACTACAATTAATCTTCAAGATAGACAAAACTGGAACTTTAGGTTATTTGGTCCTTTAGATTTTATTAAAGGTTTGGAAGGTTTTACCGGTTTTATTGTTGATTACAATAAGTTTGCTTCAACCGAATTGAATCCAAACTTACTATTAACTAAATGGAACTATGGTTGGTATACTCAAGCTAGCTATAAATTACCTTGGGATATTAATGCAGAAATGTCTAGTTACTTTGGATCTGGTGCATTAGAAGGACAAATTGATGTAGGTTGGATTGGAAACTTAAGTTTTTCATTTGGAAAGAAATTCATGGATAACCGATTAAAAGTAAACCTAGGAATTAACAAAGTGTTGGATAGAGGTTTTGTTGGTCGTGTAAACTATGATAACATTAATGCTAATATTGAAAGTAACGGATCAAGACAAAATGTTCAATTAAGATTCACCTATAGTTTTGGTTCTAAATTTGGAAAAAAGAAGAACAAACGTAATTCTTCAAGAGACGAAGAAAATAGAATTGATGATAACGACTAAAAATAACGCTATGAAAAACAATAATATTCCGGTTAAAATAACATTATTCTCTATACTATTTTTAGTCATTTTAAGTACTAGTAGAATTATAAAAAGTATATTAATATCAAAAGAAATTACAGATTATAACACGCACCTACTAGTTAGTATAGGTAGTAACATTATTATATCGCTAGTTTCTCTATATTTCATTAAAAAGAATAATTTATTTCAACTCAGCGGTCTAAGTTCTAATAAAACAGAAAAGAAACATCTACTCCTTTTTCCTTTGATATTTCTAGTAGGTATAAATCTTGTATTTGGAGGAGATATTCCTGAATTCGACTTAATACAACTATTTATTTTATCAATTTATTGTTTAAGTATTGGTTTTTGTGAAGAATTAAGTATTAGAGGAGTTCTTTTACCTTTATTAATTAAGCATGGAGGTGGAACTAAAAAATCTATTACCAAGGCAATTTTTATATCATCGATAATCTTTGGTTTACTTCATTTAATTAAGTTTAACAAAGGTTTATACGGGGAAATTTCTCAAGTATTCTTTGCTACTTTTATAGGTGTTTTATTTGGAGCATTACTTATTGCAACAAGAAGTATTTTTCCTTTAATCATTATTCATGCATTAATTGATTTTGCAGCTAAAATTGATGGTATTGGAATTCCATTTAAGAAAAACATTACAAGTGAAACAGAAATTACTGGTGCCATTTTTTTAATTATTATTACATTACCTTGTTTATTATTTGGAATGTATATCATTAAGAAACATATTCCAGAAAAAATTCAACTAAATGAACACCAAGCTCAATAAATCAGACTGGATAATTTTAACAATTATCTTTGGAGTATCTATACTACTTAATGCATTTGATTACTACCGAGAAGGAAACAAACTGATTGAATATTTAATTGATTTTCCGAGTACAACAATTATATCTATTGTAATTATACTCGCATTTATTCAAATATTGGTTCCAAAATTTCTTACCAAAAAGAAGAAATATCTTACGTTTTTTGTATTAGCAGTATTATTATTAACGGTGTTTGGAACATTGGATAAATTAATTGGTAGGTTCTCCGCAGGAAAAGGTTTAGATGGTATAAATAACATATTATTATATCTACAAAGCGGATTATACAATGCTACAGATATGGTAGGATTTCCTCTGGGGATATTATTATTGAAAAAGTTTTATGAAGGTCAATCTAAATTTTTAGAAATCGAAAAACAACAAAAAGAAAACGAATTAAAGCTATTACGGTCACAAATTGACCCTCACTTTTTATTCAACAATTTAAACACTCTAGATAGTCTAATTGACTCAGATACTGAAAAAGCTAAGGAATATATTAACCGGCTTTCTTTAATCTACAGATACCTTATCAAAACTAAAGATGCTGAAGTCATGGAATTAGCAGATGAGATTCAGTTAGCCGAAAATTATATTTTTTTGATTCAAACTCGATTTGGTAATGATTATTATTTCGAAATAGAACAAAAAACGGTTGTTACTAATAAGTTTATTCCTACAGGAGCCATTCAAACTTTATTAGAAAACGTAGTAAAACATAACAAACCTAAAACAACTCCTATAAAAACTTCAATTTTAATCGAAGAAAATACACTTACAGTAATCAATGCTAAATCTTCATTAAAAAATAATAAAGAATCTTTTGGAACAGGGTTGAAAAACTTAAAAACTAGATACCAATTCTTATCAGATCAAGAAATCTCTGTAATTAACTCAGAAAATGAATTTAAAGTCTCTATTCCAATCATTAATTTAATTGAATAGCCTATGAAAGTCCTGATTTTAGAAGATGAAATACCAGCTTACCAAAAGCTAACTTCTTACCTAACCGAATATTTCAAAAATGAAATTAAACACGATTGGGCACGAACTATAAAAGATGGGATTCAATTATTATCTAACAACACTTATGATGTTATCTTATCAGATATTCAGTTACTAGATGGTATTTCTTTTGATTTATTTGATGACATTTCAACAAATACTCCAATTATATTTTGCTCAGCTCACGATGAGTATTTATTTAAAGCATTTAACTCTAACGGAATTGCTTATATTTTAAAACCTTATACCAAAAAAGAGTTTAATGGTGCTTTAGAGAAATACCAAGCATTATTTAAAAAAGGAGATTACGGTAATTTAAACACCGAAGTGATTAGTGAATTAAAGTCTACATTAAAAGAAGAAAACACCATTTTTAAAAAGCGTTTTGTAATTAAAAAAAGTAAAGGAATTCAATTATTAAATGTCATTGATATTTCTTTAATAGAAGCTTCAGGTGATTTTTGTATCGCTACAGATAAAAACGGGAAAAGACATACTATTTCTCAAAACTTAGGAAGTATTGTAAAACAACTAAATCCAAATAAATTCTTTAAAATCAATCGAAGTGAACTTATCAATATTGATTACATTACTAATATAGAAAGTCATTTTAAAAATAGATTATTACTCTCCATAACTGGATGCAAAGAAAAACCCATGACGAGCTCTTCTACTACAGCAGAATTTAGGAAATGGCTAGAACAATAAAAATCAACAACCAATAAAAAAGGCTCGAATATTCGAGCCTTTTTTATTGTATATATTGTGATTTGGTTAATCTCTATCTAAAAAAATTTGTAACACATACCAAAATAATAACATTAACGATGCAAATAATCCTAAAGCTGCTGGTATATAATCTTCTGTGGTAAATTTATGAACTAGGTTTGATGTTTGGTATAAAATAGAACCCCCTGCTAATAAACACATACCAACAGAAAACCATAAGCCTAAGTTAAATCCAAATAAAGTTCCTGCTACAATTAAACCAATTGCAATAAAAAAACCTATTGTTAAGGCAGACCTTAAAAAAGAGAAATCTTTCTTTGTTAGCAACACTACTGCTGATAATCCAGCAAATAAAGTTAATGTTACAATTCCTGCTTGTTGTAATATTTCAAAACTTTCAGTGTAAGCAATTGCTATATAAATAAGTGGGATAAAAATAAATGCTTCAGCAAATATATATCCTGCATAAGCCATGTATTGTAAATTCTTATCTGTAGTTTTTAAAGCAGTACTTTCAGCATAGTTCGTAATTAACATAAAACCTCCAAGTAATAATAACCATTTCCATCCCTGAGTCATTGATAATGCAAATTCAACGATTGCATTACTCTGTAATAATAAATACTCAAAAATGATGAACAATAAAACTCCACCTGCAACATGTGCATAAGTTTTCTTGTAAAAAGCTACTCTTTCTACTTCAGTTGATTGAGCTACTAAAACTCGATCATGATTATCAAATGAATTGAATGAATTTTCCATAATAATTTTTAATTAATTTTTTCGCCCGTAAAAATAGGATTTATTTTTAAACAAAAAACCCTAGTAACTTTTCTGTACTAGGGTTAAATATATCTTAATCGTTTAATTTTAATACCGCCATAAACGCTTGCTGTGGAATTTCTACGTTACCAACCTGACGCATACGTTTTTTTCCTTTCTTTTGTTTCTCTAAAAGTTTACGTTTACGAGAAATATCTCCTCCATAACATTTTGCAGTTACATCTTTACGTAATGCTTTTACTGTTTCACGAGCAATAATTTTTGCTCCAATTGCTGCCTGAATCGGAATATCAAATTGCTGACGTGGAATAAGTTCTTTTAATTTTTCACAAATTCGTTTTCCAATAGAATATGCATTACTGTCGTGCAGTAAAGAAGAAAGTGCATCAACTGATTGCCCATTCAACAACATATCTACACGAACTAGTTTCGACTTTTTCAAACCAATTGGATGATAATCAAAAGAAGCATAACCTTTAGAAACTGTTTTTAATCTATCATAAAAATCAAATACAATTTCTGCCAAAGGCATTTCAAAAATCAATTCTACTCTCTCAGTAGTTAAATACGTTTGATTAATTATTTGTCCACGCTTCTCGATACACAAACTCATTACTTGCCCAACAAAATCCGATTTAGTAATAATAGAAGCTTTAATAAATGGTTCCTCTACTCTATCTAATTTAGATGGGTCTGGTAAATCGGATGGGTTGTTTACAACAATAACTTCATCTGGTTCTTTCTTTGTATATGCATGATAAGATACGTTAGGAACCGTGGTAATAACTGTCATGTTAAATTCACGTTCTAAACGCTCTTGTATAATTTCCATGTGTAACATTCCTAAGAATCCACATCGAAAACCAAAACCTAAAGCTGCAGAACTTTCTGGTTGAAATACTAAAGAAGCATCATTCAATTGCAATTTCTCCATAGAAGCTCTTAACTCTTCATAATCTTCTGTATCTACAGGATAAATTCCTGCGAATACCATTGGTTTTACATCTTCAAAACCTTCTATATATTCAGTAGTTGGATTAGCAAAATCGGTAATAGTATCTCCTACTTTTACTTCTTTAGCTGTTTTAATACCTGTTATTAAATACCCTACATCACCAGTTTTAATTTCTTTTTTAGGCTCTTGGTTTAACTTTAACGTTCCAACTTCATCAGCAAAATAATCATTACCTGTAGCCATGAATTTAATCTTCTGATTCTTTTTAATAGAACCATCAATAATCCTAAAATAAGTTTCAATTCCTCTATACGAATTATAAACACTATCAAAAATCAAAGCCTTTAATGGAGCATCTGGATTTCCTTTTGGAGCAGGAATTCTATCAATAATAGCATCTAAAATATTATCTACTCCGAAACCAGTTTTTCCACTAGCAGGAATCACCTCTTCTGGATCACAACCTAATAAATCAACAATATCGTCTGTAACTTCCTCTGGATTTGCAGAAGGTAAATCTACTTTATTCAATACTGGAATAATTTCCAAGTCATTTTCTAAAGCCAAATATAAATTTGATATTGTTTGCGCTTGAATACTTTGTGCCGCATCTACAATTAAAAGCGCTCCTTCACAAGCCGCGATAGAACGAGATACTTCATAAGAAAAATCTACGTGACCTGGAGTATCTATTAAATTCAAAATATATGGCTCTCCATTATGAACATAATTCATCTGAATCGCATGTGACTTAATTGTAATTCCACGCTCTCTCTCCAAATCCATATTATCTAATAATTGATCTTGCTTTTCTCGCTCAGTTACTGTTTGAGTAAAATCCAACAATCTATCAGCAAGTGTACTTTTTCCATGATCAATATGGGCGATAATACAAAAGTTCCTAATGTTTTTCATTCGTTCTTTATTCCTTCTTAATGACTTGCAAAGATACGCTATTTGCATCCTGTCTAGCAAATAAAAGTTTCTGCCTAAAAACTAATTATCAATTTCATTTCTAACAACATTTACTATTGGGTTTCCAAATTAGGGCAATTGCTAAATTTTCAACCGTTTTTTTTCCCTTTTAACCTAAAAAAGTTCCCTTTAACCATATTTAATACTGAAAAACACAAATACTCAAAATACATTTGTATCAGTATTGATAAGGAATTATCACATAATTAAATTTAGAAATAAAGTTTATAAAAATATTTAAGATCATCATTCCAGAGGATCAAGTAGAGTTTTAAAGTTGATCCGCAAAACTCAGCATATTGTTTTATTCTTATGGTTTAAAACTAAGTTAGAGGGGAACGTTATTAATAATTTAATGTTTTAGATTCATTCAAATAATTAACAACATATGCTGAGTTATTTTAAATTGATGATTTTTTAAAGAAGTAATTTTCCTTTTTAAGGCTTTAAAATTCCTGTTGATTGAATTTATAACTTAGATAACCAAGATTATAAAATACATTAGCAAGAGATTTACATAAATATTAATACTATATGGAATAAAGCTTTTGCTTTTTTCGTTGTTAAATTATAAATATCATATTATGAAAAAACTAAACCTAACATTACTTTTAGTGCTATCAATTTCAATAATGAGTTGTTCTTCTTCTGAAGTATCTAATGAAGATCCTGTAGTTGTTGATCCTACTGCTAAAGTTACTTACGAAAAAGATGTAAAAAATATTATTAATAACAGTTGTGCTGTAAGCGGGTGTCATACTGGCTCTAACCCTCCAGCAGGAATATTATTAAACACTTATAATCAAGTTAGAAGTCAAGCTGAAAATGGAAACTTAATTGGCCGTATTAACAATGGTTCTAATCCAATGCCTCCAACAGGATTATTACCAGGTTCAACAAGAAGCATTATTGATCAATGGAAAGCAGATGGCTTTCTTGAAAACTAAGCGTTAACTATAAAAAGAAACTACCCTATGAGATTATTTGTAATTATCTTATTGATTTCCCAATCTGTTTTTGCCCAAAAATATTTTACTCGAACAGGATCTACAGGATTTAAAGCTTCAGTAAAAGCTTTTGAACCTGTTCAAGCATTAAACAAAAGTACGAGTGCTATTATCACTAATGATGGACGAATGGCAGCTCAATTATTTATTAGTGCTTTTAAATTTAGATTAGCTTTAATGCAAGAACACTTTAACGAAAACTTTATGGATTCTGCTGAATTTCCTAAAGCAACATTCAGAGGAAAAGTACAAGATATCAATTTAAGTGAGCTTAAAGATTCTAAAGAAGTTATAATTAAAGGAACTTTGACCATTAGAGGTATTAAAAAGGAAATAGAAACTAAAGGAACAATATCAAAAATTGGAGATAAAGTTAGTTTAGTTTCAGAATTAGTAGTACTTCCTAGTGATTTTAATATCAAAATCCCAGGTTTACTTAGACGAAAAATTGCACGAAAAGTAACTATTGATTTAAACTATGAATTCACTGAAAAAAAATAAGAAACTATTTCTCGTCTCTATACTAGTTTTAGTAGGTTTATATACATACAGTTATGTATTTCAAGAAACTGAAACTACAGAAGAAATTGAAGTTGTTTTTACTGGTTCATCAGAAAATTTAATATCCAAGATCAACGAAGGAACAACATATACAAGCAAAGCTGTAGTTATAAATGGAAATATTTCAACTATTAATGATGAAGGTATTGTAATTGATGAACGAGTTTTCTGTCAGTTTACAAACCCAAATACAATACAAAAACTTAAAAAAAATCAATCTGTAAAAGTCAAAGGAATCATTATTGGTTACGACGACTTATTAAATGAATTAAAACTGAACCAATGCATTATAAAAAACTAACCCTATTTTTTTGTTTTCTGTTTTCATTAAATACTTATTTAACTCAAGCACAAGAAGACTTGTTAAATGAGTTAGATGACTTAGTAAAAAAAGATAAAGATTCAACAAAAAACAATAATGCTGGTAATTCTTCAAGCTTTGAACTACCAGCATTCAAAACACTTAAGATCGGAAATTTACAATCTACTAAGGTTGCCGATCAAGGGGATTTATTTTTAATTGTTTCGCACAGATTTGGACCTTTAAAAGATGGATTGGATACTTTTTTAGGTCTAGATTTGGCTAACACAAAAATTGAATTATTATATAGTTTTTTCGATGGACTTCAATTTAGTATTAGTAGAGAATCTTTCGAAAAAACTCTTGCTTTTGCAAGTAAACTTCGTTTAAAAAGACAATCAAAATCTTTTCCTTTAAACTTAACAGCATACGGAACAATTAATATTAATACTGAATTAAGTAATAGTCGTTTTACTAATTATACATTAAAAGATGAAGATCGATTTAGTTATGCTTTACAATTATTAGCTTCTCGTCGTATTTCAAAAAACTTTTCTTTAGAAATTGCCCCAACATATGTTAGAGAAAATCTTCAAATTTTAGAAGAAACTTTTGAAGCCAATCCTAATCAATTTGCCTTAGGAATTGGTGGACGTTTAAAACTAAGCAAGAGAATAAGCTTTAATGCAGAGTATGTACATAATTTCAACCGTCATAAAAATTCTATTTTCTACAATCCATATACATTTGGTGTTGATATAGAAACTGGCGGACATGTATTTCAATTACTATTCACTAATGCACAATCTACTAATGAACCTGGGTTTATTAGTAACGCTGGTGGAGATATAGCATTTGGATTTAATATCGTAAGAGTATTTTAGCGATTAATCCCTAACTTTAAAATGTAGTTTATTCCTAATCAATCATGGTTAGGGTAAACTACATTTACTTTTGCTCTTATGTTATCTAAGGTTTTAATTAATCGTAAACTAAATTCATTAGTTAAAATTGGGCTTTCAATAAATCCTTGATCTAAGCACTCCATTACATGTGCAGCTTCAAAATAATACCCGTAACCTGGCCCATCATCTTCTTTCAATTCTTGAATTCCATTTTCTGTTTTTATGACAATAGGGCAATTCATTTCTCTTGAAATCTGAACTGTTCCTTTCTCAAAATGAAAAACTGAATAGTTAGGAGCATCATTTTTAAAACCAGCTCTTAAATAAGCTTTTTGATTATTCTCATATTCGAAGATAACATCAATATGCTCATCTGATCCAGTTGGGCTTTTAATTGCATTCGAGATTATATTTTTAGGCTCTCCTATGGTTTCAAGTGCAGTAAAAACAGGATAAATACCGATATCGAGTAAAGCTCCACCTCCTAAATTTAAATTATATAATCTACTGTTTTCATTATAAGGAGCATGGAACATAAAATCGGACTGAACAACTTTAAGCTCACCCAATTCTTTAGATTTAATTATTGAAAGTACTTTTTTGAAGGTAGGAACAAGTCGAGTCCAGAAGGCTTCCATTAAAAAAGTATTATACACTTTAGAAGCATCAATCATTAATTCGACTTCCTTTTGGTTTATGGCAAATGCTTTTTCGCACAAAACTGCTTTCTTATGTTTAAGCGATAATAGTGTATGTTCGCAATGCAATGTGTGTGGAGTTGCAATGTAAACGATATCAACTTTATCATCTTCTAACATTTCAAGGTAACTTCCATAAGCTTTTTCAAAACCAAACTTATCTGCAAAATTCTTTGCTTTCGATACATCTCTTGAAGCTGCGGCATATAACACTGCATTATCTAATACTTTTAAATCACTTGCAAAAATTTCAGCAATCCAACCACAACCTAAAATTGCCCAATTGTACTTCTTCAAAACTTAATTATTTTAATTCTTACGAAAAGTACTACAATCGCCTATTTGATTATGGTATTAAATTTTCAAAACTTACTTAAAATTTTCCATGATTAATTGACGTATAAACGCCAACCAATAAATAGTAAGACATAAAGAATAGCTAAAGTTATCAATCCATTTGAAATTGCTTTATTCTTCTTTCTAATTAATAAAGCTATAAGCAGCATTAGTAAAGATGGCCCAAAAGTAAAAGCTAATATATAATACCCAATTCCAGAATAATTTGCTTCTAAAAACATAATTCAATAGATAAAAAAATCCATCCATCAAGTAACAACTAAAAAACATCTTTATCAACCTTTTGTAAAAAAAATAGATGAAATTAATTTAAATCGTAAATTTGCAGCGATTTTGAATTATGGTAAAGATAGATAACATAGAACTTCCAGATTTTCCATTGCTACTAGCACCAATGGAAGATGTTAGTGATCCTCCTTTCAGAGCTTTATGTAAGGAAAACGGTGCAGATGTAGTATATACTGAATTTATTTCTTCTGAAGGATTAATTCGTGATGCTGCTAAAAGCGTTATTAAATTAGATATTTATGAAAAGGAGCGACCAGTTGGGATTCAAATTTTTGGAGCCAATATGGATTCTATGTTACGCTCTATAGAAATTGTAGAAAAAACCAAACCGGATATTATTGATATCAACTTTGGGTGTCCTGTAAAGAAAGTTGTTTCCAAAGGAGCTGGAGCTGGAATTTTAAAGGATATTGATTTAATGGTAAAATTAACTGAGGCAATGGTAAAACATACAGATTTGCCAGTAACAGTTAAAACACGATTAGGTTGGGATCATGATTCTATACGAATTGTTGAAGTTGCAGAACGATTACAAGATGTTGGAATTAAAGCGATTTCAATTCATGGTAGAACAAGAGCACAAATGTATAAAGGTAGCGCAGATTGGGAACCAATTGCTAATGTAAAAAACAATCCTAGAATGCATATTCCTGTTTTTGGAAATGGGGATGTTGATTCTCCTGAAAAAGCTATGGAAATGCGTGATAAATATGGGCTAGATGGCGCTATGATCGGTAGAGCTTCTATTGGGTATCCTTGGTTTTTTAATGAAGTAAAACATTTCTTTAAAACAGGTGAGCATTTACCTAAACCAACAATAGCGGAACGCGTAGAAGTTGCTCGTCGTCATTTACAAATGTCTATTGACTGGAAAGGTGAGCATTTAGGTGTTGTAGAAACTAGAAGACATTACACAAACTATTTTAAAGGAATTCCTCATTTTAAAGAATATAGACTAAAGCTAGTTACTTCAGATGACCCCAACGATGTTTTTAATGCTTTTAATGAAATTGAAACCAAATTTGGAGATGCTAGAATCCCTGAAATTAGCTAATTTTTCCATTTATCGAAGAAATTATACAATTCACCGAAAAACATTCTTTTAGCTATCTAATTTTCAACTTACGAAAAGGATTTCGGTTGTATCTTGCAGGTGTTAGTTAATATATAATCCCAAGTTATAAAATTAATTATACTTTTTAGTTGATAAATGAAACATAAAGTAAATCTCGCCTTCCCGTAAGAGATCCCTAAAAAGAAACATGTATCAATCAAAAACAACATAAAAAAACCCTAGCTTTTTTTAGCTAGGGTTTTATTTTTATTATTAATATTAATGTATAGAATTATAATTACTATAAAACTCTAAAAGTATTTATCATTTTTTCTACCTCAGGCAATCTTTTATAAAAATCCTCAGGCTTTGCTTTATATTCTAATGTATATCCATAATTTTTATACACTATCAAAAACAATGAGTTTTCCACTTGATTATTAAGATTATATCTATGAATATAATTCATCACATAAACTTCTCCATAAAGTTTATGTTTAGTTTTTACAAGTTTATATTTAAAGTCTTTAAAATTCCATCTTTTCTGAGAAAGAACATGATACTCCAAATAATCATCCAATGTAACATTTCCTTTATAGTTTTCTTTAACGATGTTTTTATATATGTTTAGTGAAGTTTTAGGCCAAGATTTTTCATCATCAGGTGAAAAATATTTAGATCCATATTCATTCAAAAGTTTCCAGTTTTCAGAAGGATTTATCTTAAAGTTCATTTCTCGATTAACAAGCTCTAAACTATCCATAACTTTGAATGGATTATTCTTGAATTGAAAATTATTTTTTTCTCTATAAGTCGACTTACAAGAAAAAGTAATAACAATAGCAATTAAGGTTAAGTATTTAATATATTTCATAGTAATTATTTAGTTATTTAGTTATTTAGTTATTTAGTTATTTAGTTATTTAGTTATTTAGTTATTTAGTTACAAAATTATAAGAAATTCTAGAGCTTGCAATTTTAGCAGCAATAAAACCTAACACAGAAATGGTTAGCATTACTATAATTAAATTCGCCCATCTAAACTCTACAGGATAAGGAATGTTTTGAGTAATCATAAACAATCCAAATTTTTGTTGTATAATTACTAAAATCATCCCTAAAAACAATCCAATTGCCATTCCTAAAAGGCAAAGTAAAAACCCTTGCAGCACAAAAATTCTTTTAATATCTTTAAGTGTACTACCTAAATCTAATAAAGTTTTTAGATTTTTTCTTTTATCTATAATCATCATAATTATTGCTCCGATTACATTAAACAAGGCAATGATTACAATTAATGTGAATATTAAATAAGAGACAAAATTTTCGGTATTAATAACCTTATAGATCAATGCATTTAATTCTGTTCTAGTTTCTACCTTATATTGATTCCCTAAGCTTTTTTGTAAGACTTCTGTAACTTCATCAATGAGATTAGGATCTCTTAATTTAATTTCTACTGCAGTAATTTGTTCTGATTTATAGTTCAGTAATTCTTGAGCCACTTCTAGTTCAGTAAACACATATTTATTCTGAAACTCTTCAGAACCAGAATAAACTCCAGTTATTTGAACATTGGTAGATCGAAATGCATTATTAGCATTTAACATTCCTTTTCCTGGTTTTGGCACAAAAACTTTTAATGGGTCCGACAGATTAAAAATTCTAAGCGATAACTTATACGAAATCCCATTTCCAATTACAGCTGTATTTCTAAATTCAGGATCAATCCAAGTTCCTACAACTAAAGAAGAATCCACTGCAACTACTTCAGTATAATTAGAATCAACACCTTTAACATATGCGATATGACTTTTATCTTTATACTTTAAAAACACACGCTCTTCAACAACTTTAGAAAACGACGCTATATTCGTATTAGAGATTAACTCTTCATCAATAGTTTTTGAATACTCAAAAGTTTTACCTTGCGCTGGTGAAATTTTAATATCTGGATCAGAAGCATCTAATAACGAATAACTAAATGTTCTTAACCCTGAAAAACCAGAAAGAATAATAAATAATGCTAACGTACCTACAATAACTCCAAACATAGCAATTAGGGTAATGATATTAATAGCATTAGTACTACTCTTTGACTTTAAATATCTTTTGGCTATGTAAAAAGGAAAATTCAATTCGAGTTTAAATGAATAGCAATTTAATAATTATAGTGTGATTAACGTTTTTGTCTACGAGGTAAAATGTCAGGGTTTTTTATAGGATTATCATCCTCTCCATTTAGAGATTTATCAATTTCTTCAATATAATCTAAGCTATCATCTCCAAAAAACAATAATTCTGGCATTCTTCGTAACTGATTTCTGGTACGCTTAGCTAATTCATGACGAATTAATGGTGTGTTAGATTTTACACCTTCTACAATTTCATCTCTTTTTTCTGAAGGAAAAACACTTAAATATATCTTTGCCACACCAAGATCTGCAGTTACTGAAACTTTAGATACTGAGATAATTATTCCTTTCATTCCGTCTTGAGCAGCACGTTGAAGTACATCAACTAAATCTTTTTGTAATAGTGCTGCTATTTTTCGTTGCCTATTCGTTTCTTCCATGCTGCAAATTTACCGATAAATATTGAATTTGAAACGATTCAACACCTTAGATTAAAACACAAACAAAAAGTCGCCTGATATAAAACTAAATTAAAAGCTTTACAATTTGGCGACTCTTTACTATTTAGGCTTTTATATGTAGCCTAAGGTGTATAAATCTTATTCTTAATAGCATACATTACCAAGCCTACTCTATTTCGAATATCGAGTTTGGTAAATAAACTATCTCTATAACCATCTATTGTTTTTGGACTTAAAAACATTTTCTCTGCGATTTCTTTATAAGTAAGTTCTGAGCAAGCTAATCGCATGAATTTAATCTCATTTTCTTTAAAGTCAATATGATTTTTACTTTTCTTTCCTGAAACTGAATCTAACAATAAATTAGTTACATTCTTAGTATGATAAAAACCATTATCCATTATTTCTAGTAATGCTTTCTCTAATACTTCCTTTTTTGTGTCTTTTAACAAATATCCAATTGCTCCTGCTTTTAGCATTTTTAGTATTGTTCCATCTGCATCTTCAACAGATAATGCTAATACATTTACATTAGGGTAGTTTGCTACAATCCACTCTGTAGTTTCTATACCATTCATTACTGGCATATTAACATCTACTAATACAATATCTGGAATGTTTCTGGGGGAAGCGGCAAACTTCTCTTGTACTTCTCCTCCATTTTTACACGTGTATAATACTTTGAATTTATCAAAAGTATTAACCATACCTTCTATAGCTTGCGACAAAAGTGTATGATCATCTACAACGACAACTGAATATTTCATGTTCGTTTAGGTAAGTTGGTTATTAATTTTATTGTATGTAGGAGATTATACTTGATAAAAGTAATAATAAATATTCAAAGTAGTACCCTTATTGGGCACCGATTTTAAATTAGCTTTAGCATTAATCAACTCTACTCTAGTCTTAATATTCTGAAGTCCAATACCTTTCTTATTCACCTCATCAATATTAAATCCTACTCCATTATCTTTAGCTATTATTTCTAAAACATCATCTTTAAAATGTAAAAATACATCTAACTTCGATCCTTTAGCATGTTTTATAGTATTTGAAAAGAATTCCTGAAGAATTCTAAACATAATAATACCATGCTTTTGATCCACTTCCTTTTCTTCTCCTGTTATAGTTAAACTTGCTTCTATAAATTTCAAACGGTTAAATCGTTCTATTTCTAAACTTAAAGCTTCTTTAAAATTTATGTTTTTAATAAACTCAGGATTAATAAGTTTAGAAAGCGATCGGATTTCATTTAAGCTTTTGGTAATGGTTTCAGAAATTTCACCAAAATTTTCTGGAGAAGCATTTTGCAATTGTATTTTAGCTAAAGTTAGAAGTTGCCCAATATTATCGTGCAACTCCCAACTAATATTTCTTAATGTTTCTTCTCTAATTTCTATTTGTGTTTCGGCAATTTCTTTTTCGAAACGTTTTTTTTCTTTTATTTTTTCTCGCAGTAGATGATTTTTACGTCGCTGAAAGACAGTAAATAAAATAACAACAAACAATACTCCTAAGACTACAAGAACTGTAGATATTATAACAACTATTTGATTCTGTTCCAACTCCATAAAAACCCTGTAATAAAACAAGTATGCATTAATATTGTTAACAATTTCTGAATGTGATATAAAAACTGAAATGAATCATTTTTTTCCATGTAACTCAAAACACCTGTTAGAGGCAAGGTACCTAAGTAATATAACAATAGTCCTACTGTTATCCAAAATAAGATATTCTTCTTATAGCTCAAGACCTCTTCAGAAATCAAAAACTCTCTTAGAAAAAGAATCAAAACAATACTTATTTGAAAAGCCCCAAATAGAGGTGCTAAATTATTATAAGTATTTGACAACACTCCTTTTCCAAAATATATACTTGTAATCAGAAAAATAAAATTATACAAAATGATATTTATTTTTGAAACATTTTTTGTCAATTCATTTTTACTAACTTCCTTATAAAAGAAAAACAACAAATTAAATTCTACTAGACTTAATATGTTATACAAAAAAGAATTTTCAATTCCATTTTTTAGAAGAATCAATGCTCCTACATCAATACTAAACATGAAAAAGAGATATAAAATAAAAAATCTCATCTTTAAAAATGCCTTTGTCTTTAAATATCTTGAACTATATAAGACAAGACTTAAAAAGCTTAAAGAATGTATTAAATAAATTAGGAACATATTTCTATTATAACAATTTTAATTTGGTGGTGATAGGTGAGTTTTATTCGCTAAACCACTTTCTTCATCAGAAAACCCATCATCATTCATCATTATTGATTTCAAAGCTTTCTTTTCTAATTTTTTACTAGATTTTAATTTAAAATTCTCTTTATTATCATAACGCCATTCGTAGTTAAATTTCTCTAACTTACTTTTTAAGGTCACAATATTATCTTTTGTAGAGCTCAAAACATCTATTTCTACCTCTTGCCCATTTATTATCGTTGTAGGTGTATACAATAAATTTTCATAATTAACATACTCTGGTTTTGGAGCATTTTCTTCTGTATAAACACCTTTAATAAAGCTAACTCCTTTTAATTGTATATTTTTTTTCTTTGCTTCTTCTTCCATATAAGCCAAGTAATTTTTTAGTTCATAGAAATCGAATGTATTAATTCGAGTATCCTCAAAACCTAATCCATTAACGAGTATTTCAAATCTTGTTTTATCATACTCATGTAGCATAGATACAATTTCCCAGTACGTTAATAATGTTTTAGGCTTACTTACATCTGCTTTTAAGTCATTTGGACAAAAAATCTTGCAAATAAATCGAAATAGTTTTTTCATGATATTATAAGTTTAGTTTGTCCCAAAAATACATTCTATTTTCTTTCTCAAAACACCTTATTATTCAAATCTCTAATTAAATCAACATTTTAGAAATAAAAAATAGGAAAAACCCCTTTTAGCGTTCAGTTGCTTTCCTATATGTAATAAAGGATTAAACAGTTCTTTGATTTAAATAATAAAACATATAAGTTAATTTATTCTAAAAATCACTTTATCTTAAATCTAATGTTATAACTAAATCTCATTATTTTTGTCTTATGAATAAAATAGAACACATTGGAATTGCGGTAAAGAGCATTGAAAAATCTAATACTTTATTTGCTTCATTATTTGGTGAAGCTCATTATAAAATTGAAGAAGTAGCTAGTGAAGGTGTAAAAACTTCTTTCTTTAAAACAGGACCTAATAAAATTGAATTGTTAGAAGCCACAAATCCTGATAGTCCAATTGCAAAGTTTATCGAAAAAAAAGGTGAAGGAATTCACCATATTGCTTTTGCTGTTGACGATATTGAGAGCGAAATTAAACGATTAAAAGATGAAGGCTTTACCGTTTTAAATGAAATTCCAAAAAAAGGGGCAGATAATAAACTAGTTACCTTTTTACATCCTAAAACTACAAATGGAGTACTTATTGAACTTTGTCAAGATATTAAAGTTAGAGGTAGGGAAATTTAAAAGTTAACTGTTTTATAACTGTTAAACATTTTTTGATTTATTTTTCACCTCTAAAAAGAGAAGTATTCTTGCTCACTTCTCTTTTTTTCATTTTCAATAATTATCAGTTTCTAGCAATTATTTGTAAATTGCCAATCAAAACTAGAGTAAATGACGAATTCTTATGATTCTTTTCAGAAAAGACGATTACGTTCATCGTATGCTTCGGTTATTATAAGTATTGCTATAGTGTTGTTTATGATTGGGATTTTAGGTTTGATTTTATTAAAATCGACCAAAGTTGCAAATCACTTTAAAGAAGAAGTTGTTATGTCTTTATTCTTAAAAGACGAAGTAACAAAAGATCAAATTAGCAGCTTTAGAGAAGCTTTGATAACTGAACCTTTTACTAAAGATTTATACTTTATTTCTAAAGAAGAAGCTGCTAAAACATATAGCAAAGACTTAGGTGAAGATTTCTTGGGTTTTTTAGGAAGTAATCCTTTAAAAAATGGAATTGACTTACATTTAAAAGCTGACTATGTAACACCTGAACAAATGCAAGAATTAGAACAAAAATTCTTGAAAAACGCATATGTTATCGATGTATCTTATGACAAACCTTTAGTAGAGCAACTTACTAAAAATATTCAACGAATTAGTTTTTGGCTTTTAGTATTAAGTGGATTTTTCGCAGTAGTATCTATCATTTTAATCAATAGTTCTATTCGACTATCTATTTATTCTAAACGATTTAATATTAAAACCATGCAAATGGTTGGAGCCACTAAAAACTTTATTCGTAAACCTTTTATTTGGCAAAGTATTCGTCTTGGATTAATAGGAGCTTTAATTGCTTTAGTAATTTTGGCTTTTGTGATTTACTATATAGACAAATACATTCCTACATTAGAACTAGCAAAAGACTATTTGTCTTTACTATATTTAGCCTCTGGCATTTTAATTAGTTCATTAATTATTACTTGGGTTAGCACATATTTTGCAACACAACGATTTTTGAACTTACAAACCAACGAATTATATTATTAGACTATGAGTAAAAATAAAAATTCAAATCAACCAGAATTTTTATTCGGTAAAAAAAATTATATGCTAATGCTTATTGGATTAGCTGTTATTGCCTTAGGATTTATTTTAATGGCAGGCGGAGGAAGTAAAGATCCTAACGTTTTTAACCCTGAAATATATAGTTGGAGAAGAATTCGTTTAGCTCCTACCCTAGTTATTATCGGATTAGGAATCGAAATCTATGCTATTTTAGCCAATCCTAAAAAATAACTATGAATATTTTTGAAGCAATTATCCTTGGTATTATTCAAGGACTGACCGAGTTTTTACCTGTTTCTTCTAGTGGACATTTAGAATTAGCGAAAGCTATTTTAGGAGACACTTCTGTACCTGAAGAAAGCTTAACTTTTACTGTTGTTCTACATTTTGCAACTGCACTAAGCACCTTAGTTATTTTTAGAAAAGAAGTTGCCGAAATTTTCAAAGGTTTATTTCAATTTAAATGGAATGAAGAATTTCAATTTTCATTAAAAATTGTTATCTCAATGATTCCTGCAGTAATAGTAGGTTTATTTTTTGAAGACCAATTAGAATCTTTATTCGGTGGGAAAATTTTATTTGTCGGCTTTATGTTATTAGTAACTGCGGTATTATTATTACTTGCAGATAGAGCTAAAAACACTGATAAAAATGTTTCTTTTTCAAATTCGTTAATTATTGGTGTTTCACAAGCCATTGCTATGCTTCCAGGAATTTCGAGATCTGGAGCTACTATTTCTACTTCGGTCTTACTAGGAATTGATAGAACTAAAGCTGCTAAATTTTCATTCTTAATGGTTGTTCCATTAATTTTTGGGAAAATAGCTAAAGATATTTTGGGTGGAGATATTAGTTTTCAATCTTCTGAAATCATTCCAATGTCAGCTGGTTTTGTTGCTGCTTTTATTGCTGGATTAATAGCTTGCCAGTGGATGATAGCTTTAGTTAAAAGAAGTAAACTTTCTTATTTCTCTATTTACTGTGCAGTTGTAGGTATTATCGCTATAGTATATTCTTTACTTAATTAATTATGAATACTGTTGAAGATTTTAAAAACGGTAAGGTTTTACTTATCGACAAACCTCTTGAATGGACTTCTTTTCAAGTAGTTAATAAACTTCGTTGGCACATTCGTAAGCAATTCGATATTAAAAAAATTAAAGTTGGACATGCCGGAACTTTAGACCCTCTTGCCACAGGTTTGTTAATTATCTGTACAGGGAAACAAACTAAAAGTATTGAGATATATCAAGGTCAAGTAAAAGAGTATACAGGGACTATTGTTTTAGGTTCAACTACTCCAAGCTATGATTTAGAAACTGAAATTAACGAAACGTTTCCAACGGATCATATTACTGATGAATTAATTCATAAAACTACCGAACAGTTCATTGGAAAAATTCAACAAAAACCACCAATATTCTCTGCAATTAAGAAAGATGGAAAACGTCTATATGAATTAGCAAGACAAGGAAAAACTACGGAAATTAAATCCAGAGAAATTGAAATTAGGGAATTTGAGATTACCAATATCAATTTTCCAAACGTTGAATTTCGTGTTGTTTGCAGCAAAGGGACTTATATAAGATCTTTAGCAAACGATTTTGGAGTTGCTTTAAATTCTGGAGCTCATTTATCCATATTGTGTCGAACTAAAATTGGTGAGTTTTCCGTAGACAATGCACAAAGTATTGATGGATTTATTGATGAATTAAAAGAACAAAACTCTTTATAAATTATAAAAATCGATTATACCAACTCTCAGTAATTGGAACTTCCCAGAAATGCTCTAAATCATATTTAGTTTGGACCAGATTATCAAAAACAACTGTCTTTGCATTTACAGACTTATTTTTTAATAGTTTTTTAAATTCTTTAACATCTTTATACTGAATAAATTCTCCTTGTTTGAAACATACATTCATTTTATCAAGTAGCTCTACCTGGTATTCTTCTTGTAATTTTAATATAAACGCTACTTGTTCATCTAATTGTTGGTTTGTAATTTTAACTTCATCCTCTATGCTAAATATGATAAATCTGTCATATAACAGTTGATAAGAAAAGTCACCATCAATAGAAGATTCCCACGAAGTAAGAAAAGATGAAATTTTATCTTTTATAGGTTCTAATTCTTGCGGATAAAACTTTCTGCTTGAAGGATAAATCCAAACCTTAGCATCATCAGTTAATTTTTGAAACTCTACTACCATTCGGCAAATATAGATAAAGAAAAACCACCTAGTAAATAACTAGATGGTTTATCATAAAATAACCTTCACTTTTAACTTAGTTGGGTAACAAGGAGATGATATCTTCTTGAACATTTACCCCTTTATTTTTATTGTACCATCTTTGTAAATCTTCTTTTACTTTGGCGTCAACCACTCCATTTTCAGCTTTATAATCTGCAATCATTTTTGTTGCTACTGAAGGTCTTGGTCCCCAAGTAAACAACACATTTTTATTTTCATCTAAAGCAATTAACTTTGGAATAGATCTTCCTCCGTTAGTCAAAAATTCATCCATTAACTCTAAGTTTTCATCTCTAAAAACTAATTTCAGATCCACATTTTCATTCTCTTCTGCCATTTTACTTAAAACGGGTAAATTTTGAGCAGCATCACCACACCAACCTTCAGTTAATACTAACCATGTTTGAGGTTCGTTTATTTTTTTTACATTTTCAATAGTAGATTCAGTCAGTTTAGATGTTTTATCCAAACGCTTCATTCTTCTATCATTCAATAAACTGTAATTGTATAATGCTTCGGATTGATTAACTCCTGTAGACTTTTGGTCTTTTAATAAATTGCTAACTAAATCTCTATATTGATTATAGGAGATTCCCTTTTCTAAACTATTCTCTATTACTTTTTTCATTTCTTCTTTATAATTCACAGCAGTTAAGACGAAAAGAATAACAGCAACTTACAAACACATTTATAAGCTAATCATTTTAGACTGGATATTCTTAAGCATATCCTCAGTCATAGAAACTAAATCGTGATTATGAGACCAATTCCAATCTTCTCTAGATTTCGAGTCATCAATAATTTGTGGCCAACTATTTGCTATTTCTTGTCTGAAATCAGGTTTATAATTCACTTCAAAATTAGGAATATGTTTTCTAATCTCATTAGCAATTTCTTCTGGTGTAAAGCTAATCGCAGCTAAATTATAAGAAGTTCTAATTTTAATATCATTAGGGTTGGCTTCCATAATATCGATAGTAGCCTTAATTGCATCGTTCATATACATCATAGGCAACATAGTTTTTTCGCTTAAAAAACATTCATACTTACTTTCCTCTATAGCTTTAAAATAAATATCAACAGCATAATCTGTTGTTCCTCCACCCGGTTTTGTTTTCCAACTAATAATACCAGGATAACGCAAACTTCTCACATCTACCCCATATTTATTATGATAATAATTACACCAATGCTCACCAGCAAGTTTGCTCATACCATAAACCGTAGTAGGATTCATAATAGTATCTTGTGGTGTATTAATTTTTGGGGAAGATGGTCCAAAAACAGCTATAGAACTTGGCCAATAAATAGTATCTATATATTTTTCTTTTGCTAATTCTAGCGTAATTAACAATGAATTCATATTTAACTCCCAAGCTTTTTGAGGATATTTTTCAGCAGTAGCAGAAAGCATTGCCGCCATTAAATATATTTGAGAGACATTATACTTTTGGATTATCTCTAAAATTTTAGCTCTATCAGTAGCATCTATAATTTCAAAAGGGCCTTCTTTTACAAATGCTTCATTTCCATATCTAATATCAGAAGCTATTACATTTTCTTCACCATGTATTTTTCTTAAACTTTGAGTTAATTCTGTTCCTATCTGACCACAAGCTCCAAGAATTAAAATAGTACCTCTCATTTTTATATTTCTATTTTCAGACTATTGCAAAGTTAATAATTTTAAGAATTCGCAAAATTGTTTTGTTATTTTTTAACTTTTATCAAAAAAAGATTTCAATCAACTGATTTACAACCTTTAACTTTATCTTTAGGAAGTAAACTATTAAAAGATGTATTTTTGCGAGGTATTTCACTTTTTATGATTCGACAAATTTTTATTCTTTCTATAGCTACGTTTCTGTTATTAAGTTGTAAAAAAACAATTCAAAATACTGATTCTACTCCTAAAAAAACCGGAATGCAAATTCCTGTTAAAAGAAGAGGGATTGATACGCTTTCTTATTTATCAAAAAATAAAGTAAAAGATTGGGTAGCCTATGAAAATTTGAACAATTACTTAAAACAATTTAATAATACGAGTCCTAATGATGCCTTAAATATGGCGGTTGAACTTAATGAATATATTAGAATACTAAGAGACAGTTTAAAAATCGAAGATTTAAAAACCAATTCTTTAAAAGCTCGTTTCAATGTTTTAAGAAACGAAGCTTTACGTTTAAAAGACATGACGCTAATTCCTGCAATACAACCAGAACAGGTCAATACTCAAATTGATAAGATTTTGTTAGTTTTTAATAGCTATACTCAAAAAGTAAATACTATTTATAGTAAGCAAAAATTTGATGAAGAAATTGATTTGGAAGTTCTTTTCGATAAAAAATAAGTTAAAAATTATCTTTTTTTCTCCAAAAATGTTAAATTTTTATTTTTAACACACATATACTTAGGGTAAATCAGTTCATTCTTGTTATAGGTTGTGAACTTTCACTTTTTTTCATAAATTTTAACTAAGTATGAAACACATATACACAACCATACTACTATTTATATTTATAGTTTCTTACGGACAAAGAATTCAAAGTGCTCCATGGGATAATAATAAAATACAGTATAAAAAATCTAAACCTACTTTAAAAGAAATATCAAAACGAGCTGAAGATTATTTCAAAACAATTGATAGAAACAAAAAAGGTAGCGGTTACAAACCTTTCAAAAGATGGGAACAACATTGGTCTCATTATTTAAATCTAGATGGAACATTTGCCTCAAGAGAAAAATTATGGGAGGCTTGGCAACAAAAAAATGAACTACATAAGCAATCTATAAGTAAGAAAACAAATGTTAGTGATTGGAAATCCTTAGGTCCCTTTAACAACTCTTCTTTTTCTCTACCTAGCAAGAGAATTGGACAAGGCAGAGTAAATACCATTGCTGTAGATCCAAATAACTCTAACACATATTATGTAGGTACACCAGCTGGAGGGATATGGAAATCAACAGATGCAGGATTAAACTGGAGTCCTTTAACTGATTTTTTACCTCAAATTGGTGTATCTGGAATAGCTATTAATCCTGATGATTCTAATGTAATTTATATTGCTACTGGCGATGATGACTCAAATCACTCTGCTGCTGTAGGGGTTTGGAAAAGTACTGATGGAGGAACTACGTGGAATAATACTGGTAATATTCCTGGCGACCCTATTAATATGAATGAGATTTATATTAATCCAAACAACACAAGTACCGTTTTAGTAGCCACCAGTACTGGAGTTCAAAAAACTATTAATGGAGGGAAATCCTGGACAACAACCTTACCTGTTTCTGGAAATAATCCAATTAATGAATTTGTTGATTTAAAAATGAAACCAGATGATTCGAACACATGGTATGCAGTTTCTGGTAATACATTTTATAAATCTACTAATGGTGGTGACAGCTTTACTACGATTTCTATACCTACACTTACAAATTCTGGAAAGTTGACAATGGATGTAACAATTGCTAATCCAAATTATGTTTATCTAGTCAGCGCAGATACAAATGCAGTGTTTAATGGAGTATATAAATCTACTGATAGTGGAGATTCATTTACCAAAACATCTCAAACTAATGATATTTTTGAAAGTAATCAAGCATTTTATGATATGGCTTTGACTATTTCTGACACTAATGCAGATATAGTTTATGTTGGTGTTTTAGATGTCTGGAAATCTACTAATGGTGGTGATTCTTTTAATAAAATTAATGAATGGGATATCCTTAATTCTCCAAGGTACACTCATGCAGATATTCATTTTTTACGTTTTATAGATGGAAAATTTTTTGCTGGAACAGATGGAGGAATATATGTTTCCGAAGATGAAGCAGCAACTTTTACTGATCTCAATGAAAATTTAGCTATTGGCCAGTTTTACAGAATCTCTATTTCTCAAACAAATCTTGATGTAATAGCAGGTGGATTACAGGATAATGGTGGATTTGGTTTTGACGGTACTACTTGGAGACATTATCACTGGGGAGATGGAATGGAAGGTATAGTAGATCCTATGAATTCGAATATTTTTTATGGATTCACTCAACACGGAGGTAGATTAAATATAAGTAATGACCAAGGGATTACTTCTAATCAAGTGTTTTTACCTTCTGAAGAAGGACAAGAAGGAACCAATGATCCTGGTGGAGAATGGATTACACCTTTAGCTATTACCAATAATAGTGAATTGTATGCTGGATACAGTCAATTATATAGGTTTACAGGTAGTGGTTGGACCAAAATTTCTAATGAAAATTTTGGAGGTGATGATATAGATAGACTTGTAATAAACTCAGAGAATAATGATATCATGTATGTGGCTCAGGCAGCTTCCTTATATAGAAGTACTGATAGAGGACAAACTTTTAGTAAAATTAATTTTAATGAAGGACAAGTTAGAGGTATAGCAATTGACCCTAACGATTCTGAAGCAGTTTGGGTTGCAACTCAAAATAAAGTTGTTAAAGTATCTAACATTACTTCTACCTTCCCTACTAAAACTATAATAGGTACAAATACACCTTCTGAAGATTTAACTGTTATTAAACGTCATGATAAAAGTGGTAAAAACACATTATACCTAGGAACTACTTTAGGCGTGTATTTTATTAATGATGATTTAACGGAATGGCAAACATTTGATACTAATTTACCTAATACTGAAATTACTGATTTAGAAATTAATGAAACTGATTCAAGATTATATGCAGCTACTTTTGGTAGAGGAGTATTTTACAGTAACATCCCTAATTCAAGTGTATTATCTACAAATGACGAAATTTTCTTAAATGGTATTTCTGTTTACCCTAACCCTTCTCAAAGTATTTTTAACATCAATAGAAATACTACAGATGAATTAACAGTAAAAGTATTTGATATTACTGGTAAACAAGTATTCTTTAGAAAGAATATTACTGATACAAATTTTGAAGTTGATATGAGTTCACATTCTAAAGGGATTTATATTATGAATATGGTTTCTAATGGAAAGACAGCTACACGCAAATTAATTTTGCAATAAGGACTTCTCTTTTTTATAAGACATAAAACTCACGTTTAGGCGTGAGTTTTTTATTTTAAAAATGTGTTAATAGCTTCTTGAACTAAGTTTGTTTCATAACCTCTATAAATTAAATAAGCATATAACTTCCTTTTTCTATCGTAGCTATTTGAATCTTTAATTAAATTATTTTTTTTCTCAGCCAAACTATATAAATTATCTATGTAGGTTTCTTCATCAATTTCTTTTAATGCAGTTTTAATGTTGTATTCGGAAATGTGTCTGAACTTTAATTCTCTCACTATTCTTAATCTACCCCACTTTTTAATTCTAAATTTCCCTCTAGCAAAACTCTTTGCATATCGTTCTTCATTTAAAAAATCATGTTCTAAAAGATGTAATAAAATAGCTTCTCTAGCTTCGGGAATCAGTTTATACTCTCTTAGCTTATCCTCTACTTCTTTATGACAACGATCTTGATAGACACAATATCGCTCTAATTTTCTTTTAATTTCTTCAACAGTATAAACCAACTTTTTATTCATGCTTCAAAAAAACAAAAAGAGTTAGAAGTAAACAAACTTCTAACTCTCTTCAATTAACAAATTATTTAAACTAACTGGCTACTCCAGTTATCTCTTCAAATGTATTTTCATCTATACCTGAAACACTTTGATTTCTTATCCACATTTTAAATTTTGTAATTAAATAGAATAAGATTGGAACTACTATAAGTGTTAAGAAGGTTGCTACTATTAACCCGTAAATTACAGTCCAAGCTAATGGACCCCAGAAAATCACATTATCTCCACCTACATAAATATGAGGATTCAATTCTGATACTAATGTGTAGAAATTAATATTTAACCCTGTTGCTAATGGTATTAATCCTAAGATAGTTGTTATTGCGGTTAATAATACAGGACGTAAACGTGCTTTACCTCCTTTGATAATACTTTCCTTTAAATCATTTAAAGAAACATATTCATCTTCTTCTAAACCTAGTTTTACTTTATTTCTATCAATTAATAATTGGGTATAATCCAATAGTACTACTCCGTTATTTACTACAATTCCTGCTAATGAAATAATTCCCATCATTGTCATCATAATTACAAAAGATGAACCAGAAATTACAATTCCTCCAAACACTCCAATTAAACTTAAGAAAATAGCTAACATAATAATTGCTGGTTTAGAAATAGAATTGAATTGATAAATTAATATCAAGAAAATTAATCCTAACCCTGAAAAGAAAGCTCCCATTAAAAATGTCATCTGCTTTTTTTGCTCTTCTATTTGACCTGTAAAATCAACTTCAACTCCAGCTGGCTTTTCGGTAAATGATTTCATTTCATCCTCAATTTTTGACACTATAGCTCCAGCATCTGTAAACCCAGGTGCCAATGCAGAATATACAGTTACTACCCTTTTCCCATTTTTATGTTTAATAGAACTAAATCCTGACGTATTCTTTTGATTAGCAACAGCAGAAACTGGAATAGATTTTACTTGTCCACTTGCCATGTCTCTAAACGTAATAGTTTGATTGAAAATTGCGCTAGTATTGTACCTGTTTTCTTCATTAAATCGCACGTAGATATCATAATCTTCACCGTCTTCTTTATACACACCTGCTTTTGCCCCAAAAATAGAATTACGTAATTGTTGCCCAACTTGAGAAGCTGAAACTCCTAGTTCTCCTGCCTTTTTTCTATCAACATCTACTAACATAGTAGGTTTTGATTTATTTACATCGATTTTTAATTCTGCAATTCCAGGAATAGATTTTGTATTGATAAAATCACGCATTTTTTCAGCTACATTAATTAACTCTACATAATTTTTCCCTTCTAATTCGATATTGATTGGATATCCAGCCGGTGGACCAACAGGATCTTTTTCAACAGAAATTGACAACCCAGGATAAACCCCTTGCAAATCTTCAGTAATTGCCTTTTTTAGCACTTTACTATCTGCTCCTTTACGGTACTTATATTCTCTCATAGAAGCCACTATCTTTCCCCTGTGAGGCATTTCTGCAGTAGATCCTCCATCAGTTTGAGGATTTCCAGAACCAGCACCAACTTGAGTAACTGAACTTTCTACTAAAAAGTTATGAGTTCCATCTATATATTCAGAAGAATTAATAATTTTAGTTACTCTTTCTTCTAAATCTTTCATTATCGCATTCGTTTTCTCAATATCCGTCCCTTGAGGATATTCTACATATACAACAACCTGATTAGGTGTATTATCCGGAAAAAACTCAACTTTAGTTCTTTGCGACTTTACTGATCCTGCAAAACCTACGAATGCAACTATTAATAATACAAACGTTATTAAAGTTAAAACTTGTGGTTTCCAACCTCGTAATGAAGCTGTAATCATTCTTTCATAAAAGCGTTCCCATTTAGGTAAAATTTCTCTCTGGAAATAGTTTGCAGCTGGACGCATAAAATATCTATAAATCCAAAAGTTTGCCGCAGCAAAAATCAATAACGTACCTATAGGTTTTATTGTTCCTCCAAAAATTAAAATCAATATTCCTAAAACTCCAAGCACAACCGTTAATTTAATGATTTTATGCAATGGCATATTTTTATCTTCTGTACTCATAAATTGAGATACTAAAACTGAATTGAAGAAAATTGCTACGAAAAGAGAAGATCCTAATACTACCGATAATGTAATTGGGAAATAAATCATAAACTGCCCCATAACACCTGGCCACATTCCTAAAGGAACAAAGGCTGCAACCGTAGTCGCGGTAGAAATAATAATAGGTAATGCAATTTCTCCAATACCTTTCTTGGCAGCTTCTAGTCGAGTCATTCCTTCTTCATCCATTAAACGATATACGTTTTCTACAACTACAATACCATTATCTACCAGCATTCCTAACCCCATGATTAACCCAAACAGAATCATAGTATTCATCGTATATCCCATCATGTTTAATATCATCAAAGACATAAACATTGACATTGGAATTGCGAACCCTACGAAAAGTGCGTTTTTTAAACCTAAGAAAAACATTAATACTGTTACAACAAGAATAACTCCAAAAATGATATTATTTACAAGGTCATCAACCTGTCCAACAGTTTTTGAAGATTGATCATTCGCTAAGGTTACTTTTAAATTACTTGGTAAAACATTAAGCTGTGCTTCTTTTACTAATTTTCTAATCTTATCGGTAGCTTCAACCATATTTTTACCCGAGCGTTTTTTAACGTCAAGCATTACAACCGACTCTGCATTTTCACGAGCATACGTGGTTTTGTCTTTATCCTTAAAACTAACAGTTGCTATATCTTTTAAATAAATTGAATTTCCTTTTTCTGACTTCACTACAAAATCTTGCAATTCAGAAGGTTTTTCAATTTCACCCAAAACTCTAATTGTTCTACGTTGTCCACTAGAAACAATATTACCAGCAGAAATTGTAGTATTTCCATTACCAATAGCCTGTAATACATCACCAAAGCTAACTTTAGCAGCCATCATTTTATAAATATCAACAGCAACTTCTACCTCTTTATCTTCAGCTCCACGTATATCTGCTTTCTTAATTTCTTCTAAATCTTCTATTTCATCTTGAAGATATTCAGCATACTCTTTTAATTGATCTACTGTATAATCTCCAGAAATATTAATGTTTAAAATAGGTGTTTCTTCAGAAATATTTAGTTCAAAAACATTAGGCTCTACTTTTGCTCCATTAAACGTTGGCCAATCTTCTCCAGAAACCTCTTCATCTATTTCATCTTTTACTTTCTGTTTAGCTTCTTCAACAGTAATACCTTCATCAAACTCAATGGTAACCATTGAAACATTCTCTTGAGAAGTAGAATTGATTTTTGTTACGTTGCTAACTGTTTTTAATTTCTCTTCTAAAGGATCTGTTATTAACTTCTCAATATCTTCCGCAGTATTTCCAGGGAAAATTGAGTTTACATATATTTTAGTCTCTTTTATTTCTGGGAAATTTTCTCTAGGCATGCTTAAAAAAGCAGAGATACCCGAGAATAATATGATTACCATTAATACATATATGGTAGTTTTATTGTTAATCGCCCAAGAAGATAAACCAAACTCTTTATCTACTTTTTTTTGTTGATCTGTCATCAGTTTAGTTTTTAGTTGTTATTTGGCTAACTTTAAAATTTTAACTTCTTGTTTATCCTTAACACTTCTCGCTCCTTCGTCAATAATTTCCATTCCGTTTTCTAAACCTTTTGTAACTTCAACAATATCTCCCTGTGTTTTTCCTGTTTCAATAATTACTTGTTTAGCTACAGATTTTTCCTTAGAATTATCAACAACATATACATACTGCTCTCCTTTAGCATTTTCAGAAATAATACTTTGTGGAATTAATATGGCATTAGGATTTGTATAATCGTTAATTTTTAGTTTAGCTGTTAAATTAGGCTTGATCGATCGATCTTTATTTGGAACGCCAATTTCTACCTTAAAAGTTCTGTTTGCTGGATTAATAAAGTTCCCAGCTTGACGGATTTTAGAATGTACTTCTTTACCTAGAATTGGAAACTCAATTTCAACTTCTTTACCTTTTTTAACAGAACTGATATAACTTTCAGGAACATCTGTTTCGATATACATATCTCCTAAGTTTACTACTCTAAAAATTTCAGCACCAGGACCAGGAGAAACTACCGTTCCTTGTTCTTTTATTACATCGTCAACAATTCCAGTAAAAGGTGCTTTTACAGTATACTTTGCCATGCTCTTACGTAAGTTTGTAACTGCATTTTTTTGAGCTTCATAATTTGTCTTTGCCTGTAAATATTGAATTTCAGATCCAATTTTTTGATCCCACAAACGCTTTTGGCGTTCGTATGTTGTTTTAGCTAATGCTTCATTAGCTTCTAATTGTGCTAACTGATTTGATAATCCTCCATCATCAATTCTAGCTAAAGCTTGTCCTTTTACAACTTTTTGTCCTTCTTTTACAAAAACACTCACTAACTGTCCTGGTACCTCTGGATACACCAAAACATTCTTTTTTGTTTGAACACTACCTTGTAATTCTAAATAATGTACAAATTGTTTAGCATTTGCTTTTATAGTTGTTATTAAAGGTATTTTTTTGTTTTTGTCTAACTTAGAAATTGCCTCATCTAATTGTTTAATTTGATCTGCAATGCCTTGTGATTTTGTACTTAGTTCATCTTTCTTAGCTCTAATTTGCTTTAAATCATTAGTTGCTAAAACTGATTCTACTGTCTGTTCTTTATTTCCACAAGAAAATAAAAAAACTGAAGTTACTGTTAGTATTAATATCTTTCTCATTAGTTGGTTATTTAACTGGTACATTTAATGCGTTATCTAATTGTGCTTTACTTGCAATAATATCAAGCATAGCTCTTAAAAAATTGTTTTGTTGTGTATATAATTGGTTTTTAGTTTCTAATAATTCGAAACTACTTGTTACTCCTTCATCAAACTTTATCGTTTGCTTTTTCTCAATGCGCTCTGCCAAACCTAAATTCTTCTTTGCAGTATCATAATTTTCAATACTTAATTGATATTTACTACGAGCTTGTTTTACTTGAAGGTTTAACTTTTGCTTAGTTTCTTCTAATCTAATATCAGAAGAAGCTAAAGCTATTTCCGCTTGCTTAGTTTTAGCAGTTCTACCTAAACTACTAAAAATTGGCACATTAATTCCAACACCAAAAACTGAAGTAGAAATCCAATTTTGAGAAGAACTAAAAAATGTAAAATCTTCTGAATTGGCTAATCTTGAATAATTAACAAATGCACTAACACTAGGTAGAGCTTTACTTTTTTCTAATTTTAAAAGTAAACGATTACTTTCTCTAGAATTAGCCGCAATTCTATAATCAATATGATTATCTAAGTCAAAATTTTCAGAAAGCAATTGTAAATCTGAATTTTTTAACACTAGATCTTCTAAGGTTTCTGTAAGTGTTAACTTAGTATCTATAGAATTTCCTAAAGCAACATTTAAATACTCATAAGCAATCTCAACCATTCTTTTGGCATTTCTAATATTGCTTATAATATTTCCTTCAGAAATCTCAAAACGTTCAACATCTTCTTGTTCTGCTAATCCATTTTTAAACCCTTGTCTAGCTCCATTAAGTAACCTATCGTTTACCTTTTTATTTCGTTCCAAAATTTTAACGCTTTCTTCGGCAACCAAAACATTTCCATAAGCATTAATCACTGCTTCTCTAGTTGCTAATTCAGTTTTTTCTTTTGCTTGTTCAGAAATCTTTAAATAGGTTTTTGCAGATTGTAATCCGACTAGATACGATCCATCAAACAATAACTGGCTAAGTGTTACCGTACCAGTAATATTGTGTTGAGCATTAAAATCAATGGTTCCATCCATATCGAAATCTACTCCAGGGAATAGTCTTTCTAGATTATTTTGATAATTAACAGTAGCATTAATTTGTGGTAATCCTGTAGCAGTGGTCTCCCACTTTCTTCTCTTAGCAGCTTCAATATCATTTAAAGCTGTTTTGTTGTCGTAGTTGTTTTTAATAGCATAATCAATAGCTTCTTTCATTGACAAGCTCATCTCTTTTTGTTGAGCATTTATCATGCTCGTAAAAAATAGTACAAATACAATTAGAATGTATTTCTTCATTAGTTTACTAATTTTGATTAATTATTTTCAATTGTTTTTCTAGCTCAAGTAATCCTTTTTCTGTAGCAATGGCTCTTATGTGGTATTCTAATATTTTATATTCAATTTTCACAAGTTCTTGCATGTCTTGACTATACATGTCTGATTCAAATAATCCAAAAACTAAGGTGAAATAAAAATTGGTGATAAGATTTAAATCTATATCCGTTCTATATAGTCCTTGTTCTATCCCTCTTTCTAAATTATCTCTGTTACAATCTCTAAACATACATACCTCACGTTCCATTAAATCAGTATAGATTTCGGGATAATATTTTCTCAATTGATGCATTGGCGAATCTTTAGCATTTTTAAACATTTCTTTAAAAATTGCCTTAATCGCAAATTCCTCTTCAATTGAATTATATTTTTTCTCCTTAATAAAATCTATAGTTTGTTCAATAGACTCATGGATTGCTGCACAAGATGCATTTACTAATGAAACTTTATTAGAAAAATATTTATAAAGTGTCTTCTTTGATATTCCTAACTCACTAGAAATGTCATCCATGGTAACACTTTTAAATCCAAGATTTAAAAATAATTCTCCCGCTTTGTTTATAATTTTATCTTCCATAATTCTTTGCAAATGTACATAAGGAAACTTTAGAAACAAAAAAAGTTTCCTAAGTTTTAATGATTTTTTAACATTAAGATCATTTAGTTCCTTGAATTGCTTTATTTTTGCTTAAAAAATTTAACTTTTGGATTTAACGAAATATTTTCAGTCGTTTATTACCTATTTAGAGGCTCAAGATTTTAATAGAGAACCACAAAATTTATACACTCCTGTTGACTATATTTTACAATTAGGAGGAAAAAGATTAAGACCTTTACTGACACTCATTGCTTGTGATGTAGTTTCTGGCTCATACGAAAAAGCTCTTCCTGCTGCAATGGCAGTTGAAACCTTTCATAATTTCACTTTAGTTCATGACGATATTATGGATGAAGCTCCATTAAGGAGAGGAAAGGAAACTGTCCATGAAAAATGGGACATTAATACTGGTATTTTATCTGGTGATGCAATGCTAATTTTAGCATATCAATATTTCGAGAATTATGAACCGATAATTTTTCAAAAACTAGCCAAATTATTTAGTAAAACTGCTCTTGAGGTATGTGATGGTCAACAACTAGATGTGGATTTTGAAACTAGGAACGATGTTACTATTTCTGAGTATATCAAAATGATTACATTAAAAACTTCTGTTTTGGTTGGTGCTGCTCTAAAAATGGGAGCAATTGTAGGAGAAGCAAATAAAGAAGAAGCCCAAGGTTTATATAATTTTGGAGTAAACTTAGGTATTGCTTTTCAGTTACAAGACGACTTTTTAGATACTTTTGGTAATCCTGAAACTTTTGGAAAACAAATTGGAGGTGATATAATAGAAAATAAGAAAACGTATTTATATCTTAAATGCTTAGAGGTGGCAGACAAAGAAGATCAGAAAAAGCTACAATTTTTCTATAATCAAAAACTAGAAGATAACTCTATTAAAATATCAGAAGTAACAAGAATTTTTGATCAGAATGATATTCCAACATTAACACAAAGTTTAATTCAAGAATATACTAACAAATCTTTTGAAGATTTAAAACAGCTAAACATATCAGAATCAGCAAAAGAAAGTTTAATTAATTTTGGAAAAAACTTAATGACTAGAAAAGTATAAAAAAGCCTTTCGGATTTCAAAAAATGTTTTATTTTTGCAATCCATTTTACTGGTCCTATAGCTCAGTTGGTTAGAGCACCTGACTCATAATCAGGGGGTCCATGGTTCGAGCCCATGTGGGACCACCTTTAAAGCTTCACTTTTTGTGAAGCTTTTTTGTTCTGTTAACATATCTCTTATAGATTATGTTAAAAAATGAAATAAATGCAACTAATTATAGTTTTGATAGTGTAAATTATAAACTTTTACTTTAAAAGTATAACCAAATAAGTTATATTTGGAGTAATCATAATCAACCAAAATATTGTCCTCCGATGAAGAATCCACTATTTATGATAGTGCAGAGGCTGCTATCAAAAAACAAAATTGCACATGATAAGAAAGAACTTGCCTTTCAAATAAAAAGCCACCCTTCTTATCCTAGTTTACATGCTATTACTGGTGTTTTAGATCATTTTAACATAGAAAATGTTGCAGCTGAAGTACCAACAGACAGTCAAACATTACAACAGTTACCTGAAAGTTTTATCGCTCAAATAAACACTGATGAAGGTAATGATCTTGTTACTGTTTCAAAAGTAAAAAACAAATCAGAATATTCTATATTTTCTAGCTCTAGTAAAGATACTAGACTAAGTGAATCAGAGTTCATACAACAATTTACAGGAATTATTGTTGCGGTTGAAAAAACCGAAAACGAAACTGCAGGAAAAGAATCTAGCTCCTTAGTTAACTATATATTACTTTTTACTTTAATATGCATAACAGGATTTCTAGTTTATGATAAAATTGGAGCTATTAACTTCACGCATCTGTTATTATCAATATTCGGTATCGTTGCTAGTTATAGTATATTAAATCAAGAACTTGGCGAAAGCACTGTTATTGGTGATGCTTTTTGCTCAGGTAATAACGACAAAAAGGACTGTGACGCCGTATTGAGTTCAAAAGGAGCAGAAATAATTAAAAATCATAAATTAAGTGATCTTAGTATCATATACTTTATAGGGTTAACAATTACTTCTTTAAGTCTAAGTAACTTTAATCCTGTTTTTATTATCAGCGCTCTAGCTTTACCCATTACATTATACTCTATTTATTACCAATATAGAGTAGTGAAGTCTTGGTGTACCTTATGCTTATCTATAGTTGCAATACTTTGGTTACAAGCTGGTCTAATTGTTTTAAAAACAACTGATTTTTCTTCTTTATTCACCTTTGAATTAACTGACGGTCTTGTTACAGCATTAAGTTTTATAGGGACTTACACCGCTTGGAGATATTTAAAACCATTAGTGAAAAATGTAATAGATTTAAGAAAAGAAAAAATTGAATCGGTAAAATTCAAAAGAAATTTTAACCTGTTTAATAGTTTATTACAAAAGTCTCCTAAATTAAATACCGGACTAAATAAACCCGGAGAAATAGTTTTAGGAAACAAAAATTCTTCATTAGAGATTACTATAATTACGAATCCATTTTGTGGACATTGTAGACCTGTTCATAAACTTGTAGATCAAATTATTGAACGTTATCATAGTTTAGTAAAGGTAATTGTAAGATTTAATGTTCCTGTGGACACTCCTGAAACTAATGGAGTAATTGTAGCTAATAGACTTGTGGAACTTTATCACGAAAAAGGAGAAAAGATTTGTATAGAGGCAATGAGTGAAATTTATGGAGAAGTAAAGTACGAATCTTGGCTAAACAAATGGAAAAACAGTAACAACTTTACTAAATATCAGGAAATATTAAAGAGTGAAAAAGAGTGGTGTAATGAAAATGGAATTAATTTTACACCTGAAATTTTAATAAATGGTAAATCCTTTCCTAAAGAATATAGTAGAACTGATTTGAGCTTTTTTATTGAAGACTTGGAAGAAAACTATAGTAACATTCCCCAACATACTGAACTATAAAATAGATAAGCAAAGCCGAATTAACGACTTTGCTCTTTTTGAACAATATTCTCTCGCGAAGAATAGACACACTCGGTGAGTGTCTTAAAATGTTCGCCGCAAATGTAGTTTTAAAATTTTAATTATCATGAAAAAAATAATTTTAAACTTGGGAAAAGCGTTAAACAAACAACAATTAAATGAAATCAAAGGAGGTAGCTTCTTTCATAGAAGGACTAGATCTGGCACTTGGTGCAGATATTCTTGCATCAGAAATACTGATGATGCAGATTTAGATTCTGGTCAATCTCAAAGTTGCTACTTAGAATTACCTTATTTTGTTTATAACGTATCTATTTGCGGTTCAACCGGAGGCGGTGGACCAATTGATGGACCATATGCTTAAGGCTAGTATTTATAATCAACCAAAATTTTAACCTTAACTGAGGAGCAATTGTTTCTCAGTTATTTTTAACTATATTTTTTGAAAAAATTTCCACATTATAAACAAACAGAAGCCAAAGATTGTGGGCCAACTTGTATTAAAATTATTGCCAAACATTACGGTAAAACTATTAATACTCAACAATTACGTAATTTAAGCGAAACTACTCGTGAAGGAAGTAGTTTATTAGGTTTAAGTGAAGCTGTAGAATCTATAGGTTTTAAATCGCTTGGTATAAAATTAGCTTTCGAAAAATTTATTGAAGCACCTTTACCTTGTATTGTTCATTGGAACAAAAATCACTATGTAGTTGTTTATAAAATAAAAAAAGATACAGTTTATGTTTCTGATCCGGCTCACGGATTAATCACCTTTACTAAAGAAGAGTTTATAAAAAATTGGATTGGTAATAACGCAGACGAAACTACTGAAGAAGGAATTGCACTATTAATAGAACCTACTCCAAAATTTTATTCAGAAGAGTTTGAGGAGGATGAGAAATTTGGGTTTTCATTTATATTTAAATACGTATTTAAATACAAAAAATTTATAGTTCAATTAATTATTGGACTTCTTGCAGGAAGTGTACTACAGTTAATTTTACCTTTTTTAACGCAAAGTGTGGTTGATGTTGGTATTGAAAACCAAGATATCAATTTTGTATATCTTATTCTTTTTGCACAACTCTTTTTATTCCTTGGTAAAGCCTCCTTAGAAATCATTAGAAGCTGGATACTACTTCACTTAAGCACCCGAATTAATATTTCTTTAATTTCAGATTTCTTTATCAAGTTAATGAAACTTCCCATTTCTTATTTTGATGTAAGAATGACTGGTGATTTGTTACAAAGAATTAATGATCATAAGCGAATAGAAAGAATTCTTACAACATCATCATTAACAGTTTTATTTTCTTTTGTTAACCTAATTATTTTTAGCCTTGTTTTAAGCTTTTATAGTTATCAAATCTTCGGTGTTTTTGTACTTGGAAGTATACTTTATTTTTCTTGGGTATTATTTTTCTTTAAAAAACGTAAAGAACTCGATTACAAAAGATTCTCTGAAGTAAGTCAAGAACAAAGTAAGGTAATTGAACTTATAAATGGAATGCAAGAAATTAAACTTCACAATGCAGAACGTAGAATGCGTTGGAATTGGGAATATGTTCAAGCTCGTTTATTTAAAGTTGCAACAAAAAGTTTAGCTCTAGAGCAAACGCAAAGCGTAGGCTCAAATTTAATTAATGAACTTAAAAACATGTTCATTACTATCTTATCAGCCAAATTGGTTATTGATGGAGACATCACATTAGGTATGATGATGGCTATAAGTTATATCGTTGGACAGCTTAATGGCCCAATTACCCAGCTTATTAATTTCATGAGAGACCTGCAAGATGCTCAAATATCTTTAGATCGTCTTGGAGAAATTCACAATATGAAAGATGAAGAAAGTCCAGATGATGAAAAAGTTACTAATATCCCTACTAACAACGCTATTGAATTAAACGATATTTCTTTTCGTTATACCGGTGGATTAGAACCAGTAATTAAAGATTTAACTTTGGAGATTCCTGCTAATAAAACTACTGCAATAGTTGGAGTTAGTGGTAGTGGAAAAACAACATTAATGAAATTGTTGTTAGGCTTTTATCAAGTAGATGAAGGCGAAATAAAAATAGGAAACTTCAATTTTAAAAATATATCACAAAAAGAATGGAGAAGAAACTGTGGAGTGGTGATGCAAGAAGGGTATATTTTTAATGACACTATTGCTAAAAACATTGCTGTAGGAGAAGATTTTGTTGATAAAGAAAAATTAGCACATGCTATAGATGTAGCTAATATTTCTGATTATATAGATGGATTACCATTAGGTTTTAATACTAAAATTGGTAGTGAGGGAAGTGGATTAAGTACAGGACAAAAGCAAAGAATGCTAATTGCTCGATCTGTTTATAAAAACCCTAAATTTTTATTCTTTGATGAAGCTACTTCCGCTTTAGATGCTAATAATGAAAAAGTAATCATGGAAAAGTTAAACACATTTTTCTCTGATAAAACAGCTGTAGTAATTGCGCATCGATTAAGCACAGTAAAAAATGCTCATCAAATTGTGGTTCTAGACAAAGGAAAAATTGTAGAAAAAGGAAACCATCAAGAATTAATAAAATTAAAAGGAAATTACTATAACCTAGTAAAAAATCAACTTGAACTAGGTAGTTAAAATATTCTTTCGCGAAGAACAGACACAAACCTTGAGTGTCTTTAAATGTTCAGGGATTTAATCAAATTAAATCTTATTAAGATTATGAAAAAATCAATCTTAAACCTAGGGAAAGCTTTAAAAAAAGCTGATCAAAAAAACATTAATGGTGGACAAGTTTTTAATGGTCCTTGTTTTGAATGGTGTGCTGATCCATACATTCAAGAATTATACTGGAAACCTTTATACTGTAATTGTAACACAGGAGGTTCTGGTGGTGGAAATCCTCCAGGAGGCGGTGATGATGGACCAACAGATTGGGTATAATATTTAGTTAAATTTAAAAATTATAAGGAGTGTATTCTTCTTAAAAAACATCAAATAAATAATGAAAAAATCAATTTTAAATTTAGGTAAAGCTTTAAACAAAGCCGAACAACAAGAAATTAAAGGAAATCTTGGTTTAACTCCAGCTTTACCTTTTGGCAGTTGTTTTTCTATAACAAATTCTAATCAATGTGGCCGAACTAGAGGATGTCAATGGTACAACTCATGTTATTGTGGACCAACTTCACCTCATTTAGCACCTTGTTAAAATTTTAAAACTTAAAAGATGAAAAAATCAATTTTAAAAATAGGATCTGTTTTAAATATAGCAGAACAAAAATCAATAAAAGGAGGATCTAGAAGTCTAGGTATTTCTGATGGAGACTGTAATCAAGAAGTTCAATCTCAAATACCATGTTCTCCAAATAGTGATTCTTGCGAATTAGATGCTGTGTGCAACGAAACAACAAGACGCTGTGACTGTGACACAAGCTTGGGATGGAATCCTGGATGGCCATTTTAATTTTATAAAACAACAAACAATAGAGAAAGATTAACTTTAATCTTTCTCTATTTAAAATACTTTTAGCGTAATGCCGCAAGATATTCAAGACATAGAAATTAGAAGTGAAGAGGTACAAGAAATATTAACCAAAGTGCCGAATTGGATGATTAGATATGGAAACACTTTAGTTTTTATATTAATTCTAATGCTGTTATTCATTTCATGGTTTATAAAATATCCTGATGTGATAACTTCTCAAGTTATGGTTACTACTTCTACTCCGCCAGAAAAATTATATGCTAAATCTACAGGGCAATTTGAAGTGTTTTTAACTACTGAAGGCGCTAATGTAAAAACAAACGATGTGTTGGCTGTTATTGAAAATAGCGCATCATATAAAGATGTATTATTACTAAAAAGTATTGTTGACACAATAAAAAATTATGATAAAAATTTTTCCTTTCCTATCGATGATTTACCTCCATTGATTTTAGGAGATGTTACATCTAGTTTTTCTCAATTTGAAAATGATTATTCTGAGTATGTATTGAATGAAAAGCTTACTCCTTTTAAATCTGAATCTTTTGCTAATAAAATGTCGGTTATTGAAGTTAAAAGAAGGTTACAAATCGCACTCTCTCAAAGAAATTTAAGTAAAAAAGAACTAGAAATTAAAGAACAAGATTTAGAGCGCAGTAGAAAAATGTTTGAGCAAGGAGTTATTTCTGCTAAAGAAAAAGAACAAAGAGAAGTTGAATTTTTACAATCTCAAAGAAACAATCAAAGCAACGAAACAACTATTTCTCAATTACGAGAATTAATTAATAATTCAGAGAAAAACTTAGAAGGAACTTCGATAAAGAAAACACAAAATGATATTCGTTTGCGAAAAAAGGCGATTCAATCTTTTTTCTATTTAAAAAAAGCAATAAAAGATTGGGAAAAAATGTATGCTTTAACTTCTTCTATGGATGGAAAAGTATCTTTTTTATCTTTCTGGAATAAAAATCAGAATGTAAAAACTGGTGATTTAATATTTACCATTATTCCAGAAAACAGTGAATCTTTTATTGGAAAAATTAAAGCTCCAGTTGCAAATTCTGGAAAGATAAAAACTGGACAAACCGTACAAATAAAATTATTGAATTATCCGCCAGAAGAATTTGGAAAACTAAATGGTTCTGTAAAATACATTTCTTTAATTGCTGATCAAGAAGGTAATTATTTAATTGATGTAGAATTACAAAAAAAGTTGAAGACAACTTATGGAAAAGAAATAGATTTCAAACAAGAAATGACTGGTACAGCTGATATTATAACTGAAGATTTAAGATTAATTGAAAGGTTCTTTTATCAGCTTAAAAATGTTCTGAAATAAAATATCGCGAAGAATAGACAGATACCTTGAATGTCTTTAAATGATCAAGGATTTAATTAATTTAAATCTTTTCAATTATGAAAAAATCAATTTTAAACTTAGGAAAGGCTTTAGAAAAAGCTGAACAAAAACAAATTAATGGAGGTGCTAGCTGCCCTACATACTCTGCTAAAAGATGTTTAGCATGTGGTGGTTATCCTCTACCTAATGGCTGTTGTTTAGGCACAACAGAAACTCACCAATGCTTATCAGGAATAAGCTTTTAAAGCTAAACTTGAGTCATGAAAAAATCAATTTTAAACTTAGGAAAAAACCTAAATAAACAGCAACAAAAACAAATTAACGGAGGCTGGCATCAATGCTATACTTCTAGTCAATGCCGTGGTCGTTATGACTGTTGCAGCTTTGGTCAATGTATTGACACAAGCCATGCCATACTTGAACCTTATTGCTCTTAGAGCAAATTATCGCGAAGAATAGACATACACCTTGAGTGTCTTTAAATGATCAAGGATTTAATCAATTTTTAAATCTTTTCAATTATGAAAAAATCAATTTTAAACTTAGGAAAAACCTTAAACAAAATTGAACAGACAGAAGTTTTCGGTGGAATATTAACTATTAAAGTTAAAACATGTGCTGAGGTATGCCCTACAGCAACATCTAGAATAAAATGTGGACCACCACATTGCCCAGGAGTATGTGATGGAAGGGGTGGTTGGTACAACTACTAAAAAAACTAAGGCTACCAAATTGGTAGCCTTTTTAATTTTAAAATACTTATAAGTTTATTTATGCAAACCTTGTAAACGAGCTACATATTTCCCGATTACATCAAATTCAAGATTCACTTTTGTCCCAATTTTAAAATTTTTGAAAACAGTATGCTCTAACGTGTAAGGGATAATAGCCACACTAAACTCATTCTCTTTTGAATTTACCACAGTTAAACTTACTCCATTTACAGTTATTGATCCTTTTTCAATAGTAATGTTATTATTCTTAGAATTGTATTCAAAAGTAAATACTGTACTTCCGTCTTGATCTTGAATTCCTTTACAAACTCCAGTTTCATCAACATGACCTTGTACAATATGTCCGTCTAAACGATCACCTAGTTTCATTGCTCTTTCTAAATTCACTTCATTACCTATAAAAAGATCACCAATATTTGTTTTATCAATGGTTTCTTTAATTGCCGTAACTACATATTCATCATCATTAATTTCTACCACTGTTAAACAAACACCATTATGCGCAACACTTTGATCTATTTTTAATTCATTAGTAATAGTACTCTTTATTGTAAAATGAATATTCTCTAAATCTTTTTTTATATCAGAAACTACACCAATAGTTTCAATAATACCTGTAAACATTGTTTTAATTTAGTTACTTTTGTTTGCATCAAAAATACGACATCAAAAGTCTAATATGGAAAAATCAGATAAAATTATTGTTGGAATTTCATTAGGTGATGCTAATGGAATTGGTATAGAAATTATTTTGAAAACATTTCAGGATAAGAGGATGTTTGATTTTTGTACCCCTGTTTTATTTGGTTCTAATAAAGTGGTTTCATTTCACAAGAAAGCTTTAAACCTAAACAATAGTGTTCACGGCATTCACTCTTTAGATAAAATTGTGCACGGGAAATTAAACCTAATCAATGTTAGTAAGGAAGAATTCAAAATTGATTTAGGAAAAGCTACTGCTGAAGGAGGTAAATTTGCTTTACAATCTTTATCATCTTCTTTAGAAGCACTTAAGAAAAATGAAATCGATGTTTTATTAACTGCTCCTATAAATAAAGATAATATTCAATCTAAAGAGTTTGACTTTCCTGGTCATACCGAATACTTAGAAGAAAATCTTGACGGTAAGAGTTTAATGATTCTAATGACTGATGAATTAAGAATCGGTTTAATTACAGGTCATATTCCAGTTGCTAACATTTCGGAAAGTATTACTCCAGAATTGATTACTGAAAAAGTAAGCATTATGGAACAATCTTTAAAACAAGATTTCAATATTAGTAAACCAAAAATTGCTGTTCTTGGATTAAATCCGCATTGTGGAGACAAAGGAGTTATTGGTAAAGAAGATGACGAAGTTATAAGACCAACTGTTCAAAAAATAAAAGAAACAGGAAAATTAGTTTTTGGCCCATATGCAGCTGATGGATTCTTTGGTTCTAAAACATATGAGCAGTTTGATGGGGTTTTAGCTATGTATCACGATCAAGGTTTAGCACCATTTAAAGCATTATCTTTTGGAAACGGTGTAAACTTTACTGCTGGATTGAACAAAATTAGAACCTCTCCAGATCATGGAACGGGTTTTGATATTGCAGGAAAAAACAAAGCAAATACAACATCTTTTCAAGAAGCATTGTTCTCTTCTTTGAAGATTTTTAGAAATAGAAAAGAATACATTGAGTTAGAGTCTAATAGATTACAATCAAAATAGTATTTATTTATTCCGTATTACAAAACATTTTATTATATTTGCGCGCTCAATTTGATATTGTAAATGAAAGGATTAAAAGAATATAATATTTCTTTTGTAGGCTTAAAAGAAGGAAGCCATGAGTTTCAGTATGAAATTGACAACAAGTTCTTTGAAGAATTTCAGTATACCGAATTTAATGAAGTTAACATTAGTGCGAACATTAACTTTGTTAAAAAGAGTACACTTTTAGAATTATTTTTTACTATTAATGGAACCATTAATGTTCCTTGTGATGTTACAAGTGAATTATTTGATCAAGAAATATCAGGTGATTTTTCTTTAGTAGTAAAATTTGGTCCAGAATTCAACGATGATAATGATGAAATATTAGTTCTTCCTCATGAAGAATATCAAATTAATATTGCACAATACATTTACGAATTAGTGGTTCTTTCTGCTCCATCAAAAAGAATACATCCAGATGTACTCAACGGAACAATGGAATCTGAAACTTTAAAGAAACTAAAAGAATTAGAAATAAATAACGAAAAAACAGTTGAAGAAGAATCAACTGACCCTAGATGGGATAAATTAAAAGATTTACTAACAGGAAAAAACAAGTAAAATGGCACATCCTAAGAGAAAAATATCAAAAACTAGAAGAGATAAAAGAAGAACTCACTATAAAGCTACTATGCCTCAGATAGCTGTTGATCCTACAACTGGTGAAGCTCATTTATACCATAGAGCTCACTGGCACGAAGGTAAATTATATTACCGTGGTCAAGTAGTTATTGACTCTACTGAAGCTGAAGCTTAAGATATTTACCCTTTTTACACTGGTTTAAAGGAATTTAACGCCGAAAACGATTGTTTTTGGCGTTTTTTTAGTTAAAAAGTGAAAAAAAAATCACTACTTTTGGAAACTAAATTTACTATCCGTAATAGATATGAATAAAACAACTGCAGCAATCACAGCAGTCGGAAAGTACGTCCCTGATTATGTTCTAACCAATAAAGAGTTAGAAACTATGGTAGACACTAATGATGAATGGATAACTACTCGAACTGGAATTAAAGAACGAAGAATTCTAAAGAAAGAAGGTGAAGGTACTTCATATATGGCTATAAAAGCCGCTCAAGATCTTATTGAAAAAAACAATATTGATCCTAAAGAAATAGATTTAGTAATTGTAGCTACAGCTACACCTGATTTGCCTGTTGCTTCAACTGCAGTATATACAGCTTCTAAAATAGGTGCCGTAGATGCTTTTGCTTATGATTTACAAGCTGCTTGCTCAAGTTTTTTATATGGAATGTCTGTAGCCTCAAGTTATATTGAATCTGGCAGATACAAAAAAGTTCTTTTAATTGGAGCAGATAAAATGTCATCTATTATTGATTATACTGATAGAGCTACATGCATTATATTTGGTGATGGAGCTGGTGCCGTTTTATTTGAACCTAACGAAGAAGGTTTAGGCTTTCAAGATGAATATTTAAGAAGTGATGGCGTTGGAAGAGATTTCTTAAAAATCGAAGCTGGAGGTTCGATATTACCTCCTACTGAAGAAACTGTAAAAAGCGGGCAACATTTTGTACATCAGGAAGGAAGAACTGTATTTAAATTTGCAGTTTCTAATATGGCTGATGTTTCTGAAAAAGTATTAGAGAGAAATAATCTAACTAAAGACACTGTTAATTGGTTAGTACCACATCAAGCAAATAAAAGAATTATTGAAGCTACTGCTAATCGTATTGGATTAGACGAAGATAAAGTGATGATGAATATTAGTAAATATGGTAATACCACATCTGCTACTTTACCTCTTTTATTAGCAGATTATGAAAAAGAACTCAAAAAAGGAGATAATTTAATTTTTGCAGCCTTTGGTGGTGGATTCACATGGGGATCCATCTACTTGAAATGGGCATATAATAAATAGACAATCAACTAAAATTATAAACAATGGACATTAAAGAAATCCAAAATCTTATTAAGTTCGTGGCTAAGTCTGGTGCTAGTGAGGTAAAATTAGAAATGGATGATGTAAAGATTACTATCAAAACTGGATCTGATACTCCTGAAACTAAAATCATTCAAGCTGCAATGCCAGCTGCACCACAAATGATGGCTGCACCTATAGCTGCTGCTCCACAACCGGTTGCTGAACCTGCTGCTCCAGCTGCTCCAAAAGTAACTGAAGATGATTCAAAATACTTAACAATCAAATCTCCGATTATAGGAACATTATATCGTAAACCTTCTCCAGACAAACCTGTGTTTGTAGAAGTTGGTTCTGAAGTTAAAGCTGGAGATACGGTATGTATTATTGAAGCAATGAAACTATTTAATGAAATCGAATCTGAAATTTCTGGAAAAATAGTTAAAGTTTTAGTAGATGATTCATCACCTGTTGAATTTGATCAACCTTTATTCTTAGTTGATCCATCTTAATTTAAGTCTTATAACTCAATCGATTGAGTTAAATAAAACTGACCAATTATGTTTAAAAAAATATTAATTGCCAATAGAGGTGAAATTGCGCTACGTGTAATTCGTACCTGTAAAGAAATGGGCATCAAAACTGTAGCAGTATACTCTAAAGCTGATGCTGAGAGTTTACATGTAAGGTTTGCGGATGAAGCGGTATGTATTGGTCCAGCTCCAAGTAGCGAGTCTTACTTAAAAATGGACAGAATTATTGCTGCTGCTGAAATTACTAATGCTGATGCTATTCACCCTGGATATGGTTTCCTTTCTGAAAACGCAAAGTTTTCTAAATTATGTGAGGAACACGATATTAAATTTATCGGAGCAAGTGAAGAAATGATCTCTAAAATGGGAGATAAAGCTACTGCAAAAGCAACTATGATTGCTGCAGGTGTACCTTGTATTCCTGGATCTGAAGGTATTTTAGATTCTTATGAAGAAGCTGAGACAATTGCTGTAGATATGGGATTCCCTGTAATGCTTAAAGCAACTGCCGGTGGAGGTGGTAAAGGGATGCGTGCTGTTTGGAAGAAAGAAGATTTAAAACCAGCTTGGGATTCTGCACGAATGGAAGCAAAAGCTTCTTTCGGAAACGACGGAATGTACATGGAAAAATTAATTGAAGAACCAAGACATATTGAAATTCAAATTGTTGGTGATTCATTTGGTAAAGCATGTCACTTGTCTGAAAGAGATTGTTCTGTTCAGCGTCGTCACCAAAAATTAACAGAAGAAACTCCTTCTCCATTCATGACTGATGAATTAAGACATGCCATGGGAGAAGCTGCAGTAAAAGCTGCGGAATATATTAAGTATGAAGGGGCAGGAACGGTAGAATTTTTAGTTGATAAACACCGTAACTTCTACTTCATGGAAATGAACACTCGTATCCAGGTAGAGCACCCAATTACTGAAGAAGTAGTTGACTATGACTTAATTCGTGAGCAAATTTTAGTAGCTGCTGGAGTGCCAATTTCTGGTAAAAACTATACTCCTCAATTACACTCAATTGAATGTAGAATTAACGCGGAAGATCCACATAAGAACTTTAGACCTTCTCCAGGTAAGATTACTTCTTACCACGAGCCAGGTGGTCATGGAGTTCGTATTGATACGCATTCTTATGCTGGATATACAATTCCACCAAACTATGATTCAATGATTGCTAAATTAATTGTTACTGCACAAACTCGTGAAGAAGCAATTAATAAAATGAAGCGTGCTTTAGATGAGTATATTATTGAAGGAATTAAAACAACGATTCCATTCCATAGACAATTAATGGATCATCCTGATTATGTAGCTGGTAATTACACTACAAAATTCATGGAAGACTTCGAGATAAAATAAATTCTTAGTACATATAGTTAAAAATCAGTGACCACATGGTCACTGATTTTTTATTTGGTACTTTCGTCACATGCTTTTTATTTATAATTTAATTATACATATCGTTTATTTTTTCACCAGAATAATAGCTCTATTTAACGCTAAGCTCAAATTATTTGTAGATGGTAGAAAAGAAACGTTTCGTGCCTTAGAAAGCATTAAAACAAACGATAAAGTTTTTTGGATTCATGCTGCTTCTTTAGGTGAATTTGAACAAGCACGACCAATTATTGAACAATTAAAAAGTCTTTATTCCGATTATAAAATTGTAGTTACCTTTTTCTCTCCTTCTGGATATGAAATTCGTAAAAACTATGATTTAGCTGATGTTGTGTGTTATCTACCTTTTGATACTTCAAAAAATGTAAAACGTTTTATTAGGCAAATACATCCTGATTTGGCAATTATAGTTAAGTATGAGTTTTGGCCCAACCTGTTAAATGAACTTCGAAAAACCAATACTAAAACACTTTTAGTTTCTGGAATATTTAGAAAAGATCAATTGTTTTTTAAATCTTATGGAAAATGGATGCGTAATTTCTTGTCGGCCTTCAGTCATTTTTTTGTTCAGAATAACACTTCTAAAGAATTACTTAATAAGATTAACTTCAACAACGTTACTGTTTCTGGTGATACACGTTTTGATAGAGTGCATAAAATTTTAAATCAAGATAACTCCATAGATTTTATTGAAGACTTTAAAAACAACACCTATACTGTTATTGCAGGAAGTACATGGAAAGAAGATGAAAACTTGTTAGTTAACTATATTAATGAAGTTGCCACAGATGAAGAAAAATTTATAATTGCTCCGCATAAAATCAACTCGGAAACTATAGCATCTCTTAGGAAATCAATTCTCAAAAAAACTATACTCTATTCTGAAAGAAATAACGTTGATTTAAAAGATTATCAAGTATTTATTGTTGATACTATAGGATTATTAACTAAAATATATGCTTATGCAAACGTAGCTTATGTTGGTGGTGGTTTAGCTACTGGATTACACAATATCTTAGAGCCAGCTACTTTTGGCGTTCCTGTTATATTTGGTGGAAACAAGCATTTCAAATTCAATGAAGCTATTGAATTAATTGAATTAGGAGGAAGCAAAACTATTACCAATCAAACCGAAATAAATACTATTTTAGCAGCCTTAAAAAAAGACATGAAATTGAGAATAGTAATGGGTAAAACTTGCAGTGAGTATATAAGTAATAATATTGGCGCAACTCCGACTATTCTTAAATATATAAAAGAACAACTATAATAATGGACATACTTTTACAACCTTGGCCTTGGTATGTGTCTGGACCTTTAATTTCATTAATTCTCTTCTTATTTTTTTATTTTGGAAAATATTTTGGAGTTTCTAGTAACCTAGAAACAATGTGTACTATTGCTGGTGCTGATAAGTTTTCCGATTATTTTAAAAAAGATTGGAAGGAGCGTGATTGGGCTTTAGTATTTTTAGTTGGGCTAGTTATTGGTGGTTTTTTTAGTGCTACATTTTTGACACCTAACGGAATCGATTCCATTAATCCAGAAACTGTAAAAGAATTAGAAAATTTAGGTTTTTCCTATCAACAAAACTCTTATGTACCTGATGAACTTTTTAGCTTAGATGCTATTTTAAGTATTAAAGGTTTCTTAATACTATTGATTGCAGGAATTCTAATTGGTTTTGGCACTCGATATGCAGATGGTTGTACATCTGGACACGCAATTACTGGTTTAAGTAATTTACAATTGCCATCTTTAGTTGCTGTAATTGGTTTTTTTATTGGGGGCTTGATTATGATTTGGTTATTATTCCCTTTAATTTTCGGTTAAGATGAAGTACTTAAAATTTTTACTTATTGGAATTCTTTTTGGAATAATACTTTCAAAGTCAGAAGCAATTTCTTGGTACCGTATTTATGAAATGTTCAAGTTTCAATCTTTCCATATGTATGGAATAATTGGAACTGCCGTCTTTACATCTATGATTTTAATGTTTTTATTTAAACGTGAATATATCAAAGATCACCTAGGAAACCCAATAACACCTAAAGCAAAGAAAAATGAATATGTAAGAACCTTAGTTGGTGGAACTATTTTTGGATTAGGTTGGGCATTAGCAGGATCATGTCCGGCCCCAATTTTTGTTTTAATTGGAAATGGTGTATTTGCTATACTTATTGTTTTATTTGGAGCCTTAATTGGAGCTTTTATTTATGGTTTATTAAGTAATAAACTACTTAAATAATTGCTTCTACGGTTTTTAACACATGTTTAAAGTAGACCTTAAGGTTAGGGTTTTAGTTTTATTTTCTTATTTTTAAGAGAACCAAAAAATTATTTAAAATGAAAAAGAAATTCAACCTAGATGGAATTACAATCCTAAATGTTTCTCAACAAAAATCAATACAAGCAGGTGATGGCAGGACAGACTGTGAAAGTGGTGGTGGTTTATGGGTATGCAGACCTGCAGAAAGAGTAATTGGTGGTTTTCCTCCTGGAGGAAATGTTGAAATATGTACTTGTTATTGCCCTCCAAGTCATTAAGGAAATCAGTAAAATCTCTAGTGCTAAAACACCTTTAATCCATAAGAGGGATTATGTTTAATGTATTGGTATTATCAATAACCTTCCATTGATAGATTTTTGATAACTGGTAAATTTTAGACAACTCTTCAAATAAGCGTGTTTTAGCTTCTTTTTTTTGGTTGGTCAACTCAATGGTTTCTTTTATCCTTTCAATAGCTTTAGAGTTAACAGTATTTAATTCTTCCTTAGAAAAAGTATTAAACTGACTTTGCTTTAAATCGAAATACTTTACATCGGGAGAAATAATAACTTCTTCTTTTGGAATTTTATTGATAATAATTTCTCTATTTAAACTATCAATTTGGATATCTAATTGAGATAAATCATAACCTACTTCTACTTTTGCATTAACAGAAATAATTGCTTTTTTCTGAAATTGCAAATAATCAAAAAAATATTTTTTAGTATCAGAAAAGCTGTACATTTCAGAATAATTGCCTTGAGAAACTACCAACTTACTTAAGTTTTTAATTTCGTTAACCATTACCTTAACTTCTTCAGTTTGGTATTTTGGTTTTTGTCTATCGTACCAAAACTTAGCAATTAAAAACCCTAACAAAAAAACAGCAAGATATTTTAAAAAGCGCATAATTTTTTTGTTTGAAAGGTACTAAAAAAAGGAATTGAAAAAAGTATTACGCTTCTTCTTTCTTTGGAAATGCTTGTTTATGGAAAATAAATAATAATACTACTCCAATACTAATCCAACTATCTGCTCCGTTAAAAATGGCATTGAAAAAAGTGAAACTTTCTCCTTGATAAATTGGGAAATATAGCATATCTACAACCTTACCAAAGAATAATTCTCCATATGGCTTGTCAGAAAAAAGTGTTGCTACTTCTCTACCTCCAGGCGTATTGAAAATAACACCATAGAAAACAGAATCAATAATATTACCAATAGCACCAGCTAAAATTAAGGAAATTGCAATTACAACTCCATTATGTATTTTACTTTTTATAGTTTGAACTAGCCAATAAATGATTCCCGAAACAGCAACTAATCTAAATAATGTCAAAAATAATTTTCCGGCTTTTCCTCCAAATTCAAATCCCCATGCCATTCCATTATTCTCTGTGAAATGAATTCGAAACCAATCCATTCCTAACACTTTAATTTCTTCACCAAGGTAAAAATGAGTTTTTATATATATTTTACTGATTTGATCAATTAAAATTGCTAGTATAACAGTAAGAATTGCAATGGTTTTCTTTGACATTTTTTAGATTTAATAGCGACAAAAATAAGAATATTCTATTGAATTAGAAATGCTTTGGAATTACTGATGTAAAACTATCTTTTAAAAAGAATATTGTTTGACTATATGGTTTCTTTTTTATCCTTAATTTAATCTTTTGATCTTTATCTTACTTCTACTCTTCTATTTGTTTAATTAGTTCTTTACGATAAGATTTTCCAACTGGTATTATTTTGTCGTTACTTAATCTTACTTGATTACCATCTATGAGTTTTAGATGATTGAAATTAATGGCAAACGATTTATGTATTCTTAAAAAGTTCTTTGGAAGTTTTGTTAGAAACTCAGTTAGCGTTTGAGGTGTCAAAATCATGGTATCTGTATAAATTTTTATATAGTTACCATAAGCTTCTACATAGTAAATTTCATCAAAATTCAACTTGATAATTTTCTTATCGCTTTTAACGAATAACGAATTAGTTTCATTCTCTTTATTTATGATTATTGGTTCTGTATTACTAACTGGAGTTGTTTTGAGTTTCTGTTGAACTTTAACTATTGCTTGTAAAAATCGTTCTAATGAAAATGGCTTTAACAAGTAATCTGTCACGGCAAGTTCAAAACCTTCTATTGCATATTCTGGATAAGCAGTTGTAATAATAACTTCTGGTTTTTTAGCCAATGATTTCAACAAACTTATTCCAGAAAATTTTGGCATGTTAATATCCAAGAATAATAAATCTATTTGTTCCTTTTGCAACACTTCCATGACTTCAAAAGCATTTTTACAAGTAGTTACTAGTTCTAAATATGGAATATCTTTAATATAGTTCTCTATAATTTGACGTGCAATTGGCTCATCGTCTGCTATTAAACATTTTATATTTTCCATATTAAATTGAAAGTTTTAAATCAACAGAAAAAACACCATTGGTTTTTCCAATTTTTAAACTATGTGCTTCAGGATAAATTAAATTTAGTCTTTTTTTGACATTGACTAATCCTATTCCACTTTTTCCTTTTTCTAAATTTTCTTCCTTTTCACCATATACATCAAAGGAATTTTCACATTTGAATGCTAATTCATTTTCAGAAATATCAATATCAATATTCACAGTACTTTTTTCTCCTTCAGTATGTGCTAAATGTTTAAATGCATTTTCAACAAAAACTATCAACAGCATTGGAGCTAATTTTTTATCATTTAATACTCCGGAAATTGAAAATGAAATATCTGCTTGCTCCTCCAACCTCAGTTTTTCTAGAGAAATATAGTTTTCTAAATAACTAATTTCCTTTTTTAAAGAAACAAAAGATTCTCTTGTTTCATAGAGACTATAGCGTAATAAATCTGATAGTTTCAACATCAAATTTGGTAATTTATCCGATTTAACTACAGACAAGCCGTATAAATTATTCAGTGTATTAAATAGAAAATGAGGATTCAGTTGTCCTTTTAATAATTTCAATTCGGCTTCTTTCACCTCTTGTCTACGTTTAAAACTATCTCTTGCAATACGAATAGTCATACCAAAAATCATTGCTAATAATATAAACCCAAAAAGGTTTAAAAACATCTTTACATCTAATGGTTGATTTATGGCTTTACTAATTATATAAACCGGTAATAAAGTAAATAGCGTTCCACTTAAAATAAAAAGTATAAAAAATACAGTTTTCCTTTTTTGAAAATATGGAAGAACAAAATAATTGGTAATGTAAATAGTAGGTAGTAAAAATAGAATTGCGTAAATAGCTGTTTGAATTCTATTTTCTGATTGAATTCCACCAATTAAGATGATAAAAAGCACAACCCATACAAATATGTTTTGTGTCAGTTTATTATCTATCCATGAATCTAATTTAGACATTCCCATATATTTAAAATAGTTACTACAAACTTAATTATTACATGTAAAAAGGACACTTTTTAATGATAAAAGATATTCTTTTCTATCTGAATGAACTCATTATCATGATTATCCTACAATTTGCATGAAATCATTTTTAAGGATCCGTTTATCATTCTTCTTTTTTTTAGCTGAATTTTTAATTGACTTTTGAACTGTTCATTATAAAAATCAATTCGTTATGCAAACATTTAAAATATTCTTTACTCTTTTTTTATATGCTATGAGTGCTATTTATAATACAGAAACAAAGAAAGAAACTCATCATCATTCTTACACAAAAAAAACAGTAGTCTCTACTTTAAAAACAACATTAGAAGAAAACCCAAACATTGTTTCTCAGAGACAAATTCTAGAAAGCAACTCAACACAATTAAAATAACAAACAACTATGAGACTTGATATACAAAACGTAACTAAACAATACAATGCTACTAAATATGGGTTAAAAGATTTTTCAATTGGTATTGAAAAAGGAATTTTAGGTTTATTAGGACCTAATGGAGCAGGTAAATCTACCTTATTAAAAATGATTGCTACTGTTAGCAAACCAACAAATGGTGAAATTATTTTAAATAGAAACAACATTGTAAAAGATCCTAATTATATGCGAAAACAAGTTGGTTTTTTACCCCAAGATTTTGGAGTGTATCCAAACTTAAACGCATTTGAATTTTTAAAATACATGGCAGCTATGAAAGGCGTAGGAGGGAAAAACTTATCTGTTAAAATAACAGAACTTTTAGAAGGATTAAATTTAATAGATTCTGCTCATAAACCTATCGGTACTTATTCTGGTGGTATGAAACAACGTGTAGGAATTGCTCAAGCTCTATTAAACGACCCAAAAGTGTTAATTTTTGACGAACCTACTGTTGGTTTAGATCCAGAAGAGCGTATGAGATTCAGAGATCTTATTCATCAATTAGCTAATGATGCGATTGTTATACTCTCTTCACATATTGTTTCAGATATAGATACTGTAGCAGACAAAGTAGCCATTATGAAAAATGGAAATTTACTCGCCTATGGAGATCAAGAAGAATTAATTGATAAGGTAAAAGGGAAAGTTTTTGAAACTACAATTGATAAAAATACTTTACATGAGTTTAAACAAAACCATATAGTAATTCACACATTAATAAAAGGTAATTCAGCTATTGTTAGATTTATTAGCCAACAACAACCAAATGAAGCTTTAGCACAAAAACCAACTTTAGAAGACGCTTATTTATACACTACTAAAACATTTTAATCATGAAAACATCGAACAAGAAAACTCTACAAATCATACTTTTTTTAATCATTGCGATTTCCCTATTAACAGCTTTAATTATTTCTTCAGACACCATTCACTTTGGAGTATATAACGCACATTAAATCTTATCACCATGAATATTTTTCCTTTAATAAAATATAGCTATTTACAACGTGTTCGAAATTATAATTTCTTAATCACACTTTGTGCAAGTTTAGCGGTTGCTTATACATTTGTTCCTGCACCAGATGCTAATTATTCAACAATAAGAATTGCAGATTATGTTGGAGATTATAATTCTGCTTGGTTTGGGTATGTTACAGCCATTATGAGTAGTTTATTTTTATCTCTTATTGGTTTTTATCTTATTAATGGTGGGATTAAAACCGATATACAAACTAAAGTAGGACAAATCATTGCTTCTACTAAAGTAACGAACCGTACGTATCTATTTTCAAAAGTTATTAGTGGTTTTTTAATATTGTTAACTATTCTAGGAATTGTACTTGCTATGAGTATTACTCTATTTCATTTTTACAATCATAATTTTCCTTTTGAAATTTTTCAGTTTATAAAACCTTATGTAATAATTACCATTCCAACATTATTTTTCATTGCAGTTTTAGCGGTAGTTTTTGAAGTGTTTTTTAGAAAGTATACCATACTTCAAAATATTGGTTTTTTCTTCTTATTCTCTTTCTTAATGTTATCATCAAGAACTCACGAAGAACATTTTTCATTTGATATGCTCGGTACTCAAATCGTAATGCATAAAATGGAAAATCAGGTTAGAGAGTTAACTAAAGGAGAAAAAATCAAAGAATTGTCAATAGGATACGTTATAGGAAATAAAAAGACTACCAAAAAATTTCACTTTAATGGAATAGAATTTCCATACTCATTTGTAATTAGTAGAATACTTTGGATAACTTTAGGAGCATTACTCATTTTTCTTACTACCGGTTTCTTTCATAGGTTTTCACTTAAGGAATCTTCTGTTCAAAAAGCACCAAAAGTTTCTTTTAAAACGGAAATAACAACTAAGGAAATTCATATCTCTGGATTATCCAAACTAACTACGAATTTCTCTATTCTTCCATTACTTAAAACAGAGCTATTATTACTTATAAGAAAAGAAAAAAAATGGTTGTGGTTTGTAAATGGAATAGGAATGTTACTATTAGCATTACTTCCTTTAGAAATCGCACATCAATTTGTATTACCAATTCTATGGTTTTTACAAGTGAGCAGAATATCAGGATTAACCACAAAAGAGTTTACAAATAAAGTGCATTATTTTGCTTTTGCATCATACAAACCTTTACAAAGATTATTAATTTCTCAACTCTCAGCTAGTAGTATATTACTTCTTTTCTTAGCTATTCCTTTATTGGCAAGGTTAATCCTAACATCTAATTTTTTAGCATTAAGTTCTATAATTCTTGGAGGAATTTTTATAGTTTTCTTAGCAGCAGTCTTTGGAATAGTAACCAAAGGGAAAAAGTTATTTGAAGTTGTATTTTTTATGATTACGTATACTAATATTAATAAAATTCCTTTTACAGATTATTTCGGAGCTTTAAGTCAAGGCAACTTTTTACCAGTTAAATTAACAATCTGTATTCTTGTGCTAGGTACAATTGTGTATAGCATTCGTAATTATCAATTAAAAACGTCTTAATGTTTTAACCGTAGCTCAATTTAATAAAAAATGAGACTAATTTCTTAGTCTCATTTTTTGCTTTCATTAATTCGAATTGGAGATGATACATGAATGTTTTTTAATTCCATTTTTTAATGATTATTTAAAACACTGAATTACAGTTGCTTATAGCTGTGTTGTAAAAAAAAGAAAATAGTTGGGTAACTATTCTATGCTATTTGAGCACGACTATGCAAATAGTAAAATCAAAACTTGGTGATATAGAATAGATAAATTAAAGAGGCTAGCCATCTCAGAACAGTTTTAATTCCTAATAGATACTGGGACTCAAGATAAGTCTAAAACAAAATGGAAAAACATTATAACTTTTTAAAAATTAAAAAAATGAATATTATAAAAATCTTAAGAAAACCTCAATTATCAGTAATATTAGCATCATTAGTGCTCTTTGTATCGTGTAGTCAATATGATACTATTGAAGAACAACCAGCTCAATCTAAACATACTTTCAATTATGAACTATATAATGACATCATCTCTAAAAATAAAACACGTTTTGATGTTGTTAAAAAATCTAATTTGACAGATATTGAAAACGACAAATTAATTCTGAAAGCAATCAATGATGAATTCAATACTGATTTAGTTGTTCCTGATGATTATTTTAGATTAAAAAATCGTACTGCTGAAGAAATATTTGATATTAGTTTAGCTAAAGGTTGGGCGACTAATGATGAGATAACTATTATTAAAAAATTTGCAGATGATGTAGAGTCGAGCGATTTTAAAAATGCTATAAGCAATATGGAAAATAATATTCTTACTTTGAATCCTAGTAAAAAAGAGTTTGCAAAATACAATTTATTGGTTAACAGCTTAAAGGTGATAAAGCATGATTCTGCAGCTAAAGTTGATGCTGGTGGTCCAATACTAGTAACTCTTGCTCCAGGTTGTTGGTTACAAGCTGCAGCTGTTGTTTTAGCTGGTACTAGCTTTGCTCTTAATTGTATTTCTCCTGCGGTAGTTTTAGTATTTCCTTGTGCTCTTTCTACAGCGAGTCTTTTAGTAGCAACTACTAACTTTCATAATTGTATGGAAGGTTTATAATTAAAAGTCCTTTCACAGGTTGGGAAACTTATAATTAAAAAATGAGACTAAGAAATTAGTCTCATTTTTTTTGATTCTTTATATTTTACCTAAATAAAAGTTTACCCTTTTAACCAAGCATTTAATAAGTCTTTCTGCTGTTTAGTAGCATCTTCTTTTCGTAGTAAAGATTTTCCAGAAGTGTAAGCCTGCGTCAGCGCACCTTTAATTACAACTTCTTTCCCGTCTCTTTCTAACTTCACTTCTACCTTTTCTCCTGGTTGCCATCTAAATACACCTTGAAAAACAGTATTTGCATTTTGTGGAGATAACTTCACGCCATTAATTTCTTTAATGATATCATTTGGTTTAACACCTTGCTCTGTCCAATAACTATTCTCTGCAACTACTTCATTAAAAATAATATTTCCAGTTGCCATATCTGGACTAACAATAAATACTCCTTTACCTTGAATATAATTAGTTTTTACTTTTCCATCAGAAAAATCAACTCCTACTCTTTCAAAAAATTTAGTATAATCGATTGGAGTACCACCTACAACGTGCGTATTTAAAAATTCTCCAACTGAAGGGTAAGTCATTTTTGTAATTTCATCTATTAAAGTATCATCAGAGAAAGGTTTACTTTTACCATATTTATTTGATAATTCTTTCATTAATGATAAAATACCTCTTTGACCGTTACTTTCCTCACGCATTAAAATATCAATACACATACCAATTAACGCTCCTTTTTGATATACATTGATATACTGATCGTGGTATTTCTTCTCTAATATATTTTCACTCATTTCAGTGAAACTCATAGCATCATTCATTCCTGCAGCACGAGTAATTTTATCTACTACCTTAGCAAAAAATTCTTCTTCACTCACTAAATCTTTATTTATTTGAAATAACGTAGCAAAATATTCAGTTACACCTTCATACATCCATAAGTGTTTTGAGAAGGTAGGTTTGTTATAATCAAAATAATGAACATCTTCAGAATGTACACTTAATGGAGTTACAATATGGAAAAACTCATGAGAAACAACATCAATCATAGATTCAGCTAATTGGTCATCTTTCATAAATTCTGGTAAAACAACCACAGTAGATGTATGATGTTCTAGTGCTCCAAACCCTTTAGGCGCAGTTTCATTATTTCCTGCTAAGTATAAATAAATATCATAACGAGGTGTGCTGTTAACACTTCCTAAATATGATTTTTGTGCTTGCATCATTTTCTCCATTACTGCCTTAATTTTTTTAGCAGAATGTTTTTTTGTTGGTGAATATACACTTAGTACAATTTTAATATCACCTACTTGGAATTCTTCAACATCTAATTCTCCATAAAACATTGGATTGTCTGTAATATCAAAATAACGAGGTGCAAAATAACTAGAAGTTATAGTTTTACCATCTTCGCTAGTTTTTGATTCAACTTCTTCTAAAGCAGAAGTTCTTAAAAATTTTGATGGAGCAATAACATCTAATTTGTATTGACTGTTCTTTAACGAATCAAAATATCCAATAAATCCATGTAAGTTTAACACGTAGTTGGTTTCTTCAATATTAGTTCCAGAAGGTGAAAAAGGCACTTCTTCTGTTCCTATGCCCCCTACTTTTTCTTGATCGAAGGTATCATTAACTAAGTAAGTAACTTTATCTAAATTAATTGCATTAGCAATTTCCCAAGTATTTGTGTCAACTTTAGTTACTTGTAACGGATTTCCTTTATAATCTAATGCTTGAAAATTATCGATATATTTTCCAAAATCACTAACAGAATAGGTTCCTTGTACAACTCTAGGTAATCTATATACTACTTTTTCAGTTCTAAAACGCCCTGGATTAATAGTTACCGGTACCTTATCATTTTCAACTTTAGTTAAATCTAATTGAGTTTCAATAGGATTTGTAGTAGCGAAATCATTTTTAGCTGATTTTGTAGAACTACAACCTACTAACAACAAGCCAGCTGCAATGGCCGTTAATTTATTTACATTCATTTTTTACTTAATTTTAATATATAGGTAATAAGTGAGCGAAAGTAACAAACTGTTACAGTAAACCTAGAATATTTAACTGTTTTTCACATTTTTGAATAAATAGAAGTTATAAAAAAAGCTCCTAAAAAGGAGCTTTTATTTTTATAATTATTGTTTTCTTTTAGCCTCAATACTCAATGTAGCATGAGGAACAAGTTTTAAACGTTCTTTTTGAATTAGTTTACCTGTAACCCTACATACTCCGTATGTTTTATTTTCAATACGAATCAATGCATTTTTAAGATCTCTAATAAACTTTTCTTGACGAATAGCTAATTGCATATTCGCTTCTTTTGCCATGGTATCAGTACCGTCTTCAAAAGATTTAAATGTAGGTGATGTATCATCCGTACCATTATCCGCACCATTTTTATATGATGATTTTAATAATTCTAAATCTTCTTCAGCTCTTTCGATTTTCTTAAGAATAATCTCTTTAAATTCCTGTAAATCAGAGTCTGAATACCTTACTTTAACATCTTCTGCCATATTACTAAGCTTTTTCGATTAACATTCTACTTTTAATGGTATCGAATTCAATTTCCGTACCATTTTCTAACGTATCCACAAAAACTAATTCATTAGTTAGTGTTTCCGTTTTAATGTAGCTTTCGTTTGCTAGAACTGATTGTTGTAGTTCTTTAAAGTTTAGGAAAGTTAGTTTAATTTTATCTGTCACTTCAAAACCAGAATCCTTACGGGCGTTTTGAATTCTATTTACTAATTCTCTTGCTATTCCTTCTTTTCGTAAATCTTCATTTATGGTAACATCTAAAGCAACTGTTATTCCATCTGCATTTGCTACTAGCCAACCTTCAATATCTTTTGACGAAATTTCTACATCTTCAGTTCCTAATGTAATACTTTTTCCGCTAATTTCTATAGAAATTTCACCTTCTTTTTCTACCTGATTTATTTGCTCTTGGGTAAAAGACTGAATTTCAGAAGAAACCAATTTCATGTCTTTTCCAAATTTTGGTCCTAATGCTTTAAAATTTGGTTTTATTTGCTTCACTAAAATCCCAGAAGCGTCATCTAACAACTCTATCTCCTTTACATTTACTTCTGACTTAATTAAATCTGAAACGGCATTAATCTCTTCTTTTTGAGCATCATCTAACACAGGGATCATGATTTTTTGTAACGGCTGACGTACTTTAATTTTTTCTTTAGCTCTTAATGAAAGTACTAGTGAAGAAATCGTTTGTGCGTTTTCCATTTTACGTTCCAATGACTTATCTACAAGAGTAGCATCAAATTTTGGGAATTCTGCTAGGTGAACACTTTCAAAAGATTCCTTACCTGTAGCTGCATTTAAATCTTTATATAAACGATCCATAAAGAACGGTGCAACTGGAGCTCCTAATTTAGCAACAGTTTCCATACAAGTATATAATGTTTGATATGCTGAAATTTTATCTTGAGCATATTCTCCTTTCCAGAAACGTCTTCTACATAAACGAACGTACCAGTTACTTAAATGATCTTGTACAAAATCAGAAATAGCTCTTGTAGCTCTTGTAGGCTCATAATCTGCATAGAATTTATCTACTTTATCAACTAGAGTATTTAATTCAGATAAAATCCAACGATCAATTTCTGGACGTTCTGCTAAAGGAACATCAGGTTCACTATAACTAAATTTGTCAATATTCGCATATAAACTAAAGAACGAATAAGTATTATATAATGTTCCGAAGAACTTACGCTTTACTTCTTCAATTCCTGCGATATCAAACTTTAAGTTATCCCAAGGATTCGCATTAGAAATCATGTACCAACGCGTAGCATCTGGACCATATTCTGCTAATGTTGTAAACGGATCAACTGCATTTCCTAATCGCTTTGACATTTTTTGTCCGTTTTTATCTAATACTAAACCATTAGATACAACATTTTTATAAGCAACAGAATCGAATACCATTGTACCAATTGCGTGCAATGTATAGAACCATCCACGAGTTTGGTCTACTCCTTCTGCAATAAAGTTTGCGGGGTAACTCTTATTATTATCAACTAATTCTTTATTTTCAAATGGATAGTGCCATTGTGCATAAGGCATTGATCCTGAATCGAACCAAACATCAATTAAATCACTTTCACGACGCATAGGTTTTCCTGATGCAGAAACTAAAATGATTTTATCTACAACATTCTTATGAAGATCTACTTTTTCGTAGTTTTCTTCAGACATGTTTCCTACTTCGAAATCAGCAAAAATATCGACATTCATAACACCAGCTTCCACTGCTTTTGCTATTTCTCCTTTTAACTCTTCTAAAGATCCGATACAAACTTGCTCTGTTCCATCTTCGGTTCTCCATATTGGTAATGGTATTCCCCAGAAACGAGAACGAGATAAGTTCCAATCGTTAGCATTCTTTAACCAGTTTCCAAAACGTCCTTCTCCTGTTGATTTTGGTTTCCAATTAATAGTTTCATTTAAATCAAACATTCTATCCTTAACATCAGTAACCTTGATAAACCAAGAATCCAATGGGTAATATAAAATCGGTTTATCTGTACGCCAACAGTTTGGATAACTGTGCACATATTTCTCAACCTTAAATGCTTTATTTTCTGTTTTTAATTTAATCGCTAATTCAACATCAACAGACTTCTCTGGAGCTTCTCCATCTGTGTAATATTCATTCTTTACATACTTCCCAGCGAATTCTTTTAATTCTGGTCTGAATTTACCTTGTAAGTCAACTAAAGGAACAGGATTTCCATTTTCGTCTAACACTAACATTGGTGGAACTTCTGGGGTAGCTTGTTTTGCTACTAAAGCATCATCAGCACCAAACGTAGGTGCTGTGTGTACAATACCTGTTCCATCTTCTGTTGTAACGAAATCACCAGAGATTACTCTAAATGCATTTTCTGCATTTTCATATGGTAATACATAGTCGATTAGTTGTTCGTATTTGATTCCAACTAAATCAGCTCCTTTAAATTCTTTTACGATAAAATATGGAATTGCTTTATCACCATCTTTATAAGATAATAACTCCGATTTATCTTCTACTTGATTGAACTTTTTACCAGCAAATTGCTTACCAACTAAGTTTTTTGCTAAAACTACATTGATTGGCTTGAAAGTGTACTGATTATACGTTTCAACTAAAACATATTCAATTTTAGAACCAACTGTTAATGCTGTATTACTTGGTAATGTCCAAGGAGTTGTTGTCCATGCTAAAAAGTGAATATCACCTTCATTTTGAAGAAAATCTGGCAATGTTTCTTCTAAAGCTTTGAACTGAGCAACAACAGTAGTATCCGTAACATCTTGGTAAGTTCCTGGCTGGTTTAACTCGTGAGAACTTAAACCGGTACCTGCTTTAGGTGAATATGGTTGAATTGTGTATCCTTTATATATTAAATCTTTATCATAAATCTGTTTCAGTAACCACCAAACAGATTCCATGTATTTTGATTTATAGGTGATATATGGATCATTCATATCAACCCAATATCCCATTTTATGTGTCAAATTATTCCAAATATCAGTATAACGCATTACTGCTTTTTTACAAGCTTCGTTGTATTCTTCAACAGTAATTTTAGAACCGATATCTTCTTTTGTAATTCCAAGTTCTTTTTCAACACCAAGTTCTACTGGTAAACCATGAGTATCCCAACCTGCTTTACGTTTAACTTGATATCCTTTTTGAGTTTTATAACGACAAAAAATATCTTTAATAGAACGTGCCATAACGTGGTGAATTCCTGGTAAACCATTTGCAGATGGTGGACCTTCGAAAAACACAAATGGTTTATTTCCTTCTCGTGTAGTAACACTTTTCTCAAAGATGTTATTTTCCTCCCAATAGTTTAAGATTTCTTCTGCTACTTTTGGTAGGTCTAATCCCTTGTATTCAGTAAAATTCTTACTCATTTTGTCGTTCTATATATTGAATTTGCGAAATTACATATTTTATTGTAATTCTAATATTTAACAAAGCAAAAACGCTTCTAAAAATAGAAGCGTTTTGTTGTTTTATGGTATTTCTTGTTATTGATTCGTGGTAGAAACGTTTTTTCCACCCTTTACAATGTAGAAATATGATCTTCTGTTCTTCTGATGTTCTTCCTTTGAACACTTCTTCTGATTGGCATCATCACAGTGATTTAACAATCTGTCTTCTCCATATCCAACTGCACTCTGTATTCGATTGGCTGCAATTCCTCTTGAGACAATATAATCTCTTGTTGATTTTGCTCTGTTATCAGATAAGTTTCTATTATACTGCTTGGTTCCTCTACTATCGGTATGAGATTCGATCTTAATCACCATATCTGGATGATTCTTCATCACCGTTACAATATGTTCTAACTCATACTCAGCATCTTCTCTAATATTGTATAAATCAAAATCAAAGAAAATTGGATTAATCACAATTTGAGCTTCTGCCTCTGTAGCCTCTACAATTAAGGATTCTAAGGCTAAATCTGTTTTAATCTCTTTCTTATCAACATCCTCTGTAGCAGCCTCCTTTTGATCATTTCTATAATCATCCTTTGATGCTGTTACTGTGTAGTTATTCTCACACTCAATATCTTTAAAGGTATACTTACCATCTACCTGTGTTACTTGTTCACTAATAGGAGCACCATTCTCATCAATTAATCGAACTGTAGCTCCTGGTATTGGTTTACCCGTATTTACATCCGTTACATAACCTCCAATATCTTCTTTACATCTGTAGATAACAAAACTATAAATATCATCATCTCCTTTTCCTCCTTCTCTATTGGATGAAAAATATCCATAAGATTTATCTTCACTAATCACAAAACTAAAATCATCTCTAGGACCATTAATTGGGTTTCCTAAATTAATAGGATCAGTAAATGTATTATCAACAAATTTCGCTTCAAAAACATCTAAAGCTCCTAATCCTAAATGACCATCTGAAGCAAAATACATCGTATTTTCTTTATCAATAGTAGGAAACATTTCTCTCCCTTCTGTATTAATAGGCGCACCAAGATTCTCTACCTTACCATAACTGCCATTTTCATTAATAGCTACTTTATAAATATCCGTTGCCCCTAGACCACCAGACATATCTGATACAAAATATAGCGTCTTCTCATCTGGACTTAATGCCGGATGACCACAAGAATATTCGTTACTATTAAATGGTAATTCTTTAATATTATCCCAACTACCATTATTAAGTGTTGCTCTATATATCTTTAAGTGAGTTACTCGGTTCTTATCTCCTTCTAACTTATCATCATTGTAATTATCTCTTGTGAAGTACATCGTCTTACCATTATTAGTAACCACTACATTAGATTCATGATAACGTGTGTTTAAAGAAGGTAGCTTCTCTGAATCACTTACCTGAAGTCCCTTCTCAATATCATCACTAAAATCTGCATCTGCAGTATAGATATTTAAAAATGGTTGCTCATTCCATTTGTATAATTTCTTATCAAACTTTGAACCTTCTGGCTTGGTAGATGCAAAATATAGCTTGTC
>CANLMR010000004.1 GCA_947492185.1 uncultured Tenacibaculum sp.
AAAAAACGTTTCTACCACGAATCAATAACAAGAAATACCATAAAACAACAAAACGCTTCTATTTTTAGAAGCGTTTTGTTGTTTTAACTTTAAGTACCTTTGAAATAAAAACAGAGGTTAATTAAAAATCTATTTCCCAATACAAAAGTTAGAGAAAATATGACCTAAAATATCTTTATCCACATCATATTCTCCAGTAATATTACCTAAATGACGTAAACATTCACGTATATCAATAGCAAATAAATCTGATGAAATTCCTAATTCAATTCCATTTGCTACAGAATTTATACTTTCTAAAGCATTAGTTAATGCTTCAAAATGACGAGAGTTGGTAACAATAGTTTCGTTATTACTTAAAGCACCTTTATTTACTAAAGAAGTAAGCTCATTTTTTAAAGAGTCAACTCCAATTTTTTGTTTAGCAGATAATAATAAGGCATCAGGAATATTTACTTTTAATTCATTCGCTTCAGTTTCCGAAAGAGAATCAATTTTATTAGCTATTACTAATAACCGTTTATTTTTAAAGCGTTTTTCAACTGTTAAAAGTTCTTCTTTTATCTTATCTCTTTTATCTTTATTCTTAGTGTCAAATAAATAAATAACTAATTGAGCATTATCCGCTTTTTCATAAGCTTTTTGTATTCCAATGCTTTCTACAACATCTTCTGTTTCTCTTATTCCAGCTGTATCTATAAAACGAAAAGCTACTCCATCTATAATTAATTCATCTTCAATAGCATCCCTAGTTGTTCCTGCAATATCAGATACAATTGCTTTTTCTTCATTTAATAAAGCATTTAATAATGTTGATTTGCCAACATTTGGCTCCCCAATAATAGCTACAGGAATTCCGTTTTTCATAGCATTTCCAAAAGCGAAGCTATCAATTAAACGTTTCAGTACAGAGGAAATCGTATCTACTAAAGCATTGAATTTTGTTCTATCAGCAAACTCAACGTCTTCTCCTGAAAAATCTAATTCCAATTCAATTAATGCAGCAAAATCTAATAATTGTCCACGTAATTCTTTTAATTCATTGGTAATTCCACCGCGCATTTGTTGAATTGCCATTTGATGCGAAGCTTCAGAATTAGAGGCAATAACATCAGCTACAGCTTCTGCCTGACTTAAATCCATTTTACCATTTAAAAAAGCACGCATGGTAAACTCACCATTATCTGCCATTCTACAACCATTACGCAAAAAGAGTTGTATAATTTCTTGTTGAATAAATACAGATCCATGACACGATATTTCAACAACATTTTCTCCTGTATAAGAATTCGGATTTTTGAAAACAGAAACTAAAACTTCATCAATAACACGATCATTTTCTATAATATGACCTAAATGAACAGTATGCGTTTTTTGTTCTGATAAGATTTTATTCTTGCGTATAGATTTAAAAAACTGACTAACTATTTGAATAGCATCTTCTCCAGAAAGACGAATTACAGAAATAGCTCCAACTCCAGATGGAGTAGCCAAAGCAATAATGGTATCGTTAATGTTTGTTTGCAAATCGAAATATTTTTTGCAAATATAATGAAGAGTTCTTCAGCTATAGAGGTAAAATGATTCTAGTTATTATGAGCTTTTTGAACATTTTTTCACGATTTTATCTCATTTTATGTTAAAATCAGGCAAAAAAACCGAATTTCTGTAACAAAATATTTAGAAATAAGTCTATTAAGTGTAACTAATCATTAAAAAAATGCGAAAAAATAAAGAATTACTGGTGTTAACACATTTAAGTCAGTTATTAGATTTTGTATCTGGTATTGGCGGATTTATAGTTCCATTAATTTTATGGGCAATAAAAAAAGATGAAGTTGAAGGAATGGATGAGCATGGAAAAGCAATTTTGAATTTTAGAATTACAATGTTTTTGTATGTATTAGTATGCATACCGTTAATATTATTATTTGGTTTAGGAATTTTAGGATTTATTGTATTAGGTATATTCTATCTAATTTTCCCTATTATGAATGCCATTAGAGCGAGCAATGAAGAAGAGCCAAATTATCCATTTAGTATATCATTTTTTTAAATGGAAAATTTATTTGAATTAATGAAAAACTCCCAATTTTTGGGAGTTTTTCTATTTACGGATAAAAATATTGGTATAATACCATTTGTTTGTCGCACTTTGTTTAGCAGTTAAATGAAAGTGTGTATAATTTCCTTCTATGTTCTTTCGATGTCCATCACTGTTTAGCCAACCATTTACAACAGATTGAGCAGTTGAATATCCAGAAGCTACATTTTCAGCGGTTCCTTTTGCTTCGGCTTTTTCTTGAAAATAATTACTACGAGTATTAAAGTTGTCATGAGAAATTTCTCCAGCATTAATCATATAATCTGTGTGAGCATTAGTTTGAGTTTTTATGATATCTAAAATTTCTAGTTTAGATAAACCTTTACTATTTCTATGATTATTTATTAAATCAATAATTTCTTTTTCATAAGAAGTAGTCGATGAGTTGTCAGAGAAAATTCCATCTTTTTCATTATTCGAACTACATGATGCAAAAATTAAAACCAGAAGAAGTATTAGTGTAGTTTGAAAATGTTTCATAAAAGGTAAGTTTATATAGCTTGTTTTATAAAGTCTTCATATTCATAATAGAACAATTCGAATTGTGTCATGGTTTCTACAAAAAACTCATAACAGTCTCTCCAGGTATTTTTATTATGAATACTAAACTTCTTTTCGAGTAAAACGTAAATACGACGAATATATTTTCCACTTTCTAACTGATATGCATCATCAAAAATAACTTCGGGCAAGTATTCTGTTTCTAATATTTTTCGCAATGCTAGTAATTGGTCATATAATAATTCATTAGCAATTTCATCAGGATGTTCAAAATCTAAACATACAAAAGCCTTTTTTCTATCCGCCTGAAATTTAAAAGATAATCCTTTTATTTTTGTATTATATAGTAACCATTTTCTTGGGAAAGATTTTCCAAAACTTGTCCAAAATTCCTTACGTATACGTGCAGATTCTTCTTTACTAAACATTAATATCAGTTATCAGTTATCAGTTATCAGTTATCAGTTATCAGTTATCAGTTATCAGTTATCAGTTGATAATTGAAATTACCCGTGTACTCTAGCTACAGTTCCTCTATTCTTCATCATTTCAGCTTCAAAAGCTAATAAATCATTCCATTTTTGATCAACTATTTCTCTATCCATATACTTTCTAGCATATCCTAAAAACAGTGTGTAATGATTCGCTTCAGAAATCATTAAATCAGTATAAAATTTAGATAATTGTTCATCATTCATATTATCAGCAAAAACCTTAAAACGCTCACAACTTCTTGCTTCAATAAGTGCAGCAACTAATAAACGATGTATAAGAGCTTCGGTTCTGTCACGTGTTTTAGGAAAGAACTTTTGAAGATTTAGAGCATAATCATTTTTAGTAGCTTGACCTAAAACCATTCCTCTTTCAACCATTACATTATGTACCATTCTAAAATGTTCCATTTCTTCAATAGCAATATCACTCATGTCTTTTACCAATTCAGTCTCTTCAGAGTAATTAATAATTATAGAAGTAGCATTACCCGAAGCTTTTATTTCAGCAAAAGCATGATCAGTTAATAATTGCTCTAAACCATTACTAGCAACATCTACCCAAGAAGTTTCTGTTTCAAATTTTAATCCTAACATAACTTTAAAATGCTCTTTATTTTTAGGCTACAAAAATACTTTAATTTTTCAACAGAAGAAAAATACTAAAACTAAAAGCTATTTGTCGAGTATTTTGTTAATTTTGGTATTCAACTCATAGAAAAAGAAACTTTTAACCATGAAAAAAAGCCTAATTTATAGTCTACTAATTGTATTCGTTACAATTATCAGTTGTAAGAAAAAAGAAAAAGTAGAAAGTGATGTTAATGCTTTTAGTAATTATATAAGTGTTTACCCTCAAAAGTCAATTTCTGTTGTTCCAAACCTTAAATTTTATTTAAATAAAGAAATTGATGTTGATAAAGTTTTAGATGATGTAATTTCATTATCACCAGAAGTTAAAGGTAAGGTAGTTTTAGAAGATAATATTTTATCGTTTATACCGGAATCAAAATTAGAAAGTAACAAGGAGTATAACTTGAGTTTGCATTTAGATAAGCTATATAATGATGTTGAAAAAGATCTTGAAACGTTTACGCTAAATTTAAAAACCAAAGAATTAAATTTTGGAGTTTCCTTAAATTCTCCTTCAATTTATGATAAGGATTGGTACTACGTAGAAGGAACATTAACGGCTAGTGATGTTTTTGATGGTAAAAAGTTAACCGAAGTTTTAAAGTCAAAATACGATGGTAAGACTAAACAAATTACTTTTGATGTAGTTGATGATTATACATCTAAAGTTCAGTTCAAAATTGATAGTTTAGAGCGTTATGATGATGATAAATCGTTATTAGTTACATGGAATGGAACAGGAATAAATTCTGATTCTAAAGGTGAAAGGGATCTTGTAATTACAGGTAAATCTAACTTTAAGGTATTATCTTTTGATGTTTTCGATCAAGGAAAGAAGAGAGTAGAGATTCATTTTTCAGATGTATTAAATGAATCACAAAACCTTAAAGGATTAATTCAATTCGTAGATACAAGAACAGAAGTGTTTACATATAATATTAAAGGAAACGTAGTAACTGTTTATCCTACAAATACTAGGGAAACAAAACTTGATATCGAAGTGTTTAAAGGAATAAAAAACACTGAAGGGTATACTTTAAAAAATAATGTAGTTCGTACATTATATTTTACTCAATTAAAACCTGAAATTAAGTTTGTTAAAAGTGGAACTATTTTACCAAATTCAAGTAATTTAAAAATAAACTTTAATGCTACTAATTTAAAAGCTGTTGATGTTTTAGTTTATAAAATATATAAGAGCAATGTACTACAGTTTTTACAAAACAATAACCTAAATAATAAAGGAGATTTACGTTATGTAGGAAGACCAACTTCAAAATACACTGTAAATTTATCCAATCAAGGATTAGATTTAACACAGCCTAATGCCTTTGCTGTTGATTTGACTGATTTGATTGATATCGAAAATGGAGCAATGTATCGTGTAGAATTATCTTATCCTAAAGCCTATTCAAACTATTCTTGTGATGGAGAAGAAAGTAAAGAGACAATTGTTTACGGAAAGAAAGAAGTAGATACACGTAAGTACGACAGAGCAAGAAGCTATTCTTATTATGATGATTATTATTACGAAGAGTACAACTGGAATGAAAGAGAGGATCCTTGTAAAGTATCGTATTATCGAGATACTAAGATTAGCACTAATATTTTAGCTTCTAATATAGGAGTAATTGTAAAGAAAGGTAATAATGATAAAACATTTGTAGCGGTTACAGATATAACAACTGCGCAACCCATTAGTGGAGCAAAAGTTGAATTAATAAATTTACAAAAGCAAGTGATTACTTCTTCAACTTCGAATTCTGATGGAATTGCGGAATTTGATCAGGTTAAAGGAGCTTATTTTGCTGCGGTTTCTAATGCAAATAGTACAACATATGTAAAACTGAATGATGGAAACGCACTTTCTATGAGTAAGTTTGATGTTTCTGGAGCAAAATTGCAAAAAGGAATTAAAGGATTTATTTATGGTGAAAGAGGTGTTTGGAGACCTGGAGACAAATTATTTTTATCATTTGTACTGAATGATAAAGCTAATCCAATTCCTGAAAAGCATCCAATTAAATTTGAATTGATAAACCCACAAGGAAAAATTATCGATAGACATGTAGTGTATAAGAATGCTCAAAATGTATACACATATGCTCCAAAAACAGATCAAGATGCCATAACTGGAAATTGGAAAGTAAAAGTAAATGTTGGAGCAGCAAAGTTTCATAAGAACTTAAAAATTGAAACGATAAAACCGAATCGTTTAAAAATTAAGTTCAATACAAATAGTAAAGTAGTAAAAGCTTCAGAAGAAATAAAAGGTAATATTGAAGTAAAATGGTTACATGGAGCTATTGCAAGAGGTTTAAAATATGATATTGAATCGAAGTTTACGCAAACTACAACGAAGTTTGAGAAGTTTGGTAATTATACGTTTGATGATATTACTAGAAGATTCAATACAACTACAAACACAATTGCTTCTGGTAATTTAGATAATGAAGGAAAAACTAAATTTTCTGAAAATCCAAACTTAGGACCCAGAGTACCAGGAATGGTAAAAGCTACTTTTATTACAAAGGTATATGAAAACGGGGGTGACTTTAGTACAGATGTATTTAGTATAAAAGCTTCTCCTTATAGTTCTTACGCAGGTTTAAATAAAGCTGAGGAACAACAATCAAAAAATTATTTGTTTACAGATCAGGATTATACGTTCAATGTAGCCTCTGTTAATGAAGAAGGTAATGGTATTGCTAATAATTTAGAGGTTGAAGTATATAAATTGAGTTGGAGATGGTGGTGGAATTCTTCTGAAAATGGTTTGTCTTATTATGACGGATCAAGATATCATGACAGATATACTACAAAACAGGTAACAACAAATTCATCAGGTAAAGGATCGTTTAATTTAAAAATTGATAAAAACGATTGGGGAAGATATTTAATTAAAGTAAAAGACAAGGAAAGTAAGCATGTCACTTCTTCTATAATTTATTATGATTGGCCATCTTGGTATGGGAAAAAGAGAGGGAGTCAAGATAAAACTAATGCTACAATGTTAGTTTTTTCTAGTGATAAAGATGCTTACAATGTTAACGAAAATGCTACTGTTAAATTCCCTTCTTCTGAAGGTGGAAGAGCTTTAATAACTATTGAGAGTGGAACAGAAGTTCTTGATTATTTCTGGGTAGATACAAAAGATAAACAAACTGAGTTTAGTTTCCCTGTATTAGATTCTTATACTCCGAATGTATTTGTGAATATATCGTTATTACAAAAACATGCACAGACAGAAAATGACTTGCCAATTCGTATGTATGGTTCTATTCCATTATTGGTTAGTAATCCGAAGACTAAATTGGAACCACAAATTCAATTGGCAGATGAATTAGAACCGGAAAGTATAGCAACATTTAGAGTAAAAGAGGTAAACTCAAAACCAATGACTTATACTGTTGCTATTGTTGATGAAGGTTTATTAGATTTAACAAGATTCAAAACTCCAAATCCGTGGCATACATTTTATGCAAGACAGTCTTTAGGTGTAAAAACTTGGGATATTTTTGATGATGTAATTGGAGCTTATGGAGGAAAAGTAAATCAAATTTTAAGTATTGGTGGAGATGAAGCGGAAGCTGGAAGTAAAAACAAAAAAGCAAATCGTTTCAAACCAATGGTAAAGTTTTTAGGACCTTTTAAATTGGGTTCTGGAGAAGTAAAAACACATAGTGTTAAAATACCAAACTATGTTGGTTCAGTTAGAGCTATGGTCGTTGCTTCTGATGCAAATAACGAAGCTTATGGTAAAGATGATAAAACAGCTTTTGTTCGTAAACCTGTAATGGTATTAGCTTCTTTACCTCGTAAAATTACACCACAAGAAACAGTTACATTACCAGTTACGGTTTTTGCAATGAAAGAAAATGTAAAAAATGTAAAGGTAGAAGTGAAACCAAATGAATCTTATGATATTATTGGAAGTAGTACACAAAATTTAGCGTTTAATCAGCCAGATGAAAAAATGGCTTATTTCACTTTAAAAGTTAAAGATTTTAAAGGAATAGGAAAAGTTAGAGTAGAAGCAATTTCAGGTTCTGAAAAAGCATTTTATGAAGTTGAAATAGATGTTTTAAACCCTAATCCAGTTACTACCGAAGTAAAAGAATTGGTATTGCAAGCAAATGAGCAAAAAACAATCAATTTTGCTACGTTTGGTACACAAGGAACAAATACTTCAAGTATTGAACTTTCTTCATTGCCACCTATGAATTTTACAAGTCGTTTACAATATTTAATACGTTATCCTCATGGTTGTGTTGAACAAACTACCTCTGGAGCATTTCCTCAATTGTATTTTACAGAGTTATTCGATTTATCAGAAGAAAAACAACAATCAATTGATAGAAATGTGAAAGCCGCGATTCAGCGATTATCAGGTTTCCAAAAATCAAATGGAGGATTGTCATATTGGCCAGGTTCTAGTTATACCAATGATTGGGGAACTTCTTATGCAGGACATTTTTTAATTGAAGCGTCTAAAAAAGGTTATGCGTTGCCAATTGGTTTTAAATCAAAATGGATTAACTACCAAAAGAATGCAGCTAGAAATTGGAGGCATAAAACAGATAGGTATTATAGAAATGAATTAGCTCAGGCATATAGATTATATACTTTATGTTTAGCAAGTAGTCCGGATTTAGCTTCTATGAACCGTTTAAGAGAAACTAAAGGAATTTCTAACCAAGCTAAGAGAAGCTTAGCAGCTGCATATGCATTGATAGGAAAAGGTTCTATAGCTAAATCAATATTAAGTAATTTATCTGAAGAACCGTATTCAAAAAGATATTATTACTACTATGGTTCTGAAACTAGAAATAAAGCAATGGCTTTAGAAACATATACATTAGTTGGTGATGATGTGAAAGCAATTAAATTAGCTAAAGATGTTGCTGAAAGTCTTTCAAGTTCTAGATGGTTAAGTACTCAAACTACTGCTTATAGTTTAATGGCTATTTCTAAATATGCATTAAAGAACGGTGATAATTCTGGAATTACAGCAGATTACACGTTCAATGGAGCTGCAAACGGAATTACTTCAGCAAAATCTTTAGTGCTGAAAGATTTAAAAGGACTGAAAAAACAGAATACTTTTAAGATCAAAAATACATCTGGTGGAGTCTTATACGTTAGATTATATAACAAAGGAATTTTACCTGTAGGTCAGGAAAAAGTGGTTCAGAAAAACCTAGATGTTTCTGTTGCTTATAAAGATAAAAATGGAAGTATTATTAATATTTCTAACTTATCACAAGGAACAAATTTTGTTGCTGAAGTAAGAATTAAAAATACTACTGATCAAAAAGTAGAGAATATAGCATTAACTCAATATTTACCATCAGGATGGGAAGTTGTTAATACACGTTTCACTGATTTTGGTAGTAATACAACTTCTGATTCGGTAGATTATACAGATATCAGAGATGCAAGTATTAGTAACTATTTTACATTGAAGAAATACGAATCTAAAACCTTTAAAGTATTACTTAATGCTTCTTATTTAGGAGATTATTACTTGCCAGGTGTTCAAGGTGAAGCTATGTATGATAATGATTATCTAGCAAGAACTCAAGGCCAATGGATTAAAGTAATAAAATAACAGCATTACATTCAAATTCATAAAGTTAAAAAGCACAATTAGAGATATCTAATTGTGCTTTTTATATTAAAGCTAAATTCTTTTAGGCTTATATAACCTTTTCTATAGCTTAATTATTTACACTTATAACATTTTTATATCTATCTATCTTATATTTTTTGAAATTTGTTAAACAACGAATTCATTACTAATTTAATACTACTAACCATGAAAACTAAATACTTAATTTTATTATTTTCAACCTCGTTTTTTATTTGCTGCACCTCAAATAAAAAGAACAAAGTAAATAAGGATACAAAAGAATTAGTAACAATTACTAAAGACTCTCTTATCTACAGTTTTGTGTTTTTAGGGTGTAATAGAGTAGATAGACATCAAGAATATGATACTACAGCAACTAATGCCTCAACAGCAAATTTATATGTAATGAAAAGAATTTGGAATGAGGTTGCATCTTTAGATAATAAACCAGATTTATTCTTCTTTTTAGGAGATATGGTATTAGGAGAAAGTACAACAAAAAAATTAGATAGTCAATTAAAAGCTTGGGTAGATTTATATAAGGATACAAGCTTTAGTTCAATTAGTAGCTCAGGAATAGAAACAGTTGCAGTTCCTGGAAATCACGAAATGTTATATTATCATGATTATGGGGTAAAAAATCACGATGAATGGCCATTAGCTGGAGCAACTGATTTATGGATGAATCATATGGGGCAATTTATGCCTAAAGATAGAGATGTTGTTACTGGTAATGATAGCATTAATAACCAGATGACATTTGCTTTTACTAGAAAAAACATAGGGTTTGTTTTAATGAATACAGATACATATAATACACCAACTTCTAAAAATCCTTACGGACTTGAAGGGCAAATTCCTACAAATTGGATTATAAATAAAGTTGAAGAGTATAAGAATAATCCTTCAATTGATCATGTTTTTGTTTTAGGACATAAACCTTATTATGTTTTTGATAACGGAAAAGCTACACCAAAAACGGGGCACAAAGGACTTCCTGAAGGACCAGTTTTATGGCCCAAATTAAGAGATAATAATGTAATTGCAATGCTTTCAGCTCATAAACATGATTATCAAAGAATGCAACCTAATGGAGATAAAACTTACCAAGTAATTGCAGGTAATGCAGGAAGCCCTGGTGAAGCAGTTTTTTTTGGATATACTAAAATAGATATTATGAGTTCTGGAGAAATTCAACTTACTTCTATGGGCTTTGATAAAGGTAATCCTTACTATATGGCAGTGCCAAAAAATCCAACAACTATTAGAGATCAAACTATATTAACTTGGACAAAAAATGCAAATCCATATTCAAATTAAATATAATTTAGGAGTGAATAAACTTTATTACATTTGCTCCTGATTTTTTAATTTTTGGATTAGCTATAATGAAAAAGAACACCTTACTTACAGTAATTTGTGTACTATTATTTACCTCTTGTGTAGTAAAAAAGGATTACGTTAATAATATCATAAAAGAAGGAGATATAACAAATCCACAAGAAAAAATAGTTTTAGTAACTGGTTTTGAAAATATTAGAGTTAATAATTTCACTAAAACTTTTGAGAAAAATTTTTCAACAGATAGTTTATTTGTTGATGCTTACATAAATGAATTTATTACTGAAGCAAAAAAGAATAATATTTACTCAGATTATTTAGTTGATGTAAGTTCTAATTGGGAAGAATTAAATAAAGGCATAAATGCTGATAGATTTGTTTTAAATGATTTGTTTACGAATAGTAATGCAGATTATATGATTAGTTTTTCAAACTTTGAAATAACCAATAGAGTAGAAACATCTTATGCACCTGCTGTTGGCCCAAATGGAGGAGCAGGAACCCATACATCAATAGAGTATTGTATTATAAATGTAGAAGTAATTATTTATGACACAAAAACACAAAGAAAAATTTTAGAATTTGTTACAACTGGTGAAAGTTCTGTGTTTTTGTTTAATTTTACTAAAACATTCTTAAGAGCAAAAACACGTTCGATAAAACATATTATTAATTATTTAAAAAATGGTCAGGTTACATATACTAAATATTAACTCTAGTGTTGTAGTTTGATAGATTTGTTAGTAGATTTATTCAAATTTTCTATATAGAAAAGAAAGGTAAATGAATAAAATCATATATATATTAATTAAACATTGGAAGAGGCTAATAATTTTTCTGATTCTTTTTGTTGTTTACTTTCTTTCCTTACCAAAACAATTATTTAAAGATCCTACTTCTACTGTACTTTTTTCTAAAAACAATGAATTACTTGGTGCTACTATTGCTAAAGATGGTCAATGGCGTTTTCCTGAATTAGATTCTGTGCCTTATAAATTTAAACATTGCCTTATTCAATTTGAAGATGCATATTTTTATAAACATTTTGGTTTTAATCCAGTTTCAATTGGAAAAGCCTTTTTTGAAAATCGACGTGCAAAAAGAATAGTTAGAGGAGGAAGTACTATAACACAACAAGTAATTCGTTTATCAAGAAAAAATAAGGAAAGAAGTTATACAGAAAAGTTAAAAGAACTCATTTTAGCTACACGTTTAGAGTTTAGATACTCAAAAGAAAAAATATTAAATCTCTATAGTTCACATGCACCTTTTGGAGGAAATGTAGTTGGATTAGAAATGGCTGCATGGCGATATTATGGTTTGCGTCCAAATCAGCTTTCTTGGGCAGAGAGCGCAACTTTAGCTGTTCTTCCTAATGCCCCTTCATTAATTTATCCTGGTAAAAATCAAATAAAATTAAAGAATAAAAGAAATAGATTATTAAAAAAACTCTATCAAAAAAATATTATAGATAGTATTACCTACGTGCTAGCAATTGAAGAAGAGCTACCTCAAAAACCGTATACATTACCAACATTATCTCAACATTTTCTTCAAGAAATAAGAAAAGAACATGAAGGAAAAAGAGTAGTAAGTTCTATTGATTACTTTTTGCAAAAACAAGTAAATAATCTTACAAGTCAGCATTATCAATTAATGAAGCAAAATGAAGTACATAACTTAGCGGCTTTGGTGTTAGACATAGAAACTAGAAAGGTAATTGCTTACATTGGTAATTCGCCAACAAGTGTAAAAAATCATAAAGATGTAAATAATGTAATCTCTCCAAGAAGTACTGGAAGTACTTTAAAACCTTTTTTGTTTGCTCATATGCTGGAATCTGGAGATTTACTACCTACTCAATTGTTAAAAGACATTCCTACAGATATTGCTGGGTATATACCAAAAAATTTCGATTTGCGTTATGATGGAGCCGTTCCAGCTAATGAAGCATTGACCAGATCATTAAACATCCCAGCTGTAAGATCTCTTCGAAAATATGGCCTGCAGAAATTTCTAGAAGATCTAAAAGATTATGATATAAAGAATATCAATAAATCAGCCGATTATTATGGTTTGTCGCTAGTGTTAGGTGGAGCAGAAGCAAGTCTTTGGGATTTGTGTAAAGTTTTTGCAGGATATGCGGGAACTGTAAATCATTATGAAACGTTAAAACATAATTATTATGAAAACGAATTTCAAGAACCAAGCTATTTAAATAGTAAGATGGTTGATTATGGTAAAGTTAAAGAAAAGTCAAAGCATATTGATGCGGGTTCAGCTTATATAACTTTAAATACATTAACTGAAGTTAACCGTCCCTTATCAGATCAAGCTTGGAAGTATTATGACTCTTCTCAAAAAATTGCTTGGAAAACAGGAACAAGTTTTGGGAACAAAGATGCTTGGGCTATAGGAACAACATCAAAATATGTAGTTGGTGTTTGGGTTGGTAATTCTGATGGAGAAGGTAGACCAGATGTTACTGGTGTAGGAAGCGCAGCACCATTGCTATTTAAAATATTTGATATTTTACCAAAATCAGATTGGTTTTTAGAACCTTATGAAGATCTTTTAGAGGAAAATGTATGCGAAGAAAGTGGTTATTTAGCATTACCAATTTGTGAAAAAACAAAAAAAAGAATCTCTAAGAATGGAGTAAGAGCTAAATCTTGCCCTTATCATAAGCAAATACAATTAGATGCTTCAGAAACTTATCGTGTTAATTCCAATTGTAGTCCAACGAACCAAATGAAAATAAAAACATGGTTTGTGCTACCTCCATTAGTAGCCTACTTTTACAAGCAAAAAAATCCAGATTATACTAAAATTCCAGACTATTTAGAAGAATGTAATATTGCTGAGAAAAATGTTATTGACTTTATTTTTCCAGTTAAATACAAATCTAAATTATCGTTAACTAAAGGAAATGATGGTAAGTTAAACCCTGTCATTCTAAAATTGACTCATACAAATCCAAATGCTAAAATATTTTGGTATTTAGATGGTGAGTTTATAAAGCAAACTGTTGATTATCATGAACTACCAGTTGTAGCTAATATTGGGGAACATGTAATAACAGTAATAGACGATTTTGGAAATGAGTTTAAAAGAATATTAATTATTCAATAAACTGCTCAAATATTTAATTTTTTTTTAGAATAAAAGCTCTACATTTACAGTTATTAATTTCAAAAGATGTTAGAACTAGCAGGTATAATAATATTAGGGATTTTAGCACAATGGGTAGCTTGGAAATTAAAAATACCAGCTATTTTACCTTTAATTTTAATTGGTTTATTAGTTGGTCCAGTTGCAGCAGAATTTTTTAGTGAAAATGGAAGTAAATGGATAGAACCAATCTGGAATGGTAAAAAAGGATTGTTTCCAGGAGAAGGCCTTTTTTATTTTGTATCCTTAGCTATAAGTATTATACTTTTTGAAGGAGGACTAACACTAAAAAAGAGCGAAATTAATAATGTAGGTCCAGTTATTACTAAGCTAATAACTTTAGGTTCTGTGGTTACTTTTTTCTTGGCTGGAATTTTCGCACACTACATATTTGGATTAGGCTGGGACTTATCATTATTATTTTCGTCATTAATTATAGTGACTGGCCCAACAGTAATTTCACCAATTTTAAGAAATATACCGTTAAAAAAAGATGTAGCTGCTGTATTAAAATGGGAAGGAATTTTAATAGATCCAATTGGAGCTTTAGTTGCTGTTTTAGTATTTGAATTTATTAGTGTAGGAGGTGAAGATGGTTTTACTCAAACAGCTTTAATTGAATTCTTTAAAATTGTATTATTCGGAACCTCATTAGGATTTGTTTTTGCTAAAGCATTGATTTTCTTTATCAACAGAAAATTTGTACCACATTATTTATTGAATGTTGTATCATTATCGATGGTACTTTTAGTATTTGTATTATCAGATTTATTAGCTCATGAATCAGGTCTTTTAGCTGTTGTAGTAATGGGAATGGTAATAGCAAATAGTAAATTAAAAAGCTTTGATGAATTACTATACTTTAAAGAATCGCTTACTGTCTTACTAATATCTATATTATTCATTTTGTTAGCAGCAAATATGGATATGTCTCAGTTAGAGTTAATTTATAACTGGAAAACTGTTTTGCTTTTTGCTTTAGTGGTTTTTGTAGTTCGTCCGTTAGGTGTCTTTCTTAGTACACATAAATCTACATTAAAATTAAATGAAAAAATATTTATTAGTTGGGTAGGACCAAGGGGTATTGTTGCTGCTGGTATTGCTTCATTATTTGGAACTAAATTGATGAAACAAGGAGTAGAAGGAGCAAATTACATTACGCCTTTAGTCTTTATGGTAGTATTAGGAACTGTATTACTAAATGCAACTACAGCTAGAATGCTTGCCAAAATGATTGGTGTCTTCTTAAAAAAATCGGAAGCTATTGTTTTTGTTGGTGCATCTAGATCTGCCAGATTAATAGCTAAATTTTTAATTGATAATAACAGAAGAGTAATTTTATTAGATAGTAATAAAGATTATGTAAACGACGCTAAAGAGATGGGAATAGAGGCTTTTAATATTGATATTTACAATGATAATTTAGATAGCAATGTTGAATTGAGTGATGTTGGTTACTTAATTGCTATGACTGGTAGTGATGTTATTAATAAATATGCATTAGAACGTTTTTCTGGAGTTTTTGGAGAAATGGGAGCTTATAGATTAGCTACATCTAGAGAAGTTACCTCTAGAAAACCAGAAAATTCTGATACGTTATTCACAGCTAATGATGACTATATTAATTTAACAGAAACCATTAGAGACTATCCTAAAATTAATGAGTTAAAAGTAACATCTTCTGAGGACTTTAAAGGAAAAGTTACTATTATTAATGAGAATAGTAAAGCTATTCCTTTGTTCTTAAAATCAAATTCACAGATTAAGATTTTAGCAGAGGTAAATGAACAAGATATTAAAGAAAATGATGTTATTGTTTATGTTGGAGAAGAAATAGCTTAAATCAATACGGAAATCCACATTTTTTGATGCAGTAAATACATTTTTTATCATGAAGCTAAAAAGTAGTTTTGTGTATATAAAAGATGTTATTTATGGAGGAAATTGTTTTTAAAGAACTGCTAAAGGACACTAAATTTTGTAAAATAGAATATTTTATTAAAAGTATAGTAGTAAATAATTTAAGTAGAGAAATTACTTACGAAGAAGTTAAAGAATCAGTTTTAAAATTAATACTATATAGATTTATAAAAATTGATATTACTTCTAAAACAGATTGTATTACTAAAGAAGATAACTTTTATGAGGCTAAAGAATTAGGAAGTGTAGAATCTTGGTTAGAACAAAAACGCTCTTTAGTTAGTATGACTTAATTAAATATCTAAACCAAAAGTGTTTTTTAACTTTTCTAAAAGAGGATTTTTTTCTTTTAGTTTTTCGTACTTCTCTTGAGGAGTATATGCAAATTTCTTTTCAACCGTTTCATTCACATCTATGGTAATTACAATACCGTAATTATTTAGCTTTTCTCTTAAAAATTTTAATAAAGCAGGTCTTCCTTTTTCAAGTTGACTTTTCATAAGTTTATTAGGAAGAGTAACTGAAATTCCAAAATTTTCCTTTAAACTTGGTTGACCAGCCAACAAAATTGAAGCAATATTTTTTTCTCCAAGTTCTTGTAGTTTAAAGTAATATTTTTTCCAACTTTCTTTTAATTGTTCCTCATTAAAAGGAGTTCTAGGGTGATTGTCAAAATTTTCTTCTTCATCATTAACTTCTTTTACTTCTCTTTTTTCTTGTAAACTTTTTAAAGATAATGCAGAGGTTCTTCTCTTAATGTTTTTAATAGAAGGTTTAGTAATCTCTTTTACTAAACTAGGAGTCTTTTCTACTTGTGTTTTGTTTGTAGTTTTTGGTTTGGTAGTAGGTACTAACTCTTTTTGTACTTTTTTAATGGTAGGCGATAAAGATGTAAAAAAAGTAGCAGGAATTATAAAGTTACTAGATTTTTTTTTTCTCTCCATCAAAACTGATAGAGGCTAGTTGCATTAGACAAAGTTCAACTAAGAGTCGCTGATTTTTACTGGATTTATATTTTAAATCACAGTCATTTGCTTTATCAATAGCGGGTAATAAAAATGGCATAGAAGCTTTTACAGCTTGTTCTAAATATTTCTTTTTAATAGTATCACCAACTTCTAGTAAACTAATCGTAGCATTGTCTTTTGCCACTAGTAAATCTCTAAAATGTGAAGCTAAACCACTAATAAAATGTTGTCCTTCGAATCCTTTGGATAAAACATCATTATAGGCCATTAATACTTCAGGAATTTTATTTTCTAATAATAAATCTGTCATATTAAAGTAAACTTCATAATCTAAAACATTTAGATTTTGAGTTACCGCCTCACGAGTTAAATTATTTCCAGAAAAACTTACAACTCTATCAAAAATAGATAAAGCATCACGCATTGCACCATCTGCCTTTTGAGCAATAATATGTAGTGCATCATCTTCTGCTGTAATATTTTCTCGTTCACAAATGGTCTTTAAATAATTTTTAGCATCTAAAACACCAATTCTTTTGAAATCAAAAATCTGACAACGGGATAAAATTGTTGGAATGATTTTATGTTTTTCAGTGGTTGCTAAAATAAAAATTGCATGTGCAGGAGGTTCTTCTAATGTTTTTAAAAAAGCATTAAAAGCTGCTTGAGAAAGCATATGAACCTCATCAATAATATAAACTTTATATTTTCCTGTTTGAGGAGGTATACGAACCTGATCTGTTAAACTTCTAATATCATCAACAGAATTATTTGAAGCAGCATCTAATTCAAAAATGTTAAATGCAAAATCTTCATCAGTATTCTCTGAACTTTCCTGATTAATACGTTTAGCAAGTATACGAGCACATGATGTTTTACCAACTCCACGCGGTCCTGTAAATAAAAGTGCTTGTGCTAAATGGTTGTTTTTAATAGCATTTTCTAAGGTATTTGTTATGGCTTGCTGCCCAACAACATCCTCAAAATTTTGAGGACGATATTTACGTGCAGATACTATAAAATGTTCCATTAATACTCTTAAATTCTATAACAAATGTAGCAAACCCAACTAGTATTGACAAACAAAGTTTTAAACAATAAAAAATCCCACACTTAATTAATTAAGTGTGAGATTTAAAACAACACAAATTAATGAACATTAATTCAAAAACTGATTAATGATGTTATTAATTTCTTGTTTAGATGCATTTGCTTTTAAGGCAAATAAATGAGAAAACAATTTCTTGTTATTCACTTTAGGTTGTAATGTTAAATCCTTTTTCATATCAAATGTTTTATCCCATTTTTTACGAACCTTTTTCCATAACCCTTTATTTTCTTTCCACCATTTATGGGCTGCTTCACATTTATTATCCGCTACTTTAGCATAAGTATTGTATCCTTTTTCTTGAGCTAAAACAAAATCTTCTTTTCCATCAGTTCTAATAATTTTATCATTATCCTGATCATGAATCCAACCTTCTTTTGTTATTTCATGACGATTTCTTCTATGCATTACATTATAATCAGATCTTTTAGTGTGTTCTCTTCTAGCTAAAGGAGCATCAGTTCCGTTTTCCCAATAACTTTTTCCATCTACATGTACCCAAGTAGCAGTTCCTTCATATCGAGGGCTATCATCAACTTGAAATACTTTTTGAGTCCATTGTCCTTCAATATTTTCTTTTGGTAATTCTACGTATTTCCATTGTCTGTCTTTCTGAAACATGAATAGGTCTTGATTTTCAAATAACCAATCTTGTCGCCAGTGTTTAACAATATGTGGTTTGTTTTTGGGTCCTACTATTAATAAATGTTGCAATTGAATTTTATTCTTTTTATCTGTTATAATTTCTACCCATTCTAAAGCTTTATCATGTTTTACTTTTGATGGTTTGTATAAACTATCATTTGAGTAGTTGAATGTTTCATTGAAATTAAATCCTACTTTGTAACATCCGCTCATGGCTTTAATTGCTTGTATATCTAATTGTTTCTTGCTTTTTTGACCATTAATTGAACAAATGCTTAGTAATGTGATTGTTAATGTTACTATTAGTGTTTTCATCTCTTTTGAATTAAAATTTTGATGCTACAAATTTATAATATTTATTTAGATTGAATAAAAATAAAGTATATATTTGCGTCAAAATTATTAAGAATGTTTCTAAATAAGGTTTTCAGGATAGTATTTTTATTAGGAATGTTATCTGTTTTTGGACAAACAAATAAGGATAAAAAAGACTCAATAAATAATAAGTTAGAAGAAGTTATTGTAACAGCAACAAGAACAAAAAGACAATTGTCTTCAGTTCCAATGCCGGTTACTTTAATTAGTAAAAAACAAATATTTCAAACTGGTTCAACACGATTACGTGATATCATTTTAGAACAAACAGGTTTGGTAATGGTTTCTGATTTTGGGAGTTCTGAAGGAGTTCAAATGCAAGGTGTGGGAGCCGATTATACGTTGATTTTAGTTAATGGATTACCTTTAATTGGTAGAACTTCAGGAAATATTGATTTGAACAGATTGTCTATCAATAATATTAAACAGATAGAAATTGTAAAAGGACCAACATCATCTTTATACGGATCTGAAGCCATTGGTGGTGTAATAAATATAATAACAGATAATCCTAAAGATGGTATAACTGAAGGTTCTGTAAGTTACATGTCTAGAATTCAAGCTAGAGAAGAACTTGATATAAATGCCAATATAGCTTACGGTAAAAGTAGATTTGGTATTGATGCGGGAATAAATTTAAACTCTGGTGGAGCCTATGATTTGTCTCCTGGTGATAATTCTAACACAGCTCAAGCGTATCAAAAAGGTACAGGAAATCTTCGATTAACATATAAGTTCAATGAAAAAGTAAACACTACAATTGATGGAAGATACTTCACCGAGGAAATTTTTAACAATTCAGGAGATGGAAAGAGAATAGATTTTGGTGCTTCTTTAAAAACATCACATGAAATTAGTGATTCATTTACATTAAATTACCTGTTATATGGTACACGATTTAAAACAGAAAGTGTCTTTAACGGAGAATCCTCAGTTTTTAATCAAACCTTATATAGACCAGAAGTTAAAACAGAATTACAATTAGATAGAGGAACTTTAATTACAGGTATTGGAGCAAATTTTGATGCTTTAGAAAGAACATTCTTTGATGGAAAAGAGAAATTTAATGCATACTATGCATTTGGTCAATTTGATACAAATATTTCAGAACGAATAAATGTAATTGCAGGATTAAGATTTGATGCTTTCAATAAGTTTGAGTCTGCTTTTAGTCCAAAACTTTCTGCAAATTATAAAATCAATGACTGGTTAACAGCTAAGGCCTCTATTGGTTTGGGATATAAAGTTCCTGATTTTAGACAGTTATTTTTCAATTTTAGAAATACTGCTGGAGGATATATTGTATTAGGAACTCAAGTATTACATGAACTATATAGTGATAGACCAGAGGTAAGTTCATTAAGTAAAGAACTAAAACCAGAAAATTCTATAGGATATAACTTAGGATTCCAACTAAAACCAACTTCAAGTATAAAGATTAATGTTAATTTATTTAGAAACGATATTAGTGATTTAATAAACACATTTGTTGTTTCAAGAAACTTTTCTGATTTACCTAATACTTCAGTTTTTTCATATGAAAATAGAGATCGAGTATTTACTCAAGGAATAGAACTAAATGCAACTTATAAAATTAATAATAACCTTCGTTTGACAACAGGTTACCAATTCTTAGATACTGGAGATAAAGAAGAGATAGAGAAAATTAAAAACGATGAAGTATTTTTCAGAAGAACTCCAACTTCACCATCAGAAAAGTTAACCTTAAATAATTATTTCGGACTTGCAAATAGATCAAAGCATACGGCTAATGTGAAGCTCTTTTATGAAAATTATGATCATGATTTTTCGATGAATATTCGAATGCTTTATAGAAGTAAATATGCATTATTCGATACAAACAATAATGATGAAATTATTGATGATTTTGATGATTTTATTGCTGGGAATACTCAAGTAAATATAGCAGTTCAAAAAAAACTTTTTGATTTCGTAAGCTTTCATTTAGGAATAGATAATTTATTTAATTCTAATGGTCAGGAAAATAAAAAGCACTTTGAAAATATAGATACCGCTTTACGGTTAGGAAGAACATATTTTACAAGAATTCAATTTAATATATAATTATAAATACTAATACATGAAAACAATTAAAATAGTTACACTAATTCTCAGCCTAATTTTAGGAGGTATGTTGATTTATGGAGGAATAGGGAAATTTTCAAAATCAAATCCATCACCGGTTCAAGTTGTCGAAAAAGCACAAAAATTTCAATCTGTAGATAAAGAATTAACACTTCAAAAGATATTATATATAAATGGTATGAAGCAAACTGGATATCTCTGGCAGTTTTTAGGATTAATGCAAATTATATGCGGATTACTATTAATTAGCCAAGTATATACAACATTTGGAGCCATAATGGCTTTCCCTATTGTAATTAACATTTTTCTTTTCCATTTATTCTTAGAGTTTGATGAAATAGGTGAATTACTACAAACAACAGGGTTGTTTCTCATTAATTTTTGGCTGCTTTTCAAAGAAAGAAAACTATTAAAATCAATTATTTATCAACCAGAAAAATTAAAATTCAATTAAATATATATCATGAAAAACTTTAAAATAATCATACTATTAGCACTTTCAATTATTTATGTATCATGTGATGATACAGAACCAATAACACTATTACCTGTAGAATCAAAATCAATAACTAATTTACCAGCATTACAAACAACGGATTTCACTCAAAGTCCACCAGTAACTACAGGAAGTTTTACAAAATTTAGCTTTAAAGAAGGAAGTCAAATAACCGGAGATAATTGGGATATTGCTTTTAGAGGAACAACAATTTTAGTAAATGGAGGAACTAAAATAGGAAGTTTAACAGATGAACCAGAGAGAACAGGAGAAGCTTCTTTAACCTTAGTAACGGGAACTTTTTCTGGAGTAACAAAAGCGCCTGTTGACACTGATTTTTTACAAGATAAGACAGGGAGTTACGCATTAACAACTGGTAGCGGAAATGGTTGGTATACTTATGCAGGTCCACCAACTCACTTAATAAATCCTATAGCAGGAAAAGTATTGATAATAAGAACTGTTAATGGTAATTATGCAAAGATGGAAATTATTAGTTATTATAAAGATAATAATCCATCGATTTTAGATAATGCCAGATATTATTCATTTAATTATCAGTATAATCCTAATAAAGGGGATAAAGATTTTCAATAGTCCTCGATATTGAATTTTGTTAGTTTTTAATCTGAAAAGCTATTCGAATGACTCGAATAGCTTTTTTTTTTTATTTTAATGAAAGAATTAAAAAGACCATACGACGAAGTTCAAAACGATTAAAAATGAAGAAACTTATAACGATAATTTTTATTGGATTAATTACAGTGAGTTATGCTCAAAAAAAGCAAGAAGTAGCTTATTTTGCTAGTGGATGTTTTTGGTGTGTGGAAGCTGTTTTTGAAAGTGTGGATGGTGTAAATGAAGCAGTTTCTGGTTATGCAGGAGGAAATACTAAAAATCCAACATATAGAAAAATAGGAACAGGTACTACTGGACATGCAGAAACTGTTGCTGTGTATTACAATCCTAAAAAAGTAAGTTTTAAAACTTTAGTAAAAGTGTTTTTTGGCTCACATGATCCAACTACGGTAAACGGTCAACATCCTGATTATGGAACTCAATATAGATCAATTGCTTTTTATTCTAATCAAGAAGAGAAGAAAACAATTGAAGATTATATTAAGATTTTAAATACTCAGTTCTACGATAATAAAATAGCAACAGAAGTAACTAAACTGAAGAAATTTTATGAAGCTGAAGACTATCATCAAAATTACGAACGCTTAAATCCAAACAATCCCTATGTAAAGAATGTTTCCATTCCAAGATTAAATAGATTTAAGCGTAAATTCCCTGAATTATTAAAGGATAATCATTAGAAAACGATTTTATTAAATTCCTTTAATCTTCTTAATAATATTTACAAAATCAGAACTAAGCTCGGCAAGTGTTTTACTCTTGTCGAGTTTTTTTATGACTAATTCATCCAAGTTGTTAGCCGTTAAGTCTTTCTCCTGCATTGTTTTATTGATAATACTCTCCATCATTCGTAATTGAATATCATTAACACCAACTGTTTTTCTTAGAGAATCATCAACTACTGTCGCTGCATTTGCATTAATTACAGGAATGTCAGTTCTTAATGGATTTCCTTGAAAAACATTTTCAAAAGTTGGAGCGTTAGCAGTTCTACTACCTAATTGCCATTTGTGCTTAGGTATTCCGATGATATTTAATATGGTTGCTAGTACTGAAGTATGGTCATAAGGTGTATTTCCTTCTGCACGGAAAACAGTAGAAGCTTCAATTAGTGGAGAAACTAAAATCAATGGAACTCTTACACCAAAACGATCAAATTGAAAATCTCCTTCAAATTGTGCTGGAGTTGGTGTTCCGTCAGCGCTATTATCCCAAGGTGCTTTTGCTCCCCAAGGTGTAGGTTCATGATCGTAAGTTCCACCATGCTCATCAAAATTGATAATAAATAAGGTTTGATCCCACGCTTCTTTATTTGAAGTTAAAGCATCATAAATACTTTTCACAAATACTTCACCTGGTGCTAAGTTGGTTGGTGGATGATAATCTGTTCCTTGAGCCCCTATGTCAATATAATCTCCAAAAATGTCAACAGGAATTTCTAAACCCCATTCTGGTTCTAAAAAACTAAAAGTTGGTAAAGTACCGGCTTTAGCATTTTCTAGAAAGTCAGACATATTAGCGAAATGATTATCAAACAAAGGATCTTGAATGGTTTGCATTAAATCTCGAGTATAAGAGTATCCTTCAACACCAAGAAGATCTTCTAACCAACTACCATTACTGTTATACAACATCCAATCATTAGGTGTATTAAATCCATTTTCTGATAATACATTCCATATCGTTTTTTGATTGAACTGCTTTCCTTTAGGCTGACTTAAATTTGGAGGAATATAATCAGTTCCTCTATTGTTCACCCAAGCTTCCAATACATTATCGTTAGTATTTCCTAATGAATTTCCACAAGCTGCAAAAGCTCTATTACAATCGGTTTGTGTAGGAACTGAAGAAAAATACATATCAGAAACCGCAAAATTCTTTGCTAAACCGTTTAAAACCGGTAATTCTTCTGGAGTGTAAGATTCCATGATTTCTCCTGTTTTGACATTAAAAGAAGCAAAATCTTGGTAAAAACCTCCCATCGTTGGTGGAGTAGGAGAAGTTGGTGTGGTTGTAGTTCCAAATACCTGATTATTCACATGGGCATATTCTTCATGTGGATCATGAACAGGTACATTCATATTATTATTTGTTCCTTTAACAGCATAATGTTTTTCTCCAGAACTATCAACGTTATAATAACTCGGTTTTAAACCGTTATATGTTGGATTTGCTTGAGAAGGAATATTTTTCTTAGGTGGATTTTTTTCATCATATAACCATCCTAAAACTTGATCCAAAGATCGATTTTCTAGCATTAGGTATACAATATGTTTAATGTTATTAGCCATAATATAGATGTTTAATTAGAGTAATTCTCTTTTTAGAGATACCTCTAAACTATTCATCCTATGCAGCTAAAATTTACAAATTGTAATGACTATAGAGTTTTTGGTAATAAGATTGAAGAATTATAGAACAAGATTATTCCATTGGTTTAAAAAAGAATAAATCATAATCAGGTAAAACTTCTGGATTCGTAATTTTTATCATGTCCTTTAAAACCAAATCTGGTCGAGTAGGAGCCAATTCGAAATAGATTAATCCACCAGTTGGTCCTTTTTTTGAAGCTATGGTATAGATTCTCTTATTGTTAAAAGCGTCAAATTTGTCGTAATGACGATTTGAACTTATGAGTTGTTCTTTTGTTTCACTTAATCCGCAACCTAACCAAAAATCAGCAAATTGAGCTTTATCTAAAACACTTTCAAAACTCAACTGTAAACTTCCTGTTCCTTCAGTATCTTTCCAAATATAATTCAAGTTTGCATCAGACATAAATTTCGCCATAAAACTTTGACCAGCTGGAATATACCAAGTGTCTTTAAACATACTTCCAGATAATACTTTTGGTTTTTGTTCTGTCGATTGAGCTATTTTTTTGGCTTCTAAATAATTCTTTTCAATTACTGAAAAAATACTATCCGCTTTCTTTTCTTTACCTAATAAAGCTCCAAAGAATTTAATCCATTCTGCTCTACCTAAAGGTGTTTCTTCCAACCATTCTCCATTAAAAACAACAGGAATACCTAACTTTTTAATGTTGTTGTACAGTTTATTGTTTGGGTGCAAAGAGAATCCGATTACCAATTCAGGTTCTAAGTCAATTAGAATTTCGGTATTCATACTTTGTTCTGATCCTAATTCGGTTATTGCTCCAGAGTCAACTAAGGTTCTTGTTCTTTCAGATGAAATATATTTTGTGTTTGGAAAACCAACAATTGTTTTCTCTTTTTCAAGAAGTTCAACCATAGGAACATGAGTTGTACTAGTGATTACTAATTTCTCAACTGGAACTTTTAATATGTTTTTCTGGAAATTACTCTTGTCTGATAATAAATATTTATATGAATTAGTTCCATTTTGAAAAACCTTTTTCAGTACTAAATAGCGATTTCCATTTTCGTTAACAATATCAAAACCTTTAGCATATTTAATAGTCGCTTTAACGACTTCAGAAGTGTTTTTAACTATTTCTTTTTTGCAACTGATACATAAAGCAAAAATGAAAATAAAATAGAAAGTATATTTAAGATTCATGATGTAATTCAAAAGTATTTATAGTTAGTATATCTCCGTATTGTAATTTTAAATCAAATGATTTTTCTAACGGAATTTTATGGAAATAAGCCCAAAGACTTCTAATTACACCCGCATGAGATACAATTAAAACAGTATCATAAGATGTTTTAAGAATTTCTTCAATAAAGGTTGTTGTTCTTTCGTGAAGATCAATGTAAGATTCTCCATTTTTAGGGGCTTGGTTGACAAAATCTTCCATCCATGGATTCATCTCTTCTTTAGGAATGTTATCCCAATGTTGCAATTCCCAGTCGCCAAAATTTAATTCAAGTAGTCTATCATCGTAATTGAAATCCTTCCCAATTTTATGTGCCAATTTTTTACAACGTTGCAAAGGACTAGAATACATTATGTCGAAATAATACTGTTTAAGTTTTGAAACTACAGACTCAGCTTCTTGATCAAAAGTAGCTATTACATCAATATCAGCTTGACCATAACAAATTCCTTTTGCTATATCTGGTGTTGTATGTCTTACTAGAACAATTTCCATATAACTAATAATGAAAGATAAAAAACTACTTCAGTAACTTGTTGTATAGCTCCTGCACAATCACCTGTTTGACCGCCAATCCATTTCTTGAAGAAACGGCCCATATAGGCATAACAGATAAAAAGAGGAATTATTGATAGGAATACAAGTTTATCTTGAAATAAGAATAGTGGTAAAATTCCAAATATCCCTGAAATTACTAATGATTTTGTGCTCATTTGTTTTGTGGTTGGTTTTACTTTAGAACTATCAATATCTCGAACGTATTCATGTGTGTAAAGTAAAACTGTTGCTATAAATCGACTTATAGCATGACCTGAGATGAAAATAAATGGAATTGAATTTTGTAATGAAAGTTCTTTAAGACTTAGAAATTTAATCGCTAGTATGCTAATTAAACCAATAACACCAAATGTTCCTAAACGAGAATCTTTCATGATTGTAAGAATCTTCTCTTTTGTCCATCCACCACCAAATCCATCACATACATCTGCAAAACCATCTTCGTGAAAAGCACCAGTTGTCCAAACTGAACTTACCATGCTAATAACAAGAGCAATGTCTGTTGAAAATACAAAACTAGCTACATAATAAATCAAAGCAGAAATTAACCCAACAAGAATCCCTACCAGAGAAAAATACCTGCTACTTTTATTCAGAACTTCTGGAGAATGATCTACCCATTTCGGACAAGGAATTCTCGTAAAAAATAGTACTGCGGTCAAAAAATAATGGACTTGTCTTTTCATTATGTCAAATGAGTATGTTTTTTAATTTGCTTCAGAAACGCTGGCACTTTTAAATGTTGCCATTTTATTTAAAAACTCAATCGAAGATTTGATAATTGGAAAAGCAACCGCAGCTCCAGATCCTTCTCCTAATCGCATTCCAATGTTTAACAATGGTGTAACATTTAAATGATCTAACATTTTTTGATGTCCTTGTTCTCCTGATGTATGAGCAAATATGCAATAATCAAGGATGTTTTTATCCAAATAATAAGCGTTTAATAATGCTGAAGTTACGATAAAGCCATCAATTATAATGGTCATTTTTAAAGCCGCAGCTTCGAGCATAGCTCCAGCAATCATAACTATTTCAAACCCTCCAAAAAATTGAAGAACATCCATAGGATGTTTAATGTTTGAACCATGTAAATTGAAGACATTTCTTAAAACTTCCGCTTTTTTATGTACGCCGTTATCGTCTAATCCAGTACCTTTTCCTACGCATTCTTCGATAGGAATTTCAGTAAAATAACTCATTAGCAATGATGCTGAAGAAGTATTTCCAATTCCCATTTCACCAAATCCAATGATGTTGGTTCCTTTTTGGTGAAGATCTTTAACTATTTCTTTACCTTTTGCTAAAGCTTTTTCAAGTTGCGAACTAGTCATTGCTGGTCCTTCGCTGTAATCCGAAGTTCCCAATCCTATTTTGGCATTAATTAAATTTTCATTTGGCGGAAAATTACCGTTTACACCAGCATCTACAATATGCAAGTCAATGTTGTTTTGATTACAAAAAACATTAATCGCTGCTCCTCCTTGTAAAAAGTTGAGTACCATTTGTTGGGTAACTTCTTGCGGATACGGACTTACAGGTTTGCTTTTTACAATTCCATGATCTCCTGCAAAAACAACAATAGTTGGTTGGTTTAAGGTTGGTGAAAGTGTATTTTGAATTTGACCAATTTGTTTGGCTATGATTTCTAAAGTTCCTAAAGAACCAATTGGTTTGGTTTTAAAATCTATTTTCTCTTGTAATTGAGTTTCTAATTCGGTTGATATTGGTTGAATCATTAATTTGATTATTTTAAAGTTAATGGTAAACCTGAGACCATGAATGTGGCTTTATCAGCTTTATTAGCAATAAACTGATTTACCCAACCTTGGAGTTCAGTAAATTTTCTACCAGACTCTGTTTGGGCATGAAGTCCCATTCCAATTTCATTTGAAATTATAATTATGGTTGCATTTAACTTTGAAAGTTTTGTAATTTCTTCTTTGGCTAGACGTAAAGATTCTTCAATATTATTTTTTGTGTCAATAAAAAAATTAGTTAACCACAACGTAACACAATCGATAACAACAGTTGCTTGCTCAGGAATAACAGCACTAATCATCTTTTCTTCCTCTATTGTTGTCCAACGTTCATCACGATCAGAAATATGTCGCTTTACACGGTTCTTAAAATCTTCATCCCAAATTCTAGAAGTAGCCAAATAATAAGGTTTATCTGATAAAGATTCTGCTAATTTTTGTGCAAAACTACTCTTTCCAGAGCGTTCACCTCCTGTGATATAATACATCATATTGAAGAATTATTTAGTCAGAGCAAAGATTGAAAGATTTTTTACAAAAAGAAAATTATAATTCAGAACTGCGTATTTTTGCTTTGTTAAATTCACTATTATGAAAGTATCTTCTTTTATGCCTGCGGTAACGCAAATGATTTATGATATGGGACTTCAAGAATATTTGGAAGGAATAACATTTGAGTGTCCAGCAATTGCTTTAGAAGAGAAGAAAGTAGTAGTAAAATATAAACTAGAAGGGCAAACCTTAACAAGTGAAGAAATTAATACAATCTTTTCTAAAACCAAGGCTGAAGGAGGGACCTTGTATTATGTAGACGAGCCAGTTTTAGAAAATATTGCACCAGATTTAATTTTTACTCAAGATGTTTGTGATGTTTGTCAGATTGATACGGAGTCTGTGGCAAGATCAGCTTATAAATTGCCTAAAGTACCCGAGTTGATATCGATAACACCGAATTCTTTGGAAGATGTTTTTGAAAATGCATTAACAATAGCTAAGGCTATGAAGCAAGAAACCATTGGTATAAATTATGTGAATAAATTAAAGCAAAGAATAGCGAATGTAGTTGATGTTCAAAGAAAACATAAGATCCAATCTAAAAGTATTATGTTACTTGAATGGATTGAACCTTTATTTAATTGTGGCCATTGGATTCCTCATCAAATAGGATATGCTGGAGGTATAGATTTATTATCACATCCATCAGGGGATAGTATCGTTATTTCTTGGGATAAGATTGTAAAGTATGATCCTGAGGTTTTAATAATTGCACCTTGTGGTTATGGAATTGACCGAACTATGGAAGATATGCAGTTTTTAATTGATAAACCTAATTGGAATGAGCTAAGAGCTGTAAAAAACAAACAAGTATATATTGCCGATTTTGCTATGTTCACACAATCATCTGCTAGTACTTTAGTAGACGGAATCGAATGTTTAGCAGCAATGATTCATCCAAAATATTACTCAATTTCAGAAGAGTTAAACGTTAAATTCGCAAATTATCACGATTTATTGGTTGATAATCTATAATTAAACTATAAATTTGCTGCGATTTTTGGTTTTATTCTAATTTCATTGGAATGAATTAAAAGGGAATTCGGTTAAAGACCGAAGCTGTTCCCGCAACTGTAAGCTAATATGATTGTAGCTATTACTTTTTTACCACTGCGAAAGCGGGAAGGGGAGTTACAATACGCAAGCCAGGAGACCTGCCAAAGATTATATGATAACTAACCTTCGGGATAAAGGTTTTTACAGGGAATCTAATGAAGCATGTTTTATTTATTATTTTTTGTTTTTGTGTTGCAAACGTTAAAGTAAGCGCACAAAAAGATAGTTTATATAATCCTTTGGATGAAGTTGTTATTCAGGCAAATAAAAGATTGCTAATGAATTCAAAATCATTAAAGGTTGTGAATTTGAATGATTCTATAATTGTAAATAATCTAGAATCATTTACTACATTATTACGTTTCAATACCCCAATTTATTTAAGAGAACATGGAGTAGGAGGAACAAGTTCTGCTAGTTTTAGAGGAACAAGTTCATCTAATACTGCGGTAATGTGGAATGGTATTAATATCAATTCTATTAATAATGGTCAAACAGGATTTAATTCTTTAACTGTTGGTTTGTATGACGAACTTAACGTAAGAAGTGGAGGAGGAAGTATTGAGTTTGGTTCTGGAGCCATAGGAGGAACAATTCATTTAAATGACGTTTTAGAATTTAAAGAAGATAAAGAATTTACAAATCAAATTGTTAGTACAGTAGGTAGTTTTACTTCAATTAATAGTTTGTATAAATTAAAGTATTCAACTGAAAAGTATGCTGCAAATTTTGGGATTTCTTACAGCAAATCAGATAATGATTATCCATTTTTAAATTCTGAGTTTAGAAATTCTAATGGAGCTTTTGAAAATTACACAGTTAGTTTTTCAAAAGCATATAAATTTACTGATGTATTGGTGTTACAATTCTTTGCTACGTATTATTTTGGTGATCGTTTGTTTTCCGGAGAATTACCAAATCCTACTTCAGCAAATGATAAGTATCAAGATATAAACCAAAGAAATTTATTATCTCTTGAATACAAAAAGAACAATTGGCGATTAACAGGAAGATTGGCATATTTGTTTCAGAAGTATAAGTATTTCGGAGATAGAAATTTAGATGTTTTCAACTTTGGAAGTTCAGACAGGATGTATTCAGATGTCACAGTTGATTATTCTTTTCGATCTTTAAATGCAACGTTAACCTCAAATACTCGATTTGAAAGTATATTTGGAAGAACAGACCAAATTAAGGAAAGAAATAGACGAGAATTTTCACAGTCTTTTATTTTTAATCATAAGATTAGAAGAGCATTTTCATATGATCTTAAAGTAAGAAAGGATTATAATTCTGATTTTGATGTTCCATTGAGTTATGCTTTTGGATTCAAATTAACGCCGTTCAATAATTTCTTTTTTAGAGCGAATACATCAAGAAATTATAGAGTTCCAACTTATAATGATTTGTTTTGGCCTGGTCAAGGAAACGAAAATTTAATTCCAGAAACATCTCTTCAAGGAGAGTTTGGAGTTGGTTATAAATCGAAAAAACTGTTTGTTGATATTGCATATTTCAATATTAATGCAAAAGATAAGATTATCTGGACTCCAAATGGAGATCCTACTAGACCAGGAGTTTGGGTTCCTATTAATCTTGATGAAACAACAAATCAGGGAATTGAATTAGCAGTAAACTATAATTGTACTTTATTTGATAAAGTTGTTACAAATATATCTCTTAATTATACTTATGTAGATGCCATAAATAAAGCAACGGGAACATCAATACCTTTTGTACCTAAACATATTGGAAACTCAAATATTGGATTGAGTTACGATCGTTTTTCTATGTTTTATCAATTATTATTTAATGATAAAGTATATACAACAGAAAGTAATCATGAGGATTACGTAGTAGATCGTTTTACCGTCTCTAATATTGGGGGGAACTACGATTTAATAAAAAAAGAAAAGCAAAACTTAAGCATAGGATTTAAAGTAAATAATATTCTGAACAACAATTATTCTGTAGTTCAAAATAGACCTATGCCTGGTATTAACTATAATTTAAACATAAACTATAAATTCTAAAATAATGAAAAAAATTAATTTCATTTTTAAAGCCTTATTATTATCAGGAACAATATTTCTTGCTTCTTGTAGTGATGACAATGATCCTGTTTTACCAAAAGGAGATTATGAAAATGGTATTTTAATTAGTGGAGAAGGTTCTGGCGCAGGTTCTGGTTCAGTCTCATATATTTCTGATGATTATTCAACTTCAGAGAGTAAGATTTTTAATAAAGTAAATAGTACTGAATTAGGAACTTTTTTACAGTCGGTTAGTTTTAGTGGTGATAATGCGTACATAGTTGTTGATAACCAAAATACAGTAACAATTGTTAATCGTTATACATTTCAAAAAACAGGTCAAATTACAGACCAACTATCTACACCTAGATATATAACTGTTGTAGGAAACAGAGGATATGTTACAAACTGGGGATCTACTGCAGACGAAACTGATGATTTTATCGCTGTAATTGATATGACTACTTCTAGTTTAGTAGAAAAGATATCTGTTGGAAACGGACCAGAAAGAATCAAAGAAAAAGATGGTAAGTTATATATTACTCACAAGGGAGCTTTTACAAATAATAATATCGTTTCTGTGGTTGATATTAGTACTAAAAATGTGGCTACTGTAACTGTAAAAGACAGACCAGATGAAATGTATTTTACATCTAATAATGAATTAGTTGTTTTATCAGAAGGAAGAACCTTATATGATTCTAGTTTTAATGTAATCGGTCATACAAAAGCAGCTATCGCAAAAATCAATACTTTAAATAATACTGTTACTTCAGAAATTGAATTCGCTGACGAAGTTCATCCAGGATTAATGGTAATTAATGATAATAAGTTGTATTATACTATTGGAAGTGATGTGTTTTCTATGGATGTTACATCATCTACTTTACCATCTACAAAGTTATTAACTGCAGTTGATGGGTTTTTATATGGTTTTGAAGTAAAAGAAGGAAAGTTATATGCTTTAGATGCTAGTTTTTCTGATGTAAGTAAATTAAATATTTTTGATTTAAGTACTACAAATAAAACAAAGACAATGGATGCACCTTTAGGAGCTTCAAAAATATACTTTAACTAAGAAGAAAATTTTGATGTAAGTTTAAAAGTAAGATTTTGAACTATCATTTCTATTTATTGTTAAAACAAAGAGGTTACCATTGCGGTAACCTCTTTACTTTTATATTAATCTTTTTGCCTGTTGTTTTATAATAGCTATAGCTGTTTCTGTTGGACTTTCTACTTGGGAATAATCAATCAGTAAATTTTCTCTTAAAACCTTAGCATTTTCACTATTCTCAGCAGTACTTCTAATTTTATTAATAATAGATAGTTTTGATCCAACAACTGCTTTCCAAGCATCTTCATGCACATAAATTTGTTGTACTAAATTATGTTCAAATTCTTGCTCAATATTTGCGATTAATAAATGAGCATAGCTATCAGAATCCGCACCAATAGGATTAACCCTGGTTAGTAACTTAGCAGGATTTATACGTTCACAATATAATAGCAAACGCTCGTAAGCTTGAAGTTTAGTTGGTAAACTATCTTTTCTCTTTTGAATAAGTGCTTCAAATTTTTTTTCATTTTCATCCCTTTGCAAAAAAGCACTAAACATAAAATAAGCTACACCACCAGTAACTAAAGCAGGTAATGCAAAAGCTAATCCTTCAATTATTTTGTCTTCCATGTATTCAAATTAATATTTTAATTATTTAAAAAATCTAATGTTAATTGTGTCATCATTTTTACTCCTAATAACATTCCGCGCTCATCAATTTTAAAATCTGGGGTATGATGTGGATAAGGGTTTTTATTCTCAATAGTTTTCCCTCCTAAAAAGAAATAAAACCCTGGAACTTCTTTTTGAAAGAATGAAAAGTCTTCAGCTCCAGTAATCGCTTTAATTAATTTCACATTGTTTTTACCAGCTATATTTTGTAAAGTAGGAAGTACTTGTTTTGTTAATTCAATATTGTTATAAGTAATAGGGTAACCTTTTTCGATATCTATTGTTGCTACAGCTCTGTAAGATTTTGCAATAGCAGGTACCATTTCTTTCATCCTATCATTTATCTGTTTTTGCATTCCATAATCTAAGGTTCTAATCGTACCAATCATTTCCGCAGACTCAGGTATGATATTACTTCTAACACCAGCGTCAATTTTTCCAACTGTAATAACTGCTCCTTCATTTGTTAAATCTACTTCTCTGCTAATAATGGTTTGTAATGCATCGATGATTTTTGCAGAAACCATTATAGGATCAATACTTGCCCAAGGTCTAGAACCATGTGATTGTTTTCCTTTTACTTTAATTTTAAAACTTTGTGATGCAGCCATAATTCCACCAGGTTTATAACTAATTTTACCAACATCTAATCCTGAAGAAATATGTAATCCGAAAATAGCATCAACATCAGGATTCTTTAATACACCTTCTTTTACCATTAATTCAGCACCGCCTTCTTCACCTTCAGGAGCACCTTCTTCTGCAGGTTGAAAAATGAATTTTACAGTTCCTTTAATCTTATCTTTGTTTTTAGCAAGTACTTCAGCTACTCCCATAAGTATAGCTATATGTGTATCATGACCACATGCATGCATTACACCTACATCTTTACCTGAATATGTGGATTTCACAGTTGATTTAAAAGCTAAATCATTTCGTTCTACAACTGGTAAAGCGTCAATATCCGCTCTAAGCGCAATTACTTTTCCAGGTTTATTTCCTTTTAAAATACCAACTACACCAGTTTTAGCAACATTTTCTTCAGTTTTAATTCCTAAAGATTTTAAGTGCTTGGCTATTTTCTTTGCAGTTTTAAATTCTCTGTTAGAAAGTTCAGGGTTTTGATGAAAATCTCTTCTCCATTCGATTACTTTTTGTTCTACATTTTCACAATCTTTATTTAATTCTTGAGTGAAACTAGTAATTGTGATTAAAAGAAAAAGAAGTGTTGTATATTTTTTCATTTTAAAATAGTTGAATTATGTTTTTATATATAAGTCCAGCGAGTATGGCTAAACCAAAACTTATTAATGTTCCAATAAGTATATACTCAGTTAGCTTTCGATCTTTAGCAGTTGTTAAATCACCAAATCTAAATATTGATTTTGCTGCAAGTAAAAAACCTACGCCTTCCCATTTATCAAATATAACAAACATAAATACGAATAGTCTTTCTAGTATCCCTATATATTTCCCAGCTTTTTTAAGTGATTGTTTATGATCTAATTTATCCTTTTCGGGTTCCCATTGCATTACAATTAATTGAATAAGAATTGGAGCTACAAAAATGATAAACAATATTGCAATTATTAATAATAATATTTTTTCAGAAAATATTTTTGAAAAATCTATTTCGAAAGGTTTGGTTATATATGTTGCTAATGCTAAAAAAAATAAATGAAGTAATTGATCTGCAAAAAATAAAATACTAATATGTACTTTCTTTTGTAAATATAGCTTTGCAAGATCTATCAAATAATGAGAAACGATTATAAGTAAAAAGCCTATCCAGAAATTAGAGTTTAATAATCCGACTATTACTAATAATAATGTATGTACACCTATGTGTGCATATAGTTTTCGAGACTTAATTTTATACTTGATTTTATTTTTTATCCAAGATGTTGGTTGTAAAACGAAGTCAGCAATAATATGAACTAATAGTAATTGAATAAAAAGCATTATGGTTGGTTAATTTTTCTGTTTATTTTTTTTCTATAATGTTGTTCTAGTTTCATGATTTCTTCAAAACCAGATCTTTTACCTCTTTTACTAATTCCAGCTTGTGATATGTCTAATATTTTTCCTAAATCTTTCTGAGTTGATTTAGGATGTTCAATTGATGCGCTCACAAATTCAGCAGAATTAGCAGTCCAATGATCCATTGTTAGTAATCCTAATGAAAGAGCAATGTTAAATTCTTCATCAATATCATACCAAGGCGATTTCATTGCTATACTTTGTCTTTTTAGTAGTTTATCAAAAGCATATCCAGAATTTATAAAAGCCTCTCCATTAGACTCAGTAATGGTTTTAGCATCAAAGCTTTTAGTACCAATTCCAATTGCTAATCTAACGTCTAAACCACTAATTTGTTTTATCGAAGCTTTAATTCTCAAGCTAAAAAGAAAAGCATCTTCAACTTTTGTTTCTATTTGAAAACTATCTCCTCTAAATATTTCCCAATATTTAGGAGATGAATTAATAGAAGAAAGAATTGTTTTTAAATTTGGTAACCATTTTTCTGCCGATTCATTTCTAGAATTAATAATATCTCCAGTAATTACTGCAATCATTGTATTTTGATATTTGTATAAATATACATTTTTTTTATAACCTAAAAAGGTTATTTTGTTTTTTATAACCTTAAAGAGTTATTTTTTAAATTATTCCTCAATTAAGGAATAATTTAATTTCCTGATTTGAAGATTAAATTGTGAATAAAAATTCATTTTTATCGTATGTAAAGTAGAAATAATAATTAATTTAACATTTTGGAATACTTATCAAAATTATATTCTTTGAGTACTTATTTAGAACAACTTAACGAACCACAGAGAGCGGCTGTACTTCAAAAAGAAGGCCCAATGATTATAATAGCTGGAGCTGGTTCTGGTAAAACAAGAGTTTTAACATTTAGAATAGCCCATTTAATGGAGCAAGGTGTTGATTCATTCAACATTTTGGCACTTACCTTTACTAATAAAGCTGCTAGAGAAATGAAAAACAGAATTGGTAAGGTAGTAGGTTATAGTGAAGCAAAGAATTTGTGGATGGGAACTTTTCATTCCGTTTTTGCAAGAATTTTAAGAGCTGAAGCGGATAAACTTGGATATCCGTCAAATTTTACAATTTATGATACTCAGGATTCAGTAAGGTTGATTACATCTATTATTAAAGAGATGAATTTAGATAAAGATAGATATAAGCCTAAACAAATATTAAGTAGAATATCTTCTTTTAAAAACAGTTTGATAACCGTAAGAGCTTATTTTAATAATTCAGATTTACAGGAAGCAGATTTAATGGCGAGTAGACCAAAAACTGGAGAGATCTATAAAGAGTATGTAGATCGTTGTTTTAAATCTGGAGCTATGGATTTTGATGATTTATTGTTAAGAACTAACGAGCTTTTAGCAAGATTTCCAGATGTTTTAGCAAAATATCAAGATCGATTTAGATATATCTTGGTAGATGAGTACCAAGATACAAACCATTCACAATATTTAATTGTAAGAGCATTAGCCGATCGTTTTCAAAATATTTGTGTAGTAGGTGATGATTCTCAGAGTATTTATGCATTTCGTGGAGCAAATATTCAAAACATTTTAAATTTTCAGAAGGATTATCCAGATGTTAAAACATTTAAATTAGAGCAGAATTATAGATCAACTAAGAATATTGTAAATGCTGCAAATTCGGTAATATCAAAAAATAAAACAAAATTAGATAAGGAAGTTTGGACAGCCAATGATCCAGGAGGATCAATAAAGGTAATGCGAACTATTTCTGATGGAGAAGAAGGAAGGTTTGTAGCGCAATCTATTTTCGATAATAAAATGAATAATCAACTTAAAAATGATGAGTTCGCAATTTTATATCGTACCAATGCACAATCAAGAGCAATGGAAGATGCGCTTCGTAAAAAAGATATTAAGTATAAAATTTATGGGGGTATTTCATTTTATCAACGAAAGGAAATTAAAGATCTACTTTCTTATTTACGATTGCTAATAAACCCAAATGATGAAGAAGCGCTAAAAAGAGTTATCAATTATCCAGCAAGAGGAATTGGTCAAACTACAATTGATAAATTAACAATTGCTGCTAATCATTATAAGAAATCCATTTTTGAAGTAATACAAACATTATCACTTTTAGATGTTAATGTAAACTCAGGAACTAAAACAAAACTTGAAAACTTTGCGAATATGATTCAACGTTTTCAAATTGAGGCACAAACGAAAAATGCCTTTGAAATTGCTGATTTAGTTGTAAAACAAACACAATTAGTAAAAGACCTACAAAAAGATGGAACTCCTGAAGGTGTAAGTAAGGTTGAAAATGTTCAAGAATTATTAAATGGGATCAAAGATTTTATAACAGATAAAATTGAAGTAGGTGAAGATGCATCTTTACCAATTTTTTTAGAAGATGTTGCTTTAGCCACAGATTTTGATTCTGATAAGAAAGATGAAACACCGCGAGTCTCTTTAATGACAATTCACTTGGCAAAAGGATTAGAGTTTCCTTACGTATATATAGTGGGATTAGAAGAAAACTTATTCCCATCAGCTATGAGCATGAATACAAGAAGTGAGCTAGAAGAGGAGAGAAGATTGTTTTATGTAGCCTTAACAAGAGCGGAAAAACAAGCTTATTTAACTTATGCTCAAACACGTTATCGATGGGGAAAATTAACTGATGGTGAACCAAGTAGGTTTTTAGAGGAAATTGATGATCAATATCTAGAATACTTAACACCTAAATTACCAGAACCTTCAGTGAATAGATTTATAGATGCTAGTTTGTTTGAAGATGCTCCAAAAAAGATTCGTTTTCAAAAACCTATTCAGAAAAAAAGAAAAGAATTTATGGCTAAAAAATCTGGTGATTTAATTCCTTCTAAAGGTAGAATGAAAAAAGTCTCAGAACTAACTTCAAAAACTAATTTATTTGATAGTGAAGTTGTAATAGGTAATATTGTAGAACATAATAGATTTGGTAAAGGAGAGGTTGTTGGTTTAGAAGGAAAAGGACCAAATAAAAAAGCAGAAATACAATTTGCAACTGCAGGAAAGAAAAAATTATTATTACAGTTCGCAAAGCTAAAAGTAATTGGATAAAATCAATTTTTTAGCTCGAATAAGATAACTATAAACGGATAATTGATAACTGATAATTAATCCTTACTTTGCAATAAATAAAAATGAATATGACGTTTGATTTAGAATACAACTCAGGAAGAACAAAATTAATTATTCCTGAATATGGAAGACATATACAAAAACTTGTAGACCATTGTATGAATTTACCTTCTAAGGAAGAAAGAAATAAAATGGCCCAAGCAATTATAGATGTAATGGGTAATTTACAACCACACTTAAGGGATGTGCCAGATTTTAAACATAAATTATGGGATCAGTTGCACATCATGTCTGATTTTAAATTAGATGTAGATTCTCCATACGATCAACCTTCACAAGAAGAATTAAGAGAAAAACCTGAGTCATTACCATATCCAAAATCGGCATCCAAATACCGTTTCTATGGCACCAACATTCAAACAATGATTGATGTAGCTTTAACTTGGGAAGATGGAGAGATGAAAGAAGCATTAGCTTTTACCATAGCGAATCACATGAAAAAATGCTATCTAAACTGGAATAAAGATCATGTAGATGATGAGGTAATTTTTGAACATTTATTTGAGTTGACAGATGGAGAAATTAATTTCAAAGGTAGAGAAGACGAATTAGTAGAATCTAAAAACATTCAAAGAACTAGAAGTAGTCAAGGGAAGAAAAAAACTAACAATAAAAATTCTAAAAACAGAAAAAAATAAATGGCGTCTTTTAAAATAGAAGGAGGACACAAACTCAAAGGATTAATTACACCTCAAGGAGCAAAGAACGAAGCATTACAAGTAATTTGTGCAGTATTATTAACTCCTGAAAAAGTTGTAATTAATAATATTCCAGATATTATTGATGTAAATAAGTTAATTTTTATCCTTGGTGAATTAGGTGTTAAAATCGAAAAATTGGGTGACAATTCTTACAGTTTCCAATCTGATGAAATTAACTTAAAGTATCTTGAGAGCCCAGAATTTAAAAGAGATGGAAGCTCATTAAGAGGTTCTATTATGATTGTTGGTCCTTTATTAGCACGTTTTGGTAAAGGTTATATTCCTCGTCCTGGAGGAGATAAAATAGGTAGACGTCGTTTAGATACACACTTTGAGGGATTTATCAACTTAGGCGCTAAGTTCCGTTATAATAAAGAAGAATACTTTTATGGTGTAGAAGCTGAAGAAGGATTAACAGGAACTAATATGTTACTAGATGAAGCTTCGGTTACAGGAACAGCAAATATTATAATGGCTGCCGTTTTAGCAAAGGGAACTACAACTATTTATAATGCGGCTTGCGAACCTTATATTCAACAATTATCTAAAATGTTGAATAGTATGGGAGCTAAAATTTCAGGAGTTGGTTCTAATTTATTAATTATTGAAGGTGTTGAAAAATTAGGAGGTTGCGAACATAGAATTTTACCTGATATGATTGAGATTGGTAGTTGGATTGGAATGGCTGCTATGACGAAATCAGAGTTAACAATTAAAGATGTAAGTTGGAAAGATTTAGGTCAAATTCCTAATGTTTTTAGAAAACTGGGTATCAAATTAGAGAAAAAAGGCGACGATATTTATATCCCTGAACAAGAAAGTTACGAAATACAAAACTACATCGATGGATCAGTTTTAACAGTAGCTGATGCTCCGTGGCCAGGTTTTACTCCAGATTTATTAAGTATAGTTTTAGTAGTAGCTACTCAAGCTAAAGGAACTGTTTTGATACATCAAAAAATGTTTGAAAGTAGATTGTTCTTTGTTGACAAGTTAATAGATATGGGAGCAAAAGTAATTCTTTGTGATCCACATAGAGCTACAGTAATAGGTCATAATTTTCAAAGTCAATTAAAAGCTACTAAAATGACCTCACCAGATATTAGAGCTGGTATATCATTATTAATTGCTGCTTTATCTGCAAAAGGAACTAGTATTATAAATAATATAGAGCAAATTGATAGAGGTTATGAGCGTATAGTGCCAAGACTGAAAGCTTTAGGAGCAAAAATTGAAAGAATCGAAGATTAGTTCTAAATTTAGAATATACAACAAAGAAAAGGCATCTAAGATTAAATAGATGCCTTTTTCAGTTAAATAAATACCATATACTTACATGACTTCTCCACAAGTATAAACAAGAAGATAGTTAATGATCATATTAATTTATGAGCTTTTTTATTTGTTTTTACAAATTAATGTTGAAGAGCATATAAACTTTATAATCTCATACAAATGTCAATATGGCATTATTTAGCTAATGGCAGTATTCTTGCTAACTTTGTTGTAGAAAATTATAAAGAAACTATTTTTACAATGAGTAAAGACGAATATACTAAAGAAGATGAAATAAGAGACGCTATTGAAAATGGTGAGTTAAACATTAAACCAGAAGATATAGTTACGGAAGATAATGAAAAAGCTAAGGAACAAGGACCTTCAGTAGAAGATTTACTCAAAACAGAAAAAGATAGATATTTACGTCTTTTCGCTGAGTTTGAAAATTATAAAAAGAGAACAACTAAAGAAAGAATTGATCTTTTCAAAACAGCTAGTCAGGAATTAATGACAGTTTTACTGCCAATTTTGGATGATTTTGAGAGAGCTTTAACACATATTGAAGATGATAAAGAAGCTGAAGAATTAAGAAAAGGTGTATTGTTAATTTATCAGAAACTACTTAAAACTTTAGAGCAAAAAGGTTTATCAGCAATAGAAGTGAAGCAAGGTGATGATTTTGATGCAGATAACCATGAAGCTATTACGCAAATTCCTGCTCCATCTGATGATTTAAAAGGTAAAATTATCGACTGTGTCGAAAAAGGATATAAGTTAGGAGATAAAATTATTCGACACCCAAAAGTAGTTGTAGGACAGGCATAAATAAAGAACAATACGTATTGATCAATAAACAATTATCAATTTGATAACTGATAACTGATAACTGATAACTGATCATTGATAATTGAAAAAGACATGGCAAAACAAGATTATTACGAAATATTAGGAATTTCTAAATCTGCTACTCAGGCAGAAATCAAGAAGGCTTATCGTAAGATGGCGATTAAGTACCATCCTGATAAAAATCCTGATAATAAAGAGGCTGAAGAAAAATTCAAATTATGTGCTGAGGCATATGAAGTATTAAGTGATGAGCAAAAGAAAGCTCGTTATGATCAATTCGGACATGCTGCATTTGAAGGCGGTGGAGGTTTCGGTGGAGGCGGCATGAATATGGATGATATATTCAGTCAATTTGGAGATATTTTTGGAGGCGCATTCGGTGGAGGTTTCGGTGGTTTTGGAGGCGGTGGTCGTCGTCAAGCTAGAGTTAAAGGTGGAAATCTTAGAATAAGAGTAAAACTTACTTTGGAAGAAATAGCAAATGGAGTTGAAAAGAAAGTAAAAGTTCGTCGTAAAATTCAAGCCACTGGTGTAACCTATAAAACATGTTCAACATGTAATGGATCTGGACAAATTATGCGTGTTACAAATACTATTTTAGGTAGAATGCAAACAGCTACTACTTGTAGTACTTGTCAAGGAGCTGGAGAGATGATAGATAAGAGACCAAGTGAAGCTGATGCTCAAGGAATGGTTATTAAAGAAGAAACTGTATCTATAAATATACCGGAGGGTGTTACAGAAGGAGTCCAGTTAAAAGTTGGAGGGAAGGGAAATGAAGCTCCTGGTAAAAACTCTATTCCTGGTGATTTATTAGTATTAATAGAGGAAGTACAACATGAAACGTTAAAAAGAGAAGGAAGTAACATTCATTACGATTTATATGTTAATTATTCCGAAGCAGTTTTAGGGACTTCTAAAGAAATTGAAACAGTAACAGGGAAAGTTAAAATTAAAATTGATGCAGGAACTCAATCAGGTAAAATATTACGATTAAAAGGTAAAGGATTACCAAGCATTGAAAGATATGGAAATGGTGATTTTTTGATTCATATAAATGTATGGACACCACAAGAGTTAACTAAAGATCAACGTAAGTTTTTTGAATCAATGTTAGGAGATGATAATTTTTCACCTAATCCACAAAAAACTGACAAATCATTTTTCGAAAAAGTGAAAGATATGTTCTCTTAAAAAAAATAAATATTTTTTATTTTTTTATTGTAACATGTAAAAAAATATGGTATATTTGTACCATCTAGAAGACGTTCTAGATACTTTTTCTTTTTCATAGCAATTTTCCCACTCAATCTTTGAGTGGGTTTTTTTATGAAGATATTTTTGAAAGATATATAAACACATAATGCAGATCAGTCTTATCGCTAGAGTATTTTTAAACTTTAGAGGAAAGTCCGGACACCAAAGAGTAAGCATAGCGGATAACATCCGTCCAGTGTAAACTGAGGACAAGTGCAACAGAAAGAATGTACAGGTAATGCTGTAGTGAAATCAGGTAAACTCTATGCGGTGCAATGTCACGTATATTAGAGCTTGAGTGCTACTCGCACGATTCTAAGGGGTAGGCAGATTGATTTTACAAGTAATTGTAAAACTAGATAAATGATAAGAACTTTTTAAGTTACAGAATCCGGCTTATTGATCTGCTTTTTTCTTTCTATGCTTATTTAGAATTAATTTAAGGTTTAATGAATTAAAAAACATTAAGTTAAATTGTTGATTTGATAAAATTTTAACTTTTGTATTTGTTTAAATCGATGATATTCTCAAAATAATTAACTTTAATTATTGAAAATTCACTTATACTGAAGTTTCATTGTTTATTTTTAAAATAATAGCTAAAATCGTACTTTTGCTTGATTGAAATTAACGAAAACGATTTCATAACAGCCTTTAATATTAAAAAGATTTATGAACACTTACAAAGATTACATTCAGGAGATTGAAGAGAGAAAGAGTCAAGGATTGCATCCTAAACCAATTGATGGAGCTGAATTATTAAGTGAGGTAATTGCACAAATTAAAGATGCTAATAATCCTCATAGAAAAGATTCTCTTCACTTTTTTATATATAATACTTTACCAGGTACTACAAGTGCTGCTGGGGTTAAAGCTAAGTTTTTAAAAGAAATCATTTTAGAAGAAACTGTAATAGAAGAAATTTCTTCAGAGTTTGCTTTTGAGCAGTTATCGCATATGAAAGGAGGTCCTTCTGTAGAAGTTCTTTTAGATTTAGCTTTAGGAAATGATGAAGCTATTGCTAAGGAAGCTGCCAAAGTTATTAAAACTCAAGTTTTTTTATATGAAGCAGATACTGATCGCCTTGAAGAAGCAATGAAATTAGGAAGTGTAATTGCAAAAGAAATTATAGAAAGCTATGCACAGGCTGAGTTTTTTACTAAGTTACCTGAAATTGATGAAGAAATAGAAGTGGTAACCTATGTTGCAGGTGTTGGAGATATTTCTACAGATTTATTATCCCCTGGAGCAGATGCTCACTCAAGATCTGACCGTGAGTTACATGGACAATCTATGTTTGAGCATAATAAAGATATGCAAAATGAATTATTAGCATTACAAAAACAACACCCAAATAAGCGAGTAATGTTAGTTGCAGAAAAAGGAACGATGGGTGTAGGTTCTTCTCGTATGTCAGGTGTTAATAATGTCGCTTTATGGACAGGAGTTCCTTCAAGCCCTTATGTACCTTTTATCAATATTGCTCCTGTTATTGCGGGAACAAATGGTATAGCACCAATTTTCTTAACAACAGTGGGTGTAACTGGAGGTATAGGAATAGACTTAAAGAACTGGGTTAAGCAAAAAGACGAGAATGGTAATACTATCGTTGATGAAGAGGGAGATCCAATTTTAAAAGAAGTGTATTCTGTTAAAACAGGAACAGTTCTTACAATTAATACTAAAGAAAAGAAATTATATAACGGAGATAAAGAGTTAAAAGATATCTCAACGGCATTAACTCCTCAAAAAATGGAGTTTATTAAAGCAGGAGGATCATACGCTGTTGTTTTCGGAAAAAAATTACAAACATTTGCTTGTAAAGCTTTAGGAATTGATGTTCCTCAGGTATATGCACCTTCTAAAGAAATTTCTATTGAAGGACAAGGATTAACCGCAGTTGAGAAGATTTTTAATAGAAATGCTGTAGGAAATACTCCAGGAGTTACTTTACATGCAGGTTCAAATACTCGTGTTGAAGTAAATATTGTAGGTTCTCAGGATACTACAGGATTAATGACTTCTCAAGAGTTAGAAATGATGGCAGCTACTATTATTTCGCCAATTGTAGATGCTGGATATCAATCTGGATGTCACACAGCTTCTGTTTGGGATGATAAGTCTAAAGCTAACATTCCAAGATTAATGAAGTTTATGAATGACTTCGGTTTAATTACTGGTCGTGATCCAAAAGGAGTTTACCATGCAATGACAGACGTTATCCATAAAGTTTTAAATGATATAGCAGTTGATGATTGGGATGTAATTATTGGTGGAGATTCGCACACAAGAATGGCAAAAGGAGTCGCTTTCGGAGCAGATTCAGGTACGGTAGCACTAGCATTAGCAACAGGTGAAGCTACTATGCCAATTCCTCAGTCTGTAAAAGTAACATTTAAAGGTAATATGGTTCCTTATATGGACTTCCGTGATGTTGTTCATGCTACACAGCAACAAATGTTAGATCAGTTTGAAGGTGAAAATGTTTTTCAAGGAAAAATTATTGAGGTACATATTGGTACGTTAACTTCTGATCAAGCATTTACATTTACTGATTGGACTGCAGAAATGAAAGCAAAAGCTTCTATCTGTATTTCAGAAGATGAAACATTAATCGAATCATTAGTAATTTCTAGAGATCGTATTCAAATTATGATTGATAAGGGAATGGATAATGAGAAGCAAGTATTACAAGGTTTAGTAGATAAAGCTAATAATCGTATAGCAGAGTTAGAATCAGGAAGTAGACCAGCTTTAAAACCAGATGCAGATGCAAAATATTATGCAGAAGTAGTTATTGATTTAGACAAGATTGTAGAACCAATGATTGCTGATCCTGATGTAAATAATGAAGATGTTTCAAAACGTTATACTCACGATAATATTCAACCATTATCTTTTTATGGAGGAACAAAAAAAGTTGATTTAGGGTTTGTTGGATCTTGTATGATTCACAAAGGAGATATGAAGATTTTAGCTCAAATGTTAAAAAATATCGAAGCTCAACAAGGTAAAGTAGAATTCAAAGCTCCTTTAGTAGTAGCGCCTCCAACATATAATATTGTTGATGAGCTAAAAGCAGAAGGGGATTGGGATGTTTTAGCTAAATATTCAGGGTTTGTATTTGACGATGATGCGCCAAAAGCAGCAGCACGTACAAAATATGAAAACGTATTGTATTTAGAACGCCCAGGATGTAACCTTTGTATGGGTAACCAGGAAAAAGCAGAACCAGGAGATACTGTAATGGCAACTTCAACTCGTTTATTCCAAGGTCGTGTTGTTAGAGATGCTAAAGAGAAAAAAGGAGAGTCTTTATTGTCATCCACTCCGGTAGTTGTGTTATCTTCAATTTTAGGAAGAACCCCAACATTAGAAGAATATCAAGCAGCAGTTGAAGGAATTGTGTTAACTAAATTCAAACCATCACAAAAGCTATTAGTTGTATAATTTACAACGATATAATATTTAAAAAAGCTCAAGTATATACTTGAGCTTTTTTATTGGAATTTTCTATTCATTTTTTTGCTAAATTAGTCAGACTGATTAAAAACAACTCAAATTTTATGGCTTTCGATATAGAAATGATAAAAAAGGTTTACAGTAAAGTAGTTGAAAGAGTGGATGCTGCTCGTAAAATTACAGGTAAACCATTAACCTTAGCAGAGAAAATATTATATACACATTTATGGGATGGTAATCCTACAAAAGCTTTTCAAAGAGGAAAAGATTATGTTGATTTTGCACCAGATAGAGTAGCATGTCAAGACGCAACAGCACAAATGGCGTTACTGCAGTTTATGCAAGCAGGTAAGGCAAAAGTAGCAGTACCTACCACAGTTCATTGTGATCACTTAATTCAGGCAAAAAATGGTGCAAGTAGTGATTTGCAAAATGCTTTAAATACAAGTAACGAAGTATTTAATTTTTTAGAATCAGTTTCAAATAAATATGGAATTGGGTTCTGGAAACCTGGAGCTGGAATTATCCATCAAGTAGTTTTAGAGAATTATGCTTTTCCTGGTGGAATGATGATCGGTACTGATTCTCATACTGTAAATGCTGGTGGATTAGGAATGGTTGCAATTGGAGTTGGAGGAGCAGATGCTGTTGATGTTATGGCAGGAATGCCTTGGGAATTGAAATTTCCTAAATTAATTGGTGTAAAGTTAACAGGTAAATTATCTGGTTGGACCTCACCTAAAGATGTAATCTTAAAAGTAGCTGAAATATTAACAGTAAAAGGAGGAACAGATGCGATAGTGGAATATTTTGGACCAGGAGCAACATCAATGTCATGTACAGGAAAAGGAACAATTTGTAACATGGGAGCGGAAATTGGAGCAACAACTTCAACTTTCGGTTACGATGAATCTATGGAACGTTATTTACGTGCTACTGATAGAGAAGATGTTGCTGATGCAGCAAATGAAATCAAAGAGTATTTAACTGCTGATGCAGAAGTATATACTAATCCTGAACAATATTTTGATCAAGTAATTGAAATTAATTTATCAGAATTACTTCCATTACTGAATGGGCCTTTTACTCCGGATTTATCTACTGCTATTGGAAGTGATATGACTCAAAAAGCAAATACTAATGATTGGCCATTAAAAGTTGAATGGGGATTAATTGGTTCTTGTACAAACTCTTCATACGAGGACTTATCAAGAGCCTCTTCTATCGCACAGCAAGCTTTAAATAAAGGATTGAAAACAAAAGCTGATTTTGGAATTAATCCAGGTTCAGAACAAGTTCGTTATACAGCAGAGCGTGATGGAATTCTGGAAGTTTTTGAAAAATTAGATGCTACAATTTTCACTAATGCTTGTGGACCATGTATCGGTCAATGGGCTCGTTATGAAGATCCAAAAAATGCTCCTAAAAATAGTATAGTACATTCTTTCAATAGAAACTTTGCGAAACGAGCAGATGGAAATCCAAATACACATGCTTTTGTAGCTTCCCCTGAACTAGTTGCAGCAATTGCGATTGCAGGTAGATTAGACTTTAATCCGTTAACAGATAAATTGATTAATGAAAATGGAGAAGAAGTAATGCTAGACGAACCTACCGGATGGGAATTACCACCAAAAGGTTTTGAAGTAAAAGAAAATGGTTATTTAGAACCTGTTGCAGATGGAAGTGGCGTTGAAGTTGTAGTAGATCCTAATTCTGAACGTTTAGAATTATTAACTCCGTTTACGCCAATAGGCAGTAATATTAAAGGTGCAAAATTATTAATCAAAGCTTTCGGAAAATGTACTACAGATCACATATCTATGGCTGGACCATGGTTACGCTATCGTGGCCATTTAGATAACATTTCTAACAATTGTTTAATTGGTGCTGTAAATGCGTACAATAAGCAAACAAATTTTGTTAAAAGTCAAATAAATGATGAGTACGATGCTGTTCCAGCTACACAAAGAGCTTATAAAGCTGCAGGTATTCCTACTGTTGTTGTTGGTGATCATAATTATGGAGAAGGATCTTCTCGAGAGCATGCGGCAATGGAACCACGTCATTTAGGTGTAGTTGCAGTAATTGTAAAGTCTTTTGCACGTATTCATGAGACAAACCTTAAAAAACAAGGAATGTTAGGTTTAACTTTCGATAATGAGTCTGATTACGATTTAATACAAGAGGATGATACGTTTAACTTTTTAGATTTAAATGAATTTGCTCCTGGAAAACCATTAACAATAGAAATAGCTCACAAAGATGGAAGTAAAGATGTTATAAAAGTAAATCATACCTATAATCAAGGACAAATAGAATGGTATAATGAAGGTTCTGCGTTAAATTTAATTAAGAAGCAAAACGCTTAATTTTCCATATATTAAATATTATCAAAGAAGGTGCAGTATTTAACTGCACTTTTTTATTTTTGAAATGAATGCTAATTCTTAAATCAAACCTTTGAAAAAAAAAAAAATACCTCACGCATTAACTTTACTATTTATCATAATTTTATTTGTTTCCGCTCTTACACATTATATTCCTGCAGGAAAATTTGAAAGAGTTTTAATGGAAGGAAGAAATAAAGTTATACCAAATTCATATGAGGTTATTGAAAGTACACCAGTAAGTTTTTTTGACATATTTAAAGCGATTCCTCTAGGTTTTGAAACAGCTGTAAATATTATTTTTATTGTATTAGCTGGTGGAATTATGTTTGGAATAATGGAAAAAACAGAAGCTATTGAAAATGCTGCTGGAACTTTAGTAAAAAAACTAGGTAATGAGAAAAGATATCTTATAGTTTTTTTAATAACTTTTTTTTACGGAGCATTAGGAGTTTTTGTTGGTTATGAGCATAATATAGCAATGGTTCCACTCGCTGCTGTTCTCAGTATTGCTATTGGAGGAGATTTAATTTTAGCAGCAGGTATTTCAGTAGCAGCTATTACAGTAGGTTTTGGATTGTCACCTATAAATCCTTATACTGTTGGAATAGGCCATAAATTGGCCGAATTGCCAATGTTTTCTGGAGCTGTTTTGAGAAGTATTTTGTGCATCTTATCATTAGGTGTTTTAGCTTTATATAATATTAGATATTTGAAAAAAATCATAGAAAACCCTGAAAAGTCTTTAGGCAAAGAATTAGATGAAAAAGGAATTAAATTGTCAAAATCTATTTCAGAATACACAATTACTAGAGATAACTATTTAGTTTTGTCTGTTTTTGTTATTGGGCTGGCAATCATACTTTTAGGTGTGTTTAAATATAATTGGTACTTTATAGAATTATCAGCTATTTTTTTAATAATAGCAATTACTAGTGGTTTAGTATCAAGAATGAATCCAACTGTTTTTAGTGAAACTGTCTTATCTTCTGTTTCGAAAGCGGCTCCAGGAGCATTTATGGTCGGTTTTGCTACCACTATAAAAGTATTAATGGATATGAGTAATATAGGAGATACTATATCTTTTGAAATGTCAAATTTATTGCAAGGGCTACCTCAATATTTTGCCGCAGTTGGAATGTCTATTTCTCAAGGTGTAATCAATTTGTTTATTCCTTCTGGAAGCGGTCAAGCATTAGCAACATTACCAGTAATGATACCTTTAGGAGAAGTGTTAGGGTTAACAAGACAAACTACAATATTAGCATTTCAAATAGGTGATGGGGTTACGAATTTGGTAAACCCTACTTTAGGAGGTTTAATAGCTATGTTAAGTATGTGTAGAGTACCTTTAAACAAATGGTTTAAATTTATTTTACCCTTGGTGGTAATAATATTAGTACTTTCATGGACAATTTTAACTATTGCTACTTTTATAAATTATTAAAATGACAGCCAAAAATATCTTAGCAAAACTTGTAAGTTTTGATGTATTAAGTAAACAAAATAACTTAGCTTTAGTAAACTGGATTACTGATTATATTAAACAATTCGATGTAGAGACAGTTTATGTATATAACGAAGAAAAAACACAAGCATCATTACATTGTAGAATTGGTCCAGCCGTTGATGGAGGCATTATTTTATCAGGACATACTGATGTTGTTCCAGTAAAAGGACAACCCTGGAATACTGATCCATTTAAATTAGTAGAAAAAGAAGGTAAATTATATGGACGAGGAGCTTGTGATATGAAAGGATATTTAGCTTGTTTTTTATCTGTATTACCTCAAATGGTTAAAGCTGAGTTATCGATACCTATTTATTTTGCTATTTCTTATGATGAAGAAATCGGTTGTTTAAGAGCTCCCGAATTAGCAGAGCATATAAAGTCTTATTATTCAGAAAAACCTAAATATGCCATTATAGGAGAGCCTTCTATGATGCAACCAATTGTTGGGCAAAAAGGAATTTTATATGTGGAAACTAAGGTAAATGGGAGCCAAGGTCATAGTAGTAGAATTGAAAAAGAAGTTAGTGCTATTCATGAAAGTACCAGATTAATATTATGGTTAGAAAATAAAATGAAAAAACTTGCTGAAAAGAATAGAAATTCATCTTTTTTACCACCTCATTCTACTTTGCATGTAGGTCAAATTAAAGGAGGGATAGCAACAAATGTAGTAGCGGGAAATACTACTTTTCAATGGGATGTAAGATCTATTCCAGAGGATAGTATAACCGAAATTGTAAATGATTTTCAACAATATTGTGAAGAGCTTCAATTAGAGAAAAGAAAACTCTTTCCTGACTTTAAAATTGAAAATGAATTATTACATCCACCTGTTCCTGGATTACAAACAAATGAAAAAGCATCAATTGTAGATATTGTTTCAGAAATCACTGGAAATACAACACCAAGTTATGTAGCATATGCTACTGAAGCAGGACAATTTGCAGAAGCTGGTTTTGAAAGTATAATTTGTGGACCAGGTTCTATAGAACAAGCACATAGAGCAAATGAATTTGTGTCTATTGAACAGTTAAATCTTGGAGTACTAATGATTGAAAATCTTATTAAAAAGATAAGTATTTAACACTCTTGTTTTTTAAAGCATTTTTTGTAAGGATTTAACTATTTTTAAGACATAGTAGTATAAAACTATTAGAACTATGAGTGCTTTATGGTATTTCGATGATGTAAATCTCTTTAAAATATTGTGTCCGCATAAGTATCCTGCTTATAAAAAAGAACATGATATAGACAAATATAAGAAGAGTGATTACATTTATTTTACTGATGATAACGCTAACAAAATTTACCTAATAGATAAAGGTAAAGTTAAGATAGGTTATTATACAGAGGAAGGAGAGGAAGTAATTAAAGCTATATTAACCAAAGGCGAAATTTTTGGTGAAAAAGCACTACTTGGAATTGATAAAAGAAATGAATTCGCACAGTCTATAGATAATACAACTTCTATTTGTCCAGTATCAAAAGATACGATGTTTCAATTAATGCGAGATAATGTATCTATAAGCTTCAAGATTTATAAATTTATTGGTCTACGTATTAAGAGACTTGAACGTAGATTAGAGCTATTACTTTTTAAGGACGCAAAAACTAGATTATTAGAATTTTTAGATGAATTATGTGAAGATTATGGATATGAATGTGATCAAACTGGTGATCATGTAATTAAGCATCCATATACACAAAAAGATATAGCTTCATTAATTGGTACTTCACGTCCTACTTTAAACTCTTTACTCAATGAGTTAAAGCACAATCAAATTATTGATTTTAATAGAAAAGAGATAAGATTATTGAAAAAAACTGCCTAAATGTAAGCTAGCTTACATTTTATAAGAATTTCATGAGATAATTTTGTAAAAACCGTAATAGATTATAACATGAAAAAATTTTTATTAGGCTTTTTAGCCTTAGCACTCACATTTACATTTACATCATGTGATGATGACGATAAAGTCATTATAACTGAAGGAGGAACATTAAGCGGAGGACCATTTACTTTTTTTGTAGACGGACAAGCCGATAATGTATCTGGAATTACTTTGTCAGGTAATATTCAAGGAGCAAATACAACATATGTTATTACTGATGATTCAGGAAATATTTTAGGATTGCCACCAACATTAGCAGCTCTTGAAGGAGTTGATTTTGATGGGGCAGGTGTTGGAGTTTGTTTAATTTGGCATTTAGCTTATGAAGATGGTTTAGAAGGAGCAGAAATGGGGCAAAATGCAAATAATTTAAAAGGAAATTTTGACCTATCTAACTCAATTACAGTAAATAGAAACGGAGGTCCTGTTGCAGGAATGCTTACAGGTGGGCCTTTTAATTTCTGTGTTGATGGTACTGCAGACAATGTTTCTGGTGTAGCCGTAACAGGTTCTCCAGTTGGTTCAAACAGTTCATTTATTGTAACAGATGATATGGGTAATATTTTAGGATTACCTCCAACATTAGCAGCTTTAGAAGGAGTAGATTTTGATGGAGCAGGAGCTGGAAAATGTTTAATCTGGTATATCCGTTACGAAGATGGATTAACAGGTTTAGCAATGGGAGAAAATGCAAACAATTTAAGCGGAGTATTTAGTTTATCTAACTCTATTGATGTTATTCGTTCTAAAACAGAAGCTGGTACATTAACAGGAGGTCCATTTAAGTTTGGTGTTGGAGATGGAGTAGCAGATAATGTTTCTGGAATAGCAGTAACAGGAACTCCAGAAGGAAGTAACAGTACATTTGTTGTAACAGATGATATGGGAACAATTTTAGGATTGCCACCAACATTAACAGCTTTAGAAGGAGTTAATTTTGATGGAGCAGGAGTTGGAAAATGTTTAATCTGGTATTTACGTTATGAAGATGGTATACAAGGTCTTGAAATGGGACAAAAAGCAGGAAATTTAGTAGGGTGTTTTGATCTTTCTAATGAAATTGTTGTAGATAGAGTTGCTGCACCAATGGCAGGAATGTTAACTGGTGGGCCATTTAAATTTACTGTAGATGGAACTGCAGATAATGTATCAGGAATTGCAGTTACTGGTACTCCTGTAGGTACAAATAATTCATTTATAGTAACAGATGATATGGGTAATATTTTAGGTTTACCACCAACATTAACAGCTTTAGAAGGTGTTAACTTTGACGGAGCTGGAGCTGGAACTTGTTTAATTTGGTATATCCGTTATGAAGATGGTTTAGAAGGATTAGAAATGGGTAAAAACGCTAATGATTTACAAGGATTATTTAGCTTATCTAATTCAATTGAAGTATTACGTTGTAGTCCAACAGAAGCAGGAATGTTAAATGGAGGTCCATTTAACTTTACTGTAGATGGTACTGCAGATAATGTTTCAGGAATAACATTAACAGGGACTCCTGTTGGTGCTAATAGTTCGTTCATTGTAACAGATGACATGGGTAATATTTTAGGATTACCACCAACAATGACTGCTTTAGAAGGTGTTAACTTCGATGGAGCAGGAGTTGGAGTATGTTTAATCTGGTATATCCGTTATGAAGATGGATTAGAAGGACTAGAAATGGGTAAAAACGCCAATGATTTAAAAGGGTGTTTTGATCTCTCAAATTCGATAACAGTTAATAGAAACTAGTTATAATCCAGAGTTTTCTAAGTGCAGTTGGTTTTTCTAGCTGCACTTTTTTATTTTTACAAAATGATAAACCTCCTAAACTCAATTTCTGATTCTCCAATAAAAGTAGTAGATCAACAAATAAACTTATCGGATTATATTCCTATTTCAATTTCTTCAGATAATAAAGATCTAAATTCGTTCAATGTCTCTTCTTCAAATGAATGGGAAAAATATTTAGATTCATATCTGAAAAAAAATAAAGCAAGAGTTGCTTATGGAGGTTATTTAGAAAAAAGAGATATTTATAAAAGGAGTTCTTATTTTAATACTTCTGATACAAATCAAAGAAATATTCATTTAGGAATTGATTTATGGTGTAATGAAGGAACCAAAATATTAGCAGTTCTTGATGGAGAAATACATAGTTTTAAAAACAATCTTAATCATGGAGATTATGGGCCAACTATAATTATTAAGCATCAGATAGAAGATAAATTATTTTATACGTTATATGGTCATTTATCTATTTCATCAATAGAAAATATCAAAGTTGGTCAAAAAGTAATTAGAGGAGAAGAAATAGGTAATCTAGGTAAAAGTATTGAAAATGGAGACTATGCACCACATTTACATTTTCAAATTATTTTAGACCTGGAAGATAATTTTGGTGATTACCCTGGTGTTTGTTCGATAAATGAAGTTGATTTTTACAAACAAAATTGTCCAAATCCAAATTTACTCTTAAAATTGCCGAATGAAATATAGACAACTTACAAAAGAGCAATTTGAATCATTGCATGAAGAGTTTGCAAAGTTTTTAGCAACTCAAAAAATTGATGTAAATGAATGGACTGCTATAAAAAATAATAATCCTAAACTGGCTGAAGAAGAAATGAATTTATTTAGCGATGTAGTTTGGGAAGATGTATTGAATAGAACTAAATTTTTAGAACACTTTTCACCAAAAACCCTTAATTTGTTTAAGTGTAATGATAAGGAAATGAAAAGAATTGTTGTTAAAGTAGAGAAAGATATTGACTTATTAACCGAAAATGGCTATAATTGGTTGTTAGAGTATTATAAAAATAAAGAAGTTTCTTTTTTTCATGGAACAAAAATGTATATAGGAGAAAGAAACTTAGAGATATTTGATTTAATAGAAAAAGGAAGTACCATATCTAATGGTGAATTATTTACTTTTTTTGAAAAAATTATAGGTTAATTATCAACATAATTTATTTTTGGTCTAACTTTTGCTTATTTTTGAATAGAAACACAATCTGTATATAATGAAAAAAATAGTATTCGCATTGTTTTTAGGTCTAACATCTTTTGCAGTTAATGCTCAGGATGTTGAAGGAATTCTAACTTCTGGTAAATGGTTTATAGAATCAGTACAGGAGAAAGGAGAAGAACCAGAAATGTCTTCAAACAAAGAAGATGAGTGGTTATTATTCTCAAAAGATGGAAAAGTTGAAGAATCTCATTTTGGAGAAAAAGAAACTTTTTCTTGGAATTACGACAAGACAAAAAAAATGATTAAGATTTCTGGTTCAGATACAGTTTTTCATAGAATTATCGAAATTTCTAGTGATAAACTTATTATTGAACTAGTAGAAGATGTAAAGGCAGCGGCAGAAGATAATTTAATGATTACATATGTTAAAAATTAATGCATAAGCATTTCTAATAACTTATCTGTCCCCGAGGTAGCAACGTCTTTAATAATAGTTAAATTATTAAAGGCGTTTTTGTTTACAAAAGGTTTAGGATCTATAAAATAAATAGGAATTCCTTCTTTTATAAAGTTTATTAAACTAGCTGCAGGATAAACTTGCATGGATGTACCAATAATTATTAAGATATCAGCTTTTTCCGTTATTTTTATGGCTTTTTCAAGTAATGGAACATCTTCTCCAAACCAAACAATATGTGGCCTTAATTGTGAACCATCTTCAGCTAAATCTCCTAAAGCGATATCTTTTTCCCAATGACAAACATGATTATTAACTTTAGAACTTCTTGCTTTTAAGAGTTCTCCATGTAAGTGTAATATGTTCGAACTGTTTGCTCTTTCATGTAAATCATCAACATTCTGAGTAACTATATCAACTTCATATTTATCTTCTAAACGTTTTAAATTATGATGAGCATTATTTGGTTTTACTTCAAATAATTGTTTTCTACGCTTATTGTAAAAATCTAAAACAAGAGAAGGATTACTTTCAAAACCAGAAGGAGAAGCAACTTCCATTATATTATGACCTTCCCATAACCCATTAGCATCCCTAAACGTATTTATTCCACTTTCAGCGCTAATACCTGCACCTGTTAACACAACTATTTTTTTCATTAGCCTAAAATAATAATTTTTATATGTTTGTGTTATGGTAGATGAAAAGTTATTAGAGTTTTTAGAAAGTTATGTTACAGAAAAAAGGAGACAAACTTTTCATGAAGTCCTTTTGAATAGAACAAAGCATTTCACCGTAGTTTTAGAAAATATTTTTCAACCACATAATGCAAGTGCTGTAGTAAGAAGTTGTGATGTTTTTGGAGTTCAGGATGTATATACTATTGAAAATAGTAATGTAAGAAAAGTTTCTAGGAAAATTGCTAAAGGAAGTCAAAAGTGGTTAGATTTTCATCGATTTAAATCTGATGGAGATAATACTCAAGAATGTTTAAATGAACTAAAAAAGAATGGCTATCAAATTATTGCTACAACACCTCATAATAATTCTTGCCATTTATCAGATTTTGATATAAGTAAAAAATCAGCTTTTGTTTTTGGTGTTGAAAGAGATGGAATTTCAGATTTTATGTTAGAGAATGCAGATGGATATTTAAAAATACCAATGGTCGGTTTTACTGAAAGTTTGAATATATCCGTAGCTGCAGCTATAATACTACAAGATGTTACAAATCGATTACGAAATTCAAATTTAAATTGGCAACTAACTGAAAAGGAAAAGAAAGAAATTTATTACTCTTGGATTGAAAAGTCAATTAAAAATTTAGAGAAGCATAAGAAATTTTATGAAACCAACTATAAAGAAAAGTAAATGTTTATTAGTTTTTGCTGATATAGTTCATAATCTCATTCTTCCAAAGAATATATCCTTTTCCATTTAAGTGAAGTCCATCAAAAGTTAATTCTCGATTTAGCAAATGTCCTTTACCTGTAAAAGAATCAAATAAATTTATGTAGACTACATTATACTTTTTAGATAGCTCATTTAATCGTTTATTTAATTCTATAATTCTAGCGATTTGAAGTTTTTTTCTATTATCAGTTGGTAATATACTTTGAATATATAGATTTGTTTCTGGTGATTTTTTTACAATTAAATCTATAAGTTTTTCGTATTCCTTTGATATTTGTTTAACCGTTTTTCCTTTGCTTAAATCATTAATACCAATCATTAAAAATATTTTTTTTGGATTTGATTTTAAGACTTGATCTAATCTATTAATAATACCATTAATCACATCTCCGCTTATTCCACGGTTTTTTATATTAGAGTTGTTAAATAATTCACTCCAATCACAATAATCTGTAATTGAATTACCTAAAAAAATAATCTCATTTTCATTTGTAGGCATTACGTCAAAAATTGATTTTTTAGCCTTATAATACTTTACATGGTAATTTTCTTCAGGATTTTTAGTCAGATGTAATTTTTGTTTTACGTAATTAATTCCTCCTCTTTTATGAATCATATATATTCCGAACAGAATAAATATGATATTTAGGATAATTGAAATGTAGAACATTTTTTTCATTTACTTTTTTGTTTCAATTAAGATAGTAATGTAATTTTATGTTTGTGTTAGAATTTTAAAAACTAGCTCTTTTGTCAATTCTTTACCATTGGCTAGTTCTTTAATTTTTGTAAAAGGAAAAACGAAAGTACAACCGTTACTGTATTCAGAACATCCGTAGGCAGATTTTCCTTTTAAAACAGCCCCTTTTTTACATTTAGGACAAGTAATGGTATCAGGAACTTTATTTGTTGAAGTTTTCTTTGGTTCAAGTTTAAGATTGAAATTATCATCAAAACGAATTAATGCTTCTATTTTTCCATTATCAGTTTTCCAGCCTTTTAAATTTGTAGTACTTCCTTTATCTAATAATCGCATAAGTTGATTTTCAGATATTTTCTTTTCCATAAAAGAAAAAGGCAATTTAAAATCACACCCATTTTTGTAATTAGAACATCCATAAGCAGAAGATCCTTTTAATAAATTTCCTTTTTTACATTTAGGACATTCTTTTCCAACTATTGTTTTCTTTGTAATCGTTTTCTTTTTTGTTGTAGTTTTTTTAGCATTATTTTCTGCCGAAAGACGAACTGTTTTTTTGCTTGAGCGTACTTCATAAACTAAATGATCTACCATAGATTTCATTTGTTTTATAAAAGAACTAGCATGGTATTCTCCTCTTTCAATTTCTTTTAATCGTTTTTCCCAAAGCCCTGTTAACTCAGCAGATTTTAGTAATTCATTATCAATTAAAGCAATTAAATCAATTCCTGTTTGAGTAGGAATCACCAATTTCTTTTGTCGTTCAATATATTTTCTTTTGAATAAAGTCTCAATTATACTTGCTCTTGTAGATGGTCTACCAATTCCATTTTCCTTCATTAACTCACGCATTTCATCATCATCTACTTGCTTACCTGCAGTTTCCATAGCACGTAGTAAACTTGCTTCAGTATAATTTCTAGGTGGTTTAGTTTCTTTTTCTAAAAAACTTGGCTCATGTGTGCCTTTTTCACCTTTTTCAAAATTAGGTAAAATACTTTGCTCAGTGTTTATTTTTTTAGGTTCTTCATTATACTCAAAAACGACTCTCCATCCTTTGGTTAATATTTCTTTACCTGTAGTTTTAAATGAAACTTCATCTGCTTTTCCAATAACGGAAGTATTTGATATATCACTATCTGGATAAAAAACAGCTATAAAACGCCTTACAATAATATCATAAACCTGTTGCTGATTGTATTGAAGATTAGTTTGTATTCCAGTTGGAATTATTGCATGGTGATCTGTAACTTTTTTATCGTTAAAAACTCTAGAAGATTTCTTTATTTTCTTCCCTAATAGAGGTGTAGTAATCTCATTATAGTTTGTTAGTTTTTGTAGTATTCCAGCTACTTTTGGATAAATATCGTTTGGTAAGAAATTAGTATCTACTCTTGGATAAGTTACTACTTTCATTTCATATAGTTTTTGGACGATTTTTAATGTTTCATCTGCAGAAAAACCAAATTTATTATTACAGTAAACCTGTAGCCCTGTTAAATCAAAAAGTTTTGGGGCATAGTCTTTACCTTTCTTTTTGGTAACAGAAACAATTTCAAAATCAGATTCTTTTACCTTATCTGCAAAAGCCTTACCTTCTTCTTTTTTTAAGAACCTACCTTCTTCACAATTAAAAACAGTATTTCTATATGTTGTTTGTAATTCCCAGTATGGTTGTGGTTTAAAATCTTTAATTTCATTATAACGATTAACAAGCATCGCTAGCGTAGGAGTTTGAACTCTACCAATAGATAATACTTGTTTATAACCACCAAATTTTACAGTATATAAACGAGTAGCATTTAACCCTAATAGCCAATCTCCGATAGCTCTTGAATATCCAGCATAGTATAAGTTATTGTATTGTTCATCATCTTTAAGATTTTCAAACCCTTCCTTTATAGCTTCTTCAGTAAGTGATGAAATCCATAAACGTTGAACTTTACCTTTATAATTTGCTTGATTAATAACCCAACGTTGAATTAATTCTCCTTCTTGTCCGGCATCACCACAGTTTATTACAACATCAGCTTTTTCAAATAGAGATTTTACAATTTTAAATTGCTTTTGAATTCCAGAATCTTCTGTTACTTTAGTACTAAATTTATCTGGAAGCATTGGTAAATTATTCAAATCCCAACTTTTCCAGTGCGGTTTATAATCTTTTGGTTCAAGAAGTGTACACAAATGCCCGAATGTATATGTCACTGCATATCCATTCCCTTCAAAATATCCATCATGTTTCGTATTGGCACCCAAAATGTTAGCAATTTCTCTGGCAACACTAGGTTTTTCGGCTATACAAACTTTCATTTTACATTTTTAATCGCCGAAAAATAGTAAAATTGATATAATAATTCTATTTTTAGACGTTATTAAAATAGATTTAATAAAATTATAAATCCCTAAAATTAAAATTATGAGAAAAGCTTTATTGTTGTTATTGTTTGTAGTTTCCTCTGCTGCGTATGCACAAATTGAATTTTTAGAAACTAGTCAAAGTGAAGTTATAGGTAAGGTAAGTTATGTGTATTTGGAAAAGGTTGGAGAAACTGATTATAATTTCTTCTTTAAAAACATTAATGCTATTGGACATGAATATGTAAACTTTAGTTTTAAAAATGTTGACAACGATGTAGATAAATTATATAATGGGCTAATGAACGGTTTTCAAACCGTACCTAGAGATCCATTAAAAATGAAAGCTAACGGACAGATTGTTTGGTTAAAATATACTAGAGAAGATGGAGAGGCTTTTTTACAAATTCAAATGACAAGTGGAGATAACCCTGAGATTGCTGAAAATGTAAAAGTTTCAAGATTATTAACTGCTGAAGATATTACGAAGTTATTCAAGAAGTAATAAAAAACTTAACATAAAAAAAGTCCGAGATTAACTCTCGGACTTTTTTTATGTATTTAAGAAAGATTTTAATTCATCATAAGAACTAATTTTGATGGATTGTTTTTCTTTTTTTATCAGTGATTGTATTTCTTCCGGAATGGTAAGTTTTAAGTTTAATGTACTTTCCACTACATCTAAAAACTTAACAGGATGAGCTGTTTCTAAGAAAACTCCATATTCATCTTCTTTTAATTGATGCTTTTCTAAACCTAAATATCCAACAGCACCATGAGGATCAGAAATGTAATTTGATTCTTTGTAAATTCTTTTCATTGAATCTTTTGTTGCATTATCATCAAAAGAAAAAGAAGAAAACCCACTTTTTAAGTTTTCAAAACTATTATTAAACAGTTTCTGAATTCGAATGAAATTACTCGGATTACCTACATCCATTGCATTTGATATTGTTGCTTTGGAAGATTTTGGTTTATACTCTCCGTTTTTCATAAACTCAGGAACGGTATCGTTTACATTTGTAGCTGCTATAAAATGACGGATAGGAAGACCTAATTTTTGAGCCATCATTCCTGCACAAATATTACCAAAGTTTCCACTTGGAACTGAAAATACTACATTTGGATGTTTTTTATATAGTTGTTTATACGCAAAGAAATAATAAAACATTTGAGGTAACCATCGTGCAACATTTATAGAGTTTGCGGAAGTTAAAATCCTTGAAATATCTTCATCTAAAAATGCAGTTTTCACCATATCTTGACAATCATCAAAAACTCCATTCACTTCTAAAGCTGTAATGTTTTTTCCTAAAGTAGTTAACTGTTTCTCTTGAATATCGCTTACTTTACCACTAGGATATAAGATAACAACATCTACACCATTCACTTCTAAAAATCCATTTGCTACAGCACCGCCAGTATCACCAGATGTTGCTACTAAAACAGTGACTTTTTCTGGATTTTGATTATTAAAATAACCTAAACACCTTGCCATAAAACGCGCACCAACATCTTTAAATGCTAGGGTAGGACCATGAAATAACTCCAAGCTCCCAATGTTTTCGTGTACTTGAACAACTGGAAATTCAAAATCAATTGTTTCTGCAACAATCTTTTTTAAAGTAGATTCTGGAATTTCATCACCAACAAATTGTTTAATGGCTTCATATGCAATTTCTTCATTAGAATATGTATCAATATTATTTATAAATTCTTCTGGTAATGGACTAAAATCTTCGGGAAAATATAATCCTCGATCAGGAGCTAATCCATTAATTACAGCTTCTTTAAAAGAAACTGCTTTTGATTGTTGATTAAGACTAAAATATTTCATGCTTAGTTTTGTTCTAAAATTTTAACTCCTTCTGTATTTATTTTTGAATAGACCATTGTAAAATCAATTCCTTTATCAGCATATGTTTCTTCAATTGCGTCGTAAACTTTTTTCGCATTTTCTTCCCCTTTACATAAGGCGAAAATTGTTGGTCCTGAACCTGAAATTCCTGCATTTAAAGCTCCGGCGTTAATCGCAGCTTCTTTTACTAAATCGAAATGAGGAATTAAATGTTTTCTCACTGGTTCAACCACAATGTCTTGAAGTGAATTTGCAATTACTTCAAAATTTTGAGAATATAATCCACTAATTAAGCCACCAACATTAGCCCATTGTGTAACGGCATCCGCTAATGGAATGTTTTCAGGTAATACATCTCTAGCATCTTTGGTTCTTACTTTAACTTGAGGATGAATTGCAACTAACATTAACAGTTCTGGAACAGGAATTTTTACAATAGCTAATGGTTCATATTGTTGAACTAAAATGAATCCACCGTATAAAGCTGCGGCAACATTATCTGCAATTTCAGAACCACAAGCTACTTTTTCTCCATACATAGCGAACTTAGTAAGTTCTAATTGAGAAAAAGGTTTGCCTAATAACTCATTAACGGCAAATGCTGCACCTGCCGCACTTGCAGCACTGCTTCCTAAACCACTTCCTGGAGAATATCCTTTTTGTATTGAAATTTCAATTCCGAAATTTGCAGGATGTTTTTCTAACATTAATAATGCCACTGCGCTAGCCACATTTTTATCAGCTTCATAAGGAAGATTGGCTCCTTGAATATTAGTGATTTTAACTTCTTTATTTGAAGTTTTAGTAAATGTCATCGTATCACCTAAATCATTTACAGCAAACCCTAAACAGTCAAATCCACAAGATACGTTTGCTACTGTTGCAGGTGAGAATATTTTAATTTGATTCATTTCAATTTAGTTATTTGCAATTCGAATTACATCAGCAAAAATTCCTGAAGCTGTAACATCTGCACCAGCACCAGCACCTTTTATTTGTAATGGTTGAATTGGATATCGATCAGTAAAGAACAGTACAATATTATCACTTCCCTCTAAATTATAAAAAGGATGATCTGATGGAATATGCTGTAATCCAACCTTTGCTTTACCATTTTCAAACTCTGCCACGTATTTAAGTTTGCAATTTTGAGAATTAGCTTGAGCATAAATATCTTGAAAATGATTTTCAAACTTCGTCAGGCTTTTATAAAAGTCATCATTATTACTAGTATTCAAACTTTCTTGTGGTAAGAATGAATTATTATCAATATCTGAAAGTTCTAGTTCGAAACCACTTTCTCTTGCCAAAATTAGAATTTTACGAGCAACATCTACACCACTTAAATCTATTTTAGGATCTGGTTCTGTATATCCTTCTTCTTGTGCTTTGGTAACAATGTCGTGAAAAGTTACACTTTCATTAAAGTTATTGAATACGAAATTAAGGCTTCCGGATAAAACTGCTTGAATCTTGTGGACGCGATCACCTGAAGCTATCAAGTTTTTAAGTGTATCTATTATTGGTAATCCAGCTCCAACATTAGTTTCAAATAAGAATGGAGCATTGAATTTACTAGAAACCTTTTTTAATGTTTTGTAATTATTAAGTTCTGATGCACAGGCAATTTTGTTGCAAGTAACTACTGCTATGTTATTTTCTAAATAGTGTTGATACATTTTAGAAACTTCCTCATTAGCAGTATTGTCAACAAAGACACTATTTCTTAAGTTGTGTTGTTTTACTCTACTCAAAAAGCTATTTAAACTTGTTGATTCTCCTTTATTAAGTAATAGTTCTTTCCAGTTTTCTAGATCAACACCTTCATCATCAAAATGCATTTTAGTAGAGTTAGAAATACCTATAACTCTTATGTTTAATTTTAATTGACTTTGTAAATATTCTTTTTGTTTATCTAATTGTGCTAAGAAACGATTACCAACATTACCGACACCTGTTACAAATAAGTTTAGTTGTTTAACATTGTCTCCAAAGAATTGCTCATGTAAAGTATTCAAAGCTTTTTTAGCGTCAACTCTTTTGATTACTGCTGATATATTTTTTTCAGATGCTCCTTGAGCAATAGCTCTTATGTTTACGTTGTTTTTTCCTAATGAACTAAACATTTTACCACTTAATCCTTGGTGATTTTTCATGTTGTCACCAACAATGGCAATTATGCTTAGTTCATTTTCAACTACAACAGGATCTATTTTATGTTGATCTATTTCATTGTTGAATTTTTTAGAAATACTCTTTACTGCTTTTTCAGCATCTTCTTCTAAAACACCAACACAAATAGTGTGTTCAGATGATGCTTGAGTTATCAAAATTACGTTGATTTCATCGTCAGATAAAGCTTCGAACAATCGTTTAGAAACTCCAGACATTCCAACCATTCCACTTCCTTCAATTGTTAGCAGAGAGATGTTTTCTACATAAGTAATTCCTTTTACAGGAGAAGACTTATCTGAATTCAATGCAATTAAAGTTCCAGCTTGTTCTGGTTGAAAGGTGTTTTTTACCAAAACAGGAATTTTCATTTCTCGCACAGGTTGAATAGTAGGAGGGTAGATCACTTTAGCTCCAAAATGAGACATTTCCATTGCTTCTGCGTATGAAATTTGTTGAATTGGTTTTGCCTGCTTAACAATGGAAGGATTTGCTGTATACATTCCACTCACATCTGTCCAAATCTGCAATTCTTCAGCGTGAATTGCTGCGGCATATATTGATGCTGTATAATCAGAACCGCCTCTTCCTAAAGTGGTTGTTTGTCCGTTATAACATTTAGCAATAAATCCAGGAAGAATAACTACTTGATAGGGATTCTCACTAAAAAAGGTAGAACAATTACTATAAGTAGTTTCAAAATCTACTTGAGCTTTCAAATAATTATCATCTGTTACAATTAAATCTTGACTGTTTTTAAAAGTAGCGTTTAGCTTTGTTTTAGCTGCTTCAGAAATGATATACGAAGATAATTTTTCTCCAAAACTACTAATCACAGCTTTAGCTTTTGGGCTTAATTCTTCTAATAAATAACAACCTTTATATAAAGTTTTAAGTTGACTGAATTGTTGATTTATATGTTTAATTACCTCTGAAGAATTCTTTAAGTCGAGTTGTTCAATAGTTTCATAATGATGTTTTTCAACTTCATTAATAATAGTTAAATACTCTTCGTTTTTATGTTTAGCAAGCTCTGCACTTTTTAATAATCGATTGGTTGTTTTTCCGAAGGCAGATACAACCACAGCTAATTTATCTTCCTGTGATTTTTTAGTAATTATTTCTAATACTTTTTTGATGTTATGATGATCTCTAACTGAAGAACCTCCGAATTTTAGGACTTTCATTTTTTTTAAATTATAATTGAAAAACTAATTTGATTTGATGTTGTTTTTCTGAATGAAAAACAAATAGTACGAAAAATTATATGTAAATAAACAACCCCTAAAGGGTTGTAATAATTGTAGAAATTGTTGTGAAAGCAAAAATAGACGTAGAAGTTACGTCTGTCATATTGATATATGTATTGCTTAGTTTCATCGGGCTAAATGTACTATTAATTTTGAAATAAACAAATTCAATAAACAGACTAGATCTATAGTTAGTGATTTTCGATTCAAATTAATTATACAAAATATAATTTTGAATAGAACTATTTTAAAGAATGTTAATTTTTATCGGTTTTAGTAACTTTAATTTTAATGATTGATAAAAATATCGTTATAGTAGTTTATTTGTAAATCCATTCATTTTTAAGGTAATACAATGCATCAATTAATGCATTTTTTGAGTTTTTAGGAAAAAAATTTAATTCATTTTTGGCTTTACTGATATCGTAATCTTGTTTTAATCCATAAAACATATCGATATATTCTTTTTGTAATAGCGGTTCTTTGCCTGTTATTTTGCATTTAATTTTCATTAAAAAAGCGATAATATACAGTAAGGGTTTGCGAATTTTAGGGGGAACTTTTAATTTAAGATCAGGGAATTCTTTAGCTGCTATTTTTACACTATCTTGAATAGATATATGTGTTTCGTTAGCTAGTATATATCGTTCACCATTTCTACCTTTTTTCATAGCAAGATACATTCCTTGAGCTACATCTTTTACATCAATCCAATTTAATGTAATGTTTGTATCGGCAATCATTTCACCATTCAATATTTGCAGAACTAAATTATTAGAATAGCTAAGTTTATGTGCTTTACTTCCAATCATAGTTGAAGGTAACACAATAATTGTTCTGATGTTAAATTTTTTACTGAGCTGTAAAGCAAGTTTGTCGGAATCGTTTTTAGAATTATAATACCAATTTCGTCTATCGGTATTATAATCATAACTTTCTTTTGTGGGAAGTTTTTTAAAATTTAGTGCAGCAACAGAACTCACATAAACAATATTTTTAATGCCTGATTTATTAGCAGCTTCAAATAACATTCTTGTTCCTTCGACATTGTTGTTATAATCAATTTCGGGATTTTTAGACCACATTTTAAAAGAAGCTGCAACGGCATATAAATGTGTAATATTCTTAAAAGCGTTTAACATTGATTCCTGATTGATAATGTCAACAATGAGAATTTCGCAACCTAATTCTTCTAAAATTTCTATGTTTTTAGGATTTCTACAAGTAGCAATTACTCGTTCTCCTTTATCAATTAAAAGTCTACATAAATTGTATCCTAAATGACCATTTGCTCCGGTTACTAAAGAAAGTGTATTCATTTGTGTTTTTTTCCAAAACTCTAATTTTATAGGTTAAGGAAAAATAACAAATGTTAGAAAATTTGCTTCCTTATTCTACTTAGGGAAGAAGGAGCAATTCCAAGAAAAGAAGATAAATCATTGATTGATACTTCTTGGATAAGTTTTGGACTTGTATTCATTAATTTCAAGTATCGTTCTTTAGCTGTTAGTGTTTGAAAATCTGACAACCTTTCCATTTTACAGGAAAGTGATTCTTGAATGATTGAGTTTACAAATAATTGGAAATCCGGAAATTCTTTTAAAATGTAATCGAAATCTTTTTTCGAAATTCTAAAAGCTTCACAATCGGTTACAGCTTGAAAGGTTTGTATGGTTGAAGATTTTGATTGAAAATTGTCAAAGTCTGTAAAGAAATTATTTTCTTCTACTAGGTGCTTAACAACTTCATTCCCATTCTCAAATTCATATCCTTTAACTATGCCTCTACTTAGAAAGTAAATGAAATTCACCTTTTGATTATGTTTTAAAAAGTAGTCATTCTTTTTGTATTCTTTATGTGTAAAAAGTCGCTCCAGTTTTGGAAGTTCATTTTCAGATAAAGAAATATTATTTGATATGTATTGAATTAAGTTGTTCATAAACATGAATTAAATAAAAAAACGCAACAAATTTTGTTGCGTTTTAATTATCATTTACATGATGCTTAGTTTTTCATCTTATTCTTAAACTGATTGAATTTGTCTTCAGTTTTCTTTGGCCAAGCATTATTCGAAGTATCAACATCTGCAGTTTCGAAATCAGGATCAACAGTAATGCTCTTTACTTCTTTACTAGAAGAGAATACTCTATATACTTTGTTATCATCCTTATTCCAGATTTGTGCTGGGAAAACTTCACGTTTCTTAGTCCCATCAGCATAAGTTAATTCAACAATAATTGGCATAACTAAACCACCTGGCTTTTCGAACTCAACTTGATACATAAACTTAGGTAATTTCTTTAAAGTAGTTTTTTTATCAGCTGGTAAACCATCAATATAAGCTTCTAATTCCTTAGGATCAGCATCTTCTTTCTTTGTAGTTAAAAATATTAATTTTCCTAAGCTTGCAAAGTATGCAGGATATTGTTCTTGTAACTTTTTAGTTCTTTCGTTTGGTTTATTAGTTAAGTAAATTGGTTTTACTTCTTTGATTCCAATATCACAGTTATCAGTAGTGTAGAACCAACCTCTCCAGAACCAATCTAAGTCCATTCCAGAAGCGTCTTCCATTGTTCTAAAGAAATCAGCTGGAGTTGGGTGCTTAAACATCCAACGTTTAGAATAGGTTCTAAATGCATAATCGAATAATTCAGGTCCCATAATCGTTTGACGTAACATATATAATCCAGCTGCTGGTTTTGTATATGCATTAGGACCAAAGTTTTTAACGTAATCTCCTTGAGACATAATTGGTGATAAGTTATTTTGATCAAAACTCATGTAACGAGTAATTCCTTTAGGAGTAGATCTAATTGGGAATTTAGGATCATAATCCATTTCTGCTAACATTTCAGCAAAAGAGTTTAATCCTTCATCCATCCATGTCCATTGACGCTCATCAGAATTAACAATCATTGGAAAGAAGTTATGTCCAACTTCGTGAACAATTACTCCAATCATTCCGTATTTAGTTCTATCAGAATATGTTCCATCAGGATTTGGTCTACCGTAGTTGAAACAAATCATTGGATACTCCATTCCTTGTCTATCTGCGTGAACAGAAATTGCTTTAGGATAAGGGTAGTCAAAAGTTAATTTAGAGTACTCTTCTAATGTATTAGCAACAACTCTAGTTGAATGTTCTTCCCATAATGGATTTCCTTCTTTTGGATATAAAGAAACAGCCATTACACTTTTACCGTTAACATTAACGGCCATAGCATCCCAAATATATTTTCTTGAAGATGCAAAAGCATAATCTCTTACGTTTTGAGCTTTAAAGTGCCAAGTTTTAGTTTTAGTTGTTCCTTCTTTTTCATTTTCTTCAGCTTCTTTTTGAGTAACAATAAATACAGGATCTTTGAAAGACTTTCTTGCCTTATCCATTCTATTTCGTTGCTCTTTAGTAAGAACATTTTTTTCGTTTTGTAACTCCCCAGTTGCATCTAAAATATGATCAGCCGGTACTGTGATTTTTACATCGTAGTCTCCAAATTCTAAAGCGAATTCACTACGACCCCAGAACTGCATATTTTGCCATCCTTCTACGTTGTTGTACACACATAACCTAGGGAAAAATTGAGCAATAGTATAAGCTTTATTACCATCTTTAAATAACTCAAATCCAGAGCGACCTCCGTCTGTTACAGAATTATTAATTAAATAATTCCACTTAATTTTAAAAGTAAACGTATTTCCAGGAGTTAAAGGTTTTGGTAAATTAATACGCATCATTGTACGATTAATAGTATGCGATAAATCTCTACCATCTTCATACTTTACAGCCTCAATTTTAAAACCAAAATCTTTCTTTTTTCCCATGTTATCATTAACAAACTGTTCAGGAGTTTGAAAACCAGAAGCTCCTTTAGATTGAGCTAATGGAGTTTGAGAATCTGGAGCACGCATATTTTGGTCTAATTGTAACCATAGGTACTCTAAATTATCTTTAGAATTATTGTGGTATGTAATTGTTTCATCTCCATAAAGCTTATTGTTTACTTCATCAAGACGTAAGTTCATTACATAATCTACCTTTTGTTGAGTGTATTGATGACCAGGAGCACCAGAAGCAGTTCTCTGATCGTTTGGTGTAGCAAGAACATCCTTCAATTGACGGAATTTGTTCTCGTCTACATGTCCTTTTTGAGGTTCTTTTTTTTCTTTATCAGTTTCCTGAGCAAATCCTACTGCAGAAATTAAGAAAACTGATAAGAATAGATAAAATAGCTTTTTCATTATGATTAAAGTTGGTATTAAATTGTTTGGGGAAATTAACAATAAAATTAGTTAAAGTGTACTATTGTTAAAATTTTTAACAAACCTTTATAAAAAAAGTGATAACACATTTGAATGTTATCACTTTTTAAGAATTTCGGAACGTATTATATTCTATCCTTTAATTTTATTCTTGAACTTACCAAATTTGGTTTCTTTATTCTTAGGCCAACTATTATTAGTAGTATCTACATCTGCAGTTTCTAAATCTGGATCAATTTGAATATTCTTAACTTCTTTACTAGAAGAGAAAACTTTAGTAATCTCATTATCGTTCAATCTCCAGATTTGCGCTGGGTATTTCTTTCTTTCTTTAGTTCCATCAAAATACGTAAACTCAACAATAATAGGCATAACTAATCCACCTGGTTTATTATACGTAATTTCATAGTGATATTTAGATTTAGGATTTTTGTTACTTCCAAAACCTAATCCTTTAGTTTCATCTTCGATAAAATCAATATTACCGTATTTATCTTCTTTAGTAAAATATTTTTTCACCCCTTTGATACCTATATCTGTTACATCTGTAGTGTAGAACCATCCTCTCCAGAACCAATCTAAATCCATTGCTGAAGCATCTTCCATCGTTCTAAAGAAATCAGCAGGAGTAGGGTGTTTGAACATCCAACGTTTTGAGTAAGTTTTGAAAGCATAATCAAATAATTCTGGCCCCATTACGCTATTACGTAAAATATATAACGCTGTTGCTGGTTTACCATATGCATTATTACCAAAACTATACACATTATCTCCTTTTGACATGATAGGAGCAATTGTAGATTGATCTCCGTCCATGTATTTTACAATGTTTTTAGGTAAACCTCTAACAATAGGGAAATTTGGATCATAATCTATTTCTGCCATCATTTCTACGAAAGAGTTTAATCCTTCATCCATCCAAGTCCATTTTCTTTCGTCTGAATTAACAATCATAGGGAAGAAGTTATGTCCAACTTCGTGAACAGTAACTTTAATCATTCTATATTTAGTTCTATCAGAATATGTTCCATCAGGATTTGGTCTTCCTGGATTGAAACAAATTTGTGGATATTCCATTCCCATTTGTCCATCAACAGAAATAGCTTTATGATATGGATAATCGAAAGTATATCTAGAGTAAGTTTTTAAAGTTTGTGCAACTGCTCTAGTAGAATGATCTCCATATAGCGGATTAGCTTCTTTTGAATATAAAGAATGCGCCATTACAGTTTTACCATTAATTTTTACAGCCATTGCATCCCAGATAAATTTTCTAGATGTTGCGAATGCATAATCTCTAACATTTTTAGCAGAAAATTTCCAAGTTTTTGTTTTCTTAGATTTTATTTTCTCTTTTTTAGTTGCTTCTGCTTGTGTAACTATTAAAACCGGTTTATCAAAGGTTTTTTCAGCTTTTGCAAAACGATCGCGTTGTTTTTTACTTAGAACATCATTAGGGTTTAAAAGAACACCGGTTGCTCCTAAAATATGATCATTAGGAGTAGTGATATTTACATCAAAATCTCCAAATTCTAAAGCAAATTCACTTCTTCCCCAGAATTGATCATTTTGCCAACCTTCAACATTATCGTATACACATAGTCTAGGATAGAATTGAGCAATTACGTAGTTGTTATTATTATCTTTTGGGAAATGTTCAAAACCAGATCTTCCACCTTGAGTTCTATGGTTATTAATATTATACCACCATTTAATATTAAAAGAGAAAGTTCCTCCAGATGGAATTGCTTTTGGCAAATCAATACGCATCATAGTTCTATTAATTACATATGGTAATTTACTACCATCAGTATTGGTAACTCCCATGATTTTAAATCCTCCATCAAAAGGTTTTTCAGGATAAAAACGTTCAAAACGCTTTTTACTTATTTTATTAGGAACCTTCGAAGTCATAATATCCGGTGTTTTAGAATCTGCTGCACGCATGTTCTGATCTAATTGAACCCATAAATATGGAAGTGAATCTTCAGAATTATTATGATATACGATATTCTCGCTTCCAGTAATTCTTCGCTTCTCATCATCTAAGAGGATGTCCATCTTATAATCAACTTTCTGTTGTGTGTATTTTACACCTGGAGCTCCAGAAGCCGTATGTTTATCATTAGGAGTAGGTAAAAGGTCTTCTAGTTGTTTGAATTTATTTTCGTTGGTATGCCCTTTTTGAGTTTTTCTTTGAAGGTTTTGTCCTTTAACTGATAAAGTAAAAACAAAACAAACCAAAAGAAATGAATAAAGAGTTCTTTTCATTATTTGTATTTATTAAATGATTTGATTGATAAAATTACAGGAAAGAATTTAAATTTATTAATAATTTAACAAACCTTTATTATTTTCTCTAGTAAGAAATAAACTTTTTTTAGTGTTGTTTATTTTAGCTTTAATTAAATTTTGTTGTTCAGGGAAATGAGATATTAGAACATTATTCTCTATTTCAATGGAGTTTATTTTATAAACATTATCAATTTCTAGATAGAAGTAGATAATATTATCTTCATATTCTTTGCCAATAAAATTATAGCTAACCTTTTTATTGTTTACAGATACAACAAAATTATCTTTTAGATAATTGAAAAAATATTCATCTACATTTTTAGGTTCATCTTTAGTAGTTAATTTTAAATCTACTCCTTGTTCTTTGTTAATTGCTAATTCTATATCGTCCATGAATACATTCATAATCATTTGAATAGAATTACTTTTAGTATTGTGCTCAATTTCTGTAAGAGCTAAATAATATTTATGTTCTGTAAAGGATAATAATGAGATCCCAACAAATAGAATTAATATTTTTTTCATGATTTATAACTAAACAAAAGCTGAGCCAAAGTACAGATTTTTTAGAAGAAGAAAGAGTTATCTTCTGAGTTCTTTTAAATAATTAACACTTTTTTCTTTGAGGTTTTCAATCACTTTTAAATGTTCTTCACTTTGAATGTTATTTTCTATTTCTTGATCAATACTGTAATTAATAAAATTAAGAACTTGTTCTTCAGGTATATTCAGCTTATTAGTGAAGTTATCTTTACCAACGATGTTCATAATTCTTTCTGGAAGATGATCTCTAAAAATCTGTTTTTTAATTCTTTGTTCTAATCTTTTTTCTTCTTTAGAAGTGAATAATGAAAATTTTAATAGAGTAAGTCCTTCAAAAGCAAGTACTGGGTCAGTTTTTCTTTCAGATAAGCTTTTTTCAGTAGTAGAAGCCATGATGATATTATCGGTTGCTTTAGTATTTTCAAAGTTTCTAGCTTGTTTAGTTTTTCTCTTTCCTTTATTCTCAGGAGTTTTTTTAACATCTGCAGATAATGATTGTATAAGCTGTGTTTTTTTAACTTCAATTTCCTCAAGGATTTGTTCTTGAATTTCTAATAGAATATTAATTTTTTTTCTTCCCGTAGAAATCGAAGAAACCTTAATGTTTTTATTGTAATGCTGAATTGAAGTTATTTGTAAAATGTCTCCAAGTTGCGTATTGATTGTAAAATAGCCTTTAGCGTCGGAGAAGGTTCCTTCCATTGAAGTAATATTAATAACATGTGCATTTGCAACAATACCAATATTGTCTGTAATTACTCCTTTTATAGGCGACCTTTGAGCAAAAAAATGAAAAGAGATAAATAAAAGTATTAGTGTAGTTTTTCTCATAACTTTATTGTTTAGAGTAGTTTAGTTACACCTATAAGATACAAAAATTACATCTTTTTTTATAGTTATGATTTAATTAATTTTTTTCTTTCCCTAAATTTTTCTTGTATTCTTTAGCTTCAGTATTCAAGATTTCTATTACTTCTAATATTTTTCCTTCTTGATATTTTTCTTCAATCCCCAAAGGATTACAATATTCTAAAAAATTGTAATATCTTTCTTTTGGAATTTTTAATTCTTTATAAAAAAAACGTTCCCCAAGTTCTTTCAAAAGTAGACCAGGAAAGTTTCTTTTAAACTCAAATTTTCTACGTTGTTTTTGTTTTTTTATAATACTATTAAAAGGTATAAAACTACCACCTAAATTAGCACCTTCAAATCTTTGTGTTGGATCTGTAATGTTGTTTAAATCTCTATTTATATTTGAAGCGTTATTATAGTTCTTATTTGCCTCTATTTTAATATTAGAAAAATCTAAACCATTTCTAGATTTAACAACAGCAATATCTCTAGTAGTTTGTTTAAAATTTCTTTTGAATGTTCCAAACATTTTTTTATTGGATACAGTTACCTCTTCTAATAAATGATTTTTCAAGTAAAGTTCTACAGTAAGTGTTTTAGTTTGTATATGACTTTTGTTGACTATTATAACTTTTTTATAATGTTGTATACTTGTTATTTCAAGTTTCTGACCTATAGATACTTTCATAGAAAAGTGACCATTATCATCTGAAAAAGTTCCTGTTTGTGTATCTTTATTTAAAATATTAACGTTACTAATTGAACCTATTTCATCGTTAATTTTACCTTTGATAGTTGTTTCTTGAGTATAAGATTTAACTACACTAAATATTGGTAAAATTAATTGTAAAAATATTTTTCTTTTCACAACGAATCTCTTTTAAATAGTAGAGCTTGTTCTTTTAAAAAATGTATGATTTTAATATCCCCTCCGTTAAAAGATTCATTAAAGTTAGTGTCAAAATGACTGAAATATAAAAATCGAGCAACTTCAGAAGAATCAATTTTTAGAGATTTTGTAATGAAATGTCGGTAAGTATATTCCATGTATTTCAATTTCTTTTCATTTTCAAGCAATTTTTTTTGTTTTTCAAGCATATCAATTCTCCCTGACATAGAGTTTATAATATAATCTAACGAAACCATAGCTCCTAGACCAATTTGAACTCCACCTGCATACGCAGTTTTTATTTCTCTATCTATTTTCGATAATTTTTTAGGAAAAGGATCAAAACCTAAATTTTCCATTACTTCTTGACGATTACTTTTACCGATAGATTTGGAATCATTAGAAAGTATTCCTTGTAATTCTGTTTTCTTTACTTCAACTTCTTCTAATAAATAATCTTTTAAGTATAAGAAAATCTTTAACTCATTATTTGTTAGTATTGATTTGGAATACACAAATTTTTGGTTGTGGTGTTGTACAGAACTGATTTCTATAATATCATCAGGTTGTACTTTAATTTTAAATTCACCATTTAAACTTGAGAAAGTCCCTTGTTGAGTTGTTTTATTGATGATATGTGCATCAGCAACATTGCCTAATTTATCTGTAATTATACCAGATATTTCAATTCTTTGAGCATTTAAAGAAAAAGAAAGTAAGAAAAATATAATTGTACTAAGTAATAGTTTTTGCATATAATTAGTTGATGTACAAATAAAGGAACTCTATTTCTTAAAAAGTTTTAATAGGTAACTAAATATATGTTAAATAAAAAAGCTCACTTTTAAAAAGTGAGCTTTTTTATAAAAAATATTTTTAAGAAACTATTTAGCTGCAACTACAGTTGCTTTCTTTTTTAAAGTTAAAAATGCAGTTGCATTTACAGTAACTTTAATGTCAAGACCTTGTTGTTGTTCTTCAACTGTTTCGTTAATGTCTAATTTTAACTTCATTGTATCAACATCAAATTCAATAATTTTAGCATTAGTAACTAAATTAGTTTGAGCTTGATTATTAGGTGCAATAGTTAATACACCACCAGAAACACTCCAAGTACCTGATTCAAGACCACTTGCTGAACTTGTAGGAACTTCTTGAGTTTGTGTTTGACCTAAAGTAGTAGTAGTAATAACAGTAGTATAACTACCTGTACCAGTCACATTTTTTGGATTATCCCCAAAATCAACCTCAAAGTTATAATCTTTACCAAAAGATGAATAATCTGAATCAATAGATTGCCCTTGTAATGTAGTAGTAGTTTTACCATCAGATTTAAAATCAACTAAATCCCATTTTCCAACAATTTCGCTTGCATCTACATCAGCTAAAGTTTCTCCATTGTCATCTGAACAACCAATGAATAAAGACATAGAAACGAATAATAAAAGTAATTTTTTCATAGTATAAAATTTAAATATTTAAGTGCTGCGAAGATAGGTTTTTTATACTTTTGCTGATATACAAATGTTAAAAAATTGAAAAAACTAATAATTGCCAGTACATCTACAGTTCATGGAAGCGGTTATTTAGAGTATTTATTACCTGAATTAGCTGTTTTTTTTAAGAATGTAAAAAACATTTTATTCATTCCTTATGCTCGTCCTAGTGGAATATCTTATGATGCTTATACACAAAAAGCAAGTGAAGCTTTTGGTAAAATAAATATTAAGGTGAAAGGTATTCATGAATATCAAAACCCTGTAGAAGCTGTAAATAGGGCAGAAGCTATTTTTACTGGCGGAGGAAATACTTTTGAATTAGTAAACCAATTGTATAAGAGCAATATAATTGATGCATTGAAAGAAACTATTGAAAACGGTACTCCATACATAGGTACTAGTGCTGGAAGTAATATTTGTGGAATTACCATGATGAACACTAATGATATGCCAATTGTTTATCCACCTAGTTTTAATACTATGGGTTTAATTCCATTTAATATTAATGCGCATTATTTAGATCCAGACCCTGCATCAAAACACATGGGAGAAACAAGAGAAACAAGAATAAAAGAATATCATGTATTTAATGAAATTCCAGTTTTAGGGTTACGTGAAGGAAGTTGGTTGGAAGTAACGGATAGTCAAATTATACTAAAAGGAGAATTAAGTGCAAGGCTATTTAGAAAAAGTAAAGAACCTCAAGAGTTAAATACTGGGAGTAAGATAAATTCAAATACTTTAAAGTAATAATTAAAAGGGGGAAGCTTTTAGCTTCCCCCTTTTTATGTTTATGAATTTCTTCGCTTGTTTGCAATCAAAGTATTCTTTAAAAGCATTGCTATGGTCATGGGTCCAACTCCACCTGGAACAGGTGTTATGAATGATGATTTTTCAGCTACTTCGTCAAAAGCAACATCTCCAACTAATCTAAAACCACTTTTCTTAGAAGGATCTGCAACTCTTGTAATTCCAACATCTATAATTACAGCTCCATCTTTTACCATATCGCCTTTTAAGAATTCAGGAATACCCAGAGCAGCAACAATTATATCTGCTTCTTTAGTTATTTCTTCTAAATTTTGCGTTCTACTGTGTGTAAGAGTTACAGTTGCGTTTCCAACTTTTCTTTTTTGAGAAAGTAAAATACTCATTGGACTTCCAACAATATGACTACGACCAATTACTACAACATTCTTTCCTGAAGTCTCAACTTCGTAACGTTCTAATAATTCTAGAATTCCAAAAGGAGTAGCAGAGATAAAAGTTGGCAAGTTTAAAGCCATTCTACCAACATTTTCAGGATGAAAACCATCAACATCTTTAGAAGGGTCTATGGCTAATAATACTTTTTGCTCATCAATATGTTTGGGTAATGGTAATTGAACGATAAAACCGTCAATATCATTATCAATATTTAAAATTTCAATTTCATTCAAAAGTTCAGCTTCTGTAGTATCATCAGAAAGTTGAATTAAAGTAGATTCAAAACCTACACGTTCGCAAGCTTTCACTTTAGCATTTACATAAGTTAAACTAGCACCATCGTTACCTACAATTATAGCAGCTAAGTGCGGAGCTTTTTTTTCGTTTCTTTTTAATTCACCTACTTCTAAAGCAATTTCTTCTTTAATGTCTGCAGAAGTTTTCTTTCCGTCTAATAAAATCATTGTTGTGTGTTAGTCTGTTGTGTGTATATGTCTAAATAAAAAAGAGAAGCGCACACTTCTCTTTTAGTTTTATTCTTTACCTCATTCCTCGCATCATTTGCATCATACGCTTTCCGCCTCCGCCTTGCATCATTTTCATCATTTTACTCATCTGATCAAACTGCTTCATTAATTGGTTTACTTCTTGAACAGACGTACCCGATCCTTTTGCAATTCTTTTCTTTCTACTTGCATTGATAAGAGATGGCTTGCTTCTTTCATCAGGAGTCATAGAATGTATAATTGCTTCAATTCCTTTAAAAGCATCATCATCAATGTCCATACCTTTTAGAGCTTTACCAGCACCAGGAATCATTCCAACTAAGTCTTTCATGCTTCCCATTTTCTTTATTTGCTGAATTTGGTTTAAGAAATCATCAAAACCAAACTGATTTTTTGCAATCTTCTTTTGAAGTTTTCTTGCCTCAGCTTCATCGTATTGTTCTTGAGCACGTTCTACTAAAGATACAACGTCTCCCATTCCTAAAATACGATCTGCCATACGATCTGGGTGGAAAACGTCAATTGCATCCATTTTCTCTCCAGTACCAATAAACTTAATAGGTTTATCTACAACAGATTTAATAGATAAAGCAGCTCCACCACGTGTATCACCATCTAACTTTGTAAGAACTACACCATCAAAGTTTAAAACATCATTAAAGGCTTTAGCTGTATTTACAGCATCTTGTCCTGTCATAGAATCTACAACAAATAATGTTTCATTTGGAGTAACAGCTTTATGAATATTCGAAATCTCCATCATCATTTCCTCATCCACAGCTAAACGACCAGCGGTATCTATAATAACCACATTTTTACCGTTAGCTTTTGCATGCTTAATTGCATTTTGAGAAATTTCAACAGGATTTTGATTTCCTACTTCAGCATAAACTTCAACACCAATTTGTTCACCAACTACTTGTAACTGATTAATAGCGGCAGGACGATAAACATCACAACCTACTAATAAAACTTGTTTTGTTTTCTTAGTTTTAAGGAAATTCGCAAGTTTACCAGAAAAAGTAGTTTTACCAGAACCTTGTAAACCAGACATTAAAATAACTGTTGGAGATCCACCTAAGTTAATACCAACAGTATCACCACCCATTAACTCGGTTAATTCATCCTTAACAATTTTTACCATTAACTGTCCTGGGTTTAACGTAGTTAATACGTTTTCTCCCATTGCTTTGTCTTTAACGGTATTGGTAAATTGTTTAGCTATTTTAAAGTTAACATCGGCATCTAATAAAGCTCTACGAACTTCTTTTAACGTTTCTGCAACGTTAACTTCATTAATCTTTCCGTGTCCTTTCAGCGTATGTAACGCTTTATCTAGTTTTTCGCTTAAATTATTAAACATTGGTGTATGCTACATTTTTAGAGGCACAAATATAGGTATTTCAGGAGTAGTTTTCAATTAAATCTTTTGTATGATGTTCTGTATGATAAGCTGTCCACATAATAATTTCTCTTAGTGGCATTTTGCCCATTAAGGGATGAGGAACAATAAGGTTGTCTAACTTGCTATCACTCATCTTATTGGTTTTGTATTGTAGTTTTTTATTCTGAATATTAAGTGTTTGTAATAGGTGTTTAAATTTTTTCTCAGAAGGAGTTATTACAGCAGCATTATATTTTTTAGCTCTGTCTTTATGCTCTACTAACTTATCTTGATATTTTTGAATGATTTGTTTATAAGATCTTACTTCTCTATTGGCTTTTCCAAACTTATACTTTAATAAGAATGAAGGAAAACTAAGAGCATGATTTAATTTTTTTATAGAATCTACCAAATGCTGAATATGTTGTCCGGTAGTCCATTTCCCTTCAGGGCCATTTTCCCAATAATTTTGCTCTTGCTTATCTAGCCAATTAAATAATTCTTGATGCTTTTCTTCTAGTAAATGATTTATTGCATTTTTCTCCATAATCTTAAGAATATTATGACTTAAAGATATGAAATTTATAAAGTTTTACAATTGACTACATAAAAACTACAGTTGACTACATTTTGTTTTTATACGGTGGAAAGCTGACCTACTTTTGAAGTGTAATTAAAAACAAAAAAAGATAACTTATGAAAACCAAAACAATTTTACTAACCGTTTTATTAACTGTTTTTAGTGTTTTATTCACTACAAATAGTTACGCACAACAAACCGTTGTTTACAGTACAAATTCATCGAAAAGAATTGGGAATTTTTCTATAGATATAAAAGGAAAAGGAGATTTTAAAATAGAATATGAGGGAGATATCGTTTTATCAGATGATGATAAAGATATTGTTTCTATTTCTAGAGGAGGCTTTATTGAAATTAAAAAATCAAGTTTTGGAAAGAAAAGAAGATTAGTGATTGAAGCTGAAAGTGGAACACTTAAAAAGCGCTATTTTGTTGGTTGGAATGAAAAAAGTTATGAGCCAGAAGGAAAAGCTTGGTTGGCTGAAATACTTCCAGAAATAATAAGAAATACTACCATAGGAGCGGAAGCACGTGTAAAAAGATTTTACAAAAGAGGAGGAGCAAATACTGTTTTAAAGGAAATAGGAAGATTAGAGAGTGATTATGTTAGTTCTGCGTATTTCTCATACTTGATGGATTACAACTTAAGCGCTTCTGAATTAACTAAAGTAGTAGAGATTGCTGGAAATAAGATTGATTCAGATTATTATTTGGCACAGTTATTACAGAAAAATCAAGAAGCATTTTTAGGGAATTCTCAAACATTATCTGCTTATATTAAGGCAACAAAAAGTATTGGCTCTGATTATTATATGTCTCAAGTATTAAATAATGCAGTTAGAAATGATGAAATTTCAGATAATCAATTAGGAGATTTATTACAGATTTCTAAAAATATAGGTTCTGATTATTATTTATCACAGGTTTTAGGAAAAATATTAGATAGTCGTGAGCTTAATAAATCTAATATGGAGAAAATTATGAGTCTTTCTAATAGTATTAGTTCTGATTACTACAAGAGTCAGGTGTTAAAGAAAGCATTAAAAAAAGATAACCTTTCTGATCAAAATTATAATAAGTTTATTTCTTCTATAGATGATGTAGGTTCTGATTATTACTCTTCAAGTATTATTGGAGATTTATTAAAAAAAGATTTAGATAATGCTTCATTAAGTCAATTGTTAGATTTAATCAGTAAAAATGTTGGGTCAGATTATTATGCAAGTACACTTTATACGAAGTTAGCAAAGAAAAAATTATCGGAAGATCAATTAATCAAAGTATTAGATTCATTAAGCAATATTAATTCTAGTAATTACTTATCAAGTGCTTTAGTTGCTTTTGCTCCAAGTGTAAAAAAAGCTTCGCAAAGAGTTAAAGATGCTTATATGAGAAGAGCAAAATCAATAAACTCAGATTTATATTTCGGAAGAGTTATGAAAGCTATTTATTAATAGCAACTTAATAAACTAAGGTAATTGAATTTCTTAATGATATTTAATTACCTTAGTTAATCAATCAAAAATCTACTCAACAAACTAAAGCTAATATGAAAAAACATATTCTTATTATATCCATTGGAATTCTACTTGGATTTCTTGTAGGGTATTATATGCTAGTGAGTGAGCAGGATAATAATGTGAACGCATTTATATTATTTATTACTTCACTACTTGGTGTTTTAGTTGCTTATGTAAATTATTTTCTTTCGATTTTTTTAGACAAACAAATGCCTTGGAAAAGGTATGAAGGATCAAGATTATTTACTGGTGTTATTTCGCATTTTATTCTTTCTCTTTGTTTGAGTTTATTAGGATTTTATTTTTATACTGCTATAAATAATGGATTTTCGTTTTTAGAAACTTACAAGTTGACTAGTATTAAACTAGGAATATTGTTGTTTTTGATTTCAATAGTATTTCAGGTAATTTATTTTGTATTGTATTCGTACTACTCATACTCGATTCTACAAATAGAAACGGTTAAACTAGAGAGAAATCAAGTAGAGCATCAATTGAATGCTTTAAAATCTCAAATTAGTCCACATTTCTTATTTAACGGATTAAATACTGCTTCCTCATTAATTCATAAAGATGAAACCAAAGCTTCTTTGTTTATTAGAAAATTAGCTCAAATGTACGCTCATGTTTTAAAGAGTTATTCTAATAAATTAACTACTGTTGAAAAAGAGTTAGAATTGGTAGAATCCTATAATTTTTTAATTTCTAATCGATTTGGAGATAAGTATAATTGTGAAATCACAATTGACAATGAAATTTTAGAAACAAAAATTCCTCCATTAGCTATAGAAATGTTAGTGGAGAATGCAGTAAAGCATAATGTACTTAGTGAAGAATTACCACTTAAAGTTAGTATCACAAATGACGATCAATTTATTTATGTTGAAAATAATATAACATCAACTCCAAAAAAAGTTCCTTCATTGCAAATAGGTTTAAAAAACATAAATACGAGATATGTATTGTTAACTGGTAGGGGAGTAGTAATAACAAACGGAAACAGATTTCTTGTAAAATTACCAATTATTAGATGAAAAAACTATTTGTACATAAACCATTGTTTCGTTTGTTAAGTCCTATTTTTAGTGGGGTTGTAGTGTATTTTTTGATTCTTTTAGTAAATAATAATGTAGCTCAAATACAAAATGAATTCTTAGGAGAAGAGTTGTATGTATGTATTGGAATGTCATACATTATTCAAGAGTTTTCAAGGATATTATTGTTGTTGTTTAAGCGATTCTCTTTTTTTAGTAATACTATTCTGTCTATTGTTTTACAGGTTATTATTTCTATCATTCTAAGTATTACAGTAGTTACATTATGTATTACTGTTTATTACAAGCAAATACTTGGGTTTTCTCCAAACTCTGAAGAATTATGGCTTTTCAATAGCATTTTCAGCGTAATTACTTTGATATATATATTGTTGTTCATTAGTCATGAATATTTACATAAAATCAACAGCGAAAAGTTAAAAGAAGAACAAGAGTATTTAGAACATATAGAACAAGATTTCAAAGAGTTTAAACAAGGTATTAATCCAGAATTATTGTTTGAAAGTCTAGAGAATTTATTAGTCCTTATTAAGTATGATAAAGAAAAAGCTGATAATTTTATAGATTATTTAGCCACGATTTATCGATATATCTTATCAAGTAAACAAAAACAATTGGTTGATCTTAATGATGAACTAGAGAATACACAAGAATTGGTAAAGTTGTTCAATTATTTACCTTACAGAAATGTTTCTCTTAAGAATACTATCAAAGATTCATTTTTAATGGTGCCTAGAAGTTTATTATTTATTGTAGAGCAAATTATTAGAACAACCATAATTTCTTCGAATATTAAGTTAGAAATAAAATTAAGTGAAGAGAATGATTTTTTCATAATTAATTATTTGACTAATGATAAAATTACAGAGGTTTTTTCGGTTAAAAATTTTAAAGAAATAGAAAGAGTGTATTCAATTTATAGTAACAAGAATATTGAGGTTACTACTACTGATTATGATAGAACAATCAAAATTCCAAAACTAACTATTAAAAGCAGCGTATAACTATGAAAGTAATTATTGTAGAAGACGAAGTTTTAGCTATTGAAAAATTAGAACGTTACCTTTTAAAATACGATTCTAGTATTGAAATCATTGAAAAATTAGATAGTATTTCTAGTGCTGTAAATTATTTTCAAACTGATAGTGATTTTGATGTTGTTTTTATGGATATACAACTTACAGATGGTTTGAGTTTTGAGATTTTTAATCAATTAACTATTAAAAAACCAATCATATTTATTACGGCTTTTGATGAGTATGCTATTGATGCTTTTAAGGTGAATAGTATTGATTATATTTTAAAACCGATTACATTCACAGACATTTCAAAAGCTATGTCTAAATTAGAGTCAATGCAAAATTTATTTGCTAGTAAAGAAGTATTGTCAAAAGTTGTAAATGATATCGCCAAGAAAAAAACAAAAGATCGATTTTTAGTTCGTTTAGGAAATCACATCCATTCTATCAAAATTAATGAAATAGCTTTGTTTTATGCAGAGGGACGAACTGTACATTTAATAACATTACCTAACAAAAAGTTTATTGTTGATTTTAAATTGGAAGAACTAACAGCATTATTAGAACCATCAATGTTTTATAGAGTAAATAGAAGCTTTATTATTAATATTAATGCTATTAAAGATGTTATAGTATATTCTAATAGTCGTTTAAAAATATCACCCATAATTAACTTAGAAAAAGAGATTATTGTGAGTAGAGAAAAAGTAGCAATATTTAAAAATTGGTTTGAAGGAAATTGATTTACCGATTGAGTATTTCATATAACATACATTCTTCCAATTTAGGAAATGCTTTTAATGATGGATGATTAAATAATTTTACTTTTTGCATGCCTACTTTTTTCATTACTGTTATAGATGGAATATTAATTGTAGGAGCAACAGAAATTATTTTATCAAGTTTAATGGTTTCAAAACCATATTGTAAACAAGCTTTTGCTCCTTCAGTAGCATATCCTTTTCCCCAGAATTCAGGTAAAAGTCTCCATCCAATATCAACAGAAGGGTTGAAATCAATTTCATAAGTCTGTTCAGAAATTCCAACGAACCCAATAAATTCTTCAGTTCCCAAAAGATCCACAGCAAAATAACAGAATTTGTTTTTTTTAAATTGTTTTTGCATTCGTATTATAAACTCAGCGCATTGCTCTTTAGTTTGAACAGAAGGAAAATAACGCATTACTTCTTCATTAGAATTGAGTTTGTAAAGCAAATCAACATCATCTACTTTCCAGTTTCTAAAACCTAATCTCTCTGAAGTAAAAATATAAGTGCTCATTTAGTAGAAAATAATAGAAAATTTACAAAACTAAGTCCTTCTTTATTTCTTTACTAATTTTAAATTGATAAATTTACAGCATATCAATTAGTCAAATTTTCTGATTTTATGAAAAAAAGTATTACGCTTAAGGAATTAGCCAAATTATTAAAAGTATCGGTTTCTACAGTTTCAAAAGCACTAAATGATAGTCATGAAATAAGTGAATCAACCAAAAGAAAAGTTGAAGAAGCGGCAAAACTTCATAATTATAAGCCAAATAGAGCTGCTTTAAACTTAAAATCAGGTAAAACAAATACAATAGGAGTTGTATTGCCAAGTATTAAAAATTTCTTTTTGGCTAGAGCTTTAAGAGGAATTGAATCTGTTATCGCAAATACGGATTATAATATTGTCATTTCCATTACTAACGAATCTTATGAAAAAGAAGTAAAATCTGTAGAAGCATTAACCAATGGTATGGTAGATGGATTAATTATTTCTGTATCTGAAGAAACTCAAATACTTCAAGATTTTTCTCATTTACACGATATCCCAGATGATATTCACATGATTATGTTTGATAGAGTAGAATCGACAATAACTTGTGATAAAGTTTTAGTAGATGACTATGACGCTATATCGAAAACTGTACGAGATTTAAAATTTAAAGGAAGAAATAAAATCGTTTTAGCTTCTACAATTAGTAAGTTAAGTGTAGGAAAACAGCGTACTAAAGGTTATATCGATAGTATTAAAGATAAGCATGCCCCTATTTTAATTGAAGGGCCAGAAGATTTTATTGAAGTAAAGTTAAATAAGTTACTAAGAGATGAAGATATTGATACTATAATAGCTTTAGATGAGGAAGCTTCACTAGCTTCATTTAGAGCTGGAAAGAAAAATAATTTATTAGAAAAAGGAAAGTTATTTTTAGTTGGTTATGCAGGTAAAACAATGTCTGAACATTTAACTCCAAGTTTAACAACAATAGATCAACATGGTAAAAAAGTTGGTAGAACTTCTGCTAAGTTATTATTAGAACGTTTTAAAAGGCCTAATAAGGATATTGAACAAGTTATTGTCGATTCTACACTGCGAGAAAGAGATACTACTACATTAAAAAAATCATAGATCATCTGTAAAATGCTTTCTCAATTTTTCTTTTGAAAATTTTTCTTGGTTGTATTCTTTAGATTTTCCTTTTGCAACTGATAAAGTATTCCAGTTATTATCTAAAATTATTTTCCCTAAAAATACTATTTGACCTACATGATAGGAGTAATGACATAATTGCCTATTAATTGCTTCAGTTACAGAATGACCTTGGTTTCTAATATAAATTATACGTTCTAAATCATCCTCTGTCAAAGGGTTTATAGCAGTAAATAAACAACTCCAACCTTCATTCCAATATGCTATTACCTCTTCTTTTGTTTCAAATGAATTAATAAATTCTTGATCTCTATGTCTCCATTCTTTTTCTCCATCTTCTGTAAGAAAATTAGTCCATCTAGAGAGCATATTACCTGCGATATGCTTAACAATTATTGCGATTGAATTATTTTCTTGATTTGGATGCCAAAAAAAGAGTTCTTCATTAAGTTGAGCAAAGGTTTTATCACCTAAACTTTTATAATATTCAAATTGTTTTTTAGCACTATTTAAATAAGAAGACATAAAAAAAGAGTTGAAAAATTATCAACTCTAATATACGTTATTTTTTATTCGGCACGAACTCTAAAGCGACTCCGTTTATACAATCTCGAATCCCAGTTGTCTCTCTAGGCCCATCGTTAAATCTATGTCCTAAATGTCCACCACAAGTATTACATTTCAATTCAGTTCTTGCGTATCCGATTTTATAATCTGTATCTGTTTCAACATTTTTTTCGATAGCTTTATCAAATGAAGGCCAACCAGTTCCTGAGTTGTATTTTCTTTCTGATTTATATAAAGGAGTTTTACAACCAGCACAAACAAAAGTTCCTTTTTCTTTGAAATATGTGTATTTACTAGTATTCGGACGTTCGGTTCCAGCTTCTCTTAACACATAATATTGCATTGGTGTTAATGCTTGTTTCCATTCTTTTCTTGTTTTTTCTACTTTGTATTTTTTCTTTGATTTTGTTTCTTGAGCTATAGATTGACAACTGATAAAGAAACTTACAATTGAAAGGTATAAGATTAAATTTTTCATGAATTATGTTTAATGAATGAAACCACTCTACTGGTTGTGTTTTTATCACGTAGAATTTTAGTATGACCTAATCCGTTAGTAATTAAAATTGAACCATGTTTTAAATTTTGACGAATTTTATAAGCACAACTTACAGGAACATCTCCATCAAATGAATCATGAATTACAAGAGCAGGGATATTAACTTCTTTGGCTTGTTTAGAACTAGAATAGTCATCAATATTAACGTTAAGTTTTTTATCGAAACGTTTTTTCATTTTAACAGCAATTTTAGGTTTTAATTCTAAATTGCTAATAAAGTTCTTAATAATTGCTGAAATTGTATCTCCTGAGCCAATGCTCACAATAGACTTAATATCAAATCCCTGGGCAACAGCAGTGTATAAACTCATTCCTCCCAAAGAATGTCCAACAGCAGCATCAAAAGGTCCTAATTCAGAATTGATTTTATGGATAGTTTCTACAAATTCAGGCATAGATGAAGTTTTTCCGTCAGAATTTCCATGAGCTGGTGCATCAAATGAAATAACCATATACCCATTTTCCAATAATTTATCAGCAATCATAAATAATTGTGTACTTCTTCCTGACCATCCATGAACCAATAATACTTTTTTACGAGAAAACCCATAAGTAAGTACTTCAACTTCACAGTTTAAACTATCTACTTTTAGTTTACTTTTTTGCGCACTTTCCCACATCATTTTTTCACGTTCAGGAGTAGGGAATTTTACAGGCGTAGAAAATAGTTTTGAAGAGAATCTAGTAGCCAAACTATTTGAGAAAAATTGAATAGTTTTAGCTATGGTTTTTATTGGTTTAGGTATAGCAATACTAGCTGGAATTAACCTGTTTTTTGGAACTTGAATCATAAAAGATGATAAATTTTCATTGTAAAGATAGAATTTGTATTTTTAAAAAAGTATAAAGAAAGTGACTTTTTCATAGGAAATGAGTCTTATAAATTAAAGAAACAAAACAAGACAAAATGAGAAAAATTGTAGCCCTTTTATTCATCGCCGTTTTTTTGGTAGAATGTAGTACAGTACCTATTACAGGAAGAAAACGATTAAATTTTGTTAGCGATGCACAAATATTACCAATGAGCTTCCAACAATATAGTGGTTTCTTAAAGGAAAATAGTAGTAAAATAATAACAAATACTTCTCAAGCAAGAGAGCTTAAATCTATTGGGAAGAACATTGCAGCAGCTGTAGATAGATTCATGAGAGCAAATGGAATGCAAGCTGAAGCTAATTCATATAAATGGGAATTTAATTTAATTAATGATCCTACAATAAATGCTTGGTGTATGCCTGGAGGTAAAGTAGTGTTTTATACAGGTATTATGCCAATTTGCGATAATACAAACGGTGTTGCTGCAGTTATGGGACATGAAGTAGCACATGCTTTTGCTAAACATGGACAAGAGCGTATGTCTTCAGCTCAAATTCAACAACTAGGAGGAGTAGCTGTAGCAGTTGGAACAGGTAATAGTAAAAATGCTCAATTATGGAATATGGCTTATGGTATAGGATCTACACTAGGAATGTTAAAGTTTAGCCGAACTCATGAAACTGAAGCAGATAAATTAGGTTTAGTATTTATGATTATGGCAGGATATAGAGGAGAAGAGGCTGTTAATGTTTGGGTAAGAATGAGTCAAAATGCCCAAAAGAGTGGAAGACAGGCACCACCAGAATTTTTAAGTACTCACCCTCACAATCAAACAAGGATTGTAGATTTAAGAAATTATTTACCAGAAGCAAAAAGGTTGGCAGCAAAGTTTAACCAACAAACTGCTCCACCAAGGAAATAAAAATATTTTAGAAATATATGTAAAACCGTTCTTTTTAGAACGGTTTTTTTATTTTAGAGGTATGTATAAAATAGGAGACAAAAAATTAATTAATAGTTGGGCATTTTATGACTGGGCTAACTCAGTGTATTCATTAGTAATTAGTACAGCAATTTTTCCAATATATTATGAAGAAGTTACTGGAGGTAAAATTGTTAATTTTTTAGGAATAGATTGGGAACATCCCGAAAGCTTGTATAGTTATGCTATGTCATTCTCATTTTTAATTGTAGCGTTTATGTCGCCCATTTTATCAGGAATTGCCGATTATACTGGTAGTAAAAAGAAATTTTTAAGCTTTTTTTGCACTTTTGGTAGCTTAGCCGTAATGAGCTTGTTCTTTTTTAAAGATTGTGACACTGCTTGGATTGGAATTGTAGCTTCTATTTTAGCAAGTATAGGGTTTTGGTCTAGTATTGTTTTTTATAACGCATATCTACCAGAGGTGGCATTGCCAGAGCAACAAGATAGTGCTAGTGCGAAAGGTTTTATTTATGGTTATTTCGGATCAATTATTTTACTATTAATGTGTTTGGTTTTAATTATGAAACCTTCACTTTTTGGAATCGAATCTTCTGGTTTTGCTTCTAGAATTTCATTTGTTTTAGTTGGAATTTGGTGGGTTGGTTTTGCGCAGTTTACATTAAGAAAATTACCTAAAAGAAAGTTTAAGAAAAAACTTGAAAGTAATTATTTATGGAAAGGGTTTCAAGAGTTAAAAAATGTATATAAAGAAATTCAACAATACGATACGCTTAAAGGTTTTTTAGTAGCATTTTTCTTGTGTAGTGTTGGTGTGCAAACCATTATTATCATGGCTGCTTTTTTTGGTTCTTCTGAATTAGAATTGGCAAGTACTGACATGATCATAACTATTCTACTAATTCAGATTGTAGCAATTTTTGGAGCTAAATTCTTTTCTAAACTATCAGAAAGAAAAGGAAATTTTTATGCATTAAGAGTTACTATTATTGTATGGATGTTAGTCTGTTTTTGTGCCTTTATGTTGCATAAAGGAATACCGAATGTAGGTTATTATTTTTATAGCTTAGGTGGATTGTTAGGTTTTGTTTTAGGTGCTATTCAATCATTAACACGTTCTACGTATTCTAAATTATTGCCAGAAACTGAAGATCATGCAACGTACTTTAGTTTTTATGATGTAACTGAAAAAATAGCTATTGTTACTGGAACTTTGGTATATGGTTTATTAAATGCGATAACCAATTCAATGCAATGGAGTGTTTTATCACTTGCAATTTTCTTTTTAGCTTCACTATTAGTTTTAAATCGTCTTAAGAAAACAAAATATGTATCATAAAAAAAAGAGCTTCAATTTTGAAGCTCTTTTTATTTATATAATTGATTTATCGATTATACAGGATCAACAACTGTTACATTGAAAGTAGCTTCAATATCAGTTTCTCCACCAGCATTAGTAATATCACCATTACTTACACCAGTAGCTGATTTATTTGGCTCGTGACGTAAAGTTACTGTAATAGTTCCAGTTCCTGAAACTCCAGTTGCAACTGAGAATGTAATTCCAACTGGGTTACCCATTGAATCAGTAGCGCCAGTATAAGTAAATGTAGGAGAAATTCCCGTAGCGGTATAAAATAATTGATGCTCATCAGCTTCTGCAGCTACTTCTGTAGTAATGTTTTCAGCAGGACTTTCAGTTTCGTTTTCTAAAAGAATAACACCATTATATGTTGTGTTTGCTAATAAATTTCCAGATACAGTAACAGTAGGAGCAGTAGGTCCATCTCCATCTAAATCTTGAGTTTTCAAAACTATAGGAGTTCCACTAGTTGGAGTTAAAGTAACTGTCATCGTTGTAATTACTTCTTCTTCGTTAGTTGGAGTTGGATTTTCATCATCAGAACAAGAAGCAAAAGTAATAGCTGATATACATGCAATAGCTAATAATTTGATTGTTTTCATAATTTTATATTTAATTTAAGTGTTTAATGGTTAATAATTTATTTTCAATTGTATTTTAAAATTTCTTCCTAAATCATCTGCAAAAAAGCGAAGCCTATTCAGATAATCTCTGTAGGAAGTGTTTAGTAAATTGTTTACAGAAAATTGTACTCCAATTTTAGTTTTAGACATATTAAAGTCAAAACCAGAAGAAAAATTCAAAAGATGATAACCACTAGGTGGGGTACTTATATCTACTAATTCATTAGTACCAGTAGTAGCAACGAATGTAGTAAAATTGTTATTAGGATATTCATTTTGCCTTGCATTGAACACACTTTCAATAGAGGCAAAAAAGTTATTCCAATTGTCTTTTTTATATAGTATTGAACTTACAGATTTAAATGGTGGTATGTCGATTAAAGCCCTTGAATTATCAACATCCTTCCCTTTTAATAATGAAGATTTATTTGATATGATTAAGTTTTCATTAACATTGTAAGTTATATTTGTGTCTATACCAAAAAGATTAGCATTTACTTGCTTATAATCCCAAACAACAAAAGTACCCCTTATAGTGGTTTCTGTACCAGCAGGTTCGATATAAATAAAATCGTTGATTCTATTAAAAAAACCTTCTACTAATACATCAAACTTTGAATTGTTAAATTTATAAGTTCCGGAAAATCTATGGGATGTTTCTGGTTGGATACGCAAATTTCCTAACTCTATCCTTGCAGCAGAATGATGTAATCCATCGCTAAATAATTCCGAAGGATTTGGAGCTCTATTGGATAAACCATAGTTAATTATAAAAGAGTTTTTTGGGTTCAATTGGTATAATAGACCAGTTGCGGTTGATATATTATGATAGTTAAATTTGGGGTTAACTAAATATTGAGTTCCAAAATCTTCAATTATGATATTACTAAAATCTTGATTGTAGTTTAACGAGTTCCATCTAGATTTTAAGTAAAACTTTTTTGCATTAATATGATTATAATCGTAGCGAACACCAGCTGACAAAAGAAAACCATTAAAACTAAATTCAGAAATTGCATAAATTCCTGCATTATATTTGTCATAGTCTGGTATTATTCTACGAACTCCTGTTTCAGGGTTAGAAAAATTATTTTGGTATCCACCAGAAATCCCAATTTTGTAGATCTTATGAGGATCTGCATCAAATTTCATGTCTGCCGAAACCGTATGAGTTTTTAATGTAAGATCTGTGGCAGCTTTTTCACTTCTACCACCTCTTCTTATATCAAACTCTAATCTTTCGTTATTCTGAAAATCATATTGAATAGATAACTTGCCTAGCCCTTCTAGACGTTTGTACATTTTTGCTTTTACTAATTGATGTGTAACATCTTGTTTTGGATTGTTAATGGTATAACTAAAGTCATCAATTACTAAAGGAATGCCATTATTTATAGCTCTTACTAAATCCCCAGTAGAACCTATGTGAGAAGCCCTTAAAATCCCAAGCTCATTGGATAAATAACTATAATATATGTCGAATCCTTTATTTAAACCTTTATACCCACCGTTTAAAGAAAATCCATACGATTTAACTCCAGTATTGGTAAGATTGTAATCAGGAGATTCAAAATCACCTGCCCTTTTAAAAGAAACATTACCATTAACAAACCAACCTTTTTCTGTAGTTTTATTTAAACTTGAACTAGCTGAGAAAAGCCTACCATTATTTTGTTGCGATAGAATTGTTTTACCTTGTAAAGTATCTTTTCTAATAATTTTAGCAGGATTCATTATAATTACCCCACCTATAGCATCACCTCCAAATTCTAAAGCATTTGCTCCTTTAATAACAGAAATGCTACCAGCAGAATTAATATCAACATTAGGAGCATGTTCAATACCCCAGTCTTGATCTTGCAAACGAACGCCATTAACAGAAGTAAGAATTCTACTACTATGTAACCCATTAATTATTGGTTTTACAATAGTATTACCTGTATTAATTGAAGAAACGCCAGAAACTTCTTTTAAAGCATCTCCTAAATTAGCATCACTGAAATTATCTAGTGTTTTTGCTTTTATCACAGTTTCTTGTGAAGTTTTAGTTTTTTTACCCAATTGAGCTTTAACACTAACTTCATCAAGTTCTTCTATATGATGTTCTAAGTTTATCACTTTATAACTATCCTTAGTGAGTTCAAATTCGAAGACTTTTGTGTTACAAGCTAAATGAGAAACTTCAATGATTAATTTTCCAATGCAAACATTTGATATTTTGAATTTCCCATTTATATCGGTTTCAGTGTATTTATTTTGATTTTTAATATACACTGTAGCACCAACTATAACAGACTTGTCATGTGTGTCTTCTACTATTCCAGAAAAAGTATATGTACAATTTTGACTTATTACTAAGTTTGAAAAAAAACTAAGTAATACAATCAATAAGAGATCCTTTGATTTCATTATGATTTTTAGTTTAACTAAATTATTTTGTTTTAAATAATTAAGTTAAACTAGGTGGACCTCTTAAGTGAAATGAAGTATTTTGTTCACTTTTAAATGAATAAAAAAAATGGTTAGTTGAAGTTATTTCAATAAAAGTGATTTCAGGTAATGAAGTAGCAACATCTGTAGAAAAATCATTTAAATGAAATTTACATAATTCACATTCGACTTCATGATCATGATAATGCTGTTCATCTTTTGAATGACAAATTTCAACATCATGATGTTCTTCTGCTATAACATGAGTTAATTGGATTACAGAAGGAGTTAGCAATAATGCTAATAAAATTAATGATATGTACTTATAGACTAATTTCATTATTTCAACTGCCAAATTAAGGAGTTTTTTCTATTAATCCAATCTTTAGTAGTTTTTTTAACTATTTAGTTCTTTTTTGTAAAATTAATAAATATTAGAAAGCGTTTTTCAATTTCTGCTAATAAAAAATATTAAAAAATAGTAAAACAACCAACACATTCTTCTACAGGTATTTCAAAAGTAGCTTCAATTTCAACTTGTCCGCCCTCATTTACCATACCAGCGTGAGCTAAGGTTTTATCTATTTGACTTCTTAATTTAACGGTAAAAGTTCCTGTACCAACAAATTCTGGTTTAATCAAGAATTCTGATATCAGTGGATTTTCGTTAGAGTCTAAAGATAAGTTTGTAAATTCTACTAATGATACAGGGTGACTTTGACTTGTAATTGTAGTTGGCACAAAATCTATATTAAATTGATGACTTTCAGCTTCTGCTAAAACTTGTTCACTTATATTGATAGCTGGATCTTCATTTTCATTTAGTAAAAGTATAGAGCCTGCAGTGTGAATTGTAGAACGTAATTTACCTACTACTGTCACAACTGGAGGATTAGGTCCATCTCCATCTAAATCTCTGTATGTTAAAGTTAAACCAGTAGGATCTCCATTGTAATTACTAAAATTAATTATCATAGTAGTAATAACCTTTTTTTCACTTGTTGAAGTAGGGTTTTCTTCACCTGAACAAGATGTTAAAGTAATGGCAAATAAGAAATTAATAGCAAAAAATTTAATAGTATTCATAGTCTAAAATTTTACTCAAGTGTTTTTAAATATAAAGATTTATTTTCAATTGAATACTAAAAAAAGTAGGAAATAATTTCTTATTTACTAATAAAAAGCGTTCCTTTTTGTTTGAATTTAGAATATCCAACTCTTGCATTAAAATCATAAGAAGAATCTTTAACTTTTGTAATTTGAACAAAAATTGGATCTTTTTCTAAATCCGTTTTTGGATTTATAATTCTTAAGGTATAAGCAAAGTTATTTTTCCAAGTTATATATAAAGAATCTATTTGCTTTATTTCTTTTTCAATAACTGAACTATCTGTAGAAACAGTTGCCTTTTTTGTATAATATTCTATTTGTAAACTATCTTTTCTAATGATAGTGGTTTTACTATAATTGTTAATAGCAGGAATCTCAAAGTTCCCTTGTTTAAAACGCTCTGGATTTCCCGAAGTTTCTACTTTACAAGAGCTAAATGATAAAAATAATATACAAAAAAGGAAGCCTAATCTCATTAAATACCAGTATAGTTAGATGGTGTTATTTGTTTTAACTCATTTTTAATTTCTTCAGAAACTTTTAAAGTATCAATAAAGTCAGCAATTGACTTCTGAGTTATTTTTTCATTAGTACGTGTTAAGCCTTTTAAAGCTTCATAAGGATTTGGATATGCCTCACGTCTTAATATAGTTTGAATAGCTTCAGCAGCAACAGCCCAGTTATTTTCTAAATCTTCTTCAAATTTATCTTGATTTAAAAGAAGTTTATTTAATCCCTTTAATGTAGCTTTAAAAGAAATGATAGTATGTCCGAAAGGAACTCCAACATTTCTTAAAACAGTACTGTCTGTTAAATCTCTTTGTAATCTTGAAACGGGTAATTTAGCAGCTAAATGCTCAAAAATTGCATTGGCAATTCCTAAATTTCCTTCAGAGTTTTCAAAATCAATAGGATTTACTTTATGAGGCATTGCAGATGATCCAACTTCTCCTTTTTTTATCTTTTGTTTGAAATAATCCATTGATACATATGTCCAAATGTCTCTATCTAAATCAATCAAAATAGTATTGATACGTTTCATGGCATCAAATAAACTAGCCATATGATCGTAATGCTCTATTTGAGTTGTAGGAAAAGAGTGGTGTAAATCTAACCTTTCTTCCACAAAAGCAGTTCCGAATGATTTCCAATCGATATTAGGAAATGCAACTTTATGTGCATTATAATTTCCTGTTGCTCCACCAAATTTTGCAGCATTAGGAATATGTTGTAAGAATAATACTTGCTGATTTATACGTTCTACGAATACAAATAATTCTTTTCCTAACCGAGTAGGAGAAGCTGGTTGCCCATGTGTACGAGCTAACATTGGAACATTTTCCCATTCTTCACATAATTCAGCTAATTTAGATGTTAATGTATCTAAAGTGGGAAAATATACTTCTTCTATTGCTTCCTTAATAGATAATGGAATTGCCGTATTATTAATATCTTGAGAAGTTAATCCAAAGTGAATAAACTCCTTATACTGTTGTAAGTTTAACGCATCGAATTTCTCTTTAATAAAATATTCTACTGCTTTTACATCGTGATTAGTTATACTCTCAATTTCTTTAATTTTTAGTGCATCTTCAGTAGTGAATTCAGAATAGATTTTTCTTAATTCAGGAAAAAGATCAGTATCTATACTTTGTAATTGAGGTAATGGAATTTCGCATAGTGCGATAAAGTATTCAATTTCTACTTTTACTCTGTAGCGAATTAAAGCTTCTTCTGAAAAATAATTAGTTAATTGATCTACTTTGTTTCTGTATCTACCATCAATAGGAGAGATGGCATTTAATGTTGTTAAACTCATTTATTGTTGTTGTGTTGAAAGCGCAAAAATAGGAAATACTTAGAGTTTATCTTACTAATTTTAAATGATTTTATCGATATACTTTTCGTTTTTCAATTTTTACTTCTCCTTCTTTTTCCAGTTGTTTAATGGCACGTATTACAGTTTCAACTCTTAGTCCTAATAAATCTGAGATCTGTTGACGTGTATATTCAATTTTTAGATTGAATTTACCAGAGATTTTATGAACATCATCTTTTAAATAATCAAAGAATCTTAAAATTCTATGTCCTGGTTCCTGACTTGAAATTTCAGAGGCAATAATAGCTTTGTAATACAATCGTTTTGCTAAACTTTTTGTTATTGTTAAATGAATATCCTGATTTGTACTTAATAGTTCGAAAAATCGTTCTTTTGTAATAATGTAAATGCTACAATTTTCAATTGCCTCCGCACTTGCAGGATAATCAATATCTATAAATAATGGAGGTTCTCCAAAACTTTGTCCTTTATAGAAAATACCTTGTATGAATTCTTTACCATCATCATTAAAATTATTCATTTTTACAATTCCATTTCGAATTTGATAATAATTTCTCGCATTAGAATTTTGGTTAAAGATGATTTCTCCTTTATCAAATTCCTTTATTTCAGCATTAAATTCTATTAGTTTTTCTTCAGGTATCATATTGTGATTTTAGTCATAAAGTAACCTCAGTATAAAAGTATACTTTTACAGCGATAAATTATTGGTTGAATGGCTAAGAAACAAATTGAAAATAGAGAGGATGTCTTTGTGTTAGTATCCACATTTTATGATAAGATTAAAAAGGATGATGTAATAGGTGAATTCTTCTTAGAAACAATTCCAGAGGAAGAATGGGATGATCATTTATTAAAACTTACTGATTTCTGGGAAACAAATTTATTCTTCGTTAGAAAGTTCAAAGGAAATCCTATTAAAGCTCATAGAGATGTAGATGCAAATTTCAATAATTCAATTCAACAAGAACATTTTGGGCGATGGTTACAACTTTGGTTTTCTACAGTAGATGAACTTTTCTTTGGTGAAAAAGCCACTCAAGCAAAAGAAAGAGCACGAAATATAGCTTCTATGCTCTTCTTTAAAATATATGCGCATCGATTAAAATAGCTTTGGTAGTTGAAAGATTACTAAAAGTGCATTTGTAATAATACTTATAATTCCTAGCCAAACTACATATTTAAAAGCGCGTTGACTAAAAGCAGCTGCATTTGTTCCCATTGCAGTTACAGATGAAATTGTTACAATTAAAAAAGAAAAACCTTTATGTAAAGCTAATCCAATAGCTATAGATGAAATCATTGTACTAACCATTACAAACAATATTGTAATTCCAAAACTGTTTTCCTGCTCCTTTTCTATTTTATTATTAATTATTTCGATTATAGAAGTGTTTTTTTTGGTGGTAGTTGTAACTGTAATATTTTTAGCGGTAATCATAATTATTAATTTTATTACAAAGTTAGATTCACAATATCTTTTAAAATATGATTTTGGTCATATTGGTTAAAAAACTTCTGTTTTTTAAAGGTTATTTATATCTTCACATTTCAAATCTAAAAATGTGTCAACACAAATAGTTTTATATATCATAATTGCTTTATTGGTTGGAGTAGCTGTAGCTTATTTTCAATACTTTTTTAAGGTAAAAAAAACTCCAAAGCACCATGTTTTATTATTTGTTTTAAGAACATTGAGTATTTTCTTTTTATTATTGCTACTAATTAATCCGCTAATAAAAATTCAAGAAACAACAGATATAAAACCTAAACTTTCTGTTCTTGTAGATAATTCCCTATCAACTTCTTTTTTCAAAGAAGAAAAAAAAGTAGGTGATTTATTTAATCAATTTAAAAATTCAAATAAACTTTCGGATAAATTTGATATCGATTTTTTCTCTTTTGGTGGAGATGTTAAAGCAATAGATAGTTTAACGTTCAACGAAACTCATACGAATATTCATAAGGCTGTAAAATCAATTAATAACCTTCATAAAGATGAATCAGGAGCTATAATTTTAATTTCTGATGGAAATCAAACTATTGGTGAAGATTACGCATATGTAAATTCTAAAAAATCTGTTTATCCATTGGTAATTGGTGATACTACTAAATATGAAGATATTAAGATTGCTCAATTAAATGTGAATAAATACAGTTACATTAATAATAAGTTTCCTGTTGAAGCTTTAATTCAATATGATGGTAATAAATCAATTAATACTGTATATTCAATTTATAAGTCTGGGAAAAAAGTATTTTCAAAAACACTTAATCTATCAAAAGAAAATAATTCAGTTACGGTTACTGCTAATTTATCTTCAAATAAAGAAGGAGTGCATTATTACTCAGCTACAATAAGTAAACTTTCTGCTGAGAAAAATATAAAAAACAATTCAAAAGTTTTTTCCGTTGAAGTTATAGATGAACAAGCTAAAGTACTTATTCTTACTTCTATTTTGCATCCAGATTTAGGTGCTTTTACAAAAGCAATAGAAAGTAACAAACAACGAAGTGTAACTGTATCTACGGTTACTAAGTTTAAAGGAAGTTTTGATGAATATCAATTTGTAATTGCTTATCAACCAAATATTTATTTCAAACCATTTTTTAATGAAAGAAAATCTAATTTTTTAGTTGTAACAGGAACAAAATCGGATTGGAATTTTATCAATACTCTGGAATTAGGAATCAGTAAATCGTCAATAAATCAATCTGAAGATTATAACTCAAGTTATAACAGTAATTATTTAACGTTTATACAGAATAATATAGGTTTTAATGATTTTCCCCCATTGAAAGATAAATTTGGAGCAGTAACTGCTAAAGATCATCAAAGTTTATTGTATCAAAAATTAAAAGGTTTTACAACGGAAGAACCTTTATTGGCAACCTTTGAAAAAGGAGAACAGAAGTTTGGAGTGTTGTTTGGTGAAGGAATATGGAAATGGAGAGCAGCAAGTTATTTGAAAGAAACAAGTTTTCAAGAATTTGATGCTTTTATTGGAAATTTAGTTCAGTTTTTATCTTCTAATAAGAAAAGAAAACGTTTAGATGTTAAAATTGAAAACTTCTATTTAGCCAATCAAACTATTGATGTTTCAGCTTTGTATTTAGATAATAATTTCAAATTTGATAGTAGAGCTTCAATTCAAATTGCAATTGAAAATATAAATACAAAAGAGCAAAAGATTTTTCCTTTTTCATTATCAAATAATTCATTTAGAGTTGAAGTAGATGGATTAGTCCCTGGAGATTATTCTTATCAAATATCAGTAGAAAGTCAATCGATTAAAAAATCAGGTAGATTTAAAGTTGCAGATTTTCAAATTGAAGAGCAGTTTACAAATTCGAATAAAGAAAAACTTAAAGAATTGGCCTCGAAATCAAATGGGAATTTATTTTACTGGAACCAACAAAATAATTTAATTGAGCAATTAGCTGACGATAAAAAATATTTTATAGTTCAGAAATCGATAGAAAAGGAGAGAGGTTTAATTCATTGGAAATGGTTACTATTTGTAATAGTTGGTTTGTTAACTCTAGAATGGTTTCTTAGAAAATATTACGGTAAGATATAATGTTAGAATATTTTTTTCAGTGTCCATATTGTTGGGAAGAAATATCAATGTTGTTAGATAGAAGTGTTTCAGAAGTTTATATTGAAGATTGTGAAATTTGTTGTAATCCAATACAAATTAATACAATGTTTGACAACAATGAATTGATTAGTTTTGAAGTTAAAAATATAGAACAATGATGAAATTTCATACGAGAAAATGGGTAAAGCCAGAAGATTTGAATCCTAATGGAACTTTATTTGGAGGAAGATTGTTACAATGGATTGATGAGGAAGTTGCCTTGTATGCAATAATTCAATTAGAGATTCCAAAAACAGTAACAAAATTTATGTCAGAAATAGATTTTGTTAGCTCAGCTAGAAAAGGAGATATTATTGAAATAGGTATAGATGTTGTTAAGTTTGGAAGAACATCAATTACACTTAGTTGTAAAGTTAGAAATAAATTAACTCGAAAAGATATCATAACTATTGATAAAATAATTATGGTAAGTTTAGATAAAGAAGGAAACCCTGTGCCACATGGCAAAACAAGAATAGAATACGTAAAAGATCGACTAGATAAACAATAAACTTAATATTATGAATAAACAAGCGAATTTTGATTTTCCGAAGAGGGGAGTGTTTATTATTCCAATACTTATCTTCTTTTTTATTTTTTTAATTAAATCTACAGAAACTATTGACACCGGTGAAGCTGGAGTAGTGTGGAGATTTTTTGGTGGTGTAGATCCTGATCAAGAACCATTAGGGGAAGGTTTTCACATTATAGCTCCATGGAATAATGTATTTGTATACAATGTGAAACAACAATCTATTTCTGATGTAATGAAGGTTTTATCTGTAAATGGATTAGAGGTAACAGTAAACGGAACAGTTTGGTTTAAACCAGATTTAAAAAATTTGGGTTATTTGCATAAAACTAGAGGTAGAGATTACATTAAAGACATTCTAGACCCAGCAATTAATGCAGCAGCGAGAAGTGTTGTTGGACGTTATACTCCTGAACAATTATATTCAAGTAAGAGAGATGTAATTGAGAAGGAAATTTTAGAAGAAGTAAGCAAGGAATTAGAAGATCAATATATTAAGGTTAATAAAGTTTTAGTAGAAGATGTTCAATTACCTAAAACGATTAAAGAAGCTATTGAAAGAAAACTAAGACAAGAACAAGAAGCTTTAGAATATGAGTTTAGATTAGCAAAGGCTAAGAAAGAAGCAGAGCGTCAAAAAATTGATGCCGAAGGAAAAGCAGCAGCAAACCGAATTTTAAGTGCTTCTTTAACAGATAAGATATTACAAGAAAAAGGAATTGAGGCTACTTTAAAGTTATCTGAGTCGCCAAATAGTAAAGTTGTACTAATTGGTTCTGGTAAAAGTGGAATGCCAATAATTTTAGGAAATCAATAAACGTTAAAAAGTGTTTAAAACTATTGATTTTAACTTTAATAATCTTAAAAAAAAGTTAATAGCATTATAAACATGTAACAACTTTGAAATTAACTCGTCAATTATATAAATTACTTCCTTAAAAGTTAGTGATTAGTTAGTTTTTGATAGTTGATTGAAAGAGCTCTAGATTTAGTAATCTAGAGCTTTTTTTATGATTTATAAATACAAATAACTGGCTGTTATTTAGGTTTTTGTGAAATTGTTCTGATTTTAAACCATTTTGTTCGCTTTTTGGGTTTTATTTTTTTTCTTGTGATTAAAGTAATTCTTTTGTTTAGTCGAATTGATATTCTTTTTCAATTCAAAAATTAACTTTTAAACCCTAAATATTAATCAATCAACAAATCATGAAAAAAATTACCCTTTCATTTACTTTTTTTATGTTTTTTGTTCTTTCTCTTTTTGCTCAAGAGTATGAGGTAGAAAATTTCACAAAAACATTTACAGATTCTAATCGAAGAAACCGAAGAGTCACAACTAAAATTTATTATCCTAAACAACAATCTACAACCAATGAAAATTATCCTGTAATTGTTTTCGGACATGGCTTTGTAATGAATTATTCTGCTTATGAAAATTTCTTCGATACTTTAGTTTCTAAAGGATATATTATTGCTTTTGTAACAACTGAAGGATCAGTATTTGCAAATCATAAAGACTATGCCGAAGATTTAGCTTTTATGATAAACGAAGTTAAAAACGAAGCTATGGATAATAGTTCACCAATTTTTAATTTGGTTGGAAATACAAATGCACTTTTAGGCCATTCAATGGGGGGTGGAGCAGCAATTGTTGCAGCTTCTATGGTAGAAGTAAATACTTTAGTAACATTTGCTCCAGCGAAGTTAAGATTCAATACTACAACACCAGCAATGCAAGTAGTGGAGGAGTCTATTGTTTTTTCAGGAAGTGCCGATGGTGTTACAAAACCAGATGAAAATCACATTCCTTTATATAATAGTTTAGGTTCTAGTTGTAAATACTTTATTAGTATTACTGGAGGAGCACATTGTTATTATGCTAAACCAAATGGATATTGTGATTTTGGAGAACGTTTTTCTTCTAGAAATATTTCAGTAACTAGAAGTGAACAGCAAGAAATAATGTTTACTTATGTTATACCATGGTTAGATTATAAATTGAAAAATGATACTTCTTCTTATGATTTATTTCAAGACACTTTAAATAATGCAACAGAAGTAACTTATGAAAATAATTGTAGTATAGAATTTAATAGTGATGTAGAGAAATTACCAGAGTCTAGTTTTAGTGTTCAAGTTGGGCCAAATCCAACAACATCATTTGTAAATATAAATTCATCAGATGAATATGAAATTGAAAGAGTAGAAGTGTATAATCAGTTTGGAAAACTTTTCCTCAATTCTAAAGGTAAGCAAGTGGTTGATTTGTCTAGCTTACAGCGAGGTGTTTATTTGATGAAAGTTTACTCAAAAGGAAAAACAATAACAAAAAAAATAGTTGTTGAGTAAACTAAAAAAGCGCTCGTTTAGAGCGCTTTTTTAGTTTATTATAATTTTTTTAGTTGTAAAACTACTATTACTACTCACTTTGAGTAAGTAAATTCCAGATTTTAAACTTTCTATAGTATATCTATTGCTAATGAAAATAGGACTTTTATCAGAAAATACTTCTTTTCCTAAAACAGAATATACTTTGATCTCAGTAATAGTACTTTGAGAAGCTGAAATAGTTATCTTTCTATTATAAGATGGATTTGGAAAGACGCTAACATCGTTTAATTTAGTGATATTATTTACACTAGCGGTTACCCATCTATTTTCAGCAGTTGGTCCACCCCAAATTTGAGTAGCCAAGTTTGGATTGTCAATAAAAGGATTTCTATTTCCTTGAGCATATTGATTTGCAACATTTTCATGATAATTATTTCTATTATCTTCAATAGTAGAAACAGGATCTTCAGCATTCCATTCTAAGAATAAGTCAATCATATCGTCTGGAGTTCCAGCAGAACTTCCAATCCCAACAACATTTGGTAAACAACGATCTCCATAACGTAAATACATATACATCATCATACGAGCAACATCACCTTTCCATTCATCTCCAGGATACCATCCACCAGAAACATCTCCCGAATTTCCTGAACCATCAGCAAAAGATTTATTACCTCTTTGACTGTTGTATTGAACATCAGAAGGTCTTAAGTGATGTGCATCTGATCCAGGTCCAGAAGAGCCTAAATTAGGATCACCTAAACTTCTTGGATAAACGTGTTCTCTATTCCAATCTCCTGTGCTTCCTCCGTTATCATTAATTCCTCTTGTTTTTGCTGTAGTTCCAGAACTACTATATCCATAAATTAATAAGATTTCACTAGCATTATTTGGGTTTACATCTGTTGCTTTACAGGCTTCCCAAACATCTGGAGTATAATCTAAAAAGTTACCATGAGTATTAATAATTTTTGTTGCTAATTCTTGTTTTAAAGCTAATCCGCTTTTTGTTAAGTCAACATCATTATAATAACTCTGTTGCCCGCTAATTGAAATAGCTAGAGAAAATAAAAATATTGAAAGTAATTTTTTAAACATAACTTATTTCTTTTCTAAAAGTGCCATATAAAATCCATCAAAACCAGATTCGTGCGATAATACTTTTTTGTCTGAAACAAAAGAGAAGTCTTTTCCAGTTTCTGATGCTAAAAACTCTTCAATTTGTTCTTGATTTTCAGATGGTAAAACAGAACAGGTTGCATATACTAATTTACCGCCACTTTTAACCATTTTCGAATAACTTTGCAGTACATTTTGTTGTACTTTTCTGATGTTATCTAGAAACTCTGGTTGTAATTTCCATTTACTATCAGGGTTTCTTCTAATTACACCTAAACCAGAACAAGGAGCATCAATTAAAACTCTATCCGCTTTATTATATAGTTTTTTAATTGGTTTGGTAGAATCTATGACTTTCATGTCAATATTGTGAGCTCCATTTCTTCGAGCTCTTACTTTTAATTTTTTAAGTTTACTCTCATAAATGTCCATTGCTACAATTTGACCTTTATTCTGCATTAATGAAGCTAAGTGTAATGTTTTTCCACCAGCTCCTGCACAAGTATCAACAACTTTCATACCAGGTTCTACATCTAAATAAGCAGCAACTAATTGAGAAGAAGCATCTTGAACTTCAAAGAATCCTTTTTTAAAACATTCAGTTTTAAATACATTAGCGCGTTCAACCAATTTCAAAGCATCAGGATATCCTTGAACAAACTCTGTATCAATTCCTTCTTCTTTCAAACGTTTTTGTAATACTTCTTTTGAAGTATTTAAAGTATTGGTTCTTAGAATAACTTCTGCTTGTTTGTTTAAAGAAGCAATTTCTTTAGTCCAAACTTTTTCACCTAATTCATCTAAACCTATAGCATCAATCCAGTCAGGAATAGATTCTCTAAATTTTCTGATTTTAGATAATTCATCAAATTTTCCTTTAATACGACGAGTCGGAGTTGGTTCAATTTGATTCCAATCTGGTAATTGAATTCCTCTTAATACACACCAAACTGAAAATAAGCGCCATAAATCTTGTCTTGAAAAAGGTTCTTTTACATTAGCTATTTCAGCATATAAACGTTTCCAACGAACAATTTCATAGATAGTTTCTGCAACAAATTTACGATCTCTTGCTCCCCATCTTTTATCTCTACGCAATGCAGTTTCAACTGCTTTGTCTGCATAAACTCCTTCATTGAATATGTCTCTAAGACTATCAATTACTGCAAAAACTAGGTTTCTATGTAATCTCATTGTGAATATTTAGGACGGCAAAGATACTACGATTTATTGGGTTTTTGTATTTTCGTTTATAACATAAATTAAAGTCTATGAGAAATTATGTTTTACTTATTGTATTGAGTCTGTTTTTCTTGGATGTTTATGCTCAAGAAGTAAAGTATATTGAAACTGAAAATATTCAATTTAAATCCAATGAAATAGTTTATTTATTTGGAGATGATGTAAAATTTAGAGCTGAGCCAACAACTGAGTCTAATGTTATTGATGTTTTAAAAATTAACTCAAAAGTCAAGATTATTTCTGAAGTAAATTCTAGTTTTAATTACAACGGAATAGATTGGAAGTGGTATAAAGTAAGTTATAACAATAAAGTAGGTTATATAATTGGAGGTTTATTATCATTAGATCAAAAAGAAGTTGGTGATTCTATTTATTTAATTTCATTTAAACAAAATACTCTTGAAGGAGGCTATGATTTGTTGATTCGTTTAGTAAATAAAAAAACACTAGAATATATTGAGTTACCTTATACTCTAGGAGACACCAATATATTTTCAATACATGTGCATGACAATAAAGGTTTATCATCAATTAAAGATATGCTGTTGATTGATTTTATGGCTGAAGCATGTGGAGTTGATGGAGGAGGGTGTTACTTTTTTAACGATGGACAATCTTTGACTAAAGCAATACAGTTTTCTAGAATGGTAGATGGAGATTTATATTGGCAACATGAAAAAGTTATTTTTCCTGAAGATTATGAAGGAATAAAAGATAAAATTGTATTTATTAGTGAGCATGGAGAAACTATAAATGAAGATACTAATTACAAAAAAACTACAACTGAATCTATAGAGTTTATTTGGAAAGGTAAATTCCTTGAAATTAAAAATGAAGAATCAGAATAGTATTGATTAATGAATTTAAATCAACCAATTACATATATAAAAGGAGTAAGTGTAGCAAGGGCAGAATTGTTGTATTCTGAACTTGGAGTTCGTACATGTAATGATTTACTTCATTTTTTTCCATATCGATATATTGATAAGACTCAATTTTATACTATAAATCAATTGCATCAAAACACAGCAGAAGTTCAAGTTGTTGGAAAAATCACTGGAATTAAAACCGTCAAGCAAAAACGGGGAAGCAGGTTGGTAGCTACTTTTTCTGATGCAACAGGAAGTATGGAGTTAGTTTGGTTCAAAGGAGCAAAATGGATAAAAGATAACCTAAAAGTTAATGTCCCTTATGTAATTTATGGGAAATTAAATTGGTATAAGAATGTAGCCAGTATGGCACATCCAGAAATAGAATTAGTTACTGAATATAAGAAAAAGTTGCAATCGGCAATGCAACCAATGTATTCTTCTACTGAGAAATTAACTAATAAAGGGATGAGTAATAAATTAATGCGTAGTATGATGCAAAATTTATTACAACTGGTTTTTGAAGGTATTGAAGAAAGTTTCTCACCAGATTTCAAAAAACAGTATCAATTATTAGATAAGCGAGAATCTTTACTAAATATACACTTTCCTAAAGGACAGGAGTTATTGGCTAGAGCTCAATATCGATTAAAGTTTGAAGAATTGTTCTTTATTCAATTGCAATTGTTAGTAAAAAAGTTAATTAATAAGTCTAAAATTAAAGGATTTGTTTTCGAAAATGTAGGAGAGTATTTTACAGATTTTTATAACAATCATTTGCCTTTTGATCTGACCAATGCTCAAAAAAGAGTATTAAAAGAAATACGAAAAGATTTAGGAAATGGAGCTCAAATGAACAGACTCTTACAAGGAGATGTAGGATCTGGTAAAACCATTGTTGGTTTATTGGTTATGCTATTAGCAATTGATAATGATTATCAAGCTACAATAATGGCTCCAACTGAAATTCTAGCAACTCAACATTACAACGGTATAAAAGAACTGTTAAAAGATACTCCTATTAATGTTGAGCTATTAACAGGATCTACTAAAGTGAAAAAGAGAAGAGAAATTCATGGAGGATTAGAAGATGGGAGCTTACATATTTTAATTGGTACTCATGCTATTATAGAAGATAAAGTTCAGTTTAAAAAGTTAGGATTAGCCATCATTGATGAACAACATAGATTTGGTGTTGCTCAACGAAGTAAATTATGGAAAAAGAGTTCTGAAGAAGGAGTTCCTCCTCATGTTTTGGTGATGACAGCAACACCAATTCCAAGAACTTTAGCAATGTCTGTTTATGGTGATTTAGATATTTCTGTTATTGATGAATTACCTCCAGGAAGAAAAGCGGTAAAAACTGTACATAGATATGATAGTCATCGTTTAGGGGTTTTTAAGTTCCTAAAAGACGAAATAGAAAAAGGTAGACAAGTGTATGTTGTGTATCCATTAATTCAAGAATCTCAAGCGATGGATTATAAAGATTTGATGGATGGATATGAAAGTATTGCTCGAGAATTTCCTTCACCAAAATATCAAATTAGTATTGTTCATGGTCAGATGAAACCTGCAGATAAAGAGTATGAAATGGATCGGTTTGTTCGTGGTGAAACTCAAATTATGGTTGCAACTACAGTTATTGAAGTGGGAGTAAATGTACCAAACGCCTCAGTAATGGTTATTGAGAGTTCGGAGCGTTTTGGATTAAGTCAGTTGCATCAATTAAGAGGAAGAGTAGGACGTGGAGCAGATCAGAGTTATTGTATTTTATTAACTAGTTTTGAATTATCTTCAGATGCAAAAACACGATTAAAAACAATGGTTGAAACTTCTGATGGATTTAAAATAGCAGAAGTAGATTTAAAATTACGTGGTCCAGGAAATATTATGGGGACACAACAAAGTGGTGTTTTAAATTTAAAAATAGCCGATGTGGTAAAGGATAGTTCAATTTTATTTCAAGCCAGACAAGCAGCTATTAAAATGCTTAACGATGATCCTAGTTTATCTTCTACTGAAAATAGATTAATCTTAAAACGATTAACTCAACTTCAAAAAACAAGCGGTATTTGGAGTAAAATTAGCTAATCTAAAACAAGATTTATCCATCTTTCTGGCGATTCCAACATAGGAAAATGTCCTGAGTTTTCTATAGGGAGTAATTCGTTATTTTGTATTTCTGAAGCTAAGAGCTCTGCAATTTTAAAAACAGCTACAGGATCATTTTTGGCCCAAACAATTTTTGTTTTAATTTGAGTTTCTTTTAAAGCTCCAATCCAACGGTGCCAGAAAAAATACCTTTCATTAATATAATTAGAAAGACGATGAATTACTTTTTTACCATCATTATAAATTAGTTGCTGCCACATTTCTTTGAGTTCATCTTTCGTTGCTTGAGACTTATCGTGATATACATTTCTAATGTTTTTTGTAAAAATGAATTCATTTGAAAGTTTGGCAACATATTTACCGGTGTATTTATTTTTAAGTAGTTTTTGAATTAAGCGTAATTGAGAAAGTTCTATGTGCATACTTCCATTGCACAAAATCAATTCATTTATAGTTAAATCAATTTGTTTATTATTATAACGATGTAAGATTTCTGTAGCTACGCTAGTACCATAATCATGAGCTAATAATGTACATTCTTTAATGCCTAGCTTTTTCCATAAATCTAAAGCAACATCCGCTTGTTCAACTAGAGAATAAGAATAGTTTTGAGGTTTGTCTGAAAATCCAAATCCTAAATGATCATGGATAATAACACGATACTCAGAAGTTAATCGATCTAGAACTTTAAAATAATCATAAGATGAAGTTGGATATCCATGCAAAATCACCATAGTTTTATCATTATTTTTTCCTTCATCAATTACAAAAACCTCATTGTTAAATAGTTTAATAAAACTACCTTTTTCCTTCCATTGGTTAGCTGTCATAATTCATTGTAATTATTTCAACAATTTAGTAAAATTAGATTAACAATTTAGAAGGTTAGAGCTCAGAAAAATAATTATTTAACATTAACAATAATTTTATAATTTTGCCAGATGAAAAAAATAATAATTGCTATACTTCTTATTGCTGAAGTTTGCTATGCGCAGGACAAAATACCATTTGTAGATTACACAGAAATTAAAAAATTAGTAGAAAAGAGTGAAGTAGAAGGTAAGTTTACTGAAGCTGCTGAACATCTTAGTAAGGTCAATAAAAATGACTCTATTTATTACTATGCTTTATCTAATAAAGCTTTTTATCTTCTCAATGCAGATAAGCATGAAGAAGTAATTAAAATTACCGATGAAGTAATTAAAAATGGAAATAAAGAATCTAGATTAAATTCTTTTATAAACAAAGGGGTTGCTTTAACCAACCTTGAACAGTATGATGAGGCGATTAAAAACTATGATGAAGGATTAAAAATTTATCCAAAAAATTATTTGTTGTGGTTTAATAAAGGAGTCACCCTTAGTAATCAAAATAAATTAGAAGAAGCTATTGAATGCTACAAAACAAGTATGATTTTAAATCCTTTTCATAAGGATACTCATATTCAAGTAGGGGATATATTCTATAAACAAAATAGAATTACTCAAGCATTAATGAGTTATAACTTCTATCTTTTATTAGATCCAGATGCAGAAGAGTCATTTACAATTTTAAGTACTTTAAATCAGTTAGTGAAAACCAAAAATGCTAATAAAAGAGATGAAGATTTAGAGTTAAGTGAAGCAGACGATTCATATGAAGAAATAGATCTAATACTTAACAGTAAAATGTCCTTAAAAAAGGAGTATGAAACTAATAATAAAATTAATACTGCTTTAACTAGACAAAATCATATTATGATTGAATTACTCAAAAACTTTGAAGGAGAGAATGGTTTTTGGGAAAGAAAATATGTTAAGTTTTATAAGTGGATAGCTGAAAATAATCTTTTTGATGATTTTATTCACACTGTTTCTTATGCTATAAAAAATAAAGACTTAAAAAAAGTTATAAAAAGAAACGAAAAAGATATACTTGAGTTTTTTGCTAAATGTAGAGAGAAATGGGGAGCTATTATTTCTGAAAACAGTATGCAGTTCAATGGTTCTACTCAGAATGTAAAACATATATATTATAATAATTTATACACTGCTGCTGTAGGTAAATTAGTGGGTGACATTAAAAAGGGATTGTGGGAGTTTTATGATGAAAACGGACTTCTAGTTGCAAGAGGAGAATTTGATGATAAAGGAGAAAAAACAGGAAAATGGATCTGGTTTTTTGATGTAAATAAAGTTAAAGAAACAGCTATTTATAAAGATGGAGCATTAAATGGAGAAAACATAATGTATCATCAAAATGGTAAGCTTTATGTAAAAACAATCTATAAAGATGGAATGCTAGATGGAGAGTACAAATATTACAATGATAAAGGAGCGTTAATCCAAAAAAAGTTTTTTAAAGAAAATAAACTTGACGGTATCTATAATTCTTATTTCAAAGTAGGTGAAGAATTACCAGAATTTTACATTCCATATAAAAATGGTTTAAAGGAAGGAGAGTTATTAGAGTATTATGCTAATGGAGATGTGTTTTTTAAGGCTAATTATGTTAATGATAAGGTTGTAGGTAAGGCAAAAAAATATCATTATAATAAACAATTAGCAAATGATATAGAATATTCAGGTGAAGCTATGAATGGATTGTACCAATCTTTTTATCCAAATGGACAATTGCAAGAAGATGGACAGTCTTTAGATGGGCAATATGATGGTCCTTGGAAGATTTATTATGATACTGGTGTGTTGCAAAATGAATTTACTTATTCTAAAGGTAAACTTAATGGAATATATAAGTTTTACGATGCAGATGGTAAATTATATTATGAATATCAGTACAGAAAAGGTGAAATAATTGCCTATAAATTTTATGATAAAAAAGGAGGTATAATTAAAGAAGCCCGAAAAAAAGGAGGGGAATTTTATTATGAAAATTATTCACCTAAAGGAGTGAAAACTTTTGAAGGTTTATATGATATTTCTGGTATTAAAAAAGGAGAATGGAAGTACTATACTAAAAATGGAGTATTAGAATCTAAATGTACTTATGTTGAAAATAAAATTGATGGTTATTATTATGGGTATTATAATAATGGAAACCTAAGTTATAAAACTCCTTATAAAAATGATGTTAAAGATGGGTATTACTCTGCTTATCATATAAATGAAAAAATGTCGGTTCAAGGATGGTATAAAGAAGGTTTAGAACATGGAGAATGGAGATATTACTATTTAGATGGAAGTTTACAAACAATAAGTTTTTATCATAAAGGTAAACTTCATGGAGTACAAAACACTTATGGAGTAAATGGTAAATTAGAATATACTTCGGAATATAAGTATGGAGATTTAATATCTGAAACGTATTACGATAAAGATGAAAAAGAATTTCAAAAGGTAGTTTATGACTCAGATAAAAATGTAGTAGATATCAAGCATTTCAACGGAAAAGATAAAATCAAATTATCATACACTAACCAAGTAAAACACGGACAATATTCGAGCTTTTATTTTGATGGAGCAAAAAGAGTTACAGGAAATTATCTTAATGGAAATGAAAATGGAGTTTGGACTTGGTATTTTGATAACGGAAATAAAGAAACAGAGGCTACTTATCTTAACGGTCAATTAAATGGAGAATACATATCGTATCATAAAAATGGTCAAATAGAAACAAAAGTTCTTTATGAAAATGGTTCAGAACAAGGAAAAGACATAGATTATTATGATAACGGAAGCCTAGAAGTAATCACTGAGCAGAAAGATAATCTTATTCATGGAAGAAGAGAGTTTTATGATAGAGGAGGTAAACTTCAATTGATAAGGTTTTATGATAGAGGAGAATTGTTAGGATATAGTTATTTGGATGCCAGTGGAAAAGAAATTCTAATGATAGAATTACCAAAAGAAACCGGAGAAATTAAAGCCTTTTTCGATAATGGAAAGCCTTCAATTGTTATGCAGTTTAAAAATGGAGATATAGTTGGTGATTATAAATCGTATTATTATTCAGGTAAAATTCACCAAGAAATAGTTTTTGACGCTGGTAAATATTTAGGAAAGCATAAAAAACATTACGAAAACGGAAAACTAAAAGAAGTAATCGACTATAATTACGGTACTATTCACGGTGAGAAAACTTTGTATTACGAAAACGGGAATAAAAAGAAAACCGAGATTTATGTTAATGGTGAATTAAATGGTGAAGTGAATTTTTACAATGAAAATGGAAAAATAATTAGAAGAAAGAATTATGTTAATAATAAGGTTTACTCAATCGAGAATTTATAAGCTATTATTTTTACTATTAGTTTTAGGTATTTCACCTAATTTATATGCTCAATTTTCAGAAGAATTTAATCAGTACTCAAATAAATTTCCTGAAGATGTAAAAGTTAGATTAGTGAAAGAAACACTAATTGAAATAGGCTTTAAAAAAGGAGAATTACAAATAAAAGAACAATCCACTGAAAAAGATTTATACTTAAATGAATCAGTAACCTATAATTCAGAAGGATCACTTAGTTATTCTTTTTTCTACGATTTAGAAGAAATTAAAGCTTCTTCTTTTTTATTTAAAAAAGGGAAATATAAAGAGTTTGAAGTTGAAAGTTTTAAAGAAAAAGATAATTTAGATGATTCTTTTTATGATGGATCTAAAAACATAAGTTTTATCTATCCCAATCTTAAAAAAGGCTCTATTTCCGAACTAAATTATACCTATAATATTAAGAATCCTAGATTTTTAAATCCGTTTTATTTTGGAGATTTTTTCCCTATTGTAAAAAATAAAATTACATATGTAGTTGATAAGGATATTGAAATTGATTTTAAAAAATTCAATTTAAAAGAAGAGCAAGTTAGTTTTACTAAAAAAGAAAATAGAAAAACAAATGAATATACTTGGGAAGTGAAAAATCAGGATAGTTATGATTTTGAATCTGGATCACCAAGTTATAAAACAGTATTACCTCATATTATTCCTATAATTACTTCATACACAAAAGATGATGAAAAAATTAGTTTACTAAGTAATGTTTCTGATTTATATAATTGGTATAGTTCTTTAGTTAAGGATATTAATAAGGAAGAAGTTGATTCTGAATTAAAAAATGTAGTTGCAGAAATAACTAAGAATAAAGAAACTGATTTAGAGAAGGTAAAAGCGATTTATTATTGGGTGCAACAGAATATAAAATATATCGCTTTTGAATATGCTCTTGGTGGATTTATTCCTAGAGAATCTAATGATGTATTTAAAAAGAAATATGGAGATTGTAAAGATAACTCGAGTATTTTGTCTAAAATGCTTGAAATAGCAGATTTAAAAGGAAATTTAACTTGGATAGGAACAAGAAGCATACCATATACTTATGATGAAGTACCAACACCAATTGTAGATAATCATATGATTCTTTCTTATTCGGAAAATGGAAAAACCTATTTTTTAGATGCTACAGGAAGATATATGAAATTAGATTTACCTACACCATTTATTCAAGGTAAGGAAGCATTAATTGCTGATGGTGATAAATATAAAATTGAAAAGGTACCTGTAATTGATGCTGAAATAAATTCATTTACAGACTCTACAGCTATTAAGTTAGATGGAAAGAAAATTGTTGGTGCCTCAAAAGCTATTATATCTGGATATTCTAAAATCGATTTTTTCAATAGACTAGAAAGAAAAAATACAGACACCAAATTAAAAGATTTTTATAATAGTAGATTTTCAAAAGGAAATAATAAATTTTTAGTTACTGATTATACTGAAAAAAATAAATACGATTACGATAAAGATTTTATAGTTGACTATAATTTTGAAATAGATAACTATTCTAAAACATTAGGAGATGAAGTTTATCTAAATCTTAATTTATATAAAACATTATCAGATTTTAAATTAGATAAGAAGAGGAAGAATGCAATTGAATATCGATATAAAATGTCGTTTAATTACAATACTACTTTTGAGATTCCGGATGGATATAAAGTAGATTATTTACCTGAATCTGTTGAAATCTCAGATGAATTGATTAAAAGTAATATAGAGTATAAGTTAATTGATAATAAAATAATGTATGCTCATAAAATCATTATCAATTATATGACATTGTCAAAAGAACAACAAAAAAAGGTTAATAGCCTAATAAAAAAAATAGAAAAAAATTATAAGGAAATAATAGTCCTTAAAAAGCAATAGAAAGCATGAAAAAAGAAATAACAATCATTTTAATATTACTGTTTACTTTTCATTTAGGTTTTTCTCAAGATAAACCTTTTTATGAGAGCTATGACTGGGATAAATCACCGGCATATAACATAAAAACTAGTAATGATAAAGAAGAGATGGCTGCTGTAAAAGAAAAAATAGTTACAGAGTTTCATTTTGAAGGAGACGCTTTTGTAGAATATTTTCTTGAGCATAAAGTTCTATGGCTTAATTCAGATGATAAAATTGAGCAATACAATAAAGTGTATTTGCCGTTTTCATCTAACTCTTCATTAATGGTTAATAAAGCCCGAGTTATTAATGAAAAAGGAGAAGTAATTGATTTAGATGAATCTAAAATTTTAACTGCGGACGATGAAGAAACAGGAAGAACATATAAATATTTTGCATTTGAAGGTGTAACTAAAGGAAGTTATATCGAATATATTTATGTTGTTAAACGTATTCCTATATACAAAGGAATGAGATTAAGTTTTCAATCGTCATACGATAAAAATAAAGTAGAGTTTGATCTTTTTTCACCAAAAAACTTATTATTTAAATTTAAAAGTATTAATAATCTACCAGAGGTAAAACAAGATACCACTCTTAAGAGCAAAGCACATTGGAAATTAAGTGTTGATAATTTAAAGAAGTTAGTTAAAGAAGAATTGTCTGCTTATAATGCTTCAAGAGGAGGTTTGATTTATAAGCTAGATGCAAATATAGCAAATGGAGTTTCTGATATTTCTTCTTACAGTAAAGTTGCACAAAACTTATATACTTATTATTATGCTGAACCAGAGAAAAAAACAGCAAAACTAATTAACGCTTTTGTTTCTGAATTAAAATTAGATCAAGAGAAAACATTAGACGACAAAATCAGAAAAACCGATTATTACCTTAAAACAAATTTTTATATCTCTCAAACATCAGATCCCAATTTAACGGACCTTCAGCAAATTTTAAAGAAAAAAGTAACTAACTCAAGAGGAATCGTAAAATTATACATTGCACTTTTTAAAAAGCTAGGAATTAAAAATGAATTAGTAATTACTAGTGATAGAGATGAAGTTAAATTCGATAAAAAATTCGAGGCAAATACATTCTTAAAAGAGTTTTTAATTTATTTTCCAAAAACAAAAAAGTATTTATCTCCAGATCAATTTGGTTCTAGATATGGTTTTCCGCCTGCAAGCTTAACCGATAATTATGGTCTTTTTATTAAAGAAGTTACTGTAGGGAAATTTAATTCTGCAATTGGGAAAATCAAATACATAAAGCCTATTAAAGCTAAACAGACATTTGATAAGATGTTGTTAGATATTTCTTTTGATGCTGATAATGTTGCTAAAAATATAATTCATTATGAAAGAGAATTTCATGGATATTATGCAATGTCTATTCAACCTTTTACTCACCTAATTAAAGGTGAAGAGCGAGAGAAAATGATTGATGGATTAGCAGAAAGCATAAATAAAGAAATTGAAGTAACTAATAGAAAATTAGAAAACGATAAACCAGAATTATTTGGTGAAAAGCCACTACGTTTTATTATTGATTTAACCTCTGAAGCACTGGTAGAGAAAGCAGGACGTAAATACTTATTTAAGTTAGGTGAAGTGATTGGCCGTCAAGTTGAATTATATCAAGAGAAAAAGAGAACCTTAAAGGTTGAGGAGCAGAATCAAAGAAGTTACTACAGAACAATTAAAATTACGATACCAGAAGGTTATAAAATTTCTAACCTAGATGATATAAATATTGACAATTCTTATACCGAAAAAAGTAAAGAATATTTCTCATTTAAATCATCTTATGAAGTTTCGGGTAATGTTGTTACAGTTACAGCAAATGAGCATTATAGAAAAAATATAATTCCTGTTAAATTATATGAAGAGTATAGGAAAGTTATTAATAGTGCAGCTGATTTTAACAAAATAGTTCTGTTATTAGAACCTAAATAAATTTTATAAATCTATAGGTAGATTTATACATGAAATAATAGAGTAGATGTAGCGAAATTTGTTTAGATTTGATATAGTATTTAAACAATTTCGCTATTTACTTTATTGATGTAATATTACCTATTCCGATACAGAAACTATTTACGTATTCGGTATCAAAAGAAGAAGCAGATTTCTTACAAAAGGGAATGCGAGTTGCCGTGTCTTTCGGTAAAACCAAAATGTATTCTGCTTTGGTTTTTAATATTCATCAAACTCCGCCTGAGTTATACGAAGCCAAAGAAATTCATCAAATTTTAGATGAACAACCAATTGTTAATGAAAAACAACTCAAACATTGGAAATGGATTTCTTCTTATTACATGTGTTCATTAGGAGATGTGTATAGAGCAGCTGTACCATCGGCATTTCTTTTAGAAAGTGAAACTATTATTTATAAAAACGATTCGTTTAGCAATACGGAATTACTATCTGACCAAGAATATTTAATTTTTGAAGCTTTGCAACGTCAATCTCAATTAATATTACATGAAATAGCTGAGGTTTTAGATAAAAAAAAGGTTCTACCAATAATAAATCAATTGATAGATAAATCGGTACTTCATGTAAAAGAAGAGATTTATGAAACATATAAGCCTAAATTGGTGAAGTATGTTCGATTGAATAAGAACTATCAGTCTGACGAGAGTTTACAAGAATTATTATCGAAATTATCTAGAGCTAAGAAACAACGAGATGTTGTGCTTACATTTTTTCAATTAAAAACAGAGAAAAAACCGATAAAAGCCAAAATATTATCGGAAAAATCAGGAGTTTCAGCTCAAATTATAAAAGCACTCGTTGATAAAGAGATATTTGAATTTTATCACATACAAACAGATAGAGTTCAATTTAAAGGTGAAGAAAACCCACTTAAGAACTTAAATGAATATCAGGTTAAAGCACTTTCAGAAATAGAAGAGAGTTTTAAAAAACATGATATTACTTTATTGCATGGAGTAACAAGTTCTGGAAAAACAGAAGTATATACAAAACTGATAAAAAAAGTTTTAGAATCAGGAAAGCAGGTATTGTTTTTATTACCTGAAATTGCTTTAACAACTCAAATCATAAAACGATTACAAAATTATTTCGGTAATCAGATTTCTGTTTTTCATTCAAAATATTCTGTGAATGAAAGAGTAGAGGTTTGGAATAATGTTTTACAAAATAAAGTCAAAGCACAAATTATACTAGGAGCAAGATCAACTATATTCTTACCATTTTCTGATTTAGGTTTAATTGTGGTAGATGAAGAGCATGAAGTATCTTATAAACAATTTGAACCTTCGCCTCGATATAATGCAAGAGATGCAGCTATAGTTTTAGGTAAATTACATAAAGCTAAAGTGTTGTTAGGTTCTGCGACTCCGTCTGTTGAAACAAAGTTCAATACCACTCAAAATAAATATGGTTTAGTTCATTTGAATAGACGACATGGAAATATTCAAATGCCAAAAATTGAATTAATAGATGTAAAAGAAAAGAGAAGGAAAAAGGAAATGATTGGTCATTTTTCTGATCGTTTAATTCAATTAATGAATGATGTTTTAGAAGAAAAAAAACAAATAATACTTTTTCAAAATAGACGTGGATTTTCTCCAATTGTAGAGTGTACAACTTGTGGGCATTCGCCTCAATGCCCTAATTGTGATGTGAGTTTAACCTATCATAAGTATAATAATCAGTTAAAATGCCACTATTGTCATTATCAAAGAGCAATGCCTAATTCATGTGGAGCTTGTGGTAATGCATCTTTGGATACAAAAGGTTTCGGGACTGAACAAATTGAATTAGAACTAAAAGAGCTTTTTCCAAACCATAATATTGGGAGAATGGATTCTGATACAACTCGTGGAAAATTTGGATATCAGAAAATTATAGAAGCATTTGAAGCTCAGGAAATAGACATTTTAGTGGGAACACAGATGTTATCAAAGGGATTAGATTTTGCAAATGTGTTATTAGTTGGAGTTTTGAGTGCTGATACCATGTTAAACTATCCAGATTTTAGAGCACACGAAAGAGCCTTTCAGTTAATGGTTCAAGTATCGGGTAGGGCAGGACGTTCTGAAAAACAAGGAATGGTGGCTATACAAACTTATAATCCATATCATCAAATATTACAGCAAGTTTCTACCAATAGTTACGAGGAAATGTATGCTGAACAATTACAAGACCGTTGGCAGTATTTTTACCCTCCGTATTATAGATTAATTAAGATTACGCTTAAACATAAAGATTATATTAAGGTAAATGAAGGTGTAAATTGGTTAGCAAGGGCACTGCAAAATGTTTTTGGAGAACACGTGTTAGGACCAACTGCTCCTGCAGTTTCTAGAATTAGAAATCAATACATTAAAAATTTAATGATTAAAATCCCTCCCAAACAATCGTTAGTAAAAACAAAAGAACAACTTCAAAAAGTAAAAATTACTTTCGAAGCTGTTAAGGAATTTCGTCCTATTCGTTTTATAGTAGATGTGGATGCTTATTAGAACTTGTCATGAACTTGATAAAGTTCTAATATATCATAAACCTTATCAATTTCTACGTCATTCATTTTATTATCCTCTAAATAATTTAAGTAAGGTCCAATTCCTTTTCCTATAAGTCCAAAACCAAAAAGAAGTATAATTATAAATGAAATTAAAATGGTTGGACTGTCATTTTGTAAATTGTCAATAGATAAAATATCATAATTATTAATAAATTTTTGATAAAAAAAATAATCACTAATTAGTACACAAATTCCAAGTATTGGATAGATGAAAAGATTTCGAATTACATGAAACTTCGTAAAACTTAACTCCTCTTCCTTTTCTTCTAATTCATCAAGTTTATCTTCTAATACAATATTCAGCTTAATTTTGGTACAAGTTCTATGAAAATCAGGAACTTTTTCAGTTAAACTACAAACTAAACCGAGTTGTAAGTGGGCTTCGCTAAGATCACATAAAGCACAATGATCTGTGTTTTTTATCATATCAATTTTTTCAAGTCAATTTTATTCTAAATATATTTACTTCAAATCTAAAATAAAATCCATGAATTTCGAAAAAGAGTATGATTTAATCTGTGTAGGTGGTGGAATTATGAGTGCAAACTTGGCATTGTTAGCTAAACTACTTGATCCTTCATTGAAAATATTAATTCTTGAGCGTTTAGAAGAAGTAGCTTTAGAAAGTTCAGCGGCATGGAATAATGCAGGAACTGGTCATGCAGCATTATGTGAATTGAACTATTGTCCTGAACAAGAAGATGGTTCGATTGCTATGGATAAAGCAATTAAGATTTGTAAACAGTTTGAAATTTCCAAACAGCTATGGGCTTATTTAGCAGAAAAAGGATTCATTAAAAACCCGAGTAAGTTTGTGATGCCTGTAAAGCACCATAGTTGGGTTTCAGGTAAGGAAAACAGCGATTATTTAGAAAAACGTTTTAAGGTTTTTAAAGAGCATTTTATGTTTGATAGCATTGATTTTACAAGAGATATAGAAAAAATGCGTGAATGGTTTCCTTTAATTATGAATAATAGAGAAGAGGATGAAGTTATGGCAGCTTCAAGAATCGATAGAGGAACAGAGTTGAATTATGGAGAATTAACAAAAGAATTATTTAGGATTTTAGAAGAAGAATTTGATACACCAGTACATTGTAATCAAGAAGTATTAGATGTTGATCCTGACACCGATATAGATTGGACAGTAGAAGTAAAGAATACCAAAACGGGAAAAAAACAACAGGTAGATGGTCAACACATATTTATTGGAGCTGGAGGCGGAAGTTTATTGTTACTACAAAAAGTTGAAATAGAAGAAAAGGAAGGATATGGAGGTTTTCCTGTAAGTGGTGAATGGTTAGTGTGTAATAATGAAGAAATCATTAATCAGCATAATGCTAAAGTATATAGTAAAGCAGGAATAGGAGATCCTCCAATGTCAACCCCACACCTAGATACTCGATATATTGATGGTGAAAAATCTTTATTATTTGGTCCTTTTGCAGGATTTAGTCCTAAGTTTTTAAAAGAAGGTTCAAATTTTGATTTATTTAAATCTATCCAATTTGATAATATATCACCGATGTTAGGTGCGTTTTGGCATAATTTACCACTTACAAAATACTTAGTTCATCAAGTAATGATGAATAAAGAAGATAGAATGGAATCTTTAAGGAAATTTATAAAAGATGCAAAAAGTGAGGATTGGGAGGTAGTAAAAGCTGGTCAACGTGTTCAAATTATTAAACAAGATGAATATAAAGGAGGAAAGCTTCAATTCGGTACAGAGGTTATAAGTAGTAAAGATGGAAGCATAACTTGTTTGTTGGGAGCTTCTCCTGGAGCTTCTACTGCAACAGCAATAATGTTAGAAGTATTAGAAAAAGCATTTCCAGAATTGTTAAGAAACAATAAGAATAAAGAGTTAATAAAAACTATTATTCCTTTTTATAAAGAAAGTATAACTGAAACGTTATTCAAAACAGAACTAACAAGAGTCAACTCTATTTTAAAGTTAAATTAATTTACTTTTTTGTATATCAAATTGTTAAATAGTGTTTTTCCTGTTTAAAAAAGAGTGAAAAACACTAAATTTAAATATGAAAAGAGCAAACCTTATTTCCCCCGATAGTTACTTTAGATTATGTAACTTTAAACCTTCTAGTCCCTCACTAGGAGGTTTTTAATTTTTTTCACATTCTTTTTTTACTTCAGGCAACCTTTTTTTAAAAATGAACGTCTTTATATTTGTAAGGCATTATTAAGCAAAGAAAACTTTTGAAAATTATTTCTTTACATACTAGTCAAGCCATTTTAATTAAAAATGCGCAAAAAAAAGACAGAGAAGCTCAAAAACATTTATTTGAGTTGTATTCTCCTAAAATGTTGGGAGTATGTAGACAATATGTTAAAGATTTGCATCATGCTGAAGAGTTAATGCTTTCTGGTTTTTTAAAGGTATTTACCAATATTAATGCTTTTAAGAATAAAGGAAGTTTTGAAGGTTGGATACGTAGAATTATGGTAAACACATGTATTTCGTATTTAAGAAAAAGAAATGTGTTGGTTCTTACAGATGAAGAATATGTTTTTTCTGATGTTGTAATTGAAAACATGGAAAACACCTCTGTAGAAGATATTCAAAATTTAATAGACAAATTACCTGAAGGATATAAGATTGTGTTTAATCTTTATGCTATAGAGGGTTATAAACATTCTGAAATAGCAAAGCAGCTGAATATTTCAGAAAGTACATCAAAGTCGCAATTATTTAAAGCCAGAAAATGGTTGCAAACAAATTATGTTAAAATGAATGAAGTGAGTCATGGAGGAAAGTAAGCTAGATAAAGTAATAAGAGAAAAATTTCAAGAAAGAAGTTTAGAAACGTCAGTTTCTTCATGGGAACGTATGGAAAATATGTTAGATACTTCTGAAAGAAAATCAAAAAAGAAAATGTTCTTTTTTGTTGGAATAGCAGCTAGCATAGCTATAATTTTTTCTGTTTTTCTTAAGATGAATACAAATCAGATAGAAGAAATTCCAATTTTACCAGTAAAAAATCAAATTATTGTAACTGCTCCAAAAAAGGATATAAATACGGAGAATAAAACAGAAAGAGAAGTTAATGCTATTATAGAGAAAAAAAAGAATCAGAATCATACAGAGGTTGTTATAGCTCAAAAATTAATAAATTCTAAAAAGAAAATAAATAAGAGAGTAGATACGGGATTGGAAAAACCGTCAAAAATTATAGAACAGACATTTGAAGTTAAAAACTCAGATGAATCATTTGCTTCAATAGCATCTGATACTCCAGTTGAATTAAAGAATTTAGATAAAATTATTAAACCTGTTTCTTCGGATAAAAGAAGAATTCAAGTTAATAGTGATGATTTATTATATGCTGTAACACATTCACCTAAAGAAGTGAAAGAATATTATGCTAACCTCGAATTGAATAGAAATGATGTGTTGGATAGTATTAAGTTTCAATTGAAAAGAACAAATCTAAAAATTAACCCGGAACTCATATTAGCTGAAGTAGAAAGGTCTATTGAAGATGATGAATACCAAGGAAATTTTAAAGATAATTTAGGAAGAAGAATTTCAACTATTATAGTTGCTGTAGCAAACAGAAATAAATAAGTACTTATAAAAAAGGTGGCCAGCCGAATAAGTTTACATTAAATTTTAAAAAATTAAATAATGATGAAAAGAATACTAATTTTATTAGTGCTTCTTAGCACTACTTTTGCTCAATCTCAAGAGAAAACTTTTGAAAAAGAAGTGAATAAAATATCTCGTGAAATCGACAGAATTACTAAATCGCATAAAGATTCTTTAAAAATAAAGGTTAAAGAGATTAATAAAAAGTTGGAGAGAAAAGAACTTACCTATTCTGAAGCTGAAAAATTAAAGAAAGATGCGGCTATTTATCACGCTAGTAAAATAGAAGAATTAGTTAGTGCTGAAGAACAAAAACTTCAACAATTAGTTCAAGATAAAACTAACGGAAAAATAGCAAGTGAAGATGATGATTATGATACATTTACTATAGGAAAGAAAACTTTTAAATTTAAATTATTTGACGACGATGATGATGACGATGATTTTTTCAAAAGAAAACGAAGAAGGAATAAAAGAACTACGACTCAATTTGTGTTTGCTCTTGGTGTGAATAATGTTTTAGTTGATAATGATTTTGGATCGTTAAATAATTCTAATTATAAGTTTTGGCAATCTCACTTTTATGAGCTAGGGTTTACTTGGAAAACAAGATTATCTAAAGAACCTTCAATGGCTTATTTTAAATACGGAGTTTCTTTCTTATGGAATAATTTAAGAGCAGATAACAATTTATATCATGTTGTAAATGGAGATCAAACAAATTTAGTTGTTAATCCAAATACATTATCAGAAAGTAGATTACGTCATGTACAAATGATTTTTCCTATGCATTTTGAATTAGATTTTACTAAAAACAAAACATATTCAGATGGTGAAATAGGGGATAGAACTCATGATGATTTTAGAATAGGTTTAGGAGGATTCTTTGGTTTCAAGCTAGGAACTCGTCAATATTTAGAATATGTAAACCCACAAGGTGTTAGAATAGAAGAGGTTCAAAAAAATGATTTCAACACTAATACAATTAATTACGGGTTAAGTGCTTTTATTGCTTATGAAGGCATAGGTTTATATGCAAAATATGATTTAAATCCATTGTTTCAAAATACGGATATACGAAACATTTCATTAGGCTTACGTTTTGATCTTAATTAAATTAAAAAGAGAACAGTTACTGTTCTCTTTTTTTATTTTCCCACTCTTTTCTTAAATCTGGAGATAAGATTCCAGTTCCATCATGTCTCCATCCAGGAGGCTTTATAAAGTATTGTATTCTTTTGAGTAAAGATGTTTTACTAAAAAAAACATCTTTAAACATATGATACCACTCTATAAAAGCAACTTTAATAGGATTATGGGTTTCAATGTTTTTAACTAATCCATACACTGGTTTTTCAACTTCTGGTTCAAAAGTACCGAATAACTTATCCCAAATAATAAAGATACCTGCATGGTTCCGATCTAAATATTGTGGATTAGTTGCATGATGAACTCTATGATGACTTGGTGTATTGAATACAGCTTCGAACCATTTAGGAAGTTTGTAAATAAGTTCTGTATGAATCCAATATTGATATAATAAACTAATACTCATTTGAGCTAATATCATAATTGGATGAAAACCAAACAAAACTAGTGGTAGCCAAAAAATAAACGTATAAAAACTTCCAGTCCAAGTTTGTCTTAATGCGGTACTCAAATTATATTTTTGTGATGAATGATGTACAACATGACTGGCCCAAAATAATCTGCTTTCATGTGCAACTCTATGATTCCAATAATACACAAAATCTTCAGCAAACAATAAAATTAACCAAGCCCACCAAGTAAATGAAATTGTAAAAAATCTGAATTGATACAACCACAAAAACAACCCCAAAATTAATCCCTTAGTAAATAAACCAATTACAACATTTCCTAGCCCCATTGTTATGGATGTCATAGCATCTTTAAATTCATAGCTTTCTAGTTTTACTTTTACAGTTAAAATAGCTTCTATAACTACTGTAATAACAAATAAAGGAATAGCATAATGAATTAAATTTGGTATTTCTGGAATTTGCATAAACTAAGATTTGGTTTAGTAATATAATAAAAAGTAAAATAATCTATAGATATTATGTTTTCATAATAAAAACTTGTATATTTGCACGCTTAAAAATAAATTAATAATTATGAATCATTACGAAACTGTTTTCATTTTGAATCCCGTTTTATCTGAAGGTCAGATAAAGGAAACAGTAAAAAAGTTCGAGGACTATTTGGTTTCTAAAGGTGCAGAAATGATCCACAAAGAAGATTGGGGGCTAAAAAAATTAGCTTATCCAATCCAGAAGAAAAAAAGTGGTTTCTATCACTTACTTGAGTACAAAGTAGCAGGCGAAACTATCACTCCGTTTGAATTAGAGTTTAGACGTGACGATAGCATTATGCGTTATTTAACAGTTAGGTTAGATAAACATGCAGCTGCTTGGGCAGAGAAGAGAAGAGAACGAGTTAAAACTGCAAAAAAGTAATCAATTATGTCATCAATTGAACAACAAGCAAAAGGAAACAAGCAAGGTGAAGTACGTTACTTAACTCCGCTTGACATTGAAACTAAAAAGGAAGCTAAATACTGTCGTTTCAAAAGAAACGGTATCAAGTATATCGATTACAAAGATCCTGATTTCTTAATGTACTTAGTAAATGAGCAAGGTAAGATTTTACCAAGACGCTTAACAGGAACTTCATTAAAATATCAACGTAAAGTTGCACAAGCTATTAAAAGAGCTCGTCATTTAGCTTTAATGCCGTACGTTGGAGATATGTTAAAATAATAAAGAAGTAGAAACATGGAATTGATATTAAAACAAGACGTAGAAAATTTAGGTTTTAAAGACGATGTTGTAACTGTTAAGAATGGTTATGGTCGTAATTACCTAATACCTCAAGGATATGCAGTTTTAGCTACTACTTCTGCTAAGAAAGTATTAGCTGAAAACTTAAAGCAACGTGCTTTTAAAGAAGCTAAATTAGTTGAAGATGCTAACAAATTAGCTGAAACAGTTAAAGGATACGAATTAAAAATTGCTTCTAAAGTAGGTTCAGGAGATAAGTTATTTGGTTCTGTAAACAACGCAGATGTTGCAGCAGCCTTAGCTAAACAAGGAACTGAAATCGAGAAAAAATATATTAAGGTAACAGGTGGTAATGTAAAAAGATTAGGTAAGTATAATGCTGCCGTTCGTTTACATAGATCTGTAGTTGCTGATATTATTTTCGAAGTAGTAGCTGAGAAATAAAATTCAATTAAAAGAATATAGAAAAACACATCATAATTGATGTGTTTTTTTTATTTAGACTTATATTAAATATTCTCCTAAGTTCAATAAAGGGTGTTTTTCCTTATAGTACATTCAAGTATTTATTGATATTTGTAATAACATTTACATACTTTATATAATTTTTAGGGGATTATGAATTATATAAAAAAAACTCTGACGACACTAGTCAGAGTTTTTTATTATAAAACTATTTCTTGATTTTTCATGATATCTTCGAAGGATTCTCTTTTACGTATTAAGTAATCTTTACCTTCATGAATCATCACCTCTGCTGGTCTATACCTTGAATTGTAGTTTGAAGCCATAGAGAAGCAATAAGCTCCAGCGTTTGAAAAACAAAGCACGTCTTCTTCTCTAATCTCATTAATTCTTCTGTTTGTTCCAAAAGTATCAGTCTCACAAATATATCCAACGATACTATAAAAGCGTTCTCTACCTTTTGGGTTTGATAAATTCACTATTTTATGATATGAGCCATAAAACATTGGACGAATTAGATGATTTAATCCACTATCTATACCGGCAAAAACTGTAGAAGTTGTTTGTTTAATAACATTTACTGATGCTAAAAAGTAACCAGCTTCACTTACCAAGAATTTACCAGGTTCAAACATTAGGGTTAAATCTTTACCATATTCTTTACAGAAATCATTGAATCTCTTTGATAAATGCTTCCCTAAATCTTCTATGTTTGTTGAAATGTCACCTTCTTTATATGGAACTTTAAATCCACTTCCAAAGTCAATAAAATCTATATCCTTAAAATGCTTAGCTGTATCAAATAAAATTTCAGTAGCCATTAAAAATGTATCTACATCTAAAATATCTGATCCAGTATGCATGTGAATACCATTGATATTCATTCCTGTATTTTCAACTACTCTTTCAATGTGTGGTACCTGATGTATTGAAATACCAAATTTAGAGTCAATATGACCAACAGATATTTTAGAATTTCCTCCAGCCATTACATGAGGATTAATTCTAATACAAACAGGAATTTCAGGATGTTTTTGCCCAAATAATTCTAATATCGATAAATTATCAATATTAATTTGCACTCCTAATTTGGCAACATCTTCAATTTCTTTCAAAGAAACGCCATTAGGAGTATAAATTATATCTTTTGGTTCAAATCCAGCTAACAATCCAAGTTTAACTTCTTGAATTGATACCGTATCTAAGCCGCTATTTAACTGATTAAAAACCTTGAGTATATTAACATTCGATAATGCTTTAGCGGCATAATTAATCTTTACATTTTTTACCTTAGAGAATGCTTTAATAATACGTTTATATTGACTTGCAATTTTTTCAGTTTCGTAAACGTACAAAGGGCTATCGTATTTCTTAGCCAGATCTAAAAGTAAATTTCTATCCATTTTAATTATTTTAAAGGGCCAAAAGTAATCGATATCAAAAGGAAAAAAAATTGAATTTTAGAATATAACACAATTGAAATATGTGTGAAATACTATACTAGTAATAATTTAATTAAAAAAAGACGAAAATCTTTTGTTTAATAAGATCTACAACCCTTATATTTGCTACGAAATGAATATCAATTCGTTATTAGTTATTGATTTTATTTTAATGGGAGGTTAATTAAAAACTCCAGCCATAGGCTGGAGTTTTTTCATTTTATATAGAAGTATAATTCTTATTTGAACTTTACAGTTACCTTTTCAGCTATTCCTACAATTACTTCTGCTGCCTTCATAATAGATTCAACAGGTACATATTCGTATCGACCATGGAAGTTGTGTCCGCCTGCAAAAATATTAGGACAAGGTAATCCTTTATAAGAAAGTTGAGAACCGTCTGTACCACCTCTAATGGGTTTAATTAATGGTGTAATGCCCATATCTTTCATCACTTCTTCAGCAATATCAACAATGTACATTACAGGTTCAACCTTTTCTTTCATATTGAAATATTGGTCTTTTATTTCAATTTCAATTGCTTCTTTACCTAATTTATCATTAATAATCTTAGCTGTATTCAACATTAATTCCTTTCTTTCATTGAAAAGATTCATGTCGTGATCTCTAATGATATATTTTAAAACCGTTTTTTCAACTTTACCTTCCATTGTATGTAAATGAAAAAAACCTTCATAACCTGAGGTTCTTTCTGGAACTTCATTAGCTGGTAATGCTTTAATAAAATCACTTGCGATTGTCATTGAATTTACCATTTTACCTTTAGCATAACCAGGATGTACAATTTTACCATTAATAGTTACTACGGCTCCTGCTGCATTAAAGTTTTCGTATTCTAATTCTCCAATTTGGCTACCATCCATTGTATAGGCCCACTGTGCACCAAATTTTTCAACATCAAACAAATGAGCTCCTTTACCAACTTCTTCATCTGGAGTAAAACAAATTCTGATTTTACCATGTTTAATTTCAGGATGTTGAATTAAGTATTCCATTGCAGAAACAATTTCTGTTACACCTGCTTTATCATCAGCTCCTAATAAGGTTGTTCCATCTGTAGTAATAATTGTTTGACCTTTGTATTGTAATAAGTCTTCAAAGTAAGAAGGAGATAAAACGATATTTTGTTCCTTGTTTAATAGGATATCTTTTCCATTATAATTCTCATGGATCTGAGGCTTAACATTTGCTCCAGTAAAATCTGGACTTGTGTCTATATGTGCAACAAATCCAATCGTAGGAACATCGTAATCAATATTACTGGGTAAAGTAGCCATTAGATAACAGTTTTTATCTAATTCCACATCTTCCATTCCAATTTCTTTTAACTCTTGTTCTAATACACGCGCTAAATCCCATTGTTTTTCTGTGCTTGGAAACTTTGGGTTTGAAGGATCAGATTCAGTATCTATAGTTACATATTTTACAAATCTGTCTATAATATGTTGTTTGTTCATTTTTTAATTTTTAAAGTTCAAAAATAAGTTATTTCAAACGTATTTTATCTATCAATTTTACAGCTTTACATAAGCGTTCATCTACTAATGAATCGCCGTAAATTTCAGTTTTAATGTGCATAAAGCCTAAATTTGCTTTTGTAAAAACATTCAAAAGATGATAAGAGTACTTTCCTTTCTTTCCTTTTACATAATTATAAAATGCATCATTTCCAAGGTATTGTATTTCTTTTGATATCAATTCCTCTAGTTGTTCAGTTGCATTTTCAGTTTTTATTTTATTTATAAATTCTTTATTAATTTCAACTGGATTTAAAACAAACGAAGCGTCTATAATTACAGTTTCTTTAATACTTACTGTTGTATCCGCAGTATAAATAGAAGAGACTACTTCATCATAATACAAATTCGTTTTCCAATTTTTTGGAAGATCAATAGTGAAGTTCTTCTTGAAATCTGTTACTTCTTCTAAATTATTAAAATCTGGAGAAGAACATTTAAATTCTTCAGAAAGCTTATTAGAAGTACAAGAACTGAAAAGTATGCATCCAATTATTGTTGAGTATATATAAGAAAATTTCATAAATTATTTTGTTCTCTGTAGGCAATGAGCAAATCTACAACATAGCTGTAAGATTCAATACCTTTGGTTTGATTATTTGCTTTTAAGTAAGAGTTATATCCCTTTTTAAAATAAGGTTCAATTGGATTTTCATATTGTTTCCAAAACTCATAATTATCCTTCAATTCTTTTCGAATTCCCTTATTGATTTTATACCAAAACTCTTTGTATAACTCTTTATCTCTCTTTCTAATTTCTCTAATACAGTAACGTACAGCCATTCTGTAACCAGAGTATTGAAAGTATTCATCATTACTTGAAATACAAGCTAAAAAGCCTATAAAATTAGCTTCATTTTCAGCAGACCAACCTATTTGGTGTGCTACTTCATGACAAGCCGTTGAAGGAAGTCCAGTTTTTGGTATCATACTATTAACTTGAGCTTCACCAGTAATTGGATTTAAATAACCAGAAGTTCCATTATAAGACTGAAATAAACTAACTAATGAATTCTTTAAAGCTGGATTCGGATAAGATAAAGAAGGGAAATCTGTACTTAAATTTTTAAAAGCAGCTGGAACTTTCTTATAGATTTCAGAATTTGAATATGGAACAAAAACTTTAATTGTATCATTTCCTGTTATATTATGCTGTAAGGTATTTAATTTTTCTAAGAAAAAACCTGTCGTAGAAACTAACTGCTCTGTAGAATACTTTGAATGTTTTAAGTTGAGTTTTTTTGCTAAAGGTTCTCTAAAATAGTTTAATCCCCAGAAGAGATAAAAACAAAAGTAAATTATTGATAGAAAAGCGATTAGTTGTATTGTTTTTTTGATTAAATTACGGAATCTGTTTTTAATTAGTTTGTAAGTTTCAAAAACAAACATAGATAATAATACCAATCCGATAAGGTCCCCAACAGAAAAAGGAATCCAACCAAAAATAAATCTAAAGAATTTTGAAATGTAAGGATAAATTCCATTAGAATAATAATACTCAATAAATTCAGGCTTTTGACTAACTATTTTTATAAATAGAATTTGCAAAGGCAATAAAATAGCAAGAAAAATAGTTTTTTTATTAAGTTTCATCACACCAAAAATAGGAAGTTATAATGTTATTAACATACTAATAACAATTTTGTTTACAATTTTTGTGAATAAAGAAAAACTTAGAAAGCTGTTATAAATATCAATGTAAAAAATTACTTTTGTCCATATGGAGAGAACGCAAAGTTTAAGGGGAACAAGGATAGATAAATCTAGAATAATAAATTTAGAAAAAGGAAAGTTACCACCACAGGCATTGGATTTAGAAGAAGCTGTTTTGGGTGCTATGATGATCGATAAAAAGGGAATTGATGAAGTAATTGATATTTTACATCCTGAAGCTTTTTATGATAAAAGACATCAAGAAATATATGCTGCGATTTATGCGCTTTTCCAAAATTCAGAGCCAATTGATTTAAAAACAGTAGCTCATCAATTAAGAAGTAATGGGAAAATTGATTTAGCTGGAGGTGATTTTTACTTGGTAAACCTTACTCAAAAAGTTGCTTCATCTGCACATATTGAATTTCACTCTCGAATAATATTACAGAAATATATTCAACGAAGACTGATATCTATCTCTTCTGAGATTATTGAAAATGCTTACGATGAAACTACTGATGTTTTTGATTTATTAGATGATGCTGAAGGGAAATTATTTGAAGTGACTCAAGGAAATCTTAAAAAAGGAGCAGAAGTAGCCGAAAGTTTAGTAAAACAAGCAATTAATAAAATCCAAGAAATTTCTAATAAGGAAGGGATGAGTGGTTTAGCTACTGGTTTTACCAAATTAGATGCGTTAACATCTGGTTGGCAACCTTCTGATTTAATTATTATTGCTGCTAGACCTGGTATGGGTAAAACAGCATTTGTAATTTCAATGGCAAAGAATATGGCTATTGATTTTAATGAAGCTGTTGCTTTGTTTTCGTTAGAGATGTCATCAGTACAGTTAATTACTCGTATGATTTCTTCTGAAACCGGATTAACTTCCGAGAAATTACGTAAAGGAAATTTAGAACCGCACGAATGGGAGCAGTTAAATGTTAAAGTTAAAAAACTTTCTGATGCCCCAATTTTTATTGATGATACTCCTGCATTATCTATTTTCGATTTACGTGCCAAAGCACGTCGTTTAGTTTCGCAGCATAATGTTAGAATTTTAATTATAGATTATTTGCAGCTAATGACTGCTGGTGGATCTGGAGGAAATCGAGAGCAAGAAATATCTACAATTTCCCGTAACTTAAAAGCATTAGCTAAAGAATTAAATATACCTGTAATAGCATTATCTCAGTTATCTCGTGCTGTTGAAACTCGTGGAGGAAGCAAACGTCCTTTATTATCCGATCTTCGTGAATCTGGAGCGATTGAGCAGGATGCTGATATTGTATCATTTATATTCCGTCCAGAATATTATGGAATGACAGAATGGGATGATGATGATCATACACCATGTGAAGGACAAGGTGAATTTATTGTAGCGAAACATCGTAATGGTGGATTAGATAATATTCGTTTAAAGTTTACTGGTCACTTAGCTAAGTTTTCTGATTTAGAAGAAGGATTTAGCAGTGAATTCCAATCAAGTATGAATTCTTTTGGTTCTGATGATTTACCTTCGGCAGAAGATGCATTTGGTGCACCTGAATCTTCTCCAGAAGATTTTAATAATGATGTCCCATTTTAAAATTAACAATCAATCATAAAAAAATATTAAATACACAATTGCTACTCAGTAATTGTGTATTTTAGTTTTCCATATGAAGAAATACATTTATTTATTAGCATTTATATTTTTTTCAAATACACTTTGGGCATCTTTTATTTATTTGCCTATGAGTCATGATAATCAAAAAAATCATTTAAAAGCTTACGGGATAGTTTATTATGCATTACAAAATGGTTTAAAAGCAAAGTGGTTGTTGAATTATGATGGAGGCGCATTTTTGATTGAAAATAATGCTGATGTGGTTAATGAATGTAAAATTAGAGGAGTATCATATGAAGAAATTTCTTCAGCTAAATCTCAATTAATTTTAGAAGAGATTTCTTCTCCAAGTAAAAATCAAGAAGCAGTTACGTTAGAAAAGGCACCAAAAATAGCAGTGTATTCACCAAAAGATAAAATGCCTTGGGATGATGCCGTTACTATGGTGTTAACGTATGCGGAAATTCCTTTTGACGTCATTTATGATGAAGAAGTTTTAAACGATAAACTATTACTGTATGAATGGTTACACTTACATCATGAAGATTTTACAGGACAGTATGGTCGTTTTTACGGAGCATTTAGAACAGCGCCATGGTATATTCGTCAAAAAAAAGATGCTGAAGCATTAGCCACTAAATTAGGATATTCTAAAGTTTCTGAAGCAAAGAGGGATGTTACCTTAAAAATTAGAGATTATGTTGTTGGTGGAGGATTTATGTTCGCCATGTGTTCTGCTACTGATAGTTTCGATATAGCATTGTCTGCAGATGGAGTGGATATTTGTGAGACTATGTTTGATGGTGATCCATCTGAGCCAAACTATCAATCTAAATTGGATTTTAATAAAACTTTTGCTTTTACAGATTTTGAATTGATAAGAAATCCTACTACTTATGAGTTTTCTTCAATTGATATGACTCGTAAACGAAGAATTAGACAAGAGTCTGATTATTTTGTTCTTAAAGAATTTTCTGCAAAATGGGATCAAGTACCAACAATGTTGTGTCAAAATCATACACAAGTAGTAAAAGCATTTATGGGGCAAACAACTTCTTTTGATCGAAGTAATGTAAAATCTACCGTAATGGTTTTAGGTGAAAACACTTCTAATTCTGAGGCTCGCTACATTCATGGAACGAAAGGAAAAGGGATGTTCACATTTTATGGAGGTCATGATCCTGAAGATTATAGACATAGAGTAGGAGATCCAAAAACAGAATTAGATTTACATCCAACATCACCTGGTTATCGCTTGATTTTAAATAACGTATTATTCCCAGCAGCTAAAAAGAAAAAGCAAAAAACGTGATTTGTTTTAATACGTCATTGTGAATGTAGTGGAGCAATCTTTAGATTACTTCGTCATTCTTCCTCGTAATGACGTAACTCAATGTCATTTCATGTTTTAATTGCCATTCCCGTGTAAACGGGAATCTAATGCATGGCAAAAATAAATTGACATAGCTATGAGTATCAAAATATGTTAATAACTATTCATTAAAAGCTACTTTTCCATATTTTCATTTCGAACACTTTTGTATTTTTGCGTGTATTAAACAAAATAAAATGCCAACAACACAACAACTTCAGGACTTTACGCAACAAGTTCGCAGAGATATTTTACGCATGGTACATGCTGTTAATTCTGGACACCCTGGTGGATCATTAGGATGTGCTGAATTTTTTACTTGTTTATATCAAGAAATCATGGATTATAGTACTGATTTTGATATGAATGGTAAAAATGAAGATATGTTCTTTTTATCTAATGGACATATTTCTCCAGTATATTATAGTGTTTTATCTCGTAGTGGATTTTTTCCTGTTGAAGAATTAGCAACGTTTAGAAAGTTAGATTCTCGTTTACAAGGTCACCCAACCACTCACGAACATTTACCAGGTATTAGAATAGCTTCTGGTTCTTTAGGTCAAGGAATGAGTGTAGCTATAGGTGCTGCTGAAGCTAAGAAGTTAAATGGAGATGATAAAATTGTATATTCATTACATGGTGATGGAGAGTTACAAGAAGGTCAAATTTGGGAAGCTACAATGTATGCATCTGCAAAGAAAGTTGATAACTTAATCTCAACTGTTGATGTAAACGAAAAACAAATTGATGGAACTACGGATCAAGTTTTAGCAATGGGAAGCTTAAAGGCAAAATTTGAAGCTTTTGGTTGGGACGTATTAGAAGTTAAAGAAGGAAATAATGTTGAAGCAGTTTTAGCAGGTTTAAAAGAAGCTAAATCTAGAACAGGAAAAGGAAAACCAGTTTGTATTTTATTATATACAGAAATGGGTAATGGTGTGGATTTTATGATGCATACTCATGCTTGGCATGGTAAAGCCCCAAATGATGAGCAATTAGCTACGGCATTAGATCAAAATCCTGCTACTTTAGGAGATTACTAAAAAAAATTAGATAATATTTTGAAACGCTGTTACTTAAAAGTATCAGCGTTTCTTTTTTTAATAATATTAACATTGTAGCGTAAACAAAAATGTATTTTTACGTCAAAATCGAACAAATCAATTTTACACATGAAAATAGGAATTGTATGTTATCCTACATTTGGAGGTAGTGGAGTAGTAGCTACTGAGTTAGGAATGGCATTAGCAAATAAAGGGCATGAAGTACATTTTATTACATATAATCAACCAGTTCGATTAGACTTTATTTCGTATAACTTACATTTCCATGAAGTTGCTTTAGAGGAATATCCATTATTTCAATACCAACCTTATGAATTAGCATTGTCTACAAAAATGGTTGAAATAGTTGAGCGTTATGAATTACAGGTATTACATGTACATTATGCTATTCCTCATGCTTATGCAGCATATATGGCTAAGAAAATGTTATGTGATAAGGGAATAAAAGTGAAAGTAGTAACAACACTTCATGGTACAGATATTACATTAGTTGGAAGTCATCCAAGTTATAAAACAGCCGTTGAATTTAGTATTAATATGTCTGATGAAGTTACAACAGTGTCTTCAAGTTTAAAAGAAGATACATTAAGGTTATTCAACATTCAAAAGGATATTAAAGTTGTTTATAATTTTATTGATGGAACTAAGTATGAAATGGCAGACGAGGAAGAATGTAGAAGAAGTGCTATTGCAAATGAGAATGAGCGTATTTTAACTCATATTAGTAATTTTAGACCAGTAAAAAGAGTGCTAGATGTTATTCAAATATTTAATAAAGTCCAAAAAGAAATTCCTTCTAAATTATTAATGGTAGGAGATGGACCAGAAAGATCTAAAGCAGAAAAACTAGCTCAAGATTTTGGAATTTCTGAAAAAGTTTTATTTTTAGGAAATAGTAATGAAGTTGCTAAGCTTTTATGCTATTCTGATATTTTTCTTTTACCTTCTGAAACAGAAAGTTTTGGTTTAGCAGCATTAGAAGCTATGGCTGCAAACACAGTAGTAATATCATCTAATACTGGTGGTTTGCCTGAAGTAAATATTCATGGTGAAACAGGTTTTTTAAGTGATTTAGGAGATGTAAATAGTATGGCAAATCATGCCATAAATATTTTAAAAGATGATGCTAAATTATTAGAATTAAAACGAAATGCTAAAGCACATACCAAGCTTTTTTCTTTAGAAAAAGTATTACCACAATATGAAAGCATTTATAAAGCTTGTTTTTAAGAAGTGTAATAATTAATACTTTCTTTTATTAAACTTTCAGAAGCTTCTGCGTTAACAACAAAATCTTGATAATCTTTAAGAAGTACGAATTTTACAATACCTGCTTCATTCTTTTTGTCGTGTTTCATTAAATCGGTAATCGGTAAGATGTCTTCTTGTGTAATTTCTATTATACCATAAATGTTAATAATAGCTTTCTTTATTTCATGAACTTTATCTATAGAAAACCCTAATTCTTTATGTGAAATATAAGCCTCACAAACCATTCCGATAGCTATAGCCTCACCATGAGTTAAATTTTCTTTGTTTGGATTATCTAAGAAATAAGATTCAACACCATGTCCAATAGTATGTCCCCAATTTAATACTTTACGTAATCCTTTTTCTTTAGGATCTGCACTAACCACTTCATTTTTTATTTCTATTGAACGATGAATTAAACCAACAATATTTACTTTAGGATTATCTTTAATTTGATTAAACAAATGTATATCATGAGTCATCCCATATTTAATAATTTCGGCAGTTCCAGATCTTACTTCTCTCGCAGAAAGAGTATGTAAATATTCTGGGTCTATTAAAACCATTTGAGGATTGGCAAATACACCAATTTGATTTTTTAAAACACCTAAATCAATCCCTGTTTTCCCTCCAACTGAAGCATCAACCATAGAAAGCAAGGTTGTAGGAATGTTAACAAAATCAATCCCACGTTTAAAAGTTGAAGCAACGAAACCACCTAAATCTGTAATTACTCCACCTCCTAGAGTAATTAATAAACTTTTTCTATCTGCTCCTAATTCAGTCATTACATTCCACACTCCAACACAAGTTTCAATATTTTTATGAACTTCACCTGGGGCAATTTGAATTACTTCAATAGTAGCTGTAGTTTCAAGATTTTGCATAAACCTAGGATAACAACATTCTAAAGTATTATCATCGACTAAAATAAAGATAGAAGAATAGGAATTTGTATCAATTAAAATAGATAATTTTTGATACGCTTTTTCATTAAAATGTATTGGATATGTAGTTGCCTTAATGGTTTCCATTGTTTCTTAAAATAAGATGTAAAAATAAATAGAAATTATAAAAGAAATTCATTGTTCTCTTCTATATTTGTCTTTCAAGAATAAACATGTAAATATTATTCATGAAACTTTTTGAGAATACTGAAGTAGCTTTTAAGTTAAAGTCTGATTCTGAGTTAGAAAGAGCTCATTTTTTATTTCGATTAATTCAAAGCCAACCAATGGTAAAAATAGGTACGGCAGTAACTAATTTTGCCCTTAAAGCACATTTACCTGTAGAAGGATTAATTCGTTCTACTGTTTTCGATCATTTTTGTGGAGGAGTAACAGAAGAAGATTGCATTCCTAACATTGAAAAAATGTATAATTCTGGGAATGTACATAGTGTATTAGATTACTCTGTTGAAGGTAAAGCAGAGGAAGAGAGTTTTGATAGTGCTGTTGAAAAAATAGAAAAGATTATTCAATTCTCAGAAGAGAAAGATTCTATTCCATTTGCTGTTTTTAAGCCAACAGGTTTCGGACGCTTTGCTTTATATCAAAAAATAGGTGAAGGCAAGGAATTAACACTAGATGAGCAACAAGAATGGGCCAGAGTAGTAGCTCGTTTTCATAGAGTATGTAAACTAGCTTTTGACAAAGATGTTCCTCTTTTGATTGATGCTGAAGAAAGTTGGATGCAAGATGCAGCAGATAATTTAATTGAAGACTTAATGGCTACATATAATAAAGAAAAAGCTATTGTTTTTAATACACTTCAAATGTATCGTCATGATCGTATGGAATATTTAAAAACTTTACATCAAAGAGCACATCAAAAAGGGTTTCATATTGGAATGAAAGTAGTTCGTGGGGCATATATGGAGAAAGAAAGAGATAGAGCAGATGAAATGGGATACGCATCACCTATATGTAAAAATAAAGAAGCTACTGATAAAAATTATGATGAAGCAATCTTGTACATGATGGAACATAAAAACATGGCCTTATTTGCAGGAACCCATAATGAAGAAAGTTCGTATTTACTTATGCAATTAGCGGAGAAGTATAATATCGAAAAAAGCGATAAAAGGATGTGGTTCGGTCAATTATATGGAATGAGTGATCATATAAGTTTTAATTTAGCTCAAGAAGGATATAATGTAGCAAAATATGTTCCTTTTGGACCAGTTAGAGATGTTATGCCATATTTGATTAGAAGAGCAGAAGAAAATACTTCAGTAGAAGGTCAAACATCAAGAGAGTTAAAGCTTTTAAAAACAGAAAAGAAACGTAGAAAACTGTAATGAATTCTGTAGAAGAAATAAAATCTTTATTACAAAAGAATAAAGCTCGCTTTTTAGAAGAACTTCAAGAAAGTAAAGAACTTGTTTTTTTAGTGAAGAAATCTATTACAACTACTTTAACTGAAGAAGAGAAAAAGAAAGTTAAAGAACAAACATTAGATATCTGTAAAGGAATACCTGCTTTTACCATTTTTATGTTACCAGGAGGAGCACTTTTATTACCTTTGCTTATTAAATTGATACCCACAATTTTACCAAGTTCATTTAGAAAAGATAATTCAGAAAACTTTAATAACCCAGACTAAAATTGGGAATAAAACAACACAACAATGCAACAAGATCATCAAATATTTGATTTAATACAAGATGAAAAAGAACGTCAGCTTAATGGTTTAGAGTTGATTGCTTCAGAAAATTTCGTAAGTGAGCAAGTAATGAAAGCTCAAGGCTCTGTTTTAACTAATAAATATGCAGAAGGATACCCTGGTAAACGTTATTATGGAGGATGTGAAGTAGTAGATGTTATAGAACAGATTGCTATTGATAGAGCAAAAGAGCTTTTCGGAGCGGAGTATGTTAACGTCCAACCTCACTCAGGAAGTCAGGCAAATACAGCAGTTTTTGCTGCTTGTTTACAACCTGGAGATACAATTTTAGGATTTGATTTAGCACATGGAGGACATTTAACACATGGTTCGCCAGTAAACTTTTCTGGAAAATTATATAACCCGGTATTTTATGGAGTAAATAAAGAAACTGGATTAATAGATTATGAGCACTTAAATGAACAAGCTCAAAAGCACAAACCAAAATTAATTATTGCTGGAGCCTCTGCTTATTCGAGGGATATGGATTTTAAACGTTTTCGTGAAATTGCAGATAGCGTTGGAGCTATTTTAATGGCTGATATATCACACCCTGCAGGTTTAATTGCAAAAGGAATTTTAAGTGATCCGTTACCTCATTGTCATGTTGTTACTACAACTACTCATAAAACATTAAGAGGACCTAGAGGTGGAATGATAATGATTGGTAAAGATTTTGAGAACCCTTTAGGATTGAAGTTGAAAAGTGGAAAATTAAAGAAGATGTCTACTTTATTTAATAGTGCAGTTTTTCCAGGAAATCAAGGAGGACCATTAGAGCATGTTATTGCTGCTAAAGCAGTAGCTTTTGGTGAAGCATTAACGGATCAGTTTTTAGAATATCAAATCCAAGTTAGAGCAAATGCTCAAGCTATGGCTGAGGCTTTTATAGCTAGAGGTTATAATATTATTTCTGGAGGTACAGATAATCATATGATGTTAATTGATCTTAGAAATAAGAATATTACAGGAAAAGATGCAGAAATTGCCTTAGGAAAAGCAGAAATTACTGTAAACAAAAATATGGTTCCTTTCGATACAGAATCTCCATTTGTAACTTCAGGTATCAGAATAGGTACTCCTGCAATTACAACTAGAGGATTAGTAGAAGAAGATATGGAAAATGTGGTAAGCCTTATTGATGAAGCAATTCAAAATGTAGATAATGATGATAAGCTTCATGAAATAGGAGAACAAGTGTATGAATTAATGCACCAAAGAAGGTTATTTGTGATGTAATCTTCACTTTTTATAGAGTATTAAACAAAAAACCGGTAATTTATAAACTACCGGTTTTTTTAGGGATTATAAAATATTAAACGAACTTATTACTGTTTAATAACTTTTATTGGTTTGGCTATAGGAGTTTCATTCAAAGTAGTATTGATAATGTATATACCCTTAGCTCCGAAATCTGAATTTGATAATTCAATTTTATGGTTTCCTGAACTTTTTTCGCCTTTGAAAATTACTTTTGTTTGACCTAATATATTTGAAATACTAACTTTTAAAGTTCCTTTTTTACTAGTAGAAATATAAAGATTAGATTTATTTTTAATTGGATTTGGAGCAATAGATATATTATCTAAAATTAGTAAGTCAGAAGTAGCATTAACTGAACTTCTAGATGAAGCACAATTTGTAGGACAAGTATCTGACCATACTCCTGTTGATTTTCCTGCACTACTTCCAGTAATTCTAAACCAACCATCTGTTCCTCTGGTTAAATCTATAGTTTGTTGTCCGTTTCCATTATTAAAAACAACACCAACATCATTTGTAGAAATACCATTTGGAATGATAAATGTATAGTTTGACCAATTTGTATTATTATCCATTTGTTGTCCTGGCCATCCTGGAGTTCCAGAAAGAGTGGAGTTAGTCGTTTTATTGTATAAATAAGCATTTACAGTATTTCCCCAAGAAGATGTTCTTAAGAAATTAATTGTTGCTGTAATATCTGCTGGAGGAGTTGTTCCGTTACAGTCTGAAGGACAACTATTCGTCCAAGTTCCATTATCATACCAACCGTTTGTACTTCGTGCTAAATCATCTGTTTGGTTATTACCATCATTAAAAATCATTCTAATATTATTTGAAGATGTTCCTGAAGGCACATTTAGAGTATATTTATACCAAGACGTTCCTGAAATATTAGACATTGTTGCTCCTGGCCATCCTGAAGTTCCAGGAATAGTAGTGTTTGTAGAAGCATCAAAGAAATAAACATTAATATTTGAGTCCCAACTACTAGGCTTTTTATATTGAACAGTTAAATTTCCTGATGGCGGTGGCGGAGTTCCTGTACAGTCAGAAGGACAATTATTTGACCAACTTCCATTATTATACCAACCATCAGTACTTCTGCTTAAATCATCAGTTTGATTGCTTCCATCATTAAATATCACTCTAATATTTTCGGCTACCACTCCAACTGGAGGAGTAACTTGTAATGAATACCAAGGAGTCCCCGAAATATTACTCATAGATTGTCCTGGCCAACCTGAAGTTCCAGGAATTATTGCATTAGTTGATGCATCAAAAAGATATGCATTTACATTATTATTCCAAGAATTTGGTTTTTTAAAGTTAACTGTAAAAGGATCAACTTGTGTTGGTGGAGGTGGAGGAGTTCCTCCTTGAGTCCAAATGGCATAATCAGTTCCAGAGGTTCTTAAAACCCAACCACTTCCATTAGGTGCCCAATTTCCACTACCTAATTTCATAGCAATCGTCCCATTTCTCCCATCAATGTATGCGGCGTATAAATCATTTCTTGCTTCAGCAATATTAATAGATGAACCCGCAAAAATTCTAGCATCTTTACGAATAGCAATTAAATCTTTAATTGCATTTCTAACACCAGTTCCTGCATCAAAATAATGTGTCCAGAAGACCATTGGATTTCCAGGGTGAGTTAAAATGTAAGCATATCCTTTTCTTAAATTAGTTTCTCCACCAGGAAAAACATAACCAGGTCCACAACATTGTTGTGCCGCTCCTGTATCATGATTATCTAAAAACGTAACAGATTTTGCAGGGTTTATTCCAATCATACCAGATGGATTTCCACCACCATCTCTTAAATAAGAAAGGTTGTTATCTCTAAATGCATTTTGCAATGTAACTTTTGTATTAAAATCAAAAGCTGAAGAAGATTGTTGCGTAAAGTTTACCCAATTATTTGTTTGTACTCTGCTACTTTCTAATAACTCTCCAACTGCAAAATATGGATTTGTAGCATCATTATATTCTTTATTGAAAATAGGATCATATCCATGAACAAAGTCATATCTCCAACCGTCGATACCAAGATCATTTTTTAAGAAATTCATCCAATTTTTAATTTCTTGACGCACTGCTGGGTTAAAATGATCTAAATCTCTAGCTGGTCCATAAGTTCCATTTGATCCGTCTGCTTTAAGTGCAGTTCCTGGAAAATAATCTCCATTAATACTAAATTCTACAGGATAGTTCACAAAATTTCTTCCTTCATCATCCGCTGTAATAAATGTAGTAGGCCATGCTGGATTTGTAAAAGTAACTGCATCATTTGTTCCAACACGATGATTGATTACAATGTCACCAATTATTTTTACACCTAAATTATGATAGGTATTAATAAGGTTTCTTAATTGTGCTTCAGTTCCATATGCACTATTAAAATTATATAATTCTCTAGGTAAATATCCTTGCGGAGCTCCAGAATCACTAACAGGAGGCAGCCAAATCATATCAATACCAGCACTGTTAATTTCGTTGCTGTTTTGAGTAACAACATCGAACCAAGTTTGTCCGGAAGGTTGATTTTGTACATTCCAATCAAAAGCTTGGAAGAGTACATCTTCGTCTTGCGCAAGAACATTTAAAGAAAAAATGAACAGCAAGACTAACTGAAAAGTTTTTAGGGTTTGTTTCATTGTGTTTAAGTTGTTTTGGTTTGAAAGGTTAAAAAGAATTATAAAACTTAACGCCAGATAAAGTTGATTGAAAACTTTGCTTTTGAGGTGTTAAAAAATGAGAAATAATTCATTTGTTAACGAATTTATTGGGAATTCGTTAATTAAAAAAAATAAGGGGATCTCGAAATCGATTTCGTGTTGATAACTAATTCGATTTCGTAAAGTTTCGTTGAAATAAACCCAAATTTTCAATAAAAATTATTGGTTTTTCCTATTTCGACACCGTTGTAGATTTTGGATATGATAAAGGAATTAATTAATCTTCATCACTAGCTCTTTCAATAATACTTTCAGGTAAAGCTTTTTTGGCTTTTGCACCCATTTTTTTCAATTTTTCGACACTAGTAATTAAGTTACCTCTTCCTTCAACTAATTTGTTCATAGCAAGACTATAGTCATTTTTAGTAGCATCAATCTTTTTTCCGATATTTATTAAGTCTTTAAGTAAACCTTCAAACTTATCATATAAAGCTCCAGCTTGTCTGGCAATTTCAATTGCATTACGTTGTTGTTTTTCATTATTCCACATTGTGTCAATAGTACGTAATGTAGCCAATAGAGTAGTAGGAGTAACTATTACAATATTCTTTTCGAAAGCTTTATTATATAAATTATTGTCTTCATTTAAAGCTACGGCAAAAGCAGGTTCTATAGGAACAAATAACAATACAAAATCAGGAGATTCTATTTTATAAATGTCTTCATATTTTTTTTCGGAAAGCTGATCGACATGACGTTTTAAAGAATTGGTATGCTCCTTTAATAAACGTTCTTTTTCAATATCATCTTCTGAGTTTACCAATTGTTCGTAGGCCGTTAAAGAAACTTTACTATCAACAATCATTTTTTTGTTGTCTGGTAAATGAATAACTACATCTGGTAAAATGCGTTTTCCTTCATCGTTAGTAAATGATTGTTGTACAAAATATTCTCGATCTTTTTCTAAACCAGATTTTTCTAAAACACGTTCTAAAACTAATTCTCCCCAGTTTCCTTGTGTTTTACTATCTCCTTTTAACGCTTTAGTAAGATTTAAAGTTTCCTTGCTCATTTGAGCGTTTAGCTCTTTTAATCCAAGTATTTGTTGACGAAGCGCAGAATGATAATCAATACTTTCTTTGTGTGTTTTATCTACTTTTTCTTCAAAATCCTTTATTTTCTTTTCTAATGGATCAAGAATATTCTTAATATTCTCTTTATTTTGAACAGTAAATTTATTAGATTTTTCTTCTAAGATTTTATTGGCAAGATTTTCAAATTCTTTTGTGAATTTTTCTTGTAATCCTTCTATTTCTTTTTTATTGTCTTCTAGCTTAGTATTTAAGTTTTTTAATTTGACATCCTGTTCAGTGTTTACTTTAATCAAACTTTCTTTTTCTGTTTGAATAAATTTTAATTCACCTTTCAACTCATTTATAGCTTTTTCACTTTCTAGTTTACCTTCTTGTAGTAAATTATTTCTTTCTGATAAACTAGAATTATCCTTTTCTAGGATACTTGCTTTGTTTTTTTGAATGATATAAGCAACAAGAAATCCTAAAATAACTCCCAATAAACCAGTAAGTAAGATGTATAGCAATTGATCTGACATTCGATAAAAATTAAAACCCTAAATTTACCGTTTTAAAGTCAATTTATGATACATCGCTTATCTAAATTTATATTTCATACCCTATTAGGTTGGAAGTTAGTTGGTAATTTTCCTCAAGATTTGAAAAAATATCTTGTTATAGGTGCTCCGCATACAAGTTGGAAAGATTTTCCTATAGCTATTTTAGCAAGAACAGTAACAAGAATTCCTATTAATTATATAGGAAAAGCATCATTATTTAAACCACCATTTGGTTTTATTTTTAAAGCACTTGGTGGTACACCAGTTGATAGAAGTAAGAGTACAAATTTAGTTGATGCTATTGTATCTATTTTTAATGAAAAAGAAGAATTTCGTTTAGCTTTATCTCCTGAAGGAACAAGAAAATATACTGATAAATGGAAATCGGGATTTTATTATATAGCTAAAGGAGCAAATGTGCCGATAGTTATGTTTGCTTTTGATTTTAAGAACAAGCAAATTATTGTTGCAGATCCATATGATTTAACAGATGATATGGAAAAAGATTTTGATCACTTTTTAAATTTTTATAAAGATATTGTACCTGCTAAACCTGAGCTATTTAACAATAAAAACCTACTTTAAAAAGTAGGTTTTCATGTATATACAATATTTGCTTAAAGCCTTTATCCTTTATAAAAAGGTAACTTCACAACTTTAGCAGCTACTTGTTTTTTACGGATTTGAATTTTTATTTCTGTATCTACTTTTGAGTTTTCAATAGTAACATAACCTAATCCAATTCCTTTACTTAAACTAGGACTCATAGTTCCAGAAGTAACATTTCCAATTACATTCCCTTCTATATCAATTATTTCATAATCTTTTCTAGGAATTCCTTTTTCAGTAATTTCAAAAGCCACTAGTTTACGAGAGACACCTTCTTCTTTCTGTTGTTTTAATGCTTCAGCATTTACAAAATCTTTGGTGAACTTAGTAATCCAGCTTAAACCAGCTTCAATAGGAGAAGTAGTATCATTAATATCATTTCCGTATAAACAATATCCCATTTCTAAACGAAGTGTGTCACGAGCAGCTAAACCAATAGGTTTGATTCCCCAGTCAATACCAGCTTCAAAAACATTTTTCCAAAGTTGTTCAACGTCTTTATTTTTAACATAAACTTCAAACCCACCAGAACCGGTATAACCTGTAGCAGAAACTACTACGTTAGGAATACTAGCGAAGTCTGTTATTTCGAAAGTATAAAATTTAATAGCAGACAAATCTACAGAAGTTAAAGATTGCATTGCTTCTGCCGCTTTAGGGCCTTGAATAGCTAATAAAGACCAATCTTCAGAACGATTTTCCATTTCAACATTTAAATCGTTATGTTGAGAAATCCAGTTCCAATCTTTTTCAATATTAGAAGCATTCACGACTAGCATGTATTCATTTTCAGCAATCATGTAAATAATTAAGTCATCTACAATACCACCATCTGCATTTGGCATACATGTATATTGTGCTTTTCCAGGAACTAATTTAGAAGCATCGTTAGTTGTAATTTTTTGAATTAAAGCTAAAGCGTTTTCCCCTTTTAAGAAAAATTCTCCCATATGGCTTACATCAAATACACCAACTCCATTTCTTACAGTTTCATGTTCTGCATTTACTCCTTCATATTGTACAGGCATATTATAACCAGCGAAAGGAACCATTTTTGCTCCTAATGCTTCGTGAACGTGCGTTAAAGCAGTGTTTTTCATTTGAATTGTTTGTTTAAATAATGTTTTCAAAAATATTGAATCATTTTGTAAAGACCTATAATCTTTTTAAGTATTCTGAAAGAGGAATATCAAATGAGAAACCAAATATGTAATTTTTGAAAGGTTCTGAATCAAATGGTACTGATAAACTTATGTTGAAATCTAAAGAGTTAAAAAAAGTGAACCCTGTGGCTAATCCAATTTGCGCACTATCGAAATCATTTCCTGAAGTATTGGCAATTTTATAAAGTATTCCTGAAACATAAGCCATTACATAATAGTCAGACACATATGCTTTTCTTCTTATTTTATGAATAAGCTCATTTTCTCTGTAGTATTTTTTATTCCAATCAATAACTTTCCATTTTGCGCCGATTTTTTCAGAAGCGGCATTAAACGAACCAAAACTATAGTTTGTATTAGATGGATTTTGCTTATCGAAATTTGGAATGAAAAATTGATTTACACCAACGGTAGCATAAAAAATCACATCGCTTTTTTCTTGGTACTTTTCTAATAAATGTATTAAAACAGAAGCAACATCAATTTCAATTAAGTTTCTATCATAATCTATTATTGAATATGTTCTTAATGAGTTTATTAAATCTGGAATAATTCTTAAGTTTTCATCATCAAAATTTAATAGGTGTTTATAATCATCCATTGTTTTTAATAAAAAAGTAAAAGTTTCTGCTTTATTAAATTCCTTAATGTTACCAATGAATTTAAGAAAATTAAGAATGTTATCTATTGTATTCGTTGATAAGTATTTTTGATTTTCTTTGGTTTTATCTACTAATAGTTTTGTGTTAGAAAAATTAATACTATTAATAATTTTTGCTAATGAAATTTTTCCTTCAGCTCTAATTTTACTTGCTAGTACTCTTAATTCAGATAAATACTCATCATTTAGATTTTGTAGAATGTTAAGATTTTGAACTTTTTCTTCTAAATTTCTATCTGAAAATGTTTCATATAGTTTTTTTAATAATTCAGAGTCATTTTCTGTGAGAATTGAGTTTTCTTTAAGTTCAAAGTTGAAGATATTTAAAGTTTTTTTTATTTCTAAATAAAGATTGTACGTATTTTTTTTATAATAATCTCCTAAATTTATTTTACTTCCAACTTCAATTAAAGCACTTTCTAAACTTGCATAAAAATCATTACTTTTAATAGGTAAATTAATAGAGAAATCAATAGATTTAATTTGTATGTTGTTTAAGTCTTGCTGAATAAGATTAATAAATCGAGTTATTTTATTTTTAGTAGGAGTATAGCTTGTACTATACAATTGAGCGTTTTTGAGCTTATCTACTATAAATTTATTTTTCTCCTTTTTTAGGAGAATATTATTTATATAATCTTCTAAATCATCATTCGTATTATCAACTAAATAATTATAAGAGTATAATAATGCTTGAGAGAGTTTGAAAAGCTTTCTAATTTCATTATAATTATTGTTTATTTTAAGAAGTGTTTGATTAAAGTTTTCGTTTATAATTGAATTTTTCAACTTTAAATACTCACCTAGAAAAGTTTGATGATCTTTTACTTTAGCTAGATAACTCGAATAAAGGTTTATAGTATCTAGTTCTTCCATTAATTTCCCTACATACAAGTAGTTCTTATTCTCTTTAAGTTTTTTAATGTTATTATTAAGACTTACCAAATCTATTTTATATAGATTTGTTAGAGAATCTAGAGCTGATTTATTTATAAAATCACTTGTTTTACTATTTATAAAATTTTTATGATCTCTATTAGGTATTTGATTTATAACAGCTCGTATGGATTCTTTACTTCCGTTTTTTACAGCATCTTCTAAAATATTATAAGCAATATTTTTACCAAGATAAATGTCAGAAGTTTGAATGCTTTTTATAGTTGTTAATGCATTATCAATATTACTTGACTGTTCTTTAAATCGATTAATTTCATTTTGAATGGTATTATAATGCGAGATAAGGTTTTTAATGTTTACTTTATTTTTAACTCCATTTTTAGAAGAAAAAATTAATTGGTCGTCATTAAAACTAAATACATTTAGTTTTTCATAGTTTTTGATTACTTCTGATAAATCTTTTTCTATTGAACTAAATTTTATTCCACTTTTACTAGTTATATCTTTTAAAATATTACTATTTGAAATTAATTCTTTAATCGTTCTATAAATTTTTAAAATGGATATACATTTTTTAATGTCTAGTTTTTCTAATAAATAACTATAATTTGGAATACTAGAGTCATTTGGAGTTTTAAGAAGGTCTTTAAGTGTTCCATTAAAACTTTTTATTGAAATAGAATCGATTTTATTAAAATCAAAATACTTTTCTAAAGAAATAAGTTTGATCAAATCACTTTTATTAGAATTAAAAGTTTCGTTATAAATTTCTTTGTGTTCTAGGTAATTAAAGTCGTTTAAGAGTCCTAATTTTTTTACAATAGGAATTTCTTTACAGATCGTTAAAATACTAGTAATAATAGCATTCTTTACGGTGTAACTATCTATGTTTTCTAACTCTTTTTTAATATCAGAATAATTTTTAATATTTTTTATTTGGATAGTATCGAAGTTACTAAAGGCTTTGATATTTTTATCTAAGTTTGTAAAAGAATCGTCTTTAAGGAAAAGGAATTTTACAGCTTCATTTTTCGATTGTAAAACATATTTAGTAATCCCTAGAATAAATAAATAATTAGTAGTTTCTTCTAAAACTCTTTTAGTAATTACCCGATGGTTTTTTTCATTGAAAATTACGTCAACTACTCTTTCAATATAAAATTGAGTAAAATCATCTAGTTTTTCTGAATTTCCAATAGATTTATAGATAGTTCGTTTAATTCCTTCTCTTACTAATTCTTGTTGTTTTTCAGAGATTATTTTTGCTAATAGCTCTACATCTAAAGTTCCTTTTTTAAAGGTTACATTATCTAAACCAGCAGATAGTGTAGGAGCTTGGTAGTTATTTTGACTAGTAAGTTGAAATGTAATGCATATAAATACAATAGTAATTTTTAAGAATCTTAAAAATTTCATATAATTAAAGTTTGGTTAGTTAGTAACCACTAAAAATAGTATTTATAAAATTATGTTAATACAGGATATTTCCCCTTATCGTATTTTTATATATCTTAACTTTAAGGTTTATTATTTAAAAAACTATGAAATCAATTAAATTACTATTTATTTTATTTTTCTTGAGTGCTTCTTTTTATGCTCAAACACCAACGGATTACTTACCTGCAGAATTTCATAAAGAGCGAAGAAATATGTTGCGAAGTAAAATGTCTAAAAACACTGTCGTAGTAGTTTTTGCTAATCCAATACGTAATAGAGCAAATGATGTTGATTATGTTTTTCATCAAGATCCAAATTTTTATTATTTAACTGGATTTAGAGAGCCGAATGCTGTTTTAGTTTTGTTTTCTGATAATCAAACAGATGATAGCGGAGTTGTATATAACGAGATTATTTATGTTCCTAAGAAAGATTCTAGAGCTGAATTATGGAATGGGAAAAGACTAGGAGTTGAGGGAGCAAAAAAAGAGCTTGGCTTTACTATGGCTAAAACTGCTGAAGAATTTACAGAACAACCTATAGATTTTACAAAGTTTAACAAAGTTTATATAAAAAAGTTTGAAGATGATTATAGGAATTCGTTAAATAAATTTGGAGAGACATATGATTTAGTTAACAGTTTTAAAAGAAATTCAGATTATAAAATTGCTACATTAATATCTGAGCCTAAAAAGAAAGTTTATGAATTAATAAAATCAACACCTATTGAAAATGCAGCGAATGTAGCCCAAGTTTTAGGAAAGGTAATAACTTATTATCCTGATTTAGGAGAGGATGAATTAATTCAAGGTTATAGAAATACAACAGATGCCAGTAAGATAAAAGATATAAAAGAAAAAACATCGTTAAAGCTAAATGTAAAGCATAATATAAACACAACATTTTTAAGTTCTAAAATGGCAGAAATGAGAGAAATTAAAACTCCTGTAGAACTTAAATTATTAACTAAAGCAATTCGTATTTCTGCAGTAGGGCAAATAGAGGTAATGAAAGCTATGAAACCACATATGTCTGAAACTGAAATTCAAGGAATTCATGAGTTTGTTTATAAAAAATATGGAGCAGAATATGAAGGATATCCTTCTATTGTAGGAGCTGGAAATAATGGCTGTATTTTACATTATATAGAAAATAATAAAACAAAAGTAGGACACGATTTAGTTCTTATGGATTTAGGAGCAGAGTATAGAGGGTATACTGCTGATGTTACTAGAACAATTCCTGCAAATGGTAAATTTAATACTGAACAAAAAGCTATTTATGAATTGGTTTTAAAAGCACAAAATGAAGCGATTAAGGTTTGTAAAGAAGGAACAATGTTTTGGTCTCCAACTCAAATTGCTCAAAAAATTATTAATCAAGGGTTAGCTGATCTAGGAATTATTAGTTCGGTTACTGAAAAACATTCTTATTTTCCGCATGGAGCTACACATCATATAGGATTAGATGTTCATGATCCTGGTACTTATGGTGAGTTAAAAGAGAATATGGTAATTACTGTTGAACCAGGAATTTATATTCCTGATGGGAGTAAGTGTGATAAAAAATGGTGGGGAATAGCCGTTCGAATAGAGGATGATATTCTGATTACTAAAGGAGAACCTGAAAATTTGTCAGGAGAAGCTCCAAGAACTGTAGAAGGAATAGAAAAAATGATGGAGAAGAAGAGTGTTTTAGATGAATTTATTCTTCCAAATTTAGATGAATAGTAATATTAAAAAAAAGTTAATATAAATAAAAAACAGATGGAAACCCATCTGTTTTTTGTTTGTATATAATTTATTATTTAAGCTCTATCGTACATTTTTTCGTACAAGTCAGTATAAATCTCTTTAATTATTTTACGCTTCATTTTCATTGTTGGAGTCAAATGTCCGCTATCTATTGTCCACTCTTCTGGAGTTAGCTCAAAGCGCTTAATTCTTTCCCATTTTCCGAAGTTACAATTACATTCATCAACTTCTTCTTGAAGGCGAGCTATAACCTTTTCGTTACTCACTAATTTTTTAGGGTCTGTAAATTCAATATCATTTCTATTTGCCCATTCAGCGATAAAATCAAAACTAGGTTGGATAAGAGCTGTAGGCATTTTTTCTCCTTCACCAACAACCATAACTTGCTCAATAAATCTAGATTGTTTTAATTTATCTTCTAACAATGTTGGAATAACATACTTACCACCAGATGTTTTAAACATTTCTTTAATACGTCCAGTAATACTTAAGAAGCCATTTTCAATTTTACCTTTATCACCAGTATGGAAATATCCATCTTTAATTACTTGGGCAGTTTTTTCAGGATCTTTGTAATATCCCATCATAACGTTAGGTCCTTTAACTAAAATTTCATCTTCTTCAGAAATTTTTACTTCTACACCATCAATAATTCTACCAACTGTTGCCAGTTTAAAACCTCCATCTCGTATATCATTAACAGAAACAACAGGTGATGTTTCTGTTAAACCATATCCTTCCATAACAGGCATACCAGCTGCAGCAAAAACTCCCGCTAAACGAGGTTGTAAAGCAGCACTACCTGAAACCATTATTTTTAATTCTCCACCTAAAGCCGCTTGCCATTTAGAAAAAATTAGTTTTCTAGCAATACCTAATTGCTTTTCATACCACCATCCGTTGGCACCGTATGGTTTATATTTTAATCCAAGTTTAATTGCCCAGAAAAACAATGCTTTTTTAATACCAGATAATTCTGTACCCTTAGCATATATTTTATCATAAATTTTCTCATAAAGCCTAGGAACTGCAGTCATTACATTAGGCTTAATTTCTTGAGCATTTTCACTTAGTTTCTCAATAGATTCAGCAAAATAAATAGAAATACCACAATATTGGTATAAATACAAAATCATGCGTTCAAAAATATGGCATACAGGTAAAAAGCTTAAACTTTTACCTTGCCCATGATCAACAGGAACTCTTTTTGCGCTTGTTAAAACGTTAGAAACTATATTGTTATGTGAAAGCATAACACCTTTAGGTCTACCAGTAGTTCCAGAAGTATATATTAAAGTAGCTAAATCTTCAGGTTTTACTGCATCTTTTCGACTTTCAACTTCGTTTTGATTGCTTTCATCTTTACCAAGTTCTAAAACTTCATTCCAATTATTTTCACCTTTAATTTCATCAAAAGTATAAACAGCTTTTAATTTAGTGTTACCTTTAATTTGGTTTAATTTTTCTATTATTGTAGTATCTGACACAAAACAATAAGTAGCTTCAGAATGATTTAGAACATATTCGTAATCCTCTTTAGATATAGTAGGGTAAATAGGAACATTTTGCGCTCCTGTCTGTAGAATACCGATATCACAAATATTCCATTCTGTACGATTATTAGTAGATATTACAGCTATTTTATCATTAGGTTGAACTCCTAATCTTAATAAACCTCTACTAATAGTATTTGCTTTATCAACGTATTCTTTTGTGGAAATGGACTCCCAATTTCCGTTGTAATTTGTAGTTAGTGCTTTTTGAAGATTGTATTTTTCCAACTGATAGTATGGAAAATCAAAAAGCCGAGTAATTTCAATCGACATATGTACCTTTAATTTGTTACGCCAAATTAAACAAATTAACTTGGTTGTACAAAAATTGTTTATACCTGATTACCTAGGTTTTATGGTGCCAATTTTAGTGGTAAAAACAAAAATCGGCTAGAAAAGATTCATCTAACCGATTTCAATAGTCAATAATAAAATCCCCAATCAACTATATAAGTATTATAAGAACGCGTATTACTGACCTATATTGTTTAAAATTTTTGTTAAAATTTTACATCCTTTTATAAGTTCATCATTTGTAATTGTAAGTGGGGGAGTAATTCTAACAGCTCGTTTTTCATATAGCAACCAAAACAAAATTAATCCCTCTTCTAAAGCTTTTAAAATAACCTTATCAGCAATTTCAGAAGACTCCATTATTAAAGCTAACATTAATCCTTTTCCTCGAATTTCTTTTATACTTGGATGTTGTAAATGTATTCGGATAATTTCTTCTTTTCTTAAAGCTTCTTTATGTAATTGAGAATTAATAACTTCATCAATTGTAGCATTAGCTGCAGCTGCAATTACAGGATGTCCTCCAAAAGTTGTAATATGTCCCAGTTTTGGGTTGTTTTTTAATGAACTCATTATTTCATAAGAAGAAATAAACGCTCCGATAGGCATACCACCTCCTAAACCTTTACCAGTAATGAAAATATCTGGAATGATGTTATAATTTTCAAAGCCCCAAAAAGTCCCTGTTCTTCCAATCCCAGTTTGAATTTCATCTAAAATTAATAAAGCTCCTACTTCTTCACATCTTCTTTTAACTTTACTTAAAAAGTCATTTTTAGGTTCGATGAATCCTGCACCACCTTGAATAGTTTCTAATATTACACTAGCAGTTTTTGTAGTTATTTTTTGTAGCTCTTCTTCATTATTAAATTGAATAAATCGTGTCCCAGGAACTAATGGTCTAAATGCTCTATTTTGTTGTTCAGCTCCACAAACACTCATAGCGCCTGCGGTATTCCCGTGATATGCATTATTGGCTGCAATTATCTCAGATCTTTTAGTATATCTTTTAGCTAATTTTAAAGCTCCTTCAGTAGCTTCAGTTCCAGAGTTTACTAAGAAAACTGTTGATAATGATTCAGGTAGGGTGGAAGCTAATTTTTTACACAATTCTAGTTGCGGTGTTTGAATGAATTCTCCATATACCATAACATGTGTGTAAGTTTGAATTTGCTCAGCTATCGCTTTGTTTACATTTTCATTACAATGTCCAATACTATTGGCAGATACTCCAGCTACAAAATCTAAATAAGCTTTGTTATTTGTATCATAAATATAGCTTCCTTTTGCATGAGAAACTTCAATCGCAAGAGGGTGTGGAGTAGTTTGAGCTTGGTATTTAAAAAAATCTTCTATCACTATTCTTCTTCTAAATTTAATTTACGCTTCTTTTTACGTTTTTCTTTACGCTTTTTATTAAACTCTTTATTCAATATAGCTTTAGCATTTTCAACTTCTTGTAATTTTTTTCTAGGCTTTTTAATGGTTTTTTTATCTTTAATAAAAATATCTTCCATTGTTTTTGGTTGTTCATCTTCTCGCCAAATAAATCCTCTAAATTTTTTGTCCTCCTCTGGAAATTGTGATGGAGGATAAGTTTTTCCTTCAGTTTCTTTAAAGTACTTGGTTTGGACTACTTCATTGTTTTCTAATAAAAACTCAATATCACTAGCTATTTCTTTGGTAATGGTTTCTAATTTTTGTGTATCCTCATTTCTGTTGTAATACAAAGATTCTGCATTACCTTTTACCAACATTAATCTTAAATCGTTATCCTTAAACTTTCCGTAAATGTTTCTTCCTTTAATTTGATTAAAATTATTTGGATCTAAGGAGTCTTTTTGAATAATAAATGAATTTAGAAGTACCTTTAAAGAATCTAATTCATTGGTTGTTTTGTTAGTTTTAAAATGTATACTATCTCCTGTAATTTGACTTTTACCTGACCATAAAATAGGATTTACAAACATTTGGGTTAATCCAGTAGCCTGATTTGTATGAATAGAATCGCACTTGCCTTGTAAATTTTCCTTAAAGATCTTTACATTATGATAGGTTCTAATAATTCTTTCTTCTGGCTTACCTGTTACCAATATAGTGTCTCCATGAATATATAAGGAATCTTTTTCCATTATAGAAATAGCAACAGGTTTTTTGATGATGAATAGAGAATCTTGTAACTCAAAAATTTCGGCATAATTTCCTTTAACAACCATATCTTGAATAGTATCTATGACTTTTATTCTATTGGTTGCAGAAGCAAAACCTCTTTTTTTGTCATAATATAGACTATCAGCTTCTATGGTTTTATCCTTTGAAAAAAGTTTTGCATTTTTCACAAAATATGAAATGTCTCTATCTGTATCAAAAAAGCCTTTTTCAGCATAGATTTTAGTACTGTCTTTTCGATTAAAAACTGTTGAAGGGCCATATATATATGCTAGGTTTGTAGAAGTATAGTAATCTAAATGATTTGAATCTAAAATATTATCAGGATTAACTACATTCACTTTAGTCTTAGCGGTAAACTTTTTGTCTTCTAGATAATAAGTTCCTTTATTACTTGTAAGTGTATTTATTTTGTCTTTTATAATTCCTTTAGTTGGGTAAAATAAAATTTGATCTGTTCTATTGAAATATAAAGTATCAGTTGATAATTTCATTTCCTTATCATTTACCTCAACATTCCCCCATGATTTAGCTATTTTAGAGTTAGCATTGTAGTTTGCAAAATCAGAATATTGTATAATACTATCTCCTTGTTCTATAACTACTTCACCAATGGCTTGGAAAATATTTTTCTCTCTGTATAACAGCGCTCTTTTACAATCTAAAGTAGCTCCTTCGTGTGCCACTTTAACATTTCCTATTAAAATAGTAGCACCAGGAAATTTATCTTCATCAACAGTTGAAATTTCAGATGACAAAATCTGAATTTTTTTTGTTTGAGAATTTAAACTAACTACTATAATTAGTAAGAAAAAAAGAAATATTTTTTTCAATTTTTTAAATTTAGTTACGCAAAAATAACGAAAAGACTATGCCAAATTCTTAAAATAATATGAAAAAGATTTTTGAAATAATTGATAAACTACACTTTTGTATAGTAACAAACTTTATTTGTATGTGTATTTTTGATAAAAACTTTTTTGATGGAAACAAGATACATTAGAAATAGAATATACTTATCTCAAAATGAACAAGAGAAAATTAAAAATATTCCAATCCTTTTAGGAGGTTCAGGAATAGGTAGTGTTATAGCCGAATGTGCATTACGTTTAGGTTTTGAAAACATTACAATTATTGATGGAGATCAAGTAGAATTATCTAATTTAAACCGTCAGAATTATACAATAGATGATATTGAAAAAGACAAAGTAAAAGCACTTCAAGATCGATTACAATCGATAAATCCTAATGCTAATATTAATGTATATAATGAGTTTTTAAATTCTGAAAATGTTGATTCTTTTATAAAAAATTATGACATAGCAATTAATGCATTAGATTTTACAACAGATATTCCATTAAAATTTGATAAACTCTGCCAAAAAAATAATATTACAGTATTACATCCCTATAATTTAGGTTGGGGTGGAGTTGTTGCTGTGATTACGCCTAATGGACTTACTTTAGATTCAATAGCTAAACCTAATGAAAAGTTTAATGAAATTCAAATGGTAAAATACATTACTAATTACATGAAATTTTGGGGCGAACCTCAAGAATGGATTGATAATGTTCTAGATCAATATTTGAATGAGAAGGAGAAGCTTTCTCCTCCTCAATTATCAATAGGTTCTTGGGTAGTAGCTAGTATGTGTGTACATATAATGTTTAATGTTGCTACTGAAAAAGAAATAAAAAAGTTTCCAGAATTTTATTTCTCATCTATTTATGCCGACTAAATTAATTTGTTATTAGTAGCGTATACTATAGCTTCTGATATGTTGGCAACTTCAAGCTTATCAAAGAGTTTTTTTCGATGAAATTTAACTGTATCTGGTGAAACAAAAATAGATTTTGCAATATCATTTATTGTAAATCCTCTTACAGAATATCTAAGTACTTCTTTTTCTCTTGTAGTTAAACTAATCTTTTCTTCTTCTTTCCAATAATCATCTTCAAGGTTATATTTAAAAATCTTATTTTCTCCTTTTTTATAAACCTTTATGTTACCAGAATTTTGTTCATTTGATAAAGAAATAATACAAATAGCTTTCCATAATTTACCAGTACGTGTTAAAAACAGGGGTGTGAGCTTTTGATTAATTAGAATCTTCTTACCTTCTTTATTTTTCAAATGAAAATCGTAAGATATAGTGTATTCTAATCGTTCTTCTACAGGTAGTTGATCATAAAAATCAAATCCAACAGTATTAATTTTTAGTAATAGATCTAAATCTTCTTCAATAACGTATTTAAAATAAAACGCATATCCCATTTCTTCAACTTCTCCAGGAGTATGACCAGATAAGAATAAAGGATTCTCTGAAACATACTCAAATCCTTTCTTTTCATAATCTATAATGTATATGCTTTTATATGTAGTTCTGGCAAACGCTCTAATAGGTGCCAGATAATTTTTAGTTTGATTTATATCCTCTTCAGAAATAGTATTAATACTATTTTTTAAGGAAAAGAAATCATTAACATTCTTATCCATTCAGCTTTTAAATTTCGGGTGACAATCAAATTTAGTGAAACTTCTTAATAAAACAATTAAAAACTACACAAAAGGGTAGTTTTCCTATGTAAAATGCAGTACTACCCTTTTGTGTAATGCTAAGGCTTTGATTCCTAGGTAGCTTTGAGAGTGTAAAAAATATCAACCATGCTACTAGAAAACAATTTTATTAACGAAAACAAAAACAAAATAATGAGTTTAGCCGAATTCGTTGTTTTAGAAAATTACAAACATCATTCTAATGGAAGTTTGCCAATTAATTATTATGAAAGTATTGAAGCTTTATATAATGAAGAAATGAATTACATGGATAATTCAGAAGTATTCATCTCAAGAAATGCTTACGGTGAAATTTTAGGAACGATTAGAGTTTTAAGATGGAACTACAAAGTTAAGTTGCCTTTAGAAAAAATATTTGGAATTAACCCACTAGATATTACAGGTAATACAGTGCTAAAATCTATCTGGCACATTGGTCGTTTTGCTATAAAGAAAGATGTAAGAAACATCAATTTACTAAAGAAATTAATGATTCAAGCAATTGCTCCAATTTGTAAAAACAAAAACTCAATTGCTTTTGCAGAGTGTGATAGTAAATTATTAAGAATAATGCAGGCTATGGGAATTAAAGCTATTGTAATAGGTGAATCTATAAACTATTTAGGCTCAGAAACTATTCCTGTATGCATTACTTATGAAGGATTAATTGATTTCTATAATAATAACAAGAAGCTATTACTTGATACTACAGAAGTTAATACCTACCCGTATAATTTAACTCAAAAGAATTTAGCTTAAAAATACCCCGAAAAATCATACCTAAAGAATTTAAATTATGAAAATAATTCACTTTATAACAGTTTTATTGCTATGTCTAAATATTGCTCAAGCTCAAACTATAGAAGGAAAAGTTGTTGATTCTAAAGAAGAGCCTATAAGTTTTGCGAATGTTGTTGCACAACGAGTTTCCGATAATAAAATTGTAGGAGGTGTAGTTACCGATGAAGAAGGAAAATTTAATCTGAAGATTAAATCAGATAATGAATTTTATATAACAGTAAGTTTTATAGGTTTTGAAAAGAAAACTTTTGATTATCCAGTTTTAAAAGAAAATTATAACCTAGGAACTATAATATTAAAAGAACTTGATAATAAGTTAGATGAAGTAGTTGTAGAAGCAAGAAAGCGACTCATTACAAGAAAAAGTGATCGTCTTGTTTTTAACGTAACCCAATCATTGTCTTCTAGTGGAGGAGATATGTTAGATGCATTGCGTGTAACTCCAGGAATAAAAGTGCAGAATGATGAACTGTTTATGATTGGGAAAGATAATCTAAGAGTAATGGTAAATGGTCGTTTACTTAAAATTCCTCAACAAGAAGTATCTAATTTTTTAAGCTCAATATCTGCTGATGATATTAAAAGTATAGAGGTAATCACAAATCCTCCAGCTAAGTATGAATCAGAGGGTAATAGCGGACTTATTAATATCATTTATAAAAAAGGTAGAAGAAATTCTTGGAGAAGTAGAATACGTGGAGTTTATACTCAAGCTACTTATGGAAGAGGAAGTTTAAGTGGTAACTTTAATTATCAAAAAGATAAGTTTTCGTTATCCAGTAATTTATATTACACCAATGGTTCTAAGTTAATTACTGATACAAATAGGTTTTTCTTTCCAACTGAAACTTGGGAAGGAACATATCCTAGAAGATATTTTAGTGAACCTTCTATTAGTGCACGACTATCTTTAGATTATAATTTCACCAATGACTTTCTAATAGGAGCACAGTATTTAACAACTTATGGAAGGTTTAGAACTGTGAATAGAAATGATAGAGTTAATGTATTTGATAATATTACTAATGCATTATCAAGAACTATAAGAACTACTTCTAATAATTTAGAGGAAACTCCAACTCACTCTTTAAATGTTCATACCGAGTTTAAAGTTGATAGTATAAGTAAAGTTGAAATTAATTTAGATTATTTCAACTACACAAATGATCAAGAAAGAACATATAACACATTTAGTGAAGTAAATAATACAATAACTCCTGGAACTTTGGATATTGGAAACAATATAGGTGATCAAGGTATTGATAATTATTCTTTAAGAATGGATATTGAATCTCCATTGAAATGGGCAAAGTTTAGTTATGGAGGTAAACTCTCTTTTACTAAAACTAATAATGCTCTTGCCTTTTTTGATTTAACTTCAGGAACACCTGTTCAAGATGCTAGTAGAACTGATATGTTCACGTATAAAGAAAATACACAAGCGATTTACTTTTCACTTGAAAAAATGTTAAGTCAACAATGGATAGTTAATGGAGGTTTACGTTTTGAGAATACACAAACAGAAGGTAATTCAACAAGTTTAAGTCAGATTGATATCAATGACTATAGCAGACTATTTCCAACATTAAATGTTAATTATATAGCTAATCAAAATAATATATTCTCTTTAGCTTATAATCAAAGAATCAATAGACCTTCATTCGAATTTTTGAATCCATTTGAGAATGTTCAAAATCCTTTTACCATTATCAGAGGTAATCCTTTTTTACAACCTTCGTTCTCTGATAACTTATCATTAACTCATATTTATAAACAAAAGCTAGTTAGTTCCTTATATTTTTCAAAAGTAAGAGATGGATTTCAACAATTAGCTCAAGTAGATCCAGTTACTAACATTCAAGAAATATCACCTCAGAACTATTATGAAACAATAAAAGTAGGACTTACAGAATCGTATACATTTTCGAAGTGGAGATGGTGGGAAAGTGTAAATATTCTTGATATTCATTATAGTGATGCTACATCTTTGGTAGATTTCACCAATGCAGGTGAGAGCGGTTTCAATACCTATATAGCTACAAATAACAGTTTTGTTTTAGATAGTGAAAAAAGAGTTATGGCTAGTGCTAATTTCTGGTACGCTTTCCCTGGAGTATATGATATATATACAACTTCTGCTACTTCAAATCTAGATTTAAGTTTAAAGTTCTTTTTCCTGAATAAGGATTTACAATTAGGGCTGAATGCTTACGATGTTTTTCGAGGTCAAAGAGTGAGGGTCGAAGGAGTTACAAATAATGTAAATGTTTCATTTAGAAATTACTACGACACACAAAGCTTCAGAATATCATTACTATATAAGTTCGGAAATAAAAAGATCCGAGTTAAGCGTAAAAAATTCGGAAATCAAGACGAAAAAAATAGAACAAAAGACTAAAATATATTAAAAATATTGTTTGCAAACATAGTCTTAAAAGAGTTTAGGACTTTAAATAAAAACTCATAATCAATAAATTAAAATTTAAATAAAATGAAGAAAATTAAATTAACTAAAGGGTTACAGATCAACAAAGAAGCAGTAAGCAAATTACAAGAAGATCAAATGCAAGATGTAAAAGGAGGTAAAGCAGCTTTATCTTGTTTATGGAAATCTTGTAATGGTAGTAGCGAAGAGACAATCGAAAAATAAGATTTCATCAAAGCTCATGGGTAAAGAACCCATTATACTATTTATTCTTTACCCTTTTTCCAATAAATATTCACACTTAAATTTAAATAAAATGAAGAAAATTAAATTAACTAAAGGATTACAGATCAACAAAGAAGCAGTAAGTAAATTACAAGAAGATCAAATGCAAGAAGTAAAAGGAGGTAAAGCAGCTTTATCTTGTTTATGGAGTTCTTGTAATGGTAAAGAAGAAGATAAGTTAGAAGCTTAATAATTTATCAAAAATCTGGGTAAAGAACCCATTATACTATTTATTCTTTACCCTTTTTCCAATAAATATTCACACTTAAATTTAAATAAAATGAAGAAAATTAAATTAACTAAAGGGTTACAGATCAACAAAGAAGCAGTAAGTAAATTACAAGAAGATCAAATGCAAGAAGTAAAAGGAGGTAAGGCAGCATTATCTTGTCTTTGGAGTTCTTGTAATGGTAAAGAAGAGGATAAGCTAGAAGCTTAATCAAAAGGATAGGGATAGGGAATGAGTACATTTTCCTTATCCTTTTTCTTTAAAAATTAAAAAGAGATGAAAAAAATAAAACTAAACAACAAACTACAAATTCAGAAAGAAGCTGTTGCTAAGCTTCAAGATGAACAATTGAGTGCTGTTAAAGGTGCTAAAGGAAAACCATTATCATGTTTATGGCATACATGCGGTGGTGGAATAGATAAATAAAATATTAACTCTACTTTATTAAAATTAACTTGAAAACATTAGAAAAAATACAAGATTGTTTACTAGCAAATACCGAATTAAACGGTATTGGAATTAGTAATGGAATTTTAGGAAAATCTTTATTCTACTATTATAATTACTTATATACTCAAGATCAACAATGGTTAGAATTATCAGTAAGTTTAATAGAAGAGTCTTTGGAAATGCTTTCAACTGATTATTCAAGTATTTCTCCACAAAACGATATTATTGAAGCAGGAATTTATCTTAACTTTTTATATAAAAATCAAGTTTTATCTGATGAAGTAGAGTTTATTTTAAATGATTTTGAAGAATTAATAGATGAGATTTTTACCACCCGATTAAAAGACGAAAATTTAGATGGCATTACCGGAGTTTTTGCCCCATTACAATTCTATTTATCGTCTGAAAAAAAGTGTAAAGAAAAATTAGACCAAGTATTTAAGTTAGTAGAACAAAAAGCTATTGAAAATGAAAATCAGGTGTATTGGTTATTTGATTTAAGATCACTTGAAAATTCTTATGTAGAATTAGGTTACAATCATGGCCTTGCTGGAGTGATTTCTTTTTTAATTGAATGTTATGGTTATAATGTTAATAAAGAAGAATGTAAGAATTTAATTTCAAAAGGGCTTAATTTTTTAGAGAGACATCTTGATAGAGAGGGGACGTGTTGGTTCCCACAAACCGCAAATAAAAATAACAAACTTCAATACCACAACTTATCATATGGTGATTTAGGTATAGGTTATACTTTTTATAAGGCTGGAGAAGTATTAAAAAATTCTTATTGGACTTCTTTAGGGATAGAAATCCTTGAAAATGCTGCAGAATATAAAGATGATAATGAAAGTTATATCAGAGATGCGAATATGATCTACGGAGCGTCAGGTTTATACGCATTTTTCGATATGATGTATCGTTTAACATCAAAAAATATTTTCAAAGCATCAAAAGATTATTGGTATCTAAAAATCTTAGAGAAAGGAAATAATAATACGGTTTGGGCCGGATATAACACATATTATAATGGTATTTATGATTTTGCTCAATTAGGAATTTCTCAAGGAATTCTAGGAATAGGATTAACTCTATTATGCAAAGAATTAGATATCAAAAATGAATATCTAAACTTTTTAAACTTCAAAAAATGATAACACAAGAAAAAATGACTATAGATAAAATCGTAAATGATTATAACTCAAAAATTTTGTCCTATCCAATTAAAGAATTATCAGGGGGTTTAGTTCAAGGTAAATTAGGTGTTCTTTACTATTTGATGTTTGTATACTTAGATACTAAGAAGGTAGTTTACTTTGACAAAATTACAGATATTCTTATTGATATTTTTAATTCTCTACAAAATCCAGAAGGAAACGATTTATTAAATGATTCTTCTTATGCTGAAGGAATTTCTGGTTTAGGTTTTGTAATTGCTACATTAATTGAAAATGATTTATTAGATGAAGAGTATAATGAGCAAATTCCTGTTTTAAGTCAGATTGCATATGAATATGCTTCAAAAATGATTGATATTGATAATTATGATTTTTTACATGGATCAATCGGTATATTATTATTTTTTTTAAAGGTAAAAAATAAAGACTTATTCAATGGAATAGTTGATAAACTTCATCAAAAAACTAAAGAGTCAGTAATGCTTTTTAGTACAGTTTCGGATAACCCTTATATAAGTGATATTAATTTCGGTTTTCCACATGGTTATTTATCTACAATTAAAATATTACATGATGCTAAGAAAGTATTTGGAGAGAATGAAGTATATAATGTAATTATAGATAAATGCATTACTAAAATCATGAAACATATTAATACCAGTTACGAAGTAGATGGTATACACATTTTTAAACCCCATAAAGTTTACATAGATGAAGGTAAGTTAATCGAGCATCAAAATAATCGTTTAGCATGGTGTAATAGCGATTTAAGCTTGATTTTCTTACTTTCTAAAATGGATTTAGGATCAGAAAATAGTCAATTTAATGAGTTGATAGAACTTATAGGAGAGAATGTAATCAAAAGAAAAGACATGAAGGTTACAGGAATAGAAAACCATCATTGGTGTCATGGATCTTCTGGAGTTGCTCAAATGTTTTCTGAATTGCATAAACTCTTAGGAGAGGATAAATATTTAGATGCAAATAATTACTGGGTAAATAGAACTGTTCAATATTTAAAGGAAGAATTATTGAATGACCTTACAGAAAGAGACATGTCTTTATTCTATGGAAAATTAGGAGCATTACTCGTACTTCAATCATATCAAAAGGATTTTCCAATTCAATGGAAAGAAGTCTTTTTAATCAACTAAAAAACAAAACATGGAAAATATTAAAATAGGTCTTATTGATTTAGGTCAAAGAGACGATGCAACAAGTTTAGAAATTGTAGAACAATTAATTGAATATGCAGTAGAGGCAGATTCAGCAGGGTTTAATAGGTTTTGGTTAGCAGAACATCATTATGCACATGTTAAAAATCATCCATATACAAATCCAGATATTTTATTACCAATCTTAGCTGGAATGACAGATCAAATTAAAGTTGGTTCAGCTGGGGTTTCATTATCACTTTATTCTCCTTACACGGTTACTTGCAATTACAAGCTATTATCTAATTTATATCCTAATAGAATCGATTTAGGTTTATCAAAAGGCTTACCAGATAGTAAAAAGATTGCAGAATTAGCACATCCTGAATTAACAAGGAAAACAAACAGAGAAATTTTTAATAATAATCTAGAAGTTATTTCTGATTTATTAGAAAATGAAGATGATAATTTAAATAATAATCAAATATTAATTCCACCATATAAAGGAACAAAACCAAAACTATGGTATTTATCTACTTCTTTTAATAGTTATAAGGAAGCTATAAAATATAAAACAAATTACTGTGTTTCTCTTTTTCACAATTTCGGACAATCAAAGGAATTTGATAAACAACAAATAGATTCTTTTAAACAAGAGTATTATGCTGCTCATGGAGAATATCCTAAGATAGTGATTTCACTAGCTTTTTATATGGCTGAAACCATAGAAGAAGCGCAATTTAAAGTAAATGAAATGACTGAATATGCTAGAAGTCTTTCCTCTGAAGCTTTTATAATTGAACCAGTTACTGCAGACGAATTAAAAGAAATAACTCAAAAATATTACGATGAATATGGTTTAGATGAGTTTGTGTTTTATGATGTTGCTGGAACACATAAAGAAAAACTTCATAATCTTCATGCTATTGCAGAAAAATTCCAAATGTTAACACCAGTATATTAAAATAAGTATGGAAAACTTCAATCATATCAATCGTTTTATTTTAAGAACACCATATAACAGTGTTAATCAGTTTTCAGAACTTCCTACCACTTCTGAAGAAACAATCGAGTTTGTAAAAGATTTGTTTAATGATGAAGTTTTCAAAGAATCTGTTTTTTTGGCGTCTCCAGATTTATTTTATGAATGGAAAAGATCTATTTCTGATGGAGAATTAAGTGCTGAAAAACAATTAAAATTAGCGTTATCCATTATCAAGTATTATATAAGATCTACAACTAGATGTACTCCATTCGGATTGTTCTCTGGTTATACTGAAATACTTCATAAACAAGAGAGTCAAAAACCAGGTTTAGAAAGGTTTACTGGGTTGGATTTAGATTTTCTTTATACACTATTACATAAATTAAATAAAGAAGTAACTGTAAGAAATATTGTAAAATTTTCTCCTAATTCATCTATTTACAGCTTAGGGGAAAATTATAGATATGCTGAATACACTTTAATTAAAAATAAAAGATCGTACACATTAGTAGAAATAGAAGCTAATGAGGTTTTAGAATTAATTTATAAGGTAACACAAAAAGAAGCACAAAGCTTAAGTCAATTAGTAGAGTTATTAGTCTACTCAATAGAAAATATTACAGAGGATGAAGTAATAGTTTATATTAACTCATTAATAGACGCACAGTTTTTAGTTAGTGATTTAGATATTTGTATCAATGGAAATTCTCCATTAGAACAAATTGTTACTTATTTCGAAACAAACGTTATAAACAAAACGGATAACCCAGAACTATTAAGTTATTATCAATTACTTCTAAAGTTAAAAGAGAAATTAGCAAATTTAGATACTACTATTGTTGGGAATCCAATTTCTGTTTATGAAGAGATTTTTTCAATAGCGAAAGAATTTAATTTTTCATTCGATAAAAAATACTTTATAAACACGAACTTAAGAAAGAATTTAACAAAAGAGAATTACGATTTAACTTCTAAAGAAATCTCCGATATTAAAAAAGCTATAACCGCTTTATCTCGATTTAGTACTAAAAAAGAAAATATAAACCTTAACGAATTCAAAAAGTCCTTTTATAAAAGATACGAAGATAAAGAGGTACCATTATGTATTGCGTTAGATAATGAAATTGGTGTAGGGTATTTACAAGAACATTCAGACGCTAGTAACTTTTCTTCTTTAATAGATGATATAAAACTTAAAGGTCATGAATCAGAAGAAATAAAACTTACTTACCATAATAAAATTCATAAATTTTGGACAGACCAACTCTCTAGAGCAAGAAATAAGAATGAAAAAGTAATTGATCTAAAAACAATCAACTTATCTGATTTTCCAATTAATACTGGCCAATTGTCTCAGTCATTTTATACAATGATTAATAAGTATAAAGAAAATGTTTCTATTGAAGTTGTTGGTGGTACGGGAGCATTAAATTTAATAGGTAGATTCTCAAGTTTAGATGCTTCATTAACTGATTTGTTTAATGAAGTAAATATAAAAGAGGAAATAGAAGGAGATGAAGTTCTTGTTGAATTATTACATGTTCCAGATAATAGATCAGGAAATATATTACTAAGAAATATAGATCGCAAACATGAAATTACTTTTTTAACTAAAGGAAGTAATAACGCAAAACATATATCAATAGATGATATTTATGTGAGTGTAAAGCAAAACAAAATTGTTTTACGTAGCAAAACTTTAAATAAGAAGATTAAAGTTGTAAATACTACGGCACATAATTTTCAATACAATGCACTTCCTATATATCAGTTTTTAGGAGAGCTACAAATGCAAGATAGCAATCCATCATTAAGTTTAAATTTAGGGAGTGTTAACTACAAAACATTTAAATCTAGACCAAGAATTTCTTATGGGAGTATTATTCTTTCACCAGCAAAATGGAATTTCTCTATTGAAGAAATATCTCACTGCTTTGAAAATAATCAGTTGAATAATTCTAAACTAAAAGACTTTTTAAAACAACAAGAAATACCAAGATATGTATGTATAAGGGAACAACAAGATCATACGTTTTGGATTGATTTAGAAAATGATTTTATGTATACTTTTTTAGCAGAAAGTATAAAGAAGAAAAAACAATTAATATTAGAAGAACTTCTTGTTGATTCTATAAATGCTGAAGAAGAAGTTTATAATTCAGAATATATTATTCCATTTTTTAAAGAGAATAAAAAAACAAGAAAAGTTTCTTTTCCAAAGATTTCTCAAAAAAGAACTTTCACACCAGGTGAAGAGTGGTTGTATTTTAAATTATATACAGGAACTAAAACAGGAGGTAAAGTTTTACAAGATGTAATAGATCCTTTAGTTCATAATTTAAAAGAAAACGGATTAATAGAGAAATGGCATTTTATCAGATTCAGAGATCCAGATTTTCATATAAGATTACGCTTTTTAGTAAAAGACAATGCAGTTAATAATAGTAAAATTATTGAAAAATTAAATCAAGCTATTAAATCTTACGTAGACACTTATGCAATATGGAAGGTAGAAATATCTACTTATAATCGCGAGTTAGAAAGATATGGCGATGAATTGATTATACCTTCAGAATCTGTATTTCATAGTGATAGTGATTTAGTTCTCAAGATATTAAATCTTGCCAAAAACACAAGTTCAGAAGTTTCTTGGTTACCAATCTTAAAAACCATAGATAACTTATATGAAATACATCAATTCTCTTTAGAAGAAAAAGCAAACCATATCAATGGATTGTATGATGCCTTTTTAAAAGAATTCAATGGAGATAAAACTCTAAAAAAGCAAATAGAAGCTAAGTTTAGAAAGTTTAAAAATGATATAGCTTTCTTAATGGAAGATTCATCCACTAAAATTGCTGAGGTGTTAGAAAATCACAATGAAAAACTATATAAAGATTTAGGAGAAAATAGTAATCAATTAATTAAGCAAATGAAATCTAATATAACTAGCTATATCCATATGCATGTGAATAGATTTTCAATTACAAATCCAAGAATGCATGAATTGGTGTTTTATGGATTACTATCAAAATATTATAAAATGAGACTAGGAAAAGAAAAGCATGTTCAACCAAAAGCACTAACAATATGAAATTTATACCGCAACACGATCAAATGGATTGTGGTCCTGCTTGTATTGCAATGATCACAAAAATGTATGGAAAAGATTATCCATTACAATATTTAAGAGATGTTTCTCATATATCTAAAGAAGGTGTAAGTTTAATGAGCATCTCAGATGCTGCAGAAAAAATAGGTTTTGAAACATATCCAAGTTTATTGTCTATTGATGTATTATTAGAAGAAGGAACATTACCATGTATTCTTCATTGGAATAAAAATCATTTCGTAGTACTTCATGATGTGAAGAAAAATATTTTTACTGGAAAAAATAGTTTTAAAGTAGCAGATCCGTCACATGGTTTAATAACGTTATCTGAAGAAGAATTTGCAAAATCATGGTGTTCTCAAGAAGATAAAGGTATTGTATTATTTCTTTCTCCAACAGAAAAGTTTGACGAGATAGAACCACCAAAAATGAATAAGCTTACCATTTCATATTTGTTAAATTATTTAAAGCCATTTAAAAAGCAGGTTGCTTTTATGTTTAGTATGCTTTTAATTGGAAGTTTATTAACATTAGTATTTCCTTTTTTAACTCAAAATCTTATTGATAAAGGAGTTACAGTAGGAGATATGAATATGATTACACTAATTCTTTTAGCTCAACTGGGACTTTTTCTAGGAGCAATAACTATACAAATTATACGGAATTCACTCACATTGTATGTGGGTACTAAACTGAGTATAAACATTATCTCAGATTTTTTAAAGAAAACTCTTCAACTACCCATTAAGTTTTTTGATTCTAAAATGGTAGGAGATTTTAATCAACGAATTAATGATAACGAGCGTATTGAAGAGTTTTTAACGTCTCAAAGTCTAGTTACTGTATTTTCAATAATGACCTTCTCTGTGTTCTTTGGGGTTTTATGGTACTATGATTTCACAATACTTGCTGTGTATTTAGCATTAACAGTATTTTCTATAGGATGGTCTTACTATTTCTTAAGGAAAAGAAGAATGTTAGATTACTTTAAATTTCAACAGAGAGCAGAAAACCAAGACTCCATTCTAGAAATTATTAATGGAGTTTCTGAAATGAAGTTAAATCAGTTTGAAGAGTTTAAACGTAAAGCTTGGGTTAAAATTCAAAATAAGCTGTTTAAAACCAACTTAAGAATCTTAAAAATTGATCAGATTCAAGTTTCTGGTTATGAATTCTTAAATCAACTAAAAAACATCTTAGTTACGTTTTTAGCTGCAATGTATGTTGTAAAAGGACAAATGACTTTAGGAGAGTTATTAAGTATCTCTTATATAATAGGTCAAATGAATTCTCCTGTGAATCAATTAATAGATTTCTTTAGATCTTTACAAGATGCAAAATTGAGCTTAGAACGTCTAAATGAAGTGCAGCATCATCCTGAGGAAGAAACTGTATTTATAGATGAAAAAGGAGAAGAATCTCCGATGAGAACTTTAAAAATTGGTGAGAGTATTTTCGTTAATAATGGAATTCAAAAAGGAATTCGATTTAAAAATTTATCATTTCAATACGAAGGCCCTAAATCTCCTTTTATTCTTAAAGATATTAGTATGTTAATTCCCGAAGGAAAAGTAACAGCTATAGTAGGAGCGAGTGGTAGTGGTAAAACAACATTGTTAAAGTTATTACTTCGTTTTTATGATCCGACATTGGGAACCATACATTATAATTATGACGATATTTTAAGTTTATCACCTAGAAGTATTAGAGAAAATTGTGGAGTAGTAATGCAGGATGGTTATATATTTTCTGATACAATAGAAAGAAATATAGCAACAGGAGATGAAGAAATAAATTATGAAAAATTAATAAATGCGGTTAGGATTGCTAATATTGAAGAGTATATTATGTCTTTACCATTACAGTTGAAAACAAAAATTGGTGCTGCTGGAAATGGAATCTCAGGAGGACAAAAGCAACGAATTTTAATTGCCAGAGCAGTATATAAAAACCCGCATTACATATTTTTTGATGAAGCAACAAGTGCATTAGATGCCGAAAACGAAAAAATAATTCATGACAATTTGCAAGAATTTTTTAAAGATAGAACAGCAGTTGTTATCGCTCATAGACTTTCAACTGTAAAAAATGCAGATCAAATCATTGTACTTAAAAATGGAGAGATAGTAGAGCATGGTAATCATAAAACACTAGTAGAAAATAAAGCAGACTATTTTAATTTGGTAAAAAACCAATTAGAATTAGGAAATTAAAGATAGTAGCAAGGTGAAAATTTTGAAATTGAAAAAGAAGGCGGGACGAGAGTCTCGCTTTTTTTATTGAGTTTACTAAGGAAATAAGTTAGAATTAAGTTTCCTGATTTTTAAAAAGGAGGTAATTTTGTAGCAAATTAAAAACTCATGAAAAATAACTTCGATATGTCTTTAGAAGACATGAAGTCTTATGGATATAAAATAGTTGATTTAATTGCTGAACATTGGGATACAATTCATACTAAAAAACCTTTTGCTGAGCCAAAAACAAGAAACGATTTAGATCAAGTTTTTCTACAAGAAGCTCCAGAACAACCAATGGATTCTGAAAAAGTTTTAGATTTCATTGTAGAGAATGTATTGCCAAATAGTACGTATACGTCTCATCCAAAATTTTATTCGTTTGTACCTGGTCCTAGTAACTTTATAAGTACAATGGCAGATACTTTAGCTACTGGTTTCAATATTTTCTCTGGAGGTTGGTTAGTATCTTCAGCTGCTGCAGAATTAGAAATTGTAACTATTAACTGGTTATTGAATATGTATAATTTCCCAGTTAAAAAAGGTGGTGGAATTTTTACTAGTGGAGGTTCAATGGCAAATTTAACAGCTATAGTAACTGCAAGACGACTTAAATGCGGAGATGATTTCTCAAAAGCGGTAATTTATTTATCAGATCAAGCACATTCATCTAATATTAAGGCAATTCGAATTTTAGGTTTTAGAAAAGAACAAATTAGAATTATTCCAACTGATTTTGAATTTAGAATTGGAATTAACAAATTAAAAAATGCGATTGCTAAAGATAAGTTAGAAGGTTTACAACCATTTTGTTTTATTGCCAATGCCGGAACTACTAACACAGGAACTGTAGATCCACTTCATGAAATTGCAGACATTTGTGAAGATGAGAATATTTGGTTGCACGTTGATGGAGCTTATGGAGGTGCGGCAATCTTATCAAATAAAGGTCAAAGAATGTTACGTGGAATAGAACGAGCAGATTCTTTAACTGTAGATCCTCATAAGTGGTTTTTCCAACCGTATGAAATTGGTTGTTTATTAGTGAAAGATGCTTCTTGGTTAAGCGGAACTTTTAGTGAAAAACCAGAGTATTTAAGAGATGTAGAAGGAAATGAATCTGAAATTAATTTCTATGATTATGGAGTACAGTTAACCAGACGTTTAAGAGCTTTAAAGTTCTATACTTCTATTAAAACTTATGGTTTAGAAAGGTTTAGAAATGCAGTTACTTATAATATAGAATTAACAGAAGAAGTTGAAAATTATTTAAGAAAAAGTAAAGTATGGGAAGTTGTTTCTCCGGCTACTTTGGCTGTAATTAATTTTAGATATCACTCAATTAATGAAAATCTAGCGGAAAGTGTTATTGATGAATTAAATCAACGTATTTCTAAAAGAGTAATGGAATCAAGGGAAGCTGTTTTTGTAACAACAATATTAAATAAGCAAATTGTACTAAGAATGTGTTTAATTAACCCTAAAACAACAATGGAAGATGTATTAGATACATTGAATACTTGTGAAAAGTATGGTGCTGAAATCTTAGAAGTATTAAAAGCAAAATAAAGCATATATAGATAGAAATAGAAAACCTGCTGATAGAGCAGGTTTTTTTATTTTAGGAACTAATTATGATTTACATCATTATTGTTTGTTTTCTATCTGGTCCAACAGAAACAATTTTCACAGGAACTTCAGTTTCCTTTTCAATAAACTGAATATAGTCTACTAAGTTTTGAGGTAAAGTTTCCTTTTCAGTCATTCCAGTTAAATCCGCAGCCCATCCTTTAAAATCTGTATAAATAGGTTCGATATTTTCTGGCTCTATGTTATAAGGTAAATGCTGAATTGTTTCTCCTTTGTATTTGTACGCTGTACAAACTTTTAAAGTATCAAATCCAGATAAAACATCACCTTTCATCATCATTAATTGAGTTACTCCATTTACTTGAACAGCATATTTTAAAGCAACTAAGTCTAACCATCCACAACGACGAGGACGTCCAGTAGTTGCTCCAAACTCATGTCCAACTCTTCCCATAGTTTCACCAACTTCGTCGAATAATTCAGTAGGGAAAGGTCCAGAACCAACTCTTGTAGTATATGCTTTAAAAATTCCAAAAACATCTTTAATTCTATTAGGAGCAATTCCTAATCCAGTACAAGCTCCGGCTGCAGTAGTGTTACTTGAAGTAACAAATGGATACGTACCAAAGTCAATATCTAATAGAGATCCTTGAGCTCCTTCTGCAAGAATAGTTTTTCCTTCTTTTATTGCACTATTTAAGAACTCTTCAGAGTCAATAAATTCTAATGTTCTTAATTTATCAATTCCTCTACAGAATTCAGCTTCTAGTTCATCTAAATCATACTGAATATCAACATCAAAGAAATCTAACATTTTAATATGCTTGTCTGTAAGAGCTTTATAACGATCTTTCCAATCATCAAGTTCTAAATCTCCTACACGCATACCATTTCTACCAGTTTTATCCATATAAGTTGGACCAATACCTTTTAATGTAGAACCAATTTTAGCTTTTCCTTTAGAAGTTTCTGAAGCAGCATCTAACAAACGGTGTGTTGGTAAGATTAAGTGTGCTTTTCTAGAAATTAATAATTTATCAGTATAGTTGATATTGTGTTGATCTAAATTTTCTAATTCTTTTTTGAAAATTACAGGATCAATTACAACTCCGTTACCTACAACATTAAGAGCTGTTTTGTGGAAAATACCAGAAGGAATTGTATGTAAAACGTATTTGTTACCGTCAAATACTAAGGTATGTCCAGCATTTGGACCACCTTGAAAACGAGCAATGATGTCGTAATTTTGAGTTAAAACGTCTACAATTTTTCCCTTTCCTTCATCTCCCCATTGCAAGCCGAGTAATAAATCTACCGCCATTATTTAGTGTGTTGTTATGTGTGTGTTTAAAGTTTATTAAGATTTTTTCTTAGTTCCGTAGAAATAAAGAGAGTGGTTTTGAATATCGATATCGAATACTTCCTCAATTGTTTTCTTGATGATTTGTATTCTTGGATCACAGAATTCTTTTACTTCTCCAGTATCAGTAAGAATAACGTGATCATGATTTTTATCGAAATAACTCTTTTCATATCGAGCCATAGATTGCCCGTCAAATTGGTGTTTACGAACTAACCCACATTCTAATAATAAATCCATCGTATTGTAAAGTGTAGCTCTACTCACACGATAGTTTTTATTCTTCATTTTAATATATAAAGACTCGATATCAAAATGTTCATCGGCATCATATATTTCTTGTAAAATTGCATATCGTTCTGGAGTTTTACGATGCTTGTTTTCTTCTAAAAATGAAGTAAAAACTTTTTTTACGATTTCTTGATTTTCAGCCGGGTTACTCATATAAATTGAATTTTACCAAAAAACAAATTTACGCTTATTTATGAATAAAAAAAGATATGAGCTAAGAATATATTTACAAACTATTAACACGAGTAACTTTTTGTACTCCTTCAACCTTTTTAATGCTGTTCATCATCTTTGTAAGTTGGTTTCTATTCTTAACAGTCAATGAGATTTTTCCTTCGAAAACGCCTGCATTTCCAGAGATGTTAATACTGTTTATAAAAACATCCATATTGCTTGAAATAATTCGAGTAATATTATTTACAATACCTTTATTATCAACACCACTAACCATTAAAATAGCAGAGAATTCTTCCTTTGTAGAATCAATCCATTTTGCTTTTATGATTCTGTAAGCAAAGTTAGATTGCAAAGAAATTGAATTAGGGCAATTGTTTTTATGTACCTTAATTCCGTCATTTATAGTTACAAATCCAAAAACAGAATCTCCAGGAATTGGTTTACAGCAAACAGACAATGAATACTCAAGTTTTTCTTCTTCTTGCCCAAATACTAAAGCATCAAATTTGTTAGTAACTTCTTCACTATTTGTTATGTTTTTATGTCCACTCCTTTTAAAAGGATTTTTAAGGAATGTCATTAAAGGATTAGACCTTTGACTCACAAATTCTTTAAGAAGTTTATTATCAATAGCACCATTTCCAATTCTATAAAAAAGATCAAAACTAGTTTGTAAATTAAAGTAACTAGAAATTTCGTGAACTAGTTTTTCATCGTAATGAATTTTTAAGTGACGTAATTTACGAGTCAATATTGCTTTTCCTTCCTCGGCAATTTTTTTCTCATTTGCTTTTAGTGCTGATTTAATTTTGGTTCTTGCACGAGCAGTCATAACAAAATCTAACCAACGAGAATTTGGCTTGTTTGTTGGTGAGGTTAAAATATCTACTTGATCACCACTATTTAATTCGTGACTTAAAGGCACAAGTTTACCATTAACTTTAGCTCCTCTACATTTTAATCCTACATCAGTATGAATTGCAAAAGCAAAATCTAAAGCAGACGCACCTTTAGGTAAAGATTTTAAATCTCCTTTAGGAGTAAATACATATATTTCTTTTGCATAAAGATTTAATTTAAAATCTTCAACAAAATCAACAGCATTTAATGTATTGTTTTCTAAGGTTTCTTTAAGTTTATTTAACCAATCATCTAAACCGTTTTCATTTTCATTTCCTTGTTTGTATTTGAAATGAGCAGCATATCCCTTTTCTGCAATTTCATCCATTCTTTCTGAACGAATTTGTACTTCAACCCATTTGGAATCAGGGCCAACTACAGTAATATGTAATGCTTCATAGCCTGTTGATTTTGGTTGCGAAATCCAGTCTCTTAAACGTGCAGGATTAGGTTTGTAAAAATCGGTAACTATAGAATAAATTTTCCAAGCATCAAACTTTTCATCTTTAGAAGTAGGTTTATAGATAATACGAATCGCAAATTTGTCATATACTTCATCAAAAGATACATTTTGCTTACGCATTTTTCTTCTAATAGAGTAAATAGATTTAAATCTACCTTTAATTTGATATTTAAACCCAACTTGATCTAATGCTTCACGAATTCTGGAATTAAAGCTGTCAATGTATTTTTGTTGTTCTTCTTTGTTTTCCTTTATTTTAATTAAAATATCGTTATATACTTCAGGCTCAGTGTATTTTAATCCTAAATCTTCAAGTTCAGTTTTAATATTGTATAAACCTAAACGATGGGCTAGGGGAGCATATATGTACAGAGTCTCGGATGCAATTTTCACCTGCTTATGAGGAGGCATAGCATCCATAGTTTGCATGTTATGTAAACGATCTGCAATTTTAATTAATATCACACGAACATCATCGTGCAACGTAAGTAACATTTTTCTGAAATTTTCTGCTTGAATAGAGTAATCTTGATCTTGTTTTAATCGTGATATTTTTGTGAGACCACTTACAATTCTTGCTACAGTTTCACCAAATAACTGTTGCATATCGTCTACTGTATAATGTGTATCTTCTACAACATCATGTAATAATGCCGCAGCAATAGAAGTTGCCCCTAAACCAATTTCATCTGCTACAATTTTAGCAACAGCAATTGGGTGGAAAATATATGGTTCTCCGGATTTTCTTCTTTGACTAGAATGAGCTTCAACAGCTACTTCAAAAGCTTTACGGATAAGTTTTTTATCTTCTTCAGATAATGTTTGGTAAGTCCCTTTTAGCAAATTTTTGTAGCGATTTGCTATTTCCTTGTTTTCTTCTTCTACAGTTGCTGTGTACTCCATCATTACAGGGGATTTATTAATCTTCAACTAACATTACAAAGTGAAAGTAATATAAAGATTTGTAATGAACAAGTTTTTGTTATTTCAAAAAAAAGATGTTAACCTATTATAAGTTAACATCTTTACTGGATATAAATATTCTAAAGGATTAAAACTTTCCATTGTTATTTTTCCACTCTGATTTTTCTGGAATTGGTTGTATAACATCCCAATGTTCAACAATTTGTTCGTTTTCTAAACGGAACAAATCATAATATGATACATGATCTCCTTTACCAAATTTTCCTTCGCTTATGGTTAGTACAAAATTACCTTCTCCTAAAACTTTGTGAACTTTGTCATATTCCATAACTAAACCATTTTCAGCAAAATATTTTAAAGCATTTCCTAATCCATCTAAACCATCCGCTACAGCAGAATTGTGTTGAATATATTTAGTAGGATTAACTAACTTTGTTAAGTTATCCATTTTGCCATTCATTAATACTTCCTCTGCAAATTGTTTTACGATTTTTTTATTTGCTTCTGTATTGCTAGTGTCGGTGATTTCAGTAGCTCCATCAAATTGTGTCCTTCCACTTGGGTTTGGAGGAGTTACTTCAGATAGATTATCCCAATGTTCTACAATTTTGCCTTTTTCAAATCTGAATACATCAAATCCAGCTTTAGGGCCAAAAAAATCATATTCAGTGTGCGTAAATACATAATCTCCATCTTGAAATGCTCTAACTACATTAGCTTTAAATCCTTGTGGAGGAGTGGCTTTCATTATTTCACCAAAACCTGCTAAACCGTCACCAACAGCTAAGTTGTGTTGAATATATTTTTCTGGATTGATGTATGAAATTGGAGTTTTATCTCCTGTATTAAAACTGTTTAAAAGTGCTATTACTTTCTCTTTGTTTGATAATTCCATTTTGTTGTCTTTTTTTATTTGTTGTTCAGTTTTTTCTTCAAAACTTGTCCCTTTATTTGAGGATTTGCATTTAGCTAATACTATTGCTAATGCTAATATTGATGTAATGGTTCTGATTTTCATTGTATTAAAAGAATAATTTATAGCTGATTCAAAATTATCTCTTAATTACAAATCTGAATGTGTAAAAAAAGTTGTTTGTACTGTAAAAATGGGAAAAAAGCTAATTTAGCTAGCTTTTCTAAATAACTCAGGTGTAGTTCCTGAATGCTTTTTGAAGTATTTATATAAATTAGAAGGATCTTCAAAACCAACTTTATAAGCAATTTCTGTGACGCTTAAACTAGTACTTATAAGCAAACGCTTTATTTGAATGATAACAACTTCATGAATCACAACCTTAGCAGATTTTCCAATTATACTATTACAAATGTTATTCAAGGTTTTTGATGAACAGTTCATTTTACTAGCATAATCTGTTACTTTTTTAGTATCTACATAATGTTTTTCTATGAGTTGTTGAAATTGAACAAATTCATTAAAATACTTTTTTTGAAATAATCGATCACTATTTTTAGTTTTTATTCGAAATAACTTAGTGATGATCATATGTAAAGCACTTCTTATAATACCTCCAGAAAAATCATCATATGTATCTAAATATTCAGTTTTAATTCTATTGACTAATTCCATTATATTCTTGAATTCACTTGAACTCAACTCTATTTTTGGCATAATCAAAAGATCATTAAAAAGTTGGATAGATTTCGATACCTCAATTTTATTAAAATGACTGATTAAAAAATCTTCAGTAAAAATGAGTAAGTATCCGTTAGCATTATAATCTTTAGAAAATTTATGCAATTGATTTTTTCTTAAGGTAAAAAGAGTTCCTTTCTTGAAATTATAATCGGTAAAATCAATAGTATGTTTCCCTGTTCCTTCAATTACGATAAATATATGATAAAATTCAACTCTATGAATTATTGTTAAATCATGATCTAGTTGAGTACGACTTAATAATTCTTTCAGTTCAATAATATCAAACTGAGAGTTTGGATGTTGTGAATTGTTAAATTTTATTTTTTTTACTTCAGACATTTATAAATTTAACTATTTGAAAATCCTTTGTCTCTTGGCTTCAAAAATTACTATTGCGCAGGCTACAGAGACATTCATAGAATCAATTTCACCTTGCATAGGAATATTGATGTTTTGAGTAGCTTTTTGTCTCCATATTTCAGTTAATCCAGTTGCTTCTGTGCCAACTACAATGGCACTAGCTTTAGTATAATCTTCTTTAAAATATTCATTTGAATTCTGAAGCGTAGCACTGTAAATATTGATATTCTTTTCCTTCAAGAATTCAATAATATTTTCAGAACTGTCTGTAGCTATTTGATTCGTAAAAATACAACCAACACTAGAACGAATGATATTCGGATTGAACATGTCAGTTTTAGGATTAGCAATAAATACAGCATCAACATTTGCTGCATCAGCAGTCCTTAACATAGCACCAATATTACCAGGTTTTTCTATTCCTTCCATTACCATTACTAATGGTGTTTCAGTTTTAAATTTTATTCCCGATAAGGAAAAGTCTATAGTTTCAACAACAGCAATAATACCTTCTGTACTTTCTCTGTAAGCTAGTTTTTGATAAACTTCTTTCGTAATTTCTATTTTGTCTACTTCTTTAGATAACTTTGATAAAATATCTTGATTAGCATCATAAGATTCATCAATACATAAAACGGTTTTGATTTTATAATTACTTTTTAAAATCAACGAAATCTCCCTCTTTCCTTCAACTAAAAAAAGTTGTTTCTTTTTACGTTCTCTTGACTTTTCTTGAAGTTTTATGAGTTCTTTGATATACGAATTTTGAATGCTAGATATGTTCTTCATTATAGCAAAAATAATTAAAACTTATTTGATTTTAAGTAATAAAAAAAGCTCGGATAAACCGAGCTTTTTAACTATAATTATATTATTTATTGATTTTTATACTTGTTAGCATAACGTTTCCAAAGCTTAGTTTGATGTGTTTCTAAACTAATTTTTCTTCCTTGTATAAAAGCGTTTAAAACTATGTTTGTTCTCATGTCTAAAGCATCGCCTTCAGATACAAATAAAGTAGCATCTTTACCAACTTCAATAGTTCCAACTTTATCGTCTACACCTAATATCTTAGCAGTGTTAGAAGTAATTAACTTTAAAGCTTCTTCTTTACCTAATCCGTAAGCGGCATAAGTACCAGCATAAAAAGGTAGGTTTCGAGTGCTCATTCTCTCCATACCTCCTTCCATTCCTAAACCAACTAAAATACCTTTATTAACTAATATTTTAGCTCTCCTAAATGGTAAATCATAATCTTCGTCTTCACTATTTGGCAAGTTATGAGCTCTATCAATAATTACTCCAATATTATTTTGCTTAATTAAATCAGCTACCTTCTCGGCTCCATCAGCGTGTACTAAAACTAAATTTTTAATATTTAATTTTTTACAAGTGGCAATAACATCAGTAATTGGTTTTTCTCCAGAAACATGAACAAATAATTTTTGATTACCATTAATTAGCTGTTCCATTGCTTCAAAAGGTAGGTTTTTAGGACTACGCTTACCTGCTAAATAATTCTTAGCGTCTTTGATATAATTTGCAATTCTATCAATAGATTTAGCGTAATTTTTATTTGGTTTTAAAGCTGGGTCTTCTCCTAACCACCAACGTCCTCTGGTAAAACTTGAAGGCCAATTGATATGAATGGCATCATCTAATTTAATAACAGCATCTTCCCAATTCCAAGCATCAAATTGTACTATTGTTGAAGTTCCAGAAATTGTTCCTCCTCTTGGTGTAACCTGTGCCATTAATACACCGTTTGGACGCATAGTTTCAATTACCTTACTTTCTGCATTGTAAGCAATAATACTTCTAATGTGAGGTAAATTCCCACCTACTTCATCAAAATCTCTAGTTGCTCTAACGGCATCAATTTCAGCTAAACCTAACGAAGTGTTTGCAGCAATAAAACCAGGATAAACTTGTTTCCCATTGTAATTCATTACTTCACCTTCTGGAGATTTATCAGTAGCTTTCCCTACAAAAGTTATTTTACCATTAGAAAACTCAATTAAAGAGTTTTCAATCACGGTTCCATTACCTAAATGAGCTGTAGCTCCAACTATTGATATTTTTTTTGATTGCTTAGGAGCAGGAGTTTGTTGCGCACTAAGATTTCCTATGAATAAGAAACTTAGCAATATGTATATAAATTGTTTTTTCATTTTGTTACGTTTTAAGTTCTTACTCTGTATCACAGTGGAATAATTTCTTTTGCTTTTTTGAAGGTGCTTGTGTTGGAGCTCCTCCAATTTTTTCCTTAAGCATCATTTCGATTAATTTTGCTTTTTCAGCTTTTATTTCTTTACGTTTTTGAAGATCTTTTTCTATGTCGAAATAAATCGTTCCGTCAATAATTGTTTTTTCAGCTTTACTGTATATTGATAACGGATTGTGACTCCAAAGTACTAAGTCTGCATCTTTTCCTACTTTAATACTACCAGTTCTATTGTCTAGATGTAATAATTTAGCAGGATTAATAGTTACTGTTCTCCATGCTTCTTGCTCTGTTAAACCTCCATATTTAACAGTTTTTGCAGCTTCTTGATTTAATCTTCTTGACATTTCAGCATCATCAGAATTAATAGCCACAGTTACACCTTGTCTGTGCATAATTGCTGAATTATATGGAATTGCATCATTAACTTCATATTTATATGCCCACCAATCTGCAAATGTAGATCCACCAGCACCATGCTTTTTCATTTTATCAGCGACTTTATATCCTTCTAAAATGTGAGTAAACGTATTTACGTTAAAATTGAATTTTTCTGCAACTTTCATTAACATGTTTATTTCTGATTGTACATATGAGTGACAAGAAATAAAACGTTCTTTATTAATAATTTCAGCTAAAGCTTCTAACTCAATATCCTTTCTGAACGGTTGTCCGCTTTTCTTTTTAGCATCATATTCTTTAGCACGTTGGAAGTAATCTATGAATACTTGTTCAACTCCCATACGAGTTTGTGGAAAACGAATGGTTTGACGATCTCCCCAATTCGATTGCTTTACGTTTTCTCCTAATGCAAACTTGATGAATTTTGGAGAGTTATTGTAAATCATATTCTCTGCATTTTCTCCCCATTTTAATTTGATAATGGCAGATCTACCACCAATTGGGTTTGCAGAACCGTGTAATATTTGAATAGATGTTACACCACCAGCAATATTTCTATAAATGTTAATATCATCAGGATCAACAACATCTTCAATTGTTACTTCTGCAGTTGAATTATGTCCCGCTTCATTAACAGCTGAAGTGGCAATATGAGAGTGTTCATCAATAATACCTGCGGTTAAATATTTTCCTGTTCCATCGATCACTTTGGCTCTTCCAGTAGATAAATTTTTACCAATTCTACTAATTTTTCCATCTTTTACTAATACATCGGTATTTTCAAGTATTTGATCATTTTCACTTGTCCAAACTGTAGCATTTTTAATTAATATAGTTTGTTGTGCTGGTTTAAATGAATTTCCTAAACCAACATTAGGATAACTTACGGCTACAACTTCAGGTGATTTACTATCAGATTTTTTCTTGGATTTCTTTTTATCATCTGATTTTTTAACTTGTTTTGAAGCATTCCAAGTGATATCATTTCCAAAATGATCGGTACCAGTACCACTCATTCCATTAAGATTATTGATAATTGTTCCAGCTAAACGTAAAAACTTTCCTTCATCATTAATAGCTAATTGAATCCAGTTATCTTTAAAAGAAAAGGTAGATTTTAGTTTTTTATCACCTAACTTAACTTCTCCTTTTTGTTTAGCTCCTTTACCAGTAATAGTTAAGTCATACGTTTTTCCATTAGTATTTATCATATAACTTCCTGTTAAATTAGGAATACTCATGTCATTAATCACATTTTTGTTTCCTTGAACCCAGTTTTCGTATATTGTAGTTTTGGTATCAAAAATATCTCCAGATGTAATTAAGAAGTTTGCATAACTACCAGTATTTAAATTTCCAATTTTTGAATTGTTTAAAATTTTTGCAGGAACTGTAGTTAATGCTTCTAATGCTTTAGTTTTATCTAAACCATATTTGATCGCTTTTTGAATGTTTTTATTAAATTCTTTTACAGATTTTAACTTATGTGTAGTTAAAGCAAAATTTACTCCGTTTTTAGCTAGTTTAGCAGGGTTTGAAGGCTCTTGATTCCATTTACGCATATCACGTAATGATATTACTTCAGCTAAAAACTTATTACTCACATCGTAAGCTTTTCTAAAATTTAAAGGAATAATAAACGTTGCATTTGTGTTTTTAATGTCTTGAATTCGTTCAAATTCATCTCCACCACCTAAAATGGTATACTGAATACCGAATTCATCTCCAACTTTATCAGCTCTTAAAGCATTCATAGCACTACCAGCATTAAAAATTTGTGGCAGTTCTTTTTTCTTATTAATTGCTTCTAATGATAGATCTGAATTTTTAGAATTTCCTTTAGCATACCAATCAGCATCCATATAAGCTTGTCTAATTAATGCCATTGCACCCATTTGAGAAGTAGGGTAAGATTGTCGAGATTTTTTACTTTTAGAAAACGATAAGTGATTAGATGTTTTTTTATCTAAAATTCGGTAAGCATTAGTTACATCTGAATTTAAAGCAACTAATATTCCGTTACCTTGCATAATTCCATCTTCTAAATGTGAATTCACAACACCAAACCCGGAATTGATAAGCTCCTTTGCTTTTTTTGGATTAAAAGAAAAAGAAGTTAAAGGATTTGTTTCTGGTCTGATATGATCATTCCAATAATAGCCTTTTCGATTGGCATCATATTGAGGTCCTCTATTATTTCCAGAACTTCTTTTTATTGGAGCAATTCCAAAACTAGAATATATATCGATGAATGAAGGAAAAATAAATTTTCCTTTAACATCTATAACTTTAGCCTCTTTAGGAATGGAAATGCTTTTCCCAACATTTAAAACTTTTCCATCTTTAATTAATAAAGTTCCCTTGTTGATTTTATTGGTTGGACTTAAATAAATAGTTGCATTAGTAAATGCAACAGTAGTGTTTTTTGAAGTTTTCACTCCTGTATTTGTAGGAAAGTACTCTTGAGAGAAACTTACTGATACACAGAAGAGAAATAGTAGTACTATTTTTTTCATTGTAGAATAAATTGATTGAAATAACGATTAAAAGTATTCAATTAATTCCAGAATGAATTTCCTTTAACATAAAATTAAGAATTATTCAATGCTTAATTTAGCTATTTTCTCATTTCCAGATAACCAAGCTGTATTTTTATTTACAAAATTAATTGAATAAAATTCTTCTTCAGAAAGCTTTTTCCAAGAATTTCCCGCATCATTTGAATATGATATTCCTGTTTTTCCAACAGTGAAAATTTCTTTCCCGTTCCTTTCAGGAACATATTGTACACAACTTTTATAATTAGGGTTTTGGTTATCTGCAACTATTTCCCATGTTTTTCCTCCATCTTTTGTAATAGCTTTATTTTTACAATTATCATTTGGTTTAGAATAGTCTCCTCCTATAATAATTCCATTATTTTCATCATAAAAATCGATGGAATAGATACCTTGTGGTCCATTCCCTTGAATAAAAGGAGTAGCGTATATATTCCATGTTTTTCCTTTGTCAGTAGATTTTAATATCCTTGCTTTTTTTCCTCCAGAAGCAATCCAGACAGTGTTGTTTATTATTTTAATATTAGTATTACTAGCTGCGAAAAATGCTTCTCCATCTTCGAATTTTGGTAATTCAGCACAAGGGATTTTTGACCAGTTATTTCCGCCATCATTTGTTAAAATAATTGAAGGACATCCTTCAGTAGGGTCTCCAACGGCTATTCCATCTTTTTCATTCGAAAAAAAATGCATTGAATCGTAGAATACTTTTTCATGTTTTTCAATATAAACGATTTCCTTAGTAGTATCTATTTTATAAAGTAAAGCTGGATTTGCAATGGAAAGTGCAAAAACACATTCTTTTGTTTTTGTTAAACTTCTAAAATGAGGTTGTATAGAATCTTGATAATTTACGGTTTCAATATCCCATGTTTTTCCTCCATCTTTAGTATTACCAATTTTTCCATTTGAACCAGCAAAATAGACAGTGTTTTCATCAATACTTTCAATTGCTCTTATACTTGTATTATCAATTTTAAAAACTTCAATTTCAAAATTGCTAATTTCTCTAGAAGTATATTTTTCTTTGCAAGAGAAGAAAAAAAGTGTTAATGAAATAATTGTAAGGAAACGTTTCATTTTTTGTCTATTTTTATGCATCTAAAAATAGATAAAATCATTTCATATTTATGAAGAAAGCACTAGTAATTTCTGGAGGTGGTAGTAAAGGCGCATTTGCCGGTGGTGTTGTAGAATTTTTAATGAAAGAAAAAAAGAAAGATTACGATCTGTTTTTAGGTACTTCAACAGGTAGTTTAATGGTTTCACATTTGGCAGTAGGAATGGTGGATGAATTAAAAATGTTATATACAAACGTAAACCAGAGAAGTATTTTTAGTAATAATCCTTTTAGAATTAAAAATGTTCATGGAGTTAAAGTAATTTCTATTCGACATAGAAATACCTTTTGGAACTTTTTAAATGGAAGGAAAACTTTTGGGGAAAGCAAAAATTTAAGAAGATTGATAAGGTCAAACATTTCACCAAAAATGTATGAAATTATCAGAGAACGAAATAAAGAAGTAGTTGTTACGGTTTCTAATTTAACTGCCAACGAAATTGAATATAAATCAATTCTAGATTGTACTTATGAGGATTTTTGTGATTGGATTTGGGGTTCTTGCAATTATGTACCTTTTATGAGCTTATTAGAGAAGAATTCTTGCCAATACGCAGATGGAGGATTTGGGTGTTTAGTGCCAATTAGAGAAGCAATACAACGTGGAGCAAAAGAAGTAGATGCTATTATATTAGAAACTGAGGTTAACCAAATAAATAGAATGCCAGCCAAAAACCCTTTTTCACTAATGTTAGACGTTTTTGGTTTTATGTTAGAGCATGTAGAAAAACATAATGTAACTATTGGTAAATTATCTGCAAAATATCAAGACGTTCAGTTAAATTTATATTATACTCCAACCGTATTAACTACAAATTCTTTGATTTTTGATAAAGCCCAAATGTCCTCATGGTGGAGACAAGGATATGAATATGCTAAAATGAAAGATTTATCAATTATGAATGATTTTAGACCTGATTTAATTGATAAAAAAACTAAAGATGTTTCATGAAATTTGGAAAAGTAGAACAACCTGAACTAATAGATTTTTCGTTTCCGGAAACACATCAAGATACTATTAAGTTACTATCTAAGTTTGATAAAAAAGAACCATTATCAGTATATGTTGGTTGTGCGAAATGGAATAAAACTGACTTAAAAGGATTTTACCCAAGTGGAACCAAAGATGAATTGATATACTATTCTAGTCAATTTAATTCCATAGAACTTAATGCCACATTTTATCGTCAGTTTCCGCCAGAACAGTTTGAAAAATGGAAAAACAAAACCCCTGAAGGTTTTAAGTTCTTTCCTAAATTGACTCAAGATATTAGTCATTGGAAACGTTTGCAGGGTGTGTCAGATCTTGTCAATTATTATTTGGATGCTGCAACAAGGCTAGAGGAGAAGTTAGGAACAATTTTTTTACAATTGCATGCTAATTTTGGACCAAAGAATTTTGATAGATTACAAAATTTTGTTGAAAGCTGGCCAGAAGAAATTCCTTTAACAGTGGAATGCAGACATACAGATTGGTTTACAGATGAGTCTGTAGCATCTGAGTTTTATGAATTGCTTGAAACCAATGGAGTATCTAACACAATAGTAGATACAGCAGGTAGGAGAGATATGATGCATATGCGTTTAACAAATAATGAAGCTTTTATTCGTTATGTTGGAGCAAATCATAATTCAGATTATAACCGTTTAGATGATTGGGTTACTCGATTATCAGAATGGGTAGATTTAGGACTTAGAAACATTCATTTTTTCGTACATCAAAATTTAGAGCTTGAATCTCCTTTATTAGCAGCTTATTTTATAAAAAAGTTGAATAAAGCTTTAGATAGTGATTTAAAAATACCTAATGAGGATGATCAGCAAAGTTTATTTTAACTAATTGTATTGACTGTATTAATTAATGATTCTTTTAAATCATTAAGATTTTGTTTGTCAATATCATTATAATGCTCAGATACTTCATATTTGATGCTTCTAACATATTTATGACACCCTTCGAAACGTTTCTCAATATTTATATTTCTATCAATAGTTTTTTGCTTAACTATACCTAAAGTAGTTACTATAAATAGTATAAGAAATATTACAATACAACTAGGGATTATGATAATAACAGAAGCAAAAACAACTAGAAAGTTGGTAACTCTACTGTTAAAAACTTCACTAGGATCATTATGGTATGCTTCGTGACAATGATTTGGCCCGTCAACAGGTCTAAATGTAAAGTCTATAATTTTCTCTAATATTTTCCAATAAAAAGGTACCAAACTTCTGTCTGGAAAATAATGATTGTTGTAATATCCAATTCTTGCAGAGATAGTGTTATCGGCATAACCTCCAGCAATAACATTTCCTAATTGATCAATAGAAATAAAAATATTAGAAATGTATTTCCATAATAAAGATTTATTGGTAATCATTTGTAGCTAATTTTTCTGGTTTTCTCAAATTTATAAATTTAAATCAATAAAAAAACTACCTATAATAAGGTAGTTTTTCAAAAAATCTATATTTTAAAAAATAGTATTACTATTTGAATTTTATATACATGTTGTTGTAATCTGGGTTTTTCATTTCTGAGTTCCAAAAAGGATTTTCAATTTCGTTTCTAGACATCACATTAGTTCCTCTTGCCCCAGTTGTAATGTATTGGATTGTTCTAGCTAATAAAGGTTCAGTAGGTTCTCCTAGAATTCCTAAATTATTATAGTCTTCTGCTATTTGAACCTCAGCTGTAAATCCATTAGGCTCATTTTGTCCGTCTTTATTTTGAATTTCTAAAACAATAGGTTGCATAGCCCAAGTATGTGAAGCGTTAAAGTTAGGTCCATTTCTGGTATAATCATCAGAATCGTATAATGTAATTGACGCTACTTGTTTACCAACAGTTTCACTTCCTACAAGTTTTACATCTATATATGGTTTTAAACAATTAATTATTAATTCAGAAGCAGATGCTGTTTGATCACTAACAATAACATATATTGTTGTAAGATTTAAACTATTGATTGCTTCATCTAAAATAGTATTGCCATTAATATCTTTTTTTATAATTCGATCAGTAAAACGATCAATAAAACTTTCACTACTAAAACTACCCATTACTTTATCGTTCCATATTTTATTAGCAAAAACTTCTCCATTAAATTGTCCAGTAATCATACTCGATAGGTAAACAGCAGAAGTTACAGAACCACCACCATTATAGCGTAAATCAATTACCAAATCAGTAACTCCACCAATTAAAAAATCAGCAAAAGCTTGATTTAATTGAGCATCAAAATCTGATGCAAACTGATTATACATTAAGTAACCAATTCTATTTGCACCTTGATTAATAATTGTAGCAACTTTAATAGGGTTTTCGGTTACTTCGGATTTGACAATATCTATAGTTGTTCCATTAACAATTGGATTTCCTCCATTATAATTTGCTAAACTGACTGTAAAATTATTTGGAGCAAATAATTGATTTACATTTCCTGTAGTTATTTGTGTAGCATTTACTTCAGAAATAATCATTCCTCGAGTAATACCTTTAATATCTGCATCAGAACCAGTTACTACTTCTCGAACTACCACATATGCATTACCAGAATTATCAGCATATGGAATAGCAACTAATTTTAAACCACTTGTTAATCTAATACCTTGAAAAGAGTTTTCTAAAGCTATATAGTCACTAGTAATCCAAGAAAAAACTCTATTAGGATCTTTAGGAAATTCGTTTGGTAATGATAATAAACTATTAAATAATTCATCAGGAGCATTAAAACCACTCAAATAACTATTTAATTGCTCTCTTGTAGAAAATTTACTATCCGACAAATCAGGAATTACACCTTGCCATTTGTAGTAAGCATTCATACCTCCCCATACAAAATCATTAATTTCTATATCTTGTGGTATGTCTTCAGTTTTAGAACAATTAACCATAGTTAATGTTAAAACAAGTAAAAAAACATATTTAAGGTGGGAATATTTCTTCATATACACATGTTTAATCTATCAGATAACGCAATTTATATAAAACTTAGTACTTTTTTTAACTTTCTTTGTAACAAAATTATTTGTGCGTCGTCGTAAGGGTGTAAAATTGATAAATAAGACGTAAAAAAAATCAATTAATTACAACTAATTCAATAACCAAACAATGAAACAGTCAGACTTTTTAAAAGTTGTATTACCATTTAAAGATAAAGTTTTTCGTTTAGCAAAACGTTTACTAGTGTCTACAGAAGAAGCAGAAGATGCTACTCAAGAGCTTTATTTTAAATTATGGAGAAATAAAGAAAAGTTGGCAGATTATAAAAATGTTGAAGCATTTGCAATGACTATGACTAAAAACTATTGTTTTGATAGATTAAAATCTAAACAAGCAAGTAATTTAACCTTGGTTCATAGTAATTATAAAGAAAAGGAAACTTCTTTAGAGAAGAAGATAGAATATAGAGATAGTGTAAATAATGTTCACAAGCTCATTGAAAATTTACCAGAGCAACAAAAAATAATCATACAATTAAGAGATATTGAACAATATGATTTTGATGAAATATGTGAAATGGTAGATATGAAACCAACAGCAGTAAGAGTAGCATTATCTAGAGCACGTAAAACAATAAGAGAAGCATTAATTAAACAACATAACTATGGAGTTAGCTAACATAGAAAAGTTAATAGGAAAATACCTAGAAGCGGAAACAACATTACAAGAAGAAAATCAATTAAGAAAGTACTTTACTTCGAACAATGTAGCACCGCATTTGCAAGATTATGCAATAATGTTCGGGTATTTTAAACAAAATAAAAGCGAGACGTATACAAAAACCATTAAGTTAAAACCTGAGAACAAAAGAAAGAAGAACTTTAAATGGATTACTGTAGCAGCATCTTTAGCTTTATTAGTAAGTGCCTACGTAGGTAAAATACAATACGATGAATATCAACAAAGAGTTTATTTCGCCCAAGTAAAAGAAGCACTTCAAAAAGTTTCATTTCATTTAAACAAAGGAAACGATGCCTTATATGCTGTTTCTGATAATTTGAATAAAGGGAATGATGCTGTTAAGCAATTGAAAATCTATGAGAACACTGCAAATACAGTACTCAAAAAAGTAAAAAATTAAAAATTTTAAAAGTAAAACCAAGTATTAAGTAAATAAGTAAATCATGAAAAAAGTAATATTAGTATTAGCATTAGTATTTATGTCAAACATAACTTTTGCTCAAGGAATGTTCGATTCTTTAGAAGATCTTGATGATGTATCAACTGTAGTAGTTACAAAAGCAGCTTTCGATTTGTTAAAGAAGTTTCCAGATGCGAAATCAGATGACATGAAAGTTTTTAATACAGCTAAAGGATTAGAAGAATTAAAAGTTTTTTCTACAGAAGATGCTTCAATAGCTTCAAAAATGGAAGCTATGGCAAACGCTGCAATTAAGAAAGGAAACATGACACAATTAATGCGTGTTAAAGACAAAGGATCTAGAGTAAAGATTTATATTAAGTCTACAAAAAATAAAGATATTGTTAGTGAAGTCTTAATGTTTGTAAAAACTAAAGACGATAAGGATGATAAACCTAGCTCAACAATTATATCTTTAATAGGAGAAATTAATATGAATGAATTAGCAGAAATAGCTAATGATTATGATAAAAAATCTAATAAATAAACTTAGATTTCTAGAAAAAATAAACATAGTCTATTGATTTAGACTATGTTTCTTATTCATTAAATAAAAAGTATACCATGAAAAAACTATTTACACTTGCTATAATTTGTATTTCTTTAGTATTTACTTCTTGTAAAAAGGAAGAAAGCTTACAAAGTTATTTAATTAAATCTGAGGAAAACACAGATTATATGCGATTTGATTTTTCAACGAGTATGCTTTCTCCATATTTTGAAACTACTGATGAAGAGGATCAAAAAACTTTTGAAACAGTAAAAAAAGTTAATATTGCTTTTTTACCTGTAAATAAAGCTACAGAAGAGCAATTTGGTTCTGAAAGAAAAAGATTAAAAGGAATTATGAAAAACACCGATTATAAGTCTTTAATTCGTGTTAATGATAAAAGAGGGAAGGCTACTATTTATTATGCAGGAGAGGCTGATGCAATTGATGAGATCGTAGCCGTTGTTTATGCAAAAGATTTTGGATTTGGTGTTGCTAGAATCTTAGGAGATAATATGAATCCTGAAAAAATAATTAGCATGATTCAGAAAGTAAACAATAAAGATAAAGAAGAAGGCTTAGAGAAAATAAAAGATATGTTTGGAGGTCAATTCGAAACTGAAAAAATATACGCAGAACCAGTTCAATAATACCTTTTTACAACATTTATAAATCATAAACCACAATTTGAATTTTGTGGTTTTTTTGTTTTAACTCGCCATTAACAAGTCCAAATGTTAAAATTCTTATTTTTGGCTAAATATCTAATGATTTATGAAGAAAGTATTATTGGTCTTATTCGTGTTACTTAACACATATTTATTTTCACAAAATGTAACAGAATATAGAGGAGAGAAGGATAAGGTACACAATTTGGTGCATACAAAATTAAAGGTAGATTTTAATTTTGATAAACAAACAATGAATGGAGAGGCTTGGATTACTGCTAAACCTCATTTTTACACTACAGATAGAATTGTTTTAGACGCCAAAGCAATGAAAATCCATAAAGTTGAAATGGATGGAAAAGCTTTGAATTACAATTACAATGATTTTGAAATTACAGTAAATCTTCCGAAGAGTTATGAAAGAGATGAGCAGTTTACCTTATATATTAAGTATACAGCTCAACCTGAGAAAGTACAGCAAAATGGAAGTAAGGCAATAACATCAGCTAAAGGATTATATTTTATAAATCCTAAAGGTATAGATAAAACAAAACCAACTCAAATTTGGACTCAAGGAGAAACAGAAGCGAGTAGTTGCTGGTTCCCTACAATTGATTCACCAAATCAAAAAACATCTCAAGAAATTTATATTACTGTTCCAAATAAGTATGTAACACTTTCGAATGGTAAGTTAGAGAGTCAGAAAAATAAATCAAACGGAACAAGAACAGATTATTGGAATTTCACTCAAAAACATGCTCCGTATTTATTCTTTATGGGAATAGGGGAGTATGAAGTTGTTAAAGATTCTTACAAAAACATTCCAGTAGATTATTATGTAGAAAAGAAATATGCTCCGTATGCGAAACAAATTTTTGGTGAAACACCAGAAATGTTAGAATTCTTTTCTAAAATAACAGGAGTAGATTATCCGTGGAATAAGTACGCTCAAATTGTAGGTAGAGATTATGTAAGTGGAGCTATGGAGAATACAACAGCCGTTATTCATGGAGAACAAGCATATCAAACTCCAGGAGAATTAATTGATGGAAATACTCATGAAAACACTATAGCTCACGAGGCTTTTCATCATTGGTTTGGAGATTTAGTGACTACTGAAAGTTGGAGTAATTTGTCTTTAAACGAAAGTTTTGCTAATTACAGCGAGTATCTTTGGCAAGAGTATAAACATGGAAAAGATTATGCAGATGCTCATTTATTTAATGATGTTGGAGCATATAAAAAGGGACAAAATTTTGATAAGCATTTAGTACGCTTCTATTACGATGATAAAGAAGATATGTTCGATGCTGTAAGCTATAATAAAGGAGGGGCAATTTTACACATGTTACGTTCTTATTTGGGAGATAAAGCTTTTTATGAAGGATTAAATAAGTATTTAACTGATTATAAATATAAAGCAGCAGAAGTTCATCAATTACGTTTAGTATTTGAAGAAATTACAGGAAAAGATTTGAACTGGTTTTTTAATCAATGGTTTTTTGGAAACGGTCATCCTACTTTAGAAATTTCTTATGATTATAACGAGTTAAGAAAAACAGTAACAGTAAATGTTTATCAAACGCAAACAGAACAATTTCAATTTCCATTAACAATTGATGTTTTTGAAGGAAGTAAATCTACTCGTCATAAAGTTTTTGTAAAACGTAAAGAAGCTTCTTTTACTTTGCCTTATACTAAACAACCTGATTTTATACAAATTAATGCAGATGGAGTCCTTCTTTGTAATGTTAATGAAAATAAAGTGTTAAGTGATTATATTTTTCAATTACAAAATGCAAAAAGTTTTATGCATAAAAGAGAAGCGTTGCTAGAAGTTGCTAAGAAACAAGATGATAATAAAGCGTTTAGAGCAATGTCAGATGCGCTTAACGATTCGTTTTATTTAATTCGAAAATTAGCTTTAGAGAATATTAATTTAATTAATAAAAACTCCAAGAGACAAGTAATTGAAAAAATTAAGGTTATGGCAAATAATGACCCAAAAACTTTAGTTCAAGCAGCAGCTATTGAAACCTTAGGAAAACTTACTGAGCCTGAGTTAAAGCCTGTTTTTGAAAAGAGTTTGCAAAGTAAATCTTATGCTGTGATTGGTAAATCTCTTGTTGCATTATATTATGTTGATAAGGCATTAGCAGTATCAAAATCGAAAGCTTTACCAGATGAAGTTAAAAAGATTATAGCGACACCATTAACTCGTATTTATTTAGAAGAAAATGACGAAGAAGAACTAACATTTATTGCTGGAAATGTAATTTCTGGGATGTTTTTAAGTTCTGATAAAAATACGCAAAGTTTATATAAAAAGGCTTTCGATAAAATAGCAAAAGGAAATAACTCTGAGGCAATACAAAACCTGGTTAATGATATTGTGATAAAAGGAAAACAATACAAACAATATGGTTTTAATAATGTTGGAATTGAACTAATGCGTAATATGGTTAAAACTCAAAAATTGGCTAATAAAGCAAATGAAGTAAAAAATATAGCAATTATTCAAGACGCTATGGCCAGATTATTAAAATAACGATTATAATTAAAAATTATCTCTTGATTTACCTTATGGATGGTGTTGCATGCTACATTATTCATTTAGGTTTTCTTACTTTTTTATTTGAAAATGGATTTGTTTAATGAGTTTAATGAAACGTCTAATTTACTCCCGGAAGGAGGGGATGTGAATTATTATGGTTGTGTTTTTTCTAGAAAAGAAGCAGATTATTTATACAATTACTTATTAAATAAAATTGAATGGAAAAATGATCAAGCAGTTATTTTTGGTAAACAAATTATAACAAAAAGAAAAGTAGCTTGGTATGCAGAACAAGCTTTTGAATATTCCTATTCAAATACTACAAAAGTTGCTTTGAAATTTACAAATGAACTTTTAAAAATAAAATCTTTTGTAGAAAACAAAACTAAAGAAACATATAATTCTTGTCTATTGAATTTATATCATGATGGTTCTGAAGGAATGGCTTGGCATAGTGATGGAGAGAAAGATTTAAAAAAAAATGGAGCTATTGCTTCTGTTTCTTTTGGAGCTGAACGTAAATTTGCTTTTAAAAATAAACGAACCAAAGAAGTAGTTTCGTTAATACTTCAACATGGTTCGTTATTAGTTATGAAAGGAGAGACGCAAACCAATTGGTTACATCGATTACCTCCTACAAAAAAGACTCATCGCCCTAGAATCAACTTAACTTTTAGGACAATCGTTTCTTAATCTCTCTTTTTTACGTCTCCAGACCCTACTGAATTTGTGTCTATAAATTTTGGATCTCCTTTGTAGTATATACTACCAGATCCCGCAATGCTAGCTTTAATTTTATTAGCTACTGTAGCTTCTACATCTCCAGATCCCGCAACCGATACTTTTAAATCATTAACTTTTAAACCGTAAGCTCTAATATTTCCTGATCCTGCTACCGAACATTTTAAATTATCAGTATCACCTTTCAAATTAATATTTCCAGAACCTCCAATAGAAGCTTTAACAGTTTCAGCATCAACAGTTACTTTTATATTTCCAGAACCGCCAATAGAAACGCTTATATCGTTTCCTGTGATAGTTTTTTCAGAAATAATACTTCCTGATCCACCAAGAGCAACCCCATCTATGTCTTCGAAAGGAACAGTAATAGTTAATCTTTTTCGTGTTCTAATATTAGTATTTTTCTTTACTTTAATTTTTAAAGTCCCTCTTTTTACTTCAGTAATAATATATGGTAAAATATTTTCTTCTCCTTCTAAAGTAATTTTACCTTCTTTACCACTTACTAAAACAACATCAAAGAAACCGCTAAGGCTTACATTGTCAAAAGAGCCAATATTTCTTTTTTCGGTAACTACATTTCCATTACCTTTTACTTTTTTAGAATTCCACCAACTTTGTGAAAAAATTGCAGTACTGCTAAAAATAAATAGTGTTAATAATAGTTTTTTCATTTTTTATTTTAATTTTAAGATTAATTAATAATTAATTGACAGCAAAAATTGTAAATAATAAGATTCCTCGTTTTCTAAAGTTTTTATATATCATTACTTCTGCTTTAGTTGCTTATGCACTAGCAATAGAAAACATTAACCTCGAGTTCGCTATAAAACTTGTAGCTTTATTTTCATTGTCTTTTTTATACTTAGAAACTACATTGAAGGTTAATCATTGGTACGTAATGATTTTATTGTTCTCTATTGTGTCTGATTCGTTGTTTATTTTTGATGAGTTCTATTATCCTGCTTTAGCTTTTTTAATTTTAAATAGATTTCTATACATTGTAATAATTAGAAGAACCATATTTCCTTACCCTCCTAAAGTATTGTTATTGTATTCAATACCTTTTTTGCTTACCTTTTTAATGATTTATTTTTTGATTTACGAATATTTATTAGATATCCAATTCTCTGCTTTTATCTTAGGAGTTGTATCTGTTTTTCTTGTTTTGTTTACGTATTTAAATTTTTTATACAAAAACAATAAGCGATCAAAATATTTCTTTTTAGGTACTACTTTAATGCCTTTTGCAGATGTTTTAACAGCAATTGCTAATTATATTGATTCCCATTTACTTTATGTGATTATTTATCACTTCATGTATTACATTGCAAGGTATTATATTTATAAAGCTATGATAATGAACAAAAACAAATATTAATCAATTAACTTTAAAGACACACCTCCATAACTAGATCTAATTTTTATCTTTGATTTTGATTTTCCTTTACCAAATGTTCCTTCATAATATTTCTTAGTACTTTTCTTTAAAGATTTGAATGTTTCTACAAATTCATTCGGATAATTAAAACTAGCATAACTAAGATCTACAGTAAAGTTGAAACTGTTATCAGCAGCAGTTCCAATTTTAATTCCAGCATAGCTTCCATCAATAATTACTTCATCAAACCCTTTCATTAATTCTCTAACTCTTAAACCACCGTAGTCTGTGTCAATTCTCAAATAGTCTCTTAAAGTTCCAATACGCATACCTGCATAATCTGAATTTCCATCTACAGAGCCAGCATCATTAATTGTAATACTACCATAATCACAATTGAAATCTACTTTATCAGCATTACCTATTTTTACTCCGCTGTAATCTGCATTTACTCTTACATTTTCAGTTTTATCAATTGTTATTTTTGAATAGTCAGCGTTTAAACTTCCTGATTTCATATAATGAATATCAGAACTTCCGCAATAATCTAGTTCAATGGTATTGCTTGTGTTTAATAATTTATCAATTTGTATTGAACCATAATCACAGTTTATATTAGCTTTACCTTCTATAGTATCTAAGTCAATATTACCGTATTTGTTATTTAAATCAGCATTATTAGTAACAGGCATTTTAATGTAATAATTAATCTTATAATTAAGTTTATTATTACTGCTTCCCCACCAACTCCAACTAGATTTAATACTTTCAAAAACAGTTCTAGCTTCTACTAAATTTTCAGTAGCTTCAAACTCTATTTTTATAGTATTTAATTTTTCTTCTACCTTATCTTCATTTCTTCCTTTAACAGTAATTTTAACGTCTATTTCAACTGTGTTTTTATCCCAAGTAGTAACATTTACGTTACCATATTTATTTTTGATATAAACTGTTGCATTAGTATTTACATTAAACTTTTTACTTACTGTTTTTGTTTTTTCATGTTTTTTTATTGGCCCCGCAAATAAAAAGAGAGGAGATAATAATAAGATGATTACTATTTTGTTAAATTGTTTCATTGAATTCTATATTTTGATTTGAGGGATTTTTTAATCGTTCTAATAATGTTTGTAGGCTTTGAAGTATCTTTAAGCGTTGTTGATAGTTAGTTACCATAGCTTGTATAATTTGTTCTTCGTTGCCCTTAAATTGCAAATCGTTAACGTAATTTTTATAATGTTCTTCTAATTCTTCAATATCATCAAGAGCATCTTCTATAATGGCCTCAGTATCTAAGTTTCTGTATTTTTCAATTTCTCTTAATTCATGATTAATAGCATTTACAAAAAAAGTTTGTGTTTCTCCCATTTCTGGTGAGACATCTGCAATATCAATAACTTGTTTAGGTGAATACATTGTGCCAAAATAAAAACCTATAAGTAAAACAATTGATGCAGCTACAGATAACCATTTAAATGATATTCCTTTATTTTTTTTGGTTTCTAATTTTCTTAAAAATCGATCTTCATGCCCGGTATGTGGCTCAAAAATGTCCAAATCGTTGTTTGACAAAAACTCCTTCAACTTATCTTCCATACATACTTATTTTTGGGTTTTCTTTGAGTAAAATTTGTTTTAATTTCTTTTTTGCTCTAGAAATAGTAGTTCTTACATTTTCATTGCTGTAATTTAAAATAGCTGCTATTTCTTCATTGTCATAACCTTCTATTAAATTAAGGTTTAAAATTATTCTATAATTGTCTTTTAAACTATTTATAGTGTTTAATATATTTTGCACTCCTAAAACTTCATAATTAATTTCTACACCTACAGTTTTATCGTCGTCTGAAACAACTTCCATTTTTACTTCAGAATAACGATTATTTTTTTTAAGCTGAGTTAAACTTTTATTTATTACTATTCTTTTTAACCAAGCTCCAAAAGTTACTTCACCTTTAAATGTGTTTAACTTTGTAAAAGCGGTAAGAAAAGCTTCTTGCATCAAATCTTCAGCTTCAAATTCGTCTTTTAAAATTCGATAAGCTGTATTATACATAGCTTTATAATATTGCCTATACAATTGCATTTGAGCTGTTTTGTCACCTTTTTTACAGCGTTCGGTTAGTTGATTTATATTTAGTTTTTCAGCTTTCAAAAAATACTTTTCTATGGTAAAGACAAATCAATTTACAAGTTGTTACACTTTTTTGTTTTATTATTTAAAATCTTAATAAAATTGTTAGTAAAGTGATTGATTGATAATTTAAAAATATTAAAATATCTTCTATATTTGGCATAATGATTGAAGAAGTAAAGTTAATAGAATGCCCTAGAGATGCAATGCAAGGAATAAAAAGTCATTTTATTCCTACAAAGCTCAAAGCAAAATATATCAATTCACTATTGAATGTAGGATTTGATACTATTGATTTTGGAAGTTTTGTATCTCCAAAAGCGATACCTCAAATGAGAGATACAGATAAAGTACTAAATTTACTAGACCTTTCTTCAACAAGAAGTAAATTGTTAGCTATTGTGGCTAACGTTAGAGGAGCAAATGATGCTTGTGCTTTTGAGGAGATAGATTACTTAGGTTATCCTTTTTCTATTTCAGAAAATTTTCAAATGAGAAACACTCATAAAACTATTGCAGAATCTGTAGATATATTGAAAGATATATTAAATATAGCGAATAGGCATAATAAAGAGGTAGTAGCTTATTTATCAATGGGGTTTGGAAACCCTTATGGTGATCCTTGGAACGTTGAAATTGTTGCAGATTGGACCGAAAAACTTGCAAATTTTGGAGTAAAAATAGTATCTTTGTCTGACACTATAGGGAGTTCAACTCCTGAGGTAATTGATTATTTGTTTTCTAATTTAATCCCCAAATACCCGCAAATTGAGTTTGGTGCTCATTTACATACTACACCAAATAAATGGTTTGAAAAGGTAGATAGTGCTTATAAAGCAGGGTGTAGAAGATTCGATGGAGCAATTAAAGGTTATGGAGGATGCCCGATGGCTAAGGATGAATTAACTGGTAATATGCCAACAGAAAAAATGTTATCTTACTTTACAACTAATAAAGTTAATACTAATACAAAGCCATTAAGTTTTGAAAGTGCTTATAATAAAGCTTTAGAAGTTTTTAATACTGTTGTGTAATGAAAATTAAATTTTTAATAATATTCTTCTTAAGTGCTATAATCCCTATGGATTCGCCTAGTGACAATGATGTTACTTTAGGGTCATGGGAGATTAAGAATGGAATATTTATTGAAAATAATGATGAGGAAACTAATATTGCAAGATATAATTGGAATATATTTTATAATATGTTTCCTAAGCGAATTACCCAACGTTACATAAAAAAACTAGTTTTAATGACCGATGGAGAGGATGAAAAAACCGGAGCATTAGGAGCATTAAACGATAAAAATAATGAATGGCAATTAGTTCTAGATCCTATTGATGTTGATTTTACAAGTAAAGATCAAACAAGAATTTCTCAATCAATTTACACATTAGTTCACGAATTTGGTCATTTATTAACTTTAAACCACACTCAAATTAAACCCGCTAAAAAAAGGGAACAAGAAAAGGGAGAACCTTATGTTACTATAGAAGGAGTGGCTGTAAAAAATAGTTATATTAATAAATTTGTTAATGAATTCTGGGGTGGAGGACTTTTAACGGAATGGGATTATATTCAACGTAATTTTTGTGTTACAGAACAAAAAAGTTGTTTAGAAAAACTATATGGATTGTACAAAGATAATTACACTGACTTTTTAACTGATTATGCTGCTGAAAGCCCAGAAGAAGATATAGCAGAAAGCTGGACTGCTTTTGTTTTGGGAGAAAAAATTGATGATCCCGAAACTATAGCCGAAAAGAAAATTAATTTCTTCTATAAATTTGAAGAGTTAGTATACTACAGAAAAGTGATTAGAAAAAATATACGTAAGTATCAATAGAATTTAGCCTCTGCTATGAATCTTATAAAAAAAACTATACTCTTACTTACTTTAATTCTCATTAATTCATGTCAATCTTTTGAAAAAACTATTTCACAAGATGCTGTAAATTATGGATTTAAGAAAGACCCAAGTAAATTGTATTTTACAATAATACAATTAAACGACGTTTATGAAATTTCACCAATTCAAGGTGGAAAATATGGTGGAATGGCTAGAGTAGAAGCTTTACACAAACAATTATTAAAGGAAAATCCAAATACATTATTAGTATTAGCAGGAGATTTTTTGAACCCTTCTTTATTAGGAACTATAAAAGTTAATGGAGAAAGAGTAAGAGGGAAACAAATGGTAGAAGTAATGAATGCTATGAATTTTGATCTTGTAGCTTTTGGAAACCATGAGTTTGATTTAAGTTACCAAAACTTACAAGAAAGAATAAATGAAAGTAATTTCGATTGGATTTCTTCAAACGTTTTTCATAATAAAAATGGTAAAAATCATTTTTTTCATAAAGTAGTAAATGGAAAAAAGAAATCTGTAAATGAAACCTATATCCAAGAATTTAACTTAGGTGAACATAGCTTAAAAATAGGTTTTATTAGTGTTTGTATACCATCAAACCCTAAAAGTTATGTGTCTTATACAAACATGTTTGATGAGGCTCAAAGGACTCATGATGAGTTAAAAGAAAAAACAGATTATGTGCTTGGTTTAACACATGTAAAGATTGAACAGGATAAAAAAATAGCTCAAATGTTGCCTAATATTCCTTTAATTATGGGAGGTCATGAGCATACAAACAAATATGAGAAGGTAGGTAATTCATTAGTAACAAAAGCAGATGCTAATGCCAAAACGGTATACATACATAGGTTTCAATACGATCCATCAACAAAAAAAATAGAATTTAAATCACAATTAAAAACTATTGATGATACTATTCCTGTAGATCAAGAAGTGGGAACAATTGTTGATAAATGGGAAAATATACTTACTTCAAAAATAAAAGATATTATTGACAACCCTAATGAGATTATTTATAAAGCTAAAACCCCATTAGATGCAAGAGATACACCAATACGTTCTGTGCAAACTAATATGGGAGAGGTTGTAGCTGAAGCAATGAGTAAATCATATGACAATGAAATAGATTGCGCTTTTGTAAATGGAGGTTCTATTCGAATAGATGATGTATTGTCTGGAGATATATCTTCTGTTGATATTTTTAGAGTTTTACCATACGGAGGCCCAGTTTTAAAAGTTAAACTAAAAGGTACTTTGTTACGAAAAGTTTTAGATTATGGAGAAAGTGCCGCCGGAACTGGAGCATACTTACAATGTTATAATATTAGTAAATCTGATAATATATGGCTAATTCAAAATGAACCTATTCAAAAAGATAAAGTTTATACAGTAGCTACTTCAGATTATTTATTAAAAGGTTTTGATATACCTTTTTTAAAGCCTTCAAATAGTCAAGTTATTGATGTTTACTCACCTACAAAAGATGAAGAAGCTTCTGATGTTCGTAAATCTGTAATCAATTTTTTAAAGACGAAATAATTTATTTAAAATTATTCTAAATAATATTTGTAGAACTGATTTTGTTTTCTACATTTGCAGCGTTATTTAAAATTAATCTAAATAAAAAATGAAAAAAATAATTATAGCTTCATTAGCGATTACGTCTTTATCAATAGTGTCATGCTCTGATGATGATAACATAGATTCATCTGTAACTGCCCCACAAACTTATAAATTTGAGAGAAATGGTAGTACTTCTGTTAGTTACTCAGGTCAAACTACTCGTATTAAAATGGGAGAGGAGTTTATTTCTGCTTTAAAAGATCCTAGTAAAACAGAAGCTCAATTAGATGGAATGTTTGCCCATGTAGAAGGGAATAGTGATTTTTCTGATGTAGAGTTAAATGCATCTGATAAAAGTATTAGAAGTAAAACTGCCGCTTCAAGAGATTTTTTTTCTGCAAATACTACAGAAGCTAATGCTTTGAAATCTAAGTTTGATGGATGGATTGCTGCTCAAGTTTCAGAAGTTTTTCCAAATTGGAATACTTTAGCATCAGAAGGAGTGGCAGGACAAATTCAAGAAGCTGGAGGTGGTTCTATTCGTTATGTGAGTGCTAAAGGTTTAGAATATAATCAGGCTATTAATAAAGGATTAATAGGAGGTTTAATGGTAGACCAAATGTTGAATAATTATTTAGGAACTGCCGTTTTAGATGAGGCTTCTAATATTTCTGATAATGACTCAGATAATTTAGCTACAGATAAAAATTATACTACAATGGAACATAAATGGGATGAAGCATTTGGATATCTATATGGTACAGATGATGCTGAAAATCCTCAATATGGAGCTGATAGCTTTTTAAGTAAATACGTAGCTAGAGTAGAAGGGGACACTGATTTTACTGGTATTTCAAAAGAAATTTATGATGCTTTTAAATTAGGAAGAGCAGCTATTGTAGTTAAAAATTATGATGTAAGAAATGAGCAAGCTACTATTATTAGAAATGCGGTTTCAAAAATTATAGCAATTAGAGCAGTTTATTATCTTCAACAAGCAAAATCTACTTTGTCAAATGATAAAGCTTCTGCTTTTCATGATTTATCAGAAGGTTTTGGATTTATTCAATCGTTAAGGTTTACAAGAAATACATCTACGAATACTACACATTTACCTGCAGCTGAAATAGAAGGTTTCTTAACTACTTTAATGGCTAATAATGGTTTTTGGAATGTTACAAATACTACATTGGATGATATTTCAACAAGAATAGCAAATGTTTATGGGTTCACTGTTGCTGAAGCTGCTAATTAAATCTATTCTAAATAAAAATAATTAACTAAAAAGTAGCTAGGTTTCATAGCTACTTTTTATATTTGCACAGTTTATTTAGAATAAATAGAAATAATAATTATGTTCAAAAGATATTTCACTTTATTTACGGTTTTAGTTTTTGCATTTTCATGCTCTAGCTCTGGTAGTGATCCGTTAGGAGGAACAGATAACTTTAATAGATCTTCATTATTAGCTAATGTTGCTGATAATATGGCTAAACCTGTTTTTGCCGATTTAAAAGTTAAACTTGAAGATATTAAAACAAAGTTTGATAACTTTAATGCTAATCCTAATACGTTAACTTTTTCTGAAGTTAAAACTTCTTGGTTAAATGCTTATAAAGTTTGGCAATATGCTGCAATCTTTGAAATAGGTAAGGCTGAAGAATTACAATTCGTAAATCATTTTAATATATATCCATTAACTGTAACAGATGTTGAGAATAATATAGCTTCTGGTACTTATGATTTAAATAGTACAAATAATCATGATGCGCAAGGGTTTCCTGCTTTAGATTATTTATTTTTTGGTGTTGCTTCAACGGAAGCAGATGTAGTTGCAAAGTATACAACAGATATGAATGCTACCAATTATAGAAAATATGTTTACGATGTGATTGCTAAAATGACTGATGTTGCTACCGAAATATCGAATGATTGGAATGGTAGCTATAGAGATGAATTTGTGTCTAATTCTGGAAATACTGCTACTAGTGCTCTAAATAAGTTTGTAAACGATTTTATTTTTCATTACGAAAAAAGATTGAGAGCGAATAAGTTTGGTATTCCTGTAGGTAATTTTTCAGCAACTCCTTTACCTGAAAAGGTAGAAGGTTTTTACGCAAAACAGTATTCTAAAGATTTAGCTTTAGAGGCTTTATATGCAGTCCAAGGAGTGTTTTCAGGAGCTGGTTACACAATAACTAATTCAGGACCAAGCTTTAATTCGTATTTAAATAGTTTAGATAAATTTAATTTAGCTACTTCTATTTCCAATCAATTTGAATCAGCTAGAACTCAAATTAATTCTTTGAGCCCTAATTTATATGAACAAATTAATACTAATAATCAAGAAGCATTAAAAGCTTATGATGAGTTACAGAAAGCTGTAGTGCTATTAAAAGTTGATATGCTACAAGCATTTAATGTTAGTGTTGACTTTGTTGATGCTGATGGAGACTAAGAGATTAGAGAATAAAAAATAATTAAACTGTCTGTTTTCAGACAGTTTTTTTGTGTATAAGGATAATTGTATTTTAATAATTACATATCAAAAAGAGTTAGTACAGCTCCATTAGCAGTTTTTCGACTGTTTTTTGGAGTTTTAATGTGTTTAAGCATTATTAGATTTTGGTATTATGGATGGATTGAAAAATTATACATTACTCCAAAATTTTTCTTTTCATATTATGGTTTTGAATGGATTAAACCTTTAGGAAACTATACTTACTTTTTATTCTTAATTTGTGGATTATCTGCCTTAATGGTTGCCATTGGTTATAAATATAGATTAGCAATTATAGCCTTTTCCTTAAGCTTTACTTATATAGAATTAATGGATAAGACGACCTACTTAAACCATTATTATTTTGTTAGTGTATTAAGCTTTCTATTAATTTTCTTACCTGCTAATGCAACGTTTTCTCTAGATAGTTATAAAAGAAACTTTGAATACAATTCAATTCCAAAATGGTGTATTGATAGCATCAAGTTATTATTAGGAATAGTTTATTTCTATGCAGGTTTAGCAAAATTAAATTCTGATTGGCTTTTAAGAGCACAACCATTGAAAATTTGGTTACCATCTAAATATGATTTACCATTAATAGGAAATAATCTAATGCAACAAAATTGGTTTCATTTTGCTATGAGTTGGAGTGGAGCTATATACGATTTATTTATTCCATTTTTATTGCTATTTAAAAGAACAAGAACAATTGCTTTTGTTTTAGTGGTAGTTTTCCATGTCTTTACAAGGATTTTATTTCCAATAGGAATGTTCCCTTATATAATGATTATAGCTGCATTAATTTTTTTCGATGCTAATTTACATGAGAGAATAATAGCATTTTTGAAGAAGAAAATCGGAAGATTAAATTATAAAGTCGACTCTTTAAAATCTTATAATTATAAATTTAAAAAAACCTGGTTTGTAGTTGGTGTTTTTCTATTATTTCAATTAATTTTTCCTTGGAGGTATTTGTTGTATCCTGGAGAATTATTTTGGACAGAAGAAGGGTATCGCTTTTCATGGAGAGTAATGTTAATGGAAAAAGCAGGATATTCTAATTTTAAAATAGTAAATGGAGCAACAAAGCAGTTTTTCTATGTAGATAATAAAGATTTTTTAACCTCTTTTCAGGAGAAACAGATGAGTTTTCAGCCTGATTTTATATTAGAATATGCTCATTATTTAGGTGATCATTTTACAAAAGATGGGCATCAAAATGTAGAAGTGTATGTTGAATCGTATGTAGCTTTAAATGGTAGGTCAAGCAAGCTATATATTGATCCAAAGGTTGATTTATATAAACAGAAAGAAAATTTTAAACATAAAGATTGGATTTTACCTTTTAACGATGAGATTGAAATTAAAGGATTATAGTTTTGTATTTGTATTATTTCTATTTGTAAGTGCCATTTCAGCACAAACAAAATTTACTGGAGTTGTAACTTCAGAAACTAAAAAGAAGCTTCAAAAAGTACAGTTGTACGATGTTTCAGGAAATGTATTATCAACAACTAATTCGAAAGGATACTTTGAATTTACAAGTACAAAAAAAGTATTTACAGTTGTATTTTATTTAGATGAATATGAATTATTTGAAACTAAGTTTGATGTAAATATTAAAACTAAATATAATATTACATTAAGTTTATTCTCAGAGGAATTATCTGAAGTAGAGATTAAAGCAAAAAAACGTAAAGCTTTTGAGTTAAAAAGGCTAAAAGATGTAGAAGGGACTGCAATTTATGCAGGTAAGAAAACAGAAGTAGTTTTAGTAACAGAATCAACGGCCAATTTGGCTACGAATAATGCTCGTCAATTATATAATCAGGTTGCAGGTTTAAATATTTTTGAAAATGATGATGCAGGATTACAATTAAATGTAGGAGGTCGTGGTTTAGATCCGAATAGAACTTCTAATTTTAATACTCGTCAAAATGGATATGACATTAGCGCCGATGTATTAGGTTATCCTGAAAGTTATTATACACCTGCGGCAGAAGGAGTTCAAGAAATACAAGTGATTCGTGGAGCCGCTTCGTTACAATATGGAACTCAGTTTGGTGGATTGATTAATTTCATTATGAAAAAACCAAACCCTAATAAAGCTCTAGAAGTTGTTTCTAGAACTACTTTAGGTAGTTTTAATTTATTTACAAACTTCACTAGTATTGGTGGAACTTCAGGTAAACTAAGTTATTACGGATATTATAACTACAAACAAGGAGATGGGTTTAGACCAAATTCTGGTTTTAGTTCTAAAAATGCATTTGCTTATGTAGGTTATGATTTTAATACTAAAACAAAATTAGAAGCAGAAGCTACGTATTTAACATATTTAGCACAACAAGCAGGTGGATTAACAGATTCAATGTTTGCTAATGATCCATTTCAAAGTAATAGAACACGTAACTGGTTTAATGTAGATTGGTTGTTATATAACTTAAAATTCACACATGATTTTACTAATAATACAAAGTTTACTTTTAGTTTCTTTGGTTTGAATGCATCTAGAGATGCAATTGGATTTAGAGATAGAAGAGTAGATTTAGCCGATACTTTTGAAGCTAGAGAATTATTAAGTAGTGATTTTAATAACTTCGGATTTGAAGCTAGGTTTCTTGATAAATACACATTGTTTGGAAAGGACGCTACGTATTTATTAGGAGGAAAGTATTATAATGCGAGTAACACTTCTTTTCAAGGTCCAGGAACTGATGAAAGTGATGCCAATTTTTCTTCAGCGCTTAATCAGTTTCCAAATTATACTTTCCAATCTAATTTTGAAAATCCTAATGAGAATATTGCAATTTTTGGCGAAAATATACTTTATGTAAGTAAACGATTTTCAGTTACTCCAGGTTTCAGATTTGAATATATTAATACAGGAAGTGACGGGTTTAGAAAAAGAGTAAATACAGATGCGGCAGGAAATCCAATTGGTACAATTGAAGAGTCTGATGATTTCACTAAAGTACGCTCTTTTGCGTTACTAGGTCTAGGTTTAAGTTATAAGCCTAGTGATATTATAGAGTTGTATGGAAATGTATCACAAAATTATCGATCAATTACATTTTCTGATGTAAATGTTGTAAACCCTTCTAATGCCATAGATCCTAATTTAGAAGATGAAACTGGTTTTACTATTGATTTAGGAGTTCGTGGTAATTTGAATAAATATGTTTCATATGATTTAAGCGGATTTGCATTGTTTTATAATAATAGAATAGGGGACTTCACAACAACAATTTCTCCATTAAATACAGTTGGTCAGTTAAGAACTAATGTTGGTGAGGCTCGTATTCTTGGATTGGAATCATTAATTGATGTAAACTTGAAAAGAGTTTTTGATTTATCTAACGATTATAGCTTAAATACATTTATAAACACGTCATTTATTAATTCTGAGTATACAGATTCTAAGGAAAATAACATAAAAGGAAATAAAGTAGAGTTTGTGCCAGATGTAAATTTAAAAACGGGTTTAAAATTTGGATATAAAGATTTTACCACAAGTCTTCAATATTCTTATTTATCAGAACAATTTAATGATGCTAATAATTCTTCAACACCAGATATTTCTAATGCAGTAAGAGGGCCAATTCCTGCTTATGGGATTTTAGATTTCTCTGCTTCTTATGTTTATAAGTTTTTAAAGTTAGAAGTTGGCGTTAATAATTTATTAGATGAAACGTATTTCACAAGAAGAGCAACAGGATATCCAGGCCCAGGAATAATTCCTTCAGCTCCAAGAAATTGGTATACAACTTTGCAATTTGTTTTTTAGGATAAACAGGTTAAAATACACTGAAATTTTATGAAATGCAAACATGATAAAATTCAGTCAAACGCACTGTTTATGTAATAATTGTATTCATAAAGTAAAGTATTTTATTACTAATTATAAATCAAATTGTAGTTTCTCTTTCATTTTTTTAGCAAACAATATTTTGTTTTTTTGTTAAATTTTTATGTACATTTAGTACGTCTAACTAAACAAAATTATAAAAATATGGGTAACCCAGTAACAGTTAATGGAGTAACATTAACTTTAAAAGATTTCAGGAAATTTGATTCAAATATTGCAGCAGCTAATAAACCATCAGGACCTTTAGTTAATATCTCTGGTATTGAAGGTAATAATAATACACCTTATACAGTGACGGTTTTAGCTTATTTACCTGATAATCCTTTAAATCCAATTGAAAATACAAGCGGATTACAATTGCAAGGAAATGAAATCTATTTAAATTATTACGGAATTAATCCTGTTAAAGTTTTAAATAGGACTGGTACTTTTGATACAGTAGAAGGAAGAGAATTTAGAGTAGAATTCAATTGCGCTGAAGAAACGACACAATTTGATTTATATTATATTCAATTCACTTATCAAATTCAACAAGGCGGAGCTTCTGCTGATGTAATTTGGGTTAGAGATGAAGATGAAGACCCTGAAACAGATAGAGGAACAGTTACTGGTCCGGCAACACCTCCACCACCAACAATGTAAAGTTTAATTCTTTGGAGCGTAAACTTTTTTTAATTCAACTTTTTTTTATTTGGGTTTCTTGTATTTCAGCTCAAAAAAAGAATCTATTATTAGAGGAAGGAAATTCAATTTGTAAAGATTCAAAAAATGAAATTTTTTGTAAAGCAATTGATTTTTATAATTCTCAAGAATATGACTCTTGTTATGCCTACAGTAATAGAAGTTTAATGATGGTGAGTACAATAAGAGAAAAAGATTTTTTTCACAGTATTCATGGTTATAGTGCTTTTGTTAAAGGTCTTTATAAAAAAGCATTAATTAATGTTAATAGTATTTCAAATGATGAAAAATATTTGCAGATTAAAAGATATTTGCTGGGTAATATTCATTTAAATCTTAAAAATTATGATGATGCTAGAGATAATATTAGTAAATGGATTCTAAAAGATTCTACTTCTAATAAAGTAGTTAAGAAGGTCATGTTACATAATCTTGCTTTATGTTATATTCATAAAAAAGATTATAATAACGCTAAAAAATATTTTAATAAAGAATTAAATATTATAGAATCTTCAGATACACTAGCAATTATTAGAACAAAAATGGATTTAGCTAATGTGTATTACAATCAGTACTTAGATGATGATGCAATCCCGTTATTTAAAGAAGCTTATAATTTAGCAAGTAAATATTCAAATATTGAGTTTAAGCAATATACTTCTCGAAATATGGCGGTAGTTGAACGCAACCTTAAGCGTTATAAGGAGAGTGTAGAGTATTATCGAGAGTTTATTAGATGGAAAGATTCTTTATTTAATAGAGATAAAATATGGGAACTTACAGAGAAGGATAAACAATTTGCGGTAGCTCAAAAAGAGAGTGAAATAAAAATACAAGATGAAAAATTAAAGCGACAAAAAGTAGTGCAAAAAGCATTACTTTTTGGTGCTTCAGGTTTGTTGATTTTTCTTGGTTTTTTAGCATTTTTCTACAAAAAATTACAAAAGAAAAATTCATTAATTACTCAGCAAAAAGAGGACTTAGCTATTGCTAATAAAACAAAGAACTATTTGTTTTCAGTAGTTTCTCACGATTTGCGTTCTCCAATGAATACTATAAAACATCAACATTTACAGTTAAAAAAGCATATAGCCAATAATAATATTGTTGGTATTAAAGAGGCAAATAATTCAGCAATTACAGTTACAGAAAGTACAAGTCATTTATTAAACAATGTATTGCATTGGTCATTAGAACAAAACAATCAAATGGTTTTTGAGCAAAAAGAATATCCTCTAAAACCAATAATTGAGCATGTTTTGTACGATTATGAAAACTTAATTGAAGCCAATGATATTGAAATTACTACCAATTACATAAAGAACTCTTTAATTAATGCTGATAGAGAATCATTAAAGATTGTGCTTAGGAACTTACTGGACAATGCTGTTAAATATATGAATGGTAAAGGTGAGCTTACTATTGAAATGGGAGTAAATACTGAAGGTTATGCTTATGTTTCTATACAAGATAAAGGAATTGGTATCTCTAAAGAAAGATTACAAAAAATTAACGCTTTAAAAGGGGTAAGTATTGACAAAATTAACAGATCTGAAGGTGTAGGTTTAGGATTGATTTTATGTCAAACTTTAGTAAAAAAGAACAGTGGAGTTTTATCTTTTGATAGTGAAGAAGGAAAAGGAACAAAAGTTACAATTCAAATACCTAGAAGTGAAGAATAGTGAGCTAGTAACTTTTTTATATCTTTACTAAACAAAACCATCTTAAATGAAAAACCTCCGACTACTACTATTAGAAGATTTAGATGAAGAAGCGAAAGAAATTGTATCTTTTCTTGAGGAAAATGATTATGAAGTCATTAGAGTAAGAAATATTGGTGAGGCTGAAAAAGAAATTAAAAACCGTTTTTTTGATGCTGTCATTCTTGATATAATGATTGATGGAAAACCAGAGGGGATAACATTTGCACAACGTATTAATAAGGAAGGTATGGATATTCCTTTTTTGTTTTTAACAAGTATGCAAAGTAGAGCTATTTTTGATGAAGCTAAGACTACTAATCCAATTGTATATTTATTAAAACCTTTTAATAAATTAGAATTACTTTACACTTTAGAGTTGGCAATAGAATCGTTTTATGATCAAAGTAATAGTATTAGCTTTGATGATGATAGTGCAGTTTTAAGTCCAAAATTTATGTTTATAAAACATAAACGAAGTGTAGTTAAAGTAGATGTAGATTCAATTGATTATGTTGATGTTAAAGAAAAATATTGTAATTTAAAGTGTGGTGAAAGTAAGTATTTAGTTAAACTATCATTAGTAAAGTTGAAGGAAATGCTTAATAATGATAATTTCAGACAAGTTCATAGAAATTACTTGGTAAACATGAAAAGTATTAAGGAGATTTATCTTGAAGACAATTTAATAATCTTGAATAATTTAGAGAAAATCCCATTTAGTGAGCGTTACAAACACGCTTTTGTAAGAGATAATACTATTTTTAGATAAAAAAGTTAAGGTAGCTCTCGTTTTGATTTAAAACTTGAACTACCTTAAGCTATAATCCCCTAATTTTAATTCTATTTTTCTGACTTTACAGGAACATCATCTACTTTTTGATTTCCATAAGTAAATCCACCAGTACCATTCCACTCATTGTTGATGTCCATATATGCAGTAAACTTTTCTAAATAACTTCCTATAGCAGGAGGTGGTACAGATACTACATATTCTCCATTTAAAGAAACTATTTTAGTAACTTCTCCATAACCAGTATAACGAATATTTCCTGTTACTTTTACTTCAATTGGTTTACTGTCGATTGCTTGAGTAATTTCAACCATTCCTGATACTGTTCCAGATGCAGCATTTACTACTAATGAGAAATGTGCAATAGGTGCTCCGGGCATTCCTACATTACCAATCGTTCCTTTAGTTAAGTATGCTGATTCTATTAATGATTTTGGTTCTTTTAAAGTAGACATAATCGTTTGGTTTTAAGAGTTAGTTATATATTTTGATATTTCTTTTACCAAAGATATCTTTAGAATTAAGGTGTTTTTATATTAATTCCTTAAACGTAAAAATATTGACCATAAGCGTTTTGCGTTGTTTAGGGTTACTTAACATTAATATAAACTACATATTTCAATAAAATCAGTATATTTGCATGCAATTAATTATTAAACCTAATATTGATTGCAACATGAATGCCCACTCATCTAAATTCGTAGGAGAAGGATTAACATATGACGATGTTCTACTAGTCCCAGCTTATTCAGAAGTACTTCCAAGAGAAGTTAATATTCAAACAAAATTCACAAAAAACATTACTATTAATGTGCCTATTGTTTCTGCAGCAATGGATACAGTAACAGAAAGTGCTATGGCTATTGCTATTGCACGAGAAGGTGGTATTGGTGTTTTGCATAAAAATATGACAATAGACCAACAAGCTCAAGAAGTAAGAAAAGTGAAAAGAGCTGAAAGTGGAATGATTATAGATCCTATTACGCTTCCTTTAGATGCAGTTGTTCTTGACGCTAAAAAAGCAATGAAAGAACATAAAATAGGAGGTATTCCTGTAGTGAATGAAGAAAATACTTTAGTTGGTATTGTTACAAACAGAGATTTACGTTTCGAAAAAAATAATGAAAGAATTATTACTGAAGTTATGACTTCAGAGAACTTAATTACAGTTGCAGAAGGTACCTCTTTATTAGAAGCAGAAATTATATTACAAAGTAATAAAATTGAAAAACTTCCTGTTGTTAATGATCAATATAAATTAGTAGGTTTAATTACATTTAGAGATATTACTAAAACTACTCAAAAGCCAATAGCGAATAAAGATAATTTAGGAAGATTAAGAGTTGCCGCTGCATTAGGAGTTACTTTTGATGCAGTTGAAAGAGCAGAGGCATTAGTAAAGGCAGGTGTTGATGCAGTAATTATTGATACCGCCCATGGGCATACAAAAGGAGTGGTAACTGTACTAAAAAGTGTGAAAGAAAAATTTCCAAACTTAGACGTAGTTGTAGGGAATATAGCTACTCCTGAAGCAGCTAAGTATTTAGTTGAGGCTGGAGCAGATGCCGTAAAAGTTGGTATAGGACCAGGTTCCATTTGTACAACAAGGGTTGTTGCTGGTGTTGGATTTCCGCAATTTTCTGCAGTAATAGAAGTAGCAGAAGCTATTAAAGGCAGTGGTGTTCCAGTTATTGCTGATGGTGGAATTCGTTATACTGGAGATATTCCTAAAGCTATTGCCGCTGGAGCTGATTGTGTAATGTTAGGATCATTATTGGCAGGAACAAAAGAAAGTCCAGGTGAAACCATTATATATGAGGGAAGAAAGTTCAAATCATATAGAGGAATGGGATCTGTGGAAGCAATGAAAAAAGGTTCTAAAGATCGTTATTTTCAGGATGTAGAAGATGATATTAAAAAATTAGTTCCTGAAGGAATTGTTGGTCGAGTACCTTACAAAGGAGAATTATATGAAAGTATTCATCAATTTGTTGGTGGATTAAGAGCAGGAATGGGGTATTGTGGAGCAAAAGATATTGATACGCTAAAGAATACAGGAAAGTTTGTTCGTATCACAGCAAGTGGAATTAATGAAAGTCATCCGCATGATGTTGCAATAACGAAAGAAGCGCCAAATTATAGTAGAAGATAATTCTCTTTGATATTTAGAAAAAAAGTCGTTTTTTTGCCGCCAAATTAATTGACTATTGAAAATCAGACATCTACTATTAATAATTATAATTGTCCCCCACCTAATAAATAGTCAAAATCTAGAGAAAATAGGGAAATCTCCACTCTTTAGATTGACAGGTGGTATTGGCTTGAATTCTGTTTATTTTAACGGAGATTCAAATAGGGAACCGTTTACTTATTTTTTATCAGGAAATGTAAATCTGAATATTAGTGATGTCTATAATATTCCTTTTTCTTTTTCTTACTCTAATAGTAAATTTCAAACCAATACGCCTTTTACTTTCAATAGGTTAAGTATGCATCCTAGCTATAAGTGGGTAACTGCTCATATTGGAGATGTAAATGTAAGTTTTTCACCTTATACTTTAAATGGACATCAATTTACAGGTTTAGGGTTGGATTTATCTCCAAAAGATAAATTTAAAATCAACTTAATGTATGGAAGGCTACTAGAAGAAAGAGAGTTCGATCCCGAAAACATTAGTAGTGCTGCAAATTACAGAAGAATAGGATATGGATTCAAAACTTCATATCAATTTGATAAATTTAAGTTAGGTACTATCTTTTTTAGAGCTTCAGATGATGTTGCATCATTAAAAAATGCAATTCCAACAGAAAGCGAAGTGCTACCAAAAGATAACACTGTAATTAGTTTCGATGCAGAGGCTACACTTTTTGAAAAATTGAAATTTAGAGGAGAATTTGCCTTATCTGCATTAACTGAAGATATTAGAGTTAATGGAGTTAGTGATCATTTTGCTTCATTTTTGGTTTCAGATAATCCAACTACACAATACTATAAGGCTTTTAATTTAAATTTTGCTTATCAAGTTGCAAGCGGAACTATTGGGCTAGGTTATGAACGAATAGATCCTAATTACAGAACATTAGGTGGGTACTTTTTTAATAACGATTTAGAAAATATAACCATAAATGCAACTCAACGTATTTTTAAAGATAAAGTGACTGTAAGTTTTAATGGAGGTTTACAGAATGATGATTTAGATAATACGAAAGCTACTCAATTGAGTAGACTAGTTATGGCATTAAATGTAGCTTACAACGCTAGTGATAAATTAAATATTACTACAGGATACTCTAGCTTTCAGTCTTTTACCAATATTAAAAATCAATTTGATTTTATTAATGGAGTTTCTCAAATAGAAGAACAATTAGATCAAGATAATTTCGCGCAAATTTCTCAGAATGCTAATATTAATGTGAATTATAAGCTAAAAGAGACAGATTATAATAGTCAGAATTTAAACGTTAGTTTTTCTTTTCAAGATGCAGAAAATAGAATAGGAGAGGAAGAAAGAACTGAAGATAGTTCAGTTTTTTATAATGCAAATTCAGTATACACAATAAATTATCCACAATCTGATTTTGGAATTTCAGGAGCTTTAAATACAAGTTTTAGTACACTTGGCGCAGAGAAAAGTGTCATATTAGGTCCAACTGTTTCTGCTACTAAAGGTTTTTTAGAAAAGAAATTAAAAGTTAATGGATCTGTAGGGTATAATAAAAGTATGGCCAATGGTATTAGTCAAGGAGATGTTACTAATGTTAGAATTGGTAGTAGATATGTGTATCAGAAAAAACATAATTTTAGTTTAAATGGATTATATCAATTAAGAAATTCATTGACAAACAATACTAGTAGTTTTACACTTACTTTTGGTTATAATTATAGTTTTGGTCTTTTTAATTCTAAAGATATTCGATTTAGAAAAAGGCAAAAGGTTAAGAAAGCAAAAAATAAAAAAGAGCTAGCAGAGAAAAAAGAAAAAAAGAAAAAACCAGCTATTAATTTTACCTATAAAGATTCATTATATATTGGTTCGATATATCAAGTTGATAATAAAATTAAAAAACTAATTAAATCTAATGTTTTCAATGGATTACCAAAATCAGTTTTGTATGAATTACAAAAAGAAAGAATTGAAATCGCATCAGAAAGAAAGCATAAAGTTTATAAAGTTAAAGCAGTAAAATTATTGAAGAAAGCCTATACTTCAATAGGTAACAAGCAAGAATATAATAAATTGCTTTTTGAAAGTTTAAATGCTTTAGAAGAAGATGTTAGCTCTGTTGATTTTGCAATAGAGAAATCTTTTGTAGAAAACAGAAAAGAAATTGTTAAGAGCCCTCTATGGAATTTATCTGAAGACGAAAAGTCTGATTTTTCTAAAGAAATTCAGGTTAAATACAGAAGAAAATTAAAAGTATATGAGAAGTCTCTTAAAAAATTATTAGTACATCGTTGGGTTTTAAATGAGCTCGAGAAATATAAAAATATAGATAAAGTAAATAAAGGTTCTGAGTTGTTAAGTGAATTTGAAAATTCACTTGGTATTGAAGCATATAAAATGCTAGAAATGAAAGAAAAGAATCAAAAAATAAAATTATATTTGCAAAAATCTATTATAATATTTTTAACAAAAAAATCAGAAAAAAATATTGATAAAAATCAATATGAATTAAGATATATCAACCAAGACTAAACTATAATTGCCCTAAAAAACTATGAAAAGAAAAGTCCTCCTTTCGCTTTTTTCATTTGTATTATCTATTAATCTATTTGCTCAACAGTTTCCTGTTAATATTATTCCTAGAGTAAAAGCTCCAGCACCTATAAATTTTTATAATTATGCTGATGATACTGCTTTACAAGGACCAATAACTGTACAGGTTTTCTTAAATGATTTAACCGTTTCAAATAGACAAATTCGCTTAAAAACATATTTCGAAGGAGGGAATATTAATTTTACAAGTAAAGATTTTGTTATTGGAGCTCAAGATCTATTTATAGAAGGAGGAATTCCTTTAACGTTAACTAATGCCGAATTAGCACCTTATTATAGATTTGAAAATATTCAAGGTATTGGACAAAATGTTTATGCACAGGCAATTCCTGAAGGCACTTATAATTTTTGTTTTGAAGTTTACGATTTTATTTCTGGAGCTAAACTTTCAGATAAGAAATGTGCAACGGTTTTCATCTTTAAAAATGAACCACCAATTTTAAATTTACCTTTTAATGGTAAAAATATTGAACCTAGTGATTTTGAAAATATTGTTTTTCAATGGACACCAAGACATATTAATGTTAGTAATGTTGAATACGATTTTAGTATTGTAGAAATTTGGGATCATAATGTAGATCCTCAAACGGCATTTTTATCCCAAGCTCCTATTTATGAAGAAACAGTAAGAACAACTAGTTTGTTTTATGGTCCAGATAAACCTTTATTGTTAGCAGGAAGGAAATATGCTTGGAGGGTTAGAGCAAGAGCATTACAAGGTTTAGAGGAAATAGGATTGTTTAAAAACGAAGGGTATAGTGAGATTTTTTGGTTTTCAAGAACAGCACCTTGTCAAATTCCAGATGGAGTTTCAGGTGAACCTAAAGGAACTTCTAAAATAAATGTCTTTTGGGATCAAGATCCTACATTACACTCAGAATATATTATAGCGTATCGTGAAGCTAATAATCCAGATGCAAATTGGTTTACTAAAAAAACTAATAGTGCTTGGGCAACAATATGGGATTTAAAAGCTGGTACTGCTTATGAATTTAAAGTTAAAGGAAAATGTACATATCAATATAGTGAGTATTCAGAATTGCAATATGTAACTACAGATATTGTACAAAATGAAGATGCAAATTACAATTGTGGAATCGTTCCAGATGAAGTAGCAATTTCTAACAGAGAACCACACCCAGGATTAAATATTGGAGATCAAATAACTGCAGGAGATTTTAAAGTTACTGTTACTGAAATTCAAAGTCAATCTAATGGAATACTTTCAGGAAAAGGTTTTGTTGAAATCCCATACTTAAAGTTTGCAAAATTCGGAGTAACATTTACTAATATTTTAGTAAATACTGATGCGCAATTAGCTGAAGGAGAAATAGTAACATTATATGATCCTGAATTTGGAGAAGGAGCTTCAATGACTGTAGATGTAAATATCAATATATCTGAAGGTATTAATGGAGATTCTAATGAACTTGATGATACTGTTGAAGTTGATTTTGTTATTGATACAGTTGAGATTGATGCTAATGGTGCTATTGTTGTTACAGGAACAAATGGAGAAACAGCTACAATTCCTGGAGACGATGACGTAAATATAGTAAGTTCTAATGGAGATGTATGGTCAGTTGGTGAAGATGGTACAATTACAAAACAAGAAGGAGCTCAAGGAGGAGCAGTTTCTGATGCTACAACAAATGGTTTAGATTCTAATGGTAATGTTACTTCTATTACTGCAAAAGGAATTACAATAGAATTTGAACCATCTGGTTACTATCATTTTGATGAGTTACCAGAAAACACTTCTGCTACTTTTGAAAAAGAGTATAAAATTCTTGATACTGAATCAGGCAAATATAGAGTGCCATACAAAGCAATTTCAGATAATAACGGAGAAGATTTTATCAATGCTAAAGTAACTATTACTGATACTTCTATAATTAAAGATAGTATTGTATTTAAAACTAAAGATGGAGCTAAAATTCCTGTTGAATGGAATGGAGACATTGCAAAACTACAATTGAAAAGAAAGTTTGACTATGTTGACGAGGAAATCTTTGCAGTAGTTAAATCTAAAAATAATGGAAAATACGATGTTGCAGGTAGTGTTGTTACTGCTCATTTAGCTTCAGAACAATTAGATCCAATAAATGTAACACTTGTTCCTGTAGGAATTGACGGAGTATCTGACGAAGTTAAAAATGGTGTAAAAGAAATTTATGCAAAAGCAGGAGTTCGTTTAAATATCCAAGATGTTAAATCAATTTCTCCTGAAGAAATATATGGTTGGGATAAAGATGGTGATAATAGATTAAGTGTTGGTGATAGTAATTTACTTTCTCATTATACAGATGAAGAAGCTGTTTTCAATAGTTATATAAAACAACAAAGTTATTATAATAACAAAACATATTACGTTTTTGTAACTAATGTTTCAGTTAACAAAACAGATGTAAATGGTTTCATGCCATTAAAAAGACAGTTTGGATATGTGTTTACTGCTAATGCGAATTCTGCTACTAAGCAAATCCGTACAATGGCTCACGAATTAGGTCATGGTATTTTTGGACTAAAACACACTTGGGATGAATACAAATTTCCACAAGGAGCTACAGACCACTTAATGGATTATGGAAATGGAACAACATTAAATCATTTAGATTGGAAGAAAATTCATGCACCAGGAATTAAAATTTATTGGTTCCAAGGAGATGAGGATGGGGAACATATTACAGAGAAAAATGAATTTCCTGATATGTTTCTAAACTCGGATAAGAAATCTTTTAGTTTTATTACTCCTTCTGGTGATTTTGTTGATCTTCCGAAATCAGTTAGAAACGTAACTTTTACTTTCGGAATTTATGATTTACAAAGAAGTAAAGATATTGTCACTGGATGTCTTTATGGTTTTGAGATTGATGAGAAAAAATTTGTAGCCCATTATGATGAGAATTCATTTTATGGTTATAAAAGCGGGAATGAATACTATGATTTTAGTAAATATTTAAATGATAATGGTTACAAAGGTTTTGAAGATAAGATTGTTATGGGGCTTCCAAACTCTAGCAATTATGTCATTACTAAATTTGAAGCTAAAGCATTAGACATTTATAATACTAATTCAAAGATTTTAAGTGAAAGTAATTTTAAGATTATTCCTTTTTCAAATGCAAATAAAGCAGTAGGGAAAAATAAAACTTATTCTTATCCTAAAGCTTTAATTGGTGATAAGGCTGATGATCTTAATTTAGAAGTGTATTCAAAATTACTTTCTAAACATAATAAAAAACCCACATTACTTTCAGTATTAAAAATAATTCAGTTAGCGAATTCGTATGAAAAAATGTATAAAACATTTGATGAATGTATAGACGAAGAAACTAACAAATCATGGTATCATAATGCTAATAAATTTTTCGATTTTGTTTTTGATACTACAGGGACTTTAGATTGTTATATTAATATTATTCCAAATGCTAAAGAGTTAATTAACTCAAATAATAAATTAGAATTTTATACTCTTTATTTAGAAGCTTTTAAAAACTATTTAAAAGGAAATGTTGATGCTTGTGGAAGCTTGCTTTCAAGTATTAATAAGGACAGCTCTGTAGGTGCTATAGAACTTTGTTTGAGTCTTTTGTCAAATAAGGATATTGAAAAAATACCTACAGATAAAAGATTATTAGCTATAAGTATAATGCTAGATGAGTGGTGGGTAGATAATAGCCAAGAAACTCAATTGGTTAGACTTATCGGAAATGTCACCAAAGAAAATTCTGATGCTTTTCTAAAAGGTTTATTAGGAAAATCTTTAATAGAAGGGGAAGATTATTCATTAATTAGAAGATTAACTTACAAAGTAGATAATGATCATACATGGTTAACTGAAGATAATTATTTAGGCTTGATGAAGGCGTTAACTGTTATTGCTTTAAAATCAAATGATTTTAAAACAGCAGCATTAGCTTATAGTGATGAAGACTTTTTAAAGCATAACATAAATTTCTATCATAGGAGTTTTTGGGATGGAGTTAAAGAAACAGGAGCAACATCATTCAATATTATGTATGTAAAATGTAGTCCTGATACTACTGTCGATTGGTATTCCGATGATTCTGTAGATATTAGTATTCAGAATGTACTTTCTTGTAACTTAATTGAATATCCAACAACTGAACCTCTTAGAGTAAGTCCTTTAAAACCAATTTGGTTTATAAATAAGTCATCATTAAGTATGCTTAGTGATTACAATAAAAAAGGACCTGTACTAGCGCCAGCTATTTTAGCATATTATGCAAATGATGTTGGGAATACTAAAAATATAATTGATGGTATTGAAGCTGCAATTGATGTTGCTACATTAGCAACAGGATATGGAGCAATTGCTAAAGCTCCTTCAGCACTTAGAAAGGCGTTTATAATTGCAGATATGATTGGTGCTGGTGTTAATATAACTTTAAATTCATCTTCAGAGAATTTAAGCCCAGGTGCGAAAACTGTATTGCAAACATTAAACGTATTAACTGCTGTAGTAGCAGTTGGTGAATTAGGTTCAGGAGGAATAAAAAGCTTAAAAGCATTATATAAAAAAGCTAAGAATAATACCAAAAGTCTTCCGTCTAAAAAACAAGTAGATGACTTTTTGAACAATCTTTTGGATGATAAAGTTACTCCAGATGAAATAGCAGAGATTGGAGCTAATAAAATTAAAGAAGCAGAAATATGGTTAAAAACTATAGAAGCAGAAAAACAGGCAAGTAATTCCATAGATCTAGCTTTAAAGGCAAAGAATGCTAGAGCAAAATTATTATTAGTTAAAAAGCTATTAAAAATAGATTCTAAGGATATTAAAAGTGCAATTAAATTAACTGATGATGAGGCTGGTATTGTAAAGAATTATATAAACAAAAGTGATGAATATATAGATGTTATAGTTCATGCAGATGATACAGGAAAAGGCTTCCCTATGGTTGTTGAAGTTGATGGAATTGCTAAAACTGTTACGTTAAGTGCTACTGAATTTGCCCAAACTCTTAGAAATGTACCTAAAGACAAAAAGATCAGATTATTAAGTTGTAATAATCCTGAAAGTGCTAAAGAGATTTCTAAAGTTTTAGGAAGAGATATTGTAGGGTCTACGGGAGATATGAAACTTTATGATAATGGTTACATTTATGGTGAAGGATGGTTTATAGCTAAAGCAGATGGAAAAACAGCAAGTTATACACCTAATAATAATGGTCTAGAAGCTACGAATGACTTTATTCAATTAGGTAAAAAACTGGATGATCCTTTATTAGAAGCGATAAGAGTAGGAAAAAGAAAAGGTGGTGCTAAAGGAACATTAGCTATAGCATTAAGGAATGCAGGTTTTCCAAAATGTGCAGATGCAGTAGCTGGCGCATCTTCTGTTAATAAAAATAATAAAAGATTATTACATTCAGATACACAAATACCTGAAGCTGTAAAAGATTATAGTAGAACAAGAAATAACATTACTTTTAAGAAAGGACAACCTCCAGCCAAACCTACAGAAACATGGGGAGAGTTTTTTGAAAGAATTAATAAAGTCGTTGAAGAAGGAGGTAATAAACTTCGTCATTTTAACCAATTTGAATCACATCATATTTTCCCAATAGATTTATTTAAAAATGAATCCTTTAGAAAATGGTATGAATTAGTAGGCCATAAGCATTTTGATATTAATGGAAAAGAATCTTTAGAAAATTTAATAATGCTTGAAGCAATTAGAAGAAACCCTGTAAATAAAGAGGGTGTTCCAAATTTTGTAGGAGGAGTTCACGCTGTTCATAATAAATATACTGAGAAAATCGGAAAATATTTTGACAAATTGTGGCAAGATGCAAAAGGAAATAGTAGTTGGGACGATGCTAAAATAGCAAGAGAAATAGATGATGATATTTTAAATTTATCTGAACGTTTAAAACAATCCTTATTAGAAAATTCTGTTCGGGGTAATGTAGAGTTACCTACGTACTGGGAAACAATTAAGTTTGAGGATCTAATTAAATAATGACATTTTATGAAAATATTTGAAATAAGTTTAAACGATGAATTATTTAATGAATGGCACGTTGTCTTAAGTCAAAAGGTAAACATAAAATACCAAGTTATTGACTGTATTGAAAATAATAAGGAAATAATTCTAGGTAAAGAAGATAAAATTCAAATGTTTCTAATTAACATAGAATCAAATAAAGATGCTAGAAAAGAAATACCTTTTCAGTCTGATATTTTGTATTGGAAAAACGATATTACTTTAGATGCTTATTCTCCTTTCAAAGGAATTATTATAAGTGAAAACCTTAAAAATATTTTATCAAATTATAATTTACCACCACATTTTTTATATCCTTTAGAGATAGTAAATTCAGAAAGTTTAGAACTAAATAATAATTACTACTTGTTTTATTCCCATGAAAATATGTTAGACTTAACATTATTCAATGAATCGGAATATACATATTACAAAAGGAGAAAAGAGATAAAGAAAAGTGTCGGCGAATTTAATAGTTTTGAAGAGTATGATAAAGAATATGACAGAGTCTTTGACAAAGAAAATATGAAAATAAAAATAACAAATAGAGTAATTTCTTCTGACTATGATCTATTACCTAGTCCATTAAATTATTTACGAGTAAAAGAAAATTTTATGAAAGATAAGAATAAGTTAGAAGGATTAATTTTCAAAGAGCAAATAAATCTAACTATTAAACAATCAAATAATCTATAAAAAGAAAAACAAAAATCAACTATCAAACAATATGAAAATAAAGTTACCCCTAAGTCTATTACTTGTTTTATGGATGAATGTTTCGGTGTTTGCAACCACAAAACACTCAAGAGATAGTCTAGCTACAAATCCTACAATTAAACCTGCTAGAATTACGAGTAGCAAAAGTTTACGAAAATTTTCTTCTTTAGATAAATTCGATAAACTTGAAAGTGCTTTGGTTACTAATGCTAAAGCTCAATATAGTTTTACTGATCAAGGCTTTAAATTTAATACTCCAGATTCAACAGTTAATAAAAAATGGTTGGATATGGCTGAAAACACATTTAAAACTATTGAAGAAACGGGTAACTTTATAGATGTACTAACTAAAGATGGTTTAAGTGAACTACCTGTTGCTATTAAACCACAAAGTATTAGTAATGTTAAATATACAGTTGGTATTGCTAAAGCAGTTTTTAAACCAGCTTTTACAGAATTAACTGTTTTTCTTAAGGTAGAATTGCCAAGTACTAATGAAAAAAGAGGAGAACAAGTTTTAATACTTGGAGCTTCAAATGTAAAACTGTCTCACGAAGGAGGTATAATAGGGGATGCCAAACTTCAGTTGATTTCTCAGTTTACAGTAAATTTTAATAGCGGTACGGTATTATTAACATTAAAAGGAAGTTTTGAAGAACCAGGAACTTATGCAATGATCGATTGTTCTGGTTTTAAAGAAATGGGCTTAGATGCCAATTTAAAATTTGCAAATGGACTATTACATCCTGTAGATAAGAATGGAAAGAAAAAAATTGGATATGTAGAGGCAGACTTTAAAACCACAATTTCAGATTGGAATGATTTAGTGGTAAATATATCTTTACCTGAATTTGGAGTTAAAGGATTAGAAGGAACAACGTTTAAATTGAATACAGCTGTATTCGATTTTAGTGATTTGCGTAATGATCCAGCTACTCCTAGTGCTTATTTAAGTAAATACTATAGTGAAGCTCCTACATTATGGAGAGGAGTTTATGTAAAATCATTGAAAGTAATTTTACCTCCTGAATTTAAAATCAAAGGGAAATCAGATGAAAGAGTAGCATTCGGAGCAACCGATTTGATTATTGATGGACAGGGAGTTACTGGTAAATTTATTGGTGAGAATGTTATTGGGTTAAAAGAAGGAGATGCTTCTGGATGGGATTTTTCTTTAGATTATTTCTTATTAGATGTTGAAACTAATAGTTTAAAAGCAGGAGAGTTTAAAGGGAAATTGGTATTACCAGTTTCGCAATTAGATAGTTTAAAGTATAATGCAGTTTTTCAACCAGGAGAATATAAGTTAAAGGTTGAAACAGAAAAAGATATTCAGTTTAACGTTTGGAAAGCTGATGTTTTACTAACCAAAGATTCTTATATAGAAATGAAAGTTTCTGATGGAAAGTTTAGACCTAAAGCAAGTTTAAACGGATCCATGAGTATTGCATCTAGTTTGAAAAAAGATGATAAACCTGCTGACCCTTCTAAAAGCGTAATCAATTTTAAAGGAATTAAGTTTCAAAAGCTAGTACTTCAAACAGAGTCCCCCAAATTTTCGGTGGAATATTTTGGTATAGAAGGAAAGTTACAATTGGCTAACTTCCCTGTTTCCATCAATGAAATTGGTTTAAAAACCCCGTCTGGAAATAAGGCTGAATTAGTGATTGATTTAGCAGTAAACTTGATGTCTGAAGGAGATGGAGGTAATGGAGGTTCTTCTAAATTAGCGATTAAAGGTAAGTTAGATGAAGAAGGAAATAAATGGAAGTTTGATGGTGTAGACTTAGAAAAACTATTCATTAAAATGGAAGTTGCTGGTACCGAACTTAAAGGAGCAATTTTCTTATTTGATGATGACCCAAAATATGGAACAGGATTCGCTGGAGCAGTTGGAGCTAAATTTTCTAAAGGTTTAAAATTAGAAGTAGAAGCTAAGGCATTATTTGGTAGAAAAGAAACGTTTAGATATTGGTTTGCTGATGCTAAAGTTACTATTCCTGGTGGAATTCCAGTATTTACAGGGTTTGCTTTAAATGCTTTTGGAGGAGGAGTATATAACCGTATGAAAATGGCGGGTAATACAAATGCTCAAGATGCCGCTTTTAATGAAATAGGAGCGTCTACTTCTGGTGTAATTTATGAACCTTATGAAGATAATGCTTTTGGTATGAAAGCTTCTGTTGGTATTATTACTCAGAATTCTGAAGAATTATTTCATGCTACTGTTGAATTTGGAATGGCATTTAAAAAGAGTGGTGGTTTACAAGAAATATATTTCAAAGGATTTGGTGAGCTAATAGCACCATTGCCTCCAGAATTCCAAGATGTGGTTGACAGTAATTTGACAGCAATTGCAGAACCTGATAGTAAAGGAGTTCCAGCTCAAAAACCATCAGGGGCTATTTCAGCAAATGTATTTATTGGTTTTGATTTTGTAAACGATATTTTTCACTCTACCTCTGAAATTTACATCAATTTTGGAATTTTAAAAGGAGTTGGAGAAAATGGTAGAGCTGGTTGGCTTGATTTTTACGTTTCACCTGACGAATGGCATTTAATGATCGGTACACCAGAAGATCGAGTAGGAATTAAAATCGATTTAGGAATACTCAAAATTCAAATGGACAGTTATTTCATGGTAGGAGATGACTTACCAGGTAGTCCACCACCACCACCAATTGTAGCAGATATTTTAGGTGTAGATGTATCCAAATTGGATTATATGAGAGATCTTAATATGCTTGAATCTGGTAAAGGTTTGGCGTTTGGAGCTAGCTTAAGTGTTTCTACAGGTGATTTAACCTTCCTTATTTTCTATGCGCGTTTTGATGCTGGAGTTGGTTTTGATATCATGTTAAAAGATTATGGAGAAGCTCATTGCAAAGGATCTTCTGAGCCAATTGGAATGAATGGATGGTATGCCAATGGACAAGCTTATGCCTATTTATATGGAGAATTAGGTTTGACCTTTAAATTATTTGGTTCCAAAACAAAAATTCCAATCATTAGTGGTGGTGGAGCTGTTTTACTTCAGGCAAGACTACCAAATCCAGCATGGTTTAGAGGATATCTTGGAGGTAAATTTAACTTATTGGGAGGTTTAATTAAAGGTAGATTTAGGTTTAAAGTAGAACTAGGAGAGAAATGTGAGATTGTAGGAGGAAGTCCTTTAGATGGTATTGTAGTTATTGGAGATATGAAACCTAAAGATGGTAGTGGAGATGTAGATGTTTTTGCTGCTCCACAAGTATCATTTAATTTGCAGATTAATAAAATATTTGAGTTACCAGATGAGACTGGAGATAGAAAATATAAAATCTTACTAGATGAATTCTCAGTATCTAATAATGGTCAGAAAATAAAAGGAGAAGTTAAATGGAATAACAATAATGATGTTGCAGCATTTTATTCTCATGAAATCTTACCTCCACATGCTAAGTTAAAAGCTTATGTACAATTGCATTTTGAAGAATTCAAAAACGGAAGTTGGCAAGTTATTAAATCTGATGGTAAAACATCTCTAGAAACAAAAGAGGTAAACTTTACCAGTGGAGATGCACCTAAAACAATTCCACTCACAAATATTGAATACATGTATCCAGTAAATGGGCAGCAAAACTTCTTTATTGACGAGTATAATAAAGGTTATATTAACTTAAAGAGAGGACAATCTTATTTATTTGATGCTGTTCCTAATTGGGACAAAGAAATGATTATGACTGCTAGCTCGGGAATTAAAATGAAACAAGCTTTTTCTTATAATTCAGCAAAAAAACAAGTAGTCTTTGATTTACCTAAGGATATTGCTATTAGCGAAAACTATAATATTAATATTCAATTAGTATCAGAAGGAACAGAAATCGGAGGTAATGTTTCAGAAAGTTATACATCTAAAGATTTAGGAGATGATGATAATACTGCTGAAGTAAAAAACACTGAACTTGAAGGTACAGCTAGTAAAGACGGACAGCGAGATTTATTAACCTATGATTTTAAAACAAGTTCATATAAAACATTCAGAAGTAAAATGAATGATATGGATACAAATAAGGAACTGTATGATCATGTAGATTATCCTTACGGGTTAACATTAATCAACGGTATTAAACATCAGGAAGCATTCGATTTAGTTGAGTTAGTAGGAAATGAATTCACAGCAGGTAATCCTTTAGTACAAGTTCATGCTAATCTAGATGATCGTTATTATAAGAGTATAATTTTTCCACTATTATATAAGAACTATCCCTTTGCTGGAGGAGAAATAACTGTAAATAGAGAAACAGATAAAGTAGGAGTTCCTCCTGTAGAAGGTGTAGAACCATTAACTTGGTATCTTACGTATTTAGAAAATGGTAATACTGGTGAAATAAATGTACGTAATCCGTACAGATATAATTTAACTCATTATTATTTACAAGATTATCAAGATTTAAGTTATCAATTAGTTACATCTGATTATCCTTGGCAGCAAAACCCTCAATATTCTAAAATCGTAACTGAATCTTTTCCTTACATGAGGAAAGATAAATATAAAACAACGTTTAAATATATTTTACCAGGCCAAGTTAAAATAGGTAGAGACAATACAGTTAAATATACAAACCCATTAGATGAATAAAAGTTTTAGAAATTTAGTATTATCATTCATGTTACTGTTTTTAACAGTGATATCTAAAGCTTATGCGCAGAAAGAAATCGGTAATGAGCCTGCTGAAGTAAAAGCTATTGCTACAGTAACAAAAAAAAATATCATGTTGCGTTGGGGTGTTACAACTCCAACAGCTTGGAAGTATTCTAACAAGTATGGATATATAATTGAACGTAGAACAATTGTAAAAGATAAAATTGTATTAAGGCAACCTACAGTAAAGATTTTAACCACTTCACCATTAAAACCTAAACCAATGATGGAATGGAAAGAATTTACCGAACGTAATACAAATGCAGCCATTGCTGCACAGGCTTTGTACGGTGATCAATTTGAAGTATCGATGAATGAAGGAGGAAATGGTATTTTAAGCGTGATTAATCAAGCACAGGTTTTTGAACAACGTTTCACTTTTGCTTATTATGCTGCAGATCAAGATTTTGAAGTTGCTAAATTTTCTGGTCTAGCTTTTATAGATGATGATATAGTAGAAGGTGAGAAATATTTATACACAATTAAAGTAGCATCAACTGAAAACTTTAAATATAAAATTAAAAAAGGAGGAGTTTTTATAGGAAGTATGGATTATAAACCACTTCCTGAGCCTCAAGAATTTGTTGGGGTTTTTAAAGATAAAACTGCAATTTTAAGTTGGAATTTTCAAATTTTAAAAAGATACTACACGAATTATATAATTCAAAAATCAGAAGATGGAGGAAAAAGTTTTAAAAGTTTAGGAAATACACCTATAGCAAATTTTGGAGAAAAAGAAACCAATCCTTCTAATAGGATGATGTATGTAGATAGTCTTTTTCAAAATAATAAGGCTTATAAATATAGGATCAAAGGAATTTCACCTTTTGGAATAGAAGGTCCATTTTCAAATATAGTTTCAGGAAAAGGAGTTGATCCATTAATTTATAATCCTTTCTTAACTGATTTGTCATTTCAAGATAATGGTAGTGTTATTTTAAATTGGGAGTTCCCAAGTCAAGGAGTAAATACATTAAAAAAATTCGAATTGTATAGATCTGACACTCCTAAAGGAAAGTATTTATTAGTGAACCCATCTATTGCTAAAAACTTAAGAAGCATTAATATCAATAATTTACAGGCAATTAATTATTATAAAATTGTTGCTATTGGTTATGATGGAAGCCGTCGTGAATCATTTCCGAAAATGGTTCAACCAGATGATAATACACCACCAGCTGTTCCATTTGGTTTAACAGGCACAATTGATTCTTTAGGTGTTGTAAAAATAAATTGGAATAAAAATGTTGAGGTTGATTTTTTAGGGTATAGAGTATTTAGGGCAAATTTAAAAAATGATGAATTTACTCAAATTACATTCAAACCTATTCCTAATAGTTCGATTATTGATACGGTAAATATTAAAACACTAAATAAAAAAATATACTATAAAGTTCAAGCATTTGATAAGCGATATAATCCTTCAGCTTTTTCACAAGTTTTAGAATTAAAAAGACCTGATATTGTTCCTCCTACATCACCAATATTTACTTCTTTTGAAGCTAATGTTAATAATGTAAGATTAAATTGGGTTTGTAGTACTAGTGATGATGCTAAAGCTACATTATTATACAGGAAAGAAGCTGGTAGTCAATTAGATTGGATGCTAATTAGAGAATTCCCTTTACCAGTTAATAAGTTTGAAGATACTTCGGTTCAAACAGGAAAAACGTATTTATATACTGTCATTACTGTGGATGAGTCAGGATTGGAGTCAGAACCAATAAGACCTCTGAAAATTACGATTTCAGATAATGTAGCTAAAGATCCTATTAAAAAATTTAATGGTATAGTTAATAGAGAATCAAAATACATCCGTTTAAGCTGGAATTATAATGCTAAAGAAGTAAAAGAGTATGTGTTATACAAAGCAGATGGAGAAAATCAACCAACCTTATTTAAGATTTTTACTGATAAGACAAAAAGTTTTACTGATCGACAATTGTTAGTTAATACTAAATACACGTATTTGCTTCAGGCAATTTTTAATTCTGGTGCAAAATCTCCCTTAAAAAAAATCAACCTCAATTACTAAGTTATGAAAAGAATAATTTTAATAATCAGTATACTATTTACAGCTCTGCCAGTTTTATCTCAGAGTTTTAAGGTAAATTATAGGTTAACAGCAAGACCAGCAAATAGTACATACGGTGACGGATGTAATAATAATATTAATGTAAAAATTTTCTATAGAATAAATGGAGGTAGTGAAATAAGTAAACAAATCTTCAATCAAGATTTAAATGGTGGAGGTGGAACTTATAATTTTCCTCAAACTATTTATGGAGGAGATGTTGTATTTACAAAAGTAGAGGTAAGAACTTCTCGAAATTGGAAAAGACTTATAGGAGGTTGTGGAGGTAACGGTTCATTCAATAATTCACTAAGAACAACATCTATTAACAGTAGATGTACTAAATTATTATCAGGTAGCAATTTAGCTCGTTGGTGGGTAACATCATTAAATATAGATATAAAACCAGTTGTTAATTTAACCCCTAAAAATGTTATTGCTTGTCAATCTGGAGCTGCTGTTGTTAATAGTGGATTTCACAGTAGTAAAGCATACAGTGGTATATATAGATGGGAGTTTTTAGATCCAGTAAATACAGTAAGTACTATAACTACTGCATATCAAAACTTAATAAATGCAAGTGACCAAGCTTATCAAATTTGGCAAGATTGTGAAAATTTTAGTGGTGGTGGAGGTCCAGGTGATCCTATATTTAGAGCGTCTGGAAATGTTAAAAAAACAAAGTATGATAATTCAGTTGCAGGAAGACCTCCTATTGGTCCAATACCGGGAGGTAATCCAAGTGCAAACTGTAGAAGATGGTATGATCGATATGTAACTGCTTATCAAAAAGTAAGAGATTACACAGGTCAAAAATATTATCCAAGAAAAATCTGGAGAGCCATTCCTAGTGAGAATGGTAAGGCAATTGCTAATATTACACTTACAGACTTATATTCAAGAGAATCAGATAGATTAAAAGCGTTAACTAACAAGGTAATTAGTATTAGAATAAATCCAAATTGTAGTGGAGAAGGAGATATTAATACTCCAGTGAGTATATCACAAATCCAATTCTTTTCAGATCCACCTCCTATAACCAAAACTGAATTCAGTTCTCCAACCTGTTCATATGACCCAATAGATAATTTTAAAATTTTCTTTTCTAGACAATTGTTATCCACAGAACGATTAAACATTAACTTAAAGAAAAAACTATCTCAAGCTCCCTTTACGTATGAGACGATAGCTAACAATATAAATATTTCCTCGTTTCAAGAAATTACATCAGGTAGTTTATATAGTTATACATGGAATCCTAGTAATGGTAATGAGTTACCAGAAGCAGGTGAATATAGAATAGAACTGTCAGGAGCTAGTGGTAATCCTTTTTGTAATAATGGTACTTTACAATATGATTTTAGTATAGCTATTCCTCCTAAAGTAAATTTTTTGTCTGCTGTAAAAGAACAAGATGTCACATGTTTTAATGGAAGTGATGGAAAAATAAAAATTACAGCTTCTGGAGGTTCAAACAGTTTTCAATATAGTATAGATAATAAAGCCACTTGGAGTGCTGCATTTACAAATTCCACAATTATTACTGGAAGAACCGCCGGAACTCATAAAATTTGGTTAAGAGATTCAAAAAGTTGTATAGATCAAGACTTTCCAAGTCGTAATGTAACTTTAGCTCCAAAAGCTAAAATTACTCATGTTGTTACAGCTAATACTAATGAAATTATAAACCCCGGTAAACCTGGTGGAACAGATGGTTCTATTAAAATTAATAGTGTTAGCGGTGGTACTCCTTCGGGTAATAAATATGATTATGAAGTACTTTTAAATGGTAATAGTTCAACTATTCTTTCAGGAACAGCTAATGGAACAAGCTCTACAATAATTGAAAACTTACCAAAGGGAACACATAAAATTAGATATAGTGATAGTAAAGGATGTGTATCGGAAGCTTATACACTACCAACTTTATCTGATCCGCAAGCGGTCGAGTTTGATCAAGCAATAGTTAATGCTAAATGTAAGGGAGCGAATGGACAAATAAAAGTTTCTAATGTAAGAGGAGGATATAAAAATTATAAAATTAAAGTAGAAGGTTCAGGAATAACTCCTCTTGAAGAAACTAATGTACCACCTAGTACTGAAAAAATATTTAATGTTAAGGCTGGAACCTACAAGATTACAGTTACAGATACTAGATCTGGAATAAAAGTAAAAAATAGTATAATAGTTGGAGAACCAAATGAAATTATTATTACAAATGTTAATGCTAGTAATATTGATTGTAATGGAGGTAAATCTACAGTAACTATTACTACATCTGGAGGACAAACAGGTGTTGTTTATGAATATGCTATTCATAAACCATCAGGTATGGTTTGGCAATCTAGCAATACATTTAGCTTAGATGCTAGTCCTACAGTTGGTTACCGTTTTGTAGCTAGAGATAAAAATCAAACATTTTGTAAATCTCAGCCTTCGACAAAAACAACAATAAGCGAACCTACTAGTATAGTATTAGGAACACCTCAAATAATTGATAATACTATTTTTAATGGTATTACTGGAGAAATACAAATACCTATATCAGGTGGAACTCCAGGATATACAGTTACTTGGACAAGAAATGGTTCAAGTATTGGGAAAACAGGAGCAACAATTACAGGACTAACTGCAGGTACTTATATTGCTACAGTAAAAGATTCAAAACAATGTACTCTAGTCTCATCGAATATTATAGTAGATGAACCTGATGAATTAAAAGTGTTTGTTACGATTGATTCTGAGATAGACTGTAATGGAGGAAATGGTGTTGTTCGTGCTAATCCTTCTGGTGGTTCAGAAAGTTATACTTATAAATGGTATAGAAATAATACGTTAATTTCTGGAGCAAATTCAATTACCTATCAAGGAATATCAGGAAATTACGAAGTTGAAGTAAATGACGGTTATATTTCAAAAAGAAGTGCTATTAAAAATTTAGGTCAACCTAATACTATAACTTTAAGTTTAACTAAAGAAGATATTTCATGTAATACTGTTGATGATGGAAAAATTACAATAAATGCTAGTGGAGGAACACCACCATATTATTATTCTATAGACGACAAAACTACATATACAGCTGTTTCTAGTTTAGATAGTAATACGATAACAGATTTAACTGATGGAGTTTTTAATGTTTGGATAAAGGATGCTAATGATTGTGAAATAAGTTCTTCAAAGAGTGTTACTATTGTTAGACCACCATTGTTAGAAATTACAAGTTTTAATATTGATAATAATCAGGTAATTAATGAGAGCAAGGGGGCAATTCAAATTGTAGTTGATGGAGGTACTAAACCTTATACTTTTTCATGGACTAGAAAAAATGATGCTACTTACAGTTCTTCTAATCAAAACATATCAGATCTACCTGCAAGCATATATATTGTTGAAGTAGCAGATGAAGAAGGTTGTAAAATAACAAAAGAATTTGATGTTAAAGAGCCATTACCTTTAGGTGTAACTATACAAAAAACTAAAGATGTTTTGTGTAAAGACGATGTTACTGGTGAACTTTTTGCTGAAGTAACAGGAGGCTATCCTTTAGCTTCTGTACCTTCTGATTTTGACTATAGATGGTACGAAGTAATTGGTTCGACAACAAATTTATTAAATGCATCAAATCTTAAATTAGATAGAATAAGTAATCTTAAAGCCGCAAAATATAGAGTAGTTGTTAACGATGTTAAAGGAACTTCTACCAGCGCAGATTTTGAAATCACCGAACCAGATGCTATTAGAATTGCTATTAATAAACAACAAAATGTGAGTTGTTTTGAAGGAAATGACGGTGTAATTGAAATTACTGTTACAGGCGGTACAGCACCTTTTACATATAAATGGACTAATGATTTAGATGCGACATTTAATGCATCTACAAAAGATATTAGTACATTGAAAGAAGGAGATTATACTCTGGAAATTACAGATAAAAATAATTGTAAGTTTACTTCTAATATCATTAAAATAGAACAACCTACTTCTAAAATTAGTATTGATAGCTTTAATGTTGTAAATCTTACAGGATTTGAAACTAATAATGGTAGTATTTCGGTAGATGTATCTGGAGGTACACCTGGTTATACCTATGAGTGGAGAGTAAAAGGAACAACAACTATTATTGGAACTTTAAATTCAATAGATAATTTAAGTGAAGGTAATTACGAATTAACTATTAAAGATTCAAAATTGTGTTCACTTGTACAAGAGTATCCAGTTACACAACCAGATTTATTAGTTGTAAATTCAATTAATCAAATAGGAGATATTCTTTGTAATGGAGATAAAGGAATAAATTTAGAAGCTACTGGTATAACTGGAGGAGTTACTCCATATAGTTATTCTTGGAATTTTAAAGGAGTTGCTACAGTGTTAAGTGCTACTACTATCCTGGAAGATGTTGGAGCAGGAACATATGTAATAACTGTTACCGATAAAAATGATAATGTTGTTACCAAAGAATACACAATTTCAGAGCCAGTAGTTTTAGAAATATCAAATGTTGATACTCAAGATGTTTCTTGTCATGCAGGAAATAATGCATTTATAGATTTAACAGTTAGTGGAGGAGTGTTACCATACACTTATAGTTGGAAACATGGAGAAACCACTTCTAGGATTGAAGACTTGAAAGAAGGTGTATATGAAGTTACTATCCGTGATAAAAATTTATGTGAGGTTACACAAAGTTTTACAATTTCACAACCTTCTTCTAGATTAAGTTTAACCAATGAAAATGTAGTTAATTTAACCGGTTTTGAAACGAATAATGGTAGTATTTCTATTGAAGTATTAGGAGGTACACAAAATTATACTTATGAATGGAGAGTTAAAGGAGAAACTACTATAATTGGAAATTCAAATAGTATTAACAACTTAAGTGCCAACTTTTATGAATTAACAGTCATAGATTCAAATTCATGTTCTTTAGTTGAAGAGTTTTTAGTTTCGCAGCCATCCTTATTGGAAGTTAACGTTGTTGAAACCTTATCTATTTTATGTAATGGGGATAAAGGTATTTTAACTGCAAATGTAAGTGGAGGAGTAACTCCATATAGTTATTCTTGGAACTTAAAAGGAGATGCTACAGTACTAAGTACCACAGATAAGCTAGAGAATATTGCAGCAGGTATATATGTAATAACAATTATAGATAAGAACAGTAATATTACAACAAAGGAATATACAATTTTAGAGCCAGCCGTTTTAGAAATATCAAATGTTGATACTCAAGATGTTTCTTGTCATGCAGGGAATGATGCATTTATAGACTTAACAGTTAGTGGAGGAGTGTTACCATATACGTATAGTTGGAAACATGGTGCAACCACTTCTAAATTAGAAAACTTAACAAAAGGTACTTATGAAGTAACCATTAGAGATAAGAATTTATGTGAGGTTACACGTACATTTACAATTACAGAGCCAGTTTCAGCTTTAGCAATTGATAATAGTAATGTTACTAACTTAACAGGATTTGAGACAAATAATGGTAGTATTTCAGTTGATGTTGTAGGAGGTACTCCAGTTTATACTTATGAGTGGAGAGTAAAAGGAACAACAGCTATTATTGGAAGTTCAAATTCAATTGATAACTTAAGTGCTGGAGATTATGAGTTAACTATTAAAGATTCTAAATTATGTGAAGTAGTTAGAGATTTTACAGTTACTCAGCCATCTTTATTGGAAGTTGATGTAGTTGAAACCTTATCTATTTTATGTAATGGGGATAAAGGTATTTTAACTGCAAATGTAAGTGGAGGAGTAACTCCATATAGTTATTCTTGGAACTTAAAAGGAGATGCTACAGTACTAAGTATCACAGATAAGCTAGAGAATATTGCAGCAGGTATATATGTAATAACAATTATAGATAAGAACAGTAATATTACAACAAAGGAATATACAATTTCAGAGCCAGCCGTTTTAGAAATATCAAATGTTGATACTCAAAATGTTTCTTGTCATGCAGGGAATGATGCATTTATAGACTTAACAGTTAGTGGTGGAGTATTGCCATATACCTATAGTTGGAAACATGGTGCTACAACTTCTAAATTAGAAAACTTAACAAAAGGTACTTATGAAGTAACCATTAGAGATAAGAATTTATGTGAGGTTACACGTACATTTACAATTACAGAGCCAGTTTCAGCTTTAGCAATTGATAATAGTAGTGTTACTAACTTAACAGGATTTGAGACAAATAATGGTAGTATTTCAGTTGATGTTGTAGGAGGTACTCCAGTTTATACTTATGAGTGGAAAGTAAAAGGAACAACAGCTGTTATTGGAAGTTCAAATTCAATTGATAACTTAAGTGCTGGAGATTATGAGTTAACTATTAAAGATTCAAAACTATGTGAAGTAGTTAGAGATTTTACAATTACTCAACCTGGATTATTGGAAGTTGATGTAGTTGAAACCTTATCTATTTTATGTAATGGAGATAAAGGTATTTTAACTGCAAATGTAAGTGGAGGAGTAACTCCATATAGTTATTCTTGGAACTTAAAAGGAGATGCTACAGTACTAAGTACTACAAATAAGTTAGAGGATATTATTGCAGGAATATATGTAGTAGTTGTTAAAGATAAGAATGGAAATGAAACTACTAAAGAATATACAATTTCTCAACCTGATTTATTAGAGATTACAAATGTGCAAACAGTAGATGTTACTTGTTATAATGGAAATAATGGAGCTATTGAATTAACTGTAATTGGAGGAGTGGCTCCTTATACATATTCATGGAACCACACAACTGATAATACAAACAAGTTAGAGAATATTTCAGCAGGGAATTATTTTGTTACTATTTCGGATAATAATGGTTGTGAAATTACACGCAATATAGAAATAATTCAACCCGACGAATATGATATTATTAGTGTGAAGTTAGAAAGACCTTCTTCTGATTTAGTTAATGATGGAATTATTGAAGTTGAAATCACCGGTGGAGCTGCTCCTTATACATATTTATGGACAGATGAATTAGGTAATACAGTTTCAAATCAAACTACTAGTTTATCTATAGATCGTATAGAAAACTTAGGAGAAGGAACATATACCATTAATATTACCGATACTAATAATTGTGTTATCAATGAGACGTATAATTTAGCTAACCCTGGAGAAATTTTAGTTTCAATTACTCAACTTCAGGAAATTAAATGTTATAATTCTTCAAATGCAATATTAGATGTAATAACTGTAGGTGGTGTTGGTGGAAATTCATATCAATGGTATAATGCTACTAATGACCAGTTAATAGGAAGTGATAAACAATTAAAGAATATTCCAGCAGGACAGTATTATGTGATAGTTAGTAATGCTGAAGGAATTCAAGAGAAGAGTTCAGTTTTTGTAGTAACTCAACCAGAAGAAATTAAGGTTGCTATCTCTTCAAATGATCCAACTTGTTTTGGATTCAACAATGGTAATTTTGATTTCACTGTCCAAGGAGGTACTGGGAATTATGAGTTCAGATATAGAAAAACTACAGGATACTCAGATTGGAATGCTGTTACAGGTAATTCAGCTACGGTAAATAATCTTGATAAAGGAAATTATACACTTCAAGTTAGAGATGCTAATAATTGTTTAGCATTAGATGCTTCTTCTAACTCTGAATTTAGTATAACCATTAATGAACCATCAGTATTAGAATTGTCAAAAGAAGAGACTGTAAACTTAACAGGGTTTGCGACTAATAATGGTAGTGTTTTGGTTGAAGTAACTGGTGGTTCACCAGGATATTCATATCAATGGTTAGATGGCTCAGGAGTTGAAATAGCTACAGGAGTTACTTCATTAAGTAATCTAGCTGCAGGAACATATACCTTTAATGTTACAGACACAAAAGGATGTTCATTAACAAAAGAGTTTGTATTAACTCAACCAGAATTATTAGAAGTTTCATTAACAAGAACAGCTATTATTAGTTGTAATAGAGCAAATGATGGTTCATTACAAGCTACTGTAAGTGGAGGAGTTTTAGGATATACTTATCAATGGTTTATAGAAGGAAGCACAACAGTAATAGGTACAACTTCTAGTATTTCAGATTTAGGACCAGGTAATTATTATGTTGTAATTGAAGATACAAATTCAAATACAGTCACAAGTGCTACATATAGCTTAACAGAACCTACAGTTTTAGATTTAAGTTTATCATCAGATTATGTACTTTGTGGTACAGGAAATGATTGGACAGTTACAACTACAGTAACAGGAGGAACTGCACCATATGTTTATTTATGGAACACTGGATCGAATACAGCTAATTTATCTGATGTTACTTCTGGTACTTATGAAGTAACTGTATTAGATGCAAACGGATGTAGAATAGAAAAGTCTATTACCTTAACAGCTCCACCAATATTAGAATTATCAAAAGAAGAGACTGTAAACTTAACAGGGTTTGCGACTAATAATGGTAGTGTTTTGGTTGAAGTAACTGGTGGTTCACCAGGATATTCATATCAATGGATAGATGGTTCAGGAGTTGAAATAGCTACAGGAGTTACTTCTTTAAATAATTTAGCTGCAGGAACATATACATTTAATGTTACCGATACAAAAGGATGTTCATTAACAAAAGAGTTTGTATTAACACAACCTGAATTATTAGAAGTTTCATTAACAAGAACAGCTATTATTAGTTGTAATGGAGCAAATGATGGTTCATTACAAGCTACAGTAATAGGAGGAGTTTTAGGATATACTTATCAATGGTTTACAGAAGGAAGCACAACAGTAATAGGTACAACTTCTAGTATTTCAGATTTAGGACCAGGTAATTATTATGTTGTAATTGAAGATACAAATTCAAATACAGTCACAAGTGCTACATATAGCTTAACAGAACCTACAGTTTTAGATTTAAGTTTATCATCAGATTATGTACTTTGTGGTACAGGAAATGATTGGACAGTTACAACTACAGTAACAGGAGGAACTGCACCATATGTTTATTTATGGAACACTGGAGTGAATACAGCTAATTTATCTGATGTTACTTCTGGTACTTATGAAGTAACTGTGTTAGATGCAAACGGATGTAGAATAGAAAAGTCTATTACCTTAACAGCTCCACCAATATTAGAATTATCAAAAGAAGAGACTGTAAATTTAACAGGATTTGAGACTAATAACGGTAGTATTTTAGTTGAAGTAATTGGTGGTACACCAGGATATTCATATCAATGGATAGATGGTTCAGGAGTTGAAATAGCTACAGGAGTTACTTCATTAAGTAATCTAGCTGCAGGAACATATACATTTAATGTTACAGACACAAAAGGATGTTCATTAACAAAAGAGTTTGTATTAACACAGCCAGAATTATTAGAAGTTTCATTAACAAGAACAGCTATTATTAGTTGTAATGGAGCAAATGATGGTTCATTACAAGCTACAGTAACAGGAGGAGTTTCTGGATATACTTATCAATGGTTTACAGAAGGAAGTACAACAGTAATAGGAACAACTTCTACTATTTCCGACTTAGGACCAGGGAACTATTATGTTGTAGTTGAAGATACAAATTCAAATATCGTAACAAGTGTTACATATGCATTAACAGAGCCTACAGTTTTAGCGTTAAGTTTATCGTCTTATTATGTATTATGTGGTACAGGAAATGATTGGACAGTAACAACTACAGTAACAGGAGGAACTGCGCCATATGTATATTTATGGAACACGGGAGCTAATACAGCAAATTTATCAGATGTTACTTCTGGTACTTATGAAGTAACTGTATTAGATGCAAATGGATGTCAAACAGAGCAATCAATTACACTTACTGCTCCAGATGCATTAATTATAGAAAATGAAGTATTAACTAATCCAACTTGTTTTGAAGGAAATGACGGAAGTATTTCTGTTAATGTAATAGGTGGTACTCCTCCATACCAATATGAGTGGACAAATGGTGATACTTCAGAACTATCTCAAGAATTAACAGCTGGAAATTATGAAGTAATAATAACTGATAACAAAGGATGTCAAATAAGTAAAGCATTTGTTATTACTAATCCAGATCAAATTGCTCTTGATTTAGATGAAGACGTAACATTATGTCAAGGACAAAGCTATATTATTGATGGTAGAATAGAAAATGGTGTTAGTTATACTTGGACTTCATCAAATGGATTTACAAGCACAGATGCTGTAGTTGAAGTTACAGATGAAGGAATATATAAAGTTTTAGCAACTGATAATAAAGGATGTCAAGTTGAAGATGAAATAGAAATTAAAAGATCTACGGATGATATTTCGGCAAATTTCTTAGTATCATCTCAAGTATTTACAGATGAAGTATTTGTTGCCGTAAATGTAAGTGATCCTGTACCTGATGAAATAGATTGGATTTTACCACCAGAAGCAACAATTAAAGAAGTTAATAACTCTTATGCTGAGCTTTCATTTGCAGAAGAAGGAGAGTATGAAATTACCTTATATACTAAAAAAGGAGAATGTGAAGCATTCTTAACTAAGAAAGTACTTGTTTTAGAAAGAGAGTTTGATGATCCAGATACTGGAAATGGCTCAGAAAATAATAATACTCCAATGATTAAAGATCTTGTCGTGTATCCAAATCCATCAACAGGAGTTTTTGCATTAGAAGTTGAATTAAAAGAAGTTAGTCCTATTAGTGTTAAAATCTTTAGTTTATTAAGTAATGATTTAATTGATTATAAGACGATGAGCAATGAGAGTGATTATAAAGTTGATTATAACTTGAATTTAATGACTGGACTGTATTTTGTTGTTCTTGAATCAGGAGGAGAAAGAATAGTTAAGAAAATAATTATTCAATAATAGCTTTTAACCTTAATACATTAAAAACTCTGTTAATAACTATATTAGCAGAGTTTTTTGTTTGTTAATGGTAAACCTTATTTTAGCAAACACTTCATTATTTACTGACTTTTATGGCGCAAGAAACAAAATATACCGAAGATAATATACGATCACTCGACTGGAAGGAACATATCCGTATGCGACCTGGAATGTATATTGGTAAATTAGGAGATGGTTCATCTCCTGATGATGGTATTTATATTTTAGTAAAAGAGGTACTTGATAATTCTATAGATGAATTTGTTATGGGTACTGGTAAAACTATAGAAGTCTCTATTCAAGGTAATAAAGTAATTGTAAGAGATTATGGCCGTGGTATTCCTTTAGGAAAAGTAGTAGACGTAGTTTCTAAAATGAATACTGGAGGAAAGTACGATAGTAGAGCATTTAAAAAATCGGTAGGATTAAATGGAGTTGGTACAAAAGCTGTAAATGCATTATCAACTTTTTTTAGAGTTGAAAGTACCAGAGATGGTAAATCTGCCTCTGCTGAGTTTGAAAAAGGAAATTTAACCAATCAGGATTTATTAGAGGAAACAACTCGACGAAGAGGAACTAAAGTTACTTTTATAGCAGATGAAGCGATATTTAAAAATTATAAGTATCGTCCTGAATATGTTATCCGTTTACTTAAAAACTACGTGTATTTAAACCCTGGTTTGACTATAGTTTTTAATGGAGAAAAATTTTATTCAGAAAATGGATTAAAAGATTTATTGGAGGATAATAACAATCAAGAAGATATGTTGTATCCAATTATCCATTTAAAAGGAGAAGATATTGAGGTAGCTATGACGCATAGCAAAACACAATATTCAGAAGAATATCATTCTTTTGTTAACGGACAAAATACTACACAAGGAGGAACGCATCAAGCTGCATTTAGAGAAGCTGTAGTAAAAACTATACGTGAGTTCTACGGAAAAAATTTCGATGCTTCAGATGTACGTAAATCAATTATTGCAGCTATTTCTATTAAAGTTATGGAACCTGTTTTTGAAAGTCAAACAAAAACAAAGTTAGGTTCTACCGATATGGGAGGAGATTTACCAACGGTAAGAACCTATATCAATGACTTTATAAAAACTAAACTCGATAATTATTTACATAAAAATCAAGAAATAGCTGAAGCACTGCAAAAGAAAATTCTTCAAGCAGAGAAAGAACGTAAAGAATTATCTGGAATACGAAAATTAGCTAAAGAAAGAGCTAAAAAAGCAAGTTTACATAATAAGAAATTACGTGATTGTAGGATTCATTTTGGAGATACAAAAAAGGAAGATTATTTAAATACAACTTTATTTATTACAGAGGGTGATTCTGCATCGGGTTCGATTACCAAATCTAGAAATGTTAATACTCAAGCAGTATTCAGTTTAAAGGGAAAGCCTTTGAATTCATATGGATTGTCTAAGAAAATTGTATATGAAAATGAAGAATTTAACCTGTTACAAGCAGCTTTAAATATTGAAGATGGTTTAGAAGGTTTACGCTATAATAATATTGTAATTGCTACTGATGCCGATGTTGATGGAATGCACATTCGTTTATTATTAATTACATTCTTCTTACAATTCTTTCCTGAAGTGATTAAAGAGGGGCATCTTTATATTTTAGAAACTCCATTATTTAGAGTTCGTAATAAGAAAGAAACATATTATTGTTATTCTGAGAAAGAAAAACAAGAGGCAATACAAAAATTAAGAGGAAAACCAGAGATAACACGATTTAAAGGATTAGGTGAAATTTCACCAAATGAATTTGTACATTTTATTGGAGAAGATATGCGTTTAGATCCTGTAATGTTAGATAAAGAAATGTCTATTGATCAAATGTTGCAGTTTTATATGGGTAAAAATACACCGGATCGTCAAAAATTTATCATTGAAAATTTAAAAGTAGAACAAGATTTAGTTTCTACAGAGGAGTAACTTTAATGAAAAAGAAGTTTAATAGAATTTTAATTGTTTTGGCTGGAGTTTTGATTTTTTATCAAATACTTTCAGCATTTCATGTTTTTAGAATTTATCATAGCCCTACTCCAGCCAATGAACCAAATATAAAGTTTAACAGTCGTTTTTTTGCTTCTAATCTTATAGAACCTCAACTGAAAGATTTTGTTTGTTATAGAATAGAAGATGAAATGTTTGGGAAGCAGATAAGAATTCATCGATTAATGGGAATGGAAGGAGATATTATAGAAATAAAAAAAGGTGATGTTTTTTTAAATAATTTCAATCAAGATATACTTCTCAATTTATGGCATACATATAAATTATCTAGAGAAGGGTTTGATAAAATGGATTTTCCTTATACAGCAATGGAACAAGCATATAATTATAATAAAGATTCAATTATAATTCCAATATCTAAAAAAGCTGCAAAACTGAATGGAATAGAACCTCAAAGATTAATAGAAGACAAAAACAAATTTGATGATAAAATCTTTGAATTGTACGGTGAAAAATGGAACAAAGATAATTTTGGACCTATTAAAATACCAAAAGGTAAAATATTTGTAATTGGAGATAATAGAGATAATTCTTATGATTCAAGATATGTAGGATTTATTAATAAATCTGATATCGTAAGTGTACTGGTCAACAATTGATAATTATGAAAAGTATAGTAAAAGTATTTAATGCATTATCCATCATTTTTCTAATCATCTTAATTGTATGGATTGCAATGATTGATTATAATGATTTGTCTTTTAAGAATAATATTTCACCATATTTCGGAATATTTTCAATGGTGTTAATGTTAATCGCTATGGAATTCATTAAAAGAGGTATTAAAAAGAAATAGTTTACATATTGAATAAAGAGGAAAAGGAACTTTGGAAAAAAGTTAAAGCATTTAAATTAGACTCTCCTAAAGAAGATTATGGTTTTTCGGTAAAACTATCACATGAAAATAAATGGTCAATACAATTTACAGAAGATGCCATTTTAGAGTATAAAAAGTTCATGTTTTTAGCTGCTATAACCAAATCTATGGTATCTCCATCTCATATTATAGATGTAGTATGGCATCAGCATCTGACGTTTTCTCATTCCTATAAATCATTTTGTGAGTTATTAGGTAAATCGATTAATCATATTCCTTCTACTGGAAAAGTTGGGGAAAGGGAAGTGCTTAAGAATGCAGTAAGTTTTACTAAAGAAAAGTATGAGAAGTATTTCGATAAACAGAATGTAATAATTTGGTCGGTTACATCTTTTGAAGATTCAATAAAACTTCAACAGGCAAGTAAAAATTGGAATCTATCGAATAGTCAATTGATTTTGGTAGGGGTATTATTGTTGATACCAACATTTTTTCTTTGGAAACCCATTTTATTAAAAATAGGAAACCCTGAATTTATACTGATTGCTATAATGGCTTTGGTTATTAGTATTTTATTGATTGAATATTTTGTAAGAGAAGGATTCAATAGTGCTTATAATACCTTAGTTCATGATAACGAATATATTCGCAAATTAAGACCAGAGGAATCAATAGTAATAGCAACTAGAAATACAGAACAGCTAGCACTTTTTAAATTGAATAATTTATTTGAAAATAAATTAATTGAGACAAAAGGAAATGACAATAATTTAAAGAAAGTAACTACTATTAAAAAAACTGAAGATGTAGTTGAAAATTCTATTTTAAGTTTTGTCAAGGAAAATCCTGAAAATGATTTAAGAGTTGTATTAAATGAAGCGAGTAATAAGCCTTTTTTGACAAGATTTTTAGATATAGGTGAAATGATTCAAGATAAAATAGTGAATTCAAAAGCTATTGTAGAGCATAAGATAACCATATCATTCATCTTATTTTTACTCTATTCTTTTCTTTTTTCAAGATTCATTCTAGGAACACTTAGAGATAAACCAGTTTTAATATTGATGGTATTTATAGTATTTTCTTTGATTATATTTTATGTGTATTTAATGGATAGATATAAAGTTTTATATAAGAAGAAGTTTTTAACTACCATCGATACGCATGTAGATACAGATCAATATTTAGCAGGAATATTGTCTAATAAAAATGTGGTATTAGCTGGAGCATTAACAGCTTTAATAGTTGCTAGTGGTTACGGACCAAAAAAAAAGCAAAATACTTGGTTTGAGTCTACTTGGACTACCTGCAGCAGTTGTAGTTCCTGTAGTAGTTGCAGTTCATGTAGCTCTTGCAGTAGCTGTAGTAGTTGTAGTTCTTGTGGCGGATGTGGAGGAGATTAAGTATATTAGTCAAGTAAAACAATAAATAAACTCAAAACGGTTAAACGTTTATAATACATGAGCGAAGAAAACAATAATTACGAACACGACGAAGAGTTAACAAACGAAAATCAAGCGGAGAATACAGAGTCTATAACTAAGGTTACAGGAATGTATAAAGATTGGTTTTTAGATTATGCTTCGTATGTAATTTTAGAACGTGCTGTTCCATCTATTGAAGACGGTTTTAAACCTGTACAGCGTAGAATTATGCATTCTATGAAAGATTTAGATGATGGACGTTACAATAAAGTAGCAAATATTGTTGGTCATACCATGCAGTATCATCCACATGGTGATGCTTCTATTGCAGATGCCATGGTACAAATGGGGCAAAAAGAGTTACTTATTGATATGCAAGGAAACTGGGGTAATATCTTAACAGGAGATAGAGCTGCTGCTTCACGTTATATTGAAGCACGTTTATCTAAGTTTGCCTTAGATGTTGTATTCAACGCAAAAACTACAGAATGGCAGTTGTCATATGATGGTAGAAAAAATGAGCCGGTAAATCTTCCTGTAAAATTCCCTTTATTATTAGCTCAAGGAGCTGAAGGTATTGCCGTTGGTTTATCTACTAAAATATTGCCTCATAATTTTAATGAGTTAATAGATGCATCAATAAAATATCTTAGAGGAAGAAGTTTTTCCTTAGTTCCAGATTTTATGACTGGGGGAATTGCAGATGTTTCTAATTATAATGATGGAAAACGTGGCGGAAAAGTTCGTGTAAGAGCAAAGATTTCTCAATTAGATAAAAAGACTTTAGTAATTACTGAAGTTCCATTCGGTACAACCACTTCATCTTTAATTGATAGCATATTAAAAGCTAATGATAAAGGAAAAATAAAAATTAAAAAAATAGAGGATAATACGGCAGCTAATGTAGAAATATTAGTGCATTTACCGCCAAATATTTCTCCTGATAAAACTATTGATGCTTTATATGCCTTTACAAGCTGTGAAAGCTCAATATCTCCATTGTCTTGTATTATTGAAGATAATAAGCCAATTTTTATTGGTGTTTCAGAAGTTTTAAAAAAATCAACAGACTTTACAGTAGAGTTACTTAAAAGTGAACTAGAAATCCAATTAAATGAACTAGAAGAACAATGGCATTTCTCTTCCTTAGAACGCATTTTTATTGAAAACAGAATTTATCGTGATATTGAGGACCAAGAAACCTGGGAAGGTGTAATTGAGGCAATTGACTTAGGTTTAAAACCACATACAAAGCATTTAAAAAGAGCAGTTACCGAAGAAGATATTGTTAGACTTACTGAAATTCGAATTAAGAAAATTTCAAAATTCGATATAGACAAAGCAAAACAATTTATAGAAGGTTTAGAAGATAAAATAGCAGATGTTAAACACCATTTAGATAACTTAATTGAATATGCTATTGATTATTTTAAAGAATTAAAATCTAAATACGGTAAAGGTAAAGAGCGTAAAACAGAAATTAGAATTTTTGACGACATTGTAGCTACTAAAGTAGTTATGCGTAACGCAAAGTTATATGTAAATAGAGAAGAAGGTTTTATTGGTACGTCATTACGTAAGGATGAATTCGTTTCTGATTGTGCTGATATTGACGATATCATTGTTTTTAAAGAAGATGGATCAATGTTGGTAACTAAAGTTGGTTCTAAAACATTCGTAGGTAAAGGAATTATTTACGTTGCGGTATTTAAAAAGAAAGATAAACGTACTGTGTATAACTTAATTTATAAAGATGGTGCACGTGGCCCAAGTTATATGAAACGTTTCAATGTTACTTCTGTGACTAGAGATAAAGAGTACGATTTAACTAACGGAAATAAAGGTTCTAAAGTATTATATTTCTCAGCAAATCCTAATGGAGAAGCTGAAGTGGTTACTGTTATGCTAAGAGCAGTTGGAAGTATTAAGAAACTAAAGTGGGATTTAGATTTTGCAGATTTAGCGATAAAAGGTAGAGGAGTAAGAGGAAATCTAGTAACCAAACATAGTGTTAAAAAGGTTGAGTTTAAAGAAGCAGGAGTTTCTACCTTAAAACCTCGTAAAATTTGGTTTGATGATACGGTACAACGTTTAAATGTTGATGAAAGAGGAGAACTTTTAGGAGAATTTAGAGCTGAAGATAAAATTCTAATCATAACACAATCGGGTAAAATTAAAGCTGTTACACCTGATTTAGCAATGCATTTCGATAATAACATGATTGTGCTAGAAAAATGGAAACCAAATAAACCTATTTCAGCAATTTATTATGATGGACATAAAGAACGTTATTTTGTTAAGCGTTTCTTATTAGATACAGCCGATAAGGAAGAAGTATTCATTACCGATCATGAAAAATCTCAGTTACAAATTGTATCCACTGATTATCGACCTATTGCAGAAATTAACTTCTCAAAGCGTAGTTTACCAAAAATGGAAATAAATTTCGAAGAGTTTATTTCTATAAAAGGAATTAAAGCTATCGGAAATCAATTAACGCAGGCTAAAATTAGAACAGTTAATTTATTAGAATCACTTCCTTATGATGAACCAGAAGAGAAAATTGAAGATATTAAAGTGAATGATGAAGAATTAATGAATAATTCAGATGAAGAAGTAGAAAAAATCAAAGAGAACAAGGCAAATAAAGCATTACAAGCAGCTATAAAAAAGAAGAAAGAAGGAAATGATGATGAAAATCAAACAGCACTATTTTAAATGAAATTAAAACATCTTTATTTAGGTTTAGCAATTTTAGGTATTTGTTATACTTGGTATTATAATATCCAGTATTTCCAACATGCTGTTGATCCGTCTTTTACCAATTTTTTTGCTGATGCTAAAGTAAATTTTGCTGGAAAATCTTTAAGTGCCGACTTATTAGTTGTGGTACTTACGTTTTTTGCTTTTTATATTCCAGATGCCATTAAATTGAAGATAAAGTTTTGGTGGGTTTTAATACCATTAACCTTTATTATAGCTATTGCTTTTACATTTCCTCTATATTTGTATTTAAGAGCGAATGCAATAGAAAAACAACTTAAAATTGGATAAAATTACTTCATATCAATTTGATTTAAACAGTCCGTTAGGTATTATAACTTATGTAGCGGTTGTATTTTTTATAGCCTGGTTATTTTCAAGATTGATTAGATATCTGATTTTATTGATAATTAAATCAAAAAAATCAGATCGTTTTGGGAGAACAAGCATTCAGTTTTTAAGAAATTCAGTTACTTTTTTTGTAGGATTATTTGCATTGGTATTTATTATAATCAATATTCCATCATTACGAAGTAAAGCTACATTAATCTTTTCTGGAGCAGGAATTATTGCAGCTATAATAGGTTTTGCTGCTCAAGCCGCATTATCCAACTTAATTGCAGGAGCATTTATTGTTATTTTCAAACCATTTCGCGTAGGTGATTATATAAAATTAGATGATACTAGAGTTGGTATTGTAGAAGATATTACACTACGTCATACAGTAATAAATAACTTTGAGAATAAACGATTAATTATTCCAAATTCGGTAATTAGTACAGATTCTATTTTAAATCATACTATTCAAGATTCTCATATATTAAGTTTTAATAATTTTAAATTAGGGATAAGAGCAGATATTGATTTGGCTAGGAAAATTATTCAAGAAGAAGCGTTTAAATTGCCTAATGTAATTAAGGAAAACTTAGATGATAGTAATGAGATTGATGTACGTGTAATTGATGTACATCCGAACCACATTCATTTAAGAGCTTATGTTTGGCTTGTTGAACCATTTAAAGAATTTAAAACCAAGTGTAAGTTAAAAGAGAAAGTACACAAACGTTTTCTTAAAGAAGGAGTGGATTTACCAATTCCAATTAATAAAGTAGAAAGAATAGAATAGTATTGTCTGAAAACTTTATAGTGATTGCAATGAACTTCGTTCTACTTTTTCCATCCTCGCGTAAAAAATTTGTTCATTTACATGTAAAAGATTAATTAAGTTTAAAGCAACAAAAACAGCAAGTCCTATATTCCCTTCTTTATGATCTCCAAACTCAATTTGTAATCCAATATTATTTGTATGGTCATCATTAGAAACACCTTCAGGATCTTTCCATGTTCCAGCAGTATTTATTTCGGTAGCGGCTTTAAGAAAAAATAGAGATTCCGACTTACTTTGGGGGATTATTATAGTTAAAACTTCTTCCTGATTTCGAGTAAAGTTAACATTTGTTGTTTCATCTCCATATAAAGCAACATAAAGCATGTCTCTTGCTTCTTCAAGTAAGGTTTCTCCTTTTTTTGAACGTTGATAGGATGCTATAGTAGCTAATCCCATATGAGGAGGATTAATAATAAAACCAGTTTCTTCTAGTTGTTTTCTGCTTATTTTTTGATAAGTATCAATAAAGTTTAAAACGGATCGATTGGTATAGCCTACTTTTCTGATTCTATTTAGACGTTTCCTCATATCATCAAGCTTTATCTTTTGTTCATGCAAACTATGTCTATCACAGGTTAGGTAAATAATTTGATCTATAAGCCACTCTTTATCTTTTTTATTCAATTCAGAACGAATTTTAGCCTCTAATTCAGGAAATAAATCATCCTGAGCTTTTTTAATAATCCTATTTATGTTATCCATTATAGTTTAATAGCAATTGTTAAACATTGTGATTACTTCTTAATTTATAGGCCTTCATTAAGTCAAGTAACTCATGCGTTTTTATATTATAGGAAGACTGAATAGCTCCTTCATTTCCTGAAATTAATTTGGCTAATTTTTTTCCTTGTTTCCATTTTTTATGTTCTTCAGTATAGTTAAAGAATATCATTTTATTACTTTTTATTTGCCCTTGTCTAAAATCTTTAACATGAGACCATTTTGTGAAATTTGAACGAAATAAACCCTTTACTTCAAACCCTTCTTCATTTAATTTTAAATATGAAGCGTTTGGGTGAAACTGTATTAAAGATACGACAACACCAAGACCAAAAAATATAATACTTCCCCATCCAATTAAAGGATCCTTGTCTATAAGAAAAATTCCAATGACTACAAAAGCTGAGCATCCTAAGAAGAGTAGCATGTTTTTTAATAGATTTTGTTTAAATATTTGTGAGTTATTTTCCATTCAAAGTATGATTTTAGTTAAATAGCATTTGTATGTGAATTTAGTAATAAGTTATTTAAGTAAAAACGATTTGTTAGAAAATTCGATTGGATTTTGTTAGCGATTAGTTATATTGTTTATTATTAAATAGTTTTCATTCTTTTCTAATCCAATATTGAGTTCTACCAAAGAGAGAGAAGCCAAGATAACCTCTTATTTTTAATTTATTGTTATTGATTAATTTTAAAAAACACTTATAGGTTTTCCCGTTTTCAGGATCTAAAATCGTTCCTCCATTATATTCATCCCCATCTCTTTTTAAGTTATCAATAATGATTAGACCAATAATAGGTTGATCTCTTTTATCTCCTTTGCACGTCTTACAAATGGCATTTTTCTCGCTAACAAAACTTTCTGTTATTTTGGCAAAGTATAGATTGTCAGTTTTAAATATTTCAATAATTGCTTTTTTTTCTTTGGTTTTATCATCAAAAGTTTGCCATTTTCCTAATATGGATTGTCCGTAACTAACAGCGCTCAATATTGTTATTATTATAATTAATAGTGATTTCATAATTCAAGTGTTTTTTAGTTTATATTTTGTTTTTACGATGTATAATAGTGTAGGTTACGATTAGAAAAATCAAGGAAAGTACTTCAAGGAATACACGTAACCAATGCCATGTTTCCCAGTTGTTTAATGTAGATTTTAATTGATTTGAGTTTAATGTTCTTGTATAGAATAACTCATTTGTTCCTTTAAAATAAATGTAAAACATGGCAATAACTGATAAGGCAAAAATTGTAGAGATGATGGCATATTTTAATGCATCAGTTTTTTTTGCATAACAATAAATACTGGTACCAATAGGAATTAGTACAGCTATAATTGTTTGTATGGTATAAAAGCCTCCAATTGTTGGTCCGAATTCAGAATAATAATTATAAAACCCTGTTTTAGTTAATGTTTTCCAATAAGGAACTAACAAGGAACCTTCTGTTATTTGACTGCCTAAAAAAACAGAAAATAATGCAATTAAAATGAAAGATAAAAAACGATTCATACGATGTTATTTAATGATAAATACAAATCTCATCGCATTTTAGTACTCTTACATTTACATATGTAAATAAAATTAAGAAGTACTCATTTTTCTTCTAATTCTACTTAATTGAGTAGGAGAGATGCCTAAAAAGGAAGCAATATAATATTGAGGAACTATAGTCTCGATCATCGGAAATTGTTGTCTAAAAATTAAATATCTCTCATCTGCATCTAAAAGAGCCATTTCTATTTCTTTTTGCTCTTTTTCTAAAAAGTAAAATTCCGCTATTTTTCTACCTAATCTTTCTAAATCATGGAAGTTGTTATAAAGCTTTTCTATATCGTTAAAATTAGCAACTAATATTTCGCAATCGGTTAGAGCTTGTTGAGCTATTTTATTTGGTTTCTTTGTGATTAAAGATGTATACGCACCAACTATAGAAGAATCTACAAAAAATTGTTTGGTATATTCTTTTCCTTCTTGGTTTAAAAAATACGCTCTAATAATTCCTTTTTTTAAGAAACCTATGTGTTGTGCATATTCTCCTTGTTTAACAAAAAAATCATTTTTTTTTAGCTGAAGAGGTTTAAAATATTTTAATAGCACTTTAATTGTTTCATCTTCTATTGGACTGATATTACTTATGTATTTTAAAAAATCTTGCATTTAGAATATCATTTTTTGGTTATTGTCACAAATAGCTTTTAACCTAACCTTAATTTTGTTCCCGTTAAAATGGAAGATACTTTTTGAATTTCCTTAAAACTTCCAATTTTGATTCCTGGACTAGAAGTTCTAGGTTTAGTTCCATCTCCATATTCGGTATTTCCATACATAAATAAAATTCCAAATTTGTTAGCATCTGATTGTGAACGCCAGTATACTACATCACCCTCTTCAAAAACTTCCCTTTCTTCTCCGTTAAAGGGAATGTCTAATTCAAATTGATAGAAAAATACTTCTCCGCCAATATTATTAGCATCTCCTTCCAAAGCTTTAGAGTTTATAATGGATTCAATTATTCCGCATTTGAAATCCCATTCAATTTTAATCTCATTCTTTTCAGTTATTAATATGCTATTCATTCTTGTTTTCGCTTTTTTATTTTCATTACTGAAAGTATCGAACATATAATATAAACCAATCTTGACTAATTAGAATATATACTTCTATTATGGAGTTCCATCCATTTGCTTGAATCAGCTAAGTCTGTCCAACCATATTTTCGATAGAGTTCATGAGCATCACCAGTAAGTAAAATCCAACGTCTTAAACCTTGAAGTTCAGGAAAATTCATTATAGTTTCCATTAACCATTTAGAAAGTCCTTTTCCACGATATTTCTCCAATATGTATACATCTCCTAAATAAGCTATTGTCGAAAAATCTGTAATAATTCTTGCAAAACCAATTTGTATATTGTTTTCATAAAGACCAAAACAAAGAGAATTTTCTACTGAAATTTCAACTTTTTCTTTCGGAATGTTTAAGCACCAATATGCTTTAGTGGATAAAAAATTATGAATGGCATCAATATCTAATTTTGATTTATCATTAGAAATGTAAAATTCGTTTTTTTGTAATAATAGTTTTTCCATTGAAATTTTTGAGTAAAGTTACCACGAATGGTTTCTGTATATGATTTTTTCCGTTGTAGCGGAAAGATAATTAATAAGATTGAGTTTTTGGTGAGGTTCCGAAGCTTTGGAACAGCCGAAATGAGCTATACACATTGTTGGCGGTTCGTTTTTATTTTTAAATATTCTGTCCAAATGTTAATAAGTTATTGTCTGGGTCGAGCACCGCAAATTCCTTTTGTCCCCAAGGTTTGATTTCCAATTTTCCATTTGGATGAATTTTAGTCTGTTTTTCCAATAGTGATTTATAAAATTCGTCAATATTGTCAGTCCGAATATAAACTTGTCCGTAATTTTCTTTCGGGTTAAGCTCTTTAAATTCAAAGAAATGTATTTGTATTTGGTCTTTTTCGATCATCAAATAACCGTCAAAATCTACATTCCCATATTGATTAAAACCTAATCGATTTAAGTAAAATTCCCGAGTCACTTTTTTGTCGCGCATAGGTAATTTCGGATTGATGTCTACTAGCATATTATTTTAAGTTTTTAAATCCTATATCCTACATTGTTTAAATCAGTTCAATTTCTGTAATTTTTCTTATTTCAGATGGGTTTTTCAAATTACCGCTAACGGTCTTGTATATGAAAAGTAGCGGTTTTTTAAGAACTAACTGACTTTTACTTCATAATTTACCTTTCGTTTTAGCACTTAACCCGATACTTTTTATATACGTTGTTGTACGTTCGTATTTCTTTTACCAAGGTCCATTCATAGTTATATTAATAAATTTTCCGTTTTCCAATCTATAAGCACCACCAAAACCAACAAACCAAAGTCTATTGGATTGGTCTTTAAATATTTGAAAAACCACTGGACCTTTATTGTCTTCTGATTTTTGGAATTCTATAAGTTCATTTCCTTTATAGGTATATAAATAGTGTTGATCTGATACAAACCATATATTACCGTCTTTGTCTTCTGCCATACTTCCTATGCCTTTTCCACTTTCAATTTTTCCTGAGGTAATATTATCGGAACTATTCTTCGACAACTTATACAAACCAATTTTTGTAGATACCCATAAATTTCCTTCTTTATCTTCTATCACTTGGTTGACAAAATTTGTTTCAATTCCTACCATTTCTGAAACATTTATTAGCGAATCATTGCCATATGAAAACAATCCCGCATTTGAACTAAACCATAGTGTGCCTTTTCTGTCTTCAAATATGTTGTGAATCATCTTCGTACTTGAAATTCCTAAACTTGAATCGATTTTACCTTCAGGAAGTCTAAAATTTGTAAACTCTTGACCGTTAAAAAAGCACAAGCCCTCAATGGTACCTATCCAGACTTGATTGTTTCTATCAGTCGCAATACACCATACATCATTACTTATTAATCCATCAGATTCGTAATAATTAGTCACAATATTTCCATATACACTGCTTATTCCATCTGTATGTCCAATCCAAATTTTTCCATCTTTGTCTTCTGTAATGTCCTTTATTGTAACATTTTTTCCTGATTTACTTCTTATACTATCAATATGAGTGAGTGAACTATTGGATAATTTAAAAACACCGCCTTCTCCTCCAAACCAGATATCACCTTTGCTATCTTGAAATATTGTCCTTACAACTTGACTAATTTGATTATTAATATCCGAATAAAACAAAGAGTGTTCAGTATTGTATGTGTTTGGTTTACTATCTTCTAATTTCTTTTCTGAGTTTATAGATTGTTTTATCTTATTCTTGCTTTTTTGTCCATTGCAAGAATTTAAAATAAGCAACAAAGCTATAGAAGTAAATAATTTATTCTTTATCATGAGTATTTTTCATTCGTCAATATAATGCACAACGTTTCGACTATAGTTAATACTGGAATTAAAAGCGATTAATTTCCGATTAAGCACTTAGCCAAAATTTTTTATTTTGTTTCAATTTTTTCATTTTAAAAGCCAAATCAAAAAATTTGGCGGACTTTATAAAAATACACTAAACTTTGGATTAAGTGCTTAATTATCTATGTTTTATATACCGTGTTGGTAACTGTTTTTTTATTCAGTTTTCTCATCCAGTATGTAATTACAAAGCTTCCAATAATACCGGGAATAAACCAACCATAAAAACTTGAAAAAAAATCATTTACTACGACAAAGGCAGTAGTCGCTGAAATATATCCGCCAATCATTTTTCCTAAATGTAATTTCAACCATCCTTTTTTCAATCGTTCAGGTTTATTAAATAAAATCAAATCTCTTACTGAGAAAATTATTCCAACAATAGCAAAGACAGTAAGAATTATATTGACGCTTTTTGTCAGTAAAATAGGTAATGAAACCATTAAAACTCCTGTTATAATCATAACAATTGATATATACTTGTCAATTCTCAAGTCAGGGTTTTTATGTTTAAAGTTTAGGGCTCTATTTCCAGTTAATACAAAGTATAAACTAAAGATACCAACTGCAAACAAGAATGGGCTTTCGTGATTTGGTAAAATAGCGACTGTCATTGCAGAAAGACCACATAAAACCATAGAATAGAAAAAAATAAGTCCAGATTTCTTATGAATATTTTTACCTTTTTTAGCAATCAAAGATATTAATCCACTAATTAAAGCTATTCCTCCAAAGCTTGCGTGAATGAATATTAGAATTTGTATCGATTTTTCCATTTTAATTGTTATTTACGATTCAATATTCAGACAATAAATTCATTCAGTATATTTTTCTTTGCTCAAATGTCGTTTTTTAGTGACGAGTTGATTAAATGGTTTCTAACGGTCTAGTGTATGAGTAGTAGTGGATTAAAATACAACTATTTTCGGATAGTAATATACTTAATTAAACACAGAAACGGTTTGAGTATGTACCCAAACCGCTATTGCTTTTATACCTTGTTAGAAACAGTTTTATTTCTTATCTCTTTGATAATAAGTCACAATACTAGCCTTTGCTAATGTGTTATTCCATAAATAATAGCCAACTACAGCTGGATTAGTGTTATTATTTAATCCAAGTTTGTCTGTTTTAAGAGCGTATACTGTAATTATATATTGATGTAAGCCATGTCCTTCTGGAGGACAAGGTCCACCATAACCATTTGCTCCGTAGTCTGTTATGCTTTGTATAACTCCTTCAGGTGTTAAATTCAGTTTAACATTGCCAGCTCCAGAAACTAACTCATTAGTATTTGCTGGGATATCAAATACAATCCAGTGCCACCATCCGCTGCCAGTAGGAGCATCAGGGTCGTACATTGTTATAGCAAAACTTTTAGTGCCTTCTGGAGCATTTTTCCATGATAATTGTGGGGATTGATTTTTACCAGTACAACCAAAGCCATTGAATTCTTCATTAATTGTAGCTTGTCCTCCTAATTCATTACTTGATAAAGTAAATGTATTTTGTCCGAAGACTGAGGTTGATAATGCAATTAATACCGTTAAGATTTGAAATGATTTTATCATAATATTTGTTTTTATTGTTAATTTATGATGCAAATCTAAGCAGCATTTCAAGTTTTGTGTTAATCAGAAAAGTTCAAAAAGTATTGGTAAAAGTTCAACTTAATTGATATTGTTTTGGAGTGACTCCAAATTTTGCTTTAAAAGCTTGAATAAAATTAGATAGGTTTTCATATCCAATTTCTTCAAAAATATCTGAGGGTCTTTTTGATTCGTTTTTTAGCAGAAAAGCAGAGTGTTCGAGTCTTTTATCTTGAAACCATTTACTAGGTGAACTGTGGAAATTTTTCTCAAACTCTCTTTTGAAAGTGGAGACACTCATATTGGATAAAAAAGAAAGTTCTTTTATTGTGAGTTTATTCAATCTATTGCTTTCAACTGTTTGGATAAACTTTTGATTTTGATTATCACTGTTGTTTATCAAGGAATAAAGAAAGTCTAAACCTCTTAAGTCTATAAGGTAAAGCATAATTTCCTCAAGTTTTGTCTTCAAAATATTTTCTTGAACCGATTTAGAAAGTTTTGATATATCCAAAAGGCTGTCAACAAATCTTTTTATAAATGAATCGTACTTAAATGAGTATGTTGAGTATAAAGTTTTGGATTTAGATTTTTCAAATCTAAACTTTCTTAAAAACTGAAAAACATCTTCGTTGGTAAAGAAAAACAGAATGCTTCGATAATATTTTGAGTTACTAGAAAGCTTTTCAGTCATTAAACAATGTCCAGATTTCATTAATAGAAATTGAGAATTATCTATTGCATATGCCGAATTATCGAAAAACACTTCTTTAGTTCCTTCTTGAAGAAAGCTGAACGTATTTTTATTTAATAAGACTTGTTGTTTCGATATTTCATTGATGCTTTCATAATCATAAACCACAACAGACTTAGAAAAACTCAAATTTAATTCGTCTGGTAATGTAATAGTTTTCATTTGGTTCTCTAATTGTCTCTAACGTGTTGGTGTATGAGTAGTAGCGAATTAATAATCGCCATTTTTCAGAAAGTAATTTACAAAATAAAAAGTAATAGCCACTTGAATTGAAACTCAAGGAGCTATTACTTATACACGGTGTTGTACGCAGTTTTTTATTTATATAAATCTCCGTTTAAGTACTTTAATCCAGAATCACAAACAAC
>CANLMR010000005.1 GCA_947492185.1 uncultured Tenacibaculum sp.
AAGCCCTTATCATCAAAGGGCTTTAGGCTTTGGGTGAAAGACCGGGTTCGAACCGGCGACCTCCGGAACCACAATCCGGCGCTCTAACCAACTGAGCTACAATCACCATTTAACTAGCGGGTGCAAATATAATTCTTTTCTTAATTATGACAAAAGATTTTTTTATTTTAATTTACTTAAACTTTCTACAGCTACACAACGTTCTGTAGTAAAACCTTCTGCATAATCCACTCCAATTAGTCTCCCTAAATCTTTTGCCCTGTATTCTACACTTTCTGTAAAATTTTTACTTGTAATTGGTGTTTCTGGTTCTTTACTAGAAGGATCAAAAAACTGAGAACTATATGCCATAACAGCATCAATTTTCTTGTCCATAAAACCTGTTACATCCACAACAAAATCTGGCTCTATATTTTTCCATTGAATGTAGTGATATACAAATTTTGGTCTCCATTTTTCCTGTTTTTCTCCGTCTAACTCCGTTTCTATTTTAACCAAACCACTTAAAAAACAAGCATCCGAAACTACTTTACTTCCTTTTGGATGATCAATATGCCGATCATCAATTGCATTACATAACACAATTTCAGGTTTATACTTCCGAATCATTTTTATGATTTCTAATTGGTGCTCTTTATCATTTACAAAAAAGCCATCAGCAAAACCTAAATTTTCTCTTACTTGAACTCCAAGTATTTCAGCAGCTTTAGCTGCTTCAACATCTCTTAAATCAGCAGAACCTCGTGTTCCTAATTCACCACGAGTTAAATCTACAATCCCTACTTTTTTACCTAAAGAAATTTCTTTAGCAATGGTTGCAGAACAACCTAATTCTACATCGTCTGGATGTGCTCCAAAAGCTAATATATCTAGTTTCATTGTTTTGTTTTATCTATTGCTTGCTCAATATCAACAATTAAATCTTCTACCTCTTCTATTCCAACTGAAAAACGAATTAAACCATCTTTGATTCCTTGTTTTGCTCTTTCTTCTGGAGATAATAAAGCATGTGATGTTTGAGATGGGCTTAATACGGTACTTTCTACTCCAGCTAAACTCATAGACGGTTTTATCAACTGCAAATTACGTTGGAATTCCATTGAATCAATTCCTTCTTTTAATTCAAAGGATAACATTCCTCCAAAACCTTTCATTTGCGATTTAGCTAAATCATGATTTTCATGAGAAGTTAATCCAGGATAATACACTTTATCTACGTTAGAATTTTGCTCCAAATAGTTCGCCATTTTTAATGCGTTCTCATTTTGACATTTTACACGCAAATTCATGGTTTTAATGCTTCTTTCTAACATCCAAACTGTAAAATCACTTAAACTTCCTCCAAAGTTCTTCGCAATATTCCAAATCTTATCAATATGCTCGTTAGACGCAGCAACTGCTCCAGCTAAAATATCGGAATGTCCACCCATATATTTTGTAGCTGAATGAATCATAATATCAACACCAAAATCAATTGGAGTTTGATTAATAGGTGAAGCGAAAGTATTATCAATCATAGTAACAATTCCGTTTGCTTTTGCTAAATCTGCTACGGCTTTAATATCAACCAACTTTAACAAAGGGTTTGACGGAGTTTCTATGAAAATAACTTTTGTATTCTCACGAATTACATTCTTAAAATCATCAACATTTAAACTCTCTGTGAAGGTATATTCAATTCCAAATTTATCAAATTCCTCAACCACTAAATTATACGTTCCTCCATATAACGTTTCTTGCAATACCACATGGTCCCTTTTATGCAAAAACGCCATTAAAGTTGTACTAATAGCTGCCATTCCCGAACCAAAAATTAATGCATTTTCTGTTTTCTCTAATGCAGCAATTTTTTTACAAAGTGCCTCTTGGTTTGGTGTATTAAAATAACGTGGATATCTTTTTACATCAACATCATAAAATTGATATGAAGAAGACAAATATATTGGTGAAACAGCTCCTTTAAACTGTTCGTCTTTTAACTCACCAACATGAGTACAAATAGTGTTTATTCCGTATTTATTTTTAGAATCCATAAACAAAGATTAGGTTAGTAGATAAAGAAATGATTGGTAGCTAAATTACAAAAAGTGAACTATACCTGAACGGTTTTCCACTTTCCTTTTTTGAATAACCACACACCTACTACTGCAATTAAAACTTCAACTAAAGTTATTGCCCAAAAAACACCTTTTGGACCAAAATCTAAAGTAATTGCCATTATATATGCAAAAGGCAATTGAAATAACCAGAAGCAAATAAAATTAATTAGTGTTGGAGTTTTGGTATCACCAGATCCATTAAACGACTGAATTACAACCATTCCGTAAGCATATGCAATATAACCAGCTGCCATAATCTGTAAACAAAGTGCACCGTTTTCAACTACTTTAGGAGTATCTGAAAACCAACCTAAAAATGTTGGCGCAAATGCTATATAAATAACCGATACAAATCCCATGAAATAAGCACAATATTTCCCTGTAATCCATACCGATTTTTCGGCTCTTTCTGGTTGTTTTGCACCTAAATTCTGACCAACTAATGTTGCTGCGGCATTACTCATTCCCCATGCAGGCATTAATGTAAACATCATAATTCTGATAGCAATTGTGTACCCAGCTAATACTTCACTACCAAATTCTGACATAATTCTCATTAATATCACCCAACTCGATGTTCCGATAATAAATTGCCCTATTCCTCCTAAAGAAACTTTTACAATATTGAAAATCAAACTTATTCTTAATACTAAATCCTTCAGCACTAATTTGATTTTTCCACTACCATAAAATAAAATCAATATTTGTGTAATTACTGCTGTTCCTCTCCCAATTGTAGTAGCTATTGCAGCACCTTCTACTCCATAAGCTGGAATTGGCCCCAATCCGAAAATAAATATTGGGTCTAAAATGATATTTAATCCGTTTGATAAAATTAAAGTCCACATTGCTATGGAAGCATCTCCAGCTCCTCTAAAAATCGCATTAATAAGAAATAGCAACATTACTGTTATATTTCCTCCGAGTAAAACTCTAGTGTATCCATAACCTTCTTCAATTAGAGCTGGTTCGCCTCCCATAAATTGAAGAATTTCTTTTGGATATAAAATCCCTATAACACTTATTCCTATCGAAATTAAAATTCCTAGAAATATAACTTGAACAGCTGTTTCATTTGCTTTTTTGATATCCTTCTCTCCTACTCGTCTAGCAATTAAAGCAGTTGCCGCCATACTTAAACCTATTGCTACTGCATAAACAAGCGTTAAGACTGACTCTGTTAAACCTACTGTTGCCACCGCATTAACGCTTACTCTTGAAACATAAATGATATCAACTAATGCAAATATTGATTCCATTAGCATTTCCAGTATCATTGGAATAGAAAGCATAAAAACTGCTTTTTTAATGCTGCCTTGGGTAAAATCTTGCTGTTTTCCTAAAACAGCTTCTTTAAATAATTGAATTATATTCTTACTTGAAGTTTGATTGTTTGTCATTGTAATTGTATTGGTAATTGAATCCTTTAAAAGACTAAAGGATGTAACTTAAAATTATATGTCCTACGGGTAGACTTAAACAATCATGTAACAAATATGCAAAAAATTAACGAATAGCTTTCGATAAAATTCAATAAATTCGCTTTCATGATATCTGTTGTTTTACTTGGAGGAGGAAATGTTGCGCACCATTTAACTCAAGCTTTCTTAGCTTGTGCAGCTATTGATTTGAAACAGTTATATGCACGAAATGCAAATTCTATTGCTGCTTTTCAGAATGACGTTTCTATAACCGATGATTTAAACTTGTTAGAAGATGCTGATGTATACATAATCGCCATTTCCGATGATGCCATTGGTTCAATTTCTTCTCAACTTCCTGAAAACAAACTGGTAACTCATACTTCAGGTAGCGTTGCTATGAATTCTTTAAATAATACTGGTAGAAAAGGTATTTTCTACCCGTTACAAAGTTTTTCAAAAACAAAGCCTGTTAACTTTTCTGAAATTCCAATTTGTATCGAAGCAGAGCAAGACAAAGATTTAGAGTTATTAGAACAATTAGCTCAATTAATTTCACCGAAAGTATATCAAATCTCTTCAGATCAAAGAAGCAAACTTCATGTGGCGGCTGTGTTTGTGAATAACTTCACAAATCACATGTATAAAATTGGGAATGATATTTGCGAACAATATGATGTTCCTTTTGAAGTACTATTACCTTTAATACAAGAAACGGCTTCAAAAATCGAACATGTAGCTCCTAATGAAGCTCAAACTGGACCAGCAAAACGAAAAGATCAAGAAACAATACATAGACATTTAAATTTGCTTGATACCAAGCAAAAAGAAATATATCAACTTATAACAAAATCAATCCAAAATGGATAAAAGCTATAAACAACTTTTTAACGACGTAACAACATTTATTTTTGATGTTGATGGTGTACTTACTAATGGAATCGTAACTGTTTTTCCTAACGGAGAATTAGTGCGACAAATGAATATTAAAGACGGATATGCTTTAAAGGCAGCCGTAAAATCAGGATACCGCGTTTGTATTATTTCGGGCGGAAAAAATGAAGGTGTACGTAAACGATTAGAAGGTTTAGGAATCACTGATATTTATTTAGGAGCACACACCAAAATAGTTCAATACAAAGAGTTAGTTGAAAAGTACGATTTAAAAGCGGAAAACGTTATGTACATGGGAGATGACATTCCTGATTTACCAGTAATGGAAAAAGTTGGAATTCCTTGCTGTCCTAATGACGCAGTTCGAGAATTACAAACCATGTCTGTTTATATTTCAGATAAAAAAGGTGGTGAAGGTTGTGCTAGAGATGTAATAGAACAGGTAATGCGTGTTCAACAAAAATGGCATGATAATTTCGATGCTCAATATGATTAATCGAATTATATAGAAATTCGTCATTCCGAATAAAGTGAAGGAATCTTTGAATTTAAAATTAGGGTTTATTAAGATTACTTCATCCTTTTCAGTCTTCGTAATGACGTTAATTAATTATTTAAAAAGTAAAACAACAAATTAATTATACATGAAAAAAGTAGTATTCACATTTTTCCTTTTCGCCTTAACAATGTCAATTAATGCGCAAAGTATTTTTGGCAAATGGGAAAACAGAGACGAAGAAACAGGCAAAGTTGATAGCGTTATTGAGGTATATGAAAAAGACGGAAAAGCATATGCTAAGATTGTAGAAATTACAGATCAAAACAGGCAAGATGCGGTTTGTGACAAGTGCAAAGGAAAAAACAAAGACAAAAAAATATTAGGAATGAATATTTTAACTGGACTAGAAAAGGATGGAGATGAATGGTCTGGAGGAAAAATTTTAGATCCTAAAAACGGAAAAAAATACAAATGTTACATCGAACTTGTTGAAGCAGATAAATTAAAAATTAGAGGATATATTGGATTCTCTTTATTAGGAAGAACTGCTTACTGGTTTAGAAAGAAATAAATATTCTTTTGAAAGAATTATATTAGAGATTGTCAATTTTGGCAATCTCTTTTTCTTTACAGTGATTTCGTATTCGTTATATTTGGATTATGCGTTTATATCAAAATCAACTCTTCTATTGTATCATAGTGTTATTCCTTTTTTCTTGTTCTCAACAGAAAGAAAAACATACTAACAGTTTAATACATGAATCAAGTCCATATTTATTACAACACGCGCACAATCCAGTAAATTGGTTTCCTTGGGATACTAAATATCTTGAAAAAGCTAAAGAAGAGAATAAACTTGTATTACTATCTATTGGTTATTCATCATGTCATTGGTGCCATGTAATGGAAGAAGAAACTTTTGAAGATGAAGAAGTGGCGATGTTCATGAATGAAAACTTTATTAATATTAAAATTGACAGGGAAGAACATCCTGATGTTGATAAAACATACATGACTGCAGTTCAAATTATGACAGGTAATGGTGGCTGGCCATTAAACTGCATAATTCTTCCTAATGGTAAACCTGTATGGGGAGGAACATATTTTGAAAAAGATGAATGGTTAGAAAACCTGAAAAACATTCAATTATTTTACACTAACAATCCAGAAAAAACTGATGATTTTGCCGAACAATTAGCTAATGATATAAAATCACTTCAAGTGATTGACAAGAATAATTTAGGTACTAATTTTTCAAAAGAAATATTAGATAAAAACGTGAATTTATGGTTTGAAAAGTTTGACACTATTAATGGTGGTTTAATAGGTTTAAATCAATTTCCTCGACCAAACAACTATCAATTCTTACTACGTTACGCTTATCAAAATAATGATTCAAAACTTCTTGATTTTGTTGCTAAAACACTGGATAAAATGGCTTTGGGAGGTTTGCATGATCATTTAGAAGGAGGTTTTGCCAGATATACTGTTGACAATAAATGGCATATTCCACATTTCGAAAAAATGCTATACGATAATGCTCAACTAATCTCATTATATTCCATAGCTTATCAAATAATCAAGAAACCTTTGTATAAAGAAATTGTATACAAAACGATTGATTTTATCGAAAAAGAATTCCATACAAATGGATTGTATTATTCTTCTTTAAATGCTGATAGTTTCAATGAAAATAATGAATTGGAAGAAGGCGCTTATTACACTTGGACAAATGAAGAATTAACTTCATTAATCACCCAAAACAAAAATTTATTTGATTCATATTACGGAATTAATGAAATAGAAAAAGTTGAAGGTAAATCAGCATTAGTCAAAAGAATTCCTGATTCTGAGTTTGCAAAAGCAAACAATATTTCAATTCAAGAGCTTAAAAATCTGATTATAAATTGGAACAAACAACTTTTAAATACACGAGTAAAAAGACAGAAACCATCTTTAGACACGAAAATTCTAACTTCTTGGAATGCACTTTTATTACAAGGATATGTTGATGCTTTCAAAGTTTTTGGAGATGAAAAATTTAAAGAAAAAGCCATACAAAATGGATTAGCACTACAAAATGAAGCTATTGATAAAGCAGGAAATGTTTTAAGAACAATTGGTAAAGGCAATAAAAAGATTGACGGTTACTTAGAAGACTATGCATTATTGATTAACGCATATATTTCATTGTATCAAATCACACTAAACGAAGATTGGCTAAATATTTCGAATCAATTAGCTAAAGTAAGTTTTGACAATTTCTTTAATCCAAAACAGGAGCTTTTTAAATATTCAACTAAGAAGAATTCTGGTTTAATAGCTAATAACTTTGAAATTGAAGATATAGTCATTCCTTCTTCTAATTCTGTGATGAGCAAAAACTTACTCTTTTTAGGTCATTATTTTGACAATAAAGAATATTTGAAATTGAGTAAAACAATGCTGCATAATATGGAATCGAAAATTGAAAAACACCCACATGCATATTCAAACTGGTTAGACAACTATTTAAATTTTACTGCTCCATACTACGAAACTGTGATTTGTGGTAATGATGCTATTTTAAAAACAAATGAATTATTTCAGAAAAAATATATTCCCAACATGCTAATTTCTGGAAGCACCCAAAAAAGCGAATTACCTCTACTTTTAAATCGATATAACGCAGACAAAACTTTAATTTATGTTTGTGTCAATAAAGCATGTAAATTGCCTACTGAAGATATTAACAGAGCAATTCAACTCATGAAAAATTGATTATAAGTCATTGCGAAAAAAACAGAATAAAATGGAGTTTTTTGTGGCAATCTTCTTATTATAAATCAAATTTAAGATTAAAGTAAAAGATTACTTCAGCTTTTCAAGCTTCGTAATGACATAATAGAATTATACCATTTACTATTCTCTAGATTCCTGCTTACGTAGGAATGACAAAACACATTCTAAAAAATTATTTAAAAATGTCATTCCCGTGAAAACGGGAATCCCATCACAGCTGTCTAGAGATAACTAACTACTCAGGAATGACAGTATTATTTAATCTAGCTTCTCATTTGAAAGAGTTACATCATCAATCCAGATTTTTCTAGAACCTCCACCTTTTTGATAATCAACCCAACCAAGCGTTAATTGTTCAAAAAAAGGAAAGGTCCAATTTTGATTATTATCATTAGCTAAACAACCTTTATCAATATCATTTGCGTTTAGTTCGTGTACAAGTTTACCATCAATCCAAAGTTTAGCATTATTCGATATTCTATCAAAAAACCAATGCACAGAGAACCATTTTTTTTCTGGTATTTTAAATTTAGTATGATGCCAGCAATCCGTTTTTATAGGATTAGTATCATAATTCGCCATGATTCTTTTTTGATACTGCCCTCCATATCTAATTTCAGAATGAAATCCATTTGGAGTTGTACCTGAAGCTTGAATCATTGTCCAATGTACACCATCTGGTGAAGCTTCTTCAACATACATATACATTGAACCATAAAAACGTTCTAGAGAAGTTATGGTTTCATTTTCTAACGAAAGAAAAGCTCTGTTTTTGAAACCTTCTCCACTTTCAAAACAGACAGATTGCTTTCCTGAATATGCTCTTGATTGATCTAAATAAACTTTCCCTTCTCCACTCTGTTTCCACTTATCAAGTAAATCATTCTCAAAACTATCTGTAAAAATAATTTTAGATTTTGTACAGCTACTCAGAAGCAAACCAAGTAACAAAAAGTATAGTACTCTTTTATTCTGTAACACTTTCTTTTCTTTGAATAAGTAACTTCTCTTCCACTTCTTTCATCTTCTTAGGAGTTAATGGATATAATAACAATGCGACAACTCCTACTAAAACAAAAACAGCTGGAACAATACTCATATTTAATTTTATTCCCTCTAACATTTCAGGGGTTTTCACCAAAGCTTGTCCATCATAATTATACAAATTCAATACCGCTAATGTTATAGCTCCTGCCATACCCGAACCAAATTTCATAGCAAATGTACCTGCAGAGAAAATTAATCCAGTTGCTCGTCTTCCATTTTTCAATTCAGAATAATCCGCTGAATCTCCCAACATAGCAAAGAACAATATTGGCATTAATCCCGCTCCGAATTCAGAAATAATTCCAAGTGTAAAAATTGAACCAATATCATTTGGATTCAACCAATACATGGCACCGGCAAATACTGCTGAAAACAAAATACTAAATATGAATAATCTTACCTTACCAAAATACTTCGTTAGTGCTGGTGCAAAAACCGTTGAAATCATTGAAATAATTAACAATGACAGAAGATACAATCCTGCTAATCCATTTTTCCCACCCCAGTTTGTAAGTGCTCCAAAAAATCCATTCTCATCTTGTACATAATGCGTAAAATAATACATTATTGAACTTTGCTTAATAATGTTATACGTTACAAATACAAATCCTATAAATAATAAAATCAACCAAGGTCTATTCGTAAAAAGATCTTTATAATCTTTAAAAATATCATCCGTTTTCACAGCTTTAACACGTTCCCTAGTAGTATAAAAAGTAATAAATGAAAAAACAGCTAAAATGAATGCTAATACATACATGGTGTATTGATAGCCTAAATTTTCATTTCCTTTTCCAAGGAAATCAACTAAAGAAATTACACCAATTGTAGCAATTATCCCTCCAAGATAAGCTCCAAAAAACCGGTAAGATGACAATACTGTTCTTTCTTTCACATTTGGCGTCATCACCCCCATTAATGCTGAATATGGAACATTATTGGCTGTATAGGCCAATGTGTAAAATATAGATGTTGCATATGCCCAAAACAACTTACCTGACAACCCAAGATCAGGAGTAGTAAATTGTAGTACTAGAGCAACTCCAAATGGTAAAGCAGTCCATAATAACCAAGGTCTAAATTTCCCCCATTTTGTTCTTGTTCTATCAGCTATATTTCCCATTATCAAATCAGTAATACCATCACCTAAACGAATCACTAAAAGTAAAGTTGCAACTGCAGCTGTTCCTAAACCAAAAACATCCGTATAAAAAATTGGTAAAAAAGGACCGATAGTTCTCCATGCTATATTCGCAGCGGTATCACCTAATGCGTATCCTATTTTTTCTTTGATTGATAATTTCTTTGTTTCCGACATCTTATATTTTTATTTGTTCGATATTCAATTATACAATTAAGCTTAGTAAGCTAACAATAAAAAAACTACTTAAAGCTAAAATTGTAGTCATTATTGTCCAACTTTTAAACGTTTGTTTTTCATTAAGTCCGAGATATTTTCCAACTAACCAAAATCCGCTATCATTTACGTGAGACATGATTGATGCACCTGAGGCAATAGCAATTACAAGTAGTGCTTTATCAATTTGAGAAATATCTGTATGTATTAATAAAGGAGCTGTAACTCCAGCTGCTGTAATCATTGCAACTGTTGCAGACCCTTGTAAAACCCTAACTAAAACCGCAATAAAAAAACCGAAAAACAACACACTAATTCCCATTGTAGCAAAATAATTTGCTAACATTTCTCCCGTTCCTGTATTGATTAACATTTGCTTGAAAACCCCTCCTGCTCCGGTAAGCAAAATAATCAGTCCAGCGGGTCCCATAGAGTTTGTAGCGATTTTTAGTAATTCGCCTTTAGATAAACCTCTTTTGATCCCTAATACGTACCAAGCAATTAAGTTTGCGATAATTAAAGCAACAAATGGATTCCCAATCATTGCCATCCATTCTTTAAATTGGACGCTAATACTATCATTAGAAACTAGCGGACTATTTAAAACCGTATTTCCTATAATTAATACAATTGGAATTCCAATAATCAATAAAATTAATCGAACTGCAGGATAAGTTTTTGCTTCTTGTTCATTCAACTCCATCTTTGGAGCTTCTATGTAAATTTTCTTAGAAATGTAATTAGCGAATATTGGTCCACTTAAAATCGCAGTTGGAACACCAACTATAAATCCAAATAAGATAACCCAACCTAAATCTGCTTTTAAAATATCAGCAACAGCTACAGGACCTGGAGTAGGTGGAATAAAAGAATGCGTAATTGCTAAACCCGCTAATAAAGGAATTGCATATAATAGCAATGACTTTTTAGTTCTTCTTTGCAAAGAATAAACCAATGGGATTAAAATGATAAATGCGACATCAAAAAACACAGGAATTGCAATAAAAAAGCCGGCTAACATTAAAGCCCAAGAAGCACGTTTATCTCCAAATTTTGATAATAAATAGTTTGCTAATGCTTCAGCTCCTCCAGACTGTTCCAATATGGATCCAAAAATTGCCCCTAACCCAACAACTAAAGCAACAAAACCGAGTGTACTCCCCATTCCTTGCTGCATTGTTGTAATAATTTCATTTGGAGGCATTCCCGCAACAATACCTACTACAATACTCGCAATTAATAATGAAATAAATGCTTGGATTTTAAATCGTAGAATTAAAACTAACAGAATTAGTACTCCAGAAAAAACAGCTAACAATAAATTATAATCCAACATAATTAACTCCAGTTATGATGAAACATTTGGTCTTGTTCAGCATCTACTCTTTGAAATTTATGTGCTCCAAAAAAGTCTCGTTGTGCTTGAATCATATTCGCCGAAGATTGCTCTGTTGTCATTGCTACCCAATAATTATAAGCCTCATAAAAACACGGTATACTTATTCTTGTTTTCAAAGCATAATCAATCACATAAGGCATTGCCGTTTCGTTCTCATGTAAACTTTCTAAAATTTCTTTGCTTTCAAATAAGTTATTCGAAGTTTTCAAGATTTCACTAAAAGCTTTAATCTTTTCAGATTTTATAATGCAACCACTTGACCAAATTCTACAAATCTCAGAAAGATTTAAATTCCAATTATATTCTTCAGAAGCAGATTGAATTAACTGTAATCCTTGCTGTAAATTAATTGTTCTAGCAAAATCATAAGCTCGTTCTAGTAAATCAATGTTCATTTCCTCATTAATCACACTACTTTTCACAACTTTTGATAATTGCACTCTAGTTTCCTTAAAAGAAGAAGTGTAACGAGCATATACAGCTACTGTTTTCATAGTTGTAGGAACACCTAATTCTAATGCTGAAACACTTGACCAAGATCCAGTTCCTTTATTACCTGCTTTATCCAAAATTAAATCCAAAAGATTTGAATTCCCTTCTTTTTCTAGAAGAATCTTAGATGTAATTTCTAACAAGTAACTTGATAATTCGTTTTCATTCCATTTAGAAAAAATTGCAGAAATCTCTTCATATGATTTAGTTACAGACAACAAAACATATAATTCGGCGAGCAATTGCATATCAGCATATTCAATTCCGTTATGCACCATTTTTACAAAATGTCCTGCTCCATTCGGGCCAATATAATTGCAACATGGATTTCCATTTTCATCTTTTGCGGCAATGAGGTTCAAATAGGAAGCGATGTAATTATATCCTTTTTCACTTCCTCCAGGCATTAAAGACGGGCCTTTCAATGCTCCTTCTTCTCCACCAGAAACTCCTAATCCAACAAAGTGAATTTGTTTGTTTTTCAAGGATTTTACCCTTCGCTCAGTATCTTTATAATGTGAGTTTCCTCCATCAATTAAAACATCTCCTTTCTCTAAAAAAGGAACTATATTTTCAATTACTAAATCGACAACATTTCCGGCTTTCACCATCAATAAAATTTTACGTGGCGTTTGGAGTGATTGCACAAAATTTTTCAGTTCTGTAAACCCAGCCGCATTATTATTTTCAGTTTCCTTTAGAAAATTTTTCACCATTCCTTTTTCTGCTCCTTCATCTCTATTATACACCGAAACAGAAACTCCTTTGTTCAACATATTCAAAGCAAGACTTTTACCCATTACTCCAATTCCAAAAATCCCAAAGGCTGATTTTTGCATTTCTCTTATAATTTCGTTTGTAATATCTTTTGGCGATTTTTCACAACTCACCTTTATCCCATAATTAGGAGGTTCAAGCGTATCAAATTGAGATTGTAATAAAGTGGAATCCATAAAATGATTGCTTCTAGCCTCAATTCTTTTTTTAATCAAATCAAAACTTCCTTCTAAAAACACCCATTGAATTGTGGTTATATTATCAGATAAGATTTTTCTGTAGTCTTCTTTCAAAGCAGAACAAGCTAATACAACACCTCCACTTTTTAATCTCCTTTTTAACTCAGAATTTAAAGCTTGTAACCATGGTAGGCGATCATTATCGGTTAAGGCTTCACCTCTATTCATTTTCTCAATATTTGCTTTCGGATGAAAATCATCAGCATCAATGAATAGGATTTCCATTCTTTGTGATAACGAATTTCCTATGGTTGATTTTCCGCAACCACTCACTCCCATAACAACAATAAGATTATTCATATCTAAAACTAGCTTTTAAACCTTCTGATGCATTCTTACCAACCCAGACATTAAAATCACCTTTCTCAACATCATATATAAGCTCACTATTGTAATATTTTAAATTTTCTAGATTGACTTCAAAAGAAACTGTTTTTTTTTTCTCCTGATTTTAAAGCTATTTTTTCAAATCCTTTTAACTCTTTTACGGGTCTGGTTATACTTCCAACAACATCTTGAACATACAATTGAACAACTTCTTCTCCTGATTTTTCTCCTATATTTTCTACATCAACAGTAACTTTAATATTCTGATCTTTTGAAATTTTATCTGAAGACAATTTTAAATTAGTATACTGGAATTTTGTATATCCTAAGCCATAACCGAATGGAAAATGCGGAGTAAATCCAGCATCTAAATAATGAGAAGTATTTCCTAAAGAACTTTGCCAAGCCCCCATAGGAATGCTATCGATATGAACAAACTCTATAGAACTTGCAGGTCTCCCTGTATTTTTATGATTATAAAACAGTGGCAATTGTCCTGCAACTTTTGGCCATGTAATTGGTAATCTTCCGCCTGGTTCTTTTTCTCCAAAAATCATATCATAAATCGCTGGACCACCCATTGTTCCTGGATGCCAAGTCATTAACACAGCATCTATATCATCAACAATATTAGTTATTGTAATTGGTCTACCTGCCATAATGACTAAAACAATTGGCTTATTCGTTTTAGCTAGTTCTTTGATCAATTTTTCTTGAGCTCCAGGTAAATTAATATTAGCTCTACTATGTGCTTCTCCAGATAATATTGCCTCCTCTCCACCTACAAATACAATTACATCAGACTGTTTAGCAGCTTGAATTGCTTTTTTAAATTGAACTTCTGATTTATCTCTGCTGTATGATAGTGTTTCAACAAATTTGAAATCTACTTTTTCATTTTGAAAAGCATTAATCGGAGTTACAGTATGTTCTTTTTCGCCGTCAAATGTCCAAGTTCCCAACTGTTCTCTAGGCTTATTTGCTAACGGACCAATAACAGCTATTTTGGTTTTCTTGTTTAATGGTAGAACGTTATTTTTATTTTTCAATAATACAGAGCTTTTAATCGCAGCATCTTTAGCCAATTCTAAATGATCCTTTGCATATAAAACTTCAGTTGTATTCTGAGCTCTACCTGGATTTTCAAAAAGTCCCATTCTAAATTTTACCCTTAAAATATCCGCGACTAATTCATTAATTTGATCTTCAGTAACTTTTCCTTCATTCAATAATTCTTTTACATGATTTTCATATGATTTACTAGTCATTTCCATATTTAACCCAGCATTTAATCCTATTTCTGCCGCATGCTTTTCATCTTTAGCAAAACCATGAGGAATCATTTCTGTAACCGAATTCCAATCACTTACTACAAAACCATCAAATTGAAATTTATCTCTTAAAATATCGCGAAGTAAATGTTTATCACCAGAAGCTGGAATTCCATTGGTCTCATTAAAAGAAGTCATTACTGTTTGACTACCAGCATCAAAAGCAGATTTAAATGGAGGCAAATACACATTATGCATTAATTCTTTATTAATTATTGCTGTATTATAATCTCTTCCGCCAATTGCCGCTCCGTAACCAATAAAATGCTTTGCACAAGCAATTAAACTTGTTGGATCGTTTAAACTATCACCTTGAAAACCTTCTACATATGCTTTTCCTAATTGAGAAGCTAAATATGGATCTTCACCTGGAGATTCTGCAACCCTTCCCCATCTGCTATCTCGAGAAATATCTAACATTGGAGCAAATGTCCAACGTACCCCGAAAGAGGAAGCTTCTACAGCAGCTACTCTTGATGAAGATTTTGCCACTTCAGTATCCCAAGATGCTGCTAAACCTAAAGGAATTGGGAAGATTGTTTTGAATCCGTGAATAACATCTCTTGCAAAGATTAATGGTATTTTATTAGGACTTTCTTCTGTAGCGATTTTCTGTAACTCATCTACATAATCTTTATTCATTACGTTTAAAAACGCACCTACTTTTCCATCACGAACCGCTTGTTTTAAGGTTTCAGGTAAACTTCCTCTTACTCGACTTGATGTTCCTCTCAGGTTTAATTGTCCGATTTTCTCATCTAGAGTCATTTTAGAAAGTAAATTAGTTACTCGTTTTTCTAAAACAGGATCTTTTACGTTTTTATTGGAATTAGATTCTGTTTTACAAGCACCCAAAAAAGTTGCAATACATATTGCTATTGTAGTTATTTTTTTCATTTTTAAATTGATTCGGTTTAGTTAAGCTGAGCCGTTTTAAAATTTGGTGAATTAAAAAAACTTCCTTTCACTCCTTTTTCTTTCAATTGAACTTTAAATACAGAACCCGCTAATGGGAACTTTTTATGTTCTTCGTCTGTCATATCTACACTTGCTGTTGTGATATATAAAACATCTAAATTTTCTCCGCCGAAGGCACATGAAGTAACATTATGTGCTGGTACTTTAATTTTTTTGATCAATTTTCCTGTTATAGGATTATAATTTGCTACAGCATTTCCATTCCACATCCCTACCCAAAGCATATCATTTTCGTCGATAGTCATTCCATCTGGAAACCCATCTTTAGCATCTATAGTAACAGCAACACGTTCATTCGTTATTGTGTTCTTCTTATTATCAAAATCAAAGGCTTTAATTTGACCTGTTGGTGTATCTATATAATACATTGTTTTTTTATCGCTAGTCCATACAATTCCATTTGAAATTGTAATATTTCCTAGCATTTTATTTGCGTTTCCAGATCCATCAATTTTATACAAATTTGCCTTTGGATGCGTCTGAGGTAAATGCATTGAACCTACCCATAAATTACCATTTGGATCACATTTCCCATCATTAAATCTATTATCGGTAATATCAGATTCAACATCTGATAACAAGGTTAATTCTCTCGTAGTGGTGTTTACTATGTAGATTCCATCTTCAAGAGCAACAACTGCCTTATTCTCTTTATTGGCAGGAACAACAGTTCCAATTCTACAAGGCATTTCTATAGTTTTATTCTCTTCTGTTTTAGGCGAAAATATGTGTAATTTTTTTCCTTCAATATCTACCCAATACAACTCTTCTGATTTATAATTCCAAAATGCACCTTCACCTAACTGAGCATTTATTTTAAATGCTAACTCAACTTTACACTCTTTCTTTTCACCTGTTTTACAACAAACTAGAAAACATAGTAATACTAGTAATCCTAATTTTTTCATTACTTTTTATTGACTTTTATGAACTCCAAATAATCATTGTTTTTCACTGAAATGATATGAGGAGTATTTCCTATTGATATTTTCTTTAAATCTTTTACATCACCTGAAGTATAGAATCCAGTTTCTTCAACAGATAAAGCTTCAAATTCGCCATTTCCATTGCCTTTTAAAACTAATCCGTGACTCCCATCATTTCTTGGAGTTTCGACTTCGGAATTATAGAGATTCCCGGCAATTATTGCATCCATATTCCCGTCGTTATTAATATCTTCAGTAATTATTTGTTGTATACTAGAGAACTGTGCTTCTATTGGAAGTTTATGTACAACAAATTGATTTCCTTTATTTTCTAAATAAACACTAGCAAATGATTTTACCTGATAATGTAATGCATCTTCCAAATTCTTTTTACCGTAAACATCAATTAATGTTGCTTTTGAAAAGGCATCATAGCTTTTGAATTTCTTTTTAATTCCAGAAATCTGTTCCGATGAGCACTGTTTACCTCTTACCGGATATTGTTTTCCTTTGTTATAGTAACTTAATACAATATCAGAAGTAAAATTTTTATCGAAGTCTTTAGCATAAATATCGAAAGTTGCATCTTTTGTAGCCTTATATTTATAGTTCAAACCATTATTACCCAGAATATAGTCCATATCTCCATCATTATCGAAATCTGCTTTCTGAATACTCCACCACCATCCAGAAGAATCTTTTGTTAAACCTAATTCTTCCGAAACCTCCTCAAAAAATCCTTTATTATTTTTAAAGACTTTAATTGGCATCCATTCACCAACAATTATAATATCATCCCAAGAATCATTATTAAAATCAGTAATAACAGCACTTGTAGCCATTCCTAAACCAAGTAAATCTTGAGCTGATTCGTTCGTTACATTTTCAAAATTTATAGTATTAGAATCAGAAGTGTTTTTTAATAAAAACGAAGAAGCTGGTAACGGATATTTTCCCGGAATTTGTCTACCAAGCACTAAAATATCTTGTTTACCATCTTTATTAAAATCTATATTATAAGCCTTGGATCCACTTGAATACAACTCTGGTAAAGATTTAGAAACATCAGTAAATTCACCCTTTCCATTATTTATGTATAGTTGATCTTTTAATCGTTTAGAATCTTCTTCAAACTCATAACCTCCGCTTACAACATATAAATCCAAATCATTATCATTATCCACATCAAAAAATAATGCTCCTACATCTTCCGATAACTGATTTTGTTTAAATACGTTTTGATTTTGTTTCTCGAAACCAGTCGCAGTTTGGAAATACAATTCACCTGATTTCCCATAAGCTCCACCAACAAAAACATCATCTAATCCGTCTTTATTTATATCTGCAACTTCCACAGCTGGGCCTAAAGTTGACATTTTATGAGGAAGTAAAACCTGAGTTTCAAAATCGTCATGTAAATTCTCGGCATGTTTTAACTTATTATTAAAATCTTGATTCGTCTCGAAAAGCTTTGATTTAACTTTAGCAATAACTTTTTTTTCTTTCGCTTCTTTGTAATCAAAAACTATAGTTTGATTTGATTTTAAGTTTTTTATTAGTTGTGTTTTCTGAGCGTTCCATTGCACTTTAACACTATCAATATTTACGTTTTTATCCAAACCAAAATGTAATTCGGGAGCTACAGAAGATTGAAAGCCTCTAGTTAGCGTTAACTCCTGAACTTGCTCTGAATCCTTTGAATAAACGAACACTTTTGCTCCTAAGCCGAAAGTATTTTTATCATTTCCTTTAAGTTGAACTTTCAAGAAATTTTTATCTTCAGAAGAAGTATTTTCAAATATGGTAGCTTCCTCATCAATATTATTTACAATAATTTCTAAATCACCATCATTATCTAAATCGGCATAAGCTACTCCGTTCGAAAATCCTTTATGAGAAATTCCCCAATCATCATTCACTTTTTTAAACTCAATTCCTCCTAAATTTTTAAACATGAAATTGTCTATTTTCTCACTAGGAATCATTTTTGTTTTTTCTAGAAGTGATACCTCTTTAAATTCTTCTCCATCGATTTTATTAAAAAAATCTTTATTGTTCACCTCTCTTCTTGTTCCGTTGGTTACATATAAATCTTTATAACCATCATTATCAAAATCTGCAAATAATGGCGCCCAACTCCAATCTGTAGAAGATGTTCCAGTCAATCGTGAAATATTAGAGAATTTCGGAATTCCGTTTTCATTAAATCCAGAATTCAATTGTAAGCAATTGTGCATGTATTGATAATGAAAACCATACAAAACAGTTTCATAAAATAATCTTGGATTCATGCTCGACATATTAGCTTTCTGCCTTCTATTATCATCTGAATCCATGTCAGCTTGAAAAATATCTAAATAACCATCATTGTTGATATCGGCAATATCGATTCCCATTCCGTAAAAAGCAGTTTGAGAAGTTGCTTCTTTTATCACTTCTTTGAATGTACCATCTTGATTATTGATGTACATAAAATCTGGAATACTATAATCGTTTGATACATATAAATCTGTCCAACCATCATTATTTAAATCTGCAGCTGTAATTCCTAATGAAAAACTATAATTCTTTACTCCAGCCTTATCTGTAATATCTATAAATTTTCCATCTTGATTTTCGAATAACTTATCCGACTCAACATCTTTAACATTTTGCATTCGATGTTTATAAATCATATTTGGAGTTGAAGGATGAGCCATTGGATAATTAGCTAAATACATATCTAAATCACCATCGTTATCATAATCTAAAAATGTAGCTTGAACAGAATTCCCTTGATCTGCTAAACCGTATTTTTCTGCAGACTCTATGAATGTATTGTCTTTATTATTGATAAATAATTGATTCTTCTTATTCCCATCTTTACCTGCAACAGAGCAATAAATATCTAGATAACCATCGTTATTAATATCTATCATTGTTGATCCTGTGTACCATCTTGAATCACCTTTAATTTTTGCTGATTCTGAAACGTCTTCAAAAGTTAAATCCCCTTTATTAACATATAATTTATTTGAAACCTGATTTCCTGTAAAGAAAACATCTAATAATCCATCATTATTAACATCACCAACAGATACTCCTCCTCCCATATATATTGAGGTATACTTAAAATAATTTAAGGAATCAGTTTCTGTTAATGTATTATTGAAATGAATTTGTGATTTACTCGAGGAAAGTTGAACAAACTTTTTACTATTATTTTTTGGATTTTCAACTTTGGAACAACTAACAACAATTAGTACAAGTAAAAAAAGCGTAACTACTTTTTTCATTATGGAATAAGATATTGGTTAAAATTAGTAAAGCAGTATGCACTTTCATACTGCTTTACTTATTAATTAGATTATTGACATTAATTCAAATACAATCTACAAATAATCTAAGTCTACAAACTTAATATCCTGGGTTCTGGTCTGCGGCAGTTAACTCAGAATTTTTATCAATTTCTGTTTGAGGAATTGGATACAAATCATTTTTACTAGTATATCCTGTACCTGATAATTCAGTTGAAGCTTTGTTCCAACGAACTAAATCCCAAAAACGTTGACCTTCATGTGCTAATTCTAAAAATTTCTCATCTACTATTGCGTCAAATAAATCATCTCCGCTCATTGTAGCCGGAATATCAGCTAACCCAGCTCTATTTCTAATTTTATTCAGTTCAATTCTAGCTTGAGGATCATTACCTGACCTATTATAAGCTTCAGCAGCTAATAAAAGTACTTCTGCATATCTTAATAACCTAAAGTTAGTACTGTAGTTCAACTCTCTAACTCCATCTGCACTTGTATCTTCTGATTTTGTTGCATACTTAATTCTAATTGCTCCTTCATAATCCCAAATAACTCCACCTGTTGCAGCCGCTGGATCTACTGATCCTCCTGCTGCTATAAGCTCAGCCTCAGTCATTAATGTTGCTGATTTTCGTTGTGTATCTCCTGCTGCATCAAAAGCCATAGCAAGCTTGTTAGTTGGCAAATTAAAGCCCCAACCATTCAATAATCCAATAGAACCTACTCCAAAAATACCATCACCTCTTGGTCCCATTAACTGAATGTGTAAGTTACTTTCATTTCTTCCTCCCCAAGCGATATTTCCCCAATCTCTACCTGTTGTAGAAATGTATCCAATCTCTAATAAAGATTCAATACCAAATTCATTACTAACAGACCAAACATCTTCTAAATTTGTTTCCAAATCATGAGAAGGATTATTAATAACTGACTCAAAGAATGGAATAGCTTGTGAGTGTTTTTCTTGAAAAACTAATACTTTACCCATTAAAGCTTGAGCTGTACCTTTAGAAACTCTAAACACATCAGCAACACCAGATTTTTCAGGTAAACTAGCTATAGCATCTTGTAAATCTGCTTCGATAGCTACATAAACTTCTGCTCTAGTAGATTTTTGCAATCCAAAATCTTCAGCTCCTTTAGGAACACTTAATCGTAACGGAATATCACCAAACATTGTTGTTAATTCAAAATAACACCACGCTCTAAAAAACTTAGCCTCTGCTATAGCCCTATCTTTATTACTCACACTACTATCTGCTAAATTCTCAATAATTAAGTTTGACATAGCAATAGTTCTGTAGAATAAGTTCCACATACTCTCAATTGAAGGATTTGAAGTAGCAACATTAGCATAATCATCAATATCTTGTAATTGAGCTTGATCATTTGAGTTACCTCCTGCGCAGTTAGCATCATCACCTGGTAATAATTTCACTAAAAAGGCACTATGCCAATCTCTACCGTAATTATATTGCATTAAATCATACACACCTATTACGGCCTGTTCTACATTCTCTTCCTCTAAAAAGAAAGTAGTAAGATCTTGAACATCTTCACGAGGATTATTGGTAAAATCTTCGCTACACGAAATAGCACCTAGAAACATTATAAATGCTATAAAATAAATCGCTCTTTTCATTTTTTTATGTAAGTTTTTATTCATTAAAAGTTAAGAGAAAATCCAAATAATGCTCTTGCAGCAGTTGGATAGTATCCTCTATCAACACCTATATCATTAAATCCGAAATTCCCAATTTCTGGATCAAGCCCCTTGTAATTTGTGAATGTAAAAATATCATCAAATGACACGTACATTCTTAAACTACTAACATGTAATTTTTCAGTTATACTTTGTGGTAAAGTATATCCTAATTGAATTTGTTTGATTCTCATAAAAGAACCATCCTCCACTACTAAGTCTGTATCATAAGCTGAAGCAACATTAGCCGCAGAAGGAAAAGTTGCATCTGTATCTCCAGCACCAGTCCACCTTCCTTCAAAAAAGTGTAATGGTTTATTAGTAATAGGGCGAGATGGCTGATGATAGGTTGCAATAATATCGTTTCCAACTGTACCTTGGAACTGCACATTAAAATCAAATCCTTTATAACCTAATCTAATGTTACCTCCATAAAGTAAATCTGGATGAGGAGAACCAATCATTGTTTTATCATCATTAGTTACATTACCATCTCCATTTGTATCTACCCTATTAATTTCACCAGTTGCTGGATCAATTCCATCTGTTTTATAACCATAAAAATACCAAGCAGGTAATCCTTCTGTAAATCGAGTTATTCCATCAGCATTTTGAGGTGCGCCTGCACCAACGATAGATGTTCCTTCTGGAACAAATTGAATTTCAGTAACTTCATTATCTAAAGTAGATAAGTTTGCATTAATTTGATAACTAAAATCACCCGCAGTTGTATCAGAATACCCTAGTTCAAATTCAAAACCTTGATTTACTACAGTTCCTCCATTAAAATCATTAGATACAAAACCTGCAGATCCTGGAGTAATTAATTCTCCTGCCACAAATGCTAAATCATTAGTTGTTTTCTTATAATAGTCTGCCGTAAAATTCAACTTACTATTAAATGCTCTTAAATCAACCCCAAACCCTAATTGTTCTGAAGTTTCCCAAACTAAGTTTTCGTTAGCGAATCCGGTAATTTGTGCTCCAACATTTCCTAAGTAATTTAATTCTAACCCACTTACTTGGTTTGTAATTGCAATAATATCCGAATTACCTCTTAGGTTATTTTTGTTTCCGTTTTGCCCCCAACTACCTCTCAATTTCAAGTAATTAACAGATGATTCATCTTTCCAAAAGTCTTCGTTAGAAACAACCCAACCTGCAGAAAATGATGGAAATACCGCTGCTCTATTTCCTGCAGGGAATTTATCTGATTTATCTCTCCTTACAGATGCTTCGAATAAGTATTTCTCCATAAAATTATAAGACAATCTACCATACATTGAAACTAAGTTATCTCTAAAAGTTAATTGTCTAGGTGAAGTAGGATCAAAAACTGTTGTAGGTGAATTAGTATTAAACCCACTAAAATCACTTACAGCAATAGAATATGCTTCATTGACAAAAGCTGGTCTTCTGCTTTGTTCAGCAGAATATCCTGCCAACAACTTAAAGTTATGGTTACCGAACGACTTGTCGTAAGTAGCAAAGTTTTCCCATAACCACCTTCTGAATCTTTGTTTAGATCTATTAATATTATACTGAGTGTTTGCAGCTTCAGAAGCCACATAATAAGCATTTGTGTTTTTTTGATTTAAAAACTGATTTTGCTCGTACCCATACCTAGACGTAAAACTAAGTCCTTCTAAGATATTAAATTTTCCATAAACCGTTGTTAAAAACTGATCATTTTCATTGATGTTTTGTTGAATAGCATTAGCATAAGCTACTGGGTTTATAACCTCTCCTGTAGAATAAGCCGGATATCCATAAACATTCCCATCTTTATCTCTTAAAACTGGAACACCGTTTGCGGCTGAACGATCAAATACATCAACAGGAACTCCGTTCGTATAAATTACAGGAGTTAACGGATCTATAATTAACATATTTTGAATAACACCTCTTGTATCACTATTCTCTACAATTCCATTTCGATCTATAAAAGAAGTATTTGAATTCACTCCTATTTCTAACCAGTCAGTGACCTGACTTTGAATATTTAATCTGAATGTATTTCTTTTAAATGTAGAATTATCTCCAACTACTACTCCTTCTTGATTTGTATGAGATCCTGAAAAGTAATATGATGTATTTTTCATAGAACCAGATAAACTAATATCATAACGTTGCATAAAAGCAGTATCAAAAGTTTCATCAATCCAATTAGTATCTACTCCATTATTTACTACTGAAGCATTTCCTGCTTCATTTAAATAAGTAACAAACTGAGAAGCATTCATCAACTCCATATTTGTATTCACAAACTGAAAACCAACTTGGGTATTAAAATTAACTTGTAAACCTCCTCTAGTTCCCTTTTTAGTTGTGACAATAATTACACCATTAGCTCCTTCTGTACCATATATTGCAGCAGACGCTGCATCCTTCAACACTTCAATATTAGCTATATCTGATGGTGCAATATTATCAATAGTAGAAACTTTCATCCCATCTACTATAAATAATGGGTCTGCATTTCCACTTGACCCTGTACCTCTAATTCTAATTTTAGTACCTGAACCAGGTGAACCTGAAGATGAAGAAACCGTAACCCCAGATGTTCTACCTTGTAATACTTGATCTACTCTTTGATTAGAAATACTTTTTATCTCTTTACTATCTATACTAGAAATTGCTCCAGTAACTAAACTCTTCTTTTTAGTTCCATACCCTACTACTACAACTTCTTCTAATGTATCTGAATCTTCTTCTAAAGTAACATTAATAATAGTTCTTCCAGACACAGGGATTTCTAATGTTTTATAACCTATAAAACTAAAAATCAAAACATCATTTGGCTTTACATTTTTAATAGTATATGTTCCATCTAACCCCGTTTCTGTACCACGTGTAGTTCCCTTTACTAATACATTTACACCCGGGAGTTCTCCAGAGATGTCTGAGACAACTCCTTTTACATCTTGTGCACTCATAGCTAAAGAAGCAGAAAGAGTTAACACTAGTAAAAAATACTTAAAGATATTTTTTTTCATATTGATAATTAATTTGGCGTTTTTTTGACTAAAAAGCAACTATAATATCTGAAAATTACAATTAAAATAAAACCTACATAACAGTTTTATAATCACTTTTATCTTAAAACTAATTTGTTTTACACAAAAATATACCCAATATTAACAAATCGTTAATATAATTTTATCAATCATTAATAATTTTTTATTAATATTACAATTAAAAATAACAAACAAATGAATAAAAACATACATAGAGAGATAACTCAACTTTCACCATCAGACAGTTTTTTAGTATATTATAGAGTAAAAAACGAATTTGATTTCCCTTTACATTTCCACCCTGAATATGAATTAAATTTCATTCACAAAGGAAAAGGAGTTAGACGTGTTATAGGTGACCACATGGGAGAAATAGGAGATTATGAGCTAGTACTTGTAGGACCAAACCTACCTCATTGCTGGGAACTTCACAACTGCACAAACAAAGAAATACACGAAATTACCATACACATACATAACGACTTGCTAGATGAAAAACTTTTATCCAGAAGAGTTTTTAAATCTATTCGCGATATGCTAAACAGATCAATTCACGGAATTTCATTCTCCGAAAAAACCATAAAAGAACTAATGCCCAGACTAATGGAACTACCCAAAACATCTGGTATAGATTATTTCTTAGAATTTGTTTCTATTTTACACGACTTATCCAATTCAAGAAACCAAAAACTATTATCCACTTCATTTTCAAATTATAACGATTTTGAGAATAGTGGCAAAATCAAAAAAGTATATGAATTTGTTCAAAATAATTTTCAAAGAAAAATATCATTAGACGAAATATCAGAACTTGTAAATATGACCCCAGTATCATTTAACAGATTCATTAAAAAAAGAACCGGAAAAACTTTTGTATCCTATATAAACAATACCAGAATAAGCTATGCTAGTAGATTACTCCTAGAAACCGACTTAAGCGTAGGTGAAGTAGCATATAAGTGCGGATTTAACAATTTAGCTAACTTCAACAGGATGTTCAAAAAAATAAAAAACAATACTCCTAGCGAATTTAGATCAGAGTTTAACGGTATACAAAAAGTATTCTAATACTTTTTAATCATAAAAAAAACAAAAACTGACTTTAAACATAAAAAAAGTACCATATTTTGATTAATTGAGCATATATAATAAAAATATTCTATCATAAATTTACATCACTTTTCTAAAATAAAAATTCATGAACCGACATTTAGGAAAAACGATACTAACTTATGCAACTGCTCTATTTCTTTCTGGATGCTCAGGTGACAAAAAAGACAATTTGATGATAGATACAAAAAATGAAACTATAAACGAAAAAGTCAATCAACTTATTTCTAAAATGACAATTGAAGAAAAAGTTGGTCAAATGAACCAATATAATGGATTTTGGGATGTTACTGGTCCAGTTCCAGAAAATGGAAACGCCAAAAAAAAATACGAACATTTAAGAAAAGGATGGGTAGGATCTATGTTAAATGTAAGAGGTACCGAAAATGTAAAAGAAGTTCAACGAATTGCAGTTGAAGAAACAAGATTGGGAATTCCATTAATTATTGGTTTTGACGTAATACATGGCTATAAAACATTAAGCCCCATACCAATTGCCGAAGCCGCAAGCTGGGATTTAGAAGCAATAGAAAAATCAGCTAGAATAGCTGCTATTGAAGCATCTGCAGCCGGAATCAACTGGACATTTGCTCCAATGGTAGACATATCAAGAGACCCAAGATGGGGTAGAGTTATGGAAGGCGGTGGAGAAGACCCATACCTAGGATCTAAAATTGCTAAGGCTCGCGTAAAAGGATTTCAAGGAGACGATTTATCTAAAAACAATACTATAGCTGCTTGTGCTAAACATTTTGCGGCATATGGTTTTTCTGAATCAGGAAAAGAATACAACACAGTAGACATAGGCACCGCAACACTACACAACATAGTTTTACCTCCATTTAAAGCCGCAGTTGAAAGCAATGTTAAAACACTAATGAACTCTTTTAATGAATTAAATGGTGTTCCAGTTACAGGCAGCAGTTTTTTACAACGAGATATTTTAAAGGGTAAATGGAATTTTAACGGTTTTGTAGTATCTGATTGGGCTTCTATAAACGAATTGATTCCATGGGGACATGCTAAAGACAAAAAAGAAGCAGCAAAAATTGCAGCAACAGCAGGTTCAGATATGGACATGGAAGGCAACGTATACATTGAAGAACTAGTTAATCTTGTAAAAAACGGCACAGTTAAAGAAAGTATTTTAGATGATGCCGTTAAAAGAATTTTGACAGTTAAATATGAGCTTGGTTTATTTGACAATCCTTTTAGATACTGCGATCCAGAAAATGAAAAAAAGAGCATAGGAAACCCAAAGCACCATGATGCTGTCTTAGATGTTGCAAAAAAATCTATAGTATTACTTAAAAACGAAAACAATCTTTTACCACTTAAGAGAAGCGGACAAAAAATAGCTTTAATTGGTCCGTTAGCAAACGACAAGAACAGTCCTTTAGGAAGTTGGAGATTAGCCTCTGATGATAACACAGCTATATCCGTATTTGAAGGATTATCAAAATACAAAGACAATTCATTAACATTTGAAAAAGGGATTGACTTGGTAGAAGGAGCAACTTCTTTTACTCAACCTTTAAAAATAAACAACACCTTAAACTCTTCAGAAGTAAACAAAGCTTTGCAAATAGCTAAAAGTGCAGACGTTGTTGTTATGGTTTTAGGTGAACATGGTTTTCAAAGCGGAGAAGCTAGAAGCAGAACTGAAATAGACCTACCAGGGTTACAACAAGAATTACTTGAAAAAGTTTTTAAAGTAAATAAAAATATAGTTCTAGTACTAAATAACGGAAGGCCTTTAGCCATTGAATGGGCAGACAAAAACATACCTGCAATTGTTGAAGCATGGCAATTAGGAACTCAAAGCGGTAATGCTGTAGCACAAGTGCTTTACGGAGATTATAATCCCAGCGGAAAACTACCAATGACTTTCCCAAGAAATATTGGACAAATACCTATTTATTACAATCATAAAAGCACAGGTAGACCTAATCAAGAATCACATGTGTTCTGGTCTCACTATACAGACTCAAAAAACACACCTTTATACCCATTTGGTTACGGACTTAGCTACACCACTTTTAAATACTCTAATTTAAAAATTCACAACAAAAAAGCATCAGTTAATGATAATATTAAAGTTTCAGTTAAAGTAAGCAATACTGGGAACCTAGACGGAAAAGAAGTGGTTCAATTATATATAAGGGATCTTTTTGGCAGTATAACTCGCCCTGTAAAGGAACTTAAAGGCTTCGAATTAATTGAACTTAAAAAAGGAGAAACTAAAACAGTAGAGTTTTCACTTACAAAAAAAGAATTAGGGTTTTATAACTCTACAGGAGATTTTATAGTTGAAACTGGGGATTTTGAAATATTTATTGGAGGAAATTCTTCAGAAACTTTAAAAGACACATTTTACTTAACCGAGTAAAAAACTACACTAATAAAATCAACAAGCAGTTTTTTTCATTAAAAGAAAATCCTTTTACATATTGGGGATGTAAAAGGATTTTTTAATCAACCAAATAAATCTAAAAACCTTCAATTTTATGAAGTGGTTTTTCAAAAATGAAAAAACAAAACTATGTGTACTTAAATGTATTCTAATATTTTAAATACACTACAAATATATAACTGATTATCAGTTTAATTCTATATATTTCGTTAATTAAACCTACTACTATAGATTAACGGAATTAAATCTTCGATAAATAGATTTTTAACACACAAACTAACTTCTATAAAAGGAAAAAACCCGATTACATTATGAAGACATGCAAAAGGGTTTTTAATCAACCAAATAAATCTAAAAACCTTTAATTATTTTTTCTTTAAATATGTTTTAAATGAAAAAAAACTAAAACTTAACTACGCTTCAAATATAACTCAGATATTGAGTTTAAAAGATGATTTTTCGTTGTACACAAACACTATAATAGACCAATTGTATAGTTAAGTCGTTAAACTGTAAACACGCAAAAAACCTCAAGAAGTAATTATTAAAAATAAATAAACCCTTTCGTTTTTGAAGAAGTAACGAAAGGGTTATATTAATCAACCAAATAAATCTAAAAACCTTCAATTTTTTGAAATTGGGGAACTCAAAAAATGAAAAAAACTTTTTTCAAAGTGTACTTTTATGTATTAAAATATTTTTTTAATCTTAATTACACTTCAAATATAAAGGCTTCTTGAGGTTATTTTAGGAGCAATTCGTTATAGCTCCTTTTAACTGTAGATAAAATGGATGTATATATCGATAAATGGAATCCAAGCTATTTAATCTAGCTTTATAGTAAGTTCAATCGCTTCATTAGCTCAGATCTATTAGACCTACTAACAGGAACTACATCTTTAGCAATTAACACACTGTTATCTTCAATATCGATAATTCTTTTAAGATTTATAATATAAGATCTATGCACCTTTAAAAATAAATCTTTAGGTAGTTTTTCTTCTATTTTCTTTAATGTAGAATGTACTGTATAGTTTTTCGAATCAGTTTTTATTAAAATGTAATCACCCTTAGCTTCTACTAGATATATACTAGGGATTTCAATTTTAATTAACCTTCTATCAATATTAATATATAGCTGAGATTCTTCTTCTTTACCTTCTCCATTAACTGATGGATTATTTTCTTGGCCAGGTTTTTTAATCGTAAATTTTTTCGCTTTTTCAATTGCTTTTTGAAATCTAGGCAAAGTAATTGGCTTAACTAAATAATCTACAATACACTCATACTCAAAAGCATCTATAGCAAACTTAGCATCTGAAGTAGTTAAAATTATTTTCGGTGGATTTTTTAGTGTCTGTATTAAATCAAAACCAGTAAAATCAGGCATATGTATATCTAAAAAAATTAAATCTACTTCGTTTTGATTTAAATATTTAATAGCTTCTATTGCATTAGAAAACTGATCTATTACGGTTAAAGAACCTTCACTTTTACATAACTGCTCTACTATAGCCCTTGCTGCAGACTCATCATCAATAATTAAACAATTCATTTAAGATGTTTTTATTTGGTCAAAAAATCAGACATTGTATTCAATATCTTTAAAAAATCCTCGTGCTTACTTTTATCACCTTCTTTCAGTTCTTTTTCGTACTGAACTGTAAGCTCGTAAGATTTTTCCAAGCCTAAAATACTAATTTTATGTTTAATTTTATGTACGATTTCCGCTGTTTGATTTAAATCATTGATTTTTAGAGTGTTTTGATATGTTTTTATTTCAACAGGTAACTCTTGTTTTAAAATTGAAAGCATTTTCTCTTCAAATTCAACATCACCCCCAGATAACTGCTTTATATAATCAATATTTGGCTGCTCATCTATCATTGTTTTATTTTTTAAATTCAATAAAAAAAGTTGTCCCTGCCCCTTCTTCACTTTCTAACCATATTTTACCCCCATAAACATCTACAATTTTTTTCACAATAGACAAGCCTATTCCCGTAGAGTCTTTATGGTCACCTAAAGACTCAAAAACCTTAAATATTTTATCATGGTATTCTTTAGGAATACCAACACCATTATCTTCAACAGTAAAAACATGGTATTTCTTTTTCTCTTTATAACCTATATTCACAAAGCCTTTTTCTTTATCTGAATAGTTAACAGCATTACTAATTAAATTTTGAAAAAGTTGTTGAATTCTAACTTTGTCAGCCCTTATAACTGGTAAGTTTTCATCTATATTTATCTCAATATGTTTTGGAACAAGAATTAACTTTTTAATATCACTAACTAAATTATAAATATTAACATTCTCTAAACTTGAAGATTTTTCTTTAATACTTGAATAATTCAAGATATCATTAATAAGGGTTTCCATTTTTTGAACCACCTCTTGTATTAAATCAATATTTTTACCTCCATCATCTCCTAACTCATCACCATAATCTTCTTTCAACCAACTAGTTAATGCAGAAATACTTCTCAAAGGCGATTTTAAATCATGAGATACTATATGCGCATATTCCTCTAACTCAACATTTCTCATTTCAAGAGTTTTTAATAATTCTTCTTTCTGAGATTCTAATTTCTTTATATGAGTTATATCTAATATAATACCTATAGATCCGGTCATTTCTCCTCTTACACTATAATTAGGAGCAGCACTAACCAACAATATTTTTTCTTCATTTAAATTGTTTATGAATTTAAACTCATAAGAACCTGTTTTCCCTTCTCTTTTATCTTTATTACGTTGTTGAATTAAATCCTTAATTTTTTCTTTCCTAAACAAACCCCTTAAACTCTTTCCTAATATTTCCTCTTCATCAAAACCAGTCATTTTAACAAAGCTTTTATTAGACGAAAGAATTTTACCTTCTCCACTTAATTCAACCAACCCTAATTTTAGGTTAGCAATAATATTGCTATATCTTTTTTTCTGAGCCTCTAGATTTTTCCTATAACCCCTAGACAGTGTTACATCTCTATAGGTCCACAAATGCCCTTTATATTCTCTATCTTGAGAGATTGGCACATAATCTCTTTCTAAAATCCTACCATCAATCAACCTCAACTCATCTCCTAAAACAACTTTCTTATCTTTTATTAACTTATTTATTCTTGATTCCATTTTTTCAGGTTCTTCAAAATAACCTTTAGCCTCTTTAAGAAGCTTTACACAATCTTGCCCAACAAGTTGCTGAGGAGAAATAGGTAATGAAAAAATATCGCAAAACTTCTTATTAACTATAGAAACTTCTCTTTTCTCGTTTTCTAATAAAACTCCACTATCCAAATTAGATATTAATGAAGATAGCCTGTTTTCAGATTCAATTAATTTTTCCTTATCTATTTTATTATTTGTAATATCCTCAACAATAGCCACTTGAAACGTAACATTATCTTCTGCATCTTTTACAGAGTTAACGATAGTTTTAGCCCAAAGAATTTCTCCATCTTTTCTAATATATCTTTTTTCAACACTAAAATTATCTATTTTTCCTGAGGTTAAACGGTCTCTATATCGTTGTGAAATTTTTCTATCGTCTGGATGAGTGAATTGATTGACCTTAATATCTCTCATTTCATCAATAGTATATCCCAGCATATCTCCAATAGCCTTATTAATCATTAGAAATTCATCATCTTTTTCTCCAGACAATACAATACCTACTGGTGAATTATTAAAAATAATATCTAGTTGTTTTTTTTGCTGCTCTAATAATTCTTGAACAGCAATTTGATTAGTAATATCTCTAGCAATACCCAAAGCTCCAGTAACCTCTCCCTTTTTATCAAAGACCAAACTACAATTAACCTCTAATGTTTTAACTTCTTGATTTTTAGCAATTATTCTAGATCTGTATTTTGAATACCTTCCTGCTTTTAATAATTTTTTAAAAGCCTCCAAGGTATACTTATAATCTTGAGGGTGCACAAGCTTCATTAAATTCAAAGGAGCATCATTAAACGTATAACCAAACATTTCTTCGGCTATTTCATTCATTTTAACAACATTACCCTTAAGATCAATCAATACAAAAGCATCATTGATATTCTCATAAACCCCTTTAAACTCAGATTCTTTTTGAAGTAGACTCTCTTCTAGCTTAATATACTTTTGCTCTACTAACTCCCTTGCTTTACGCTCCTCATCTAAAGCTTTCTTTAAGCCTAATATTTCATTCTCGCTCATAAACTTTAGTTTTAGAATTTTAAAAATTCTATTTCACAAACACTTATGCCTTTGAAATGAAAGAATTAACAAGTCAAAATATTAGCTATTAACCACAAAGTTTGGTAGTTATTTAAATTTTAAACCGTAATTAATTCATTAACGCTCCAGTAAGATAATAATTTTATCAGTTTATTTTTATAATCTTCATACTTTAATGGTTTAACTAGATAACCAGCTATACCTATTTTATAGCACTCGAAGATATCTTTATAATTGTTTGATGTTGTTAAAACTACTGTAGGTATGTACTTTAACACATCATCATTCTTCAAAATCTTTAAAAATTCAATACCATTTACTTTAGGCATATTAAGATCTAAAAGAATAATACTTGGCAGGTTCTCTTTTTTCAGTAAATAATTTAAGGCCTCTTCTCCATTATTAGCCTCAATTACATTATGTTTCATATCCATTTTGGATAAAATCCGATTGAATTTCATAACTTCAATCTGATCATCTTCAATTAACAGAATTGTTAATATGTTTTGCATTCCTATTTTTTTTAATCCCTATTTCGCAAGTTAGCTTTTAAAACCTAACATTTTATATTCTTTGGCTTAACCTATGTTAGCAAACGATAAGCTACCAAAAAGTATAGACGAACTGTTTTTATTTAAAGTTTAAGGGGAAAATTTGCATTAAAAATGCGGTTAAATATACAAAAAAACCTCTTATTTTAATACTGGTCGTAATTTACACAAATAATCTATTTAAAGTTTAATTAAGATTTATAAATAACATATAACAAAAAAGCCTTACTATTTCTAGTAAGGCTTATTGTGATCGCGACAGGATTCGAACCTGTGACCGTCTGCTTAGAAGGCAGATGCTCTATCCAGCTGAGCTACGCGACCATTGTTTTCGTCGGGGTGGCAGGATTCGAACCTGCGACCTCCTGCTCCCAAAGCAGGCGCGATGACCGGGCTACGCTACACCCCGAAAACAATTTGACAATTTTTGCGGAGAGACCGGGATTCGAACCCGGGCATCGAAAAACGATGACAGCTTAGCAGGCTGCTGCATTACCACTCTGCCACCTCTCCTTAACTCTAAATTGAGTTGAAAATTGCGAGTGCAAATGTAACATTAGAAAAACAATCTCACAAATATTTTAAGTAAAAAAATATACTATTCTGGATATTCAATTCGTAAATGATAGATATTCATTAGTTTACCTTTAATCACTTTTTTTATTTTTTCTATTTCTCTAAAAGTAATATTTGAATTTATAAACTGACCATTTGATTTTTGACCTTCAACAATTTTATCAATTAATTCATCAATTGATTGTGCTGAAGGTTTCTGAAGACTCTTTGACGCAGCTTCTGCTGCATCACATATCATTAATATAGCTGTTTCTTTAGAAAATGGTATTGGCCCTTGATATCTAAATTTTTTCTCTTCTACTTCTTCTTCTGGATTCCTATCTTTTTCTTTCTTGTAAAAATAGTACACCAAACTAGTTCCATGATGTGTTCTAATAAAATCTATAATCCTATCTGGGATATTATTCTTTTTTGCAATTTCAATTCCATTAATCACATGATCTAAAATAATTCTAGCACTATCCACTGGCGACAAATCATTATGTGGATTAACACCCGTTATTTGATTTTCAGTAAAATATTTAGGATTCTTCATTTTACCTATATCGTGATATAATGCACCTGTTCTAACCAACATTGAATTTGCTCCTATTTCATTTGCCGCAGCTTCAGCTAAGTTTGCTACTTGCATAGAATGTTGAAATGTTCCCGGTGCTTTCTCATTTAATTCCCGTAACAATTTTGAATTTGTATTTGATAACTCAAGAAGTGTTACATCTGAAACCAATCCAAACACCTTTTCGTAAAAATAAATAAAGAAAACCGCTAAGAAAGACAATAAACCATTTACTGCAAATAAGCCAAAATACTCCCATTTAATATTACTAATATTTCCTTCCTTAATTATTGAGAAAGCAAAATAAGTAATCATATAAATTAGTGTAATTTGCGCAATTGAAATAAACAAACTTGCTCGTTTATACAATTCAGTTACAGATAAAATAGTTACTATACCAGCAATAATGTGAAGATAAATAAACTCAAAACTATTAGGTACTATAAAACCTAATAACAAAACCGTAAGAACATGTGTAAACAACCCTAATCTAGCATCAAAAAATGCTTTTAACACAATTGGTAAAATACTAAGAGGAATTACATATAAAAAATCAGGATTATACTTCACCATTAAGGTTTGAGCAAAAATCATGAGTAATACATTTGAAAAAATAAAAGTAACCTTTGTATTATCTGAAAAAATTTCTTTCCTATATCTATGCAAAAACAACAATAACATTAGCAAGGCTAATGATACCAATAAGGTATACCCTAAAACCAACCAATTATAATTAGATTTTGTCCATATTAATGATTTTGAAGCTTCTTTAAAAGACATAAGTGCATTAAGATTTTCTCCTTCAACTATATCTCCTTTTTGAATTATAAGCGCATCTTTTGACACCATTCCTTTAGTATAAGAAACATCATTTAAAACCTCTTCTAATTCTTTTCTAGTATACTCAGTATCAAAACTAACATTTGGCTGAATTAACTCAGATAATATTTCAAATACATAATCTTTTCCTATTGACCTTTGAAAAGCGTTAAATTTGGTGTTTATTTTGGTTAAAATATCCTTCGATTGAATTAAATTTTGAAAAGATATTTCCTCAATGACATCTCCTTTTCTTAAAACAACAATAGAGTTTTTATTAATTTTATTCTTAGAGACATCATCGATAAATCCATATTTATATATTTCTTTTATTAATTGAACACCACTTCTTTTTAGCTTCCTAATTTCTTGAATAGGTAAACTATCTGATGGTGCAATATTTTCAATTTTATCAATAAAATTTTTCTCTATAAATATTGTTTTTGCATCATCATATAAGAAGTATTGTTTAGAAGAAGAAGTAATTTGTTCTATCTCATCAGACACTTCCTTTTCAGATTTTTGAATTGCAAAATCAAAAGGAGCATATAAATTATCGTACTGCCATGGTTTTCCTTGAGAAAAATCATATCTAAACTTCCCTTGTTTAGGAAAAAAATATACTATCGCAAAAGCAGTACTTAGAAATAGTAAAACTTTATAAACTATTGAATTATTTCGATATAAATAGCTTATCAATCTCTTCATTTTATCACTTTTATATCCGTAAATATAACCTTTTAGTATTATTTGAGTTCTTACTATAAAATAGTTATTTTCGCAGTACATTATTTAACAAACAAACATAACATGAAAGAAGTAGTAATTGCATCTGTCGCTAGAACTCCAATCGGAAGTTTTTTAGGAACATTATCAAGTACTCCTGCACCTAAACTTGGAGCAGTAGCTATAAAAGGTGCTTTAGATAAAATTAACCTAAAACCAGAAATGGTAAATGAAGTATACATGGGTAATGTAGTCTCTGCTGGTTTAGGACAAGCTCCAGCTAGACAAGCTGCTATAATGGCTGGAATTCCAGACACAGTTCCTTGTACTACTGTTAATAAAGTATGTTCTTCTGGTATGAAATCAATCATGCTAGGAGCTCAAGCAATTGCATTAGGAGATGCTGACATTGTTGTTACTGGCGGAATGGAAAATATGAGCATGATTCCTCACTATCAACACGCAAGATCTTCCACAAAATTTGGTCCTGTAAAAATGGAGGACGGAATGCAAAAAGATGGGTTAGTAGACGCTTATGAGAAAGTAGCTATGGGAGTTTGTGCTGATGAGTGTGCAGTAGAATATAATTTCTCTAGAGAAGATCAAGATGCTTTTGCTATAGAATCTTATAACAGATCCGCTAAAGCGTGGAGTGAAGGAAAGTTTGCAGATGAAGTTGTTCCTGTTGAAATTCCACAAAGAAGAGGAGAACCAATTATTTTCTCTGAAGATGAAGAATATAAAAACGTAAAAATGGAAAAAATTCCAGCTTTACGACCAGCTTTTACTAAAGAAGGAACTGTTACTGCTGCAAATGCTTCAACTATAAATGACGGAGGTGCTGCTTTGGTATTAATGTCGGCTGAAAAAGCAAAAGAATTAGGTATTAAACCTCTAGCAAAAATTAAAGGTTATGCCGATGCTGCTCACGAACCTAAATGGTTTACAACTGCACCTGCAAAAGCATTACCTAAAGCTTTAGCTAAAGCTAATGTGGCAATTGAAGACGTAGATTATTTTGAATTAAATGAAGCTTTTTCTGTAGTAGGTTTAGCAAATACTAAAATACTAGGTATTTCTGGAGATAAAGTAAATGTTAATGGCGGTGCTGTTTCACTAGGACATCCTTTAGGAGTTTCTGGTGCGAGAATCGTTATTGCTTTAACTTCTATCTTAAAACAAAATGATGCTAAAATTGGAGCTGCTGGAATTTGTAACGGTGGTGGCGGTGCTAGCGCAATGGTTATTGAAAAGTTATAATTAACTTTTCCTCATAAAATCAAGTCAATTAATGTCTTACGGAATTTGTAATTTAAGTATTGTTCCTTTACGTCTAGAAGCTAATGATGCATCTGAAATGGTAAGCCAAGTGATTTTTGGTGAACATTTTGAAGTAGTTGAAAAAACCAAAAAATGGAGTAAAATAAAACTCGCTTTTGATGGTTATGAAGGTTATATTGACAATAAACAATATGAAGAGATTTCTAAAAGCTTATTTAATAAACTAGAAAATGAAGAGAAAAAATATTCTGGAGAACTAATTGACTTTATTACTGATTCTGAAAATAACTTAACCACAATTCCTATTGGTGCTAGATTACCTTTTTTCAAAGAAAAATCATTTAATATAAATGACACTAAATTCAATTATGAAGGTAAAATTTCTGGAAAAAAACTAAATAAGAATGCAATTGTAGAAACCGCTTATTTATTCCTAAATTCACCTTATTTATGGGGAGGTAAAACTCCTTTTGGGATAGACTGTTCAGGCTTTACTCAAACTGTTTATAAATTATGTGGTTATAATTTATTAAGAGATGCCAAAGAACAAGCTACTCAAGGAGAAGTATTAAGTTTTATAGAAGAGTGTGAACCAGGTGATTTAGCTTTTTTTGATAACGAGGAGGGTGTTATCACACATGTTGGAATCATAATGAACGATTATAATATTATCCATGCACATGGTAAAGTAAGAATTGACAAACTTGACCATAGTGGTATTTATAATGTTGACAGACAACAACACAGTCACAAACTAAGAGTAATAAAAAAGATGATATAAAAAAAGAGAAGCTTTTCTGCTTCTCTTTTTTTTATATGTTATTATTTAGAAATATTATTATCTCATTGATTTATATAAATCTCTAAACTCTTTAGCTTTTCCCTCCATTTCTAGAACTTCATAAATACTCATTAACGATTTAACAGTATCTACACTTCTGTTTAAGCTATCAGCTTTTTCTAAATATGGTAAAGCTTCTTTATACACTTCTTTTTGTTTAAGTGCTAATTCATCGTACTTTTTGAAGTTAGACAAGTTCTTATTCATCTCTTCAACAATTGCTTTCTCCTTATCTAAAATTACAACTGACAAATTCATGTAAGCATCTGAATAATCAGGCTTAATTTCAATTGCTTTCTTGTAATATTTTTCAGCTTCTGCAGTTCTTCCTTGATTAAAGTTAACAACTCCTAAATTATAGTATAAAGTTGGATTATTAGGATCTAAAGCTACAGCTTCATTCATTAACTCTCCAAATTTATCCATTTTTCCTAACTCAATATATAATTGTGCTTCGTTTAAAAGAAGGTTTAAATCATCTGGATTAGCTTTTCTTGCTTTAGAAATTGCTACGATAGCTTCATCTGTTTTTCCTTGCTCTTTTAAAATTAAACCGAAGTTTTTAATAATTGCAGCAGATCTACCTTCTGTAGTTTTTTGAGTAGGATTAGAATATTTACCAGATTTAACCATTAAATCTCTCTGAGCTTTACTTCCTAAGTTTTCTTCTTTCCCAGTAGATTTATTTATTGCAAAATATTGCGTCTCTTTTCCTGTATATCCAATAGCTATTAACTCTTTATAATAGTCAATTGCTTTATCATAATCTTTGGCCTGAGTTGCACTAACAGCTGCATTGTAAGCAAAAGCAGTATCTCTTGGACTTAATTTATACGTTAAATAAAAATATTTTGAAGCTTCTTTGAAATTCTTCTCTTTATTATATAAATTAATTGCTCTTTCAGAAACAGATTGAATTAACTTATCTAATCTAGGTCTAGCCTCAGCTGTGTAGCGCTCTTTACCTATTTTCTTTTCAAAATCAAATAATTGATTAAAAGAATTTGCTGCTTTTTGATATTCTTTTTTACCTGCGTATGCCTGACCTTTTAAAAAGTAATATTTAGCTTTATACTTATCATCAGCACTTTCAATTGACTCATCAAGTGAATTTACAATTGTTAAAGCTCCAGTAAAGTCGTTATTTTTAAGTGCCTTTTCAGTAGATTTAAGCTCTTTCTTTTGAGCAAAAGATCCTAATGTTAGTAAACCTAAAGAAATTGCTAAAACTTGTTTTCTCATCTTGTTATTATTAGTTATTTTATAATGTATTCTTAATTTACACTAGTTTCATTTTCAATTTCCGTGCCATTTTCTTCATCCTCCTCATGCATAACCTTAGCAACTGCTGCTATACTATCATTATTTTTAATATTGATTAGCTTCACACCTTGAGTTGCTCTTCCCATGACTCTTAAGTCTTCAACAGCCATCCTAATAGTAATTCCTGATTTATTTATAATCATTAAATCATTAGAATCATCTACATTTTTTATAGCCACCAAATTACCTGTTTTTTCTGAAATATTCAATGTTTTAACACCTTTTCCTCCACGATTAGTAATTCTGTAATCCCCTAACTTAGATCGTTTACCATATCCTTTTTCAGATACAACTAAAATATTACTTTCCATATCATTAACAGAAACCATACCTATTACCTCATCATTTTCATTCTGTAAAGTAATACCTCTTACTCCAGAAGCAGTTCTTCCCATAGGCCTTGTCTTCTCCTCTTCGAAACGAATTGACTTACCTGATTTTAAGGCTAACATCACCTGACTATCTCCTGTAGTTAATTTTGCCTCTAAAAGCTCATCACCATCTTTAATGGTTATAGCATTAATACCATTAGCCCTTGGTCTTGAATATTGCTCTAAAGGTGTTTTCTTTACTTTACCTTTCTTAGTAGCCATAATTACATAATGATTATTGATATATTCTTCATCTTTTAAATCATCAGTAACTAAAAATGCTTTTACTTTATCATCTTGCTCTATATTGATAAGATTTTGAATTGCTCTACCTTTTGTATTCTTTCCTCCTTCTGGAATTTCAAATACTCTCATCCAAAATACTTTTCCTTTTTGAGTAAAGAACAACATATGTTGGTGATTTGTTCCAACGAATAAATGCTCTAAGAAATCTTCATTACGAGTTGTCACTCCTTTTTGACCTCTTCCACCTCTATTCTGAACTTTATACTCATCTAAGTTTGTTCTTTTCACATATCCCGCATGAGAAATTGTAACAACAACCTTAGTATTAGGTATCATATCTTCAATTCGCATATCACCACCTGCATACTCAATTACAGAACGACGCTCGTCTCCATATTTATCACGGATTAGAGTTAATTCGTCTTTTATAATTTGGTATCTTCTAGGTTCGTTTGATAAAATATCTTTAAGATCTGCTATTGTCTTAACAATTTCTTCGTACTCAGCTCTTAATTTATCTTGTTCTAGTCCCGTAAGTTGACGAAGACGCATTTCAACTATAGCTTTAGCTTGTATCTCAGTTAATTCAAAACGTTTTATCAAGCTCTCTCTTGCTTCATCAGCATTAGAAGAAGCTCTAATAAGAGCTATAACTTCATCTATATTATCAGAAGCTATAATAAGCCCTTCAAGAATATGTGCTCTAGCTTCAGCTTTCTTTAATTCAAATTCAGTTCTCCTAACTACAACTTCATGCCTATGCTCAACAAAATATTGAATTAATTGCTTTAAATTTAATTGCTGAGGACGACCTTTTACAAGTGCAATATTATTTACACTAAAGGAAGTTTGTAATTGTGTATACTTAAAAAGCTTATTTAAAACGATATTAGGAATAGCATCTCGCTTTAAAACATAAACAATACGCATTCCTTTTCTATCAGACTCATCACGAATACTTGCTATACCTTCTAGTTTCTTATCATTAACTAAATCAGCAGTTTTTTTAATCATTTCTGCTTTATTAACCTGATAAGGAATTTCAGTTACGATAATACATTCACGACCTTTTACTTCCTCAATAGTAGCTTTTGCACGCATAACTATACGTCCTCTACCTGTATGGAAAGCATCTCTTACCCCATCATAACCATAAATAATTCCTCCAGTTGGAAAATCAGGAGCCTTGATGTGTTGCATTAATTCATCAATCTCTATTTCTCTATTATCTATGTATGCCATAGTTCCATTAATCACCTCTGTAAGGTTATGCGGAGCCATATTTGTAGCCATACCCACAGCAATACCTGAAGCTCCATTTACCAATAGGTTCGGAATTCTTGTAGGTAATACTGTTGGTTCTTGTAAAGTATCATCAAAGTTTAACTTGTGATCAACTGTATCTTTTTCTATATCTGAAAGCATTTCTTCAGATATTTTTTGCATTCTTACCTCAGTATAACGCATAGCTGCAGGGCTATCTCCATCAACAGAACCAAAGTTTCCTTGCCCATCAACCATCATGTAACGCATACTCCAGTTTTGTGCCATACGCACCATAGAATCGTAAACTGAAGTATCTCCATGTGGATGATACTTACCTAAAACTTCACCAACTACTCTCGCAGATTTTTTATAAGCTCCCGTAGCCTTTATTCCTAATTCGTGCATACCATACAAAACCCTTCTGTGCACTGGTTTTAAACCATCTCTTACATCTGGTAATGCTCTAGAAACAATTACTGACATTGAATAATCAATGTAAGCAGATTTCATTTGTTCCTCAATATTAATTGGAATTAACTTTTCCCCGTCTGCCATATATCTCTATTTAAATCATTAATACTCATTTCGTTAAAAAAGTGAATTTTAACCTCCTAAAATTCACTTCTTTTAAATACAAAAATGTATTTATTTTTACAAACAGTGCAAGATATGATTTTAACAGTGATTTTCCCAATATTTACCTTCTCATTTTCACTTTATTTATTAACAAATTTGTAAGGTTTTTCAACATCAAACAACTCATACATGAAACTGTCTTTTTGTCGTGTTGTTTTACTGGCATCGTTTTTGTATTTTTCAATAAAATTCTTATTAACTTTACAACAAAGAAATTATTTATGGACGAAAATTTTTCACCTGGAGTTAGAGATGTAATTACGTTTAGCAAAGAAGAAGCTTTAAGATTAGGCCATGACTTCATTGGAACTGAACATCTTTTACTAGGATTAATAAGAAAAGGAGACGGAAAAGCAATAGAAATTTTAACCACTTTTGATATAGATTTAGATTTAGTTAGAAATAAACTAGAGAAATTAAATCCTACTTCTTCTTTATTAGATGTTAATCAAAAGAAGAATTTACATTTAACTCGCCAAGCTGAGAAAGCAATAAAAACAACTTTCTTAGAGGCTAAGTTATATCAGAGTGATGCAATAGATACCGCTCATTTATTATTATGTATTTTAAGAAACGAAAATGATCCAACAACTAAACTTTTGCAAAAGTATGATGTTGATTACGATCAAGCTAAAGCCTTATATAAAGAATTGAATATTGAAGACGGAAGTCTACCGATAAACCCGGTAGCAGAAACTCCTGATGATGAATTCTCTGAAGAAAAATCAGGACCATACGGACAACAACAATCTTCTCAAAGAAGTAAAGCCAATAAAAAATCTAAAACTCCAGTTTTAGATAATTTCGGTAGAGATTTAACTTCTTTAGCAGAAAACGATAAGCTAGACCCTGTAGTTGGTCGTTTAAAAGAAATAGAGCGTGTTTCTCAAATCTTAAGTCGTAGAAAGAAAAATAACCCAATGCTAATTGGTGAACCTGGTGTAGGTAAATCAGCAATAGCAGAAGGATTAGCTTTACGAATAGTTAATAGAAAAGTTTCACGAATTCTATTTGACAAACGAATCATCTCTCTTGATTTAGCAAGTTTAGTTGCTGGAACCAAATACAGAGGACAATTCGAAGAGCGCATGAAAGCGTTAATGAACGAACTTGAAAAAAATGATGACATTATCCTTTTCATTGATGAAATCCATACCATTGTTGGTGCAGGTGGAGCAACAGGTTCATTAGACGCTTCTAATATGTTAAAACCTGCTTTAGCCCGTGGGGAGATTCAATGTATAGGAGCAACAACTTTAGACGAATATAGAACCAATATTGAAAAAGATGGTGCTTTAGAACGTCGTTTTCAAAAAGTTATGGTTGACCCAACTACTGTTGAAGAAACTGTACAAATTTTGCATAATATAAAAGGCAAGTATGAAGCACATCATAATGTAGAATTTACCGATGAAGCTATTGAAGCTTGTGTTAAATTAACAAATAGGTATATGACAGATCGTTTCCTTCCAGATAAGGCTATTGATGCCTTAGATGAAGCAGGATCTCGAATTCATATCACCAACATTGTAGTTCCTCAACAAATTTTAGAATTAGAATCTAAACTTGAAGAAATTAGAGAACGTAAAACTAAAGCTGTAAGTGGACAGAAATACGAAGAAGCTGCTAAATTACGTGATGATGAAAAAAATATTGAAGCTGCATTAGATTCCGCACAAAATCAATGGGAAGAAGATTCTAAACTTCATAGAGAAACGGTAACTGAAGATAATGTTGCTGAAGTAGTTTCTATGATGACCGGAATTCCTGTAAATAGAGTTGCCGAAGCTGAAAGTAATAGATTAGCAGACTTACCTAGTTTAATTGAAGGAAAAGTAATTGGTCAAAGTGAAGCAGTTACCAAAGTTGTGAAGGCTATTCAACGAAATAGAGTTGGTTTAAAAGATCCAAACAAGCCTATTGGATCATTCATCTTTTTAGGATCTACTGGAGTTGGTAAAACACAATTAGCAAAAGTTTTAGCACGAGAATTATTTGATTCTGACGAATCTTTAATTCGAATTGACATGAGTGAATACATGGAAAAGTTTGCTATTTCTAGGTTAATTGGTGCTCCTCCAGGATATGTTGGTTATGAAGAAGGTGGGCAATTAACGGAGAAAGTTCGTCGTAAACCTTATTCTGTTGTTCTTTTGGATGAGATTGAAAAAGCACATCCAGATGTTTTCAATATGCTACTACAAATCTTAGATGATGGTCATGTAACAGATAGCTTGGGAAGAAAAATCGACTTCAGAAATACTGTTATTATTATGACTTCAAATATTGGAGTTCGTAAACTAAAAGATTTTGGTGGTGGAGTTGGTTTTGGAACCCAAGCAAAAAAAGAACAAGAAGATACTCATGCAAGAGGAATAATAGAAAGTGCTTTAAAGAAATCTTTCGCTCCTGAGTTCTTAAATCGTATTGATGATGTAATTATTTTCAACTCTCTTGAACGTGAAGATATTCATAAAATCATTGATATTGAACTAAAAAAATTATTAGATCGTATTTCAGATTTAGGTTACCATTTAAACCTATCTGAAGAAGCAAAAGATTATATTGCTGATAAAGGTTTTGACAAACAATACGGAGCTAGACCTTTAAAACGAGCTATTCAGAAATACATTGAAGATGCCTTAGCTGAAGAAATAGTTAATGCAAAGCTAAATGAAGGGGATTCGATTTTTATGAATTTAGATAATAAAACTAAAAAACTAACCATAAAAATTGAAAAAGGAGAAAAACCTAAAGAAACAAGAACAGAAATAGACGAAGAATAGTTTCTAAAGCCGAGTATTTAACTCGGTTTTTTTATTTTTTTTTTGCTTTCAAAAAATTCAAATAATATTTAAGGTTATTTTATAGCTTTGCTGCAATGAAAGCAATTAAAAATTCTAAATACTTTTTTTTATTCTTCGGGGCATTATTGTTTATAGTAAATATTATTCAAGGTTACTTTACCGAATTACTATCAGATGAAGCTTATTACTGGACTTATAGCAATGAATTAAATTGGGGATACTTTGATCATCCTCCTATGGTTGCTATATGGATTAGCATTTCAAAGTTTTTTATCTCTTCTGGAGAACTTAGTGTCCGATTTTTCTCGGCAATTACATTATCTATTACATTTTATATAGTATGGTTATTAATCCAAAACCCTGTAAAAAAAGATTACAAATGGCTTTTTGTTTTATTAGCATTAACAACTTCTCTATTTAATGTATATGGATTTATAACTGTTCCTGATACTCCTTTAATGTTATTTATTGCTTTATTTTTATATGGCTATCAAAAATATTTAATAGAAAAATCTACTTTAAGTTATTTAATTATTGCCGTATCTATGGCTTGTATGATGTATAGTAAATACCAATCAGTGCTTGTTATTAGTTTTGTTTTATTATCAAATTTAAAAGTTTTAAAAGACGGAAAAATTTGGCTAACTACTTTACTAACTATAGCTCTATTTTCACCACATTTACTTTGGCAATTTGAAAATGAGTTTCCTTCATTTAAATACCACTTATTTGAACGTAAAGAAAATACTGTATATAGATTTAGAGACACCTATATGCATTTTATAAATACCATTGTTATCATAGGCTTTACTTTCCCTATTATATACAAAGCATTTTTCAAAAACATTAAGAATAAAGATTTATTTCAAAAGGCTTTAAATTTTATTGTTATTGGTTTTATTACATTTTTCCTTATTAGCACTATCAAAACTCATGCTCAAGCACAATGGATTGTTCCAATATCAATTCCGTTAATTATCATCCCTTTTAATTATTTAATTGAGCATAAAAAAGATTTAAAGACATTTAAAATACTTGCCATAATCACACTTATCGCAACTACATATCTAAGATTTGCAATGGCTAATGATGAATTAATCTTCAAGCAATTTGATATGCATGGCAACAAAAAATGGACAGTTGCATTAAAAGAAAAACTCAATAATAAAACTCCACTATTTTATAACTCATATCAAAACACTTCTTTATATTGGTTTTATACAGGCGAAAGACCTTATCAAATGAATTCATGGGATAGTCGTAAGAACCAATACGATCTTTATAAATTTAATAAAGAATTTAACATTAACAATCCTGCTTTAATAGGAGTAAACAAAAGAACATTTCCAAACGACTCTCTTCCCAAAAAAAATAATGGATATATATATTATAAAAATATTCAAGGAGATTATATTAAAAACAGTCAACTTAATATTGAATTTTCAGATAATTTATCATTAAAACAAAACGGTAAAAATAATTTTTCGGTTGAAATTCAAAAAGAAGACATTGAATTAATACAAACCCTTCAACTTGCAATTGTTTTAAGAGCAGGAAGAGATAAAAGGGTTTTTCCAGCAAAATTAATTGACACTAAAATTGAGTTCTTGTTACCAGATTTTGAAAACAAATTTAAACCAACTAAAATTCAACTTGTAGGAACCTCCAATTCTGATTTAAATTTCATACGCTTAAGTACTATAAAAAACACTTCCCTAAATGATTAAAAACAAAACTTTATTAATTATTAGTTTACTAATAATCGGAGTTACTATTCTTGGATTTCCATTAGACATGATGCCTCCAGACGCAGCTCTATATGGATCTATAGCTAAAGCCATGCATTTAAATAATGACTTTGTTAATTTATTTTCGTTAGGAAAAGATTGGCTAGATAAACCTCACCTCCCTTTTTGGCTAACCGCAATATCATTTAAAATTTTTGGTGTTTCAAATTTTGCTTACAAACTACCTGGAGTTCTTATTTTTTTCTTTGGAGTTTGGGTTACTTACAAATTCACAAAAGAAAACTATGACAAAGAAACTGCAATCATTGCCGCTTTAATTTTAGCCACTTCATTACATAGTGTAATTTCTAATTTTGACGTACGTGCTGAACCATATCTTACTGGTTTTATAATTGCTAGTCTATATTGGTTTTATAAATACATTAAAAATAAAAAATGGAGTGATTTAATTATAGCCAATTTATTTTGCAGTTTTGCTATAATGACTAAAGGTGTTTTTGCTATAATACCAATTGTTGCTGCTTTAGGAGGACATTTTATTATTAAAAAACAATGGAAAGAAATTCTAAACCCAATGTGGGTTGTTGCCCTAGTATTTATTATACTTTTTATTCTTCCTGAAATTCACGCTCTATACTTACAATTCGATATACATCCTGAAAAAATGGTTTTTGGTAAAACCAACGTTTCTGGAATAAAATTTTTTCTCTGGGATAGTCAATTCGGAAGATTTTTCAACACTGGTCCTATAAAAGGACATGGTGATGTTTTCTTTTTCATTCACACTATTTTATGGGCATTTTTACCATGGTCTATCTTATTTTATATTGCTACTTTTTTCAAAATAAAACGAAATATTAAAGAGGTAAATAAAGAAGAGGAATACTACACTATATTCGGAGCACTAGCTACTATTTTAGTATTCTCTTTAAGTAAATTTCAATTAGCACATTATACCAATATTGTGTTTCCTTTTATGGCAATTATTACTGCCGATTTTATTGTAAAATTAAAAAGCGAATACCATAAACTTCAAAAAACTTACAGAATCACGCAATGGATCTTAATCGGCATTTCCTTATTTGCAATTATAGCTTTAAGCGTACTAATGAATCCAGACATCAACCTTTGGATATTTCCAATAATCATCTTGTGTTTGTTAGCTGTTACAATAGTTAAAAGGAATAATTACAACAAAACAAAAAGGGTATTTTACTATTCTTTGATTTCATTTTGTTTTTTATATAGCTTTATGCTAACTCACTTTTACCCTACACTATTTAAGTATCAAGGTGGTGTTCATGCTGCACGATATGTAAATGAGAATAACTTTGACAATATAAACGTACTCAATACCAATCATAATTTTGGATTTGAATTTTATTGTAACAAACCTATCAATAGAGTAAATAGTGAAGACATAACTAAAATGAGTAATCAAGTCTTTTTCTTAAATGACAAAGATGTAACCCTCTTATCAGAAAAGAACATTAGGTTTAGCATTATAAAAGAATTTGATTACTACAGAATAACCAAACTAAAAGGGAGTTTCTTGAATAAAAATTCAAGAGAAAACACTTTAGGCAAAAAATATGTTGTTAAACTAAACTAAGGTTTCTTTAAAGGTTTTATGATATAGAAACTGAAACAGTTTATAGAATAGAGTTCCAAAAACAATTCCTGAAATATAACCTACGGTAATATCTCCAGGATAATGTACACCTAAGTACACTCTACTATATCCAAAAACTATTGGAAACAGTAACAGGAAATATATGTATTTGAATTTACTTCGAAGTAAAAGAATTATAAATACAGAAAACGTTGTTGATAATGAAGCATGGCCTGACCAAAAACTGTAACCTCTAGGTTTATACTTAAACTGCCTTAAATATTCTTGCAATTCTAATGTATTGCATGGACGTAACCTACTGGTTGTATTTTTAACAAGATTAGTGAATTGATCCGAAAAAGCTACTAAAAGCGTTATAAAAAGTAACGCAAAAACTGTTTTCTTAATTCCAAATCTCCAATAAATTAAGATTAAAATGATAACAAAAAGTGGTATCCAATTAAACTGATTCGTAATTGTTAACCAAAATGAATCCCACTTCTCATTACCTAAATTATTTAGAAAAATTAATAATTCAGCATCCTTAGAGGTGATTGTGTCTAAAAAATTATTTTCCAACTTTTAATACTTCTATTTCAAAAATTAAATCTGTGTTTGGTTTAATAACTGGTAAACGACCTACTTCACCATATCCTAAATAGCTAGGAATAAACAAACGAGCCTTTTCTCCTTCTCTCATCATCTTAGCACCTTCTTTCCATCCTGCTATCAAAGGAAAGTTTCTATCATTGATAGTAAAAGTAAAAGCTTTATTCTGATCTATACTAGAAGCTATTTTATTTCCTAAATCATCATAAAGAGAATAATGTACTGTAGTTGGCAAATCTGGATTTACCTTTTTACCATTTCCTTTTTGAAGTTGTAAAAATCTTAGCCCAGAACTTGTTACAGAAGAACTGTAATAATCCATATCCTTTCTGATTTGCTCTTTAGCTAATTTTATTTTTCTTTCTCTTTCTTTTTTTCTTTCTTCAGCATTTAGAATTTCTTGCATGAAAATATCTTCCGCATTAAATTGTTTAGCAGATTTCCCAACTCTAATAATCTCTACTTTGTTAATTATGTCGTTTTGCACAATTGTATCTACAATATTCTGACCATAAGTTACTTTTCCAAATACAGAATGTTTACCATCTAGCCAAGGAGTAGCTTTGTGCGTGATAAAAAATTGAGATGAATTGGTTGCAGGACCAGCATTAGCCATAGACAAAACTCCTTCAGAATCGTGTTTATGAATTAACTGTCCTTTTTCATTAAGCGGAAACTCATCATCAAAAGTATATCCAACATTTGTTTTACGATTACCCTTTGGTTCTCCAGCTTGTATCATGAAGTTTTTGATTACTCTATGGAATTTAACTCCTTCATAAAAAGGTTTACCTTTAATTGAATCAGTCATTTTCGGGTTATTACCTTCTGCTAAAGAAACAAAATTAGCAACAGTCATAGGTACAACATCAGCATGAAGTTTAATTAAAATATCCCCTTTATTAGTTTGAATATCTGCATATAAACCTTCAGCTAAATCTGGATACTTTACAGTTTTACAAGAAACTATTAAAACTGTAAAAACGATGATGAATTTAAATATTTTCATATTCTAATTTTAAAAATGAAACAAAAAGCACCAACTTAAGTTGATGCTTTCAAATTACATTATTTTTTATTAATGATCTTTATGATTTGGACCACTATGATCAGTATGACCATCAGCAGCAGGCTTAGCAGCCGATTTTACCTCTAACAATTCTACTTCAAAAACTAAAGTTGAGAAAGGCTTAATTTGCGGCATTCTTCCTTGGAATCCATAAGCTAAGTTCTGAGGAATAAAGAACTTATACTTTGCTCCTTCTTTCATTAATTGTAAGCCTTCAGTCCACCCTTTAATTACTTGAGTAACTCCAAACTCTGATGGTGTACCTCTTTCTACAGAACTATCGAACATTTTTCCATCAGTTAATGTACCATGGTAATGAACTTTTACAAAATCAGCAATTTTAGGAGAAGCTCCATTACCTTCTTTCATTACAATATATTGTAAACCACTATCAGTAGTAACAACTCCATCTTTAGTTTTGTTTTCAGCTAAAAAAGCTTCATTAGCTTTTTTATAATCTGCGTGCTCAACCTCAGCTTTTTTCTCCATTTCCTTTTGTTGCTTCTCCATTTGCTCCATTTGCTTTTTTTGGAAATAGCTTCTTATAATATTTGCTGCTTCTTCAATATTAATTTTAATATCAGTAGAATCTGCACCATTATAAAAACCTTGAACATATAAATCCGGATTAAGCTCTTTAGCATTCTGATCTGCTCTCATCCTTACTCCTGTATTTAATCCTAATGCATAACTTACAGAATCTAACTCTGTATCAAGACTTTTTTGAGTTCCTCCTAATTGTTTTCCACATGATACTACTGTTAATCCTAAAACAGTAATTGCTACAATCTTACTTAATTTCATTATTCGGTTTATTTATTTCTATTAATGTTAGTGTACTTTTTAATGTTTGATTTATTCCTATTCTATTTCCATCACCAGTAACTCCATAAGCTCTGTAAGAAGGAATTACAAATGTAATAGTTTCTCCTTTTTTCATCAACTTTATTCCTTGAGCTAATCCCGGAACAAAATCTTCTTTATCGACAGTATAGTTTCTAGTCTGAAAATCGTAAAATACTTTATCATTTAAATTTGTGATATTATATTTTACTGTAACCATATCTCCTTTAACAGGAACTTTATTAGAAGTACTATCTTTACTTACATAAGCATACCAAAATCCATTTGTTGAAGATTTATATGTAGTTAAAGTATCTTCATCTAGAGTCAACTTTATTTTTTTAGTTTCAAGGGCATTTAGTTTCTTATTCTGCTCAATAACTTCTTTGTAAAAATTAGTAGTTGAATTTTCTTTAGGTCTTCTTGGTTCTAATTCTTTACAACCTAAGAAACTAAAAACAGCTAAAACTAATATGTAAAACTGGCTATTCTTCATATGAAACTTTTAGTTCTTCTTTATAATTTGGAAGTAGTAATTTAAATTTTTCTATTGTATCTTCTAAAGATTCAACAGATCGACCACCAGCAGCGTTATCATGTCCTCCACCATTAAAATAAGATCTCGCAAATTTATTCACTGAAAAACTACCTTTTGATCGTAATGAGATTTTTATAATTCCTTGTTCTTTATCCTCAATAAAAATTGCTGCAAATACAATTCCTTTTAAAGATAAAGCGTAATTCACTACTCCTTCAGTATCTCCTTTCTCGTAGTTGAATTTATTCTTTTCTTCCTGAGAAAGTTTTATAAAAGCCGTCTTGTATTCTGGTAACACTTCTAAATTACTTAACGATTGTCCTAATAACTGAAGCCTACTAAATGTATTCGCATCATATACTTTACTATGAATTTTATCATTTTCAGCTCCTTTATCAATTAAATCTGCAATAATTCTGTGTGTAGTACTTGTTGTAGATCTAAATCTAAACGACCCAGTATCGGTCATAATCCCAGTATACAAACAAGTTGCTATATTCTTTTCTATCATCTCAACATCTCCCATCATTTCCATAAAGTTATATACCATTTGACAAGTAGAACAAATTTCTGTATCAGAATACATATACTCAAACTCATCTGGTTGTTGATGATGATCAATTAATGCAAAATTATTTTCATACTTTTCTAAAGTATTTTTCATGTCATCACCGACTCTATGTAAAGCATTAAAATCAAGTAAAAAGATAATATCCGATTTTTTTAATGCTTTAACACATTGATTATTCTGACGATCAAAACGATAAACAGTTTCAACTCCAGGAATCCAATGCAAAAAATCAGGAAATTCATTAGGCATTAAAACTTGCGCTTTATGTCCTTTAATATCTAAATAATGTTTTAATCCTAGCGTTGATCCTACTGCATCTCCATCTGGGTTTTTATGGCCAATTATTACAATATTTCTAGGCGTTTCTAGATACGCTTTTAGTGCTTCAAAATTCTTTAAAATCATAAAGGGCGAATATACAATTTAATATTCTTTTGACTAAATAATATCAAAAATGTTAATTCATAAGAATTAACGCAATAAAACCATTATCATTTTTTGAAATTTGAATTTATAACATATTTGTTTTTAGCTATTAAAGACTCTTGAAAAAGAAGAATTAAACACTCAAATGTATCCTTAACTTGCTAGTAACATTAAAAAATGTATTTTTGCGCGAAATTATAATCAGATTAAAATACAAATGGCAACGAATAGAACTTTTACAATGATTAAACCAGATGCTGTAGAAAATGGACATACTGGTGCTATTTTAGAAAAAATTAATGCTGCTGGTTTTAGAATTGTAGCAATGAAAAAAACGCACATGACTAAGCGTGATGCTGAAACTTTTTATGCTATTCACAATGAGCGTCCGTTTTTTGGAGAATTAGTTGAGTTTATGACTCGCGGACCTATTGTTGCTGCAATTTTAGAAAAAGAAAATGCAGTTGAAGACTTTAGAACTTTAATTGGTGCAACTAACCCAGCTGAAGCTGCAGAAGGAACAATTAGAAAACTATATGCAACTTCTATTGGTGAGAACGCTGTTCACGGTTCTGACTCTGATGAAAATGCAGCTATCGAAGGAAACTTCCACTTCTCTGGTAGAGAAATGTTTTAATCTCTTTCGAGAATAATAATATTACATTGAACTCGTTACTTTCTTGTAACGAGTTTTTTTATTTAAATTCGCCCAGTAATTACTAATTTCTTTTGAACTTATGAGACATTTATTTCTACTTTTTGTTTTAACTACATTAAACTTTAATATTGGCTTTGCACAAGAGAGTAATCAAAACAACAAACAAGATTTCTTTGTAAGTATTAGTAGAACTGAAGGTCAAGATATAATATCTTTAAAAGAATGGTTAGATTATACTAAGTTAGATTATAAGTTAAAAGCATCTACAAATAAAAATTCAAACTTAGAAAATAATTCACTTACATTTTTTATGCATGAAGATGGTAAAAAAGTTCCGTTTCAATTTAACAATGGAACAATTTCAACTCAAAATCCATCGAAAGAAGTTATTTTTAAAATGTTCTTAATCTCAAAACGATTAAACGCAGTTGTAAAAAATAGTTCTGGAAAAGTGTATAGTAATAATGATTTTTACAAGCAATAAATAATTAAACCAACATTATTTTTTTTACTGCTTCTTCTCCCATCTCTTCGTTAATCATCTTAATAATTTTATCTTTACCATAGCTCAATTCTTCTCTTAATACTGAGGAATTTAGGCGAATAATTAACGTTCCATTTTGTAATTTCACTTCATTGGTATACGTAGCAATTCCTGGTCCCATTAATTTACTCCAAGCTTCTTCGATATGAATTTTTCTAAACCCTTTTTCAAGTTTATTCTCTTTGATAAAGGATCCCATTAAATCCTTAATAGAAAAACTATTATTTTCTCTTTTCGCCATATTCTTGCTATTGCTCGCTTAAATTAAATATTTCATAAGGTTTATTACTCTGTTTAACCACAGCCTCTGTCCTTTCAAAATGTGTATCAGTAATAAATATTTGTCCGAATTCATCTTTATTCACTAAATCCACAATTTGAGAAACTCGGCTCTCATCTAATTTATCAAAAATATCATCTAATAATAATATAGGAATAATATTAGACTGTTTTTTAATAAACTCAAATTGCGCCAGTTTCAAAGCTATTAAATATGATTTTTGTTGTCCTTGAGATCCAAATTTCTTAATAGGATACTCTCCTATTTCAAAATTCAAATCGTCTTTATGAATACCAACAGAAGTATATTGTAATATTTTATCCTTCTCTAAATTATTCTTTAATAACTCTTCAAAAGAGATATTGTTCAACTGGCTTTTATAATGTAACGCTACTTTTTCCTTTTCATTGGAAATCATTTGATACTTTTCATTAAAAATAGGAACAAACTGCTTTAAAAACGCTTTACGTTTTTCAAAAATTTCAGTTCCATAAATCATCAATTGCTCATTATAAACATTTAAGTTTATTTCATCAAACGTTCTATTGGCTGCAAAAAATTTCAACAATGCATTTCGTTGACTTACTACTTTATTATAAGAAATCAACGTTTTTAAATACTTTTTATCTTGCTGAGAAATTACTCCATCAATAAATTTTCTTCTAGTATCACTACCTTCAATAATCAAATCTCTATCCGCTGGAGAAATAATTACCAATGGAAATTGACCAATATGATCAGAAAAACGATCGTAAACCTTTCCATTTCTCTTCAATACTTTTTTTTGACCTCTTTTTAGTGAACAAATAATTTTTTCTAATCGTTCACTTACTAAATAATCTCCCTCAACAACAAAAAAATCTTGATTATGTCTAATATTTTGACCAGCTATAGGGTTAAAATAACTCTTTGCGAAAGACAAATAATAGATAGCATCGAGAACATTGGTCTTACCAACACCATTATTTCCCACAAAGCAATTAATTTTTTTTTCAAAACTAAATGTTTGGGATTCAATATTTTTAAAATTCACTAAGGATATTTTCTGTAAATACACTTGCTATGTTATTTCTAGACGTGAAGTGCAAAATAACGAAAAATCGGCTTTTAAAATCCAATTAAAAAAACTATTTTTGCGCCACTAATTTTATAAGAATTATGGCAACATATAAAAAGAGAGGATATAAACCTAAGAAAGAAAAGGTTGTAGATAATACTATTGATGAGACATTTGATGAGTCGCAAAGTGATGTGGCAAAAGCATTTGAAGGATTAGATCAAGCCGCTAACAAATCAGAAGAATGGATTGAAAAAAATAGTAAACCTTTATTTTACGGTTTAGTTGGTGTAGCTGCTTTAATACTTTTATACTTGGGGTATACAAAGTTTATTTCAGAACCAACAGAATTAGAAGCTTCTAACGAATTAGCTTATCCTAGATCTTTTTTCGAACAAGCAGAAACATCTGCTGGAGTAGCAGCTGATAGCTTATACACTTTAGGTTTAGAAGGTGGTGATGGTAAATATGGATTTTTAGACATCGCTCAAACGTATGGTAGTACGAAAGCTGGAAATTTAGCTAACTATTACGCTGGTATTTCTTACTTAAAAATGAAGAAATATACTGAAGCTATCGAGTATTTAGAGCAATTCAATTCTGATGATGAATTATTAGGACCAACTGCATTAGGTGCAATTGGGGATGCTTTTGCAGATATCAACCAACCAGAAGAAGCTCTTGAGTTTTATGAAAAAGCAGGAAATAAAAAAGATAATGAGTTTACTGCTCCTATGTTTTTATTCAAAGCTGGACAAACTGCTATGGAATTAAAAAACTATAGTAAGGCTGAAAGTTTATTTACAACTATCAAAGAAAAATATGCTACTACTCAAGTAGGTAGAAATATTGATAAATATATTAATAGCGCTAAATACGCTCAATAAATAATTTTAATTCTCGTCATTACGAGGAAGAATAACGAAGTAATCTATCAAAAGATTGCTTCATTACATTGGCAATGACTACTTAAAATGGCTACAACGAATTTATCTTATTACGATAAAAATACTATCCCAAATGCGAAGGAATTTCGATTTGGGATTGTTGTTTCTGAATGGAATCCAGAAATCACAAAAAACCTTCATCAAGGTGCAATTGATACCTTAATAGATTGTGGAGCAAAAAAAGAGAATATTATTTCTTGGGATGTTCCTGGTAGTTTCGAATTAATTTACGGATGTAAAAAAATGTTAGAAACTGAAAATTTAGATGCTATTATCGCTGTAGGAAATGTAATTCAAGGTGAGACAAAACATTTTGATTTTGTTTGTGATGGTGTAACGCAAGGGATTAAAGATTTAAATATTAAATATGACGTTCCTCTAATCTTTTGTGTTTTAACAGATAATACGAGACAACAATCTATAGATCGTTCGGGTGGAGCATTAGGCAACAAAGGTGTAGAATGTGCAGTAGCTGCAATTAAAATGGCTGCGATTAAAAACATCGGAAGAAACACCAATAGTGTTGGTTTTTAATTTTTATTCTTAGAATAGTAAATATACATTTTAAAAAGTCAAGATTTTAACATCTTGGCTTTTTTAATTTACTCAACTTACTTGATAGCTTGTCATTAATTCCGTAATTTTGATTTACGTTTTTTGGTGTGGTTTTTGACCTAATAATAAAAACTACAATTATTTTAATCATGGGAATTTTTAAAAAAGAACATAAAAAGTTTGAATACAAACCTCGTTACTACAAAGGAGATGGTAATCCATATGAATTTAAACATAAGTTTGATGAATATAGGACTACTGTAGGTAAACGAAAGTCTATAAAAGATAAATTTACTACTGCTCTTGATGAGTTTAAATCTTCTGAACATGGAGGGTTTAACAAAACTATAGTATTTATTGTCATTATTTTAACACTTATTTTCCTGTATTTAATCGATTTTGATCTTTCTATATTTTTACAAAATTAATGTCAGATATTATTCAATTACTTCCAGACCATGTTGCTAATCAAATAGCGGCTGGTGAAGTTGTACAACGCCCTGCATCGGTTGTTAAAGAGTTATTAGAGAATGCTATAGATGCTGGAGCTACTTCCATTACTTTATTATTAAAAGATGCTGGAAAAACATTGGTTCAAGTAATTGACAATGGAAAAGGAATGAGTACTACAGATGCTCGTTTGTGTTTTGAACGACATGCTACTTCTAAAATAAAAAATGCTGAAGATTTATTTAACTTAAATACCAAAGGATTTAGAGGTGAAGCTTTGGCTTCAATTGCAGCTATTGCTCATGTTGAATTAAAAACAAAACAAGAAGACGAAGAACTTGGAACTTGTATAAAAATTGAAGGCAGTAAAGTCGTTTCTCAAGATGTTACTTCTACTCCTAAAGGTACAAGTATTGCTGTTAAAAACCTATTCTACAACATTCCTGCTCGTAGAAATTTTTTAAAATCTGATACCGTTGAAACTCGACATATTATTGATGAATTTCAACGAGTTGCTTTAGCACATCCAAATATTGCATTTGTATTACATCATAACAATAATGAAGTTTACAATTTAAAAAGCAGTAATCTAAGAAAGCGAATTGTTTCAATTTTTGGAAATAAAACTAACGAAAAGTTAGTTCCTGTTGAGGAACAAACAGATATTATTTCAATTAGAGGATTTGTTGCTAAACCTGAATTCGCAAAAAAGAAAAGAGGTGAACAATTCTTTTTTGTAAACGATCGCTTTATTAAAAGTTCTTATTTAAACCATGCAATTAATAGTGCTTTTGAAGGATTACTTGAACAAGGTTCACATCCAACCTATTTTATCTATTTTGAAGTACCGCCAAATACAATCGATATTAATATTCATCCTACCAAAACAGAGGTGAAATTTGATAATGAAAAGGCTTTGTATGCAATTATTAGAGCTACAGTTAAACACAGTTTAGGTCAGTATAATGTTGCTCCTGTTTTAGATTTTAATAGAGATGCAACTCTAGACACACCTTACGACTTTAAAAATAAACCAAGTGTATCCACACCTAAAATAATTGTAGACCCAACATTCAATCCTTTTAAAAACGAAACATTAGATAAAAACCCAGTTCAATCTGAACGCTCAACATCAAGTTCAAGCAAAACGTATCAAAGCAATTTTAAAAAAGATGCAGGAAGCTGGGAATCATTATATGCGAATTTAAATACAGAATCGTTTAATTCTTCTAATAATCAAGAAGAACTATTTGAAAGTGAAAGAGAAACTGAAACAGGAAAAACATTTCAAGTTCAGAAAAAATATATTTTAAGCACGATCAAATCAGGAGTTGTTCTAATTCATCAAACTTTAGCTCATCAACGTGTGCTGTATGAAGAATATTTAGAACATATTACCGTTAAAGAAGCGAATAGCCAGCAATTATTATTTCCTATTAACATTTCATTTTCACCAACAGATATTGAAATGATACAAGGAATGAAAGCTGATTTAGAAAGCGCTGGATTTGTGTTTAATGAATTCACAAAGGATACTGTTATTATTGGAGGAATACCAACTTCGATTTCTGAAAGTCAAATTACTTTGATTCTAGAACAGTTATTAGACGACATAAAATTAGAAGTTCCAGATGCCAGTTTTAGTCATTCTGATGTGATGGCAAAATCGTTTGCAAAATCATTAGCTATAAAAACAGGAGCTGTATTATCAGGAAAAGAACAAGAAACTTTAGTGAATAATTTATTTTCTTGCAAAGAACCAAGCGTTTCTCCTCTAGGAAAACCAACGTTTAAAACCTTAACTTTACAAGAAATTGACACTATATTTAGCAAGTAAAAATGAATAGATTAACTACAGCTATAAAACACCTTATTATAATCAATGTAATTCTGTTTTTCGCTCCTAAATTAATAGGAATGGATTTAACAAGAATACTTGCATTATACTTTCCAAAAAATGAATATTTCGGTTTTTGGCAATATATATCACACATGTTTATGCACGGAAGCGAGTTTCATCTTCTTTTTAACATGTATGGTTTATGGGCTTTTGGAACTCCACTAGAACAAATGTGGGGAAAAAACAAGTTTATATTCTTTTATTTTTCTGCTGGAATTGGAGCTGGATTAATTTATAGTTTAGTTAATTACTATCAATTTAACGGGTTCTACGAACAATTAATCAACTCAGGGTTAACTACTTCCAACATACAAAGCATATTAGATACTGGAAAATATAATGCAGAAATAATACAACTTACAAATAAAGAAATGAGTGAGTTTTATTCACTTTACCATACACCTGCAGTTGGTGCTTCTGGTGCAGTTTATGGAATTTTGGTAGCATTTGGTTTAGCATTTCCAAATGCAAAATTAGCTTTAATTTTCTTCCCTGTTCCTATAGCTGCAAAATACTTTATTCCTTTAATGATTTTAGGTGATCTATTCTTTGGAGTTACTAAATATTCTATTGGTAATGTTGCTCACTTTGCACACGTTGGTGGGGCTATTATCGGTTTTATAATTGCTTGGTATTGGAAGAAAAATCAATTCAAAATAAATTAAAACATGGAAAAAATAAAGCAACATTTCTTAAGAGCATCTATGCTAGAGAAAATCATCTACGTTAACATTATTGTTTTTGTAGTAGAAATGTTGATTTCTTCTTTTACCGGTTTATATAAAAACCAATTAAACTTTATAGATGAATGGTTTGCTTTATCATCTTCTCTAGATGACTACATTACCAAACCATGGTCTATTATTTCATATGGTTTTTTACATGCAGATTTTTTACACATCCTTTTCAACTGTATTTCACTATATATTTTTGGACGACTTTTTATAGAATATTTCACTCAAAAACAGTTATTAAACTTCTATTTATTAGGAACCATTTTTGGCGGATTCCTTTTTTTAATTGCTATGAACACCTTCCCTGTTTTTCAAGGAAGAAACCATATTTTAGTGGGTGCTTCAGCTGGTATTTATGCTATAATGGTGGGAATTGCAACCTATATCCCTAACTATGAACTAAGAATACCATTAATAAATATATACCTAAAAGTGTGGTACTTAGTTGCATTTTTTATAGTTATGAATTTAATTAGCTTATCAGCTGCGAATGGAGGTGGGCATTTTGCTCATTTAGGAGGAGCTTTATTTGGTTTTTTATATGTTAGTCAAGCTAGTAATAAAGAATTAGATATTTTTAAAAATATTAGTAAGTGGTTTAAAAGAGATAAAAAAAACTTAAAAACCGTTTATAAATCTGATAACCCAAAACCTAGAAAAAAAGACACGCTACGCAATAAGTCTGAAAATCAGCAAAAAATAGATGAAATTTTAGATAAGATTGGAAAATCAGGATATGATGCATTAACAAAAGAAGAAAAAGAATTTTTATTCAAGCAAGGAAATCCTAAATAATGGCTAAGAAAAACCAGTTTAATTTCTTTCATAAGTTGCTCTATTTTACAAATTCAATAGTAGCAACTATTTTATTACTGTCTTATTTTTTAGCTTTTGTGTCGCCAAAAACTATCCCAGTTTTTTCTGTAGCTAGTTTAGCTGTTCCTTTTTTAATTGTTGTTAACCTAGTTTTTTTTATCTATTGGGTTATTAAACTTAAAAAACATTTTATACTATCTGGTGTTGTACTAGCTTTTGGTTGGTTATTCTTCCCTCCTTTCGTAAAACTTAGCAAAAAAAACATAGCTTTAAACACAGATGCAAAAGTAATGAGCTATAATGTTCGTATGTTTAACATATATAATTGGATTGAGGAAAAAGATATTGATAAAAAAATAACAGCTTTCATTAATAAAAAAAAACCCGATGTTCTTGCTTTACAAGAATACTACGATTCTGAAGATAGAGAATTGAATTACCCATACAAATATTTTGTTGCTAAGTCTCAAAAAAACAATTTTGGATTAGCTATTTTTTCCAAATATAAAATTATAAACAAAGGTTCATTAGACTTTAAAAAAAGTGCTAATAATGCTATTTATATAGATATTTTAAAAGAAAAAGATACAATTAGGATATATAACATCCATTTACAATCGTTAAAATTAAACCCGCAAAAAGAAAATTTCGGCGAAGCTAATTCAGAAAAATTAATAGACCGATTAAAAACAGGATTTAAAAAGCAAGCCTCTCAAGTTGAATCATTTTTAGCACATGAAAAACAATGGAAAGGGCGAAAAGTAATTTGTGGAGATTTTAATAATACTGCTTTTTCTTGGGTATATAGACAAATTAGTCAAAACAAAAAAGATGCGTTTGAAGTAGCAGGTAGTGGACTTGGTAAAACTTTTAATTATTTTTTTCCTGTACGAATTGACTTCATTTTAACTGATGAAAAGACTAAAATCCATAGCTTTAAAACCTATTCAGAAAAATTCTCCGATCACTTCCCTATAATGTCTAGAATAAATTTTGAATAACTATCTTAGCGCACTATTAAACGTATAAATTTCTAACTTTCATGGAACATTTTGATGTAGCTGTAATTGGTAGCGGACCATCGGGAGCTTCAACTGCTTTTCATTTAGCAAAAAAAGGAATTTCAACTGTACTTATTGAAAAAGAAAAACTACCTAGATACAAAACATGCGGTGGTGGATTTGTATATAGAGGACGAAGAGACCTTCCTTTTGATATTAGTTCTGTAGTAGAACGCGAGTTTCATACTGTTGATATTTTTCTTGGTAATACTTTACACTTTAAAACAGAAAGAGAAGATCCAACTATTACCATGATCATGAGGGATTCTTTTGATAATTTAATTGTTGAGGAAGCTAAAAAACAAGGAATTACCTTGTTAGAAGAAAATAAATTAATAGATATAACTTTCGAAAACGAGAAAGCTATACTTACTACCGATAAAACAAAACTCTCTGTTAAATTTGTTGTAGCAGCAGACGGAGCTTTAAGTCCTACTGCAAAAATGGCTGGTTGGACAGAAGAAACCAGAAAGTTAATTCCAGCTTTAGAATATGAAGTTGAAGTACCTGAAGAAGATTTTAATCGCTTAAAAGATCAGGTTCGTTTTGATATTGATGCAATTCCTTATGGTTATGCATGGAATTTCCCTAAGAAAAACCACTTATCGGTTGGAGTGGCATCTACAAAAAAGGCTAGAATCAATTTAAAAAAATACTACCAAGAGTATTTAAAAACTATTGGTATCACTACTATTCTTAAAGAATCTCAGCATGGTTTTCAAATTCCTATAGCGCCAAGAACTGATGGTTTTGTAAAACAAAATGTGTTTTTAATTGGTGATGCTGCTGGGTTTGCAGATCCTATTACTGCTGAAGGGATTTCTAATGCAATATACAGTGGGGTTTTAGTTGCTGACGCAATAAGTGAAGCTGAGCTAAATTTAGACAAGGCAGCTGCTTTGTATGAAGAAAAACTTAACGAAAAACTTATCCCAGAAATTAAAACCGGATTGTGGTTAGCAAAATGGTTTTACGAGCAAAAGACTATCAGAAATGTAATGCTTAAAAAATACGGACAACGTTTTAGCGATGCTATGGCGGATGTTTTTCATGGTGATAGATCATATCCTACTGATATAAAACAAGCAATTACTAGAAAAATAAAAGAATTAGTATTTTAAATTTCAAAATATTAAATAAAAAAAGCCTCTTAATAAATTAAGAGGCTTTTTTTATTTCTTTTTATTCTTCTATAAAAATTTTTCCTTATTCAATAATAAATCGCTTGTTAGCTTTTGTATATTCATTTTCCAATCTTAAGATATACACTCCAGATTCGAAACGATCTACATTAATAGCTCTGGTATTATTCAATGTTCCTCTATCAAGAACTTGACCTAGCATATTAATAACACTATACTTAGTACCTGATAAATTATTTCCAGAAATTACTTTTAAAAGATTTCCTTTTTTAACAGGAACTGGAGCTACAATTAAAGACGATAAAACATCTTCATCTTGATCTCCTAAAGTATCTACTCTAGTTCCAAAACTTACTGTTTCAACCAATGAAGCACTACAAGAACCTTCATAAATCCTTACATTAGTAAAAGTAGAATTATTACCTGAACCTGCATCGTTATCATTAATAAACACTAATCTATCCATAGAACCAGTATAAGAATCTCCAACAGGAATCACATACGTTTGTGTACCTCCAGCATAATTATCGAAATTCGTTATACCATAGTTTTGAGTACCATGAACTTTAAAGTATCTCGTAGATGTTAAGGTGTTATCATTTTCAAATCCAACACCATGAATCTCACCTTGAGAAGTACTACTGAATTCAAACTCAATTACTGTATTAGCCGTAACTGTATAATTCAATGGAATGTATTTCCAAGTATTGTTTGTTAATGTTAATGAAGCTCCTCCATTTCCAACAGAGAAATTACCAGCACTATCTTGATTAGAGAATGGTGTAATTGTGAAACTATTAAAATCTAATGAAGCACATCCAGGATCTGGGCCACCTGTATCTTCTCCAATAGAAATTGCATCTAAAGCAATATCACTTTGCCAACCACTACCACCAGAACCTGTAACCACTGTAAATCTTATTTGCACACTAGATTCGCCTGCATAAGCAGTTAAATCAACATTTGCGGCATTCCATTGATTACCTTGGTCTCCAGTTTGAGTAAATATTGATGTCCAAGCACCTGTATTATTAGTTCTAGCTTCTGCAGTTAATGAATTAATTGCACTACCAAACATATGATATTGGAATTGTAAACTTGGAGTTGTTAATGAACTAAAGTTTAAACAAGGAGAATTTAAAATTGCCGTTTTATTTGGGAAACCTGTTCCATCACCTGAAGCTTCTACATAAATATAGGTAGCTCCATCTGCTCCGCTACTTGGTCCTGTATTACTCGAAGGCGTTCCTCCTGTATCTCTTGTAAAGTCTATATCGTCTCCAGAAGTGGCATTTTCCCAACTTCCAAAGCTTGATTCGAAACTTTCAGCAAAAGGATACGAAGTAATTTCTCCATTACATCCACTTGGATCCGGAGGAGTAGTTCCTCCATTTTGGATCGCCACAGCATCTAAAGCAATATCACTTTGCCATCCACTAGTTCCTGTACCAGTAACTACTACAAAACGTAATTGCACACTAGCTTGACTAGCATAAGCAGCTAAATCTACACTTGCATCATTCCATTGATTTCCTTTATCTCCAGATTGCGTGAAAACCGACGTCCAATCTCCTGTATTGTCAGTTCTAGCTTCAACAGTTAAAGAATTAATTGCACTACCAAACATGTGGTATTGGAAAGATAAATTAGGATCTGTTAATGATGAGAAATTTAAACAAGGAGAATTTAATACTGCTCTTTTATTTGGGAAACCAGTTCCGTCTCCTGAAGCTTCAACATAAATATATGTAGAACCATCTGAAGCAGCACTTGGTCCTGTATTACTTGATGGTGTTCCACCAGAATTTCTAGTGAAATCAATATCATCACCAGAAGTAGCATTTGACCACTCACCAAAATTAGTTTCAAAACTCTCACTAAAAGGGAATGTTGTAACATCTCCTGAACACACATCTGGTGTTGGATCTGGACCTCCACCATCACAAGGATTTACGAAAGAAACCGTTTGATCTGAATTTGTATTTGTTCCTCCATTTGAATTTTCATTTGCGCCTTCTCCTACACCTCTTTCAGCAAAAGCTTTCCAAATTAAACATCTATACTGACCTCCATATAAATCTTGATCTGCTTGTAAAATACCATCACGTCCTGAAACAAATCCTGGATTATTAGCTGTATTCTTTAATCCTTCAGTAACTAAAGCCATTGCGATATTGTTTCCTCCAGTTCCATTATAAAAATCTGGATCAAACCCTTCTTGATCTACTAACAACCAAGTCATATCCCAAAGTATAGTTGCAAATGCATAACCAACACCATGCGGAACTGCTAAACCATTAATATCAGCATAATCCGTATTGTTAATAGATCTATTTGTTGAATAAGGAGTTGGACGAATACCAGGACCACTATCATTTTGTCCTAAAACATAATTACCAACACCTCTACTATCGGTACCTTGATCTCCAACTTTCATTGTAAGCATTAATCCAAACCAATCAGACCATCCTTCACCCATTTGCTCAGAACCACCTAAAGTATTACTATTTCTACCACCAACTAAACGCGTAGAAATACCATGTCCGTATTCATGAGCAATAATCACATTATCAAAAGAACCATCTCTTCCAGGGTTTGTTCGATTCCATAAAAACATTTGCATTCTTGGATTACTACCATCAGGTGGCGTACCAAAATTTGCGTTATTTGTTCCACTACCATCTTGTGAATCAGCATTTACAGAGTCACTTCCAGAACCACCTTTTCCGTAGTTATTTTCTTGGAAGTTACCACTAGCTTCATCAAATCCATACTGATACCAAACATCATGCATGATATTATTCCAGTAGAATAAATTAGTCGTAGAAGCATCTCTATAGTTAGCAGGAGATTGATTTAAGTTTACTGGAAAATCAAAATCTAAGCTCGATCCTCCACTTGGAGAAGCTCCGGTTCCATTATTTCCATTTGCATCTTCTTGAGCCCATACATTATTACCTCTGGTAATTGTAAATTCTGCTCCAGTCGCACCATTTGTATCATGCCATCCAAAAGGAGATGCGGTTAAATTTGCCGGATTAGTTACAATAGATCTTCCTCCATCATCTGGATCAGATAAAGGCATTGCATATACATTATAAGAATCTGGTGCAAACATCATAGATTCTTTAGCATAAGGTGTTCCTGAGTTTCTTTCTACAAAATTAACTTCAGTTTTGTCGCTATGACTCTCTCCTTTAACATGTGCATGTTCTGTTTCACCAAAATTACATGAGATTACCCAGTTGTCTTCTGCCACAACTTTACCAGAAGAAATATCTACAAAACTATTCCACCAGTTTTGACCACCTTGCTCATACAAGGTAATGTTCCAACATAATTTTAATTGATCATCTTGAAAAACATATACTTTCTGAGCAGTAATTGGTTCATTATCTTCTGTAATACCAGAATTCATAAAATGAATAACATCATCACCGCTATTAGATCTTTTAGCTGTTCTAATAAGATTTCCTGAAGATCTTAAACGATGTTTAGTAATTACAGATTGAATTGCTGCTTCTGGAGTTATACCTGAAGTTCTTGAAGAAGATAATTTAGATGAAATACTAGGTATAAATTGATCTAAAGTATAATTAACTTTATTATTAACGATAGACATATTATATGTACCATTAACTATTGGAATATTATTATGATACTGTGTAACATAATAATGTGTAAGGCCTTTTTTCAATGAAGAAGCCGAACTAGTGACTTTCCACTCCGAAAAATCTAAAGAAGCGTCTTTACTTTTCTTCTTTAAATTATTAAAATGTTGTTGAATAACACCAATGTCTTTAGGTGTTGAATTTTGAGAAAAAATTGTTTGAGATAGCAGAAAAACTGCTATCAGCAGGTAGGTTTTTTTCATAATTGATTGATTTTGAAAGGTTTTTTATAAAGTTAAAAAATTATTAAATCATAAAATATTTAACTTAAAAAATAAACAAAAATAATCTTAATGTTATTTTTTATAACAAATCATAAAAAAATTTACCAATTACCCATAAAATATTAAAAAATACTCAATCTACTCTTTAAACACACGCTTTAAGTCCAGCATATCAATAGGGTTTATACCTAATCCCTTTACATTTTTTTGAGAAAAACGAATTACTTCATCATAATATAAAGGTATAATTGGAGCTTTATTAATTAAAATACTATCCATTTTTTGATACAATTTATACCTAATAGAATTATCCACCTCTTTAATAGAGCGCTCATATAAATTATCAAATAGAAGATCTGAAAAATGTGTGTAATTTGGACCGTTAGGCGTAAAATTTTTAGAATAAAACAATGATAAGTAATTTTCTGCATCAGGATAATCAGCAATCCAACTCGCTCTAAAAACAGGCAATTTACCATTAGCTTTTCCTTGTCGTAGTGTCGACGGTGGAATTACATCTACATTTACTTTTAAACCTATATTTTGCAACTCTCTTTGAATAAACTCACATAAATCTAAATAACTACTATTTGTAGTTATCGTAATTCCAACCTCAGATTTATTTACTGTTTTTTTATATTCATCTACTAAACTCCTAGCTTTTTCAGGCTGGTATGTATAACCTTTTTGATTATTAAACGAAGGTAGTCCTTTTGGCACAAAACCATTTATTGCTGGAGTTCCAATATTATTCCTAAGAAATGTAATCATTTTACTTCTATCGAAGCCATAATTAATAGCTTGTCGGATGAGTTTTGATTTTACTGGGTTATTCTCATTTCCACCTAAAAAAAACCCTAAATACTCTGTATTTAGGTAAGACCCTTTTTGCATTATCACTTTATCCTTGTATTTTTCTACCAACTCTCCTGATGTAGATAAAATCTCATCTTTATAAGAAGCATCTAAACTTTTCATAAAATCCAAATTACCTTGAATAAACTGTAAAAACTCACTTTGTTTGTCTGGCAGAAAAGTAATAGCAACTGCTTCTAGATATGGTAATCTATTACCATTATCATCTTTTTCAAAATAGTTTTTATTCTTTCTTAATACCAACTTGGTATTTTCAACCCACAACTTAAACTTAAAAGGACCAGTTCCTACAGGGTTCGATCTAAAATCTTTTCCAAAATACTCCACTACTTCTTTAGGAACTACAGAGCAATATTTCATACTTAAAAGTCCTAGAAAAGGCGGAAAAGGTTGTTTTAATTGTATTGAAAAAACAGAATCGTTTTCTGCTTTAAAGTATTCCACGTTTTGCAAAACCCATCCTCCAGGAGATGCAACTTTTTCATCTAATAATCTTGAAAAAGAATATTCAAAATCAAATGCAGTTACTTTTCTTGTTTTTTCTTCCCCAAACAACTCGTGTTGGTGAAAAAAAACATCGTTCCTTAAGATAAAGCTATAGCTCTTACCTTCATTTTTGATACTCCAACTTTTTGCCACACTAGGCTGAACATTTAAAGAATCATCCAACTGAACTAAACCATTGAACAATTGATTTGTTGCCCAAATATTTCTCTGATCTCTTGCAAAGGCAGGATCTAATGATGTTATATTAGAATGTTCGTTGTATCTAAAAACCTGTTCGTCTTTAAATTTTATTTTTTTTCCTCCTGAACAAGAAGTAAAAACTAACACAACAAACAATAATAATTGAACAAACACACTTCTCTTTAAATAAAACTCAGGAAAGCTCTTTAATTCAGTCATGGACAACTAATCTTAAATCTAACACATGTAAATATAACAGTAAATTCAAGTATTAAATATTATTATTCAAATATTGATAACTGTATTTGCACAAAACACGGATTACCTATCTTAACAAAATGACTAAAAATTAATATAAATGTTAAATATTTAACAAATAATCAAACAAAGTTAAATAACACAAAATTCACAACCAAATAACACAAAAATGTTAAAAAAATAAAGTATAGCTATAATTTAACTCAATTAAAGAAAAATAAAACAACAAAAAACACTTTAAACCATCAAAAAAGCATTTAATTAGAAAATAAAAAGAGTTAAATAAAAGTTAATTTACGTTAATTTATGTTAAATTTTTAAACATTTTTCTGCTTGAATTTTCATTAAAATTTCACAAATAAAAAAATAGTGAATCTCTTTATTTTACTATTGCTACATAGTTGCGTTAATGATTAAAAAAACACTCAAATTTAACCAATTTATCAACCTGTTAAACAATTAATTACAAAAAAACCGACTGTTTTTTTCACTCCTAAATATCTACATTTGCTTCAAATAAATATTTAATCAACCATGAAAAATTTAATTAAATTGACACTGACTGCTTTAACAGCAGCATTAGTAATTACCTCTTGTCAAAATGAAGGTAATGAAGGTAACACAGACCAAAACATCGAAGCATCTGCAGGCGATGGAAACATCATTCCAGGACAATACATTGTTGTCTTTAATGATAGTAAAGTAATCCCTACTTCTCGAGCTTTAGCTAAAACAAGATTTACAGACAGATCGGCAAAAGCCAAAACTGTTGATGGTCTTTCTGATGTTTCAATTCGTAAAATGAATGATGTATTAAACAAGTACAATTTAGACGAAAAGAGAGTATTAAATTATTATACTACAAAAATTTCAGGAATGGCAGTTAAATTATCTGATGCTGAATTTAAAACTTTAGCTAAAGATCCAAGTGTAGCATTTATTGAACACGACAGATTTGTAGAGCTTCCAAAATTTAAAATTGAAGGAGAAATACAACATAATGCTTCACAAAGAATGGCACAACAAACTCCTTGTGGTATTTCTAGAGCTGGTGGATTTACTAACGGAGCTGGAAAAGACCAATGGATTTGGGTTATTGATAGCGGAATTGATTTAGATCACCCAGATTTAAATGTTGTTACAAACTCAACTTACGCAAGATCTTTTGTAGGTGGAAGTGCAAACGATTGTAACGGACACGGTACCCACGTAGCTGGAACAGCTGCAGCAATTAACAACGGAACTGGAGTTGTTGGTGTTTCTGCTGGAGCAAGTGTAGTTCCTGTAAGAGTATTTGGTTGTAGCGGAGGAAGCGCAACTTCAACTATATTAGCAGGAATAAATCACGTAGGTAGATACGATATCGCTGGTGATGTTGCTAACTTAAGTTTAGGTGGATTTTTTGGATCAGGTTGTTCTTCTAATTCTTCATATAGAAGTGCTTTACAAGGTTTAGGTAATTCTGGAACTTTTGTAGCAATTGCAGCTGGTAACAGCAGCGCTAATGCAGCTCTTTATGATCCTGCATGTATTAATGGTACAAACATTTACACTGTAGCTTCTATGACATGTAATCGTTCTTTTTCTTCTTTCTCTAACTATAACATGAATCCTATTGATGTTATCGCAACTGGAAGCAGTGTATTAAGTACATATTTGAATGGTGGATATGCTACATTAAGTGGAACTTCAATGGCTTCTCCACACGTAGCAGGAATTATGCACGCAAGAGGTAGTGGACCAAGAACTTCTGGTTCTGTTTCTAACAGAGGGGAATCATACCCAATCGCTGTTAGATAATCTAGAAACGAAGATATTCTAATGCATACAAAACCGTTTGTTTTTAAAACAAGCGGTTTTATTCATATAATAGAGATTAATTACAATTGAAAACCGTAATCTCTCTCAACTTTACTAATTCTAACTTTAAACTTTTTATACCAAGTTATCCTTCCTTTTTCTCTAGCTTCAGTATGATCAACTTGCTTTTTCCATTTTTTAATAGCCTCTAAATCTTTCCAATAAGAAACAGTAATACCAATCTCATTTCTTGCACTCTCTATTCCAAGATAACCTTCTTGTAATTCAGCAAGCTCAACCATTCTGTCAGCAGTCATATTATAATCATTATCACCATCAGTTCTTAAGCTTGTAAATATTACAGCATAATATGGTGGTTCTGGAGTTTTAGCAATCATAATTGTAATTCATATTTTGATTCAGGTAAACCAATATCTTCACTTATAAAATCTTTAACCTTCTTAAAACCAAACTTTATTAAAATTCTTTCCGAAGCTACATTTGCATTTACCACATTACCTATAATTTTTTTCATTCCTACTTTTCTACAATACAAAATTAATCCTTTACACGTTTCTGATGCATATCCATTACCCCAAAAACGCTCAATGAATCGATATCCTATTTCATCATCTCCTACCTCATCTTTAACTAAAGCAACAGTACCAACAAATTGTTTATCTTCCTTTCTTACTATAGCATAAATCCAGAAATCATTATCTTCAATTTCATACTTTTTAATTAATTCTGCCAATTCATTTTCACACTCTAATACTGTTTTTACCTCTCCAGTAGCGTATTGCAAAACCTTAGCATTACTTTCTAATTCGAAAAATGGTTGTAAATCACTTATTAACAACTTTCTAATTACTAGTCTTTCAGTTTCAAAAATCATTTTCAATATTGTACTTTTGCTGTTGGTTAAATGTACAAGAATGAATGCGGAAAAAAAAGTAGCTTTTTACACATTAGGATGCAAATTAAACTTTTCTGAAACATCTACGATTGCTAGAAACTTTGTTAATGAAGGATTCAGTAGAGTAGAATTTGAGGAAAAAGCAGATATATATGTTATTAACACATGCTCTGTTACTGATAATGCTGATAAACGATTTAAAACAATAGTAAAATCTGCATTAAAACAAAATCCTGAAGCTTTTTTAATAGCTGTAGGTTGTTATGCACAATTAAAACCAGAAGAATTAGCCAATGTTGATGGTGTTGATTTGGTATTAGGAGCTACTGAAAAATTTAATATTACGAGTTATATTAATGACCTTACCAAAAACGATGTTGGTGAAGTTCATTCTTGTGAAATAGAAGATGCTGACTTTTATGTTGGCTCATACTCTATTGGAGATAGAACTCGTGCTTTTCTTAAAGTTCAAGACGGTTGCGATTATAAATGTACTTACTGCACTATTCCATTAGCAAGAGGTATTTCTAGAAGTGACACTTTAGAAAATGTACTAAAAAATGCTAAGGAAATTTCTGAAAGAAATATTAAAGAAATTGTTCTTACAGGTGTAAATATAGGTGACTATGGAAAAGGTGAATTCGGAAATAAAAAACACGAACACACTTTCTTAGAATTAGTTCAAAATTTAGATAAAGTAGAAGGAATTCATAGGTTAAGAATTTCATCAATTGAACCAAATTTATTGAAAGATGAAACTATAGATTTTGTTGCAAATTCAGATACTTTTGTTCCTCATTTTCATATCCCACTTCAATCAGGAAGCGATACTCTTTTAAAGAAGATGAAACGCAGATATTTAAGAAAAGTTTACACCAATAGAGTTACCAAGATTAAGGAAGTTATGCCAAACGCTTGTATTGGAGTAGATGTAATTGTTGGATTCCCTGGAGAAACTGATGAATTATTCTTAGAAACTTACAATTACTTATCTGAATTAGATATTTCGTATTTACATGTTTTCACTTATTCAGAAAGACCAAATACTGAAGCTGTTTTAATGGATGGAGTTGTTCCAAAAAACATAAGAGCTAAGCGAAGTAAAATGCTAAGAGGACTTTCAGTTAAAAAGAGAAGAGCTTTTTACAAGAGTCAATTAAACAATACATTAACTGTATTATTTGAAAGCGAAAACAAAGAAGGATATATTCATGGGTTTACTGAAAACTATGTAAAAGTTAAAGCTCCATGGAATCCAGAATTAGTAAATACCTTACACAAAGTAACACTTACTAAAATAGATGAAGATGGTTTAGTTCGTTTCAACTTTGTTGATACCAAAGTAATTGCTTAAATTAACCTCATTAATTATTATCCCTATTAAAAAATTCTATTATGAAACTATTATGTATGTCCGTTTTTTTATTAGCATTGAGTTGTGGAACTGCTAAAGAAAAAGCATCAACTACTAAAACTCAAACTGAACAAAAAGTTAAAGAAGAGATACCTTCAACTGTTGAAGAACCAAAAAATCAACTTATAGCTGTTTTAAGTAATCCAAAAAGCATTAATAATGTAAAAGCATTAGTTACTAATAGCGGATTAAAATGGAAAACAATGGCTATGGATAGTGAAACATCTAAAATTGCAGTAATTGAAATTCCTGATGGTAAACTTGATTTCTGGATTGATCGTTTGAACAACTCAAGAGAGTTTAGAACTATAAAAGTTAATTCTAAAACTGCAGCAAAAGAGTTAGTAAAAAGAGAACAAAACGCATTAATTTCTATACGTAAAACAGCATGTATGGGTGATTGTCCTTCTTATGATGTTTATATCAATAAAGAAGGTAATCTTTCTTTTAAAGGAAAAGAATTTACTTTAGAAAAAGGAGAAAAAGAATTTAAACTTTCTGAAAAGCAATTAAGTCATATTAATGATATTCTGAAAAAGAAAGATTTTTCTTCTTATAAAGACACCTATGACAATCCTAGAATAATGGATTTACAAAGTACTTTTTTAGTTCATAATGGAAAACAAGTAAAAATTCGTTTATGGAATGATGACGTACCTGAAGAATTAATGGAATTAAATGAATATATAGAAGGTATCCTTTTAGAAAAAAAATTCTTTGAATAATATATGAAACAAAAAACTCATTTATATTTTGTGCCTGGATTAGCCGCAAACACAAAAATATTTGAGTATCTAAGGTTTGATCATAATTTATTTGAAGCTCATTTCTTAGATTGGATTATACCTCTTTCTACCAATGAAAGTATTGAAAGTTATGCCTCTAGAATGTGTACGCATATCAAACATGAAAAACCAATACTTATAGGAGTTTCTTTTGGGGGTGTTATGGTTCAAGAAATGAGTAAAGTTATTGAAACCAAAAAAACGATTATAATTTCCAGTATAAAAAGTAATAAGGAGTTACCAAACCGTTTAAAAATTGCTCAAAAAACTAAGGCTTATAAACTATTTCCGACCAAAGTAGTTGAAAATATTGAAGACTATGAACATTTTTTTTGGGGTAATTACCTAAAAAAAAGAGCCGAGCTCTATAAAATGTATTTGTCTATTAGAAATGCAACCTATTTAGAATGGGCTATACATAATATTTTAAATTGGAAACAAGATTTTGAATTGGAAAACATCATTCATATTCATGGAAATAAGGATGAAGTTTTTCCTTCTAAACATATTAAGAATTACATTGAAATTAACAATGGTACACATATAATGATTCTGAATAAAGCAAGAATTATTTCTGAGATACTCGAAGAACAGTGTATTTGTTAGTTTAAATTTTAAACGCAAAACCGTATGAAATCGATTTTTTTACGCTTATTTTTTTTAGCAGCTGTAGTAATAACAGGTTTTTTTCTTTTAAATCTAACTAAAATAAAAACTTCTAAACCTAACAACAAAATTGAGAGCAAAAATGACTCAGTTATTGCACCTAGAAGTGTTAGCAATACATACGAAGTAAGAGCCGTTAAAGTACCTAAGTATATTGAATTTGCTGGAGAAAGAGTTCCATTAGAAAAAGCTGATATTTTTGAACGCTTAGACAGAGAATTATTAGTAAACACTTATTGGCAATCTAATGCATTATTATTAATGAAAAGAGCGAATAAGTTTTTCCCTTTGATCGAACCTTTACTTAAAAAATATAATCTTCCAGATGATTTTAAATATTTATGTGTTGCTGAAAGTGCTTTAATTCAAGTTCCTTCTCATAAAGGAGCTGCTGGTTACTGGCATTTTTTACCATCTACTGGACGCGAGTATGGTTTGGAAATTAATAAAAATGTAGACGAAAGATACAATCTTGAACTTTCTACCAAAGTAGCAGCTGCTTATTTGAAAAAATCTAAAGAACGATTTGATAGTTGGACACTTGCTGCTGCAGCTTATAATGCTGGTAATGGAAGGATCTCGAAACGATTGAAAGAACAAAAAGTTTCAAATTATTATGATTTGTTATTAAATGTAGAGACGGGTAGATATTTATTTCGAATTTTAGCTTTGAAGGAAATAATGTCTAATCCAAAAAAATATGGTTTTCTTTTTGATAAAGAAGATTTATACACTTACCCAAAAGTAAAAGAAATAATCGTAGATACACCAATAGAAAATATAGCTGATTTTGCTAAACAATACAATATTACATATAAAGAATTAAAACTAGTAAATCCTTGGCTGAGAGAAACCAGATTGAATAACAAAAGTGGTAAAGAATATAAAATTCAAATACCTTTAGAATAAAAAAAAGCTTGCCGTGGCAAGCTTTTTTTTATTCTATTTATCAATACAACTAATAATCTAACTTTTTAAGGTAATCTAATTTTAATTGCCAAACATCAAGCTGTTCTTTAAACTCTAGAATTCCTTTTCTAACATTTTGAACTAAAGGATTATCTTCAGTAGCATTAGAAATAAAACTTAAATTATTTTCTAACTGTTGCATTTCCCTAACAGTTTCTGTAATTTTTTTACGAATAAAAAATTGTTCGTTATCCAATTTTCTATAATCTTCTTGTGCTAAAAGGTTTTCTACAACATTTCTAAACTTCATCATTTCTATTTCTTCTCTACCCAAGTTTAATTTTGTCAGTTTAGCATCAACTTCTTTATTAAACTTACCATCTAAATGACGTGCATTTCTTGGTAAAGCTCCTAGTTCTCTCCATTTAAGTATTGTTTCTTTAACATCATCTACTGTTAAAGTATCATTATTTTTAAATTCATCTAAGAATTTCTTTTTTGCAACTACTACAGCTTCTTGTTCTTGAGAAACTCCATCTCTATGTGCATTTAATCTATCAAAATAATGATTACATGCAGTTTTAAATCTATTCCAAATATCATCTGAAAATTTTCTTGGCACATGACCAATTTTTTTCCAATCAGATTGAATTCTTTTCATAGTATTTGTAGCCGCATCCCAATCTTCACTATCTCTTAAACTTTCTGCCAATTCAACAAGTTCCATCTTCTTTTTTAGATTATCTGTCTGAGAAGACTTTTCTTGTTTGTAAAATGTATTTTTAGCAGTATTAAATTTCTTTGTAGCTATTTTAAGTTTTTGCCAAACAACCTCACTTTTATTGTAAGGCAATTTTCCTACGTCAAAATATTTTTTTCTTAAAGCCTCAATATCCTTAATACTATTTTGCCAGTCTTTATGTGTTTTATTTTTAGAAAAATCATAACCATTAATTTCTTCAATTACAGCTAGTTTTTCATTGATAACATCCTGATATTTTGACTTTAAATCTCTATAATAATCATGACGCCTATCATGTAATTTTTTAGTAGCATTACTAAATTTACTCCAAACATCTTCTCTGAATTCTCTACTAACAGGACCAACCTCTTCTTTCCATAAACGATGTAATTCTTGTAACTCTTTAAATGCTGAATTAACATCTTCTATTTCATTTAAAGCTTCAGCTCGTTGTATTAATTTTAGTTTTTCTTCTAAATTATGTTTAAAATCTAATTCTCTAAAATCTTGATTAAGATGAAGTAAATCGTAAAAACGCTCTACATGATGGTGGTAGGTTTTCCAAGTATCATTATACCGTGTTCTTGGAACTGGTCCAATAGATTTCCATTGTTCTTGAATTTTTTGAAAATCATTATACATTGTTTTAGGCTCAGCATTTTCAATTAAGCTTTTCAATTCCTCTATTAATGTATTTCTCTTTTCTAAATTACTTTTAAGCTGATCATCTAATTGTTTATAATAACGATCTCTCTTTTCTTTATATTCTTTTAATAACTTGTTATATTCTGTTTTAATTGGGCTAGAAAACTGAAAGTCAATTGAGTTTCCGCCTTCTGCTAAAAACTCTTCTTTTTTCTCTGATAATAACTTACCAAACTTAAGGTTAAATGCATTTTTAATTTCATCTGCATTTTTCTTAATAAGTTGTACAGGATTATCCGTCAATAGATTTTTTAGTTCAGAAACCAACTTGTCCAATTCCATACCATTGTAATCTAACATTGGTATTTCTTGAGTTTCTTCTTTTTCAGAATTCTCAGCTACAACATTTTCAACTTCATTAACTGCAGCTTCTGCTTTCTTAGTTTCTTGTTCTATTTGGTTTTGTGCTTCTTCTTTTGCGTTTTCCTCCAAGCTGTTATCATTATTTTCTAACATATGAATAATGTTTAAAGTTCCAGTTTTGTTTATGCTAAAGATAATGAATATTTATTAGTCAATGGCTTTATTTAATCAACTTTGAAATAGTTATTAAATTCATAAAATTCATCTAACTTTTTTGCCATATCTCCCATGCTTTCTCTGCTTGTAACTCCAACATTTCTAAACCATTTTTAATAACTGCTCCTTTTTCTTCTCCTTTTTCCAGAAAACGTGTTTTTGTAGGATTATAAATTAGATCATACAAAATATGAGAGTTTCCAAGAAATTCATATGGAATATCAGGACAGTAATCGACATTAGGATGAGTTCCTAATGGAGTGCAGTTAACAATTAGCAAATAATCTTTAATTAAAGTTTCATCAATTTGTTGATATGTAATTACATTTCCTCCTGCTTCTCTTCTTGAAACAAATAAAACTTTAAAATTCATTTTTTTTAATGCGAATGCAACTGCTTTTGAAGCCCCTCCAGTTCCTAAAACAAGCGCTTTTTTATGTTTTTTTTTCAACAAAGGCTTTAACGATTCTTTAAAACCATAATAATCTGTATTAAAGCCTTTTAATTTTCCTTTCTTAGAAATACGAACTGTATTTACTGCACCTATTTCAGAAGCTTTCTTATCAATTTTATCTAAAAAAGGAATAACCTCTTCTTTATAAGGTATTGTAACATTAAACCCGATTAATTGTTTTTTATATTCTTTTAATACGTCTTTTAATTCTTCTATGTTATTAAGATCAAAATTGACATATTTATGATTTTTTAACTCCAGTGATTCAAATTTCTCTGCGAAGTATCCTCTAGAAAAGGAATATGAAATATTTTTACCTAATAACCCAAAAAGTTTAGGTTTTTCTTCTTTTCCCATAATAATCTATTGCTAGTATAAGTAGTATTCCAAACAGTATAAAACAAATTGAAATTAAAGTTTCTTTCACTTGAATGTTCGGCAAGTACCTTTGATAGTTTTCTATAATTTTATTTCCTTTTGAATCCAGCAGAAAATAACCATTTTCACTTTTATACATTGTTTCTTTCCATGGCCAAACAATTCCTAAAGACCCTGTTATAAAACCAATTATAATTGCAGTTACTTGTTGTTTCCATTTTTTAAAAACATAACCTAAAAAGTGTGAAATAGAAACCAATCCAAAAGCAGATCCTAAAGTAAATGTTACTATAATTTTTAGATATCTCATTTTAACCGGATCATTGAGCACTGAAAAATCTCCTGTAACCAAAGAGGTTACAACTCCACCTAAAACATTTACACTATCAACTAAAAGAAGCACATAATTACCAAGTAAAATTAAAATAAATGAACCTGATAATCCTGGTAAAGTCATTCCTGAAACTCCAATAATTCCGCAAATAAATACAAAAAACAAATTATCATTTTCTTTAGCTGGCGACATAAAACTAATGGCTATTCCAATAATAGCTCCTACTAAAAGCCAAGCTATATTTTTAAAACGCCAATCACCAAAATCTTTTGATATATAATAAATAGAACCTATAATCATTCCAAAGAACCATGACCATACATACTGTTCATGATTTTTTAAAAAGTAATCTAAAATTAAAGAAACACTAAAATAACTAAACATGCTTCCTAGCATAACCCATACTAGAAATTGAAAGTTGGTATACTTTGCAAAACTTCGAAATCTTCCGTTAAAAAGTAATTTAAAAGCTTTTAGATTTATCCTACGAAAAGTAAAGATTAATTCTTCATAAAACCCCATTACAAAAGCAACCATTCCACCAGAAACTCCAGGCACTTTATTAGCACCACCCATAGCTAAACCCTTTAAGAAAAGATTTATTTTTTGGCCAAATGTTCTTTCTTTATACACTCTTAAACTATTGATTAGTTAATTTTATTTATTTGGCACCGCCAATTTTTCTAATAATAAAATAAGTCCAAAACCTAATGCAGCTAGTAGAATTGCATAAATTAATTGTGGGTCGCCTTCATAAGAAAAAGGTAATATTGATTCTTCATTAAAAGGCACTTTTTCTCCATGAGAATTAGTTCGGTATGTAATTACTTTTTTCCAAGGCCAAATTTTATTTAAAGAACCAATAATAAAGCCTGTTAAAGCCGCCAATGTAAAGTTTTTATAATTCGCAAACAACCATTTTAATACTCTAGAAAACGATAATAAACCCACGATAGCTCCTAACATAAAAACTACAATTGTTGGAATATCTTTATTCGTAGCTGCATTTAAGACAGGCTTATATGCTCCTAACAAAACTAAAATAAAAGAGCCTGATATACCTGGTAAAATCATGGCACAAATAGCTATTGCTCCTGCTAAAAAAATAAAAGGCATTGAAGAGTCTTCAGATACTAAAGGAGGTAATGTTGTTATTACATAAGCCAATATTGTAGTAGCAATTAGTAATATTACTGAAACTACATTCCATTTTTCTATTTGTTTAGCCACATAAATAATACTAGCTAATACTAATCCAAAGAAAAAAGACCATAATAAAATTGGATGTGTTTTTAACATCCAAGTAATTACTTTTGCCAACGATAAAACACTAATTATTATCCCTAAGAAAAGAGATAATAAAAAATTTCCATTTAATTGTTTCCAAGCCTCTTTAAATCCATCCTTTTTTAATGTTTTAAGAAGTCCTAAGTTTATATTACTAATAGAACTTAACAACTCTTCATAAATTCCAGAAATAAATGCAATTGTTCCTCCTGATACTCCGGGTACAACATCTGCTGCTCCCATTGCCATTCCTTTTAAAGAGATTAAGAAATAGTCTTTAATTTTTCTGTTCATTTTTAGTTTTTGTAGAATCTGGTTTGGTTTTAAAGCTGATAAGCTTTCTTTTCTTTACAATAATACTATCTTTTTTCTCTACTTTCTTCTTTTTCTTTTTAAAACCTAGTTTTTCACCAAGTTCAGATATATTATTAAAGTTTACTTGATAAGACAAACCTAAACCTTGAGTATACCCTTCATTATCAATGTCAAATTGAACATCATTTGGTTTATTGAAGAATGTACCTCTTAATGTACCTTTCTCGTTAAGCAATACTTCTACTTTTACTTCACCTACAACTCCTGTTTGCGCATTTCCTCCAACAGGTACTCCTACTCTACCATTTACCAATACTCTATCAGAAATTTGTGTAGAAACAGAAACATCTACCTGATCATCTATAGCATTTTGAAGTTGATCTACATTTGTCCTATCTCCTTGAACATAACCTAAACCAACTTGAAACTTACCATCCTCTTTATTAATAACACTTGAAAGTATACTTGTAGCTACCTGAGCTGCAGTTCCTGTAATACCTTGAGATGCACTATTACCAATGGCTTCTTCATCGTAAAAAGTTCCAAAAGCCATAAGGAATGTAAAGTGTTGCATTTTAGTATTTAAATCATTCTCATTTAATTTAAACTCTAATTCAGACGCGACCGTAGAGTTTGCATTCGGGATTTTAATATCAAACTCTTGTTTAGAATTAAATAATCCTCCTGTAATTTTAGTGTATAAATCTATTGGGATTTTTCTAGTAGAATTAATATTATCTAGTAATTGAGCCGGGTTTGCTTTCGTTTGATATATGGCTGTAAGATCTAACTGAGCATTTAAAGGATCTCCAGTCCAAGAAATTGTTCCGCCTCTTTGTACATTAAAAGGTTTACTAATTATACCTCCGTATTTAAAATTATATACTCCATTTTCAATTGTAATCCCACCATCCATTATAAATTTTCCACGAGTATCAATCTCTATATTCAAATTTCCATTACCGCTTCCTTTTAAATCACTTCCAGACACTTTATCTATCACAACTTGAGCTACTGCATCTTTAGTAACAGCTAGATTAAAGTTTAAGTTTAAACCTTTAACTTTTTCTATACTTAAATCTTCAAGATTTTCGTCCTTTTCGTTTGTCTTAAATCGGATGAGTTTATAGTTATTTACAGTAGAAACCTCATTCAAAGGAATAACAAATAAGGTTCCTGGTTGCGTAGTTGCATTTACATTAATACTCAGATTACTTGTTAATCCTCTTATTTGAGCATTTCCTCTAATTAACCCTTTACCGTAATAAGGTACTTCTTCTGCTTCTTTGGTATCTAATACTAATAAATTAGGAGTGTTTATATCTAGCTTCATATACCATTTTTCAAAATCTTGATGTGTAATACTTCCCGATAAATATCCTTTAGTATCAAACTTGGTATCTTGCAACACCATATTTCCTATTAGAAAAGATTGATCATAAAGCCTAATATTAGTATTATCAACAAAATCGAAATCGACATTTAAGTATGGGAATGTTAACCCAGCATCTTGTAACGATATACCACCTCTAAAAACAGGACTTTTTGCTGCGCCTTTAGCTGTAAAGTCACCAGACAATCTTCCTCGAATATTAGAGATTACATCTCCTCCAAATTCACTAAATCCATTTAATTCGTATTCCTTGAATTTAATATTTAAATCTACCTCTGCCTCTTGCTTAGAAAAATCTAATCCCCCAACAATGTTTACATTATCAAATTCATAGTCACGAAGTGACATATCTACTTTATATTTATTTAATGAGTTTTCTCCTTCAATTTTCATTTTTAATGTACCTTGAGAGAAATCATTTACTATTACATCATTTACAGTAATATCAGCAATAGGTTCTATTAAACTTCCTTCCTCTTTTAATGATACATTTCCGTTTAATAAACCAGATAGAGATAAATTTTCAATTTCAGGTAAAATACCAACCAACTCTACATTTGTGAAATTAGCCTTTAAATCTTTCTGATTTTTCCCCAATAAGCTACCTTCAAACTCTATTTTTTGTTCTCCTGAAATTAATTCAAAAGGACTAAACACAAAATGATTTCGTGTAATATCAAAAGCTACTTTATTGTTATTATTTCCATTAGGATTAATTATCCAATCGTAGTTATTATGATTAAAAGTAGATCTTTGTAAACCAACAACTGATTCATGATTTTCATCTATCGTATAGAAGAAATCCATATCAAAATCCTCAGTTAGTTTTTTACCTCCTTTAAAAGTTGATTTAAAAAACAACGTATCATTTGCAGTTCTATTGATAAGATTTAGCTTACCTAAATCGTAATATTTATTTTTTATTTCTCCAGCGGTTAAGTGGGTATTGTATAATTTGTTTTTATTGTCAATCCTTAAAACTATATCTTTAATTAAATTGTCATAAGCATTTACATCAGGAGAACTAAAAGTAAGTTTTACTTCATTATTATTTGAATCTACTTTTCCTTTTATTCTAGTATTATTACCAATTGATATTTTAGGTAAAAAAACATCTACAATTTGATTATAAATTCTAAAATCGAATTTAATAAACTGATTAGGACCTACTGGTAGTGGTTCATAGTTTGTGTAAACACTACCTAAAGCATTTTGAAAAACTGGAACTACATCTTTAAAAACAAATTTCCCTTCTAATTTACCTTGAACAATATCTTTAGAATTTACTTCAATGGTTTTGATACTGTCTTTTAATGAGGAATTAACTTGAAAATCTTTAAATGAAAATGTTTTGTTTTCATTTGTGTATACTAAGTTTTTAAATGATGCTTTCCCAACAATATTATCAAGGGTATTACCAACTACATCTAACTTCACGTCTCCTTTAATCACAGAAATACTATCTCTATCGAAAAGGTTTGTCTTTTTTAAATCTAATTTATCTATATCTGCTGTAAAATCAAACTTATTTACATCTGTAGAAAAATCTGCTAAACCTTTAAATTCTAGTTTAAAATTTTCGTCTTCAGATTTTAAATAACCATCAAATTTTTTATTCTGAAATTGACCATTCACAGTTAAGTTTTCATAAGTATACCCTTTAAAATTTAGTTTAGACACATTACCGATAATTACTGAATTAATATTGTCTACATTAAAACCTCTACCTTTAACATCTGCCTTTAATGATACTTTCCCTAAATCTTTATCATCAGTTATTTCAGCTAAATCTAAATCAATAAATTCTATTTCTCCATTATATGTAGCATTGTCTATATTGTCAATATTTGTGAATTGTAAATCAGAAACCGTACTACCTACTTCAGAAGACAGAGATAATGTCGCATCCATTAATTCTGGTGTAAGTTTTATTAAGCCAGATATAGAAAATTTCCCTAAACGTTTAAAACTTGTTGGTAATGTTTTTCCCAATACATTTGGTAATAAACTTTTTAATTGGTTATAATTAGAAGAAACTTTAGAAAGGTCTGCATCGAAAACAAAACCTCTTTCTGAATTAAAAACATTAACAAATCCCATATCTCCTCTAACAACTAAACCATTTTTAGAGTACATATTTAGATTAGGAGTACTAAAATTATTTAAGGTTCCGTTAAATCTACCTGTAAAAAACATTTTATCGTTTCCTCTAATCTCATCATAAAATTTATGGATGTCTTTTACTGAAAGTTCGCTCTTTTTAAAATTAGCTTTTAATTTAACTCTATCAGTAAAACTTGAAAAATCTTCTCGTTTATAATTAAATTCTAAATTTCCTTTTAATTTTGATTCATTATCGGTAATTATAGACAAATCTTTAAACACCATTTGCGTCTTACTATAAGAAAAATCCGTGGTAAGATTTGTTACATAAACATCTCTATTGTCTTTCAAGAAAAGTCCTCTGATTTTAGCATACACATTTGGCCCAACTACTGAAAAATCTTGAATACTTCCTCCCGCATTATATGCTGCATATTGCAAAGGTTCTTTCCTATCAAAATCGTATAATTTAAAGTTTAAATTATCTACATAAATATTCTTTGTTTTTAAAATAAAAGGAGTTTTACTTTTTATTGTATCCTTCTCATCATCAAACGTATCTATAAACACTGATAAATTATCATCTTCCTCTCCTTTATATTTTTTCATATAAAAATCAACACCACTAAGAGTAATATCCCCTAAATCAACTTCATTATCCATTACTTTTTTCACATTCTTAATTGATGTTTTTAAGCTCTGAATGAAGATTAAGGTGTCATTGTGGTGATCTCTTATTTCTATATCTTTTAAATTAACATTTCCTAAAAGAGATAAATCTAGTTTTTTAACAATGATGTTTGTATCATAATCATCATTAATACGCTCTGTAGCTATTTTTGCTAATTTACTTTGAACAAAAGGAGTTGATAAAATTAAAATCAAAAGCAATAGTAGAATCACAATGACTCTAAGAATACGAAATACTATTTTACCTGCTTTTTTAATGATTTTTGTTAAGAAATTAGATTATAAAAATCTACAAAAATTTTGCCTAAACGCAAAGAAACACCAATTTTAACGAATATCTAACGTATTATGGATATTTTTGCACTTCAAAATCTTAAATAATTGGAAAAAAAAGAGGTTTACATTTTAGCGATAGAAAGTTCTTGTGATGATACTAGTGCTGCTGTATTACAAAATGATGAAGTTCTTAGTAATATAATTGCTAATCAAGAGGTTCATTCTAAATATGGAGGTGTAGTTCCTGAGTTAGCTTCTAGAGCACATCAACAAAATATTGTTCCTGTTGTTCAACAAGCAATTGAGCAAGCTGGAATTACCAAGCAAGATTTAAGTGCCATTGCTTTTACCAGAGGACCAGGTTTAATGGGTTCACTTTTAGTAGGCACTTCTTTCGCTAAATCTTTAGCACTAGGGCTTAATATTCCTTTGATAGATGTAAACCATATGCAAGCGCATATTTTAGCTCATTTTATAAAAGAAGACGATTGTAAAATTCCTCCATTTCCTTTTATTTGCCTCACTATTAGTGGTGGTCATACTCAAATTGTAAAAATCACCAATCATTTTGAGATGGAAGTACTAGGAGAAACTATTGATGATGCTGTTGGTGAGGCTTATGATAAATCTGCCAAAATTTTAGGTCTTCCCTATCCTGGAGGACCGTTAGTTGATAAATATGCTCAACAAGGAAACCCTAAAGCTTTTTCTTTTACACAACCTAAAGTTGGGGATTTAGAATTTAGTTTTAGCGGATTAAAAACCCAGATCCTTTATTTTATTCAAAAAAATGTAAGAGAGAATCCAGATTTTATTAAAGAAAACTTAGTTGACATTTGTGCTTCTATTCAATATACTATTGTTGAAATTTTAATGAAGAAAATTAAAAATGCAGTAAAACAAACTGGAATAAAAAATATTGCGATTGCGGGTGGAGTTTCTGCTAATTCAGAAATCAGAAAACGTTTGAATGAAGCAGATAAACATTGGGGATGGAATACATACATCCCAAAATTTCAATATACTACTGACAATGCTGCAATGATTGGAATTGCTGGTTATTTAAAGTTTTTAAATAACAATTATTCTGATATATCTATAGCAGCCAAAGCACGATTAAAAGTAACCGAATAAAAAAAAGGCGAACCTTAAAGTTCGCCTTTTCCTTTTTATATATAACTCTAGTTATTTTGCTACCTTTATAGAGCAACCTATAGCTTTAGTTTCAGTTTGTCTTGGTGACTTACCTGCTAATAAATCATCTACTGCATTTTCCACATATAAAGTATTAACGCTAGAAGCATCTCTTGCATTATCATCGATTGCCCCAATATAAGAAAGAACAAAATCCTTTTTATCATTCTTTAAAATAAATACATGTGGTGTGCGTGTTGCTCCAAATTTTGGAAATACCTTTTGGCCATCATCAAACAAATAAGGAAATGTAAAACCTTTCTCTTTTGCTCTTTCTTTCATAGAATCGAAATCATCTCCCATTGAAACCGCAGGATCATTTGGGTTTATTGCTACTACTGGATATCCTTTAGTTTTATACTTTTTATCTAATGCTATAATTCTATCTTCATACATTTTAGAATATGGACAATGATTACATGTAAACACTACAACCACACCATTAACATCATTATAGTCACTTAAAGAAACCATTTTTCCATCAATGTTTTTTAATGTAAAGTTATCTACTTTATCTCCTATTTTATATCCTTTTTTTGCTTTTGTTGTAAAAGCAACAGTAAGGGCTAAAACTGCTAATACTAATATTGATTTTAAAGCTTTCATTTTTATTTAATTTATAAATTTTTGTAATTCTTGATTAAGTTCATTGTAATTAAAAGATCTTTCATAAAACGATCTTTTATTTTTATTGTAAATAATTGTAGCTGGTATTGCACCAGACCAACTTTTATCTATTCCATTAATCCATTTATTTTGATCTGGATCATCTAAAACAATCACTTCAGGTTCTAATTTATTATTTTTTATAAATGGAAGTAATTGACTTTCTATTTCATTAGGAAAATCTAAACTAACTAATAATACTTCTACTTGTTTTGTTTTATTTTCCTCATAAATTTTTTCAAAAGCAGGAAGCTCTTCTACACAAGGTTTACACCAAGTAGCCCAAAAGTTAACAACGTGAGTTTTATCATCATTTTTTTCTAGATAAGGTTTTAACTCATCAAAATTTAAAACTTTTACAGCTTCTGTATTTTGACTAATAATTTTCTTAACTTTTTTTTCCTCTTGAGCTTCCACTTTCTTTTCTTTTTTACAAGAAAATAAGAAAACTGACAATAGTAATAGTATGCTTATTTTTATATTCATCTTGTTAAAATTAATGAATGCAATAGTTTCAAAAAGAAATATTAACTTTTTTTAACTAAAAAAGATCTCTAAAAAGAGATCTCTTACTAAACAATGTATTTTAATTTTTAATTAAAGATTTCGTTTAACAACTTAGCAAGCCTCAAACCACCTTTTTGTAATTGTTCTCTAACTATTGGGAAATGCACATAAGAATACCTGTATCTCAGTTTATCACCTATCTCCGCAGATTTATAAACCTTTTTAGTTAACTGATGAGATTCTTTAACCCAATCTAACAATGTTCCATTTTGAATTTCTTTAATTTGATGTTTTGAAAGGTCTTTTGCGTTATTTGCCAATTCTACATAACTCATTCCCCATTGATCTATCATATCTTCATCCCAAACTCTATGCAAATTAGAACCTCTACCATGCCATTGAACTTGTATTGTGTTTCCTCCTTTATCTTCTCTCCTTCCTATGTGTAAAGGCTGATGTAAATCACCAATTAAATGTACTAACATTTTTAAATGAAATCTTTTATCTTCTATACTAGCATTTTTATCTTTTAAAACCTTAATACAAAAATTAACACCAGTAACTAAATCTCCTTTTGGATTTTTATCTGCAGTTTCATATTCTGTATCTAATGGCATATTAACATAATGCCAACTGTAGTATTTTCTGTAGTTCCTATCCGATTTAATTTCATCAGCATAAGTAGAAACAAATGCTAAACTTTCACCTTGAAGTAATTCATTTATTTTCTTTTTAGCCTTTCTTGTAAGGTGTTTTTCTGCAATTTTCCCTGTTGCTCTATGACCAGTTGGCCCCCAAGTATCAGTTACTGAAAAAACTGATAATGAAATTAGTAAAAATGTTATCGCCGCAATGTTTTTTATCCTCATTCTAAATATGTTTTCGGTGCTAAAGTAGAAAATATTTATCTCAAATATTTGTTAAATCAAAAAAAAATATAATATATTTGTGATATCAAAATAATATCATATTAAAATTTTAGTTTATGGAATCAGAAAAAAACATCAAACCAGCTAATGGATATTTAATGCTAACAATATTCTTTATCTTATTCTTTGGAAGTATTGCAGCAGCAATTAAATTAGAGAAACCCATTTTTTTAATAATCACTTTTATAGCAATAGTATTGTCATTCGGTTTTATTCTTGTTAACCCGAATACATCTAAAGTTGTATTACTATTTGGAAAGTACATAGGAACTATAAAACAAAATGGCTTATACTGGGCGAATCCATTTTACACAAAAAGAAAGATTTCATTAAGAGCTAGTAACTTTGATAGTGAGCGCTTGAAAGTAAATGATAAATTAGGAAACCCAGTAATGATTAGTACTATTTTAGTTTGGAGAGTAACAGACACTTATAAAGCTGCATTTGATGTAGATAACTATGAAAACTTTGTTCGAGTACAAACAGATGCTGCTGTTAGAAAGTTAGCTAGTATGTATCCTTATGATAATTTTGCAGATGAAGGGCATGAAGAAGATATTACCTTACGCTCTAGTGTTAATGAGGTAAGCGAAACTTTAGAGAAAGAATTAGAAGAACGATTAGCTATTGCGGGTATTGAAGTATTAGAAGCAAGAATTGGATATTTAGCATATGCACAAGAAATTGCAAATGCTATGTTAAAAAGGCAGCAAGCTACAGCTATAGTTGCTGCTAGACATAAAATTGTTGAAGGTGCTGTAAGTATGGTTGAAATGGCTTTAGAAGAGTTAAACAAAAAAGAAATTGTAGAACTTGATGAGGAGCGTAAAGCTGCTATGGTTAGTAATTTAATGGTTATTCTTTGCGGAGATAAAGATGCTTCTCCGGTATTAAATACAGGAACTTTAAGTCATTAAAAAATGGGGAGACATCAATTCAGCTTCACTTTACTCGATGGTTCAATTAGCATTGATAATGAAAGTTTGAAAATTCATAAAAAAGGAGGTTTTACTAAACAACTTAGAGAGAAAGGTTGGTTATTGCTTATAGCTATTCTAATAACATATAAAGGACAAAAAAACATTTTTGCAAATGAATTAAATTCAACAAAAAACTATTTAAGCTTTACACTAAGCATAGTTATGATTTTAATTATAATAGCTCTTACATTGTTTTATGTGTTCAAGTATAATTGGAATGACACAATCAGTATTAACAAGATAGAAACCATTGAAAAAGAAGAAAATGATAGTGAGGTTGAATTGAATATAATAACTTCTAATAAAAGAGAAAAAAGTATAAAATTTAGAACTTTAGAAAATCAGGTCAGTCCTTTTATAGAGGCTTTGCTAAAAAGAAACTCAAGAATTATCATTAAAAATTTATAACTATGAAAGAATATAAAGTGATTATGCCTAGACTAGGGTTTAAAAACAGGTATAGCAAATTAGAAGAATTATTAAATCAATATGCTCGTGAAGGCTGGGTATTAAAGCATTTAGGAGAAAGTTGGACAAACATTGTATTAGAACGAGATAAAAACAGGTAATAAAATTTAAAAGAATGAGAATATTTAAAGAAGAGCAACGTTTTACTCAACTGTGGATTATTGTTGTGCTAGTTACGAGTACAATTGTTCCTTTGGTTCTTTTTGGAAAAGCTTATGCAAATAATGAAATGTCTTTGCAGAGTCTTATTATTGCTTCTTCTTTAATTATTTTAAGTTGTTTATTCATATTTGTTTTTAAACTAAGTACAAAGATTGACGAAACTGGTATTCATTATAAATTCTCTCCTATTCACTTAAATTTTAAGCTGATTAAATGGGACGATATGGAAGAAATTTATACACGGAAATATGATGCTATAAGTGAATATGGTGGTTGGGGTTGTAAAGGAGGAATTTTCTGGAAAAAATCAAATGGAATTGCCTATAATATTTCTGGAGATGAAGGAATACAAATTCAAACTAAAGAGGGTAAAAAAATATTAATTGGTACTCAACAAATACATAAAGTAAACCAAAGCATAAATTACTATACTAAAAATAACAAAACCAATGTTTAAAGCACTACTATATCTTTTTATGTATATCACATGTTTAGTGATATCATTAATTTAAATGATTTGTAAAATTTAATTATGGCTAAGAAAAAAGCATTTGCATTACGTATAAATGAAGACATGCTAAAAGCAATTGAAAAATGGGCTTCTGACGAATTTCGATCTACCAACGGACAGATTGAATGGATGCTTATGCAAACTTTAAAAGAAGCAAAAAGAGAACCTAAAAAGAAAGATGAGGAGTAATTAATTCCTCATTTCTTTACTTTTTAATCGGTAATATAATTTTGCTTGGATAATTCTTATTATGAAATAACTTTATTAATGCTACTTTTGCTTTTTCACTTTTTTGTTTTGATGGATCTTTTTCATAATTATAATTTCTTTGAACTTCGGGTCTATCAATTGCAGAAAAAACCAACCTCAATCTACTTCCTTTATTTAAAAGTCTACTAAAATAATTCTCCCCTTCAAAGACATATTTTTCAATTTTATTTTTTTTAACTAACTCTGGTTTTTCAAGACCTTTTCTATATCTAGCTCTTAATTGATCGTTTTGTAAAAAAACAGATTCATTGTTTTTTGTAATTTCATAAATAGCAACTTGTAAATCAGTATCAACTACATTCATAGCTATATAGGCTTCAAATTCTATTTTACCATTTACTTCTAAATCTTCCTGTAAAGGTTTAGAATGATAAACTAAAATTTCATTATCATTAACATAACTTTGATCTTTATAAAAATCACCATTCTCACTAAGATAACTTGGGTTTTTAATTCCTTTATTCTTTAAAGGGTCATATACTACAATATCTGGTTCTTCATCTTCAACAGATATTTCCAACAACTCTCCTGAATTAAAAACATTTTTAGCATTAGAGTTTAATGAACTAAGAAAAAAAGATTTTGTCGTATTAGATATATTATTAAAGTTTGATACATATTGCCATTTGTTCATACTCATAGTGTAATAAGCTACTCTATCCTTAAGAAAATTAGGCTTTTCACCTTCTTTTAAAACCCAGTTAAACCAATTTAAGTACAAAGTATTCATATCTAACACAGCACTATCATCAAATTTAAACCCACCAAGTTCTTTTTTGGGTCTACGTGTTCCTCCATGGCTCCATGGTCCAACAATTAAATAATGATTTTCTTTAGCTGAATTATTACCATTTTTCATATGATCCAAATAATATTTCATAGCACCTGGTTGATCAGAATCAAAATGACCTGTAATACTTAAAATTGGAATATTTACTTTTCTAGATTCTTCAGGAGTAAAATAAAAACTTTGCCAAAATTCATCATGACTAGGGTGAGAAATCCATTTTTGAAATACTTCTTTAGGATAGCCAATTAAATTATCATATGTATTAAATGGAACTCTCTCTTTATATAACTGCTCTTGCTTTTGGGTCCAAAAATCAGTTCCAAATAATTTTTGATTAATAGTTTTACCGCTTGTTAGCATTAACCAACGCATTACATAAGGATAAAAAATATTATTATACTTTGGAAAGTCTAATCCCGGTCCTACTGAAGCAATAGGGATAATTGTTTTTAAGTTTTTAGGAAATTCTTTTAAAACAAACCATTGATTCATTCCTCTATAAGAACCACCAAACATTCCAACTTTTCCATCACTCCATGATTGTTTACCTATCCAATTAACAACTTCAGCTCCATCTTTTCCATCATCTTCAAAAGGTATAAATTTACCATCAGAATTCCCTCTTCCTCTACAATCAACAGTAATAAAAACATAACCATTCCTTGAAAAAAATAAACCTCTTTCATGATTTTCATCAGAAACATAAGGTGTTATAATTAATATTGTTGAATATTTTTTGGCTTTATTAAAATCTTCAGGAAAATAAACATTTGAAGATAATTTAATTCCGTCAGACATTTTTATTTTCTGATAAAACTTAATCTTAACATTCAAAGAATCTGAATAATTTATTGCAGTTAAATACTGAAAAAAAAACAAAAAAAGGAATAAGAAATAATAACTTTTATTTTTCATAATAATTTATTTGGTTACTCAAAATTACCTTTATTTTTTATTCAACCAAAACAACTGTAACCGTTAACACTTTTTTAAGAAACCTTAAAATGAATTAACTGTATTTTTAGATTTTCTTAATCAACTAATTAAATCTTCATGAAAAAATCTATTTCATTACTACTATTCTTAGTAACTTTTATAGCATTTGGACAAGAGTTTTCTATGGACATGGTTAAAAACATGAAACCAAGAAACATTGGTCCAGGTGGAATGAGCGGTAGAGTAACTGCTATCGACGTTGTTTTAAAAAATCCAGATATTATATATGCAGGTACTGCTTCAGGCGGTTTATGGAAATCTACTTCTGGTGGAATTAAATGGGAACCAATTTTTGACAAAGAAGTTACAGCTTCAATTGGTGCTATAGCTATTCAACAATCTAACCCTAGTGTAATTTGGGTTGGTACTGGTGAAGGAAACCCTCGTAACAGTTTAAATGGTGGATACGGAATTTATAAATCTTTAGACGGAGGTAAAAACTGGAAGTCTATGGGACTTGAAAAAACTCGTCATATTCATCGCGTTATAATTCACCCAGAAAATCCAAATGTTGTATATGCAGCTGCAATCGGTTCTCCTTGGGGAGAACATTCTGAAAGAGGTGTATACAAAACTACTGATGGAGGAAAAACTTGGAAACAAGTTTTATTTAACAATAATAAAACTGGAGCTTCAGATTTGGTAATAGATCCATCTAACCCAAATAAATTAATAGCTGCTATGTGGGAACACAAGCGTGATCCTTGGTTTTTTAAATCTGGTGGTAAAGGAAGTGGATTATATATTACACATGATGGCGGTGATAACTGGAAAAAAGTTACCGATAAAGAAGGTTTTCCTAAAGGAGATTTAGGTAGAATTGGAGTTTCAATTTCAAGAAGTAACCCGAATGTTGTATATGCTTTAGTAGAAGCAAAAAAGAATGCTTTATATAGAAGTGATGATGGTGGATTTAAGTGGAAAATGGTGAACAATAAATCTGGAACTTCAGGAATTGGTAATCGTCCATTCTATTATTCTGAAATTTATACAGATCCTCAAAATGAAAATAGAGTATATAGCATTTATACTTATGTAAATGTATCTCAAGACGGTGGAAAAAGCTTTAAAATGTTGATGCCTGCTTATGGAGTTGCAAATGGTGTACATCCAGATCATCACGCTTGGTGGATTCATCCGGAAAATGGTAAATTTATGATAGATGGAAATGATGGGGGATTAAATATTACTAAAGATGGAGGAAAAACATGGCGCTTTATTGGAAATTTACCAGTTGCTCAATTTTATCATATCAATGTAGATAATGAATTTCCTTATAATGTTTATGGAGGAATGCAGGATAATGGTTCTTGGAGAGGACCTGCTTATGTATGGAAATCTCAAGGAATACGAAATTCATACTGGCAAGAAATTAGTTTCGGAGATGGATTTGATGTAGTACCAGATAAAGATGATTCTCGTTATGGATGGTCTATGAGCCAACAAGGTTTTGTGTCTAGATACGATCATATTACTGGAAATAATTACACCGTTAGACCAACGCATCCAGATGCTAAGATTAAACTTCGTTTTAACTGGAATGCTGCAATTAATATTGATCCTTTTGATAACTCAACTATTTACTTCGGAAGTCAATTTGTACATAAATCAACAGATAAAGGATTAACATGGGAAATCATTTCACCTGATTTAACTACTAACGATAAATCAAAACAAAAGCAACATGAAAGTGGTGGATTAACTATGGATGCAACAGGAGCAGAAAATCACTGTACGGTTTTGGTCATTGAACCTTCTCCGTTAGAAAAAGACATGCTTTGGGCTGCTACAGATGACGGGCAAGTTCATTTCACTCAAAATGGAGGAAATACTTGGACAAACGTTTCAAAAAACATCAAAGGATTACCAGCTAATAGTTGGATTACACAAATTAAAGCTTCAAATAAAAATAAAGGAGAAGCTTTATTAGTTGCCAATGATTATCGTCGTTTCAATTATACTCCATATGCTTATCGTACTAAAAATTATGGTAAAACTTGGGAAAGAATAGCAGATCAAAATGATGTAAAAAGTTATGCTTTATGTATTGTAGAAGATCCAATTGAATCAAATTTATTATTCTTAGGTACAGATGATGGTTTATATATTTCTGTAGATGCTGGAAATAAATGGACTAAATGGACAGAAGGATTTCCTACTGTTTCGGTTAAAGATTTAGTAATTCAACCTAGAGAACATGATTTAGTTATTGGTACTTTTGGTAGAGCTGCTTGGATTTTAGATGATATTCGTCCACTAAGAGCAATTGCAAAAGATAAATCTGTTTTAAACAAAAAGATTCAACTTTTTAATCCACCAACAGCTTATCAGGCAAGTTACCAACAACCTACAGGAAGTAGATTTGGAGCAGATGCTTTATTCAATGGAAAAAATAGAGGTTACGGTGCTTTAATGCAGTTCTATATTAACAAACCTGAACAAAAAAAGAAAGACAAGAAGAGCAAAGATAAATCAGATAAAATGAAAGAAGAGAATAAAGTAAAATGGGATTCTCTTAAATTTGAATTTTATGATGGTACTCGATTAATAAGAACTCTGAAACGAAAAGTTCCTAAAGAAAATGGAATTCATACTGCCACTTGGTATATGAGTGAAAAAGGAGTTCCTAGAGCTTCAAGATCTATTAGGAAATCTAAATCTGAACCATCAGGAGTTACTGTAAAACCAGGAACATATAAAGTTAAACTTACTTTCGGAGATCAAACATCTGAGCAAGATATAATTGTAAAATACGACCCAAGATTACATATCTCTAATCAAGCCATTACAAATAAGTACAATACTTCAAAGGATTTAGAAAAACATCAAGAAGTTATGGCTAATGCTGTAAAGCAATTAGTAGAAAGTAAAAAAATAGCTGAAGGATATAAAAAAGAACTAACTACTAAAGACAAAAAGAAGTATAAAGATCAAATCAAATCATCAAAAGATATAATTAAAAAGATTGATACTATACTTACTGTTTATTTAGGAAAAGTAGATAAACGCCAAGGTATTGTAAGAAGTCCAGATCCAAATGTTAGTTCTCGTTTGGGAACAGCAAATTGGTATATCAATAGTCGATTTGGAAATCAAACAGCAACTGAGACTCGTTTAATTAATCAATTTAAAACATCTCTAAAAGATGCACTAGGTGAAACAAATGCGTTCTTTAATAACGAATGGCCAGCATATAAAGAAGAAGTTGAAAAAATTGTAATTTCGCCGTTCAAGGAAACAAAAACATTTAGTTTAAATTAATATAATAGTATAGAAAATCCTTGTTTATAATTCATTGAACAAGGATTTCTTATGTTTAAAAATTACTGATAAAATGAAAAAAATATTTTTAATTGCTTTAATATCTTTTATTTCGATATCGTTAAATGCTCTAAAAAATCCAGAGAAAGAGTTAGGAGTATGGTACATGTATAATGGATCTCATAAAGTCTCTGAAAAATTTAGTATAAAATCTATGGCGCACTTCCGTTTTTTTGAAATTGGTGAAGATATGCAGCAATTTATTGGTCGTTTAGGAGCAAATTATAAAATAGACAATACACTTAGTGCTACCTTAGGTTATGCGTATCTTAATACAGATACAGCTTTTGGAATTGATGGAGGTGCTTTTAATGAACATAGAGTTTATGAAGATTTATTAGCCAATCATAAAATATCTGAATTAGGTCTTGCACATCGTTTACGTGCAGAACAACGTTTCTTTAACTCTCAAACGGGACATCTTTTACGTTATCAATTAGGATTAAGCTACCCTATTTCAAACAAATGGTCTACATATGTTTATGATGAAATTTTCTTCGATTTTGATGGTGGAGATGCATATAATCAAAACTGGTTAGGTTTTGGATTTAAGTACAAACTCTCAAAAGTTGTAAAACTTCAATTAGGATATATGAGTATTAATTTCAATAGTCAAAACTTAGACAGAATACAACTAGGAATTGCAATTAGTACAGACCATAGAAAAAAGAAGAAATAAAAATTTTGATACCTTAGCAAAAACTTAACAACTAATGGAAAATCAACCCTTTTTTACTAACGATGCTATAGTATTTGGAATATTAATGATTTCGCTTGGATTTGTTTTTTATACTGAAAGTATTAAAAAAGGATTCTGGTTAAAGTTTTATAAAATAGTACCAGGTTTATTAATGTGTTATTTAATTCCTGCTATTTTTAATTCGTTAGGAATTATATCTGCTGATACTTCAAAAACATACTATATAGCGAGTAGATTTTTATTACCAGCTTCATTAGTATTAATGACCTTAAGTATCGATTTAAAAGCAATTTTTAATCTTGGCCCAAAGGCATTAATCATGTTTTTTACAGGAACATTAGGAATAATCATTGGTGGGCCTATTGCTATTTTACTAATTTCTTTAGTATCTCCAGAAACTGTTGGTGGAGTTGGTTTTGATGCCGTATGGAGAGGGTTATCGACTCTAGCAGGTAGTTGGATTGGTGGTGGAGCAAATCAAGCGGCTATGTTAGAAATCTATCAATACAACCCAGAAAAATATGGTGGAATGGTATTGGTTGATATTGTTGTTGCAAATATTTGGATGGCTTTGTTGTTAATTGGAATTGGAAAATCTAATAAAATTGATAATTGGTTAAAAGCTGATAATTCAGCTATTGAAGAGTTAAAAAGAAAAGTTAGTTCATTTACAGAAAAAATTTCTAGAAACCCTACATTAACAGACCTAATGGTTCTTTTAGCATTAGCGTTTGGAGCAGTTGGAATTGCGCATTGGGGAGCAGAATCTATTTCTGCTTTTCTAACAGAAAATGTAAGTGCTGTTGCTGATAAAAGTTCTGCATTATCTTCTTTTTCATCTAAATTTTTCTGGATGATAACTATTGCTACTGCTATTGGAATAGGACTTTCATTTACAAAAGCAAAAAATTACGAAGGAGCTGGTGCCAGCAAATTAGGAAGTGTATTTATATATGTTTTAGTTGCCACTATTGGTATGAAAATGGATTTATCTAAAATTATTGAAAATCCAGGGTTAATAGCTATCGGTTTAGTTTGGATGACTATACATGCTGGATTGTTAATTTTGGTTGCTAAATTAATTAGAGCTCCATACTTTTTCTTAGCTGTAGGTAGTCAAGCTAATGTTGGTGGTGCAGCAAGTGCTCCAGTTGTAGCAGCAGCTTTTCATCCTTCTTTGGCAACCGTTGGAGTATTGTTAGCAGTATTTGGATATGTTGTAGGAACCTACGGAGCAATTTTGTGTACAATTTTAATGGAAATCGCCTCAAAAGTTGCCTAGAATTCTGCATCTTTGCAATCGAAAATTAAAAAACACATGAGAAATCTTATAGCTTTAGTACTTGTTTCATTAATCGCATTTTCTTGTTCTTCTGGAAGAAAAAAAGGAAATATGATGGTAACAGGTCAAATTAAAGGATTAAAAAAAGGTACATTATATCTTCAAAAAATGATTGACACCACTATTGTTTCTGTGGATTCTATTCAACTATTAGGAGATGATAAATTTTCTCTTTCAGATAATGTAGATTCTCCTGTAATGTACTACTTAACATTTGATGGAAATACTACTCCTAAAAAATTAATGTTCTTTGGTGAAAAAGGAAATATTACTATTCAAGATAATGTTGAAAAATTTGGTTTTAAGCCTACTATTACTGGATCTAAAAACCAAGAAGTAATGGATAAGTTTAAAGAAGTTGATCAACAATTTAAATTAAAACGTTTAGACTTTATTGCAAAAGATTTAGAAGCTCGTGCTAAAAAAGATAGTCTTGAAGCAGATAGTTTAGCAACTGCTTACCAAAAATTAGTTCGTCGTCGTTTTTTATTTACCACCAACTTTGCTATTTCAAATAAAGATAGTGAAGCTGCACCTTATATTGCTTTAACCGAACTATTTGATGCTAATATATATTTACTAGATACTATTAATAATAGTTTAACAGAGAGAGTGAAAATCTCTAATTATGGAAAACGTTTACATAAATTTGTAACAGAAATTAAAGAAGCTGAAAGTAAAAAAACTGAATAACTTATTTATTTAAATATAAAAAATTAAAAAGCCTTTCTTAACAGAAAGGCTTTTTTGGTCTTTTAGTTTAAGTTCAGTAGCATTCCCCCAAATTTTACTTTCCCTTAAAACATAGGATAGACCCATGATGTAAATATATAAAAAAAGCAAAAAACAATTGATTCACTGATTATTAACCTTTTAATATGATTTTATAATATCATAAAATGACAAAAAAGTATCGACTTAGTAATATGGGTGTAATTTTTATTGTGACATTTAAAAAATTAAGGTGTCAAAACCTTGAGTAAAAAATGGATTGATTACTATCCTAGCTCAAATGCTTATTGATGCAATGAGCAAACTTTTAGGGGCTTTAAAAGCCCCTTTTTTATTCTTTTATCTTAAATATTTAAGATTCTACTGTTACTTTTTTTAAATATTTTTACCTAGTTTTACCCTTCATTAACCATTAAATTAAAAAACTATGAAAAGGATTATTCTTCCTTTGATATTCCTATTATTAATAGGTAATATTGTTAACGCTCAAAAAGTAGTATCTAGAAATTGGACTTCATTCACACAACAAATTGAAATTTCTTCTGATTCAGAAAAAAAATTCAAACTTATAGGGAGTTTAAAAGTAGAACCTGCAGATGATAAAGCTTGGGCTGGGCTATGGGTTAGAGTTGATACTAAAAATGATGAACCTGGATTTTTTGATAATATGGGTGATCGACCTGTAAAGTCTAGTACTTGGCAAGAGTATACTATCGAAGGAACTATCAACAAGAACTCTAAATCCTTAAATTTTGGTGGATTATGTCTTTATAACGGTAAATTTTATTTTGATAACTTAAAATTATTCATTGAAGGAGAAGATGGAAAGTTTCAAGAGATGCCAATCTTAAATGGTGATTTTGAAAAGTCTGTTAAGAATAATGAAGCTGATAGCTGGTACGAATCTATTCGTTCGAAAAACACCGTCCGTGTAAAAGAATATACTTTAAGTGGAACTAAGGATGCTGCTACTGGTAAACGAGCATTACTAATTACTGGATCTGGTATAAAAGTTCCTGACTATGAATTTGGTAAAATAGGTAAAGATAATGCTGACAACCCTCAAATAGATAATATGATTTCTATGTTAGAGGATTTAAAAGGGAGATTGGAGCGTATTGTAAAGAACTTACCTCAAGAGCATGTAGATCATTTACACGATGAGAAAGCAAACCGTTTTGGTGCTTTAGTAATGCACTTAGCAGCTGCAGAAGTATATTATCAAAAATATACATTTGGAGAATCTAAATTTGATAAAGAAGATCCTGAATTATGGAAAGTAGGTTTAGACTTAGGTGATAAAGCTAGAGAGCAATTCAAAGGAAAACCAATTAGCTACTACTTAGATTTATTTGATAAAGTAAGAGCAGAAACCATAAAAGAGTTACGTAAAAGAGATGATAAATGGTTTAAAGAAGTTAATGCAGGAAATAGCATGGCAAATCAATATGCTTGGTTCCACGTTATGGAACACCAATCAAGTCATTTAGGACAAATTTTATTTTTACGTAAACGATTACCTCCAGTTAAAAAGGAAGTAAAAATTAAAGAGCAGGTAAAAAATTAAATCAACGTTAAACGTTATTATATAAAAAGGTCGTAGAAAATTCAACGGCCTTTTTTAGTTTTATACATCCCATTAAATATTTTCAACTAAAAAGAAGCTTCATGACTAACAAAAAATTCAAGCTTTGCATTACCATGGCGGGTGCAGTATCTGCTGGTGCTTATACTGCTGGTGTTTTAGATTACTTGCTAGAAACACTAGAGCTTTGGGAAAAAGCTAAAGAAGAAAACAAAAAAATAGGAAAAGGAAATCCAGGATATAACGATTCTATTCCGATGCATGAAGTAGAAATAGATGTTATTAGCGGAGCTTCAGCCGGAGGAATTACTGGTACACTTGCGCTATTAAATCTTTTAGATAAAAACTATACGCCTTATAATAAAGATAACCCAAATGGTGAGTACAATCGTTTTTATCAGAGTTGGGTGAAAATGGCTGACGATGAGAAAGAAACTACGCTAAGTAAAATGCTGCATAGAGACGATATTCAACCAAAACAAAAACCTGAATCTCTATTAAATACTAAAGCCATTGAAACTATTGCAAAACGTGCACTAGTTGTTAATGATAAAACAGATTATCCTAACTACGTTTCTAAAAATTTAGATTTAATTTTAACCATTAGTAACCTCCGAGGAATTAATTTTAAAGTAGATTTTGATGGTAGAACTCATACCAACTCTGGAACAACCATAACTAACCATGGTGGTTTTTTTAGATACAAAACCGTTAATACTGATTTTCCAGACAGAGGAATTCCAAAACATAGTGATTCATTATATCATGTATTAGATTTAGATAATGAAACCGATATTTCAACACTACGAAATGCAACCCTAAGTACCTCTGCATTTCCTATTGGCTTAAAATCTCGTCAATTAAATATTTATACTGAATACCTGCGTCGCTATCCTAAATATTTATTTGGTAAAAATCGATTACATGCCATCTCTCCTATTTTAAAAAACGAAAAATTATATCATTTTAATTCTATAGACGGCGGGTTGATTAATAACGAGCCTTACGGTATTGCATTAAAAGTAATGCACGAAAAGAATACCTATATTACTGAAAAAGGGAACACCAATTATGCTGTAATTATGGTTGATCCTTTTCCGAATCTAAATAACAAAGAAGAAGACTATACTCCTAAAAGTGACATTATTTCGGTGGCAAAAGGAATGTTTAACGCGTTACGAAATCAAGTAATGTTTAATCAAGATGGAATTTTAGAAGCTTTATCATTAGCAGATCGCACTAGGTTTTTAATTGCTCCTATACGTAAAGAAAAAAAGGAAGAAAAATGGAAACGTGCTAAAAAAGATTTAGCCTCTGCACCTTTGAATGGTTTTGCAGGATTTTTAGATGCCTCATTTAGAGAACATGATTTTAAATTAGGAAGACAAAATTGCCAAACTTTTTTACGATATTATTTTGCTGTGAAAAATGATAATATAGAAACTAGATTACAAAGCGCACCAACAAATGAAGCAAAAGAACGCTTTTGCTTTTCGGTTCCTCCAAAAGATCCTAATGGAGAACAGTTTTTCCCAATTATACCCGATATGCGTGTATTAAATGCATTTAATGATATTAGTGATAAAGAAAACTACGGAACTGATGCTAAAATCCATTATCCTGAATTTCCTAAATTCAACTCCATAACTTTCGAAAAAGCATTTAAAAAACCAATTAAAAAGCGTATTTCTTATGTTGTAAAAGGATTAAGCAATAGTAGTATGTTAACTTTTGCTTTTAACCGATTATTTAAAAATAAAGCGTACACCTTTATTAAAAATACAATTGAAAGTGAGATGGAAGAAGCAGAATTATTGAAATCTAAAAAATAGTATTATTAAATCATAGATCGTAAAAAGAAAGCTCGGAAATTACTTCCGAGCTTTCTAAATATAGAATAACAAATTATTCTTGAATAGCTATATATTTATCTACTAAATTTTCTAGAATATCTAACGGTAAGGGTCCATTAGTTAAAACCACATCATGGAATTTTCTGATATCAAATTTATCTCCTAAAGCCTTTTTTGCTTTTTCACGTAGTTCTATAATTTTTATCATTCCAATTTTATAAGCTGTAGCTTGACTTGGCATTACAATATGACGCTCAACCATTTTAACAGCATCTGCTTCTGCATTGGGTGTATTATCTGTATAATATTTAATTCCTTGCTCTCGATTCCATTTTTTAGCATGAATTCCTGTATCTACAACTAAACGGCAAGCTCTCCATAATTCCATAGCCAAACGCCCAAAATCAGAGTATGGATCAGCATAGAATCCCATTTCCTTTGGTATAAATTCTGAGTATAATCCCCAACCTTCAACATAAGCCGTGTAACGTCCAAACTTTCTAAACATTGGTACTTCTTTTAATTCTTGCGCAATAGCAATTTGCATATGATGACCTGGAATTCCTTCGTGATACGCTAATGCTTCCATTTGATAAGAAGGCATACTTGCCATATCGTACATATTTGCGTAATACGTTCCTGGTCTAGAACCATCTATAGCTGGTTGCTGATAAAAAGCTTTTCCTGCAGATTTTTCTCTAAACGCTTCTACTGCTTTTACTTGTAAGTCTGCTTTTGGCTTTGTAATGAAAAGTTCATCTAACCTACCTTTCATCGTATTAATCATATCGGTTGCTTTATCCATGTACTCTTTTCTTCCTTTATCAGTAGCTGCAAAATAGAACTGCTTGTCAGTTTTCATGAACTGGAAGAACTCTTGCAATGTTCCTTTAAAACCAACCTTTTTCATGATTTCTTTCATCTCTCCATGAATACGTGCTACTTCAGCTAATCCTATTTTGTGAATTTCATCAGCAGATAAATTAGTAGTTGTGGTTCTTTTTAATGCACTATTATAGAATGCTTCTCCGTTCGGAAATTTCCATGCGCCATCATCTGTTGTTGCTACTTTCTGCTGCTCTTCTAACGTATTGATTAAAGTTGTGTATCCTGATAATACATCTTCTTTTAAAGCTTTTATAGCTTGATCTACTAATTCTTTCTTTTCAGTATCGCTTAAATCTAGTTTTGATACTTTAGATTCAAAATCGTTTAGCAAAGTGCTTTTCTTATCAGAATTATCAAAAGGTTGTCCTTTAATAAGGTTTTTAGAATCATCTAACACTTTAGTGAACACAAACTTTGGAATCATAACTCCAGCTTCTTGTCTTTTCTTTAAATTCTCTGACAATTGCGTAAACATTGGCTTGATTCCTTCTAATCTACAGATGTAATCTTCAGCATCTTTTTGATTACTTATTTGATGCATGTTAATTAGAAAAGCTGGAATTTCAGCTTGCGCACCATGCATTTGATTTACAGGGTAGCTATACAATCTGTACTTATCGTCTTCAATAGTATTCTCCAATCCTTGTTTAAACAAATCATAACTTAACTTCGTGCTTTCATCTAAGGCTTTTACATTTACAGAATCTGTAATCCATTGCAATGCTTTTTTTGTCAAGGCTAATTCTTTATCTAAAAATGCATCAGACATATCATCCCATTTATCCGCATCTTTCTTCATTCCTAAATAGGTTTGATACATTGGATGTAAGTCTAACGATTGTTGGAATTGTTGCTGGAAAAATGCATTTACTTTAGCCGATTCTTTTTGAATTTCTTCAGTTGTTGGTAATTCATCTGGTTTATCAGTTTTACAAGCCGTACTCGCTATTAAAAACGATAAAGCCACATGCTTAGCTATGTTTGTCAGTTTCATTATAAATTGTATTTGAATCATAAAAATAAGTAAATAAAAAACCGAAACAAATTTGTTTCGGTTTTAAATATTTTAAGCTTCTCCTGTGGTTCCTCCAAAATTCATTGGAATAGGTGGTTGCTCATAATCTTTTATTTCTCCATGTACTTGCTCAAACTTTCTAACATTATCTGCTAATGCTTTTGTCAATCTTTTTGCATGCTGTGGAGTTAATATAATTCTAGATTTAACTTTTGCTTTTGGAACACCCGGCATAATGTTAATAAAATCAACAATAAATTCAGATACCGAATGGTTTATGATTGCCAAATTGCTATAGGTTCCTTCTGCTACTTCTTGATCTAATTCTATATTAATTTGTGGGTCTTTATTTTCTTCCATTGAATCGTATATTAACTAAAAAGACCTCATTAAGAGGTCTTTTTAAAAATTGAATTATAAACTTTTTTCTATCTCCTCTTTAGGACCTACAATGATGTTTTCATAAGTTCTAATACCAGTACCAGCTGGTATACGTTTACCTACAATTACATTTTCTTTTAATCCTTCAAGAGTATCAATCTTACCATTTACGGCTGCTTCATTTAATACTTTCGTAGTTTCCTGGAAAGAAGCTGCAGAGATAAATGATTTAGTTTGTAAAGAAGCTCTAGTAATACCTTGTAATACTTGCTCTGCAGTTGCAGGTTGTGCTTCTCTTGCTACTACTAATTCTTTATCCGATCTACGTAAAATTGAATTTTCGTCTCTTAATTGACGAGCAGTAACTAATTGTCCAGCTTTTAAATTTTCAGAATCTCCAGCTTCTTCAACAACCTTCATTCCGTAAATCTTATCATTCTCTTCAATAAAATCATTTTTATGAGCTAATTGATTTTCTAAGAATAATGTATCTCCTGAATCAATAATTTTAACTTTTCGCATCATTTGACGTACAACTACCTCAAAGTGCTTATCGTTAATTTTTACTCCTTGTAAACGATATACTTCTTGTATTTCATTTACTAAGTATTCTTGTACTGCAGAAGGTCCTTTAATTCTTAAAATATCAGCTGGAGTTGTAGCACCATCAGATAATGGCATACCAGCTTTAATAAAGTCATTTTCTTGAACTAAAATTTGGTTCGATAACTTCACTAAATACTTTTTAATTTCTCCTGTTTTAGATTCAACGATAATCTCACGATTACCACGTTTTATTTTACCAAAAGAAACAACACCATCAATCTCAGCTACCACAGCAGGATTAGAAGGGTTACGTGCTTCGAATAATTCTGTTACACGTGGTAAACCTCCTGTAATATCCCCTGCCTTACCAGACTTACGAGGAATCTTAACTAAAGTTTGTCCTTCATCTACTTTATCTCCATTATCAATCATTAAATGTGCTCCTACTGGTAAACTGTATGAACGTAACGCATTACCATCAGCATCTTCAATAATTAAAGATGGAATAATTTTTTTATTCTTAGAATCTGTAATTACTTTTTCTTGGAAACCAGTTTGTTCATCAACTTCAACAGAGTAATTAATACCTTGTTCTAAGTTGTCAAACTTAACTTTTCCTCCAAATTCAGAAACAATAACTCCGTTAAATGGATCCCACTGACATACAGCGTTTCCTTTTTTAATCGATTTTCTATCCTTATCAAAAATGATAGAACCGTAAGGAATATTGTTTGTACTTAAAGTAATTCCAGTTTTCTTATCAACAATCTTAATTTCAGCTGTACGAGAAATTACGATATTAACTTCTTCTCCATTAGTATCTTTTCCTCGAACCGTTCTTAAATCTTCAATCTTAACATTACCATCAAACTTAGCTATTAACTTGTTGTCTTCTGAAATGTTTCCAGCTACACCTCCAACGTGGAATGTACGTAGTGTTAACTGTGTACCAGGCTCTCCAATAGATTGAGCTGCAATTACACCAACTGCTTCTCCTCTTTGAACTTTCTTAGCTGAAGATAAACTTTTACCATAACATTGAGCACAGATACCTCTCTTAGACTCACAAGTTAATGGTGAACGTACTTCTACTCTATCAATTCCTGTTTCTTGAACTTTAGCAGCTAAACTATGACTAATTAATTCTCCTGCTTTAATTAAAACTTCATCTGAAGTTGGGTGATAAACATCGTGTAAAGAAACTCTACCTTCAATTCTATCAGCTAAAGATTCAACAATTTCATCATTCTTCTTTAATGGAGTTACTTCTAATCCACGTAAAGTACCACAATCAACTTCATTTACAATTACATCTTGAGATACATCTACTAAACGACGAGTTAAATAACCTGCATCGGCAGTTTTTAATGCGGTATCGGCTAATCCTTTACGAGCACCGTGTGTAGAGATAAAGTATTCTAAAATTGAAAGACCTTCTTTAAAGTTAGAAAGAATTGGGTTTTCAATAATTTCTCCACCTCCAGCAGTAGATTTCTTAGGTTTTGCCATTAACCCACGCATACCTGTTAACTGACGAATCTGCTCTTTAGATCCACGTGCTCCAGAATCTAACATCATGAATACCGAGTTAAACCCTTGTTGATCCTCACGTAAACGCTTCATAGATAATTCTGTTAATCTATTGTTTGTAGAACCCCAAACATCAATTACCTGATTATAACGTTCTTTTTGAGTTAACATACCCATGTTATAATTCATCACAATTCCGTCAACTTCTTTATTAGCCTCAGCAATCATTGTGTGCTTTTCCTCAGGAATAATAATATCTCCTAATGAGAATGATAAACCTCCTTGGAAAGCGAATTTATATCCCATTCCTTTTATAGCATCTAAGAACTTACCTACTGAAGGAATATCAGTAACTTTTAAAATATTACCAATAATACCTCTTAACGATTTTTTCGTTAATACTTCGTTGATATATCCAGCTGCTTCAGGAACTACTTCATTAAATAATACTCTACCTACAGTAGTTTGTATAATTTTCGTAACTACTTCTCCTTCTTCAACATCTTTAGTTCGAACTTTAATACCAGCATTTAAGTCAACTCTACCTTCATTAAAAGCAATTGTTACTTCTTCTGGTGAATAGAATGTTAATCCTTCTCCTTTAATTACTAATTCAGAAGTAGACTTACGTTCTTTAGTCATATAGTAAAGACCTAATACCATATCCTGAGAAGGTACAGTAATTGGTGCACCATTTGCAGGGTTTAAGATATTATGAGAAGCTAACATTAATAATTGAGCTTCTAAAATAGCTTCTGGTCCTAAAGGTAAATGAACCGCCATTTGATCTCCATCGAAATCGGCGTTAAATGCCGTACATACTAATGGGTGTAAACGAATTGCTTTACCCTCAATTAACTTAGGCTGGAATGCTTGAATACCTAAACGGTGTAATGTAGGAGCACGGTTTAATAACACTGGGTGTCCTTTAATTACGTTTTCAAGAATATCCCAAACAACTGGTTCTTTTCTATCTATAATTTTCTTAGCAGATTTAACTGTTTTTACAATACCTCTTTCGATTAATTTACGAATTACGAAAGGTTTATATAATTCAGCTGCCATATCTTTTGGCAATCCACATTCGTATAATTTTAATTCTGGCCCAACAACAATTACAGAACGAGCAGAATAATCAACACGCTTACCTAATAAGTTTTGACGGAAACGACCTTGTTTACCTTTTAAACTATCTGATAACGACTTTAATGGTCTATTAGATTCTGTTTTTACTGCTGATGATTTACGAGTATTATCAAATAATGAATCAACCGATTCTTGTAACATACGCTTTTCGTTACGTAAGATAACTTCTGGAGCTTTAATCTCCATTAATCTTTTTAAACGGTTATTACGGATAATTACACGACGATATAAATCATTTAAATCTGAAGTTGCAAAACGACCACCATCTAATGGAACTAATGGACGTAATTCTGGTGGAATTACCGGAACTACTTTCATTATCATCCATTCTGGTTTGTTTTCTCTGTTCTTTTGAGAATCTCTGAACGCTTCAACAACATTTAATCTCTTTAATGCCTCATTTTTACGTTGCTTAGATGTTTCAGTATTGGCTTTATGTCTTAATTGATAAGATAACTCATCTAAATCGATACGAGCTAATAAATCAATTAAACATTCAGCTCCCATTTTAGCGATAAACTTATTAGGATCTGTATCATCTAAGTATTGGTTCTCTTGAGGTAAAGCATCAATGATGTCTAAGTACTCTTCTTCAGTTAAGAAGTCTAACTTTTGAAGAGGCTCTCCTTCAGCATTTTTAGCCATACCTGGCTGAATTACTACATAACGTTCGTAGTAAATAATCATATCTAACTTCTTAGATGGTAATCCTAATAAATATCCCATCTTGTTAGGTAATGATCTAAAATACCAAATGTGTGCAACAGGCACAACTAAGTTAATATGACCAACTCTATCTCTTCTAACTTTTTTCTCAGTTACTTCAACACCACATCGATCACAAACAATCCCTTTGTAACGGATTCTTTTATATTTACCACAAGCACACTCATAATCTTTTACAGGACCAAAAATTCTTTCACAGAAAAGCCCATCTCTTTCTGGTTTGTGCGTACGATAGTTAATTGTTTCTGGTTTTAAAACCTCTCCTTTAGATGCTTCTAAAATCGACTCTGGAGAAGCTAAACCAATTGAAATTTTGTTAAACTTCTTAACAGTGTATTTTTCGTTTTTTCTTGCCATAATGTTTTGCAAAATGCTTTAAGCAATGTAGCTTAACTTATAAAATTATATAAACACTGAAATCAAGGCTGTTTTGCCAACCTTGATTATCTTTTTACTCTTCTAATTTAACGTCTAATCCTAAACCTTTAAGTTCGTGCATTAATACGTTAAATGATTCTGGTAATCCAGGTTCTGGCATTGGCTCTCCTTTTACAATGCTTTCGTAAGCCTTAGCTCTACCTAATACATCATCTGATTTTACCGTTAATATTTCACGTAAAATACTAGATGCACCATAAGCCTCAAGTGCCCATACCTCCATTTCTCCGAAACGTTGACCTCCAAACTGTGCTTTACCACCTAATGGTTGTTGTGTAATTAATGAATAAGGACCAATAGAACGTGCATGCATTTTATCTTCAATCATGTGTCCTAACTTAATCATATAAATTACTCCAACTGTTGCTGGTTGATCAAAACGTTTTCCAGTACCTCCATCATATAGGTAAGTATGACCAAATCTTGGAATACTAGCTTCATCAGTTAATTTATTGATTTCGTCTAGTGAAGCTCCGTCAAAAATAGGTGTAGCGAATTTCTGGTGTAGTTTTTGACCTGCCCATCCAAGAACAGTTTCATAAATTTGACCAATATTCATACGAGAAGGTACCCCTAATGGATTCAATACGATATCTACTGGAGTTCCATCTTCTAAGAATGGCATGTCTTCTTGACGAACTATCCTAGCAACAATACCTTTGTTACCATGACGTCCTGCCATTTTATCTCCTACTTTTAACTTACGTTTTTTAGCGATGTAAATTTTAGCTAACTTTAAAATACCTGCTGGTAATTCGTCTCCTACAGAAATTGTAAATTTCTCACGACGTAATACACCTTGTAAATCGTTAACTTTAATTTTATAGTTGTGAATTAATTCTCCAACTAATTCATTTAAGTCTTTATCTGTAGTCCAAACTCCACTTAAATGTGTAAAATCATCTACTGAGTTTAACATCTTTTGAGTGAACTTCTTTCCTTTAGGGAAAACTTCTTCTCCTAAATCGTTTTGAATTCCTTGAGAAGTTTTACCACTAATTAAGCCAAATAACTTATCAATTAAACGGTCTTTTAAATCTTCAAATTTAGAAACAAAAGAAGCTTCTAAAGTAGCAACAGCTTCTTTATCTCTAGCTCTCTTATTTTTATCTTTAACCGCTCTTTTGAATAATTTTTTATCAATAACAACTCCTTTTAAAGATGGAGAAGCTTTTAAAGATGCATCTTTTACATCTCCTGCTTTATCTCCAAAAATTGCTCTTAATAATTTTTCTTCTGGTGTTGGATCAGATTCACCTTTAGGAGTAATCTTACCTATTAAAATATCTCCAGGCTTAACTTCTGCACCAATACGAATCATTCCATTTTCATCAAGATCTTTAGTAGCCTCTTCAGAAACATTAGGAATATCGTTTGTTAATTCTTCTGCTCCTAATTTAGTATCACGAACATCTAAAGAATACTCATCAATATGAATAGAAGTAAAGATATCTTCACGTACAACTTTTTCAGAAATTACAATGGCATCCTCAAAATTGTATCCTTTCCAAGGCATGAAGGCAACCTTCATGTTTCTACCTAAAGCTAATTCTCCTTGCTGTGTAGCATATCCTTCACAAAGTACTTGACCTTCCTCAACTCTATCACCTCTTTTTACAATTGGTTTTAAATTGATATTTGTACCTTGATTTGTTTTTCTAAACTTAATTAAGTTGTATGATTTCTCGTCTGGATCAAAACTTACTAAACGCTCATCTTCAGTTCTATCATACTTAATTGTAATTGTATTCGCATCTACATATTCTACAACTCCATTTCCTTCTGCATTAATTAAGATACGAGAATCTTTAGCAACTCTTCGCTCTAATCCTGTCCCTACAATTGGTGATTCAGGTCTTAATAATGGTACCGCCTGACGCATCATGTTAGATCCCATTAAGGCACGGTTTGCATCATCATGCTCTAAGAATGGAATTAAAGAAGCAGAAATAGAAGCAATCTGGTTAGGTGCAACATCCATGTAGTTAACTACGTTTGGAGTTACTACTGGGAAGTCACCTTCCTCTCTTGCAATTACTTTATCTCTATCAATAGTTCCATCATCTTTAACCTCAATATTAGATTGTGCAAACTTCATCCCTTCTTCCTCTTCTGCACTTAAATAAATTGGTTCGTCTGATAATACTTGACCTTCCTCTACCTTCTTATATGGAGTTTCAATGAATCCCATATTATTTACTTTAGCATATACAGCTAAAGATGAAATAAGACCAATATTTGGACCTTCAGGAGTTTCAATCGGACATAAACGACCATAGTGAGTATAGTGAACGTCACGTACCTCAAATCCTGCTCTTTCTCTAGATAAACCTCCAGGTCCTAAAGCTGATAAACGACGCTTATGTGTAATCTCAGCTAATGGATTTGTTTGATCCATAAATTGAGATAACTGGTTTGTTCCGAAAAATGAATTAATTACTGAAGATAATGTCTTAGCATTAATTAAGTCAATTGGAGTAAAGACTTCGTTATCACGAACGTTCATACGTTCACGAATTGTACGAGCCATACGTGCTAATCCAACACCAAATTGCCCTGCTAACTGCTCACCTACTGTACGTACACGACGGTTAGATAAGTGATCAATATCATCTACTTCAGCCTTAGAATTAATTAACTCAATAAGATACTTTACAATTGTAATAATATCATTCTTTGTTAATACCTTTTGATCTATGTCTTCATTTAATTGAAGCTTGGTGTTCATTCTAAAACGTCCTACTTCTCCTAAATTATATCTTTGCTCTGAGAAGAATAACTTATCTATAATACCTCTTGCAGTTTCCTCATCTGGTGGTTCTGCATTACGTAATTGACGATAGATATGTTCAACAGCTTCTTTCTCTGAGTTTGTTGGATCTTTTTGTAATGTATTATGAATTATAGCGTAATCACCCATTTGGTGATCTTCTTTATGAAGTAAGATGGTCTTAGCTCCAGAGTCTATAATTTCATCTACATGTTCTTTTTCTAAAATTGTATCACGATCGAAGATAATCTCATTACGTTCAATAGACACAACTTCTCCTGTATCCTCATCAACAAAATCTTCATGCCATGTTTTTAATACTCTAGCAGCTAACTTTCTTCCTAATACCTTCTTTAATCCAGCTTTAGAAACTTTAATTTCTTCTGCTAAATCAAAAATCTCTAAGATATCTTTATCTCTTTCAAAACCTATTGCACGGAATAAAGTAGTTACTGGCAACTTCTTTTTTCGGTCAATATATGCGTACATTACCTGATTGATATCTGTAGCAAATTCTATCCAAGATCCTTTAAAAGGAATTACTCTTGCAGAATATAATTTTGTACCATTTGCATGGAAAGACTGTCCAAAGAATACCCCTGGAGAACGGTGTAATTGAGATACTACAACTCGCTCAGCTCCATTGATAATGAATGTTCCTGACCCAGACATATAAGGAATTGTACCTAAATACACATCTTGAACAATGGTTTCAAAATCTTCATGTTCAGGATCTGTACAGTATAACTTAAGTCTTGCCTTTAATGGAACACTGTATGTTAAACCTCTTTCAATACATTCTTGAATGCTATATCTTGGAGGGTCAACAAAATAATCTAAAAATTCTAGTACGAATTGATTTCTAGTATCTGTAATTGGGAAATTATCCATGAAGGTTTTATATAAACCTTCTTCACCTCGCTCCTCTGCTTTCGTTTGTAATTGGAAAAAATCTTGGAAAGATTTAATTTGAATATCCAGAAAATCCGGATAATCTGATCCAATTCGAGATGATGCGAAGTTGATTCTTTCAGTAGTGTTTATCGTTGCCAAAAGAGTATCTATTTTTAATTAAAAATATTTTAGTTAAAAAACTTTTACAGTTTTTCTTGCAATTTTTACTACTTAAAATTGACAATTAACAATTTAATAATCAACTTAAAGAAGTTTTAAAAAAACACAAATTGCGATTGTGTTTTTATAAGAACAAATATATACACAAAATGGTTTAGGGCTAAAACTAATGCTTTAGCACCTAAACCTGTATTTTGTTATCCCACTTTCTTGTGGGGAGTTGTATTATTTTAACTCTACTTCAGCTCCTGCTTCTTCTAAAGAGTTCTTAAGACCTTCTGCCTCATCTTTAGAAATACCTTCTTTAATTGGTGCTGGAGCGCTATCTACGATTCCTTTAGCTTCTTTTAATCCTAAACCAGTTAATTCTTTAACTAATTTAACAACTGCTAATTTAGAACCACCTGCTGCTTTTAAGATAACGTCAAACTCAGTTTTCTCTTCACCAGCATCTCCACCAGCTCCACCAGCTGGACCTGCTACTGCTACAGCTGCTGCTGCAGGCTCAATACCATACTCATCTTTTAAAATATCAGCTAATTCATTAACTTCTTTTACTGTTAAGTTAACTAATTGTTCTGCGAATTCTTTTAAATCTGCCATTTTAAATTGTTTTTAATTTTTTATTATTAGTTTATTAGTGCGCTTAATTATTTTTCTGATAACGTTTTTAAGATACCAGATAATTTACCTCCTCCAGATTGTAATGCTGAAACAACATTCTTCGCAGGAGATTGTAATAATGTGATAATATCACCGATAAGTTCTTCACGAGACTTAATGTTAACAAGTGCATCTAATTGGTCATCTCCAACGTAGATTGCCTCTTCAACATAAGCTCCTTTTAATAAAGGCTTATCAGATTTTTTTCTAAATTCTTTAATTACTTTAGCTGGAGCATTACCTGCTTCAGAAATCATTAAAGAAGTATTACCTTTTAAAACCTCTGGTAATTCACCAAAGTCTTTATCAGAAGCCTCCATTGCTTTTTCTAACAATGTATTCTTCACAACAGCCAATTTTACGTTAGCTTTAAAACAAGCTCTACGTAAGTTAGACGTAGTTAAAGCATCTAAACCAGAAATATCTGCTAAATAAATTGTACTAGTATCTCCTAATTGCGCTGTTAAATCTTGTATTACTTGTGATTTTTCTTCTCTAGTCATGATTGATAGATTTTAACTGCCTTATGATAAGGATTTTACCTCTACAGGAACACTAGGACTCATAGTAGAAGACATAAAAATACTTTTAATATAAGTTCCTTTTGCCGCAGTTGGCTTTAATTTAATAAGTGTTTGTACTAATTCATTTGCATTTTCGAAAATCTTATCAGCATCAAAAGATACTTTTCCGATTGCAGCATGAACGATACCAGTTTTATCAACTTTAAAGTCAATTTTACCAGCTTTTACTTCTTTTACTGCTTTTGCAACATCCATAGTAACTGTACCAGTTTTTGGGTTTGGCATTAAACCTCTTGGTCCTAAAACACGACCTAAAGGACCTAATTTACCCATAACACTAGGCATAGTTATAATAACATCTACATCAGTCCATCCTCCTTTAATTTTTTGAAGGTACTCATCTAAACCAACATAATCAGCACCAGCTGCTTGAGCTTCTGCTTCTTTGTCTGGAGTAACTAATGCTAATACTTTTACATCCTTACCAGTTCCGTGAGGTAATGTTACAACTCCACGTACCATTTGGTTAGCTTTACGAGGATCTACTCCTAAACGTACTGCTAAATCTATAGATGCATCAAACTTAACGTTTGTGATCTCTTTTACTAATGCTGATGCATCCTTTAAGTCATAAACTTTAGAGGTGTCAATCTTAGCACGAGCTTCTTTTTGCTTTCTTGTTAATCTTGCCATTTTAATTCTCTTTTAAGTTATGCTGGAGCATCGCCTTTTACCGTTAATCCCATAGAGCGAGCTGTTCCCGCGATCATTCTCATTGCTGATTCCACTTCGAAGGCATTCATATCAACCATCTTGTCTTCTGCAATAGTTCTAATTTGATCCCAAGTAACACTTGCTACTTTCTTTCTATTAGGTTCACCTGAACCTTTCTTAGTTTTGGCCGCTTCTAGTAATTGTACTGCAGCTGGTGGAGTTTTAACAACAAATTCGAATGATTTATCAGTATATACTGTAATCACTACTGGTAATACTTTACCTTGTTTGTCCTGTGTACGAGCATTAAATTGCTTACAGAACTCCATGATGTTAACTCCGGCAGCACCTAAAGCGGGTCCAACTGGTGGCGATGGATTCGCAGCACCTCCCCTAACTTGTAGTTTAACTAATTTACTTACTTCTTTTGCCATTGTTTAAGATTTAATTATGCATTTGATCTGGAAGCTTCAAATACTCTTAAAATATATATGTAACGATTATATTTTCTCAACTTGCATATAGCTTAATTCTAATGGAGTTTTTCTTCCGAAAATCTTAACCATTACCTCAAGCTTACGCTTTTCTTCATTTACTTTCTCTACAATACCATCAAACCCGTTAAACGGTCCATCTACTACTTTTACAGTTTCTCCAACTGTGTATGGTATTGCTACAGTTTCTTCATTTATAGTAAGCTCATCTACTTTACCAAGCATTCTATTTACTTCAGATTTACGCATTGGTACAGGATCTCCTCCTTTAGTTTCACCTAAAAAACCAATTACCCCAGTAACTGCTTTTATAACGTGAGGAACTTCACCAGCCAAATTTGCTTCAACCATTATATAACCAGGAAAATATACTCTTTCCCTGTTTATTTTTTTTCCATTTCTTATTTGAACAACTTTTTCAGTAGGCACAATAACTTGACTTACATAATCAGAAAGCCCATGTCTAGCAATTTCTGTTTCAATGTAAGTTTTCACTTTATTTTCTTGGCCACCGATAGCTCTAACAACATACCATTTCATCACCGAATCAGCCATCTCTTAAAATAATTTAAAGAAGTTATCTAAACCTGTTTGAAAAACTTTATCTATTACCGCAACAGCTAATGCAAAAATGATAGTAAAAACTGCCACAACTACTGTAGACTTTTGAGCCTCTTCTCGAGAAATCCAAGTCATATTAGTATTTAACTCTTCAAAAGAGCCTTTAATATATTGTATAAAGTTATTCATTGTTTCTAGAAAATTTGCACGGGTTGAGAGGCTCGAACTCCCGACACCTGGTTTTGGAGACCAGTGCTCTACCAACTGAGCTAAACCCGTTTATTTATAAAGGCATCCCTAAAAGAAGGGATACCTCTAATTTATTTGTAAGACTATAATTAGTCTAAAATTTCAGTTACCTGACCAGCTCCAACTGTTCTACCACCTTCACGGATAGCAAATTGTAAACCTAAGTTTAATGCAATTGGTTGGATTAAATCAACTGTAATAGTTAAGTTATCACCAGGCATTACCATTTCAACTCCATCAGGTAAAGCGATATTACCAGTTACGTCAGTTGTACGCACATAGAATTGTGGACGGTAATTATTATGGAAAGGAGTGTGACGACCACCTTCTTCTTTCTTTAAAATATATACCTCAGCTTTAAACTTAGCATGTGGAGTTACAGAACCTGGCTTACAGATTACCATACCTCTCTTGATTTGAGTTTTTTCAATACCTCTTAATAAGATACCTGCATTATCTCCAGCCTCACCTCTATCTAAGATTTGACGGAACATTTCAATACCAGTTACAGTAGAAGTTAATTTATCATCACCCATACCAATGATCTCAACAGGATCACCAGAGTTAATAATACCAGTTTCAATACGACCAGTAGCAACAGTACCACGACCAGTAATAGAGAACACATCTTCAATAGGCATTAAGAAATCTTTATCAGTATCTCTTGGCGGCTCTTCAATCCAAGTATCAACAGCTTCCATTAATTCTAAAACTGTATTAACCCACTTCTCTTCACCATTTAAAGCTCCTAAAGCAGACCCCATAATTACTGGACCATTATCTCCATCATACTCGTAGAAAGATAATAAATCTCTAACTTCCATCTCTACTAACTCTAATAACTCCTCATCATCAACCATATCCACTTTATTCATAAATACAACGATTCTAGGAATTCCTACCTGACGTCCTAATAAGATGTGCTCACGAGTTTGTGGCATTGGTCCATCAGTAGCAGCTACTACTAAGATAGCTCCATCCATTTGAGCAGCACCAGTTACCATGTTCTTTACATAATCGGCGTGACCTGGACAGTCAACGTGTGCGTAGTGACGGTTAGCAGTTGCGTACTCTACGTGAGAAGAGTTAATTGTAATACCTCTCTCCTTTTCTTCAGGAGCGTTATCGATTTGGTCGAAATCTCTAGCTTCAGAAAAACCTGCGTCAGCTAATACTTTAGTGATAGCAGCAGTTAATGTAGTTTTACCGTGATCTACGTGACCGATTGTACCTACGTTTAAGTGCGGTTTCGAACGATCGTATGTTGCTTTTGCCATGATTATTAATTTTAATTCTTAGTTAAATATATTTAGTGTTATTTATAAACTCTTTTTTATAGAGCCAATGACGGGATTTGAACCCGTGACCTCATCCCTACCAAGGATGCGCTCTACCAACTGAGCTACACCGGCCTGGACAATTTAGAGCGGGAGACCGGGTTCGAACCGGCGACATTCAGCTTGGAAGGCTGACGCTCTACCAACTGAGCTACTCCCGCAATATTATTGTTCTCTTAAAATTGTGGGGAGAGCAGGATTCGAACCTGCGAAGTCGAAAGACAACGGAGTTACAGTCCGTCCCATTTGGCCGCTCTGGAATCTCCCCTACAAATTTTTAATATTTTAATGAACTTTTTCTGAGCCGATAGAGGGACTCGAACCCACGACCTGCTGATTACAAATCAGCTGCTCTAGCCAGCTGAGCTATATCGGCTTTTGCCATAAAAAAACAATCCGTTATTTCTAACGGACTGCAAATGTAAAAAGTAATTTTGAATTTGTAAAACTTTTTAAGTTTTTTTTTCATGTTTTATGACACTAATGTGTCTCTTTGCTTTTCTTTAGATTTTCTCAGTTGTCTTTTCAACGATTCTACACCAAGGCTTACACCTTCTTCAAACGTTTTTGTCATTTTTTTTACAATTAACTCGTTACCTGGAATATTTATTTTGACTTCTGTTATTTTATTTTCTTTATCACTTGTTTTTTGAACTTTCATAAAAACTTCAGCATCTACGATCTTGTCATGAAACTTATCTAAGTTTGCGACTTTCTTCTCAATAAACTTTACTAAATCAATGTCAGCTTTGAAATTTACAGATTGTGTGAATACCTTCATAATTTTCAATCTTTTTTTTGGCTCCTAGGATGAGCGTTATTAAACACTTGTTTTAATTGTTCCAAGTTATTATGAGTATAAACTTGGGTTGAGGCTAAACTTGAATGTCCTAGTAATTCTTTAACCGAATTTAAATCAGCTCCTTTGTTGAGTAATTCTGTAGCAAAAGTATGTCTGAGTATATGAGGGCTACATTTTACTTTAGCTGAGACCTTACTAAAATAAGAATTTATTATTCGATAAACAAGTGTTTCATATATTTTATTCCCTTTCGAAGTAACAAATAGAAATTCATTATGAAACCCTAAATTTAATTTTTCTTTTTGATACTTAATAAGTATTCTAATTGTATCATTAAGTAATGGTACTATTCTTTCTTTATTTCTTTTTCCTAATACTTTTGCTACGCTTAAACTTAAATCAACATCAGACCCTTTAAGGTTAATTAATTCTATTCTACGCATTCCTGTAGAAAATAACATATCTATTATTAGTTTATCTCTTAAAGACTCAAAACTATCTTCATCTAAGTTTCGTAAAACATTTTCCACTTCTTGAAAACTAAACGGAATTTGAGGTTCTTTTTTAGTTTTTAAGGATTTATGTTTTGCAAGCGGATTAACTTTAACTATTTCTATTTCTTGGAGATATTTATAGAACGTTTTAAGGCTGCTAACTTTTCTATTTACAGATCTATTTGACACCCCTTGATCAACAAGATTAACTATCCAACTTCGAATCATACTATAATTAGCATTTTCTATATTTTCAAACTCTATAGATTCCGAACAAAAAAAAGCAAAAGCACACAAGTCAGTTTTATAAGCTTGAACTGTATGCTTAGAATAATTTCGTTCTAACAATAGATATTCTAAAAAAGATTCGATATACATATAAGGTAAATATAATAAAAAAGAAAACCTGCACGTATTGTACAGGTTTATATAATTTCAATAAAGAACTAGATTATCCTACTTCTTCTTGTGTTCTTAATCTTTGAATGTAAGATGCTTTAATTTTCTGAGCTCTTTTCGCAACAGATGGTTTAGTAAACTGCTTACGACTACGTAACATTCTCATTGTCTTAGTACGATCAAATTTACGCTTGTAACGTTTTAAAGCTCTATCGATATTCTCACCTTCTTTTACTGGAATAATTAACATGTTTTTGCACCTCCTTTCATACGAATCTTATATGTTTTTATTATTTAAGTAGACAATTAATCAACTGTAAATAACGGTTTTACATTTTATTGGGGTGCAAATATACATATTAATTTTAATATTTCTATCTATTTTACTTTTATTTAGGAGCCCAAACTGAGTAGCTTTTAGGCGGTACTTGAATCTTCACCCACTTACCTCCTTGAGTAACTGGTTCCCAATTTGAATGCCCTGTGTAATCCTTAATTCTAGCGTTAGACCAGTTTGTTTCTATCCAACGTTCTTTCCATGAATTAGAATTGTTAATATACACTACAAGTCCTGCATTATTATATCCGTTTCTTTTTGCAACATATTCGTCATTATCTGTATATAAGATATTAGTAGAACCTCCAGCTAAATTATTATGAATCCAGATAAGGTTATTTAGCTTTGATTTACTCAGCCATTCTTCATAATCTCTATAGAAGATTGTAGGATATCCTTCATGAGTTAATATATATGCATAAGCTAATAACTTATTGTTAACTATCTCATCTGTATCATGATTAGCTACAAAGGTTACTGCTTTAGAAGAATTCCTTTTCCAAAGCATATCATCGTTTAATCTATTTAAATTGTTACCTTCAAAAGCATCTCTCATTCTATAATAACAAGCAAAATCAAATGCAGATGCCTGAGCTTCGCCTGACCACCAATCTAAAGTCCCTGCATTTCCGTCCCAATATTCACCAACTGAGAAACCACCAACAGAATTATTCCATTCCCTTACAACCCAAGGCTCAAATCCTTTTACATAATCAAATCTCCATCCATCAAATCCCATTACATTCTTATAATACTTTGCAACACTATTAGATCTTTTCCACAACCAATCTTGCACATAAGGCTGACAATGACTTAAGTCTGGAAAACCACCAAAAACTCCTGAATCACTATAACAATTTGCATTTGGATGGAAATCTGCATTACTTCTATAAAACTTACCAGAAAGCGGATTAAAATCTGTATAATAAGGTGTTCCTGTATAAGGATTAGGCTCTAAATCTCCACCACTATTATGATTTATTACAATATCTGCAATAACACTTAAACTTGCGTTATGAGCTTCGCTAATTAAACTTTCTAATTCAGTTTTTGAACCAAATCTAGTTTCAGTACTTCCCATTTGATTATATTGTCCGAAATCATAATAATCAAAAGGATCATATCCCATAGAAAACGCTCCGTTCTGAGCTTTCGAAACTGGCGGTAACCAGATTGCATCAATTCCGGCATTACTCCAATCTTGGACTTTCCCTTCTACTACTTGCCACCAAGTTCCACCCGCTGGAACATCCCAATAAAATGCTTGCATCATTACACCAGTACCAATTGGTTTTAAACCCGCGCGAGCAGCAACATTTACATTTTCTTTTAATTTTGAATCTAATTGTTGATTATCATCTTGAATACCCGTTTCTTTAGAACAAGAAAAATGGACAAACAAAATGATAATTAATAATTTTTGAAAGGTTTTCATATTAATTAGGTTTTTGTTTCTAGTGAAGTTATACATTGAAAACCAAATTTCGAAATCGGTGTAGAAGCGAAATCGATTTCGTGTTAATAAATTCATGAATTAATAAAATGAAACATGAAAAATTAAGCAAAAACAAAATGAGAACCTAAAAGATTCTCATTTTTTAAAATTTATATTAACATATAAAATTATGTCGCTGGTTTATATTCTTTTTTATCAATTACCATTTTAGCAATAATTTCTTTAAGAATCTCTGAAGTACCTCCTCCAATTGGACCCAAACGGCTATCTCTAAACATTCTCGCTAAAGGATAATCTTCCATGTAACCATATCCTCCAAGTAATTGTAATGCATCATAAATTACTTCATCTGCCATTTTAGTAGAAAGTAATTTACTCATACTTGCTTCTTTTACAACATAAATCCCTTCATTTAAACGTTTTGTAATAGAATAATTATACTCTTTACACATATCAACTTTAGAAGCCATTTCTGCTACATTATGACGTAAAGCCTGGAATTTATTGATCTTTCTACCGAAAGCTTCACGTTCTTCCATATATTGAATAGCATACTCTACCGCATATTCAGCTCTAGCGTGAGCATTTACTCCCATAACTAATCGCTCTAAGGCAAAGTGTTGCATAATATATGGGAATCCCATTCCTTCTTCTCCCATTAGATTTTCTTTAGGAATAACAACATTATCAAATGCAATTTCTCCTGTATCCGAAGCTCTCCATCCTAATTTATCTAATTTAGTTGATGAAACACCTTTTGTATCTCTGTCGACTAAAAATATACTCATCCCTTTATGCTTATCTTCAGGATTAGTTTTTGCCGCTACAATTAAATAATCTGAATATATACCATTAGTAATAAAAGTTTTAGAACCATTAATCACATAAGTATCACCTTCTTTCACAGCAGTTGTTCTCATACCTGCAACATCACTTCCCCCAAAAGGCTCTGTAATACAAAGACAACCAATCATTTTTCCTTCAATACTAGGAGTTAAGTATTCTCTTTTAATTCTGTCATCACCTTCTTTCTTTAAATGCGTCATTGCTAAATAAGCATGTGCCCACATAGCAGCAGCAAATCCTCCTGAGTTTATTCTTTGTAACTCTTCAAGAAATATAACGGTATAAAATAAATCAAGATCTAGTCCTCCATATTCTTCTGGTTGATTTAAACCGAAATACCCCATTTCTCCGAATTTCTCCCAGATGAAACGATCTATTGTTCCAGTTTTTTCCCATTTATCAATATGAGGAACTACCTCTTTCTGTAAAAAGTCTCTAAAACTTTTACGAAATGAATCGTGCTCTTCAGTAAAATACATACTGTATAAAAATTTTAATTTGGTTGTTTGTTATTCTGCCTTCAAATATAATACTATTCTCTGGTATTTATTTTCTGGAAAATCTTTAATATTTCTTAATTCTGATATATTTTGAAGCTCAGCTACTTCATCTCTGTAATCAAAAATCTTCTTACATAAATCATAATCTATGTACGGATTACTAAGTACTTCCTTAAAGGAGGCTGTATTGACGTTAATTTTTTCAATTTTTGGAACTGATTCTATAGAAAAAACTTTTAGGACTTTTTTAACAACTTCGTCTTCTAATCCCCAGACTTCGTTTAACTGATCTTCAATAGTAAAACCTTTTAATTTAGAACGATACTTAATAATTCGTTCTGATAATTTCTCTCCTACTCCATTGATAGTTTTAAAATCATCTTGAGTTGCAAGATTAATATCCTTAGTAGAAACTTTAGTTTCTTTTTTAGAATCTGAGTTGTATTGATAAGGTTTAGATTTCTTTTGAGTAACCCAATCTGGAAATTTAAAATAAGGTGATATTTTGTTCAGCAGTGAATCTGAGACCTTAGTTACCTTTTGAAACTCTTTTGCAGAGTTTACATATTTATTTGTTTTTCTAAATTTATGAAGTTTATCAATTTCTTCAGTAGACATTCCTAATTGATATCCTTTGAAATCTGTTATAAAATTTGGATTAAAAGGAAATAATTTAGGTTTTCTATTCTCCAGTTCTACTTTTCTTAAACTATCTATTTCTTTTTCAAAGGCAATAATTTCTTTAGTATCTATGTCTTTCTTTTCATCAGAAGAAAAATCAACAAAAACATAAATTAATTGTAGAACAACTATCAATACAATTAAAAACAAAATCCCATTTCTTTGGCTTTTTGTATACCAGAAATGGGATTTGAAATTATTCATATTTGCAAAAAACTATTATAAGCTTTTAATAGCTTCTAAATATCTTTTTAATTGCTTTTTAACTACAGGCATTAAGAAGTACAATCCTACCATATTAGGGAATACCATTGCAAAAATCATTGCATCTGAGAATGCCCAGATTGACCCCATACTTGCAGCGGCACCAATTACTACGAAAGTTAAAAATAATAACTTATACGTTAAATCAGCTTTCTTACCTCTACCAAATAAGAATTTCCAAGATTGTAATCCGTAATACGACCAAGAAATCATAGTAGATACAGCAAATAATACAACAGCAATTGTTAAAAACACATTCGAGAAAGGAATATATTCAGCAAAAGCTTTAGATGTTATACCAGCTCCTTCATAACGCATTCCGTCAATTAAAACTCCACCTGTTCCATCTCCTCCGTATTCAAAAACTCCACCAGTATTAAATATAATAATTACTAAAGCAGTCATGGTACAAATAACAACAGTATCAATAAACGGTTCTAATAAAGCAACTAATCCTTCCGAAGCAGAATATTTTGTTTTTACAGCTGAGTGCGCAATCGAAGCAGAACCTGCTCCAGCCTCGTTTGAAAATGCCGCTCTTTTAAAACCAACTAATAAAACTCCTATAAACCCACCAACTCCAATAGCTTTTGGATTGAATGCCTCTCTAAAAATTAATCCTAAAGCATCATCTACTAAAGAAACATTACTTAAAATAATATATAAACAAGCTATGATATACAATACAGCCATAAAAGGAACAACTTTTTCCGTTACTGTAGCAATACGCTTAATTCCTCCAATAATAATAATACCAACTAAAATTGCTAGTACAACTCCAATAATAGCTCCAGCTCCAGTACTTTCTAACCCTAATAATTCTTTAAGTACAATAGTAGCTTGATTAGATTGTGCTGCATTTCCTCCTCCGAAAGAACCTCCAATACAGAAAATAGCAAATAATACAGCTGTTACTTTACCAAGCATCGTAAATCCTTTATCCTTTAAACCTTTAGATAAGTAGTACATTGGACCACCATACACAGTACCTTCTTCATCTACATCTCTATATTGCACACCTAAAGTACACTCTACGAACTTTGTTGACATTCCTAATAACCCACAAACAATCATCCAGAATGTTGCACCAGGACCACCTAAAGCAATTGCTAAAGCTACCCCCGCAATATTACCGTTACCTACTGTACCAGATACCGCTGTTGCCAAAGCTTGAAAGTGCGAAACTTCTCCCTCTTGACTTTCATCTCTAATTGTTTCAATTGAATCACCTCCTGGTGTAGAGTCTCCGTAAGCTGTTTCTACAACGGCTTTATCTACTTCATCGTACTTACCTCTAACCACGTTAATTGCTGTTAAGAAATAACGAATGTTTGGAAAACCAAAGTAAATAGTAAAAAATGCTGCACTAAAAACTAAAAGAATTAATACGAACGGAGTTCCAGCTATATCAAAGAAAATCATTTTACTGAAAAAATCAGAAAATGGTTTAAAAGCCTCATCGATTTTCTGATCTAAACCTTTCTCTTGAGCAAAGGTTAACATCGGTACTATGGCTAATAGTAACGTTAAAAGTTTTTTATTCATAATAGTGTAAATAATAGTTTTTTTGATTTAGTGGTGCGCAATATCTTAAAAAACTGACCTTTTGACAAGTTTTTCGAGTTAAAACTGAAGTTTCTACATTAAAACAATGCTCTTAACTTATGAATTTGTTCGGGCCTTCCTAATACAATTAAATTTCCACCAGCTTCTAATTTTAAAGATGCTTCTGGGTTTATAACATACTCTTCTTCAGATGTCTTATAACCTATAACTGTACAACCCGTTTTCTTTCTTAAATCTAAATCTAAGATGGTTTTGTTTAAATATTCTTTTGGTAAATCATCGATAGCCACCTCTTCTAAATTTGCTGTTGTATCTCCTTCTATTGTTAATCGATCAACAAACTCAATTACATCTGGTGTTACAACAAGTGAAGCCATATGTGCTCCTCCTAGTTTATCTGGCATTATTACATTATTAGCTCCTGCAATTTTTAATTTACTATATGTACTTTCTTTTGAAGCTCTACTTATTATTTTACACTTTTTATTTAATTGACTAGCTGTTAATACCACAAATAAATTATCTGCATCTGAAGGCAAAGCGGTAATCAAAAATTTAGCATTATTAATTCCTGCCTTTAGTAAAGTTTCATCTGATGTAGCATCTCCTTCCACATTTAAAACTTTTCGCTCATCTAAGTGTTTAATTAATTCTTTATCTTTTTCAATAATTACAACGTTACGTTTATAACTTTTCAATTTGGCAAGTGCTTGTTTTCCGTTTCTACCAAAACCACAAACTATCGTATGCCCATCAAGTTGTTCTATTTGTTTTTGCACTCTTTTAATTTTTAGTTGTTGAAAAAAATCTCCACTAATTAAATACTCAGAAAAAGAAGACACTGCGTATCCAAAAGTAAATAAGCTTGATAATATTAAAAATATAGTAAATACTTTTTCTTCAGGCGTGAAAGGATGTACTTCACCAAAACCAACTGTAGTTACTGTAATTACAGTCATATAAAAAGCGTCAATAAAAGAATAACCAAACAATAAGAAATAACCAATAATTCCTACTAAAAAAGTTAGTCCAGTAAAAAAAATTGCTTTGTATAAACGCGATCTAAAAACTACTCCAATCATAAATCAAACACTGAGGTTCGTTTAGTATAAATTCTATCTTTTAATCTAAGTAAAAATGCTATAATTAAATACAAACCAAAAGACAACCCTACTGTAACAAAAGATATGTATATAAAAAACAGTCGAACATTCACTGCTCGCATTCCTAATCTATCTGCTAGTCTAGATGAAACATCAAATCCATTTCTTTCGAAAAAATATCGAATACCATTGACAATCATAACTATCTTTATTTTCTTAATTGTAAAAATATTATAAATAATACTATAAAACCTAAAATCAAGAATAATAGTTTATTAGAATTTTCTTGGTTTTCAATAGAACCATAATACACAAAAGCTCCCCAATAATATGGAGACTTGTAAGCGTTTTCAATTTTAGGGTTATTAATATAATTTAGTTTTGATTGATAATTAGCTTTATCAATAACATTTTTATCTTTCAAGGAAAGATAAAAGTTTTTAATTATTTCTGAAGAAGATTTATCATTTACCTTCCATAACGTGAATAGTAAATTTTCTGCTCCTATATAACTAAAACCTCTAGCTAAACTCATTGCTCCTTCTCCCTTAATTAAACTTCCAACCCCTGTTTCGCAAGCACTTAAAACTACTAAATCTGCATTACACTCAAAACTGTACAACTCATTCAAAGACATTTTTCTATTAAAGAAATCGATAAAAGCCTCACTGGAAACACCCTTGTTTTCAGAATGTGTTGAAATATGTATTATCTCTTTTTGATTTAATTCTTTTATGAAATTAACCTCATTGGCTTTTTCATTTAGATAAAGTGATGTTTCAAAATTTTTCTTAATAACCTCAGCTTCTTTCTCTGAGAAAGCTAACTCTTTAGTTGTGTTTTTAAAAACTGGAAAAAAACCTGCTACTTTTAAATTCTGATTTATTTTTTTGCTCTCTAAAAACATTTGAAGGTTAAAATTATAGATAATGTTTTGCCGTTTAACCAAAAAAGGCATTTTATTAAAAAAAACAGTTTTGCTTTCTCTAGTTAATAATGTTTCAAATGGAATAAAATTTAGAATTCCATCTGGAATTAGACCTATGTTTTGATAAGCAGACAACTCATCAAACTTTAATCTCTTATATAACTTAAAGGCCAGATTAGTATAATTATTTACATTATTATTAATTGTACTTGATGAATCAAAAAGCCTTAGATAGGCTACAATATCTTCTTTTAATTCAGAAGTTAGTTCAATTTGGTTTACCCATATCTTGCTTGCATTAATTATAAATTGATGTATCTTTCTTCTTCCGTAGAAGTAAATCACAAAAGCTGTATTTAGTTTAGCTGCTTTTTCTTTTACTTCTTTTATATTAATTGAATTTCCTTGAAGTATTGAAAACTTATTAATTAGTTTTTGATTTATTCTTCTTAACTCTTGATCTATTCTAGCAAACTGTGAACGGTATTTGAAAATAGAATCTGAATGTCTAGTATTATTTTGGATTTTTCTTACAATATTTTCTTTTTCGGTTTGCAATACTTTTTCTTTAATCAAAAAACTATCATTCGGATTCTCTAATCTTAACTTACTAATTTTCTTTTTTGTATTTATTAAGTAAGACTTTCCTTTATCTGCATAATATAATGCTTTATTAAGCATTTCTTCAGACTGAGTTTCAAAATAATATTGTAATGCTAATTCAATACATTTTTCGCTTCTATTTCTAGTGTTTGACTGATAAAGCAATTGTGTTTGTTGAGTAGTTGTTAGATTCCTTAATAAACTCTCTACATAAAAACTTTTATCATAATACTTCAATGAAAGTTTTATATCATTTTCTAATTCGGCTTTTAAATCAAAAACATCTATTAATAAACTTTCTGGATACAAACCATTAAACTCTTCTCCTTCTTTATATTCTGGCAACAATAAATTTAATGCTACATTTAATTTATTAGTTGCTTCATCTGTTTTATTTAAAAGTAACAGAAGTTGTACTTCTTCTAAAAGCCATTTCGTTTTCATCCTTATATTCAAAGAAGTATCAAACTGTTCTTTTTGTGCTTTTTTAAAAAAGTTAAATGCTTCATTATATTTTTTAGTAAACAACTGCTCTCTATAAAGCAAATAATTGGAATTGACACTTTTTACATAATCCCCTTTTTTTAGACTACTGTCGTTCTTAATACTTTGTAATCTTTCTTTTTGATCTTGAGGAACGTTATATAACTGTAATGTTTGATTGACAATATTTATAACCTCTTCGTGCTTATTAATTGTTTGAAACAATAAACATAGATTGGTAATTCCTGCAATTTTATGAGATAAATTATTTTCCTTTTCAGCCTTAGAAGTGTATAGCTTTATAATTCCTTCTGCACTGGTATAATTATTAGTTTTAATATAAAGATTCCCTAAAGGTTTTAAACAATACTCAATAATATCATATCTAGACAATTTTTCTTTGTCATATCTCATCCAAGCTTTTTCATAAGATTCTATTGCTAAAGGGAATTTTTCTTTTTCTTTTAAATAATATGCTCTATTACATTGAAGTACAACCAAAGCTAACTGCTCTTCTTTACTCCCAACTTTTTTTTCAAAACTTTTCTCTTTTTGAGATAATTGTTGAAGTGCAATTTCTGATGGGCTTTCCAAAAAATCATCTAAAGCTGTATATATATCTTTCTCAAGTTCCTGAGCAGAAACAAATAGTAGACAAAAGAAAAATAGAAATGAAAGTTTTCTCATAACTTAAAATTTCCAAATCAAATAAAATTGCCAGTAGTTATTTTCATTATTTGTATCAAAAACATAACGCGCTCCTATACTAGGACCAATTCTAGCTAATCCTGCAGTTGCTTCCACTAAAAAACCTTTTCTAAAGTTTGTAAACGAAGTGTTTTCTTTATTAGTAATTGCATTGTCAATAGTATTAATCATACCATCTCCTTGTATTGGCTGTTCAGTAGTTTCTATGAAAGTTTGAGTAGTTTCGTTTTCATTCAAACTTAATTTACCTTGAATTCCTGCTCCTAATCCTAAATAGTTATTTACATTATATCTCATCAATAAAGGAATTTCAATATCCACATTAGAAAAATCAGAAATTGTTGTTGTACGCGTAATTCTTCTAATATTTTGAGCCGGAAAATCTTCAATCGTTTCTGACGTATTCGAATCGCCATTAAATGTATGTAAACTACTTAACAATTCTAATTGCCAATACCAACGATATGATTTAAATGGTGAAAGTGTGGCTCCAATAAAATAACTTCGTGAGTTATTTCTATTCACATAAGAATTATATCCCGCTTTGGCTCCGATTGAAATACCTGGTAAGAATCGTGTTGTAGATCTATTCGTTATAATAGGATCATTTTTATCAAAAATAATTGCTGTTTTACTTACGGTATTCTTTTTATGAAAATCTTTCCCAAATTTAATGCTGTATCTTACAAATCCTTTGGTTGAATCTTTTTCTTGAATTCCTTTTTGATTGCTTCCAGGTAAATAAATATTTTTAAAAGTAAATATTGCTTGTTTTTTGGTAAACGTAGTATCTAAACAACTATAACTAACTTTTTCTTTCGGGCAAATAACACATTTAGGATACATATCTAAAACTTTTAATGTTGATTTGTCTAACATTTCCGGAATATCTGTTTCTAAACGAATTGTTTTTGCTGGTCCTTCTCCATCATTCTGGAATTGAATTTTATATTTAAGTGTTTTAAACCTTACTAACCTATAATTCAATATGGTTCCATTTGAAGACATTTTATTTGGGTCATGTGAGGTAACAATTTCCATTTCCTTTTCCTTTACACTATGGTTTTTAAAATTTCTATCAGGAACATGAACACCTCTTATTGAAATTATTGCACTTGTATCTTTAAGCATTTCTGGAGGTGTTTTTAATGTAAAAAACACATTTCGCTCTTCATTAGGATTTAAGTTATCAAAATTAAAAATGCTCCAGTTTTTATAATATTCTTTTGATTCTTTTAATGTTTTGTTTAAATCAGTTTTAGTAGAGTCTTGTACTTGTCGAAATTCCTCAAATTCATTAGACAGTGAACTATAAAGAATAGCATTATCGTTTATTTCTTTAATATCTACAATTTGATCTTCTTCCTCTTGAATCAATTGCTCTCCATGATGAGTTCGTATATCTTCTATTTCAAAATTATTATTCTTGTATTTCCTTTCATTATAAAAAATATATAATCGCCCATTTGTTATATACTTTTTTACATTTTTATAACGCATGGCTAGTACCATTTTCTCTTTTGGAACAGGGTCTCTATTGATTATCAAATCAAAATCATTAGTCATGTCTGCTACAGTTTTATAGGTTGATGTATTATCTTTAACAGAAACTTTTTGTGGTCTTGCTGAAGGAGGTTTCCCAGAATCGTAATGATTAGTAACCCATAATTTTACTTCATAATCTCCTTTGTTTTTATAGGTATGCTTGGGAGTTTTTTCTTTACTAAAATTACCATCTCCAAATTCCCAGAAATAAGAATAATAAGCTTTAGGTGCTCCTGCAACTTGAATAAGTTTAGGTGGAATTGGAGTTAAAGTTATTTCATTACCCTTTAAAACAACATTAACCTTTGCGTTTTTTCGTATGGTATCTTTTTTAACCAATTCTTGCCCTTGAATTCTAAATCCAAAAAGAAAGAAAAACGAAAAGATAATTAATATCGAACTTTGATTTATTTGAGAACCCATAGATTAACATTCTAATAGTTAAGTAAATATATAAAAAGCATCTTAACTCAAGTATTGAGTTAAGATGCCATAAACAAGCCTCTAAAACAGCAGAATTAACATCCCAAAAATTGCAACCAATAATAATATCGAAAACTTAACTAAATTTTCTTTTGTTGCTTTTTGTGCCATCATCTACTAATTTAACAATACTAATGCATCCTTAATATCATCAGTAGAAACTGCAGAAAAATCTAAACTTACATACTCATTCTCTGAAATGTTCACTGTTTTAACGGCCATGTATTGTTGGTTATCTTTTATAGTTAAACCAACATAAGTAACTTCTAAACCTACTGGTAATGAATTTACATAACTTTGTACTCCATCTGAATAAAACTGTGTAAAACTAACTACCGATGGTAAATTGTTTTCTTTAAACACTATAAATACTCGAGCTTCATCTAAACTTGAACTAGAAGTTAAATCAACATAATTTGTAGTTTTTGCTCCTGGATAGCTGTAAAACTTATCACAGTTAGTCCAGCCAAACTCAAAAACATCATAGATATAACTATCTAGTGTAGATTCAAATCTAATTTCAGTATTAAAAAACTGATTCCAAACAATGTTATCATCAGCATCTACTGTTCCAATAAACGCTCTCATATCTGGATCATCTCCTCCCGATGAAGGAACGCTAATTTGTATAGGATTTCCTGGAACATTTGTTAATGTTATTCCATTTTGTTCAACTACAATTTCTGTTTCTCCCTCAGATAATAAAAAAGTATTTTCACCAGAATTATTAATTGCATTTGTAGGTCTGTTAGATAAAATCATTTCACTTGCTGTAAATATTTCTTTAATCTTTATATCTACATTTCCTGTCACCGTATTTCCACTAGGATCAAGAAATGAATTTGGTTGAAATGTAATTTTCGTTCCTTTTTCTCCTGTAATCTCTCCTCCTAAATCAGCTGAAATTGTAAATGATTGATATTGCTCTCCATTATTTTCAAAAAATTCTTCCATAGAATTGTAATTCACTAATTCACAATTACCATCACAATCATTATCTAAATCATTATTGTCTTTTGAACAATTCACAAATAATAACATCAAAAACATTATCCCTAATACTAATCTTCTTGTCTTCATAATTTTAAATTTTAAGTTTTTACACCTTTATATCAACAACATTAAAAATTTGTTACCTCTTTTTTTTTAAATTAGCATAAAAACCAAGCTAAATGCCTGAAAAAAAGGTACACAAAGACCAAAGATATATTGATGGATTAGCCTCTAACAATTCGTTTATCATTAGAGATATTTATACTCAGTTTGCTCCGAAGGTTATTCAATTCATTAAAAACAATAGCGGTAATAGTCAAAAGGCAGAAGATGTTATTCAAGAAGTATTAATCACCATATACAACCAGGCTACCAAAAACAATTTACAACTTACCTGTCCATTTGATGCCTATTTTTTTCTATTATGTAAACGAAAGTGGTTGAACGAATTAAAAAAAACTAAAAATATACAGGTAACAATTTTAAATGAGGAAGTATCTAAACATGAAGGGTTAGATGAATTAATTATTGAAACTTCTGTATTTGAACAAAAGCATCAATTATTTGAAAAAATGTTTCAAAAATTAGGCAATGCTTGTAAAGATTTATTGAAAGCTTGTTTTACTATTAAATCTATGGAAGAAGTCGCAAAAAAATTAGATATTTCTTATGCATACGCTAGAAAGAAAAAATCGCAATGCATAGGTAAACTAACGCAATTAATTACAACTACTTCAGAGTATAATGAATTAAAAAACAATTCTTAATGGAGGGTCAATTTTTATTATTTGAACATTATCTAGCAGGAGAACTATCTAAGGAAGAACTTGTTAAATTTGAAAACTTACTTCAAACCGATATTGATTTTAAAAAAGCTTTTAATCAATATAGAGAAGTTCATAATTCATTAGAGCTTACTTTTAAAAACAATAACGAACAACTCAACTTTGAAAACAACTTAAAAAACATTTCCAATACATATTTCGAAAAATCTACTTCAAAAAGTAATTATAAATGGTATTACTCAATTGCCGCTAGTATAGCTGTTCTGTTAAGCGTATACCTATTTTATCCTAGTACAAAACCTTCATATGAAGAGTATATAACATACCCTTCTGTAAATTTTACTGTTAGAGGGAATCAGGAAAATATATTACTTGATGCACAAAACGCTTTTAACAATAAAAACTTTACTAAAGCGAACGAATTATTTTCTGAAGTTCTAAAAAAAGAAACAGAGAACACAGAAATAAAACTATATAATGGATTAGCATTAATTGAAATCAATAAATTTAATGAAGCTAGCACTCTTTTAAACTCAATAGCTAATGGAAACTCTAGTTTTAAATATCAAGCCATTTGGTATTTAGCTTTAAGTAATTTAAAACAAAATAAATATGCTGAATGTAAGCTACTATTAGAAAAACTTCCAGAAGAATTTAACCAGTATCTGAAAGCAAAAAAACTTTTAAAAAACTTACCTGAATAACTTCATTCCTATAAATATTAACAAATAGGAAAAAGCTTGTTTACAAATCACTATGGAATAATAAATTCTATTTGGTAACTTTGCTCTTTTGTGTAAAATCGTAACCTTGAAAGAGCAAGAATTCATTGAAGTATACGGAGCTAGAGCTCATAACTTAAAAAACATTGACGTTAAAATTCCTCGTGAACAACTAGTTGTAATTACTGGTTTAAGCGGAAGTGGAAAATCATCTTTAGCTTTTGATACTATTTATGCTGAAGGACAACGAAGATATATTGAAACATTTTCTGCTTATGCCCGTCAATTTTTAGGTGGTTTAGAGCGTCCAGATGTTGATAAAATTGAAGGTTTATCTCCAGTAATTTCAATTGAACAAAAAACTACAAATAAAAGTCCACGTTCTACTGTGGGAACTATAACCGAGATTTACGATTTCTTACGTTTACTTTTTGCCCGTGCTTCTGATGCATATTCTTACCATACAGGAGAAAAAATGGTCAGTTATTCTGATGAGCAAATCAAAGAACTTATTTTAAAAGATTTTGATGGAAAACGTATTGCTGTTTTAGCTCCATTAATTAAATCTAGAAAAGGACATTACCGAGAATTATTCGAACAAATTTCTAAACAAGGGTTTCTACGTGTTCGGGTAGATGGTGAAATACGAGAAATTGAAAAAGGGATGAAGTTAGATCGATACAAAACTCACGATATTGAAGTGGTTATTGATCGTTTAGCTGTTGATGAAAACTCTGAAAAACGCTTAGAAGAAACTATTAAAACAGCTCTTTACACTGGAGACAATATTTTAATGGTTATTGATGTTGATAATGAAAAACCTAGATATTTCAGTAGAGAATTAATGTGCCCTACTTCAGGAATTGCCTATCCAAACCCCGAACCAAATACTTTCTCTTTTAATTCACCAAAAGGAGCTTGTGATAAATGCAATGGATTAGGAACCACAAACGAAGTTAACTTAAACAAAGTAATTCCAGACGATTCAGTTTCTATAAAAAATGGAGGGATAATCCCTTTAGGGGAACAAAAAAATAGTTGGATTTTTAAACAACTACAAACTATTGCAGAACGTTACAAATTCAAGCTAACTGATTCGATTTCTGAAATCCCAAAAGAAGCCTTAGAAGTTATTTTACATGGAGGCAAAGAATCTTTTAAAGTTGAATCGAAAGCTGCTGGTGTTACTCGCAGTTATCAGATAGATTTTGAAGGAATTGTTTCTTTTATAGAAAGCCAATATAAAAATACCGATAGTTCAGCTATTAAAAGATGGGCAAAAGGCTTTATGGATGAAATCAAATGCTCTTCTTGTAGTGGAAAACGTCTAAAAAAAGAAGCTTTACACTTTAAATTTACGGGTAAAAACATTAGTGATTTAGCACAAATGGATGTAACCGAGTTAGCTGATTGGTTTTCTAATATTGAAACTAAACTTTCTGAAAAACAATTAACCATTGCTTCAGAAATCCTAAAAGAAATCCGAACACGAATTCAATTCTTATTAGATGTTGGTTTAGATTATTTAACTCTTGATCGTACTTCTAAATCATTATCTGGTGGAGAAGCGCAACGTATTCGTTTAGCTACTCAAATAGGTTCTCAACTGGTTGGTGTTTTATATATTTTAGATGAACCAAGTATTGGTTTACATCAAAGAGATAATCAAAAGTTAATTGATTCTTTACTTAAATTACGTGATGTTGGAAATTCTGTTTTAGTTGTAGAACACGATGAAGACATGATTAAAAATGCCGATTATGTTTTAGATATTGGTCCAGGTGCAGGAAGACATGGTGGTGAAATTGTAAGTAACGGATCGTTTAAAGAAATCATAAATGAAGCTACACTTACTTCAGATTATTTATCGAAAAGAAAAATGATTGAAGTTCCTAAAAAGCGTAGAACAGGAAACGGGAAAAAGATAAAACTAACTGGTGCAAGTGGAAACAACTTAAAAGATGTTTCTGTTGAATTCCCTTTAGGAAAAATGATTTGTGTTACGGGTGTTTCTGGAAGTGGGAAATCTACTTTAATTAACGAAACATTGTATCCAATTCTTAACGCACATATTTACAGAGGTGTTAAAAAACCAATGCCTTATAAAAAAATTACAGGTTTAGAACATGTTGATAAGGTTATTGATATTGATCAATCTCCTATTGGTAGAACACCACGTTCAAATCCTGCAACATATACTGGCGTATTTAGCGAAATAAGAAGTTTGTTCTCAAAAACTCCTGAAGCCGCAATTCGAGGATACAAACCAGGACGATTTAGTTTTAATGTAAAAGGAGGACGATGTGAAACTTGTCAAGGTGGTGGTTTACGTGTTATTGAAATGAATTTTTTACCTGATGTTCATGTAGAGTGTGAAACCTGTCAAGGTAAACGCTTTAATAGAGAAACCTTAGAAATTCGATACAAAGGAAAATCTATTTCAGATGTTTTAGAAATGACCATCAACCAAGCAGTTGAATTCTTTGAACATATACCAAAAATCTACAGGAAATTAAAAACTATTCAAGATGTTGGTTTAGGATATATTACTTTAGGACAACAATCTACCACACTTTCTGGTGGAGAAGCACAACGTATTAAATTGGCTTCTGAACTCTCTAAAAGAGATACTGGAAATACTTTCTATATTTTAGATGAACCTACTACAGGTTTACACTTTGAAGACATCCGTGTACTAATGGAAGTATTAAATAAACTAGTAAATAAAGGAAATACCGTTTTGATTATTGAGCATAATCTAGATGTTATTAAACTTGCCGATTATATTATTGATGTAGGTATGGAAGGTGGAAAAGGAGGTGGCCAAATAGTAACTACAGGTTCACCTGAAAAAGTAGCTAAACATAAAACTAGTTACACTGCTAAATTTCTAAAAAAAGAATTATCAAAATAAACACTGATAAACAGCACATTAAACCTGTAATCAAAACTTTTTTATTTTTTTTCAAAATTCATAGTAACATTTTTACAACAAGTTGAACGTACTAGTAAATAAAGCTTTCATAAGTTCTTCAATACAATTGAAAGTAATTTATTTTAAACAGTTTTTCTCGTTTCACATTTATGTGAAGTAAAAAAATTGCTATGATAAGAAAATAATGAAAAAAATGCGCTTCATGAAAAAGAACCAATGAACTATTCTATATATAATAGGGGAAATTTAAAAGAATAGTTACATGTATAAGGGAAGGTTAACATGAAGAAGTAAAGTGGTAAGATATAGGGATCTTACGAACTAAAAAAGTAGCAACAAATGTTGCTACTTTTCTTTTATATTCAAGTTTTATTTTCAGCAGATTACTTCTTCATTTCACTCATCGTAATGACGAGTTAAACTAACTTAATTCACTCAATAATTCTTTCGCTTTTAAATGATTGAATAGTGATTTTTTAGTAATAAACTTCAACTCTTTTTTCGCTTTTTCTATTTGGTTTGACTTTACATAAATTAATGCCTTATACCAATGCGCTTTTTCGGAATCAATTAAATCACTCGATTTCAAATTCTGTAGAATCTCAATTCCTTTAGTATAATTACCAAGTTCTGATTGCGCTATAGCAGCATAAATATAAGCTCCGCTTACACTTTTATCATTCTTTAAAAATTCATCAAAAGCTTCAGCCGATGCTACATAGTTTTTCTCCTTAAATAAGTTCTCTGCTTTAGTTAATTGATCAGTTGAATCATCAGTTCCTCTTTCTGCAAATGATGGTAAATTATTTAAATCTATATAAGTAGTATATAAACCATTAGCATCAACTATTAATGGTGCAAAAATTGGTTTTATTAGAAAGAATCCGATCAGAACTGCTGCTGCAAAGCCAGAAATTAAACTAATTACTCTACCTCTATTGTTTTTTGGTGAATTCGAAGCTTTTTTAATTACTTCTTTTAAGTGTTGCATTTCATCACTTTCAAAAATTGCTTCATATTCTTCAACTTCGTTCGTATCAATACTCTTCGCAAAGCTCCAATCTTCTTCGTTTAACGATTCAAACAACTGTTTTTCTAGCAGATAGTGTTCTTTAAACGCAGAATCTGTTTTAACTCTCTCTAGAAACAATTGCTCTTCTTCATCAGAAAGCTCATTTCTTAAAAAGTTTTCGATTAATATGTCGTCTTCTAAATTCATAGTTCACGTAATGAATTAAATCGTTGATCTTCTTTAATTAAATCCGTCAATCTCTTTTTACACTTAAAAACACGTTGGCGCACTACTGTTTCCGAAGTATACTCCGTACTAGCTACAATTTCTGCATAAGACGTTTTTGCAAAAAACATAGACAAAATCATTTTACAATTTTCAGATATTTTATTCAGCATTTCAACAAACAATTCTTGTCGTTTCTGCTCAATAATAGCCGTTGCATTGTCTTTAGCTTCACTTACCTGTTCAACAACATCACTATTTGTTACCCGATTTTTATGAGTATTTAACTCTCTACGCCATAAATTTTTACAAACCGTAAATAAAAAGCCATCAAAAGTGGTATTTATTTGTATCCCATCTTTTTTATGACGCATGGCAATTTGTAATAATGCCTTTTGAAAAATATCTTCAGCATCTTCAGTATTTCCTTTGTTTTGTACTATAAATCGTTTTACTTGTTTAAAGTTAATTTCATATATTTTTGAAATCACTTTAGAGTTTCCTGAAACAAGTGCATCGAGGTAAAAATTTCCGTTCATAAAACACAATTGTAAAGCAAAAATAAAATTTTATAATTTTGCGCGGGTAACATTTTAGTTTTTTAATAACTGGAGTGTAAGGAACATATAAAAATTTAAATTATGAAATTATTAAAATCAATTATTTTAATCACATTAATTGGAATATCATTTAGCTTTAAGAATCATTTGAGTCACAATGATATGATAAAAAAAGTATCTGGAGGTTGTATAACAATTTACTACACGTCAGGAGCATCAAATGCTCAAAAAACTTTAGCTAAAGAATGGATTGAAAGATCGACAGAGATTAGATTAATAAAAATTATTGAAAAATATCCAAATAGAGAAAAATGGGTCTATGAAGGATTTATTGATGTCACTAAAGGTAACAATGCAGCTGATATGGAAGATGGAGGTTATGAAGATGGTAGGTTATATATTGAAGCTATTGTTCAAGGGAACTGTACACCGAGAGTACCTAAAACAAGCATAACGGATTAATTAAAGATTAAATTAGAAATAAAAATCTTGTTTATAAAAAAAACAACCCTTAATCTAATCTTGCCCTGTTCTCTATTAATTTCGATAATATTAATGGGGCAAGATGGTTTTATTTACAATTTAAAAAACACTCCAAATATTAAGTTAATTGAGAAAGAAATAGACAGTATTATTTTTCAAACCAATTTAACTGAATCAGAAATTATTAAAAAAGCTTTTAAGTTTTCAAGAATATATTACAAGCAGAATAATTTGAAAACAGCAATAAAATATGCTAAAATTCAAAATAAATACTCTAAAAAATTTAATATTTATAATAAACATTATCATACTTCATATTATCTTATTGGTAAATATTATATGTTAGAAAATCAACTGGACTCAGCTATTGCCAATTATAAAAAAGCTCTTGAATTAAACTATTATCCAAAAAAAGTTGCTCAATCCTTTTGTCAACTAGCTCAATGTTATAGAATGAGAGGTGAGTTGCATAAATCTCTTGAATACTATGTTAAAGGAATTGATTTACTTTTGGCATATCAAAATAAAAATAGCATATTGAGTCATGGAGTTAATATTTCTTTAACGTGTAACCAAATAAAAACGAAAGAAAGTGCTCTAATTGGTATTAAATATCTACAAAAATGTGATAGCATCATAAAAAATAATGACTTTTTAAAGGATCGTGTTGAAAGATGTATTTTGTATAATAATCTTGGAAATTTATATCAAATACCTCAAAATTACAATTTCTTAAAAGCAAAACACAATTACATTAAGGCAATAGAAGTTAGTTCAATACAAACAAACAATTACGTTTACACACATGCCCTCTTAAATTTAGGTGAATTATATATAGAAAGAAATATAGATAGCTCTTTTTATTATTTAAATAAAAGTCTAAAACACTCGAATGAAGTTAGTAATTTTGATAAACAAGCATTTATCTCAGAAATATTCAGAAACTTATCAAATTACTACATCAAAAAGGATAAAGCTCCAAAGGCCTTAGAACAAATTAATAACTCATTAAAAAGTGGTTTCGAAATACCATTAGAAGACACATTAACAATAAAACATGGTCACTTCGAAAAAGTAATTTCTAGAAGGAATATTGTATTAGCTTTTAAAGGAAAAGCGGAGATTTTAAATTTATTATACAATAAAACTAAATATATTCAGTATCTAAGAGAGTCTATTGAAACGATTAATACTTGCGATGCCTTTGTTAATTATACGATACAAAATAGCACAGAAATAAACACTAAGTTCTTATGGAGAGACGATGTTTCGGAAATATACAATTATGGTGTTTTAGCTGCCTATAATTTTAGTGATTATGAGTTGTTAAATTCTATCATAGAAAAAAACAAAGCCTTCCTATTAACACAAAGCATAAAAGAAAACAACAACCATCTTTCGCTTCCGTATCAAGTAAAGAATAAGCTTAAAAATTATAAAAATGAAATCTTATCGTTAGAAGAGAAATCAAATACAAAAAAATTAAAAGATTCTTTATTTAATAAAAAACTTGAATTTGATAGATTTAAGGATTCTATAACTTCTATTTACCCTGAATTCTTTTCAAAGAAAAACAACATTCAACCTTTAGCTTTAGAAAAAACAAAAAGTAATTTAGACTCAAAATCAGTTATTCTATCATTTCATTTAGATAGGAATAATAATAATTTATTTGGGTTATTTACTTCTAAAACTGGCAATTATTCTTTTAAAAAAGAAATAGACTCAGTGTTTTATAAATTGGTAGATAACTATAAAAAACTTATATCAAAACCGCTTACTAAAAAGTCTGAATTAAAAGAGTTCTATGCAACTTCAAATTCTTTATATAATTATCTCTTCTCTACTCAAGAATCAAAGCAATTCATAGAAAACAAAAACATCATCGTTATTGCTAACGATATATTGCAAAATATTCCTTTCGAATCTTTAAATACAAATGCAGAGAATGGAAAATACCTAATCGAAGATCACGACATTAGCTATGCATATTCCGCTTCTTTTTTAGATTTTAATAACTCCATCAAAAGAAAAACTTCTAAAAATTTGGCAGCTTATGCTCCAGTGTCTTTTGCAAATCAAAAAGCACTGGAAGCAACAGCTGATGAAGTAAATAAGATAAGTAACGAAATTAAGAGTGATCTTTTCACTACAACTAATGCAACAAAAAATAATTTCTTAAGCAATAGTGGCAATTATAAAATTTTACATCTAGCTACTCATGCAACTTCATCTAACAATCCAGCTATTTATTTTTCTAAAGATACTTTAAAACTACATGAATTATACACCCATAAAACCAATGCAGATTTGGTCGTATTAAGTGCTTGTGAAACCAACTTAGGAGAAATTAAAAAAGGTGAAGGTGTATTTAGCTTGTCTCGTGGTTTTTTCTATTCAGGAGCAAAATCTGTTATTTCCTCTTTATGGAATGTGAATGATGTATCCACATCGTCTATCATGAAAGACTTTTACAAAAATCTTAATAATCATCAATCAAAATCAAAAGCATTAAACAATGCTAAACGAAAATACTTAAAAGAACATTCTCTTTCTGAGAAATCCCCTTATTACTGGGCTTCTTTTGTATTAATTGGCGATACTTCTCCAACATATCCTGCAACTCCTTATCTATTGTACTTACTAGGTTTTGCAGTACTTTTTTCAATTATTTTATTTTTTTTCAAAAAAAGAGGGTAACGTTTTACCAACTTGTGAACAGTAGTGTAAATAATCAGTAATCATAAATTACTAATTGTTTGAATTGCTATACGTTCTAAAAAATTGCTATGCGACTAGAATGTTAAAACCAATTAAAGCGGTGACTGTAGTTACCGCTTTTTCTTTTCCTAAGAAATATTACAAAGTCACTTTATCAATAAAAAACTAAGAATAATTAACTACTGACAAAACCTTATAATTTGGAATCCTTTGTCCTCTTTTAATTTATTTTATTTTTTTCAAAAAAAGAGGGTAACGTTTTACCATCTTGTGAACAGTAGGGTAAATAATCAGTAATCATAAATTACTAATTGTTTGAAATTGCTATACGTTCTAAAAAAATTGCTATAAAACAAGAATGTTAGAACCAATAATGATTTTATGCATTGACCTTTAAAAATCATTATAACAAATCGTAAGGTCGGGGAGAATTTTATGAAAAAGTAAGGGTAGTAAGAGTTGGGAGGCTCTTATTCGTACAAAGGCAGTAACTTTAGGTTACTGTCTTTCCTTTTTAACTGAACCACAAAAGCCCTTAACAATTAACAAACAGACACTTACAACTCATTAATGTATAATTCCTACATTTAACAATTCGATTTCTAAAAAAAGACGTAAATTAGCTAGCTTCTTTTTTATCAATTTTCAAAATTATTGGAATGTAAAAAGAAGAAAAATCACATTAAAATAAGTGCTCATTAAAAAGAGTAAAAAATAAAGATTATTATGACAAACGATGATAGAAAGATTCGCGAGAAATTACAGCAAAAAACCTGGAACGAAATAAAAACAAATGACTCTTGGGCTATTTTTAAAATTATGGCTGAGTTTGTAGATGGATATGAACGTTTGAGTAAAATTGGACCTTGTGTTTCTATTTTTGGTTCGGCAAGAACAAAACCAGATCATAAATACTATAAGTTAGCTGAAGAGGTTGCATATCAACTTACTCAAAATGGGTTTGGTGTAATTACTGGTGGTGGACCAGGAATTATGGAAGCTGGTAATAAAGGAGCAAACAGAGGAAAAGGAACTTCTGTAGGTTTAAATATTGAACTTCCATTCGAACAACATGATAATCCATGGATTGATCCAGGTAAGAGTTTAGACTTTGATTATTTCTTTGTTCGTAAAGTAATGTTCGTAAAATACTCCCAAGGATTTGTAGTTATGCCTGGAGGTTTTGGTACTTTGGACGAACTTTTTGAAGCCATCACATTAATTCAAACACATAAAATTGGTCGTTTCCCAATTGTTTTAGTTGGTGAAAAATTCTGGGGTGGTTTATTAGATTGGATTGAAAACACCTTATTAGAAGAAGGAAATATTAGTCCGGGAGATTTAAAATTATTTAGAGTTGTAGATACAGCTGAGGAAGCTGTTGAGCACTTCAATAAATTCTATGCTAAGTATCAATTAAAGCCAAACTTTTAATTAAGTAAAAAAATAAAGTTATCTTTCAACTCGTTGTTTAAAGCAACGAGTTTTTTATTTTGAGAATATACAAAGTACTACATATTATCCTCCTGATTATACCTTTTTGTGTGATATCGCAAGAGCATAATATTAAAATTAAAGCCAAATTAGATACTCTAAATCATACTTTGGATATTCAACAAAAAATAGTTTTCTATAATAAAACTCAAACAGCTCTTCAAGATATTTATCTTCATAACTGGGCTAATAGCTTTAAAGGAAACAATACTCCACTAGGAAAAAGATTGGTAGAAGACTACAAGAAAGATTTTTATTTTTCTGATGATGAAGATAAAGGCTACTCCAAAATTCATTCTTTAAAAAGTAATAATCAAGATTTAGATGCTCAAGCATTAAGAGGACAAGATGATATCATTCAAATTCAATTAAACTCTCCTCTCCAACCTAAAGATAGTATTGAAATTGAAGCAAACTACACTGTTAAAATTCCAAGAGCAAAATTTACAGGTTATGGAAGAACAAGAAATGGTTATCATTTACGATTTTGGTATGTAACTCCAGCTGTGAATTATAATGGTTGGCAACTAATGAGTAATCTAAATATGGATGATTTGTTTGAAGATGTTGCTAACTTCATAGTCGAAATAACAATTCCTAAAAAATTCCATTTACAAAGTAATTTATATCAGTATCAAACCTCAAATAAAGAAACTAATGATTTTTACTTAATAGGTAATGAAAGAAAAGATATTATACTTAATATTAGCTCAAATTCAAAACGATTTAAAACGTTTAAGTCTAAAGAAAGAGTTATAAAAACTGATATTTATAATAAACGTATAGACTATAATTCATCTAATAATATTATTAAACGGCAGATTACTTTTATTGAAAATTATATTGGAAAACACCCGCATACAGAAATATTAGTAGATGCAAATACCGTTAACAAAAACTCCTTACGTGATTTATACGGAATCCCAGATTGGTTAAAGCCATACCCAGAAAATTTTAAATGGGAAACTCGTTTTTTTAAAGCACTTGTAACTAAATATATTGATGATGTATTATTACTAAATAAAAGAAATGATTATTGGTTAACTGAAGGAATTCAAACCTTCTTAATGATGGAATATATTAATAAATATTATCCTGATGTTACTGTATTTGGTAGGTTTTCAAATTTTTGGGGATTTAGAAAATATAATTTAGCAAAGCTAAAGCAGAACGACAAATATCCTTTTTTATATCAATTTAGTGCACGTAGATTTTTTGACCAAGCATTAACAACAAGAGCAGATTCTCTTTCTAATTTCAATAGAAAAGTAGTAAGTCCTTATAAAGCAGGGTTAGGTATGCGATATTTACAAGATTATATTGGCAATAACAGCTTAACAAATTCCTTTAAAGAATTTTATAAAAACCACCGATTAAAAATCACTTCCTCAAAAGCTTTTGAATCCATTATTTCTGAAAACACAAATAAAAATTTAGATTGGTTTTTTAATGATTACATTAAAACCAATAAAAAAATTGATTATAAAATTAAGAAGGTTGAGTTTTTAAAAAAAGAAGATTCAGTAGCCATAACAATCAAAAACAAGAGAAATATTACAGCACCAGTTTCTCTTTATACTGTAAAAGATAAACAGGTGAAATCAAAAATTTGGGTTACTGGTATAGATAGTATAAAAACAGTAAAAATTAAGGCAAATGGTTTTGATAAATTAGCACTGAACTATGAACAAATTTATCCAGAGTATAATTCGCTTAATAATTTTAAAAACATTAGCAATTCATTAATAAGCAAACCCATTCAATTTCGTTTTTTAAAAGACATTGAGGACCCATATTATAACCAGGTTTTCTTTAACCCAAATATAAAGTATAACCTTTATGATGGTGTAATACTAGGTGTAAACTTCAACAATAGACCTGTAATAAAACATAATTTTGAGTTCAGTATTACACCTAACTATGCTTTTAAAAGTCAAAACCTTACTGGATCATTTTCTTTTGCTTATGATCAGTTTTTTGAAAAAACTAAAATTTACAAAATACGATATGGTATTGCCGGTAGTAATTTTCATTATGCCCCAGAGCTATCGTACAATACAATTTATCCATTTGTTAGTATACAGTTCAAACGAAACACCTTACGAGATGTAGGAACAAAATCTATACTTTCGAGAATTGTTTATGTAGATAGAGAAATACAACCTACGCAACAGGTAATAGAAAGTGATCGATACAGTATTATAAATTTCAGATACATTTACAGTAAACCAAATGTTATAAGAAGATTACAATATGCTGTAAATGCAGAATTGGGAGATAATTTCACTAAACTTTCTACAGATGTAAGGTTCTTAAAGTTTTTTGACGAAAAGCGAAGTTTTAACCTTCGTTTTTTTGGAGGAGTATTTTTAAGTAATAATTCAGAAGGGGACTATTTTAGTTTTGGTCTAAATCGAAGTTCAGATTATTTATTTGAACAGAACTTATTTGGAAGATCTGAAAACAGAGGACTATTTAGCCAACAATTTGTTATTTCAGATGGAGGTTTTAAATCTTTCTTTAATCAACCTACTTTTGCCAATCAATTAATATTATCGGCTAATACAAGTATTAGCTTATGGAAATGGGTTGAACTATACAACGATGCTGCATTATTAAAAAATAAAAATCAAGATCCTCGTTTTTTCTATGAAAATGGAATTCGTTTAAATTTTGTGCCTAATATTTTAGAATTATACTTTCCTATATACACTAATGAAGGTTTTGAAGTTACCGACAAAGCATATTCTGCAAATATTCGCTTTGTAATTACCTCAAGCTTAGACAGAATTTACAATTTTATACGTAGAGGATTATTGTAGAAAATTCAACAAAAAGTCTAAAAAAACCTTTTTTTTGCGATTTTATCAAAAAAAACATGGATTTTTAAATTTCATTTAAAAAAACTATCTTTGTTGCAGACCAACTAAAAGTTTATTTATGAGCGAAAGTGTAGAAATTTCAAATTCACAAAAATTATCATTTGAAGACTTTAAAAACGAAGTATTAAATGATTACAAAATTGCCAGATTAAGTAGAGAATGTAGTTTACTTGGAAGAAGAGAAGTTTTAACTGGTAAAGCAAAATTTGGAATTTTTGGTGATGGAAAAGAAGTTCCACAGTTAGCTATGGCTAAAGCTTTTAAAAACGGAGATTTTAGATCAGGATATTACCGTGATCAAACTTTTATGATGGCCATTGGCGAATTAAATGCGCAACAATTCTTTGCAGGGTTATATGCACACACAGATATTGTACAAGAACCAATGTCTGCTGGAAGACAAATGGGTGGTCATTTCGCTACACACTCTTTAGATGAAAATGGAAACTGGAAAAATTTAACTGCTCAAAAGAATTCATCATCTGATATTTCTCCTACTGCAGGGCAAATGCCTAGATTATTAGGATTAGCTCAAGCTTCTAAAATTTATAGAAATGTTGAAGAATTAAAAGATGCAACTAATTTTTCTGAAAAAGGAAATGAAGTAGCTTGGGGAACTATTGGTAATGCTAGTACAAGTGAAGGTTTATTTTTTGAAACTATAAATGCTGCTGGTGTGTTACAAGTTCCTATGGTAATGAGTGTTTGGGATGATGAGTATGGTATTTCTGTTCATGCAAAACATCAAACCACCAAAGAAAGTATCTCGGAAATTTTAAAAGGTTTTCAAAGAGAAAAAGGGACAAATGGATACGAGATTTTTGTAGTAAACGGTTGGGATTATGTTCAATTAATTGATACTTATAACAAAGCTGCAGAAATCGCAAGAGAACAACACGTGCCAGTATTAATTCACGTAAAAGAATTAACCCAACCTCAAGGACATTCTACTTCTGGTTCTCACGAGAGATACAAATCTAAAGAACGTTTAGAATGGGAAAAAGAGTTTGATTGTATTGCTAAAATGAAACAATGGATTCTTGAGTTTGAGTTAACTGATGATCAAGGAGACATTTTACGTTTTGTAGAAAACGAAGAAGAACTAACAGCTATAGATAAATCAATAAAAAAAGAAGTTAGTACTGCGAAACGTAATGCTTGGAATAATTTTATTAATGAAATTAAATCTGAAGTTATTACTGCTACTACTCTACTTGAAAAAGTAGCTGCTAAAAGTAGTAATGGTACATTTATCTCAAAATATAAAAATGATCTGGCTGGAATTACAGAGCCAATAAGAAAAGATATTTTAAGCGCTTGTAGAAAAGTTTTACGTTTAATTCGTGATGAAAATTTCGCAGAAAAAATAGAACTACAGAACTTTATTAAAGAAAGCATTAATAGTGCTTATGACAAATACTCATCTCATTTATTAAATGATGCTGATAATTCTGTAGTAAATATTGAAGAAGTAAGACCTGCTTACGATACTGAAAAAAATATTGTAGACGCAAGGGTTATTATGCGTGACAATTTTGAAGCGATATTAAAAAAGTATCCTGAAGTTTTAGTTTTTGGAGAAGATGCTGGATATATTGGAGATGTAAATCAAGGATTAGAAGGGTTACAAGAAAAATTTGGAGAATTACGAGTTTCTGATACTGGAATAAGAGAAGCTACAATACTAGGACAAGGAATTGGAATGGCAATGAGAGGATTACGTCCAATTGCTGAAATTCAATACCTAGATTATTTATTGTATGCTTTACAAATAATGAGTGACGATTTAGCTACACTTCGTTACAGAACTTATGGCAAACAAAAAGCTCCTTTAATTATTCGTACACGCGGGCACCGTTTAGAAGGAATTTGGCATGCTGGTTCTCCAATGGGAGGAATAATTAATAATATTCGCGGTATTCATGTACTTGTTCCAAGAAACATGACAAAAGCTGCAGGTTTTTACAATACCTTATTAGAAGGTGATGATCCGGCTTTAGTAGTTGAATGTTTAAACGGATATCGTTTAAAAGAGGAATTACCAACTAACCTTGGTGAATTCAAAACTCCAATTGGAGAAGTAGAAGTTATAAAAGAAGGAACAGATATTACAATATTATCTTACGGATCTACTTTAAGATTAGTTGAAGAAGCTGCAAGAGATTTACAACAAGTGGGAATTAATGTTGAGATTGTGGATGCACAAAGTTTATTACCATTTGACAAAAACCATGACACAGTAAAATCGTTAGCTAAAACAAATCGTTTATTAGTAGTAGATGAAGATGTACCTGGTGGAGCTTCTGCATACTTATTACAGAAAGTTCTTGAAAATCAAAATGGATATGTTCATTTAGATAGTAAGCCACATACGTTAAGTGCTAAAGCACACAGACCTGCTTATGGAACTGATGGAGACTATTTCTCTAAACCATCTACAGAAGATATTTTCGAGAAAGTATATGAAATTATGCACGAGGCTAAACCTAACCAGTTTAAGAGTTTATATTAGAAAATAATAATATATGAAATAAAAAAAAACGATAAAGTTTCATCGTTTTTTTTATTTCATTTTAACTTAAGAGTAACTAATTATTCCATCTGTTTTTAATAATTTAGTTGACTTATCAACTAATATAAAAAACATGCGACGAGTACTACTGCTTTTACTTGTAATTTGTTTAGGTATCCCTAATCAGTTAGAAGCACAGAGAAGAAAATCAAAAAAAGGCGATAAAAAAGAAACTGCTAAAAAATCGCCTAAAAAGAAAAAGCCTAAATACACTGATTTTGTTACTAAAAAAACAAAAACAGATGATGGGTTATTTAAAGTTCACGAGACTAACGGTAAATATTACTATGAGATTCCTAAAACGTTATTAGGGAAAGAAATGCTATTAGTAAGTAGAATTAAAGCATTACCATCTGGTTTTGGAGGCGGTTATATGAATGCTGGTTCTAAAACCAATGAACAAGTTGTTGTTTGGGAGCGTTATAAAAAGAAAATTTTATTAAAAATAAAATCTTATCAAGCAATAGCAAACGACTCTCTTCCTATATACAAATCAGTAAAATCAAATAACTTAGAACCTATAATTCATGCGTTCGATATTAAAGTTCAAAATAACGATTCAACTGCTGTTCTTATAGATGTCTCTAAATTTTTCACTTCAGATATAAAAGCTATTAGTGGTATTGGAGCTAGAGCAAGAAAACAATATAAGGTAAGAAGATTAGATCCTAAGAGAAGTTTCATCAACACTATTAAAAGCTACCCTAAAAACATAGAAGTTGTTCAAGATTTTACATATGATGCTGCTAGTGCTCCATCTCAAAGAGCTGCAGGAAGTATTAGTATTAGAATGAATCAATCTATGATTTTACTTCCTGAAAAACCTATGATGCCTAGAGTTTTTGATAAACGTGTAGGATATTTCCCAATAGGAACCGTAGATTATAGCTCTGAAGCTCTAAAAGCTGACTATAAAATGTATATCAGAAGATGGAGACTAGAACCTAAAGATAAAGCAGCATACAATAGAGGTGAGTTAGTAGAACCTATTAAACCTATTGTATATTATTTAGATCCGGCTACACCTAAAAAATTAAGAAAATACATTAAACAAGGAGTGGAAGATTGGCAGAAAGCTTTTGAAACTGCTGGTTTTAAAAATGCAATTATTGCTAAGAACCCACCTTCTAAAGAGGAAGATCCAGAGTTTAGCATGGAAGATATTCGTTATTCTTCTATTAGATACGTAGCTAGTACTACAAGAAATGCTATGGGACCAAGTGTTTCTGACCCTCGTTCAGGTGAAATTATTGAAAGCGATATTGTTTGGTATCATAATCATTTACGCTCTTATAGAAACAGATATTTACTGGAGACGGGAGCAGCTAATCCATCTGCAAGAACTTTAAATACTCCTGACGAAGAAATTGGAGAAATGATGCGTATGGTAATTGCCCATGAAGTAGGTCACGCATTAGGATTACCTCATAATATGGCTGCAAGTTATGCCTACCCAGTAGATTCTTTACGTTCTGGGAAATTCACTCAGAAATATGGTATTGCAGCTACAATAATGGATTATGCTCGTTATAATTATGTGGCCCAACCTGGAGATAAAAACATTCGTTACATTCGTCAAATTGGTCCATATGATCATTATTCTATTAATTGGGGGTACCGTTATTTACCATATGCTGGTAAACCTGAAGATGAAATAGAAACCTTAGATAAATGGATTAGAGAAAAAGCTAATGATCCTATTTACAAATTCGGAATCCAACGTTTTAATGGTTTTGATCCTGCTTCTCAAACTGAAGGCATAGGGAATAATCAAGTAAAAGCAAGTACTTATGGAGTTAAAAACTTAAAAATTGTTGCTAAAAACTTACAAAAATGGACTTCTGATCAAACCAATAATTATGACGATTTAAATGAGTTATATTTAGAATTATTAGGAGTTTGGAGTAGATATGCTGGACACGTAGTTGGAAATGTTGGTGGTGTTTTTGAAGACAATAAAAAACCTGAACAATCTGGAAATGTATATACAGTTCTTTCAAAAGCAAAACAGAAAGAATCATTAAACTGGTTATTAAAAAATGTATTTACCACTCAAAATTGGTTATTAGATAAAAACCTTCTAGCTAAAATTAGTTATACAAAATATACCAATAGAATGCTTTCTTTACAAAACAGACAACTTGGAGGTTTATTTAATATTGACCGATTAGAACGTATGATTAATGCTGAAGTGATTAGTTCTGATTTCTATAGCGCATCTGAATTTATAAAAGATTTAAGAAAAGGGTTATTTTCAGAAGCAAATTCATTAAAAAATATAGATGTTTACCGTAGAAACTTACAGAAGAGTTTTATCGGAAGAATGGAAGCATTATTAAATAACAAGAAAATTACCAATACAGATATTCCTTCTATTGTAAGAGGCGAATTAATTTCTTTAAAATATCAAGTGAATTTAGCTAGCAAAAGATCTATAAATAGTATTACTAAATATCATTATAAAGATTGTTTAGATAGAATTAACTCAATTTTAAATCCTAAGAAATAGCATAAAAAAATCCCGATGAAATTCATCGGGATTTTTTTATATTATATACTATAAAATTACTCTTCTACCTTTACATCTTGAACATCAATTTCTTTGTTCTTCGCTTCATAATCTCTAATCTTATCTTTAATTAAATCCATAAAATTAGTTTCAGAAAAATCAGAATTATCAACTATTTCTTTTAATGCTTTAATCCTATCTGTCATAGTTTCTTTAGCCATTGCCAAACCAGCAAATTTAGCTGCAGCAATATCTACAGATTTATCAGAAATATTAGCAGACTTCACCCATACTTCTTCAATATATTTACCTTCTGCTCTCTTTCCCTTTACTTGAGCCCAATCATCTTGAGTAGATACAACAGCAATAATATCCATAGGACTGTATTTAGTATCTGTTTTCGTTAATAAATCAGGACGCTTGTATATATTAGCATCTTGTAACATTACTCCTACTTTCCCATCAACAGCTAAAAAAGTAGAACGAGACCATCCTTCTTTTCCATCTATTAATTTAACTTTAAAGTATTCTTTCTTAGAAACCGAATCCATTGTAGATTCACCAGTATAATAAACCTTCTCTCCTAGACTCATAGAAGTTAACCATTTTCCTTTAGCATTTGGAGTGTCTCTAACAGATAGTTTATCTAATAAACAGATTGCATCTCCACTTTTATCATCAGAATCAGCTGAAGGAGTTCCTTCATTCTTAACTTCTGTTGTTTGATTTTCATTAGTTTTGTCTGATTTAGCACCTTCTGTTTTACAACTTGTGATTATAGTAGAAAGTGAAATAATAGCAATGATTATTTTTTTCATTTTTAATTGATTTTAGTAACAAATATATAATTTAATTATTTAGTTAATTTTTGTAAAACCTAACGTTTTTAAAAATACTTCCTGTTTAATGTGCTTTAATAAGTTTATCACCAATTGCACATTCTAAACACCTTTTAGTATCACAATAAACATTTTTTAATTGTAATAATGATTGAGTTTTAAAACTATCCTTAGATTCTATTTTTAGTTTATCAAATTTAGATATTATCGAATTTTTTTCTGGTTTTAATGATTTTACTAAACCTAATAATTCTTCTTCTTTAAGAATACCTTTACTCTTAAAGTAAACGAATTTCAAAGGAATAATTGTATTAATAATTACTAAATCTATAAATTCCTTAGATAGCTTTTTAGAAGCTCTCTTTGATTCTTTTTCAAATGTATAGTGTGTTGTCCAAAACTGGTCTACTTTGATATCAAACATATTATATATAACCTCAACATTAACATTTTTTAAAATTTCAGCAAACAAGTTTTGATGTTTTACATACAAGGCTGAAAATTGAGCAATTCTAATTGTAGGGAAATTACTAGGACGCATTCTAAAAAACTGAAAACACTCCTTAATCAAAGGTCTTAATTGATATTTATGTTTTAAATATTGATATTCTTTTTTCAATTCGTTATGAAATGTATTATCAATATTTTCTTCTAAAAATCCTGCTTGACCAAACAATAAAGCAGAGAGCTCATTTTGGTTATGTCTTACTTTTCTTACAATTGAAAAATCAAATGATTTTGAAAGTTTCAAAAATGATTCACTGTTTACTTTTAGTCCAAAGTTCTTGGCTAACATTTGAAACAGAACCGCTTCGTAATCATTATTAGATTGTTGTAATAATTTTAATATAAATTTTGATTTATGCTCTAAACGCTCAAAAAACAATCGCTCTAACCAATTTTCTAATACAAAAGAATCTATAGCTGTAATTTGTTTTTCACAAGGAATCCAATTTAAGTTTCTATTGAATAAGTTGAGATAATTATGGATATATTTTTCTTCTATTTTATCTTTCAACTCTAGAGTTGGTAATGGTTTATTATTCTTCATAAAAATGGCTACATCATTTTCTAAAACTACATGAAGTATAACCGCATCATAATTTAAATCTTTTTCATGTTGATGCGCATACCAATCGGAAGCTTTTAAATGAATCTCTACATTTCCATACCATAATTGATTTCCAATTTGTATAGAAGCATTTAAAAAATCTGGTCCAGAATTTTTGTTATAAGCACCACAGTTAAAAATAATAATCTTTTCATGCTGAGTAGATAGTAGCTCGGAATGACGTAACAGTTTATACTGCCACAAATAGTGGAGAAATTCTTCTTTCATAGCAAATAATTTTCTTTCAATTTTCAGGATAAATGTATAAAAAAATTGTTAAAGTATTCTTTAATAAAATTCTCTAAAAAATGATTATTAAATCAGAATAAGTGAGTTACCAAATAGATTAAAGTTTTAAATATAATCTCATAAGTTTTTTCAATAGCTAACTTTTTTCAAAAGATACTTATATGTGTAATTTTGCATCAAATTAGATCAAATGAATACAATTGAAAGTTTACAATGGCGCTACGCTGTTAAAAAATTTGACGAAAATAAAACCTTAACTAAAGAACAAATAACCACTTTAAAAGAAGCTTTTAATTTAACAGCTACTTCTTATGGTTTACAACCAATTACATTACTAGTTATTCAAAATAAAGAAATTCAAAAGCAATTAGTTGAACATAGTTGGAATCAACAACAAGTTGCTCAAGCATCTCATGTTTTGGTATTGTGTATTCCAGAAAAATATACTGAAAGAGAAGTTGAACATTACTTTGACCTAGTGAAAGAAATAAGAAATACTCCGGATGAAATCTTAAATCCTTTTAAAGAATTTTTAATGAGTAGTTTCAAACAAAAAACACAAGAGGAATTATATGAATGGAATAAGAATCAAGCATATATCGCTTTAGGTAATTTAATGACGGTTTGTGCTATTGAGAAAATTGATTCTTGTCCTATGGAAGGTTTTGTTCCAGAAAAATATGATGAAGTTTTAGATCTTGCTTCTAAAAACTTACGTTCTGTATTAGTAATGCCAGTTGGTTTTAGAGCTGAAGATGATTTTATGAAAGACTTGAAAAAAGTTCGTAAAGAAACCGATGAACTTGTATTACATATTAATTAAGATATATTAATTGGGGGATTTATATATAAGGGCGTTGATAACAGAAATTATCTTCAGCCCTTTTTTATTTTTATATTAGTAGCAGAAAAAAACATTAAATGCAACCATTACATATTCTACTACTAATTATTGCCTATTTCGGTGTGTTAATTTTCATTTCATACATCACAGGAAAATCAGCTAATAATCAAACCTTTTTTAAAGCAAATAATTCATCTCCTTGGTACTTGGTTGCCTTTGGAATGATTGGAGCCTCATTATCAGGAGTTACATTTATATCTGTTCCAGGTTGGATAGAAGCTCAACAAATGAGTTATATGCAAATGGTTTTGGGATATATTGTTGGTTACGCTGTAATAGGACTAATATTACTTCCGCTGTATTATAAATTAAATCTAACTTCAATATACACCTATTTAGAAGATCGGTTCGGTAAATCTTCATATAAAACTGGCGCGACTTTCTTTTTAATTTCTAGAACTGTTGGAGCAGCATTTCGTTTATTCTTAGTAGCAAATGTTTTACAATTAATTCTTTTTGATGCATATGGAATTCCATTCTGGGTTACAGTTACTATAACGATTCTTTTAATTTGGTTATACACTTTTAAAGGAGGAATTAAAACTATTGTATGGACCGATACTTTGCAAACCTTGTTTATGCTTATTGCAGTAGGCGTTTGTATTGTAATGATAAAAGATGCTTTACAAATAGAAAATTTATTCAGTTATATTTCTGAAAATAAATTATCAAAAATTTTCTTTTTTGAAGATATAACTGCCGGAAATTATTTTTGGAAACAATTTTTTTCAGGAGCTTTTATTGCTATTGTAATGACTGGCTTAGATCAAGACATGATGCAAAAAAACCTTACCTGTAGAAACTTAAAAGATGCTCAAAAAAACATGTTTTGGTTTACTATTGTATTAGTAATTGTAAACTTTTTCTTTTTAGCATTAGGAGTTTTATTAACAGATTATGCTTCTGCAAATGGTATAGATGCTCACAAAGATAATTTGTTTCCTACCATTGCAATGAGTGGTGATTTAGGTTTAGCTACATCTTTATTCTTTTTATTAGGTTTAATAGCTGCAGCATATTCTAGTGCCGATAGTGCATTAACTTCGTTAACCACTTCTTTTAGCATTGATATTTTAGAAATAGATAAAAAAGAAAACGAGCAGGAAAAAGAAACAATTCGTAAGAAAATTCATGTTTTATTTTCATTAATTTTAATTGCCACAATATTAATTTTCAAATACTTTATTGCTGATGCTAGTGTAATAGCAAAAATATTTCAGTTTGCAGGTTATACTTACGGACCATTATTAGGTTTATATGCTTTTGGTTTGTTTACAAAACTAAATGTAAAAGATAAGCTTGTTCCATTCATTTGTATTATAGCCCCAATTTTCACTTATGTTATTAGTGTTTATAGTAAAACTAATTTAGGTTTTGATTTTGGGTTCTTTGTATTAGTATTAAATGGAGCATTAACTTTCTTAGGTTTATTAGTTATAAAAGAGTCAAAGCATACTTCACTAATTAAGTAAAAACAAAAGCAAATGACGAGTAACGATATAATTCAAAAGTTTAATTTACAAAAACATCCAGAAGGAGGATATTTTAAAGAAACATACCGAAGTGTAGGTTATATAGAAAACAAAAACTTAAGTTCTGAATTTATTGGTGATAGAAATTACGCTACCGGAATTTATTTCTTATTAACTTCAGATAGTTTTTCTGCTTTTCATAAAATCAATCAGGATGAAATGTGGCATTTTTATCTAGGAACTACATTAAAACTCCATATGATTTCTCCTGAAGGCAATTATTCATATATCCTAATTGGAAATGACATTCTAAATAATGAAGTTCCACAATTTGTTGTTCCAGCTCAATATTGGTTTGCTGCTGAAGTTGTGAAAAATAATTCATTTGCTTTTACTGGATGCACTGTTGCTCCTGGTTTTGATTTTAACGATTTTGTTTTACCAAAGAGAGAAGAATTAATAAAATTATTTCCTCAACATTCTGAGATTATTTCAAGGCTTACACATTCTTAATTTCAATATTTTACAATAATATTTATTTACCCAATTGTAGTATGTTGGTATATTTTTTGATTTATAAATGAAATCAAATTTGTAATACTAAAACAATCTGAACTACTATGATTAAGAAATTCTTTCACATCACTTTTTTTCTATACTGTATCAACACTTTAACTGCTCAAAAAATAAAATTACTAAATGGTAATGTGTATTTAAATAATGAAGTAATCATGAAATATGAAAGAAGGAATTTTAATTCTGAATTAAAATTATTCTCTCTAGAAACTAATAAAGAAATTGCCGATTTTGTAGAATATAGTAGTAGAATTCATATTAATGGTGGATTTAAAAAACTCTATTTCACACAACAAGATTATAAGATTGAATCTACACGTTTAAAAACCCGTGGTTGGAAATACACTATAAAAGTTCTCCTTGAAGAGAATGTGATTAGTTCTAGTGGAAAAGTATTACCAAAGAACCTAGATAAATTCTCAAATAAGTATCATGAAAATTTAAATGAGATGATTGATGGTATTTTAGATAATAAATGCAACTAAATAATAAAAATCCTAAGTTTAAAACTTAGGATTTTTTATTTATCTATAGAATCCATGACACGCTGCATAAAATTATTTAACGCTTCTTTCTTTGGTGTCCCTTCTTTTACCATTTTATCAACTTCAATAGCTACGTACATATTAGAGATTAATTCTCCGATAACATCCAGCTCATCATCCTTTAAAGATGGAACTTCAGTTAAAGCTTCTAAAGTTCCAATGGTTTCAATGGTTTCAATGGTTTCAATGGTTTCAATAATATAATCTAGATCATTCTATTCTATAAAAGATGTCAAGTGTTTTATAACTGGTAATTTCATAATTAAATTTTGTCATTGCGAAGCAAATAGTATTTGCTGTGGCAATCTGTTAGTATTAAAAGATTACTTCACTTGTTCGTAATGACTGTTTAAATTACCTCAGCTACTAATTCTTTTAAAACGTCAAACTTATTTGTTTGTACTTGATTTACAAATTTCCCATCAACAAAAGTTGCGAAAGTTGGTAAATTATCTACCGTTGCTAATTGTCTACTTTCTGGAAACTTCTCGGCATCTGCAAGAATGAAAGAAACGTTTTCATTTTCTGTAGCTAACTTTTTGAATTAATTCTTCATATTATCAATAATTATGTTTTAGCTGTACTACATTCTCAAAAGTGGTTAATATAGTGCGTATTAACAATAATATAATATCTAAAAGAAGCCTTCATTATAGATACTTTTGAAATGAATAATTATCATTTTTTTAACACTAATATTATCATTAATTAATATTAATGATTTGATAATTAAATAAAACATAAAAAAACCTTTAAAATTCTAATCATGAAGAATAAGACCTTATTACTTATAGGAAGCTTATTTATGCTTTATTCTGGATTTTCACAAACCAATAATTTTTGGAAAAAAAACTCTAGTATAGAAGCAAGTAAAAATCAAGAAAATTTAACAATTAACTCATTCAGTTTAAATTTTGAAAAATTAAAAAAGACATTATCTGAATCTCCTAAATTAGGTGATTATTCAAACAAAAATGACCTAATTATTACTTTTCCAAATGAGTCTGGAGATTTCAAAGAATATAAAATGATTGAAAAATCAAACTTTCATCCAGATCTGGCAAAAAAATTCTCAAACATTAAAACATACTCAGGTAATTCAATCGATGGAAGTCAAGCTTCTATCCATATTAGTATTAGCTCAAACGAACTTAGTGGAGTTATCATAGACACTGATTCTAATAAAAACCAATTCATTAAAAAGAAAAATATTGATAAAAACATTTACACTATTAATTCAAAAATTGATTTTTCTGAGGAAGAAACTTTCAAATGTGAAGTTAAAGATGAACATTCGCATTTATCTAATAAAAGTAACAACAAAACATCTTCACAAATTAAAAATAGAAACGCCAATGATGGTGTGTTAAGAACATATCGTTTTGCATTAGCAACAACTGCAGAATTTTCTCAATTCTTCATAAATAGAGCGAACGTAAATAATGGCACAAACCAACAGAAAAAATCAGCTGTTCTTGCGGGGTTAAACACTATCATCACTAATGTAAATGCTATTTATGAAAGAGATTTAAGTGTTCGATTTCAATTAGTATCAAATAATGATGATATTATTTTTCTTGATACAAATACAGATGGTTTTACCAGTGGTAATAGTGGAACTTTAATTGACGAAGCTCATGGTGTAATTAGTAACGCTATTGGAAATTCTAATTTTGATCTTGGTCATGTAGTGGATTTATCTAATACAGGAGGCTTCGGTGGTTTAGGTGTTGTGTGTGATGATACTAGAAAAGGTAAAGGAGCATCTACTGCTAACGATCCCACTGGTAATTTTTTTAATGGTTTATTTCTTCATGAAATAGGACATCAATTAGGTGCAAATCATACATTTAATAATTTTTGCAATGGTAACAGAGTTAACTCTAATGCTGTTGAACCAGGAAGTGGTTCTAGTATAATGTCTTACTCTGGTGTTTGTGCTCCTAATGTGATTAATGATAGAGATACTTATTTTCATGCTAAAAGTATAGAAGAAATGTGGGCGGTTGTTTCAAACTCAAATTGTGCAACAATTACTAATACTGGTAATTCAGCTCCTTCTGCTAATGCTGGAAATGATTTTACAATACCAAAATCTACTCCTTTTGTATTAAAAGGATCTGCCAATGATGCTAACAATCCCGATAATAACTTAACCTACACTTGGGAACAAATGGACATCGGTATAGAAGCTATTTCTCCTTATGCAATATCAGGTCCTTCTTTTAGGTCTTTACCACCTTCTTCCTCTTCAGATAGATATTTTCCTGCCATTTCAGGTGTTTCTAGTGGATTTATTTCACAATGGGAAAGTCTTCCAGCTGTATCAAGAGAAATGAATTTTAGACTTACAGTAAGAGACAATAATAACGGAGGTGCTAGTACTGATTCAGATGATGTAGTAGTTACTGTAAATGAAAATGCTGGACCATTTATAGTTACTTCGCCTAATAGCGATCAAATTATTTGGATTCCTGGTACAAGCCAAAACATTACTTGGGATGTGGCTGGAACTACTGGTAATGGAATAAACGCAGCTACTGTAGATATTTTACTATCCACAGATGGTGGAAATACTTTTAATACTACATTAGCTTCAAACACTGCCAATGATGGCTCTCATCAAATTACAGTTCCTAACAATCCTGGTAGTTTAAATAGAATTATGGTTAGAGGCACAAATCATATTTTCTATGATATATCTAATAAAAGCTTTTTTATAACTGATGGTTCAGATACTACGCCTCCAAGTATTCCTAATGGTTTAACTGCAACAAATCCTGAGAATGATTCTCATATTTCTGCTAATTTAAACTGGACTCCATCTACAGACAATGTTGGTGTCGCTGGATATATCATTATACAAAATGGAGAAGAGATTTTCACTTGGAACAGTCAAAACACAAGTAATCTTACAATGCGTGGTTTAGATGATGGTACTGAATATTCTTTTCAAATAATTGCTTTTGATGCAGCTGGAAATAGATCTGCTGCAAGTACAGCTGCTACAGTTAAAACTACTGGTAATGCACCAACAGCTCCTAAAAATGTTGTAGCTACAAATGTTACTCAAACCGGAGTAACTTTAAACTGGGATGCTTCTACCAGTCCTGGTACTAATATTGATGGATATAGTGTATTTGTAAATGGTGTATTTACTGTTTACACAAAAAATGTAACTCCTAATAACTTGACTTTCGCTCAACTAACTACTTTAGATCCTGATAGAACTTACAGCATTACAGTGGGTGCTGTAGACGGAAATAATGTTAGATCAAGAAAAAATTCTACACCAATAGAGATTAAAACTTTAGAAGATAACACCCCTCCTTCTACCCCCACTAATTTAGTTGCTACTGCGCCACAATCTCAAAATGAAAATCCACAAACTGCAGTAGATTTAGAGTGGACCGCATCAACAGATAACACTCGTGTTGCTGGCTACATTATTGAATGGGAATGGAATGGAGGAACAGATTCGTTTACATGGAATAACACAAGTGCAGAGATAACTATGCGTAGTTTGACTCCTGGTACTACATACACCTTTCGAGTGAAAGCTTTTGATGCAGCTGGAAATATATCTGGCCTTAGTACCTCTGCAATTATTACTACAGCTGGAACATCTCCAAATGATACAACACCTCCTTCTAATGTAACTAATCTACAGGTTAGTAACATAACAGCAACAACAGCAGACTTAACTTGGAATACAGCTGCAGATAATGTAGCTGTTACAGGGTATGATATTTTTAGAGGATCAGAAAATACTCCTTTTCAATCTACTACCACGAATAACTTTCAATTAACTGGACTAGCTCCAGAAAGTACTACAACTTATGTTGTAAAGGCCAAAGATGCTGCAGGAAATATATCGGTTAATAATAGTAATACAGTTACCGTAACAACTCCTGGAGTTACAGATCCAACATACTGTGATATGAAAGGTAATAATAGTAATGATGATAATATAACTAATGTAACTTTTGCAGGAATAAACAAAACATCTTCTGATACTGCTATCGGTTACCATAACTATACAGATAATATTGCTAATGTTGCAAAAGGTGCTACTGAAAGCATGACAGTAACATTCCAAGGATGGTCTGGAGGTAATAGTAATGAAGTATATGTTTGGATTGATTGGAATCAAAATGGGGTATTTACAGATGTTGGAGAAAAATTTGAAGGAACTGGAACTGGTACTTCTCGTAATGTATCTATAACTATTCCAAGTACCGCAAATATTGGAAGCACTAGAGTACGTGTTGTTTTAGGTTATGATGCTAATGATGGAAATGATGCCTGCACAAATATAAGATTTGGAGAAGTAGAAGATTACACTATCTCGGTTAGTGAAGATAATGGAAACAATGATACAACTCCTCCTACTAATCCAACTAGTTTAACAGCTTCTGCTATTACACAAACTACAGCCAACTTAAATTGGACTGTTTCAACTGATAATGTAGGTGTTGTTGAATATGATATTTTTAGAAACAGTGAATCCACTCCTTTTCAAACCTCAACAACCAATAGTTTTCAGTTAACAGGCTTAACTCCAGGAACTACAACAACGTACTTTGTGAGAGCTAAAGATGCTGCTGGAAATACTTCAGAAAATAGTAATACAGAAACAGTAACTACCTTACCTCCAACTAATACTTCATATTGTAATGCTGGTTATCAAGGAACAAACTACATTGCTCAAGTTATTTTTGGAAACATTAATAATTCTAGTGGAAATAACTCTTATAGTGATTTTACTAATCTACATAGTACAAACGTAACAATAGGACAATCTGTAACTATTACAGTAACTCCTGGAATTACTTCTAACAACTGGAATAGTAACGTGGTTGCTGCTTGGATTGACTGGAATCAAAATAATACTTTTGATGAGCCTAACGAAAGAGTACTTTTAAAAACTCCTGGTGTTGGTGGACAAACAACTACCATTACTGTTCCTAATGATGCACAACTAGGTTCAACCAGATTAAGAGTACGTTATAAATGGGCCAGTAACCCTAATCCATGTGGGACTTCAGCCAATGATGGTGATGAGGTAGAAGATTATACTGTTATAGTTGAAAATGGGAACGTAGACACAACTCCTCCAAGTAATCCAACTAATTTAACTGCTTCTAATGTTACACAGACAACAGCAGATTTAAATTGGACTGCTTCAACCGATAATATTGGTGTTGTTGAATATGATATTTTTAGAAACAGTGAATCCACTCCTTTTCAAACTTCAACCACCAATAGCTTACAGTTAACAGGTTTAACTCCAGGAACTACAACAACTTATTTTGTAAGAGCTAAAGATACGGCTGGAAATACTTCAGGAAATAGTAATACTGAAACAGTAACTACCTTACCTCCTACTAATACTTCATACTGCAATGCGGGGAATCAAGGAACAAACTATATTGCTCAAGTTATTTTCGGTACTATTAATAATTCAAGTGAAAATAGTGCTTATAGCGATTACTCAACTACACAAAGCACAACTGTTATAAGAGGGCAATCTCTAACCCTTACTGTTACACCAGGAATTACAAGTAACAACTGGAATAATAATGTGGTTGCGGCTTGGATTGACTGGAATCAAAACGGTGATTTTACTGATGCTAATGAACAAGTTTTATTAAAACCGAGAGGTATTGGTGGACAAACCACTACAGTAACTATACCTAATGATGCAGTATTAGGAAACACTAGATTAAGAGTTCGTTACAGTTGGTATAGAAATCCTAATCCATGTGGTGCATCAGGAAATAATGATGGTAATGAAGTAGAAGATTATACTATTAATATAATCAATTCAAATGCTAGTCCTGGGTTATTTAGCAGTAGAAATGTAGCTTCTTCATTTCCTAATCCTTTTAAAGAAAATTTCACTCTAGATGTAACTTCTTTTAATCAAACTAATTTTAATATTAGTATTTACGATATAATGGGAAAATTACTATACCATAAAAAGTATAAACAAAACAAAACTAAGATTGAAAACTTAGGAAGACATATAAAATCAACAGGAAGTTATTTTATTAAAATTGAATCAAATCAAAAAACAGAAATTTTAAAAGTTCTTAAGAAATAATTAATTCAAATTTAAAATAAAAACACTTTTCGATTTTAAGAAAGGTGTTTTTTTATGCTTTTAATTAAAAATAAAAGGAACATCAAAAAAAACATAAACTACTGATTATCAGAAGTTAAAAAACACAAAAAAGATAATATAGTGTGTACATACATTAAAATAGTACGATAAAAAACAAAGAGGTTAAAATAAATTTACAGATAATACCTATTAAAAAAACCTTCAATTATGAAAAACCAAACATCCTTACTCTTAGGAGTATTCGTTTTTGGTTGCGGATTCTCACAAACTAATAATTTCTGGAAAAAAAATCCACAACCAATTCAAAACAAAATCATTACTTCTACTAAGAAGAATATTAAGAGCCCAAAAAACACTTATCAACTTAGTGTTGAAAAATTAAAAAAAGTATTATCCTTCTGTCCTAAAAGGTATAAATCATTCGGAAAATCAAAAGTTATTATTTCGCTTCCTACTGAAAACGGAAATTTTAAAAAATACCGTGTAAAAGAAACTAGTGTTTTGCATAAAGATTTAGCTAAAAAGCATCCAAATATTAAGTCTTATGTTGGCACATCTGTCGAGGGAGAAAATGAAGTAGTACATTTTAGTTTGGGTAATAATAATTTTAGAGCCATGATTTTGAAACTTGATGCTACAATAACAAACATCAAACTTTCAACTAGTAATAGTAAAACATATATTGTTACTTCAAAAGCAGATGGATTAGAAAAACCAATTAATTGTCAAATAATTGATAATACATCTAAAAAATTTTCTAAAAAAAGCACAAAGCAAGCAAAAACATCAAACAAAGCAAGAAGGGATGCTAATGACGGTCGTGTTAGAGTCTATCGAATGGCTATAGCAGTAACAGGAGAATTGTCTAAAATTTATACAGATGCTGCCAACGTTACAAATGGTTCAACTCAACAAAAGAAAGCTGCTGTTCTTGCTGCATTGAATGAACTTATGACTAGAGTGAATGCTGTTTATGAGCGAGATCTTGGGACTACATTTGAATTAGTACCTAATATTGAAAACTCTATTTTTCTTGATCCTGCAACTGATGGTATAACACATGGTAACACTGGAATATCCATAAATGAATCTCAAGGTGTTCTTGATGCTGCAATTGGTAACGCTAACTACGATATTGGTCATGTTTTAGATTCTGATGGTACTGGACGTGGAGCTTTAAATTCTGTATGCGTTGACAGTAAAAAAGCTCAAGGATCAACAGGTGCACATCCTTTCACTTCTGTTGCAGATTATTTCTTTCGCACATTCGTTCACGAAATAGGTCATCAATTCGGCGCTAACCATTCGTTTAATAACTCATGTGGTGGTAATCGTCTTGATGAAGGCGCAGTAGAACCAGGTGGAGGTAATAGCATTATGGCATATACAGGTTGTGCTCCTAATACAGAAAATACACAATATGTTTTTTTTCATGCTAAACAAATAGATGAAATGTGGAATCATATTGTAAATACAGCTGGTTGTGGCATAATAAAATCTGTAGGTAATAATGCTCCTATAGCTTCTATAGGAGGTAATTATACGATTCCAAGATCTACTCCATTTATATTAGAAGGATCAGCTACAGATGCTAATACAGCTACCAATCAACTAACATATACTTGGAATCAAATGGATAAAGAAATAGCTCCTATGCCTCCTCGTGCTACATCAACTAACGGTCCTTTATTCCGCTATAAAACTCCTTCAACATCTCCAAATCGATATATGCCTAACCTTACTACTATAAAAGCTGGTGATTCTTCTTCTGAATGGGAAGTAACACCTTCAGTTTCTAGAACGATGAATTTTAGGTTTACTGTAAGAGACAATCATCCGGGTGGAGGTAATACAGATTCTAAGGATGCTGTCATTACAGTAAGCGGAACAGCTGGTCCTTTTGTTATCACTTCTCAAAATACCAGATTTAATGCCCCAGTAGGCTCTACGCAAACAGTAACCTGGAATGTAGCAGGAACCACTGGAAACGGTGTAAATGTAGCAACGGTAGACATTTTATTATCTACAGATGGAGGGAATACATATCCAATAACATTAGCTTCAGCAGTACCTAACGATGGCTCTCATCAAATTATTATCCCAGACAATGAAGGAGGTGTAAATAGAATTATGGTAAGAGGTACTAATAATATCTTTTTCGATATTACAAATGCTAACTTTAGCATAACTGATGGAAACTCTGACCCTATGCCTACAAATTATTGTTCAGCAGGTTATCAAGCTACAAATTATATAGATGAAGTCATCTTTGGTGATATAAATAATAAAAGCGGAAATAGCGCATATTCTGATTTTACCAACTTAGGAACCAACATTAATAAAGGAGAACCTGTTACTTTAATCGTTAATCCAGGAATTGATTTTCATGAGCCTAATTATTTTGGAGCATGGATTGATTGGAATAAAGATGGAGATTTTGAAGATTTAGATGAAGAAATTTTATTGAAAACTAATGGTCAAGGTGGTGTAACAACAACAGTTGTAGTTCCTAATACCGCAAAAAATGGTGCAACTAGATTAAGGGTACGCTATAGAATACATCAAAGTCCTGAAGCTTGTGGAACAGCATCAACAAATGGTGGAGAAGTAGAAGATTATTTTGTATTTATTAAAGAAGGAATTCCTGACACCTTGCCTCCTAGTACCCCAACTAATTTAACAGCTTCAAATATAACACAAACAACAGCAAACTTAAACTGGACTGCTTCCACCGATAATGTAGGTGTAGTTGGTTATGATATTTTCCAAGGAAACACTAATTTAGGCACAACAACTGAAACTTCTTTTGATATAACTGGTTTAATAAAAAACACTTCTTATTCCTTCTATGTAAGAGCTAAAGATTTTTCAGGTAATATTTCTGGAAATAGTAATACCGTTAATGTAACAACTCTAGATGGTCCAAGTCCAGGGATTGAACCTTGCGCAGCTTCTACAACTCAAAACAACACTTTACATATTACAAATGTTAGTTTTGGCTCTATAAATAATAGCTCAACAAACACGGCTTACAATGATTTTTCAAACATTTCTACCTCCCTTACCACTGGACAAACAGAAACTCTTAGTATTAATGTAAACAATAGTCATTGGACATTTAATGATATTGGAGTTTGGATTGATTGGAATAACAATGGAGTATTTGAAACTTCAGAAGAAGTATATTCTCGATATGGAGCTGGTCCATATTCAGGTAGCATTACACCTCCCAACACAGCTATTCCTAATACTTCTTTACATATGCGAGTAAGATTAGCTTATGGTAGTAATACTGCAGCTCAACCATGCGGAATAGATACTTATTTTGGTGAAGTAGAAGATTATTCAATAGTAATTGATGATGGAATTAATGATACTCAGACACCAACAATACCAACTAATTTAACTGCTTCTAATATTACACAGACAACAGCAGATTTAAACTGGACTGCTTCAACCGATAATATTGGTGTTGTTGAATATGATATTTTTAGAGGTAGTGAATCTACTCCTTTTCAAACCTCAACAACCAATAGTTTTCAGTTAACAGGTTTAACTCCAGGAACTACAACAACTTATTTTGTAAGAGCTAAAGATACGGCTGGAAATACTTCAGGAAATAGTAATACTGAAACAGTAACTACCTTACCTCCTACTAATACTTCATATTGTAATGCTGGTAATCAAGGAACAAACTATATTGCTCAAGTTATTTTCGGTACTATTAATAATTCAAGTGAAAATAATTCTTATAGTGATTATACAGCTACACAAAGTACTACTGTTACAAGAGGACAATCTCTAAATCTTACTGTTACACCTGGAATTATAAGTAACAACTGGAATAATAATGTAGTTTCGGCTTGGATTGACTGGAATCAAAATGGTGATTTTACTGATGCTAATGAACAAGTTTTATTAAAACCGAGAGGTATTGGTGGACAAACCTCTATAGTAACTATCCCTAATAATGCAATATTGGGAAATACTAGATTAAGAGTTCGTTACAGTTGGTATAGAAATCCTAATCCATGTGGTACATCAGGAAATAATGATGGTAATGAAGTAGAAGATTACACTATTAATATAATTAATTCAAATGCTAGTTCTGGATTATTTAGTAGTAGAAATGAAGCTTCTTTATTTCCTAATCCATTTAAAGAAAACTTTACTCTAGATGTAACTTCTTTTAATCAAACTAATTTTAGTATTAGTATTTACGATATAATGGGAAAATTACTATATCATAAAAAGTATAAACAAAACAAAACTAAGATTGAAAACTTAGGAAGACATATAAAATCAGTAGGAAGTTACTTTATTAAAATTGAATCAAATCAAAAATCAGAAACATTAAGAGTCATTAAATACTAACTTGTATTAATAATTAAAATAAAAATCCTAAGTTTTAAACTTAGGATTTTTATTTATCTATAGAACCCATAACACGCTGCATAAAATTATTTAGCGCTTCTTTCTTTGGTGTTCCTTCTTTTACCATTTTATCTACTTCAAGAGCTCCGTACATATTAGAGATTAATTCTCCAATTACATCTAGTTCTTCATCTTTTAAAGATGGGACTTCAGTTAAAGCCTCAAGAGTTTCAATGGTTTCAATAATATAATCTTGATCATTCTCTTCAATAAAAGAAGTCAATTGTTTTATAACTGGTAATTTCATACTTAAATTTTGTCATTGCGAAGCAAATAGTATTTGCTGTGGCAATCTGTTAGTATTAAAAGATTACTTCACTACTTTCGTAATAACTGTTTACATTACCTCAGTTACTAATTCTTTTAAAACATCAAACTTATTTGTTTGTACTTGATTTACGAATTTTCCATCAACAAAAGTCGCGAAAGTTGGTAAATTATCTACAGTTGCTAATTGTCTACTTTCTGGAAACTTTTCTGCATCTGCTAAAATGAAAGAAACATCTTCATTTTCTGTAGCTAATTTTTTGAATTTAGGTTTCATAATTCTACAATTCCCACACCATGTTGCAGAATATTGTACAACTACTTTTTTATTTTCAGCTACAATATTTTCTAAATTATCTTGATCTAATTCTTGTACCATCTCTTTTCAATTAAGAATTTAAAAATGAAGAATTACGAATTATTTTGGTTACTAAAACCTAATTCGTAATTCTTCATTAATAATTAATTTTATTAGTTTACAGCTGCTAAGTACTCGGCAGTTGCTTTAGCATTAGGTTGCATTGCAGCTTTACCTTCTTCCCAGTTTGCTGGACATACTTCACCTTTTTCTTGTACATGAGTGTACGCGTCAATTAAACGTAAGTATTCGTTTACATTACGCCCGATTGGCATATGGTTAACTCCTTCGTGTACAACTGTACCTTCTTCGTCAATAATATATGTAGCTCTGTAAGTAACGTTATCTCCTTCTACTTGAACAGTTCCAGTAGCTTCATCATAAGTTTCGTTAGAAATATCTAAAATTCCTAAAATAGAAGATAAGTTTCTGTTACTATCAGCTAATAATGGATAAGTAACTCCTTCAATTCCTCCGTTATCTTTAGATTGGTTTAACCAAGCAAAGTGTACTTCTGGAGTATCACATGAAGCTCCAATTACAATAGTGTTTCTTTTTTCAAACTCTGGTAATGCAGCTTGGAAAGCATGTAATTCAGTAGGACAAACAAAAGTAAAGTCTTTTGGATACCAAAATAAAACTACTTTCTTTTTATTGTTTACTGCTTCTTCTAAAACATTTAACTTAAACGTATCACCCATTTCGTTCATTGCATCTACGTTTAAATTTGGGAATTTCTTACCAACTAATGTTGCCATTCTTTAATTATTTTAAATTGAATTAATTATTTACATTGTTTTTCAAAAACAGCTGCAAAAATATTGCCTTACACATATAAATCAAGGTGAATTCTACAAGATTTTTTTATCTCGTCATAAGAAAATTCAATACAAACTAAACAGCATTTATTGTATCTTTATAAGACACTATAAAACAACCAAATAAACTACTTTTATAGTTTTAAGCTATTTCAAAATAAAATTTATAGATAAAAACAATCTATAATTTTATCATAGCTTTGAAAAACGAACTAACATAAAATTCTATTATAATGAATCACAGTAACAACCACTCAGGCGATATCTCTAAATGTCCTTTCCATAGCGCACAGAAAAAACCTGCTGGAGGAGGAACTACAAATAGAGATTGGTGGCCAAATGAATTAAAATTAAATATACTTAGACAAAATGCTATAAAGAATGATCCCATGGGTGAAGACTTTAATTATGCAGAAGCATTTAACAGTATAAATTATGCAGCTTTAAAACAAGATGTTATTAATTTAATGACTGATTCTCAAGATTGGTGGCCAGCAGATTATGGTCATTATGGAGGTTTTATGATTCGAATGGCTTGGCATAGTGCAGGAACGTATCGTGTTGGTGATGGTAGAGGTGGCGCTGGTTCTGGAACTCATCGTTTTGCTCCTTTAAATAGCTGGCCAGATAATGGAAATTTAGATAAAGCGCGTTTATTACTTTGGCCCGTAAAAAAGAAATATGGAAATAAAATTTCTTGGGCTGATTTAATGATTTTGGCAGGTAATTGCGCCCTTGAATCTATGGGTTTCAAAACTTTTGGATTCGCTGGAGGAAGAGAAGATGTTTGGGAACCAGAACAAGATATTTACTGGGGAAGTGAAAACCAATGGTTAGGTAATGATGACCGTTATGACACAAGTGATGGTGAATTAGAAGGTCATTTAGGTGCAGTTCATATGGGATTAATTTATGTAAACCCAGAAGGACCAAACGGAGAACCAGATCCATTAAAATCTGCACATGATATCAAGATTACGTTTGGACGTATGGCAATGAATGATGAAGAAACAGTGGCGTTAGTTGCTGGAGGACATACATTTGGTAAAGCTCACGGTGCAGCTGATCCGGATAAATATGTTGGTGTAGAACCTCATGGAGCTTCTATCGAACAAATGAGTACAGGATGGAAGAACTCATATCAGAGTGGAGTTTTAGATGATACTATTACAAGTGGATTAGAAGGTGCTTGGACACCAAATCCAACACAATGGGATCACGATTATTTTGATGTATTATTAAACTACGATTGGGAGTTAACTAAAAGTCCAGCTGGAGCTCATCAATGGACTCCTACTGCAGATTCAAATGCGAGAATGGCTCCAAAAGCAGGAAATGACAGTGAAAAACAAGCCTTAATGATGTCTACCGCAGATATGGCTTTGAAAATGGATCCTGTTTACCGCGAAATATCTGAACGATTTCATAAAGACCATGCTGCTTTTGAAGATGCATTTGCAAGAGCTTGGTTTAAATTAACCCATCGTGATATGGGACCTATCAACCGTTATTTAGGACCTGAAGTTCCAAGTGAAGAATTAATCTGGCAAGATCCAATTCCGAAAGTGAATTATACATTAAGCGCTTCAGATATTGATTCTTTAAAGAAAATGATTGGTGCTTCTGGTTTAACAGTTTCTGAATTGGTAAAAACAGCTTGGGCTTCTGCTTCTACATTTAGAGGATCAGATAAACGTGGGGGTGCTAACGGAGCGAGAATTCGCCTAGAGCCACAAAGAAATTGGGAAGTAAATAATCCTTCAGAATTAAATAAAGTATTAACAGTTTTAGAAGGAATTCGAAAAAAATTTAATGGAACCGTTTCGATGGCAGATTTAATTGTTTTAGCTGGTAATGTTGGTGTTGAAGAAGCAGCCAGTAAAGCTGGTCATGATATTACTGTTCCATTTTCTCAAGGAAGAGGTGATGCATCTCAAGAACAAACAGATTTAGAATCATTCAGCCATTTAGAACCTTTAGCAGATGGATTTAGAAATTACATGAGTCCAAAATTACCTAATGTTGCTGCTGAAGATTTATTAGTTGATCGTGCAAACTTACTTACACTTTCTATTCCTGAAATGACAGTTTTAGTTGGAGGATTAAGAGTTTTAGGAGCCAACTATGATGGATCAAATCATGGTGTCTTTACAGACAATGTAGGTAGTTTAACAAATGATTTCTTCAGTAATATTTTAGATTTCTCAATTACTTGGAGTGCTACTTCATCAGAGGAAACTGTTTTTGATGGTAGAGATAGAAAAACATTTGCTACGAAATTCACTGGTACTAGAGCAGATTTAATTTTCGGTTCAAACACAGAATTAAGAGCTATTTGTGAAGTTTACGGTGCAAATGATGGACAACAACGCTTTGTAAATGACTTTGTAAAAGCTTGGAGCAAAGTAATGGACTTAGATAGATTTGATTTAGCCTAAAATTATTATAGTTTAAATAAAAAAGAAGAGCGATTTGCTCTTCTTTTTTTGTTTTATGAAATTTTTATAATTTCTATTTACTGGCAAATAACTTCACATCATTATCAGAAACTGTTTTTTCGCCAAGAATTATTAAACGTTCAACAACGTTACGTAATTCTCTTATATTTCCTGTCCAGTCGTACTCTTGTAGTAATTTTATTGCTTTATCAGAAAATGTTTTCTTAGGTGTACCTTGTTCTTGTGCTATTTTATTCGTGAAGAAATCAACCAATAATGGAATATCTTCTCTTCTATCATTTAATGAAGGAACTTTAATAAGAATCACTGCCAAACGATGATATAAATCTTCTCTAAAACGTCCTTCTGCAATTTCCTTTTTCAAGTCTTTGTTTGTAGCAGCTACGACACGAACATTTACTTTAATATCTTTATCCGAACCTACACGTTGAATTTTATTTTCTTGCAATGCACGTAAAACTTTGGCTTGAGCAGACAAACTCATATCTCCTATTTCATCTAAGAAAATTGTTCCTGCGTTTGCAGCTTCAAACTTCCCTGCCCTGTCTTTATTTGCTCCAGTAAAACTTCCTTTAACATGACCGAACAATTCACTTTCAATTAATTCTGCAGGAATTGCGGCACAATTCACTTCAATCATCGGCGCTTTTGCTCTATCAGATTTTTCGTGTAACCAATGCGCAACTAATTCTTTCCCTGTTCCGTTTGGTCCTGTAATTAATACACGTGCATCTGTGGCTGCAACTTTTTCTATAATATCTTTAATATGAGTTATCGCATTACTTTCACCAATCATTTCATAGTTCTTACTCACCTTCTTTTTTAGTCGTTTATTTTCAACAACTAATTCTTTTCTATCAAGCGCATTGCGAACCGTATTTAACAAACGATTTAAATCTGGCGGTTTAGAAATATAATCAAAAGCCCCAAGTCGCATGGTATTAACAGCTGTATCTAAATCTCCATGACCAGAAATCATAACAATAGGAGTTTCAGGCTTAATTTTTCTAGCTTTTTCAAGCACTTCTACTCCATCCATTTTTGGCATTTTAATATCGCATAACACTAAGTCATAATCGTTATTTTTTATTGCCTCAATTCCTGCTAAACCATCTTCAGCTTCTTCTACTTGGTAGCTATCACTTTCTTCAGAAATAATTTTTTTTAATACTCTTCGAATTGCAGATTCGTCTTCTATGATCAATATTTTACTCATATATATTCTTTTCTTAAAGATTCAAAAGATAAGTCAAAAATAGATGACTTTTTATCTATACTCTAATTATTATCAACAAGTATTCCAATTATAGAATTAAAAGTTAGTCATTTTAATAATTTTATTCTCACCATCTTTTAATTCTATTTTTCTCATTATACCTCCACCGGTATTATCCCATAGCATAAAAGCAATAACATAGTAATTACCAGCAGGTAATTCTTTGTATTTAAATTCTCCTAGCTTATTACACATATTTTTTTTAGTATCGTGATAAACTTTTGGGTCTGGTCTGAATTTTGGAACTCCATCTTCTATATAAACAAAATCACCATTGTTATTTTTATAAATATGAGATAATCTTTCTTCAGTATAAGCAGTGTAAGGTTGTAATTCTATTCTAAACTCTTCACCAAATCTCAATTCTCCTTTTTTAGATTTAAATTTTGCTATTCCATTAATAGTTGCTGTTCCTTTATTTTTAAACCATTTAACCTCTTCTTCATTGAATTTATTTTTGATTTCAATAATTTTTCCTTTATCTTCTTTTTTATCTTTTTTATCTTTTTCACTTTGACTACAACTTATTAAGACAACTAAGAATAAAGAAAATGAGATTTGAAACTTCATAACAATAAATTTATGATTTAATATTACTAAGGTTTATTATAAATATGAACATCTCTTTGAGGAAAAGGAATAGATATTTGATGCTCTCTAAACAATTCATCTATTCTAAAACGTAAATCACTTTTAGGTATTAAGGCTTGAAAACTTTCTTGTAATGTAAAAATAAGTTTAAACTCTAATGCACTATCTCCGAAGTTTTCAAAAATAACTAATGGTGCGGGGTGCTTTAAAATTTTTGGATGTTCATTAGCTACTTGTTCCAACAGTTTTTTCACTAATTGCACGTCTGAACCATATGCAACACCAACAGTAATAGATTCTCTGGTAACAGTTCCATTTTGAGTCCAATTATATAAACTATGTTTTAGATATTTATGATTTGGTATAATGATAACCTTGTTATCAATAGTAACTGCTCTAGTGGTTCTTAATTTTATTTCTTCTACTCTACCAACTTTACCATCCATTTCAATAATATCTCCTACGTGTACACTTTGATCAAGAATAATAAATATTCCTGAAATAATATCTTGGAAGAATGTTTGTAATGCTAAACCAACACCAATTAATAATGCTGTAGATGCGGCAAAAATTGCTGTGATTTGTACTCCAGAACTTTGTAATGTTATTAGGAAAATAATGATGTAGAGTAACCATTTTCCAAAAGAAAACACAGTATCAAACTTGTTTTTATCTTGTTCTTCAAGTCTCTTAACAATATACTTTTTAAAGATTCTTAATAAAAATGAAGCAAGCATAATAATCACTATAAGTATCAGTAGTGACTTTACACTGATACTTATATGATCATTATATCTAAAAGTATAATTTAAAATTTCGTTTAATTGTTCCATTATCAGTTAAAAACTATACGTTTAAGAGCTATAGCGGATCCATTTCCACAAGTCTTTGTAATTAGCTTTTTTACCATACATTAAAATTCCAACTCTATAAATCTTAGCTGCAATCCATACGGCACTCATAAAAGTAACTATTAAAATTAAAAGCGACAATGCTATTTCCCACCAAGCTACTCCAAATGGTATTCTCATTAACATTACTATTGGAGAAGTAAATGGTATGTAAGAGAAGATGACAGAGATTGGTCCATGAGGATCATTTATTACAGTAAAGAAACCTACATATACTCCTAATATTAAAGGAAGCATTATCGGTGTCATAAATTGCTGTGTATCTGTTTCATTGTCTACAGCTGCTCCAATAGCAGCAAATAAAGAACTATACAACATATAACCGCCAAAGAAATAGAAAATGAATAATATGAACATTTTTAATAATGGTAGAGCTAAAACTCCTTGCATTAAACGTTCTATTTTTCCGCCGCCGCCAGCAGCTTGTTTCATTGCTTCCATTTGCTCTGGAGAAACTCTAGCAGATTGCATTTCGGTCATGTCAATTCCAAAAACTAAAGGTAAAACCATACTTAGAATAAAAATAATGATTCCCCAGATAAAAAACTGTAATAAACCAGCTGATGCATTTCCTATAATTTTCCCCAACATTAATTGAAAAGGTTTTACAGATGAAACAATTACCTCAATAATTCTACTTGTTTTTTCTTCAATAACACTTCGCATTACAGAAGTTCCATATATCAAAACAAACATGAATAATAAATATCCTGCTGCTCCACCTGCAATTATACTTGCTACGTTCTTTGCTTTAGAAGATTCTTCTCCAGAAAAATTAAACATTTTAATATCTGACGATATTCTTGAAGCCTTAATTTTAGCCAAATCAATTCCAAACTTAGTCAGTTTTAAATTTTTCAATCTCCTTTCTATCTTTCCTTCTATTTCTCCCATAACAGATAATCCAGGAGAATCTTTAGAATAGAATTCTATTGACTTTGCTAAAATTTCTAAACTATCTTTTTTAGGAATAATTAAAGCTCCGTAATAATTTCCTTCTTCTACTTTCTTTTTGGTTTCTTCTGCTCCTAACTTTGTATAATCTTCATAAACTACCGTTTTAGAATCTTTAAATGTTTCTTTTGAAAAAATTCCTGAATCATCTACAAAAACAATCTTTTTAATTTTTTCATCATTTTTTTTCATTAGAAAATAAACCAAAGCTCCCATACCTACCATTAGTAATGGACTCAAGAATGTCATGATGATAAATGATTTGTTTTTTACTTTCGCAAGAAATTCGCGTTGTATAATTAGTTTTAACTTATCCATAACTTTATTGGTTTTTATTTACTGCTTGAATAAAAATATCATTAGCACTAGGCACTAACTCTACAAAATGATTTACTTCTCCTTTTTCTGTTAAATACGATAAAAGGTCATTTGAAGTTTTACCATTTACCAATTTAACTTTCAATTTTAAACCTTCATTTAATGATTTAAAATCGGCAGGACTAACTTCATAACTTTCCTGTAATTGTTGTTGTATTAAAGCAGAATCATCAGTTTTTAAACCAACTTCAAAAACATTAGTTCTATATTGTCTTTTAATATCTTCAAGTTTTCCCTCTAAGATTTTATTAGATTTATTTATAAGAGCAATATGATCACACATCTCTTCCACACTTTCCATTCTGTGTGTAGAAAAAATAATGGTAGATCCCTCATCTCTTAATTGTAATATTTCTTTTGCTATTAATTGCGCATTAATAGGATCGAATCCAGAGAAAGGTTCGTCAAATATTAAAAGTTTAGGAGAATGCAATACAGTTACGACAAACTGCACTTTTTGAGCCATACCTTTAGATAACTCTTCTATTTTTTTGTTCCACCAAGCTCCAATATCAAACTTCTCAAACCAGTACTTTAATTTCTTTTTTGCTTCAGATTTACTCATTCCTTTTAATTGAGCTAAATACAAAGCTTGCTCACCTACCTTCATTGATTTATACAATCCTCTTTCTTCTGGTAAGTATCCGATGTTAGCAATATGTTTTGGAGCTAATTTTTCTCCATCAAGAATTACTTCTCCACTATCAGGCATCGTAATTTGATTAATAATTCTAATTAATGATGTTTTTCCCGCTCCATTAGGACCAAGCAGTCCAAAAACACTTCCCTTAGGAATGTGCATAGAAACATCATTTAATGCGGTGAAGTCTCCGTAACGTTTAACCACATTATTAATTTCTAATAAGTTATTCATAGGCTATAGTTGATTTTTTTTAGTTGGCAAACTCTATTGTTTACAAACATACATACTTTTCAAATGATTAGTATAAATAGATGCCAAGTTGTTACATGAACAATAAAAATAAATATTCTTGTGATTTTATCGTTCTCTAAAAAAATTGATAATACTCTAAAAATAGAGTAGTTATAATCTCATAATCTCAGTTTTTTGTATTAATTAATTGTTAATATTTATTATGCATGCATAATTTTTTTCTCATTTATTATGCATGCATAATAAATTTCTGTATATTTGGAATCGCTAATATGGATAAAAGTAAAACAATAGATCATCAATTAAGAGCAACATGGCAAGCTGTGGCTAAAATGTATAATGAGCAAGCCTCAAAACATGATAGTACTATGGCTATGGCATTTGTATTACTTAATATAGACTTAGAAGAAGGAACTCCTTCTACTGCATTAGGACCATTAATGGGAATGGAACCTACTAGTCTTTCTAGAATATTAAAATCTATGGAAGATAAAGGTTTAATTGTACGTGTTAAAAATCCTGATGATGGAAGAAGTGTAATTATAAAGCTTACTGAGTTCGGTAAAGAGAAAAGAGAAATCTCAAAAGGGCATGTTTATCAGTTTAATAATAAAATAAAAGAAAGCCTTACCGAAAACGAAATAAATTCATTTTTTAAAGTAACCGAAATCATAAACAAACTTATAGCCGACAAGCAGATATATGGCGATATGTCTTCAAAGGCTGTATAAAAAATCAAACCTATTCAAGTAATGAGCAAAAGAAGAATTAAAAAAGTAGCAATTATTGGATCTGGAATTATGGGATCTGGAATTGCTTGTCACTTTGCGAATATCGGTGTTGACGTATTACTTTTGGACATCGTTCCAAGAGAATTAAACGACAAAGAGAAAGCAAAAGGGCTAACTTTAGAAGACAAAGCTGTTCGTAATCGTTTAGTAAACGATGCTTTAACAGCTTCTTTGAAATCTAAACCATCTCCTATCTACAACAAAAAATTCGCAGATAGAATTACAACTGGTAATATTGATGACGATTTACACAAGATTGCAGCTGTAGATTGGGTAATGGAAGTTGTTGTTGAACGTTTAGATATTAAGCAAAGCGTATTTGAAAAGGTAGAAAAACATCGTACTCCTGGTACTATTATTTCTTCTAATACTTCGGGAATTCCTATTAAGTTTATGAATGAAGGTCGTAGTGAAGACTTCAGAAAGCATTTTGCAGTTACTCACTTTTTTAACCCTCCTCGTTACTTAAAATTATTTGAAGTTGTTCCAGGACCAGATTGCAAACAAGAAGTTACTGATTTCTTAATGGAATATGGAGATAAGTTCTTAGGTAAAACTTCGGTTTTAGCAAAAGATACTCCAGCATTTATTGGAAACCGTATTGGTATCTTCGGAATTCAATCTTTATTCCATCAAGTAAAAGAATTAGGTTTAACCGTTGAAGAAGTTGATAAATTAACTGGACCAGTAATTGGTCGTCCAAAATCAGCTACTTTCCGTACAGTAGATGTTGTAGGACTAGATACTTTAGTACACGTTGCTAACGGTATTTATGAAAACTGTCCTAATGACGAAGCTCACGACTTATTTAAATTACCAGATTTCATCAACACAATGATGGAAAACAAATGGTTGGGAAGCAAAACTAAACAAGGTTTTTATAAAAAATCTGTAAATGCAGAAGGTAAAAAAGAAATCTTAACTCTTGATTTAGATACGATGGAATATCGTTCTAAGAAAAGAGCCTCTTTCGCTACTTTAGAATTAACAAAAACGATTGACAAACCAATTGATAGATTTAAAGTATTAGTTGGTGGTAAAGATAAAGCGGGAGAATTCTACCGTAAGAACTTTGCAGCAATGTTTGCTTATGTTCAAAATAGAATTCCTGAAATTTCAGATGAATTATACAGAATAGATGATGCCATGAAAGCTGGATTTGGATGGGAAAATGGACCATTCGAAATTTGGGATGCTGTAGGTGTTGAAAAAGGTATCGAATTAATGAAAGCTGAAGGTAAAGAACCTGCTGCTTGGGTAACTGAAATGGTTGCTAAAGGAGAAACTGCTTTCTATACTGTTAAAGATGGTGCTACTTATTATTATGATGTAAATGAAAAGGCTCAAGTTAAAAAACCTGGACAAGATTCATTCATTATTTTAGATAACATCAGAAAATCTAACGAAGTATTCAAAAACTCAGGAGTTGTAATTGAAGATTTAGGAGACGGAATCTTAAACTGTGAGTTCCAATCGAAAATGAATACTATCGGTGGAGATGTTTTAGCTGGATTAAACAAAGCAGTTGATTTAGCTGAAAAAGACTTTGAAGGATTAGTGGTAGGAAATCAAGGTGCAAACTTCTCTGTTGGAGCAAACATCGGTATGATTTTCATGATGGCAGTTGAACAAGAATATGACGAGTTAAACATGGCTATCAAGTACTTCCAAGATACAATGATGCGTATGCGTTATTCATCTATTCCTGTTATTGCTGCACCTCATGGAATGGCTTTAGGTGGAGGATGTGAATTATCATTACACGCAGACAAAGTTGTAGCCGCTGCTGAAACTTATATGGGATTAGTAGAATTTGGTGTTGGAGTTATACCTGGTGGTGGTGGATCAAAAGAAATGGCCTTAAGAGCGTCTGATACATTCCGTAAAGGGGATGTTCAATTAAACGTTTTACAAGAGTATTTCTTAACTATCGGTATGGCTAAAGTATCTACTTCTGCATACGAAGCCTTTGATTTAGGTTTATTACAACAAGGAAAAGATGTTGTTGTTGTAAATAGAGATCGTCAAATTGCAGAAGCTAAAAAACACGCAAGGTTATTAGCAGAAGCAGGATATACACAGCCAGTTGATCGTAAAGATGTATTAGTACTTGGTAAACAAGCTCTAGGTGCATTTATGGTTGCTACAGACTCTATGCAAGCTAGTAAGTTTATCTCTGAACACGATCAAAAGATTGCTAATAAACTAGCTTATGTGATGGCTGGTGGAGATTTATCAGAACCAACAAAAGTTTCTGAACAGTATTTATTAGACATTGAGCGTGAAGCGTTCTTAAGTCTAACTACAGAACGTAAAACATTAGAGCGTATTCAGCACATGTTAAAAACTGGTAAACCATTAAGAAACTAAACAATGAAAACAGCATATATAGTAAAAGGATATAGAACTGCCGTAGGAAAGTCAAAAAGAGGTGGTTTTAGATTTAAAAGAGCAGATGAATTAGCTGCTGAGACAATTCAATACATGATGAAAAAACTTCCTGAGTTTGACGTAAAGCGTATTGATGATGTAATTGTAGGAAATGCAATGCCAGAAGGATCTCAAGGATTAAACATGGCACGTATTATTTCTTTAATAGGATTAGATTCAGTTGACGTACCAGGTGTTACTGTAAATCGTTTTTGTTCTTCAGGATTAGAAACTATTGGTATGGCAGTTGCAAAAATTCAATCTGGAATGGCAGAGTGTATTATTGCTGGTGGTGCTGAAAGCATGACTTCTGTTCCTATGACAGGTTTCAAACCAGAATTAAACTATAATATTGTTAATGCTGGTCATGAAGATTATTACTGGGGAATGGGTAATACTGCCGAAGCTGTTGCGCAGGAGTATAAAGTTTCTCGTGAAGATCAAGATGAGTTTGCTTTAAACTCTCACTTAAAAGCGTTAAAAGCTCAGTCTGAAGATCGTTTCCAAGATCAAATTGTTCCTATCGAAGTTGAAGAAACTTACATTGATGGAAATGGTAAAAAAGCTACACGTAAGTTTACAGTAACTAAAGATGAAGGACCACGTAAAGGTTCAACTATAGCAGGATTACAAAGATTACGTCCAGTATTTGCTGCAAACGGATCTGTTACTGCAGGTAACTCTTCACAAACTAGTGATGGAGCTGCATTTGTAATGGTTATGAGTGAAGAAATGGTTAAAGAATTAAACTTGGAACCAATTGCTCGTATGGTAAGTTATGCTGCTGCTGGTGTACCTCCAAGAATTATGGGAATTGGTCCAGTAGCTGCTATTCCAAAAGCATTAAAGCAAGCAGGATTACAACAAAATGATATTGACTTAATCGAATTGAACGAAGCATTTGCTTCTCAATCATTAGCAGTAATAAGAGAGTTAGGATTAAATCCTGATATCATCAACGTAAATGGAGGAGCTATTGCATTAGGTCACCCGTTAGGTTGTACAGGAGCGAAGTTATCAGTACAGTTATTCGACGAAATGCGTAAGCGTGAAATGAAAAGCAAGTACGGTATGGTAACTATGTGTGTAGGTACTGGTCAAGGAGCTGCTGGTATTTTTGAATTTTTAAACTAACATTTCAAACGAAACAAAAAAATTATTAAAATGGCTGAAACATTAAATAAAGATATCATAAGAGGAGGACAGTTTTTAGTAAAAGAAACTAAATGTGAAGATGTATTTACTCCTGAAGATTTTTCTGAAGAGCAAACAATGATGAAAGATGCAGTTATGGAGTTTAATGATCGTGAAATCATTCCTCACAAAACTCGTTTTGAAGCTAAAGATTATGCATTAACAGAAGAAACTATGCGTAAAGCTGGTGAATTAGGATTCTTAGGAGTTTCTGTTCCTGAAGCTTACGGCGGATTAGGAATGGGATTCGTTTCTACAATGTTAACTTGTGATTATATCTCTAGTGGAACAGGTTCTTTTAGTACTGCTTTTGGTGCTCACACTGGAATTGGTACTATGCCAATTACATTATATGGTACTGAAGAGCAAAAACAAAAATATGTACCTGCTTTAGCAATGGGTGAAAGATTTGGAGCTTATTGTTTAACTGAGCCAGGTGCAGGATCTGATGCTAACTCTGGTAAAACTACTGCAGAATTAACGGCAGATGGTAAACACTATAAAGTTAACGGACAAAAAATGTGGATTTCGAATGCAGGATTTGCAGAGATTTTCATCGTTTTTGCTCGTATTGAAGATGATAAAAATATTACTGGATTTATTTTAGAATACGATAAAAACAATCCAAACGGAGTAACTTTAGGTGAAGAAGAACACAAATTAGGAATTAGAGCTTCTTCTACTCGTCAGGTATTCTTCAACGACACTTTAATTCCGGTTGAAAACATGTTATCTGAGCGTGGTGGTGGATTTAAAATCGCAATGAACGCATTAAACGTTGGTCGTATTAAATTAGCTGCTGCTTGTTTAGATTCTCAAAGAAGAGTTATTACTGATGCAGTAAAATATGCTAACGAACGTAAGCAGTTTAAAACTCCTATTTCTGAATTCGGAGCTATTAAAATGAAGCTAGCTGAAATGGCTACAAATGCATATGCTGGTGAATCTGCTTCTTATAGAGCTGCTAAGAATATTGAAGACAGAATTGCAATTCGTGAATCTGAAGGAAATACTCATCAAGATGCTGAATTAAAAGGTGTTGAGGAATTCGCTATCGAATGTTCCATCTTAAAAGTAGCAGTTTCTGAAGATATTCAAAACTGTGCTGATGAAGGAATCCAAATCTTTGGTGGTATGGGATTCTCTGAAGAAACTCCAATGGAAGCTGCATGGAGAGATGCTCGTATTGCTCGTATCTATGAAGGAACTAACGAAATTAACCGTATGTTATCTGTAGGTATGTTAGTTAAAAAAGCAATGAAAGGGCACGTTGATTTATTAGGACCTGCAACTGCTGTAGGTAATGAATTAATGGGAATTCCTTCTTTCGATGCTCCAGATTTTTCTGAGTTATTCTCTGAAGAAAAAGACATCATTGCTCGTTTAAAGAAAGTGTTCTTAATGGTAGCTGGTTCTGCAGTTCAAAAATTTGGTCCAGCTTTAGAAAAGCACCAACAATTATTAACTGCTGCTTCTAACATTTTAATTGAGATTTACATGGCTGAATCTACAATTTTAAGAACTGAAAAGAATGTTAAGCGTTTTGGAGAAGATGCTCAAAAAGAGCAAATCGCTATGGCCAAATTATACTTATACAATGCAGTTGAAATCATTACTAGAAGCGGTAGAGAGGGAATTATTTCTTTTGCTGAAGGAGATGAGCAACGTATGATGTTAATGGGATTAAAACGTTTTACTAAGTATACAAATTATCCTAACGTAGTTGAGTTACGTAATACTATTGTAGAAAAATTAAAAGCAGAAAATAAATACTGCTTCTAAAAAAATATGAAACTGCTTTCTAACTAATTCGAAAGCAGTTTGAATAAAAATTTCTTCAACTTTTATAGGTTTTAGAATTTAGTTGTTTGTTTAAGATCACTGATTAATTTCAGTGATCTTTTTTTTTACAAAAAAGGATTATTTTAGTGCTTTAAAATCATTTCTATGAAAAAAGTTATTCAATTATTTTTATTAATTATTTTGATAGGTATTTATTCTTGTGAATCAGATAATTGCATGAAAACAATAACTATTCCTCAATTTTATTTTTATAACGGGCAATCTTATAGTTATGACATAGAGCAAGAAGTTTCATGTGACTTTCCAGAACCAACAGTACCAGAACTTATAGAACCACCAGTATTAGAGAATTTTTCGTATGAAATTATAAGCTTTATTTTTACGCCAGATACTGGTAATAATTCATCTAAACTAGAATTTGAGGTTAAACTAAAAAACAACAATAACTTCAATGTAACAGGAGTTCCAATATTTACACTTAAAAATGATGACTTAACTGTTTCAGGTCCCTATACAAATAACTTAATTAATTCTTGCAATCAAATTAGCGCAAATTCTGAGTGTATTGTAACATATGAAGCAGAAGAATCGTTAGATATAGCGCAGGTAAATTCAATTGAATTACTTAATGTAGAATATTTCCTTACTAATTAAACTTGATGAAAATAAAATTAAATCCATCTATTGAACATCACACAATAATAGCTATTGTTTTAATGATTTGGGCGTTCTTGTTTGGTTTTTTAGCCCGACCTTTTGAACATGGTTATATGGATTTAAAAATTTGGTTAAAAGTAAGTGCTATATTTAGTATTGCAATTTTCGTTAGTTACTTCATTATTGCCATTCTTCAGAATAAAATCTATAACTATTTAAAGAAATGGAGTATTATTCATGAGGTTTCTATTTATATTATTTTATTTTGTTTTTATACCCTACTTACATTCTATTTGTACAGAAGTTCTCTAATCAATGGTTTTTATAATTTCAATGAATTCTTTTTCGAGATTAGCATTAATATCGTTCTAATTGTTACCCCAATTATAATCGTCGCAAGAAAATACACCTTGAAACTAATTATTAAATCTGAAGAAGAAAGTATAATCATTAAAGGGGATAATAAATTAGACATACTTAAAATTAAACCTTCAAATTTAGTCTGTATTTCGAACGCTCAGAATTATGTAGAAATATATTATCTGGAAGGAGAAGATTTAAAAACTAAACTTATAAGAAGTTCTTTAAAGAAAATTCTTACTGACTTTGATTTTCTTATACAAATTCATCGCTCTCATTTAATCAATCCAACACATTTTCAATCTTGGAAAGACTCCAATACTATAGAGCTTAGCAAAATAGAGTTACCAGTATCAAAAAGTTATAAAAACAACGTTTTACACCTATAAATTTCATACCAAAAAACAACTATTTTATACCTAGTCCTTTTATTTACACCTAAAAAAGACTCTTTTATACCCTAGGTTTAACTATAAATTGCTAATCATTTTTTTGAGATTACTTTTCCATCCTCTTAACATAAAAACACAAATAGAATGAAAAGATTAATTGGAATCGTATTAATTAGTTTAGCTTTATTTATTGGTATAAATAGACCATTAAAGTATATACTAGCTGAAGGTCCAATAGATTTACTAGCTACAAAACCCGAGGATGTTTTAAATAGTATTTTTTACAATATTGCTTTTTATATACATATTACTTTTGGAGGAATTTCCCTTCTGATAGGTTGGATTCAATTTATAAAACCGATTAGGGAAAAGTACCCTAAACTTCATAAAATTATAGGTAAACTTTATATTACATCCATTTTTATCGCTGCGCCTGTAGCTTTTTACATTAGTTTTTTTGTTAAAGGTGGTTTACCTACTGAAATAGGATTTACATTTGGCTCTTTAATTTGGCTTACCGCAACTTATTTGGGATATAGTGCTATTAGAAAAGGAAATGTTTCTGCTCATATAGAATATATGACTTATAGCTACGCTGGAACATTTGCTGCTGTAACTTTGCGTTTTTGGTTGCCCCTGCTTATTTTATATTTTGGTAACTTTAACACTGCTTATGGAATATCTGTTTGGTTAAGCTGGATTCCAAATGTCATTATTGCTTATTTATTTATTAATAAAAAAGAAACGATGCTTTACTATTATAAAAAATATAAGGTTAAATATGTTTTACAAGGAACAGTTGTTATAGTAATTCTTATGCACATATTATCTTACACAAGTATACAAACTTGGTTTTATAAAGATCCATCATTTCAAGGCATCCCTATAGAAAAGAAAACTAACAACAATAACTCATATTTCTCACAAGAAAAATTTGATGAAATAGGCCAATACCTTAAAAAAGAATCCGAAACTACAAGTATGATGGTTTTAGAAAATGGTAAAATAGTTTACCAATATGGTGATATCTCAGAAATTTCCAACCTAAAAGATTCAAAAACAGGAATACTTAGTCTTTTATTTGGGAAATATATAGAAAGAGGTATTGTGAATTTAAATGAAACTCTTGAAAGCAATAGTATAAATGATTATTATGGTTTATTACCTACAGAAAAACAAGCAACTATAAGTAATTTATTAACTTCTACTTCTGGGGTAATGTATCTTAAAAACCAGAGATATAAATACACCAACCCAAAAATTAGAGAGCGTGGAAAAGTAAAACCAGGAGATTATTTTATGATTAATAATTGGGATTACAGTGTAGCTAGTTATTTATTAGAGCAAAAAACAGGAAATAGTTTTCATAAGGAAGTAGAAGAACAATTAGCCATTCCTCTTGGTTTTGAAGATTGGAATATTAAAAACCAATCAATAACTTATAACAAAAAAAAATCAAGATTTGGGGCTTATGAAACTCATATATCTACACGTGATATGGCTAAAATTGGACAGTTACTATTACAAAAAGGTAACTGGAAAGGAAAACAACTTATTTCAGAAAAATGGGTTGAAAAAATAACTTCTACTGCTGTATCTAAAGATTCTGTAGCTTCCAGAACAGAAAGAGATATTTCAAGCCCTTTACAACAATCGTACGGATACTTATGGTGGTTATTTGAACGTTTTTATGATAACCCAGATTTTGAAGGTGCTTATACTTCTTGGGATGAATCTGGACAATTCATTACTGTTATTCCTAAACGAAATGTTGTAGTTGTTCATAAAACGAAATTAGATTACTTAACTCATACTACACTTTCAGAACGAACAAAAACTCCTTCTTGGCGCTACTGGTGGATTTTAAGAAAACTAATGTTAAATAGAAAATCAATAGCTGAATTAGCTAAAGAAGAAACTACTGATGAAATTTTAGAATTTTTAAAAGAAGAATATAAAAAAGAGTCTGAATACGCAATTTCTGAACGATTAATTAATGAATATGCTTTGTCTCTTGCTGAGTTAAACAAACATGAAGAAGCAATAAAGTTTTATGAGTTAAATTTAAGACTTTATCCTAATCATGGATATTACACACATAGAATCTATAATTATTACGGTGAGAGTTTATATAAATTAGGCAGAAAAGATGATGCTTTAAAAGCATTTGAAACTTCATTAAAGTTTAATACAGAAAATACAAAAGCTGTAGAAATGATTGAAAAGTTGAAAAACTAAAAATAAAAATAAAAGGCTTCCCTTTCGGGAAGCTTTCTATTTTTATCTAGATCTTATAATAACATCTCCATTAAAGTTTTTAAAAAGTATTTCTGGCCCTCCCCCATTTATAGAACCAACAACCCATTTTTCTACTTTTACACTGTAGGCATTTCTTTTTCTACTATCTCCTTTAGTAACTTTTGCTTTTGACGGACGTGTTTTTATATCAAAATCTGTATAAATTTCACCTCTATCTGATTTTACTTTTATATCTGCTTTTACATTTTTAGGAAAAGTAATATCGATATCTCCATTTAAACTACTAAAAGCCATTGGAACATCTGGATTTACTTTTACAAAACTTACTACTATATCTCGATTTAAAGCATCTGCACTAACTGATCCACTAATATCTTTTAAAGTTATTTTCCCGTTAGTATTACTAATATCCATAGTTCCGTTAACATTTTCTATATAAATGTCTCCTTGATTAACTGTAGAAACTTTTAACGAAAAGTTTTTAGGTATTTGAATTTCAAAATCTGTAGTTCCGTTTACTGTACTTTTAACACGCACATTATTATCATATTCTTCCACACTAAACTCCAGAGAGTTTGCAGAAATTCTTTTTAAACCTTCTCTATCTCCTCTTCTACTTCTTTGTCGTTTATGACTTTTTCTTGCTCTACGAGTTCCTTTTACTATTACTTCTTTACCATCATAACCTTTAATAGATATAGAACCATTAAGAACTCCTATTTTTAAAAAACCTTCTTTATTTGGGTTAGTTAATGGCACTTTAACCTCTTCTTGCGCTGATATATTGAATGCTAATAATAGTAGCATACTAATAATAACTGATTTTACATTCTTACTCTTCATAATTTTATCTTTTTACAATTGCATCTCCGTTTAATTGATCGAAATGTAAATGAACATCTCCACTACCTATCTTAAAATGCTTACTAGAATCTATCTTATATTTTACTCCCCTCTTTTTTTTCTTAGAAAGTTTTACAATTTTGGGAGTAGTTTGTTCTAAAGGAAAATTTGTATAAAATCTTCCATTCATTGTTTTATAACTAATTACCGCATCTAATCCATCTTTAAATTTTATATTAATATCTCCGTTTAAAGATCGGTACCAACTTTCTTCTGTTGGGTTTTCTGCATACGTAATATTAATATCTTTATTTAATGCATTTACATCTGTTTTTCCAGAAACATTTTTTAAATCTATTGGACCATTTATATTATGAGCTATTAACAATTTACCGTGTACGTTTTCTACTACTACCTCTCCTTTATTAACTGCTTTAACATCAATACTTGTGTTTTTAGGAATTTTAATTTTAAAATCTAATCTGTACTTATACATACGTTTTTTTCTATGCTTATAACTTCTTCTTGAATGAAAGTTAAACTCTCTATGCTCAAACATTCCAGTTTCATCGTCAAAATGAGAATAAGGAGAATCTAGATACACATACAAAGCAGATTCTTTTTGAGCTGTTTTAACTCCTATCTCTCGCTTACCTTTTTCTAATTCTTCTTTAGTATCTGCATAAACACGTTTTACAACTTCTACTACAACTTTTGATCCGTTATATCCTTCTACATTAATAGAACCATATACATTGTCTACAACCAAAATATTATCAGGATTATTAGTTGGAAATTGTAATTCTTTTTTAATAGTTTCTTTACTGTTTAGTTTTTTATCAGTATGATATTCTTGTGCATAGTTATAATTACTAGTACAAAATATTATTATTATTATGATTTTTAAAAATTTCATGACTTAACTTTTTTGATGAATGACTTGATTTTCTTCTCTGTAAAAAGCGACCTAGGACTTGCCATTTACATCAAAACTTTATAACTCTTACTTAAATAATTCGTTCAATACTTTCTTCCATTTTTTGCTTAACACTTTCATTTGTGTCTTCTTCATTGATTAACTTTTTAAAAGATTTTACGGCTTCTTTTTCTTGAAGCAACACCATTAAATCTGCTAATGCAATTTGCACTAACGGAGATTCTTGTTTTAAAATAGAAGCTATTAACCCTTCTCTTACCAATGGTATATCTGTATAATTCCCCAATGCTTCTATTGCCGAGAGTCTTACATTTACATTCTCATCATTATTTAATGTTTTAAATAATGCTTGTAAAACAGTCTCTGTTACCTTATTTAATTTATTTACTTCGCTTACAGCCTGTAATCTTTTATTTGCTGATGGCTGATCAAGTAATGTTAATACTAATTGCGAACGAACTGTTTCTGTTTCTTGTTTGAATTCCTCAATGTTAGGATCAATTATACTTGTATTATTTAATCCTTTTCCTAATAAAAAACCAACTGTTAAAATCGCAAATGTATAAGCAATTTTCTTAAACAAATTCCCTAAGAAAAATGTTTCTATTTTTTCTAAAACCAATACCTTTTTCTCTTTTTCTTTTTGAGAATTAAGCATAGTGTAAAACTTAATATCCATAGATGTTGAAGTTTCTGGAACCTCTTCATATATATTCTCTAAAAAGAAACTTGCTTCTTCAAGTTCTTTTATATATTCTGGATTTTCTTTTATAAAAAACTCTATTTCTTTTTGTTTAATTTCTGATAGATTCCCCAGCACATAATCTGTAAGTAGTTCTTTAAACTCTATATATTTCATCTTTCTATCTTTTTTCTAGGGTTAAATAAATTTCCTTTAAATCGTGTAATGCTCTATGAACTCGTGTTCTTGCATTTCCTTCTGTGCAACCAACAATTTCTCCTAACTCTTTATACTTTAATTCCTTTAATTTATTAAGTACTATGAGTTCTTTTTTCTTTGCTGGTAATTGATTCAGTGCAGTTTTTAATAGTGATACTCTCTCTGATTGTTCAATATCATTTTCAATATTATCAACCATAAAAACATCATTTACTTCATCTAAATCGGATGTTCTATTCTTCGTATTTACCTTAAATTGATCATAATATACATTACGTGCTATTCGAAATATCCATGATAAAAAATTACTCTCCTCTGTATACGTATGTTTATATTTCAGTACTCTGATAAATACGTTTTGCACAAGATCTTCCGATAAACTGGTATCTTTACACATTTGATAAAAAAAACCAAACAATCGTTTTTTATATCTTTCATAAAGCAAACCCAACGTATGGCTTTCTCCAGATTTAACTTTTAGCATTAAGGCACTATCTGATAGTGTATTCAATTTCTTAAAGTGTTAATTAGTTGTCTTTATTAGATGAACTTAGATATTTTGTATTCGTTACAAATTATTTCCTCTTTTTTATTTTCTCAAGCATTTCTTTTGCGTTTCCATTGGTACCACCTAACTTAATTGCTTTAATGTAATTCTCCTTAGCTTTCTTATATTTCTTTAAAATAAAAAAAAGCTCACCTAAACTATCATAAACATTTGCTGAATTAGGATATTCTTTAGTGTTAAAAATGAAAACCTTCAACGCATTATCAAATTGTTGTTTTCTTAATAATATGTAACCAATACTGTTTACAACTTTTTCTATATTGATTTCTGAATTAGCTTCTTTTTTTAATTTAAAAAACTCTTCTTTAAATGCTGAAAAACCTTTGTTTTTGAAAATTGTATTACATCTTTCAACTGTCTTTTTTTGTAAATCAAAAATGTCTTTATCTACTATTGTAGCAATATCATTAACAACTAAATCAATATCATAGAATTTTCCCAAACCATTCGATAGTACAAAAATGCTTAAATCATCTTTCGGGAAAACTCTATAAGCAGTAACTAAAGAACCTGTGAAACCAAAAGATTCATGATCATTTAATATTATCTTATCCCAAGAATGTGCAAATACTTTATTGGATTTACTATAGTTAAAACTATTCCACATTGCATCCATTGTTTTTGGTTTCAGCAGTTTATTCTCTCGTAATCTTTTATCCCATTTTACAAATTCATCTAACGTAATATTTAATCCGTTTGCCGCAAACATATAATCTCCTTCGATTGTTGGTAAATCAATAATCATAGTACCCGTTGCAAAAGGAAAATATGATGTAACTCTATTTTTTACAATTTGCTTAGAATCTGACGAAAAAAACACTTGTCTTGTTTCATTCTCAAATTGATTTTTAGAGATATAATCCGAGAGTTTTTTACCTGTTATTTTTTCAATAATTCTATGAAGCAACCAAAAATTGGTTTGATTATAGGTATATTTTTCTCCTTTATTAAAAATTAAGTCTTGTTTAAATGCAGTTTCTTTTGCTTTCTTCTCGGTTAACTTTTCTCCACTTCCAAAGACTTTCATATCTGGTAATCCAGAAGAGTGTGTTAATAAATGTTTTATTTGAATTGATCTCCAAGATTCTGGAATTTCGGAAATATATTTCGACACATAATCTTCTAAACTTAACTTTCCTTGTTCTACTAATTGAAATATTCCAACAGAAATAATAGGTTTTGTTAATGAATATACTCTAAATATTGAATTGTTACTTATTGGTACACTATGTTCAATATTGGCTAATCCAAAATTCTTCTTATAAATAGTTTCACTGTTTTTTACAATACATAAAGTTAAGCCTGGTATTTCATACTGATCTTGAACTTGAGAAATATAACTATCAATTTTACTCTCAATTGAAATATCTTGAGCTAACACTAAAGATAAGTTCAGGAATAAACATCCTAAAATTATACTGATTTTGTTTTTCATAATAAGTTGGTTTACGTTTAGAATAACTCTCTTTTTCAAATTGTGTTACAAAAAAAAAGAGATTACTTAAGTAATCTCTTTTAATATAGTTTATTTTTAAGAATCTTCTATTCTAAAGCTCCAAGATAACGCTCTGCGTCTAAAGCAGCCATACATCCAGTACCTGCAGCTGTTACCGCTTGACGATATTCTTTATCTTGTACATCTCCTGCAGCAAATACTCCAGGAACATTTGTCTTGGTTGATTTTCCATCAGTAATTAAATACCCTGTATCATCCATAGTTAATACTCCTTTGAATAATTGCGTATTAGGTGTATGACCAATAGCAATAAACACTCCTGTTACCGAAATATCTTTTTTATCTCCTGTTTGATTATTTACAGCTCTTACACCTTCAACAACGTTATCTCCGATAACTTCATCTATTTCCGTATTAAATAACACTTCTATATTTTCAGTTTTATTTACTCTATGCTGCATTGCTTTAGAAGCTCTCATGTAATCTTTACGAACCAACATTGTAACCTTACTACAGATATTTGCTAAATACGTAGCTTCTTCTGCAGCTGTATCTCCTGCTCCAACAACCACAACATCTTGTCCTTTATAGAAGAACCCATCGCAAGTTGCACAAGCAGATACTCCACCACCTATTAAACGCTGTTCACTTTCTAAACCTAAATATTTTGCAGTTGCTCCTGTAGAAATGATAACAGTTTCTGCTTCTAACTCAGTTGTTTCATCTACAACTACTTTATGAATTCCTCCTACTTCAGTTGAAAAATCTACTTTAGTAACCATTCCAAAACGTACTTGAGTTCCAAAACGCTCAGCTTGGTTTTTTAAATCTTCCATCATTGCAGTACCATCAGTACCATTAGGATATCCAGGAAAATTATCAACTTCAGTGGTAGTTGTTAATTGACCTCCCATTTGCATTCCTGTATACATTACAGGTTTCATATCTGCTCTAGCAGCATAAATAGCCGCAGTATAACCAGCTGGTCCAGATCCTATTATTAAACATTTAATTCTTTCTACAGTATTTGACATTGGGTATTATTTTTATCGAAATACAAATGTAATTTTTTTTTAAAAACTTTAACTCTTTTATAAATATCTTTTATCAATCACTAAATAATCAAAAATAATTCAAGAAAGGCATTTTAATATTTAAAAAAACATTTATATTTGCAGTCCGAAAATTCGGGGTGTAGCGTAGCCCGGTCATCGCGCCTGCTTTGGGAGCAGGAGGTCGCAGGTTCGAATCCTGCCACCCCGACAAGAAGCTGTTAATTTTTTATAATTAGCAGCTTTTTTTAGTCTTTATTTTAAACAAAAAATCAAACAGCAATAAGTTCTATTGTTAAAAACCTCTTAATTATATTTAAAATATTTTTATTTGTTTAGTTTTTTTTTAAATTTGATAAACAAATTAATGATATATAAGAAAAAATAATCATTATATTGTATAAAACAATAGGTTATGTATAGTCAAATATGAAAGTTATACATACATTTGTTGCCCCAAGATTCATAATTAGGCCATATTTTATGAAAGTACTTAAAAATTTATGCGTCTAATTTTACGATTAACAGTCCAAACATAGTTTGGTTTAACTTTATAATTATTGAATAGTTATGACATTAATAGAGAAAGCAACAGAATTCGAGAACAGAAAATTCAAATTTGTAACTACAAGTGATAGAATTTTAGCGTCTAGAGAAGCAAAGGCTTTAATCTTAGAAATTAATGAAGAATACAAAAAGACTAAAGACAGTAATCTTATGGAAATCATGAAAAGGTTAACTGTTGTTAAACAACGTATTGAAAAAAGATTAAAGGGAAAACCTTTAACCGCTTAAAATAATCTAACTACACGCTACTTTTTGTAGCATATACAAAATGTCTGTCTACCAAATTAAAATAAACAGCCTTCAAGGTAAAGAAATTGACCTTTCTGACTTCGAAGGAAAGAAAATCTTATTCGTAAACGTAGCCTCAAAATGTGGTTTCACACCACAATATAAAGAGTTACAACAATTACAAGATCAGTTTAGTGAAACATTAGTTGTAATTGGCGTACCTTGCAATCAGTTTGGTAGTCAAGAACCAGGTAATTCTGATGAAATTCAAGAATTTTGCTCCCTAAATTACGGAGTTACTTTTCCTATTACTGAAAAAATAAAAGTAAAAGGAAGCGACAAACATCCTTTATACACCTTCTTAACCGATAAAAAACTAAACGGAAATAAAAATTCTTCTGTAAAATGGAATTTTCAAAAATACTTGGTTAATGAAAAAGGTTATCTAATAGATTATTGGTATTCATTAACTAAACCAATCAGTAAAAAAATCACTAAACATTTAACCTCTTGAACAAACTAAAATTTACGTTATTATTTCTTCTTATTAATTTTTCTGCTTTGTGGATAGGCAGTTTTTTAATGGGTGAAGGACCAACAGATCAATGGTATCAATCTTTAAACAAAGCACCATGGACACCTCCAGGATGGGTTTTCGGTGCTGCATGGACATTAATAATGATTTGTTTTTCAATATATCTTGGGTACCTTTTCAGCATATCGAATAACAAAACTGTAAAAATTACTTTTTTAATTCAACTTTTACTAAATATTAGTTGGAACTTTATTTTCTTTAATCAAAAATTAGTCGCTTTAGGTGTAGTTGTTTTAATTCTATTGATTATCACACTACTTTATTTCTTTGTGAATTTGAGTACTGACCTAAAGAAAGTTCGATTATTATTGCTACCATATATTATATGGTTATGCATCGCTACCTCATTAAACCTTTATATCTTAATACATAACTAAAATGAAAATTTATCGTCTTCACAAAAAACAGAACCTACCGATAACAATTGATGAAGCATGGAATTTTCTATCAAGTCCAAATAATTTAAAAACAATCACACCTGATTATATGGGGTTTAATATTATTTCTGGTGCTGAGAAAGAAATGTATCCTGGTCAAATTATACAATATATTGTCACTCCGGTTTTAGGCATTAAAACAAAATGGGTTACAGAAATAACCCATGTAGTAAAAAAGAAATATTTTGTTGACGAACAACGATTTGGTCCATATGCGCTTTGGCATCATAAACATTTCATAAAACCAATTCAAGGAGGCGTTGAAATGGAAGATATTATTGATTACAAATTACCAATGGGAATTTTAGGTCAACTAGTACATCCAATTTTAGTAAAGCCGAAACTGAATGAAATTTTTGATTATAGACAAAAAAAATTAATAGAGTTATTTGGCGAGTACAATGGAAACAATTAACATTTTTTGGTTCCGAAGAGATCTTAGAATAAATGATAATCATGCTCTTTTTAAAGCACTTAAAAGTGATTTAAAAGTGTTACCTATTTTTATTTTCGATCAACATATTTTAGAAAACCTTCCTAAAAACGATGCTAGGGTTCAGTTTATTTACAATCAGTTAGAACTGATAAATAACAGGTTACAAAAAGTTGGTAGTGGTTTACATGTATTTTATGGAAAACCTCTAGTGGTTTTTCAACAACTAATAGTAAAGCATAATGTTAACACTGTTTTTGCAAATAGAGATTACGAACCGTACGCTTTAGAAAGAGATAAAAATGTTTTTGATTTTTTAAAGATTAAAAACATTCAATTTAAAGGATATAAAGACCATGTCATCTTTGAGAAAAATGAAATCACAAAAGATGATGGTTCTCCTTATAAAGTATACACACCTTACTCTAAAAAATGGTTAAATACATTTACAAATGAACATTCTAATTCATTTCCTTCTGAAGAGTTAATTCAAAACTTTGTTAAACTAGAAAACAACAGACTTCCAACTTTAAATGAAATTGGTTTTTCACCTTCAATAATTAAAATACCAGAGTATATTATCTCTTCTTCTTTAATTGATGAATATGATGCTAAACGAAATTTCCCCGCTATCAAAGCTACTTCTAGGCTGGGTATACATTTAAGGTTCGGAACCATATCGATAAGACAAGCTGTTACAAAAGCAAGAAAAAGTAAAAACATTACTTTTTTAAAAGAACTTATTTGGCGGGAATTTTTCATACAAATCCTTTGGCATTACCCTCATACAGTAACAAAAGCTTTCAAACCAAAATACGACAATATTAAATGGAGAAATAATAAAGATGAATTCCAAAAATGGTGTAATGGAAAAACAGGTTATCCACTTGTAGATGCAGGTATTAGGGAGCTTAATGAAACTGGTTTTATGCACAATAGAGTTCGCATGCTAGTAGGAAGTTTTTTATGTAAGCATTTACTGATAGACTGGCGTTGGGGTGAAGCTTATTTTGCAGAAAAACTACTAGATTTTGAATTAGCCAGCAATATTGGTAACTGGCAATGGGTAGCTGGTTGTGGTGTAGATGCAGCTCCTTACTTCAGAATTTTCAATCCAACTACACAAATTCAAAAGTTTGACAAAGAACTAAAATATATAAAAAAATGGGTTCCTGAGTTTGAACAACTCACCTATCCTTCACCTATAGTTGATCATAAATTTGCGAGGCAAAGATGCCTAGAAACATATAAAAAGGCTATAAATTAATTTTACAAATTTTTTATCTGTAAAAAGTTTAGCCAATAAATTTATTAATCTCAACATTTCAAGGATAAAACCAATCATCTTTATCTTCAGAAAATGGTATTTAAACATCACACAAGCAATAGTTTAATACTTTAAAAATAGCTTTTTACACATTTTTTTCGTAAATTATTAAGGTGTAACATTCTAAATTTCAATAATATGAAAAGAGTTTTAGTACCTATCGATTTTTCTGACCAATCTGAAAACGCACTTATTACTGCAGCTAATTTTGCTAAGAAATTTGACTTTGAACTTGTTGTCTTGCATATGCTTGAAATATCAAATGCTATGGTAACAAATACTGTAAGTAGCCAAGAAACTGTTTTTTATCTTAAAATAATTGAAAAAAAGCTAAACGAGTTTCTTGATAAAGAATATTTAAGAGATTTAAAAATAACACCAATAATAAAGCACTATAAAATATTTAGTGAATTGAATGATTTATGCAAAGAAGAAGAAATTGACATTGTTTTTATGGGATCTCAAGGAGCAACAGGGTTTAAAGAAATATTCATTGGCTCTAATGCACAAAAAGTTATTAGAAACTCTGATATTCCTGTGCTAGTTATAAAAAACAAACCGATGAATACTTTTGAAAATGCTGTTTTTGCATGCGATTTTTCAGAAGATTCTATAGAAGCATATAAAAAAGCAAGAAAATTTGCCAAATCTATTAATTGTAAAATGAAAATGATATATGTAAATACTCCTACTAAATCTTTCAAAAGTTCTGCTGAAATGAGAGAAATTGTAAAAGATTTCTTTAATAAAGCAGGTACAAGCGCACATCATTTAAAAGATGTACAATACATTTCTGACTATACTATAGAGTCTGGTATTATTAATTTTGCCAAGAGCTATAATGCAGATATTATTGCAATGGCAACTCATGGCAGAAAGGGCTTAGCACATTTTTTTGACGGAAGTATAACTGAAGATGTAGCTAATCATTCTCCATTACCTGTACTCTCATTTAAAATCGAATCATAAGCAAATTCAAAAAAACAAAAAAAATATTTGCCATCTTTAAAAAACATTTTATATTTGCCACGCTTTAAAAGCAACAGCCGATATAGCTCAGCTGGCTAGAGCAGCTGATTTGTAATCAGCAGGTCGTGGGTTCGAGTCCCTCTATCGGCTCAAAACAAAAAAGACATCAGTATTGATGTCTTTTTTTATGTCCTATTTTTTCTAAATTTGCTTACATATAAAACAACAATGAAAAATATCTTTATCATAGGTATCGCAGGAGGTACTGGAAGCGGAAAAACTACTGTTGTAAATCAAATCATAAATGAATTACCACCAGATGAAGTTTGTGTAATTTCTCAAGATTCTTATTATAATGCTACTGATAATCTTACTTATGATCAAAGATCCAAGATCAATTTTGATCATCCAAGAGCAATCGATTTTGAACTTTTAGTAGAGCATTTAAAAAAATTAAAGAACTCTGAAATTATTGAACAGCCAGTATATTCTTTCGTTACACATAATAGAACCAAAGACACTATAAAAACTCACCCAAGAAAAGTAGTTATTGTAGAAGGAATCCTTATATTTAACAATAAGGAACTACGTGATTTATGTGACATTAAAGTATTTGTGCATGCTGATGCAGATGAACGATTAATAAGAAGAGTAAAAAGAGATATTTCTGAAAGAGGTAGAGATATTAATGAAGTATTGACTAGATATCAAGATACATTAAAACCAATGCATCAGGAATTCATAGAACCAACTAAAAACTTTGCAGACATTATTATTCCAAATGATCGTTATAATACTGTTGCTATTGACATTGTTAGAACAGTAATTAGTGAACGTTTATAATAATGAACTTAAAATCAATACAAAATAAACCAGCAATAAAAATAATAACAAACATTTATGTTATTATTCTTACTGTTTTTGTTATCTGGATGCTTTTCTTTGACGAAAATTCTTATTTAACACACAGAGAGTTTGACAAAGAAATTAAAGATTTAGAAACTTGGATTGAATATCATAAGAAAAAAACTGCCAAGGATAAACTAACTATAAAAAACCTTCAAGATTCCCTTGAACTTGAACGTTTTGCTAGAGAAAAATATTTAATGAAAAAGAAAAACGAGGATATTTATATAATCGAATTTGATACTATAAAAAAATAATGGGAGCATATTTATTTGATGAATTTGAAGGTATTTCAGAAAAAGCTTGGAAACAAAAAATTCAGGCGGACCTTAAAGGTCTTGATTATAATGAAACACTTTTATGGCAAACAAGTGAAGGCATAACCGTTAAACCTTTTTACACGAAAGAAGATCGATCACATCAAAACATTTCACTTCCAAAAAACAACTATAATATTTGCCAATCAATTTTTATAGACAATGAAATTGTAGCAAATAAATTAGCCGTTGATGTTATTAACAGAGGTGCTACAGCAATTGAATTTGTAGCCGATAAAGAATTTAATTTTGAAAAAACAGTTCAAAATATTAATACATCTTTAACCAAACTTTACTTTAAACTCAATTTTTTAGATTCAAGTTTTATAAAAAAGCTAGTTAATTTTATCAACTCCTCAAACTGTTACATCAACATTGATATTATTGGAAACTTAGCTAAAACAGGTAATTGGTTTAAAAACCTAAACTCCGATCATAAAGAACTAGAATCAATTATAAATTTAAAAAACTGTATCGCTGTTAATTCTTCTGTTTATCAAAATGCTGGAGCAAATACAACACAACAAATTGCATATAGTCTAGCTCATGCAAATGAGTATTTAAATCATTTTGGCGGAAAAATTGCTAACAAAATTCATTTTAACTTTTCAGTTGGCACAAACTACTTCTTTGAAATTGCAAAACTAAGAGCATTTAGAATATTATGGGGAAAATTAATAGAACAATATAATGTTACAGAAAAGGAAGCACATATTTTCGCTCAGCCAACATTAAGAAATAAAACATTATACGATTATAACACAAATATGCTAAGAACTACCTCTGAATGCATGAGTGCTATTTTAGGTGGGGTAAACACAATTTCTAATGTTGCTTATGATGAAATCTTTCATAAATCTAATGAATTTGGAGAACGGATTTCAAGAAATCAACTTCTTATTCTAAAAGAAGAAAGCGGTTTCGAAAATGCACAACATTTTGCCGATGGAAGTTATTATATAGAAAACATAACAGATCAACTAGCTGAAAATGCATTAGAAATTTTCAAACTGATTGAAGAAGGCGGTGGTTTTTTAAAGCAATTAAAAGAAGGTATTATTCAACGAAAAATTTCTGAATCAGCACAAAAAGAACAAGAACTCTTTGACAAAGGTGAACTTGTTTTATTAGGCACAAATAAAATCCAAAACACTAAGGATAAAATGAAGAATGACCTAGAGTTATTCCCTTTTGTAAAAAAACGTTCGGAAAAAACTTTAATTCAGCCAATTATTTCAAAAAGATTAGCAGAAAAACTAGAACAAGAACGATTAGAAAATGAGTAGAAAAGATATATCAAATATAAAACTAGAGAAACAATCATCATTAAAAAGCAAAAGTTTACAACATGAAGATTTTATCGCTGGTATAGCTCCGAATTTAAGAGGACCTTATTCTACAATGTACGTTAGAAGACCTTGGACAATTAGACAATATGCAGGATTTTCTACTGCTGAAGAAAGTAATGCTTTTTACAGAAGAAATTTAGCTGCTGGACAAAAAGGATTATCTGTAGCTTTTGATTTAGCAACACACAGAGGGTACGATTCTGATCATGAAAGAGTTCAAGGAGACGTAGGAAAAGCAGGAGTAGCTATTGACTCTGTTGAGGATATGAAAGTCCTTTTTGATCAGATTCCATTAGATAAAATGTCGGTATCTATGACAATGAATGGAGCCGTTTTACCAATCTTAGCTTTTTACATTATTGCTGCGGAAGAACAGGGTGTAGCTACAGAATTATTATCTGGCACAATCCAAAATGATATTCTTAAAGAGTTCATGGTCCGTAACACTTACATTTACCCACCTACCCCATCGATGAAAATTATTGCTGATATTTTTGAATACACCAGTGATAATATGCCCAAGTTCAATTCAATTTCAATTTCAGGTTACCACATGCAAGAAGCTGGCGCAACTCCTGAAATAGAATTAGCGTATACTTTAGCGGACGGCTTAGAATATATTAAAACAGGATTAGCTGCAGGAATGGATATTGATACTTTTGCACCTCGTCTATCTTTTTTCTGGGCAATTGGAATGGATCATTTTAGAGAGATAGCAAAAATGCGTGCAGCTAGAATGTTATGGGCTAAGCTAGTAAAACAGTTTAATCCAAAAAACCCAAAATCTTTAGCTTTAAGAACTCACTGCCAAACTAGTGGCTGGAGTTTAACAGAACAAGATCCCTTTAACAATGTAGCAAGAACAACTATTGAAGCTATGGCTGCGGCATTTGGCGGAACACAAAGTTTGCATACAAATGCTTTAGATGAAGCTATTGCTCTACCTACAGATTTCTCAGCTCGTATTGCTAGAAACACACAAATATACCTTCAACAAGAAACCCATATTACAAAAACTGTAGACCCTTGGGCTGGTAGTTACCATCTTGAACAATTAACTGAAGAAATTGCCAATAAAGCTTGGGAATTAATTCAAGAAACAGAAGAGCTTGGAGGAATGACTAAAGCGATTGAAAAAGGAATTCCTAAGATGCGTATTGAAGAAGCCGCAGCTATTAAACAAGCTCGAATCGATAGTGGTCAAGATATAATTGTTGGAGTAAACAAATATCAATTAGAACAAGAAGATCCATTACATATTTTAGAAGTAGATAATGAGGCTGTAAGAAAATCTCAAATAGAACGTTTAGAAAATTTAAAAGCCAAAAGAGATTCTAATAAAGTTAAAAAGTCTTTAGCCGATTTAACAACTTGTGCGAAAACAGGCAATGGTAATTTATTAGATTTAGCAGTAAAAGCTGCAAGAAACAGAGCTTCATTAGGTGAGATTTCTGATGCTTTAGAAACAATTTTCGGAAGACATAAAGCAGTTCATAAAACAATATCTGGCGTGTATAGTAAAGAAATAAAAGACGATTCATTATTTAAAAAAGCAAGTGAGTTAGCAGATAAATTTGCAGAACTAGAAGGACGTAGACCAAGAATTATGATTGCAAAACTAGGTCAAGACGGACATGACCGTGGTGCCAAAGTTGTTGCCACTGGTTATGCTGATTTAGGTTTTGATGTTGATGTTGGGCCTTTGTTTCAAACACCAAAAGAAGCTTCAAAACAAGCTATTGAAAACGATGTTCATATTATCGGTATTTCATCTTTAGCCGCCGGGCATAAAACACTTGTTCCTCAAGTTATTGAAGAGTTAAAAAATTACGGACGAGAAGATATTATGGTAATTGTTGGAGGTGTTATTCCTGCACAAGATTATCAATTTTTATTTGATGCTGGTGCGGTTGGAGTTTTTGGCCCTGGAACCAAAATTGCACAAGCTGCAATTGATATGTTAGAGATCTTAATTGACAGTATCGAAGAATAATTATGCAAATCAAATTCATTAATAGACAAACTGGAAAAATACAAATAGAAACTCCTCCTGGAGAAGGTTTTTTAAAGATGTTGTATAATAATCCGTTTGGAAAACTAGCTTTACTTCCTATTGTAAAACGCAAGTTTTTATCAGAATGGTATGGAAGGCAAATGGACAAACCATCTTCTGTTTCGAAAATTCGAAAATTTGTTGATGATTTAAATATTGATATCAATGAAGCAGAAAAATCTGTAAGTGATTTCACTTCTTTTAATGATTTTTTTTACAGAAAATTAAAACCAGAAGCTAGACCAATTGCTAGTGGATTTGTTTCTCCTGGAGATGGCAAGTTACTTGCTTTTGAAAATATTATTGATGTACATAATTTCTTTATAAAAGGAAGAGAATTTACTCTTGAAGAATTTCTAGACAGTAAAGAATTAGCTAACACATATAAAAATTCATCTCTTTTAATTTTACGTTTAGCTCCTAATGATTATCACCGTTATCATTTTCCTTACGATGGAACACCATCTGAAATGATTAAAATTAAAGGAGATTATTTATCCGTTTCTCCCTATGCTTTAGCAGGAAACTTCACAAAAGTATTTTGTGAAAACAAAAGAGAATATTGCATATTAGAAACAAAGGACAAAGGAAATATTCTATTAGCTCCTGTTGGTGCTACAATGGTTGGTAGTATAATTGAAACTTATACTGCAAATAAAAACTTAAACAAAGGAGACGAAATGGGCTATTTCGCCTTTGGTGGCTCAACAATTGTTATTCTTGTTGACAAGGATAAAATTAAGATTGATCAAGATATACTCAACAATACTAAAAACAAGACTGAAACCTTTGTTAAAATGGGTGAAAAAATAGGAAAATAAAAAAGGGCTGATTAAAGTAATCAGCCCTTTTTGTTGAAACACAAATCAAAATTTGATTAGTTTTTCATTTTATCTTTTAAGTACGCCATGTTTTTGAAATCTCCAGCATTAACAACTGTCCATTTTTCATAATTCTTAAAGTACTTTTTAATAACTCTATTTACATCTTCAACAGTTAATTTTTTAACTTGAGCTTCTAAATTTCTATGAAAATCAAAACCTCTATCATAGTATAAGTTATTATTAATTAAACTAGAAAGCTCCCTATCTTTTGCTCTAGATACAGCTTTTGCTTGCACCCAACCTTTAATAACACCATCTAGTTCTTCTTGAGTAACTCCTCCATCAATAAAACGCTTAATTTCTTCTTGGAATCCTTTCTGTACTTTAGCTGCATTTTGTGGAGCGTAAATCGCATAGATATACATAACAGAATTCTTGTCTTTATTGTCTCCATCTACAGAAACTCCTCCTCCTGCTCCATAACTAACACCGTCTTTTTGACGTAAACGATTTGCAATTCTAGAGTTTAAGAATCCTCCACCAAAAATTTCACCTGCAACTTGTAAAGCAGCATAATCTTTATCATCTTGACTGCACTCAAAAGATAATGTACCTGTTGTGAAAGCATTCTTTTTGTCTGGAGTTTTAATACTTTCATTAGCTCCTTTATTTCCAGAATACTTATCAGCTACATTTGTAAAAGGTAAATTAGATTTGAAATTACCAAAGTTCTCTTCAAAATACCCTTTTAACTTCTCTTCATCTATATTTCCTATTGCAATTAAAGTTGAATTATTAGAAATTCCGTAAAAATCTTTATAATAAGACTTTAGTTTATCTACACTAACATCTTTAATCGCTTGAATCTCCTCCTCTAAGGTCATTCTATAAAGTGGGTGGCCTTTCTTATACTTTTGATTAATCTGTCCAGCTTTTCTAGAAGCTAAAAAAGTAGGTTCAGTCTTATTACGTTCAATATTCGCTAAAGCTTGCGTTTTAAGTTTTTCTAGTTCAGATTGATCAAACTTTGGATTCTTTAACATATCTGTCATTAACTCTAAAGCTTTTGGTAAATTCTCCTCTGTAGAACTAATGTTTACAAAAGTTCTTCCATTACTCCCTCTTACAGAAACAGATGATTTAATTGCGCTTAGTTCATCCTCAATTTGCTGTCTAGTTCTATTGGTAGTTCCTTTATTCATCATACTAGCTGTATACCTAGCAATCAAACCTTTATTCATTAAGTCTTTCACTGCTCCATTTCTAAATGCAAAAGAAACACTTACAGTTTTTCCTCTGTTATCTTTTTTAATGAATCCATACTCAATATTGCTTTTTGGTAATGTTCCTGACTTTAATCTATTTTCAATGTTATCATAAGAAACATCAAACGCTTCTCCGGTACCTAAGGCTTTTTTTCCTTTATATTTTTTAACCAATTCATCTACTCCTTCCGTATGAGGAATAGCTACTCGAACAGGTTTTTTAGTTGGAACAAAATTACCTACAGTTCTATTTGTTTTGATAAAATATTTATTCATAACAGCGTTAACATCTGCTAAAGTCATTTTTTCAATTCTATCTCTGAAAATGAATGCTAATCTCCAGTCTCCAGCACCAATAAATTCACTCATGTATGTTCCTAAGAAAGATGAGTTTCTAAAAACCTGATCTTGTTGCTTTAAAAGATTTGATTTTGCTCTTTTTAATTCATCAGCAGTAATTGGATTTTTTGATAAATTATCAAACATTCCTAACATTGTGCTTTCTGCCTCAGCTAAAGACTTATCAGAAGGAACATCAACATTAAAATACATAAATGAAGGTTCTTTTGTAAATGGAGCAAATGACCACATACTAGAAGCCTTTTTACCATCGATCAAAGCTTTGTATAATCTTCCCGATGGCTGATCTGTTAAAACATTCTCTACAATTGCTAGAGCTGCATGCTCTTTATCTGAACCTGCTGGTGTGTGATACATTGTAGATAAAACTTGTAAATCTCCTACTCTATTTAAAACAACTCTTTTTTCTCCATCTTGAGGTGGTTCAATAGTAGGAACATATTGTAATGGAACAGCAGGATTTTTAATTTTACCAAACTTCTCTTCAATCAATTTTAAAGTTTTTTCAGTATTAAACTTACCTGTTACCATTAATACGGCATTATCAGGACGGTAATACTTCTTGTAAAAAGCTTTTAAATTTTGAATTGGTACTCTTTCAATATCGGAACGATTCCCAATAGTTGATTGACCATAATTATGCCATAAGAAACCTGAGCTTATTACAGATTTCATTAATACTCCAGTAGGAGAATTCTCCCCAGATTCAAATTCATTTCTTACTACAGAAAACTCAGATTCTAAATCTTTCTTAGCTATGTAAGAATTGACCATTCTATCAGCCTCTAAATCTAAAGCCCAATCTAAATTCTCATCTGTAGCATTAAATGTTTCAAAATAATTGGTTCTATCGTACCAAGTAGTTCCATTTGGACGTGCACCGTGATCTGATAATTCTTTTGGAATATTTGGATGATTAGGTGTTCCCTTAAAAACTAAATGTTCTAATAAGTGAGCCATACCCTTTTCTCCATAACCTTCGTGTCTTGAACCTACTTTATAGGTAATATTAACTGTGATTGTTTGAGAAGAGTTATCTGGAAAGAGCAAAACTTTCATTCCATTATTATCCAGTTTGTACTCTGTAATACCTTCTACACTAGCAGTTTTTGTTATTTGTGCATTAATGGTAGATGTCCATAGGGGAATCAAAAATAAAACCCCTGCAATTTTTAATAATTTATTTGATTTCATAATAAAGTTTTATGTTTTCGCAAATATAACCTTAAAGAAATGCTAAACTCTTACAAAAACTATTAAAATTTACTTAAAACGCTATTTGAATTCATTACAAATAAAAATCAAAACCTCCTCAAATTTCAGCTAAGTTTACGTAAATTTGCAAAGTTTTTATCTACTCATTTTACAATGAAAAAAATCTTAAACACACTTTACTCCACTCGCTTAATGGCTGTGTTATTTATCGTATTTGCAACAGCTATGGGAATAGCTACATTTATTGAAAACGATTTTGGAACACAAACAGCAAAAAAACTTGTATATAACGCTTGGTGGTTCGAACTAATAATGGTCTTATTCGTAATCAATTTCTTTGGTAATATTTTTAGATATCGATTATTTAGGAAAGAAAAATGGACTGTATTTATGTTTCACATTGCTTTTTTATTCATATTAATTGGAGCTGGAATAACACGATATCTTGGTTATGAAGGAATGATGATTATAGATGAAGGGGAAACTACTAATGTTTTCTTATCTGAAACTAATTATTTAAATGTAATTATTGATGATAATGCTTCACAAAAATCTTATCAAGAAAAACTTTTACTATCTACTTGGGGTAAAAATTCCTATGAATTTTCATTTGTTTTCCAACCTAATAAAAGCAAACCAAAACAAGAAGTTAATTTTAAGTTAGTAGACTTTATACCTTGGGCTGAAAAAAAATTAATATTAGATGAAAACGGGGTTGAACATTTACATTTTGTTGAAAGTTCTAGTGGAACAAGACATGATCACTATATCAAAAGAGGAACTATTCAAAACATTCATAATATACTAGTTGGTTTTGACGCTCCCAATCAAAATGCTACAATTAACCTTTTTTATGTTGACGGAAGTTTAAAAATGACTTCTAAGCAAGATGGACAATGGTTAAGAATGGCCGATCAAAAGCAAGGCAAAATTGTAAAAGACAGTATTCAACATTTTCAATATACAACTTTACATACCTTAAACGGATTTCAATTTGTAGTTCCTAAACCTGCTGAAAAAGGAGAAATGCAAACAGTTCGAGGACCAAAGGATGACAAGAAATTTGATATCGTAACTTTTGATGTCACATATAACGGAAATACTGAACGTATAGAATTCTCTGGAGGACAGTTTAACACAAAAGGTAAAAAAGAATTTTCTGTTGATAATTTAAACTTTAGAGCTTGGTATGGCGCTAAACTTTTACAAACTCCATTTAGTATAAAATTAAATGATTTTCAGTTAGAAAAATATCCTGGATCTGAAAGCGCTTCTTCATATGCAAGTGAAGTTACAGTTGTTGACAAGAATGAAACTTTTGATTTTAGAATTTTTATGAATCATATTTTAGATCATAAAGGATATAAGTTTTTCCAAGCAAGTTATCAGAATGCAGGTGAAGCGATCGAACAAACACATTTATCTGTAAATCATGATTTTTGGGGAACTTTAATAACATACATCGGTTATTCATTATTATATATCGGATTAATCTCATCACTTTTTGCTAAACACACACGTTTTGACGATTTAAAAAAAGGGTTAAAAAAAATTAGAAAGAAAAAAACAGCTCTTTTTATCCCTTTAGCCTTATTTTCTTCTATCGCTTTTGGGCAACAACATAACAATCATGGAAACAGCTCTCAAAAAAAATTAAGCGACCAACAAATAGATAGTATTTTAAAAGCTAATCTAGTTTCTATTGAACATGCTGAGAAATTTAGTCGCCTCGTAATTCAAGATGCAGGAGGTAGAATGAAACCTGCACATACTTTTGCTTCTGAACTGGTTAGAAAAGTGGCTCAAACCAATAAGTTTAATAATATGACTCCTAGTCAGGTGTTATTATCTATAACTGAAAACCCTACTTTCTGGCTTCAAGTACCTTTTATTTATTTAGAAGAAGGTAATACTGAAATAAGAGAAGTTTTAGTAATAGAAAAAGAAAGCACTCATGCTAGATTTATCGATTTTTATGATAAAACTGGTAATTCAAAAATTGGAAGTCTGGTAGCTGAAGCGCAAAAGAAAAAAATTCAGAATAAGTTCGAAAAAGACTTAGTAAAAATTGAACGTAGAATATGGCTGCTATCACAAGCGCTTGGTGGTGGAATTTTAAAAATTTATCCTATTCCAGGAAATGAAGAAAATAAATGGGTTTCTCAACCTGAAACTTCTAAAGCTGGATTTAGAGCTACAGATTCTGTTTTTGTAAGACAATCTTTACCTGTATATATGCAACTTTTGCAAGAATCTAAAAAAACAGGAAATTACTCTGAACCTAACCAAATACTTGATGGAATTAAAAAATTTCAAAAAAAATATGGTACTGAAGTTATTCCTTCAGAAGATAAAATCAATCTTGAAATCGCTTACAATAAAATTAATATTTTCAAAAAACTTTTCTTGTTTTATGGATTGTTCGGCTTTCTTTTAATTGCTGCAGTTATACTTAACATTTTCTCGCAGAAAAAAATCTTGAATTATATAGTTAAGGGATTAATTGGAATCATAATAATGTTATTTGTGTTTCATACATTAGGTTTATTATCTAGATGGTATATAAGTGGAAATGCGCCTTGGAGTAATGCCTATGAAAGTATTATTTATGTTGCTTGGGCTACCATGTTGTTTGGATTGTACTTAGGTAGAAAATCTTCATTAACAATAGGGGCGGCTACTTTTGTCTCTTGTGTAATTTTAATGATTGCTATGGGTAATTGGTTAGATCCTGAAATTGCCAATCTTCAACCTGTTTTAAACTCTTGGTGGTTATTAGTACACGTATCTATTATTGTAGCTAGTTATGGACCATTTACTTTGGGTATGATCTTGGGTATTGTAGCTTTATTTTTGATGATTTTTACTACAGAAAAAAGTAAAAAGAAAATGGAAGCTAATATAAAAGAACTTACAATAATTAATGAAATGTCACTAACAGTTGGATTAGTAATGCTTACTGTAGGTAATTTCTTAGGAGGAATGTGGGCTAATGAAAGTTGGGGACGTTATTGGGGATGGGACCCTAAGGAAACCTGGGCACTAATATCAATAATGATATATGCCTTTGTACTACACATGAGATTAATTCCTGGACTAAGAAGTAAATACACATTTAACCTATGGTCTATCATTGCCTATGCTTCAATTATGATGACTTATTTTGGAGTTAACTTTTACTTATCAGGATTACATTCGTATGCAAGTGGAGATAAAGTAATAACACCGAGCTCAGTGTATTACTCAATAATTTTCGTAACCATAATAGGTATTACAGCTTGGTTTAAAAACAAAAAAAAATATAGTAAGTAATCTTGTTACATTTAAAAATGTACATTTGCGAATCAAATAAGAAATAATATGTTTAATAAGAATATAAAATTAATTTTAGCAGTACTAATAACGGTTTGGGCAATCTATGAGTTCTCTCAAGGACATATTGGAAATGGTATTGCCATTTTACTTTTAGCTGGTATTTTTATTTTATTTTATTTTAAGAATGAATTTATATTACTAGCGTTTTTGCAATTAAGAAAACAAAATTTTGAAGGCGCTAAAAAATGGCTAGGTTATATAACAAATCCTGAAGGTGCTTTAACTACTAAACAGCAAGGGTATTATAACTATTTACATGGCATTATGTTATCTCAAACTAACATTACTAAATCTGAAAAATTTTTAAAGAAAGCTATAAAATTAGGCTTATCTATGGATCATGATTTAGCAATGGCTAAATTACAATTAGCTGGAATCGCAATGACTAAAAGGAGAAAGAGAGAAGCCACAACTTTAATGAACGAAGCTAAAAAACTAGACAAACATGGCATGCTTAAAGAGCAAATACAAATGTTAAAACAACAAATGAAGAAGATTTAACTTCTAATTTGATTTAAACAATATATTGTATCTTTAACCCGGTTTGATTCTGAAAAATGATTAGAAACTTTCTTTTAAAAGCACTAAATAAACACGCTTCACATTGGATAGTGTTATTAATTGACACTGTTCTTGTCGTATTATCATTTATATTAGCTTACACAATTCGATTTAATGCTTCTTTAAACTTTGATACAGGCGATTTAACATATCAAATTCCTTTTGTATCATTCATCTTTTTAAGTTGCTTTTGGCTTGTAGGCTCAAATAGAGGTATAATTCGACACACAGGAACTAGAGATGCTTTCAATGTATTTATTGGAGTTACTTTAGCTTCAATGAGTATTATCTTTATTGTTGCTATAAATAATGTTTATAAAATCTTTCCTTCATATACAATTCCAAAAACAATAATATTAATCCATTACTTTATTACTGTATTTGTTTTAATAGTTAGTCGTTTTATTTTTAAGGCTTTTTATGAAATTATATCTTCAGAATTGAAAGATATTACTAACGTAATGATTTACGGAGCCGGTGATTCAGGCTTAATAACATATGGAGCATTAAATAGAGACACAAAAAACAATTATGAAGTTATTGGTTTTATTGACGATGATAAAAATAAAGTAGGAAAAAAAATTGACCGAGTTAAGATTTATAGTAGATCAGAAATCAATAAAAATTTTATTGAAAGAAAAGAAGTTGACGAAATTATTTTTTCAATTCAAAATATTAAATCTGAAAGACTTTTATTTTTAACAGATAAAACTATAGAACTAGGTGTAAAACCAAAAATTGTACCTCCTTTTTCTAAATGGATTGGTGGTGATTTCGAGGCAAATCAAATAAAACAGGTCAAAATAGAAGATCTGTTAGATAGAAAGCCTATCTCTATAAATAATCCAATTGTAAAAAGAGACGTTAATGATAAGGTAGTTTTAGTAACCGGTGCAGCAGGATCAATTGGAAGTGAAATATCTCGTCAAATTAGCAGCTACAATCATAAACACTTAATATTAATAGATCAAGCAGAATCTCCATTATACGAAATTCAACAAGAATTAATAAGAAAAGGAATAAAGAATTTCTCTTCAATTGTTGCAGATGTTAGAGATTTAAAAAGAATGGAAGCTGTTTTTGAAGAATTTAAACCTAATAAAGTGTATCATGCAGCTGCATATAAACATGTTCCTTTGATGGAAGAAAGTCCGTATGAGGCTATAAAAATTAATGTAGCTGGCACAAAAAACATAGCTGATTTATCTGTTAAATATAATACAGAACGGTTTGTTATGGTCTCAACCGACAAAGCCGTAAATCCAACCAACGTAATGGGAGCTACTAAACGTGTTGCTGAAATGTATATAAGTTGTTTAAGTAAACTTAATAGCAAAACAAAATTCACAACCACTCGTTTTGGAAATGTTTTAGGATCTAATGGCTCTGTAATACCTTTATTCAAAAAGCAAATTGAAGCAGGTGGTCCTTTAACTGTTACGCATAAAGATATTACAAGATATTTTATGACCATCCCTGAAGCCTGTCAATTGGTTTTAGAAGCAGGCACTATGGGTGATGGTGGTGAAATTTACATTTTCGACATGGGGAAATCCGTAAAAATATATGATATAGCTAAAAGAATGATTCATTTATCTGGTTTAAAATTTCCTGAAGATATTGATATCAAAATAACTGGGTTAAGACCTGGCGAAAAATTATATGAAGAATTACTGGCAAATGGAGAAAACACAACGCCAACTTATCATGAAAAAATTATGATTGCCAAAAATCAAAAAATTGAAGCATACAGTATTAAGGGTAAAATTGAATCTTTATGCCATGAAAACAAAAACAATAACAACGGTTTATCTGTAAAATTAATTAAAGAAATCGTACCTGAATATAAATCTAACAATTCCATTTATGAAGAGTTGGATATTCAAAAAACCAATTAATTTGATTACTTTCGCAAAAAATTTTAAAGATGCAAAAAGCTAAAAAAATTGTTTTATTAATTTTTCTTGTAGTACTAAGTTCTTGTGTTTCAAAAAAGGAAATCACTTATTTTCAATATGATGAAATTGAACAAGCAAAAGTTTCAAACTCTTATAAAACTATTTTTAAACCCGATGATTTACTACAAATAACTGTTTCTGCAATAGATTTTGAAACTGTAAAGCCATTTAATTTACCAGCTGTTAGTTTTGCTACAACAACAGATAGAGCAATCGGTACTCCTCAACAACAAACATATTTAATTGATAATAATGGATATATAGATTTCCCTGTGATAGGTAAATTAAAATTAGGGGGATTAACCAGAGATGAATCTATCGCTGCCCTAAAAAGTAAATTAGACCCTGATTATGTAAAAAATCCTACAATTAATATTAGAATTGCTAATTATACTATTACTGTATTAGGAGATGTTAGAAACCCAGGCACTTATACTATTCCTAATGAACGAATTACCATATTAGAAGCTATAGGATTGGCTGGAGATTTAAACATTACAGGAAAGAGGAACACTATAAAAGTTTTTAGAGAAATTGATGGAAAAAAAATAAAATTTGACATTGACTTAAGATCAAATAAAATATTTACTTCTCCTGTATATTATCTGCAGCAAAATGATTTAGTATATGTTGATCAAAATAAATCTTCTTCTCAAGATGCAGCTTTTAATAGAAATACAGGTTTATTTGTTTCTATTGGATCTATATTAGTTTCTTTAATCGCTGTATTAACTAGATAAACACTCTTCAATGAATAAAAATATAAACACTCAACAAATAGAAGAGCACGATACAATTAATATTAGAGCTGAGTTAGAAAAATATTTAATTCACTGGAAATGGTTCTTATTAGGTATTATAGTAAGTATAACATTGGCTTTCTTATATTTAAGGTATAGCACTCCTAAGTTTATTGCTTCCTCTAAAATAATGATTAAAGACAATAAAAAATCAGGAATTTCTGCTGAATTAGAAGCTTTTAAAGACTTAGGTATTGTTGGGGGAAGCTCAAGTAACAATCCTGACAATGAAATAGAGATTTTAAAATCTAGAAAAATATTAGGACAAGTTGTTAAAAATCTAAAGCTAAATATAAAATATATCTCTGAGGGAAGAGTTAAAAATTCTGAGATATATAAAATGACTCCTGTATTATTTAACTTTTCAGATTCTTTACTATTAAAAAGGATAAATAATTCCTTTTCTTTTTCCATTATTATAAAAAATGAAAATGAATTTAGTCTTTTAGACGAAGAAGGCAAATCTGTTAATGATAATATAACTTTTGGAACTAAGTTTAATTTATTTGTTGATAATCAAATAAACCCATTTGATATTAAAGATATTTTTATTACCAAAACTTCATATTTTAATACTGAAAATATTGGAAAAAAAATTATTATTAATATTTATTCTGATGACTTAATAATAGATGGTTTAATTAAAAGTGTTGGTATTGCTCCAATAAATAAAAATTCAAGTGTATTAAAGTTATCTCTCCAATCATCTGTTCTTCAAAAAGCAGAAGATGTTTTAGACGAGATTGTATATCAATATAACTTAGATGCTAAGAATGATAAAAGTGAAGTTTCTAGAAAAACTGTAGAATTCATTAATGAAAGGTTAGAAAACGTTGGTAGTGAATTAGCAATAGTAGATGACAATGTTAAAGATTTTAAGAAAAAGAACAGTGTTACGGATATTCAATCTGAAGCAGCACTAGTTTTACAAACAAGTACTCTTAATAGGCAAAAACTTATAGATGCTAATATACAGTTAAGTATAATAAAATCGTTACGTCAAGAACTTATTAAATCTGAAGATATCCTTCCTGTTAATTTAGGGCTTCAAGACCCTAATGTCGCCAAATACATTTCTGAATATAATGAATTATTGAGTAAAAAACGAAGGTTATTAAAAAGTGCTGGAGAGAAAAACACAATTATAGTGGAGATACAAGATAATATTGATAATTTAAGAAAATCATTAGAAAGTAGTCTTCAAAATCAAGAACGAGCTATTCAGCTTAATGTAAATAACCTTAATAGTGAAGCTAATAGATTTAATTCCAAAATTTCTTCAATCCCAAGAAAAGAAAGAGAATTTTTAGACATAGCAAGGCAACAAGAAATAATAGCTGGGCTATATACTTATTTACTCAAGAAAAAAGAAGAAACAGCAATTTCTTTAGCTGTTACTGTTCCTAACGCTAAAATTATCGATAAAGCATATGGGTCAGATATACCTGTTTCTCCGAAGAAAAAAATATTTTTTTTAGCAGCTTTATTACTCGGTTTGATAATCCCTTTTATAATAATATATCTTCGAGATTTACTTGACACAAAAGTTCATACTAAAAAAGATATTCAAGATTTAACATCAGTACCATTTATTGGAGATATTCCTCACTCTGAAACAAAAGAAAAAATAGTAGTTGGAACAGACGCTAGGTCTAGTACAGCTGAAGCTTTTAGATTAGTCAGAACTAACCTTGATTTCATGTTAACCAATAATGAAAAAACAAATCAAGGTAAAACTATATTTATTACTTCAACAACAAGTGGAGAAGGAAAGTCATTTATTTCCATAAATCTATCATCTACTTTAGCTTTATCTGGCAAAAAAGTCATTTTAGTAGGTATGGATTTAAGAGCTCCTAAAGTAACTGAATATTTAAACATACCGGAACGTAAAGGTGTTACAAATTACATTACTAATGATAGTATTTCTATTGATTCATTAAAATTTAGAGTTCCTGAATTAAAAGACTTAGATATTATTGCATCTGGTGTTATACCTCCAAATCCGGCTGAATTATTAATGTCTGAAAGAGTTAATCAACTATTTGAAACTTTAAGAAATGAATATGATTATATTTTAGTTGATACTGCTCCTGTTAATCTTGTAACAGATACATTATTAATTTCAAAATATGCTGATGTTTTCTTATATGTAAGTAGAGCTAATTATTTAGATAAAAGATTATTATCTGTCCCTGATACTTTATATCGTGAGAATAAGCTTCCAAATATGGCTATTATTCTTAACGACACTGACATGAAACGTGGTTATGGATATGGTTATGGATACGGTTATGGATATGGTTATGGAAACATTAAAGAGGAAGATAAAAAACCTTGGTATAAAAAGTTATTTAGTTAAATAAAAAAAGGAGCTTAAATTTAAGCTCCTTTTTTTATTTATTAAACTTACTATTATTATTTACCAAATCAATAATATTTTTTTTAATTTTCTTAGTTCCTATTTTTTCTAGCAATCTTAAGTGATTTTTATGATGAGTATCAGTTCCAACAAAATCATATAAATTTTCTTTGATTAGCTTTTCAGCTGTCTTTTTTACTCCAGTACCATATTGCTCGGTTAACGATAAAAGGTTTAATTGGAATAAACATCCTGCTTTTTTTAACTTATAGTAATTCTGAAAATCATTATGATAAAAATTATATCGTTCTGGATGCGCTAAAACTGGTTTATAACCTTTAAGTTGAATTTCGAAAAGAATATCATATAAATTAATAGGTGCATTAAAATATGACATCTCAACTAAGATCATATTATCTTTTAGTGTTAATATATCATCCTTTTCTAATCGTTCTATAAACTGTTCATCCATCATATATTCAGCAGCAGCAGCAATTTTTATATCGTTATAACCTCTTTCTACTAATGCTTTCCTTACTTCTTCTAATTTATTTAAAATTGTTTTAGAAGAATTAGGATAAACATCTCCCAAAACATGAGGTGTAGTTATAAAATTCTTTATTCCATAAGAATACATTTTAGAAATTAAAGCTATAGAATCATCCAAATCTTTCGCTCCATCATCTATACCCGGAAGTAAATGAGAATGAATATCTACAAACGTATCATTGAAAATTTCAGTGAGTGAAATGGTTTTTTCTTTAAAAAAAAACATAATGTTCAAAGTTTTAGGTAAACAAAATTACTGTTTTTTACACAAAAAACTACTTTCTTTACTTCGAAAACGATTGAGTTTTCTCTAGCTGTTGTGTAAGCGGAATTGAAAATATATATTTGAATAATACAATCAATAATTCAGATGATTTTAATAGCAGACGGCGGATCTACTAAAGCTGATTGGATAGCTTTAGACAAAAACAAAAATGAAATATTTAGAGCAAGAACCTTAGGGTTAAATCCTGCAGTAGTTCCTGGAGAGGAATTAAAAAACAGGATAGTGAATATGTTTCAGCTTATCAATATTAAAAATGAAGTAGAAGAAATTCATTTCTATGGTGCTGGTTGTGGCACACCTGAACCTGTTCAGATTCTACATGATGTAATGAAAGATATCTTCATAAATGCATCAATTAATATTGCAGAAGATATGTTAGCTGCTGTATATGCTGCTTCTGGAAATAATCCTTCAATAGTTTGTATATTGGGAACAGGTTCAAACAGTTGTTATTTTAATGGAAATGAAATGGAAATGTTAACTGCTTCTTTAGGTTATTCAATAATGGATGAAGCAAGTGGTAACTATTTTGGAAGACTTCTTCTTAGAGATTATTATTATAAAAAAATGCCTAAACAAATCTCTAAAAGTTTTGAAACCGAATTCAATTTAGATGCAGATTTTATAAAAATGAATTTGTATAGAAAACCCAATCCAAATATGTATTTAGCTTCATTTGCAAAATTTATGTTTGAATTTAAAAATGAAAAGTATATTAAAAAGTTAATAAAGAAAGGATTTCAAGAATTTTTTAAATATAGAATATTACCTTATAAAAAAGATAACAAAATACCAATTTATTTCATTGGATCTATTGCTTACTATTTTAAAGAAACTCTTGAGAAGGTAGCTAATAAACATGAATTAAGTGTCACAGGAATAATTCAAAGACCAATAGATAATTTACTTGAATATCATAAATCAAGTATTAACTAATACAATCTAAACATCGCTCTAAAGCCATACCTCTAGATCCCTTAATTAATATTGTGCTATTTTTAATTTCAGAAGTTTCTAAATATCTTTTTAAGCTTTCAAATTTTTTGAATTGAACTGATGACTTTACTTTTACGCTATTAAAGTTTTCTCCTACTAAAATAATTTTATAAAAATCTAATTGTTCTGCAAGCAAAGCAATATTTTGATGTTCTTCATGACTATCTTTACCCAACTCAAACATATCTCCTAAAATTACTATTTTTTTAGAAGCAGAATATTTTCTAAAATTTTCTAAAGCGGCCCTCATACTCGTTGGATTTGCATTGTAAGCATCTAATACAAATTCATTAGTATCTTTCTTTACTACTTGAGATCTATTGTTTTTAGGAATGTAATTTTCAACAGCTACTTTAATATCTTCCTTAGAAACGTTTAAGAGTTTACCTATTGTTATTGCTGAAGCAATATTGTTATAATTATAATCTCCTAACAAATTACTTTGAATATTCAGATTATTATAAATCAAATTAACAAATGGATTAGCTTCCACAAAGCTAATAGAATCATCAAAGAAAATTCTATTAGCTTGATTAGTTTTATTAACCTGAATCTTATCATTAGGATTAACTATTATTCTTCCTTTAGATTTGATCATAAAATCGTACAGTTCTGATTTAGCTTTAATTACACCTTCAACTGAGCCAAAACCTTCTAAATGAGCTTTTCCAAAATTAGTAATATATCCCAATGAAGGTTCTGCTATTTCAGATAACAACTTTATTTCTCCATGGTGATTTGCTCCCATTTCAACAATACCAATTTCTGTTGCTTTATTCATAGATAAAAGAGTTAACGGTACACCAATATGATTATTTAAATTTCCTTTAGTGGCAGTTGTTCTATATCTTCTACTAAGCACTGCATTAATTAACTCTTTAGTAGTTGTTTTACCATTACTACCAGTTAACCCTATAATTGGTATTTTTAATTCTTTTCTATGATAATTGGCTAACTTCTGAAGTGTTTCAAGCACGTTATCTACCAGTATTATATACTCGTTCGTTTTATACTCCTCTTCATCTACAATACTATAAGACGCTCCTTTATCTAAAGCTTCTTCGGCAAATTTGTTTCCATTAAAATTTGCTCCTTTAAGCGCAAAAAACATTGTTCCTTTTCTAATCTTTCTAGTATCAGTATCTACCAAAAAGTTCTTTGCATATAACTCGTAAAGTTCTTGAATTCTCATAGAGTAAAAATAAAAAAAACCTCGCTGAAATCAGCGAGGTTTTTTTTATAGATTATTGCGTTATTACTTTCTAGAATAAATATATCTAGGAGTAGCTGTTTTCTTTTGATTTCTAACCATTGGTCCTACTTTATCAGTAGCACATCTGAATCCAATATAGTTAGTAGAAATATATTCTGGGAAATATCTTCTTTGAGCTGGGTCTAACCAATACTCTCTATCTGCCCATGAACCTCCTTTATAAACCCTAGTTTTATTACTTACAAGAGTTGTCCTGTTTTTCTTATCGTATTCAAGTTTAACAATAGCATTACCTAAAGAATCTCTTTCACTTTCTGGTCTAATCGGTGAGTTATACATTCTTGGTGTACCTGGTAACTGATCTTCTTCAAGATTAAAGAATTGAGAAGATTTTTGATCTCCATCATTTAAATCAGAATTATCAGCAAAAGAATAGTTTCTTCTCATGTAGGTATCATCTTTAGTGATTGGAATATATCTAAATGATCCTGGTAAAGCTTTTGGCATTACTTTTCCATTTACTAAAGTATCTAACTCTACTTGACTGTCGTCTACAATTACAACTTTCCCTTCTGTATCTATTAATTTTTTAGTAAAAATATTACCTCTAAAATAGTTAAAATCATTTGCCTCAGAGTCTACTATCGGACGATAAACATCAGAAACCCATTCTGCAACGTTTCCAGACATATCATACAGTCCGAAAGCATTTGGCGGGTAACTCTTAACAGCATTAGGAATATCAGCTCCATCACTACTCCATCCAGCAATACCACTATAATTACCTTTACCTTGTTTAAAGTTAGCTAATTGATCTCCTCTTTTAGACTTAGATCTATTTCTAGTATATTTTCCAGCCCATGCATATTTCTTTCTACCTCTAATATTGTTATATTCTCTATTTTCAAAAATTGCCTTTGCAGCATATTCCCATTCTACTTCAGTAGGTAGTCTAAATTTTTGTGATAAAATACCATCCGAAGAAGTTACTTGTCTACCAGTAAATTCTCCTTTAGCAGGCTTAGGATCTCCTTTTTTCCTTGGAACAGGAATACCTTTCTTATAGATTGTTGAATCACCTTCAAATAAAGCATAAGGTTGATCTAAGTATACATCAGTGTTAAAGTTGTCTTTCCCTCTAAACTTTAAAGAATCTTCTTTAAAGATATTAGTTATAACTCCTTTATCCATTAATATCTTTAAGTTCACTGCATTTGTTCTCCACTTACAATACTCATTAGCTTGTAACCAAGTAACACCTACAACAGGGTACTCAGAGTAAGCAGGATGTCTTAAATAACTCTCAGAAAGTAAGTTTGTATTACCTAAACCTTTTCTCCAAACTAAAGTATCTGGAAGAATTGAAGGGTAAATATGTTTAAACTGTGGATCTTCGGGAGGGAAAACATCTTTGGTATATTGTAAAAACAAACCATATTCAGCATTTGTAACCTCAGCTTCATCCATATAAAATGAACGAACGTGCATTTGTTTTGGAGTAGTGTTCCAATCAAACATAACATCATCTTGTACTAATCCCATAGTGTATGTTCCACCTTCGATGTGAACCATACCAGGAGGTACGTTACCGTCTTTAAATTCTCCTTTTAAATAGTTTCCATAACTAGGATCGTTAAAATTCCATCCTGTCAGAGAAGAAGAACTTGAACCTCTTCTTGAGCTTTGACATGAAGATAATATAACTAAGGAAATGGTTAGAAAGCTAAATAACTTTAATGTACTTTTCATGTATTTACTTAATTTTAGGGTCTGGCAATTTACAACATTTATCATTTAATTCAATTATATAAATATAATAATTTTATATTATGTTCATAATACTCTTTCTTAACGATTGGTTTTTCATTTTATTATAAGTAATCTTGCAAAAGATATACTAATGTAATAACCATATCGTTATCATAAATGAATTTATGAAAAAACTTCTATTTCTTTTTGTTTTATTTCTAAGTTTTCTCGGTATTAGTCAAACTTCAAATACTGTGCTTTCAAATGGAACTTGGTATAAATTTGCGATAGACACTACTGGAGTTTTTAAAATCGATGCTAGTTTTCTACGGAACTTAGGGATTAATACAAATTCTATTGATCCAAGAAACATAAAAATATACGGAAATGGAGGTAAAACATTACCTGAATTAGCCTCTGATTTTAGATACAATGACATACAAGAAAACTCGATATTTGTAAGTGGAGAAGAAGATGGAACTTTTAATAGTAATGACTATATTCTTTTCTATGGTATTGGTCCTCATAGCTGGAATATAGATATAACAAACGAAACTGCATCTCATGTTCAAAATATATATTCTGATCAAGCTTTTTACTTTATAACTGTAGATGACACACCTGGAAAAAGAATAAACAATCAAGCTATAATAAGTAGCCCATCTACAATTTCAATTAACACTTATGATGATTTTATTTTTTACGAAAAGGAGAATGTGAGTTTACTAGCTGTAGGTAGATTATGGTTTGGTGAAAATTTTTCGGTAAATCGTTCTCAAAATTTTTCTATACCTTTTTCTAATGCTACCTCTGGATCCACTGTTAATGTTACTGTTACTGCTGCTTCTCAGTCTTCTACAGCTTCTAACATGAACATTAACGTTAATGGTACTAATGCACCTACAATTGGTTTTCCTCCAGTTTCAAATTCTACATCTTCAGGTTTGGCTAGATATGGCCAAAGTTTGTCACAAATAAATTCTGCAAATAGTATCTCTATTCAGATAGACTACAACAATAATGGAAATCCTTCTGCAAGAGCTTTCCTTGATTACATAGAGGTTACTGGAAAAAAAAACCTTACCTCTTCTGGTAAGCAATTTACTTTTAGAAGTTTTACAGAAGCTAAGAGTACCGGAATAGTTGAATATTCTATTAGTAATTCTTCTGAAATTTTTCAACTTTGGAATGTATCAGATCCAATTAATGCTACTAACATCCAAAATGAATCAAGTTCATCTTCCAATTTTGTTTTTAAATCTAATGGCGGTAATTTAAACGAATATGTTGTTGTTAATGAAAATGACTTTTATACACCAACTCAAATTCAAGAAAGAACTATTTCTAATCAAAACATACACGCATTAACAGATATTGATTATCTTGTTATTACGAATAGTGAATTATTCAATGAGGCTCAACGATTAGCAGATTATCACCAAGCTAATTCAAACTTAAATTCTAAAGTAGTTTTACTTTCAGAAATATATAATGAGTTCTCCTCGGGTAGTCCTGATGTTACAGGAGTTAGAGATTTCATTAAATATCTTCATGATAATTCCACCTCTAATAAATTACAATATGTCTGTTTTTTTGGAGATTCTTCTTATGATTATAAAGATAGAATCTCTGGAAACAATAACGTAGTACCTACGTTTCATGCAACTCAAAGCTTTGACTTAGTTTCATCTTATGTTACCGATGATTATTTTGTTATGATTGATGATAGTGACGGAAGAATGTTAGGTAATGATGACATTGATATTAGCTCTGGAAGAATTCCTGTTACCACCGTTCAACAAGCTAATGATGTTGTCAATAAAATATTGAGTTATTATAACGCCTCATCTTTTGGAGATTGGAGAAACTCAGTGACACTGGTAGCAGATGATATTGATGTTAGTACTGATGCTACTTTACAATCTGGTTTAGAAGAAGTTGCTGATAGTATTAAAAAATACAAGCCAATTTTTAATGTAAATAAAATTTACGCTGATGCTTTTAAACAAGAAAATTCTTCTGGCGGAGAACGTTATCCGCAGGTAAAAAATGCAATTACTAATGCTATCGAAAAAGGAACTTTAGTATTAGATTATTTTGGACATGGTGGAGAAGATGGTTTAGCCGCAGAAAGAGTTTTAGAAATCCCCCAAATACAAGATTTTAACAATAGTAATTTACCATTATTTATAACGGTTACTTGTGAATTCTCAAGATTCGATAATCCTTTGAGAGATACAGCTGGAGAACAGTTATTTTTAAATCGCAATGGAGGAGCTGTTAGCATGATTACAACAACTAGAGATGTGTTTATATCTCTAGGAGAAGCCTTTAATAAAGAATTGACAAAATATGTATTGGATTTTGACAATACTGATGATGCTATTTCTAAGAACCTGATTAAGACAAAAAACGAAACAACTAGTAGCCAACGATTCTTTATCTATTATTTTGGCGATCCTGCTATGAAACTTGCTATTCCTAAACCAGACATACGCATAAGTAGGGTAAATGATATTCCTATTACCCAACCAATAGATACATTAAAAGCACTCTCGAGAATTAAGATTGACGGAATAGTAACAGATAATTCAGGTACACCTTTAAATAATTTTAATGGAACTGTTTTTACTACAATTTTTGACAAACCTATTGACAAAACTACTCTAGACAATGATGGATTTGGTATTATAAATACTTTTGATTCTCAAGAGAGTAAAATCTTCCGAGGTAAATCATCAGCTCAAAACGGGAACTTTAGTTTTGAATTTATAATACCAAAAGATATTAAAATTACTTATGGTAATGCGAAATTTAGTTTTTATGCAGAAAACCAAGAAATCGATAAATCTGGTATTAATTTAGATATTGTTGTTGGTGGAATTAACAATAATGCTCCTGAAGATATAATCGGCCCAGATATACAGCTTTTCATGAATGATGAATCCTTTATAGATGGGGGAACAACTAATACCTCCCCTAACCTAATCATTAAATTATCAGATATTAGTGGAATTAACACTTCTCTCACAGCTGTAGATCATGATATTGTTGCTATTTTAGATGATAATCAATCAGAACCAATTATTTTGAATGATTTTTACGAGACTGAACTTGATGATTTTACTAAAGGAATAGTAAGTTATCAACTTCGAGATTTATCTGTTGGCACACATACCATAAAAATAAAAGCTTGGGACACATATAATAATTCATCTGAAGCTACGTTAACCTTTGAGGTTGTAAGTGACACCAAATTGGTTTTAGAGAATGTTTTAAACTATCCAAATCCTTTCACTAACTACACTGAATTTTGGTTCAATCACAACAAACCTAATGAACCTCTTGAGGTTCAAGTACAAGTTTTTACAATATCGGGGAAACTAGTTAAAACTATTAACGAAACAGTACAAACAACTGGAGGTTTATCAAGAACTATTAACTGGAATGGTTTAGATGATTTCGGAAATAAAATAGGTAAAGGTGTCTATTTATATAAGTTAAAAGTAAGATCAACCGTAAGTAACCTTTCATCCGAAAAATATGAGAAACTCGTTATACTATAATAAAATTATATATTTGCCAAAACAATGTTAAAATCAAAAATGAAAAAATTTATACTACTGACATTATTAATTGGGTTTGGTTTAAAGACCGTAGCTCAATCTAAAGCTATTACAACATCACTTCCATTTTTATTAATTACATCAGATGCAAGAGCAGGTGGTATGGGAGATATTGGAGTTGCAACTTCTTCAGATGCATTCTCTTTATTTCATAATCCTGCGAAAATAGTTTTTAACCAAAGTAAATTAAGCATAGGGGCTAATTACGTACCTTGGTTACGTAATTTAACTGATGATATCTTTGCAGGAAACTTATCTTTAGTAAACAGATTCAGTGAAAATAGTGCTTGGGGTGTAGATTTAAAATATTTCTCTCTAGGAAGAATTGAGCTTACAGATGATATTGGACTACCAACAGGTTTTAAAAACCCTACTGAATTTGCTTTATCTGGATATTATTCATTAAAATTAAGTGAACGTTTTTCAATGGGAGTTGGTTTAAAATATATAAACTCTAATTTAGATGTAGATGATTCATTAGAAGCAGTAAATTCTTTTGCTGTTGATATTTCTGCGTATTATCAGTCTGATGAAGAAAATTACGGAACTTTTAATGGACGTTACCGTATTGGTGTTAATGTTGCTAACATTGGTCCTAAAGTAGAATATACTCCTGGCGAAGAAAACTTTATCCCTGCTATTGGTAAATTAGGAGCAGGATTTGACTTTATCTTTGATGACTACAATACACTTGGTTTAAACTTAGAATTTAGAAAATTATTGGTTCCTTCTAGTGGGACTGCTTCTACTAGAGGCTGGTTCGAAGGAATGTTTACTTCTTTAGGAGATAGAGATTTTAGCGAAGAGTTAAAAGAGGTTAACTGGTCATTTGGTGCTGAATATATGTATAACAATGCATTTGCAGTTAGAGCTGGTTATTTTAATGAAAGTGAAATTAAAGGAAATAGAAAATTTTTCACTTTAGGTGCTGGATTTACAGCTCAAGCTTTTTCTGTTGACTTATCATATTTAATTAATACTTCTGATGTAAACAATCCTTTAGAAAATACTTTGCGTTTTTCTTTAGCGTTTGATATCGGTGAAATTTATGAAGACTATTAACATAGTTTTTTAGTATATTAGTAAAAAATTAAAAGCAGTCAATTGACTGCTTTTTTTGACTCATAATTTTATGAAAGAAATAGATTTTTCTTTAAAAGCCAAAATGTTTGATTCCGTTTTAGAATTATCAAAAGACGAACAAAACTTAATGGGTAAAGCAATTACTGCAAGAAATAATGCTTATGCTCCATACTCAAAATTTCAAGTAGGAGCTGCCATTCTACTAGATAACAATATTATTATAACTGGAAATAATCAAGAAAATGCTGCTTATCCATCTGGAATGTGTGCCGAACGTGTAGCAATTTGGAGTGCAGGTGCGCAATATCCAAATATGATTGTCAAAAAAATTGCTATTACTGCGGCCTCTTCAGAAATTGAGGTAAAAAACCCGGTAGGTCCATGTGGAGCGTGTAGACAAGCACTATATGAATATGAATTCAATCAAAAGGAACCAATTGAGATTATTTTCATGGGAGAAATCGGAAAAATAATTAAGGTAACTTCTTTAGCTTCTCTTCTTCCTTTCTCTTTTGATAGCTCATACCTCTAAATTTCATCTTTTTAAAAAATTAAGTTTTTCTCTATAAAAAACATATTTCCCTTAAGGAACATGGTTTAATATTCACAATTTAAAGCTGTATATTTTACGAAAATAAAAATTTAGAGCCGTGTATATTTGTAAATTCATAAAAATAAAACATCATTTTGATAATTAATAGGTTATACACACTAAATCCTTTTTATTTGTTGTTATAGTAGGCCCTAACATTTATTTATATGACAGCAGTTATTACTGGAACAGGAAGTTATATTCCTACCATAAAGAAGGATAATAAACAATTTAGCGGTAATCGATTTTTAAATGCCGATGGATCATCTTTTGAATCTAACAATACTGTTATTATTCAAAAGTTTAAAACAATTACTGGAATTGAAGAAAGAAGATATGCAGAAGACCATTTTAATGCTTCAGACTTAGGGTATCTTGCTGCTGAAAAAGCAATCGAAAATGCAGGAATAAATTCAGAAGAAATAGATTACATAATTTTCGCTCATAATTTTGGAGACGTAAAAAATGATGCTATTCAAAGTGATATTTTACCAAGTTTAGCTACAAGGGTTAAGCATTTACTTAAAATTAATAATCCAAACTGCGTTGCTTATGACATTTTATTTGGTTGCCCAGGATGGATAGAAGGTGTTATCCAAGCAAAAGCATTTATAAAAGCAGAAATAGCTAAAACTGTTTTAGTTATTGGTTCTGAAACTTTATCTAGAGTTATAGATAAGCATGATAGAGATTCAATGATTTATAGTGATGGTGCAGGTGCATGCATAGTTCAAGGTTCTAACGATGCTGATAGCGGTATTTTAAGTCATGCTTCGCAAACGTTTGCGAAAAAAGAAGCTTATCACTTATTCTTCGGTAACTCTTATGATAAAAATGAAGATCCTAATGTTCGATACATTAAAATGTATGGAAGAAAGATTTATGAATTTGCATTAACTCATGTTCCAAATGCAATGAAAATTGCTTTAGACAAAAGTAATGTAGACATATCTGAGGTAAAAAAAGTTTTCATTCATCAAGCAAATGAAAAAATGGATGAAGCAATAATCAAACGCTTTTACAGACTATACAAAAAACCTGTGCCAGAGTTCATTATGCCTATGAGTATTCACAAATTAGGAAACAGCTCTGTGGCAACAGTACCTACTCTACTCGATTTAGTTTTAAACAATAAAATAGAAAATCATAAGGTAGAAAAAGGAGACGTAATCATCTTAGCATCGGTTGGAGCAGGTATGAATATTAATGCTATTGTTTATCGTTATTAAAATCTAAAAAATAAGGGCAAAAATAAAATCAAACTATTATTTTTGCGGATGCAACAACACAACGTACTTATATTAGATTTCGGTTCGCAATACACGCAGTTAATTGCGCGCCGTGTGAGAGAGTTAAATATTTATTGTGAAATTCATCCTTACAATAAAATCCCAGAGAATTTAGACAATTTTAAAGCAGTTATCTTATCAGGTAGTCCGTACTCAGTAAGATCAGAAGAAGCACCACATCCGGATTTATCAGGAATTAGAGGAAAAAAGCCTCTTCTTGCTGTTTGTTATGGCGCACAATACTTAGCACATTTTTCTGGAGGGCTAGTAGCTCCATCTAACACCAGAGAATACGGAAGAGCTAATCTATCTTTTGTAAAAGAAAGTGAAACTTTTTTCAAAAACATTTCGACAGGAAGTCAAGTATGGATGAGTCATTCAGATACTATTAAAAACTTACCTGAGAACGGTGTTTTATTAGCTAGTACTCATGATGTAGAAAATGCAGCTTATAAAATAGAAGGTGAGACAACGTATGCTATTCAGTTTCATCCAGAAGTATATCATTCTACTGATGGCACTCAATTATTAAAAAACTTTTTAGTTGATATCGCGGATTTAGAGCAAAATTGGACACCAAATTCATTTGTGGAATCTACTGTAAATGGACTAAAAGAAAAAATAGGTGATGATCGTGTAATTTTAGGGCTTTCGGGAGGTGTCGATTCTACTGTCGCTGGTGTTCTTCTTCATAAAGCAATTGGGAAAAACTTACACTGTATTTTTGTAAACAATGGTCTTTTAAGAAAAAATGAGTACGAAAATGTACTTAAGCAATACGAAGGAATGGGATTAAACGTTAAAGGTGTAGATGCATCTGAACGTTTTTTATCAGCTTTGGAAGGAATTAGTGATCCTGAAACGAAAAGAAAAGCAATAGGACGCGTTTTTATTGAAGTTTTTGATGATGAAGCTGCAAAAGTAGAAAACGCAAAATGGTTAGCTCAAGGAACTATTTATCCTGATGTAATTGAATCAGTATCTGTAAATGGCGGACCATCAGCAACAATTAAAAGTCATCATAATGTTGGAGGATTACCTGACTTTATGAAACTAAAAGTAGTTGAACCTTTACGAATGATTTTTAAAGATGAAGTAAGACGTGTAGGAGCATCTATGGGAATAGATAAAGAGTTATTAGGTAGACACCCTTTTCCTGGACCAGGTTTAGCAATTAGAATTTTAGGAGATATCACTTCAGAAAAAGTTCGTATTTTGCAGGAAGTGGATGCTATTTTTATAGATGGTTTAAAAGAAAGCGGTTTATATAATAGTGTTTGGCAAGCTGGAGCTATTTTATTACCTGTAAACTCTGTTGGAGTTATGGGAGATGAAAGAACTTATGAAAAAGTGGTAGCTTTAAGAGCTGTTGAAAGCACGGATGGTATGACCGCAGATTGGGTAAATTTACCTTATGAGTTTTTACAAAAAACATCAAATAAAATAATAAACAACGTAAAAGGTGTGAATAGAGTAGTTTATGATATTAGCTCTAAACCACCTGCAACTATTGAATGGGAATAAATTTATAAATATCTCATTTGGGGTTTAATAAAAGTTATATGAGTAAAATAAAATTTTGGGCTATTACATTTGTTTTAACAATTCTAGTTTCTTGTAGTCAACAAAAAAGATACATCTCTTATAAAGTTAAAGAAGGTGAAACTATGAGAGATATTGCAGAACGTATTAATGTTAAAACTGAAGATTTAGAACGTTTAAATCCAGATGTTGGAGATAATCCTGCTGCAAATAGTACAATTGTAATTCCCAATCCTGAATTTAAAAAAACAATTCCGTTAATTCAAGATTCTGATAAAGACAAAGAAGATACTCCTGAAACTGACAATGGACAAAATGAACCAATAACAGATGTTGATGAAGTAAAAAATGCTCCAGATTCTACACAAATTGTAAGAACTGTTTATGAGTATAAAACACATATTGTTAAGCCAGGTGAAACAGTTTATCGATTAACTAAGACTTATAATATTTCAAAAAGTGAGTTAATAAAATTAAATCCGGAATTTCCAAAAATCAAAGACAACCTTTTAAGTGTTGGTCAAGAATTAAAGGTAAAAGTAGCAGAGAAAAAGCTCATCTATATTTCTAGAGAAGAAGATCTTAAAAACCATGTTACACATACAGTTAAACCTAAAGAAACTATTTATAGTTTAACTCGTTTCTATAATATCACGAAACAAGAATTAATGGATTTAAACCCAGAGTTCCCAGAGCTAAAAGATAATAGTTTATCTATTGGTCAGGTTTTAAGAATTCGTCCAAAAGAAGAAGAATTGACTACTGATAGTGCTTCTATTTATATAGATACTGTTGCAGTTACAGATCCTATTAAAATCGCATTTTTACTTCCTTTTAAAGCTCGTGAATATGATAGTGTTTCTTCAGAGAATATTTTTGATGAAAGAAAATCTAGAAGAAGTGCACGAGTAGCAAATATGGTAACAGATTTTTATCTAGGTGCTGAAATGGCTCTTGATTCCATTAAAACTAACGGCATTCAGATAGATGTTTCTGTTTTTGATACTGGAAATAGAGGAAAGTTAGTTACACAAATTCTAGAGGAAGATAAGTTAGATGACAAAGATGTCATTATAGGTCCTTTTTATTCTGATCAAGTAGACAAAGTAGCTGATGATGTTAAAAGTCCTGTAGTTTTTCCACACTTTTCAAAGAGTCAAGATGAATTCTCTTCTTCGAGAATAATAAAATCTGCTCCAGATAAAGAAACTCACAGTGATTTCTTAATTCAATATTTGAATGAAATTTACAACGGTGAAACTATTTTTATTGTTAGTGATGGAAAAGAACAATCAAATGAACAGTTAGAGTATCTAGAAAAGGAGTTTAAGAAAAACGATTCTATTAAAAATATTTTCACCTTAAAACCTGAGAAAGGTTATATAAAGAAGGAACGATTTACTGATAATATGAAACCAAATGTTCATAACTGGGTAATATTAACTTCAGGTGTAAAATCGGATATTGCCGATGCTATTAATAGTATGGTAGTACTTCCTGAAGATGTAAGTGCACAGGTATTTACCATAGATAAAACCGCTGCTTTTGACGAGATTAATAATAATACTCTAGCAAGGATCGGTTTTACTTTTGTTACGGATAACTTTTCAGATGAAAATGACAACAATTTAAAAAGCTTTATCAGAAAATATCGCAAAAGAAATAAGGATGTACCTTCTGAGTACGCAATTAGAGGATTTGATTTAACCTATGATGTATTAATTAGGTTAGCTTCAGGAGAAGATCTTACCGACACCTATAAAGAAGGAGTCTCTATGCGTTTAGAAAACAAGTTCGATTTTAGTAAAAAACTATTTGGATCAACAAGTAATAAAGGATTATTTATTGTTCGTTATAATAAAGATTTAACTCTAGAACGATTAAAATAGTACTATATAACTAATAAATAAAAAGCCGATATAATAACTATATCGGCTTTTTATTTATTTTCATACATTTCTTTGTAGTATTCTAAATAATCTCCACTGGTAACATTTTTAATCCAATCCTGATTACTTAGATACCATTTAACCGTTTTTTCTATTCCTTCTTCAAACTGTAATGATGGTTCCCAGCCTAATTCATCTTTTAGTTTAGTTGAGTCAATAGCATATCTATAATCATGCCCAGCTCTGTCTTTAACAAATGTTATTAATTTCTCAGAAGTTCCTTCTGTATTACCCAAAAGCTTATCAACTGTTTTAATTAGAACTTTAACTAAATCAATGTTTTTCCACTCGTTAAAACCTCCAATATTATATGTCTCTCCTACTTTTCCTTGATGAAAAATTAAATCGATTGCTCTAGCATGATCTTCTACAAATAACCAATCTCTTACATTTTTACCTTCTCCATAAACTGGTAATTCCTTATTTGTACATATATTATTTATAAATAGAGGAATTAATTTTTCTGGAAATTGATATGAACCATAGTTATTTGAACAGTTTGAAATTACAATTGGTAGATTATAGGTGTCATGAAATGATCGTACAAAGTGATCTGAAGAAGCTTTCGAGGCAGAATATGGTGAATGAGGATCATATGATGTTTTCTCTGTAAAAAACCCATCATCTCCCAGACTGCCATAAACTTCATCAGTAGAAATGTGATAAAATAATTTATCTGAAAGATTATTATTCCAATTTGTTTTTGCCGCTTGTAACAAACTTAAAGTTCCCATTACGTTCGTTCTGGCAAACGACAACGGATCTTTAATCGATCTATCAACATGAGATTCAGCAGCTAAATGAATTACACTATCAATTTTATATTCTTTAAAAACTGCATCAATTGCATCAAAATCACAAATATCTGCTTTAACAAAAGTATAATTACTCTTTGATTCTATATCCTTCAAACTCTCTAAATTCCCTGCGTAGGTTAAAGCATCTAGATTAATAATTTTCTTTTTAGGGTAATTATTTACAAATAATCGAACAACATGTGATCCAATAAAACCAGCACCTCCTGTAATTAATATATTATTCATCTACTTAATTTTGACAGTTATTTATACACTCTTTAAGTGAATCTTTCCAAAATGGAATATTAAGATTAAAATCTTCCTTAATTTTCGTGGTATCCATTACTGAAAAATAAGGTCTTTTAGCCAAAGTCTTATAATCTTCTGATTTTATCGGTAAAACTTCACAATCTAAATTAGCTATAGCCATTATCTCTTTTGCAAATTCAAACCAAGATGTAACTCCTGAATTCGAATAATGATAAATTTCCTGTTTATTAGAGAAGTCTGATTCTAATAATTGTAAACAAACATTAGCTAAATCTCTAGCATAAGTTGGTGAACCAATCTGATCTTCTACTACTTGTAATTTTGATTTTTCTTTTCCAAGTCTCAACATAGTTTTAACGAAGTTATTACCAAAACTAGAATACAACCAAGATGTTCTTATGATTACACCTTCTACTTCAGATTCCAAAAAATATTCTTCTCCTAGCCTTTTAGAAACTCCATAAGCATTTATTGGGTCAGTACCATCTGTTTCTTTAAGTGGAACCTTAGCATTACCGTCAAAAACATAATCCGTAGAAATATGTATCATTTTACCCATATCCCCTAAAGCTAATATTAAATTTTTAACACCTTTAGCATTAATTTCTATAGCTTTTTCTATTTCTTCTTCAGCTTTATCAACTGACGTATAAGCTGCACAATTAATTACAAAATTAATTTTATTCTTTTTAATATAATTCTTTACGTCTTTCAGAATTGTTATGTCTAATTTCTTAGAGTTTTCAAAGAAAAAAGTATGGTTGATTTGTTTTGATTGCTGCTGAATTTCTGCACCTAATTGTCCCGATGCACCTGTAACTAATATATTCATACTAATATTTAAACGGACTATCTAGGTTTTCTAATAACTGAAGGGCTTTATCTTTTTCAGAAAGTAAAACTTCATCTGAATTAATTTGCCAATCAATATTTAAACTAGCATCATTCCATAGTATACCTGAATCATGTTCAGGAGAGTACCAATTATCAACTTTATAAGAAAAAATCGCCTCATTAGACAGAACAATGAATCCATGCGCAAAACCTCTAGGAACAAAAAGTTGTCGTTTATTTTCTTCAGACAATTCTACAATTTCAAAATTGCCATATGTTGGTGAACCTTTTCTAATATCAACGGCTACATCCAATACTTTCCCTTTTACACACCTTACTAATTTTGCCTGGGCAAAAGGAGGCTTTTGAAAATGCAATCCACGTAGTACACCTCTTGATGATTTTGACTCGTTATCCTGAACAAAATTAACTTCGTAAATATTATTTTTAAACTCATTATAATTAAATGATTCAAAAAAACATCCTCTATGATCACCAAATACTTTAGGTTCTATGATTGTTAAATCAGGAATATTAGTCTTTATAAAACGCATAGTTATTCTTTGACTAGGTTTAATAAATATTGACCGTAATTATTCTTCTTTAAAGGTTCAGCTAACTTTCGAACCTGTACTTTTGTAATATATCCCATATAAAGCGCTATTTCTTCTAAACATGCCACTTTAAGACCTTGTCTTTTCTCTATTGTTTCTATAAACTGACCTGCTTCCATTAACGATTCATGAGTTCCTGTATCCAACCAAGCATAACCTCTTCCCATTAACTCAACTTTTAACTGATCATTTTCTAAATAATGTTGATTTACTGAGGTAATTTCTAGTTCTCCTCTTTCTGATGGTTTTACATTTTTAGCAACTTGTATAACTGAATTCGGATAGTAATATAACCCTACTACTGCATAGTTTGACTTGGGTTTTTTAGGCTTTTCTTCTATTGAAATTACGTTTCCAGCATCATCAAACTCAGCAACACCATAACGTTCTGGATCTGCAACGTAATAACCAAACACAGTAGCATTTTTATCTTCTTCAACATTTTTCTTAGCAGATGATAACATTTCTGGTAATCCATGACCATAAAAAATATTATCTCCTAATATCATACAAACATCATCATCTTCTATAAACTCCTCACCAATTATAAAAGCTTGAGCTAAACCATCTGGCGAAGGCTGTTCTGCGTAACTTAATTGTATCCCCAAATCTTCACCTGTCCCTAATAATTTCTTGAAGTTTGGTAAATCATAAGGAGTAGAAATTATTAAAACCTCTTTAATTCCTGATAACATTAGTACAGACAAAGGATAATAAATCATTGGTTTATCATAAACTGGGAGTAATTGTTTAGATATACCCTTAGTAATTGGATATAATCGAGTTCCAGAACCGCCTGCTAATATTATTCCTTTCATTTTAGTAAATCTATAAGTAACTAAATTATATAAAAAAAGTTCAGATAAATATCTGAACTTTTCTTCATTTTATTTATTAAGTAATTTTTTAATTGATGTTTTAATTCTATTTCTATCTTCATCCGTCAAGTTAGATCCAGAAGGAAGACATAATCCGTTATTAAATAGAGTTTCAGAAATATTGCCACCATAATACGGACAATCTTTAAAAATAGGTTGCAGATGCATTGGTTTCCATAACGGCCTTGATTCAATATTATCTTCTAACATTGACAATCTTAAATCTTCTCTACTAAAACCAGCTTTATCAGGATCAACTAATATAGAACTTAACCAATGATTAGAATAGTAATCTGATATAGGTTCAGTAAATACCACTAGTCCATCTACATTTTTAAACACTTCTTTATAGAAATCATTATTAGCTCTACGATAATTTATATGCTTTTCTAAAACTTCCATTTGCCCTCTTCCTATACCAGCAGTAATATTACTCATTCTATAATTATATCCTATGTGAGAGTGCTGATAGTGAGGAGCATTATCTCTAGCTTGAGTTGCTAAGAAGATAGTTTTTTGTTTGTCTTCATCATTTTTACATACTAAAGCTCCTCCACCTGATGTTGTAATTATTTTATTTCCATTAAAAGAAAGAACTCCAAAATCTCCAAATGTTCCACACTTCTGGCCTTTATATGTAGAACCAAGAGCCTCAGCTGCATCTTCAATTAACGCTATGCTATATTCTTCAGATATAGCTTTTATTTTATCGATTTTTGCTGGCATTCCATATAAATGCACTACAATAATTGCCTTTGGTTTTTTTCCTTTAGATAATCTATCTTCAATAGCTTCCTTCAATGCTTCTGGACACATATTCCATGTATCTTTTTCGCTGTCTACAAATACAGGTTTTCCTCCTTGATAAACAATTGGATTTGCTGAAGCTGAAAACGTCATACTCTGGCAAATCACTTCATCTCCATGAGAAACACCAGACAATACTAAAGCTAAATGTAATGCAGAAGTACCAGATGCTAAACATGCAACTTTTGAATCTTCTCCAACAAAATTCCCTAAATCTTCTTCAAATCCATTTACATTTGGTCCTAATGGTGCTACCCAATTAGTATCAAACGCTTCTTGAACATACTTTTGTTCTCCTCCTCCCATGTGAGGTGATGACAACCAAATCTTATCCATTTTTTTCTTTACGTTTTATAATTTTTCCTGGATTACCTACAACAGTAGTATAATCAGGAATATCATTAATTATTACTGCTCCTGCTCCAACAGTTACCCATTTACCAATTTTTATACCTGGGATTACTATTGCTCCTGCACCAATATGTGTTCCTTCTCCTACAGAGACTCCTCCAGTTATGGTAGCATTTGGAGAAATGTGGGCAAAATCACCTATTTTACAATCGTGTTCAATTATTGCTCCGGTATTCAAAATTACATGAGCTCCGATATTTGTATCTGGGTTTATAACGACAGATGGCATTACAACTGTACCCTTTCCTATAGTTACAAAATTAGAAATTTGAGCTGAAGTATCAATAATAGCATCGCTAATTTTAGAGAGTTTTTCACTAATTATTTTTCTAATTTTATTATTTCCAATTGAAATAACAAATTGCTTATTATCTATAACATCTTCTAACTGACTTGTTTTGAAGACTGGAACGTTTAAAAGTATATTTGATTTAGGATTATCATCAACAAAAGCAACTACATTAACATTACTATTATTAGCAATTTCTTTAATCACTTTACCATGACCACTACTTCCATATAAATATACTTCTTTATTACTCATTACCCATAAATTTTGTAGCTGTTACTTGTCCTTCCTCATTAATTCCTTCTGACTTAAAAACCTTTAAAAAGGTCATGAAAAATATTTTTACATCTAGAAAAAAACTCAAATTATCTACATACTCTACATCATATTCAAACTTTCTCTTCCAGCTAATAGCATTTCTTCCATTAACTTGAGCTAAACCAGTAATTCCAGGCCTTACATTATGCCTTCTTTTTTGCTCATCGTTATAGCGAGGTAAATATTCAACTAAAAGCGGTCTTGGTCCAATTAAACTCATATCTCCTTTCAAAACATTTAATAGTTGAGGAATTTCATCTAAAGATGTTTTTCTAACAAATTTACCAACTTTAGTTAATCGAACTGAATCTGGTAATAATTCACCATTACTATCTTTTTTATCGTTCATAGTTTTGAACTTAATTACCTTAAAAATCTTTTCATTTTTACCTGGTCTCTCCTGAAAGAAAAATGGCTTTCCTGCATTATACATCGCTAACAAAATAAGAACAATAAAAAAAATAGGAGATAACAATAATAAAGCTATTAAAGCTATTAAAAAATCAATAACACGTTTAAAAAAAAGTTTATACATTTTTATTTAAGATTTGTTCAATTCGGTTAATGTATTCTTTTGCTAAAAGCTCTCTATCAAAGTACTCTTTTGCGTATTTATAACCATATTCTCCCATCTGATCCAGTTGACTCTCAGGTAATGTTAATGTTTCTTTAATACCTTTAACTATTTCATTAGTATTTTCTGGTTCAACATAAATACCGCATTCTGCTTTATTCACCAAATCTCTAGACACCCCATCAATAGCCAATAAAATAGGCTTTTTACAAGACATATAATCAAATGTTTTGTTTGAATATATAGTTTTAAAGGTATCTACTTTTTTTAACACTGAAGCTCCCATATCAGAAGCCAAAATATATTTAAAAACTTCTTCTTTAGGAACTGGATCTCTAAAAATTACATTGTTCAATCCTTTTTTCGCTACCTCTTCTTGAAGCGCTTGTTTTCTCATTCCTGCTCCAATTAGTTGAAAAACAACATTTGTATCTTTTAACTCTTCAGCAGCATCTACCAATTGAATTAAGTGATTTGCAACACCATGAGCTCCTACATAAGTAATTACAAAATTATTTTCTAAACCTAATTCTTTTTTAAATTCAGTAGGTTTAAACGATGTGTCTTTTTGTATTTTTTCTGCCAAAGTAAAATCGGCTGCATTAGGTATAAATATAATTTTTTCAGAAGGAATATTTTTATCCTGTATTAATTTATCTCTAAATGCGGGAGTTAAAACATTTATTAGTTTTGATTTTTTATAAATAAATTTCTCGAACCAATACGCAAAACTTATAATTTGTTTATTTTTTAAAACTCCTGTATCTATAGCCGATTCTGGCCATAAATCTCTAATTTCAAATACAAAAGGAATTCTTTTAAACAATGAAAGTATATAAGCTGTAATTCCTACAAAAAGAGGTGGTGATGTTACTAAAATCACGTCATATTTACCTTTAGTTTTGAATAGTCCTGCATAAATACTTGAGAAAACAAATGAAAAATAGGCCCACAACCTACCTAAAAAACTCACATTATAACTTTCAGATACATGGCACCTTATTACATCTACATTATCATAAAACTGATTGTCTTTAAATGTAAATTTTCCTTTGTAACGATCTTGTTTTTTACCTGTATTGTAATGAACCATTCCTGCTAAAACAGTAACAGAATGTCCTTGACTAGACCAAGTTTTAGTCATTTCATTAAATCTTGATCCTCCTCCATCTCCTTTTTCTAAGAAATACTGATGAATTAATAATATACGCATTACAATACTTTAATTTTTGTGTTAAACTGATTTGTGTTTGTTTCGAAGGTAATTCTAAGTGAAGGTTCTTTAACTCCATAATAACCTGAAAACCATTTTTCTTCAATAATTGGAGTTAAGTTGTTCCCCAAAGAATCAGTACTTTTTATTTCAATTTGATCTTTTTTATTAAGAGGTAAATGCCAATACTGATATATTTTTCTTGATGAATTAGTTACTGAATCTTTAACTAACCATTCTTTAATTTTAGATTCTTTAGTGATACTTCTTTTATGGATTATATTTTTATTTAGCTGTTTAAACCCATTAATTTGTCCTTCAAACTTAAATGAGTTCGCCTGTTTTACTAATTTGGCAGATACTTTTTTAACCCAGTAATACCAAATAAACCTGCCTCCTTTAAGCATTTGATCTTCTCCCCCTATACTTAATGTATTGTGCCCTTCACAACCATTAAAATAATTCAAGTATTCTTTATCGGTATTGTACTTATAACTCCCAGAATCTCTTAGAAGGTTTTCACCATTTACCCAAATATCTAAATGCAGATTATCTGACTGAGCTGGTCTATCTTTGTAAGCTCCACAACGAACAAATGTTTTGATATCATCTTCTTGAATAATGTAATAACCACTATTTTCAAAAACACTTATTTCATCTCTTTTAATCTCTTCTATATTCTCAGGTTGTACTCCGTACCAAAAAGCACTCTGGGAGCTATAGAATGTATTTCCATATAATACACTTCTCAAATCATCAAGTTGTGATCTATACACTCGATAATCATCGTCAGTTAATTTAAAAAACAATGCTCCATCGTTAGAACCATAATTAGGTAATTGTCCTGTTACTGGATCTGAGCTTGCAGTTAAAAATGCTAATGATTTTTTAGCTCTTTCGTAAACAACTGGTTTAAATTTCTCATTATTTAAATTAGCTAATTGAATACCCCAAGTTAATAACTGAATTGTTACTCTATGGTAATTCATAGAAAATTGAAGAAAAGTACCATCAGGATAAATCTGGTATTCAATTTCTTGCTCAAACCATTTTTTCCCTTTAGTTGACCATTTTTTTACATTTGGTAAAAAAGGAAATAATTTTCCTGATAGATATAACATTAGGGTTTCTGTAATAGCATGGTTATTTCTTACAGAGATTCTTGAAAAATGAATATTACCATATACATGATGAATTTGCCAATAAATTGAATTCATTATTTTGACAAATAAATCTGAAGTTAAAAAATTAGAATCTTTATAATAATATAAAGCAAAAGTCCAATTTAAAACCCTTAAACTAATTTCTTGACTGCATTTATAATTTGGTCCTTGATTTATTGGATTCTTATCTATAAAGCTCTCTATTTCTGCTAAAACTAATTCAGATTGGTCTTCTTTAGTATGAAAATCATATCTAATTAAATCATACAAAAAAGAGAATCTTGCCTTTTCCCAAACATATTTTATATCACCTGCTTCAGAAGAGATATCTTGAATTTCTGACCAATGTTTTTTAACATCATATATAAATCCAGTTGAAGGGTTTGTTATCCAATTATAATTCTTTCCTAAATTAATTTTCTCTTTATTAAAAAAGAGATATTCTCCTTCTTTAATTGATTTTACAGTATCAACTAACTTTTGAGTTTTACTAGCTTCTAAGCCTTTTATTCTTTTACCATAAAAGAAAAAAGGAGGTAAATTTTCTTTCCATTGCTCTAGAGTAATAAACTTTTTTGAATCAGGATTTACCGGAAATACCTTTTTATGCCAACCAATTTTAGATTTGACGATATATGAAACTCTAAAAAAGACATACCTCATTCCCATATTGGAAATGAGGTTAATTATTCTTTTTAGTTTTTGGATCATGATAATATTTAAGAATTAGATTAAAACTATTCTATATTTACCCAAGCACCTTCTTTTAAACTTTGGATAGCAGCAAAACTAGCTTTGGTTACATTAATTAATTCCTCATAAGGAATTAAATCAACAGATCCTTGTTTAAGTTTATCTACAATTTGAGAGAACTGAGCTTTGTGCCCTTTATCTAATTTTGTTTTAAGCTTAGAGAATCCCTTAACTCCATAACCAGAAGTTTTAATGAAATTATCCATCACTAATACTTTTTCTTGTGAAAACACTTCCAATCTTTCCTTAGCATAAGATTTTGCACCATTAGCAAAATAATTTACTACTCCGGTAGATCCATTTTCCATTTTCACTAAAATAGAAGCATTATCAGTATTTTCAGCTGGATTTTCTCCTAAAGCATTCATACAAACAGATTTGATTTTACTACCAGATAAGAATACCATTAAATCTAAATAGTGACAAGCTTCACCAATAATTCTTCCTCCACCTATTGCCATATCGTGAACCCAAACTTCTGGTGGAATTGCTCCTGCATTCATTGTTGCAACTATATTCATAGGTGCATTTCCAACAAGTGATTTAATTTTTTGTGTATGTGGTGAAAAACGACGATTAAACCCAATCATTAATGTACCATTATTCTTTTGGTATGATTCTTCAATTGATTGTAACTCTTCGCTATTTAAAGCAAGTGGCTTTTCAACAAATACATGTTTCCCTTTGTCCAATGCTTTGATTACCATATCAGCATGTAAATTATGGCGAGTAGTAATCATTACTAAATCAACCTCTTCATCATTTAATACCAAATCGTAATCTGTAGTGCTTTGCGTAATATTGTGCTTTTTAGCTAGGGCTGTCCCATTTACACCTCCAGAAGAAACTATATGCTTCATGTTTGCATTGGTTCCTTTTAAAGCTGGTAACATCGTCATTTTAGTAAAATTACCTGCTCCAATAACACCAATTCCTCCTCTATTAGTCTTAGTTTCTTTTTCATTAACTACAATGGTATGCTGCAGTTTATTATCATCAGAATATTTTATTATTGAAGCGATTGATTTGGAGCTTCCAATATCTCCATAAATCTTACCAAACTCTTCTAAAGGAACAACTTCAGAAATTAATTCTTTTACGCCTAATTTCCCTGAAGATATTAATTGAAGTACAGTTTCAAAGTTTCTCTTTTCTGTCCATCTCACAAAGGGTAATGGATAATCTATTCCTTTATATTCATAATCATCGTCATATCTACCTGGACCATATGAACAAGATACTTGAAAACTTAACTCTTTCTCATAAAAATCCGCTCGAGAAATATCCAGTCCAATTACACCTACTAATACAATTCTACCTCTTTTTCTACTCATTTGAGCTGCTTGAGATATAATATCATTTGTTTTAGCTGAAGCAGTTATGATAACAGCATCTGCCCCAACATTATTTGTTTTATCTTTAACAAACTTAACAGGGTCACTTCCCTTTAACGGGTTAAACGCTATAACTCCTTTACTTTTAGCTATCTCTACTTTAGTATCATCTAAATCATAACCTATTACTTTACATCCATTAGCAACTAACATTTCAGCTGTTAACAAACCTATTAAACCTAAACCAACAACAACAACAGTTTCTCCAATGGTAGGTTCAACTAGTCTGATTCCTTGTAAACCTATAGATCCAATTACTGTAAACGCGGCTTCTTCATCAGAAATATTATCAGGAATATGTGCTACTAGATTTTGCGGAATTGAAACAAACTCGGCATGCTGTCCATTAGAGGCAACACGATCACCTATTTTGAAATCAGTAACGCCTTTTCCAACGGCAACAACTTCTCCTACATTACAATAACCCAGCGGTAAAGGTTGTTCTAATTTATTAAAAACAGCTTCTAAAGTAGGCATTAAACCTTCTGTCTTTATTTTATCTAAAACCATTTTCACTTTATCTGGTTGTTGTCTTGCCTTTTGGATTAGGGATGCTTTTCCAAATTCAACTAGCATTCTTTCTGTACCTAAAGAAACTAAGCTTCTTGTAGTTTTAATAAGTACTTGACCTGATTTTACTTTAGGAGCTGGTAATTCTGCTAACTCTGTTACTCCAGTTTTAAAAGACTGTAAGATTTGTTTCATTTTAGTTTCTTTTTTTTATCAGTTTTGCTGGAGTTCCTCCAACAATTGTAAAAGGTTCTACATCTTTTGTAACTACACTTCCTGCAGCTATTACGGCTCCTTCACCTATTATAACTCCTGCTACAATAACGCAATTGGCTCCAATCCAAACATCATTTTCTATAATTACATTTTCAGGTTTATGACCTGAATCAAAAATTCTTCCTTGATTATCTGGTATTATATGATTAGATGAAGAAATAATTGTTCTATAACCTACTAATGTTCTATCTCCAATTTTAACTGAACCCGAAGTAGTGATTAAAACACCCCATGCTAAATCAACATGATTCCCTAATTCAATATTCATACCAGGGTTAATTATAATTCCAGGATAAAACGTAATACCTCTTCCTACTTTACTTCCTTGAATTCTTAGCCAATTTGCTTTTATGATATTAAATAGTTTATGCCTAGGTAATGAAAAAATTAATCTAGAGATAAACTCATAAGTACTAACTAATTCGTGCTTGATGATTTTTTTGAAACCCATAAGTAATTTTTTTATTAAAAAAGCCCAACAAAACACCAAAAAAACATGAAGTATAAGGTGCTCTAATTGGTGTATTAATATTAAAAGCTATAAAGCTAAATAATACAAAAACTATTATTAGAGAAAATATAGTATTAAAATTAGGCACATTTTCTCTTTCTTTTATAAATTTATAAATGTTTTTATACGCTTTAACTAGCAATAAAAAAAACATAAAGAAACTAAAAACTCCACTTCTTAGGAAAAACTCCAAATATTGATTATGCGGACTAATAATTCCTTCTTGAGTGGAATATCCCGTACCAATAAATGTATCATTTTTATTATCTGTAAAAACCTTTTTCATTACATCAAATCTTCCTGCACTATAATCTCCAGTTTGGTTTAACTTTCTCAGTTTAGTAACTAATCCAGATTCACTAAAAGTTTCTACCGTTTTAGCTATATAACTTCCAGACAGTGAAATTAGTAACACTAAACCAATAAATAGTAATGGTAAGTATTTATATCTTCTAAATAACTTAATCCAAATCATTTTTGATAAAATTCCACAGGTAGCTATTATTAATGATTCTCTGGAACCAACCATAAGCATTGCTACTAGAATAAGAACACTTGCAACTCTTATTGATTTCCCTTTTTGATAAATGGACAAAACAAAGAATAGTGCTAGCATAGTAGGGTAATAAACTAGTTTTTGATATATTGAAAATAACCCAAAAATATCGTCATTACCTCTAACAGCAAATGATTGAATTACTCCATATTTAGCAAACGATGATAAAAGGTGTAACATTGAGAAAAAACCACATACTAAAACAGATTTTCTGATATACTTGTTTAGAATTTCGTAGTTTCTTACTTCATTTATGTTAAATCCTACTTTATAAGAAAAGATTAATGGCACCATAGAAATCAGTAGTAGTAAGGGATCTCCATTGGATGTAAAAATAATATTATAAAGTAAAAACGAAATAATTTGCATTAATATAAAAAACAGAAATAAGATATTATCTCTGTGGAATAAAAAATCAATTCTTTTGAAATTTAATACAGTGATTACAGATAGAAATAAAAAAGATATTGGTAAACCAAAGGCATTAAAATCAAATGTTCCTGCTCTAAATATCGTACCATTTAAATTAAAAAAAAGAGGTATTGGCACTATTAAAAACAATGCAAAATATAATCTATCCCTTAAATTTAGTTTAACATCCATTATATAAAATCAAATTTTCTATTAGTCATCAAGAAAATCAGAGAAATCGAGTAAGACACTAATATCAATTTAGCTGCAAAGATCGAAGATTTTATATTAAAACCCGAATAAATCAATGGTAATACAATCCCTAAACACCAAAACACTCCTGCAAAAAAAGTAACTTTATATCTCTTATATGAATTAAAGTAATGAATATAAAATGTATTAACAGCTCCAACAATAGCTGATATTAAAATAACAGTTAATGTTGTTTTACTATGCTCGTTAGGTTCAAAAGAATATAATTTCAATAAAAAGGATAGTAAAAGCAATACTAAAGATACAATTGCAACTGAAATAATTAAATAAAAGAATAAAAATTTATTTGATTTGCCTCTGTCTTTTTCTACATTATTTGATTTTGATAAGTAAGGAATTATAATTCCTCCAAAAATTAACGGTAAAAACATTACTATTGAAAACAACTGATAACTAAATGCAAATAATTGTTTATCAATTTGAATAGATATATTATTTACTATTAACTTAAACCCTAATAATGTAAATCCTGCAAAACCACATATATAAAATGCATTTTTTAAAATTGATTTAACATGGTTATTTTCTATTTCTTTTTTAAGTTTTATCGTAACTACTTTCAACTTACTTACGAGTAAGAGAAGATAAATACCCGAAAGAAAATAAACAAGAGAATATCCTATTAATAATGCAAAAAAATCAATCTTGTAATAATACGCAGCTGAGCAAAAAAGTATGAATACAAAAAAGTTAGCAACCCATACTTTACTAACTTCAATGTATTTATTATTACTATTTAAAATTGCTGAAAGAGTTGATAAAAAACCATAACCGAAGCTAAAGAAAAGTAAAAAAAGAGATGTTAAAGTATCATTTTGGTCCCAATTAAATAGTGTTACTAAAGCTATGATTAGAAACACAACCGTTTGAGAAATTAAGAATACATTCCATTTCTCAACTTTATTGGAATTAGAAATCATTAATTGAGGTATAAAACCAGCTGTACCAAAAGAAATAACCAAATTTCCTAAAATTAACATTTCAACAAATCTTGTATAATCAGCATTACCCCAAAAACGAGATACAAACAACCCGAATAATATAGGTATTATTCTTGATGATACATTTCCTAATAAATGAAAAAAAACATTGCTTTTTAAGCTCTTTGACATCTACTTATGTTATTTAAAAGTTCCGCAAAAATCTAAAATAACTTTGCTAGTGTCTTTCTCTATAGTTTTAAACTCATCATGCGCCACTAAAAGGGCTACAATATCAGCCTTATCTATAGCTTCTTTATAATTAGTTAGTTTAAAAACTTTATGCTCTTCGATATTAGGTTCTACAATAAAGTATTCACCATTGCTATCATTTTGCAAAACTTTATTTACTATATACTTAGCTGGAGACTCTCTTAAATCATCAATATTCGGTTTAAAAGCTAATCCCATTAAAGCAACTTTAGGTTTTCTACCATGCTCTAATTCAAACTGTAATTTTGCTGTTTGAATTTTTTCTGCACACCAAAAAGATTTATAGTTATTTACTTCTCTTGCCGTGCCTATAATTTTAGATTCCATTGGATATTCAGAAACAATGAAATAAGGATCAACAGCAATACAATGTCCTCCTACACCACATCCTGGTTGTAAAATATTTACTCTTGGGTGTTTATTGGCTAAATTAATTAGTTCCCAAACATTAATATCCGCCTTATCACATATTAAAGATAATTCGTTTGCGAATGCAATTTGAACATCTCTTGAAGAGTTTTCTACTAACTTACACATCTCAGCAGTTCGTGCATTTGTTCTGTGCAATTCTCCTTTCACATACTTCCCATAAAATTCTAACGCTTTTTCTGTAGAAGCTTCATCAATTCCTCCAATCACTCTATCATTATGTACTAACTCATACATTACATTACCTGGAAGAACTCTTTCAGGACAATATGCCATATATAATTTACCTTTTAACTCAGGTCGTTCTTGGTAAATTAAATCTCTCATTTTTTCGGTAGTTCCGATTGGCGAAGTTGATTCTATAATATATAAATCGCCTTCTTTCAATAATGGAATTATACCACGTGTTGCTGCTTCTACAAAAGAAATATCCGGTTCGTTTTTTCCTTTAAATGGAGTAGGCACTACAATTAAATAATTGTTTGCCTCTACAGCTGAAGTAGATGCTTTCAAGTAACCATTTTTTACTGCGCTTTCAACAGCTTGATCTAATTCTGGCTCAACAATATGAATTTCACCTCTATTAATAGTTTCAACAACATTAGGATTAATATCAACTCCGTGAACATTAACTTTGTTTTGTGCTATTAAAGCAGCCGTAGGTAAACCAATATACCCAAGACCAATCATTACTACTTCTGGTTTATTCATTTCTTATATTTCTTTTATAAAGTTAACAATCTGCCCACACGCTTTTCCATCCCCATAAGGATTATGAAGTTTACTCATTGATAAGTAAGCATCATCTTCATTCAACAATTTTTGAGCTTCTTTTACGATTTTATTTTTATTAGTTCCTACCAATAGTACTGTTCCTGCGTCAACAGCCTCAGGCCTTTCAGTAGTATCTCTCATTACTAATACTGGTTTTCCTAAACTAGGTGCTTCTTCTTGAACCCCACCACTATCAGTAATAATTAAATACGATTGATTCATTAACCAAACAAACGCTGGATAAGATAATGGAGATATAAGTTTCACATTATCTATCCCGTCTAATAATTCATAAACAGGCTTCTGAACATTTGGGTTTAAGTGTACAGGATAAATGATTTGAATATCTTCATTAGTATTTGCAAGTTCCTTTAAAGCTGAACATATATTAATAAATCCTTGTCCATGATTTTCTCTTCTATGCCCTGTTACTAAAACTACTTTTTTAGAAGTATCGACGACATTTTTAAGCATTGTAATTTCATCATCAGTGAAGTTTTTAGAAGTAACCTTTTCAGAACTAAAATGTAATGCATCAATAACTGTATTTCCAGTAACTAAAATTGTATCTTCTTTTATATTTTCTCTTAATAAATTACTTTTAGAAGTAGATGTTGGAGAAAAATGATAATCACAGATACTACCTGCTACACTTCTATTAACCTCTTCTGGAAATGGCGATCTTTTATTAAATGTTCTTAAACCTGCTTCAACATGACAAACTTTTGCTCCAGAATAGAAAGCAGCAATACTAGATGCCATTGTAGTAGTGGTATCACCATGAACGTAAACAAAATCTGGTTTAAAATCTTCTAAAACAGTCTTCAAACCAGTAATAATATCTGCTGTTAAAGAATATAAATTCTGATTTGGTTTCATTAAATCCATATCATAATCTGGAATAATTTCAAAAAAGTCTAAAACCTGGTCCAACATTTCTCTGTGCTGAGCTGTAATGCAAACTTTTGTTTCAAAAGATTCATTATATTTTAAAAATTCTTTTACTAGAGGTGCCATTTTGATTGCTTCAGGTCTAGTACCAAAAATGATTAAGTTCTTTTTTTTCATTAGTTTCCTATTCTGTAATATTTAATTCCTTTTTCTTGTAGATTATAAGCGATATACTGATTTCTACCATCAAATATTATTGGTTGTTTTAATTGTTTTTTTATTTCTTCAAAATCAGGCGATCTGAATTCTTTCCACTCAGTTAATAAAATAAGCGCATCAGCATTACCAAGAACTTCGTATTTAGATTTCTCATAACTTAACCTTGCTTCATTTTTGAAATACAAATTTTTAGATTCTTCAATTGCTTTAGGGTCGTATGCTTTTATTTTTGCACCTCTTTTAATTAATTCTTTAATGGTATATAAAGACGGGGCTTCTCTCATATCATCTGTTCCAGGTTTAAAAGCTAATCCCCAGAGAGCAAAAACTTTGCCCGAAAGATTCTCTCCAAAAGTTTTCACTATTTTCTCAACTATAACCAACTTCTGACGATTGTTAACCTCATCAACAGATTTTATTAATTGTGCGTTGTAATTATTCTCTGCAGCAATTTTTTGCAATGCTTTTAAATCTTTTGGAAAACAAGATCCACCATAACCTACTCCCGGATATATAAAACTATATCCTATTCTACTATCTGATCCAATTCCAACTCTAACATTATTCACATCTGCTCCTACTTTTTCACAAATGTTAGCAATTTCATTCATAAATGAAATTTTAGTAGCTAACATTGCATTTGCAGCATATTTAGTCATTTCTGCAGACCTAACATCCATTGTAATAAAACGATCATGTGTTCTAAAAAATGGACTGTAAAGTTCCTTCATTTTTTTTATTGCAGATTCAGAACTTGACCCAATAACAACTCTATCAGGCTTCATAAAATCATTAATTGCATCTCCTTCTTTTAGAAACTCAGGATTGGAAACTACATTAAATTGAACTGTAACACCTCTATTATCTAATTCTTCTTGAATTATTACTTTAATCTTGTCTACTGTTCCTACAGGAACAGTAGATTTATTAACCACTAAAATTTTATCATTAATACTCTTTCCTATTTCAGAAGCTACTTTTAACACATGCTGTAAATCCGCAGAACCGTCTTCTCCCATCGGGGTTCCTACTGCAATCATAACAATATCCGCTTGCTTTATTGCATCATTAAAATCTGTAGTAAAAAATAAATTTTGTTCTGAAGTATTTTTCTGAACCATAGCTTCCAACCTTGGTTCAAAAATTGGTGTAATTCCTTTATTAAGGTTATTTATTTTCTCTTGATTTACATCAATACAAGTCACTTTATTACCCATTTCTGCAAAACATGTTCCAGAGACTAAGCCAACATAACCTGTTCCGATAATAGCTATATTCATAGAATTACTTATCCTTACCTTTTAAACTTTCCTTCTCATGAACTACTTTTCGTAATCCACTACTTGAAAACCGATGTTCTCTTGTATTAAAGTATAATTTAATTCCCTTTTTCTCACAATAATCTCTTCCTGTAAACTTTTTGTTAGCATACTCCTCTCCAATAACTCTTATATCGATTTTAAATGAATGTAAAATATCTTCTAAATCTTGCTCAGTAGTATAAGGTATAATTTCATCTACATATCTACACCCCTTCAACTGAATGTATCTTTCAACTATTGATTGAACGGGTTTGTTTTTTTCAGGTCTATCATAAGAAGGATCTGTTTGAAGTCCACATATAAGATAGTCACATTGTCGCTTTGCCTCTTCGAGCATTTTTATATGCCCAGCATGAAGTAAATCGAATGCACTGAATGTTATACCTACTTTCATGTTCTTTTTTCTTTTAATAAACAAATATATTAAGTTATTCTATAATGGAAAGGTTTTTCGTAGTTTATTAACGATTTTTTCATGCTCCCTTTTAAAAGAAAAAGCTAATTAAAATTCATTATCCTATCTACTATTGTATCAGAAGCATTGCCTTTTCCATACAATTCTTCATTCCATATTTTACCCTCTACAGAGAGTAACTCTTTTAGATTAGAAAAATCTTCAAAAAGCAAAACATTATTACCACCTTTTAATGTCTCTACCCACTCTGTTTCAGTTCTTATTGTTACACAACTCTTCTTTAGCCAATAAGCCTCTTTTTGCATACCCCCACTATCTGTAATCAACCCTTTAGAGCTATTTAAATAAGACAAATTATCTATATATGGTTGAGGCGATAGAAAATTAATATTTTGATAATCGTCTAACTTCAAATTAAAATCTTTAATATTATTCTTCGTTCTAGGATGTATTGGCATTATTACAGTTTTATCCAACTTATTCAAAACATTTAAAACATCACGTAACCTATTCTTTTCATCCGTATTATATGGCCTATGGATTGTAGCATAGTAATACTCTCTATTTCCTGGGATTTCTTTTAATAAACCTTGGTTTATAACATAAAAAACTAAATCCTTCATTATATCCCCAACCTCAAACACATTCTGCACGATTCGTTCTTTTTCTAAATTCATTGTAGCAATATTAGAAGGAGTAAATAGACAACTAGAAACATGATCTGTAAGAACTCTATTAATCTCTTCAGGCATACTTTTATTAAAACTCCTGAGTCCTGCCTCAATATGAAATACTGGTATATGCATTTTTGAAGCTACTAAAGCACCGGCAAGTGTAGAATTCGTATCTCCATAAACAACAACACCTTTAGGTTTTTCTCGAATAAGAACTTCCTCTATTTGCGTCATCATTTTAGCTGTTTGTATTCCATGATTACCACTTCCGATATTTAACATATAATCAGGTTTTTTCATACCTAATTGTTCAAAAAAAACAGCGCTCATATTTTCATCATAGTGCTGTCCTGTATGAATTGTTTTCAAATCCAATTTACCCTCACATGCCTTTTCAAAAGGAAAATGTTTTATAAACTGAGGTCTAGCTCCTATGATTGCAATAATTCCCATGAAACATTATCTATTAAAAGGATGGGATTCTAAGCCTTTAGCAGCAAAAGGATGGAATTCCCCTATCAACCCCTTAGGTTTAGCATTTCTAATTTGGTGTACAATTTCAATCGCCTGTCTAGTATCATCTAAACCATATCCTTCCCCAGCTAAAACTCCCTCATAAACTTTAGTATGTAAATCTGTAAACCCTCCAGAAAATTCCAACTCTTCTCCTTCAATTAGAATAGAACGATATGTTCTTTGTCCTTTATCCTTTATTTCTTGAGGTAATGCATTATAGTTAATTGACAGAAACCAACGAACTCTTGCTCTTTCAAATTCAAGATATCCAGCTGCTCTATCGTGTGTATGCACATGAACTGTATTGTTTTTCACTTTTCCAAAGATCCAAGACAACATATCATAAAAATGAACTCCAATATTGGTTGCAATACCACCAGATTTTGATTCATCTCCCTTCCATGATGTATAATACCAATGACCTCTAGAAGTAATATATGTCAAGTCAATGTCAAAAACTTTATCTTTCGGAGCATTTTCAACTTTTTCTTTAAGTTTTAGAATACTTGGATGCATTCTTAATTGTAAAATATTCCAGATTCTTTTTCCAGATTCTTTTTCCATTTTTTGAAGCGCGTCAATATTCCAAGGATTCAATACCAATGGTTTTTCACAAATTGCATCAGCACCTCTTCTTAGAGCCATTCTTATATGCGAATCATGTAAATAATTAGGCGTACAAATACTCATATAATCTAACACCTGTTCCTTCTCATATTTTAATTTTTCTAAATACCTATCGAAACGTTCTATCTCTACAAAAAAATCGGCATTTGGAAAATAACTATCCATTACTCCAACACTATCAAATTTATCTAGTGCAGCTATCAATTCATTACCTGTATCTTTAATAGCCTTTAAATGTCTTGGAGCAACATAACCTGCTAAACCTATCAACGCAAACTTTTTCATCTATAATGTTTTATCTTTTTTCTCTTCTTCTAACACATTTTTCACATCATATACAATAGCTTGATCTTTTTTCAAAGCTAGGAAATCTAACTCTTTAAATTCATTATGCGCTACTGCAAGTATAATTGCATCAAACTTTTGTTTTGGTATTTGTTTTACTGACGTAAGATTATACTCTGCTTTTACTTCATTTGGCTCAGCCCAAGGATCAAATAAAGAAATACTCATCCCATAATCTTCTAAAGCATTAATAACATCAACAACTTTGGTATTTCTTACATCAGGACAATTTTCCTTGAATGTTATCCCTAAAACAAGTACTTCTGCTCCTTTTATTCTAATATCATTTTTGATCATCAACTTAACAACATCAGAAGCAACATAATCTCCCATACTATCATTTAACCTTCTACCTGCCAGTATAATTTCAGGATGATAACCAAATTCTTGAGCTTTTTGTGCTAAATAATATGGATCAACCCCAATACAATGTCCTCCAACCAAACCTGGTTTAAATGGAAGGAAATTCCATTTGGTTCCAGCCGCTTCTAAAACATCATATGTGTTTATATCCATTAAGTTAAAGATTTTAGCTAACTCATTTACAAAAGCAATATTTATATCTCTTTGAGAATTCTCAATGACTTTCGCAGCTTCTGCGACTTTAATTGTTGGCGCTAAATGAGTTCCTGCAGTAATTACTGAGCGATATAACTCATCTACTTTTACACCTACTTCAGGAGTTGAACCAGAAGTAACTTTTAGAATTTTTTCAACAGTGTGTTCTTTATCTCCTGGATTAATTCTTTCAGGAGAATAACCAGCGTAAAAATCTTTATTAAATTTTAACTTCGAAATTTTTTCTAAAACAGGAATACAGTCTTCTTCAGTTGCACCTGGGTAAACAGTAGACTCATAAATCACAATATCATCTTTCTTTAAAACACTTCCAACGGTTTCACTTGCCTTGATAAGCGGTGTTAAAATTGGCCTATGATTTTTATCTACAGGAGTAGGAACAGTAATTATATAATAATTACAATCTGATAAAGATTTTACATCTGTTGAACATAACAACCCTTTATTTGATTCCTTTTTGACTAAAACGGATTGTAATAATTTATCATCAACTTCTAGAGTAGAATCAACTCCTCTCATCAATTCATCAACTCTTTCTTGGTTTATATCAAAACCTACAACTGAATATTTAGTAGCAAAAAGTCTAGCTAGTGGCAAACCAACATAACCTAAACCTATTATTCCTATTTTAATTTCGTTCATAATTTTCTATAAATTATCCCAATACCAATTAACTGCTTCCTTCAAACCTTCTTCTAAAGAGAATCTAGGATTGTAATTTAATAATTCTTTTGCTTTATTTATACTAGCTAGTGAATGAGGAATATCTCCTTGCCTATTAGGACCATTTACAACTTCTATTCCACTAATAGAAGCGTCTAATTTAGATAAGTATTTTTTTATACAAGCCACCAAGTCATTTAATGTATTTCTTTCTCCATAAGCTACATTATAAACTGTATTAACAGCTATCTTATTATCAACAACAAGCGCTAGCAAATTAGCTTGGATAACATTATCTATATATGTAAAATCTCTAGAATAATTTCCATCTCCATTAATCACAGGAGATTCTCCCTTCATAAATTTACCCACAAACTTTGGTATAACAGCGGCATAAGCTCCGTTGGGATCTTGCTTTCTTCCAAAAACATTAAAATATCTTAATCCTATTGTTTCGATACCATAGGTTTTTGAAAAAACATCGGCATATAACTCATTCACATATTTAGTAATCGCATATGGAGATAAGGGTTTCCCTATTTTATCTTCAATTTTAGGCAGCGCTTCAGAATCTCCATAAGTAGAAGAACTAGCTGCGTAAACAAATCGTTTAATACCTTCATCTCTAGCAGCTACTAACATATTTATAAATCCAGAAACATTAACATCATTTGAAGTTATTGGATCTTTTATTGATCTTGGCACTGAACCTAAAGCTGCTTGATGTAAAATATAATCTACATTTTTAACCGCTTTTTTACAATCTTCAATCTCTCTAATATCTCCTTCAATTAGTTTAAAATTTGAATCTTTAAGAAACTCTTTTATATTCTCTTTCTTACCTGTGGCGAAGTTATCTAAACAAACTACAGTATTCCCTCTCTTTAAAAGCTCTTCACACAAATTTGAACCTATAAAACCCGCTCCTCCTGTAACTAAAATTTTTTTATTTGAAAGATCTATATCCATAAGATTATGACTTACTATTCCAATAAGCAAACCTACAAAAAACTAACGTAAAGAATATAATGAAGTGAAATAAAAAAGCCTTCAGAAAATCTGAAGGCTTTTGTGGGCGCGAAGGGATTCGAACCCCTGACCCCTTGGGTGTAAACCAAGTGCTCTGAACCAACTGAGCTACGCGCCCGAATTTTATTTCAGGATTCGGCAAACCTGTATACAAAATAGCTTTTAAGTTTTTGTGGGCGCGAAGGGATTCGAACCCCTGACCCCTTGGGTGTAAACCAAGTGCTCTGAACCAACTGAGCTACGCG
>CANLMR010000006.1 GCA_947492185.1 uncultured Tenacibaculum sp.
ATTACTACTGTAGCTGTATCTGTATCGCCATCTGCATCTGTGATGGTGTATGTGAAACTGTCTGTTCCGTTAAAGTCAGCGTTTGGTGTGTATACAAATACTCCGTCTGAAGTCTCTGTTACTGTACCATTAGATGGACCAGTTGTTAAACTGTAGTCTTCTCCATCTCCGCCGTCTCCACCGATATCATCATTAGTACTTACCGTAATGGTAGTACTAGCATCCTCATTTACTGTAGCTGTATCATCTACTGCATCTGGAATAAAATCATCACAAAAACTAAAACCTCCAATACCTGAACCATGAACTGCTCCATTAGCACAAGTAGAACAGTTTTTCCAAACAATTGTAATGCTTTGAATTCCGCTAGCAGCTTCAAAATTAACACCAATCTGATCATTAGCACCAACAGTGGAAGAGTTATTAGCATTTATAAAACCTGTAGCACTATCTGTTGTATAAGATGGAGTATCAGATTCAGTAAATGTAGGAAGTATAGTATTTCCATCACCATCTAAAGCTGTAACCGTGAATGAATCTCCATTAGATCCAGCTCCATTTATATGATAAATATCAAAACCAATTGAATATATATTTGAACTAAAAGCAATAGTTTGTGTAATTCCTCCACTTTCTGCAATATTACCTGAAGCAAAACCTGTAGTAAAGAATTGAAGTATTTGATCAGACAAAATTCCAGAAGCATCAGTTCCAACATCTGGTGTTAAATTTCCTGAACTATTCCAACTACCTAATGTTCCTGTTTCTCCACTAAATGTGTAGGTAATATTAATACCAGACCCATCAACATCGTTAAAAGTATTCGTAACCGCACCATCAGGAGTCCAATTAAAAGAATCTATACCATTAGGAGCAAAACCATCCCAATTTAACTCATGAATAGTAGGTCCTCCACAACTAGGAGTTTGATGTAATGTTACTGGTGTACCAGGTGTGCTACAAATACTAGAACCACTATTAGTAACTGATGAATTCAATACTAAACCATAATCGATATTAGTTTCAGTAACTTGACCGTTTCCATCAACTGAAGCCGGAGTACCAGTTCCAAATTGATCACCATCATTACCATCAGCAGTTGTATCATTATATTGTTCATCAGCATCAGAACATCCGTCTCCATCAGAATCTAAATCTAAATGGTTTGGATCACCATCTCCATCTGTATCTAAGTACGTACAATATTCAAAATTATCAAATACAAAAGTTACATTTCCATTATTTGCTACATTATTATCTTGCCTAGCTTTTCTAGTAGTTATTTGAAATGAAGAAACTAAACCATTAATTTTCACATCTGAATAACTTCTAGTAGCATCACCTCCATTAGTAAACGCTGTAAATGTTGGTGAAGTAGTATTATTACTTATAATTTCATACAATAACCCATTAGGGTTAGGATCACCAGGATCTGTATCATTATAACTTCCACTAGGCACTGTAGAAATAGGGTCCATAAAAGGTCCAAAAAACACATTATTAGCACCGTTAGGACCTGTTGAAGTAATTGTTACTCTATCACCTTGATCAATACCAGACCATCTAAACTCAACATTAGTAACAGGTTCACTGAAAGTAAATGTATAGACAATAGAATCTCCTGCTCCTCCAGAACCTTCATCAACACTATTACCTTGAACCCTAACTCCTGTAGTTCCTTCTGCTTCTAACTGAGTTAATGTAGCACCCGTAACTAATGTAGTTAAATCCACATCAACACCATTATGCGTATATATATCGTTAATAAAGCCATCGGTTAATGAACTTCCTGTAGTTCCAGAATTTATAGAAGCCCCAGCACAATTCAAACCTTCTGTTGTATCTAATATACCATCATTATCGTCATCTAAATCACAATTATCTGGCACACCATCACCATCTTCATCTAAAGAATCATCATAACCAGGACAAGCATCTGTAGCGTCAGGAACGCCATCTCCATCACTATCACATTGCGCATCTTTAGTATTAAAATCAGTAGAAGAACCTACTGCTTGCCCTCCAGACACTAAGTTTGGAACACCGCTACCATCAACTCCTCCTGTAATTTCTCCTGAACTTACTTGAGCTGTTGTAATTCCTGCAGCACCTTCTATAGCATCAGAACAACCATCGTTATCAGAATCATCATCTAAATAATCTGGTGTACCATCTCCATCTGTATCTTTTTCAAGCGCAGAGCAAAATGAAAAGTCTCCAAATGCTAAACCTTGATTTCCACTTGGTGTTGCACCTATATTCCTATATCTAAGTTCAAATTTTGTTACCCATTCTTGTATTCCATCAATTACAAAGTTAACATCTGTTCCTCCACCTGTTATAACATTACCTACTACAGTTTGACCAGCTGCTGCAGTATATTCTGAAGCATCTAATGTATGAGTAGTTCCATCAACTAAAGTGAAAATTACCTCGATTTGATCAGTAAAATTCGTACCAGTATCAACATCAAACAAGGTAAAAGACAAATCATAAACGGGGTTATCAAATACAAATATATGTCTAGATTCTCCTGTACCAGGAGCTAAAGAAGTTTGTAATAAAGTGTAAATACCTTGCCCTACTGCCCCATAAACGTCATTAACTCTATATTGTTGATTTGCAAATGTTGTTGTCAATTCTCTTTGCAAAGTAATCCCTACACCATTAGTAGAAGTTATATTTGGGCTTGTTAAAGGATCCTGACCCTCTGTTAAAATTGTTCCTCCAGAAGAATCACCTGAAGTATAATACGTATCCCAATCTACCACAACCGATCCAGAACAAGTACCAAGTTCTATTGAATCTAAAATACCATCATTATCATCATCTGCGTCTACTGAGTTGTCAAAAGAATCGCTATCTGAATTTGGAAATGTTGGATCTGCAGGAGGCGTATAAATACTAGCTTCCCAACCAGCTTCAGTTACACTACCATCTGATGTAAACACAAAATGCAATTGTGTTCCAGATGATGTTATAAATCCGTTAGGAGGTAAAAAATCACTACAATAACTCCCTATAAGCGGAGCTGTAGCATCTGCACCATCATAAATAGACAGCAAATCGAAACAACCTGTCCCAAAACCAAAATCCTCAATAGAAAAGGTTGAAAGATCAAATTCAACAATAAGCTGCTTACCTGTTGCAGACGTTAGTGTAATTGATTCGTTTTCACTATTACCATATTCACCTCCCGAACCTCCAGAGTCCGTAAAAGTAATACTACCAGATATGCTTTGATCAGCATCTGCAATAGTGACTTGTGAAAAAACCTGTGTAAAACACACAAGAAAAAATAAAGCAAAGAACAACCTTACTTTAAGGGATTTAATAGGGTAAAAGTTCCTCATAATGACAACTTCTATTTGAAAACTTACATTAACATTCAATACTAATGTTGTCTAAAAAGAATGAAAAACTAATAAAAGATAGAAACCTTTGTTTTAAAAATGTATGTGGAGTTACAAAAGAATTTAGTAGTTCCCTCCGTTTCAGACACTTAAAAGCTAAAGATCCCATCTCAGTAAGTTTTACCAACTTTCTGACAACGGGGGAACGTAACATTGGCAAATATATAAAATATTTTTATTCTGAACGCACATTTGTTTGACACCTTTTTTAAGAAAAGGTCACATTTCCTAAATTAATAGTATTTATTTATGTTTTTTACGGTTGTTATAATAAAAAATTATATTAATAACTTCCAAAAATAGCTGTTTAAAGGTTTTAAAAAAAAAAAGGTAGCTTCACTACTGAGTAAAAATTAAAAAGACCTAAAAACACCATTAAAATAAAAATTAAAAACTAGATGATTCTCAAAATCTATTTATATTAAGATAACTATAAATAACACTTATAACTTGATCAATTTCTTCTTGAGTTGAAGAAAAACTAAATGAAAATCGAATGGAAGTTTTTTGTAATTCATCAAAAGGTAATATTTCTTTTAAAACATGAGAAACCTTTACCCCGCCACTTTGACAAGCACTTCCTGATGAAGCAGCTATTCCTTTAATATCTAAATTAAATAAAAGCATTTTATCTTGAATCGGAAAACGTACATTAAGAATTTTCGGCACAGCTTTTTCTTTTAATGAAGAAAGCCCGTTAAAATCAGTTTCAGGAATAACCTCTTTAATTTTCTCACAAAAATAACTTTTAATTCTATTAATATATTCTTCTCTATCTTTCAAACTATTAACAGACATCAATAAAGCCTTTTCCATACCTAAAATACCAGGAATATTCTCAGTACTTGACCTAACACCTCTTTCTTGATTCCCTCCTAATAACATCGGTTTCATAACATGATTTTTTTTAGAATACACAAAACCTACACCTTTAGGCCCATGAAATTTATGTGCGCTAGCAACCAAGAAATCAATAACATTTTTTTTTAAGTCTATATCTAAATGACCAACAGCTTGAACAGCATCAGTATGAAATAATGCATTATACTGATTACAAAGTTTTGAAACTTTTTCATAAGGCAATACATTTCCAATTTCATTGTTAACCATCATTAAACTAACTAGAGTTCTATCATTATCTTCAGACAATAATGTTTCTAACTCATTCAAATCAATAATTCCTTTATCATCTAAAGAAACATATTTCACTTCAAGATTATTCTCCTTTTCAAGATTCTCAACAACATTCAACACTGCATGGTGTTCTATTTTCGATGTTATTATTCTTTTAACTCCTAAATTTTTAACAGCGTTATTCAAAACAAGATTATTTCCTTCAGTACCACTAGAAGTAAAAATTATCTCACTAGAAGCAACTCCAAAAACTGAAGCTATACTTTTTCTTGCTTTTTCAAGAGCCACCTTAGCTTTACGCCCAAATTGATGAGTAGAAGATGGATTCCCAAAGTTACTTTTCATTGCATCGGAAATAACATCTATTACTTCATCATACATATAAGTAGTCGCTGCATTATCAAAATAAATTGGTCTCATTATTATTTTTTTTTAAACAAAAATACAACTTTACTGATTTTGAAAAACATAAACCTCAGTTGCACCCATTCCATATTTTTGATAAGAAGCATCAGAATACCTTACATTGTATCTATTTAATAAAAAATGTAATTCGGTTTTTAACACTCCTTCTCCAACACCATGAATAAAAACAATTTTGGAGATTCTTTTTTTTACACAATATTCAATTTTTCTTTTTGCAGTCTCTATTTGAAGTGATAACATATCATAATTATCAAGTCCTTTAGTAGACTTTGTCAACTTCTCAATATGCAAATCTACCTCCATCACAATCTCTTTTTTACTTTTTTTAAACAAAGTAGATTTCTTCTTTTCACTTCCTTTCAGTTTCTGATTTAAAAAAGAACTATCAACTCTCGTTTTTCTTAATAAACTATCCTGACTCTCACCAATTTTCACTAACTCTGATTCTAGAAACCAAAACCCTAAACCATCTACAGTCTTAATCAATATTCTACTTTTTTCAATTTTCGTTACGATTCCTTCAATAACATCATCTAAAACAGCCACTTTATTACCGATTTCTAAACACATACTTAACCTTAACTTAAAAACAAAAAACTTCTTTCTTTCTTAATTTTGCATCCTATAAGCAATATGCAAAAATACATTAAACCCTCGTTAAAAGAATAATAAATAATGATTAAAACCTCCAAAACAACTACTAGAAATTTCTTTGAAAATGCGCGTCAAGAGTTAACTCTTACTAAAGAAAGAGAAAACTTATTATCATCTATAACAAACAAGATTACTGAAGAACTAGAAGATCGAGATAAAATCAACATCAACTTTATTTGCACTCACAATTCTCGCAGAAGCCAAATGGCACAGGTTTGGTCATTTTATGCTAGTGAATACTTTGAATTAGAAAACATATTTTCATTCTCTGGCGGAACAGAAGTAACTGCTTTTCACAGAAACACTGTAAAATGCCTTCAGAACAACGGTTTTGAATTTAATGTAGATAATTTTTCTCATCAAAACCCAAGATACCTTATCTCTTTCGAAGGATCAAATAAATCAATTTTAGGTTTTTCTAAAACCTACGATGACAACAACAACAATTATCCATACATTGCTGTAACTACCTGCGATAGTGCTGATCAAAACTGCCCATTTATTCCTGATGCAATTATGCGTTTTCACTTACCGTATATTGACCCAAAAATAGCAGACAACACAGGAAACCAAAATGAAAAATACTTAGAAACTAGCAAACAAATTGCTGGTGAGTTGTTCTTTATTTTTGAGGAAGTAAAAAAAGTAATTTCAAACAAGCAAACAAAAAATTAACATTATATAAATTTATATAGAAACACTAATTTATATCTCAGTATTCTTATCATAAGGTATACTAGATAAAATATGTTCTATACAAGCAATCCGAGCTTCTGTTTTTCTGTTTGCCCTTATAATTTTCCATGGAGACAATTCTGTATTTGTCTTTTTAAACATCTTCTTTTTATATATAGTATAATCATCCCATAAATCCTGAGCTTTTTCATCTACAGAGGTCATCTTCCATTGTTTTAATGGATCGTTTTTTATTTCATCAAACCTTTTTTGCTGCTCCTTTTTAGATATAGACATGTAAATTTTAACCAAACGAATACCTGATTGCAATATCATTTTTTCAAAACCATTAACCTGTTTCATAAAAACTTTATACTCCTCATCTGTACAAAAACTATTTACTGGCTCCACTACAGCTCTATTATACCAACTTCTATCAAACAACACCAATTCTCCTGCCTTAGGAAACTGCTCAACATATCTTTGAAAATACCATTGACTTCTTTGCTCTTCTGTAGGTTTAGGTAAAGCTACAATTCGCATGTGTCTAGGATTAATTCTCTCAGTAACTCTTCTGATAGCTCCCCCTTTTCCAGCCGCATCCCTTCCTTCAAAAAGTATAATTATTCTCTCTCCTTTTTCTATAGCCCAAGTTTGCAACCTAATAATCTCCACCTGAAGCTCTTCCAATTTTTTAAGGTAATTAACATAACGTAGTGCACGCTCTACATTATAAGGTTGTCTAGACAAAATAGACATTAAACCTTCTTTAGAATTCAACTTTTCAGCTCCTTCTTCAGTTAATTTAAATCTCTGATTACTAATCTTATTCCCTTTTTCCATTTTAATCGTTCTGAATTACAGATCTATAATAACGCATTACTATATTAGGATCTGGGTTTAAATTTGTTAATGCATCTTCCTTTCCATCGTAGTCAAACTTTGACAACACATGCCTTATAGCTTCTAGTCTTGCTACTTTCTTAGTATTAGTTTTTATAATAGTCCATGGACAATAAGTCGTATGTGTATTTGTAAACATTTCTTCTTTGTAGTAGGTGTACTTATCCCAAAGCTCCTGCCCTTTTTTATCAACAGGACTAAACTTCCAATGCTTTAATGGATTATCCATTCTTGCATCAAACCGTTTCAATTGTTCTTTTTTAGTAATTGACAACCAAAATTTAATAACAACCACTCCATCTTCATATAACATGTGTTCGAACTCAGGAACCTGGACTAAAAACTTACGATATTGAGCCTCTGTACAGAATTCCATTACCGGCTCTACAACAGCTCTATTATACCAGCTTCTATCAAAAAAAACTATTTCGCCAGGATTTGGCAATTCTTTTATATATCTCTGAAAATACCACTGACCTCTTTCAACCTCAGTTGGTTTATTTAAAGCCACTAAACGGGAAGATCTAGGGCTAAGATGCTCCATAAAACGTCTAATATTCCCCCCTTTACCAGCAGCATCTCTTCCTTCAAAAATAATTGCTACTCGTTTATTATTTTTAGCAACCCACTGTTGTAGTTTCACTAATTCAATCTGTAAACTTCTTAATTCTTTCTCATAAAATAATTCTTTCTCTACTTTTTTAAAAGGAAACTTTTTTTCTGCAATCAAAGTCAACAACTCCTGATTACTTTGTGCTTTTTCAAAATCTTCAACAGTTAATCTAGGTTTATTTTCCATACACTTGTAATAACAACACTAATGTATAAATTCTTGTTAAGATTTTAATCAATTTTTCATTATTTCACTACCTTTAGCACGGAACATATTTTCTATGAAAAAAAATATTTTATGCATACTTCTTGTATGCTACACTATAACAAGCCTTTCACAAGTAAAATATAAAAGCGCTTTTAGTATTACAAACGATAATGACTTATACATTTCAACTCATCAGGATAGATATTATACAAATGGTTTATTTCTTACTTATAGCTTTGCTAGTAGCATATTAAAAGAAAACCTGTTAAAAAAAATATATTCTTTTGAGTTAGGACAAAAACTATACTCTCCTTTTAAAGCAAATGTTACTGATGTCTCTGAACACGACAGGCCTTTTGCTGGTTATCTATATGGAAGTGCTGGCTTTAAAAAGTTTTACAAAAACAACTCCTATTTTGGATTGTCTGGTGAAATAGGAATACTTGGACCTTCTGCTTATGGAGAACAATCAATGAATTTTGTTCACAGTATTTACGGATTTAACCCTGCAAATGGATGGAAATATCAAATTAAAGATGCTTTTGCTTTAAATTTTAAAGCAGAATATTTACAATCTTTATATAATAAAAGTAAGTTTTTTGATCTAAATTGGAAAAATACTGCAAATATTGGAACAGTTTTTACAGATATTTCCACAGGTTTATTTAGTAGAATTGGAACAAAAAAACTACAAAAAACAGCCAACACTGTAGCTTTTAACAGTAATTTAAACCATAAAAATTCTGAATTCAACAACGAAATCGAAACTTTCTTTTATATAAATCCAATGTTACGATTAGCTGTTTACGATGCTACGATACAAGGAAGCTTTTTAACTGAAAATAATACAGTTACCTATGAATTACGACCATTAGTTGTAACAACAGAATTTGGGTTTTGGTTTACTTCAAACCGTTTTAATTTTAAATACATGATAGTTCATCATACAAAAAAATTAGAAAGTAAAAATGTACCAAACGGAAATTTATATGGAGGCATTCAAATCAACTACTTATTCAACTAATCAACAATAAAATTAAAAGTGTTGATAAATTAATTTTAAAAATTAACTGAATAGAATATCTTTGTACATCAAACTACTTTACAAAGAAATAATGAAATTTATTGTATCTAGCTCACATTTATTAAAACAGTTACAAGTTTTAGGTGGGGTTATTAATAGTAATAATACATTACCGATTTTAGACAATTTTTTATTTGAGTTATCTGAAAATCAATTAACTGCATCTGCTTCTGACTTAGAAACTACAATGAGTGCAGTTATTAATGTTGAAAGTACAGATTCTGGATCTATTGCTATTAACGCTCGTTTATTATTAGACACGTTAAAAACATTTCCAGATCAACCTTTAACATTCAAAACTCAAGGAGAAAATACTATTGAAATAAGCTCTGAGCAAGGAAAATATGATATGGCATTTTATAGCGGAGAAGAATTTCCGAAAGCCATTGAATTACCATCACCAACAAGTACAGAAATCCCAGCACATGTTTTAGCTACAGCTATTTCTAAAACTATTTTCGCAGCGGGTAACGATGATTTAAGACCTGTAATGAGTGGTGTGTTTTTTCAGTTTAACTCTAAAGAATTAACTTTTGTTGCTACAGACGCACATAAATTAGTGAAATACACAAGGAAAGATGTTTCTGCTGATAAATCTGCTGAGTTCATTATGCCAAAAAAACCTTTAAACTTATTAAAGGGGATTTTAGGTGGAGCTGATGAAAATGTATTAGTTGAATATAATGACACTAATGCTAAGTTTACTTTTGACAATGTAGTTTTAGTATGCCGATTAATTGATGGGAAATACCCAAATTATGAAGCCGTAATTCCTAAAGAAAACCCTAATAAATTGACAGTTGACAGAGCTTCGTTTTTAAACTCTGTTCGTCGTGTTTCTATATTCTCTAGCAAAACAACGCATCAGATAAGATTAAAAATGGCTGGAACAGAACTTAATATTTCTGCGGAAGATTTAGATTATGCAAATAAAGCAGATGAAAGATTAAGCTGTGATTATCAAGGTGATGATATGCAAATAGGATTTAACTCTCGTTTTTTAAGCGAAATGTTGAATAATTTAAACGCTAACGATGTTCAATTAGAAATGAGTTTACCAAATAGAGCTGGTATTTTAACTCCAATTGATGGAACTGAAGATGGAGAACATATTACAATGTTAGTTATGCCAGTAATGTTAAACGGATAGTTTAATTTTAATATCGATATAAAAAAGTCCTGAGTAAAAAAACTCAGGACTTTTTCTTTTAATTCAAATACACAAATATTAACTAGTACTGTAATGTTACTGAAACTGTATTTGGATTTGTTGTGTACCAATGTGCCCAATGTCTCGACTCTCCTTCTAAAGGAATATATCTTTCTGGTGCCCATGGAAATCCAACAGACCAAGCATATGTTCTTTGCGCAGTATTACAATTACAATATCTAAACCCTGATGCAGTTGCGACAAAGTTAACTGGTGGAAATCCTGGTGTAGCTCTTACTTCATAAGACATCTCATATTCCAATCTGTTATCTGTTCTAACAGTTTTCCACCAAGACCACCATAAAAACTTTTTACGTTCCTCTACTTTAGTGTTAGAACCTATAGAGCTATAAAATACCCAAAAACCATCGAACTGACGTGCTCTCATACGATAATCATTACTGAAATACTGATAGTTTGTTTGAGATCTAGCAACTAAATTCTCTTCACTAGCAGACTTAACATTGTCATGCATATAAACAGTTAAATTCTTACTAAATTCTAATGTCCCACCTCTTTTCATTCTTATTTTACCTGCATTATATTGCTCTGTAAAATTATTTATATCTCCTGATCCGGCTGATGCTGTATATGTATACACAAAATCTCCATCTATTCTAAAAATTTTATCCTCTATTCCTATTTCTCCATTTTCATTTAATAGTAACAGTAACATATCATCATCAGAAGCTACAGTTGGAATAGATTTTTCTTCAATCCCTTTTTTATCTGCTTCTTCACTATCTAAATTATAAACTAAAAGCAATGGATTATACAAACCTTTTTCAGAAAAAGATCTTGCTTCATCTAAATAATCAATATCAGACGAAACTCTTTCTTTAATAAAAGACTGTAATTCCTCTACTCTATCGAAATGTAACATTGGCTTACCTTCTTTTCTTTGGGCAGTTTCAATTGTTTCTTCGGGTGACTTCGTAATAATTTCTTCATCTTTACAACTAACAGCTATAGCAGCTATTATAATTAGCATTAAAAATTTTTTCATGATAGTTTTTAATTAAATAGTTTTTAAATTTTACCTACTCGTTCGCTTTTCGGTTATCGCGTTAGTAAAGGTTGATCAATCCTTTTTTTTATTTGTCTTTCAAAAAACAACACTGCAAACATAGCGGCTCATTAAATTAAATTTCACATGATAACTCCTAGTTTAACACAAGGAAAAACACTCAGAAAAAAACAGGTAACAAATCTGCTTACCTTTTTAACTTTTTTTGTTAATATCTTACACTTTAATAAGTCATAAATAATTGTATTTTTACGTTCTGTAAATACACATAACAGTATGGGTAAAATCATTGCAATCGCAAATCAAAAGGGAGGAGTTGGTAAAACTACTACATCAGTAAACTTAGCAGCTTCCTTAGGTGTTTTAGAAAAAAAAGTATTATTAATTGATGCGGATCCACAAGCTAATGCTACTTCTGGATTAGGTATTGATGTTGAAAGTATTGAGCTTGGTACGTATCAAGTTTTAGAACACACAACAAGCGCTAAAAGCACAGTTATTAAAACTGATTCACCTAATGTTGATTTAATTCCAGCTCATATTGATTTAGTTGCTATTGAAATTGAATTAGTTGATAAAATTGAGCGTGAGTATATGCTTAAAAAAGCATTGACAGAATTGGTTGATGATTACGATTATATCTTAATTGATTGTGCACCATCTCTAGGCTTAATTACTTTAAACTCTCTAGTAGCTTCTAATTCTGTAATTATACCAATTCAGTGCGAATATTTTGCGCTAGAAGGATTAGGAAAGTTATTAAACACTATTAAAAGTGTTCAAAAAATACACAACAAAGATTTAGAAATTGAAGGTTTATTACTTACCATGTACGATGCTCGATTACGTTTATCTAATCAAGTAGTTGATGAAGTTAGAAAACACTTTAGTTCAATGGTTTTTGAAACAGTAGTTCATAGAAATATTCGTTTAAGTGAAGCTCCAAGTTATGGAGAAAGCATTATTTCATATGATGCAACAAGTAAAGGTGCGGTTAATTATATTAACTTAGCAAATGAAATTATTAATAAGAACAAGTAACACATGGCAAAAGCAACTAGGAAGCAAGCATTAGGAAGAGGATTATCTGCTTTGTTAAAAGAAACTGCAGAAGTAAATTCAGCATCTGATAAAAATGCTGATAAAGTTGTAGGAAGTATTATTGAAATTGATTTAAAATTAATTGAAGTAAATCCATTTCAGCCTAGGACATACTTCGATGAAGAAGCTTTAAATGAGCTTGCAGCTTCTATTAAAGAACTAGGTGTAATTCAACCTATTACAGTTAGAAAATTATCAGAAAATAAATTTCAATTAGTTTCAGGTGAGCGAAGGTTTAGAGCTTCAAAACTAATAGGAAATACAAAAATACCAGCTTATATTCGTATAGCGAATGATCAAGAAATGCTAGAAATGGCATTAGTTGAAAATATTCAACGAAAAAACCTTGATCCAATTGAAGTCGCATTATCTTATCAACGTCTAATTGATGAAATTAAACTTACCCAAGAAAAATTAAGTGTTAGAGTTGGTAAAAAAAGGTCTACAGTAACTAATTACTTACGATTATTAAAGCTAGATCCAATCATTCAAACAGGGATGAGAGATGGTTTTATTTCTATGGGACATGGTAGGGCTTTAATAAATATTGACAGCGAAAAAGATCAGATTGATATTTATGAGAGAATTTTACGTGATAAGTTATCAGTAAGACAAACCGAAGATTTAGTCCGAATTTTAAAATCAGGAGTTTCTCATAAACCTGAATCAAAGAAAAATACTTTACCAAAAGAAATATCAAACAGTTTGAAGAATTTTAGTGAGTTTTTTAGTGCTAAAATTGATGTTTCTGTAAACAATAAGGGTAAAGGAAAAATTTCTATTCCTTTTGATTCTCTAGAAGATTTTAATCGTATAAAAAAATTATTAAAATAATTTGAGATACGTAGTTCACATATTTATTGGCTTTCTTTTTTTAAACCTTTCTGTTTTTGCGCAAAAACAAGATTCAATAAAGGTTAAAACTAGATCTCTTCAATATACTCAAATAAAAAAACCAGAGTACAACCCTTTAAATCCCTCAAGAGCAGCATTTTATTCTGCTATATTTCCTGGTGCAGGTCAAATTTACAATAATAGATACTGGTGGCAGTTACCCTTAATTTACGGAGGAATGGCAACTAGTATTTACTTTTATATAGATAATAATAACGAATATCAACGTTTTAGAACTGCCTTTAGAAGAAGAAAAGCAGGTTTACCAGATGAATTTTCTGATGCTAATGGAGTTCCTTTAATTTCTGATACAGGTTTAGAAAGTGCTCAAAGACAACTACGTCAAAACCGAGATCTTTCATTATTAACTACGGTATTAATTTATATTTTGCAAATAGTTGAAGCTAGTGTAACTGCTCATTTAATACAATTTGATGATACAGATAGCTTGACACTTACACCTTCTACTATGCCGAATATAAATTACAACGAAGAAAGCACTCACAAACTAGGTTTAACCCTAAAATATTCCTTTTAATTATGAAACTAGCCTTATTGGGTTATGGTAGAATGGGTAAAGAAATTGAAAAAATTGCCCTAGAACGAGGTCATGAAATTGTAATTAAATCTAACGGAGAAGAAGATTACGATATTACAAAAGCTGATGTAGCTATTGATTTTAGTATTCCTACTTCTGCATTTAATAACATTTCTAATTGCATTAATAACGCCATCCCTGTGGTATCAGGAACTACCGGATGGTTAGATAAATATGATAATGCGATTGAATTATGTAAAGAAAAAAAAGGAGCCTTTATATACGCTTCAAATTTTAGTTTAGGAGTAAATATTTTCTTTGCTTTAAATGAAAAATTAGCTGCTATGATGAACTCACAAAATCAATACAATGTTGATTTAGAAGAAATTCATCATACTAAAAAATTAGATGCACCTAGCGGTACTGCGATTACTTTAGCTGAAGGTATAATTGACAATTCCACTAAACAAAAATGGGAATTAGATGGCGAAGTAAATAAAGGCATAATTCCTATAAAAGCCATAAGAACTCCAGATGTACCAGGAACACATACGGTTAACTATAATTCTGAAGTAGATTCAGTAGAAATTAAGCATACAGCACACAATCGCAAAGGTTTTGCTTTAGGGGCAGTAGTTGCAGCTGAATGGTTAATTGGTAAAGAAGGGATATATTCTATGCGAGATGTGTTAAACATTGGTTAAAAGAAACAAATTTTGATAACAAATAAGACCTTACTGCGTCTTATCGATTTTATAAAACAAAACTAAAAATTATGTCATTTACGGGTTGGTTTATTTTATTTTTAACAGTCCAGTTTATTCATTTTATTGGAACTTGGAAATTATATGAAAAAGCAGGCAGACAAGCTTGGGAAGCTGCTATTCCTGTATATAATGCTGTTATACTTTTAGGAATTATAAAAAGGCCTAAATGGTGGGTTATTTTACTATTCATACCTATTGTTAACCTTATTATGTTTCCTGTTTTATGGATTGAAACCTGTAGAAGTTTTGGATATACCTCTACAAAAGATACTTTTTTAGCGATTTTAACACTAGGATTTTACATTTTATACATCAATTATTTCACTGATTCTACATATAGAAAAGATAGAAGTTTAGATGCTCCAAAAGGTGTTGGAGAATGGATTAGCTCAATTGCTTTTGCGGTAATAGCTGCAACTATTGTTCATAATTACTTTATTCGTCCTTATGTAATTCCATCTTCATCTTTAGAAAAAACATTACTTATTGGAGATTACTTATTTGTAAGTAAATTCCATTACGGTGCACGTGTACCAATGTCTACTGTTGCATTACCAATGATTCATGATACAATCCCTGTTATTAAGTCTAAATCATACGTTTTTAGCGACAATTATGAAGAAAGAACTACATCATTCAAAAATAAGTTTCAATTGCCTTATATGAGGCTTCCTGGTCTTACTTCTATCAAAAGAAATGATATCGTAGTTTTTGGACAGCCTGCAGATACGCTAAGAGATATGAATGATCTGAAACCAGATAGAACATACTACAAGCCTATTGATAAGAAATTAAATTTGGTTAAGCGTTGTGTTGGAATTGCTGGTGATAGTTTAGAAATCAGAGATGGATATATTTTTATAAATGGTAAACGATCTATTTTACCTAAAAGTGCAAAACCTCAATGGTATCACATTGTTGACACGGAAGGTCAAAAATTTAGTGATGCAGCTCTAAGAAGATATAACGTTAGGTTTAATGAAGCTTACACCACTAGAAATGGAAAATATTTATTAAACCTTACGGATGAAGAAGCAGCTACAATTGCGAAAAACCCAATTGTAAAAAGTGTTACTAAAAAAATTGATTCTAAAGATGTATACGACCCTGAAGCATTCCCTCAAAGTGCATTGTATCGTTGGAATAATGATAATTTCGGTCCAATTTATATTCCAAAAAAAGGAACTACAGTTGCTATAAATAAAGAAACTATACCTTTATATAAGCGTATAATTAGAGAATATGAGAAAAACGATTTGACATTTGTAAATAATGACATTTACATTAATGGTAAAAAAGCCGATAGCTACACTTTTAAGCAAGATTATTATTGGATGATGGGAGATAATCGCCAAAATTCATTAGATGCTAGAAGATGGGGATACGTTCCTTTTGATCATGTAATAGGTAAACCTATAATGGTATGGTTTAGTGTAGATAATGAAACTGGAAAAATTCGTTGGGACAGAATATTTACAACTGTTACCAATGGAGAATCTAAATCATATTTCTGGCTTGGTATTTTATGTGCTGGATTAGTATTATTTTTTGTGTTTAAACCTAAAAAGAAAAAAGCTTAATTTCTTGGGATTATTTATACCTACATATTTCTCTCCTATTAGTCAGTATGCTTTTATAAACAAATCTGAAGAAGTTATTTTTGAATTGGAAGATAACTTTCAAAAGCAAACTTATAGAAATAGGTGCTATATTTATGGAGCTAATGGTAAATTATCATTAAACATCCCTATAAAACATAATAAAACCAATCGCAGAAAAAAAACCAAGGATATACTAATTGAAAATAATTTCCCTTGGCAAGACCAACATTTTAAATCATTAAAATCTGCATATCAGTCCTCTCCTTTCTACGAATTCTTTGAAGATGACATTGCAAAAATATTTAATAAAAAATACGTATATTTAGTAGACTTAAATATTGATACGTATTTATTTGTTACAGATGCTTTACAAATTAGTCAAGAATTTTCTAAAACAAAAGAATATGAATTATCACCACTAGTAAACGATTATAGGGATTTTTCAGTTGCTAAAAATGGTAGTATATCAATAGAAATGGACAACTACACCCAAATATTTGATGATAAATTTGGGTTTATTTCTAATTTATCAATTTTAGATCTTTTATTTATGGAAGGTCCAAATTCGGTATCTTATTTAGATAGTGTAAAAATATTTTAATTAGCAACTTTAAAGCTTATACTTATGATAGAAAATGCTTTAATTGGTGAGTTTTCTCGCTTTTATATGAGCAATATATCCGATGAAGCAATAAATTCATTTTCTAAAACTGTACGTGTTAAAAAATATAAGACAGGAGAAATTTTGATAAACAAAGGTACTTCTAAGTTTTATATTATTATTGATGGCATCGTCGCAAGTTTTTCTAAAAATTCACAAAATGACCGTGAGTATATTAGAACTATTCACATAGAGAATTATGCATTTACTGACTTATTTTATCAAATTGAAGATTTAGATTTAGCTCATATAGATTTAGATAGTAAAACTCCTGAGGACTATTATAAATGTTTAACCAATTGCACCTTATTAGAAGGTGATTTTAATGATTTTATGAACTTAATTGATGTTAATCATGAAATATCTTTATTATACAATAAAATAAATCAAACTCTACTTTTACAAATTTTAAAACGACTAGACAGATTATCCTTATTAGATGCAACAGATCGTTATAAAATTTTAAAGGAAAGAATTCCTCAGATAGAAAATTTGATACCTCAGTATCAGATAGCTAGTTACTTAAATATAACTCCTGTTCAATTAAGCAGGATTCGAAAAAAAATATATTCAGTATAAATTTATAAACATAGGTTTATGAGTTAAACTAATCATTTACAGTAAATTTGTAAATGAAATATCCCTATTTCGTTTCCCCTTAAAAAGACTTGTTTCCCCCTCAAGTTGCAAGTCTTTTTATTTTAAATTCTAGTTATTAAGTTATTTATCTGACTAGAAACCTTCAGTTTAATAATTGCGTACCCATAAATTCCAGTAATTAAAACACTTTTAAGTAGAATATTTATCATTGGATGTATTGAGAGGTTAAATATTTTAATTTCTGGTATATTAAAATTCCAGAAATAGAAACTAAAAAACATAATTACAACTAGGAAAAATGCAATCCCAGTTTGTTTGGTTAACGGACTCATCTTTAGTTTTTTGTAGACAAACAATAACTTAATGCTATTAAAAACAAAGACTGTAATTAACGTAGCTAACGCTAATCCATCTGTACTCATGTCTATTTTCCTATAGAATAATACATTTAAAAAATAAACTGTAAGCGCAGTACCTATTCCTATTGGAAATGTAACTTTATAATATTTAGAATTCGAAATAATAGGCCCGTTATTCCCTAAAAACATATTATACATTTTGGCTATAGAAATTAAAAGAACTGCCAAAACCCCTTGTTCATAACCTTTAGGCATCAACCTAAACAATTCTGAAATATTACAATTGATCAACAAAAAAAACAACCCACCTATTACTAAAAGGTTTATAGAACTTTTTTTATACAAGTTATCAACTTCTTTAGGGTTATTTTCATTTAATGATTTAGATGTTAATGGTTGTAAAATTTGTCCTAATGCTCTACTAGGAGCTTCTATAAAAGAACCAATAAAAACCGCAACAGTATAATAGGCAGCTGCGCTAAATGCTTCTTTACTTGTAACCATTACTTTATCAATATCTAAAATTAAAGCACCTGCACTACCTGCAAAAATTATAAATAACGAATAAGAAAGTATTTGTTTGTAGTTACTCGGTAAACTTAAAGATAACTTAGGAAAATACACTTTAAAAGCGTAAAGCATCATTATAAGTGTTCTTAAAATATAGAAACCTGTAAGACTAAATATAAAATCTGTTTTAGTGATAATACCAAAAGATACAGACAATAATAATATCATAACTACTGCCCTATTATAAAACTCTTTCAAGAAATTACCTACAACAGTTTTTAAGTGAACTTTTGACCAAGCATAAAACACCTCAAAATAAGCACAACAAATAGAAACTATATATATTACAATTGTATAGTTTTCTATACCTTTATTTTCATCTGTAATAAAATTACGTATTATAAACTCTTGAATTTCGCTCCATAAAAATCCAACAGGAATTCCTGCAAACAAAGGCAAAACCAATGCTATAGACAAGAATTTATCTTTTTCTTTTTTCTCTTTGTAAGCCGAGAAAAATTTAATTATGGTATAATGTACTCCTAATGCCATTAATGGCATTATTAAATTTGAATACGATAGCAATACAGTAACTATACCATAAAAATCATCACCTAAAAATCCTGGGTAAAAAAATATAGTATTTAACCCTCCAATTAAGAAGCCTAAATAAATTACTATTGTGTTTTTAAATGATTGTTTAAATATTATCCCCAATTTCTTAGTTTTTGGCTAACTCTTTAATTATAATTGATAGGTTTTTAGTAAGTTCTCTTCTGTGATATTTCTCTACATTAGAAGCTACTGTGTTTAAATTTCCTAATTTATACTTTTTGTATAAGTTTTCGATCTCTTCTTTTAAATCTTTTTCGTTTTTATAATCAAAAGTATTACCCGAGTTAGTCTCATTTAATATTGCAGCTAAATCTCCATCTTCAGGCCCAATAGCTATAATCGGTCTTTTAGCTTGCATATACTCAAAAACTTTTCCTGTTACAATTTCTTTAGCATTAGGAGTATCATTAACTACCAATAATAATACTTGAGATTGTTTTTGATACTTTTTTGCTTCTTGATGAGGAATATAATCTATCTGTTGTACATCCTTAAAATTATATCGTTCTAATTCTTCTTTAATTATTTTCTCATCCAGTTTGCCTATTAATCTTATTTGAAGATCATTAGCAAACTCATTATTGTATTCACTTAACTCAGACAACACTTTCCATAGTAACTTTGGGTTTCTTGCTGAATTCATAGATCCTATGTGAGAAATAGAAAACTTAGTATCTAAGACTAGATTAGATTTAATTTCATCTGTATCATAACCATTAGTTATTACTTCAATAGATTTAGCTTGATTTGTATATTTATCTTTAGATGACTTACTAACCATAATAACCTTATCTGCATTTTTAAATACTTTATCTTCTAAACGAAAATGTTTATTCTTTGCATATTTAGAAAGAGGTAATAAATGAAAATAGTCAATGCCAGTCCAAGGGTCTCTAAAATCCGCAATCCAATTAATTTTTAATTGCTTTTTTAAATGATATCCTATCATGTGCAAACTATGAGGTGGTCCTGTAGTAATAATTGCATCTATTGAATTCTCAGATAAATATTTTTTTAATTTCTTCACTGATGGTTTTATCCAAAACATACGAGCATCAGGAATAAAATAATTTGCTCTTATGTATACTACTACTTTAGATAAAAAAGAAGGATTTTCATCTAAAAAACCTGCACTCTTCTGCACTTTTCCTTTTTTAAATCTAGCAAGTAAATTATTTGGTTCAAATATTGGACATTTGATTACCTCTACATCATTAGGGATATCTTTTTCTAAACTAGGATCTGTTATTGGGTAATTAGCATTTTCAGCAGTAAAAATTACTGGCTCTATATCAAAATCTCTAAGGTACTTAGTAAATTTAAGCCAACGCTGAACCCCAGCACCCCCTGCTGGAGGCCAATAATATGTAATGATTAAAACTTTCAATTAACGTTTTTATATAATGCTAATAACTCTTTAGATGTGATGTCCCAAGTGTAACGGTTTCTGACAAAATTTCTTCCATTACTCCCCAACTCTTCTCTTAATTCAAAGTTATTATACAAGGTTAGCAATTTACTAGAAAAATCATCAATATCTCTATCTTTATGTACTAATCCTGAATTTACTTTTTCTATCATTTCTTTTTGAGCTGTAGCATTACTCACTAATAATGGCTTTCCTAAACTCATATATTGAAATATCTTATTGGCATAGGCTACATCATGTTGTTTACTTCTATGTAATGGAGATAAACAAACATCACTAGCTATTATATAAGACGGAAATTTTTTAACATTTTTCCATCCTTCAAAATCAACATAATCTTCAATATTTAATTCTCTAACTTTATTTTTTAACAAATAATCTGTAGTACTAGAACCTACTATAACCAGTTTTATGTTTGGTATTTTTTCTTTTAGCTTTGGAATACTACTTATAGTAGTTAACAAACCTCTTCTTGTATGCGTATCCCCTAAATAAAGAAGGGTGAAATTATCGGTGTATTTACTTATTAATTCCTCATCAAATTCTGCTTCTAAATAAAAAGATTTACTAATTGTATTAGAAACCAATATTACTTTTTCGGAATTATTTGTTCTTTCTTTTAACTGTTCAACCAATTGAGGAGATACACTTATTATATTAGTTGCTTCTTGTATAAATTCATCTTCTTTTTTCTTCCATTTTTTTGGAGAGATAATATATTTTCCGGGAAACTTTTGAAGGTGAGGATAAAACTTCATATTATCTGGTATATTATCATGTATATCCAACACAACGGGTAGATTAAAACTTTTATTTGCCCAAAAAACTGCCTCAGCAATTCTTATATCATGACAATGAATAATCTCAATCTTATTTTCTTTTAAAAAATTTTTAATTCTCTTTTTCATCAAAATAGAGTAAAAAGGAACTGTATATGTAAGCGCAGAAAGTTTATATTCTATCTTATTACTAAGATATCGTCTAATTTTGATTGCATTAATTTCTTCATTCCTTTTTTGATTATTATAACTTAAACAAAAAAGAAATACTTCATGTCCATCTCTAATTAACTCAATAGCTTCATTTTCTACCCTAGGATCAGGAGGAAAAACATTATCAAGTATCATCCCTATTCTCATAGGCTCTTCTTTTCAGCAGAAACAGCATAATATCTTGGAGTAAACCTTCTTAATATTGGTCTAAATCCTAATTTATTAACAGGACTAATCCATTTACTTTTCTCTTTGATTTCCCACCCGGATTTTTCTAATAACCAATCAAACTGCCAATCTTCAAACTCATGATAGTGTCTATCCCACATATCTGTTTTACTCCTGTAAGCAGATGCAAACCATAATTTCAAAGGAACTGTGGTAATTAGTTTATCACAATCTATTTCTCTTAAAATATTAAAAGGTGAAATTAAATGTTCAAACACTTCAAATGAAGTTACAGCATCTACCTTAAAATTTTTAACTACCTCTGGCATAAAATCAAAATCCTCACCATTAGTATTAAAAACTGTATATCCATGACTTTCCATAATCTCACTAAAATCATTTCTAACTCCTAGATCTAATATAGTAGCGGGTGCAGGTAAACTTTTCTTTAAGAATTCAATTGTTTTATTATATCGGTACACTTTATGTGCAGGAAGTTTTTTTTGCATTTACTTGTAGTTATAGTATAACAAATCTATACATTCAGACACTAAATTTCCACACAATTTTGTATAAAATTAAAAAAGGAACATAAAATGTTCCTTTTTTATATAGAAGTTCTTTATCAATGCGCTTTCCCTCCCTGAGTTATACGTATTTTTCAGTTATAAACAAATCTACTCTTTAATGGTTTCTATAAAAAATTTTATATTGCACTTTTTATAAAATGCACATACAATTAACGGCATTTTAACAACCAGATAAACTAAAATTAAATCCTCTAAAATTGAAATTAAAGTTTTTTACTTTATTATTCATTGTTACTAACTTGTGTTTCAGTCAAACTGAAAACAATCTTCATAACAAGATTGAAAAATTTAAAGACACCAATTTAGACAGCCTTCTTTTTTATGCTAAGAAAGGAAAATATTCCAATTCTGTATGCGAACAATTGGTTGGAGAAAATGCTGAAGCATATTATTATTATAGATTTGAAAATTATGAAAAAGTAATTTCATTAATTGAAAAGATCTTAACTAAGTATGATTCTTTATCTGAAAAAGAACAAAATGATCTATGTGCTATACAAATAAAAGTAAGCACTTATAATAGATTGTTTTGGACATATAAAAACTTAGAACAATATGAAGCTGCTTATCAACAACTCATAAAATCTTCTGATTTCATAAGCACTCTTACTAATGAAAATTTTGACAGTTTTAATTCTTTAATAAACATAGAAATATCAAAAGCTCTAATAAAAAAGGAATTAAAATTAGAAGATGATGCAAAGCAAATTTTAAAAAATTTAATTTTAAAAATAAATTTAAAACAGAAAACAAATAAAGATAGTGCTCAATATAATAGATTAGTGAAAATAAAAGCCAACACTTATAATTTATTAGGAAAAACATACATGGGGATAAACAAAAGAACAAACAAAAAAGATTTGTTAGATTCTGCCTCTCTTTATTTTAATAAAGCTTATGAAAATGCTAAATCTTTCATTCCTCCTCATCCTGACTCTGACTTAATGTATGCATTTAGAAGAACAGAAGTGTTGATAGCTAAAAAAGATTTTAATAGAGCTTTGAGCTTAATAAACAACTACTCTAAAGTTAATAATGGTATAGATATTAATCAATATAAATATTTAAATAAAGCAATTTGTTTTCATAATCTTAACAAAACAGATTCAGCTATTTATTTTTCAAATAAACTTTTAACCGACTATTCTCTTAAAAAGAGTTATTTAATTTCTGTTTATGATATTTTATCCAACCAGTATTTAAATACAAATCAATTAGATAGTGCTTATAAATATTCTAAATTAACTTTAAACGAGTTCAACTTAGCAAGAGAAAACAAACAGAAAACTTATCAATTATTATACGATAATGATATTGAAAAAATTACCCATCTCAATAACACAATTTTAAAAAAAGAAAAAAAGAAAAACATAAAAACTATTTTCTTTTACACCTTAACTCTTTTAATAATTTCATCTTTATTTTTAATTAAAAGAAAGAAATATAAAAAAGAAATTTCACAAAAAACCGACGAGCTTAAATTAAACGAAACAATAGAAGAAAAAGAAAAAACTCAAAAAGTAAATTATAATATTGAGGAAGCACTAGAAAAGAAAATTATTGAAAAAATTAAAGCAATCGATACTAACCATGATTACTTAAAACATGATTTCTCAATCAACTCTATAGCCGAAAATTTACAAACTAATTCGACATATATCTCCTTTGTGTTCAACCAACAACATGAAGTAACATTTAAGCAATATTACACCAAAAAGAAAATTGAATATGCTGTAAAACTTCTAAATAGTAGTAATATTTATAGACGATTTTCTATCGAGGGGCTAGCAAAAGAAGTTGGATATACAAATGCTTCTGCTTTTACCAGGGCTTTTAAAAAACAAATGGGAGTTACTCCATCAGCTTACATTAAAGACTTAAGTTAATATTTTTTCTTACAAAAAAGAAAAAAGCTACTGGTAATAAAAACATTAAGACAAAGCATATTAAAGATATAACACTACCTTTATTAATAACAGTAGGTTCAAACTTAAATTCAATCGTATGTTTACCCGCTTCTAAAGGCATTCCTCTTAAAACATAATTTACCTGATAATGTGGTGTTAATTTTCCATCTATATACGCATTCCACCCATTTTTATAATAAATCTCTGAAAAAACAGCAAATTGTCCTTTTGTTGAATTACTATTATAAACTAAATAGTTAGTACCATTCTTTTTAAGAGTAATAGTAGCTAAAGAATCCTTTTCATAATTCATCACCTCTCCTTTAAACAAATCTTTTCTTACTACAGCTTCTTTTTTAGTTTTAATACTATCCAATGCTATAATTTCTTCATTAGCTGAATTTACACCCAAAAGTTTATTTACAAACCATGCATTTCCATTAGCTTCTTTATTTTCTTGAACTTGAGAATCACTTACAATAAAATACTTGGTATTTAGCATGTTTAAAATCTCCAAATTATTTTTAGCTATTTGATATTCAAAAAGTTCATTATATCGCATCATTTTAGCTGCATGGTAACCACCAATAGAGTTATGAAAATAAGAAGTACGACCTTCATTCATTGGGTTTACTGAAAAATTAGCTACCCTATAATTAGATTTGTCTTGTAAAATTTGTAAATCTGCTTTATTCGCTGTAAAAGGTTTTTGTACTTTTCTTGCAGAAGTAAAATCTTCTTTATTCACATATTTAGAATCAACTGATATTAAATCGAATAATATCAACACTGCTAACGCTACAATCGTATAATCTCTTTTTATTTTTTTAGATATAAACAACCATAAAGCAACAGCTGCTAATAATATCAGTAACATAGATCTTAAACTATCATAAAATAACATTGACTTTCTGTCGGAAATTAATGCATCAATTAAACCAGGTAATTGTTCATACTGACCATCTCTTATCCCAGTAAAACTTGAAGACATATATGCCAATAAAAAACCTAAAACTACTAAACCTCCAGAAAAAGTTATTGCTTTTTTCAATCCATTAACTTTTTCTTCTACTCCAATTTTATCTGATAAAAATTCTTTTAATCCTAGAAATCCTAAAACTGGAATACATAATTCTGCTATTACTTGAATTGAAGAAACAGCTCTAAATTTATTATATAAAGGAAAATAATCTATAAACAGATTAGTTAGGAATGAAAAGTTTCTACCCCAACTCATTATAATAGAAAAAATAGTCGCAGAAATTAACCAATACTTTAAACGTCCTTCAACAAAAAATATTCCTAGAAAAAATAAAAATATTACAATTGCTCCAATATAAGCAGGTGCCTCAACAATAGGTTGATCTCCCCAATATGTTAAAACTTGATTTGAATATTCTTTAGCAACTTGACTTCCCGATTTACTTTCTATTTCTTTATAAAAATTAGAACTTTCGCTTAATTTCTCTACTGTTCCACCTCCCATATAACGAGGCACTAGTAAATTAAATGTTTCTAAAACACCATAACTATATTCTGTTATATAACTCTTATCTAAACCATTAGTTTTTTCTTTAGGTGTTCCATCAGGATTTATTGTTAACTCAGATTTTCCACGAGTACTATAATTAGCATACTCTTTTGTAGCCATTAATCTAGAAGCATTCGCTCCTAAACCTAAAATAAAAGCTAATAGAATAATACCTACTTTTAAAATAAAAGTAGAAATCTTCTTATTCTTTAAAGCTTCAATTAATTCTACTATTCCTAAAATTAGTAAACAAAAACCTAAATAATAAGTCATTTGTATATGATTAGTCGCTATTTCTAGTGCCATTCCTAATGATGCCAAAATAAAACCAATCAAATATTTCTTTTGAAAAACATACAAAACTCCAGCAATCACAACAGGCATATAAGCAATAGCATGTGCTTTAGCATTATGACCAGCTCCAAAAATTATGATTAAGTATGTAGAAAAACCAAAGGATAAACTTCCTAATATTGCTAATTTCCAATCTACTTTTAACGCGTTTAATAAAACAAAAAAACCTAAAAAGTACAGAAATAAATAATCAGCAGGTCTAGGTAAAAACCGAAGTAAACTATCTATTTTCTTCATAAAATCATTCGGGAAATAAGTACTAACTTGGTAGGCAGGCATTCCACTAAATGCATTACCTAGCCAATATGGTTCTTCTCCGTTTTCTTTTCTATAGTCTACTATCTCTTTAGACATTCCTCTAAATTGAGTAATATCACTTTGTTTAATCTGTTTTCCAGAAAGAACAGGATTAAAATATAATAATGACGCAACAATAAATACAATTATTGCACCTATGTAAGGTAAAAACTTGTTGATTTTCATAGTTAGTCTATTTCTTCAAAATCAATATACTCTCCTACTGACTTATCACTCTCTTTTGATTGATTTGGGGTTTTATCTATAGTAGTTTCACCTACTTTAACATTTTCTTTTTTTTGAGTAGCTCCGTATTGTTTTTGAGCTTTTTCTTGCATCTTTTGCATCGCTTTTTTCATTAAATAAGGTGCAAAAAGTTTTGCTAAAAATTTTAGTGTATAATACACTAAAAGAATGATTAATATTGTTCTTAAAAAGTTCATAGGTCCAGCTTGATGTATCTCTGTCATACTATTATTGCTAAAAAAGCTATCAAAAATAACAATTTGAACTAAAACCTTACGTTAATAATCCTGTAAACTTATTAGATTGATAATTTTACTGTATGTTTGTAATACGTGTAAATGTTTGCGTTGAATATGATCAAAAAAATTTTTAGTGTCGTAGTATTGTTGTTGTTTTCAATTGTACAGGCACAATACACGGAAGTAATTAATTCGAATAAACCTGGTTTCTCTGAAAGCCCATATAGTGTTGGCACAGGAGTTTATCAGTTTGAAAGTAGTATTTTTCATAGAGGTACTTCGGCAATACCTACATTTAGTAATCCTAAAGCTACTGGATTAGAACTTCATTATAGAATGGGGTTGTTAGATGAATTTTTAGAAGTAAGTTTAACTACGGCTCTTCAACAAAATCAATTTGCTTTTGTTAATGTTTTTGAATCTACTAGATCTGAATTTGGATTAGGACAATTTACCTTAGGAGCTAAATATTTAGTATATAAACCAAAATACAAAGATCGATCTAAAGAAATTAGAAGCTGGAAAAAAAGACATTCATTTGATTGGTCAAGATGGATTCCTCATGTAGCAGTATACGGTGGATTAAACTTTGGGTCGTTCTTAAGTGATTTTCATTCAAGAGGAGGTATAACACCTAAATTTGGTGTTCTTCTACAAAATGAATTCTCTCATAAATTAAATGTTGTTACCAACATTCATTATAATTACATCGGTGGTTATTTACCTGAACTTTCTTATGTTGTTACAGGAACATATAATTTTAGTGACAAATGGTCTGGTTTTGCAGAACATCAAGCATTGTTCAACGAACAAGAAAACCAAAGTAATTTAGGTTTAGGAGCAGCATATTTATTTAATAACAATTTACAAATAAACTCTTCTTTAAGAGCTACTTTCCAAGAAAACAGTACAGGATTATATACAAGCATTGGAGTTTCTTATAGAATAAATAAACATATAGATAAATATGTTGAATTAGATGAATTTGGGAACAAAATTGAAGGAGATGATGTACAAACTTATAATAAAGGATTCTTTGGTAGGTTAATAGATAAGATTAAAAACTTATTTAAGAAAAAAGATAAAACTGGTCCTCAACTTGAAACTGAAAAAACAGAGGAGGAATTAGAAAAACAAGAAGAAGGCAGAAAGAGAACTCGACAAAAATCTATTCTTGACGATATCACTAAAAAAGATAAAAAAGCCAAGAAAAAAACAACTAAAGCGAAAGAAAAAGCGGCTAAAAAGAAAACTAAAGAAGAAGAAAAGGCTAAGAAAAAATTAGAAAAAGAAAAACTAAAAGAAGAAAAAAGAAAAAAGAAAGAACAAGAAAAACTTGAAAAAGAAATTAAAAAATTAGAAGAAGAAATTAAAAAGGAAGAAGAAAAAGAGAAAAAGGAAAAAGAAGAGAAAGAAAAAGAAAAAAACGATAGCGAATAGTTAATATAATTATACTTTTGTTGTATGATTCAACTAAAAGAAATACATTCTAAAAAGGAAATAAAACAATTTGTTTTATTTCCTTTTTCATTATATAAAACTAACAAATACTGGGTTCCTCCTATAATTAACGATGAAGTAAATAGTTTTGATAAAACTAAAAACCCGGTGTTTGAAAATGCAGATGCTCGTTTTTTTGTAGCCATGCAAAATGATAAAATTGTTGGACGAGTAATTGCTATTATTAACAAATATGAGATTGAACAACAAGGCATAAAAAAAATGAGATTTGGTTGGTTTGATGTTATTGATGACATTGAAGTTACTAAAGTGCTTTTAAACAAAGTACAAGAAATTGCTAAAGAAAATAATTTAAAATACGTTGAAGGACCAGTTGGATTTAATAATCTAGATAAAACAGGGGTTTTAATAGACGGATTTGATGAATTAGGAACAATGATTACCTGGTATAATCATCCTTATTATAAAGATCATTTAGAACAACTTGGTTACAGAAAGGAAAAAGAATATTTAGAAAATAAATTCCTCTACGAAGACATTAAAATTGAAAGACATGTAAAAGCAGGAAGGATTCTAAAAAAAAGGTATAAGTTAAAAGAATTGAACTTCACAAAAACTAAAGACATTATGCCTTATGTGGATGAAATGTTTGAATTGTTCAGTAAAAGTTATTCTAAACTTTCTACTTATGTTCCAATTTCAGATTCGCAGATCGAGTATTTTAAAAAGAAATATATTAGTTTTATAAATCCTGAATATATAAAGTTTGTAATGCATGAAGAAACTAATAAACTAGTTGCTTTTGCCATTACTATGCCGTCATTTTCTAAAGCTTTACAAAAGGCAAAGGGAAAATTATTTCCATTTGGCATATTCCATTTACTAAATGCTAGAAAAAATTCTAAAGATGTTACTTTTTATCTGATTGGTGTAGATCCTGAATATCAAAATAAAGGAGTAACTGCAATTTTATTTGAGGAGTTCCATAAATCTTTTGGAGAAAGAAACATTAAAAACTGTATTAGAACTCCAGAACTAGAAGACAACACTGCTATCCATAAATTATGGTCGCAATTTAATCCCAGAACACATAAAAGAAGAAGAACTTATCGCCTAGACATATAATGCAACTTTTTTTTAATCCAAATATTAACGAGAGTACCGAAGAAATTCTTTTTAGCAAAGAAGAAAGTCGTCACATAATTAAAGTATTACGAAAAAAACAAGGAGATATACTTTATATAACAAACGGAAAAGGTTACTTATTTTCTGCAGAAATTATTATTGAAAGTGACAAAAAATGTCTTTCTAAAATAGTTAACACAAAGTACAGAAAGAAAGAATGGTCATACACTTTACATGTAGCTATTGCTCCAACAAAAAACATCGATCGACTAGAATGGTTTATTGAAAAAGCTACTGAAATAGGTATAGATGAAATCACTCCAATTGTCTGCGAAAATTCTGAGCGAAAAGTAATAAAACACGATCGACTTCAAAAAATAATGATTTCAGCTGTAAAGCAATCTTTAAAATTTAATGCCCCAAAGTTAAATCAATTAGTAAAATTCAACGACTTTATAAAAACTCAAAAAGAAGGTGATTTATTAATTGCACATTGTAATGAAGGAGAAAAGAAAATATTAAAGTCATTTATTTTTTCAGAAAAGAAAATAACTATCTTAATTGGCCCTGAAGGTGATTTTTCTCTTAAAGAAACTCAAAAAGCTATTCAAGCTAAATTTATCCCTATAACTTTAGGAGATAGCCGTTTAAGAACAGAAACAGCTGGTTTAGTAGCTGTTCATAGTGTTAGTTTTTTACACTAAAAAATGATAATCCCATTGGAGTTTAATCTTTTTTTGACTACTTTTAAATATCAAATTCTTACTTTTAGTGAAGTAAAATTACAGATTTAACACCTCCTTTTTACATTTATTTTACTAAATTTAAGTATCAAAAAAAACAATCTAATTACTAATCAGCTTGAGTACTGCAGACTTTTTTAACATGTTCTTGCTAATAAGTGCAATACATGGATTTGCACTTTGTTTTATCATGTTTTTCTCAAAATATGGTAGAGATAAAAGTTTACTGTTTTTAAACTTAATGATATTAACTATATCTCTTAACAATTTTCAATCTTGGGCTTTAGAAAGAAATTTGTTTCAGCATAAATTCATGTTAGATTATATACAGATTCCTTGGCATTTTTTAAGTGCTCCTTTCTTTTATGCTTTCCTGATTAATTATTTAGATATTTATAATAAATCTAGAAGAATTCTAAAATACTTTATCATCATTTTTGTTGTAATGTGTGTTGCTCAAATATCATTTGTATTAAGTTACTCAATAGGTGGTGGTACAAAAGATGAATTAAATTACATATATGAAAGATATACATCTATTGAAGAATTAATTAGTTTTATTGGCTCTATTTCAGTTTTTGCCTATTCATTTTACATTCTTAGAGGAAAGAAAAAATTATTTACTAAAATATTAACCTACGATAATTTAAAATGGATTTATAACTTCTTTAAACTTACCTTACTAGTATATGTTTTATGGGTATTTGCTCTAGTAATTAAGTTTAGTTTAAATTTTACAGGTTTTATATATTCTTATTACCCACTAAGAATCTCTACAACTGTTATCATTTTTATTCTTGGTTATCAAGGATTAAGGTACTTACGTATTTTAAAAGAGCGTAAAAATATCCGTGAAAATATAGATACTGAAAGTATTGATATAATTATTGAAAATGAAGATGACGTTAAATTAGGTAATAATGAAAATAAATATGAATCTCAATTTTTAGAAATTGATAAATTCATTAAATCACAGAAAATATACTTACAGCCTAAATACACATTACAAAACTTATCTGGAGATTTAAATATTGGATCCAGCACATTATCTGCATCCATAAATAAAAATGCTAAAAAGAGTTTTGTTGATTATATTAATGAAATGAGAGTAAAACAAGCTAAAAAATTTTTGCTCGATCATAAATATGAAGGTTATACTATTGCTTCAATAGGTTTAGAGTCTGGTTTTAACTCTAAATCTGCTTTTTATGATGTTTTTAAAAAACATACAGGAATGACACCGTTAGCTTTCAAAAATAATAATTTCAAAAAATAAAAATCTTATTAGTTTTATAATTAACCTATCCTAAAACATCCATATTGGATGTTTTAGGACTACTATTAATTCTTAGATTTTATATTTACCATAAATTAAGAATAAATACAATATTTAAGTTTTAATAGTGTATTTATTACTTAACGTAGTATTTAAAGAATATAGAGAGGTAATACGTCTCTCTATGAAGAGGGAAAAGCTCAAACACTGTTTTATTACAGTGTTTTTTTTATACAAAGTTGTCCTAAATCGTCCAAATCAGATGATTTAGGAGTCGAGTTGCTCTTTCCTTATTTATCTTTGTATCGAAACTTACATAAACCAGTAAATATATTTAGGGATTATTATTTACTACTTTACTTCACGAACAAAGAGGCACCATTGAGAAGGGAATGGTGCTTTTTTTTATTTCTTAATTATCCTATCTTGCATTAAAATTAAATAACAATGAAGAAAATTTCATTTCTTTTATTATTATATACTTTCATAGTACAATCGCAAGAAATTGGAATATTAAAATATCAAGGTGGAGGAGATTGGTATTCAAATCCAACCTCATTACCTAATTTGATCAAATTCACAAATCAATATTGTAAAACATCTATAGATAATAATATAGCTACAGTTACCCCAAGTAGCATTGATGTCTTTAATTATCCTATTTTGTTCTTAACAGGACATGGAAATGTATATTTCGATAGTGATGACATCGAAAATCTTAAAAATTATTTAATATCTGGTGGTTTTTTACACGTTTCCGACAATTATGGGCTTGATAAGTATATTAGAAGAGAGCTAAAGAAAATATTCCCAAAATTAGCATTACAAGAAATCCCTAAAAATCATCCTATATATAATCAAACTTTTTCTTTTCCTAATGGCTTACCTAAAATTCATGAGCATGATAAAAAAGCACCACAAGGATTAGGTTTGTTTTATAAAGGTAGACTTGTAGTTTTTTATGATTATGAAAGTGATTTAAGTGATGGATGGGAAGATCAAATCGTTCATAAAAATCCACAAGAAATACGTTTAAAAGCTTTAAAAATGGGTGCTAATATTATTGAATATGCTTTTAAAAATTAACTTTTAAGCTTCTACACTGTTTTTCCATAGTAGTTTAAATCTACCAATTCTCCTTTTGTAGTTTTATAATCTTTAGTTATAACTCCTTCCAATTTAAACCCACAGCGTAATGCAAGCTGAATACTTCTAGTATTCTCATCTGCAATTCGACAGAATAACTTTTTAAATTGATGAATATTAACCACTTTACCTATTAGATGGTTAAAACTTTCAGTTATGATTCCTTTTCCTTCAAAATTAACATCTATAAAAGCTCCTAACTCAGCTTTGGGTATATTCCAATCAATATTCTTAAAATCAATAAATCCAATTGGTGCTCCCTTTTTATTAAAAATCAGGTAAGGTAAATATACTTTTAGTATTATTTTTTCTTCAATATTTTTACAGTAATCAATTGTTTCTTGAAGTGTTCGAGTACACTTCATGGTTCCTGCAAAATAATCCTCTAATCTATCTTTATTCCTTTGTAATAACTCAAAAAAAGGAATTGCGTCTTTTTGTGATATTAATCTAATAGTATAATCTTTCATTTACTTTCTTTTATAAACTGTAAATTAATAATAGAATACAAAATAGACATTGATTCAAATCATGTTTTTTTTAATCTACTTAATGTCTCTGGAGCCATTCTTAAGTATGAAGCTATATGTTTATGTGGTATTTTCTGAAAAAGCTTTGGATTTCGCTCTAAAGCTTTTAAATAACGTTCTTCCGGGGAATTTAACAACAACTCCTTTTCACGTTCGAATTGATAGATTATTAAATCCTCTAATACTTTATTCCACAGTTTTACATATTTGATATTAGAATTCAAAAAACTCTCAAATTCTTCTTTTGATAGATAGAAAATTTCCGTTTTTTTTATTGCTTGGATTTCAAGATTGGATTTATTATTCGAAATAAAACTATCTAATGCAGTAATGATAGAATCTTCATAACCGAAATAAAGAATGTACTCTACTTCTTTATGAACAAAGTAAACCTTTACACTTCCTGAAATAATGAAATAAACATTATTGTCAAATGTATCAGCTAATTTAATGAACTCTTCTCTTTTGAAAGTTTTTTTCTTTACTAAAACTTCCTCGTTAAGAATACACTCCTTTAATAACTGATACGATTTCAAAATTTGAAATATTAATTGATAATAGCGTTTTGAATAGCTTTTTGAATTTTAGTTCTAACATTACTTTTAACTAACTTTCTATTTTTCATCGTAGGATAAACTCTATTAGATAGAAAAACAAATAAGATTCCTGAATCAGGATCAGCCCAAGTATATGTTCCAGTAAAACCACTATGACCAAAACTTCTATCAGAAACACAACCACAAGTAGGTTTTTCTTTAGGATTAATCTGAGGTTTATCAAATCCTAAACCTCTTCTATTTCGAACATGTGAATAATATCTTTTATTGAATTTTTCAATAGTTTCTGGTTGTAAATATTGCGTTCCTCCATAATATCCTTCTTGTAAATACATTTGCATAATTTTAGCCACATCATTTGCATTTGCAAATAATCCAGCATGTCCTCCTACTCCACCTTGCATAGCCGCTCCCATATCATGCACATAACCTCTTAATAATTGGTTTCTAAAATAATCATCTTTCTCGGTTGGTACTACCTCTTTCCAGTTGAACTTTTTTAATGGTAAATAAGATGTTCTATTTAAACCTAAAGATCTATAAAACTCATCTTGAACTACTTTATTTAACGAGCTTCTATACTTTTTTTCTATAACATCTTTTAAAATATAATAACCTAAATCACTATACTTATATCCTATTCGTTCTCTTAAATCGGAGTCTTTAATAAATGTTTTAATAGAATCTTTATATGAGGTTTTTAAATATAAGTTTTTAGCTACTTTAATATTATATTTTCTAGATTTCTTTTTACGATATAAATCTTTTGAAAGCTTACCTGTAACTGAATCTAATGTTTGTATATAAAAAGGAATCCAAGATTTTAGTTGTGCGTAATGAGATAATATTTGCTTTAAATTCAATGCTTCTTTATTACTTTCTTTATACGATGGTAATAAATTATCTAAATCTGAAAACAATGAAAGTTTCTTATTCTCTTCCAATTTCATAACAACAGGTAGTGTTGCCAAAATTTTAGTTAAGGATGCTAAATCATAAATATCTGAATCTTTAATTTTTCTTCTCTTTTTATCTGTTTGATATCCAAAACTTTTATTGTAAACAACTTTACCATTCCTTGCTACTATTACCTGACCTCCAGGCGCCATTTTTTGTTTTAAAATAGTATCAATATAACGATCTATTGATTCTAATTTCTTTGAAGATAAACCTACAGCTTCAGGAATTGTATATCCTAATCTTTTTAATGAATGTAATTCTATTCCTCCTCCGGCTTTAAAGTTTTCATTAATAGAAACTGGTAATTTACCTTTAATATCAAATGCCCCAAATAAAGCCTGGGCCGAAAACTCTTGAGATAATTTACTATTCTGATATGAAACGACAACTCCATCAATATTCTTAAAAGTTTTAATTTGAAGTAAACTATATGGGCTAGCAAAAACATCTAACAAAACTTCATTGTTCCTTGCGATTTCTTGTAGCCATACTAAATCTTTATTAGTAAACTTATATCCTTTCCAAGGGTTCTTATTAGATTTATGAAAACCAATAATTACTAAGTTATACTTTTTTAGTTTTTGTAATAACCCTCCTAAATTCTCATCAGAGACAACATCTACCTTAGTATATTTTTTAAGAGATTCAACGAAGTAATTTCCTTTATCATCACCTAGTTGAACATAAGCTATTTTCTTTTGTTCTAAATGTTTTAATGGGATGGTATTAAAATTATTCTTAACAACAGTTATTGAGTTTTTTATAAGCTCTCGATGCAACAATTCATCCTCTATAGTATTTAAATCTTCAAGAAGGTTTTCTTCAACTATTGGCTCAAAATTATTTAAACCTGCCAAGTACTTTGCTTTTAAAATTTTTCGAACCGAAAAATCTAATCTTTCTTCTGATAACTCTCCTTTTTCTATAGATGTTTTAAATAATGTTATTGTGTTTGGAATATCTTGAGGAATTAAAAGAATATCATTTCCCGCTTTAAATGCCGCTAGATTAATTTCTGCAGGAGTAGCGTAATCTGCAGCTCCTTTCATATTTAATCCATCAGTAAAAATTAATCCTTGAAAACCTAGTTTATTTTTTAATATATTAGTTACTACGTTTTCTGATAAAGATGATGGCAAATTAGAATTTACTTCTAAAGATGGTATGCTTAAGTGAGCAGTCATAACACTTGCTACACCAGCATCAAATTGTTTTTTAAACGGATATAATTCTATTGAGTCTATTCTTTTTTCAGAAAAACTTATGGTAGGTAAGGTTAAATGAGAATCTGTAGCTGTATCTCCATGTCCTGGGAAATGCTTTGCATTTGCTAGCACACCAGCTTCTTGCATTCCTTTTGTAAAAGCAATTGATTTATCTGCAACACTTTCTTTAGATTCTCCGAAAGATCTATTTCCTATAATTGGATTATTAGGGTTAGTATTAATATCTACTACTGGAGCAAAATTAACATGAATACCAACTCTTTTACATTGTTCTCCAATACGTTTTCCTACTTGCTCTAATAATTTATTATTTTGAATAGAACCTAATGTCATATTCCAAGGAAATCTATATGTATTTTTCAAGCGCATATCCAATCCCCATTCTCCATCAAAACCAATTAACAAAGGTACTTTTGATGTTATGCCTTGATATTTATTGGTCAAAGCAACTTGTTTCTCTGGAGTTCCTTTCATAAAAATTAAATTACCTACATGATATTTCTTAATCATATCAGTAATAAATTGTTCGTGTGAAGCATCTTTATTTGAATATGCTTGAATCATGAACAATTGACCTACCTTTTCCTCAACTGTCATAGTATTTATAATACTATCCACCCATTCCTTCTGAAGTATATATTGCTTAGCTTTTAACGGATCTACTTGTTGAGCATTAACCGTAACTATAAAAAATAAAGTCAATAAAAATAGTACTCTTTTATTCATAAAATCTTACACGCGTTTTACGTTAGAGAATTTTTTCTCTAGTTATTAATTCGAAATAACAGGGATTATAATTATAAGAACAATAGTTATACCAAAAAACGGTTATGCCAGCTTTCTTTTGCTGAAACTTCCCATTTATTTTCAAACTCTTCTTTGGTATTTACCATATTATTAAAAACTACTGTTTCTGAATTTATCTTTTTTTCTTTTGCAAATTCCTGAAAATCTGATAGCTTCACAATATTGATTCTGTCTCCATCTTTAAACGAAACATTTAACTTATCCATTAAGTCAATTGTTAATTCTTCTTCCAAAGATTTAATAAAACGTACTGAGGCATCAATAGAACATCCTGAAGCATCATTAAAACTTTCATCTAAAGCAATTACTAAGAATTGGTTATATTTAATTGTAAATGACCCTTTTAAATCATCTCCGTGTCTTGTCCATTGATCAATAAATAAAATCGCCTTAGCAGAAATAATTTCTATTTCTTCCTGCGTTAATTCACGATTAGATTGATATATCCAAACCCTTGAACTGTTTGGTAACTCTCTATACGATACGTACATGCTATCTTAAATTAAATTTTTGTTGTAAAGCTTTAAGCTTTTCCTCATCTGTCATTGTATCTGTTGCTGTTTTAGCTTCAGACATTCTTTCTTTAATAAGTCGTAACACTTTTTTTGTGTACAATGGAAAATCCGCTTGTTGAATCCAAGAATTATAACCTGGATTTTCTTTTAACACATCCTCAACTCTTCGTCCTTTATATTTTCCAAAAGAGAAAATTTCTTTTTGGTCATCATCAAACAAAATAAATCCAGCAAAGTCTGCTCTTTTTGTATGTGACGAATATTCGCTCAATGAATCTACAGAGTTTTCAATATCTTCATATTTATCTAACTGAGCTTTTAATATCTCATAAGTGGCCATAGTATCAGCCTCAGCAGAATGAGCATCTTCTAAATCTTTTCCACAATAAAATTTGTATCCAGCACTTAAAGTTCGTTGTTCTTTTTTATGGAAAATTACCTGAACATCAATAGCTTTTCTATTTTCCATATCAAAATCTATCCCCACTCTTAATAACTCCTCAGCTAAAAGCGGAATATCAAATCTATTAGAATTAAAACCTGCTAAATCAGCATCGCCAATCATTTGATTTATTGTATTAGCCAATTCTTTAAATGTAGGCTCATTAACTACTTTTTCATTTGTTATACCATGAACTGCAGTTACATGTGCAGGGATTTCAATTTCTGGATTTACCAACCAAGTTTTACTTTCCTTTGTGCCATTAGGAAAAATTTTTAAAATTGAAATTTCTACAATTCGATCTGTTGCTATATTTATTCCCGTTGTTTCCAGATCAAAAAAAACTATAGGCTTAGTAAGATTTAACTCCATTTAGGTAATTTATTCATTATTTAACTGAGCTTTAAACTCATCTATTTTATCCATTAGTTTTGGCTCTAATACAGGTTCTTTAAAGTCGTATTTTTTAAATTCTTCAAGAATTATATTTGCGACAATTAAACGTGCTGTAGGTTTATCATCCGCAGGCACAACAAACCAAGGTGCATAATCTGTAGAAGTTCTATTAATAGCATCTTCATAAAATTCTTGATACTTATCCCAAAGTTTACGTTCTTTTAAATCACCTGCTGAAAATTTCCAATTCTTTTCAGGTATATTTAACCTACGTAACAATCTATTTTTCTGTTCATTTTTTGATAGATGCAAAAAGAATTTTAAAATAATAGTTCCATTAGCGGCAATATGATTTTCAAATTCATTAATTCTTTTCATTCTATCATGATAAAAATCATCGTTTAAATCATCTAAACTTTTAACAGTAGGAATATTTTCAGAAAAAACATATTGAGGATGAACTCTAGTTACTAAAACATTTTCATAATGTGTTCTATTAAAAACACCGACTTTTCCTTTAGCTGGTAATGCAATATAATGTCTCCATAAAAAATCATGCTTTAATTCTAACTCAGTAGGTACTTTAAAACTATGTACCTCTACTCCTCTAGCATTAAATTGCTTAAACACTTCTCTAACTAAACTATCCTTACCAGAAGTATCCATACCTTGTAAACAAATAAGCGCACTATATTTACCTTCAGCATACATTGTATTTTGTAAATCAGCAATTTTCTTTCTTACCTTTTTTAGTTTCTTTTCTGCATCGGCAATAGGTTCGTAAGTAGAAATATTATTTAGCTTAACAGGCTCTAAAACCTTATATTTTTTCATATTCATCTACATTTTCAATTTATAGGATAAATGTAACAAAAATATTACTGAATTTAGAGAGTTTTGTAAGTCTTTAACAAGGAAACCTACTTATTAGAAAATTAAATCTTATATCATTTTGAATCGAATACTTTTAATCTTTTTTCTATTATCCTTTTCTTTGTTTTCTCAACAAAAACCTGTAGTAGTTTTAGAGTTATTCACCTCTCAAGGTTGTTCTAGTTGTCCATCAGCAGATGATGCATTATATCGAATTAAAGAAAAATTAGATCCTGAAACTGTAATTCCAATAGCTTACCATGTGGATTACTGGAATTATATTGGTTGGAAAGATCCTTTTTCTAAAAAAAGTTTTACCGATAAGCAAAGATATTACGGTCAAAAATTTAGAAGTAACTCTATTTATACTCCTCAATTAGTAATTAACGGAAATGAACATTTAGTAGGATCTAATGAAGTTACTATTCATAAAAAAATCAAACAATATCTGAAAAGAAAGGCTTCAAATAGTATTTCTTTATCCAATGTTAAAAAAGAAGATAATTCTATTTCTTTCAACTATTCAATTCAAGGAGACATAAAAGACAAATACCTCGAAGCTATTCTTATTATTAATGATAGAAAGACAAAAGTAAAGCGTGGTGAAAATAGAAATAGAACCTTATACAATTCGAATATAGCCGTTTCTGAAAAAGTGATTTTTCTTACTGATAAAAATTCAGGAGCTTTAAATATTACAATACCTGAAGTGGTTGTAAATGATGATACTTTACGATTAACTGTTATCATAAAAGATCAAAATCTTTCTGTTACTGGTGGTACACAAATCGCATTATAAAATCAACTTTATTTGATTGTTTTTTTCTTGATACCTATCGAGATTTAAAATTGTTTTTCTTATTTACTTTAACACTTACAGTATAATTTTAAGCATAATTATTACTTATGAAGAAAACTGTTATTATAAAAGCTAGCTCTAAAAGAGAAGGAAATACACAAAAAGTTGTAGATTATTTAAATAGCAACTCAGGTTTTGATGTTATTGATTTAATCGATAAAAAAATTGGGCATTTTAACTATGAATTTAAAAATGCTGAAGATGATTTTTTACCCTTAATGGAAGAAATTATTAGTAAATATGATATTATAATTTTTGCCACTCCAGTGTATTGGTATTCAATGAGTGGATTGCTAAAAGTTTTTTTTGATCGTTTATCTGATTTACTTCATTACAAAAAGGAATTAGGTCGAAAAATGAGAGGCAAAAAAATGGCCATGATTAGTAATTCAGGAGAAAACGACAGAAGAATTGGATTTGAAATGCCTTTCATTGAAAGTGCAAAATACTTAGGTATGGAGTATATTGATGATGTCCACGCTTGGTTTAGTACAAATTCAAATGAATTACATATTGAAGCAAAACAAAAGATTGATGATTTTAGAAAAAAATTGCTATCGTAAAGAACAGCGTGTATTTTTGCTTTTCAAATAGTTATAGGAATAATGTCCAAAAAAGGTAAAGCAAAGAATACAGTTAATAAAGCAAAACACACTAAACTTATGCAACAAAAGAAAAATAAGCTTAGAGAAGAAAAGCTACAACATAAAGCACGCTTGAAGGCCATTATAAAGAAAGTTAACGAACAAAAAAATAGTGAAGAGTAATACTCACATAACAAAACGAAAAGATGAAATTATCAGAAATAAAACAGCATTTATCTAAATTAGAAACAATAGCTTTCCAATTACCAAATGGAGATTTAGTTCCAGAACACTTTCATGTAACTGAAGTAGGAAAAGTTACTAAGCATTTTATTGATTGTGGAGGAGTTTTACGCAAGGAAGAACGCGTGAACTTTCAATTATGGAATGCTAATGATTACAATCATAGATTACATCCTGAGAAATTAGTTCATATTATTGAGCTATCAGAAAAGACATTAAATTTGAAAGATGTTGAAATTGAAGTAGAATATCAAGGAGAAACAATAGGGAAATATGGATTAGGATTTGATGGAAACGTTTTTTTACTAACCAATACCGCAACGGCTTGTTTAGCTCAGGATCAATGTGGGGTAACTCCACAACCAAAGCTCAAAGTTCGTCTTTCAGATCTACAAAATCAAAACACTTCCTGTGATCCGAGTTCTGGGTGCTGTTAACAAGACAAATCTACCCCTTAAAGACAGCAATTATTCTCTTTATTTTAAAAAGTTTATATTCGCGCCAGAATAACCCCTTACATAATAAACATGAAAGCGTTTAAAAAGTTCTTTACATTTTTAATTTTAATTTCATTAACATTTTTTGCAGCTTGTTCTGAATGTGATAATGAAAACCCAAGAGCCAGAGTCTCAAATATGGGTACTGAAGAAGTTAGTGTACAGGTAAAAACTTCAGGAGGTAATACCGAAAACATCAATAATATTGAACCAGGTAAAGCTTCGGAATATAGAAGTTATGCTCCAGGACAAATTACGTATACAATAGTTTTAAAAAACAACCAAGAGGTCGTAGAACTAGTAGAAATGGATTTCTGTTCTGATTATGAAATAATTATTAATGAAGACAATACAGTGATAACTACCTCAATTGATAGAGAGTAATTACCAAAAGCATAAAAAAATAAAAAGCGCCTTTCTAGGCGCTTTTTTTATATATCATTTTTAAATGAATATTCATTCTTCTTTTTATATGGTCTAATAATCAATCTTGTTTCTCTATCAAAACGAACATAATTATATACCCAATTCAAGAAAACAACCGCTTTATTTCTAAAACCTATAAGTGAAAATAAATGAACAAACATCCATACAAACCAAGCAAAAACTCCTTGAAATTTCCATTTAGGAAGATCTACTACAGCTTTATTCCTTCCAATAGTTGCCATTGAACCTTTATCATTATAAACAAAAGCTTTCATTGCTTTACCTTTTAATTCTGCCAAGATATTTTTAGCTAATAATTTTCCTTGTTGAATAGCTGGTTGTGCCATCATCGGATGTCCATAAGGGAATTTTTCTGAATGCATACAAGCAACATCTCCTATAGCAAATATATTTTCGTGTGGACTTACTCTGTTGTAGCTATCTACTTTATATCTAGCTGCTCTTTCAACAACACATTCTGCCTCTAATCCATTAATTGATTCCCCTTTCACACCAGCTGCCCATATTACGGTAGCCGATTTAAAATGATCTTCCCCGTTAGTTGAAACAACATCTCCATCATAATCCAAAACCCGTAAATTTTTCCATACATCAACTCCAAGTTTAATTAAAAAATCTTCGGCTTTTTCAGAAGCTTTTTCACTCATTCCTTTTAATATACACCCCGAACTTTGGATTAAATTAATTTTCATTAAACGGATATCTAAATCGGGATAATCTTTAGGTAAAATGCCTTTTTTCATTTCTGCTAAAGCTCCAGCTAGTTCAACACCTGTTGGTCCACCCCCTACTATTACAAAGTTCATTAACTTCTTTCGCTCCTCTAAATCAGAAGTTAGTAAAGCTTCTTCAAAATTCTCTAATATTAAACTTCTAATATTTAATGATTGAGGAATCGATTTCATTTCCATGGTATATTTTTCAATATTTGTATTACCAAAGAAATTTGTAGTTGACCCAGTAGCAATTACTAAATAATCGTAATCTAAACTCCCAATAGAAGTATGAATTTCTTTTTTCTCTGCATTGATATTAGTAACCTCAGCTAGTCGAAAATAAAAGTTTTCAATATCATTAAATCGTTTTCTTAATGGAAAAGCAATACTGTCAGGCTCTAATCCACCTGTAGCTACTTGATACAATAAAGGCTGGAATGTATGATAATTATGTTTATCTAAAAGTACAACTTGTAGCTCTTCATTCTCTAATCCTTTTGCAGCTGCTAATCCAGCAAAACCTCCTCCAATAATTACTACTCTTGGAAAACTGGTTTGAGGTATATTCATAGACCTTAAATTTTTAGGAATACAAATTTACAAAAGTGAATACATAATTATATATTGTTTTATTTCTTTATTTTTAAACCAAAAAAAATATTTATGAAATTCTTGTTTGCAATTATCTTCTGTCTAGGAATAGGATATTTAATTCGTTGCTTTTTAAACAAAACTACAAATGAAACAACTCCAAAGAAAAAAGATTTTGAAATTAAATTGAATAAAGAGTTTTTAGAAAGGAATAAGACCGAAGTTGAAAAATTAAAACTACCAAAATACATACATACCATATATAAAGGAAACGTAGATCAAGAATTACCTTTTGGGGACTGGAACAAACCAGTTACCTTTTCTTATATGACTAATGAAGAATTAAGCCATTATAATTTACACTACAGAATTGTTCCTATTATAGAAGATTATGCTGTATATGCTTTTGATAAAAAACGAGAATCCTTCTTAGAGTTTCATGTAGAAGATACTAAGCATTACGATGAGTACCCTATTCAAAACTGGCAACAATTTTTAACCAATATTGTATATAAATGGTATAATTTACATATGATTGATGAAGATCAAAGTAAACTTCCCAAAATAAAAAAAGCTGCAGAATTATTAGAATACGAACATTTTGATTCACTCATCAAATTATTAGATAACAATATCGAAGCTGATTTAAATACTTTAGAAAATGAAATAGAAAAGTTAAAAACAAAAATGAGTTAATCATTATCTCTTTATTTTAAAATAAAAAAACATGTTTTTCCTGTTTTTTAAAACCATAATATTTTATAGTTTTACTTTTGAAAAAAGATTTTTTTAAAACATTATGCTTAAGTTTTTTAAGAAAAAGAAACAGAAAGAATTTAACATTCACTGTTCAACCGATTATCTAAAAATAAATGAACACTTATTAAACTTCCCCTGCATATATAGTGATTTATTAACCGTTTTTGGAGAACCTACAAGAAGAATAGATAGTAGCAACGTATATCTCATTTGGGATGATTATGGTTTTTCTTGCAGTATCAATGATAAGAATGAAATTTTATCATTAAGTGTTTACCAAGGAAACAATAGTCCGAGTGAATATGTTCCTAAAAAAGGGTTTACTGGTAAGTTGTTTTTAGAAAATGAGGATATTACCTTTAATGAATTCAGTAAAATAGGATTAGGAAAAATAGCTATCCATAGATTAGGAAGTGAAAGTGAAACACGCTTTGGCTTTAGTATTGGGGTAAATAATGATTATAAATAAATTACACACCGAATACTGTAATTACAATTTTGCGATTACCACCATAATTTCTATGTTCTCCAAGATAAATTCCTTGCCATGTTCCTAAATTTAATTTTCCGTTGGTTATAGGAATTAGAACTTGGCAGCCTAACATAGAAGACTTAATATGTGCTGGCATATCATCTGAACCTTCATAATCATGCTTATAGTAAGGCATGTTTTCGGGAATCATTTTATTGATATGAGTTTCAAAATCCATACGAACAGTAGGATCAGCATTTTCATTTATTGTTAAACTCGCAGAAGTATGCTTAATAAATGCTTGGAATTGTCCTATTGAAATTTCAACTATATCTGGAAGTTCTTTAACTAACAATTCAGTTATCAAATGATAGCCTCTTTCAAAGCTAGGTAAAACAATTTCTTTTTGGTAAAACTTCATGGTTAAAAATAAAAAAACCAGTTGTAAAATTTAACAACTGGTTTTAGTTTTTATCTAATTTAAAATGCTACTTCACTTCTTCGAAGTCAACATCTTCTACATTATCACTATTATCAGCTGTTTCTGCATTACCTTCTGGTTGTGCTCCTGCAGCTCCTCCTGCTTGTTGTTGAGCAGCATACATTTCTTCTGATGCTACTTTCCAAGCTTCGTTAATTTTTTCCATTGCAGCATCAATAGAAGCTAAATCTTTACTCTCATGAGCTTTCTTTAATTCTTCTAAAGCGCTTTCAATTGGAGCTTTTTTATCTTCAGATAATTTATCACCAAACTCTTTTAATTGCTTCTCCGTTTGGAAGATCATAGAATCAGCTCCATTAATCTTATCGATAGTTTCTTTAGCTTTTGCATCTGCATCTGCATTAGCCTCAGCATCAGCTTTCATTCTTTGGATTTCTTCATCTGTTAATCCAGAAGAAGCTTCGATACGAATATTTTGCTCTTTATTAGTTCCTTTATCTTTAGCAGAAACGTTAATAATTCCGTTTGCATCAATATCAAAAGTAACTTCAATTTGTGGAACTCCTCTTTGTGCTGGTGGAATTCCGTCTAAATGGAAACGACCAATAGTTTTATTATCTGCCGCCATTGCTCTTTCACCTTGTAATACGTGAATTTCTACAGATGGTTGATTATCTGCTGCTGTAGAGAAAACTTGTGATTTTTTTGTTGGAATTGTTGTATTTGCATCAATTAACTTCGTAAATACATTACCCATTGTTTCAATACCTAATGATAATGGAGTAACATCTAATAAAAGTACATCTTTAACATCACCTGTTAACACTCCTCCTTGAATTGCAGCTCCTAAAGAAACAACCTCATCAGGATTCACTCCTTTACTAGGTGATTTTCCGAAAAACTTCTCTACTGCTTCTTGAATTGCAGGAATACGAGTAGAACCACCTACTAAAATTACTTCATCAATATCTGAAGTAGATAAATCTGCATTTCTTAAAGCAGTTTGACATGGCTCGATAGTTCTTTTTACTAAATCATCAATTAGCTGCTCAAACTTAGCTCTACTTAAAGTTCTAACTAAGTGCTTTGGTCCTGAAGCCGTTGCAGTAATATATGGTAAATTAATCTCTGTTGAAGTTGTACTAGACAACTCTATTTTAGCTTTCTCAGAAGCTTCTTTCAAGCGTTGTAAAGCCATTGGATCTTTACGTAAATCCATATTTTCCTCAGCTTTAAACTCCTCTGCTAACCAATTGATAATTTTCTCATCAACATCATCACCTCCTAAATGCGTATCACCATCAGTAGCTAATACTTCAAAAACTCCATCTCCTAATTCTAAAATAGAAACATCATGTGTACCTCCTCCAAAATCAAACACAACAATTTTCTTATCTGAATCAGCTTTATCTAATCCGTAAGCTAAAGCAGCAGCTGTTGGTTCGTTAATAATACGACGAACTTTTAATCCTGCAATTTCTCCAGCTTCTTTAGTAGCCTGACGTTGTGCATCATTAAAATATGCTGGTACAGTAATAACTGCTTCTGCAACATCTTGACCTAAATAATCTTCAGCCGTTTTTTTCATTTTTTGTAACACCATTGCAGAAATCTCTTGCGGCGTGTATAAACGATCGTCAATTTTCACTCTTGGCGTATCATTATCTCCTTTCACAACATCATACGGTACTCTATCCGCTTCCTTTTGAGATTCAGAATACTTATTTCCCATAAAACGTTTAATCGAATAAACAGTTTTTGTTGGGTTTGTTACAGCCTGACGTTTAGCAGGGTCTCCAACTTTACGTTCTCCTCCTTCTACAAAAGCTACTACAGAAGGTGTAGTTCTTTTTCCTTCAGAGTTAGGAATTACTACTGGCTCATTTCCTTCCATCACAGAAACACAAGAGTTGGTAGTACCTAAATCTATTCCTATAATTTTACTCATAACTTTATTATATATTTTATTTTTTATTCAAAATTTTACGAAAAGGAAATGTCAAAGGTCATGCCAACGCTTTTTTTAATTTGTTTTGACAGTTTATCACAGAAATTAATGACAGGGTGACAGTTTAACGAGACTTAAAACTATAAAAAGAGGATATTAAAGTGGGGAATCTTTATATAATTTATATACAGTTTTTATATTTACGTAAGTTCTCTTAAGAATTTTAGCACGAATTGTTTCTTCATCAAAAAAAGCAGCTTTTTTTATCCCTTCTTTTAAAAGCGGGGCTAAATAATTATTAGAATCGGTTTTCATTAAATACCAATGCGTCTTCTTTAATCTATCTTTTCCTTTAGATTTATATAAATGATATGTATTCGTTAAAAACTTATCAATAGTAACATAAGAAATACCGGATTCTTCTTTAACTTCTCTTATAGCCGTTTCTTCTATATCTTCATTATTTTCGATTCTCCCTTTTGGTAAATCCCACTTATTAGCTCTAAAAATGAATAAAACTTCTTTTTGGGAATTTACTACTAATCCTCCTCCTGCTTTTTTTAATCTATAATCAGCACTAAATTTATCCCAAATTTCTTGTAAGTTTGAAGTGAATATATAAACGCCTTTTAATTTACCTGCTTTTACCTGTTCAATAACATCTTTTAATATAATATCTTTGTAATTCAACACAAGAAAATCTTCATCTTTAATTAATGAAGATGTGAAAATTATAGGTCTATCATTCACAAAAACTTTATACATTTGCGCTATGATTTTAAACAAAGATACTGCAAAAAAAACCGCTGAACTTTTATTACAAGTAAAAGCTATTAAACTGAGCCCAAATGAACCATTTACTTGGGCATCTGGATGGAAATCTCCAATTTACTGTGATAATAGAGTTACATTATCTTATCCAGCAGTTCGTAATTTTTTAAAAGAAAAAATTGCAAAATTAGTTGAAGAAAAATATGGAAAACCAGATGTAATTGCAGGAGTAGCAACTGGAGCTATTGCTATTGGTGTTTTAGTTGCACAAGAATTAGGCGTGCCTTTTGTTTATGTAAGACCAGAACCTAAAAAACATGGAAGAAAAAACCAAATTGAAGGTTTTATTGAAAGTGGCCAAGATGTGGTAGTTGTGGAAGATTTAATTAGCACAGGAAAAAGTAGTTTAAATGCTATTAAAGCATTAAAAGAAGCAAATGTCACTGTTAAAGGTATGGTGGCCATATTTTCTTACGGTTTTTCTATTGCTACTGAAGCTTTTGAAGAAAGTAATTTAGATTTTTCTACACTAAGTAATTATGAAGTTTTATTAGAACAAGCTTTAGAAAGTAATTACATTAATGAGAAAGAAATAATCACACTTGAGAGCTGGAGATTAGACCCAAGCAATTGGAAACAATAAATTAATGATATAAAATAAACTCAACAATGAATATTGAAGGAAATAACATAACAGTTAATAAATCACAACAAGATTTATATGAATTTCTTACTCAACTTGAAAATTTTAAACAATTAATGCCTGAAAACACTGAGAAATTTGAAGTAGATGGTGAATCTTTTGTTTTTGGATTAAAAGGAATGCCAGAGATTCGTTTAGTTATGAAAGAAAAAACAGAATTCTCTAATGTTACTTTAGGAGCAGCAAGTAGTAAATTACCTTTTACTTTAGCTGCAGAAATTGAAGCAGTTTCAGATAACGAAAGTAAAGCTCAATTAAAATTTGAAAGTAGCTTTAACCCTATGATGGCAATGATGGTAAAAAAACCATTAACTACGTTTATCAATACACTTACAGAAAATTTAGAAAAGTTATAACATTAGGCAAATGAAACTTCTTTGAGGGCAAACTCTCTAATTGTTTCATCGCTTAATTCTATTTGGAGTTTTCCATTTTTAGAGTTTACTCCAATAATTTTTCCCATAAAAAAAACATTCTCGGTATCTTTAAACATACTTGGAGTGTTTTTTTTGTACAATACACTTAAATAATGTTCTTCTAAAGAGTCATATTTTTTATTCTTTAATAAATCTAGGCTAATTTTGAGTTTATTTAAAAATCTAACCAACAATTCGTCTAAATCAAATTCCTCTTCCAAAATCATTTTTAAAGATGATGCTTCTGGTAAATATTCTGGGAAAAATTCTTGATTTACATTCAAACCGATACCAATAATAGATGCGTTAATCATTTTTCCTTTCAAAATGTTTTCTATCAGTATACCACAAATTTTCTTTTTCTCTGACAGAATGTCGTTAGGCCATTTAACTGACAATTTGGGAATATTTAAAGTCTCAAGTGTATCAAACATGGCAATTGCTACCGCATAATTTAAAAAAGTTTGATCTTGAATTTCTAGATTATCAAACATTGCATACACACTAAACATTAGATTCTTACTGGGCTCAGATATCCAAACTGTGTTCATCTGCCCTCTACCAGAAGTTTGCTTTTCGGTAACAACTACAGTAAAGTCATTAAGTTTAGAATTTACTGACAAATCTTTTAAAAAAGAATTTGTAGACGCAGTGGCATTGAGTTTGATTATTTGCATATATATTTATTATTGTAACTCGTTTTAATAATACATAAATTACTCGCAAAAAAATAATAACTTTGCTAAAATTAAAAATTTTTAATGACAAAAAAACAAGCAAGTACAGACGAATTAATCGCTACTATAATTAAGGGGATAGATGATGTAAAAGGAGAAAATATTCAACTTTTAGACTTGAGAGAAATTGACAACACCGTATGTGATTATTTTGTAATTTGCACAGGAAATTCAAACACACAAGTTAACGCTATATCGGGTTCGGTTCATAAAGTAGTTAGTAAAGAACTAAAAGATAAACCTTTTAATGTTGAGGGTCAAGGAAATTCTGAATGGGTTTTAATGGATTATGTGAATGTTGTTGTTCATATATTTCAGAAGCATGTTCGAGACTATTACGACATTGAAAGTCTTTGGGGAGATGCTAAGATTACCGAAATAAGCCCAGCTTAATCCTTATAATCCTTAAACTCTCCAAATTCTTATGAGCGAAAAGAAAAAAAACAACTCTAAGTTTACACTAAATTCTTACTGGATTTATATACCTCTTATATTATTTTTCTTAGCAATGGGCCTATTTAACCAAGGAAACCCTAATGCTAAAGAAATTACAAGTAATGATTTTACAGAAATGTTAATTGAAAATGACATTGAAAAAATCATGATTTATAATAAATCTATTGCAGAGATTTATATTAAAAAAGATGTTTTTGAACAAAAAGAGAAGTATACTAAAAACAAAAAAGACAATCTACTTTTTAGTAAGTCAAATAATATTTTTGAATATAATGTTGGTGATTTACAAAACTTTGAAAATCAATTAAAAGAAGCTAAAATCAAATACGATTTAAGTTTATTTTACAAACACAAACAAAGAACCAGTCTATTAGATACTATTTTTAGCGCTTTACCTTTTATTTTACTAATCGCTATTTGGTTATTCTTTATGAGAAGAATGTCTGGAGCAGGTGGGAGTTCTGGTGCTGGTGGACAAATATTTAATATTGGTAAGTCTCGTGCTAAGCTTTTTGATGAAAATACAAAGGTTAAAACTACATTTAAGAATGTAGCTGGTTTAGAAGGAGCTAAAGAAGAAGTTCAAGAAATAGTAGATTTCCTTAAACACCCAGAAAAGTACACAAAATTAGGAGGAAAAATACCTAAAGGAGCTTTATTAGTAGGACCTCCAGGAACTGGTAAAACTTTATTAGCAAAAGCTGTTGCAGGTGAAGCTGGTGTTCCGTTTTTCTCTTTATCGGGTTCAGATTTTGTTGAAATGTTTGTTGGCGTAGGTGCTTCTCGTGTTAGAGATTTATTTAAACAAGCTAAACAGAAATCTCCATCTATTATTTTCATTGATGAGATTGATGCTATTGGTCGTGCTCGTGGAAAAAATAGTATGACTGGCGGTAACGATGAACGTGAAAACACACTGAATCAGTTATTAACTGAAATGGATGGTTTCGGTACAGAATCAAATGTTATTGTTTTAGCTGCTACTAACCGTGCAGAAATATTAGATAAAGCATTAATGCGTGCTGGTAGATTTGATAGACAAATTTATGTTGATTTACCAGATTTACATGAAAGAAGGGAAATTTTTGATGTACATATTAAGCCTTTAAAATTAGCAGATAATGTTAATTTAGAGTTCTTAGCTCAGCAAACACCTGGTTTCTCTGGTGCTGATATCGCTAATCTTTGTAATGAAGCTGCTTTAATTGCTGCTAGAAATAATAAAACAGCTATTCACCATCAAGATTTTATGGATGCTGTAGATAGAATTGTTGGTGGTTTAGAAAAAAAGAACAAAGTAATTACTCCTAAAGAAAAGAAAGTAATTGCCTATCATGAAGCAGGACATGCTACAGTTAGTTGGATGTTAAAATATGCCGCTCCGTTAGTAAAAGTTACTATAGTTCCTAGAGGACAATCTTTAGGTGCTGCTTGGTATTTACCAGAGGAAAGAAAAATTGTTCAAACCGAACAAATGTTAGATGAAATGTGTGCTACTATGGGTGGTAGAGCTGCAGAGAAATTAATATTTAACAAAATTTCAACAGGAGCATTAAGTGACCTAGAAAAGGTTACAAAACAAGCTCGTGCTATGGTTACTGTTTATGGTTTAAATGAAGAAGTTGGTAATGTTACTTATTATGATTCTTCAGGAAATGATTCTTTCGTTAAACCCTACAGTGAAGAAACCGCAAAAATTATTGACGAAGAAATATCTAAAATAATTGAAGGACAATACGCAAGAGCAATTGAAATATTAGATCAACATAGAGATAAGTTAGACGTTTTGGCTCAGAAACTTCTTGAGAAAGAAGTTATATTTAAAGATGACTTAATAGAAATTTTTGGAAAGAGACCTTTCGAAGAACCAAAACCTCTTTCTAATACTGAGAATATTAATACAAACGAAGACCTATTGTAGCTTTTAATGAATTTTTTAAGAAAGTTATTTAGCTCATATAAAGAATCAGGCAAGGATAGTTATATTAGAAAGCAACCTGTAAAACTATCACTTGATGATTCTTTTGTGCATCATTTTATTAATAAAGGGGGTAAATTTTTGTACTGTACAAAAATTGAAGAAGTAATTGATAACCTTCAGAATATTTTAAAGGAAAACAAGTGGAGTACTTTATCTTGTAATGATTTAGATTTACTAAAGCTTACTCAAAAAATAGATATTTCTATTGATGAAACTTTAAAAAATGGACATCCAATTTTTGTTTCTTGTGAACATTTAATTGCTAATTCTGGAGAGATTTTATTTTCATCCAATCAAATAGCTAGTCATAAACTAGCCTCTTTATCTGATAATTTTATTGTTTATGCTACTACCAGCCAACTTGTAAAAAATATTAGTGAAGGATTAACTGGCATTAAAGCTAATTTCAGAGGAAATATACCGACTAATATAAGTTCTGTAAAGAACTATTCGTTAACCGATAAGGAAGAAGATGATTTTTTGAATTATGGCAACATCAACTCAAAAAATTTATACCTATTATTATTCGAAGACTTATAAACATGAGCAATTTTTATACTAGAATTATTTCGGCAATTGTTTATGCGGCTATATTTATTTTTGCAATTGTTTTTTCATCTGATACATATATAGGTTTAATAACTTTTTTTGGAAGTGTATGTCTATGGGAATTTTCTAAGATTATAAAACTTCAAAATGCAGTTTTACCAATTATTTCATTAATCGCTATAATAGCACTTAATTATTTAAAAGTATTAGATACAGATAAGATTATATACTTATTAATATTTTGTCTGTTACACTCTGTTTATTTAATTATAGATTTATATCAAAAAAATTATAGTAATAGAAATCATTTTCTAAAATCTTTCACTACCATAAGTTATTTAGTTTTACCTTTTCTATTTCTCTCTTTTTTACCTTTTTTAAATGGCAATTACCAACCTAAACTAATTATCTACACTATTATAATAATTTGGACTAATGATAGTTTTGCTTATTTAGTTGGTAAGAATTTTGGAAAGAACAAACTTTTTGAACGTATTTCACCAAAAAAAACAATTGAAGGATTTATTGGTGGATTTTTATTTTCTGTTTTTGCAGGTTTTTTAATCGGACGTTATTCTGGTATACTTACTGTTCAAAATTGGTTAATATTAGCTATAATAACTTCTATATTCGGAACATTTGGTGATTTAGTAGAAAGTAAATTTAAACGTCAAGCAAATGTAAAAGACAGTGGAACTATTATGCCTGGACACGGTGGACTCTTAGATCGTTTAGATAGCTTGTTTTTCCTCGCTCCCTTTGTATATTTGTATATACATTATGTAATCTAAAAAATGGATTCCGATTTAGATAAACAATTTAATGAAGCTTTTAAAAAAGCATCAACAACTAAACAAAAATTAGCTCCTGATGTTTTGTTGAAACTTTATGCCTATTATAAACAAGCTAGTAGAGGTGATAACTTCTCTCTTAATGCAAATATTAATGAAGATGGTTTAAAAAATGCTTTTAAATTTAATGCTTGGACACAATTAAAAGGAATGAATGAGGAAGAAGCTAAAAAAAATTATATCGAATTGGTTAATTCAATTATTAAATAAAATATAACAATAAAGAAAGATTACTTTACAGCGTAATCTGAAGTAAATTTCCGATCAATCTTTAAATCAATTATAATGAACAAATTTTCAACTATTCTATTTGCTCTTATTTTTAGCAGTGTTTTGCTTACTTCATGCAAATCTGAAGCAAAAAAAGAAACCCAAAAAGAAGAAACTACAACAGTAGAAAAAACCGAATCAACTGCACCATATTCTTTAAAAAATGCTGATAACAGCATTAATTTTACTGCTTATAAAACATCAGCAAAAGTTCCAGTTAATGGTACTTTCAAAAAAATAGAAATCACTAAAGGAGGTAATGGTAACTCAGTAAAAGAAGCTATTAATGGAGCTGAATTTAATATTCCAATAAGTAGTTTAGAAACGAAAGATAATGGAAGAAACTTAAAAATTAGAAAGTTCTTTTTTGGTGTAATGGAAAACACCGTTTCTTTAACTGGAAAACTAACTATTGAAACTGATAGTACTGGTACAGCTGATTTTAAAATGAATAATGTATCTCAAAAACTTCCTTTTACATATGTTATAAATGGTAAAGTGTTTAGTATGAGTACAACTATGGATATTGCAAAGTGGAATGCTCAAAATGCTGTAGATTCTTTAAATATTGCTTGTAAAGATTTACATAAAGGAGAAGATGGTGTTTCTAAAACATGGAGTGAAGTAGCAATTAAAGCTAGCTCTACTTTTAAATAAAAAAGTTAAAAATATATTATGCGAAAGCCTCAGGATTCTGAGGCTTTCTTATTTCTAGTTCAATATTTTATCTACTAATTTTTTCTTCTTTTCATTATCATTTCCAAAGAGCCATTGCATTACATTATCTTCCCACATTTCATTTTTTTGTTGCTCAGTTATAATTTCTCTATTAATAGCTAAATCTAATATTTTACCTGGATAAGAAGATTGTTTGTCACTCTCCATTTCACCCAAAGGGTAAGGATCATCTAAACCAATAAGAATTTGATTTGTTCCTTGATTTTTAATTAATAGTTCTAAAGAACCTGTATCGTGTACTAAGGTATCAAAAAAGATATTCTTATGCCCAACTGCTTTTCTTGGATGAATTTTTCCTTCAAATAAGTCTGATCTTCCGTCAAAACCTTGAATTCTTCTACCTAAATTCATTTGTGCTAATTGACCACCATGAGCAAAGCAAATTCTCATATTCGAATACTTCTCATAATAACCGTTTAAAGTTAAAAAATGATACGCATCTGCACATTGAGCCAACATCCAAATTAAATGAAAACGCCAACTAGTATTTTCAAGTTTTATAAATTTCTCACCATCATAAGGATGAACTTCTACTGCTAAGTTATACTTATCTGCTAATTCAAATATTGGTTCGTTTTCTTCATCAAAGATACAACGCCAAGTACCTATTGTATCCATGTAATGTGTTGGCAGACATAATAAATTCATTCCTAGTTGTTCAACACAACGTTCTATTTCCCAGCAAGCTCCTCTTACAAAACCTGGATGCACTACAAAACCACAAGTAAATTTACTAGGATGATCTTCTTGAATTCGTGCATTAAAATCATTTTGAAAACGTAAGGCTTGTTTCATTTCCTCTAAGCGAAGTCCATTACCATATAATTGAGATAAATTTAAAACAACCGCATGGTCTATTTTAAAATGATCCATCCATTCTAATTTCTCATTTAAGAAGAAACTCGAATCTGTAACTGGTCTTTTCCAGTTTTTTTGGAGCATAAATTTTTTATCTTCATCCACCCAAAAAATCCCTTTATCTTTCATGAATTTAGGAATTTGCTCAGGATAAGGAAGTAAATGAGAATGTCCGTTAATACGTAGTTTACGTTTCATTAATTTTTAGTTTTTAAGCAAATCATAGTTCCTTGTAATGTAGCAAAAATAATTTCTTCTTTTTCATCTGTAATTTTAGCCTCACAAAACACTAAAGTTTTTCCTGTTTTTATAACTGTACCCGTAGCTATGATTACATCTGTAATTGCTGGTCGTAGTAAATTAGTTTTAAATTCTACTGATAACACATCAGAACCTTCAGGCATAGTGGTTAATGCTGCATAACCACAAGCAACATCCATTAAACTAGTTAATACTCCTGCATGAAAAAAATTATGTTGTTGTGTTAAACCCTCATGTTTATCGCAGCGAATTTTTAATAATCCAGGTTCAATGTGTGAAATTTTAGCACCTAAGGTTTTCATAAAACCTTGTTTATTAAAACTTCTTTTTGCTTCCTCGATCATTAACTTATTTTCTTTGGAGCTTCCATTACGGTACCACAATTTTCACAAGTGCATTTTTCTTTATCAGAATAATACTTGTCGAAAATTATAGGCATATCTGTTTCAATATTATCTAAAGCAAACTCTTCTCTATATAAAGGAGTTCCACAATTTTCACAATACCATTCTAATGCATCTAACATTCCTTCAGAACGTGGATACTCAATAACTAAACCAACCGTGTTTTCTTTTCGTTGAGGAGAATGAGGCACTTTTGCTGGCAGTAAATAAATATCTCCTTCATTAATTTTAACATCTACCATCTCTCCTTTACCATCAATAACTTTTAACACCATATCTCCTTCCACTTGATAGAAAAATTCTGGTGTTTCATTATAATGATAATCTTTTCTGCTATTTGGTCCTCCAACAACCATTACTATATATTCTCCATTATCCCAAACCTGTTTGTTTCCTACTGGTGGTTTTAATAAATGACGGTGTTCATCTATCCATTTTTTAAAGTTTAGAGGCTGTACTAAATTCATATGTTAGTTTTAATGCGTTATAAATTTAAGTAAAAGTGGAAAGAAATTAGAAAAGTTAACCTAAATAAATTTTCAAGCATTTATAAATACAGAATATTACCTACTATTAGGTATATGATATAGACTGTACTTTTTTCAAATTTGTTACCAGAAATAATAATACATATTTAAATGAAACACATAAAGTTAAGCATATTAGTTTTTATAACGTTTTTAGTTTCTTGCTCAAACGAAGATTCTGATTCGATTACCTTTAATTTCACTTACACTTTTAGTCCAAATTCTGCAAATGATTCAGAATCTACCTCTTCAGTTGTTGTTTACGATCAAAATGGAGATGATATAGGAGGCTCAGATTTAGCTTTTCTTACTGGAATTAAATCTGGAGAAACAAAAAGCGTTGATGTTACTGTTGATAAAGGTGGAATTTTACAGTTTTCAGGCTTTACCAAAGATGGATTCAAAAGAGTTTTTACAGATAAAGAGGTTAGTAATGGTGATTTTGTTTCTTGGAATTCTGCCAATAATAAAGCTTTTGTTACCAGTTCTAGTTCTGGTGATGGAGCAAATACTGATAGCTGTAGAGATTGGCTTGAGTATAATACAGAATGTCTAAGTGGAATTCCTGATGGGACCGGATCTTCTAAACCAGGGCTTAGATCTAGAGTATGCAGAATATCAGATACTAGCACTGATATTAAAGTAAGAACCGAAATTGAAGCTATTAATGGAGGAATTGACAATATTAATTTTTACAAAGGATTGAAAATTTTTTATGGAGATGGTAGTGTTGTGACAATTTCTAAGGAACAATTCAATCAACAAGGAATAATAATTAAAGAATATACAGCAAGTAAAGCATCAATTAACAATCAAGGGAAAGACTGGGATGAATTACCATCAAGTGCCTATCTTGTTGTTTGGTGTGAAAACAACTAAACTTTGTTCTATATAAAAAACACCAAACTAAAACATTTTACTTTAGTTTGGTGTTTGTTTTATTTAAGTAGGTATACTACAAAAAATATTATAATGATTTTGTTCTACCACCATCAACAGGCACATTAATTCCGTTGATAAAGCTTGCTCTTTCGCTAGCTAAAAACACAATTGCGTTAGCAACCTCTTCCGGCTGTGCAAAACGTTTGGCAGGCGCAGCATTTTTCATAGTTTGAATTACTTCTTCAACAGGTTTCCCTGTTTTATTCGCTTTATTATTTATAATTTCATTCAAACGTTCAGTTGCAGTTGCTCCAGGTAATACATTGTTTACTGTAACTCCAAACTGTCCCAATTCATTTGCCATAGTTTTAGACCAATTTGCCACCGCTCCACGAATGGTGTTAGAAACACCTAATCCGTCTAAAGGTTGTTTTACTGAAGTTGAAATAACATTAATTACTCTACCATAACCTTCTTTTTTCATAAAAGGTGCTAAAGTTTGCACTAAAATATGATTACATTTTAAATGCATTGTAAAAGCTCTTTCAAATTCACTTAATTGCGCATTAAAAACAGGACCTCCTGCTGGGCCTCCTGTATTATTTATTAAAATATGATAGTTAACTTCTGAAGCTTCAATTTTAGTTTTTAAATCTTCAGGATTTGTAAAATCTGCAACTATATACTTATGCTTTTGATTATTATTAGGAAGTTCTTTTAAAACTGCCTTTAATTTATCTTCATTACGAGCAACTAAAGTAACATTCACTCCTTCTTGAGCTAAACTAATAGCAGTTGCTTTTCCTATACCTTGTGTGCTTCCACATACTAAGGCGTTTTTATTTTGAATTTTTAAATCCATTTATATTCTAGTATTGTATACATATATTTTTAGGCTCAGTAAAAAAGCGTAACGCTTCAAAACCTCCTTCTCTACCTACTCCACTTGCTTTTACTCCTCCAAAAGGAGTTCTTAAATCACGTAATAACCATGTATTTACCCAAACAATTCCTGCTTGTAATTCTTGAGTCATTTTCATAGTTCTATTTAAATTATTAGTCCATAATGTAGCCGATAAACCATAAGATATATTATTCGCTAAAGCTAATGCTTCTTCTTCAGTTTTAAATGACATAATTGTAACTACTGGACCAAATATTTCTTCCTGATTTAATTTACATTGATTACTTTTTACTTCTATAATTGTAGGTTCTAAGTAATATCCATTCTCACAATTATTGACTGTAACTCTGTCACCTCCAAACAAAACCTTACCTCCTTCTTGTTCAGCAATATCAATATAAGATTTCACCTTTTCAAGATGTGGTTTAGACACCAAAGCACCAACATTAGTTCCTGAATCAAAAGGATTTCCAACTTTTAATTCACTAACTTTTTGTATAAAATCTTTTTTGAATTTTTTATAAATAGACTCTTCTACAAAAATTCTACTTCCACATAAACATATTTGTCCTTGATTTGCAAAAGAAGATTTCACAGTAGTTTCTAACATTTTATCATAATCACAATCTGCGAAAATTATATTCGGGTTTTTCCCTCCTAACTCTAACGACAATTTCTTAAACATTGGAGCAGCTGTTCTTGCAATATGAGCTCCTGTTGATGTTCCTCCTGTAAATGATATTGCTTTAATACTAGGATGAGAAACAATTGCTTGTCCGGCTGAATTACCCAATCCATGGACAATATTTAAAACACCTTTAGGCAAACCTGCTTCATTACAAATTTCCCCTAATAAAAAAGCTGTCATCGGGGTTACTTCACTAGGTTTAGCCACTACACAATTTCCAGCAGCAATTGCCGGAGCAATTTTCCAAGTAAAAAGATATAATGGTAAATTCCACGGAGAAATACACCCTACTATTCCAATTGGTTGACGTAGAGTTAAGTTTATAGCATTTAAACCAACACTTTCATGAGCTTCTGAAGCAAACTGTGTTATAGCATTTGCAAAAAATTGAAAGTTAGATGAGGCTCTAGGAATATCAATTGCTTTGGCTAAGGATAATGGTTTCCCGTTATCTTTTGATTCTGCTTCAGCTAAAAAATCTAATTTTTCTTTTATAAGTCTTGCTATTTTAGACAAAATAGCACTTCTTTCATCTAACGTAGTTTTTGACCAAGAAGGAAAAGCTTTCTTTGCTGCTTGGTATGCTTTTTCAACATCTTCTTCAGTTGAATTTGGAATTTGTCCGTAAACCTCTCCAATAGATGGATTGTAATTATTAATCCATTTATTTTTAATTGGATTTACAAATTCTCCGTTGATGTAATTTTTTATTTGATTACTCATCCACAATATTAATTTCTTGGGTTCACAGGAATTCCTTGTCCTAAAATTTTATTAAGTGAGAGATAAAATTCTTTTATAATTTCACGGACTTCTATTATTCTATAAATATAATTTTCAAAAGCTTCCCTATTTTTAACATTTATTGATATATACTTTTTATAATCACACGTATTTAAAGTAGGTCCATTTTTCTTTTGATGGTATTTTAATAAAATAATATTATTATTTATTAGGTGATTTCTAACCTCTCCAATATTCTCTAAATACTCCCAGCTTGCTCTTTCAAAAATATCATTATACTTATAAAACATATTAATATTATGTTTCAGTTCATTGTTTTCTATTTTTGAAAAAACGCCTTCATTAACCATCTCAACATAAGTACTCTTATTATTTAATACTGTTTCTAGTTTTTCAAAATCTAAAAGATCTGAAATAAATTTTTCGCAATCTATTTTTTCAGTTGAATTATTTATTTGAGAAATCAATTTTAGCCCTGTTTCTCTTTGACTAGTATAACGATTTATCAAGATACTAATATCTATACTATCTTGAAAAATTTCTTGTCGTAAGCTCTTTAATTTTTTTTTGATTAAGTTTCTTTCGTTTTTTTGAGTATTATAGTCATTTAATGTAATTGCTATTAGAATACCTATAACTACTAAAATTATTTCTCCAATAGCATATTTAAAATAGCTTTTTATTTTTCCTTCTGATAGTAATCTTTTTCTTACTTTTCTGTAAAATTTAATCATACTTCTTTCTTCTTATAAGCCATAACTTTAATCTCAACAACCAAGTCTGGATGTGGTAATTGATGTACTGCTACAGTTGTTCGAGTAGGTCCTGTTGCTTTATCGAAAAACTCTGCATATGCTTTGTTATATCCTGCAAAGTCATTCATGTTTACTAAAAATGCAGTAACATCTACAACATCTTTTAAACTAGCTCCAACTGTTTGTAAATTTCGATCAATGTTCTTTAATACTTCTCTTGTTTGAATTTCAACATTCAACTTTTTAGTATTCATTTCATCAATTAACTCTACTCCTGCAATCGTGTTATCTGGTTTTCTTGAACTAGTTCCCGAAACAAATATAAAATCACCGACTACTTTTACATGCGGATACGCCCCTCTTGGTGTTACTTTTTTTTCCATTATTATTTATAAATGTCAAACTGAATTTATTCCAATTTCTCATAATGAGATTCCGAAACAAGTTCGGAATGACGAGTTAAATTATTTTATTTACTAAATCCCATAACTTTAACGTAGTTTTTAAATTACGTGTTGTTGAACTTACATTTAGTTTTTTCTCTAATGTATTATTTGTCAGTTTAGTTTTTCCGAATCCTGAAGGACAATACAAATACACCAAATCATTTACTATCTTATACCTATCCTCATTTATTCCCTTTACTTCTATTTCTGTTTGAGAAGTTTTAGTACTTAAAAAACTAAACGCAACTATTTTTTCATTTTCTAATGAAAACGGATAATTATCTATAGCCAATTTCCATTCTTCTGGTGTTCTGATTATAACAGGTATATCGTAATCAAATTCTTTTTTAATAGCTTTATGAATAGTCAGGATTATTTCTTCTTTAGACAACTCAGATTGTAAAATAATATTTCCACTTTGTATATAAGTTGACACATTGGAGTACTTCAATTTCACTAATAGTTCTCTCAACTCTTTCATAGGTAGCTTATTTTTACCTGAAACATTGATTCCTCTTAATAAAACTATATACGTGTTCATTATTGTAAACCTGCTATCTTATCTTCTTCTAAAATATCATTTGTTTCCTCTTGTACTTTTTTAAGCACAATTTTTAATTCTGCTGAAGTCATATCTTCTGAGGTAGAAACTGCTTCATCTGCTATTAAATTTAGTAAAGCTTTATCCTGTGCTCTTCCTTTTTTTAAAGCTTCATTATACCCTATATTCTCATTGAAAGTAACTAATGAATATTTAGAAAAATACTCTTTGGGGAAGTTTTTTTCTAAATCCATTTCTATTTTCCTCTTTTGCTTGAACAATGGATTTGCTACATGATCTCTCATTTCGTAATAATTATCAATAGCCAAATCAGCAATTGCATCAGTATCTTTCTTTCTGGTTTTTTGATATACATTAAAAACCGCTTCCCAATCTCCGTCAACCTCATCTAAAACTGAATCAAAAACACTAACATCTTCAAATGAAGCATTCATTCCCTGACCATAAAAAGGAACAATCGCATGCGCTGCATCTCCCATTAATAAAGTTTTGTTTTGAAACATCCAAGGAGAACATTTTACTGTCCCTAAAGCTCCGGTAGGATTATTAAAAAACTCATCTTTGATACTTGGAATCAAAGCCAAAGCATCTGGGAATTGAGTTTCGAAAAACTCTGCTACTTTCTTCTCTGTGGTTAAGTTTTCAAAATTATACTCACCTTCTTTATAGCTTAAAAATAAGGTAACCGTGAAACTTCCATCTAAATTAGGTAAAGCAATTAGCATGTATTCCCCTCTAGGCCAAATATGCAAATGATCTTTACTGATTTGATGATTTCCATTTTTATCGGCAGGAATTTCTAATTCTTTATAGCCATGAGTTAAGTATTCTTGACTGTAACTAAATAAAAACTTCTTTTCTAAATAATAACTTTTACGAAGAATAGAACCTGCTCCATCTGTACCAAAAATCAAATCTGCATCAACAGCAAATTCTTCTTTAGTATCATAACTTTTAAAATTGGCTACTGTATTCTCTACATCTACTGAAAGACATTTACTATTAAAATGAATATTTACATTTTCATGTTTTTCTGCCTCATCAAGTAATAATGAATTCAAATCTTGACGTGAAATAGAATTTATGTACTCTCCTTCTCTACCAGAATAATTGGAATTGAATGTATTTCCTTCTATATCATGAATTAATCTTCCGTACATAGGAATGCAAATTTCTCGAGCTTTCTCTTCTACATCTGCTAAACGCAATGCTTTAAATCCTCGATCAGACAAAGCAAGATTTATAGAACGACCAGCAGAAATATCAACTTTTCTTAAATCTGGTCTACTTTCATAAATTTCTACTCTAAATCCACGTTGTGCTAAACGTAAGGCTAATAAACTTCCACATAGTCCAGCTCCTACAATTAGTATTTTATCTTGTTTATTCATTTACAACAAGGTTTTTAAAAGTGCAACCATTTTATATACATCCTCAAAACTATTATACATAGGTACTGGAGCACATCTAATTACATCTGGTTCGCGCCAATCTGTTATGATATTATTTTCTGTAAGTTTTTTATGTAAACTTTTATCTGCATTTTTTACTTGAATAGATAACTGACATCCTCTTTCTTTAGGTTCAGAAGGGGTAATTATCTTAATTCGATCAGTATTAATTTCATTAATTAAATACTCAAAATAACCTGTTAACTTTTCAGATTTTTCTCGTAAAGCATCCATACCAACTTTATCAAATAAATCTAACGAAGAACGAATTGCTGCCATTGATAAAATTGGCGGATTTGATAATTGCCAACCTTCAGCCCCAGGCATAACATCAAAAGGTTGACGCATATTAAAACGTGTTTCTTTGTTATGATTCCACCAACCAGCAAAACGTGGTAAATCTTTATTGTGAGCATGCTTTTCGTGAACAAATAATCCTGACAAACTTCCAGGGCCAGAATTTAAATATTTATAGGTACACCAAGCAGCAAAATCAACTCCACTTTCATGAAGGTCTGGATTAATATTTCCCGCTCCGTGAGCTAAATCAATTCCAACTACACAATCTTTTGCATGTCCAATTTCGGCAATACGTTTAAGGTCTAAATATTGTCCAGTATAATAATTTACCCCTCCAATTAAAAGCAAAGCAATTTCATCACCATTCTCTTCAACTATTTGTTCTAAATCGTCAATATTTAATAACTCTTCACCTTCTCTTGGCTTCCATTCAATTAATCCTTCTTCTGGATCAACACCATGAAACTTTAGCTGTGATTGAACAGCATATCTATCAGAAGGAAAAGCATCACTTTCAATTACTATTTTGTATTTCTTTTTTGTAGGTTGATAAAAAGACACCATTAACAAATGAAGGTTAGTAGTTAAAGTATTCATTACCACAACTTCTATTGGTTTTGCTCCTACGATTTTAGCCATTTTATCCGTTAAAAACTCATGATATGGCATCCAAGGGTTTTGAGCTTCAAAATGTCCTTCTACTCCATATTTAGCCCAATCATCTAATTCTTGCTGAATGTACTCTTGTGTTTGCTTAGGTTGCAACCCTAAAGAATTTCCTGTAAAATATAACCAGTCATTATCTTTTTTATCTTTAGGAATATGGAATTCATTTCGCAAATAAGCTAATGAATCTTCTTTATCTAATTTTCTCGCGTAGTCTAACGAATTTTCGTAGTTCATCAAAGGTTGATTTTGTCTCAAATATAGTAAAACCCAAGGAGTTTTTTAAAGTCTTGAATATAGAGTCATTGTATATTATTTTCCTTTTAGAAACATAAAACTTACTCTCTATTTTAGCCAAAAAATTATAAAAACGAATTCCATTACCAAAATACAGGCTTTTATGCCTTTCTTTTACTCCCTTATGGATATATTAAATAATAATTTTTTCTTTTTCTATAATTTTAAGTTATTAAAAACTAACTAAATACTTTTAATATTATGAAATTCTTTAAATTAATTTTCCCTTTTTTATTAGGTTTGATGTTAATTACATCCTGTAAAAAAGAAAAAAAGGAAATAAAGAAAATAGAAAAAGAGATAGAAACGTACGTTAAAAACGAAATTAAAGATTTATGTACGGCAAATTCATCTTGGTTTACAATTGACCCAACAACAGGAAAAAGGAAAACTAAAGCTCCAAAAGAAGGGAAATCAAGTGTTTTTGGTAATAATACAACTGTTTCTAACTGTGATTTCCATCAATGGTCTTGGCAGAAATTTCTTTGGTTAACAAATGATGTTGCCGGAAAGCCATTATTTATGAAGGAGTTAATTCAAGTAGATAGTCATAATGTTCCTGTCACTCAACCTGAAGGTCAAAATAAAATCATTCTGACAGCCAAAGAAAACGTACAAGCAACAGGTGACATTCTTAAATCGAACAAAGCTTTTAGCACAGATAATACAAGTTATGATGTATACTATTCTATTCATGTGAACGACACATTATATCATAATATTGAGAAATATGCTAAAATGGATAAAAGCAAATATACTGATGCAACTTTCCCTGTAGGTTCTTTAGAATTAAAAGTTGCTTGGGTAGATGCAAGGGCTATTAAAGATACCAGTTCTTACTTTTTAACAGATGCCGTTATTAATGGAAACGAAACACAAATTGCTTTATTAGGAATGCATGTAGTAGGTATTGTGTATAATCATCCTGAGTTTATTTGGGCTACTTTTGAACATGATGATTTAGTTCCTTATTACGATTGGAAAGCAACTACAACAGCTGATGTGCCAGTTACTTCTAAAACAGATAAATTATTTTTCAACAAAAATGCAACGGGAACAATTGATAATCTTGCAAGTCATTATAATGATCCATCTAAAGATAATCCAAATGTATTTGCTGTAAACAAATACGGAGTACCTCGTCAAGCTGAAAATACTTTCTTAGCTACTAGTCAAAATGGAAAACAAAACTTTGATAATATTGAAATTATAAATGAAAGTGTAAAACTTCAATTAAAAGATATTTGGAAAAATTATTTTTATAATGGTTCTATTTGGATAGATACAGAAGGATATAAATATCCTACAGAACAAGCTAAATTATTAAACTCTTTAGGTAACAATTTAAGCAACTCTTCTCCAGGTAAATTAACTCGTGGATCTGTTGCTGCCTATAATATTACAATGGAAACATACGAGCAGTTAGGTTTTGCTCCTCCTAAATCAATACATGAGCAATCAGTTACCACAATGGGAAATTGTTTTTCTTGTCACAGTAGTAACGGTACTAGTGGTTCTCCTTTAAACATAAGTCATATTTTTAATGGTGCAGTTGACCGTAATAAAGGACTTTCTAAGACGAAAACAAAACAAAAGCATTTAAATGAGGTACTAGATATAGTTAAGAGTTTAAAATAAGACTCTACCTTATGTATTCAATATTGAAACAACCAGACTTGTTTATATATTTTTTGTGATTAAAAAACCTTGTTGATTTTAAAATCAACAAGGTTTTTATATTTAAAATAAAATTTTACTTTTTTTAATATAATACTCTAAATCGTATTGTCCCTTCTACATTCTTTAATTCTTGTATTACTTCTTGATTGTAATCTTTATCTACATCTGTAATTACATAACCAACTTTAGAATCTGTAGATAAATATTGCCCTACAATATTTAATCCGTATTCTGCAACTACCTTATTGATTTTTGCCATAACTCCAGAAACATTCTTATGAATATGTAAAAAACGATGTGCGTTTTCTTGCTTAGGCAGACGAATATTTGGGAAATTTACAGCATCAACCGTATTACCAGAATTAATATAAGCCATAATTTTTCCAGGAACAAAATCAGCGATATCTCTTTGCGCTTCTTCTGTACTTCCTCCAACATGTGGAGTTAAAATTACATTTGGCAATCCTTTTAAAGCAGTATAAAACTCACCATTTTTCCTAGGTTCTTCAGGATAAACATCTACAGCGGCTCCAGCTATTTTACCTGATTTTAATGCTGCTGTTAATGCTGGTATATCTACCACAAAACCACGTGATAAATTTACCAAATGTGCTCCATCTTTCATTTGAGAAATTTCTTTCTCTCCAATATAATTTTTGTTTAATGAATTATCATCAACATGTAAAGTAACTACATCTGAAATAGATAATAAATCAGATAATGAGTTTAATTTGGTAGCATTACCAAGAGCAAGTTTATCCTCTACATCATAATAATACACATCCATTCCTAAAGCTTCAGCTAAAACTGATAATTGTTTTCCTATATTTCCGTATCCAACAATTCCTAATTTTTTACCTCTAACTTCTCTAGAGCCTTGAGCGGTTTTATTCCACTCGCCATTATGAATTTCTGTACTACGCTGAAAAACACTACGCATTAGCATGATTATTTCTCCAATAGCTAATTCTACAACAGAACGAGTGTTACTGTATGGAGCATTGAAAACAACAATTCCATTCTCTTTACAAGCCTCTAAATCAATTTGCTTAGTTCCTATACAAAAAGCACCAACTGCTAATAATCTTGGGGCATTTTCTATAACTTTTTTTGTTACCTGAGTTTTGGAACGTATTCCTAAAACATGAACATCTTGAAGTTTTTCTATTAATTCTTCTTCTGGCAGACTTTTAGAAACTGTTTCTACAGTAAATCCATCAGTAGAAAAATTTTCATACGCATCAGCATGTATATTTTCTAGTAATAACATTTTGATACGATTTTTTGGGTAAGATATATTTCTTGGCAAATCGTTTATAAATAAAAAATCGTCTAAATTCGGTGTAATATAATCGGCGTTTTGAATTGTTTTTTCTCGTTTAACATTTTCTGTATATGCAAAAAACTTATCTGCAACTCCAGCTTCTCTGGTAATGTAGTCACTATAACCATCTCCAATCATTTGGATTTCGCCATCTAATTGTAAGTTTTGTAAGCATTCGATTTTTCCATTATGAACAGAGAGAATATTATCTCTATCAAAACCTATAATTTCTCCATTTTCACTAAACTCGAAAGTATTTGCAAAAACTCTTTCTGCTGGCACGTTATATTCGGCTACAATAGGAATTATAAATTCTTTAAAACCAGCAGAAATTACATAAATGTTATCTGAATAAGTTTCAAAAAAATCTTTATTCCTTTCTATAGATGAAGATACTCGTTTTTTTAATTCTTTAATTAATAAATCTAAATCGGATCGTTTAGCGTTAAGCAGTTTTATCCTGCGTTCAAGAGATTGAGTAAAAGAAATTTCACCATCAATTCCTAAATTGGTGATTTTAATAATTTCTTCAATTATTTCCTCTTTTTTTGGATTGTTTGCTAATGTTATTTCAGCTAAAACATCTAACGCTTCAACTTTGGTAAGCGTACTATCGAAATCAAAAATATAGTATTTACTCATGAGAATAGATTGTCGATTGAAACGTGAAAATTACAATCTATTTTTCTGAGAAAAAATTAATATGTTAAGAAAAATGTATTTTTATAATACTGATAATAAATGAATTGTATTTTAGAAAATTTCTCAAAATATACCTATATTAAATATAAAAACCATAAAAAAAACTAAAACGTAATAGTCATTTAGAATTAACAAAACACAACTTCAAATCGAAGTTATTTTTCTGAAAAACAGGTTCTTAACACCATCCGTATTTATATTAAATCCGTTTACAATTTTATTATTTCTTGTAAATTGAATACCCGAATATATATATGTATTACTTCTAAACGCATCTTTTACTATTGGATAAAATTGTATTGGTTCTGTTTTAAAATTTGAGACTACTAAAGAATCTTTTTTTAATGTAAAATTTAAAACTACTCCTAATTCTTTATTATAATAATCGCCTACATATTCTTTTAAATTAACATCTGTACTATTAATCAAACTAATTTTATCATAGGTGCTTTCATCACTATTCAATGAGGAAAGCTTAAAGTTATTCTTATTGAACCTAATTATTACTTCTGTATCTCCTTGTAGATAAAACTGAAATTTATTTTTAGTTAATGCTAATAAAGGCGTTTCTGCATTTCCATTTAACCGCTTATAACGTAACGTATCATTTTTTAAATAAATTTCTCTTACCAAACTATTAGTTCTATCCCAATAAAAACCTTCAAATTTTTTCATTTCTTTTTTAGATAAAGACTTAACTTTTATTTTAGAATAATCTATTTCTGCAGGTTCTGTAAATTCTTTTTCTAAAATTTGATTTGCCATACTTCCAGCAGGCATTCCGTTATATCTATTATTATTACCCAAAACAAAAGCAATGACGTTATGAGATTGAAATCTAAAAACATTAGCTCCATAACCTCCTATTAAGCCATATTGCCAAGACATTTTTTTTAATCCTCTTTCTGGATGATCAAAATAACGTCCAAGAGTTACTTTCCCCCAAGTAGAAGCATATTCTTTACCTGAATCTAATGTCACATATTTATCTAATTTATTTATTAGACTTGATAATTTATGATTCCCTGAATATAATTGAAACCATTTTGAAAAATCTTCTGCCGTAGTATATAAATTTGAAATTCCTAATGTTAAATCATTAACTGGATTATATCTAATATCATTACCTATTGAATACGATTTTGCCAGATTTTTCAGCATACCTCTTGGAGTATTAAAAGATGTATTTCTCATTTCTAGAGATTCAAACACATGTTTTTTTGTAAAATCCTCGAAAGATTGTTTAGATATACTTTTTATAATTTCTACCATTAAAATAATCTCAGTATTTGAGCTATGATAAGAAAATTGAGTACCGGGTTTAAAATTCAATTTTTGTTGTAAACTAATAATTCTTAAAGCATCATCATGTGTAAAAAGGTCATCTTGTCTAACATTTAAAAGTTCTTTTAGCGGGTATAAAACATGAAGCCCGCTAGAATGATTTAAAAGATGTTTTACCTTAAGTGGGTATTGATATTTTGGCAATATAGGTATATGTTTCCTTACATTATCTTCTAAAGATAGTTTTCCTTCTTTCTCAAGAAGTAACAAAGACAACACTGTAAATTGTTTAGCTAAGTCTCCTACTTGAAATTTAGTTTTTGATGTTATTAATTTGTTAGTTTCAACATCTTCAACCCCAAAACCTTTTAAATATAAGATTTTACCATTCTGTAAAACACCTCCTGCTAAACCTGGTTTATTACTATTTGTATACGAAGATAGAATACTATCAAACTTCTTTTCCAATAAGTGATTTTGAGAAAAAACAGTTATTGAAACTAAAAAAATTAGGCTGCTTATTTTTTTCATTTTTTACTAATTATAACTTTATTAGTAAAATTGAGTTTATAATTTAAATAAAAAGTTTAATGCTATAATTTAGAAGTACAACTTTATAAATATGAACCTGAAATCTCTTACAAATTAATACAAGCTATGCTTTATCTTTTAGAATGACTTACTTTTACAGCAAAAAAAAATCTCACACAAGTGAGATTTTTAACATTTTTTGAATTGCAACTATGCTTTAGAAAAACATTATACAGTTACATTTTATTTAATACTATAATATATTGCTAGTGTCTAAAACTGGAATTGATGTGTGGAGATATACGCCTTCTTCAATTCTTCCTTTGAAATTTATAGACACAGAACCATCTTTATCTAAAGTACCCATAAAAGTTTCTCCTAATGCATTAATAAAACTTACATTGACAGATCTAGATGGTCTGTAATTGAAAGGTAACTTACATATTAAATTATCTACCAATTCTGTTCCTAAAGTAGAAGTTTTTGCATTCTTTACTGTTAGAAATAAAATTTCATTTTTAACCTCGGCTTTAATTTCATCAGCAATAAAACTTTTACTTGTAGTTACATCAACTAATTTTAAATCAGAAGAGTCCGCATTAATTTTAGGGATGCCTTCTCTAACAATTGTAAAATCATAAAATAAAGAAGCTGAATAATTATAATTTATAAAATTAGGTGATGTTGGGAAAATCTTATAAAATGTAACTCTAGAACTTGTATACACTGGTAAATCATCAGCTAAACAATAAAAAGTAGGTGGTATTCGGCTAAATAATAAATTTAAGCGACCTATATCTAACTTTATAACTGTTCCCCTAGGGTCAAATCTTGAATTAGGCTTACTTGAATCAACTCCAAAAAAGAATTCATCATTTGCGTTTTTGAGGATTATATATGGGTTAGGATTAAAATAAGTTGCATTAGAAAACTCTTCTTTATCTACTACTAGAACAGGAACCCTATCATAATATAATTTAGCAGCATTACTATTAGACACAATACCTATTTCATCAATTTCATGCTTTATTTCATATAACTCCTCAGTATAGTCTTTATACATTGGTATAATTTCATCTGGAGTAATTTGACGTGCACCTACTCCTATTTTTCCTTTACCTCCTTTAATTAAAAAACTTCCTCTTGCCATTTTTATGATTGTAATTGTTGAACAATATTATACTGAAAAATTACGATTTCATCTTCCTCTATAGTAATCGGAGGATTTAATCTATTTACCGTTGAAGCTAAAATTTTCTCAATTCCGCCTAAGGTAGGAAATGGATTAACAATTATATCTCCTCTTACTGGGACTTCACCAATTATTCTAGGTTCAGCATCAACTTTTTCACTAAACACCTCTTCTTGTAGACTTACTCTCTCTCTCCTTACTTCACCCATACCTCCAGAATCAAATCTAATATTACCTAAATCAACCACTTTAACTTTATTATCTTGATTGATAACATTTGCAGGGTTTTGTATTAGTAATTTGCTACCATTCGATAATTTTATTTCCGAATCACCTGTAGCTTGATTTCTTTCAACACCAGTAACGTAAATCCTTGTTACATCATCCTCATGCACAAAACTATCTATTAAATCTTCAAATTGTGTTTGCGTTGGTTTATCTCCTGTTTCGAAATATGACTTTAATACTGCTTTTGACTGTTTCATCTTCTATAACTTTTTATTTTTGAATAACATCACTCTGATCTAATATTTCAGCTTGAATACTATTAGCTGTTCTTGCTATAGTCCTAATGATGTTTGCATTGTGAACCATAACATCGTTTACAAAGTAATTATCTCCATTATCTAGTTGTAATACACCAATTTCAAGGCTGGCTTTTACTGTTCGCTTAGATTCAATTTCAACAAGCTTACCATTTTTATCTACCACATGGTAACCTCCTCTTAAATCATCTGGTAATAACCAAGCTACTTCAGCATTATCTTTACTTCCTAAAATAGGATGTGAAGCAGTTACATTTAACACCTCTCCATTAACAAGAGTTATTTTTCTATATTCTTCTACAGTTTGAATACCAAAATCAACAACTTTTCCAATTTCTTTAGTTCCTCCCTTCATTAAATCAGTTAACAAACGTGTCTCACCCGTAGTAGAAGATATTGCATTTGGCAATTTTAAAGTTCTTAACTCGTCTCCTATTACTATATTCTTTAACTTTTTAGACTGACCGCTAGCCATTAAAATATCAGATTCTAAGTCAAAACAAGAACCTCCACCACCGCCAATTCCGATATCTATTGGATTATCATCAATTGGAATTAATGCTGACCAATTTAAAGTAGCTGTATCTGCTCCATCAGTAGTTTCGAAAACAATTGTTCCTGTATTTCTTGTACTAGGATTTGGTCTTATAAACAAATTAACTGTAGTTGCAGTGTTTGTACTTGAAGAGCTTGGTGTTACTTCAATAAAACTATCCTTTGATCTTATTCTCCAACCTGGATTACCTGTTATTTGAATTGTTTGTACACCAGCTAATTCATAGCCTTCAAAAATTACTCTATTTGTAGATAATGAAATTGCGGTTGGAGTAATAATTATAGGTCTAATAATACTATATCTTATAGCAGCGGCAAAAGATGTCCATTCACTAAAATTACCAGCACTATCTTCAACTCTTAATCCAAAATAGTGTAAACCATAACGTCCCGCAGGTACTACAAAATCTTTTAATCCATTCGTTGTAGTTCCTATATTAACCCAATCTTCATTCTGAAAACATTTTCTCCAATGATAGTTTACAATAGTATCTCCATCAGGGTCAGAAGAAGTTCTACCATCTAGACTAATAGTAAAAGTTTCTCCTAATGGAACAATTTGTGTTTTTTGAGCAATAGTACCATCGCTAAATCTAATTCTAGAAATAGGATTTAGATTAAAATCACCAACATACATTATAAAAGCTAAAACATAATATGGCGGTCTATTTTCGTGAGATTGCCCACCACCAGTATTATTATCAGTAAATGCATTATTATCTAAAGCTTCATCCATTGTTCTTCTATGTCCTTCTCCAGATCCACCAGGATTTCTAGTTTGAGTTGGGAAGAATGCTCCAGATGTCAATTGCATTTTATGTCTATGAGCAGGAATTTCACTTGAAGAAAGTGCTACATTTCTCTGTCCTCCTTTATTATGAATTCTTCCATAGTTTTCAGTATTCTTATTTGAATTAATAGTTGGGGTTGTACTTGAACTTGCACTAAAACCAACCACGAATCTTCCTCGTAAATCAGGTATTGTTAAGCCGTTAATTTGTGTGCCTCCATTACCATCACATAATATCCAGCCTGTTGGTACATTATTCACATTACCGCTCCACATCATTATCATTCCTGGAATAAAGTTGGCACTTGTTATTCCGTTAGAATTTTTACCTACATTACCCTGACTATCAATTACAAGTGGTGTTTGGCTACTTACTTCTGCTAAGTTTTGAAATTTTAAGCTATTATTACCAGCATCAACATCTAAATTCTTACTTGGATTATTTACACCTATACCAACTTTACCATCTGTTTGTACTCTAAATTTTTCATGCCAGCCTGATTGACCAGAAATAGTTCCTCCTACTACAAAAGCATCTTTACTGCTGGTTTGCGCATTATCCCCAACATTCACTCTTAATTCAGTAACATCAACACTTGGAGTATGCTTACTCATATAAATACTATCAGTATTACTTCCAGTCCCTTTAAAATATAATCTAGTTCCTTCTTCCCCAGGTGTAAGTTTGGATTTATCAACTCCCAAATTTAAGTTACCTGTCATTGGTTTTGAACCATCTCTAGGTAAGTAATCTTCCTTAATAGCGTTTATTTCATTGCTATTACTTATTACATTACTTGCTATCTCAAGAATAGATTTTAAAGGAATAAAACTTTTTAAATCAATACTATCTTTAAGTGGTGAGTTAACTAATTTAGCTACAAATTCTTCATAAACTTTATTTTCAGAACCTTCTGAATAAGGTAAATTACCATCAGCTAATCTTCTATCTTCAATTACAACTCTGTTCCCACCTGCAAAATAGTTTAGTCGCATTATTTGCAATCTAGTTTCAGAAACGGCTGTTGTTTCTCCTTCTCCTCTAGCTAGAATTGTTTGCGGTGAAATAATCCATCCTTCATCATTAGCATCTAAAGGTTTTTTAATTAAATATCTTTTTGTTACATCTAATCCCCAAAGTGCAAATAAAGCTTCCAACATATCTTCTTCATAAGCCGCTTGAATTTGCATTAATGTTTCTTGTTCTAAAGGAAATCCTCCTTCGTAACCAAATACAACTCTTTTCATATCTTTTCTTATTTTCTTAGTAACGAGAGGTTACTTTATATACATATATCTTTTTAAAAACTGATTTCTTTGTTTATTTTCTCGAATAGATTCTAATGAAACCTTATCTATAGGTGCATCATATCTTCTAGTTTCGTAACTCTTACCTGCCAACTTATAGAAGTTGATTACTTTATGAAATTTAGGAGTTACTATTTTTATCGAATCTGGATGATTGGTAAGTTTATTCTTAGATACCACTAAGAAATCACTTAGCTCTTGAACCTGCTCTACCTGTTGTTGTTGTGTAATATTGTTAGCTTCAAGCTCAGATTGCAAACACAAAAGAACTTCTTGATATTTTTCATAGGAAATTAACAGGTGATTTGGAATAAGAATTCTGAAATTATAAAACTCAGTACTATTAAAATCTGATGCTCCAGATAAGTACAAAAAGTTTCTATATCTCGTTTGTCCATCTAATGATTCTCCATTATTAGTAACTATTATTGGATCATCTCCATCTGTATAAATTTCTTTATGAGTGTACAAATACTGAACACGAGGTCTATGAGCATCTTCAATTACAATATATCCTAAATCCATTTTTTCTGGCACCGAATCATTGTACGCATATTTAACACATGGATTGAATAAATCATTTAATACTTTTTCTAAATACATTACCTGACCATTATGTTGCATTTTATACAATGTATCATCGTATAAACTACTTAGTGGTTTTGCTAATGTTTTAATCCAAGCTGCTTGTTTAGGTTTTCTAAGCAAAGGAGGTATTAGCATCAATAAAGCTTTACCCCAATCGATTTGTGTATACTTTCTTAACATAGAAATTAGATATTAAAATTAGGGTCAGTTTGTAAGTTGTAAGGAATGTATGTTAGCTTAAAGCTATCATCGTCTACATTAAAATATCCCGAACTAGGAACAAAAAATGGAAGCTCTCTTACTCCGTCTTTTTCATCATAGACTATATTATTATCGTCTACAACAATTTTTTTCAAAATTGGTAATTCAACTCCTGGTATTTGTTGAATTTTATCTATTAAATATGTAGGAACAAAAGCACCATTAAATTCAAGAGTAGTTATATACTCTCTAATCGCATCTTTTACTGGTTCGGTAGATAGATTACTTAATAATTTACCTGAATTTTGAAGATCAACTTCATTTTCATTACCAGTATAAATTACTAATGGATTAACATAAATATCTAAATCTATACTAATTGTGTTTCCTTTATTAGAAACAACTCTGATTTGAGTTCCTGCATCTTTGATTTGATTCATATAAGCTCGAAAAGCTCTTTTTTCTTGTGAATCTAGAATAGTTTTTACACCATTAACTTCTTTAGCTACTTTTAATGTTAATACTCCAACTTGATTGTAATAATATTCACTTATTAATTCAGATAAGTTTGTGTTATCTAATTTTCCTGACTCACCTTGAACTTCATCAAACAAACGTTCAGATATAGCACAGTGCTTTATAATTCTTAATCTTTTTTCATCTTCTGGAGTTTGCTCTGGATATTGGAAATATCCATCTTTCCAAACCAAATCTACACCAAATAAAAAGTTTAATGCTTGTTCTCTATACCAAAGCAAAGTATGTGGACGTGATAATAATGCATTTCTTTCTACAATTTTCTCATGCATCCAAATAGCAGTTGACACTATATACACCCATAATCTCCATATAGCAGATTTTGATGTACTGGTTAATGCTGATAACTCACTATACTTCTCTTTTTCATTTAGTATTTCTTGTTGTATTTCTGCAATTGTTCTTGCCATTTCTTTTCTTTTTAAATTGGGCATTTAACATTTTAAATACCTCTGCAAATAATTTCTTTCTTTTTTATCTTACTTCGTTATCTCCTCCAACAATCATGTGACCAATACCTTCTCCTATTTTATTGAAGATTATTTTTTCGATACATGTAATTGGTTCTGCATTAGAATTGTCATGTACTACAAAATCATCTTCAATAACCATACAACCAATTCCTCTTGATTCATATTCTTCTGGGATTACCGCCAACTCTAAATTTTGATCAGTTAATGCTGTTGCAGGTTTTTTCTCTCTTGCTATATAATATTCAACCACATCTCTTTCTACAAACTCACCTTCAATTTTTAAATCATCGTAAACAGAAATATTATCTTCATTAGAAGAAGTAATATCCGTTAGGTTATTTGCTTCTAATAAATCGAATAATCCTTCAACGCTACCATACTCTTGAAGAGCTGCATCGAATAAATTTTGATTTTCTTCTAGTTTAATAGTTACCATCTATTATTATATTTTCTAGGTTATTTACATCTACTTCTTTTATTTCAAAGTTGTCGTACTCTAACTGATTACTAATTTCATTCTCTAAACGAAGTCTAGAAATTATTTCTGGACTTTTCAAGTAATCTGTAATTCCTACTCCCAATATTGGAAACTCTTTAAAACTTCCTTTATGAGATAAAAGAATTAGTTCTATATTTTGTTGATCTGTATTATCTATATTGAAATCATCGACTCCGAATGTCAGATCTTTATTGTCATCTAGTTTAAAATCTTCCATGTTTTATGATATTGTTCCTGGACCATTTGGAGTTCCAATAGTTGCAGATTTTATATATGTATCAATTGCGGTTGCTAAATCTTTAGCTAAATCATTAATTGATGTTGCAATTTGTTGTTCTGGATTATCTCCTCCATCTGGTTTTTGATTCTTTTCTAATGCTGCTTTGATAGCACCTTCTAATGTTGATTTAACTAACGGCATTACTCTAAAATTTTAGAAATATTATTTTTAATCTCAGTTAACTTTCCTACATCTGGGCTAGTCCCCTGAACTACTACAATCTTTGATACTACATCTATAAACGCATCCAATTCAGTCTTAAGATTTTTTTCACCTGCTTCAACTTTAAACTTATCAGTCATGTGAAGTTCAATTTCCTTTTCTGAATTTTTGAAAATCACATTTTCCTTATCAATTAAGGCTTGATACCCTTTAACCTCGTCTCCTTCAATTTCAAAATCTACAGAAACTTTGGTTGCATCTAAAGTTGTTTTTTGTAATATTATATCGTTTGATTCGTTTACAAATTCTGTTTCAACTTTATCATGAGCCACTGTGGTTTGATGCAATATCTTTTCTCCTTCTTCATTCCAAAATTTTATGGCTAAATCTTTTTGCTCTCCATTAAACGAAACACTTGTAATATTTTTAAATGTTGTTTGTGTATCTCCTGAATCTCCAGTTTCTTCTACTCCTTTTTTAAACAATAAACTTGTAGAATTAACATCAGTTTGAACCTCAAAGAACCTGTTTTCTTCCTCACTCTTGATACGTAAAAATATCTTATCTATTTCAGAATATTGAGAAATGAAAGCTCTTGTTTCTGTAGTTTCAATAATTGATATAAACACCCAGCTATTTAACTTAGGAATACAAATAACTCCTTGTTCTTTGTCTTGAATTGATGCTTTTAATCGTACATTATTAATTTGAGCTCCATCTGATCTAACCACATTAACCGAATAGGCTTCTTCTGGATTTTCGTGATTCGAATTTTCTTCTTTATTTATCTTGATAACTTTAGCCGCATAGGTTTGTATTTTTCCTCCGCTACTAACTATCTCTTGTATAATCGTTTTTACATCTTCCATCTCAACTTATTTAGCTTCTTCTAATAATCTACCCAAAGAAATTACCTGTCTATAACCTCCTATTCCATAACTACGTTCCACCTCTTCTACTTGGAAAACATTGTTCTTTTCAGCATCTTCAGCATTTTCTAGAGATACGTTATCTAAAGGTCTAATAAAAGGTTCTCCAAAAGTTGTTATGGAACCTGTTACTCCGGTTTGTTTTAAACGAGCTAGTCTAACTCCAGCTATAGTTTTTAATACTCCTTTAATTTCTTCTTTCTTCTTTTTGAACTCCACTGGATTATTAAAATCTAATTCTTCCTTATTATTATGAAAAACATATCTTTTCACCAAACTACCATCTGGATCTCCAATTTCTTCAGGTATAGGAACGTTAGAATTTACATAACTTATCTCTGCTCTAACTTTTACTTTTTTAACTTCTTCCTCTGTTATTTTTAGATTATCATTAATTATATTGTAATGAAAGCGAAATCTTCCTTCACCAGGATAAATAGGATCTTTTGCTCTAAAAAAATCAACAACATCATTAACTCCTAATAAAGAAATAGCTCTATTTAATAAGCGCACAGGTAATTTTACTTTCTTAGTACTATCATCATACTTATCAATAATCTCTTTAATTTTATCTTCTTTATACAAACAAGGATTACTAGTAACATGCAATACACTTTTTGTATTACCATCATCATCTGCCTCTAATCTCATAAAGGAATAGACGTCAAAATCTTCTTTAAGATTATTAAGAAACTCAACAATATTCCATTTTCTATCTATTGTTCTAGTTCCTAAATCTTCAACTTCAATTTGAGCAACTTCGAAAGGAACATTAATGTTTTCCAATCTTTGTTTAAGTTTTTTAATTGGCTCTTCTACTACAGCATTATTATTTCTTGGAATTTCATTTTCATCATCATCTTTTTCCTCATCTCTTAAACCAAGTTCTGGATCGTCAGTGGCAATCATTTTGTACTTTTTTAAATAGTACATCATATCGTCACAAACTATTTGAACTGGTGCATCTCCTTTTACTTCTCGGATATATCCGCGGAAAGCTGGCTTATATTCGCCATTATATCCCAAGAAGACTTCTATTAAGTAGTCAATTTTAAAAAACTCGTTAATACTTCGTTGTTTAAAATCTATTGGTGATCTTCGTGCTAATTCAATTCCTAAAGAGTTGTTTAAACTACTTGTAACTATAGCTTTAGGAATTGTAATTGTGGCTGTATCTGTAAAATTTTTATATGATGATTGTATTCGTATGTCTTTAACATGCGAAAACTGAAACACCTTACCTGTAGGATGTAATCCTTTGGTTTCATGAACCTTTATCTTACAATTTAAATTAAGCATTATCTCTAATAATTAATTCTATTGGTTCATCTGATGTTGCTTGAAATGAAAATTTCTGGATGTTTTTTACTCCGTCTATTGAAGGTATACTGTAATTATCAATAACAATTTCATATACACCTAATCTGTTCAATATTGCATGAGTTACTCGTAACGCATACGGAGCATGTAAGAATTGCTTTAACAAAAACAATTTTCCTTTTGGATATTCTTTACTACCTCCTTCATTTGCGATTAATCCTTCTACAGAAATCGTAAAATCTCCATTAGAAATATGTTCTTTTACGGTATGATCTCTCCCTTCGATTGCAGTTTTTACAATAGTTTTAGATCTACTTGTTGAAATATTTACTGCATCAATACGTAAAGGCGGTAAGGTTAAATCTTTTTTAATTAACGGTTCAAACACCAATGGTGCAAAAACAGGTAAATTAAACTCCCCTCCTTTTTTATCTACAATAAAATCTTTGAATTCCGTAACACCTAAATCAACAGCTTCTTGAGCCGCAAAATCGATTAGTGTTTCGTATTGATTTAATGCATCTGTAAGTTTGATATTAAATGCCATTCTTTTCTTTTTCTAATTATTTATAATGCGCCGTTAGCAAATGTTTTTACTAACACATTGGCTAATGCTACTTCTAATTGTTTATTCTTATGATCTTGTAACCACAATGCTTCTCCAACTAATTTGTAAAACTCATCAATTGGTAATTTGTAAGGATCTACATGAAAAAAATGTCGTACTAAAGCTGCCGATTTTTTTATTCCATCTACACCTGTTTCTTTACTTAAAACACTATCGCCAGCATCAGGTAATTTTTCTAACAATGATTTAGCAACAGAAAGCACGAACTCATCTTCATACTCTTTTTCTTGTTCTAAAACACATTTTTTGAATAAAAATTCAAGCGCCTGATATACATCATCTGTTTTAAGTTGATTGTATTCTTCAATCTCTCCAACTGAAGGTTTTCTTAAATAAGCTACTTCATCTTCGGATTGCACTTTTACAATCTCTCCATAAGCAGCTTTCCAGTTTTGTATTCTTTCTTCTAGCTTCTTCATTTAGTCCTTCGTATCTCTTCTTACATGTTCTAACTGTTCCCTTAAGTTTTTACCTTGACCATTAGCTTGTTTTTCACTTACTATTAAGTTACCTATTACAACTTTAGGCTGTGAATTTTGTGAACTCAACAATGCTTTACCAACTTCTGAAACGTCTGGCATTTTAGGGTTTTCATTCAAATCAAAAAAGTTATCATTATTCATAAGTTTCCCCGTTTTCCTATCTTTTATTTTGATGAGTTATAAAAATAAAAATATGATTTTGGAGTATGAATTTTTTGAGCTTGCTTTTGCTGTGTTTGCAGTAGATTTTATAAAATAGTCTTCTTTTTCAAGGATTTATTTTTAATGTCATTTCTAATCCCGATTACAAAACTTTGGAACTGGATGAAGCAATCTCTAGCTTGGTAAACTTAAAACATAGATTACTTCGTTTGGTTATCAAACTAAATTTGATATAAGCCTAGTAATGGCGAAATTTAATTTGATAAGTCTAGAAAAGTAGCTATCTAAATCTTGTATTAGCCCCTCGTTTTCACGGGAATGACAATATTTCCACATAAACAAAAAAATAGCCTGTAAATCAAAATATTACATCATCACTAAGCATCTCCAACTTAAGTAATCTTATTATTTCTTTTTCTTATCATTCTTTTTTCCATTGATGAAAAAAGAAACAAAAAAATCTAGTCTGAAGATAACTGTTACTCAAAAAAGCCTCATTCTCGATACTAAATAAAAAAAACTCATCCGATTATTATCGGACTCAAACAGTTTTTCATTTTTCACGCATCTTGCGATGGATTTTTTGGTTCGTTATCTAATGACAAGAAAGCTAGACCTAATTTGATAATCCTGGAAAAGAAGCTACGGGTTGAATGGTGAAATCCGCAAAGCTTTCAGTGATGTAAACCTTTAAATCTGCGTTATTTTCTACAATTCTCCACTCACCACATTCGTCTGCAAAATTCTCTACAAAACGAACTCTAAGGTCTGGAAATGAGTTAACAATTTTCACTTTAACATCTGCCTGAGAAGGGTATTCTACAAACTGTATTTTACCGTACAGCTTTTTATTTTTAAACACACAGGAATCTAACTTTATAATATTCTTAAAGTTAACTTTTTCTTTTTTATGAAACGAAACCATTACTAAAAAAATACTAATTAAACTTATATAACTTAGTGTTTTCATAATTTATACTGTTGTTACTTCTTTTTACTGCAAAAAGGGTGCCTTTTAATTTAATTTTAAAATAAATAAATGCTTTTTTCTAAAATATAAATTCCTAACTGCAGAGAAACAAACTATTGATTTTTAAAGTTATGGAATAAATACCGGCTTTTCAGATATAGTATTTCTTAACATATAGCCTTCATAAGATTCATTTTTATTTCTATCAACATAAAGACATTCAACCCAATAGGTATTAACTCCTTTATTTAATAGAGATTTTACAGTATCGATAATTCTTATTCTTCCTTCAGATGTTTGTGTTATTTTCTTAGAGTTAATATCTGGCTTTGAATACATATAAGTTTTATCTGATTTTATTACAGAAAATTGTGGTAAATACTCTGAAACCTCATAAATATAATCATAGCATTCTATTCTCTCTTTTTCTATATTCAACTCTTCTATTTTTTCATTTATGATATTAAAACTCCAGGCTCTGAGATTCTTATTATATTTTTCGAAACTTTTAGACAACTTATCAACCAAAACCATGACACATTTATCTTGCACTACACAATCGTTAACTAACAAATACTTTGTCTTTTCTGAAAAAGAACTATTTCTTTCTTTTATTTCATCTTCATTATTATTTATTTGAATCATATCCAACAACAAAATCCCTTCTTCAACTTTTTTATAAAATAACAAATCAATTACTCCTTTTTTAAATTGAGTTTTAAAACGATAGTTTTTAAATTTTTCAATTATTTCATTTGTTAAATTCTTATTATTATCTATCTGAAAGCAATAATTTTCATCATTTTCAAAAAAAGCTCTTTGATTTGGCTTTGTATAGAGTTTACCCTTAACTAAGTTTAGTTCTTTTTTACAGGAAAAAATCAAAAAAATTACTACTAAAAAAGATAAACGTTTTAAAGATAAAATCATGGCTTTGTATTTTAGATAATATTTGTTCTATTACTGCACAACAACATGGAAATGATTGTGATGATCTTTTTGTTTTGCTCTATTTATTTTATGTAAAACTTTTGTAGCTCCATGTTTTAACGCTTCCTTTTCAAATTCTAAAATTAACTTATCTGGAATGTGACAAACCGCATTTTTCCCAACTCCTTGTCCTATATCTTGCCCATTAAGCTCACTTATATCTATTGCTTTTCCATAATAATGTTTACTATCAGAACTATGTGAAGCACCAGAGATTTCAGAAATGTTAAATGTATATTTTTTGCTTAACATATAAATTACATATAATAATTCAGAACTAACTTCAACTTTACCAGAATGTTTCTTTCTAACTCTAAATTCCTTGACTTTATCATAATTACTTAATTTAGATTTTCCACCAGCTGCAATATCTTTAATATTATCTATAGCCATTGCCTTATCTTTAACACCTGATGAGTGATTACTAGAGAAAGTGATTCTTTTTTCTTTTAAAATTTTTAATGCTAATAATTGATTTAATTTTTTGGTTTCATTTATACCTATACCTAAACGTTTACCTCTTTTTAAATAAGGTTCGAATCTACCATTAAGTAGTTCCCCTAATTCTATTCCATCTTCATCTTTATCCAATGACTTATTTAGAGTATAATCTTTATCAGTTTCACTTTTTTTAATAATCACCTGATTATCCCCTTTTTGAAGTGCTCCTGGCCAAAAAACAGCAGTATATATATCTCTTGGCTCTTTTATTTTATGAGCGTAGTTTTTCAGATATTTTTTCACATAATCCAATTGTTTAATCTCACCCATTTTAGCTAAAGCTAGTTTATCTTTCACTAAAGTATCAAAACCTTTAGGACCACTCTTAGGGTATAATCCTAGACTTTCCATAGCTACTTTTGTAAACTGAATCAATCCTACAGCTCTAGTATATGGAACCATTTTGCCATCTTTATTCTCCGCATAATAGATCATATTTTTCTTAGTTAATGCATTTGCCGATTTTGGTATGGTAGAAGCTTTATAACCATATAACATGTGAGCATAAAACGTATTGCCCGTCTCTGCACCCATTACTGTCATCATACCATTAGCCATTTCCATTTTTCTTTCTTCTCCCCACAAATCTTTAGCTATATTTACTACTTTCTTTCTAAATTCTACACTAACTTTTGATCCCCAAGCCAGCTCTTCTCCTCCAACTCCTATTACATCACTTTTCTTTTCTTTTGGTTTTTCATTAAAATCTACAATGATTCCAGTTTTCTCATACTTTTCACTTGAAATATACCTAGAATCTACATCTATATAAAGTAAGTTTGTACTTGTAAATCTAAGTTTATCTCCTAAATCATATTTTATGGTATAGTCCATAAAAATTTTACCTTCATTATTTATTACTCTAATTTTTTCACTCTTCATAGAATAATCCCTTCCATAACGATCTCTGAAAATGGTAACTCTAACTTCATCTCCTATCATATTCATTGTTTCCACAACTGCAGTTACCTTCTCTCCGTAAGGAACATTACCTTTATTTTCTACCCTCTTATTATTATACAAGAAGTAAATATCTTTAATTTTCTTTTCTATTTTTACTTGGATAGTAGCATCTTCAGATTTATAAGTAGGTGTTTTTAGATTATAAATCTTATTATTTAACCACCCTTGTATTACAAACTGTACTTCTGAACAATCCGTTTTATCTAAATGCAGTAGTTTTTTTAGATCATCATTAAAAATTATCTTGTGGAAAATTCCACCATCTGAATCAGTCTTGACTAACATAGGTTTTTGAACTATTGCCTTACCATTTACAATAAAACTAATAGCAACCTTTTGTTCTTCAAAATTATCTATCTGAGCTTTTATAAAGGCTATTTCTCCTCTTAAACCAACAATATCTTTTTTCTCTTTATTACTATTTGTCCATTCAGCCGAAATAACTTGCGGGTGGTAAACTTCTATTGCTTTACAACTATTACTTTTGGTATTATTATTTGCTTTATAATCACTTGAAGTTATGTAGGCTTCTACTATATAATCACCTTCTTTATCAACAACGAACTCAAACTTTCTACCTTTAGCAAGATAAACATAAGATTCCTCTTCTATTTTTTCATGTCCCTCAGGTATATATACTTGGCCACCTTTTTTATAAACAATCCATTTTGTTTGCAATAGCTCTTCAGCCTTTGCTGGTTCAATTTTATAACTCGTTACTTCACAATTTATTACTTGCTTTATCCCATGTAATACTCTGTTCTTATTTATTTTAATTCCTAACGGATAGTTTTTTCCTACACTAAACTTTATAGATTTACTGACAATATTTCCTTCAGAACCAGAGGTTACCTTTATTATGTAACTACCTTCATCTTTAAATTTATGTTTACATTCTAGATTAGCAGCAGACTCTATCAATTCTTCCTCAGCATAATTTGCCTCTCCCTTCTTTTTGTAAGATAAATACCATTTAACATTCGGTATATTAACTATATCACCTACATCAGCTGCTGTAATCTTGAATGTTAAAGATTCATCTTTTCTAATTCTAAACTTATCCCCTTTCTGTCCTTCTACTTCTAACTTAGCTACTGCTGGTTCTTTTACATTAAAGTTAATAGTTTTACTGACTAAGTTATTTACAGAACCTGAAGTAACCTTAACTTGATAATCTCCATTCTCCAAAAACTGATGCTGTAACTCTAAAGCTCCTGCAGCTTCTTCAATTTCTTTTTCAATGTACTCTTTCTTTCCGGCTTCTTTAGTACCAAGATACCATTTTATATTTCGTATATTTTCTACTTCTCCGATATCAGCTTTTGTTATTTTGAATGTTAACTGTTGATTCGTTGCTATTTTAAATCCAGATTTTTTGTAACCTACAACTTCAACTTTGGCAACACTAGGCTCCTTTATAATTACTTCTTTATAAGCTGTATTGTTTTTGTCAGATAAATACGAAGCACTTCTTCCGTATGCTTCAACAATATACTCACCAGGTTCCTTAAATTGCTTAATTAATTCTTTTTGGTCTATAAATTTTTCTATGACTTCATACTTTCCTTTCTTACCTTCTGTCTTCTTATAAACTATCCAATTAGTAAACTTTGCAAATTCTGTTGTTTTAGTTATGGTAAATTTCAACTCTTTGTTAATTGAAAACTGCTTTCCTTTTTCACTTATTTTAATATGCCTTTTAGATAATCTTTCTCCATTTTTATCTATAAATTCTCCTAATTTTAAATAAATCTTCTCTTTAGATAAATTTTTAGGGTATTTTTCTCTAAATGTAACATAAACATCTGTACTTATTTTTAATAAACTAGGTGTTATTACATCTAAATCAGGTGTAGCTAATAAATCTAAAAATAAAAAAAGTTCTGGATGGTAATTTAGAATACTTTCTAAGGTAATATCGGTGTTTTTAAGCTGAGCTAAAATAGACTCCCAATAACTTAATTTTGCTTTAGGTAATTTTTCATTTGAAATGAATTTATCTTCTATTTCTTGAATTATAAATTCTTGTAACTGTTTTTTTGTTATTTTTTTTGAAATATGCTTTTCCTTTATGATTTCTTTTAAATCATTCCCAGTTTTTTTAAACAGAAAGTAAAAGTAATCATCAATAATTTGCATGTCCTTACATAAAAAATCTAATAATAAATCTGTATCTTCTGAAATTTCTATACTGCTAATAACAGTTCTTTTATTTAAATCTTTAACTAACTCTAGCAACACTATTTTAAAAGCAGAAATATCATGCTTATTACTTTCTATAATATTTTTAACTAGTGATATATATGTTTCGTTAAGAACTGTGTAAGTATTCAAAAGTGTTTTAAAAGGTGTTTGACTTTTTAAAACTGTGCTCCAATCCTCATTAGGTTTTTTTTCTAATAAATAAGTGTTTAATTTTTTTCTAATATTAGGGTAATCAATTTCATCATCCTTCCTATCAGAAATATTAATAGTAAAAGATGGACTACTAGAAATTGTAATCGTAGGATTATTTTCAATACTAATAGTAGTATTTTTTGATTTTTCTCCAATACCTCCAATTTTAGATATAAGTTTTTTTGTTGATTCGTGCTTATGTATTGCTTTATTTATAGTATTTAAAACAAGATCATTAACGTAGTTAGGAGTTTCATGCGATTGAAACTCATCAATATGAAGCTGTATATTTTTTATACTAACATTTTCATTCATATTCTTTTGCCTTTTTCATTTTTTACCACTCATCATCTACATAACTATAGATATGATAATACCAATCTCCTTCAATTTTTTTTAATCTGTGTATCTTAATATAATCTGATTTTTTACTTTTTTCAAACCCTTGAGTATTTTTTCCAAAAAAAATTTTATGAAAAAAATATTCTTTCTTACAACTCGTTTTGTAAATATTAAACAAAAAAGCCGAATCCTTAGGTCTAAAACTAAGAGCTGTAAATGATCTCAAATCATTTTCAACACTTTCTAAAATAGAATCTCTTTCTTTGCTTTTAGGTAAATATCTTTTTAAACTCCCTATGTTAAAACTATAAAATCTGTTATTTCCTTTTTCTATCGTATGAGCTTCGGCAGAATCAATTAGAACTTTTATATGTTTTACTAAAACTTCTTTAACTGCTTTTAATTTTTCTAAGTCATATCTTTTCTCTAACAAGCTATACTCTTCTTGACATCCTTTTTCTTTACAAGAAAAAAGAAGAAATAGAAAAAATAAATAATATATATATTTCATTTGAATTAAAACTTTGGACCAATCCATGGATTTGTCGCCCTTTCTAACTTATATTTCAACCTTCTATTTTGAGCTTTTTCCTTTTCTATTGCCATTTTCTCTTGCTCAATCTTTGTATAACCTTTTGTCGTATCTCCTTTGAAAGTATATGTATTTTCTACGACAGTTTTATACGGTTTGTATCCAAATTTACTCAAATGCTGTAAAGCAAACCAAGCTCTAAACCCAGCTAAATTAACATACACCTTTTCTACATCGCTTATATCCAAACCAAAATGATCTATAAGTGTAACTTTGAAGCTACCAGAATAATATCCTATTCCATTTTTATATTTAATCTGATAAGCAACTAATTCAATTAAATAATTAGATGTATCATTAATAGCTATTGTTAAACCTCCAAAAAAAGTATCTGCATAACTATTAAAATGAGGTCTACCTATCAATTTAATATCTTTATTTTTCTTTATCCTAGATACATCTCCGTTATATTCTTTTAAAATATTATATAAACCATTTTTAATCTGATTAACAAAACGTTGATTAGAAGCATGTTCTCTTACGTTTTTATTAAGAATAGCATTACTATAATTTTCTCCTGTATTAGCTTTAAAATGATTAATCATAGAAATAATATTTTTCTCTAAATCTCCCATAGAAAACAAATCAGTAGCCATGATTTTTAAGACTTCAAAAAGACGTTCTGCAGATTTAGTTCTTAAAGAGTCAATTTTAAAGAACGTGTGTATTTTTTCTAAATCTTCAACTGTGTGACCTCCAAAATCCAAATCTCCATATCTATCTTCAGTATGTGCATTTCCTTCTTTTCCCCATTCAGCCAGAACAATAGGTAAATTTGGTTGAGTTATCATCTTTTTTTGATCAATACTCAATTCTTTTTCTTTCCTTAAACCATTATAAATAAGTTCACCATCATCTGTATTGTTTAAAAACTTTAAGATGTAATTTTCTAATTTACTACAAGCTGTATCTAAGGTTTTAGCATATATTTCAGGAATTTCAACTACTTTCATAAATATTTATAACACCTCAATTTTAACTGGCTTAGGTTGAATAAAATCTGAAAATGAAGTTGTAATATTTAATCGTAAATCGTCTTCTTCTTCAATAGCTTGGTCTCCTCCTAAGTAGCAGTTTTTAAACAACACTTCTAACGCTTTAAACTCATCCATTTTAGATGCTTGTAAAACTGCAGATCGTATAACAATAGTAGGTTTTTTAAAGTAAGCAAATAAGGTAACTCCATCATCATCTTCAACAGAAAGTTTTACAACTCTTTTATAATTATGTTTCCATTTATTTAGTTGTCCTTGTGTAATTCCCCCATCTAATAATTTTACAGTTTCATTCTCCATTTTCTTCTTTTATATTTTTATTTAGTTAAAAAATCCCACTATATAAGAGCAAACTCGTATAAAGTGGGATTCTTAATTCTATGTTTTTATTTATAGTGCTATAAAGATAAACGTATTAGTTCCACTCAATATGAGAAACAATTAAATCTAAAGACACTTCAATTTTAGTATCTCCTTGACTCATGTTTCTGTTATTTGTTTTGAATTCGCAATTACGAATTACGTGTGTTACTATTTCGTTACTTCCGTCTTCTAAAAAACTAATTTTCACATCAAAAGGAGGTACATCTTGCATACGCTTTCCCCTTGGTAATGAAGATTGAATTGCTTCTACTTCATAGTTATACAACGTTAATGAAGCATTAGCCTCGTAACGACCTCTTCCTCTATGTACAGGCATATTTCCTGCTCCGTAGTGGTTTTCTTTTGCTTCAGAATCGTCGTAGTTAATTGATGTAATTCCTGTTACGATACGATCTAAAAAATTTACTTCTATTGATGACCAACTATGACGTTGACCGTTTATTAATGGTAATTGTGACATTCTTTTTCGTTTATAATGTTATGTATTTCTTTAATATATCCAGTGAATATACTTTCTGGATATTAACATTCAGATATTTATAATGTTGGCGCTGGTGCTGCCGGAGCAGATGCAGTTGAACTACCACTTAATTGAAATGGATTTTTAAACCCTAAGTTCACAATAATTCTTCTTGCAGTTCCCATTGGCACAATAGACATTTCAATTTCTAATTCAGAATTTGCTAAAATATCTTGATTTGGATTTACATATACGTCAATTTCTGAAACCTCTTCATTACTAATCATTCGCTCTACAGCTGATCTACAAATAGTTTCAAAACCTTTTACTACAGATGGTGCTAATTTTCCAGAATCTGGATCTACTAATACCGGAGAGTTTAGTTTTGGTAATAATGCTGTACGTGCAATACGTGCTGCTTTATGAATTGTTCTATTTGCTTCGATAAAGGTAAAATCTGAAGTTGGCTCAATACACGTGTGACTATCATTAAAGTATACACCTGGTAAGCCAGTATGCGTGCGAGTAAAAATATATTTCGCTACATCTAAATTTTTCATCTGTCCTTCAGACACTTTAACACCTCCAATAAATCCAGCTGTACGAAAACCATCACCTGTTAAATTAAACTTCTCCACCCAAGCAATATTTTCCGACACTTTTGCTTTAGAAATTGCTCCTAACAACACTCCAACAGCTGCTGTATTATTATATCTAGCATCTAAAGCTAATTCTTCATCCATTGCCAATAATACAGAAACATTTTCAGCAGATTTTGCTAAAATATTTGATGGCTTTAGAGGATTAATTCCTTTTCCTTCTAAAATTACCTCAACTGGCCTGAAATTTTCAAAAGCATTTACAGTTAGCGTTTTAGCTTTATCTATCGCTAACAACGTTTCTTTATCATCTCCAGCATTTGCTATAACAGCTAATTGACGAATTGCCCCATTAGCTTGAACTAACATATCTTCAGCAAATTTTTCAATCATTGAAGAATATTTAGCCTCTTCAGTTCTCATGATAAATAAATCTCCTGAAGGATTCATTCTAAAAAATTGAGAAATTTGATAGTAAGCTGAAACACCAGCAGTATCATAATTTTCATCAATTCCTAAATCCTTTGCTTCTTTAAGAGAAGCTAAACGGTAAATTTTATTTTTTTCAATTTCAGCATCTGGCTGTGCTGCTGTGTTGAATAACAGTCCAGACACCATATCTTGGTTTGGTGTTCTTCGACCTAAACCTCCTGAGAGTTTGTTGATAACAACATCATTAAATAGTACGCCCATATTTTTTATTATTTATTCATTTTTCTTAAACAGTTATAAAAATAGATTAGCATTTTCTATTAATCTATTTTTTCCAACAGTCTGTACTGTAGTTTCAGTAAAAAATTATTGATTGATAATATTATATATGGTACGCTCAGATAAAAATAGCCTTTCAGACAATTCAGCAACAATAAGTTTCATTTGCTTGTCTTGATTACTATTAATATAACGTCTAACAAATTCTCTTCTCTTCTCTAACAAATTTACACTTCTTTTCATTTTTTACTTTAATTTTAAATTTCGGGAGTTAATAGTTAAGTTTTCTTCAATTTCTTTAAAAACTAGCAGTTTTTTTCCATCTATTTCTTTTTCATAGTAATCGTTTAAATCGTAACCAATTTTTCTAAGGGACTCTTTTACTTTTTCACGCTCGGCATTATTACTTAATTCACTTTCTGTAAAGAATTGATTTGAAATCATCGTGTATCGTTTCTTATAAGTTCTTTCAATTAAAGTAGTTTTATAATTAATTTCCCAAATAAAAAACTCATTCTTTTCCCAATTATCATCCTCTACAGTAAACTGACATTCTTTTATTTTAAATGCAGAGTTAGCAATTAGCTCAGAAACATCTTCTTCATTTTCAATAGCTTCTTTGTTTTCTCTAATTTCAGATGACGTAGGATGCAATAAAATAGCATCATCTATTTTTTTTGCTAAATCGAAAACCTCAAGATAATCATCTTTAAAATCTGAATCCAACACAATAAAAACACTAAAATCAACATCTGCTTTATATTCGTTTTCAGATGACATATTCCAATCGATATGATTGTACTTAAACATGACTAATGGAAAATTCACATTAGCTTTAGGCTTAAATACCAAATCATTAAACAAACCAACAGGAATTTGATTTTTAGGATTTAAATTTTCGTTAATAAGTGATGAGATAATGCCCTTTTTCTGGGCATAGAAATCTTTTAAAATCATAGTATCTTTTTCTTTTGTTCTTGATAGTAAAGCTACAAAAAATAAACTACACTTTATTTAAAAAAAAGGTAATTTTTTATTAAAATATTCAAAAAACAATAGCTTTATTGGGTATTTCTTACATAATACACATTATATCCGCCAGAAACACAATTACTTATAACTCAAAAAAACATTAAAAATTGTACTCATAGATTACTTTTTTTAACAAAAAAAACCAGTAAAGAAACTTACTGGTTTTATCAAATTTATTTTCAGAAACTTAACTTAATTTCTATCGAATTAATTTTTTGTATTTAATTCGTTTTGGCATAATATCTCCGCCTAAACGTTTCTTTTTATTTTCTTCATATTCCGAGAATGAACCTTCAAAGAAATACACTTGAGAATCTCCTTCAAATGCTAAAATATGCGTACAAATTCTATCTAAAAACCAACGATCGTGAGAAATTACCACTGCACATCCTGCAAAGTTTTCTAAACCTTCTTCTAAAGCTCGTAAAGTATTTACATCTAAATCGTTTGTAGGCTCATCCAGAAGTAGCACATTTCCTTCTTCTTTTAAAGTCATAGCTAAATGTAAACGGTTACGTTCTCCACCAGAAAGAGTATTTACTTTCTTATTTTGTTCACTACCTCCAAAATTGAATCGGCTTAGATATGCCCTAGAATTCACTTGTTTTCCGCCCATCATTACTAAATCTTGTCCATCAGAAAAATTTTCCCAAATTGATTTATTGGGGTCAATATTTGAATGCGCTTGATCTACGTATGCAATTTTAGCAGTTTCTCCTACCTTAAACGTTCCAGCATCCGGAGCTTCTTCACCCATAATCATTTTAAATATGGTAGTTTTTCCAGCACCGTTAGGTCCGATAATCCCAACAATTCCTGCCTGAGGTAAATTAAATTCTAAGTTTTCATACAGTAGCTTATCACCAAAGGCTTTAGATACTCCTGTAGCTTCAATAACATTAGTTCCTAATCTTGGACCATTAGGAATATAAATCTCTAGTTTTTCTTCAGTTTGTTTCTGATCTTGACTCATCAGTTTTTCATAATTCTTCAAACGAGCTTTTGATTTCGCCTGACGACCTTTTGCTCCCTGGCGTACCCATTCTAACTCTCGTTCTAAAGTTTTTTGACGTTTTGAAGCAGTTTTACTTTCCTGCGCTAATCGTGTAGATTTTTGATCTAACCAAGAAGAATAGTTTCCTTTCCATGGAATTCCTTCTCCTCTGTCTAATTCTAAAATCCAACCCGCAACATTATCTAAGAAATATCTATCATGCGTTACTGCAATCACAGTTCCTTTATATTGTGCTAAATGATGCTCTAACCAATGTACTGATTCAGCATCTAAGTGGTTAGTAGGTTCATCTAATAATAATATTTCTGGCTCTTGTAATAATAATCTACATAAAGCAACTCTACGACGTTCTCCTCCAGATAGCACACCAATTTTCTTATCGGAATCTGGTGTACGTAAAGCATCCATTGCTATTTCTAACTTCGTATCCAATTCCCAAGCATTGGAAGCATCTATTTGATCTTGTAGTTCAGCTTGACGCGCCATCAATTTTTCCATTTTATCTGCATCAGAATACACCTCTTCTAATCCAAACATATCATTGATTTTATTGTACTCGTCAAGAATAGCTACAGTTTCAGCTACACCTTCTTTTACCACTTCTAAAACAGTTTTCTCTTCATCTAGTTGTGGCTCTTGTTCTAAATAACCTACTTTATACCCTGGTGAAAAAGTTACTTCGCCTTGGTAGTTTTTTTCTACTCCAGCAATAATCTTTAATAAAGTAGATTTTCCTGATCCGTTAAGACCTAAAATTCCGATTTTAGCTCCATAGAAGAAGCTTAAATAAATATCTTTTAAAACTTGTTTTCCTGTTGATTGATAGGTTTTAGAAACCCTATTCATGGAAAAAATGATCTTCTTATCGTCAGACATTTTTGATTAGTTAGTTTATAAAATTAAAAAGTAATAATGAATTATACGCGTCCTTTTAAAGCATTGAACACCCAAGCAATTGCAAAGAATCCAAGAGCAACTGCACCGAAACCATATCCTGCAATTTCATCATATTTGAAAACTGCTAAAGCCACTAAAAGAATCCCCATTAAAACCATTATTAATGTTGCATATCCCAACACTGTATTTTTGTTCATTGCCATATTTTCTATTTTAGTAACACAAATATCGATAATTAATCAACATTTAAAGTATTAATATTAAAAATTTAAAGGACTGCATCCTAAAGAAGCATAACTTTTTTCAAATAAATTTATCCCTAAAATGAATTGATGCGAATTATAAAAACCAGCAAAATCTGTATTCAAATCAAAATCTATAGAATATCCAAAGCTGAAATTTTTATAATCTATTCCAGCAAACATTGTAAAGGAAGTACCGTTTAATCCCTCATTTATAAAAGACTTATATGAGCCTCCATACCAAATGCTATATTTTGTTAATAATGGTTTGTGATAAAATTTAGTATTGACATCTATTTCAATATCCAATCCTTCTATTTTTTTTATAAAAATGGAAGGCTCTATAAAAAAAGTATCGTTGTTATTGATACTTCTTAAGTGCCCTACAATTAAGGAATATGTTGTTTTATTTTCCGAAGTTAATATATTGTTAACCAATGTTTGACTCATGGAAAGTCCTCCATAATAATTTTCATAAATGAAATAGGTACCTAGATTAAATCCCAAATCAAAATCTTGATTAAAATTTATTAATGATGGATCTCCACCAGATCTATCTAAATCTAAACCATTATGCTTTCCTGAAAAAGCCAATCCGAAACTCCAAAAACGTTGATATTTATTATTTGTTCCTAAATTGATATGATATGCTGTTGCTATTTCTAATCCGGTTGTATTATGATTTCCATTACTGTCTTTAAATACATAACCTCCTACTCCTATATATCTATTTATTCTTCCTTGATAGCTTGCTGTGAGTGTATTTGGAGAGGCTGTTTCTCCAATCCATTGATTTCTATAGGTAAACCTAACTTTATGACTTGTATTAATTCCGGCTACAGCTGGATTAATCAAAAAATAATTTCCCAATAAGTATTGTGAATGAATGGGTAGAAATTCTTGAGCAGATATTTTAAATGTCGCTAAGAAAAAAAGTAGTATGTATTGTTTTTTCACAGCTAATTTAATTTTGAAAAATGTCCTTTAAAAACCTGTCCATTTACTCTTAAAAAATACCAATAATCATCAGGAATTAATTGTTGACCAGAAAAAGTTCCATCCCATGATATTTCTTGATTTTTATAATTTCTAATTAATCTTCTATGTCTATCAAAAATCTGAAGTTCAAAATCTAAATCCCCTCTTAACTGCGGAATTCTAAAGACATCATTTATTCCATCTCCATTAGGGGAAAAATATTTTGGTATATTTAGTTTTACATCAAAATTAGTGTTAATCTTACACCCATTACTATCAACCACTTCTATGTTGTGCGTCCCAAAAGAGAGTTCTTCAAATACATTTTCAGATTGAGATATTTGATTATCTAAAATATAAGTTAATGGTTCTGCGCCATAAGCATAAATTGTTGCAAAATCATCTAATTCATCATATTCAATATCATCAATAGTTGGAGCTTGGTTTTCTATTAAAAGTGTTTCTAATTCACCTGTACAACAGTCTTTATTACTTACTATTACAGAATACACTCCAGGTTCTTTTACTTTTATTTTTCGAGTTGTTTCTCCAGTCGACCATAAAAATGTTTCAAACAATCCGGCGTCAATTTCAACTGGCCCTTCGTTACTACAGATATACACTTCTTTTGGTAACGTAGTTGAAATTAATTCATCTTTTATAATTATTTGTTTAGTATACGTATGATTTATATTTTCTGAATCTTGAACTTGCAATTGAATTGTATAATTTCCAGAATTGGAATACATGTGAGATGGTATCGACATTGAAGATATATTTCCATCTCCAAAATCCCAATTAAAACTAACAGCATTCTCAACTAAATCAGCAGCAAATTCTATTTTGTCTCCAAAACATAAATTTTTTACAAAAAAGTTAGATTTAAAATACGATTGAGGAAAAGAAGGCAGTTCTTCTATATTCAAACCATCAACATTGACAAGTTCAGTTACACTACTATTTTCAATTTTGCCTAGAAAAGTATCCCAAGCTTGACCTTTTGTTAAAATATAAAGTTCTCTATCTGGACCAATTTGTATATCCAAAACGTTAGCTAAAATTCTCTTGAAGATAAGATTCTCAGTAGACTTAATATCTGTAGCCGAAAGATCATATTCATAAGTAAAATGTTCAGGAGGAAGTCCGAATGGTAGATATCTAGTTCTTATAGTTACATACAATTTATTGTCTCTAATTTCTCCTAATAGTGGATTGAATAAATTAACTACCGTATCTCCTTTTTCTATTTTTGTTTGAGTAAAAAGATTTCCTGCTTCCCCAGTGACTTTATCAAATGATAGTATTTGAATAAATCCATCATCTGCTATAAACTCTTTATTTAGAGTTAATCTATTATTTGTTTGAATGAAGGTTACAATTTTATCTCCTTCAGCATTTATCTTAACCTCGTTAAAAACATTAAACATTTGATCTCTACCATCTACGAAGTATTTGAAAATCTTAGGATCAGCTAACTTACTTATTCTGTGACTCTCTGGACCTCTTTCATTAACTTCAATTGAAAAAATGTCGATTCCATTTCTAACTATTACCCATACTTTTTGTGCTTCATCGTTTACATAAGCTGTTAATCCGGAATATATTGCCGTATCAAAATACTGAACATCTTCTTCTATAATTGTGACATTACCATCATCATCAATATCATACTGAGAGTAGTATAATTTTGGAACTATATTAATTTCTCTAGGAACTCCAAGATTAGGGGTTCGAATTGCTTTGGTTTCAAAAAGATAATATTTAGTATTACATCCTATTTTCTTAAAAATAACCGAATTATATGCCTTGCCATATCTTTTATTAGATTTGATTACTCTTTGTTTATTATCATAAAGTGTTACTCCATCATAATTCAAAATTAGATCTCCTTTGGTATTACAAATAGCAGATTGAGAAGAAATAGTATCTGTAGTTTGAGAAAGCACAGTATTTGTTGTTGAATTGAAGTTTAACTCCAATTTATTCATTGCCCAAACGTTCCCTCGATTTTGGGAAACCAAGTAAAATGAACTAAAAACAAATACTGTAAAGAACCATTTCATAACATAACTTTTTCACAAACAAAAAATACGATTTTTAATCGGAAATTAAAAATCGTATTCTATCAAAAAGTAATGCTATATATTATTCCTTTATTCTGTTTATAAGGTTGTAGCTAATCTACTACCTTGGTCAATTGCTCTTTTTGCATCTAATTCCGCAGCAACATCAGCACCACCAATTACATGAACATTCAATCCTTTTGCTTGAAGAGGCTCTAACAATTCTTTAAAAGGTAATTGGCCTGCACAGATAACAACATTGTCTACTGGTAATACTTTTTGTTCTTCGTTTTGAACATAATGTAAACCTTCATCATCAATTTTAGTATACTGTACTTGGTTGATAAACTGAACATTCTTCTTTTTTAGGTTTGCTCGATGTATCCAACCGGTAGTTTTTCCTAAGTTACCTCCAAATTTCCCTTTGCTTCGTTTGAACATAAAGATTTCTCTTGCAGCTGGATGTACATGTTTTTCAACTCCTTCAATACCACTTCTTGCTTCTAATTTCTTATCAATTCCCCATTCTTCTAACCAAGCATCAATATTTTGAGAAGTACTTTCTCCTTCATGAGTTAAATATTCAGAAAGATCAAAACCAATTCCTCCAGCCCCAATAACAGCAACACGATTTCCTACTGGTTTTTTCAGTTTTAAAACATCTATATAATTTAACACTTTTTCATGTTCTATTCCATTAATTCTTGGAACACGAGGCGAAATTCCTGTAGCTAATATTATTTCATCAAAATCTTCATTCGCCAAATCTTCAGCTGTAACTCTAGTATTCAATCTAAGGCTTACATTATGCAGTTCTATTTGCTTTCCGAAATAACGAATAGTTTCATAAAACTCTTCCTTTCCTGGAATTTGCTTTGCAATATTAAATTGTCCTCCAATTTCTGACTCTCCATCAAATAACGTTACGTCATGTCCTCTTTGTGCTGCAACTGTAGAAGCCGCTAAACCTGCTGGTCCTGCTCCTACAACTGCTATTTTCTTTTTTGTATCAGTTGGAAGGTAGTTTAATTCAGTTTCGTGACAAGCTCTAGGGTTCACTAAACAACTTGCTACTTTTTGTTCAAACACATGATCTAAACACGCTTGATTACAAGCAATACACGTATTGATTTCATCATCTTTTTCTTGCTCAGCTTTGTTTACCCAATCTGGATCCGCTAAGAAAGGACGAGCCATAGAAATCATATCTGCATCTCCTTCAGAAAGTACTTTTTCAGCAGTTTCTGGCATATTTATACGGTTAGATGTCACTAAAGGAATAGAAATTTCTTCTTTCATCTTTTTAGTTACCCAAGTAAACGCTGCTCTAGGTACAGATGTAGCAATTGTTGGAATTCTAGCTTCGTGCCAACCAATACCTGTATTAATAATAGTAGCACCAGCTTTTTCAATTTCTTTACCTAGTTTTACAATTTCATCCCAAGAACTTCCATTTTCTACCAAATCTAACATTGATAGACGATAGATAATAATAAACTCTTCCCCTACTTTCTCTCTAGTTTGTTTAACTATTTCTATTGGTAAACGCATTCTATTTTCATAACTACCTCCCCAATCATCATTTCTTTTATTTGTTCTTTTTGCAATAAACTGATTAATCAAATAACCTTCAGAACCCATAATTTCAATTCCGTCATACCCTGCTTCTTTTGCTAATGATGCAGAACGCACAAAATCCTTAATGGTTCTTTTAATACCAGATTCTCTAAGTTTAAAAGGTTTAAACTGATTAATAGGAGCTTTAATTGCAGATGGCCCAACATTTAAAGGATGATAACCGTAACGACCCGCATGTAATATTTGCATACAAATCTTACCCCCTTCTTTATGAACGGCTTCTGTAATAACTTTATGGTGTTTTGCATGCTTTTTCGTACTCATTCTAGCAGAAAAAGGACCTGTCCAACCTTGTATATTAGGAGCAATACCTCCAGTAACAATTAAACCAACTCCACCTTTAGCTCTTTCGGCATAAAATGCAGCAATTTTTTCATACCCATTTTTTTCCTCTTCCAATCCAGTATGCATAGAACCCATTAAGATTCTATTTTTTAAGGTAGTAAACCCTAAATCTAAAGGTTCGAAAATATGTTTGTACTTAGTCATCTAGTTTGTTGTTTTAAATTTTATTATGCACGCATAATATCTGCAAGATAATTCTATTTTCTTAAAATAAAAATCCAAAGTACTATTTATAAGCAATATTTAAAGCTTATATTATGAATTAGCCTTAAATTTGTTCTGCTTAGATTTAGATTCAATGAAACATATAAAAACCTTACTACTACTTACTTTACTCACTTTTTCTCTCTCAAATTTTGGACAATCTGCTCCAATTGCTATTGATGGAATCTTTGATGATTGGACTTCAGATTTAACTACGTTTGTAGACAATAGTGAAACTATAGATGGAGTAGATTTATTGGAATTCCAAGTAACTAATGATGAAAACTATTTATACATAAGAGTTAAGGCAGATAGAGAATTTGATTTAACAGAAGGAAGCCCAATACTTCATAATTTCTTCATTTATATTGATACCGATAACAATTCTGACACAGGATTTAAAGTTAGAGATGATTATGGTGCTGAACTTGGTATTGAGTTCGCAAATCGAATTATTTATAATAACTTCACTGGAACTTCTGACCCACAAGTACGATTTTCGGATATTGAATTTAGATCTGCACCTACAGTAACTTCTAATGAATTTGAAATTGCCATTGGACGAGATGCAATTCCTGACGGAACTAACGCTTTGTTTCCATCATCCTCTATAAAAATATTATTACGCAATAGACAAAATTTTGATTGGTTACCAGATTTGAACAATGTGTTAACTTATACTTTTGATGAAACCCCAACAACACCTTATACTCCAATTGACTTTAATAAAACTGATACTTCTTATATTCGAATTGTAGCTTACAACACTAAGTTAAACTCTCTATTAGATTCAAGTAAACTTGATGAATACGAACGTATTATCAAAGCAATTCAGCCTGATATTGTAGGATTTGTAGAAAGTTCTGATACTACTACGGATTATATTAAATCATTATTTGACAATTGGATTCCGCTTGGAAATACAGATGGATGGCATGTTAGAAAACATGGTGGAGAAGTAACTGTTTCTCGTTGGGAAATTATTCAAGAATGGGATTTAACAAGACAATTTCCTGTATTAATTGATTTACCTGATAGTTATGGCACTGATCTTTTATATACCAATGCCCATTTAAATTGTTGTGGTGCAGATGGTGCAAGACAAGATCAGGTTGATCAGTACGCCGCATTCATTTTAGATGCAAAAACTGAAGATGGAATAATTACTTTACCAGAAAATACGCCTATTGTATATTCTGGTGATTTAAACTTAGTAGGACTTTCTCAACAATTAAAAACCTTATTAACTGGAAATATTCAAGATACTGGAACATACGGAGCTGGTGGACCTTTAGATTGGGATAATTCTGATTTAAAAGAAGAAAATGCTTTACAAAGTGATATAAGAATGGGATACACTTGGAGATCAGATGGATCTTCTTTTCCTCCTGGAAAATTAGATTTTATGATTTTTTCTGATCATGTATTAACTTCAGAGAAATCATTCGTGATCCAAACGGAAGTAATGTCTAATGATCGATTAAATCTATATGGTTTACAAGAATTTGATACAAGTACTGCTTCTGATCATTTCCCTGTAATTACAGACTTCTCTGTTAGGAGAACCTTGAGTAATTCTGAAGTTACATTATTGGAAAATGCATTGTATCCAAACCCAACTTCTGGGAGTTTAAACCTACAACTTAAGCGTTCTGGACACTATTCTATTCAAATGTTTAATTCTATTGGAGTTTCTGTTTTATCAACTAAAACATCATCTAATTTACTTCAATTAAATATAGAATCATTCGCTAGTGGGTTATATCATGTAAGAATTCAAAAAGAAACTGGAGAATATCAAGTTATAAAAGTCATTAAAAAATAAAAGAACACTTTATTTTCATAAAGTGTTCTTTCTTAAAAATCTATAAAAACTAAAACTAGTTCATAGGAATTTCAATAAATAATAATTCTGACTTAGAATTGGCTTGAATACTAAATTCATCTGTATCCGAAACACCAAGAGCATCTCTATGTGCTAATTCTTGGTTATCAACAGCAACATCACCAGATATATTCATTATGTAAACTCCGTGGTTTTGTGATTTTAAATTATACTGAAATGTTGAACCTTCATCTAAATCTACTCTTGAAAGTTTAGCATCTTGATGTATTTTTAACCCATTTTCATTGGTATTATCAAGAGAACTCACTAAAACCTGAAGTTTATTCTTTCTGTCTTCCGGATCAAATGACTGTTGATTGTATCTTGGATCTACTCCATCTTGATTAGGTATAATCCAAATTTGAAATAAACTCAAATAATCTTCAGAAGAACCATTCATTTCCGAATGGTAAATACCTTTTCCTGCCGACATTACTTGCACTTCATTTGGCTTTACATACAACCACTCATTTGACATGCTATCTTTGTGTTTTAATACTCCACTTAAAGGAATAGTAATAATTTCCATATTTTGGTGTGGATGCGTACTAAATCCCATGCTTGGAGCAATTAAATCATCATTTAATACTCTTAAAGCTCCAAATTGCATTCTTTCTGGATTATAAAAATTTGCAAAACTGAAAGAAAAATTAGCTTGCAACCATCCGTGATTTGCAAACCCTCTTGTATCAGCTGAAAATTTTTCTAACTTCATGACTTTCCTATCTTATTTTATCTAACAAATCACTTAAAATACCAGCTTCTTCCTCACTTAAATTGTTAATTACATCCAAATCTGCCGTAGACTTATCTAATTCAGATAATAATAACAACCCTTCTTCAGTAATATTAACGTAAACCACTCTTCGATCGTGATCGCATCGAGATCTTTCAATTAAATGTTTTTCAAGAAGCTTATCCATTAGTCTGGTAACATTAGGAGCCCTATCTACCATTCTATCCTTTACTACTTGAACCTTTGTTTTTTCGCCTGCTCCTCTTAAGATTCGTAGTATATTGTATTGTTGTGGAGAAATACCATAAGGTTTAAAAAACTCAACTTCCTTCGTATTTATCCAACTTGCCGTATATTTTATATTAAGAAAAGCTTTAATCTTATTGCTCTCAAAGCTTGAATTAATATCCTTAGATATATCTCCCATTTTGTTCTGTTAATTACACTAACTTTTCAAATTCGTTAACAGCAGCACTTAATTGCTGATCCAACTCTTGATCATTAATTTTTCCTTCACTGAAAACATCGTAAAACTTTGGTAAAGAAAACTTAGTAATTCCTGCTGCTCCCATATGTGGAAATGTTAATTCTGCAGTAGCTAAAACAGAAGCTCCACCTCTACCACCTGGAGAAGTTGCCATTAATAAAACCTGTTTGTTTCTAAACACTTCTCTATTTTTTCTTGACACCCAATCAAATAAATTCTTAAATGCTGCTGCATAAGAACCGTTATGTTCAGCTAAAGACACAATGAAACCATCATATTTATCAAGTTCACTATTAAATGCTGTTGCTCCTTGAGGATACTCGTTATTTTTCTCTATATCTTCACTATAAATCGGCACTTCAAAATCGTTTAAATCAAGCACATCAAATGATGCTTCATTTAATTTTGATGCTGCGTATGTTGCTAATTGTTTGTTTATAGAAGTTGTACTTGTACTTCCTGCAAATGCTGCTATTTTCTTCATAGTATATTGCTTTCTATTATATTTTCTCCTTTAATTATTCTTGCTACAGGACACTTGCCTGCAATTTCTTTTAATCGTTTTTTTTGTTCATCAGTTGGTTTTTTCTCAAATGAAATATCTTCAACAAAGATTTGTGAAATTCCGCTCTCAGTTTGAACGTTTTTCTGTGAGATATCCACAGATATCTCTCCTAAATCCCAACCTTTTCTCTGAGCATACATTCGTAAAGTAATTGCTACACAACTTCCTAAGGCTGTATACAAATACTCCACTGGAGTAGCGCCATTGTCGTCACCACCTATAGTAACTGGTTCATCCACTACAGCAAAATGATGCCTCATTTTTGACTCTACTAAATAATCTCTTGAAGTAAGTTGTAGTTGAACTTTAGCCATTGATTTTCTTACTTGAAATATATGATACAATTACAAGAACAAATCCAATTACAGCTCCCATTTGCTGCCCATCACCTATCATTACATGTGCAAAAAATGCTAAAAGTGTATTAAAAAAGAAACCTGCATATGCCCATTCTTTTAATGATTTATTACTAATGAACCAAAGAGCAACTAATCCTAAAACTTTAGCTGTTGCTAATGGATAAATTAAATATGTTGGATATCCCATTCCTTGAAATGCTTTCACAATTTCGGGATTATTAAACACGTACATACTTATAGAAAATAACATTAGCAATGTTAACAGTCCTGTAGACACATAAAAGATGATTTTATTTTTATTCATGACTTATTGTTTTAATAATTACAGTACAAAGTTATGAAAAATAAATTTATTTTCCAAGGAAACTAAATTTATGGAAAATAATTCATTTTGTTTTAATCTAAGAAATTTTATAAATTTGCATAAGTACTTATATAAATATTAATAATAGTATGGATGCATTACAAGGAATTGGTGAAATAGGAATAGGATCACGACTTAAGAGATTAAGTGAATACATGATGAAGGACACTCAGGTTGTTTATGACACTTTAGGTTTTGATTTTGATCCCTACCTCTTTCCTACTTTTAAAATAATACTCCATAAAAAAGAAGTAACGAACACAGAAATAAACAAGAGCTTAAAAACATCGCAACCTGCAACAACTCAGGTGATCAACAAACTAGAGAAAAAAGGATTAGTTGTTTTAAAAGGACATCCGAATGACAAACGTAAAAAGGTAATTTCTTTATCTAAAAAAGGACATGATTTGGTAAAAGAAATACAACCCTTATGGAAAAGCATTGAGTATACAATTAAAGAATACACAAGAATAACATCTGATTCTTTAATTGAACACATTAATAGTCTAGAGAAAAAATTTATTGAAAAAAGTTTTAGTGAAGCAATTATGGAACACTACACATTAAATCATAAAAAACAGTTAGAAATTATAGAATTTCAAGAAGAGTACGCGAAACACTTCTACGAATTAAATATAGAATGGTTGAAAACCTATTTCTATGTCGAACCATTTGATGAGGAGGTATTGAGTAAACCTCAAAAATATATTATTGATAAAGACGGACATGTATTTTTTGCCAAATTAAACGATGAGGTTGTTGGTACTGTTGCCTTAATGCCTCTTGATGATAAAGGTACTTTTGAATTGACAAAAATGGCAGTTTCGCCAAAACACAGAGGTTATAAAATTGGTCAACAATTAATGACTAAATGTATCGACTTTGCCAAAGAGCATCAATTTAGCACACTTCTACTCTATTCAAATACCTTACTGGAAAATGCAATTTATATTTATAGAAAATACGGTTTTGTAGAGGTTCCTTTGGAGGAAAACTCACCATACAAAAGAAGTGATATTAAAATGGTATATAAAGGGTTATAAATCAAACGCCATTACGACTAGGTAAAGACGAAGTAATCTGCACAATAAAAAGATTGCTTCATCCCGAAGGATCGCGATTCGCAATGACAGTAAAATATAAACACACTTAATCGGATTAGTAGATTTAACCGTAATACTTTAAAATAATAAGGCCTAAATGATTCCTAATAACTAGCTTTGCCGCTTTTAATGCAAAAAGTAGTTTGATATGTGGATGTATTTAGGCCTTTTGGCTGCTTTATTTTTAGGTTTACATAATTTATGTAAAAAGCACGCAGTACAAAATAATGAAGTATATCCTGTTCTTCTAGGAACTTTAATTAGTGGACTATTACTTTTATTTCCTTTTTATATCGGTTCTCATTTTTTTCCAGAAGCAACTTTAAAAGCTGGATTCATAATTCAAGATATTCCATTAGAAAAGCACGGGTATATTTTTATTAAATCTATGATTATGTGTTCTTCTTGGATTTTAGCCTATCAAGCTTTAAAGCATTTACCTCTTACTATTGTTGCTCCTATTCGATCTGGAGGACCATTTTTTACTTTTTTAGGAGCTATTTTCATTTATCAAGAACGTCCAAACTTTTATCAATGGATTGGTTTTTTCTTGATTATTTTCTCTGTGTATTTGTATTCACAAGTAGGAAAAAAAGAGGGAATTATTTTTAAAAGTAACAAATGGATTTATGCTATTATTGGAGCTACTTTTTTAGGAGCTTCTAGCGGATTATATGATAAGTTTCTTATTCAACAAATTAGCTTGAACCCTCAAACCTTACAGTTTTGGTTTTGCTTTTACTGTATTTTGATTTTATTAGTTGTGCTAAGTATTATTTGGTTTCCAAAAGCTGAAAGACGAAAAGCTTTTAAATGGCGTTGGTCAATTCCTGCTGTAGGGGTTTTATTACAAACTGCAGATTACTTTTACTTTAAAGCGCTACAAGATCCTGAAGCATTAATTATGTTGTTATCTGCAATTAAAAGAAGTCAACTTATAATTGCTGTAGTTTTAGGAGGTATTCTTTTTAAAGAGAAGAATAAACGTAAAAAATTATTGCCCTTAGCCGGAATTATGATTGGTGTTGCTTTGATTTTGTATTCGGATTAAAACAAAGATTTGTCATTCCCGTGAAAACGGGAATCAATTATGAGATTCCGCATCAAGTGCGGAATGACATTAAAAGAAAAAACAATTAAACTATTTATTAACTCTTCTTTTCCAAAGATTTAATAGAGTCAATTTGCTTTTGCAGTTTCTCTATTTCCTTATCATTTTTATTTTCGTTCAACTTAATATTAATTGAATCAATAACCGCTTTGCTTTGATCTTTAAATACGCTTGGATTTATTTTAAAGTAATCGTTTGTAGTTTCACTTTCTTTCCACGCTTCTCCTAATTGCTCAAATACATTTACATCCCACTGACTTGGGTGCTTTGCATCAATCCAAATTACATCTCTATACTCACTATCAATTAATGCTAAATCTGGAGTAGCTGATCCATCAAACTTATTAGATTCATCTCGTATCGCAGAAATTGTACCTAAGAAAAACATACGCTTTCTTCCCGCAATATCTTTAATGTATGGTCTAAACTCGACAGGTTTATTTACAGACCAATCAAATTCTTTACGAGATTCTATAACCTTTAATGGCATTGCAGAAACTCCTGCATAACCTTGTTTTTTAGAAGCATGATCGTAATAGTATAATTTATCTGTTCCATCTGCTGGAATAAAAACACTATACGTTAAACTTGTTCTTTCGTCTCCTACCGGTTCTAATCCAAACCAATGATATAATCCTGTATAGGCATCAGATTTTGTGTCTGAGAAATCAAAATCGGTAACAAATGGTTGTTGGTTTTGATCATCTGGTAAATCTGGAATTTTAACCGCAGTTTCCATATTCCATGGTAAAGGATCACTAAATCCTCCAATAAACTTTAAAGATTCTGCTTGTAAACGAGAAACCTTTTCTGCTAGTGTATTTTGCTTAGTTAAATATGGATAGCTTCTCATTTCTTCTGGAGAAATATATGTTCCTTTACCAATTAAAAGACGTTCAATGTAATCGTTGAAATCATGTTCTCCATTTTCAATTACCATTACTCCACCAAAACTTGGATATGGAAAAAAGAATCCTTTCCAATTAATTAAACTTACTACCTGTACCCAAGCTCCTTTATCATTTTTCATGTAATAGGTATCACTTGGTTCCATATTAAATAATTGGAAAATATTGAAACGTTGTACAACAGCATTATAGGTGTTTCTACTAAACTTCAATGATTCACCAATTGAGAACGTAACTGGAATTCTATTCTCGCTAGAAAACCTTGGAAATGGCGTTGTACTTGATACGGCAAAAACCTCTTCTGTATTATCTGTCATACCTTGCCAAGCATATTTCTCGGTGGGTTGAATTGCCATTGTCCATTTATTAATCGTATCAATTCGAACCAAATGAGGTAAGGAAACATCTTTTGTTTCTCCTACAGATTCATTTGCCATTGAAAAGATATTCATTAAAGGCTGAATACGTTCATTTCTAGTTAACGGTAATTCGTTTATTTCAACACGATTTAAACTATTAAATACATTGTATGTTTTAACATAATCGTACATTTTTAAATGCCAACCTAAAAAATATAATCCACCTAGAAAAAGTGTAATTAAAATAAGCGTAAAAAATCGTCCTCCTGTGCTTGCCGTCTTTCTGAATTTTCGTAATCCAAAAAACAATACAGAAAAACATAATAAAATGATAAAAATGTATTTTCTAATAAATAATAATCCAGGTTGAAAATCATCTCTTAAAATGAAAAGTGCTAATAACAAGATTAGCGATAGAAAAATTACAATGAATTTTTGCTTTCCTCCTTTATTCCAATAGTTTTTAATCATTTTTTAGTTTTTTGGTTGTCATAACGAATGAAATGAAACTATCTCTACTTTAAGATTGCTTCTTCAATTTAAAATAAATTTTAAATATGACTCGCAATGACATGATTTATTCAGATTCCCACCTTCGTGGGAATGACATTAGTAACATACTAAAGTAATCCTTTATCCTTTAAACGCTCTCTTGCGCTTTTCTGATCTTCTTTAGGTGTTTCCTCTTTTTTAATTTCTTCAACTTCTTCTTCTTGTTTTTCAGACTTTAAATCTTCAATCAAATCTTTGCCTTTTTCAATAGTATCTTGAACAATATCTCCTAAAGAATCTGAATGTTCATCAATAATTTCACCTGATTTAAAAATAAATCCTGCAATATAAGTTCCTACAATTGTACCTACAATCATTGACATAAATAATGAAATTGTAGTTACATTAATTGGTAATAAAAACTGAGCAACTATAATTCCTAGTAAAAATAATGATGTGATAAAAACTAAACGCAATACGAACGATTGTTGATATACGAACCCTTTCGTATCAATTTCTTTCATTTGTAAATCTTTCGAATACATTAATTTGTTAAAAAAACGATACAACTGATTTCCATTTGATTCTCTCCAATACAACACAATTCCAAATAATATTGCAGCTACAAAAAGTATTAATTCTAGTGTCATGTTTATATATTTTTCTTAATTGTTTCTATTACCCAATCTTTTAATGAGTTATTCCAAGTTTGGTATAAGTCATAAAAAATCTCTTTATCGTACCAGTATAAAAATAGCACATCCTTTGGCGAAATGCTTACTAATAACTTCCATACCAAATCTTGATCATTTGGTTTTAATGATGAATGCGGACTATGTAACGCTACATATATATCTCTATCTACTAAATCAGCAACTTTGGTTTTAGGATCTGATTTTTTCTTTTCTAAATATCGATCTAATCCCATTACTCTTTTACGAGCAGCTACATCAATTTTATTCAAATAACCTTTGAAAAGCATACTATCATTCAATACTTCTTTTACCGAATGTGTTTCTTCATTTATGTATTCCGATAATACAAACCTTTTTATACGTTCATATCGTTGTAATGTAATATCAGAATTTACATCACATTCAATCATTAGATGGGAAGCTAGCTTTTCAATTAACTCATCATGTGAAATATGATACATTAACACATCATGACTTGTATCCTTAATCGCTTCTCGATAAGCTTCCATATCTTCAAAAACTAATATTGGAGATAAGAAACTTTTCAATACATATACTCCACCAAAAGCTTCAGTGTAAAAAGATTCTGTTTTGTATGTAACATTATCTAAACTTACTTCTCGTTCTCTTAAATCACCATAAGTATTAGCTGAGTCTAACAATCTTTGGTGGATAGATTCATCAATAAAATTATTATCGCTTCTAAATAATTCTACCAATTGTAATTGCTCTTCTTTAGCTTTATCTAAATCATCAACCAATCTAAACTTAACAGTAATACTTTTATACTTTAAAACATCTAAAGGTTCATAAAATACATCAATGTCTTGATCAAAATCTACACAAATCGCAGAATCTCTGGTAATATTTTCTATTCTATGTTGATGCTTTTTAAACACTTGTTTCATTAACTCTCTATCGAAAGAATGAAATGGGTTATAAACTGGTAATCCTTTTTGTAATGGTGTAATAATAATACAATGCGGATTTGCATCACCATGATTTAAATAGTGAGTTTTATTTTTCTCTTCCGCTATTTCAGGGCTCCAACCAATACCATCAATAAAAAACGAATCTAGCTTAGTTTCAGTAAAACCTAATTTTACCAAACATTTATTATAACGTTCTACTAACTTACCATTAATTGGTATTAATTCTCCTTTATATAAATCTGCTTCTTTTAATTTTTGCATTTTATCTCTGCACTATTAGCTACAATTACTATCTATATTATTTTTAATTTTCTTTCTTGATTTTTTTAATCAACTTAATATTTCCTTCAATAGGAACAATATTAATATTAGTTTCCTCTTTAGTTACAAAAAAAACATATGCACTATTTTTCCCTATAATTTTCACCTCTTTTTTTTCACCATCTTCAAAAGCTATTTGATGTGTATACTTATAATCAAAACTATTAATTCTTTCCTTAATTTTTTGACCTCCTCCTATTCCTAGACCTACATACATACTAATTAGTACAAATAATATAAAAGGAACAACAGCATATTTTTTATTGAAATTTGCTCGTACTTTATCTAATTGTTCTTTCTTTTTACCACTCTGATACTTTTCTTTTTTAGCCAGTTTATTATAGTAAATTTTAATCAACTTGAAATATCCAATCATTAAAAAAACAAGACCAACCACAGTCACCATAATTATCCAACTATCACTTAACACTGCTATGGGACTTATTAATACATCTAAAACTGTGGTGTATTCAAAAATATTAATACCTAAAAAACTATAATAGATCGTTTGATTTAAAACACCTAGTATTAATAAAAAAACATATCCAATAGACATATAATCTTGTATACCGTATTGGCTTGTGTTTAATTGTGTTTGTTCAAGATTAGATTCTTCCATTATATTTAGATTTTATAACTCTAGTATCAGCAATCATATCCCCTATTCTTTGGTTTTTCTTATCAATAAGCGCAACTATAATTCCTATAAAAAAAATCGAATCAACAATTCCTATGAAATAACGAATAAAACCTTTACCAATAGTCATTTCTTTATCATTATTAGCTATTACTTTTATGTCTAACAACCGTTTTCCTATAGTTTGTCCATACATACCTTCACTAATTGGCCACAAGAAAAAAGCAATTCCAAATAGTATTAAAGCAGGAAATCCCTCCACTGAATAATTTAATAAACCATTATTTTCTCCGGCCACTAAACTCATTGCTAAACAAATCATCCAATAAATAATAGAATCAATAATCGCAGCTACAATTCTTGTAAAAATTGAAGCTAATTCAGGTTCGTCATAAATATGTTCAAACTCATCGAATTGAACATCCAATTTATCTTGAAACATACTATCTCTTGTCAAACTGTTCTCTTGCTTCTAACTCAATATTCATTTGATTAATTCTCGAATCTACTTTACGTTTAAAATCAGTATCCGCAATAGTGGCTACGTTATCTAAATAACGAACTACTTCTTGTCTTCTAATTTCTGAGAAATTCAATCCTTTCATGTTTACTTTCATTAGTTCTTGTAACATATTGAATTTCGTTTCATAATCTTTCTTGAAATAAATTTCAGGATTTTCAAACCAATCTTGCTCTAGATCAAAATCCGTTAAACGTAATGAAATCGCAGATTGAATATTACGAACGTCTCTTGAAGAAAAGAATGGAAATATTTTTTGAATTTCTTTATACAAACTTGCAAAGAACATATGTTCGTTTGTTTTGTATTGTTGTTCTACTTTATCATATACATCATGAACGCGTTCCTCAGTTGGTTTTTCAATACTATTTAATACATCTCCCATACTCTTTACAAATCCTTGATCCGTTAAATAATCATAATTAGAAGGTCCAGACATATTTATAAAATCAGGCATAGTTTTCTCCAACTTTCTCCACCAAATATGATCTTGATCTAAAAAGTCGTTTTCTGTTCTTGCTCCATCAATTTTAAATCTACCCTGAACACGAGAAATTACTGCTTTATCTAACATTTCTGGTAGATTGGTAAACAACCCAATAGAACTATTTCCATAATTTACTGCGTAAGCTCCTTCGGTATAACGTAAGAAAACTCCGATTACTTCTTTTACACCAGCAGACACACCTTGAGCTGTACGCTCTTGTAAATTATTTTCTGCATCATCTATTGGTGCAAAAATTAGTTTTGTTGGATCTTGCATTGGCTTCATCCATTCTACCATTTTTTCTGCCGACCCACCTTGGAACGTAGAAATTAATGTATCTGGCATTGGGTGAAATAAGAATGGAATATCTAAATGATCTGAATGCTCTTTTAATCGTGTAGCAATAGCAGCAATTAACATACTCTTACCAGTTCCTGGAATACCATAACCCATAAATACAGGCATAAAACCTCCTAACTCTTGGAACGGATTTTTCTGTGCTTCAAAATCATAACTTAGCATTCGTTCAGTTAAACGACGTGCAAAATGTTTTGCATCTTTATTACCTACAATTTGCTCAAACTGAATTTTATTAAACTCAACACTTTTTGCTGTTCCGCTAAATGTATTTTCCCAACCAGAAACTGCAAAATCAGAATTCTCTAATTTGTAGGTTCTATCAGTAATTGTTTCAGTATATTCTAAACTACTCTTCCTAAGATTAATTTCATCAATTAACGCTTCAAAGTATACTACAGTAAAATCAATTACATCTTTATCTGATCCTATAATTTCTGGATGCGATAAATATTTTTCGTAATAGAATAAACAACAAGAAACACCTTTTAAAGGTGAAAAGAAAGATACCTCTGGAATTCCTGCAAATTTTTGCTTCATCACTGATAAATCATCTGAAGCATGTGGTTTTAAATCGTGTAATATTTTATATGCTGTAGCAAACAATTGAAATGCTGTTGCCGTTTGCATTTTACTTTCAAATTCTCTTTTACCGTTAGCATCTAAAGCAGATCTTTTTTCGGCTAAACTTGATAAACCAGAAGCATCTGTATAACTATCCTTAATCCAAATTCCTAAAGTTAATCCTTCTTGTACTGCATATAAAGTTTGATTTAAGAATACTGGAATAGCTATAGAATCTGGTAATAAACGTTTTTTTAAGGCTAAAATAGTTTTTGAAACAGAAGTTATTTCAGAAGCTCCTCCTCCTTTTGCTTTTGACAAAAACAATAATATTGATTCGTCTTTAGCATCTTTATCTTTATTCTTTGCTCTTTGACTTTGCTCCCATTGAATACTTTTTAAATATCCGCTAGCTTCGTCACGAAGCATATCTAATTCATTTTTCTTTATTGGAAATGTTGAATTGTGTTCCATAGTTTTTTAATTCTTTATTTCTTAGTCATTTCGATTCCGTCCCGATGCTTCGGGATCGGAAGAAGCAATCTCTTTTTTGCCTTAAGAGATAACCACGTCGTTTCACTCCTCGTTATGACGTTTTATTTATTTTATTTAAATATCAATTTTTAGATCTGAAGTTTGAATTGGTTCTTTAGCCAACTTATTTAAAACTTCAGGTGTTTTGTTGTGTAATAACTGTATAATTCGATGTGGTGCGAATACATATTTTCTATGCTCTACATCATTCCATTTTTGTAAAATTTGTTTTGAAAAGAAACCACCCTCTTTAAATGAACCTCCAGAAAAAACCTCATCTGTTTTAAAAGACAATGCATAGGATTCTAAAGGAATCTCTTTTTTTGCTATTCCTTCTAAAATTGCATGAGTGATTTGATTTTCGTCTTTAGCAAAAACATTGTGTAATGGTCCTAAATCTATTCTCTTAATATATTTTGGAAGTACATCTGGAAGTTTTCTATCTATGTTATACGCCAAAGTATCTAAAGCCATGTTTCTATCTCCGCTTTCTTTAAGCACAGCATATAACTTATCCTTATAATCTGAAATACGTTTTCCATCATAATCAAAATACATAAAGCAGATATAAGGCCTATTGTCCGACACATCATAAAAACTCCAGCTTGTTAAAAAATCTCCTGGACTATTCTCTGGTGCTTCTACAATTTTTCCTTGAACAAATTTGTTAAATATGTATTTTTGATTAACCGAGTTGTAATATACCACTGAAGCAGCTTGGAAGAGTCTTCTTTGTTTTATCTTCTTCTTTTTTCTAAGCAATGAATCTAAAAATTCTTCTTTTAAATCTTCAATATTCTCAAGCTTACTTATATACTCGTTTCTTAACTCAAGATCGTTGTATAGGTATCTAAATTCTAAATAATTTGGCAAACCTGACTCTGTTAAATCAATCTTCATATTATCATCTTCATCATACATGTATTTCACACGCATAGCTTCGATAGAATACAACAACAAATCAGTATATTGCTTAAAAACTACAAGTTCTTGACTACTACATAAATTTTGTCTTTGGATATTAACAATCAATTCTTTAAGAACAAAGTCTACCATTTTATGATAAAACACATATTGTTCTTTTGAATCTAATACAGCAGAATCTAAAGGAGTTACAATCATATTAAATTATAAGTACTAAAAGTTCCTTTTTATTACAGATTAAAAAGACGGTAAAAGTACCGTCTTATATTTCATTTTTTATGATAATAAATCGTCATCGTTTGATTCAGGTTCAGGATCATTAGAAGGTTCATCTCCACCAGATGGAGCATTACCATCTGCTTTATAATAATCTTCAAACAATTCCTTCATATCTATTCCGTAACGATCTGCAAAATTCTTTTGAATTTCAGAATCTTTCTCACGAATTTCTTGTAAAGCTTCTGCATAAGAACCATATACTCCTTGCATTACTTTCTCGTGAACTGGAATATTATCCATCATTTCTTGACGAGCTTTTGCACTAGCAGTATGCATAGCAGCTAATGTTTCACCAATATGTTCATCAGTTTTAACTCCTAAATGCTCTAAAATAGCAGCAAATTCTTGGTCGGTTCTAGCTTTTAATGCTACAATATAACCATCATAATACTTTAAACGTTCTTCAGTATCAGACTTTAATTTAGCTCTATGTGTTTGTAAGTTACTACGTAGAGAAGTTAACACTTTAATTGTTAAATTATGCTTATGAACAAAACTATCCTTACTCGCCGCTAAAGTTGTATAGGCATTTTTCAAACCTTCTAACTCTTCTACTTTTTGTTCAAGCTTAGTTACTTTACCAATAGCTTGTGCATATTCTGCGGATTGTTTGTCTGCAATTTCTTCTAACTCTTGACGTGCTTGTTTTAATAAAGCATATTGTTCTTCTAATTGCGCTTCAACTTCCTTCTTTTTTTCTAAAGCTTTTGTATGATTCTTAGTAGCTTCTACAATCGCAACTTGCAACTTATCTTCTACTTCTTTAATTTCGACCTCACGCTCTTTTAAACGAGTAACAGCAGCTTGAGATTTAAAAGATAATTCTGACAATAAAGTTTGTACATCAGCACTTTCTATACGCTCTTGGAACATAGCTTTCGCTTTGTTATCAGCTCCAGAACGAACCTTCTCAGCTTCTTTAAGTTCTTGTTCTGCTTTTGCTATTTTACTTTTTCTTCCCCATAAATTATTCCACCAAGTGTCTGGCTTATTCTGAGCATCCTCTAGTTTTACTCTAGCTCTTTCTAATGCTTTTTGAGCATCATCAATAATTTTTTGCTCATTGGCATTTAAAGAAGAGAACTTCTCAAAAATAATACCTACTTCATCTTGGTAATCTGTTAAATCTTTAATAGCATCTAGAAGCGTAGTTCTATCTTTTTCAGCCATATTTACAACATCATCTAATGTTGCATTTAATATTTTTTGTCTTACTTGCGGATCATCTTCTTGAGCTAATTTAGACTTCATGCTATCGATAGCTTTCCCCCAATTAACATCAACTTTTTCTGTTTTCTCGTTAGAATTAGTTTCTAATAAATCAAAATCATCAGACATTTTTGTATACGTTTTTTTAGTTGTACAATTTTTAAAGTTAGCAATTTCGTTAAAAAAAATTATTTATAATAATTATTCAACAAATATATGTAGCAGTTTTCCTTAAAACGTTACAAGTTTATAAGCATAAATAAAAAAACCGCTTTTAAAAAAAGCGGTTTTACTTCAAACTAGAAATATGTAAACAAACAACTAACTAAAACTCTAGCAGTTTCAGTATAACTTAAGCCGTTACCGGAGTAACTTTATTTTCTGTTTCTTTAATCTCAAATTGATTAGATGTATTCTTTGTTCCTCCAGCTTTTAAAGCGTTATCGCCTGAGAAGAATGTTTTATGATCATCTCCTAAATCAGATCCAGCCATTCTTTGATGTTTCACACAAGAAACTCCTTTTCTAATTTCTTGTCGTTGTACACCTTTAACATAAGCTAACATTCCTTTCTCTCCAAAATACCCTTCTGCTAAATCATTCATATGAAGTGCCGTTGTATGATATGTTGGTAATGTAATTAAGTGGTGGAAAATTCCAGCTTCCCTAGCTCCATCAACTTGGAAAGTTCTAATCTTCTCATCTGCTCTATTACTTAACTCTGAACCATCGTACTTAACATCCATTAAATTCGCTCTATCATATGCAGACACATCTTCCCCTGCCTCAACCATTGCATCATAAACTTGTGTACGGAAATTTAAAGTCCAGTTAAATGATGGTGAATTGTTGTATACTAATTTTGCATTCGGTACAACTTCTTTTACTCTGTTTACCATAGCTGCAATTTGACCTACATGTGGAGTTGGAGTTTCGATCCATAATAAATCTGCTCCGTTTTGCAAACTAGTAACACAGTCTAAAACAACTCTATCGATATTTGTTCCTTCTCTGAATTTATATAACCCGTTGGCTAATCTTACTGGACGAACTAATTTCCCATCTCTTTTTAATAATACTTCGTTATTAGTAACTTGATCTAAAGACACCTCTTCACACTCAACAAAATCTAAGTATTGAGAAGCTAAATCTCCTGGCTCTTGACTTACTGGTAATTTTTGAGTTAATCCAGCTCCTTCAGAATCAGTTCTTGCAACAATAACTCCATCTTCTACTCCTAATTCTAAGAATGCATAACGAACAGCATTTAACTTTGCAATAAAATCTTCATGCGGAACAGTTACTTTACCATCTTGGTGCCCACATTGCTTTGCATCAGAAACTTGATTTTCAATCTGAATTGCACAAGCTCCAGCCTGAATCATTTTTTTAGCTAATAAATATGTAGCTTCTTCATTTCCAAATCCAGCATCGATATCAGCGATAATTGGAACGATGTGCGTTTCAAAATTATCGATTTGACCTTGCACATCTTCTCCAGCCTCTAATCTTCTGAATAAATCATTCAACTCGATAGCATCAGCCTGACGTAAGAAATCATAAATCTCTTCAATTAATCCAGCAACAGCAGTTTTCTCGTGCATAGATTGATCTGGTAATGGTCCGAATTCAGAACGCAATGCTGCTACCATCCAACCTGATAAGTATAAATATTTTTTATCTGTAGTTTTATTATGCTTTTTAACCGCAATCATTTTTTGTTGAGCAACAAACCCATGCCAACAACCTAATGATTGTGTATATTGAGAAGAATCAGCATCATAATCTGCCATATCTTTTCTCATTATTGAAGCTGTATATTTAGCAATATCTAAACCAGTTCTAAAACGGTTTTGCGTTGCCATTCTAGCAGCACTTTCTGGACTAATCGCGTTCCAAGATTTACCGAACTTTTCTTTTAAGTTCCTTACCGTTTCTAATGCAGAATTGTAACTTCCTTGTGGTAAATTTTTCATAATATTGTATTTCTAAAATAAGTTGTTTATAATAATGACTTGCCCTTTAAATGTTGCCGCATTTTTGGGGCTTTTTTTGTTTTTAATTTTAAATATATTGATATGCTGGAAGAGTTAAAAATTCTTCAAAATCTTCTGACAACACCAAATCATCAAATAATTGAATTGCCAAATCAAATCTTCTATTTTTGAACGATGCTTCTCCAACCAATTCTTTAATCTTCTCAATTTCCTGAGCTTTTAAATCTTGATACATTTCAATATCAAACTGCTCTTCACTCTCTAAGCGAACACCTTTATGCAACCACTGCCAAATTTGAGTTCTAGAAATCTCTGCAGTAGCAGCATCTTCCATTAAGTTATATAATGCAGCAGCTCCATTACCAGCTAACCAACTTTCTATATAAAGAATTCCAACATTTATGTTATCACGAATTCCAGTTTCCGTTACAGTTCCAACAGGCATTTCAACTAATTCTTCTTCTGTAACCGTTAAATCTTCACGCTTGTTATCGATTTGATTAGCAGTCGGCATGTATTTATTAAAAATATCCATTGCAACTTTAACCAATCCTGGATGTGCAACCCAAGTTCCATCATGACCATTTTTAACCTCCTGCAACTTATCACCTTCTACTTTAGCATAAGCTGCTTTGTTGGCTTCTTCGTCATTTTTAACTGGAATTTGCGCAGCCATTCCTCCCATTGCATGAACACGACGAACATGACAACGTTGAACCACTCTTTGAGAATATGCTTTCATAAATGGCGAGCTCATTGTTACTTGTGCACGGTTTGGTACTAAAAACCCTTCATGATTTCTAAACTTTTTTATGTACGAGAAAATGTAATCCCATCTCCCACAATTAAGACCCGCCATATGATCTTTTAACTCATAGATAATTTCATCTAATTGAAAACTCGCAGTAATTGTTTCTACTAGTACAGTTGCTTTAATTGTATCTTGTGCTACACCTAAATAATCTTGAGCAAAAACAAATACTTCATTCCACCATCTTGCTTCTAAGTAATGTTCAAGTTTTGGTAAATAAAAATATGTTGCTGTTCCTTGTTCTAATAACACTTTAATATTGTGAAAGAAGTATAATCCAAAATCCACTAATGATCCTGACATTTCTTCTCCATCTAAAACAAAATGTCTTTCATTTAAATGCAAACCTCTTGGCCTCACTAATAAAACAGCTGTTTCATCATTTAAACTATAGGTTTTATCTTTCTTTTCGTTATAAAACGAAATCGTTTTCGTGTTTGCGTCAAATAAATTTTGTTGACCATTTAATATATTAGAAATTGTTGGAGAATTACTATCTTCAAAATCTGCCATGAATGTTTTTGCACCTGAATTCAAAGCATTAATTACCATTTTTCTATCTACTGGACCCGTAATTTCAACTCGTCTATCTAATAAATCTTGTGGCAGAGGTTTACACACCCAATCTGATCTTCTAACTGAAGCTGTTTCCTCTGGAAAAGAAGGAAAATTACCCTCATCAAAATACGCTTGCATTTTGACCCTTTCTTTAAGCAACTCCAAACGTTTATTATTAAACTTGACATGTAACTCAATTAAAAAAGCCTTCGCCTCTGGCGTTAAAATTGACTTGTAAGAATCAGCCTCAAACCCTTTGAACTGAATCTCATTTAGAATTGCTTTAGTTTCCATTTTTATTCTTTTTTAAATAATTACACTACAATGTTATAAAATATTTTTGAACTCCACAAGCGAACGTTCGCTAAATTTTAAAAAAACTTAATTTTTATAAGTTCGCTATTATTCATAAATTTGTTATCATGTTATTAGAAGAACAATACATTCGCCTAATTTTTGGGCTTAAACTCAAACAAATAAGGACTGAAAAAAATCTTTCCCTATTTGGCCTAGGTAAACTTACAGGGTTATCGAAATCTTATTTAAATGAAATTGAAAAAGGAAAGAAGTACCCTAAAACCGATAAGATTGCAATTTTAGCAGAAAACTTAGAAGTACCATATGATCATTTAGTTTCTTTAAAGCTTGACAAGAACTTAGCTCCTATTGGAGAAATTCTACAATCAAAAATCCTAAAAGAAATCCCTTTAGATTTATTTGGAATTCAAGAAAATAATTTAATTGACATTGTAGCCAATGCACCTGCTAAAGTAAATGCATTTATAAGTACAATTATTAAAATCTCTCAGAATTACAATTTAACTCGAGAAAGTTTCTTTCTAGCTTCATTACGTTCTTATCAAGAAGCACACAACAATTATTTTGACGATATAGAAAACAGTGTTGAGAAATTCGCAAAAGCATACCAGATAGATCTAGATAAAAAAATAACTTCAGAAGACTTAAAAGAGATTTTAACTGAAGAATTCAATTATAAAATTGACACAAAAGAACTTTCAAAACATCAGAATCTTACTGATATAAGAAACATCTACATTCCTAAAAAAAACACATTAATTTTAAGTAAGGAAATATCCGAAGCGCAAAAAACATTCATTTTCGCTAAAGAAATTGCTTACAACTTTTTAGAAATTAAAGATCGATTGTACACTTTTCCGTGGGTTAAATTTGAAAGTTTCGATCAAGTATTAAATAATTTTATAGCTTCTTATTTTGCAGGAGCATTAATTATACCTAAAAAAAAGCTAATTAAACAGCTAAAAGATTTATTCGAAAAAAAAGATTGGAATCCATTACGATTACATAAAATATTGACTAGTTACAATTGCTCTGACGAAACTTTTTACCAACGTTTAACCAATATATTACCCACATCTTTTAATATTAAAAACTTATTCTTTTTAAGATTTACTCATAAAAAAAATTCACCTAAATACAGATTAAGCAAAGAGCTTCACATCACTCAACAACAAGCTCCACATGCCAATAGAAATCAAGAACATTATTGTAGAAGATGGGTCTCTATAAAAACCATTCAAGATTTTGAAAATTCCGACCAGAAAAAATCTTCTTCAGGAATTCAAATATCTTCTTACGAAAACTCAACTAACGAGTATTTGGTATTATCATCTGCAAACAAAGATCCATTCAAAAAAGACATTTATAGAAGCATAAGTATTGGAATGCTATTATCACCTCACTTGAAACGAAAAGTAAAATTCTTTAAAGAAGATACTTTTGAGAAAAATGTAGTTGGAGTGACCTGTGAATCTTGCTCCGTAAAAAATTGCAAAGAGCGTGTTGCAGAACCATGGATACTAGAAAAAAAAGCTCGTTATAAAGAAATAGAAAACACCATTAAAAACATCATTGAATCCTACGAACAATAGCTCTTGAACTATGCTCGTATTTTCTTATTTTAGCACTTGCAAACAAACAAATATCTATGGACATTAACTTCAATAAAAACGAAGATCACAATAAACTTTTAGCTTCTGATTTAAAACAGCGTTTAGCTAAAATTAAATTAGGCGGAGGAGAAAAAAGAATTCAAAAACATCACGAAAAGGGTAAAATGACAGCTAGAGAGAGAATCGACTATCTATTAGATAACGATTCTGAATCAATTGAAATTGGTGCTTTTGCTGGAGAAGGAATGTACAAAGAACATGGTGGATGTCCTTCTGGTGGTGTGGTAATTAAAATAGGTTATGTAAAAGGCAGGCAATGTATCGTGGTAGCAAATGATGCTACTGTAAAAGCTGGAGCCTGGTTTCCTATTACTGGAAAAAAGAACTTAAGAGCTCAAGAAATTGCTATAGAAAACAAACTTCCTATTATATATTTAGTAGATTCTGCTGGTGTGTATTTACCTATGCAAGATGAAATTTTTCCAGACAAAGAACACTTTGGTCGTATTTTCAGAAACAATGCCGTAATGAGCAGTATGGGAATTACTCAAATTTCTGCCGTTATGGGAAGCTGCGTTGCAGGTGGAGCTTACTTACCAATTATGAGTGACGAAGCTTTAATTGTAGATAAAACAGGAAGTATATTTTTAGCTGGAAGTTATTTAGTAAAAGCTGCTATTGGAGAAGCTATTGATAATGAAACTTTAGGGGGAGCAACGACACATTGTGAAATTTCTGGAGTTACGGATTATAAAGCTAAAGATGATAAAGATGCTTTAGACCGAATTAAAAATGTAATGGCTAAAATTGGTGACTTTGAAAAAGCTGGATATAACAGAACAGAAAGCAAAGCACCAGCAAAAGAAGAAAATGAAATCTTTGGCATTCTACCAAAAGCACGTCACGAACAATATGACATGCAAGAAATCATTGATCGTTTAGTTGATAATTCTGAATTTGATGAATACAAAGCTGGATATGGTCAAACAATAATTACAGGCTATGCTAGAATTGACGGCTGGGCTGTTGGAATTGTAGCGAACCAAAGAAAAATTGTAAAATCAAAAGGAGCAAAAACAAAACCAAGCGAGATGCAATTTGGTGGTGTAATCTATTCTGATTCCGCAGATAAAGCAACTCGTTTTATAGCTAACTGTAATCAGAAGAAAATTCCTTTAGTGTTCTTACAAGATGTTACAGGTTTTATGGTTGGAAGTAAATCTGAACACGGTGGAATTATTAAAGACGGTGCCAAAATGGTAAACGCTGTTAGTAATTCTGTGGTTCCAAAATTCACTATTGTTATTGGTAATTCTTATGGAGCAGGAAACTATGCAATGTGCGGAAAAGCATACGACCCAAGATTAATTGCTGCCTGGCCAAGTGCGGAATTAGCCGTAATGAGTGGTGCTTCAGCTGCGAAAGTTTTATTACAAATTGAAACTGCTGCTTTAAAGAAAAAAGGAGAAGAAATCACCAAAGAAAAAGAAGAAGAATTATTCAACAAAATTAAATCTAGATACGACGAACAAATTTCTCCGTATTATGCTGCAGCTAGAATTTGGACTGATGCTGTTATTAATCCACTAGATACAAGAAAATGGATTTCAATGGGTATTGAAGCAGCTAATCATGCTCCAATAGAAAAACCATTTAATTTAGGTGTTATTCAAGTTTAAAAATGAATACTAAAAACAAGACATGTCTTTTTGTATTATTATTTGTGTCCTTTATTAATTTAACTGGACAAAATAATGCACATGAAGATATCGATAAACACATTAAAACATCTAAGAGTTTTCTCTTAAAAAATATAGACAGTGCTTTTTTCTATTCTGAAAAAGCATTGTCTTTAGCAAAAGAAACAAATAAAGACACTTTAATAACCAAAGCTCAAACCCAAAAAAGCAGTGTATATATTTTTAAAAATGAATTTGATAAAGCAGATTCAATTTTAACCTCTGAACTTTCAAAAAAACTCCCTCTTCACATAGAAGGACAGTTATGGCATAATTTAGGAACCACACAATACAGGAAACGTAATTTAGACAAAGCGCTTGAGCTCTATATAAAAGCTGCACGTATAACCGAAAAATCAAAACACCAAAAACTACTTTTAAATACCTATACAAATATTGGGGTTATAAACGCTCAACTTAAAAACTTTAAAAAAGCCCAAAATTACTTAGAAAAGGCAGTTAAGTTATCATCTAATAATGAGCCTTTAAAACTACAAGTCCTTACTAATTTAGCAAATATTTATCGTGAAAATAAAGAATATTCTAAATTTGAAGAAGCTTCTTTTGAAGTAGAAAGACTAGCTAAAAAATATAACATACCTGGAGTATTAGCCGTAATATATTCTAACCTTTCCTTGTATTACTCTGATGTAAAAACCAATTATAGTAAAGCATTATTTTATGGTAAAGAAGGCCTTGCTTTAAAGAAGAAAACCACCAAAAACAACATCTCTTTAACATACAATAATATCGCACACACTTATCTATTAAAGAGAGACTATAAAAACGCAATCAAATATTTAGACAGTGCATTACCTAACTCAAAAGGTATTCTAAAAAGCTATGTTTACAGCAACTATAAAGATGCATACACTGGGTTGAAAAATTTTAAAAAAGCATTGTATTTTTCTGAATTAAAAGATCAGATTAAAGATTCTATAAAAAACAAAAAAGAAAAAGAGAAAATCACTGAGATTACTGAAAAATATGAATCAGATAAAAAAGAGCAGAAAATTAATTTATTAAACACTGAAAATGAACTTCAAGCAAGTAAAATAAGTAATCAAAGAAACATACTTACAGGAGGTATTATTACTATTTTATTACTAGGGTCTCTTTTATTTTTATGGTTTAAAAATCAAAAAACTAAACAATCACTACAAAAAGCTTCTCTACAAAACAAACTACTTCAAACCCAGTTGAACCCACATTTTCTATTTCATTCCTTAAATAACATTCAAACCTACATCTATAAAAACCAGAAAGAAACCTCTTTAGAATACTTATCAAACTACAGTAAATTAATGCGTACTATTTTCGAAAGCTCATCATTAGATTTTATTACTGTAAAAGAGGATTTTGAAGCTATGCAATCTTATTTAAACTTACAAAAGGCTAACTTTGAAAGCAGCATAGAATTCTCCATTGAAATAGATGATAATATTTCTAATTATTTAATTCCACCAATGTTTATTCAACCTTTTATTGAAAATGCAATACAACATGGAATTAAAAATATTGAAAACGGAAAGGTTTCTGTAAATTACCACAATAATAACGACACTATAAGAGTTATTATTTTTGACAACGGAAAAGGGTTCAAAAATAAAAACAACAACCATTTATTAGAACGATACTCTAGCTCAGATGTAATTAAAGAGCGTATTGAAAATTTACAACAAACACATCGTTACTCAATACACCAAAATATCCAGTCTGACGAAAAAGGAACAAAAATCACCATACTCTTTCCTAAGAAAAACCAGTAATGAATTGTTTAATTATTGAAGACAACAACAATACTGTAGCTATGCTACAAGGTATTATAACAGACAACTTTCCAAATGTAACTGTATCTGGGATTTCTTCTTCTATAAATGAGGGTGTTAATCTTATAAAACAAAAACAACCTGAATTTATTTTTTTAGATGTGAACTTAGATGATGGTGAAGGTTTTTCTATTCTCAATCAATTTCCTAACCCAAAATTTAAAGTAATTTTTATTACTTCCTATAGCAAATATGCTGTTGAAGCTTTTAAATTTAGTGCCTTAGATTTTATTCTAAAACCATTCAGCCCTAAAGATATTATAACTGCTATGAACAAGGTAATAATGAACCAAAATCAGGAAAACCAAAAAGAAAAATTAAATACTTTTATTCACAACTACAATTCTCAGAATAAAAAAATTGTTTTATCCGACGCAGAAAATCTTCATGTTATATCTATTGAAAATATCATTTACGCATCGTCTGAAAATAGTTACACTATATTCAAATTAAAAAACAAAGAAGAAATTGTTGTATCAAAATCCCTCAAATCTTTTGATGAAAAATTAGCTTCATTTCATTTTATCAGGATACATCAACGCTATTTGGTAAATTTAGATTTTATAGAAAAATTTCATAAAAAAAACGAAGAGATTCTTTTATCAAACGGACACACATTACCAGTTTCTAAAACCAAAAAAGAGGTTTTAATTTCTGCTTTAAAAAACCTATAAGACAGTTTTCAAAGTAGAACACTATAAATTCAAGAAAAACAACACACAATTCAGTAAATAGCTTTTTATAAATTTTTAAAATAGTTATTTTAAGTTTAAAATAAATTAAATCTAAAATCTAATTTAATTCATAATCTACTGAATTAAATTATAAAGACTCAAAACAAATAACTATGAACAGAATTATTAAAATTCTTATTATCTCTGCTACATTATTTTTTGGCTTCACTAATCATGTACAAGCTCAATTTTGGAAAAAATTAAAAAAGAAAGCAGAAAAAATAGTAGAAAAAGAAATTGATAAAACAATTGACCCTAATGGACAAAGTGAAGAAAACAATGAAGAAAACAGTGAATCTTCAGAAAAAATTCCAGCAGATGCACCTAATTTATGGAGAAATTTCAAATTTGTTCCTGGAGAAAAAGTAATTTTTTACGATAACTTACAATTTGAAGAGGTTGGTGAATTCCCTTCACGTTGGGATTTAGTAAAAGGAAATGCAGAGGTGGCTAAATTAAATGGAGAAAAGGTTATTATACTTACTGCCACTCATGCTAACATTATTAAACCTTTATTTAAAAAAACCGGATATTTAGGAGATGAATTCACAATTGAATATGATGTATTAGTACCAAATTATTTTGATGAAAAAATTTGGCATATGGAAAATCAAATCTTCTTCGACTCAACTATTAGAAGTAAAAGTATAAATATTAGATTTGACGAAAATTCGAAAAAAATATTTGGCTGGGCTTCTAACAAAAATTTCAAAATTGAAGGTGTAAAAATTGGAAACCAAAATGATTGGCATCACATCTCAATATCATATTACAAAGGCAAATTTAAAATGTACTATGATAATAAACGGGTTTCTAATATTCCAAAATTTGATATGTATCCAGAAATCTTTGCTTTAAACCTATGGTGTTATTATAATGGAAAAAAACAACATCCTTATTTAGCTATTAAAAACATTCGTATTGCTCATGGTGGAGGTCAAATGTATAAACGAATTATGGCAGATGGAAAATACGTTACTAACGGAATTATTTTTGACAAAGGCACTTCTACTATAAAAAAATCTTCATTAGGGATTATAAATAAAGTAGTAAATATCTTAAAAGAAAATAGTGATTGGAAATTCAATATTATTGGACATACAGATAGCGATGGTGATGACACAAGTAACATAAAATTATCTTCCGATAGAGCTGAAGCTGTAAAAAAAGCAATTATTGAACAAGGTATTAATGCTGCTAGATTGACTGTTACAGGAAAAGGAGAAAGCGAACCTTTAAACTCCAATAAAACTCCTGAAGAAAAAGCAAACAACAGACGAGTTGCATTTATTAAAAAATAATTATTAAATATTATTGGGAGTACTATTGTTTGGGTTATCGACAGGGAGCGAAACCCAAACAATTAATGTTTTTTTCTGAAAGGTTTCTGGATATTAAAAAATCACTCTAATGGAAATCAAAAAATAAAAACTTGATTTTAATTGTTATACTGCATAAACTTTTAAAGTAAATGGAATATTTTAAATATATAGTTTGGACAATATTATCTATTATCATCTTACTTATTTCATATGCTTTTATTACTACAAAAAAAGAAAAACAAATTACTTATTTAAGTAAAATCCTTTACACTCCTCTTGGTTTCTTATCTGTAGTGATTTTAACACCTGCAGTCACCCATCTTCTTACTTTGAATGTATCAAGTTTTGAGGGAGCTAGAGGTTATGCTTACCTATATATTTTACCAATTGTTTTTATTGGTTTATTAATTGTATGGTTTTTTATTCATAAAGACTTAAGTAATAAAAAAGGTTACTACAAAAAAACTACCACCTCTTTTGCCTTTATCACACTTATTGTCTTAAGTGCTTTTACTTATTCAGAATTCAAAAGAAAAGAAGAAAAACAATTACGCAGACAAAATTCTATTTCTTGTAAAAAACAATACAAAGACAGTTATTCTGGTATTGTAATTGACACTTCTCGAGGGAATTTAAAAATTAGAAAAATGGATTCAACATATCATGAATTCAAATACTATTATAGAGACAAAAACTTTACAAGAAAACATTGTTATATAGGGCAGAAAGTAACTAAACAATCTAACACAGAAATAATCAAAATAACTTTAAGAGATAAAGAAGTTATTGACTTTACAATCCCTTGCTATAAAAAAAGATAATATTGAAAAATACAATATTAATTCCCTTAACATATTCAATCCTGCCATTCAAAAAACATTTTATGTAGCAATTCTTATCAACAATTTACCCTTTAAAAATAGTTTCTTATCCAAATTGTAGATTTAATCCGTAATTTTTACATTTGTTCTTCGTAAAATTTTTTTAAGAAATGGGAAGAGCATTCGAATTTAGAAAAGCAAGAAAAATGAAACGTTGGTCTGCAATGGCTAAAACTTTTACCAGAATTGGTAAAGATATAGTTATGGCTGTTAAAGAAGGTGGACCAAACCCTGAAACTAATTCTCGTTTACGTGTTATTATTCAAAACGCTAAGGCAGCAAACATGCCTAAAGATAATGTTGCACGTGCAATAAAAAAAGCATCTGATAAAGATACCGCTAACTATAAAGAGGTATTATTTGAAGGATATGCTCCTCATGGTATTGCCGTAGTAGTAGAAACTGCAACAAACAACAATAATAGAACAGTCGCTAATGTAAGAGCTGCTTTCAATAAATGTAATGGTAACTTAGGAACATCGGGATCTGTAGTTTTTATGTTTGACCACGTAGTAAACTTTAAAGTAAAAGAGGAATCATTAGGTATGGACTTGGAAGAGTTCGAAATGGAAATGATAGATTTTGAAGTTGAAGAAGTTTTTACCGATGAAGAAGACAACAGCATTATGTTATATGCTCCTTTTGGTCAATTCGGAGCAATTCAAGGGTATTTAGAAGAAAATAATATTGAAATTGTTTCTTCTGAATTTGAAAGAATACCAACTACCACAACCAAGTTAGAAGAAGAACAACAAGCAGATGTTGAAAAGCTTTTAGAGCGTTTAGAAGAAGATGATGATGTAAATCAGGTTTACCACTCAATGGAAATGTAAAAAATAAAAAAGCACCGTTTAAAACGGTGCTTTTTATTTTTATTACTCTTTTTTCCCTATTATATTCCTGCATATTTTTCGATTAACCTTACAATTAAATCATTTAACTTTTCCACTTTATAATCATCAGATGATGGTTTTAAATGCGAATTACCAATACCACTATCATCTGTTAAAAACACGTAGGTTCCATTTGTAGAAACACTAAAATAACGCATTAAAAACTCAACAGTTTTATCAGCTCCACTTGCTACTATAGGAATAATTTTAATTCCTTTTTCTTGAGCTAAACTTATTTGTTCTTTTATAGTTTTAACATTTTCTTGATTTAAATGTGGAGGCGCATCAAGCAACAAAAACAACAATCTTGATTTAGCCTTCAAATCCCAAGATTTCGATAATGAAACTTCTAACGCTTTTTCAACAGCTTCTTCATAGTCTCCTCCTCCATCTGCATTTTGCTTCGATAGATTCTCTTTTACATTAGAAACGTCAGAGGTAAAATCAAAATCTTTAGTTACATAATTATCTCCAAAATCTCTGTAAAAAGTTAACCCAATTCTTTTTTTTCTTATACTAGTATCTACTCTAGTGATAATATTTTCAATTTCTGATTTTAAATAATCAATTTCATCTCCCATTGATCCAGTAGCATCAATAGTAAACATTACATCAATATCATCACTTTTTTCAGGTTTATCAAAAACCAAAATTACTTTTTTGTGATTCTTATTTATTCTTAATCCTTTTACTTTTTTATTTTGAATTACCTGTATTATATGACTTTTTTCAGTATCTCTTTGTAACACAACACTACCAAACACATCAGTTTTTGATTTATTTATCAAATCATAATTATGATCGTATAACAAAACTGTAGCATTATTAATTGGATTATTATCCAAATCATTCACTTTAACCTCTAGTTGATCTCCTAAACAAAATTCCCAATCATTTTTTACAGTTAAAAACTTATCATTATCCATTAGTGCATTCCATTCTTTCCACTTTATAATATCATTAATCTCCCCTGCTGTTAATTGTCCTGATTGCGGACCGCTTCGAGTTCCTGAATAAGTACTTTCAGAATCACTATCTAAGCTAACAGAAGCAGTAGAATATTTTTTTGTCGATTTAGTAGAAATACTAGTTACAACAACTTCTTCTAAAAGATTATCACTGGTTAACAGAACATTAATAACTTTTTTATTTCCAACTTTTCGTTCTTCTGTTTTCATTCCTACAAATGAAAATTTTAGTATATCTGAGCTACTAGCCGAAATAGAATATTTTCCATCAAAATCTGTTTCTACTCCATTAATAGTTCCTTTTACCAAAATAGAAACCCCTGGTAATGGACCACTTTCATCTGAAACCACTCCTGTAATTGTTTTTTGCTGTGCTTGTATTAACGATAAGCTACTTATAATTAACACTAATATCATTTTTTTAATCATAGTTTATTAGTTTGTTTTTTGTAAAACTATTGATATCAAACAGGGAATTAAACTCACAATTAGTGAAAGAGCTGTTACAATTCGTCAACTCACCTTTTTAATTAGTTATTTAAAAAAACTAGTTAACGCTCTTTTTTTCATAGATTTACAAAAAAGAAAAACTAAAAAAACCAAACAATCATGATTTTTTACGGAACTAAAGGCGCTCACTTAAAGAGCGAGAAGATTAGCGGTGTTAAATGTGGGCACTGTGAACAGCAGACTTCTTATACAGCAAGTATATTTGGTAGGTATGCTTATTTGTATTGGATTCCTGTTTTTCCTTTATCAAAAAAAGGAGTAGCAGAATGTGATCATTGTAAAGTTACTATAGAACCAAAAGAGATGGATCAACAATTAAGAATGAAATATGATAATATCAATAGAAATGTAAAAACTCCTATTACTTACTGGATTGGTTCATTAATTCTATTAGCCATAATTGCTTTTGCATATTACTCAATAACACAGCACAAAAAAGATGTTGTAGAATATATTAAAGCTCCACAAGCTAATGATATAGTAGAATATAAACCTTCTGATTTTTATTCTACATTAAAAATCACTAGAGTAGAAAACGATTCCGTTTATTTTGCTCAAAACAAATATGAAATAGAAAGACAAAGTAAGCTTTATAAAATTGACAAAGCATCTAATTATACTGAAGAAGTTTATGGTATTTCTTTAAGTGATTACCAAACAATGTTTGATACTAAAGAGTTTTTAGATGTTGATAGATAATCTATATAAAAATTATTTAAATAATAAATCCAATGTTTTTTTGCGTTGGATTTTTTTTGTTCCTGTTTCTATAAACTTTTCAACTAAAAAGACTTCTTTAGGAATTTCATACTTAGTTAAATCTTTAACTTTAGAAATATGATTTAACACGTTCTCAATGCTAATTTCTCCTTCTCTATCTTCAATAATTAATACTAACTTCTCACCTAATAATTCATCAGAAATTCCTGATACAAAAAATCGATTCTGAATAACCTTTGATAATTTATGTTCAATTTTTTCAGGATGCAATTTTATTCCTCCAGAATTAATAACGTTATCGTATCTACCTAACCATTCAAACTCATTTTCCGATATTAATTGTACAACATCATTGGTAACTATAGTTTCGTTAGAAACTTTAGAACCATTAATAATCAAACAATTTCTTTTATCAATACTAATTTCAACCTCTGGTAAAACGTTATAAAAAGATGGTGTTTTTTCAAAATGATTTAATTTTTTAACCGCAATATGAGTTATAGTTTCTGTCATTCCGTAGGTAGCAAAAACTTGAGTACTTACATTTAATAATTGCTGTTTTAATGTTTCAGCCACTACGCCCCCACCTACAATTAGCTTTTTAACCCTATGAATTCCCTCAAGTGAATTTTGAAGCTGTAATGGAACCATTGCCGAAAAATCGTAGTTCTTTTTATTAATAGATAAAGGATTAGATACAGGCTCTACAACATCTATACTCCATCCCAAAACCATTGCTCTAACCAACATCATCTTTCCTGCGATGTATTCTGAAGACATGCACAGTAAAGCTTTGGTGTTTTCTTTTAAACTGAAAAACTCTCCTGTTGCTTTAGCTGAGTTTATCATATGTTCTTTTTGAAGTTTGATTGGTTTCGGCGTTCCTGTTGAACCTGAAGTTTTAATAATTACAAAACTTTCTTTATCAAACCAATCTCTTAAAAAAATGCTTAACGAAACATAAAATTCATCGACATACACCAGTAATTCTATTTCGTTTTTGAAACTTCTTCCGTTTAATTTAAATTGAGGATGAACAACATTAAAACTCATACACAGAAATTAAACTATCCCTTCTATTTGATTAATGGTTTCTTGATCAGTTGGTTTTTCTATTTTACCAGTAATTTTTTCATTCCAATTTTTCCAAGAATATTTTTTAGCAAAAACGAATAATAGAATTGGGTAAAAAATTAAAACCGGAATGAGAATATCAAAATACACGTCTGGTTCAGAAAGATCTTTAAACAACGAGTTTGTTTGAAATGCTGTCCAATCTGCAGTAACCAATAATGCGCCAACTAAATTATTTGCGGCATGAAAACCTAGAGCTAACTCTAAACCTTCATCTAAAAGAGTTATCAAACCTAAAAACAGCCCAGTTCCGATATAATATACCATAACTATATAACCCAATTTTCCTACTTCAGGATTTGCTATATGCAACAGACCAAAAACAACAGAAGTAAATAATAAAGGAATAACTCTACTTTTAAATTTCGCACCTAAACCTTGTAGCAAATATCCTCTAAACAAATATTCCTCAAAACTAGTTTGAATAGGAATCATTAAAATACCTATTAACAATAATCCTAAAAATTTATTAGGCTTAAAATTCCATTGTAATGACTCAGGTTCTAAAAAATATCCAACAAAAACAAAAGCTGCAGTAATTGTTCCCCAAGTAAAAAAGGCAAACCAAATTCGTTTCCAATCTATTTTTTTTCGTGAAGTAGTTAATGAAGTTATGGATTGTCTATGAATATATTTTACCCATAAAAGAAGCATTCCTAAGAAAACAACAAATGTTAAGAGAGATTCTATTAAAACTAAGTTTTCTCCCTTTTCTGCAATTTCATTTTTTATCGAAGCTGATTGATCAATATCAAACATTTCAACCGCAACCATATTTAAAACTACAAGTCCAATAAATAAAAAAGGAATAACAATATATTTCCAAAAACCTAGATCTCCTTTGTATGCTTGTTGAATATAATTCATTTGTATTAACTTAATTTAAAGTCCCAATTTAATTCTTTATTATATACCAAACTTCCTTGATTAACAAAAAGAGGACTTTCAAAATTATTAGTAAATAACCCTCCAGTACCAAGACCTTGAGGCATTTTATTATTTAACGTAAATGTCCATTGCGCAATGGCATTCAAACCAATATTACTCTCTAAAGCGGAGGTAATCCACCAACCAATATTATTATTTTCAGAAATTTCAATCCAATCATTACTTCCACCAATACCTCCCACTAAACTTGGTTTTAAAATAATGTATTGTGGCTTTATTGTTTCTATTAATTCTTTCTTTTGATTTTTAGAAAACACTCCTATTAATTCTTCATCTAAAGCAATTGGTAAAGGTGTAGCTTCACATAATTTAGCCATTTCCGACCATTGTTTCTGCTTAATTGGTTGTTCAATAGAATGTAATTGATACTTTGATAATTTTTCAAGTTTTTCAAGAGCATTTTCTGGCGAGAATGCTCCATTAGCATCTACCCTTAATTCAATATCTTTTTCCGAGAACTCTTGTCTTATATACTCTAACAATCGTAATTCTTCTTCAAAATCAATAGCTCCTATTTTCATTTTAATGCATGAAAACCCTTGCTCTATTTTATCTTGAATTTGAGTTTTCATGAATTGCTTATCTCCCATCCAAATTAAACCATTAATAGAAATAGGATTCTGATTCTTCGTGAAATCAGATGGAAATAATTCAAACTTATCATTACTATTTAAAGACAAAAAAGCTTGCTCTAAACCAAATTGAATAGAAGGAAATTTAATAGTCTCTTCAAGAAGTTCTTTTAAACCTAAATGAATATTATCACAAACCCATTGTAGTTTTTCTTCATAATCTTGTCGATCATCAATACTCAAACCTCTAAACAAACCACATTCTCCAATTGCTTTTTTTCCTTCTTTATCTATAATTAAAAAATAAGTTTCCTTAGTTCTTAAAACACCTCTAGAAGTTCCACTAGGTTGTTTGAATTTTAAAATATATTTATGAAATCTTGCTTGAATCAAACTTTTAACTTTTCTCAATAAACGATTTAAAATTATTCAAATGCTCTTGATCTTGTTTTTTTACCACTGATTTAAAGTATGGCAATACGCAATTAAACAAGTAAGAATTACCTGTACAAATAGAATTATTAGTTATGGTAGTAACTCCATTACTAAAAGCAAAGGTATAATCATCTTTTTTAAACATAGTCTCAGTATTAAAAAATAGCGTAACCTTTTCGTTAGGAACAAAAGCCATTACTTTTTCCATTAATTTAATTTCTTGCCCATTTCTATCCGCTACTACCATCTTATATGTGCTTCCTGTTTTTTCTGGTTTAACATCTATAGGCTCTATTGATTTTAATTCAGGTATCCAATTATTAATTTTAGAACTATCATTAAAAAGCATAAATACCTCTTCTAATGGCTTATTAATTTCTACTTGAGTTGTATAAGCTGTTTCTTTAAAAATAAGGCCTGTTGATAAGAAAATAACCGCAAAAGCTATTATGATTCCTAAGATGATTTTAATTTTCTTCATTTTTAAATTTCTATTGAAGTTCCTATTTCTAAAATTATTAACTCTTTATTTGCATCAGAAAACTTTTTCTTAGCATCCTCTACGTTTATTTCTATTGGTGGAAATGTATTGAAATGACAACCAATTACTTTATTGCAAGCTACTAAATCTGATGCAATAATTGCATCATCTACACCCATGGTAAAATTATCTCCTATCGGAAAAATAGACGCGGTTAATTTTGTAGTCATAGGAATCAATTTCATATCCATAGTAACTGCAGTATCTCCAGCTATATATAATGACTTATCACCAACGGTAATTACAAAACCTCCAGGTTGACCACCATAACTTCCATCTGGAAATGAAGAAGTGTGTACAGCATTTACATATTTAGCAGAAAAGGTTTTTGTTTTAAAAGTCCCGCCATGGTTTAGCGGGTGTGCTTTTAAATCTTTAGCCGTATAATGCATATAGATTTCATAGTTAGAAACAATTACTGCTCCTGTATTTTTAGCAATAGTTTCTACATCTAATATATGATCTTGATGTGGATGCGTAACTAAAATATAATCTGCTTTTATTTGATTGACATCAATATGTGACGCCATTGGATTCCCAGTAATAAATGGATCAATTAAAATATGCGCATTGGCAATTTCAATTCCAAAACAGGCATGTCCGTAAAATGTTATTTTCATGAATTAAGTAGTTGTTTTGTTTTTAAGCTTTTTTCTAATAAAAATATAAATTACACTTAGTATAATAAGTAGTGGCCAAATGGTAATTAAAAATAAAAACAATGATTTTAGACCATCAAATCCATTTTTAAATGCTTTTATAATTTTACCCCAAAAACTCTCTTCGTTTATTTTTTCTTCTATCTTTTTATAAAATTTGATTTTCAAAGTAGAAAACGAAATGTTGTTTTCTAAATATTTAAGTCTTCCTTCTATTCTTTCAATCTCTGATCTTACTTCTTCTAATTCTTTTTCAACTTCAAGAATTTCTTTGACGTTTTTGGCTTTCGTTAAAAGCTGTAAGTATCTTTTTTCTAATTCCTTTTTAGTTTTAATTCTAGCAGAAACGTCTAAAAATTCTTCTGTAACATCACTAACATTAATATTCTTCTCATCAAACTCTTTTACTCCTTTAGAAATTTCTCCTAAAAAAGCATCAAAACTAGCATTAGGAACTCTAACAGTTATATAAACATCATTCCTATAATATCCTTTTTCACTTTTTTCCTCTGCTATATATCCTCCATACTTTACTAAAGCAGTTTTTATTTTTTTAGTTGTAGATTTTAAATCGTCAACTTCAAAAGAAACATTTCCTTTTTTAATTAATTTTCTCTCGACTACATTAACATTTTTTTGTTTATGTGGTAGGTTTAACATGGCTTGTTCCTCATATGAAACATCTGCTAAAACATCACTAGATTCTGAAGTATTATGACAACTGATTGCAATGAAAATCAGTATCATATGGACATAAATTTTATTTTTCATTTTGCTTACTTTTTTCATAAAGTTACAAAACGTTTCCTAGTCCAAAAAGTACGGCAAATAAAAAAGTACTTAAAGCAACTTTTTTCAATTCTCCGTCTAATAACACTTCTTCATTATTCTTATAAACAAAAATCAAATGTTTGATTAGTGGGAAATAAGCTATTAAGAATAAAAATTGATATGGACTTCTATAATGAATTACTACATATAACAATGCAAATAAAAATGACGAAGCTATTAGATAGTAATGATAGTATTTCGCAAACTCAGAACCTATTTTAACTACTAATGTATTTTTACCAACTTTAGCATCATTAATGCGGTCTCTCATATTATTTAAATTCAAAACAGCTGTACTTAACGCTCCTATTGTAAATGCTGGTAAGAAAATGGTGAAATTGATTTGCTTTGTGTACAAAAAATAAGTTCCTACAACTGCAAGCAACCCAAAAAATAGGAAAACGAATACATCTCCAAACCCGCTGTAACCATAAGCAGAATTACCAACAGTATATTTAATAGCAGCAACAATTGAGGCAATTCCTAAACCAAAAAATAGTAGCGAAAAACCAAAATTATCTTTTCCGAAAGCAACATAAATTAATGCTATCGCAACCACTAAAGTAAAAATAGTAGTTACAATCATAGCTGTTTTCATTTGCTTAGGAGTAATAGCGCCTGATGCAACCATTCTTTCTTCTCCTTCTCTATTTTTATCTGTTCCTTTAATCCCATCTCCATAATCATTGGCAAAGTTGGATAATACTTGAAATCCAATAGTTGTTAGAATAGCAAGCCAGAAAATTTCACTTTCTAAAATCGTTGGTTCTCCAAAACAATTCTTAAAATTCCCAGGCGCAAACATTTGATGTCTTAATCCTAGAAAACTTCCAACTATAATCCCTGAAACAGAAAGTGGTAAAGTTCTTAAGCGTGCTGCTTTGATAAAGTTTTTTATAGTACTCATAAAAAAGATTCCCGCTTTCGCGGGAATAGTATTATTAGAAGTTTTATGTTTTATAAATTGTTGGCTTCTGCAATTAGTTCAGCGATATCTTTAACAACAATTTGATCTTCTTTTAAGTGAAATTTAACACCATCAGTCATCATGGTATTACAATAAGGACAACCGGTAGCTATAATTTCTGGATTTGTTTCTAAAGCATCTTTTGTCCTTAAAATGTTAATATCCATATCACCTTTTTCAGGTTCTTTGAACATTTGTGCTCCACCAGCTCCACAACATAAAGCTGTAGATTTATTACGTTTCATTTCAGTAGATGTAACTCCTAAACGACGAATTAAATCACGTGGAGTTTCATAGACATCATTTGCACGACCTAAATAACATGGATCATGATAAGTAAGACGCTTACCTTTTAAATTTTCACCTTCAATACTTAATCTTCCGTCTGCAATTAATTTATTAATGTATTGAGTATGGTGATATACTTTATATTTTCCTCCTAAGCTAGGATATTCGTTTTTTAAGGTATTAAAAGAGTGAGGATCGCAAGTAACAATTGTTTTTACTTCGTAAGCATTTAATATTTCAATATTAGTCATTGCTTGCATTTGAAATAAGAACTCATTACCAGCTCTTTTAGCAGCATCTCCTGTCGAACTTTCTTCTGTTCCTAATACTGCAAAATCAACGTTAGCTTGGTGTAAAATCTTCACAAAAGATTTTGTTATTTTTTTAGCTCTATCATCGTAACTTCCTGCAGCACCTACCCAAAACAACACTTCTGGTTGTTTTCCTTGAGCCATCATATCTGCCATTGTTGGTACGTTCATAATATTGTATCGTTTAAGTTGACTTTCTTTTTTTAATAAAAATTAGTTTGATCATTAAAACGGAGACTATTCGTCTTTCCAGTTTAATCTATCCATTTGACTATACTGCCAAGGCGCACCATTATTCTCAATATTTGTCATCATCATATTCAATTCTTGTGGCGCAGCAGATTCTTCCATTACTAAATATCTTCTCATATCCATAATAATAGATAACGGATCAATATTTACCGGACATTCTTGAACACAAGCATTACAACTTGTACATGCCCATAATTCTTCTCTAGTAATATAATCGTCTAATAATTGTTTACCATCCGGCTTAAACTCGCCTCCGTTAGCATCAATGTTTTTTCCTACTTCCTCTAAACGATCACGAGTATCCATCATTATTTTACGAGGCGAAAGCTTCTTCCCTGTTAAGTTTGCAGGACAAGATGAAGTACAACGTCCACATTCAGTACAGGTATACGCATTCATTAATTGCACCCAATTTAAATCAGCAACATCAGATGCTCCAAATTTTGCAGGTTCTTCTTCCTCTGCTCCATCTTCAGGCATTGCATAAGGATCTGCATCTGGATCCATCATCATTTTAACCTCATTAGTGACAGATTCTAAATTATTAAACTCTCCTTTAGGCTTTAAATTCGCAAAGAATGTATTTGGGAACGCTAATAAAATATGTAAATGCTTAGAATAATATAAATAGTTTAAGAATATCAAAATTCCAACAATATGCAACCACCAAGCAGTTTTTTCAATAGTATGAAGCGCATCATGAGAGTACCCATCAAACCACGGCGCAATAAATTGTGAAATTACATTCCCAGCTCCTGCTTCTTGAAATACCGTATCGGTAGCATTCATTACTAAGAAAAGTGTCATCAAAACGATTTCAAAATATAAAATAATATTACCATCATTTTTTGGCCAACCTTCCATTTCTTTATTCCAGAAACGCTTCACTTTTTCAATGTTTCTTCTAAACCAAAAGACAATTACAGCTACTAAAACTAAAAGCGCTAAAACCTCAAAAGATCCAATTAAAAACCCATATAAACCGTTACCTATTAATGGCTGAAAAACACGATGCGTTCCGAATAATCCATCGATAACGATTTCGAGCATTTCTATATTAATAAGAATAAATCCTATGTAAACTACAATGTGTAATATTCCTGATACTGGGCGACGAACCATTTTGTATTGCCCTAAAGCAATCTTAGCCATGTTTTTCCAACGCTCTGGTTTTCGATCAGTTCTATCTATATCTTTTCCTAATTTGATGTTACGAATCAGTTTTCGAACATTCATTACAAAATACCCTATTCCTGCTATTAAAATTAAAGCAAAAAAGATGTTTGGTACGTACTTCTCCATTTATTATTTGTTAGTTTATTGATGATTCCAATTATCTTCTTGAGAACTATTCGGTGATAATCCTAAAACATCACCTTCAGTAGTAACTCCTAATCCTAATACGGTTCTGTTAGCATAATTAAAATAACTAACTACTTGATTAACTTCAAGTATTTCACCATCGGACATTCCTTTTTCTTTAAGTTTTTCAATATCTTTTTGAGTTAATGAATTCGTGTTAAGAGTTAGTTTTTTTGCATATTTTAAACCTTCTTTATACGATTCATTCTCAACAGAATGATATTCATCTTTTTCTAATTCAATTTTAATATTTAGAGCAATATCTTTATTTTCTAATAATTTCTGTAATCCAGAAAAATGGTGTTCTATACAGTAAGGACACTTATTCAATATACTTACATAAACTCCTAAAGTTTCTAAATACCATTTTGGCAATGTATTATTGCTATGATGTAATACGTTTTTGTAGATTGCCATATGACCAACCATAGTGTGTGGTCTTAAGCTATGAATCATCATAATATTATCTACATTATTATTAGGGCCTGTTATCTTTTCATATAACTTCCTTAGTTTGCCTTTAGATTCTTTAAATGAAATTATTCGAATCCAACTCATTACTGATTACTAACATTTTTATTGTTATTATCTTCATTATATGGTTTTGCTTTTTTTCCAAACAATGAAAAATGCACAAATCTTTTTGGATTTAATTTCATTTCTCTTAACAACTCTTCCATTTCTTTTGTCGCGTTGGCAAGATTTGTATATAACTTTTCATCAGAAACCAATTTCCCTAATGTTCCTTTTCCGCTCTCAATACCTTTAATTAAAGAATTTACATTATCTATTGTAGATTCTAACTTTTTAACAGTTTCTCCTATATCAGCTTTAGCTAAATCATCAGACACCTTTGAAAAATCTTCAGTTATCTTTTTAGTATTATCTAAAGTAACATTAATCTTAACTTTGTTTTCTTCTAATAATTTATTAAAAGAAACCATTGTTTTATTAAGACTATTAACTGTGCCTTCTATACCTAATACACTTCTATTTAAACTAGCTCTTGCTTTTTTATCTAGTACTTGGTTTATACCTACTAATAAAGAATCTGCCTGATTTAGTACACTTTCTATTTTGGATTGTAAAGGATTCAGTTTTTCTCCAAATGAAGAGATTAGATCAGATTCTATTTGACCTTGAAGATAATCTCCTGATTTTGCCATCTCTCCTTCATAACTTGGGACAATAGCTAAGTTTTGCCCTCCCATTAATCCTGCCGAATATATTTTCGCTACACTTTTTTTTGAAAATTGAAAACCATCTTCTAATGATAATCGTACTAATAAAGTTCCTCTTTTTTCTGGCTTTGTATTGAAGTTTATAGCATCTACCTTACCAACTTGTAAACCATTTATAGTTACTACACTTGCTTCACTTAATCCATTAATGTTTTTATACTCTACATAAAAGTGACGAGAGTTAGGACTAAATAAATCTTGTCTTTTCATAAAATTATACCCCCAAATACCTAGAGCTATAATTAATAATGCTATTATTCCTGTTTTTAGTTCTTTTGACATAAGCAAAGTTTGCTAGTGACGAAATTACTAATAATTTTTTTGAGAATAGATTAGATTTTTTCTAAATTATTGTTTTTTCAGAGCTTCTTTTACTGATATTTTACTTCCATTAGCAAAAGCAACAATAAAAGCATCTTTATGCCCTGCCTTTTTTGCTTCGATTAATGCCTGTTTTACTTTTTTGAAACTTTCAGAAGATCCATAGTAATATTTGTAGTATTCATCTATAACAAGCACCTCTACATTTTCTAAACCTTTGAAATTAAAATTATCTAGTGATAAATATTTTTTTGAAGCTGCTATTTGTACTTTAAACTCTATCACCTCAGGTTTATCAACTGCTACTTTTGTTTCTATTTTATCAGTTTTTACTTTTGGTGTTTCTTTTTTTTCTGGAATAACTTTTTCTACCACCTTTTTTGTAACTTCTTTTTTCTTTATAGGTTCTTCTTTAATAGTATTTTCTTTTTTAGCTTTCGGTATTGTCTTAGAAACTAAAGGTTCTTTTTTCTTAGGAGGTGTAACTACAACACTAAAATCTTTGCTATCTAAACTTTTTTTAGCTTCAGTATTTCTTTTGTAACTTCTTTTACGTTCTACTGAAGTAGCAACAACATTTTTCTTTTGAGACTGTGCTTTATTTGCTTTTTGAGCTGCTTTTCTTTCTTCTACTGTATTTAACTTAAGACGATCTATATATTTTTTTATTCCTTTTGCTATTGCACTTGCCATTCTTAACTGTCCTGCATTAGAGTTTAAAAACTTTCCTTCGGCTTTATTAGTTAAAAAACCTAATTCTATTAATACACTTGGCATTACAGTTTCTCTAAGAACTAAGAAGTTATTTTGTTTAACACTACGATCAAAACGTTTTGCTGTAGAAAAATTATCTTGAACTAATTCAGCAAAAGCTAAGCTTTCATCTAAATTTTCTTCTTGTAGCATTGATAAACTAATAACAGATTCTGGAGAATTTGGATCGTAATCATAATTCTGTTTGTAATTATCCTCTAATAAAATTACGGCATTCTCTCTTTTAGCTATCTCTAAATTCTGTTTATTACCACTTAACCCTAACACAAAAGTTCCAGCTCCATGAGCTTTTGGATTGGTATATGAATCACAATGAATAGACACAAAAAGATCCGCCTTATTATCATTAGCGATTTTAGCTCTGTTGTGTAGTTCCACAAAAACATCTTTACTTCTTGTATAAACAACATTAATGTCTTTGCCCTTTCCAAGTATTTTTCCTACTTCTAGAACTACCTTTAGCGCTATTTTTTTTTCTCTGTACCCGTTACCTAAGTTCCCTGGATCTTTTCCCCCATGTCCTGCATCTAAAACAACTGTATATTTTTTCTGTCCATTTATTTCAAATTGATTTGAAATAAAAAAAGTAAAAAACAAAACAAAACACAAAGTTATCTTGTTGCTTCTATATTTGCTGAATTTTAAGAATTGCATCAATAAAATTTAACTATTTTTGGCTTCTGAAATTTGGTACTCCAAATATTGAGCCATACTTTTATTTAACACAAAAATAGTATTTATCGGATTGAAAGCAAATTCATTGTACATACTTTTAATTTTTACATTTTTTTATTTGCAAAAAAGTGTAGCTCAAGAGATTGGAAAAAACGATATTCCAAAGCAGGATGTAATTAAAAAAGATTCTGCTAAAACAATTGGTAAAAAGACTCAAATCGATTTAAAAAAAGGTAATAAACCTAATATTAAAGTCGATTCTACTAAGACTGACTCTATTATTAAACCTAAAGAGGTTATAGATTATCAAATTTTACACAATGCAGAAGATTATACTTTACAAAACGCGAAGGATAAAACCATTACTTTATACAATGAAGCTGAAGTAGATTATGGCGATATTAATTTAAAAGCTGGAAAGATAATTATAGACTATAGAAACAATACCGTTTATGCTACTGGTATTAAAGATAGTACTGGATATGTTCAAAGGCCTGTTTTTAAACAAGGAAATCAGGAATCTGAGCAAGATTCAATTTTGTATAATTTTAAAAGTGAAAAAGCACTTATATATGGCATTAAAACTGTTCAGGGTGAAATGATTACTTATGGTGAAAAAACCAAACGTATAAATGATTCTACTGTATATATGAGTAAACTTCGCTTTACTACTTCTAAGAAAAAAATACCAGATTATTATATTGCTACTAACAAAGCTAAACTTGTTCCTGGTAAGAAAATTATTGTTGGCGGTAGTAATTTAGTATTAGCAGATGTACCAACACCACTTTATTTACCTTTTGCTTACTTTCCTTTAACACAAGGAAGAACATCTGGTTTTATTATTCCTACTTGGGGAGAAAATAACCAACAAGGTTTCTTCTTACAAAATGGAGGTTATTATTTTGCTATAAACGATTATTTTGACCTTGAACTTACTGGAGATGTATATTCTAACGGTAGTTGGGCTATAAACTCAAACACAGGGTATAAGGTTAGATATAAATACTCCGGACGACTAAGTTTTAGATACCAAAATCTAACGAATGGTATTAAAGGATTTAGTGATTTTTCTAAATCTGCTAACTATAATATTTCTTGGAGTCATAGACAAGATCCTAAAACTAGTCCAAACTCCAATTTAACCGCTCAAGTAAACATAAGTAGTAGTAGCCAGTTTTTTAGACAGTCATTAAACCAAATAGATCAAAGACAACAATTTAACAACAGTTTTAACTCATCTATTAGTTATTATAAGAAATTTGTTGGCACTCCATTTAATACTACTGTAACATTAAGCCATCAACAAAATTCAAATAATGAAAGTGTAACAATGACTTTACCTTCTGTTCAAGTAAATATGGATAGAATATACCCTTTTGCAGGTAAAGGAGGTGTTAAAAAGAACCCTATTCAAAAAATCGGAACAACTTATAATGTTCAAGGTAGATTAGACATTAATACTAATGAAGAAGATTTTTTAACTTCCAAAATGTTTGAGGGGTCAAGATCGGGAATTAGACATGAAATTAGAGCGAACACAAATATTAAAGCTTTTAAATATTTTACTTTAACTCCATCCTTTAATTATAATGACGTATGGTATTTTAGCAGTATTAACAAAAGATATGACACTTCATTACCAAACTCTGCTACTGGAGATTCTGGAACAGTAGTTAATGATACAATAAATGGTTTTAATAGATTTAATGGATATAACTTTGGTGTATCCTTGAATACAAGGATTTATGGAAATTTTCCTTTTAAGAAAGGAAGATTAAAAGCTATTCGTCACACTATGATTCCTACAATATCATGGTCCTTTAGACCAAATTTTGCAGAACAACATCAACAAACTGTTCAGCAAAATGATGACCCAACAGATTTATTGACTTATAATCAATTTGAAGGTGGTATTTATGGCACTCCTCAAGCAGGAGTTTCTAACTTAATATCGTTTGGTCTTAATAATACGCTTGAAGCAAAAGTAAAACCTAAAGATGAAGATAGTGATGAAGAAGATCGAAAAGTTACACTTATTAATAATTTAAATTTCAACACCAGTTACAATATAGCTGCAGACTCATTACGTTGGAGTAAATTAAATTTCAATATGGGTATTCCATTATTCAAAAATAAAATGATGTTGAATTTTAGCGGAACTATGGACCCTTACCAAATTAACTCCAATGGTGTTAGAATAAATAAATTTAATAAAGGAATTTTTAGATTGGAAAATCTAGCTTTAACTACAGGTTACTCTTTATCTAGTAAAGATTTTGAGAAAAAGGACGATAAAGAAAAAGACAAGAAAAACGATAATACTGATAGTAATAATTTACCCGATCCACTTGGTGCAGATATAAATCCAAATCGAGATTTTGCCAATAGAGCATCAACAGGAAAACCTGGTAAAAGAGAAGAAAAAACTGCAGAACTGTACCATAATAAAATGCCTTGGAATTTAAGTTTCACTTACGGTATAACATATAATAATAATGGTATTAATGTTGCTGGAATACGAAATCATGTAACCTCTTTTAATGGAAGTATAGATTTAACCCCTAAATGGAAATTAGGAGTTAACTCGGGGTATAATTTTACTGAAGGAGCCTTTACCAACGCAACATTTAATTTTACCCGAGATCTAGATAGTTGGAGATTTAATTTTAACTGGACACCTTTTGGAAGGTTTACTTCGTATTATTTCTTTATCGGAATTAAATCATCAATGCTTAGTGATTTAAAATGGGATAAAAATCAACCACCAGATAGACGTTTATTTTAAAAACAAAACTACATTATGAAAAAAATAATCAACACAAGTAAAGCACCAGCACCTATTGGTCCATACAATCAAGCTGTTTTATCAGGAAACACATTATACACTTCTGGTCAAATTGCGATCAATCCTGAAACTGGAGAATTAGTTTTAGATGACATTAAAACAGAAACAAAACAAGTTATGGAAAACATGGCAGCTGTTTTAGAAGCTGGAGGAATGACTTTTGAAAATGTAATTAAAACTTCAATTTTTATTTCAGACATGAACAACTTCTCTCAAATAAATGAAGTATATGGTTCTTATTTTAATGATGATAATGCTCCTGCAAGAGAAACCGTAGAAGTTGCTAATTTACCTAAGTTTGTAAATGTAGAAATTAGTATGATTGCTGTTAAGTAATATACTTTATAAATTAAGGAAACAAAAAACCACATAGAAATCTATGTGGTTTTTTCATCATTTAAACTTAACAAATATTTACATAGAAGCAGCGTGCTCCAATAAATCCACTATTTTAGTTGCATAACCATACTCATTGTCATACCAAGAGATGATTTTAAAAAAGTTTTCATTTAACTCAATACTTGCTCCTGCATCAATAATTGATGTTCTAATATCTGAAACAAAATCTTGAGAAACTACCTCATCTTCTGTATATCCGATGATATCCTTAAACTCTCCTTTAGAAGCTTCTTCTAATTTTTCTAATATTTCTTTTAATGAAGTTGATTTTTTAGTTCTAAATGTTAAATCAACTAAAGAAACGTCCGCGGTAGGAACACGCACAGCCATTCCTGTTAATTTCCCTTCTAATTCTGGAATTACTTTCGTTACTGCAACGGCTGCTCCAGTAGAAGTAGGAATCATATTTCTTAATACAGAACGTCCCCTTCTCCATTTAGAATTTGGTCCATCAACAGCATCTTGTCCAGAAGTTGCCGAGTGAATTGTTGTCATTAATCCTTCCTCTAATCCGAAGTTATCATGAACAACTTTAGCTAACGGAGCTAAACAGTTAGTTGTACAAGACGCATTTGAAAAGACCACTTCATCTTTTCCTAATTCTTTATGATTTACTCCCATAACGTACATGTTCGCATCTTTAGAAGGCGCAGAAATAATTACCTTCTTTGCTCCTCCTTTAATATGTAAACCTGCTTTTTCTTTAGTTAAAAAGAAACCTGTAGATTCTATAACATAATCCGCTCCTGCTTCATTCCATTTTAAATTTTCAGGGTTTCTATCAGCAGTAATTCTAATTGACTGACCATTAACAACTAAGTTTCCGTTTTTCACCTCAACAGTTCCATTAAAACGCCCATGAACAGAATCATATCTTAATAAATATGCTAAATATTCTACGTCTAATAAATCATTTATAGCTACTACTTGTACATTATCTCTTTGCATTGCAGAACGAAACGCTAAACGTCCGATTCTCCCAAATCCATTAATTCCTATTTTTATCATTTCTAAATTGTTTGTTTCTTTATATTATATAATTTAAGTCGTCATTATATCTGACACTCTCAACAAATCTTTATCTATTGAATGTTGTCCTTTAATTGCTTTTTCTAAATCGGTAGCCACAACTTTATTATCTCGTAAACCAACCATTAAATTAGATTTCCCATCAATTAATAATTCTACAGCTTTTACTCCTAAACGAGAGGCTAATACACGATCAAAACATGATGGTGACCCACCTCTTTGCATATGACCGAGAACTGAAACTCTTACCTCATATTCTGGCATATTCTCTTCTACATAGTCGGCTAACTGGTATACATTCTTACCAGATTTATCACCTTCTGCAACAACAACTATACTAGAAGATTTACCAGATCGTCTACTTTTCTTTAAAGATTCTAGCATTCTTTCTAAACCTAAATCTTCTTCAGGCACTAAAATCTCTTCCGCTCCAGCTCCAACTCCAGCATTTAAAGCTATAAAACCAGCATCTCTTCCCATTACCTCTACAAAGAATAATCTATTGTGAGAAGATGCTGTATCTCTAATTTTATCTATAGCTTCCATAGCTGTATTTAATGCAGTATCATATCCTAAAGTATGAGAAGTACCATAAATATCATTATCAATAGTTCCAGGAATTCCAATAACCGGAAAATCATATTCACTATTAAAAACAACTCCTCCTGTAAATGAACCATCTCCTCCAATAACAACCAACCCATCAATTTCATGTTCTTTTAAATTTTCAAAAGCCTTCTCTCTTCCTTCTTTAGTTCTAAAATCATTTGACCTTGCAGATTTTAATATGGTTCCTCCTTTATGAATTATATTATTAACACTTCTTGCGGAAAGAGTTACAAAATCACCTTCTATCATACCCTGATATCCTCTATAAATACCAATACATTCTGTCCTATAATATGCACAAGCTCTAACTACAGATCTAATTGCTGCGTTCATCCCAGGAGAATCTCCTCCTGAAGTCATAACCGCTATTTTTTTTATTTTATTTCCCATATGTTCGAATTCAAATTTACTTACTTATTTACAATATTCATTGATAAAAATGCGAAATCGTTTTCGATTTTCAATGATTTTTAAGCCTTTTTAAATTATTTATTTACATTAGCATTTAAACCTAAATTATGAAACTCACCTTACTTGATTACAGCATTATTATTGTTTTTTTTATTATCTCATTATTAATTGGAATTCGAGCTTCAAAAACAGCGGGAAAAAATAGTTCTGAATTTTTTCTTTCCGGAAGAAATATGCCTTGGTGGTTATTAGGAGTATCTATGGTAGCAACAACTTTTGCAGCAGACACACCTGGCCTTGTAACTGAGCTAGTAAGAAATAATGGTGTCTCTGGAAATTGGGTTTGGTGGGCAATGTTATTAACAGGAATGCTTACTGTATTTTTCTATGCTAAATTATGGAGAAAATCAGGTATCACTACTGATCTTGAATTTTACGAATTGCGTTATTCTGGAAAGACTGCAGGGTTTCTAAGAGGTTTTAGAGCCATTTATTTAGGTGTACTATTTAATGTTATTACTATGGCTGGTGTGTGTTTAGCTGGTGCTAAAATCGCAGCTATTTTATTAGGAATTTCTCAAGTTGAAATGCTAGTTTACTCTTCTATTATTGTTGTAATTTATTCTTCTTTAGGTGGTTTAAAAGGTGTTTTATTAACTGACTTTGTCCAATTTATAATAGCTATGATTGGTTCAGTTTGGGCTACAGTTTATATTGTAAACTTACCTGAGATAGGAGGAATTGGTGAATTATTATCACAACCTAACGTAGCAAATAAATTAGACATTTTACCTGATTTTTCTGATACTGAAAGTCTAATTACACTTTTTATTATTCCATTTGCTGTACAATGGTGGAGCACTTGGTACCCAGGAGCTGAACCAGGTGGAGGTGGATACATTGCACAAAGAATGCTAGCTGCTAAGGATGAAAAAAATGCAACTTGGGCTACTTTATTTTTTAATTTTGCTCATTACGCTTTACGTCCGTGGCCATGGATTATTGTTGGCTTAGCATCATTAGTTTTATTTCCAGATTTACAGAGCATCAATGAAACTTTCCCTAACATTACTAAAGAAATGCAAGGCGAAGATGTTGCTTATGCTGCAATGATGACATATTTACCTGCTGGTTTATTAGGTATTGTTTTAACTTCTCTAATTGCTGCATTTATGAGCACTATATCTACACAATTAAACTGGGGGAGTTCTTATCTGGTTAATGATTTTTATGCTCGTTTTATAAACACAAACGCATCTGAGAAACAGAAAGTAGTTGTTGGTAGAATAACAACAGCTTTATTAATGCTTTCTGCTGCATTATTTTCATTTTACCTTCAGTCTGCCAAAGATGTTTTCGATTTATTATTACAAATTGGAGCAGGAACAGGTTTATTATTTATCCTAAGATGGTTTTGGCATAGAATTAATCCTTATAGTGAAATTGCTGCGATGATTATATCTTTTACAATTGCAATTTTCTTTTTTGTAAATGGAAAGTTAGAAAACCCTATTATTACTATTCCTGGATATATGCAATTAGTTTTAGGAGTTAGTATAACTACCGTTGGTTGGGTTATAGTTACATTACTTACTAAGCCTACTCAAGAAAGTACTCTGGAAAAATTCAATGATTTAATATTTGGTTCAGAAAATAAATTTAAAAATATTGGAAGTAAAGTTGTTGCTTTTTTCACAGGAACAATTGGTATCTATAGTTTTTTATTTGCTACAGGAAATTGGATCTACGGAGAAATAACTAAAGCATTAATATTATCTATAGCTTCAGTAATATGTATGATTGTTATTCAACAATTATGGAAAAGAAAGTTATTGGAATAATTAAAAATTAAAAGAAAAATTAAACTAAGAATATTGAGCTATTATATGTTTAGTTTTTTCTTCTTTTGATATTACTGGAAATAAATCGTCAATAACTGATCGACCTTCAAAGTCAATACTCAATGCATTTTTTAGATGCATGTATGCATAATCCTCTTTTTTATCAAGCATAAACAAACCAAACAATCGATATTCTAACTCTGCAAATTCCTTGTAGGTCTTTTTAGCTTTAATTAGAATCTGTAATGCATCTTTAAACTCACCTATAAACATTAATACATCTGCAAGAGCTAAATAAACTTCAATATCTATATCACCTAGCTCAATACATTTTTGAAAAGCTTTTATCGTTTCCTCAAAGAAATTCAATTTCGCATTAATTTCAGCATACTTTCTCCAATACATAATATTGGTATCATCTATTTGTAATGCTTTATTAATATAATAAATAGCTTTATGATAATTCTCCGCTTGGTAGTATAAATTAGTTAATAATAACCAAGCTTTATCCAATAAAGGATCTTCATAAACCGCTTTTTTATAATATTCTATTGCTGTACCTGGAGCCTCTAATTTTTCATAACACTCCCCTATTCTTACATAAGCATATGCTGTAGGATCATCTAACTCTAAGGTAACCAAATAATTTTCAATCGCTTCTTCATAAGCCCCAAGTTCTTCTAATGTTTTTGCTTTTTCTAAATACCCTCCAATAAAACCTTCATCTATAATAACAGCATAATCAAAAGCTTTAAGCGCATTCTTAAAATCCTGAATCTCAAAATACTGTTTACCTAATTGATGCCATGCAACTTCACTGTATGGGTTTTTATCAATATAACTGTTTAAAAATTTAATTGACTGCTCAAAATCTTCCTGCATTTCAAAACAGTATACAATGTTATAAAGAGACGAATAATCTTCATAATCTACATCAATACATTTTGCAAAGTTTAATCTAGCATTATCATAATCATCTAAGTACAAATACTCCATCCCAATCATAGCCCAAACATCTAATGGATCTTCTACATAATTCAAAGATTTTTTTAATACTTTAATTGCTTCTTTATGCTTTTTGTGCTTAGAGAGGATAACTGCTTTTTGAAAAAAAAGCTCATCATTATTAGGTTCAACAGCCTCTATTTCATTTATTAAAATTACTGCAGATTCAAAATCATTTTCGAAAATAAAAATTTCAATTTTCAATAACTTAAGTGCTATGCAATGTGGATGTTGGCTTAATCCTAGCTGGATTGCTTTTTTTGCTAATGCGTGTTTTCCTATGTTTAAATAATGCTGAATAATCTGTTCAAATTCTGTAGCATCAAAAAAATACACGTCATTAGTTTTTAACATCGATTCAAACTTTGATAAAGACATAAGATGCAGATTTGAATTTCTTATATAAATCTACTACAAGAAGCCTCCTCTTATACATAACCACTATATAGTTTTCAACAAATTAATTAACAAAAACACTCACTAATACTATAACCAAATCATTAGCAACTATTTGTTACTATACAATTTGAAATACTTAATTATTTTTCTATATTTGGAAAGAGTTGAAATACAAATTAACTAAATAATTAAAATTATGAGCAAATTCGACGAAAAAGTAGAGCTGTACAAAAAGTTTATGAATGACAAAGGATTAAGTTTTGATGCAGATTTATTGTCAGCAGTTACTAAAGGTTTAGGTCCTTCTATTTACAAAAAAGATGCTGAAACAGTTTCTGGTAGTGATTCTAAAGAACTTGAAACCGTTAAGAAAAACTTCTTAATCAAAAAGTTAGGTTTAGCTGATGGACCAAAATTAGATGAAGGTATTGCAGATGTAATGGAACAAGTTGGTAAATCTGAAAGAAACAAATATCGTGCAGTAGTATACTATCTTTTAGCTAAAAAGTTCGGTAAAGAATCTGTTTACGGAAAATAATTTCTTACTAGAATAAAATTTAAAAACCTGTATTGTTTTCAATACAGGTTTTTTATTTTTGTTATAACAAACAACGATTATATACATTATGCATCAATTTATAAGTGTCTTTGACATGTTAAAAATTGGAGTTGGCCCATCCAGCTCTCATACTTTAGGTCCTTGGAGAGCTGCTCAAAATTGGATTCAAAAATTAAAGAACGAAAACCTTTTCGTAAATATTAATACTGTAAAAGTTGATTTGTACGGTTCTTTATCTCTAACAGGTAAAGGACATGCTACAGATTTAGCTATTGCATTAGGACTAAGTGGTACAGATCCAGAATTTATTCCTATTGATGATATTAATAATATAATTGAAATTATAAAACTGAAGAATAAGCTTCAATTCAATGGATCTAAAGAAATAGATTTTTCTATGGACTCTATACTTTTTAATAGAGAATTCTTGCCCTTTCACTCAAACGGATTGACATTTAGAGGTTTTGATAGTAATAAGAAAGAAATTTCAAACGAAACATACTATTCTATTGGAGGTGGTTTTGTAATTCAAGAAGAAAATCAAAACATAAATCCAAAAGATACTCATGATAATTTCCCTTATCCAATTAACAAAGCAGTTGATTTAGACAAATACTGTAAGCAAGAACAAAAATCAATCTCTGAAATCGTATTAGAGAACGAGACTGTTCTTAAGACTCAAGATGAAATATATTCTAAACTTGATCATATATGGAACACCATGTTGGAATGTATGTATATTGGATGTCATACCGAAGGAATTTTACCTGGAGGGTTAAATGTCAAAAGAAGAGCTTTTGCAACACATCAAAAGCTAATAAAAGACACTAAATATGATAACCTTAATGAATGGATTTCAGGAATTAGAAATACAGAAGTAAAATTTAGAGAAATTTTAAAATGGGTGAGTTGTTTAGCTTTAGCTGTTAATGAAGTAAATGCTTCATTAGGGAGAGTTGTAACTGCACCTACTAATGGAAGTGCGGGAGTAATACCTGCTGTATTAATGTATTATATGGTAATTGAAAACCATGAAGCTACCATTGATCATGTTCGAAAATTCTTATTAACAGCTGGAGAAATCGGAAGTTTATTCAAAAAGAATGCAACCATTTCAGCTGCAATGGGAGGTTGTCAAGCGGAAATAGGTGTTTCATCAGCAATGGCTGCAGCTGCGTTAACCGAATTATTAGGAGGAACACCATCTCAATGCTTAGAAGCTTCGGAAATTGCCATGGAGCATCACCTAGGATTGACTTGCGACCCAATTGGCGGATTGGTACAAATTCCTTGTATTGAACGTAATGCTATGGGGGCAATTAAAGCTATAAATGCAGCAGAATTAGCTTTAGAAAGAAATCCTGAAGATGCTGTAGTCCCTTTAGATAAAGTTATTGAAACGATGTGGGAAACTGCTAAAGACATGAACAGAAACTATAAAGAAACTTCTGAAGGAGGGTTAGCAATTACAGTTGGATTAGCAGATTGCTAATCCAACCTGAAATTCTATCTTGTGAATACTAAATCGTGTTCTGTTGACATTTCTTCTGTATATCTGTATCCGTCAACATCAAAGTTTTTTAAACCTTCTAAATTTTCAATATTATTTTCAACTATATAACGAACCATTAAACCTCTAGCTTTTTTAGCGAAGGTCATAATAGTTTTGTATTGTCCATTTTTAAAATCTTTAAAAATTGGAGTGATCATTGGTACTTTTAAAACCTTTTTTGGAAGTGCTTTAAAATATTCTGAACTCGCAAGATTAATTAATAATTCATCATCTTTTAATTCTTCATTTAAAGCATTTGCCAAAGTATCTCCCCAAAATTGATACAGATTATCTTTTCTACCAACCTTTAGTTTTGTCCCCATTTCTAAACGATATGGTTGAATTAAATCCAAAGGTTTTAACAAACCATAAAGTCCCGATAAAATTCTAAGTTTATTTTGTAATTCAGGTATCTTATCCTCTCCTAAAGTACTCACATCTATACCTCTAAACACTTCTCCAGTAAAACTATAGACTGCTTGTTTAGAATTATCAGGAGTAAAAGGCAATACCCAATTTTGATTCCTATCATAATTTAATAATGCAAGATCATTTGAAATCTTCATTAATTCCGATAACTTTTTTCTTGATATTGTTTTTAATTTTTTATTCAGTTTTTCAGATTGTTCTAAAAAACGAGACTGAGTGAATTCTTTTACATTTGGTTTAGTTTCAAAATCCAATGATTTTGCAGGAGAAATAATAATCTTCATTAATTTTTAAATTTAATTCAATAAAATTACAATAGTTTTACGAAACTTTAAAATAGCTTAAGTAATTAATAATGAATACCTAAACTTCGATGACTAATTTCCATTTAAAAAAAAAAACTATATTTGCCTTCAATAATTTAATAATCCTTAAAAACAAAAATTATGAGGGGAACAATTTACGTTTTTATGTCATTATTATTATTAACCTTTATTGGTTGTAATAACAATGATGAATTGGTTGACAACCAAGAAAATGTTGAAAGCTCTTTTTTTCAACTTATTGAGAACACTAACAATTTAGCTGCAAAATCTTCTTCAGCTAAAGGAGTTGTTATTTTTCAAACAGACCTAATGGCTGGACAACACTATGTTGCTGGTTCTGTTACTATTTCAGTTGATAAAACTGATTTAACAATTACTTATTCTACCAACGATGATTGGGTTTTAAATGAAACACATTTGTACGCTGGTGAAAAAGATTTAATTCCTGTTACTAAAAAAGGAAACCCTAAAATTGGTAAATTTCCTTACAAAGGTGAACATGATGGTGTAAATGAATTTTCTTACTCTATTCCTTTAGCAGATTTAAAAGATATTGAATGTTTTACAGTTGCAGCTCATGCTGTTGTGACTAGAGTTTCTTCTAAAACCACTAGTGCTCAAGCTAGAGGTGGAAAAAAAGGAAGAAAGAAGAAAATTAAAAACTGTAACAACGATGGAGGTTCAGGTACTGAAACCGCTTGGGGAGCTGGTACTCCTTTTGCTGGAAGAAGCTGGGCTATGTATACATCATTCTGCGACGACCCTGGAAATGGCGGTGGTGGCGAAGGTGGTGGAGGTAACGACACCAACTAAGTCAAAATTATAAAATAAAAAAAACCTTGGTTAACACCAAGGTTTTTTTTATTTAAACTCTATTTTTATATTATTTAAAACCTATATTTGTATCATAACAAAAAAAGAAATAAAGATGAGAAATATTAATTTTTTATTAGTCATTTGTTTAACCTTTCTTTTTTCAAACTACACTACTCCAAAACAGATTAATACATTTAATCAAAAAATCACTAAAAATAACAACGATATTTTTACAGCAAAATTAATTGCTGAAAATTATCATGTAGGAGACATTACTCTATCTTTACAAGATAAAAACAATGTTTTGGTTACTTACAAAATGAAAGATGGTTGGGTTTTAGATAAAAGTAATTTTTTCTTAGGAAATTCTAATTCCATTCCTAAAAAGAGTAATGGATGCCCTAATTTAAAGCTATTTAACAATAAAACCATTCATAGTCCATCTGTAACTGAGTATACATATACAACTCCTATAAGCGTTTTAAAAGGTATTAAATGTGCTGCAATTGTAACTAAAGCAGTAGTTACCAAAGGTAGTCTTTGTTTAAATGCTTGGAGCGAAGGAAAAAACTTCACATGTAATAACGGGGCCAGTTATTCCGAAATTTGTGATGGCAATGGAAACGGAGAAGGCAATGGAAACGGAAGCGGAAATACGAATTAATTAAAGGTTTCTATATACATACTTAAAACATACAAAAGCCTAATAATTATTATTAGGCTTTTTTTAGTTTAACATTTCGAGACTTATCCACCAAAAAACAGGCAATGCTTCAACCCAAAAAGATGCATAATATTTTGATTGCTTTCTTTTTGCTCTTTGTAATAAAATTAAAAGCGAAATAAAAACCAATAGATACATAAACTTAAATTTACTATTAGGTGTGATTAAAAATTCAATTACCATAGTAAACACTAATAAAATAAACCCTATCTTTTTTGCTCTTTCTATACCAATAACTTGTGGTATAGTTTGAAGCTTTTTTATATCAAAACGTAAATCTCTAATATCAAAAGGAAGAGTTAAAACAATCACAAATAATAATCGCTGAATAAAACCTAAAACCACTCTTAAATCAATCTCTTTGTTTTTTATTAATAAGGGAACTAGGAAAGTTACTCCAGTCCAAACCAACGCAATAATTAAAATTTTTAATGAAGCAACACTTCTTAGATTTATTGAGAACTTTTTTAAAATTGGCACTGCATAAAATAAAGTCAATAGACTAAAAGGTAGAAAATACAGAAGACTACTTATCTTTAATTGAAATGCATAAAAAATCATTAATAGAAATGCTACTAAAGAAAACAATTGAATTAGCCTTAAATTCTTAGTTAAACTTAAATGATGTAACCCTGCAATACCTGCATATTTCACAAAATTATAACCTGTAATTGTTCCATAAAAAACAAAATAACAAAGTGATTCATTATATGGTAAATTAAAATATAGTTCTGTTATTCTTACCAAAGAATAAACAGCTAGAGCTACATGTAAACTTGAGTTAATGTAAAATTCAAAAATAGATCTTAATACTTTCACAATGTAAAGGTAATTGAATTGCTTAAACCTACTTAAATCAGTTAATAATTTAAAACATTTGGTTAATAATTTAAAAAAATTGATTTTACAATATCTATAGTTTTGGTTATTTTTGCTTTCCAAAAATACAACAACACAATTAATGAATACAAATTCGTTTCAATTACGTCACATTGGTCCTAGAACTAGCGAACAAGAAACTATGTTGAAAACTGTTGAAGTAGACAGTTTAGACCAATTAATTTACGAAACAATACCAGACGAAATACGTTTGAAAAACACACTTGATTTACCTGAAGCTCTTAGTGAATACGAATATTTAAATCATATTAACGAATTAGGAGCTAAAAACAAGGTTTTTAAAAGCTATATCGGTTTAGGATATCACGAAGCTATAATACCTAGTGTAATTCAAAGAAACATTTTAGAAAACCCAGGTTGGTATACGGCCTACACTCCTTATCAAGCAGAAATTGCTCAAGGTCGTTTAGAAGCTTTATTAAACTACCAAACTATGGTTTGCGATTTAACAGGAATGGAATTGGCAAACGCTTCTCTTCTTGATGAAGGAACTGCTGCTGCTGAAGCTATGGCATTACTATTTGATGTTAGAGAGCGTTCTAAAAAGAAAGCAGGTGCAAATAAATTTTTTGTTTCAAAAGAAATTTTACCACAAACATTATCTGTTTTAAAAACAAGAGCTATTCCAATTGGAATCGAATTGATAATTGGTGATCACTCTAAATTTGATTTTGCAGACGATTTCTTTGGTGCTATTTTACAATATCCTGGTAAACATGGTGAAGTATTTGATTATACGGATTTTGTTGCCAATGCTAATTCTAAAAACATTAAAGTAGCTGTCGCAGCCGATATCTTATCATTAGCTTTATTAAAAGCACCTGGAGAATTTGGGGTAGATGTTGTTGTTGGTACTACACAACGATTTGGTATTCCATTAGGCTATGGTGGTCCACATGCTGGATATTTTGCTACTAAAGAAGCTTATAAAAGAAGTATTCCAGGCAGGATCATTGGAGTCACTAAAGATACCAATGATAAGAGAGCGCTTAGAATGGCTTTACAAACTCGTGAACAGCATATTAAAAGAGAAAGAGCTACATCAAATATTTGTACAGCACAAGTACTATTAGCTGTTATGGCTGGTATGTATGCGGTTTATCATGGTAAAGAAGGAATTCAATTTATAGCAAATAAAGTTCATAGTACTGCTAACACATTAACTGCTGCTTTAGATAGATTAGGTTTTAAACAAAAGAACAGTTCATATTTTGATACTATTTTAGTTGAAGTTGAGGCTAAAAAATTAAAAACTACAGCTGAAACTAATGGCATTAATTTTAATTACGTTGATGAAAATCACGTTTCAATTTCTTTAAATGAAACCGTTGGTTTAAAAGAAATTAACGCCATCGTAGATTGTTTCGAACAAGCATTTAATATTCAAGATATTACAATTACAGAATTCACAAACTCTGATGTAATACCAAATAATATTAAAAGAAATACGACTTTCTTAGAGAATGAGGTTTTCAATTCATATCATTCAGAAACAGATATGATGAGATATATTAAAAAATTAGAGCGTAAAGATTTAGCCTTAAATCATTCGATGATTTCTTTAGGATCATGTACAATGAAATTAAATGCGGCTTCAGAAATGTTACCTCTAAGTAATCCACAATGGGGAAACATCCATCCTTTTGTTCCTTTAGATCAAGCAGAAGGATATCAAACTGTTCTTAAAAATTTAGAACATCAATTAAATATTGTAACTGGTTTTGCTGCAACTTCTTTACAACCTAATTCAGGTGCTCAAGGAGAATTTGCTGGATTAATGGTTATAAGGGCTTACCATGAAGCTAATGGAAACACAAATAGAAACATTTGTTTAATTCCTGCTTCTGCTCATGGTACAAACCCAGCTTCTGCGGTAATGGCAGGAATGAAAGTTGTTGTTACAAAAACAGATGAAAGAGGAAATATTGATGTAGATGATTTAAGAACTAAAGCTGAATTACACAAAGACAATTTAGCTGCTCTAATGGTTACTTATCCTTCTACTCATGGTGTGTTTGAAAAAGCAATTAAAGAAATTACTCAAATCATTCACGATAACGGTGGACAGGTATATATGGATGGAGCTAACATGAATGCTCAAGTAGGATTAACTAACCCTGCAACAATTGGAGCTGATGTTTGTCACTTAAATTTACATAAAACATTTGCCATTCCTCATGGAGGAGGTGGACCTGGTGTTGGACCAATTTGTGTTGCTCCACAATTAGTTCCTTTCTTACCAACAAATCCTATTGTATCAACTGGTGGTGATAATCCAATTACTGCTATTTCAGCAGCTCCTTGGGGATCTGCACTAGCTTGCTTGATTTCTTATGGTTACATAACCATGCTAGGCGCAGATGGATTAACTAATTCAACTAAAACTGCAATTTTAAACGCAAATTACATGAAAGAGCGTTTACAAGGTCATTTTAGTACTTTGTATACTGGTGAAATGGGTAGAGCTGCTCATGAAATGATTTTAGACTGTAGAGAATTTAAACAAAAAGGAATAGAAGTTGTTGATATTGCTAAAAGACTTATGGATTATGGATTCCATGCTCCTACTGTTTCATTTCCTGTAGCTGGTACTATTATGGTTGAGCCTACTGAAAGTGAAAGTATTGGAGAATTAGATCGTTTTTGCGATGCACTTATTTCTATTCGTAAAGAAATTGAAACTGCAACTAAAGAAAATCCAAATAATGTACTTAAAAATGCTCCTCATACACAAGAAATGTTAACTTCTGATTCTTGGGATTTACCTTACACTAGAAAAGAAGCAGCATTTCCATTGGATTATATAACTGAAAATAAGTTCTGGCCTTCAGTAAGAAGAGTTGATGATGCTTATGGTGATAGGAATTTAATTTGTTCATGCAATCCTATTGAAGATTATATGAAAGCTGAAGCATAATACAAATAATACATTTAACAGCCATTATAGTTTAACTATGGTGGCTTTTTTTATATAAAAACCGCAATTATTTAATAATAATTGCGGTCAAAAACTAATGTATGAGAAAAATTAATACTAGTTAAACCCCTACTTATACCTAGTATTAAACTTGTATAGACTTCTTCACTTCATACTCGTGAAAAAAGTAATATCATCTACCATTTATCTTTAAATAGTAAATCTATGATTATAAAAACAATTTATGAAAACATAGCAATGTCTTTCATAGCTACTGCAATTTAGTATTTTTATACCTTAACACAAAGAATAAAATGTTAATAATATCCTAAGGTAAAATAAGATTTAAGAAGATCAATTTATATTATTTGGAGAGTTTATTAAATACTTATATTTTTAAAAAAATTAGATATAAAATTGCTTGTTCATGAATAATTTATCTATTCAACTTACACAAAAAGAAAAAGAAGAATTATTACTTGCTAAAGAATTATTAGAAACCCCAGGTGTTGCAATGAAAATAACCAATGTATTGGGCAGTCCTATACAAAAAGGATTGGGTCTTTTACCTAAAAATTGGAATGATAAACTTGGAGAAATTACATCCAATGCTCTTTTAAAAGCAGCTGATACTGCTATTTTTACTCTTAAAAAAGAGTCTCAAAAAGAATCCAAAAATTTATTTCATAAAATTACTGCTGGAGCTACTGGTGCAATGGGAGGCATTTTTGGCGTAGCAGGATTAGCTATTGAATTACCAATTACTACTACTATAATATTACGTTCTGTAGCAGATATAGCAAGATCTAACGGAGAAAATATTAGTAATATCGAAACTAAATTAGCTTGTCTAGAAGTGTTTGCTTTAGGTGGAAATAATTCTGATGAGAGCGCGCTAGAATCAGGGTATTATGCTACTCGAACTTTTTTATCTAACTCCATGAGTCAAGCTACAAAATATGTTACTGAACAAGGAATTATCAATGAAGGTGCTCCTATTTTTTTAAATATTATTGGTAAAATTGCTAAAAAATTTGGAGTTCAAGTAACTGAAAAAACTATAGCACAATCTGTTCCTATTATTGGAGCTGCAGGAGGAGCTATAATTAACACCGTATTTATTAGTCACTTTCAAGATATGGCTAAAGGTCATTTTATAATCAGAAAACTCGAAAAAAAATACAATCAAGGAACAATTAAAACTTTTTATAACAAAATATAATTATACAAAAAAGACCTCTCTAACTGTTAATAGTATAGAGAGGTCTGCATTTACACTAAGCTTGTACTTTTATGCTACGCTTACTATTCTTTTTAAAGGAATTAAAGTTGCCTGTTTAAGTATTACAGATTTGTCTGTAAGCCCCCAAACAGTAGTTTCTACTCTTTTGTATCCATTATCATCAACAAATACTATTTTAACCTTCTGTCGTTCAATATTTCCTAAAACTAAAGCTCTTTTTAATTCTATTGAACGATTAATTTGATCATTTTTCCGTTCTAAGATTTCATCATTAGGAAATTTAAGAAAAGCTATTTGTTCTTTTTCTACATTTTTAATCGAGTAACTTAATTTCATGGTAATATTGGAATAGGGATTATAAATTATCTAGTCGTTTGTTTTACGAACTTGATAATAAATATACCCTTAAATCGAGCATTTGTTAACAAATATCTTTTAATAGTAGAGAATCATCGATAAGATGACTTTTTCCCTCGATTAACAAAAATTAATAACTAAAAAACATTATATAATACAATTATATATAATAAACTTTGAGTTTTTACTTATTATTGAGACTTTAGAAAATAGTTTTTCTAAATGAGTTTTATAATTTAAATGAAGATTAGCCACCAGCATAAAGCGCCCTTCCTCTTTTAAACATTTTTTTATTTTTTTAAATAAATCAATAGTTATTTCAATATTATTTTCATGTTCAAAATGAAATGGTGGATTTGAAACTATCAAATCAAAATAATTGTTCTCAACACCTTCTATTGTATCTGTACAGATAAATTTAGCTTTTCTATTGGGTAGATTCAGTTTTGAGGATTCAATAGCTAAATTAAAATCATCTACTAAAGTAACCGCAGCATTATTTTTTTGCTTTAAAACTTCATATGAGATTATACCATTTCCTGAAGCAACATCTAAAACTTCATTTTCATTTTCTCTTATCTTTAAATGTTCCAGTAAAAATTGAGTACCAATATCTATTTTATCTGAAGAAAAAACTCCATACAATTGTTTTAAAACAGTATCTTCCCATTTAATAGTATTGACAAACTCTTTTGCTTTAATAGTTTTTTTAGGTTTCTTTAAAATAAGTAACCTAGCTTTTTTCCATGCTTTTGTTTGAATTATACTTTCAAAATATTGTTCTGCAATTTTTAAATAAGCAGAAGAAAAATATTTGGTCATGAAACCACAAACAACTTCAGTACCAACATGTGCTGATTGATATATTTGAAATAAAAATAATTCAAATAATTCTAAAGATTTTGGGATTTTTAGTAAAGCTACATCAACTTTATCCAATAAATCAAGAGGAGTATTAAAATTTACATCAACAGATAATTTATTCTTCTTTAAGTTGTTAATTATTGCTTTTTTTTGACTAGCATAAGTCCAAATAGTTTCTAATTCTTTCTCATGCAAAGTACAATTCCAAAACCCAAAACGATCATTAAACAAATGAAATCTGTTTTGCTTGTAGTCTTTAATATAATCTAACACCAAAAGTTCAGCATTACTCCAAGCACGCAAAGTATTATCCTTCGTTTCAGGATATCGAATCAATGTAAACTCTTCAGAGTTAATTTGTATATTTTTTTTCAAAAAGCATTAAGTTAACTAATAATATAATCTTAATTAAAATAAATTTGATCCAACGAAGTAATATCTCCAGCTTTATTTCTTCTAAAAATATCTTTTGCCTTCACTTCCTCAATAGAATTTTTACCCATTGCAGAAACTACTTCTTTAACAGCAGCTATAGTTTTAGTATGATAATTTTTTACTCTAATATTTTTATCTTCTACAACTAATGCTTCAACTAAATCTTCATCTTGAGTTGCTACTCCAACTGGACATGTATCTAGATTACATTCTCTAGCTTGAATACAGCCTAAACTTAACATAAAACTCCTAGCCATACCAATAGCATCAGCTCCCATTGCTTTTAATTTAATTATATCAAAAGCATCTACTGCTTTTCCGCTGGCTATAATTTTTATTTGATTTTTTAAATTATACTTTACAAGAGTTTTATAAACAAATGATAAACCATCTAATAATGGAGTACCAACATAATTAGTAAATTCTAACGGTGCTGAACCGGTACCTCCTTCTCCTCCATCAACGGCAATAAAATCAGGGTAGTTCCCAGCTTCAGTAAAAGCTTTAATCATTTCTTCTATCTCTTCATTATTACCTACACAAAATTTAATCCCAATAGGTTTTCCATTACTCAATTCTCTTACTTTTTGAAGAAAAACTATCATCTCTTTAAAATTAGAAAATGCCGAATGACTTGGTGGTGAATCTACTCTAGTAAAAGGCTCAACTGATCTAATTTTGGATATCTCTTCCGTATTTTTCTTTGCTGGCAAAATACCTCCATGACCTGGTTTTGCTCCTTGAGACAGTTTAATCTCAATCATTTTTACCTCTGGTCTTACGGCATTTTCTCTAAATATTTCATCGTCAAAATATCGCTTCCCTTCTATTGTTTTTCCTGCTCCAAAATATCCTGTTCCCACTTGAAAAATTAAATCTCCTCCTTGTAAATGATAAGGTGAAACTCCTCCTTCTCCAGTATTATGGGCAAAACCCCCCATTTTTGCTCCCTGGTTTAACGCCATAATGGCATTTTTACTTAAAGAACCAAAAGACATTGCTGAAATATTAATTATTGAACTTTTATATTTCTGAGTACATTTATCAGAACCAAATTCAACTTCCTCTCCACCTACATTATGATGATCTGTTGGAAATATAGAATGCTTTACAAATTCATAACCTTTTTCGTACAAATTATGTTGCGTTCCAAAAGGAATGGTTTCAATTTCTTTTTTAGCTCTTTGATAAACAATACTTCTCTTTTCTCTGTTGATAGGAGTACCATTTAAATCATCTTCAATAAAATATTGTTGAATTTTTTCTCGTTCTTCCTCAAAAAACCATCTTAATCTTGCAACAATTGGAAATGCTCTCATTAACGAATGTTTTTTTTGAATAAACGCATCATAAATTGCCAATAAAGTAAAAGCAGAAGCTATAGTAAGAAGAATGTAGTTTCCTAAATCTGGAATAAACCAAACTAATACTCCACATAAAACATTAATAACAATAACTATTGCTAAGATGGTATCTCTCATTTTCTTTAAATTTTTAGTTGGATAAAAATACAAGATTTCTTGTATAAAAAAAGCTCTAACTTTTTTGTTAGAGCTTTTTAATATTATGCTAAAGTAAAAATTACTTTTTGAACTTTGAATATTTGTTTTTGAACTTATCAATACGTCCTGCTGTATCAACTAACTTAGACTTACCAGTATAAAACGGGTGAGAAGTTCTAGAAATTTCTAATTTTACTAATGGATACTCTACACCATCTACATCTAAAGTTTCTTTAGTATTTGCTGTAGATCTTGTTAAAAATACATCTCCGTTTGACATATCTTTAAATGCTACCATTCTATAATTTTCTGGGTGTATACCTTTTTTCATCTTTATAAACTTTTAATTTAATGTGAATTTGTTTAAAATTGGTAAGGTTTCAAACGCCTTCAGAAAAATCAAAAAACCTGCAATGGCTATTTGAGGGTGCAAATTTAACCCTTTTTTTTAAATTGCAAACAAATAAATTAGTTTATTTGTATTTAAATTACACAAAAAATCCGCAACCAAAGTAATATGAAATTTATCAAACAAGCTTCAATCCTTAGTTTACTTCTTTTAACTTTAAATTCTTGTGGAGAAGCAAGTTACCGTTTTAAAATAAATGTTCCTAACAAAACCTCGTTAGGAAAAACAATTAACATAAAATTTGAACAGTTAGAAGGTAATAAAATAGATAGTGTTCACTTGTATGCTGGCACCAAACGTTTAACATTAGAAAATAACTCTACAACTCTAAACACAAATATACTTGGAGTAGGTAAACATCCAGTTACTGCATTAGCTTTTATACCCGGAAAGGTTAAAAGAGTCAACAATTCAGTCGAGGTATTTTCAAACAAAAAATATGATAACTATACATATAAAATCATAAATACATATCCACACGATAGTAAAGCTTTTACACAAGGGCTTGAATATCATAATGGGTTCTTGTATGAAACTACTGGACGAAATGGACAATCTTGGTTACGTAAAGTAGAACTTAAAACAGGAAAAGTTTTACAACAATATGACTTAAGTGATAAGTATTTTGGAGAAGGAATGACAATTGTAGATAATCAAATTTTTTGGTTGACTTGGAAAGCTGGTAAAGGTTTTATCTTTGATTTGGATACTTTTAAAATCATAAGAGAATTTAAGTACAAAAAAAGTATTGAAGGATGGGGATTAACACACTCTGAAACTCAATTAATAAAGTCAGATGGAACGAATAAAATTTGGTTTTTAAATCCTAAAACGCAAAGAGAAGAAAGAAGCATTCAAGTATATACTCCAAAGGTAACTTTAGAAAAATTGAACGAATTAGAGTATATAAACGGAAAAATATATGCGAATTATTGGCAACAACCGTTTATAGCTATAATAAATCCTGACAATGGTGTAGTTGATGGTGTTGTTGTTTTAAAAGATTTAGTAACAGAAATCAAGAAAACTCAAAAAATTTCTGACGGTGATGATGTATTAAATGGAATTGCTTTTGATAAGGAGAATAATCGTTTATTTGTTACTGGAAAAAATTGGGGTAAATTATTTGAAATAGAAATCATTAAGAAATAATCGATATTATGAAGTATATACAGACTGTTCTTATTTTAGTAGTTATCATTGCTATTAGTTCTTGTAGAAAAGATTTCAGTACAATTGCTAGTTCTGGTAAATTAGAATTTTCTAAGGACACTGTATTTTTAGATACTATTTTCAGTAATATTGGCTCTTCAACTTATAACTTAAAAGTATATAATCGTAGTAATAATGCTATTAGTATTCCTGAAATTCGTTTAGAAAATGGAATTACCTCTAACTACCGTTTAAATGTTGATGGAATTCCTGGTAAAATTTTTCAGGATATTGAAATTTTAGCAAACGATAGTATGTTTGTATTTGTTGAAACCACTATTGATTTTAATGCAGTACCAGATCCTTTATATATCGATAAAATTTTATTTGACAACGGAGATAATCAACAAGATGTTGATTTAGTTACTCTTGTACAAGATGCTACTTTTATTTTCCCAGAAAGAGACCCTATAACTATGGAAATAGACCAACTAAGCTTAAATGGTCAAGCCACCACAATTCAAGGACGGTATTTAGAAGATAGCGAACTAACTTTTACAAACGAAAAACCTTATGTTATTTACGGATATGCAGCAGTACCAGCCAATAAAACATTAACTATAGAAGCTGGTGCTAAAATTCATTTCCACGACAATTCGGGATTAATTATTGATAATGAAGGAACTTTAAAAGTGAATGGAACTTTAAATGAAAAAGTAACTTTTGAAGGAGATAGATTGGAACCCTTTTTTGATAACGTTCCTGGACAATGGGGAACAATCTGGATGCGTGCAGGTAGTAAAGATAATGAACTAAATAACACAATAATTAAAAACGGGATTATAGGTGTTTTAGTTGATAGTTTAGGAACAGCCGGAGTACCAACTCTTAAAATAGATAATACAGAAATTTATAATAATTCTAGTTTTGGAATTTTAGGTAGAGAAGCACAAATAGAAGGAAACAACGTTGTAGTTGGTGATGCTGGTCAAGCTTCTTTAGCGGGTACAGTTGGTGGTTCATATAATTTTACACATTCTACCTTTGCAAACTATTGGAACAACAGCTTACGTTCTTTACCTGCGGTTTTAATAAATAACTTTTTTGTTTTTGAAAACGATCAAGGACAAGAAGTAACTGCTACTAGAGATTTAATTGCCGCTAATTTTACTAATTGTATTATTAATGGTGGTAATAATATTGAATTTGTTTTAGATAAAGTTGATGGTGGACTTTTTAATTATTTTATTGAAAACTGTTTAATTCAATTTGATGATTTCAACAATTCTTTTGCTAATAATAACGAGTTAAATTTTAATGATACTTCGCATTATTTAAACAACATTATTAATGGAAATCCTGATTTTATTGGAAGGTTTGATGAAGATTTTAGAATAAGTGATCAAAGTGATGCGATTAACAAAGCAAAAGCGACTTCTATATCTCAAGATTTGTTAGGAATGGATAGAACAACTTCTCCAGATATTGGCGCTTATCAATACATAATTTCTAATTAATCTATTTAATCTTTTTAGTTTAACTAAACACTTCCTACCGTTTATCGAATTTTAGCTAAAACACTGAAGTTCTGCCGTATATTTGTATCAAAGTTTGTTTCATTATAATTATTTATAGTAGTTAATTTGGTTTGTAAAGGACTATTTGTTGAGGACAATGAGTAGTCCTTTCTATTTTCATATATTTTATCTACTACAAATATCTGCAAAACATTGTTTATCATCCAACATTAAAGCTAATGCTTTAGTTTGTTTTTTGATTCCATATACACTTTCATATTCTACAAGTTCCTTAAAATATATAATGGTGTTATGTCCACTCAATTTTCCTAAAAAAGAAAGATATTGAATACTATTATCTTCTATATCTTTTGAAGTCAACGCTACTCTTTCAATATTACCAGTTTTTATTACAGCTTTACCAGCAAATCCAAATCGTAATAAAACTTCTTTCTTCTCTTCATTGTAAACTATTGGTCTTTTTGAAATTGACTTAAAAAGTGCAATCAACTGAAATAAAGTATATACACTTAAAACAGTTAAAACCCAAGCTAAACTTATACTCCATTTAGAAACTAATACATGTAAAACAAAAGTTTCTATTAGAATCACAAGTATTATACCTAATATAACACCATTATAGCTTCCTTCTTTGTTGTAAGTGAAAGTATTTTTTCTAGATTTATGTTTCTTCCAGTCAAAAAACACATAATAAAAAACTGTAAGTTCTGTTGCAAAAAAATGAGCAATCTTTTCCGGAAGAATATCCTTTACAGCTATTTGAATAGCATCATAAAAATCCAAATTAGCTTTACTCGTTTTAAAAGCTTTAAAAATTAAACTAGCTTTATAAATAACAAAACTAAATACACCTAGTTCTATAAAGGGTATTACAAAACCTTTAACCCAACTTAGTAATTCTTGATCCTCTATAGGAATTAATAAACTTGCTATAATAGTACAAATAACAAAAACGGTAAGAATTGTGATTTTAGGAACTTCTTTATTTCTGATAAAAAAGAAATAAATTAAAGGTATTGTAAATAGAAAATCTATAGTTATATACACAGACAAATCATTACTATAATAACTAGATTTTAACAACACAATAAGGCTCAATAAAAGTAAAGCAGGAATAATTATAAAATTAAACCTGCTTAAATATTTATATGATGTAAACATAACTACTTATTTATATCTATTAGTAGATATTTTAGATAGTTTGTTACGTTTTAAATCATTTAATTTTAACATTTTATTCATTCTTATAAACAACACCATTTTTCATCACAAAAACTACATTTTCCATAGTCTTGATGTTTTTCGTAGGATCTTCGTCTACAGCAATAATATCTGCAAAAAAGCCTTTTTTAATTTGCCCCACTTCATTTTCCATTTTTAAAATTTTAGCATTAGTTATTGTAGCAGATTGAATAGTTTCCATAGCTGGCATTCCAGCTTCTACCATATAACCAAATTCTTTACTATTATTTCCATGTTTAAACACTCCAGCATCAGTACCAAAAGCAATACCTACTCCTCTTTTGTATGCTTTTGTAAACGTACCTTGAATTTGAGGACCAACTGCTAATGCTTTAGGTACAACTATTTCTGGAAAATATCCTTTTACTTTAGCTTTTTCTACAACTTCCTTTCCTGCAGTAATAGTAGGCACTAAATAAACATTATACTTTTTCATTAAATCCATAGTAGCCTCACTCATATAAGTTCCGTGCTCTATAGTTTTTACACCTCCAATTATAGCACGTTGCATTCCTTCATCTCCATGAGCATGAGCAGCCACATGCATTCCATAATCTTTAGCTGTTTCACAAATAGCTTTTACTTCTTCAATAGTAAATTGAGGATTATCTCCGCTTTTTGCTACACTTAAAACACCTCCAGTAGCCGTAATTTTGATACAATCTGCTCCGTTTTTATATCGTTGTCGAACCGCTTTCTTAGCATCTTCAACACTATTTACTATACCCTCTTTTGGTCCAGGATCTCCTATTAAAACTCTTCTACTTCCATTTGTCGGATCAGCATGACCTCCTGTAGTCGCTAAAGCTTTTCCAGCAGTAAACACTCTTGGACCTGGAATTTTCCCTGCATCAATTGCTTTTCTAATAGAAATATTCACTCCTGTTCCACCTAAATCTCTAACTGTAGTAAATCCTTTTAATAAAGTGGTCTTGGCAAAACCAACCGAATTAAAAGCTACATCTGCTTCGTCTAAAACATATCTTTCTAATCTAGTTCTTGGTCCAAATTCGTTTTCAATATGGACATGCATATCTATTAAACCAGGCATAACTACCTTATTTTTTAAATCTATAAGCTTATCTGTTTTGTTTCTAGGAATTGCATATCCGTCCAAAACATTTATAATTTTATTATTAATTACAACTATGGTTTGTTTGGTTTTAATTGTTCCAGATTTAGTATCAATTAATTTACCACAAAGTATATATGTAGTTTGCCCAACTAAACAAATTGTAGAAAATAAAAAAAGACAAAGAAGAAGTAGTTTTCTCATTTTTAATAAAAAATTAAGTTTAATAGAACTCTAAAATAGATAATTTCGTAATAAAAAGGCAAAAGTTGTGTAACAGAAAATAAAATCGCAATTTTGGTTTATTAATAGCAAACTATTTATGGAAGGTTTTTCTGGACTTTTTTCGGATAAAAAACAAATTAATTATTTTGGAAAAGGGAGTGAATTTGTACTCATTTATTTCAAAAATATACTCTTAACAATAATTACACTAGGAATTTATTATCCTTGGGCTAAGGTTGAAATACTTAACTATCATTATAAATCGACAGAAATAGATAAAAATTCATTTGTTTTTCATGGAACAGGTAAAGAGGTATTTGTTGGATTTATTAAAGTCTATACCGTTCTATTACTTTTCTATTCTTTTTTATTTTATGGAGCATTTACTAATAACCCAACTTTTACAGCAATTACAGTTGGAGTGTTTTATTTATTACTCATTTTATTAATACCTTTTGCTATTCATGGTGCTATTCGATATAGATCTTCTAGAAGTTCATGGAAAAGTATTCATTTTTCTTATTTAGGAGATAAAATGGAATTATTTTGGAAATGTATCATTGGAACATTACTTACAATTTTAACTTTAGGTATTTATGGAGCCTGGTTTAGTGTTGATTTAAGAAAATATATATTTAGTCATTTACGTTTTGGAAATCTTTCATTTGATTTTAAAGGAAAGGGAGATACTTTATTCTGGATTAACCTAAAATTCTTTTTCCTCTTTTTTCTTACTCTTGGAATTTACACGATATGGTATATCAAAGAATTATACACGTTTTATGCTGAAAACACAAAAATCACTCAAAACGGAAGAGACATTAGTTTTAACTTTACAGCTAAAGCGGGAGATGTTTTTGAGTTATTAATTGTAAATTTTTTACTTGCTATTTTAACTTTTGGATTAGCAACTCCTTGGATCATCATAAGAACCCATGCATTTATTTTTAGATTTTTAGAGATAGAAGAAGGCTTGAATACGGATACAATCCAGAAAATAAATTACGATAATTATAGCAATGCTACAGGAGATAGTTTTTTGGATTTCCTAGAACTTGATCTTTTATAAATCTCATTTTGATGAAAAAAAACATTGTAATTACAGGAACAAGCAGAGGAATTGGTTATGAATTAGCACAACAGTTTGCTGAAAAAGGTCACCAAGTAATTGCCTTATCAAGAAATAATATTCCTTTAGAAAAATTAAATCACCCTAACATACATGCAATTGCAACTGATTTAATGGAAGAAACTTCTCTTGAAAAATCAGCTTCAATAATTATTGAAAAATACAAACAAGTTGATATCCTAATCAATAATGCAGGAATGCTAATTAATAAACCTTTTGAAGAATTAACCACGACTGATTTTTTAAATGTATATAAGGTTAATGTTTTTGCTGTTGCACAATTGACACAAAAATTAATTCCGTATATGAAACATGAAAGTCATGTGGTTACTATTAGTAGTATGGGCGGAATTCAAGGAAGTATGAAATTCCCAGGATTAGCAGCTTACAGTTCAGCTAAAGGAGCAGCCATCACTTTGTCTGAATTATTAGCAGAAGAATACAAAGAAAAAGGCATTGCCTTTAATGTTTTAGCTTTAGGAGCAGTACAAACCGAAATGTTAGAAGAAGCATTTCCTGGATATCAAGCTCCAATAACTGCAAAAGAAATGGCAGACTACATTTTTAATTTTGCATTAACTGGAAACAAAATTTATAACGGTAAAGTATTACAGGTTTCCAGTTCAACACCATAAAAAATCCCATTGACAAACACCTTACAGAAATACATTGCTAACAAAGCAATCCCTTTAGTTATTTACCTTATTAACGAACATAAAGTAAATCTTAAAATAGTTAATCAACGACAAACCAAACATGGTGATTTTAGAACATTATCTAATGGTAAAACACAAATTACTGTTAATAACAACCTAAACAAGCATCAGTTTTTACTGACCTTAATACATGAAATCGCGCATCACGTAACCTATAAAAAATTTGGACGCGTACAACCACATGGTAAAGAATGGAAAACTATATTTCAGCATTTAATGTTGCCTTTTTTACAACCTGAAATTTATCCTCCAGCTATCCTTCCTTATTTAGCAAACTATCTAAAAAACCCAAAAGCTAGTACCGATGCTGATGTAAAATTATCATTAGCCTTAAGAGAAGGTATGGCAGAACCGGGAAAGAGTTTTATATTTGAACTTCCGAAAGAAAGTGTATTTCAATACAAAAACACACTTTATAAACGTGGAAATAAAAGAAGAACACGCTACGAGTGTTTGAATTTAACAAATAAACGCGTTTATCTTTTTAATCAAAATATTGAAGTTTTACCGATAAAACAATAAAATCAAACTTTCTAATGAAGAATAATTTTTATGCAGTAATCATGGCCGGTGGAGTCGGATCAAGATTCTGGCCAGTAAGTACGCAGAAATTCCCAAAGCAGTTTCACGATATGTTAGGAACTGGACAATCGCTTATTCAACGTACTTTTGAGCGTATTAACGAACTTGTTCCTACAAACAATATCTTAATTGCTACTAATGAAAACTACGAAAAATTAGTGCTTCAACAAATCCCTCAGCTTAATACAAAACAATTGTTATTAGAGCCTGTAATGCGAAATACAGCTCCTTGTATTTTATATGCTGCATTAAAAATATATAACCAAAACCCAGATGCTGTAATTTTAGTTGCTCCTTCTGATCATTGGATTAAAGATGAAGGTGAGTTTTTAAGAAATATTCAAACTTCATTTGAAGCTTGTGCTAAGGATGAAATTTTAATGACATTAGGTATTCAACCTGACCAACCTAATACAGGATACGGATATATACAATATGAAAATGTAAATACTGAAATAAAAAAAGTAAAAAACTTTACAGAAAAACCTGATTTAAAAACTGCTGAATCTTTTTTAGAAAGTGGAGACTATTTATGGAATGCAGGAATTTTTGTATGGTCTGCAAAAAGTATTTTAAAAGCTTTTAAAGAATTTTTACCAGATATGGTTGATGTTCTTGACGATGGAAATAATGTATATAACTCAGATTTTGAAGATGACTTCATAAAAAGTAATTATAAAAACTGCGAAAACATTTCTATTGATTTTGGAATTATGGAACGTGCAAATAACGTACACGTACTACCTGTTGATTTTGGCTGGAACGACCTTGGAACTTGGGGATCTTTATATGGAAAACTCAAGAAAGACGACGACGACAATGCAGTAGTTGGTGCTAATGTAATATTTAGAGACGCTAAAGGAAACATGATTCGTACTGAAAACGGAAAACGAGTAGTTATTCAAGGTTTAGAAGACTTTATTGTGGTAGAGAAAAAAGATATCATCATGATTTGCCCAAGAAAAGATGATCAAGACATTAAGAAAATAATGGCTGAAGCAAGAGAATCTTTTGGCAAGAAATTTGTTTAACAACAAATATCACCAAGTTAGTATTTATAACTAATAAGTTATTTACGCATTATAATCCTTATTTACTAATAGAAAAAATACTTAATTCCAAAACAAATCCTCATATTTTTTAACGAAAATTAGAATAAGAACAATTTTATATTAATTTTGCCGTTAACCTTTAAGATTGATTGGGGAATCAATCTATGAAGTAAGACCAAATAAAAATGAGAGTCATAGATTTTTGATCTTTGGCTGGGGGAAAAATGAAAAATAAACTTTTACTACTAGCATTTGCTATTTCTTTAGTAGCAAGTGCGCAACAATACACCTACGGTATTTATTTTCCTGATGGGGACAGAGAAAATAAATGTAATACGTTTACTAAGGTTTTTAAACAAAAACCTAGCTACGTAAGATTTGGTGTGCGCTTAGAAGATAACAAGCTATATTTTGAGGTAAACAATAAAAGTTGGTACAACGCTTTATTTAAAGAAAAAGGCGATGGTATTGCAGTAGATATTGTTAGAAGAAAACGTTATTCTTGTGACAAAGAAGTAAAATCCTCACAAATACGAGGTGTACTTTTACCTCCTGTTTATGAAATAAATAAACCAGGAAAACTAAAAAGTACTGGACGAAATAGATATCGTGTTTATATCGGTAAGGTTCCTCTTAACCTTCAAAAAGAGGAGATCGAGTTCAATTTATTGTTTTTACATAACAAAACATTTTGTAAATATTATACTATTTATAACCTAGAAAAATACCCAAGAGAATTATTGGATATGGGAGTATACTTAGATGACATTACTTATAAAAACAAAAAAATAACTTCTAATAAAAACAATATTGTAACGAAATACAAAAAGTTAACGTTTTCAATTCCGTTTGAAAAAGATAAATGGGAATATAAGCCAGAAGATATCAAACCCCTTTACGATTCTTTAAAGCTTACCGATTATAACATTAAAAAAATTAACATTAATGCATATGCATCTGTAGAGGGGAGTTCTGAAAGAAATTTTATTTTACAAAAGCAACGTGCAAAAAGTATTGCTGGATCTTTGCAATCTTTTCAAGAGCCTAGCATTATTACGAAAATAGCTACTTCTGAGAATTGGGTAGATTTTTTTAATGACATCAAAAAAACAAAACATAAAAAACTAGTTACTTTACCAAAGAAAAAAGTAAAATCTAAATTGATTCATGAATACGCTACTAACTTAGAACCTATCCTAAGAAATCACAGAAAAGCGGTTGTGGTATTATCTTTAGAAAAGAAAGATGAATATAAAAAATTTCATATTGATCAACTTGTAACACTTTTTAATAAAGCAGTTAAAGCCGACAAAATAGAAGAAGCTTGCGCTATTCAAAATTCAATTTTAGATAGACTTCGTGATAAATTCAAACCACATGTATTGAAAAACATGAAGATTCCAAAAAGCAAAAGATACCTAAGATTACTTACTAAAAATTGTATCTTCAAGTACTTTGTTGATTTAAGACAAACTTTAAACGTTGAAAAAGAATTACTGCAACTTGAAAAACTAGAACCAAATGATAAACGTTTAAAATACAATTTAGCTGTATTAAAATTTATTATTTGGAAGCATAAAGTTAGAAAAATAAACAGAGATCAGTTTAAAAAAGAGATTTTAAACTTAAAAGAGTACGGGGTTTCTAAAGAGCTTATTAACAAAATGATTGTTAATTACCATATTATTAAAGCAGAAGAAGATTTAAGAAAAAATGATTATGACGGCAAAGACAGCTCTGTTGGTTATGTTCTAAAATCATATCAAGATTTAGTGCTTTCAGATTTTGATTATTTAAGTATTGCTCAGTTCTTTACATATTATTCAAGCATTTATGATGCAATTAATACAATTGAAGACAAAGTAAACGATATTACTGTTGATGAAGATTTATTATTCTATTACTTAAATCTAACGATTACAAAAGAAGAATTAACAAGTAATGAAACTTATAGAACAGTAATGTTAAATGCTATAAACATGAACAAAAAACGTTTTTGTTCTTTATACAATTCTGCATTAAAAAAAGGAGTCACTTTTCAGTTGTTAGAAGATGAATACTTAAGAACTACTTACTGTGAAAATTGTAGTAAGTAATTTTTGAAAATTTATTTAAACTGATTAGCTATTTCTTCAAAGAAAGGGAAATAATATTCAGGTAAATACGATCCACTTTTTCTTCCAAATTCAGCACCAGTATCATCTATAAACAAAATAGTAGGAAAAGAAGATTGCCCATATTTTTCGCTTAATTGCTTATTAATTTCTCTATTTTCCTTAGAAACTAAATCTTTATTCATAGGGAAATCTGCCATATATAAAACTAAATTCTCATCAGAAAATTTTTTAAATTTTTCAGTATGAAATAAGCTTCTATCTAAGTTTATACAAGGACCACACCAATCTGATCCTGTAAAATACACTAAAATAGGCTTGTTTTCTTCTTTGGATTTTTTAATAGCTGTTTCCAAAGTAGGTTGCCAATTGATATGAATGGTTTCTTGAGCTAACACTGAAGAAATCGAAAAAAATAATACTACAGAAAGCAAAAAGTGTTTCATCTAAAAAAATCTTTACAACTTAAATCTTTACAAAAACAATGCCAATATACAAAATTAACTGGCTATATACTTTTGAATTTCAGTAGTAAAAGATTTTTGTCTATTAAGAAAGGAATTATGTATTTCTAAGAAATATAAATTATCTATCTTTTCTTTTAACCTAACAAAGTCTTTTTCAGTAGTTAATACTATTTTATTTTTTGACTTTAATTTATTCTGAATCTCTTGTATTTTTATTATATCTTGTTCAGAAAAATTATGATGGTCGGGATATTTTAAATGGGTAAAGCTTATTTTTTTGCTTTTTAAGTATTTCAATAAACTTGATGGATTAGCAATTCCAGTTACTAGCACAATCTCCTCATTTATATCTTCTAAAACTACTTTATTCTCACCTTTTAGCTCTTTATTATATTCTATTTTAGTAAAATACAACTGTTGCTTTTCTGATAATTTTAATTTCATTTCAATAGATTGCATTTTATCTTCAGATAAATCATCGGGGCATTTAGTAACAATAATAATATTTGCACGTTTAGCACCTCTTTTACTCTCTCTTAAATTACCTGTAGGTAATAAAAAATCATTAACGAATAAATCATTATACTTAGTTAAAAGAATATAAAAACCCGCTTTTACTTTTCTATGTTGATAGGCATCATCTAGTAATACTACTTCAGGATTAACTCTAGATAGTAATTCCTTAATCCCATTCGTTCTATCTGCATCCACAGCAACATCAATACCATCGAATTTAGAAAAAAACTGTAATGGTTCGTCTCCAACATCCTCTGCTATATGATTTTTGTTTATTAACTGGAAACCTTTGGTTTTTCGTTTATAACCTCTACTCAATACAGCTACTTTATATTGATCTTTTAATAATCTAATTAAATACTCAATTTGAGGTGTTTTTCCAGTTCCTCCAACTGTTAAATTACCAACAGCAATTACTGGAATATCAAATGAAGTTGATTTTAAAATATTTGTATCAAACAAAAAGTTTCTCAAACGTGTTATAAAATCATATATAATTGCAAATGGAAATAATAAAAAACGAATTAATTTCATTAGAACGAAAATACATTAAAAATCTTAACTTTGATATCGATAAATTCATACGATGACAATTAGAGATATAACAAATCATATTGAAGAAATTGCTCCGCTTTCTTATGCAGAAGATTTTGATAATGTTGGCTTATTAGTAGGAGATTATAACACCGAAGTACTTGGTGTTTTAGTTACTCTAGACACTTTAGAGGAAACTATAGACGAAGCCATTGCTAACAACTGTAATTTAATAGTAAGTTTTCATCCTATTATTTTTAGTGGATTAAAAAAATTAAACGGAAATAACTACGTAGAACGCACCGTTTTAAAAGCTATTAAAAATAATATTGCTATCTACGCAACACATACTGCTTTAGACAATTCTAAAGTTGGAGTGTCAGCTAAAATGTGTGAAGTTTTACAACTTCAGAATACTAAAGTGTTAATTCCCAAAAAAGGAATTATAAAAAAACTAACTACATATGTTCCATATGCTGACGCAAATAATTTAAGAGAAAAACTTTTTGAAGTTGGAGCCGGAACAATAGGCAATTATGATAATTGTTCTTTTAATGTTGAAGGAAGAGGAAGTTATAGGGGAAATGAACATTCAAATCCAACTGTAGGAAAAAAAGGAGAAATTCAATATGAAGAAGAAACCTGCATTACAGTAACTTTCGAAAATCATCTTGAAAGAAAAATCTTAAGCCAACTTTTCCAACATCATCCATATGAAGAAGTAGCTTATGAAGTAATTACATTAAACAACAAACATCAGAATGTAGGAATGGGAATGATTGGAGAGTTTGAAAGCCCGATTGATGAAACCGATTTTTTAAAATTAATAAAATCAACCTTTAAAACTGGCTGTGTAAGACATTCTAAATTACTTGGGAAATCAATAAAAAAAGTAGCCGTTTTAGGTGGTTCAGGAAGTTTTGCCATCTCGAATGCTATTCGAGAAAAAGCAGATGCATATGTAAGTGCAGACTTTAAATATCATGAATTTTATAAGGCTGAAGATCGCATTTTATTAGCTGATGTTGGACATTATGAAAGTGAACAGTTTACAAAAAAACTTTTAGTTGACCATCTTATAAAAAAATTCACTAATTTTGCAATTCGTTTAAGCGAAAAGAGTACAAATCCAATACATTATATTTAATAGACAATGGCAAAAAAAGAAGTAACGGTAGAACAAAAATTAAGAGCGCTATACGACTTACAATTAATTGACTCTAGAATTGATGAAATCAGAAGCGTTCGAGGAGAATTACCTTTAGAAGTAGAAGATTTAGAAGATGAAGTTGCCGGATTAAATACTAGACTTTCAAATTTATCACAAGATATAGATAACTTAAATACTGATATTAGTAACAAAAAGTTAGCTATTGAAGAGTCTAAAGCATTGATTAAAAAATACACAGAACAACAAAAAAATGTTCGAAACAACAGAGAGTTTGATTCTTTAAGCAAAGAAACTGAATATCAAGAATTAGAAATTCAATTAGCTGAAAAGAGAATCAAAGAATTCAAAGCTAAAATAGCTCAGAAAAAACAAGTTGTTGATTCTACTAAAGATAAATTAACTCAGCAAGAAGGTCATTTAAATGGAAAGAAATCTGAGTTAGATGCTATCTTAAAAGAAACCGAGAAAGAAGAAAAATTATTGATTGAAAAATCAGAAGAGTTTTCTCAATCTATAGATAAGCATTTATTAACAGCTTACAATAGAATTCGTAATAAAGTTAAAAACGGATTAGCTGTTGTATCGATTGAGCGTGGAGCTGCTGGAGGTTCTTTCTTTACTATCCCACCACAAGTTCAGTTAGAAATTGCCAACAGAAAGAAAATTACTATTGATGAGCATAGTGGACGTATCTTGGTAGATTCTGCCCTTGCTGCTGAGGAGAAGGAAAAAATAGACAATTTAATCTCTTAAAAAGAGATACTATATAATTTAAAAGCGACTTACCTAAAAAGTCGCTTTTTTTATTTTACAAATACTATAAAACTCTTTTTTTAAGTTGATAGTAACATTTATCTTCATTTAGGAACAATAGATAAATCCTTAATTACAAAAATTTTAAAAAGAGTAAAATAGGGTTCATAATCTTTTTCGCGAAAGATCATAAAAAAGGCACAGTTTTCAACTGTGCCTTTTTATATTCTATTTTTTTGATTAATTTTTAATCAAAATCTGTATCCATTTTTAAATAGTCTAAAAACTCTCTTTTCGTGTCTCTTTCCTTAAACTTACCTCCAAACTCCGCCGTTACAGTAGAACTTTCAATATCTTTAACTCCTCTTGAATTTACACATAAATGCTTAGCATCTATAACACATGCAACATCTTTAGTTCCTAATGCTTCTTGCATTGCTTGAACAACCTGCATTGTTAAACGCTCTTGCACTTGTGGACGCTTAGCAAAATACTCTACAATACGGTTCATTTTAGATAAACCAATAACCTTTCCATCTGAAATGTAAGCTACATGAGCACGTCCTACGATTGGTAATAAGTGATGTTCACAAGTAGAATACACAACAATATTCTTCTCTACTAACATTTCACCATACTTGTAGTTATTGTCAAAAGTAGAAGCTTTAGGCATATTTTTAGGGTTTAACCCCATGAAGATTTCATTAACAAAAGCTTTAGCTACACGCTTAGGTGTACCTTGTAAACTATCATCGGTTAAATCCATACCTAAAGTTTCAAGTATTTCTTTTACGTTCTCTTGAATTTTTTCAATCTTTTCTTCGTCCGAAATATCAAATGCATCAGCACGCAAAGGTGTTTTAGCAGATGTTCCTACGTGGTTCTCTCCTATTTCGTCTATTCTTTCGTCTCTCATATTGTTATTAATCTCGAACATTCTTTTTTGTTTAATGTTTTAATATAAAGATAAAACAAAAAGTTGTCTTTATTCTACAAATTTAATTATTTCTTGTATTGTAAGTAGTTGTTCTTTTCTAGTTTGTGTATTCTTTAACTTGAATTTATCATTTTCAACCGATGTAACCACAAAATCAATAGCACGTTTATCAACATATTTCCATTGTTTTTTTTGCTGGTTATTGCTAACTGCTACATCTGGATACAATTCAGATTTAATTCCATTGGATCTTAATTCCGCTATTGCTTTCATTTTGATTAATGATTCACTTTCATCAAAATTTAGAAACAATACTTTAGGTTTTGGTAACTCAACATCTTCAAACAATCCAAGTTCTTCCATTACCAAATAAATACGGTCTAAACCAAACGAAATACCAACTCCACTTACATCTTTCAATCCAAATATTCCTGTTAAATCATCGTATCTTCCTCCACCTCCAATAGAACCAATTTTTACTTCTTTTGGTGCAGCTACTTCAAAAATTGCACCAGTATAGTAATTTAATCCTCTTGCTAATGTTACATCTAATTCTAAATTAGCAGTTTGTAAACCTAGACCTTTAATGTTGTTAATTACAAAACGTAACTCTTCTACTCCTTTTGTTCCTTCTTCTGATTCAGATAACATATTAGCCAAAGAATTCAGTTTATCATCATTTGTTCCAGTGAAATCAAATAATGGTTGAACTTTTTTAATTGCTTCTTCGTCTATTCCTTTAGCCAACATTTCATTTACTACACCCTCTTTACCAATTTTATCAAGTTTATCTAAAGCAACTGTAAAATCAATTAATTTATCTTTAGCTCCAATAACTTCAGCTATTCCAGATAATATTTTACGATTGTTAATCTTAATCGTCGTGCCTTGAACATTTAACTTACTAAAAACAGCATCATATAATTGTATAAATTCTATTTCTTGCCATAACGATTTACTACCTACAACATCTGCATCACATTGATAAAACTCTCTAAAACGTCCTTTTTGAGGTTTGTCAGCTCTCCATACTGGTTGAATTTGATAACGCTTAAACGGAAATGTAATCTCATTTTGATGCTGCACAACGTAACGAGCAAAAGGCACCGTTAAATCGTATCGTAACGCTTTTTCAGAAATTTGGTTAGTAACTTTATTGCTATTTTTTTCAGATAGCAAGGTCTCATCTACTTTGTTTAAATAATCACCAGAATTTAAAATCTTAAAAATTAATCGATCTCCTTCTTCTCCGTACTTACCCATAAGAGTTGAAGAATTCTCAAAACTTGGTGTTTCAATAGGCTGAAAACCAAACAACTCAAAAGAATGCTTTATGGTATTGAATATAAAGTTTCTTCTGGCTACTTGAGTAGATGAAAAGTCTCTTGTTCCTTTTGGAATACCTGGTTTCATAACTAATAAATCGATTTTAAAATAAACAGTGGTTATTTAAGCCTGCAAATATCTGAATTTATTGCCGAATTATGAAGTTTTATTTCTACGTTTTAACTGGTAAATAGATGCGTTTAATTCAAAACCAAGTAATAACACAATTGCATTCAACCAAACAAACAACATTAAAATCAACAAAGTACCAATAGAACCATATAATTGGTTATACTTTGCAAACTTAACTACATATATTCCGAAGAGATAAAATGTGAATAAAGAAACAACAGTAGTTAATATAGCTCCGGGAGAAAAAAATTTAATTTGTTTTCCTTGTTTAGTTCCATATCTAAACAATAAAGAGACAATTGTATAAATCATAATCAAAAACAACAAACCTCTTCCCAGATAAAACAAATTCATTTCACCTGGATCAAACCAACCTATTTCATCTATTTTTGACAAACCAATTTGATATAGAATGATTAGAGAAACGGTAATAATCAGGAAGAATGACATTAACAAAGAAACACCAAGAGAAACAACATAAGTTCTAAATACATTTCTAAATTCTTGTACATGATAGGAGTATTCAAAACCACCAAAAATAGCATTTACACCATTAGTCATTAGAAATATTGATGCTAAAAAACCGAATGATAATAATCCGCCGTATTGGTTGTTTAAAATATCTTTAATCACACCATTAACCGCATCAAAAGTTTTAGGTGGCAAACCTTCTCTTATTAAAGAAAATAAACCTTCTTGAAAACCATCGATAGGCAAATATGGAATCAAAGTAAGAATGAAAAGTAAAAAAGGAAAAATTGCCATAAAAAAACTAAATGCAATACCTCCTGCTCTTGTAGTTAATGCACCTTTTACAATTCCGATAACATACATTTCAAGTACATCATAAAGAGATAGACCTTCTAGACCTGGAATTTTAATTTGTTTTCCAAACCTTACTAACCAATTAATTACTGGTATTTTTTCTAGATTTTGTTCTATTTCTTTTGACATTAGTTTTTGCAATAACTCCTGATTGTAAATTTACTTTGTTTTTTTAAGTTTCAATTTATGTAGGCATATTAAATGTTGCGTTATTTACATATTGAATATCGCTATGATGAGTTTCATGAAAAATATTTTTCACCTCTTCTTCGCCATAAAAATAACTATCAAGATAAATTGATTCTTTTTTAAGATATTTAAAAGTAGAGAAATATTTAAAAAACCTTTTTTTTAAAGCTTTTTCAGAAGCATTTAAAATTACTTCTTTAGCCACTTTCAATTCTTCAAGTCTATGCAAACAATACTTAACGACTTTAGGTTCGTATTTATCTATTGACTCAATGATTTCAACCAAATCATAAACATCTAATCCTCCATAATACTTTTCAAAATCAATCATCTGCAATTTTTTAATTCAATTTTATCTAAAAATTACTCTAACTTAATTTTATATTTTTCTAATAAATTAGCAACATTATCTTTAGAAAACACGGCTTTTTCTATTCTATTAGTTTCAACATCTATCGAAAAGTTACGTGATGTTCTAAAATTTACACTTCGTAAATCTGTTTCTTCGAAAATAGAACCCAGTAAATCACAGTTATCAAAATATGAAAACTGAACATCTGCTTCTGTAAAATCAACTTCCTTTATACTAGAATCTACAAATTGAAAATTCTGCATTTTTAATTGAAAGAACGAAGAATAATCTAATTGACAATCTTTAAAATTAATTCTAAGTAAAAACGGGTCAACTTCATAAAATTTAACTCCTAATAACTTAGAATTATAAAAATGAGTATCCTTAAAACTCGAATCTTTTAAACGAGCATTACTCAAATTACAATCTATAAATTCACATTCTAAAAATTCTGAATTGTTGATATGCAATTCAGAAAAATCACAATTCTTAAACTCACAAGAATCAAAGTCAGTTCTACTAAGTTGTTCACTAGTAAAACTGACTTTGATAAAAGTTTCATTATCAAAATAATCGTTCATTATTTATCAATTATAAACTTAAATATTGATCTATTTTCTTTGTTAAGAATTATTTATTTTAACCCTCTTGCTTTTAACATTGGTTCTGCTTTTGGATCTCTTCCTGCGAAAATTTTATACATTTCTGCATAATCCATTGTACTTCCTCTAGATAAAACTTCTTTACGGAATTTATCACCATTAGCTCTAGTTAATAATCCATTATTTTTGAACCAATCGTAAGCATCATGACTCAACATTTCCGTCCATAAATACGAATAGTAACCTGCTGCATAACCTCCGCTGAAAATATGAGCAAAATATGTAGAACGATATCTTGGTGGAATTTCATCCACATTTAATTTCATTTTTTCTAGGGCTTCTTTTTCAAACTTAGCAACATCATCTACATTAGTATCTACACTAATTGTATGCCATTGCATATCTAAATTTGATGAACATAAATTTTCAATAATTGAATATCCTTGATTGAAAGTTCCAGCATCTTTTATTTTCTTTAATAAAGCTTCTGGAATTACTTCTCCAGTTTTATGGTGTATAGCATAGTTATTTAACACATCTGGGTGTGTTGACCAGTTTTCATTTACCTGAGATGGAAATTCCACAAAATCTCTTGCTGTGCTTGTTCCTGAAATTGAAGCATATTGTTGATCTCCAAATAAACCATGTAAAGCATGACCAAATTCATGGAACATAGTTTCTACCTCATCAAAACTAATTAAGGCTGGTTCTCCATCTGCTGGTTTTGGAGAATTACACACATTGTAAATCACTGGCTTTTGGTTACGTAATTTTGATTGCTTTACAAAAGCACTCATCCAAGCTCCTCCTCTTTTACTATCTCTAGAAAAGAAATCTCCATAGTACAAGCCTAATTTACTTCCATCTTCTTCAAAAATTTCATACACCACAACATCTGGATGATATACAGGAATATCTGTTCTCTTTTTAAATGATAAACCATATAATTTATTAGCTGCAAAGAACACTCCTTTTTCTAATACATTATTAATCTCGAAGTACTGCTTTACTTCTTCTTCATCTAAACTATACTTAGACTTACGAACTTTTTCAGCATAAAAATTCCAATCGTACGGTGTTAATTTAAAATCTCCTCCATTCTTTTTAATTTCAGCTTGAATTTCTTTTACTTCTGAAGCAGCCTTCTCTAAAGAACCAGGTATTAAGTTATTAAACATGTTAAAAACCTTATCTGGCGTAGAAGCCATAGTTCCTTGTAAACTCCAACTTGCATAATTATCAAAACCTAAAATTTTAGCTTTTTTAGCACGTAACACTACCATTTCTTTAACTAAGTCAGAAGTATCATACTCTCCTCCCTCAGTTCTACAAATAGATTTTTTGAATAATTTTTCTCTAACTTTTCTGTCCGCTAAAGTTTGTAAAGATGGTTGTTGTGTAGTGTTAATTAATTGGATTTCATATTTCCCCTCTTTTTCTAAAGATTTAATTTTTTCATCAGAAAAACCTTTCAACTTATCTTTACTATCAACAACTACTCCTCCTTTTTTACTTGCATCTAACAATTTCTTTCCAAAATCGTTAGATAAACTAGCTAGTTTAGCGTTGATATCTTTTAGTTTCGCTTTATCTTCTTCTGATAAATTAGCACCCGCTTTTGCAAATCTTTTAAATGTTTCTTTTACTAACTGTTTAGATTCAGCATCTAAGTTTAAACTCTCTAAATTATTATGAACGGTTTTTATTCTTTCAAACAACTTGGTATTTAATAAAATCTCGTCGTTGTGCTTTGAAAATTTTGGAGCAAGTTCTTTCTGATTTTCTTTAATTACATCATTTGTATGCGCTCCTGCTAATGCATAAAATACTGCAGTTACATTATCTAATGTTTTACTACTTTCTTCTAAAGCTAAAATTGTGTTTTCAAAAGTAGGTGCATCTGTATTAGCAACTATTTTCGTAATTTCTTCATTTTGAACTTCCATACCTTTTAAAATAGCTGGCATAAAATGTTCATTTTTGATTTTTGTAAAATCAGGAGCTCCATAGTCTAAAGTACTTTTTACTAATAATGGGTTTTCTGAAGTACTCATATCATTTGCGTCTTTTTTTGATTCTTTGGTATTACAACTAAAAGCAAAAACTAGTGTTGCAATAAAAATATATTTCTTCATTTGTTAAGTATTTGATTAATCTATTGCTTTTAGACTTAAATCTAAATTATATACTGAATGTGTAAGTGCACCAGAAGAGATAAAATCTACTCCACATTCGGCATACTTACGAATTGTTTTCTCATTAATTCCACCAGAACTTTCAGTCAAACATTGCTTCCCAATAAGTTTAACTGCCTTACGAGTGTCTTCGTAATTAAAGTTATCTATTAAAATACGATATACTCCTTCATTAGATAAAATTTCTTTGATTTCTTCTAAATCTCTAGCCTCTACTATAATTTTAATGTCAAGTTCTTTTTCTTTTAAATACTTTTTGGTTTTAGTAATAGCTTGAGTTATACCACCAGCAAAATCAATATGATTATCTTTAATCATAACCATATCATATAAGGCGAAACGATGGTTTTCTCCTCCTCCAATTTTTACTGCCCATTTTTCTAAAGCCCTAATTCCAGGAGTAGTTTTACGTGTATCTAAAACTTTTGTTTTAGTTCCATCAAGTAAATCCATAAAAAAACGCGTTTTAGTAGCAATAGCACTCATACGTTGCATAGCATTTAAAACTAATCGTTCAGCTTGTAAAATAGATTGTGATTTCCCTGAAACATAAAATACTATATCTCCATATTTTACTTTTTCACCATCATTAATTAAAGTTTCTACTTTAAGATTAGCATCAACATAGGAAAATACCATTTTAGCAAATTCAACTCCTGCTATAATTCCTTCATCTTTTACTAATAATTTTGCCTTACCTGTAGCATCATCTGGTATACATGATAACGAAGTATGATCTCCATCTCCAATATCTTCGCGTATAGCATTTGAAATAATTAAATCGAGTTCTTTATTAAATTGTTCTTGTGATATCATTCTTTTATTCTTATTGATGTAAAAATAGCATTTTTACAATTACGAGTTAAGAATTGATAATTACGAATTAATTTATACATGAAAAATTCGTAATTCATAATTCAACATTCGTAATTTTGGAATATGAAAATCAAATTACTCGCTGTTGGGAAAACTGATGATAAAAATTTAAATCAGTTAATAGAATTATATCAAAATCGATTAAAACACTATGTAAAATTCGAGATAGAAATTATTCCTGATATTAAGAATGTAAAAAATCTATCCGAAGCACAACAAAGAGAAAAGGAAGGTGATTTTATTCTTGCTAAACTTCAAAACACAGATCAACTTATTTTATTGGATGACAAAGGAAAACAATACACTTCTATCGAATTTTCTCAATTTCTACAAAAAAAAATGAACTCTGGAATTAAACAATTAGTTCTGGTTATTGGCGGACCTTATGGTTTTTCAGATGCAGTATATAAAAAGGCAAATGGAAAATTATCATTATCAAAAATGACGTTTTCTCACCAAATGATTCGTTTGTTTATAGTTGAGCAAATTTATCGTGGTTTTACCATTCTTAAGAATGAACCTTATCATCATGAGTAATTATCATTGAATATTATTAAATACCTATATTTGAATCTCAACAATAAATTTAATAAGATTATGAAAAAATTTATCTTATCTATCGTATTCATGGGATTATTCTCATTAACAACAAGTGCACAAGAAGTTGGTATTCGTTTTGGAGACGTTACTGGTGGAAAGGTTGCTATTGATGCTGTTTTTTCTGCAGGAAAATATAGCAGAATTCATGCTGATGTATCTTTTGGTGATGGTGTTGGTGTGGATGTATTATGGGACTTTATCTACAGACCTCTTGGTGACGACGGACTAAAATGGTATTTAGGTGTTGGTCCAAATGCTTATTTAAGTAATCCTTTTGCACTAGGAGTTGTTGGTGAAATTGGTCTTGAATACCGATTCAAAAAAGCTCCAATTGTTATTGGCGCAGATTGGAGACCTAACTTTATTCTTATTGAAACAACAGATTTTGTGGCTGATAAATTCGGTCTGAATATCAGATATGTATTCTAGAGATTTATAAAAATATACACTACTACTAAAAAGATGTACTTAGGTACATCTTTTTGTTTTATAAAACAATACACTACTTTTGCTGCTTTACCAAATTATCTATGAAACTTGTATTTGCAACCAATAACCTAAACAAACTCAAAGAGGTTCAAGAAATGTTACCTGAATCTATAGAACTATTATCGTTAAAAGATATTGGTTGTTTTGAAGATATTGAAGAAACTGCTACTACCTTAGAAGGCAATGCACAAATTAAAGCAAATCATATTACTAATAAGTATAAATATAATTGTTTTGCAGATGATACTGGACTAGAAGTTATGGCTTTAAACGGTGAACCTGGAGTTTACTCTGCTCGTTACGCTGGAGAACCAGCCAATGCAGAGAAAAACATGCAAAAGTTACTTCAAAACTTAAACTCTAACACAAAAAGAGATGCTCATTTTAAGACTTCAATTTGTTTAAATCTAGATGGAAAACAATACCTATTTAATGGTATTTGTAAAGGGGGAATTTTAACTGAAAAGAAAGGTGAAAAAGGTTTTGGTTATGATCCTATTTTTCAACCAGAAGGATATGAAAAGTCGTTTGCTGAAATGAGTTCTGAAGAAAAAAATAAAATTAGCCACAGAGGTTTAGCCATCAAAAAACTTATTGATTTTTTAAAAACGTATTAATCCACTTACTTTACAGTAAATCTTAAAATGGAGAATCATAAAACTTATATTAAACAATTTACTCTACTCGGAATCCTATTGATTTTGATAAGTTTTTTTAATATTAGTATTGGTTCTATATACATTCCATTGCCAGAAATTTTCAAAACACTAGTAGGGCAAACACCTGTAAAATCAAGCTGGGAAACAATTATCCTAAATTACAGATTACCAAAAACAATTACTGCAATATTAGTAGGTTCTGGGCTTGCTGTTAGCGGTTTATTGATGCAAACATTATTTAGAAACCCACTTGCAGGTCCTTTTGTATTAGGTATATCTTCTGGTGCAAGTTTAGGTGTTGCCTTATTTTTATTAGGCAGTAGTCTTTTAGGTGGCCTTTTTAGTTTTTCTGCTTTTTTAAGTTGGGGTTTACCACTAGCATCAAGCTTTGGAGCTTTTATGGTTTTACTCGCTGTAATAATTGCCTCCAACAAAGTAAGAAACACTATGTCTATTTTAATTATCGGGTTAATGTTTGGCTCATTAGCTTCAGCTTTAATTAGTGTACTCTCTTTTTTTAGTGAGGCTGAACAAATTAAACAATTTGTATTTTGGGGATTTGGAAGTTTAGGGAATTTAACCTGGAATGAAATCTTAATTTTCTTCGGAATATTTAGTATTGCAGCTCTAGGTATATTTATTTCTATAAAACCATTAAATAGTTTTTTACTTGGAGAAAACTATGCAAAAAGCTTAGGAATCAACACCAAGAAAAGCAGAAATATTATTTTAATTATAACAAGTTTATTAACTGGTGTTATCACAGCATTTTGTGGTCCAATTGCTTTTATTGGTTTAGCTGTTCCACATATTACCAAATTGATATTTAAAACCTCAAATCATAAAATTTTAGTTCCTGCTGTGGCAATATTAGGAGGAATCATTTTATTACTTTGTGATAGTATTGCTCAGTTACCAAACAATGAATTTACATTGCCAATTAATGCTATTACTTCTTTATTTGGAGCACCAGTAGTAATATGGTTATTAATTAGAAAAAAGAAAATATACGTTTAAAATAAATCTATAAAAGTATTTCAAACAAAAACGAACATATAATTTTACAAACTCAGAATTTATCTATAGGATATATTTCTAAAAAAACTAAAAAAGTACTGCTTGATTCTATTAACTTAGATATCAAAAAAGGTGAATTTGTTGCTTTACTTGGGAAAAATGGAGCTGGAAAATCTACCTTGTTAAGAACAATAAGTAAAGTTCAAGATAAATTAGTCGGTAACATTATTATTAATCAAAAAAAACTAGACGATTATTCTCAACATGAATTAGCTAAAACTATGAGTGTAGTTTTAACAGAACGTTTACCTGAGAGTCAATTAACTGTATTTGAAATTGTTGCACTAGGGAGACAACCCTACACAAATTGGTTGGATAAATTATCAAAAGAAGATATTAAAAAAGTACTTCATGCATTAGAACTTACTAATGTTTTACATTTAAAAGACCGCCCTTTTTACAAGTTAAGTGATGGACAATTACAACGCGTACTTATAGCTAGAGCATTAGCTCAAGATACAGAAATCATTATACTTGACGAACCTACAGCACATCTAGACATTCATCATACTTATAAGATATTCTCACTGTTACAAGAACTGGTAAAAACAACAAAAAAAACAATACTTATTTCAACTCATGAAGTAAATCTAGCCTTAAAACTTGCTGATTCATTTGTACTAATCTCAAATGAAAAGTTGCATAGTGGTAATGCAAAAGAATTGATGAAACAAAATGCTTTTTCAACATTATTTCCTAAAGAACTTATTAGTTTTAACAAAAATTTACAACAGTTCGTCATCAACAAAAATTAAATTTGAGACTGCAAAAGATTTAAGTATTTTTGATAACACATTAATTAGCTTAACAAAAGAATTTTAATTTAAATGAAAAAAATAATTTTAGCTACTTGGGCATTAGCTGCTGTTGCATGTAGTACTAGTCAAAATGCCACTAAAAACACTAGTAGCAAAAAAACCGATAACAACCCTACAACATACGCAGAAACTATTACTGCTAAAGATTTAGGAAAACATTTATTCGTATACGCATCTGATGAATTTGAAGGCCGTAATACTGGTGAACCAGGACAAAAGAAAGCTGTTAATTATCTAAAAGATTTTTATATCAGTAAGGGAATAGCATCACCTTTAGGGGGAAATGATTACTTCCAAAAAGTACCTTCTTCTTATTTGAGTAATAATAGAAGAGGAATGAAGTTAAACGACTCTGAAAATGTTGTTGCATTTATTAAAGGAACTGAAAAACCTGATGAGATTATTGTAATTTCAGCACATTTAGATCACGAAGGAGTAAAAAATGGTGAAGTATATAATGGAGCTGATGATGACGGTTCTGGTACTGTTGCTATCTTAGAAATTGCAGAGGCATTCAAAAAAGCTGCAGAAGACGGAAACGGACCTAAACGTTCTATCTTATTTTTACACGTAACTGGTGAAGAAAAAGGTTTATTAGGTTCTAAATACTATACTGAGAATCCTATTTTCCCATTAAAAAACACAGTTACTGATTTAAATATAGATATGATTGGTAGAATTGATGCTCGTCATAAAGGAAATCCAAACTATGTGTATTTGATTGGTTCAGATAAATTAAGTACTGAATTACATGAGCTTTCAGAATCGGTAAATAAAAAATATATGAACATCGATTTAGATTATAAATACAATGATGAGAACGATCCAAATCGTTTTTATTATCGTTCAGACCATTATAATTTTGCTAAACATAACATTCCAATTATATTTTATTTTAATGGAACTCATGCTGATTACCATAGACCAACAGATACTCCAGATAAAATTAATTACGATTTATTAGAGAACAGAACACGTTTAGTTTTCTATACTGCTTGGGAAGTTGCAAACAGAGAAAATCGTATTGTAGTAGATAAGGCAAACTAATTAACAGAAACATTTTTTGAAAAACTCGCTTATTTGCGAGTTTTTTTTATTTTTAAGGTAAACTAATCAACGTATGGATTTAATAATAAAAGTTCTAATAGGAATTATCGCTGTATTTCATATTTATATTTTATGGTTTGAAATGTTTGCTTGGGAAACAAGAGGAAGAAAAGTTTTTAAACACTTTCCCGCTGAATTATTCCCTAAGACTAAAACATTAGCAGCAAATCAAGGTTTGTATAATGGTTTTTTAGCGGCTGGACTAATTTGGACATTTTTTATTGAAAATGTAGAATGGAAAACTAATGTTTCTATTTTCTTTCTGAGCTGTGTTGCTACAGCAGGGGTATATGGAGCGTTATCTGCTAGTAAGAAAATTTTCTTCGTACAAGGATTACCAGCTATTATTGCTTTAATCTTAATTTTATTAAAATAAAAACGGTCATTACGAAGTCTTTAAGACTGAAGTAATCTTTTATAGAGATTGCTTTATTTTATTCGCAATGACTATACTATGTTATTTACTAATTGTTCGTAATCCTCTTTTTATTATATAGGCTGTTTCTTTCGAAGAAGATTCTTTTTCCCAACGATTGCAAACAGCTAAAACCCAATCTGGTTTAGATTTACTTGCATCGTTTAACCAATTTGCAACTGCATCTCTTACATATTTAGAATTATCTGACTTTAAAGGCTCTAAAAGTTCAATTCCCTTTTCTGGGTTTTCTTGAAATTCAGCAATCTTTTTTGTCCATACACCTACCGGACGCAATGACTCAACAGCATATCTTCTAACATTTTCATCTTCATTACTAGTCCATTCTGTTAATATTGAAATCGCCGTATCTAAATCTTCAATCATTCTCTCTTTAGTTGCAAATATCACAACTTCTCTGACTCCGAAATGAGTATCTGCTGCGTATTGTTGCATCACAGGTAGTAACGTTGAAACTTCATCATAATGTAAGCTTTCTGCCCAACACGACCAACAACGAACAACATCTGAAGTGTGATTCTTTAGAACTTTATATATTTCTTGATTTTGAGTTAATACTCCAAAATTTTGCCCAATAACTTTGGTATTACTATTAGCTGTAGGTTTTTTTTGTTGATTAACTGCTGCTTGGAAATCAGAAAACCATTCAATTTTACCTAAATCATTCAACACTAATCTTAACAAAGCTAGTTGATCAACAGCTAACCATTCCATTAAGTTTTTGGTTTCTATTAAACCTTTATTCAAGTATTCAATAGCTTCTGGATTTAAATCTTTGATGCTTCTCGCTCCTTTTCTATTTAATATATATTCTGGTATCATAATTTTACATTAACAAAAAATTTAACATCTGTCAAACTGTCCCGTCCCGAAGTTTCGGGATCGGGAATTTCAGTTTCTCATTAAGTTTAAGGATTATCAGATTCTGAAATAAATTCAGAATGACGTTAAAAAAAATTCCCTTCTATTATAAGATTGGCATACTTATATCGGTAATTAACTCTTCTGGAGCAGTATTTGAAGGATCATTATGATAAATCTCCATTGGAGAAGCTTTTTTATTTTTCTTAAATTCTTTATTACGCTCCATCATCATTACTGTAGTCCATGCATTACCTAAATGATCGTACTTTCCTTTATGACGAACCGTATGCATTTTTAATTTTGGTAACGTTCCATAAAAAAAGTTCTCTGGAAGGTTTTCTGGTTTTGATCTTACAGGAAAACCCGCTACATAAACCACTTTATCTTTTACTAAATTAAACTTTTGATATTCTGAGAAAGGTAATCCAGAAACTTCAATATTATTTTTTCCAATAAACTCGTTCAAATCGTTAAAATCTTTCTCCATAGCTTTATCTATATTAGAAAAAGGTGTGGTAGTTTTTATCCCGATAAAATCACAACCATCAAATTCATTATCTCCAACAAATTCTAATTTACTATTAATTTTTCCATGTTCCAATTCTTCTTTAAGCATTTTAAGTCCTCTATCATAATCCATTCCTACATAAGTCTCCATTGCTTTTTTCATCCAAAACATAAAAAATGGTAATGAACTATCCATTGTCCAGTTTACTTGAGTTTCATTTCCTTTTCCACTAAAGTTAAAAGCTACTTTAGCTTTAGATTTCCAAGGTTTTAAAAAAGTCAAATCATAATCTATTCGATTATCTTTTTCAGCAGTAACTTTCATTTCTCCACTACCTACTCTATTACCATCCCATTTATAATATTTACCATCATTAGTATAGTTTATAGATGCATCTGGTTCACAAATTAGCCATGGTGACCAATTTTTCCAGTTATGAAAATCAGCTAAGAATTCTTTTACTTTTTTTTGAGAAGCATTAATAGTAATACTTTTATTTACATTCATTTTAGGCATGGCAGTAGATTTTAGTTTCCTATAAAGTTATAAAAAAAGCCAATATCTAAACGTTAAAAATTATACATCAAACTGAGTTAAATGATGATCTAAATGTTTATAAAATAAATTATTCCATTCTTGTTTGGTAAGTTTTCCAAAGGAATGTGATTCTTTTCCATCAAAATGAGCTTCTCCCAATTCTTGAGTTTTAACTATATAATCTATCAACCGTTTCTTTTCAGCTTCAAAATTTCGTTCATCAGTTATTAAAAACTGCGGAGCAGTTCTACCATTTTTAGGATATGGTTTTTCTGAAACTACTTGTTTCTTCACCAATAACTTCAAGATAAACTTTGTAAATCCATTTGGTTTAGGATGCTTGTCCGTATATACTCCTTCATAAGAAACCGAACAATGCGCCATCATTTGAGCAACATTCATTTTCCCCCATTGAGGCTGTGTTTCTGTTGTAAGATTATTGATTCTTCCAACTACTTCATCAGTAACTTTTTTTGTGAAAATACTTTTCATAATGTAATGGAATTTTAATTTTAAGTTAATGCAATATTTTAAATATTAATTCTTTTAAAATATCTCCATGTGTTTGGTTTGCTCCTACTCCTTTACTTTTTACATCAGCGTCACGTAAAACACCAATTATTTGAGATACTTTACGCATTGGATAATTTCTTGATGCAGTAACATAATCATCAACAAAATAAGGATTCACACCTAATGCTCGTGCAACAGATGCTTTCGACTTATCCTTTAATCCGTGATACAATAACATTTGAGTAAAAAAACTATTTAATAAAGAAATCGTCATTACCAAAGGATTGTTTTTTGGATTCTGACTAAAGTAGTTTATAATTCTATTTGCTTTAACCACATCTTTATTTCCTACTGCTTTTCGTAACTCAAAATTATTAAAGTCTTTAGAAATACCTATATTTTCTTCTACATGTACCGGAGTTATAATCGTGCTCTCAGGTAACACTGAAATAAGTTTATCAAGCTCATTACTAATCTTACTCAAATCAGTACCCAAAAATTCAACTAGCATTTGGCTTGCTTTTGGTTCAATAGCATATTTCTTTCCTCTTAATTCTTTAACAATCCAATCACCAACTTGATTTTCGTATAACTTTTTGCTCTCGTAAATTAATCCACTTTTCGCGACGGCCTTATAAACCTTTTTACGTTTATCAAGTTTTTTATACTTATAATTAAACACTAAAATAGTTGAAGGTTGCGGATTAGCCGCATAATTTTCTAATTTATCAATAGTTCTACTTAAATCTTGTGCTTCTTTTACAATAATTACTTGATGATCCGCCATCATTGGAAATCGTTTTGCTGAAGAGATAATTTCATCTATAGATACATCTCTACCATACATAACAATTTGATTAAATCCTTTTTCGGACTCATCTAAAATAGAATTCTCAATAAAATTTGAAATTTTATCAATATAATAAGGCTCCTCTCCCATTAAAAAATAAATAGGTTTTAATTTGCCTTGTTTAATATTATCAACTATTAGCTTAACGTCGTTCATTAATTTTTAAGTAGCGTATTTAAAAGATTGTTACTTTTGAATAATGGAAAAACTGAATTTACCTTCATATCCTTTCAGAATCAAAAATAACGAAAAACACTATCTAATTTTTGATGAAATCCGAAAAAAATATATTGTTCTCACTCCAGAAGAATGGGTACGACAACATTATATCCATTTTTTATTGAAAGAAAAAAACTATCCAACATCTTTAGTTGCTGTAGAAAAACAATTTACCATAAACAACTTAAAAAAACGAACTGATATATTAGTTTTTTCTCGTGAAGGAACTGTTAATATTATTGTAGAATGTAAAGCTCCACATATAAAAATAACACAAGAAACTTTCGACCAAATAGCTCGGTATAATTTAAAACTTAATGCAAACTACTTAATTGTAACTAATGGGCTAGAACATTATTACTGTAAATTGGATACAGAAAATGAAACTTATGTTTTTTTAAAAGATATTCCTACTTATAAAATTTAATACTTCTTTACATTTTAAAACCAGATTAATAGTGTAAGTTTGCGGACTTGAAAACTGCTGTAGTCATATTAAATTGGAACGGTAAACAATTACTTGAACAGTTTCTCCCATCTATTGTAAATTATAATGAAGGAGATACTGAAATTTACGTTGCTGACAATGCTTCTACTGATGATTCTATTAATTTTGTTAAAGCTAACTTTCCTTCAGTAAAGATTGTTGTAAACAATGAAAATGGTGGATACGCAAAAGGGTATAACGATGCTTTACAACACATTCAAGCAGATATTTATTGCTTAATAAATTCAGATATTGAAGTTACTCCAAATTGGCTGCAACCAATAATTGAGGTTTTCGAAAATGAGCCAAATACAGCTATTATCCAACCAAAATTATTGGATTTTAAAAACAAGGAAAAATTTGAATATGCTGGTGCTGGCGGTGGTTTTGTAGATTATTTCGGATATCCATATTGTAGAGGACGTGTTTTTAACTTTTTAGAAAAAGACAATGGTCAGTTTGATGATATTTCAGAAATATTTTGGGCATCTGGAGCTTGCTTTTTTATTAGAAGCGAGGTGTTTCATAAATTAAATGGTTTTGATGAACACTACTTTGCACATCAAGAAGAAATAGATTTATGTTGGCGTTCACAAAACGAAGGTTATGATGTTAAATATGTAGGAGCCTCAACCGTTTATCATGTCGGTGGTGCCACTTTACAAGAATCTAATCCAAGAAAAACATTTTTAAATTTTAGAAATAGTTTATTTACTATTTTAAAAAATGTTCCAAGAAAAAATTTAATTCAAGTAATTTTTATTCGTTTAGTTTTAGATGGTATTGCTGGTTTAAAATTCATTTTGGAGTTAAGACCAGTACATACATGGTCTGTATTAAAAGCCCACCTAAGCTTTTACAAAAACTTAAGAAAGTTTATTAAAAAGAGAAGACAAATTCAACGAAAATCGAACTATAGTATTCATACTTCTGTTGTTTGGCAACATTTTGTTTTAGGAAAAACAGAGTTTAAAAAACTCCAATAAATAGAATTTAATCTAAAAACAAACGTCATTCCGGTCTCGAAAAATCGGGAAAAGGAATCTCATAAACTTTAAGTTAATAATTTAGAGATTACTTCAAACTAAAGTTTTCGTAATGACGTAAAGTTTATTTTTATTAGGCTTTATTTTTATATTATAATTAATATTTTAGCGTCATTCCGAATTTATTTCGAAATCCCATAATACTATTAAATACTATTTATATTGAGAACCTGAAATAAATTCAGGTTGACGTTTTTATATTATGTATTTTTCACAGATATATAAATCGGAACTTTAGTATCTTCTGAAGGGATAACATTTTCAGGATAAATTTCAAAATCAGCTTGATATTCTCGGTTCAATTCTGACTGCCAAATTTCCATCCATTTATTATAAACAATATTATCATTTAATTTTCCTTCTGCAATAAACTCTTCATAAGAGGTTGCTGGAATTTCTAATGCTGACATCTCTGAAGGCACTTCATTTAAACTGTAAACTTTACAGCCTATAATCATATCATAAGCTCCTCTATAATCACTTTCGTAATTTGTATAAATTGCATACAAATCATTTTTCTCTTTATTTGGAATTTTCTCTCTTATATTTTTAGTCATAAATTGTTCCCACAACGCAGGAATGTCTTTAGCGGCTTGCATATTTTCATTAGTGGTTCTTACTTTAATTCCTATTACTTTAAAAGAATTCATTCGTGTTGTTTTCATTATCATTATTTTTAGTTACAACACAAAATTATTGAGCAACTATGTCAACGGTTTGTCAGGGGTGTTTGATAAATTTTTGACGCACTCTTCGAAGTACTCTTGTAAAGTCATTTCATGTGGAGTAAAACGTTCATGAAGTAATGATATATTCTCAATATAATCGATTCGAAAAACTCTAAAGCTTTTTCTTAACCTACAGTAAGCTACTAATAACCAATTCTCATTGGTACTATACAATGCGAAAGGCTCAATTATTCTCTTGGTAAATTCACCTCCAATTGAGTTATAGCTGATTTGAGTTAGCTGAAAATTAGTGATTGCAGATTGAATCTTAGCTAAATTTGAACTTGTAATTTCATTTTTTGGATTATATCTAAAAGCAATTCTTTCTGATAATAAATTTATTTTTTCTTTTTGAGCGGAACGAAAAACAGATTTGATTTTTGTTATAGCACTTTGATAAGCTTCTACCAAAGATTTATCTTTATTTTTATTAATAAGGTGTTCTGCAGTAATTAATGCGTTTGCTTCTTCTTCAGAAAACATAACTGGAGGTAAATTATAACCTTCCATTAAAGAGTATCCTTTTCCTTCTTCCGTGAAAACGGGAATTCCGGAAGCTTCCAATGTTCTAATATCCCGATAAATAGTTCTAACACTTACATTATACTTTGCAGCTAATTCTGTAGCTGTTACTATCTTTTTAGATTGTAAATGAGTTAAAATTGCAGTAAGCCTGGATATACGAGGTTTATTTTTCATCTAATAAAAATTCGTTATCCTTATAAATATAATTCAGGAGAAAAAATACAGCTATACCTCCAAATGTATGCCAAAGCCAATGTGTTCCCATTGGTAAAACGGGATCTAAATCTCCTTTTACTACAAGATTATCTAGTGTTCTAAAAGTAACTGCAAGTGCAAAAACCAAGAATCCAATTAAAATCAATTTTGCGTTTTTCCAGTTGGTTAAATATGCATACCAAATAAATGGACCAACTACAGTTAAAGCTGTAATAAAATAACCAAAAGAAATGCGATATGTATTTGGTATTGGAAGCATTCTAGGAATAATAGATAACGTAAGAATTCCTAAAAACAATAAAATCCTCATCCACCATTTTTTCTTTATTTTTCCAATAAAATAAATAATCCCTCCTAAACAAACTATCATTATAGGTAGCCAATCAAGTACTAACCAGAACTCATGACTTCTAGTTCCATGAAACATAGTTCCTCCTATCCAACTGATAAAAATTACAGGAATAGCAAATAAAAAAAATGGATGTTGTTTGGGTACTTTGTAGATTTTATGCCCAAAATAAATCAGAATTACAATAAAAATTAAATTACTAAACGTATTAAAAGGTTCAACAGGTAATCTTCCTTCTATCGTTTCTTGATAAATAGGTCCACTGTCATTAGGAAATTTTAATAAAAATCTAAATAACATCGATACTACCTTTACCTTCTCTTATAATTTCTGGTTCATCTTGAGTTAAATCGATTACTGTCGATGCATAGTTATCACCATATCCGCCATCTATAACTAGATCAACAATATTCTGCCATTTTTCAAATATCAATTCTGGATCTGTTGTATATTCAATAACTTCATCTTCATCATGAATAGAAGTAGACACAATAGGATTCCCTAGTTGTTCAACAATAGTTCTAGCTATATTATTATCCGGAATACGAATACCAACTGTTTTCCTTTTTTTAAACACTTTTGGCAAGTTTGTACTTCCTGGTAACACAAATGTATATGGCCCTGGTAAAGCTCTCCTTAGAATCTTATATACAGGTGTAGAGATTTGTTTCACATAATCAGACAAATGGCTTAAATCATTACAAACAAATGAGAAATTGGCTTTTTCTAATTTTACACCTTTTATTTTAGCGATTTTTTCAAGAGCTTTAGTATTGGTAATATCACACCCCAATCCGTAAACAGTATCTGTAGGATAAATAACTAATCCTCCAGATTGTAAAACTTTTACAACCTTTTCAATTTCTTTTGGATTTGGATTTTCATTATAAATCTTAATAAACTGTGCCATCTTTCTTTTGCTAGGTTTTAAAAATAAAAAAACTTCCAACAAAAATGTTGGAAGTTTAAAATATTTTCAAGTAGTTATGCTTCGTTTTCGATAAGTCTGAAACCTTCACCATGGATATTTAAAATTTCAACTTGTTCGTCTAACTTTAAATACTTCCTCAGTTTGGCTATATAGACATCCATACTTCTAGATGTAAAATAATTATCATCTCTCCATATTTTTGTTAATGCAAGCTCTCTTGGCATTAAATCATTCTTATGAATAGCTAACATTCTTAAAAGCTTACTTTCTTTTGGAGATAATTTTTGGGGATCGTCTCCATTAAAAGAAAGGTGTCTTAATTTAGAATTAAAAGCGAATCTTCCAATAGTAAATTCAAACTGATCATCATCTTTAGATTTTTCAGTTTCTTTACGTTGAAGAATTGCTTTAATCTTGTGTAATAAAACCTCTGAATCAAAAGGTTTATTCAAATAGTCATCTGCTCCTACTTGATATCCTTTTAATACATCTTCTTTTAACGTTTTAGCTGTTAAAAAAATAATTGGCACTTCTTTATTTGTTGACCTGATGTCTTCAGCTAAAGAAAAACCATCTTTTCTTGGCATCATAACGTCTAATATGCATAAATCATACTCAGAATTTTTAAACATAATTAAACCTTCAATACCGTCTTTAGCATGTGTTACATTGTAATCATTTAATGCTAAATAATCTTTTAAGACTGTTCCAAAATTTGGATCATCTTCTACTAATAGAATTTTTCTTGTTCCCATTTATGTACCCTTCAAATTTATATTAATGGTAATTTTACTGTAAACGTACTCCCTTTCCCTTTTTCACTTTCCACGTAAACGGTTCCGTGATGGTTGTCTACAATTTCCTTCACATAAGCTAAACCTAGTCCATGACCTTTAACATTGTGAATATTTCCCTTATGTTCTCTGTAAAATTTATTGAAAACATATTTTTGAGCATTTTTACTCATTCCAATTCCTTCATCTTTAATCTTAAAAATGAAAAATTTATTCGTATTTTCTGTATATACATTTATTTTAGGTGCTTCATCTGAATATTTTATAGCATTTTCTAACATATTTACCATAACATTCGTTAAATGAAACTTATTCCCTAAAACCTCAGACGATATTGCATTAAATTGCACATCTATAGCACCTTGCTTATCTGAAACTAACAAGCTCACATGATCAATAGCCTCCTCTATTATGTCGTGAATTTCTACAGCTTCTTTCGTAATATCAATCTGATTCTTTTCTAATTTAGATATTCTAAGAACATTTTCTACCTGACCATGCATACGTTTGTTCTCATCTCTAATCATCTGAACGTAACGTTTTACTTTATCTTCATCATTAATTATCTTAGGGTTTTTAATAGCATCTAAAGCTAAATTTATTGTAGCGATAGGTGTTTTAAATTCATGCGTCATATTATTGATGAAATCTGTCTTTATTTCAGAAATTTTCTTTTGACGTATTAATTGATATAATGAAGTTGAAAATGCGGCAATAATTATTCCTATAAATAGAATTGATAATAATAATGCTTTTATCATACTAGAAAGCAAGTTTTTTCTTTCATCTGGAAAAGAAACATATAGCTTATAATTACTATTTCCTTTATCATCTTCAAAAAGTGGAAAAAAATAATTATCCTCTTCATCAATTTTAAAATACCCAGACTTTATAGGTGTTGCTAGACCTCCTTCATATACACCAAATTTAAATTTTTGTTTGATGTTCATCTTAGCTAATTCATCTTTCAATGTGTTGTTTAGCTCTCTGCTACTAATTCGTTTATGTATTGGCGTAAATTTTTTATTTTGACTAAATAAATATTCAAATTGGTCTTTTTCCCAACTAGGATATTCTCTATAAATTGAATATCTATTTTCATCAGTAAAAGTTTTAAACTTACTATCTTCTGTACCATACGTTTTTGTATAAAGAAAATCTTCTTTACCCGTAAATCGTTTTATAATAATGGTATCATTACCTAAAAAATCGACAGGAATTTTGAAATTCTCTTCCAAAATAGTAGCTCCGAACGTAAACTTTTGTTTACTAGCAGTATCTATTTGCTGAAATAAATAATTCTTTATCTCTGCATGAGATCTGGCTTTATTGTTTTCAAAGAACGATCTGTGTTTATCTACAAACTCATCATACTCTCTTTTCTTAATTCTCTCAGAAGTTTTAGCAAGAGCTATAGTAACATTATTTTCAAATTCTAATTGTTTACTATTCACAGCATCATTAACCCAATACAGCTGAACAGCAATAATTCCGATCAACGAAATACTCATCAAAACCACAATTAGAGTAAAAATTCTCCTTCCCATTATTCAAATGTACTTTTTTAAGCTAAAGGTAGAAATGCTTTTAACTTAGATTAACAAAGATAATGTGTTTTTAAGAAAAAATTAAGATTTATGTTAAAATATCAACAACCGGAGACTAATTTTTTGTTAATTTATTATGAATTTTAACTAACTGTTCTTTAACAGTTGTAATATCCAGATTATGAATCACATAGTGAGACTGAATTGTTTTCTTTTCATTAAGCCATTGATTCTTTATTCTGTTTTTTACATCTTTTTCACTAGCATTATCTCTTTTCATTACACGTTGAATTCTTAATTTTTCAGGAGCTGTAACTGTTAATATTTTATCGCAAAAAAGATTACTTCCATTTTCAAAAAGGATAGCATTTTCATACAAAACATAGCTTTTGTCTTCATGTTTTTTAACAAAATCTTTTAGATGATTATTCACAACTGGATGAACAATCGAATTAAGTATTTTCAGCTTTTCTTTATTATTAAAAACAATATTAGCTAAGAAAGAACGATTTAAAATTCCGTCTTTATATACTTCATTCGTAAATTTTTCTACTAGTTTACTAATAATTTCTTGAGAGGTATTCATCATTTTTTTAGCTTCTTCATCTGCATAATACACTTTTATATTATTAAATTCAGACAACATTTTTGCAATTGTAGTTTTACCACTACCAATACCACCTGTTAAGCCTACTAACATTTTTTAAATTTTATTTTTGAATTAAAAAATCGATTTTCTGAGGAGAAATTCTCACTGAAGAAACTAAGTTAGATTTTTTCTTAAAATAAGGAACTAAGTATGTTAATCCTTTATCTAAAGAAGATTGATAGTCGCATACCACTTCAAAAGAATCTTCAGTAATTTTACTATAATTCTTTAAACCAACTTTGTAAATTACTGTAACTTTTTTAGGATATACTTTTAAATCTAATTTTAAAGGCATATTAATTATTTTAATAGGTAATTCAAAAGTTCCTTCAGTATATTTATCTATAAAAATTTGAGCTTCTACATTTTTATCACTTAACTTAATATTTTTAAAGCTTTCTGAAATATTTAAATCAACTTTAATATTTACATCTTCAGAAACATCTTCAAGCTCAAGGCTATTGGTTGTTAAATTATTTATTGCATCAATTTCATCTTGCGGACCAGAAATTACAACACTATCGGGCTTAATTTTAACACCAGACAAACCATAACCCAATTTAAATTTTATTGTATTTGTAAATTTTACAGGTACTTTTTTAGTTCTAAAGGTACCCAAATCCAAATGTATTGTATCATCTAAAACATCTAATAATTCTAATCCAGATTTTAACTGATTTTGTATTTCTGAACTTTGTTCATCGGTTAACAAATAATATTTTCTCTTTTTTCTTTTATACTTATCAATAGATAATTTTATCTTCTTACTAAAAAGATTATTAGAAAAAAGCTTAAAACCATTTCCTTTAATCAGTAATCTAATCTGATTTATTGGAATTTCTCTAAACACTTTTTCTTGTGGTAATTTTTCATAATCTAAATCGAACACAACTTCTGTTTTATATTCTTTAGATAAATTAATTAAAAACCACATCAAGAAAGAAGCAACTAAGAAACTTAGAAATATTTTAGGTATGTTTTTTAAAGTCTTCAAATAAAATATTTATTGCAATCTAACCAAAAACAAAAAAGTGAGCAAAAAGCTCACTTTATATATTTAAAAATATTGAAATTTATTTTTCAATTTGTTTCTGTGTAAGCTCCATTGAAATAGCAGCTCTCTCAAATCTAATTTTTCCTGCTCCAGTTTCAATTACAACTGTGTTATTCTTATCATTAATTTCAACTATTCTTCCATGAATTCCACTAGTAGTAACCACTTTAGCTCCTTTTTTAATTTCTGCTCTAAACAGTTTTTCTTTCTTTTGACGGTTTATTTGTGGACGAATCATAAAAAAATATAAAACTCCTAACATTGCTACAAATGGTAACATTTGCATTAAACTACCTGCATCTGCTTGTAAAATTATTGTTTGTAACATTAAGCTTTACTTTTTGGAGTTACCATTCCAGTAACTTTAACTTGCTCCTGACCTTTAGCCGTGTTTGTAGTTAATGTTACTGTTTTACTTTGTTTATTTGGCTTGCCGGATGTATTAAACTTTACTTGGATTTCAGCTGTTGCTCCTGGTTTAATTGGTTCTTTTGGCCAAGTTGGAACAGTACAACCACATGTAGCTTTAGCATCTGTTATTACTAAATCAGATTTACCTGTATTAGTTACTTTAAATGAAGTTTCAACAACAAAACCTTCTTCAACTACACCAAAGTCGTGTGTTTCTTTATCAAAAGCTATTTCAGGAGCTCCTTGATTAATTTCTTTATCTCTTTGATTAGCTATTGTTACATTTTCTTGCTTTACTTTAGCTGCTGCATTTCCTTTTTTACAAGAAACTATAGTACTAAATGAAACCGCTAATGCTAAAATTCCTATTGTTTTTCTCATTATTATTTGGTTTTTTACTTGAACAAAAATATTCTTTTTTTTATAATAATCCTCTTCCTATTTTCACCATCTTATTACTCTCCAGATAATCTTTAGCAAGTTTATCTAAAACCCCATTAATGAAGTAACCACTTTTATTAGTAGAATAATCTTTAGCTAATTCAATATATTCATTGATAGACACTCTACTAGGTATTGATGAAAAATGCAAAAATTCAGTAATTGCCATCTTTATCAAGATCATGTCTATATCGGCAATCCTATCTGTTTCCCAGTTAGGTGTTTTTTCCTTTATATCTTCTTCATATTTGTGATGGTTTAACATCACCTTATTAAATAAGTCAGAAACAAACTTTTTATCCTCGTCATCTTTATACAACTGACCTAAAACAAATGGACTATCTTTCTTTTGCTTATTTAACGTTTTTACTATCCAAGTATTCACAAAAGGTATATCATCAACCCAAGAAATCATAGTATCTTCATAATAATCTGCTAACTTCTCATTGGGAGCTACAATTTCTTTGAAAAAGTTTACTATAAAAATTCGATCTTCATGATATGAATCCTCGGAAGAATTCATATAATCTTCATAAAGTTTACTTTTATTTAATTTTTCCCAAATGATTTTCACATACTCCTCTTCTAAATCCCAGTTATTTAACTTATTTAATTCTATATAACCTTCTAAACTAACACTCTCTTTAATTTGATTTAGTAACCTATTATCAAGAAATTTAATATTAGGGTTTAAATCGTCTTTAGTAGCTAAAATTTTCTTTTTAGAAAGTTCTATTTTTTTTGAGGCTAATTTCTGTACTTCAACAAGAAGTTGAAGATTTAAGACGTATAAATCATACATTTTTTGAATGCTAAACTTCAAAAACTTTTCTTCTTTTATTAAATCAGAAGTATTTGACTGATGCATTGCATACACTGATTGCATGACTTTTAAACGAATATGTCTTCTATTTATCATTAAATGAGGAACTTTAAAAAAGGCGATAGAAAATGTTTCTATCGCCTCGCAAAAATAAAATATTTATTGGTTTGTTCTAGCTATTTTGTTCTTTTTTACGGTCGTCAATTCTTCTTTGTGCAATATTAAACGCCGCTCGATGAGTAGTGATGTTTTCTTTCTCTGCTAACTCAAAAATCTCCAATGTTGTATTATAAATATTTTCAGTTCTCTTTAAACTTTCAGCTTTATCATATCCAACAACTTCAGCATAAACATTAATAATTCCACCTGCATTAATTAAGAAATCTGGAGCATAAGCTATTCCTTTTTCTCTAAGCATTTTTCCATGCTTAACTTCGTTAGCTAATTGATTATTAGCCGCGCCTGCTATAATTGATGCTTTTAATTTAGAAATACTTTCATCATTAATTGTAGCTCCTAAAGCACATGGTGCATAAATATCTAAATCTAATCCGTAGATATCATTACCTAATACTACGTTAGCATTATACTTTTTACTTAATTCTTCTAAACGAGCTTCGTTAATATCGTTTAAGATTACTTGGGCTCCTTCATCAGTAATATGCTTAACTAAAGTTTCACCTACATGACCAACCCCTTGCACTAATACTTTTTTACCTTCTAAATTATCAGATCCATATTTATATTTAGCAGCAGCTTTCATTCCCATATATACTCCATAAGCTGTTACAGGAGATGGGTTTCCAGATCCACCAATAGCTTCAGAAACTCCAGTTACATGAGGAGTAACTTCTCTAATAATATCCATATCACGTGTTTCCATTCCCACATCTTCTGCTGTAATATATTTTCCGCTTAAAGAATTAACAAACTCACCAAACTTACGCATTAACGCATCATTCTTTTGTGTTTTTGCATCTCCAATAATTACTGCTTTACCACCACCTAAATTTAAACCTGTAATAGCTGATTTATATGTCATCCCACGTGACAAACGTAAAACATCATTTAATGCCTCCCACTCTGTTTTGTACTGCCACATTCTAGTACCTCCTAAAGCAGGTCCTAAAGTTGTATTGTGAATACCAATAATTGCTTTTAATCCTGTATCTTCGTCATTGCAAAAAACGATTTGCTCGTGACCATCGAAAGATAGTTGCCCAAAAACAGGATCGTTTTTAAGGTCTTTAGTATCAATAATTTCAGACATCATAATAGTGTTTATTTTAAATGAAGAAAATTATCATTCTTCAAATTAATAGGTAACAAAAATACGAATTTCATAATTACCAAGCAATATTGGATCCTGAAATTAAGAATATTATAACAACCTTGTTTGAATTTTATCAAATTATCATATTTCTTTTAATATTATTAAAAAATTGAAAGCATTACAATATCTTAACAAATATTTTATCAAATACAAATGGCGATTGTTTATTGGTATAATTATCACTATTTTATCAAAACTTCTCGCCTTAAAGATTCCTGAAATCATAAAAAACTCATTAAATATTGTTGAAGATTATGTTAAAGGAAAAGAAACAGATCTTTCTCTTGTTAAACATGAATTGTTAATTAACATTTTAATGATTATTGGAGTAACATTGCTAGCTGGTTTTTTTACTTTTTTAATGCGACAAACAATTATAGTAGTTTCTAGATTAATAGAATTTGATTTAAAAAATGAGATTTACCAACAATACCAAAATCTATCCGTAAATTTTTATAAAAAAAACAGAACAGGAGATTTAATGAATCGTATTTCTGAGGATGTTTCTAAAGTGCGAATGTATTTTGGGCCAGCAATAATGTATTCTTTAAATATGATTGTGCTTTTTGCTATTGGTTTTACTAAAATGCTAAACACCGATTACGAACTTACTTTATACACACTAATTCCCTTTCCAGTTTTATCATTATCTATTTTTCTTTTAAGTAGAGAAATAAATAAAAAGACAACTATTGTACAACAGTATTTATCAAAATTAACAACTTTTAATCAAGAATTTTTCTCTGGAATAAATGTAGTTAAATCATATGCTATTGAAAATTCAGTTTTTTCAAATTTTAATCAGTTAGCAGATGAAGCAAAAGAAAAGAATATTGAATTATCTAAAGTACAAGCTTTATTTTTTCCTTTAATGATACTTTTAATAGGAATAAGTAACATATTAGTATTATACATTGGTGGAAAACAATATATCGCTGGAGAAATTCAAATTGGAGTTATAGCAGAGTTTATATTATATGTAAATATACTAACATGGCCAGTAGCTATTGTTGGATGGGTTACTTCTATTATTCAACAAGCTGAAGCATCTCAAACCAGAATAAATGAATTCTTAGAACAAGTTCCTGAAATTATAAACACTGCTTCTGAAAGAACAAATATTGATGGCAAAGTCACTTTCAGTAATGTATCACTTACTTATGATGATACTAACATAACGGCATTAGATAATATTAGTTTTTCGATTGAAAAAGGAGAAACACTAGCTATTATGGGTAAAACTGGTAGCGGAAAATCATCAATAGTTAATATGATTGCAAGAATGTACGATGCTACAGAAGGAACTGTATTAATAGACAACAAACCTATTAAAGAATTAAATCTAAATGACGTAAGAGATCAAATAGGTTTTGTACCTCAAGATCCATTTTTATTCTCCGATACAATTGAAAACAATATTAAATTCGGTAAGGATGACGCAACTAAAGAAGAAATAATAACAGCTGCTAAAAATGCTGTTATTCATGAAAACATCATTGATTTTACAGATGATTATAAAACCGTATTAGGAGAACGCGGCGTTACCTTATCAGGAGGTCAAAAACAAAGAACCTCTATTGCAAGAGCAATTATAAAAGACCCAAAAATTTTAATCTTTGATGATTGTTTATCTGCAGTAGATACAGAAACAGAAGAACGAATTTTATCTAACTTAGAAAAGGTATCAAAAGACAAAACAACATTCATTATTAGTCACAGAGTTTCTTCAGCAAAAAACGCTGATAAGATTATCATCTTAGAAGACGGAAAAATAATAGAACAAGGGACTCACAATCAGCTAATAACAGAGAACGGGACCTATAAAAATTTATACGAACAACAACTTCTAGAAAAAGAAATTTAGAGTTTTATGTGTTCAAGTAAAATATTTTGTTAGATTTGTTTACGTAAAAACGAAATAAACTACGATTTTTAAGACTTCGAATTATGAGCGAGAGAGTAGAACAAGAAGAAATCTTTTCACAAGTATTAAGAGCAGGAAGAAGAACATATTTTTTTGACGTAAGAGCAACTAAAGCCGACGATTATTACTTAACCGTTACTGAAAGTAAAAAGTTTACTCACGATGATGGTTCTTTCCATTATCAAAAGCATAAAATATATCTTTACAAAGAAGATTTTACTGATTTTAAAGAGATGCTGAACAAAGCAACTGATTTTATTATTGATAATAAAGGAAGTGAAGTTATTAGCGAACGTCACCAAAAAGATTTTAAGAAACAAGATGAAAACGGATATGTTGAGCAAGCAACTGAAAGCTTCACGGACGTTTCATTTGATGATATATAAAATTTTAATTCAAATTCAATTTACACAAAGTAAAAGCCACTTAAGTAGTTGTTTTAACAACTTTTTGGTGGTTTTTCTTTTTACAATACATTTTTCATTGCTAATGATTTAGCAACAGTCTCTTCCCATTCTTTTTCAGAATCACTATCCTTTGTTACACCTCCACCAATATAAATTTTAACTGAAGATTCAGATGTTATTTCCATACATCTTAAGTTAACATACAAGTTAGACAAAGAGCTCTTCTCATTATTTTCAAGATTTAACTCTCCTAAAAATCCGGTATAAAACTTACGATTATAACCTTCTTGGTGTAAAATAAAATCTTTAGTCTGATTCTTAGGAAAACCACAAACAGCTGGTGTCGGATGAAGTACCTCTATTAATTTAGAGATATTACCATCTACCTTTCCTGAAATCAAAGTTCTTAAATGCAATAAATTTCCAATTTTTATCGTTTCAATTTCATTTACAAATAAATTGTTAACAACAACACTTAACTTGGATTTTATATAATCCGTAACTATATATTGTTCTTCAATTTCTTTAGGAGACCAATTAGCTTTTTTCTCTTCATTATATAACTGAGTTCCTGCCAAAGACATTGTCTTAAACTCCTTGTTTTTTACCTCTAAAAGTGTTTCAGGTGTTGCTCCCATCCATTTTCCAACTTTAGGATGGTACCACAAGTACACAAATGCAGTTGGGTATTTTTTTATTAATCTTTTAAGAGTTAATTGATCATTAAAGTCAGATTTTAACTCTAAACTCTCTCTTCTAGATAAAACTACTTTCTTAAAATTCGCATTAACAATTTTCTGAATTCCTTTTTCTACTAAATTAACATGATGCTTTTTCTGAGAATCATCTGGAGCATATTTGTTTTTTTGAGGAAAGTCAACATTAAAATTGATTTTCTCTTTTTCAAAAATAGATTTTTCATTTGGAATTAAAATCGCTTCCTGCTGATTATCAAAAGGAGCAAAAACAAAACCAGACTCTAAATAATCCGATGGGTTATAAAGATTACTATCCCTTTGAAAAAAGGCTTTTATATAATCAGAATTAGGAGTTTTATAAACAACAAAAGGCAACTCTCTTAAAAGTGCATTTTGAATATCATCAAATATTTTCAATCTCTATACTTTAATAATTGTTCTTTAATAAAATCAAAGTTAGACCAAACTAAACCATGATTTCCTTTGTCTAAATCAACTAGGTTAAATTGTTTTTTATCAAATTGTTCTTCAAGCATTTTTGAATTTTCATAAGGCACAATCCAATCGCTAGTTCCATGAATACTTACAACTTCATTTGGTGTAATATTCCAATTAGATTCGAACTTTTTTAAATCTTCTCTATGTGAAATTTTCTCTTTAGAAGCTTGTTTCCAAACCTTAGGAACCAACCATCTTGTTATTCTCCATTTATAAAAATTCAGCATCCAAGGCATAGGCTCAACTTTACTATGTACAGCTGGAGCTAATAAAATTATTCTTTTTAGCTTTTCTTTTACTGACAAAGCAATTGGTCCTCCATATGAATATCCAACAAGAACAACTTTATCTTTAGGTAAACCATTAATTAAATCTAAAAGTAAATCTCTTTCAAAAGCAATACTTTCTTGAACTGGGTTTTTATCTTCATAATTATACCCAACTCTATCATAAGCAATCATATTAAACTTGCTTTGAAGTAAACTATCTGCCATGTATTTCGAAAAATCATTTAGAGATCCTATAGTGCCATGCACAAAAACTAAGGTTGGCAGAACTGTATCGTTTTGTACTATTATTTTTCTGTAAGAAAATTCTTTAAACTCTTCTTGAGTTAATTTAGGACTTATTTTACTTTCTGAATACGCGTCTAAAACTGCTTTATTAGATTTTGGTGCAGTAAAAACTGTAAAAACAACATACAACCCAATCAACAAGATAAATAGAACAACTGAAATGATTTTGAATATTTTTTTAAACACAAATTACTGTTTTTTATCCAAAATTATATTGGTGAGTTTACATAACGAAATCAAATTCCCTTCTTCATCTACCACTCTAATTTCCCATAAATGAGTAGTCCTTCCTTTGTGAACTGGCCTAGCAGTTCCAAATACAAAACCTTCTTTTTTACTTTTTAAATGATTAATACTAAGATCAATTCCTTTAACTATTTTATCATTTGACTTTAAAAAAAAAGCTGAGGCTAAGCTTCCCACTGTTTCAGCAAGTGCAGCAGTTGCTCCTCCATGCAATATACCATACGGTTGATGTACTTTTGAATTTACTGGCATTTTAGCTGTAATAAAGTCTTCACCTACGTCTACAAACTCTATATTTAGAGTTTCCATTAATGTATTTGCATTATATGAATTAAGCTTTTTTAAAATCTCCTCTTTTGTCATTTATCAATAAAATGTTCAAATCCTTAAATAAGCAGTAAAAATACGTATTTTTGTAGTCTATTAAAAATTAAGAAATGTATAAAGTTCGTGCTATTTTAGATGTTGAAGAAGATGTAATCAGAACTCTAATGTTCGATGAAAATTCATCTTTAGAAAAATTACATTTCGACATCGCCAAAGCCTTCGATTTAGAAGGAAACGAAATGGCTTCATTTTATAAAAGTGATCATGAATGGAATCAAGGTTTAGAAATTCCATTATTTAACATGGCTGAAGCTGGAGAAGAATTATCTATGGCTTCATGTATTACTAAAGATATATTAGCTAACAAAAACGACAAACTAATTTACGTTTATGATTTTCTTCAAATGTGGACTTTTTATATCGAATTAATAGAAACTTCAAACGAAATTATTTCTGAAACAAAAACAATACTTAGTGTTGGAGAAATGCCTAATGAAGCACCTGAAAAAGTTTTTGAATCTGATCAATTACTAAATGATTTTAATGATGATAATCATGATATGTTTAATGATTTTGAAGATTTAGATAGTCTAGATTTAGACAACTTCTAGTCATACATTTAATAATAAGATTAAATTCTCTTCTTAAAAATTCCGTAACATTTTGGTATCTTGTTCGTCGAATAGGAAATTGACTAAACTTTATACCATTGGATACCATTTTATCTATTAAGAATCTCGACAAAAAATTTGGACGAGTTCATGCTGTAAAAAACCTTTCTTTTGACATTGAAAAAGGGAATGTATACGGAATACTAGGACCAAACGGAAGTGGAAAATCTACAACCTTAGGAATTATTTTAAATGTCGTAAATAAAACCTCTGGAGAATTCTCTTGGTTTGGAGGAACTATGTCTACACACAATGCTTTGAAAAAAGTAGGTGCTATAATTGAAAGACCAAACTTTTATCCATACATGACAGCCGTTCAAAACTTACAATTGATATGTAAGATTAAAGGTGTTCCTTATAGTAATATTGAAGATAAGCTTAAAACAGTAAATCTTTACGAACGAAGAAATAGCAAATTCAAAACCTATTCATTAGGTATGAAACAAAGATTAGCTATTGCTTCTGCTTTATTAAATAATCCTGAAATTTTAATTCTTGACGAGCCTACAAATGGTTTAGATCCTCAAGGTATTCATGAAATAAGACAAATCATAAGGAAAATTGCTAAAAATGGAACAACTATACTACTAGCTTCTCACCTTTTAGATGAAGTTGAAAAAGTATGCTCCCATGTAGTTGTAATAAGAAACGGATTAAAATTGTACAGTGGTAGAGTTGAAAACATGGTGGCTTCGAATGGAATTATAGAGGTTAAAACTGATGGAGATCAAGAGCTATTAGTAAACACACTAAAGAACTATTATGACATTGCTACAGTTAATGTTGAAGATGATTTAATTATTGCACGTTTAGAAAATGAAACTACAGCTTCAGAAATTAACAAATACTTGTTTGAAAAAGGAATCATTGTCTCTCATTTAGTTATGCGTAAACCAAGTTTAGAAGAACAATTCTTAAACCTTACTAATAACTAATCAAAACTACTATGAACATGTTACGTCTATTAAATATTGAATTTCATAAACTAAAAAATAATAGAGCCAGTAGAGTTTTATCTATCATCTACTTTGGCTTACTTACATCAATTGCCTTAATCGCTGCCATAAAATTTGATATCGGCCCTATAAAATTTCATTTGGCAGAACAAGGAATTTTTAATTTCCCATACATTTGGCACTTTAACACATATATTGCCGCAACATTAAAATTCTTTCTTTTACTGGTTATTGTTTCAATGATGGCTAATGAATATAGTTATAAAACCTTAAAACAAAATCTTATCGACGGTTTAAGTAAAAAGGAGTTTATCCTTTCAAAGTTTTATACTGCAATAGCTTTTGCTGCTATTTCAACTGTATTCGTGTTCTTTGTTTCTTTAACTTTAGGTTTTATCTATTCTGATTTTAATGAGCTTTCTATTATTTTTTCAGATTTAGAATACTTATTTGCATTCTTTGTAAAACTTGTCGGATTCTTTTCTTTTGGTTTATTCTTAGGTATTTTAATTAAAAGATCTGCATTTGCCGTAGCTGGCATGATTGTTTGGCTGATAGTAGAAAGTATTTTTAAAGGCTACTTAATATGGACTTTTAAAGATTTAAAGGAAGGATCTTTAGCAGAAGCAAATGAGATTATGCGGTTCTTTCCTCTTGAAGCCATGGCCAACTTAATTAAAGAACCTTTTACTCGTTTGGGAGCTGTAAAATCTGTAGCAAAACAAATTGGAGAAAATTTTGTTAAAGATTATTCTGTAAGCTTTATTGATATAATTATTGTTAGTATTTGGACTTTTATTTTTATCTATTTATCATATAGTTTATTAAAGAAAAGAGACTTATAAAATATCTTATTACAATTTGATAATATTTAATGCAATTTCCAGGTAGGGTTTTACGTTGTTTAATTGTTTTATATCTAGTTGTTAATACCTAAAATAACGTCAATTTTTGACGTTTTTTTTAGTAAATTGTCAGCCTTTTTTAATCAATTATATGAACAGAACGAAAATTACTCTCTTAGTTGTATTATTAATATGTTTTACTGGTTTAAACGCTCAGGTAGATGTAAATAACAATGCTGAACCTGAATCAAGTTTTAACCCTGAACAGTTAATTTCTGATGTTCTTATAACAGGGTCCTGTAACACGGTATCTAATGTAACTTCAGCTGTTAGTGGTACCCCAACTGATCAACCAACAAAAAACTATGGTTTCTTTAAACGTCAGGCTGGAAGTTCTTTCCCTTTTGAAGAAGGAATAGTTTTAACATCTGGAATTGCAAATAGAATTCAAGCTGGAGCTACAGGTGGTGCGTTAAGTACAGCTACAACAGGAAATACAGATGCTGATTTAGCAAATGCAATTGGTGTTCTTCCTGCTCAGATTTCTGATGCCGCTGTTATTGAGTTTGATTTTGTTCCTAGATCTACTAGAATTAGTTTTAGATATATAATGGCATCTCAAGAATACCAAGGGAATTTCCCTTGTAATTTTGCTGATAGTTTTGCCTTTTTATTAAGACAAAGTACAGCTACTGTATATGAGAATATTGCTTTAGTACCAGGAACAACAACTCCTGTAAGCGTTACAAATGTTCATGCTGAAATTCCTACTACTGGAGGAGCAGCTGGTTGTGCTGCTCAAAACGAAAGCTTTTTTGCTGGAACTGATGCTGGAGAAACAGGTTTTGTAGGTAGAACAGTAGTACTTACCGCTCAAGCTAATGTTATCCCGAATGTTACATACCATATTAAATTAGTCGTAGCCGATTTTAGCGATCAGGTTGTTGATACTGCTGTTTTTCTAGAAAAAGGTAGTTTTAATTTAGGATTAAATTTAGGAAATGATTTAACAATAGCTGGATCAAATTCAGTATGTGGAAATTCAACTTTACTGACTGCAAATGTTACAGCTACTTCATATAAATGGCTAAAAGATGGAGTTGAAATTCCTGGAGAAACTAGCCAGACATACTTAGCAAACTTAGGAAACGGAACCTACACTTGTGAAATTGATGATGCCGGATGTACAGATAGTGATGATATTATATTAGAATTTTCCGAACCGGCTACTGCTGTACCTCCTATCTCAGATTTATCTAACTGTGAAAACAATGTATTTGATTTAACCACAAGAACAGCTGAAATACTTGATGGACAAGATCCCGCTACTTTTGAGGTTTTATTTTTTTCTGATGCTGCTTATTTAAATGAAATTACAACTCCAAATAATTTCACAAGTCCAAGTAATGATGAGACCGTTTACGTTAGAAAACGAAATAGAACAGCTAATCATTGTTTTACTGATGGTTCTTTTAAGGTATTAAATTTTGCCAATCCTGTTGGACAAACTGCTGTAGATTATGAAGCATGTGATGATGTAGTTAGTGGTGGTGATACTGATGGATTCTTTAATAATTATATTTTATCCACTAAAGATACTGAGGTTTTAGGAAGCCTTTCTCCTACTCAGTTTAATGTGTCTTATCATACAACATTAACAGGTGCACAAACCGATGCTACTACAGATGTAATTGATAAGAATACTCCGTATAGAAATACAACTATTAATTCGCAAACCATCTATGTTAG
>CANLMR010000007.1 GCA_947492185.1 uncultured Tenacibaculum sp.
GGAGATGATGATATTTATAGTTTTGTTATCTACAGATGTAAAGAAGATATTGGAGGTTATGTAACGGATGTAAATACAGGTAAACCCATTTTAGGAGCCACAGTTCGATTAATAGATGAGAAAGGAATACCAGTTAGTGAGCAAGTAACACAGGCAGATGGAAAATATGCCTTTAAAGATATTGACTGTGAGAACAACTTTACCGTAAGCGCTTCTAAGGATGATTACCGAAATGATCAAAAACAAACAGCCACAGAGGATGTTAATAAGAAAGAAATCAAAACAGATTTAGCCTTAGAATCGTTAATTGTTGAGAGTCCAGAGTCAGCACAGATTGTTATTAATCCGATATTCTTTGATTTTGATTTGTACAGCATTAGAAAAGATGCAGAATACGAGTTAGAGCACATTGTAACGGTAATGAACAACAATCCAGATATGGTTATTAAGATTGAATCTCATACAGATAGTCGAGGAACAAAGGACTACAATAGAAACTTATCTGATAATAGAGCAAAATCAACAAGAGATTATATCATCTCAAGAGGTATTGAAGCCAATCGAATACAAAGTGCGATTGGGTATGGAGAAGACCGATTGTTAAACCACTGTGATGATACGAATCAAAGCAAGTGTTCAAAGGAACAACATCAGAAGAATAGAAGATCCTATTTCTACATTGTAAAAGGCGGAAAAAACGTTTCAATTTCTAATTAATAGTAATAAAACTTATGACAAAATTAACAAGTACATTTTCTAATTTCTTTCTTCTTTTAGTAGCTGCAAGAGATTTAAAGTTATAGAGATTTGATAGGAATTAAATTAGCTATTTTACTTTGTTAATAATCATAATGAATGAAAGGTTAGTTTGAAGTATCTATCGGATTTTAAAGTAAGAAGCAATAAACTATTTGTAAGGCCTTAGACAGATAAAACAAGTCTAATTTGTGTCAACTTATTTCAGGACGAGACAATGTATTAAAATAAGTCATTTAAAGAAATTACGACTTTTTTATAAACATTAAAACTCAAAATTTTTCCTTCGTTAGTTCTTTTAATAAAAATTAAACCAAGATACTCTAGATGATTTATAATATTCCATATTGTAGTATTGTAAGTATCATTTTTAAAAACATATTTATAAATTAAATCTTTTCGTTTGTACTTAATTATGCCTTTTAAAACCTCTAATTCTATTGGGAGTAATTCTTTCCAAACTTTGTTTTGAATTGCGTACTCAGTATTATATTGGTTTACTTTGTAAAGTTTATCCTTTTCATTTAGAAGTACTTTATACTCATTACAATTGTTACAAATTCTATTGAAATTATTTATAACATATTCAAAGTTTACTCTAGTTTTTACTGAATATTTCCTTACCTGATTACATTTTTTACATTTATCGAATATTATTTCACAATAAGAATAACTTTTAACTATTTGAATGAGAAATGTAATATCAATATTAAAATGTTTACTTATTTTCAAATTAGTATTACTAAACTCCCCATTATTATACTCCCAGTATTTTTTAATAATACTCGTAGTAATTTTATCAATACCATCAGTAATATGTATGTTGTACTCCATTTTATTTTGACGAGTATACACAAATATAGGCATATTTGCTTATAGGTTTATATGCCTTAAAAAAGAATTTAGCCCTAATGACAGTTAGGGACGATAAATACATTATAGAATTTGGTAAAAACTTGAGGAAGTTAAGAAAGAGTAAAAATATAACTCAAGAAAAATTAGCATTTTCTATTGGAATTGAAATATCTCAAATAAGTAGAATAGAAAGAGGTATAGTTAATACATCTATTTCAACTGTTAAAGCCATTTCCGATTCGCTTAAAATAGATATCAAGGAACTTTTTGACTTCGAATACTAATTTCTAAGCTATTTTTTTTCAGGTAAATCTTTATTGAATTATTTATTAATGCATGAAATAAAACTCATGTTTCCTCCTTTTTTTAGATATATAGGTATATCTAAATTTTGATATACCTAGCTGAAAAAGAACAAGTTAAGTTTGTTTTTATATGTAAATCATTATCTTAGTAGTTAAAATTTATACGTAAAGAAACGATAATCATGCAAAAGAAGATTTTAAAGTTTAATCTATTAATTATAAATGCGAAACAATACCTTCGAAATGAACTTCGTTATTCATTTTCTTCAGCTCAGACATATACTCTTGTTTGGAAACATTTAAGGAAGTTTATGTTTGAAAATGGTCATTATGATTACAATGATAGTATTGGTGAAAAATTTTTGAGGTTTAAGTTTGGTGAAAGTAAATGGGATAATTTAAATCGTAATCAGAGAACCTTTTTTAATGGAATTAAAATGATAGGTGATTTTCAAAAAACAAACAAAATAAATTTTCCAGAAAAAAAGTCTAAATATCCATTAAAATTTGAAGGAGATATAGGAACAATAATGTTAGAGTTTTTAAAAGACAAAGAAAAATTAAACCCTTCAAGATGCACATATAATTCTTATCAACGTTCACTATTTACATTAAGTGCATACTGTAACCAAAAAGGTATTATTAAAATAGAGAATATTGATTTAGCTCTAATTTTGAATTTCATTCAAGATGTAAAATTAGAAAAAACAGCAATATCAATATTGATAACGGCTTTAAGAAGTTTTATCAAATTCCTTTATGATAAGAATTATATAAACTATAATTATTCAAAGAAAATACCAAGCTATAAACTTGTCAATCAACCTAAACTTCCTTCAAATTATTCTGAGGATGAAATTGAAAAGCTTATAAATTCTATCAACAGAGCTAGTTCTATAGGGAAACGGAATTATGTAATTGTATTATTAGCGGCCAGATTAGGTTTAAGAGCATCAGATATAAGTAGACTAAGGTTTGAGCATTTACAATGGGAAACTAATAGGATTATTTTTCAACAACATAAAACTGGAAAACAGCTAATACTACCTTTGCTTCCGGATATAGGGAATGCTATAATTGATTACTTAAAACATGGAAGACCAACCTCAGAGGAACCTTATATTTTACTTACAGCTAGAGCTCCTTACGGTAGATTTACAACCTCTAACGTTGTTACTCATGTAGTCCAAAGAGCTATGTGCAAAGCAGGAATAAATACGAGTGGTAGGAGATTTGGTCCTCATTCACTGAGGCATAGTCTTGGACTTCGTCTATTAGAGAAAAATACTGTTTTACCAGTAATTTCAGAAGTGTTGGGTCATAAAGACACGAAAAGTACAAGATACTATCTAAGAATAGATTTAAAATCACTAACACAGTGTATTCTTGATGTGCCAAAAGTAACAGAGGGGTTTTACAATCAGGAAGGAGGTAAATTCTATGGTTGAAAATTTTCATAGCGTATACGCTGAGTATTTGAAACAGTTTATAAGTTTTAAGCGCAAGCTTGGTTTCAAGTTTAAAGCTGAAGCCTTTCTTTTAAAAAAAATTGATGAGGCTGCTTTAGAAACTAATCAATCATCCTCAGGTATAACTAAATCATTCGCAGATATAATTAGGAAGAAAAAACCAAATGAAGGATGGCAATATCGACAACGCAGAATATCTGTTTTAGCGATGTTTTCCTCTTACCTTAATGATATTGGAATAGATTCTTACATACCCAAAGTTCCTCCCTGTAAAAATAAGGAATATCTACCATACATCTTTTCTCAAAATGAAATTAATACAATATTTAATGAATGTGATCAGTATAAATTAATAAGAAGACATCCATATAATAATTTATTTATTATGCCTGCATTGCTTAGGTTACTATACGCAACAGGAATAAGATTTGGAGAAGCTATAAACTTAAAAGATGCAGACGTTGATCTCGAAGATAATTATTTATTAATTAAAGATTCAAAAAATGGAAAAGAAAGAATTATTCCAATTTCTTATTCTTTATCAGACGTATTAAAAGAGTATTTATGGTTTAGAAATTATCTTCCTAAAAACAAAAACAACTATTTTTTTATCGGTGTAAGTGGAAATAAATGTAACCAAAGTATAAGAGTTTGGTTCAAAAAAATTCTTGAGCGTTCAAATATTCAATATTTAGGGAAAAATAAAGGGCCCAGAGTTCATGATTTAAGACATACTTTTGCCGTGAATTCTTTAGTTAAAATGGTAGAAGCTGGTTTAGATTTGTATGTTTCATTACCTATATTATCTACTTATTTAGGCCATCAATCTATTAAATCTACAAATAAATATGTAAGATTAACTTCTATGTTATTTCCAGATTTAATGAATGATATTGATTATTCCTTAATTGATGTGTTTCCTAAATTCAAAAATTATGAACCCAACTGATTTCTCTAAATACATTTCAGACTTTCTGTCAAACTATTTAACTGATGAGAGAGGAGCATCTATTAATACTATTAAAGCGTATAGAGATACTTTTGTTTTATTACTGCACTTTATGGAGAAAGAGAGAAAAATAAAACTTAATAAATTAAAAATTAAAGATATAAATAAAGATACCATAACATCCTTTTTAAATTGGCTAGAGTATAATAGGAGTTGTAGTATTTCAACTCGTAATTCACGTTTAGCTGCAATTCATTCATTTTATAAGTTTTTGCAGTACAGAGAGTTGGGGCATATTTATGATTGCCAAAAAATTCTTTCCATTAAGCAAAAAAGAAGTCCTCAGCTTATAATGTCTTATTTAACAATTGAGGGGATTAAGTCATTATTAAAACAGCCCGATCTAAATACCAAAAAAGGAAGAAGAGATTTAGCTTTATTATCTTTAATGTATGATACTGGAGCAAGAGTTCAAGAAATTATTGACCTTACACCATCTATGATTAATCTTAATAATCCTCCTACTATAAAAATTATTGGTAAAGGAAATAAGTCAAGATTAGTTCCAATGATTAATGCACAAACTCTACATCTTAAAAACTATATATTAGAACATCAATTGGATTCTCCTGTTAATTTATTACATCCGCTATTTACTAATAATAGAGGAGAAAAGTTAACTAGATCAGGTGTGAATTATATATTAAAGAAATATTTAACCAAAGCAAGAAGTATAGAGCCATCAATAATACCCGAAAATATATCTTGTCATTCAATTAGACATTCAAAAGCAATGCATTTATTGCAGTCAGGTGTTAATTTAGTTTATATCAGAGATATATTGGGTCATGTATCTATACAAACAACCGAAATTTACGCAAGAGCAGATTCTAAGTTTAAACGTTTAGCTTTAGAAAAAGCATACTCTAAATTAATACCAGAGGAAGAACCGTTATGGCATAAAAATAAAAATTTAATAACTTGGTTGAAAAAATTCTAATAATTATTATGTAAAGTAAATTTCAATAAAGTTTAGTAATAATCTTATATAGAGAAGTTTTATACACATAATGTTTTACTTTGCATAATGAAATTTATGCAAAGCTTTACATAATTGTCATAACCATCCTTCTGGTAATGTTAAGCCAAGCAATTCAGATATTAAACTTACCCAGCAAATAAAAGAAGCTGGTATAACACTTAACATAAAATTGCTTGATCATATAATAGTTAGTAAAAAGAAGTATTTTAGCTTTGCAGATGAAGCAATTTTATAAATCTATTTTTTGATACTAGTTTATACACATAAAGTTACACCAAGAGTTCGATATATATTCAAGCATATTTTTACACGAGTATTATCAATTGATATTGATTTTACATCAAAGGTTGAAGAGTTTGTAGCTTTTAACGGGCCAAAACTTTCGTATACAACTGTGGCTTTAGGAAATGAATTTTTTATTAAAAGCACAGAATTGTTATTCGAACAAGGTGTAAGCGATTTTGAAATTAGTATTTCAATTTGGGAAGATATACCATGCTTTTTCTTTCAAGGAAGTAAGTCTACTATACCTTTTGATATCTTTTCTGCAAGCTTTTATTTAATTACTAGATATGAGGAGTATTTGCCACATATAAAAGATAAGCATGGTAGGTTTACTGCTGAGCAAAGTCTTGCATATGAAAATGGGTTTTTGGAAAGACCAGTAGTAGATATTTGGGCTTATAAATTAAAGAAAGCTTTACAAGAAAGATTCCCTGATTATAAATATCCGGAAAGAAAATATACATACATGTCTACTATAGATGTGGATAATGCTTTTGCCTATAAGCATAAAAGTATTGTTCGTTCTATAGGAGGCTTATTGAAAGATATATATAAGCTAAATATTTTAAATGTTATTGATCGTTTGGCTGTACGATTTAACTTAAGAAAAGATCCTTTTAATTCGTTTCCAGAGATTATAAGACTGAAAAAAAAGTATAACATAAGAACTATTTTTTTCTTCTTAATTGGTGATTATACCACTTTTGATACCAATGTTTCTTCTTCAAAAACAAAATTCAGATTACTCATTAAAGATATGGTAGATTATGCTAGAGTTGGTTTGCATCCGTCTTATTATACCATGAATGACAACTATAAGTTGAAGGAAGAAAAGCAACGAATGGAAGGAATTACTAATATGCCGATCTTTAGGTCAAGACAACACTATTTACGTTTTTCTTTACCAGATACCTATCAAAGATTAATTGATTTAGAAATTAAAGAAGACTACTCAATGGGATATGCTAGTCATACTGGATTTAGAGCTAGTACATGTACACCATTTTATTTTTATGATCTAGATTTTGAAATTCAAACGCCTTTAAAAATTTTTCCATTTGCTTTAATGGATACTACCTTGAATGACTATATGAAACTTACTCCAAAGCAATCTTTAGGAAAAATAAATGAACTTAAACAAGAAGTGAAAAAAGTTAATGGAACATTTATCACCTTATTTCATAATGAAAGTTTGAGTAATTACTTAAGATGGAAAGGTTGGAAAAGAGTTTATGAATCAATGTTGAAAATAGCTACTAGCTAATGATACGAATTGTTTCAAGGAAAGATTTAGACATTGAAAAATACAATGATTGTATTGAGAATTCATTGCAATCTAATGTTTTTGGTTTTTCATGGTATTTAGATGAAGTTGTCGATCTATGGAGTGTTTTGGTTTTAGACGATTATGATGCAGTAATGCCGATTCCTTGGAGAAGAAAGTTTTTCATAAAATATACTTATCAACCTTATTGGATTATACAATTAGGAATATATTCTAAAGAAATTGTAGATGAAAATGAATTTCTAATTGAACTTTTTAGTGAGTTTAAGTACACTAGTCTTCGAATGAATGCTTTTAATGCATTTAGTATGTTTCATTCATATCATCTGCAAAAACGTCTTCAAGTTATTTCTTTAAAGAATACTTATGAGAAAATTTTTTCAAATTATAATAGAAATAGAAAAAGAGAATTAAAGAAAGCTAATCAAGAAGATTTGATTGAGAATTGGAATGATAAACCAAAGAATTTAATAGATTTATTTCAACAAAATGTAGGAAAACGAGTTTCAAAGATTACTTCGGAAGATTATCTTCGATTATATAAAGTAATGAATCTTTGTATTGAAAAAAAAAATGGAGAATTGCTTACTATTTACAATAAAGAAAATGAATTGATTTCTGGAGCTTTCTTTTTGAAACATAAGAATAGAGTAACAGAGCTAGTGTGTTCTTCTGATTTTAAGAATAGAAATAACGGAGCAAATACATTTATGAATGATAGAGCAATATTTAAATATCAGCGAAATTATGAACTTTTTGATTTTGGAGGTTCATCTATGAAAAATATAGCAAAATATTATGAAAGTTTTGGAGCAGAAGATGAAAACTATATTCAACTACACCGTAATAAATTACCTAAGCTTTTAAGATTCTTTAAGCGATAATAAATACTTCTTATATAAAACGTAAAAAGCAACAACAGAAGCTAATCCTGTTAACCACATTAAACAAGCTGAAGTTATTGCAGCGCCTTTAACACCAAATAGAGGAATTAACGTGAGGTTAGTAAAATAATTAATTACAATAGCAGCTGAGGTAATGTAAAAGTTAACTTTAACTTGACCTATTGAAGATAAAAGGTTGCCATACAAACCTCGTAAAATTAAAATACCACAAATCCCAAATATTAGAATGATAAAGCTATCAAAGTATTGCGTAAATGTTGAATCAAATAAGTGTAGCACAAATTCTCCAAATAAGTAGAAAAAAGTACAGCTTAATAAGCTTATGATGGTAAACAAAATTAAATATCCTTTAGTGTATTTTTTAATAAAGCTAGTATCAGTTATTTTTTCCGTGAACGTAACAAAATCAGTAGTTATAAAAACACGAGGTAAGAATAATAAACTAAAGGGAATTAAAGAAATGTATCTATAAATTGTAATTTTTTCAGGATCTTTAAGTAAAGAACCAATCAGTAAAATATCTATTGAAAATAATAAAAGCGTTACGACATTAGATAAGCCACCAAATATTCCATATTTCCAAAAATCAAAATTAATAAGGTTAAGTTTTTTTGAGGTTGTATTAGAGGATAACAATAGTTTATAAAAAAATAGTATTGTTATTAATGGAGTAATCACAAAAGAAATAGAATATCCAGTTGTTCCCCAAAAATGACTTAGCACAAAAACTGAGGATATTAAAATAATGTTATATGTCACTTCTAATATAGCTAGCTTTTTATTTCGATGTTCTAAACGTACTCTAACTTTAATTATTTCAAAAAGAAATGCGGGAATAAAAACCAAAGAAAGTATGTAGAGGTAAAACTTTACTTCTTTAATTTCAAAATGATAAACATAACTAAATAAAATTATGCCAATAGTTAAAAGCAAAGACGCTATAGTTCCTTTTTTTACTACATAGTTTAATAATTGCTGTTTTTCTTCATTAGTTTTAACTATAGCTCCGTACCGAATATAACTTTGATGTAATCCAAAACCTACAAGCGGTGTTAGAAAAACTACAAAATTCCACGCATATAAAACATTTCCTAATGGTTTAGATGGAATCAATTGTAGTGCAATCCATGAGGCGAGAAATGATAATACTCTAGAAATTACTGTAGCTAAGAATACATAACTTCCTGCTCGTTTTATAAAATCTGATATGTAGTTTATTAGCGAATTCAATTAGGTCAAATATAATTCAGAAAACGTTTTGGAAATGACTTCTTTGCTAAAATGTTGAGTAGCATATTCATGAAGTTCACCTTTATTGACTTCACCATGATAAACCGATTTTAATGCTTCTAATAGTTCTAATTCGTTATTTGGAGTAATTAAATGTCCGAATTTGTTAGGGAAAAATTCAGGAACACCACCAACGTTAGTACTAATTACAGGAGTTCCACAAGAAAAACTTTCTAAAATAACACAGGGTAAATTTTCATAATTACTAAAAAGCACAAAAACATCTGCATTTTGCATGTGCTTAACAATGTCTTTATGTGGAATATGTTCAATGAAATCTATATGATTAGTAATATTCAATTTGTCAGATAAAACTTTATATTTTAAAGAGTTTTCACCAAGTAAAACCAACTTAAAATTGGATGTAAATTCTTTAAACTTTGAAATTGTTCTAATAATTCCTGATATATTTTTGTGCTCATCCAGCATATTGGAAGCATGAAGTATAACAAAACTCTTATTTTGGTTTATAGTTTTAAGTGTGAATAAGTTTGTGTCTACCACATTGGGAACTGGATTATAGTTTCCTTTAAGTCCAAATTGTTCCATTGAATTTTGTAAATCTTTTGAAACTGGACAGATATATTTTGCTTTTTTAGCTATGCGTTTAGAAATTAATTGTTCAATTTTTGAAAGATGTTCTACTTGAGGAGGGTGATAACCGGTCCAATGTTCGGAAATAATAAATTCCTTTTTGAATTTCCGATGCAAGTACAAAGCAAAAACACCGAAAGGGAACAGTTTGTTGAGATGTATAAAATCAAATTTCTCTACTAATTTTAATAACACTTTAAAAGCTTTATAAAACCTAAATATCTTACTAAAAGCATTGTTACTTGGTTTTACATATGCTATATGAGTAGAAATCCCATTAATGACTTCAGTACTAATTTCAATAGAGCTTTTTAGACTCTGATCTGATATGATATGAATTACGGAAACCTTATGTTTTAAACTTACAGCTTCTGCATGACGCTGAATGAAATCACCATTATTTGGCAATACTCGTGAAGGATACCAACCACAAAGAAAGAGAATATGTTTTTTAGTTTTTTGATTCAAAAGTATTGTTTTTTCCTAGTAATAACAGAAAAGGGTTCTGTAGTTACAGAACCCTAAAAGTAAATTAAAAATTTGATAATTATTTCTATTGCGCAATTTTCCCCATTCACTTTAGGTGTTTAAAGTGTAACTTTATCATAACAAATATTTTTTTCAGGTTTTGTAAAATCAAACTTTGATTAGAATTCAGTCAGAGTAAACTGATTTAAAAATTAATTTGAAGAAATAAACTTGTTCTACTTACCGGTTCTTCACTGTTGATGTTTATATGTTGTTCAATACCAATAGAAATAAAACTCTTAGGTAAAAAACGAAGTTTAGCTTGCATTGGAAGACCTATGGAGCTTCTTTTAATAAAATCAGAACTAATACTTATTTCATTTTTCGGTTTGTATTTGAACTTGTTATAACTAAGACCAGCGAATAAATCTATTGAAACCCATTTTTTTGAGCCAAATTCCTTTCCATACATAACACTATACTCATCAAAAATGTTTGGTTCGTTTTCGCCTCCAAATATATTTATTGCTATAGAGGTTACTCTTCCACGGTAAGCTTTAAAGAGATGTTCTCCTTTAGAAAACCCCAATTCTGCGGAACTAGCAAAACCATTAAAAATACTTGTATTACTTCCTCCTAAAGAAAAAGAAAAACTATTAAAACGAAAACGGTCATTTTTATCTTGACCACTAAGTTTTGTTAACGACAAGGCTAAAGCCATAAAAAGTATAATTTTTTTCATGCTTTTTTAAAATTGAATATGATGATTTATGAAACTAAACCTGATTAAAAATTATATTGTAAAAACATTCCAGTTTTACTTAGTACAGAAGTGTCATTTATATTTACATTTTGCTCTAAACCAAGAGATATTGATTTATTACTTAAAAATCGAATTTTTACTTGTAACGGAAATCCTACAGTTTTTTGAGATGTAAATTTATCATCAAAACCGCTAGAAGTGTCCAAGTTGTATTTAATATTTGCATATCCCAATCCTGCAAAAAGATCAAATGACAGCCATTTTTTCACTTCAAAAGCCCTTCCATACATAATATTGTACTCCTCAAAACTGTCCCTAGGACTTTTGTTTCCGAAGAGAGCAAAAGACAACTCACTTGCCCCACCCGTCATAAGTTTAAATAAATGGTTCCCTTTAGAAAAGGTCAAATCTATATTTCCACCTAATCCCAAACTAATTTTATTGGATCTTGGGATACTCATACTTAAAGAGAAGCTATTTACTCGAAATTTGTCATGGTCTTCTTGACTATAGATATTGCTAATTGTTAAAACACTAAAGAGGATTAATAATGCTTTCTTCATAAAAGATTAAGTTTTTTAATTTTTGCCAAAACTAGTTTTATGAAGTTTTTTTTGTGTCCGAAAAACTCTAAGTTGCTAAAAATAGGATATATTTATAAAAATTAGGAAAGTCCTAAAACGTCTAACTTCTATATTGTGTAGGAGTTACGCCAGTATGTTTTTTAAAAGCATTATAAAAAGTAGATTTAGAATTGAAACCAGATTCTAGGGCAATAGATGTGATTGTGTATTGGTTATAGTCATCATTTTGTAATAAATCTTTAGAATATTCTATTCGATATTCATTAATCAATTGATTGAAGTTTTTTGAGCTTTGCTCATTAATCAATTTAGAAAGTTGACTTGTACTTACCCTAAGTTCATTTGCCAAAGTTTCTAAACTTAAAAGGTTATCTAAAAATCTACGATTATTAATAATGTAATCTTCAATGTCTTTAAATTTTTTTAAGTTATTACTTTGTTGAGATGTTATTTTTTTTAGGTTTCGTTCACGAATTGATTTTCGTTCTTTAACCTGACGTAACATGTATACTAATTCATAACCTAACCAATAGATTAAAATTGTAGTCATAATACGTAAAGGATAAAAAAAGACAATAAAGTTTTGAAAGTTCAGTTGGAATTTTACACCCACAGCGAGTGCCCAAAAAGCATAGGATATTAATGCAAGAAATACAAAGGTATTTAACCATTGTAAACTATCATAACTTAAAATACTTTTGAATAAGTTCTTTTTAAACTTAATAATTCTAAAAGAATAGAAGAAAATACTTATAGAAACTATGAAACTTATTAATTCTTCTACAGCAGTATATTTCTCATAAAACAATTCATATTCAGTTGTTGTAGAAGTATCTTTAATAAACGAAAATGATACTACTTGAAAAATTATACTGATAATAAATACAGGAAAAACAATTTTTAAAACATTAAAAAAATGGTTTTCTATTTTTAAGTAATTTATCAGGAAAGAGTAGAAGAGTGGTGCAATTAAAAAATGCCAAGGTATCTGAATATAATCTAAAACTATAAATCCTTCAGCTAAAAGCCACGATTGTAAATTATTCAAGGCGATTACTAGAATCATTAGGTTTAAGAACAAGGTATTTCTATTTAAACCCGTTTTTTTAAATAGAAAAAAACTAAATACAAAACCGTGAATAGCACTTACAATTAAGAATAAATTAAAAAACTCGGAAACTTGCAACTTCTAGTATTTTATAACGGCTGCAAGATATGTTTTTTTGAAAAAACGAACTATTTCTTTAAGAAAACTATATGATTTTTTGTGTTCAGATAAAGTGTAAGTATTAATTATTTAATTGAAAGATTCAGTGATATAATTTATATATCATTACATTTGAATATGACAGAAATTACAGATATATTCTTCGATCTAGATCATACTTTATGGGATTTCGATCGTAATTCAGGATTAACTTTTGAAAAAATTTTTGAAGAGAAACAAATAGATCTTGATATTAATTTTTTTTTAAAAGTATATGAACCTATTAATTTGGAATATTGGAGGTTGTATAGAGATGAAAAAATTGGAAAAGCAGAACTTCGTTATAAACGATTAAAAACAACATTCGACAAGCTTAATTTTGATATAGAAGATAGTTTAATTGATGAAATTTCTGAAGACTACATTAACTATTTACCCCTTTTTAATCATTTATTAGAAGGAGCAATTGATTTATTAGAGTATTTAAAAGGAAAGTATAATTTGCATATTATTACAAATGGTTTTGAAGAGGTTCAAAAAATTAAACTTGAAAATTCTCAAATAAATGACTATTTTGAGGTGATTGTCACTTCAGAAAGTGTTGGGGTAAAAAAACCTAACCCTAAAGTTTTTGAATTTGCATTAAATAAAGCAAATGTAAGTGCAAACAAGGCAATTATGGTTGGAGATAGCTTAGAAGCAGATGTTTTAGGAGCTTTGTCGGTAGGGATTTCTCCAATTCATCTGTTTAAAGGTATACCTAGTGTTGATGATAGAATAACAAGTGTTCAATCCTTGTCAGAAATCAAACAATATTTGTAGTAATTAACCCGTTGAAAATTAAGAGTACACTTTATGAGAAAAAAGCAAATTTATTGTTTACTAGCCTTTGTATCCCTGTTTTTAAGTGCTTGTATTGATAATATAGATTTTAATCAAGCAGAGAATTTTGAAGCAACACCTGTTGTTGCACTTTCTTTGGTAAATGCAGATATTACTCAAAATGATTTAGTAGTTGGAGGTGCTGAAGTAGGTTCAATTACTCAAACATCTGAGTTTACAGTTTTAGATAACGATACTGCTAGAAATAATTTAGAGCGAGTTGTTCTAAGATTCGAAATTAGTAACCAGTTTAATAGAAGTTTTAGAGTAGATTTTATCTTTCTTGATGAAAATGATGTGAGTACAAATAATGACATAACACTAAATGTTACAGCTAATAATACTAATTTTACTCAAGAAAACGAGATTGTTGTAGCAAATAATCTTAGCTTTTTAAATTCAAGAAAAGTACAAGTTGTACTAACATTATTGCCAAGTACAGATGGTTCTACTATTGATATAAATGTACCAACTACATTAGATTTTAAATCGGCAGGAACCTTTTATTTTAGAGTTAACTAATTTAACATATGAAGAAGATTTTTTTAGTAGTATTGATGTTAATTACGTATTCGTTAACGTCTCAAAATAAACAAATACTCTACGGTTTTGATAATATACCGCAAACATTATTATTAAACCCGGGTTCAGAAACAAATTATAAATATCATATAGGTATTCCGTTAATATCTGGAATATCTGCACATGCAAATATTTCTGGTTTTACTATAGCTGATTTATTTAGAGCAGATAATGTTGACTTTAACACTAAATTAGATAATGTTATAAATCAACTAGGAAATAACGATTATATTTCATTAAATACTCAGATAGAAATTATAAATGCTGGATATCAGTTAAATGATAAAGATTACTTAAGCGTAGGATTTTATACTGAGCTAGATGTTTTTTCAAGTATTCCTAAAGATTTTTTAGAATTATTAAGAGAAGGTAATGCTGGGAATATTAATAGGAGCTTTCTTTTTTCAAAAGTCAGTGCAAAAGCAGATGCAGTAGGAGTTCTTCATTTTGGTATATCAAGAAAGTTAAATGAACGTTTTATAGCTGGAGCAAGATTAAAAATTTATTCTGGAATGTTAAATGTACTTTCTAATAATAATCAAGGTAGTTTTACAACAAGATTAAGTACTAATGGTATTTATCAGCACACATTAAGTAATCTTGACTTAACTGGATATTCTTCTGGTTTTTATAATGATAATGGAGGGATTGAGTTAACTACAAGTGATGTGCTAGGGAATGCTTTTTTTGGACCAAATTTAGGTTTGGGAATAGATCTTGGTTTTACATACAAAGTTGATGAGCAAACAGAATTTTCTGCGAGTTTATTAGATATAGGTTTTGTTAATTATTCCGATAAATTAAGAAATGGAACAGTTGAAGGGAATTATGTTTTTGACGGAATCGAATTTCAGTATGATGGTACGAATCCTAATTATTGGCAAGATTTAAATGATGATTTAGATGCCAATATTCCTCGAAGCGAAAATAAAGATTCATATTCTGTAATGCGTCCAATTAAATTTAATGCTGCTTTGCATCATTACTTCGGTAAAACAAGGAAAGAGGAAACATGTTACGATATTTCTTATCGAAATTATTTTGATAATGCTGTTGGAGCACAATTATTTTCAGTTATTCGTCCTAATGGACCACAATTTGCATTTACAGGCTTTTATCAGAGAAGGTTGTCGCAAAAATTTACAACAAGAATAACATACACGGTTGATGATTTTTCATATACTAATTTCGGTTTAGGTATTTCTGCACATATTTGGAAGGTGAATCTTTATGGTGGTATTGATAATCTATTCAATCTTTCCGATATTGCAAATGCTAATAGTGCTTCATTTCAATTCGGTATTAATATGTTATTCAAATAAAGATGAAAAATATACTGGTTTTACTTTTGTTTTCTGTTTCTGTTTACGCTCAGAAGAGTATTAATAATTATAAATATATTATTGTTCCTAAGCAAATGGAAACTTTTGACGAGTCAGATAAACATCAAACTAGTTCTTTAACTAAGTTTTTATTTAATAAAAATGGATTTACTGCCTTCTTAAGTGATGAAGATTTGCCTAAAGATTTAGCTCTTAATAAATGTTTAGCATTAAAAGCAATAATAGAAGATGGCTCTGGAATGTTCTCTACCAAAGCAAGCTTAGTTTTAAAAGATTGTTATAATAATATTGTATTTAAAGGAGAAGAAGGTAAAAGTAAAATTAAAGACTATAAGAAAGCATATCATGATGCCATAAGGAAATCATTTAGTTCGATAAAAAGATTGAGTTATCATTATAAACCTATAGAGAGTAATAAAAAGTCTTTAGACTTAAATGTTTCAATGAAAAGGAATAAAAATGTTGAATTAATTAAAAAGAATTTTACATCTGCTGAAGAATTATTAACTAAATCTTTTGATTTATTTGCTTTTTCTACTGAAACAGGCTATGAATTAAAGGATAAAGAATCTAATTTAAAATTTCAATTGTTAAGAACATCTAACCCAGATATTTTTATAATTAAAGATAAAAATGGGGTTTTACTCAAAAATAATGGAGTTTGGATGGCGCAATTCTATGAAGGAAGTACAATTGTTATGAAACCTTATAAGGTTAAGTTTTAATATTTGTATTTATCTTTCCAGCGTTGTTTTAGAGTCGATCTAAAATTATTTTCTCTTTGATTATTTCCTGGTTCATATAACTTAGTATTAGTAATTTCATCAGGCATAAATTCTTGATTAACAAAATTGTTTTCATAATTATGAGAATACAAATAATCTTTACCGTAATCTAAATCTTTCATCAATTTGGTTGGAGCATTTCGCAAATGTAATGGAACTGATAAATCGCCAGTTTTTCGTACTAAGTTTTGAGCTTCACCAATAGCTATATAAGAAGCGTTACTTTTTGGAGAGTTTGCTAAATACACAGCACATTGACTTAAAATTATTCTTGATTCAGGGTAACCAATTACAGAAACTGCCTGAAATGTATTATTAGCTAAGATTAATGCTGTTGGATTTGCGTTACCAATATCTTCACTTGCAGAAATAAGCATTCTACGAGCAATAAATTTTACATCTTCTCCGCCTTCAATCATTCTAGCTAACCAATAAACAGCTGCATTAGGATCATTTCCTCGGATAGATTTAATAAAAGCAGAGATAATATCATAATGTTGTTCACCAGTCTTATCATATCTAACCGTATTTTTTTGAATTTTTGAAAGTACCAATTCGTTGGTTATTTCAACTCTATCTTCAGATGCTACTAAAAGTTCAAAAATGTTCAAGAGTTTTCTTGCATCACCACCAGAAACCTGAAGTAAAGCATCTGTCTCCTTTAAAATAATTTCTTTTTGTGACAATAGCTCGTCTTTTTCAATAGCTCTATTTACAAGATCTATCAAATCCTGTTTGTCAAAGGAATTTAAAATGTATACTTGACAACGAGAGAGTAGGGCAGGAATTACTTCAAAACTAGGATTTTCAGTAGTAGCTCCAATCAAGGTTACCCACCCTTTTTCTACTGCACCTAGTAACGAATCTTGTTGAGATTTACTAAATCTATGAATCTCGTCAATAAATAATATTGGATTTTTTTGAGTAAATAAACCTCCACTCTTTTTTGCTTTGTCAATAACTTCACGAACATCTTTTACCCCTGAGCTAATTGCACTTAAAGTATAAAAAGGGCGCTTAGATTCATTAGCAATAATATTTGCTAAAGTTGTTTTTCCAACACCAGGAGGACCCCATAAAATTAATGAGGGTATTATTCCCTGACGAATGTGTTGTGTCAGAATACCATTTTTGCCAACTAAATGTTGCTGACTTAAATAATCATCAATTGTTTTAGGACGAACTCTTTCTGCCAAAGGTGCACTCATAACGTAAAAATAGTAAAGTTTTCTGACAGAAATTCGGAATTTTTAATATGGATTTATTTTTGTAGTTTAATTAATCATGAATCAAAATAAAGAATTTAAAATCTCGAATGATGTATTTGCTCTACCAGTGGTATTTGTCTTTTTTATTTGGTTTGTGTATTGGATAGAAATTAAATTTGGTTTTAATTTTAACAAGTTTGGAGTTTTGCCAAGAACTTTTAGTGGTTTCAAAGGTGTTTTCTTTACACATTTCATTCATAGTGACACAAAGCATCTCTTTAATAATTCAGTGCCTCTTTTCGTGCTTTTAATGAGTTTAATGTATTTCTATAGGTCGGTTGCAATTAAAGTTTTGATTTATGGAGGTTTTTTAACTGGATTTTTAACTTGGGTTATTGGTAGAGAATCTTATCATATTGGAGCTAGTGGAATTGTATATCTATTATTTAGCTTTGTTTTTTTTAGCGGAATAATTAAAAGTCATTATCGTTTAGTAGCGATGTCTTTAATTACTATTTTTTTATACGGAAGTATGATTTGGTATGTTTTTCCTATAAAAGAAGGAATGTCTTGGGAAGGACATTTATCTGGTTTTTTATCTGGAATTCTTTTTGCTATTTTATACAGAAAGTATGGAATAGTTAAAGAAAAATATGTGTTTTCAAAAACAGACTTCGATGATAGATTTGATGAAAATGGCAATTATGTAGAACATGTTCCTGAGGAAGAAATCCAAACTCCATTAATAACGTATAGATATATTTATAAAACAGAAGAGGAGGAGTAGTTTACACTTACATCCTTTGACGAATAGTTTCGTAAAGAAATGCGCCACATGCAACAGAAACATTTAATGAATCAATTTCTCCAAGTAGTGGTAACTTCCCTTTGTAATCTACCATTTTTAATATAGAATTACTTACTCCTTTATGCTCTGATCCCATAATAATGGCTAGAGGTTGATTTAAATCTATGTCATAAACTGAGTCTTCAGTTTTTTCAGTTGCAGCAACTAATTTTATTTCCGCAGCTTGTAATTGAAAAATTGCATCTTTAATATGATCTACTTTACATATTGGTAATTTAAAAGCTGCTCCCGCAGAGGTTTTAATTGTTTCTGAATTTACTGGCGCACTACCGCTTTTTTGGATTATAATAGCATCTACTCCAGTACATTCTGCAGTTCGAATAATTGCACCAAAATTTCTAACATCTGATAGTTGATCTAAAACTAAAAACAAAGGTGTTTTATTAGATTCAATAACATTTTCAATAATCTGTTCAAGGTTAGCAAATTCTATTGGAGAAATTTTAGCAACAGCACCTTGATGATTATTATGCTTAGATAGTCTATTGAGTTTTTCAACTGGAACAACACTAATAGATATTTTATTTTTCTTTAAAATTTTATCTAATTGAAAGAAAAGATCTCCTCGTAAACCTTTTTGCAGATACACTTTTTCTAATGTAGATCCACTTTCTATAGCTTCAATAATAGCCCTTATTCCAAAAATAACAGTCGATTGTTCCATGCTGCAAAAGTAACTTAATTTATGACAAAAAAAAACCACCTTTTAAAAGGTGGTTTTTTAAACACTTTATTGTTTTAAATATTATAATGTGAACTGCGCAGAATAATTTCCTCCGTAATTCCCAGATAAATCGATTAAAGTTGCACCATTTGCTGTTAAAACATAAGCAGTACCACCATCTCCATAACCATCAAAAGCTTGGAATGTATAAGTACCATTTGGTAAACAATTTACAAGATCTAAAGATCCAGTGAAATCTGTGTAAGCACCGAATGCTAAAGGATCATTACTAGCCATAACAGCAGCACCTGAAGCATCTAAAATTCTCCAAGCAGCTTCTTCTGGCCAGTCATCAAAAGTAATAGTTAATTTAGCTTTTGTTTCTCCATCAGGACAAGATTGAGACATAGGAATAACTAAATCTTCACCAACATTTAAACCACTAGTTTGAGTAAGTCTTAAAACTAATTTCTTTTCTGTTGTTAAATCTAAATTAATACTAGTAAAATCGATATTAAATTTAGCCTCATTACTATTAGCAGGAATAGTAATGCTAGAAGGTACACTATAAGAAGCTGGATCAGCATCAGTATCTTCAGTAACCATAATATCAATTACTCTATCAGAACCTGTTTTATTTGCAGTAAAAATTGTAATCTCTTTAGTCTCTTGAGCTCCGTCAGGAAGACTTACTACAACGGCATCACTAGCAAATGTCGCAAATGCTGGAGCGTCAAAGTCATCAATTGTATCTTTACAACTATTTAAAGTAGCTAAACCTAAAGCAGCTACTAAAAGTAATTTTATGTTTTTCATATATGTAAGGGTTAAAATCCATCTTAAGCTAAATACTTAAGATGGATTAAGTTATTATATATTATAAATTTTGATCGTTAACGAACGGATTGTTTTGGATTTCATCTTGTGGAATCTCAAACTGGAAACGCTCACTATTATAAGGAATTGGAGTTCCTACTAAAGATAAGTGGTTGTTACCTCTTGTCGCAGTAGCTTTATTACGTTTTAAAGCTAAGTAACTCTTACCTTCACCCCAAAACTCGATACGAGTTTGTAAATAGATTTCATCTAATAAAGCTTGACCACTTAATGCATCAACATAAGAATTATCAGGAACTCTTCTAGCTAATAAAGCTTTTAAAGAAGCTCTTGCAGGACCTACATTACCAGCTCTAGCATTAGCTTCAGCATTTAATAAGTAAGCCTCTTCAATACGCATGTATACATAATCTGCAGTAATACCAAAGTTAGTACCAGATCCGAAAGAAGTAGTACCAGCTACAGCTGCAGACCAATAGAACTTTAATAATGGTTGTAAGTGTCTACCATTAGCAGGATCATCTAAGAACTGAGCTTTTCTAGCATCATTTGCAGGAATAGCATCAAATAAATCTTGGTCCATTACTTTGTAGTCACCAGCCCAAGCATAACTAAATGAATAAGCATCTACTTGACCCCACCATGAGATTAATCCTAATCCTAATTCAGGTGTAATATCAATACCCCATAACCAGCTTGGAGAGTTAACATCGTTAAATCCATTAGTAACATCAGCAGCAGCTAACATTGTATGGTTACCAGCGTTGATAACTTGTTGAGTTAAAGTAGCAACATCAGCATCTCTACCTCCTTTTGCACCTAAAACATAAGCCAATAACATACGAGCTACATCTTGGTTTACAGCACTTTTAGCAGTTCTGTTGAAACCATTTAATAATGTAATAGCATCGTTTAAGTCATTTTCCATTTGAGTATATACTTCTTCTGCTGTAGACTTAGGTAAGTTACCAGCTGTTTCACCAATTGGCATTGGTAAAATAGGCTCAGAAGCATTATATTCTTTTTGGTAGTACTGAGCTAAATAGAAATAAGAGTGAGCTCTCATTGCTTTAGCTTGCCCCATAGAGAATTTACTATCATCATTAGCAGGTACAGCATCATTACCACCTAAATTTTGGATAATTGTATTCGCAGATCTAATAATTCTGTAGTAGTATCTCCAAACTTGTCTGTTATCACCAAAAGTGAAATCTTCCATTGCTTGTAATTCTGTGATACTAGCTCTATACCATCCAAAAGTACTTAAGCTTAAAGCCATATCTCCACAAACCATATCTCCAAAAACGTCATAAGATTTGTGTCCGAAATCATCGTGTCCACCAGTTCCACCTGAACCAGCTTGAACCATTTGTGCATACATACCAGAAACGAATGCAGCTGGAATTGCTAAGTTTGTTTCTGCTCCTTGTTCTAATTGAGCAGATGTTAATGAAGTTGTAGGTTGACTATCCTGGGCAACTCCATCATTTCTTAATAATTCGTCACTACAGCTATATGAAATAGCTAATAAACTTGTAACGAATAATATTTTAATTTTTTTCATGATTAAATAAGTTTTTTAAAATTAAAATTTAACTCTTACCCCCATTGTGATTGTCGTTGCAGGAGCATAGATTCTACGCCCTGAGTTACCTGCTTCTCTAATTGCAGGGTTGAACCCTTCTCTTGCAGTGTTGATAAATAAATTATCACCCGACACCCAAATGTTGATACCATCAATTCCAGAGTTTTCCATAAAGTTGCTAGGTACAGAATAACCTATTCTAGCATTATTTAAAGCAATAAAGTCAGTACTTGTAACAAAACGAGAAGATAAAGAAGTTGAATTTACTACTGCGTTATCAGATAGTAAAGGAACATCAGTAATATCTCCAGGTTGTTGCCATCTGTTTCTAATGTCTGTGTGGAAGTTATTTCCAGCAGCACCAAAACGATCACTCATTAATTCAGCATATTGTCCATCATAAGCATAACCACCTAAGCTATATGTAAATTGAGTAGCAAAGTCAAATGCTCCTAATTTCCCAGATAATCTAAAAGCACCTCTTACATCAGGAATAAATGATTTATCTAAGAATACTTGAGTTGCATTTGCATAAGTTTTAGTAACTTGTTTTTTGATGTTTGTATCACCACCAGCATTTCTATATTCAAATAACGAACTAGTTGTACTAGCGTCACCGTTTGGTAATGTAGAAAAATCTTCTTCTCCAGCATCTAATACACCGTTATCATTTGCATCATCGTAGTACTGGTACCACATTGGCGCTCCATCAGATGGATCAACACCAGCCCACTCTTGCATAAAGAAGTCGAAAATTGAACGACCAACAGCAAAAGCATAAGCTCCATCAGGACTAGATCCTGAATCAATTACTTTTTGTCTATTTGTAGATGGATCAAGAGGCATTACTAACATTTCGTTTTGTAACATCTCACCATTAACAGCTAAATCTAACTTAAAGTTCTCTGTGTTTACTAAATGACCAGTAACATCAAATTCAAAACCAGCATTTAATACCTCTCCATCATTTACTAAGATAGAAGCAATACCGTCAGAAGGTCCAACTCTTTGGTTGAAGAATAAGTTATCAGTAGTTTTTCTATAGTAATCAAAGTTAGCGTCTACATAGTTTCCAATACTCATCTCTAAACCAGCTTGCCATTGTCTTGAAGTTTCCCAAGTTAAATCAGGGTTACCAGGAGTAGCTAAGTCAAGTGCTAAATTACCACCAACTAAGTTCGCATTAAATACATCGAAACCAGAAGCAGTTCCAGCTCCATCTTGATCACCAGTTACCCCCCAAGAAGCCTTAGCTTTTAAGTAAGAGAAGAAACTATCTTGCATGAAATCTTCTTCACTAATTACCCAAGCAGCACCTATAGATCCGAATGTACCCCACTTGTCATTAACAAAACGAGAAGAACCATCCGTTCTTAAAGATCCAGTTAAGTAATATTTGTTAGCGAAGTTATAATTAACCTGTCCAAAGTAAGACTCAATAGCAGATCCGTTTTGAGAACCGAAAGCTGGAGATTGAGACTCTAAGTAGTTATTTGCATTGAATAATCCAGGAATGATAACATTAGATTTGTTAATTCCATTTTGCTCAAATCTTCTTTCAAAAGTTTCGTGAGCGGCTAAAGCCTCAATAGAGTGATCACCGAAAGAAGTTTTATAACGTAATAATTGTAAGAACGTTTGAGACCATCTAACAGTATCAGTTAAACCTAATGTACCATTAGATGCAGCATTTGTTCCATAAACATGGTTAGCCATGTTTATAAATCTATTTAAAGAATATTGACCACCAAACTTAGTTTCGAAAGTTAATCCTTCAGATAATTTGAAATCAGCGTTAATGTTACCATTAATAGCATGAGTTTCACCACCATTAAAGTCTAAAATAGCAGAACCGATTGGGTTTAATAAGTTTGCATTTGGTCTAGATCTTGTGAATCCGTTTGCAGATGCAGTTGGAGATCCATAATCATATTGGAAACCTCCAAAAATAGGATCTGGAATTTTATCTCCAGTTCCAGGGAATCTAGCAAATACTGGATAAATAGGAGCCATTTTATCAGCAAATTCAAATACGTTTTCAGAACCTACAGTTTGACCATTATTAGTTGTTTGAGAAAAAGCATAACCAATGTTAGATTGAAGTCTTAACCAATCTTTAACATCAGATGTTAAATTTAATCTCGTAGTATATCTTTTGAAATCAGAGTTTAAAGAATATCCACTATCATTTAAGTAACCCATAGAAACGAAGTACTTAGATTTAGCAGAACCACCTCCCATACGAAGGTTAGCTTCAGTTCTGATTCCTTCACCAAAAGCAAAATCTGCGTATTTTTCAGGATCAAATAATCTTTGAACCCCAGATCTTACAGATCTTGTAGCTGGGTCAATTAAAGAAGCTGCATCTGCAACATTCCACATGTTGTATCCTTGACCAATACCGTTACCACCTAATAAAGTAGCGTTAGCAAAACCAACAGGATCAGCATTTCCAGTTACAACACCTCTGTTAAATAAACCTTCCCATACTAAACCAATATATTCTTCAGGGTTTTGAATTACATTATATCTAGGTATAATTTGAACGTTTACCCCTGACTTAACATCAGCTTCGATATATGATTTCTCTGAAGAAGTACCAGACTTTGTAGTAATTAAGATTACCCCGTTTGCACCTCTAGATCCATAAATTGCAGTTGCAGTTGCATCTTTAAGTACAGTAGTACTTTTAATATCTGCAGGGTTTACAGAGTTAAGATCAAATGTTCCAGCAAAAGGAATACCATCAATTACATATAAAGGAGCTCTGTTACCATTTGGAGAACCATAACCACGAACACGAACAGTACCAATAGTACCTGGTTGCCCAGAAGTGTTAATTACAGTTACCCCAGCCACTTCCCCCGCTAACGCCTGAGAAACGTTAGTAAAAGATTTAGCCTCTAGGTTTTCAGTTGCTACAGTTGCAGCAGTACCCGCATACGATTGTTTAGTTGCTGTACCATAACCTACCACTATAACCTCTTCAAGTAAATTGTCAGTTTCAAGAGTTAAACTGATGTTGTTAGATGAACCTACTACTCTTTCAGCAGATTTCATACCAACAAAGCTAAAAACTAAAACATCACCTGTCTTTGCTTTAATAGAGTAGTTACCATCAAAATCAGTTTCAGTACCAGAAGTAGTACCTTTTTTTAATACACTAACCCCAGGTAGCGGACCTGATTCATCAGAAACAGTACCTGAAATCGTTCTCTCTTGCGCAAAGGAAATTTGCACAACCAACGCTAACAAAAGCGTTAAAATTCCATTAAACTTTGTTTTCATTGTATAATTGTTTGAATTAATCAAACGCTAAAGTCTTAATTTTATCTTAAATAAACAATTTTTTAACAGAAAAAACGATGTAGCTTTATTTATAAATTATTGTAGAAAGTTTTCTTTTAACGAATAAATAAGAAAAATGCTCTTTTCTTCAAAACTTTCTATTTTTGGGTTTTAGATAAGTAACTTATTGATTCATTGTGTTTTTCGAATACTTTTTGACCTTGTATTAAACCTAAATCGATAGCAGATCTATAATGTATGCCTCCATAAAGTCTACTTATAGCAGCTTCTTTTGCAGCGTTTCTAAAAGAAGAAAATTTTCTAATAGGTAAACCATAAGGTAGTTCAGTAGTGTCATCAAATTGAAAATTGTCACCAAATACATCTGTTAATGTTTCTGAAGCTGCTCCTGAAACAACAGAATGTCCACTCGTATATTCAGGGAAAGGTGGAGTTTGTAAAACGGGCTCCCAAGATTCATCTAAATGATTATTGATTAGTGTTTCGGGTCTAACTAAATTACTTCTGTATTTTTCATCCCAACAACTAATAAAAGCATCTGCTATTGAAATTGATGTTTTAGTATAAGCATAAACAGTTTCCTCAAAAGTTGAATTAGTTTTCTTACAAGCAATTTTACAAATACCAATCCAGTGGGCTCCAGGAGTGATTTTTTTAGAAGCAAACATAAAATGACCTCTTGTAACTGAAACATAAGGATTACAGTCCCAAAATCTGGCAATAGCTATTTCTTCTGAACTATCTCCTTTATTATTAATTTCTTTAGTAACATTATATACTTCCATTAATTCTTTGTGAAAATCTGTGTTCTTTTCTAAAGAAAACTTTGGAGGTGCTTTTGGTTTGAATTGTGAAGCGGAATCTAAAGCAAAAGTTCTTATCTTATTCCAATGTGGTTCTATAGCATCCATATATGAAGGCGGAGTGGGTTTCCATTGTGAAGGATCGTCACTAAGGATATTATGCTCAGGCATAGTTCTAGTTTGAGCGTAATTGTCTCTATTCATCCATTCTATAATTTGTTTAGAATAATGTATTCCGTGATTTTTTGCTTTATCAAAACTACTTTCATTTTGATTCTTCCAATTATTATATAGACTATCTCTGTAAGTAGTAAGTTTTTCTTTTGAGAAAATTAACTCTTTTGCAACATCTATATAAGCTATTAATGAAGCTAATTTTTTATTTGTGTTATTGGTTGAATTTAGTTGGTTTAGATTTAAGCCGTTCAATTGTGTTGATAAACTTTTGTATTTTGAAGCTTCAGTATTTAATGCTTCGTATGCTGCTATATTTGGATAAACGTAAATTCTACTAGCAACTGGAGGAGAAAATACATCATGAATCATGATCTGTGTCAAATGATCAACTATAGCATGGTATTGTTCTGAAGATATTTTAATTTCCTTTTTTTCTTGAGAACAAGAGAAAAATAGAAAGGGTAAAACAAAAATAGATATATGTTTAATTGATAATGTTTTAATTTTCATTGATAACATACGATTTTACAGTATCGTTATTAGGTATGATTAGTACTATTTTTTTGTCTTTCATATTAAGTATAGCGGAATTTCTGATTTCTTGTTCTATTGGTTCAATTCCATATGAACTTAAATTGCTATAATTATTATGATTTGTCAATAATAAACCTTTTATACTTTCATAAGCACCATGATAGGTGTTTACAGATTTTGTATTTCCGAAAGCAAGAATATTCTCTTTTTGATTTAGTCTTAACTTACTAAATGTGTTTAAAGGTGAAAGTTGAAATGCTTTAGGTAAAGTTTTAAAGTTGTTAAAACTTCCATTATTATTTTCGATGTAACCAGAAGAAAGATTATTCACATAATATTTACGAGCTTTTTCTACTTCTTTTTTGGTTAATACTTCACTAATTGTTTTTGTAGCATAATCTTTATACTTAACAAATCTTTTCTTGATAATATTCATTTGAGATGCTAGTTCATCTTTAGAATAAATAGGGTAGTACTTACCATTTATATTATATGCTAAAACAGTTTCTTTTTTACCATTACCATCAAAATCGGAATGATACATGTTTAATGGAGCATCTATAGTAGCTTTAAATTTAGTATTAGTTCCCCAGTTACCTAATAAAATATCTTGATCGCCATCGTTGTCTATATCAAACATGGTAACGGTTTGCCAAAGCCCCATAAGTTTTGGAAACTCATTAGTTAAAGTTAACTTACTTTTTTTATTTATATAGATTTTAGGATAATCCCATTCAGTAGTCACTATTAAATCTTTATTGCCATCGTTGTTCAAATCTGTCCAAATAGCATCAGTAACGTGAGATTTAAGTTTAAAGTTTTGGTCAGTTGTGAAATTACCTTTACCATCATTAATTAGTATGTATGAATTAATTGATTGGCCAAAATCATTTGGGTTTGATCTGTTTCCTACAAATAAATCAATATCACCATCGTTATCATAATCATATGGTTTAACACAAGTAGTTATATTTTTGTTAGCAGGAATAGAGTTTGAAAGAGTAAAGTTTCCATTGTCGTTTAAATATAATCTATCAAGTTCATATTTCCAGTTTCTTCTTTCATTTATTCCACTTCCTACATATAAATCTAAGTCACCATCATTATCTGCATCGAAAAAGGTAGAACAAGTATCTTCAAAAAAAACATCCTTTTCTATATTAGGTATTTCTTTAGCTATTAATTCTTTTCCGTTATTTAAAAACAGTTTAGCTGGATTTCCACACCCATTTCCAATAAATACATCATCAAATCCATTTTTATCTATATCACCGATAGATAATGAAGGACCAGAGGTTGAAACTTTATATGGAATTAAACGTTCAACGTAAAAATCGTTGTACTTATCTTCTTTATGTGTATAGTTTAAAGTATTTGTTTCAGTAAATAAAGTAGGTGTTTTTACTTCTCTTGACGACCATTTTTTCAAACCTTCTTGATTATACTTAATTGTATTAAGCTTGTTGATTTCTGAGTTAGTTATAGTTTGAACATTATTATTAGGCCATATTACTTGTATAGAATCTATCTTATTAATTGTATCTAATCCAAAATGAAGATTGTTATCAACTGAAGAAATGAATCCTCTTGAATTGAAAAGCTGTTTTAATTGTTGTTTTTCTTTTGAAAATATAATTGCTTTAGTTCCAATTCCGTTTTGATTTCCTTTTGAATAGTTAAATTTTAACTTAATAAAGTTTTTGTTAGTTGTTGTGTTTTCATGTATGAATGAAAAATCATTCATATTATTGGTTATTAAATCTAAATCACCATCTAAATCTAAATCAGCATAAGCAGCTCCATTAGAAATAGTATAGTAATCTTCAATCCAATCATTGTTTTTGTTTTCAAATTTTTTAGAATTCCCTTTGAATATTTGATTAGGCATTGTTCCTTTTGGCATTTCAGTTAAGGAAGCTAATAACCATTCATCTTTTGATTTTGTTTTATCTCGATATTTAAATGTGCTAGCAACATACATTCTAAAATCTAAATCATTAGGGCGTCTAAGTATACCATTTGCTACAAATAAATCTTGATGGCCATCATTATCATAATCAGCAATTAAAGGGCTCCAACTCCAATCAGTATCAGCAACACCATTGAATAGTGCTTCTTCGTTAAAAAAAACACCTGAGTTGTTAATTTGTAACATGTTTCTAGCATACTGATCTTTATATCCTAGTTTTTGTAACTGAATTTGTACATTAAGCATAGTATCATCTCCCTCAGATTCTTTAACAGCTCTTTCATCTTTGGGTAACATATCAAGTGTTATTAAATCTTGAAAACCATCACCGTTAATGTCGGCAGCATCACTTCCCATAGAAAATCTACTAATCATAGAGAATTTATTAGCTAAAGATTCGGTAAAAGTTCCATCTTGATTATTTATGTAATAATAATCATCTTCATGGAAATCATTACATACGTAAATATCATCCCAACCGTCATTATTGAAATCGGCGATAGAAGCACTTAATCCATAACCGTTTGCTCCTCCAAATATTTTTGCTTTTTCACTATAATCAGTGAATGTGTTATTGTTGTTTTGTAGTAAAGCATCACCTGTTAAGCCAGTTCTTTTCTCTCTAAGCATGGCTGGTCCGTGAGATGTTTTTGTGTGTACAGCATGATTAACGATATAAACATCTAAATCATCATCTTTATCATAGTCAAAAAAATATGCTTGCGTAGAATAACCTTTATAGTCTAAGTTGTATTCTTTTGATTTTTCAGAGAATGTGTTATCTCCGTTATTAATGTAGAGCTCATTATGACCTTTGAAGTCTAAAAGACCTGAAACAGCACAAATATAGATATCTAAATAACCATCATTATTTATATCTACTATTGTTGCACCAGTTTGCCAGTCTGATTTACCCTTTACACCGGCTTTTTCAGTTATATCTTCAAATTTTAAATTCCCTTTATTTAAATATAATTTATTATCTCCTTTATTAGATATAAAAAAGAGATCAGGTAAACTATCATTATTAAAATCACCAACGCTTACACCACCACCATTATAGTAGTATATGTAATTTATGATATTGTGTTTTACATCATCAGTAATTTCATTTTTAAACGATAAGCCTGTTGCTTCAGGAGTTAATTTTTTGAATAAATAATTCTTGTTAGTTTGGTTGTTTTGGGGGTGTTCCTTCTTGCAGCTACTTAATATAAGGGAAAGTAGTATAACTACCATTAAAAGCTTAGTTTTCATTAATCAGAAGAAAGATTTAATGTTAATAAAAGAAAAGGGGTTGTTTAAACAACCCCTTTTGTGATTAATTCATTATTTAGTTTTGGGCTCCAGGAGAGTTGAAATCACTCTCGAAAGCTGGAACAGGCCAGTATTCTAAATATCCATAATTAATTGTTGCATTAGTGTTTAATACACCAGCCGCATCTAATACATGTGCACCAGTTCTTGAACCAGCAGCAACACCATATCTTCTTGCATCATAAAAAGAAAGATTTCTAAAGATTAATGCTAATCTTCTTTCTTTACGAACTTCTTCCCAAGCATCAGCTTGTGATAATCCAGTTCCTACAGTGGCAGCTAATCCAGAACTTTGTAGAGTTCTAACAGCATCTAAGTGTGCTAAACCTCCATCAATATCTGAAGTTCTAATTTTTGCCTCAGCTAATAATAATTCATTCTCTTCATGAGTTCCTCCATAGTATAACTTAATTGCACCAGCAGTACCAGAAACAATTGGAGAAGGATCTTTCCAGAAGTAGTTACAACCATACTGAATACCTCTACCTCTTGGGTTAGGGAATACAAATGGATCAAAATATGCATTTAAACGAGCATCTCCTGCGTTAATATCTTGAATTAAACGTGGACTTGGGAAATACCAGAAACCAGATACAACACCAGGTAACCATCCGTTATCTAATACAGTAGCCTCTGATGTCATAGCGAAAGCTTCATTATTGTTGCTTACACCATTATTACACCAAGTGATTACGTTAGTCCAATCAGCAGCAGTCATATCAGTAACTTTAGTACTGTATACTAAGTTACGAGCTCTTAAACTGTTGATGTTTTTAACTAATCCAGCCATGTCAACTTTAGTACTAGCAATATCAATTTGCACTCCAGTGAAAATATCATTGAATGCAGTAGCATCTGCAACACCATTAACTAATGTAGTAAGCTCATCTAATAAACGATTAGATTCAGCAACTAAAGCAGCACTGTTAACAAAAGCATCGTTTGTCTCACCAGGAACGTCGTTAATAATACCTTGTTCATACATTAATCCAATTCTATGGTAAGAATAAGCTTTCCACCATAAAGCCCAAGCTCTATATGCATCTTTTTGAGAATCGCTAGCACCAACAACGTTATCAACATTTGTTAAAATAACATTTGCGTGATTGTTAGCTGCATAATATTCAGCCCACTCATATTGTGTTGGGTTGTCAGAACCTGCAGCTCTCGTGTTTCTAACTGCAATTTCACCTGGTTGTGGTCCACCTGCAGGAGGTGTTACCGTGCTACCATCGTCCATTATAATAGAAGAAGTTTGGTTTACCCAACGTCCTCCGAAGTTACCCCAAGGCATAGTTAAGTTATCTCCCATTGTTTCATGGTAACCAGCTACAAACCAAAAGTTTACACTTCTAGCAGGGTCTGTAGTGTGAACATACATACCTTTAGCATATCCTGTCATTCCAGTAGGCGTTGCTAAAGCAGCTAATGTAGGTTCGTTTAAGTTTACAGGCTCTATGTCAGTATCTAAAAGATTGTCTTGACAAGATGTTAATACTAATAAACCTAAAACGAATATCGATAATAATCTAAATTTTTTCATCTTAATATTTGTTTTTATTTTAGAAAGAAATATTTATACCTAAGTTAATACTCCTAGTGTTAGGCATAGTAAATTCATCAAAACCTCTTTGGAATGTATTACCAAAAGTTCTAGAAGCTTCTGGATCTAAACCAGTATAATCAGTAATAGTTAATAAGTTTCTTCCTGAAATTCTTACATCTAAAGCATCAATAAAGTCAGACTTTATAAATTTCTTTAATTTAAAGTTTACAGCTACACTTCTTAATCTTAAGAAAGAAGCATCTTCTAAGAAATGAGATAAAGGAACATTAGTGTTATACAAAGAAGTATAATACTGAACAAAAGCTCCAGTTTGTTGAGTTCCCGAAGGATCTTCAATTGTAACAGGAACAGATGTATCTGAATGTAACCCATTATTGTATAACCATTGCTTAGCATTGTTATAAACGTCTAAACCTTGGAACCAGTCTAACTGTAATGATAAGTTAACAAAATCACTAATTTGGAAATCGTTAATAAAAGTCATTACGAAATCAGGCTGAGAACTACCTAAGGTTCTTTTGTCTGGAGTAATAACTACATTACCAGTATTTTTATTTACAATATATCCACTACTTGCTTTAGTAAAGTTTCCTTGATCTGCAGTAGGGATAATTAAGTTCCCGTCTAAATCGGTTTCATTTAAGTCTTCAACAACTTTGAATAAAGAGAAAGTACCAACTTCTTGACCTTCTTCTAACACGAAGTTATCACTAACTACTAGTGGTTGACCACTCGAAATTCTATCTAAGACAGCTTGTGATTTTGTAAAACGAACACCAAAGTTCCAACCGAAATCTTCTGAAGTATAAACTTGAGTATCTGCAGAGAATTCAATACCATTACTTGATAAGTCATAGTTGTTAGATTGAATACCACCAGCACCTGTAGTTGGAGCTAATTCACCTCTAAAGATTGCACCTGTAGTTTCTCTTGTAAAGTAGTTAACAAAACCATTTACGCTAGAAAACCAAGCACCTTCACTTGGGCTAAATCCATAATCTAAACCAACTTCTAATTCTTTAGTTTTTTCTACTTCTAAAGCTTCGTTAGATAAAGTAGCTGGAAAAGCTGAACCTACATCACTACCTAAAGTACTACTAGATAAAGTGATTAAGTTATTACCAAATGGAGGTTGGATACCAGCCTCACCATATGCAGCTCTTACCTTTAATAAGTTTACAGCGTCACTTTCAAAAGTTTCACCAATGTTAAAATATGCATCAGCTCTTGGGAAAGTGAAATCTAATCCAGATCCAAATCTATTAGAAAAATCCTGTCTGAAACCTGCAGAGAAACCAAATAAACTTCCAAAATCAAACTTCTGATTAATTAAGTAACCATATGTTCTAAATTGAGAGTTAAAGAATGGGTTTAATGTTTTTGTAGATGATTGGTTAACATTAAATGAACCAAAAGCACCAAATGGATTGTCAGTACCACTTACACTATTAGAAGTAAGCTCTTGATCTCTCCAGTCAAAGTTAGCAGTTGTAGTAGATACAATATTCGTATCCCATCCAAATTGCTCTTTAAAGTCAAGAATTAAGTTAGCAGAAGCTAAGAAGTTCTGGAAATATTCTTGATTTGTAATAAAGTTAATTCTACCAGTTTTGTTATTTGTAATAACTCTTTCTTGTTGGTGGTCACTTTTGTTTTCTTGGAAGAAAGTAAAGTTTTGTGTATAGGTATCGTAACCGTACTTAACATCAAAGCTTAAATAATCAGTTGGCTTGTAGTTTATGTTAAAGTTAGAGATATAACGCGTAACTTCATCTAGCCTTGTTTGATATCTTCTAAAGAAGAAAGGGTTAGTTGAGTTTGGATCTGTTAAATCTGGTTGAACTACAAAATCATTATCACTGTTTCTTACATTTAATAAATCAACGTGTGGTAAGTTTTGGAATACGTTATTGATTAAGTTGTTTGCATTTGCATTATCCGTGTTAGTACCAGTGTCATTTGAACTATTAATAACATCAAAACGCCCAGTTACTTTTAAGTTTTCAGCTAAATCAACTCCTAAGTTGAAACGAGCATCATACTTTACATATTGACCTTCAACTAATACAGATTCTTGTTCTGTTCTGTTAGCAGCTAATAAGTAGCTAGTCTTTTCTGTACCACCTACTAAATTAACACCTAAAGTTTGGTTTATAGCCGTATTGAATAATACGTCGGTAGCATCAAAAGTTTGTTCCGCGAAAGGAGTATCATTGATACCTGCTGCACCTAATTGAGATGTTCCTACTGTAACAGGGTTAATAGCAACCGCTCCATATTGAGCTTCGTTGTTTAAATCTGTAACTCTTACTCCAGTTAAATCTGTTAAGAATCCTTGAGCATCAGTTTGGTATCTGTGGAATTTAGATCTTTTTAAATCATCTCCAGTGATAGCATTAACAACACCTAAATCAGTTCTAACAGTAACTCTCATTTTACCTGCTTTACCTTTCTTAGTAATGATGTTGATTACACCATTTGCTCCTTGAGCACCATAAATTGTACCGGCAGCAGCACCAGAAATTGTTTCAACTCTTTCGATAGTACTGAAATCGATATCAGCTAAACGTGAACTTTGGTTAGATGCACCACCTACACTAGAACTAGTTGTTAAAATTTGCACTCCATCAATTAAAATCATTGGTTGAGAACTATTAAGAGAGTTAATTGCTCTTAATACGATGTTTTGTTGCTGACCAGGTTGACCAGTTGTAGACTGAACTACTGTACCAGCAATTTTTCCTTGTAAAGCTTGGTCGATAGATTGGGTACCAGGGGATTCTAATTTTTGAGAAGAAATCGAGTTTACCGAAACCCCTAATTTTTTCTTAGATGTTCCTGTTGCTACCCCCGTTACAACTACTTCTTCTAATACGTTGCTGTCTTCTCCCATAACAACGTTAATTGAGTTAGAGTTTCCAACCGTTTTTTCAACAGTTTTCATTCCAACAAATCTAAAAACTAATACGTCTCCTGTGTTAGCTTTGATAGTGTATTTTCCATCAAAATCAGTTTCCGTACCAGAGGCAGAACCCTTTTTCTGCACACTAACTCCAGGTAACGGTCCTGATTCATCTGAAACAATACCTGAAATTGTTTTTTCTTGTGCAAAGGAAACCTGCACAATAAACGCAAAGAATAGCGCCAAAATTCCATTAAATTTTGTTATCATTTTGTATTTATTTGAATTAATGTTTGCTAAAGTCTTAAAATAAACTTAAAAAAACAATAAAAAAAGTTAATAAAATGTGAAGTGATTGATATTTATGTTAAAAATAAGTGATTTTTTTTAGAAGTAATTTTTAAAGCTTATTGATAGGTTAAAACCATTGTAGTTAGTTGTATTTTTGTTGAAGTTGCTGCTGAATACTAAATCGATTTTTGATTTCTTAACAAAGAAAGAATAACCTGCGCCAAGTGTTATGAAATTGTTTTTTAGTTTATTAATTCCTTCTGTAATTGCTAAATCTGTAATGCTATATAAATATGATTGAAGGTTGGTTTGAATTCTGTACTCTAAATTGAATACTGTGTATTTAGTTGAAAAGATACTTTGTTGATTAATACCTCTGATAGAATTAGGTCCTCCAATCCTGAATAATTCATTTACTAAGTATGAGTTAGATAAAAGTATGTTAGACTCGTTTCTTAAGAAGATTGAGTTTTTAGTATTAATATCAAAGATGTAATAGGTTTCTAAATTAAGTTTATTTTGGGTTTGATTATGGTCTTCTGTAGTTCTTGTTCCAAATTGATATTTGCTTTGCAAGAAAAATTTAGTTTTAAATATTGGATGTGATTTTTGAGTTTTGTATCTATAACTTAACCCTATGAATGAATTGCTGTAGTTTTCTATATTGTTAATTGAGTTGCTTAAAGTGTTGTTGGAAGTCTCAGTTTCAAAATTAATCCCTATTTCAGATTTAGGATTTAAACTATATAATAAGTTGGTTTGAAATTTTGAATTTAAAAAGGTACTATCTTGTTTGTGTATTTCAAATAAAGTCGAGTTCGAAATGGGTGAGTTGAACATGTAAGGAGTTTTCGCTTGTAAGTTGATGTTTTGGCTTTCATTGCCGTTAGCGTTCCACGAAAGGTTTAATTCTTCGCCAGTGTTTAATAGGTTAATTAGTTCTAGATTTAAATTACCAGTTAAAAGTAGTTTTTTGGTAATTGGATTTGTTGAGAAGTTTATAAGCCCATCAAAGCTATTCTGTTTTCTTTTTTCTAGGTATAAGTATATCGTTGTAGAATCTTTTTTAAATAATACTTCAGGTTGTTTTGTGGTTTTAACGAATTTTAAGCTGTTTATGTTGTTTGGAATAATGCTTATTTTGTTTTTATCAAAGGTGTCTCCTTTTTTAATTTTTAAAAAATAATTTAAATAACTCCTTGGAAAATCTTTATAACCTTTAATTAATATTTTTTCAATTACTCTTTTGTTTGATTCATTAATTTTTAAATCGGAAATAATGGTTTTGTTTTTAAGTTGTATGTTAGTTAGTCGAATTGTAGTGAAGGTTTTTCCTTGTGTAGAAAAGTGATTTTTAACCTGCTGGAGTATTTTTTCTAGGTTTGAGAAATTGATTTTGTCAGATTTAGGTTTTAAGCTTGGTATGATATCTTTTAAGTAGCTATATTTTTTAGGGATATTTAGTTGTAAAGAGTCAATTCTTTTTCCTAAAGATACTTTATAAACGATAGAATCTTTTTTTTGATTTGAAATTATTGAATCAATAAAACTATAGAAGAATCCTTTTAGTTTTAAATGATCTAATAAAAGCTCTTTTGAAATTATTTCTTTTTTGTTGAATTTGATTCCTTTTAGAATGGAGTTTTCTATAGAATCACTTGAGTATATTTTTACTTGCTTTTTTTGACTAAAAAGATTTTTACTTACTAGTAAAACAAGAATAATTAATATTATAACGCTTTTCTTCAATGTAATTGATATGAGGCTAAAGTACATTAAAATCAAGAATTTCGGTATAAAATTAATTCTTGTTTTAAAAATAACTTACTGATATTTGAATAATTAGAAATAAATCGTACATTTGCACACTCTTAAAAATAGAGATTTATTAATAAGTACAAACGAAAACAAGTAATTAATTAGTATGCCAACTATTCAACAATTAGTTCGTAAAGGAAGAACCAAAATAACTAAGAAGAGTAAATCGGCTGCTTTGACGGCATGTCCTCAAAGACGTGGAGTTTGTACGCGTGTGTATACAACAACGCCAAAAAAACCTAACTCAGCTATGCGTAAAGTAGCTCGTGTTAGATTGACAAATGGTAATGAGATCAACGCGTATATTCCAGGTGAGGGACATAACCTTCAGGAGCACTCGATAGTATTAGTTAGAGGTGGAAGGGTAAAAGATTTACCAGGTGTAAAATACCACATCGTACGTGGTGCATTAGATACTGCAGGTGTTGAGGGAAGAACTCAACGTAGATCTAAATATGGTGCAAAACGCCCTAAAAACAAAAAGTAAGATTAATCAGTAACTTTTTTAATGTAAAGACATGAGAAAAAGAAGAGCGAAAAAAAGGGTTTTGTTACCGGATCCAAGATTTAACGATCAATTAGTAACACGTTTTGTAAACAACTTAATGTGGGACGGTAAGAAATCTGTAGCGTTCAAAGTATTTTACGATGCAATGGATATCGTAAATGAAAAGAAAACTGACGAAGAAAAGTCAGCTTTAGAAATTTGGAAAGATGGTTTATCTAATGTAATGCCACACGTGGAGGTTCGTTCTCGTCGTGTAGGTGGAGCTACATTCCAGATACCAATGCAAATACGTCCAGATCGTAAAGTTTCAATGGCGATCAAATGGATGATTAGTTATGCTCGTAAGCGTAATGAAAAAACTATGGCTCAGCGTTTAGCAGCTGAGGTTTTAGCAGCAGCTAAAGAAGAAGGAGCAGCAGTTAAGAAAAGAGTTGATACTCATAAAATGGCTGAAGCAAATAAAGCATTCTCACACTTTAGATTTTAATAGAAATGGCTAGAGATTTAAAATTTACAAGAAATATTGGTATTGCTGCCCACATTGATGCGGGTAAAACTACAACAACTGAGCGTATTCTTTATTATACAGGAGTTTCTCACAAGATTGGAGAAGTGCACGATGGTGCTGCTACAATGGACTGGATGGAGCAAGAGCAGGAAAGAGGTATTACAATTACTTCTGCTGCAACTTCATGTACTTGGGAGTTTCCAACTGAAAATGGACAAAAATTACCAGATACAAAAGGATATCACTTTAATATTATTGATACTCCTGGACACGTTGATTTTACTGTAGAGGTAAATCGTTCTTTACGTGTTTTAGATGGGTTAGTGTTCTTATTCTCTGCTGTAGATGGTGTTGAGCCTCAGTCAGAAACTAACTGGCGTTTAGCTGATAACTATAAAGTGCCTCGTATGGGGTTTGTTAATAAAATGGATCGTCAAGGATCTAACTTTCTAGCAGTATGTCAGCAAGTAAAAGATATGTTAGGTTCTAACGCAGTTCCTATTGTATTACCAATTGGTGAAGAAGCTGATTTTAGAGGTGTGATTGATTTAGTAAAGAACCGTGCTATTGTTTGGCATGATGAAACTAAAGGGTCTACTTTTGATATTGTTGATATACCAGAAGATTTAAAAGAAGAAGCTGCTGAATACAGGGCTAAATTAATAGAGGAAGTAGCTGCTTACGATGAGAATTTATTAGAGAAATTCATGGAAGATGAAGACTCTATTACGGAAGAAGAAGTTCACGCTGCTTTACGTGCTGCTGTAATGGATATGTCTATTATTCCTATGGTATGTGGTTCTGCTTTCAAAAATAAAGGAGTACAGTTTTTATTAGACGGTGTTTGTCGTTATTTACCTTCTCCGGTAGATAAAGAAGCTATCGTTGGTACTGATCCTGATACGGGAGAAGAAATTACTCGTAAGCCAGATGTAAAAGAGCCGTTTTCTGCTCTAGCATTTAAGATTGCAACTGATCCATTCGTAGGTCGTTTAGCATTCTTCCGTGCATATTCTGGTCGTTTAGACGCAGGTTCTTATGTTTTAAATAACCGTTCAGGTAAGAAAGAACGTATTTCTAGAATCTATCAAATGCACTCAAATAAACAAAATGCTTTAGATTTTATCGAAGCTGGGGATATTGGAGCTGCAGTAGGATTTAAAGATATTAAAACTGGAGATACATTATCTGCTGAGAAATCTCCGATTGTATTAGAATCGATGGATTTTCCAGATCCGGTAATTGGTATCGCAGTTGAACCAAAAACAAAAGCTGATGTTGATAAATTAGGATTAGCTTTAGGTAAATTAGCTGAAGAAGATCCAACATTTACAGTTAGAACAGATGAAGCTTCAGGACAGACGATTATTTCTGGAATGGGTGAATTACACTTAGATATTATTGTTGATCGTTTAAAGCGTGAGTTTAAAGTTGAAGTGAATGAAGGTCAGCCACAGGTAGAGTACAAAGAAGCTATTACAGCTGCTGCAGATCATAGAGAGGTTTATAAGAAACAATCTGGAGGTCGTGGTAAGTTTGCTGATATTGTGTTTACAATGGAGCCAGCTGATGAAGGAGTAAATGGATTACAGTTTGAATCTACTATTAAGGGAGGTAATGTTCCAAAGGAATTTGTACCGTCTGTAGAAAAAGGATTCAAAGAAGCAATGAAAAATGGTCCTTTAGCTGGATATGAAATGGATTCAATGAAGGTGACATTAAAGGATGGATCTTTCCACCCTGTAGATTCTGATCAGTTATCATTCGAATTAGCTGCTAAAATGGGTTACAAAGCTGCTGCAAAAGCTGCAAGAGCTAAAATTATGGAGCCTATTATGAAGTTAGAAGTGTTAACTCCTGAAGAAAACATGGGAGATATCGTAGGAGATTTAAATAGAAGACGTGGTCAGGTATCTGATATGTCTGATAGAGCGGGATCTAAAGTTGTTAAAGCAACAGTTCCATTATCTGAAATGTTTGGGTATGTAACTGCTTTAAGAACAATGTCTTCAGGTAGAGCAACATCTACAATGGAATTTTCTCACTACGCTGAAACTCCAAGTAATATTTCAGAAGAAGTAATCGCTAATGCTAAAGGTTAATTAAGATGAGTCAAAAAATTAGAATAAAATTAAAATCTTACGATTACAACTTAGTTGATAAATCAGCAGAGAAAATCGTTAAGACAGTAAAAAGTACAGGAGCGGTTGTTAACGGACCAATCCCATTGCCAACTCATAAGAAGATTTTTACAGTATTACGTTCACCACACGTAAACAAAAAATCTAGAGAGCAATTTCAATTATCTGCTTACAAGCGTTTATTAGACATTTATAGTTCTTCATCTAAGACTATTGATGCGTTAATGAAGCTTGAGTTACCAAGTGGAGTTGAGGTAGAAATTAAAGTATAAGTAATTTAACTTTCGGCTTATTTTGTTAAGTCGAAAGTTTTTTTTAATTTTGCAGTCCGAAATTCGATGTCGAGTTTCAGAAATTTCTGGAATAAATACCAGAAATAACATGTCCGGAGGGTTTCGCGAAGGAAAAACGGTAAAACACAAAATTAGAGTTCAGTGTTTTGCGCTCTTTTTTTTTTGGAATTTGTTCGGGATAAAAATTTAAAATAATTAATAATTAATATTTAATATGTCTGGGTTAATAGGAAAAAAAGTAGGTATGACCAGCTTATTCGATGAGAATGGGAAGAATATCCCATGTACTGTAATCGAAGCAGGTCCATGCGTAGTTACCCAAGTCAGAACCGAAGAGGTTGATGGCTATTCAGCTTTACAACTTGGTTTCGATGACAAGAAGGCAAAAAGCTCTAATAAAGCTTTAGACGGTCACTTTGCAAAAGCAGGTACTGTTGCTAAGAAACAAGTCGTTGAGTTCCAAGGTTTTGAAGGTGAGTTTAAATTGGGTGACTCAATCACAGTAGAGCACTTTACTGAAGGTGAGTTCGTGGATGTTTCAGGAACTTCTAAAGGTAAAGGTTTTCAAGGAGTTGTTAAACGCCACGGTTTTGCTGGTGTTGGACAAGCTACACACGGTCAACATAACCGTTTAAGAGCGCCAGGTTCTATTGGTGCAGCTTCATACCCTGCAAGAGTATTCAAAGGAATGCGTATGGCAGGACGTATGGGAGGAGATAGAGTAAAAGTTCAAAATTTAAGAGTATTAAAGGTTGTTCCTGAAAAGAATCTTTTAGTTGTAAAAGGTGCTATTCCAGGTCATAAAAACTCTTATGTAATTATTGAGAAGTAATGAAGGTAGCAGTATTAGATATTACAGGAAAAGATACTGGTAGAAAAGTTGAACTTTCTAACGAAGTATTCGGAATCGAGCCAAATGATCATGCAATCTATTTAGATGTTAAGCAATATTTGGCTAATCAAAGACAAGGTACTCACAAATCTAAAGAGAGAGGTGAGATTGCTGGAAGTACTAGAAAGATTAAGAAACAAAAAGGTACAGGTACTGCACGTGCTGGTAGTATCAAGTCTCCAGTTTTTAGAGGTGGAGGACGTATCTTCGGTCCAAGACCAAGAAACTATTCTTTCAAATTAAACAAAAACTTAAAGCGTTTAGCTCGTAAATCTGCTTTAAGTATTCAAGCAAAAGATAGCAATTTAGTAGTAATTGAAGATTTCAATTTTGAAACTCCAAAAACTCAAGAATTTGTTAAGGTGTTAAAAGCTTTAGAATTAGATGCGAAAAAATCATTATTCGTGTTAGGTTCAGAAAACAAGAACGTTTACTTGTCTTCTCGTAACTTAAAAAACTCTAAGGTAGTTAGTGCTACAGGAATAAATACTTACAACGTATTAAACGCAGGTAAAGTAGTTATCACTGAGAGCACATTAGAAGGAATTGAATCTAATTTAAGTAAATAGGGAATAAGATGAGTATTTTAATTAAACCTATTATTACGGAAAAAGCAACTGGAGATAGTGAACGTTTTAATCGTTATACTTTTGTTGTGAATAAGAGTGCTAACAAAATTCAAATTAAGGATGCTGTTGAAGCAGCTTACGGAGTAACTGTAGAGAAAGTAAGAACTTTAAATCATCCAGCATTAAGAAAAACTAAGTATACTAAGAAAGGTTTAGTGTCTGGTTTAACAAGCGGTTATAAAAAAGCGGTTGTTCAGTTAGCAGAAGGCGAAATTGATTTTTATAACAATCTATAAGAATAAGAAAGACAAATGTCAGTTAGAAAATTAAAACCAATAACACCAGGTCAGCGTTTTAGAGTTGTGAATGGGTTCGACACCATCACTACTGATAAGCCGGAAAAGTCATTATTGGCACCGAGAAAAAGAACTGGAGGTCGAAACAATCAGGGTCGTATGACTACTCCTAACAGAGGTGGAGGTCATAAGAGAAGATATCGTATTATCGATTTTAAGAGAAATAGATATAACGATCCTGCTACAGTATTAACTATTGAGTACGATCCAAACCGTACAGCGTTTATCGCTTTAGTTCAATATGCTGATGGAGAAAAGCGTTATGTAATCGCACAAAACGGATTAAAAGTAGGACAAACTATCGTTTCAGGAAAAGAAGCTACACCAGATGTTGGTAATGCTATGTTCTTAAGTGATATTCCATTAGGAACAACTATTTCATGTATCGAATTACGTCCAGGTCAAGGAGCTGTTATGGCTCGTTCTGCAGGTTCTTTTGCTCAATTAATGGCAAGAGACGGGAAATATGCAATTGTTAAGTTACCTTCAGGTGAAACAAGATTAATCTTACAAACTTGTTTGGCAACTATCGGAGTAGTATCTAATTCAGATCACCAATTATTAGTTTCTGGTAAAGCTGGTAGATCTAGATGGTTAGGTAGAAGACCAAGAACTAATGCAGTTAGAAAGAACCCGGTTGATCACCCAATGGGTGGTGGTGAAGGACGTTCTTCTGGAGGACATCCAAGATCTAAGAATGGTATCCCAGCTAAAGGGTATAAGACTAGGTCTAAGACTAAAGCTAGTAACAAGTATATTTTAGAACGTAGAAAGAAATAATAAATCATGGCAAGATCATTAAAAAAAGGACCTTACGTTCACTATAAGTTAGAAAGAAAAGTGTTAGCTAACGTTGAATCAGGAAAGAAATCTGTGATCAAAACCTGGTCTAGAGCTAGTATGATTACTCCTGATTTTGTAGGACAAACTATTGCTGTTCACAATGGACGTCAGTTTGTACCTGTTTACGTTACAGAAAACATGGTAGGTCATAAGTTAGGCGAATTTTCACCAACACGTTCATTCCGTGGACACGCTGGTGCTAAAAATAAAGGAAAAAAATAGTAGGATATTATGGGAAGTCGTAAAAAAAACATGGCAACGCAGTTAAAAGAAGCTAAGAAGCAAAGAGCATTTGCTAAGCTTACTAACTGTCCTACGTCACCGAGAAAAATGCGTTTAGTAGCAGATCAGGTAAGAGGTGTAGAGGTTGAAAAAGCTTTACAAATCTTAAAATTCAGTCCAAAAGAAGCATCTCGTAATTTAGAGAAGTTGTTATTATCAGCTATTGCTAATTGGCAAGCTAAAAATGAAGATGCAAGTATGGAGGACGCTGGATTATTTGTTAAATCTATTTATGTAGATAGCGCAGGGATGTTAAAGAGATTAAGACCAGCTCCACAAGGACGTGCACATAGAATTCGTAAGCGTTCTAATCACGTTACTTTAGAGTTAGGAGCTAAAAATAACAGTAATTAATCATTAGTAGAAATGGGACAAAAGACAAATCCAATAGGAAATCGTTTAGGAATTATCAGAGGATGGGAATCTAACTGGTATGGTGGAAATGACTACGGTGATAAAATTGCTGAAGATGATAAGATAAGAAGGTATTTAAAAGCCAGATTATTTAAGGCAAGTGTATCTCGTATTATTATTGAGCGTACTTTAAAACTTGTAACCGTTACTATCACTACTGCACGTCCAGGTATCATTATTGGTAAAGGAGGTCAAGAGGTAGACAAGTTAAAAGAAGAGCTTAAGAAAATTACAGGTAAAGAAGTTCAAATTAATATTTTTGAGATTAAGCGTCCAGAATTAGATGCAAATTTAGTTGCAGCTAGTATAGCACGTCAAATTGAAAATAGAATTTCTTACAAACGTGCTACAAAAATGGCTATCGCGGCTGCAATGCGTATGAACGCTGAAGGTATTAAAGTACAACTTTCTGGTCGTTTAAACGGAGCTGAAATGGCACGTTCTGAGCACTATAAAGAAGGAAGAATTCCTTTATCTACTTTCAGAGCAGATATCGATTATTCACTTGTTGAAGCACATACTACATACGGAAGAATCGGTGTGAAAGTATGGATTATGAAAGGTGAGGTTTATGGAAAGCGTGAGTTATCTCCGTTAGTTGGATTATCTAAACAAAAAGGTAATTCAAATAACAAGGGTGGTGGAAGACGTCAACCTCGCAGAAGAAAATAATTTTATAAAAGAAATTAGAGATGTTACAGCCAAAAAGAGTAAAATTTCGTAGAGTTCAGAAAGGTAAAGGGAACATGAGTGGTAACTCTGGAAGAGGTACCCAATTATCAAACGGAATGTTTGGAATTAAATCCTTAGACCAGAACTTACTTACTTCTCGACAAATTGAAGCTGCTCGTATTGCGGCGACTCGTTATATGAAAAGGGAAGGACAACTTTGGATTAAAATTTTCCCAGATAAGCCAATAACAAAGAAACCGTTAGAGGTACGTATGGGTAAAGGTAAAGGAGCACCTGACCATTTTGTAGCTGTTGTTAAACCAGGAAGAATCTTGTTTGAAGTTGGTGGTGTGCCAATGGAGGTAGCAAAAGAAGCATTGCGTTTAGCTGCTCAAAAACTTCCTGTGAAAACAAAGTTTATCATTGCAAGAGATTTTGATTATAACGCTTAATTCTAATAGATCATGAAACAATCAGAAATAAAAGAATTATCAACAGCTGACTTACAAGATAAGCTAGGAGCGTTGAAGAAAAATTATACTGATCTTAAGATGGCTCATGCCATAACTCCATTGGAAAATCCTTTGCAGTTAAGAAGCTTAAGAAGAACTGTTGCAAGAATTGCAACAGAGTTAACTAAAAGAGAATTACAATAAATTCTAGTCAGTTTTAAAGATGGAAAAAAGAAATCTTAGAAAAGAGAGAATAGGTGTAGTATCGAGTAACAAAATGGAGAAATCTATTGTTGTTAACGAGGTAAAAAGAGTAAAGCACCCAATGTACGGTAAATTCGTAAAGAAAACGAAAAAGTACGTTGCACATGACGAGAATAACGATTGCAACATTGGAGATACAGTAAGAATAATGGAAACTCGTCCATTAAGTAAATCTAAACGTTGGAGATTAGTTGAAATCCTAGAAAGAGCTAAATAATATGTTACAGACAGAATCAAGATTAAAAGTAGCAGATAACACTGGAGCAAAGGAAGTTTTAGTGATTAGAGTTTTAGGGGGAACAAAAAAGCGTTACGCTAGTGTTGGAGATAAAATTGTGGTTACTGTAAAGTCTGCAACTCCAAACGGAACTGTAAAGAAAGGTCAAGTTTCTCGTGCAGTGGTTGTTCGTACTAAGAAAGAAGTTAGACGTAAAGACGGGTCATATATTAGATTTGATGATAACGCTTGTGTACTTTTAAATCCTACTGAGGAAATGAGAGGTACTCGTGTATTCGGTCCTGTTGCTCGTGAATTACGTGAGAAACAATTTATGAAAATAGTATCATTAGCACCTGAGGTGTTATAAAAACAGATTTTAAGATGAAGAAATTTAAAATTAAATCAGGAGATACTGTTAAAGTTATCGCAGGAGATCACAAAGGGTCTGAAGGAAAAGTTTTACGTATCCTTAAAGAGAATGATAGAGTAGTAATAGAAGGTGTAAATATGGTATCTAAGCATACTAAGCCTAGCGCTGCTAATCCACAAGGAGGAATCGTAAAACAAGAAGCTCCATTACATATTTCGAACGTTGCTTTAGTAGAAAATGGTGAAGCTGTAAGAATAGGTTATAAAGTTGAAGGAGATACTAAAACTAGAATCTCTAAAAAAACTAAAAACGCAATATAATCATGAGTTACGTACCAAGATTAAAAGAAGAATACAAAGCTAGAGTTATTAAAGCTCTAACTGATGAGTTCGGATATAAGAACGTAATGCAGGTGCCTAAGTTACAGAAGATTGTTGTAAGTAAAGGTGTAGGTGCTGCTATTGCAGATAAGAAATTAATTGAATATGCAGTTGATGAGTTAACTGCAATCACAGGACAAAAAGCTGTTCCTACAATGTCTAAGAAAGATGTTGCAAACTTCAAATTACGTAAAGGAATGCCAATTGGAGCTAAAGTTACGTTAAGAGGAGATATTATGTACGAATTCTTAGATCGTTTAATTACAGCTTCTTTACCTCGTGTTAGAGATTTTAGTGGAATTAAAGCAAATGGATTTGACGGTAGAGGTAATTACAATTTAGGTGTTACTGAACAAATCATTTACCCAGAGATCAATATTGACCAAGTTAAGAAAATCAACGGTATGGATATTACTTTTGTAACATCTGCACAAACTGATAAAGAGGCTAAGTCATTATTAGGAGAATTAGGTTTACCATTTAAAAAGAATTAATAAGATGGCTAAAGAATCAATGAAAGCGCGCGAGCGTAAAAGAGCTAAAACGGTTGCTAAATATGCTGAAAAAAGAAAGGCTTTAAAAGAAGCTGGAGATTATGAAGCATTACAAAAGTTGCCTAAGAACGCTTCACCAATTAGAATGCACAATCGTTGTAAACTAACTGGTCGTCCAAAAGGATATATGCGTCAGTTTGGAATTTCACGTGTTACTTTCCGTGAAATGGCAAACCAAGGATTAATTCCAGGTGTAAAGAAAGCTAGCTGGTAGTATTTTTCTACCTCTTATAATAAACAAAAGTCACACTATCATGTAGTTGTGACTTTTTGTGTTATCTAATTTAGTCTATATTTAGTTTTAATTTTGATCTTTTTCATAGGTAAAAAAGATTTGATTTCTTCAATAAAGATACTAGTTTGAGGCTAAATTATTATTTCTTCTCTTGTCAATAAATTAATAGTCAATCTGATAATTAATAAATCCCTTTTTTTTTCGAAAACTTTATGTATATTTGCACACTGTTTTTACGGGGTAAATTATGTCTTGTTGTGAATGAATGATTAGAAATAGTAGACTGTTGTGAAAACAAAAATGAGTTTTAACTGGTTTCAGGTTTAGTAGCTACGATTGTTCGTAAGTAAAATAGAAGTTGCTAAAAACCAAAACCGAAATTAAATTAATATGTATACAGATCCAATCGCGGATTTTCTTACTCGTGTCAGAAACGCTATCATGGCAGGGCACAGAGTTGTAGAAGTTCCAGCTTCAAAATTGAAGAAGGAGATGACTAAGATTTTGTTTGATCAAGGTTACATTTTAAGTTATCAGTTCAATGAAGATAAAGTTCAAGGAACTATTAAGATAGCTTTAAAGTACGATAGATTGACAAAGGAACCAGTCATCAGAAAAATTCAAAGAGTGTCTACACCAGGTTTACGTAAGTATGTTGGTGCTAAAGAAATGCCAAGAGTTTTAAACGGACTTGGTATCGCAATTGTATCAACTTCAAAAGGTGTGATGACTAATAAGAAAGCACGTCAAGAGAATGTTGGTGGAGAAGTATTATGTTACGTTTACTAATAAACATTTTGTAAGATGAGTAGAATAGGTAAAAGCCCAATCACATTGCCACAAGGTGTTGAATTTAAAGTAAACGATAACGTGGTAACAGTAAAAGGTAAATTAGGAGAGTTAACACAAAAGTTGTCTTCTAATATTACGGTAAAGGAAGAAGATGGTACTATAACATTAGAAAGGCCATCAGATAGTAAAGAACACAAAGCTGCACATGGTTTATACCGAGCTTTAATCAATAATATGGTTGAAGGTGTGACTAAGGGTTATACTAAGGAACTAGAGTTAGTTGGAGTAGGTTATAGAGCGTCTAATCAAGGACAGAAGTTAGATTTAGCTTTAGGATTTTCTCATAACATTGTATTAGAGTTAGCACCAGAAGTAAAGGTTGAAACTATATCTGAAAAAGGTAAAAACCCAATCGTAAAATTAACTTCTCACGATAAGCAATTAGTGGGGCAAGTAGCGGCTAAGATAAGATCTTTCCGTAAGCCTGAGCCATATAAAGGTAAAGGAGTTAAGTTTGTTGGTGAAGTAATTAGAAGAAAAGCAGGTAAATCTGCATAATAATTAGTGTTATGGCATTATCAAAACTTGAAAGAAGACAACGTATAAAGTATAGAATAAGAAAAGTTATTTCTGGTACAGCTGAAAAACCAAGGTTATCAGTATTCAGAAGTAATAAGGAAATCTATGCTCAAATAGTAAATGATGTAGACGGTGTAACAATTGCAGCGGCTTCATCAAGAGATAAAGAAATTGCATCTGGTTCTAAAGCAGAAACTGCTGCAGCTGTAGGTAAAGCAATTGCTGAAAAAGCTGTAAAAGCAGGATTAGAAACTGTTGCTTTTGATAGAAATGGTTACTTATACCATGGACGTGTGAAAGTATTAGCAGACGCTGCAAGAGAAGCTGGTTTAAAATTTTAAGAAATTATATTATGTTAGGATATAAAAACGTAGAAAGAGTAAAACCAAGCGGATTAGAGCTTGTTGACAAATTAGTAGGTGTTCAACGTGTTACTAAGGTTACTAAAGGAGGTAGAGCATTTGGTTTTTCTGCTATCGTAGTAGTAGGTGATAGTAACGGAGTAGTAGGGCACGGATTAGGGAAGTCTAAAGATGTATCATCAGCAATTGCAAAAGCAGTTGAAGATGCAAAGAAGAATTTAGTTCGTATTCCACTTTTAAAAGGAACATTACCACACGAGCAAAAAGGTAAATTCGGAGGAGCAAAGGTGTTTTTAAAGCCAGCTTCAAACGGTACTGGAGTTATTGCAGGTGGTGCGGTACGTGCCGTATTAGAATCTGTAGGAGTACATGACGTATTATCTAAATCTCAAGGATCATCTAACCCACATAACGTGGTAAAAGCAACATTTGATGCATTATTACAATTACGTAGTGCAGATACTATTGCTAGACAAAGAGGTATTTCATTAGAGAAAGTTTTTAACGGATAAATTTTAAGACGATGAGTAAAATTAGAGTTACACAAGTAAAAAGTCAAATCGGTCGCCTTAAAAATCAGAAAAGAACGTTAGAGGCGTTAGGATTACGTAAAATGAACCAAACTGTAGAGCATGATGCAACACCTACAGTTTTGGGTATGGTAAATAAAGTTCAACACTTAGTTTCTGTAGAAGAAATTAAATAAGAAGATAATAAAAATGGGTTTACATAACTTAAAACCAGCTGCTGGATCTACAAAAAACGGGAAAAGAATTGCTCGTGGAGAAGGATCTGGTCATGGTGGTACCTCTACAAGAGGACATAAAGGAGCTAAATCTCGTTCAGGTTACTCTCGTAAAATCGGATTCGAAGGTGGTCAAATGCCACTTCAAAGACGTGTGCCTAAGTTTGGATTTACTAACATCAACCGTAAGGAATATGTTGGAATCAACTTAGATAAATTACAAGAGTTAGTAGATAACGGTAGAATTGCTGATACAGTTACTATGGACGTTTTAGTAGAAAACAGATTAGCACGTAAAAATGAACTTGTAAAGATCTTAGGACGTGGTGAGTTGAAAGCTAAATTAAATATAACTGTACACAAATTTACAGCTACAGCAAAAGCAGCTATTGAAGCAGCTGGAGGTGAAGCAGTAACTTTATAAACTGTAAATGATGAATTTTATAAATACTTTAAGAGACATTTTCAAAATAGAAGAGTTAAAAGATAAATTACTTTTAACGATAGGTTTAATCGCTGTTTATCGTTTTATGGCTGCAGTTCCATTACCTGGAATTGATCCTACACAATTAGCAGCACTTAAAGATCAAGCCGGAGGTGGACTCTTAGGTTTATTAAATGCATTTACAGGTGGGGCATTTGCTAGAGCATCAGTTATGGCTCTTGGAATCATGCCTTACATTTCTGCATCTATTGTGGTTCAATTAATGGGGATTGCAATTCCTTATTTACAAAAACTTCAAAAAGATGGAGAGAGTGGACGTAAGAAAATTACACAAATTACACGTTGGTTAACAATATTAATTACATTAGTACAAGGACCAACTTATATCACAGCAATTAAAACTCAATTTGGATTGCCAGAGTCAGCTTTCTTAGTTGGAGGAGCAACATTTTGGGTGTCATCTATGATTTTACTTACAGCAGGGACAATCTTTGCTATGTGGTTAGGAGAAAGAATTACTGACAAAGGAGTTGGTAATGGTATTTCTTTATTAATTACTGTAGGAATTATCGCTAATTTCCCAGCAGCGTTTTTACAAGAGTTTATCTCAAAAACGACTAACGCTGGAGGTGGTGGAATAATGATGATTTTAATTGAAGTTTTAGTGTGGTTTGTCGTAATATTATTAACTGTGTTACTAGTAACTGCTGTTCGTAAAGTAGCAGTTCAATATGCTAGAAGAACAGCAATAGCAAACATTAAAGATGTTGAAGGTGCTAGACAGTATATTCCATTAAAATTAAACGCAGCAGGTGTAATGCCAATCATTTTTGCTCAAGCAATTATGTTTTTACCTATGACTTTAGGTCAGAAATTCCCTGCATTAATAAGTTTAACTGATATTAATGGATTATGGTATAATGTAATCTTTGCGGTATTAATTATAATTTTTAGTTATTTCTATACTGCAATTACAATTCCTACTAATAAAATGGCAGAAGATCTTAAAAGAAGTAATGGATTTGTTCCAGGTTTTAAACCAGGAGAGGAAACTGCAAATCATTTAGATTCAGTTTTATCTAAAATTACTTTCCCTGGATCTTTGTTTTTAGCTGCGTTATCAATTTTACCAGCTATTATAGTTCAATTTGGGGTAACTCAAAACTGGGCATTGTTCTACGGAGGAACGTCATTAATTATTATGGTAGGTGTTGCAATAGACACTATTCAACAAATTAATTCATATTTATTAAACAGTCGTTATGATGGTTTAATGAAGACAGGTAACACAAATAGAAAATCATTAAAATAATAATATGGCTAAGCAACCAGCAATTCAACAAGATGGAACTATAACAGAAGCATTATCAAATGCAATGTTTCGTGTAGAATTAGAAAATGGACATATTGTTACGGCGCACATTTCAGGAAAAATGCGTATGCACTATATCAAACTTTTACCTGGAGATAAGGTGAAGTTAGAAATGAGCCCATATGATTTGACTAAAGCAAGAATTACTTACAGATATTAAAACACACACTGATGAAAGTAAGAGCATCATTAAAGAAAAGAAGTGCCGACTGTAAAATTGTACGCAGAAAAGGCAGACTATACGTTATAAACAAAAAGAATCCTAGATTTAAACAAAGACAAGGTTAGTTATGGCAAGAATCGCAGGTATAGATATTCCAAAGAATAAGAGAGGCGTAATCTCTTTAACATACATCTTTGGTATAGGAAAAAGCAGAGCTAAAGATGTTTTAGCTGAAGCTAAAGTAGACGAAAACATAAAAGTTCAAGATTGGAACGATGATCAAATCGCAGCAATTCGTGAGCAAGTTGGTAATTTCACTATTGAGGGTGAATTACGTTCTGAAGTTCAGTTAAACATTAAACGTTTAATGGATATCGGTTGTCAAAGAGGAATCCGTCACAGACTAGGATTACCTTTAAGAGGACAAAGAACTAAAAACAACTCTCGTACTAGAAAAGGTAAGAGAAAAACTGTAGCTAACAAGAAAAAATAATCATTAGATTATTTTTACTAATAGTAAAGAATCATGGCAAAATCGAAAGTAACAAAAAAACGTAAAGTTGTAATCGAGTCTACAGGTGAGGCGCATATTACAGCATCGTTCAATAACATCATCATCTCTTTAACGAACAAAAAAGGAGACGTAATATCTTGGTCATCTGCCGGTAAAATGGGATTCAGAGGATCAAAGAAAAACACTCCTTACGCAGCTCAATTAGCTGCTGAAAACTGTGCTTCAGTTGCAAAAGAAGCTGGTTTACGTAAAGTAAAGGTGTATGTTAAAGGACCAGGTAACGGTAGAGAATCTGCAATCAGATCTATCCATAATACTGGAATCGAAGTAACAGAAATCATTGATGTTACTCCAATTCCTCACAATGGATGTCGTCCACCTAAAAGAAGAAGAGTATAATAATTAATTTTTAACAAAGTGGGAATATAGATTGTCGAAGGAGTAAGCCTTAATTCACAATCCCCACTTAAATTTATAGAAATGGCAAGATATACAGGACCAAAAACTAAGATTGCTCGTAAATTTGGCGAGGCAATTTTCGGAGATGATAAAAACTTCGAAAAAAGAAATTACCCTCCAGGACAACATGGAGTTGGTAAGAGAAGAGGAAAAAAATCTGAATATGCAATTCAGTTAATGGAAAAGCAAAAAGCTAAGTATACTTATGGTATCTTAGAGCGTCAATTCCGTAACTTATTTAAAAAAGCGCAAGCTTCAGGTGGTATTACAGGTGAGGTTTTATTACAATTATGTGAATCTCGTTTAGATAATACAGTATTCCGTTTAGGAGTTGCTACTTCTCGTAGAGCTGCTCGTCAATTAGTTTCTCACCGTCACATTACTGTTAACGGAGATATCGTAAACATTCCATCATACAGATTAAAAGCTGGAGATGTAATTGCAGTAAGAGAAAAATCTAAATCTTTAGATGCAATTGAAAATGCTTTAGCTGCTAATAGTAGTGTATACGAATGGTTAAGCTGGAATGCTGATCAAAAATCTGGAACTTTTGTTAAAGTACCAGAAAGATTACAAATTCCAGAAAACATTAAGGAGCAGTTAATCGTAGAATTATATTCTAAATAATAAATTAATCATATTGGTATTTAGCCAAAGGATCTATTCGTATTTCTTCAAACTTATAGATCGCGCAACTAAGTAACAATTAAAACGAAGAAACATACATGGCGATTTTAAATTTTCAAAAACCGGATAAAGTAATAATGATTGAATCTACTGATTTTTCAGGTAGATTTGAATTCAGACCGTTAGAACCAGGTTTTGGTTTAACAGTAGGAAATGCTTTACGAAGAGTATTATTATCATCTTTAGAAGGTTTTGCTATTACATCTTTAAGAATTGATGGTGTAGAGCATGAGTTTTCTACAATTACTGGAGTAGTTGAAGATGTAACTGAAATGATCTTAAACTTAAAACAAGTTCGTTTCAAAAAGCAAATTGAAGAATCTGATAGAGAAACGGTAACGATTGCTATATCAGGTCAAGAGCAATTAACTGCTGGAGATTTACAAAAATTCATTTCTGGATTTCAAGTGTTAAACCCAGAATTAGTTATCTGTAATATGGATAAGTCTGTTAAGATTAATGCAGAAATTACCATAGAAAAAGGTAGAGGGTTTGTGCCAGCTGAAGAAAATAAAAAATCAGGAGCACCATTAGGAACTATTTTTACAGATTCAATCTTTACACCTATTAAAAATGTAAAGTACGCTGTAGAGAACTTCCGTGTTGAGCAAAAGACTGACTACGAAAAGTTAGTATTTGATATCGATACAGACGGTTCAATTAATCCTAAGGATGCATTAACAGAAGCTGCTAAGATTTTAATACACCACTTTATGTTATTCTCAGATGAGAGAATTACATTAGAGGCAGACGAAATCGCTCAAACAGAGTCGTATGATGAGGAATCATTACATATGCGTCAGTTATTAAAGACGAAATTAGTTGATATGGACTTATCAGTTCGTGCTTTAAACTGTTTAAAAGCTGCTGAAGTTGATACGTTAGGAGACTTAGTGTCTTTTAATAAAGGAGATTTAATGAAGTTCAGAAACTTTGGTAAAAAATCATTAACTGAATTAGAAGAGTTAGTGAATAATAAAGGTTTAAGTTTCGGAATGGATTTATCGAAATACAAATTAGATAGAGATTAATATTTAACTAGGTTATCATAATTTGCTCCTCAAGAGTGAGTAGAGCAAGATGATAGTCTAAAACTTAAAAGTCATGAGACACGGTAAAAAAATAAACCATTTAGGTAGAAAAACAGCACATAGAAAATCTATGTTAGCTAATATGGCTTGTTCTTTAATAGAGCACAAGCGAATTAACACTACTGAAGCGAAAGCAAAAGCTTTACGTAAGTATGTAGAGCCGTTAATTACAAAAGCTAAAGCTGATAACAATGCAACTGAGGAACAAAATACACACAATCGTCGTGTAGTATTTAGTTACTTACGTAATAAATACGCAGTTACAGAATTATTCAAAGAAATTTCTGTGAAAGTTGCAGATAGACCAGGTGGATACGTTCGTATTATCAAATTAGGTAATCGTCAAGGAGATAACGCGCCAATGGCAATGGTAGAATTAGTTGACTATAACGAGTTATATAATCCTAACGGCAAAAAAGCTAAGAAGACTACTCGTCGTAGTCGTCGTGGAGGAGCTAAGAAAGCTGCTGCCCCTGTAACTGATGTTGAAGCTTCACAAGAAGAAGAATAAATGACAGTTTTATAAAATATAAAAAAGGATAAACAATTTAGTTTATCCTTTTTTTTTAAACTATTTTTGACAAATTTTTTAAATCATAAATATTTAGGTTATGAATCTTTAGATTGTTAAAGGATTGATTTGTAGCTGAAACACCTGAAAATATTCAACAAAAACACAACAAACTAATGAAATACACAACACGAAAAAAGGCACTAGTTTTACTTGCAGACGGTACAGTTTTTTACGGTAAATCTGTAGGAATTGAAGGTACTGTAACTGGAGAAATTTGCTTTAATACTGGTATGACAGGTTACCAAGAAATATTTACAGACCCATCATATTTTGGCCAATTAATGGTTGCTACAAATGCTCATATTGGAAACTATGGAGTTAATGATGAGGAAATAGAATCTGAAGGAATTAAAATTTCAGGCTTAATCTGTAGGAATTTTAGTTTTGAACATTCTAGAGTAGATTCTGATGGGAATTTAAAAGATTGGTTCGAAAAGCACAATCTTGTAGCAGTTTCAGATGTTGATACACGTGCACTTGTATCTTATATTAGAGAGAATGGAGCTATGAATGCAATTATTACTACTGAAACTGATAACATTGAGGCGCTTAAAAAACAATTGTCTGAAGTTCCAAATATGGAAGGTTTAGAATTAGCTTCTCAAGTGTCTACAAAAGAACCATATTTTGTTGGAGATGAAAATGCTACATATAAAATTGCTGCTGTTGATATTGGAATAAAGAAAAACATCCTTAGAAATTTAGCGAAAAGAGATGCTTACATTAAAGTTTATCCTTACAATGCTAAGTTTGAAGAGTTAGAATCTTGGAATCCTGATGGGTATTTTATTTCTAATGGGCCTGGAGATCCAGAACCTTTAACAGAAGCACAAAATTTAGCGAAAGAAGTAATAGAGAGAGATTTACCAATGTTCGGAATTTGCTTAGGTCATCAAGTAATCGCTTTAGCAAATGGGATTTCTACCTACAAAATGCATAATGGACATAGAGGAATTAATCACCCTGTAAAGAACTTAGTTACGGGTAAAGGAGAAATTACTTCACAAAATCATGGGTTTGCTATCAATAGAGAAGAAACTGAGGCACACGGAGATGTTGAAATTACACATGTACACTTAAATGATAATACCGTAGCTGGAATTAAAATGAAGAGTAAGAATGTATTTTCAGTACAATATCACCCAGAAGCTAGTCCTGGTCCACACGATTCAGAATATTTATTTGATCAGTTTATAGAGAACATAAAATTGGCAAAATAATCTATAAATACTGAAAACGATTTCGTAGAATTTACCTAAAAAATAAACTAAAATACTGTAGCATTTGTAAATTAGCTACAACCAAATTAAAAAATATAACATGAGTATTATAATCAATATCCACGCACGTCAAATTTTTGATTCAAGAGGAAATCCAACTGTTGAAGTAGATGTAACTACTGAAAATGGAATAGTAGGAAGAGCTGCAGTTCCTTCTGGGGCTTCTACTGGTGAACATGAAGCGGTTGAATTACGTGATGGAGGTGATGCTTATATGGGGAAAGGAGTTTCTAAAGCTGTTGATAATGTAAATTCAATTATCTCACAAGAATTATTAGGGACATCTGTATTTGAGCAAAATTTAATCGATCAAATGATGATTGATTTAGATGGAACATCAAATAAATCTAAATTAGGAGCAAATGCAATTTTAGGTGTTTCGTTAGCAGCAGCAAAAGCAGCAGCAAATGAACTAGGAATGCCATTATATAGATATGTTGGAGGTGTAAGTGCTAATACGTTACCAGTACCAATGATGAACATTATTAATGGTGGTTCTCACTCTGACGCTCCGATTGCTTTTCAAGAATTTATGGTAATGCCAGTAAAAGCTAAAAATTTTACAGAAGCTATGCAAATGGGATCTGAAATTTTTCATAACCTTAAAAAAGTACTACACGATAGAAATTTATCTACTGCCGTAGGAGATGAAGGAGGTTTCGCACCTACTCTAGAAGGAACAGAAGATGCTTTAGATACAATTGCTTTAGCAGTTAAAAACGCGGGGTATAATTTAGGAGATGAAATAATGATTGCTTTAGATTGTGCTTCTGCTGAATTCTATGTAGACGGAAAATATGACTACACTAAATTTGAAGGAGATAAAGGAAAAGTTAGGACTAGTAAAGAACAAGCAGATTATTTAGCTGAACTTTCTGGAAAATATCCTATTATTTCTATTGAAGATGGGATGGATGAAAATGACTGGGAAGGATGGAAATACTTGACTGAAAAGATAGGTGATAAAGTTCAATTAGTTGGAGATGATTTATTCGTAACTAATGTAGAGCGTCTATCTCGCGGAATTGAAAATAACACAGCCAATTCTATTTTAATTAAAGTAAACCAAATAGGAACGCTTACAGAAACTATAGCAGCGGTAAATATGGCTCATAATGCAGGGTATACATCAGTAATGAGTCACCGTTCTGGCGAAACAGAAGATAATACAATTGCAGATTTAGCTGTAGCATTGAATACAGGTCAAATCAAAACAGGCTCTGCTTCAAGATCTGATCGTATGGCAAAGTATAATCAATTGTTAAGAATAGAAGAAGAGTTAGGAGATGTTGGTTATTACCCTCAACAAAATGCATTTAAAGTGAAGTAATAAATCACGTTTAAATATTCTATAAAAAATCTCGGTTTTCCGAGATTTTTTTATGGAATTCATTATCGAATTCTATAATTAGAGTATTACTAATAATTTTTCACAATTTTTTAAAGGGAAATCTCTTTAACAAAATTTCAAAAATGGATTTAAAATGGTATCTTCGTGCATCATTTAAACATTTAAAAAACAAATAAAAAAATGTCAGAAATAGCGAAACTACAAATTGGCGAAAATACATATGAGTTTCCTTTAGTAAAAGGTACTGAAAATGAAGTTGCAATAGATCTTAAAACGTTAAGAGGTGCTACAGGAGGTGTTATTACTGTAGATCCAGGTTTTAAAAATACAGGTTCTTGCCAAAGTGCTATTACATTTTTAAATGGAGAAGAAGGTGTTTTACGTTATAGAGGATATTCTATAGAAGAATTAGCTGAAAAAGCAGATTTTTTAGAAGTAGCTTACTTATTAATTTTTGGTGAATTACCGACTAAAGAGCAATTGGATAAGTTCTATAATGATATATTAGATGAAGCAATAGTAGATGACGATATTAAGAAGATAATTGATGCTTTTCCAAAGAATGCCCATCCAATGGGAGTATTATCATCATTAACTTCAGCATTAACAGCTTTTAATCCAACTTCTGTAAATGTAGATTCTGAAGAGGAAATGTATAATGCAATTGTTAAGATAATGGGTAAGTTCCCAGTCTTAGTTTCTTGGACAATGCGCAAATTAAAAGGTTTACCATTAGATTATGGTTCTAGAAAATTAGGTTATGTAGAGAATGTATTACATATGATGTTTAAAAAACCTAATGAAGATTACGAGCAAAATCCAATCTTAGTTAATGCATTAGATAAGTTATTAATCTTACATGCTGACCACGAGCAAAATTGTTCTACTTCAACAGTGAGAATTGTTGGTTCTTCTCATGCTGGATTATTCGCTTCACTTTCTGCAGGTATTTCTGCTTTATGGGGACCATTACATGGAGGTGCTAACCAAGCAGTGTTAGAAATGTTAGAAGCAATTAAAGCTGATGGAGGAGATACTAAAAAATATATGGGTAAAGCTAAAGATAAAGAAGACCCGTTCCGTTTAATGGGATTCGGACACAGAGTTTATAAAAACTTTGATCCGCGTGCTAAGATTATTAAAGTTGCCGCTGATGAGGTGTTAAATGATTTAGGTGTTGATGATCCTATCTTAGATGTTGCTAAAGGTTTAGAGCAAGAAGCTTTAAATGATGAGTACTTCGTAAAAAGAAGATTATATCCTAATGTAGATTTTTACTCTGGTATTATTTACAGAGCAATGGGAATCCCTGTTGAAATGTTTACTGTAATGTTCGCTTTAGGACGTTTACCAGGATGGATTGCTCAATGGAGAGAAATGCGTTTACGTAAAGAACCAATTGGACGCCCTCGCCAAGTCTATACAGGTGAAAATTTCCGCCCTTTTGTGGATATTAATAAAAGATAAATTGAAATAAAACCATATAGTGTCATTCTGAATTAGTATCAGAATGACATTTTTTTTGATGCATGTTACAACTCAACGTAAAAAACGAAACGACAAGGTTAAGGGCAGTGGTATTAGGTACTGCAGAAAGTAATGGCCCTGTTCCAAAAGTAGGAGATTGTTATGATCCTAAAAGTAAGCAGCATGTAATTGCTGGAACATATCCTAAAGAAGAAGATATGATTGCTGAAATGGAAGCTGTTGCAAATGTTTTTAGGAAGTATGATGTTCAGATTTTTAGACCAGAAATCATTCAAGATTATAATCAGATTTTTTCTAGAGATATAGCTTTTGTAATTGATGATAAGTTGGTTAAAGCGAACATTCTTCCTGATAGGAATAGAGAGTATGAAGCAATCCAACATGTTGTTTCACAAATTAATCCTGAAAATGTAATTGAACTTCCCGAAGAATGTCATGTTGAAGGAGGAGATGTTATGCCTTGGAATGACTATATTTTTATAGGTACATATTCAGGAAATGATTATTCAGATTATATTACTGCGAGAACAAATACAGATGCTGTAATTGCTTTACAGGAATTGTTTCCAGATAAAACAGTTAAGGCTTTTGAATTGAGAAAATCTAATGAAGATCCAAAAGAAAATGCTTTACATTTAGATTGTTGTTTCCAACCTATAGGAAAAGATAAAGCAATACTTCATAAAAATGGATTTCTTGTGGAAAAGGAATATCAATGGTTAGTTGATTACTTTGGTGAAGAAAATATTTTCGAAATTTCTAAAGAAGAAATGTATAACATGAATAGTAATGTTTTTTCTATTTCTGAAGAAGTAATTATATCAGAAAAAAACTTCACAAGATTAAATACTTGGTTAAGAGAAAAAGGATTTACAGTAGAAGAAGTTCCATATGCTGAGATTGCAAAGCAAGAAGGATTATTAAGATGTTCTACATTACCATTAATAAGAGATTAGATTTTTTAAAAAGATAAAATATAAAGCCTGAGATTTTTCTCAGGCTTTTATATTATATTCTCGAAATTGATACTATATGAGGTCTTCCATCTAATGGAGCATAAATTTCTACAATTGCTTCCCAAACAACCATTGCTGGTGGCATAGAAGCTTCACATTTAAAACGGTAGTTTGTTCCAGCTACTATTTGTTTGGCAACAGATTCTGGAGTGTAAGTAACACCAACGAATCCGTTTAAAGCTTCGTCGAATACTTTTTTGTCTTCAGCTGATAAAGGTCCGTAAGAACTCCATCCTCCTACCAATGTGTTTTCTTTTGTTGCAGTTTGATTTGACATAATAAAAAAATTTAAGTTTAGTTATTCCTACTCGTATGGCTTTTCGGTTTATCGCCTCTATAATTAACTATATAGAAAAGTCGTTTTTTAAAGTGATAACATCTACACTATTATAAAATCCCTAATTCGTTATTTCATTTTTATTGATATGCTAAAATTCAATAAAAAAATACTTGATAATTGATTTGATTCAATAAGTGTATGAAATAAAAACATAAGCGTTTTAAATTATGGTAAGAACGAATAAACAATTATATTTGTAGTATTAAGCTTTAGGAGTAGCTAGTTAAACTAGTTTGAGAAATATCCTTAGAACCTGATTTGGTTAACACCAACGGAGGGAAAAGTAATCTTCATTTTTAATACATCTTTATAGGGTGTATTGATGCTTCTAGAGTTTATTTAATTTGTTTTTATGATAACGGTTAAAATAAACGATTCTAATAAAACTTTCAAAACGGAGTGTAATCTCATCGAAATGATTGAAGAACTAAATATTCAATCAAATGGAATTGCTATTGCCGTTAATAATTCAATTGTGAAAAAATCTGATTGGAGTAATCATAAATTATCAGAAAATGATAATGTATTGATAATTAAATCTACCCAAGGAGGATAAAAACGAACAACAAAACAACCTTTTCAATGAAGAAAAAAGATACAGCACCAAAACAAAATGGAATAACTAGAAATCCATTTCCAAACTCTAAAAAGATTTACGTTAAAGGAGAGTTACATCCTGAAATTCAAGTAGCAATGCGCGAAATTACATTGAATGATACGGTAGATTCAATGACGAAAAAACGCACACCAAATGAGTCAGTTACGGTTTATGACACATCAGGACCATACACAGATCCAGATAAAGAAATCAACATACATAATGGACTAGAAAGAATTAGAGAAGATTGGATTACGAGTAGAGGTAATGTAGAAGAGCTAGAATCTTTCACTTCAGAATATTGTAATGAAAGATTAAATGATGAAAGTTTAGATCATTTACGTTTCAATTTAAAGCATAAACCCAAACGCGCAAAGAAAGGAGAGAATGTAACTCAATTACATTACGCTAAAAAAGGAATTATAACTCCAGAAATGGAATATGTTGCAATTCGAGAGAATCAGCGAATTGATGAAATGACACGTTTATCTAAGCAACATCCAGGACAAGATTTTGGAGCAAGTATTCCTGAGAGAATAACTCCAGAATTTGTTCGTGAAGAAGTAGCAAGAGGTCGTGCTGTAATTCCTTCAAACATTAATCATCCAGAAGCAGAACCTATGATTTTAGGTCGTAATTTCTTGGTGAAAATTAATGCAAATATTGGTAATTCGGCAACAACATCTTCTATTGAAGAAGAAGTAGAAAAAGCTGTTTGGGCTTGTCGTTGGGGAGCTGATAATATTATGGATTTATCTACAGGAAAAAATATTCATGAAACTCGAGAGTGGATTATTCGTAACTCTCCAGTTCCAATTGGAACGGTTCCAATCTATCAAGCATTAGAAAAGGTAAATGGTGTAGCGGAAGATTTAACTTGGGAGATATTTAAAGATACTTTAATAGAGCAAGCAGAACAAGGTGTAGATTATTTTACAATTCACGCTGGAGTTCGTTTAGCTTATGTGCCAATGACAGCAAAACGTATTACAGGTATTGTGTCTCGTGGTGGATCTATTATGGCAAAGTGGTGTTTAGCACATCACAAAGAGAGTTTCTTATATACGCATTTTGAAGAGATTTGTGAGATTATGAAAGCTTATGATGTGGCTTTCTCTTTAGGAGATGGTCTACGTCCTGGTTGCATCGCAGATGCAAATGATGAAGCTCAGTTCGCAGAGTTAAAAACGTTAGGAGAATTAACAAAAATAGCTTGGAAACATGAAGTACAATGCTTTATTGAAGGTCCAGGTCATGTGCCAATGCACATGATTAAAGCTAATATGGATAAGCAATTAGAAGCTTGTGGTGAAGCTCCTTTTTATACATTAGGACCATTAACAACAGATATAGCACCAGGTTATGATCATATTACTTCAGGTATTGGTGCGGCAATGATTGGTTGGTACGGAACTGCAATGTTATGTTACGTTACACCAAAAGAGCACTTAGGATTACCAAATAAAGATGATGTTCGTACTGGAGTAGTTACATATAAATTAGCTGCACATGCCGCTGATTTAGCGAAAGGACATCCAGGTGCACAACATAGAGATGATGCCTTAAGTAAAGCTCGTTTTGAATTCCGTTGGGAAGATCAATTTAATTTAGGTTTAGATCCTGAATTAGCTAGGGAATATCATGATGAAACCTTACCAGCTGAAGGAGCAAAAATTGCACATTTCTGTTCTATGTGTGGACCAAAATTCTGTTCTATGAAAATATCTCAAGAAGTTAGAGATTATGCAGCGCAGAAAGATTTAGAGGAATCTAGTGCTATTGAACAGGGAATGAAAGAAAAATCAGAAGAATTTAAAGAAAAAGGTTCAGAAGTTTATCTATAAATAATTTAAACTTTAAACGTCATTACGAGGAGAAAACGACGAAGTAATCTGTTTTTTATAAAGTAGATTGCTTCATCCCGAAACTTCGGGACTCGCAATGACAATATTTAAATTCTGAAAATTAATAATTGAATATGTTAATAATTCTTACTTCTGAACGAGAAATAGAAAATGAAACAATGCTTTTAAACCAATTGTTTGAAAATGGTTTAGAAGTATTGCATCTAAGAAAACCTTCATTTGATATTGAAGGGTATAGGAAATTATTAAACCAAATTGAAAAGAAATATTATAAGAGAATAGTAATTCATCAATATTTGAATTTATGTATGGAATACGAATTAAAAGGTATCCATCTTCAAGAGAGTGTAAGGGAATCGTTGGTAAATACGTTAGAATCTTTTACAAACGCATATAAGAAGAGAGGCTTTTCTGTAAGTAGTTCTTTTCATGAACCAGAAGAGTTGAATGCTTGTTCAATAAAATTTGATTATCATTTATTAAGTCCAGTTTTTTCTTCAATATCTAAACAAGGATATGAAGGAAGAGGTTTTGATGTTAATCACATTGATAAAACGATTATAGGAATGGGCGGAGTAAATTCACAAACTATACCTGAAGTTTTTAAACTTGGTTTTAAAGGAATAGGAGTTTTAGGAGGGGTTTGGAATACAGGAACTCCGATAGAAAGTTTTAAAGAAATAAAACGTCATTACGAGGAGGAAACGACGAAGTAATCTTTACATCAATTAACAGATTGCTTCTTTCATACTTCAATCGCAATGACTATATAGAAAATGAAACAACGCCCTTACATACTAACTATCGCTGGTTTTGATCCAACAAATGGAGCAGGTTTAACAGCAGATGTTAAAACCTTTGAACAATTAAAATGTTGCGGTTTATCTGTTTGTACAGCGAACACAATACAAAGTGATACTGAATTTCTAAAGTGTGATTGGATAGAAATAGATACCATTTTAGAGCAGATTCGAGTTTTGATGAATCGCTTTTCAGTTAATGTTGTAAAGATTGGAATTGTAGAGAATTGGATAACACTATCCAAAATTATTGATTTGGTATTGAGTTTAAATCCAACCTCGAAAATAATTCTAGATCCAGTTTTAAAATCGTCATCTGGATTTTCGTTTCACGAGAATTTTAATGAGAAAGACTTTGATGAGATTTTGGCAAAGATTTATATGATCACACCGAATTATCAGGAAATACAGAATCTATATCAACGAAAAAGTATAGAGGAGACTATTACTCACATACAATCAAAAACCAACTTGTTTTTAAAAGGAGGTCATAATTTAGAAAAGCTAGGAGTTGATTATTTATATACGATAGAAGGAAAAGCACATCCTTTTAATCCTAAAAAAGGAATAAAAATATACGAAAAGCATGGTAGCGGTTGTGTTTTGTCATCAGCAATTGCAAGCCATATAGCTTTAAAATATTCATTAGTAAAATCTTGTTTTAAAGGAAAAAGATATATCGAGAAAGTATTGAGTTCTAATAAAACATTACTAGGATATCATAATTAATTATAATGATAAGTAAATTACAATATATATCACAAGGAGTTACTCCAGAAGAACATTTATTAAACATTCAAAATGCTTGTACAGCAGGATCAGAATGGGTTCAACTTCGTTTAAAAAATCAAACGGATAAAGTAATTTTAGAAACAGCTCAAAAAGCAAGAGAAATTACCAATCATTTTCAAACAAGATTAATAATAAATGATCATTATAAGATTGCTAAACAAGTAAACGCAGATGGAGTTCATTTGGGGAAAACTGATGCTTGCCCAACTGTTGTTCGAGAATTTTTGGGAAAACTATTTCTTGTTGGAGGAACAGCAAATACACTAGAAGATTGTAAAAATTTACTTGAAAAGCAAGTGGACTATATCGGGCTAGGACCATTTAGATATACCGTAACAAAGAAAAATTTAAGCCCGATTTTAGGTTTAGAAGGTTATCAAGTGCTACTAGAAGAGTTAAATACGGAAACACCCGTAATTGCTATCGGAGGAATTGTTTTAGAAGATATACCATCATTATTGAAAACAAATATCCATGGAATTGCAGTATCAGGAGAAATAACTAAAGACTTCAATTCTATTTCAAAATTTCATCAAATATTAAAAGCAGGAAGTTCACAAGAACAAGTTTTTAAACTAGATTCAAACAACTAACAATTATGAGTTCATTACAAATAGCAAATAAAACGTTTACATCACGTTTGTTTACAGGAACAGGAAAGTTCAGTTCTTCAGAATTAATGCGTGATGCTTTGTTGGAAAGTGAGAGTGAATTAGTAACAGTAGCTCTAAAAAGAGTTGACGTGCAAAATGAAGAAGATGATATTTTGACTCATTTAAATCATCAACGAATTAATTTATTGCCAAATACTTCTGGAGTAAGAAATGCCAAAGAAGCTGTTTTTGCTGCAGAATTATCAAGAGAGGCGTTGGAGACAAATTGGGTAAAACTAGAAATCCATCCTGATCCTAAATATTTATTACCAGATCCAATTGAAACTTTAAAGGCTGCAGAGGAATTAGTACAAAAGGGATTCATAGTAATGCCATATATTCATGCTGATCCCGTTTTGTGTAAACGACTGGAAGAAGTAGGAACTCAATGTGTGATGCCTTTGGGAGCGCCAATAGGAAGTAATAAAGGATTAAAAACATTAGAGTTTTTAGATATTATAATAGAACAATCAAATGTTCCTGTAGTAGTTGATGCAGGAATTGGTTCTCCGTCTCATGCAGCTCATGCTATGGAAATTGGAGCTGATGCAGTTTTAGTGAATACGGCAATTGCTGTTTCACAGAATCCAGTGGCAATGGCAAAAGCTTTTAAAATGGCTGTAGAGGCCGGAAGAATGGCGTATGAAGCAAAATTAGCTCCGGTAAAAAAGCATGCAGAAGCAAGTAGTCCGTTAACTTCATTTTTAAGTTAATTTTTTGTCATTACGAGGAAGAATGACGAAGTAATCTTTTGATTTTAACAACAGATTACTTCATTTCATTCGCAATGACGAATTGAGAATAAGTATAAATGTCATATTTAGATCAAACTATAAAACCCACCACAAGAAACGTAAATAATGAAAAGTTGTTTGAGCAAATCGAGTTCTTTTCATTTAGTTTCGAGGATGAGTTTTTATGAGAGAAGAACTAATAAGACTAGATTTTTTTGTTTCTTTTTTCATCAATGGAAAAAAGAAAGATTAAAGATTAAATAATTCAATTAGAGTTAAATAATGAACATTTTCGAAAATATATTCGATACTTACGACTGGGATTCAGTAATGGAAAGTATTCTTTCTAAAACTTCCTTGGATGTGGAAAGAGCTTTGAATTCTAAAAAAAGAAGTTTAGAAGATTTTAAAGCGTTAATTTCTCCAGCTGCAAAACCCTACATCGAACAAATGGCGCAGTTAAGTTATCAGTTAACAAAGAAACGCTTTGGAAACACGATTCAAATGTATGCGCCAATGTATTTGAGTAATGAATGTCAGAATATTTGCACCTATTGTGGTTTTAGTTTTACCAACAAAATACCAAGAAGAACGCTAACTGATGATGAAATATTAAAAGAAGTAGCATTTTTAAAAAATAAGGGCTACGATCATATTTTATTGGTAACGGGAGAGGCAAACAGAACTGTAGGTGTAGATTATATTAATAATGCGATTAAACTTATCAAACCTCATTTTTCGAATATCACAATTGAGGTTCAGCCACTTAATCAAGATGAATATGAGTTGTTGATTGATAACGGTTTGTATGCAGTCCTAGTTTATCAGGAAACATATCATAAAGAAGAATATAAAAAACATCATCCTAAAGGTAAAAAGTCAAACTTCTCATATCGATTGGATACTCCAGATCGATTAGGAAAAGCAGGAGTTCATAAAATTGGTTTAGGAGCTTTGTTCGGATTGGAGGATTGGAGAGCGGATAGTTTTTTTACAGCTTTACATTTAAAGTATTTACAAAAGACGTACTGGAAAACAAAATATTCTATATCTTTCCCTAGGTTACGTCCACATTCTGGTGGTTTAGAACCTAAAGTAGAAATGACAGATCCTGATTTAGTTCAGCTTATTTGTGCGTATAGATTATTAGATGAAGATGTTGAATTATCTATTTCTACTAGAGAAAGTGAAATCTTTCGTAATCATATTGTACAACTTGGAATTACTTCAATGAGTGCGGAATCAAAAACAAATCCTGGAGGATATGCAGTTGAACCACAATCATTAGAGCAATTTGAAATTTCTGATGAACGAAGTACTGAAGAAATAACTACGATGCTGAAAAGTCAAGGAATAGAAGTTGTATGGAAAGATTGGCAACATTTTAGTTAATGAAATTGAAGTATAAGTAAATGTTAAAAACACTTGCCTTTTTTATTATTAAGATCTTGGGGATAAAAAAAATATTTTCTCAAACTCCAGTCGATTACATAAAGTTAAGAAAGTCTGATAAAAATAATCCTCCTAAAAGCTTTTTTAGAAAGTTTACGATAAGTTCAGAAGAGGTTTTACAAACGAAAATATGGACAATAAAAAATGCTAAAGACAAGAACCATTCGGATTTGGTAATTTTTATTCATGGTGGAGCATTTATTTCTGGACCAGCAGAGCATCATTGGACATCAATTGAAAAGATTAAGAAGAATACTAATAACGAACTTTGGTTGATAGTTTATCCTAAGGCACCAGAATCTAATATCAAACAAATAACCAATAATATTGACGCCGTATATGAGTTAGCTTTAAAAAAATATCCACCAGAAAAAATTGTTTTAATTGGAGACTCTGTTGGAGCTAATCTTATTATGACGCTAACGCAGCGTTTAATTAAAAAAAGATTAAATATTCCTTCAAAACTAATTCTAATTACTCCAGTATTTGATTCGAGTATGTGTAACCCAGAGATAGATTTTATAGCAAAAAAAGACCCTATGTTGGCTAAAGAAGGTGTTCTTTCTGCTAAGAGAATGTGTTCTGATGGTTTAGACTTAAAAGATGAATTGCTTTCACCATTATATGGAGATTTTATTAGTTTTCCTGAAACAATGCTTTTTTTAGGAGGAAAAGATATCATGTATCCAGATGGTAAAAAAGGTGTAGCAAAAATGAGAGAAGCTGAAGTCGATTTGACAGTAATTGATAATCCTGAAATGCCACACATTTTTCCTTTATTACCTGTAATGATTGAATCTAAGAAAGCGTTAAATCAAATTATTGAAAGTTTAAAAAGCTAATGATGTTAACCAGAGAAGAACGAAAACAATATAACCGTCATCTTATTTTAGATAAAATAGGAGAAGCGGGACAGTTAAAATTAAAACAAGCTAAGGTTTTGGTAATAGGAGCAGGAGGATTGGGATGCCCTGTTTTACAATACTTAACTGCTGCAGGTATTGGAACTATTGGTGTTATTGATAATGATGTAGTAGATCAAACTAATTTACAACGTCAAATCTTATATACAATTGATGATGTGGGTTCTTCGAAAGCAGAAACTGCTGCAAAAAGATTATCTCGTTTAAATCCATTTGTAAATTTCGAAGTATATAAAGAGTTTCTTACTCGAGATAATGCAATTCAATTATTTGAAAAGTATGATGTCATTGTAGATGGAAGTGATAATTTTCAAACACGTTATTTGTCAAACGATGCTGCTGTTATAGTTAACAAACCTTTGGTGTATGGCTCTGTTTTTAAATTTGAAGGACAGGTAAGTGTGTTCAATTTTAAAGGTAGTGCAACGTATCGATGTTTGTATCCAACTCCACCAAGCCCTGGAGATGTTCCAAATTGTTCTGAGATTGGAGTTTTAGGAGTTTTACCAGGAATTATTGGAAGTTTACAAGCAAATGAAGTAATTAAAATTATTTGCGATTTAGATGGAGTGTTAGCAGATAAACTAATGATTTTTGATGTGCTTTCTATGCGTCAAATGGTTGTGAATTATTCTAAAACAGAAAATTCAAATATTACGAAACTCAATGAGAATTATGAAGCTTTTTGTGGAATAAGCATAGCAGAAAAAGAAATCACTTTACAAGAGTTCGAATCGAATTCTGAATTATATAATCTTTTAGATGTTAGAGAAGATTGGGAAAGAAATCAACACAATATTGGCGGTCAACATATTCCTTTAGGACAACTACCTGAATTATTCACAGAATTAAAAAGTGATAAACCTTTAGTGGTGTATTGTAAATCAGGAATGAGAAGTCAACGTGCTATTGAGTTTTTGAAAGAGCAAAATGTAAATATTACGTTGATTAATTTGAAAAACGGACTTCAATAAGTATTAAGAAATTTCTATGTTTTCTTTTATTCTAAAACATCGTTCAGTTCCTAAAAACTTTGGGTTTCCTAATTCTTCAGACCAAAATCCATCAAAAACATCTCTAGTTAGGCATCTATAAACTACAGTTCCTTTGTAAACAAAAGAATCTTCATCTAAATATTGAAAGTTAATAACTAAAATATTGTCTTTAAAAAAGCCTAATCCAGTTTGTTCTTGTTCATTATGAATTAACCATTTAGCATTAATTCTATCATTCTCATTTATTTCCAGAGATAATGTTCCTCTGTAATTAAGATCACTATCATTTTGATTTGAACCAATTATCGAAAACTCTCCTGCTAAATCCGCTGCTGTCATTTTAATTCATTAAGAAAAACAAAGATAGTGTTTTGATATGTTTCGTAAGTAATTGGGATTGAATAAGCAGTCTAATTCTGAGAATATTTACATTGAATTTATAATCATTTTTAAGATGTAATTTTTTCCCTTTTTTACATCCTCCAAATACTCAAAATAAGTATTTTTGCTCGTATGAAACAAACAACCAATACTATATTAATGATTCGCCCTGTTGGATTTAGGATGAACGAACAAACGGCTGTAAATAATTACTATCAGAAAGTATTAGACAATGTTTTACCTTCAACAGTAAATGCTAAAGCTCAAGAAGAGTTTGATAATTATGTTGAAAAGCTAAGAAGTTATGGTGTGAATGTTATTGTGGTTTCTGATACAAACGAAACTGATACTCCAGATTCAATTTTCCCAAATAACTGGATTTCTTTTCATGAAAATGGATCAGTAGGATTATATCCAATGTTTGCTGAAAACAGAAGGCTAGAAAGAAGAGAAGATATTTTAGATACACTTGAAGAGCAAGGTTTTTTGATTGAAAATATTGTTGACTATACTTCTGCGGAAGAAGAAAGTGTTTTTTTAGAAGGCACAGGAAGTTTATTGTTAGATAGAGCTAATAGAAAAGCATATTGTGCATTATCTCCAAGAGCAAATGAAGAATTATTCATTGAGTTTTGTGAAGATTTTGAGTATACACCTGTTATGTTTACTTCGAATCAAACTGTAAATGGAGAGCGTAAAGCCATATATCATACGAATGTGATGATGTGTTTAGCAGAAACTTTTGCAGTAATTTGTTTGGCATCTATTGACGATAAAAAAGAGCGTAAAAATGTAGTTAAGAATTTAAAAGAAGATGGTAAAGAAGTAATAGATATTACCGAAGAGCAAGTAAATAATTTTGCTGGTAATATGTTACAAGTTAGGGGTAAAGATGACGAACGTTTTCTTGTGATGAGTCAAGCAGCTTATGATTGTTTAACTAAAGACCAAATCAATAAGATAGAGAAACATTGTAAAATTATATCAAGTTCTTTAGATATAATTGAAGGTTGTGGAGGAGGAAGTGCCAGATGTATGATGGCTGAGGTTTTTCTTCCAAAAGAATAAAATTTCAATCCGCTTTAATAGCGGATTTTTTTATACTCTTTTTTAAAATGTTAAAATTTTCCTAAGAAGAATTCGTTTGTTACAGTAAACCATTCTATTTTAAACCACTATATAAGTGACCATTTAACTTTTATTGTGTCAAATTCATTAACTAAAAACTTTTCGGATGAAAAAACTATTGATTTTATGTTTAACAGCAGTATTTGCAATAGCATGTACTGATAAGAAAAAAGAAGACAAAAAAACTGAAGAGGCTATTCAAAAAATAGATTCTATTCAAGCCGATGTTGAAAAAGACATTGAAAATCTAGAGAACTCTACCAAAGAAGTAGAAGAAGAATTAAAAGAGTTAGATAATATTTAAAAACAAGAAACAATGAAGAATCTAAAGTTTATATGCTCATTACTTTTATTAATGTTATTTGTAGGAGTACAAGGAGTTCAAGCCCAAGGTAAAGGAAAGGGTAAAGGTAAAGGATTACAAAAGAAAGCCGAAAAAGCAGCAAACAAAGGAAAAGATAAGGTGAAAGAAGTTTCTGAGGAAGAAATAGAAGAGGTTAAAGGAAAAGGAAGAGATAAAGCTGAAGAGATGAAAGGTAAGGGAAAGAACAAGGCTGAAGAGATGAAAGGTAAAGGAGAAGATAAGGCTGAGGAAATGAAGGAAAAAGGTAAAGGGAAGAATAAAGAAAAAGAAGATGATGACAATGATGATGATGGAAAAGGTAAAAAGGATAAAAAAGTAAAAGAGAAGAAAGAATTTAAAGGAAAAGGTAATGCTTATGGTAGAAATAGAGGTGACATGAGCGGAAAAGAATTTGGAAGGCTAAGGTCTGAGGAAGCTAGAAATAAAGTAAAAGAACAAGAGGATAAAATTAAATCTGGAGAGGAAGTTTTAACTCGAGGACGTGATAAAGTTAAAAAAGCAGAAGAAAGATTAGATGAAGCTAAGAAGAATAAGAAAGTAACTGATGAAGAAGCATCTAAAAAAGAAGAAGCTATTAAGAAAGCTAAAGATAAATTAGATGAACTTGATCAAAGAATTAAAAAACAAAAAGAAAAGGTAAAGAAAGAAAAAGAAGCTCTTGGTAAAATTCTTTTTCCAAAAGACGAATAGCCTATAGTATAATCTTAGAAAAAGCTCGCCAAATTGGTGAGTTTTTTTATTAAATTAACTCATATCACTAAAGGTTTTCAAAATTTAAAATGGCTTTAAAATAAGAGTGTTTTACAAACTATACCATTAAACGAAACAATAAGTCAACTCAAAGAATTATTACCACAAAAACACTATGTTATTCATATTTTTAATACTGTATTTGTAAAGTAAGTTTATGAGAAAAGTTGTAAATCCCCTTATGTTGTTAATTGCTCTAATTCTATTGCCAAATATTGTTTCAGCTCAAAAAACTTCTTATGAAAAAGAAGTAGTAGCGACCAATAAAAAAACTCAGAAAGATACAGAGACTTTTATGCAATATTCTCCTTATGTAATGAAGGTGAAAATTAAAAGGTTGTCTAATGAAAAAAGTGTTGTTTCTTCGGTGGTAATAGAAGATAAAAATGATGTCGAAGAAAGTCAGAAGCCTAAAGAAATTACTAGGATTTTAATTTCAAAAGAAGAAGGTTTAGAGTTGAGAAAAAGAAAGAGAAAGAATAATAAAGTAACGATAGACTAAAAAGCTGGAGAATGGTTAGAAGATTTAAAATGTGTGTTCATCGACACTTAAAAACCATTCATCGAACTTTAGGCCTCGATAAAGTAAGTTAGTAGTAAATTAGCTATACAATTAAACCAATCCCCTATTATGAATGCTAGAATAAAAATATTAGCATCTTTATTAATCCTCTTAAGTTTTCAGCAAATAGCTGCACAGAAAGTTGTTGCTAAGAACGGAAATGGAATGGAATACAGAGACGATGAGAAAGACTTAGATGATATGAACGCGATTACTGCACCTTCTAATGCGGTTTCAATAAATATTAAGTCTACTAAGAAGAAGGTAAAGAAGAAGTCTGATAAAAAGAAAACGTCTAAGGAGAAAATAGCATCTGTAAAAAAGGTTGAAAAACTAATCAAGCAAAAGAAGAGGTTAAGGTTTAGAAATAAAAGAAAGAAAGATGATCCGACTAAGTGTTTCAAAACTGCCAAGAAACCTTGTGATTCAGATAAAAAGAATAAATAAAAAGACTGTTTAAAACAGTCTTTTTTTTATGCTCATAAATTATGTTTAACATTTTTTATGATTTTTTTTGTAAAGTATTTAAAGAATACATGACTTAGTAGATGTAAAACTGCAGTTTACTATTTATTATTAACCATTATTAAATTAAAGTCATGAAGTCCATAAAAATACTACTATTCTTTCTGTTTTTAGGTTATCCTTTAAGTCAGTTAACTGCTCAAAATATTGTTGCTCAAAACAATATCGAATTCATTGAAGATAATTCAAATGATTTAAATGCAATCAAGGTTTTAAAAAAGTCTAAAGTTGTTACTAAGAAGATGAAACCTCAGAAACAACAAGTAGAGAAAATTGTTAAATCGGAAGCATTACAAAAAGTTATCAAAACGAATAAGCGATTACGATTCAGAAATAAAAGACATCAACAACAAGGTAAATGTTATAAAGATACTGTTTGTGATGATGATAAGATAAATCTAGATAGAAATAAAATAAAATAGAAGAGCGTTATAAACGCTCTTTTTTTATTTTAAAGCCTCGCTAATAATTTTTCCTGTAGAACTATTAGGAAATTCAATATTTAACATATTAGATATTGTAGGTGCTATATCAATAATTTCATGTTTTTTCTTTGAAGAGCCGTTTCTTATACCATTACCGTAAAAGATAATTGGAATATGTGTATCATAAGAATAACCAGAACCATGTGTTGAACCTTTTTTAGGGTAAATAATAGTAGATGGACTAGGTATTAATAAAACATCTCCAGATAATTTTTGATTATATCCTTTTTGCAAAGAGTTTAATATACCATCTCCAAAATATGTTGTTTGCATAGTTTTAGCGGTTACAGCTTTATAAATTCCAGGAAAATTAATTACTTCTTCGACAATGAAATTTGAAACCTCTTCAATAGAAAGCTTATTCTTTTTTAAGTTTTTCTTATTTAAAAATACTTGGAAATTTGAAATGTTTTCTATTAAATCATCTGACTTAAATTTCTCAGAAGTTATTTTTTTAATAAAGTCTGTTAGTTTTTTTCCGGCTAAATAGTTTGCAGGAATTTTCACAGATTTTAAATAAGAAGGAACTTGAACAGCTGCGTGATCAGCAGTTAAAAATATAGTATAGTTGCCTTTTCCAATTTTCTCATCTAAGTTGTTAAATAAACGTTCTATGTCTTTGTCAAGTCTCAAGTAGGTATCTTGAATTTCTTTTGAATCTACACCAAATTGATGTCCAACATAATCCGTAGAAGAATAACTTAAGGTTAAAAAATCTGTTTGCTTGGTTTGACCTAGTTTTTCTCCTTCAATAGCAGCAATTGCAAAATCAGTAGTAATTGAGTTTCCTGCAGGAATAGCTTTTATAATACTATAGTTATTATTTTTACTTTTTAAATTCGGAATGTCGTGAGGGAATACTGGTCTTTCTTCACCTATAAATGTTTCTTCAAAGTTATTGTCGTCCTGAATACTTTCTGTATATGTGTTTATATCATATAAAGTTTCCCATGGTTGATTTAAATATTCATCAGCTTTCCCAGAGTTGTTAAAATCATTTACCCAATTTGGTAAAGTTTCAAGATAAAAAGAAGAACTAATCCAATGCCCAACACTTCCTCCATCAAACCAATATGCAGCATCAGCAGTATGTCCGGCAGGTAAAATTGCAGAACGATCTTTAATTCCAATACCAATTGTTTTTCCTTGCATGTTTTGAGCAAGTTTTAACTGATCGGTTATGGTAGTTGTAAACATTCTATGCGGAGATTTTTTTCCTCCATCACTTTCATTTCCAATGGTTTTGTAATTATTGTCATCAACACAATAAATAGTCTTTTTTTCATATTTATCGTACCAATTATTACTGATAATTCCATGATTATCTGGAGTGGTACCTGTAAATATAGAAGTGTGTCCTACAGCGGTATATGTTGGAATGTAATTATAGTGTGCGTTTTCTAAAGAAAAACCATGCTTTAATAACCTTTTAAAGCCACCATTTCCATACTTACTTTCAAATCTATATAAGTAATCATACCTCATCTGGTCAACAACAATACCAATAATAAGTTTAGGTTTCGCTTGATCTTCAGTTTTTTGTTTCTGTTTAATATCACAACTTGCTAATAAAGTAATTGAGCTAAAAAGTAATAATTTAATTATGTTTTTCATGTTGATAACTTATGTTTTCAAAATTAATTAAAACAACATGATTAAATGAAAAAATAAGACATATTAATGATTTTTTAATCTTGAGAAATGATATGTTCAAGTAAATATTCTTTTAGTACTTTAGCAAAACAAAAAGAAATTAGATGAATTATATCGAGCACGTTGGAAAGTATTTTATGATGCTTGGTCAGATTTTTAAAAGGCCTCAAAAATTTCGAGTTTTTTGGGAATCCCTCTTTCGAGAAATAGAACAGCTTGGTTTAAAATCTATAGGTATTATCGGTTTTATATCGTTCTTTATAGGTGGGGTTATTGCTCTTCAGACAGCTTTAAATATTAGTGATCCTTTAATACCAAAAATGCTTATTGGTTTTGCTACCAAACGTTCTATTATACTAGAGTTCGCACCTACATTTTGTTCGATAATTTTAGCAGGAAAGGTAGGGTCTTATATAACATCTAGTATTGGTAGTATGAGAGTAACGGAGCAAATTGATGCTCTAGAAATCATGGGAGTAAATTCACTTAATTATTTAGTGTTACCTAAAATAATTGCAACAATGGTTTTTTATCCGTTTCTAATAATTCTTGGAATGTTTTTGGGGATTTTTGGAGGTTGGGTAGCAGGTATAGCTACTAATATGTTTTTTGAAGCAGATTATATTTATGGAATTCAATACGATTTTAATTCATATTTAATTTTTTATGCACTAGTCAAGACAGTTATTTTCGCATTTATTATTGCTACGGTGCCTTCTTATCATGGTTATTATGTTACAGGAGGATCATTAGGTGTTGGAAAAGCAAGTACTCAATCTGTTGTTTGGACTATTGTTATAATTGTATTAGCAAATTATTTCTTAACTCAAATGTTGTTAACCTAGTATGATTCAAGTAAACGATATACATAAAAGTTTTGGTGATACTCATGTATTAAAAGGAATTTCTACATCATTTGAAGAAGGAAAAACAAGTCTAATTATAGGCCAGAGTGGTGCTGGGAAAACAGTTTTTTTAAAAAGCTTATTAGGATTACATGTGCCTGAAAAAGGGACTATAATATACAATGGTAGTGTAAATACGGAAATGACTATTGAAGAAAAAAGAGACTTCAGGCAAGAACTAGGAATGGTTTTTCAAGGAAGTGCTTTATTTGATTCACTTAACGTAGAAGAAAATGTTACTTTTCCATTAAAAATGTTTACTAAAAAGACAAAAGAAGAAATGCTTGATCGAGCAAATTTTGTATTGAAAAGAGTAAACTTAGAAAATTCTAATAAAAAATTGCCTTCTGAATTATCTGGAGGTATGCAAAAAAGAGTTGCTATTGCAAGAGCAATTGTAATGAACCCTAAGTACTTGTTTTGTGATGAACCTAACTCAGGATTAGATCCAAGTACATCTATCCTAATTGATAATTTAATTAAAGAAATAACAGAAGAATATAATATAACTACAGTTATAAACACACATGATATGAACTCCGTTATGGAAATTGGTGATAAAATTGTTTTTTTAAAAAACGGTATTAAAGCATGGGAGGGAAGTAGTAAAGAAATATTTAAAACGGACAATAAAGCTGTGGTAGATTTTGTCTATTCTTCTAATTTATTTAAAAAAGTAAGGGAAGCTTATCTGAATGAATAATTGGTAAATTATTGATTTTTAACTTGCTATTTTGTAATCAAAAAATAATATAAAAAATATTGAAATTTTATTTGGTTAAAACATATAACCTTTCTATATTTGCACTCGCAAAACAAAAGACCGGGTAGCTCAGTTGGTAGAGCATCTCCCTTTTAAGGAGAGGGTCCTGGGTTCGAGCCCCAGCCCGGTCACAAATAAAGCTTCTCGCTTGAGAGGCTTTTTCTTTGAAAACATTGGGGAGATTCCAGAGCGGCCAAATGGGACGGACTGTAACTCCGTTGTCTTTCGACTTCGCAGGTTCGAATCCTGCTCTCCCCACTTTTCAATGAAATACAGTTTTAATTAGGGGATAGATAAAAGGCGTTTGGCAGGCAGGTGATGTGAGTTGGGCGTTTTTTTGTTTCTAAAAAAAGCTTTATGTTACTTCTCAAGTTTCTCAATAAAAATAACTATTTAAACTTTTTAAAGTAGAGAATTTATGTGATAAATTTTGCTTTTAGATGATTAATTAGGAATAGGTAAAGTGAAATGAAAAGTAGCACCTTCATCTTCTATAGAGCTTACCCAAATAGTTCCGTCGAATAAATCAATAATTTTTTTAACAATGGATAAACCTATACCTGTTGAATTATGATGATCATCTAAAGTTTCAAAAATTCCAAAAACTTTTTGATGATATTTTTCAGGTATTCCTTTACCATTATCACTAATCTGAAATTCCCAAAAATCAGTTATAGTTTTGTAACTAATTGTTACTTCACCATTTTCTTCATTAGCATACTTTACAGCATTGCTAATTAGGTTTTGAAATAATTGATGAAGTCTAAACTTATCTCCTTTTGCTATAGGCAATTTTTCAGGTATAATAACCTTAACATGTTCAGGTACATGAATGGTATCTAAAATAATTTCTACAACTTCATTTAAATCTATTTCCTTTTTAGGATGTTCTATTTTATCTATGCTAGCATATTTAAGAATACCATTAATAAGATGATCCATTTTGTCAATCTTTTTTAATAAAAGATCGAAATTTTCTTTTATGTTTTCATCATTAGATAGTTCTAAACAGTCTTCTTGAAGCCAGCTAACAAGGGCGTTCATACTTCGTAAAGGAGCTTTTAAATCATGAGAAACAACATGAGCAAAATCATTAAGTTCTTGGTTGCTTTTCTTTAGGTTTTTTAGAAGCTGTTCTCTTTCTTTTTGATCATTTCTCCTTTCTGTAATGTCTCTAACTACTCCTTGAGCAAAAGTGGCTTTACCCGTTTCATCATAAACAATACTAGAGTTAATTTCAATCCATCTAACCTTTCTGTTTTTATCAAAAACTCTAGCTTTAAAATGTTTAAATACACCCTTTTCTAATAATTCGTAATAGCATTTCATTGCATATTCCACATCATCTGGAAAAAGTGTATTGGTAACATTGAAAACTTCCTTTTCTAGATCGTAGCCAAAAAAGTCAGTAGCAGCATCATTCATTTTAACTACATTACCATACAAATCCATTAAAATGTAGGGATCAACAATAGTTTTGAACAAGCTTTCTAGTTGTATTTCTTTTTCATTAATTACTTTAATAATATTCTGATTGGCTTCTTGAAGCTCTAAAGACCTTTCTTCAAGGTTTTTTTCGGCTTCAATTCTTGCGTTTTTTTCACGTTCTAACGCTTTTTCTAATGCTTCTATATTATTAGTAATCACAGTATAAAATATAAATCAAATTTAAAAGAATAGATATAAACAAACAAAAGAATGATGTTAATCTATGTTATTGTTAGTTTTAAAAATAATGTAAGATAGTAAAGAAAAGATTAATGAAAATTTAATAGTGTAAGGACTATTGTTTTGATTACTTAATTTAGGAGCTCGTTGTTTGTCCAATAATCTAACATAGTTGTTATGTTTTTTGTGTAATCTTCGAAACGCAGAGGTTTAATAATATAACCAGCAATACCTAATTCATAACATGTTTTTAAATCATTATGATTGTCAGAACTCGACAAAATTACTGTAGGAATGTATCTAAGTTTATTATCTGATTTTAGAATTTTTAAAAATTCAATACCGTTCATTTTAGGCATGTTTAAATCTAAAAAAATTAAATCTGAAGTAGGATTTTCTAACTTAGAAAGCGCATCTTCTCCATTTACAGCTTCAACAACTGTAGGTTTAAAGTTACTGTTGTTACAAACTCTAGAAAACTTCATTCTTTCTACTTCATCGTCATCAATAAACAATATGTTTAATCTCTTCACCATAATAATCGTTCTAAATTAATACCGGTCGAAAATTATAAAAAATAACCCCTCATTTGTGTATTATTATGCCATTCGAAGCGGTGTTTAGATTAATGGACATTATCTATAGACGAACGTTTTTATAGATCTTTTCGTATATTTCGCGGCAAAAGAGAATTATTATATGGAAGAAATAAAGAATGAAGAAATAGATAAGTCTAAAGAAGCTGTAAAACAAGATGCGAAAGGTTTATGGGAAAGTGTCAAAACATTCATGAATGAACTACTAGATTTTAGACATGATACTGATCAAGAGGCTACTATTGAGGCTATAAAAAACGATATCCCGTTTAAAGGAGCTACTGCTTGGATTTTAATATGTTCCATTTTCGTGGCATCTATTGGTTTAAATGCAAACTCTACTGCAGTTGTAATTGGAGCGATGTTAATTTCGCCGTTAATGGGACCAATTTTAGGTGTAGGAATGTCATTAGCCATTAATGATATTGATACATTAAAAAAATCATTAATCAACTTGACAACAATGATTGTGTTAAGTTTGTTAACTGCATTTTTATTTTTCTTTTTGTTTCCCTTAAGAGAAGAGACTTCAGAATTAATGGGGCGTGTTCAACCTGATATACGAGATGTATTAATTGCTTTTTTTGGTGGTTTAGCGCTAATTATTGCTCGAACTAAAAAAGGAACAATTGCATCTGTAATATTTGGTGTTGCCATTGCTACAGCATTAATGCCACCTTTATGTACGGCAGGTTATGGGTTAGCTATTGGTGAAACAGATTACTTTATTGGAGCGATGTATTTGTTTACAATTAATGCAATTTTTATTGCACTAGCAACTTTCATTGTGTTAAAACTATTAGGGTTTACTATGATTCGTTACGTGAATTCTAAGAAAAGAAAGAGGATAGCACAAATTGCTTCTGTAATAGCACTTTTGGTAATGGTTCCTGCGGTTAAAACCTTTATTAATGTGTATAACAACACATTAACTAAGGCTAGTTTTGATAAATATATTCAAATTGAAGTAAAAGATAATGAGAATTTATGGTTGAATGGTGAGCCCAAAAGAGATGATGAAAAGAAAGAAATTAGGTTAAGATTTAATGGTGAAATTGCACCAGCAGTTGAGACTACTTTAAAGCAAAAAGTTAAAGATTATGACAAAATAAGTGATTATGAGGTTTTTGTAGTCGGAAATAAATCAAGAAGTATTGATGATATTTCTAAGTCATTAGAGAGGGCTTATAATAATTTAGACCAAAAAGACTATGTAATTAATGGGCTTCAGGATAAAATTAAAGAGCTTGAAAGTGAAGTTTCAGGATTGACTAATACTATAGAAAAAGCGGATAAGAATACTATTCCTTTTAGTTCAATTGCTAAAGAAGCGAAGATTAGATTTGGAGATATTAAAGAGATTCGTTTTTCAAAAGTATTGTCTACTAAAGATTTTATTAAAGTTGACACGATTCCGGAAGCTAGTGTTATTTGGAATAGTAAATTGAAAGAAAAATATATTGAGAAAAAGCAGTTAGAGCTGCATAAATGGTTGCAAAAAGAAATGAAGTTAGATACTCTATATATTAAGCAATAAAAAAAGCCCGCTAAACAGCGGGCTTTTTTATTAGCTCTTTTTACATTGTTTTAAAACTTGTTGAGCTCTATCTTTTCCGTATTTTGGATAAAATTTTGGTAACTCTTCTTTATCAAATAATTCTATTGATTTCTCGACATCTTTACAGTATGGTTCTACAGGTTGATTGAAAAATCTTGCGGCTCCCATATCCCATTCTGCCTTCCCTAAAACAACTCTTGGATTGTTTGGTGCTATTTTAAGCGCTTCTGCGTATAACATTGAATTCTTTCCAGATAATGTCATTCCATATTTTTGTCCATCAAAAGCTATGTATGCTGTATTTAACAAAGCTTGATTAATAATGATTTCAGGATTATTTGGAGATAAGCTTTTGGCAATATCTAAATACTCTTGAGCTTTCTTTAACTTGTTATTTAGTTTAGTTTCATCTTTAATTCCAAAACTTCCTAAGATCTCTAACGTTGCAACATAGTATGGCGGTAACCATTCTTCTGGCTCAGCTTTTGTTATTCTTTCAAATATTTGACAAGCTTCTGTTGTTTTTTGTTGTCCCCATAGTTGGAATGCTTTTTCCATTCCCTTGTCATATTTAGTTTGTGCAGCGATATTAGTAGTAATGAATACTACAAAAAGTAAGATTATTTTTTTCATGACTATGTGTTTTTTAGTTATTTATTTTATAGTTATGCTTAGGGAAACATCAGAGTTTACTGTAAACTTTGCGTCTTTATATTTTGGCGGACCAAAGAATCCTTTCGCGTCATTTGAAATTCCGATTGGTTCCTTAGGGATTCCAAAAATCTTAGTATCCATTTTTTTGTTGTCGTTTTCATCATGGAAGGCAGAAACTGCGTATTCTCCTTCGGGAATGTTTTTAAAAATTACAGTAGCTTTTTTGTCTTTTACTTCTACAATATCTCCTTTAATTGATTTCTTTAAGAAATCCTCTTTTTTATCGTATAGTGCTACGTATAAATCACCTTTGTCAGATTCCATTCCAGTGAACTCAATGGTAATGGTATGATTTTCTTGCGCAGTAATTTGTTGAATAAAACTGAAAAGAAATAAGCTTGCTATTATAATGATTCGTTGCATGATTTTACTTTTTTATTTGTTCAAATATCTATTGTTTTCTATTGATAACCTCAAAATTCTTACCGAATTGTTGTTTTTTTCTGCTGAATTGTCATATTTTAAATTAATTCACAATATAAGATTACAAACACCTTATAAATTATCTAACTGATTACTTTTGTTATCATCACTTATAGACCAGAAGAATCCTACAAAAAAGAACTGATCTGCATTTGGGCGTAAAGCTTGACGCTCAAAAACTCCATTAGTATTGGGTTGATTTTTATAATCATATCCAAAAACGTTTTCAGTACCTAAAACATTGTTTACCGAGAAATACAATATTTTCTGTTGGCTAATTAAGTAAGCAACGTTTAAGCTTACTGAGTTGTAATTTTTTGTTTGTTCATTCAAAAACCCATTGATATTTGGATTCGTATAAGTTCTTCCTGTAGCAAATCTGTATGAAAGCCCAATCTGAGTTTTCCATGAATCAACCCAATATTTTCCAACTACTGAAAGATTATGTGTTGATGCAAAATTTGGAGTTGCTTTTGTTGGGTAATTTTTAAAATCACGTTCAGTATCCAAATATGAGTATGAAACCCAATAATCTAAACTTTTAATATTTTTTCCATCTCTCCAAAATACATCGATTCCTTTAGCATAACCATCACCAGTATTTGTGAAGTTGGAGAATGGATTAGCAATAGTTCCATCGTATTTTACAAGATTATCATACTTTTTATAATAACCTTCTACTCTAAATTGTTGTCTGTCTTTTATAAATTGATAATTAGCAATATAATGAGTAGCTTTTTCGGAAGTTAAATTATCAGCAAACTTTAAATATTCGTTTCTGGCATTCTGATAAAACTCTCCATAGGCCAAAGAAAATTGATCATTCTTTCCAGCTTTATAAGCAATAGAAGCTCTTGGTGAGAAAGTAAATTCATTTGAAAATTCATTATTCTCTAATCTAACTCCAATTTTAGTTGCAAGTTTTTTCGAAAAGAAAATATCTGCTTCTGAGAACACCCCAAAAATGTTATTATCGAAATTATAATTGAAAGTGTTAGAAGTAGCGTCTTGTAAAAAAACCTCATTAAAATCAGTAATGAAATATTCTGCACCAAAATTGAATTTCAATCTACTAGAATATCTTTTTTGAGCTTTGATTTTAAAGTGAGCAGAATTCTCAGCGTTATCCACATTATCGTTGTCTAAATTAATGTCAGAAGTATCGTTTGTATAACCTATTCCACCAGAAACTTTCCAACCATTTCCTAATTTCTGTTTATAGGAACCATTAAAGTATAGATTTGTGTTTTGCATACCGAAATTGAAACCATTTTCAAAATTGATATTATCCTGAATTAAGTCAAAATTTGTGTGGCTAAACGCTCCATAAAGTTTTAATAAACCATCTTCATTTGGCTGATATCTATACACCATCTCTCCACTTGCACCTTCATAAGGTTGATTCCATTGATTTCTATCTGGAAATGCATACTGATATGGGGCTAAATTAATGTAAGATGTATTAATGCTGAATGAGTTCTTTCCCCAAATTTGAGTGTTTCCAACGCCTAATCCAACAGTCATAAATTGAATATCTGTTTTTTCTTGAGTTGGTTGATCTATGGTGTTTAAAGCCAGGACACTTGATAATGCTTGTCCGTATTCAGCCGAATATCCACCAGTAGAGAAAGACATTCCTTTAAATAAGAAAGGAGAAAAACGACCACGAGTAGGAATGTTATTTCCAGTTGGAATAAATGGATTGAACACTCGTATTCCATCAATGAAAATTTGTGTTTCTTCTGCATCTCCTCCACGTACAAATAATCGTCCATCTTCATCATTTGCAGAAGTTCCTGGTAAGGTTTGGAAAGCTCCAATAACATCTCCTAATGCACTTGCGGTTGTAACAATGTCTAAAGGTTTTAATGCAACAGCTCTGGCTTTTTCACCTGCATCAAAAGTTCCAGCATTTATAACTACTGCATCAAGTGTGTTTACATCCTCTTTTAATTTTATGGAAAGGTTTCTTAAGTTTTCAACTTTATCAGTTTTCATGAAAGTCTCAAAAGAAACGAATGATACTACTAAAGTTTGCAAGTTTTCTTCTGAAGTGGTAAAACTGAAGTCTCCATTTTTATCAGAAGAAGTTCCATCATAAGTTCCTTCTAAATATATATTTGCGCCTTCAATTGGGTTTCCTTTGGTATCAAGTACTTTTCCTGATATGCTAGTTTGCGCAAAAGAAAAAAAGGTTGTTAATACTACTAATAAAGTAAAAATAGGTTTCATGTTAATTGTTGTTTTATGCAACAAAAGTCTATCAGAAGTGTGTCTTTTAAAAAAAAGAGATACCGAACTGTAAAAAAAATAAGATGAATTGTTTATTGAACAGGAATGTATACCGTTAGATTACATAGTTTTTCTGGATGTTCATTAAAGTTGTTGTGGTATTCGTCAAACGGGTCGCGAGTATCATCTACTTTAAAACCTTTATCAAAAATCCAAACGAAAATAGCTTCGTATGTTTTTTTGAACTCATGTAACCCCAAAGTAAAAGTTGCGCTAACATATTTACCTGCTGAAATAGTTCGAGTATTGATTTCAGAAGTGTATACTGAAGTGTTTTCAATACTTATACAAGCGCTCATTTTTAATTTAGATACTGCAGTTACTTTCGGGCTATCATGATATACAGACATTATTTTGGGTTGTCCGTTCATTAATCCTTTAGGATAAGCCCATTTTAATAATTTTTCAAAAGCAATTCCAACATTGTCAAACGGACCGATATGAGGAACATATGCCACAGAAATGTCATCAATAGTTACAACTTCAATTTTTGAAGCTTTTTCGTCAATATAATTTACAAGATTTTTCATGTTGTAAATGTATTGTTCTATCTCGGTATCGACTTTTCCATTCTTGCTTTTCGTTTTACTAATCTTGCTAAATCTACTATTGCTTTTATCTTTAAAATGGGTGGGGCTTATTCCATAGAACTTTTTAAATGCTCTTGAAAAAGAAGAAATTGTATTGAAACCTGTTAACTCTGTTATTTCAGAAATGCTTTTTTCGCTGCTGTGAAGAAGAAAATTGGCAGCTCTTTCAATTCTTTTACGTGTAACAAAGTTTGCAAAAGTTTCACCAGTAATGGTTTTAAATATTCTATGAAAATGATAAGGAGAAAGATAGGCTTGTTTTGCTACATCATCTAATAGTAACTTTGAAGAGCTGTGTTCTTCTATGTACTGTATTGCATTATGTATTCTTACTGATAGATGATTGTTTGGTACCTTCATTTTCATGTAAACAAATGTATGAGATTTAAAATGAACTCGTAATTATATCGTATTTTTACCTAACAAAAATGAAATAAATGTCGCAAGATTTAAGTGATTACAGAAAGTCATATGAAAGAGGGCAATTATTAGAAGAGAATTGTCCCGAAAATCCGATAGAATTATTTAGAGATTGGTTTTTGCAAGCCAATGAATCGGAGATGGTATATGAAGCAAATGCAATGAGTATTTCTTCAATCGGATTCGATGGGTTTCCAAAAACTAGAGTGGTATTACTTAAAAAATATACTCATGAAGGATTTATTTTTTATACCAATTATAATTCAGAAAAAGGGAAAGCAATTACGGCAAACAATAATGTGTGTTTGTCATTTTTTTGGGCGGGTTTAGAGCGTCAGATAATTATTAAAGGAAAAGCAGAAAAAATAGCGAAGAATTTATCTGACGGGTATTTTGAGTCTAGACCAGATGGAAGTAAACTAGGAGCTTGGGCTTCTAATCAAAGTGAAGTAGTTGCTAATAAGCAAGTTTTACTAAATTCATTAAATGAATTTGAAAATAAATTTAAAGGAGTTGAAATTCCAAGGCCTACACATTGGGGCGGATTCATTGTAAAACCTGTAAGTATTGAGTTTTGGCAAGGTAGGCCAAATCGTTTGCATGATAGAATTCGTTATACTTTATCAAAAGATTTTTCTTGGAAACTTGAACGATTAGCTCCTTAATGCTATATTTGAGAATCTTTTTTATACTGAATGAAAACCATTTATATAGTTCGTCATGCTAAGTCTTCTTGGAAGTATGTTAGTGTTAAAGATCATGATCGTCCTTTAAAAGAAAGAGGGATTAATGATGCTCATCTTGTGTCTAAATATTTAGCAAAAACCATAAAACGTCCGGATGTATTTATTTCTAGTAGTGCTAATAGAGCTTTGCAAACTGGTATAATTTTTTGCGAAAACTTTGGTTATCCAATGGCTAATTTAAAAATTAGTAAACAGTTATATAGTTTTAGTGATGGCTATTTGGTAAAAACGGTTAAAGCTTTAGATGATAGCTTTGATAGTGCTATTATTTTTAGTCACGATCATGGAATCAATACGTTTGTTAATAAATTTGGAAGCCAGCCTATAGCTCATGTATCTACTTGTGGAGTTGTTGGAATTCAGTTTAAAGAAAAACATTGGAAAGATATTAAGAAAGGAAAAACTGTTTTGGTAGAATTTCCGAAACACCATAAATAAAAATTATTTCTTTTGAAAATAAAAAAATATGGAGCCATAGATATTGGTTCAAATGCAGTAAGACTTTTAGTGGCAAATGTAATTGAAGAGAAGGGTAAAGAACCTAAATTTAAAAAATCTTCATTAGTAAGAGTTCCTATTCGTTTAGGAGCAGATGCATTTGTAACTGGAGAAATTTCTGAAAATAATATCAAAAGAATGGTAGATGCTATGAAAGCATTTAGTTTACTTATGGAAGTTCATGGTGTTGAGAAATATAAAGCTTGCGCAACTTCTGCTATGAGAGAAGCTTCTAATGGTGAACAAATAGTAGATAAAATTTATGAAAAGTCGGGAATAGAAATTGATATTATAAATGGTGCTAAGGAAGCTGCTATAATTTCTTCAACAGATTTAAAATATTTAATTAATTCTGATGAAACTTATTTGTATGTAGATGTAGGAGGTGGTAGTACAGAATTTACATTATTTTCTAGAGGTGAGATTGTAAATTCAAAATCATTTAAAATAGGTACAGTTCGTCTTATTAATAACTCAAAAGAAAAGAATAAAAAAATATTCTCTAAGGTTCAAGATTGGATAACTAAGAATACCAAAGATTATAAAAGAATATCATTAATAGGTTCAGGAGGTAATATCAATAAAATATTTAAAATGTCAGGTCTTGATCTTGGAAGACCAATATCTTATGTGTATTTAAGCGCTCAATTAGAATTCTTGAAAAAGATGAGTTATGAAGAGCGTATTTCAGAATTAAGTTTAAATCCAGATAGAGCTGATGTGATTGTTCCTGCTACTAAAATATACTTGTCTGCAATGAAATGGAGTGGTGCTAGAAGAATTTTTGTGCCTAAAATTGGACTATCAGATGGTATTGTTAAAAGTTTGTATTATAATGTTATATAATTTTCTTTAACATCTCTTTAACAAATTTTTTTTTCATTATATTTGTTTTGTATGTGACTTTTCTCCCCTATAAGTGTCATACATCTAGTTAAAGCTAAGTAATCAAAACACAAATTTTTATTCATTATGAAAAAACTAATGTTATCTGGTGCGTTAATTGCAATCGGATTCACAGTTTCTGCACAAGATCTACCAACTAATGCAGAACCAGGGAAGTGTTACGTAAGATGTAAAACTCCTGAAGTATGGAAAAACCAAGATGTTACTATTGAAGTGGCACCGGCTTACAAAAGAATTGTTACTTACCCTGCTAAGTACAAAACAATTACAGAAAGAGTTTTAGTTGACGAAGGAGGAGAAAGACTAGTTGTTGTTCCTGCGAAGTATGAAACTCAAAACTTTACGGTAGTTACTAAAGAAGCTTCTACAAGATTAGAAAAATCTTTAGGAAGACCGTCTGTAGAAAATGAAACGGTAGTTACTAAAGAAGCTTCAAAGCGATTAACAGTTGTTCCTGCGAAATACGAAATGCGTGATGTAGTAGTAACTGTAAAAGATCCTTACAAAAGACTAGTATCTGTTCCTGCTAAGTATGAGACTCGTGATGTAACAGTTACTGTTAAAGAAGCGTCTCAACGTTTAGTGGTAGTTCCTGCTAAATTAAAAACGGTTTCTGAAGTTGTTACTGTTAAAGAAGCATCACAACGTTTAGAGGTTGTTCCTGCTAAATATGAAATGCGTGATGTAGTAGTAACTGTTAAAGAAGCATCTCAAAGAGTAGAGGTTGTTCCTGCTAAGTACGAAATGCGTGACGTTACTGTAACTGTAAAAGAAGGATCACAACGTTTAGAAGTTGTTCCAGCTGTTTATGGTACTGAAACTATTTCTTACAGAAAAAGAGAGTATGGTAATAGATTAAAAGTAGTGCCAGCTTCTTTTAGTAGAGATAGTGAAGTAATTGAAGTTAGAGCTAAGTCTGCTAAATGGCAAATGAGTGAAAGAGCTCCTGATTGTACTTCTTCTGACCCTAACGATTGTCGTTACTGGTGTTACAAAGAAGTTCCAGCTCAATTTACTACAGTTCAAAAAACATTATTATCTGCAGATGCTTCAGTTGTAACTACACCAGAATGTAATGAAGCTACTTCTTCTTCAGGTTGTGGAAACGCTACTTATGTTAAACGAGTAATGAAAACTCCACCAAGTACAAGAGTAATTGATATTCCTGCAGTAACAAAAGTGGTTAAGAAGAGAGTAATGGTAACTCCACCTTCTACTAGAACAATTGATATTCCTTCTGTAACAAAAGTGATTAAGAAGAGAGTAATGGTAACTCCACCTTCTACTAGAACTATTGAAATTCCTGCTGTTACACAAACTGTTAAGAGAACAGTTGTTGATGTTCCTGCTACTACAAGAGTAATTAATATTCCAGCAGTAACAAAAGTTGTTAAGAAAACAGTTATGGTAACTCCTCCAACTACAAGAGAAGTTGAGGTTCCTGCAGTAACAAAAGTTGTTAAGAAGAGAGTAATGGTTACTCCTCCTGCAACTAATGAAGTTGTTATCCCTGAGGTAACTACTACAGTTAAAAGATCAGTTCCTGCTGTACAGTCTACAAGAGAAATTACAATTCCGGAAGTAACTAGTACAATGAAGAGAACAGTTATGGTAACTCCTCCAACTACAAGAGTAGTTAAGATTGAGCCTAAATATGCAACAATTAAGAAAACTATACTTGATAAAGATGCATACTCTACAGAAAAATCTGTTGACGCTAAATATAAAACTGTTACTAAAGAAGTTTTAGTTTCTAAAGGAGGATTAACTACTTGGAAAGAAGTAGAGTGTAAATTAGTACAAAATACTCCATTACCAATTAACTGGAACTTAGGAAGTGCTACTTTAACTTCTGGAGCTAAAAGAATTATTGATGCTCGTTTATTACCAATCTTAAAAGATGGTGTAGCTGTAGCAATTGAGTCTCATACTGATTCTAGAGGTTCTAAGACTAGTAACCAATCTTTATCTGAAAGAAGAGCTCAAGCAGTAGTAAACTACTTAATTTCTAAAGGAATTAACCCAAGTAAGTTAACTGCTAACGGATACGGAGAAAACAGATTAACAAACAGATGTGCTGATGGTGTATCATGTACTGAGCGTGAGCATTCAGCAAACAGAAGAACTACTTTTAGAGTTATCGATCAAAAATAATTGATTACTTAAGTTTCTTCTAATAAGAAATATGAAAGCCCAAGCATTAAGCTTGGGCTTTTTTTTATGGTATGTTTTATTATTGTTTATACTTTACTAAACCATTTTGTAGTATAGTGAGATACACAGTCATTTTTAAAATATAAGTACAAAAATTTCTTCTTAAAGAATTTACTCTTGTTAATTTTATAAACCCATACATTTCCAAAATGATTCTTATAACAAGCGCCTAGTTTTTTCTTTATATATGTTTTTTGTAAGTTAATTAACGAATCAAAGTTTTTAGGAAAAGAATTTGGTTTATCATCAAAATTAAGACTGCATGTTTTTAATACTTTTTCAAAAAGAGAGTTGTTTTCTATTTCGAAATCAGATGTTTTAGTTAGTTTTTTTGTGTTAAAAATGCTTTCTTTTTCTTCTGGTATTAATGGCGTTTCAGATATTGCCGATTCTTTTATTATTATTTCGCTAGCTAATTGTAAATAACATTTTGCTCCCTCACAATTAATATCAAATTCTAATACACTTTGTCCATAACCTGGGGCTTGGGTAATCTTAGAGCTTCTATAAATAATAGTATCAAAAACCAAATCATTAAAATAATTACGCATATATGTAGCAACCTGATTCGATAAATTAACTCTTTTGTTGTACATAGTGAGTAAAAAGCCTTGTATGTGTAGTTTATCGTTTAAGTTTTTTTGTGTGTAACGAATAGTCTTTAGAAACTTGTGGAGTCCTTCAAGAGCATAATAATCACACTGAACAGGGATGATAACCGAATCAGAGCTGGTTAATATATCTAAGTTCTTAGCTTTAAAAAAAGGAACACAATCGATTAATACATAATCATATGATTTATGTATGGATTTCAAAGCTTTATTAAATTTTGATTCTTTGGTGGTTCTTTTAAATAGATTAAGGTCTTCTATAAACGGTAATAAATCTACATTAGGTGAACTTGTTTTGATAATGTTGTTTCGAATTACAGAAGTGAAATCCATAAACTGTAATGAAGGATTATTCAGTTTTTTAGAATCAAACCCAAACGAGATTGTGGCATTTGCTAAAGGGTCGGTATCAATAACCAAAACTTTCTTTTCTAGTATACCTAATGCAGCTGACAAATTAACGCATGTAGTAGTTTTACCTACACCGCCTTTTTGGTTACAAATGGAGATTATTTTTCCCATTTCGAGTAGAAGTTTCTTATAAGTATTTAAGGTTTAGTTATTGTAAAAATAGCAAAATAATTGATAATTAAGGGTTTAATTGAATGTGTTTTTGTGTTTTGTTAGTTTGAACTATAAATTCAACTATCTTTTAAGTTTGAAGTTCGATATCTTAAAAAGAGTTTACTTGTCCATTTCTGTATAAATGATTAAAAGAAATTAAAATAGAGAAATAAAGTTTAATAACTTTATAAGTTTATAAAAAACAAAAAAGCTTCAAGTTTCCTTGAAGCTTTTGCGGTGAAAGAGGGATTCGAACCCCCGGACCTGTTACAGTCAATGGTTTTCAAGACCACCGCATTCGACCACTCTGCCATTTCACCAGTCGACTCACGATTTCTCGTTTGCGGATGCAAATATAACAACCTTTTTGAATTAAAGAAAAGAAAAAGATACTTTTTTAAATTGTTTTTCTTTACTAAAGTCTAATGTGTTTACAATCAAAATAATATCGTTTTTGTTTTTAGAGCGTTAAAACCAAGTTTAATTCTCAAAATGCTATTTCAAGTGAAGTTTTTCTATTAAAAAGGTTTATTTTCTACAGATAAAAGACTTTAGTTTTTCTCTTAATTGGTTACCTTCGTTTTTTTAATTTTTTAAAGCAAGTTTATGTTTAATTCTTTTGGAAATATTTTAAGGCTTACTTCTTTTGGAGAATCTCACGGAGTAGCAATTGGTGGAGTTATCGATGGATTTCCTGCTGGTGTTGAGATTGATTTAGAAGCAGTACAGAAAGAATTGAATAGGCGTAAACCTGGTCAGTCTAAGATAGTTACTCAACGTAAAGAACCAGATGCAGTTGAATTTTTATCTGGAATTTTTGAAGGAAAATCTACTGGGATGTCTATTGGTTTTGTGATTAAAAATACTAATCAAAAAAGCAAAGATTATAATCATAATACTAATGTATATCGTCCTTCTCATGCAGATTATACCTATGATAAAAAATATGGAATACGTGATTATAGAGGTGGGGGTAGAACTTCGGCTAGGGAAACTGCAAATTGGGTGGTTGCTGGAGCCTTAGCAAAACAGTTGTTGAGTTATATTAAAATTAATGCATTTACTTCTTCTGTGGGAGAGATCTTTATGAATAAGTCTTATCAAGATTTAGATTTTTCTAAAACAGAAAGTAATATCGTTCGTTGTCCTGATGAAGATTCTGCTGAAAACATGATTGCTAAAATCCAAGAAATAAGAAAAGCAGGTGATACAATTGGAGGAACAATTACATGTGTTGCTCAAAATGTACCAGTAGGTTTAGGAGAGCCAATTTTTCATAAACTTCATGCTGAATTAGGAAAAGCAATGCTTTCAATAAATGCAGTAAAAGGCTTTGAATTCGGTAGTGGATTTTGTGGGGCTAAAATGACGGGATCTGAGCACAATGATATTTTTAATACCGATGGTACTACACAATCAAATTTATCAGGAGGTATTCAAGGAGGTATTTCAAACGGGATGGATATATACTTTAGAGTAGCGTTTAAACCAGTTGCTACAATCATGCAAAATCAATCTACAATCAATTCTGAAGGTGAAGCTACAGAAATTCATGGAAAAGGGAGACACGATCCATGTGTTGTTCCTAGAGCCGTTCCTATAGTTGAAGCGTTAACAGCTTTAGTTTTAGCAGATTTCGTTTTAATGAATAGAACAAGAAAAGCATAGTTTTTTAGTAAATTATAACACTTTGTTTAAAAATTAAATGAATGTTAAAAAATTGATGTTGTTAACTTATCAACATTAACATTTTAGAACTCTTTTTTCATGTAATTTTAAACTCCTTCTTTTTTAAAATTATACTTTTTCATGAAATCAGAGTTTATATACGGCAGAGGTGCTCAGCATAATACACATAATAGATTTTTGAAGCATAGTTCTGAAATATTAGATGATTTCTTAAGCTATTGTGAAGCTGAAAATGAAAAAGCGGATACGAATAAAACATCTTATTTAGAAATATTTCCTAAGACGATTTTAAATAAAGTAAATAGCCCAGATATAGGATTTAATTATTCTATGAATCCATATCAAGGTTGTGAACATGGTTGTATTTATTGTTACGCTAGAAATACTCATGAATATTGGGGGTATTCAGCAGGTTTGGATTTTGAACGTAAAATTTTATATAAGTCAAATGCTGCGGAATTATTAGAAAAAAAATTGAGAAGTAGAAGTTGGATTCCAGAACGAATTATGTTTTCAGGTAATACAGATTGTTATCAGCCTATTGAGAAAAAACTTAATATTACCCGTGAAATGTTAAAGGTATTGTTGAAGTTAAAACATCCTGTAGGAATGATTACTAAGAATGCTTTAATACTTAGAGATTTAGATATTTTGAAAGAAATGGCTAAATTAAACCTGGTTAATGTTAGCATTTCTATAACTTCACTTTCCGAGCAAACAAGAAGAACTTTAGAGCCAAGAACAGCAAGTGTAAAAAAAAGGTTAGAAACAGTAGAAAAACTAGTAAATAATAGTATTCCAGTAAATGTTATGATGGCTCCAATTATTCCTGCTATAAATAACCATGAAATCCTCCCATTAGTAAAAAGAGTTAGTGAACTCGGAGCTTCTTCAGTAGGTTATACTATTGTTCGTTTAAATGGAGCGATAGGAGAGATTTTTACCAATTGGGTACAAAAAGCTTATCCAGATAGAGCGAATAAAATTTTAAATCAAATTAAAGACTGTCATGGTGGTTCATTAAATGATTCTAGATATGGTAAGAGAATAAAAGGAGAAGGTAAATTTGTAGAACAGGTTGCTATGCAATTTAAATTAGCAAGAAATTTATACCTAAAAAATAAAGAGTTACCAAAACTTAATTATGCATTGTTTGATAAACATCAAACAAATCAAATGAAACTATTTTAAAGGTTAGCTTCTAATTTTTATAGGTTGTAAAGTTGAGTTTTGTTTACATTTAGGGATGTCTAAAATGTTTTTTAAAATAGCTTTTATTGTTTCTAATAGATAAGTAAGCATCATTTTATTGATTTTTAATATAGGTTATATAGCATCTAAGTCGTATAATTTTAAAAGTATTTACAATTAAATTAATTAGATACATTTTTTATTTTAGTTGAAAATTTTGTTAGAGTATTATGTTTGATAACCCAGTGTTATTTTTTATTTGCGGATTAGGAGTATTTAATGGTTTTTTAGTGGCTCTGTATTTTCTTTTTTTTAACCGAGAAAGAAGAGTTCAAAACTTTTTATTTGGATTACTGGTGCTGTTTTTAAGTATGAGAATTGGTAAGTCCTTATATGTTATTTTTACGCCAAAAGAAGAACGAAATATTACTTTAATTCAAATAGGATTATCTGCTTGTTTTTTAATTGGTGTTAGCCTTTTTTATTACATAAAATCTTCTTTAGAAAATAGAAAAGAGTTTCCAGTAAAATGGAAATTAAATTTTGGAGTTTTAACAATTATTATAGTTGTTTTAGGGTTTGTTTTCCCATATGAGTATGCCAAAGGTTTTTGGAATTCTTATTTTGTATATGTTATATATTCTGTTTGGGGAATTTACATTTTAGCTTCTGGATTTATTTTAAGAAACAAATTTAAAAAAATACTTAGTAGATCAGAAAAAAGTACTACTTCAGAAATTTGGTTGATTTGGGTGTATGTCGCGAACTTGTTAATTTTTATAGCCTATTTAATTGGTATGTTTTATTTGTATTTAGTAGGCACAATTACATTCTCAATTGTTTTTTATGTTTTATTAATTTTCTTCCTTTCCAAGAAAAATAGAGAAGTAATTTTTAAAGATATTCCAGAAAAATATGCTTCAAAAAAAATAATGGAGGCAGAGGCAGAGAGTTTGCTAGAAAAATTGAACGAATTAATTACAAAAGAAAGTTTGTATAAAAACACAAATATTAAAATTTCGGATATCGCTAAAGAAATTAAAATTACTCCGCATAAATTATCTCAATTATTAAATGATAATTTAGGTAAAAGTTTTACTGCTTTTATGAATGAGTATAGAATTGAAGAAGCAAAAAAGTTATTAAAAGAACGAAAAGAATTGACGTTGGAAGCTATAGGTTTTGAAGCAGGGTTTTCTTCTAAATCAAATTTTTATGCAACTTTTAAGAAAGTAGTAGGATTAACTCCATCGCAATTCCAACAACAGTTTTTATAGTCTAGTTTTATAATATAGGACACCTGAATTATAAAATATCATCTGCTTATATAATAGTTTCAAGAATTTTGAATCAAATTAAAATTCTAAACTATGAAACGAGCTTTAATAGCATTTATCTTAATTGGATTTCAAGTTCTAAATGGACAATCAGAATTTCAAAATGTAGAAAAAACACTGCAAAATTATATTCAGGGAAGTTCATATAATGAATTAGATATACTCAAAAGTGCATTTACTAATAATGCAACTTTATACCTAACTACAAAAAGTGGATTTAAAAGATATACACCAGAAGAATACGCAGGCTTTTTTAAAAATAAAAATAAGGGAGAATTTAATGGAAGAGTAGGGAAGGTATTGTCAATTGATGTAGTAAGAGATATTGCATCAGCAAAAGTTGAGATAGCAGGTCCAGAAAGAAAATGGATATATGTTGATTTATTCTTGTTGAAAAAGCAAGATGGGAAATGGAATATTATAAGTAAAACTGCAACGAGAGTAGATGAAAATAAGTAGAATGAAAAATGTTGTGGTAATTTTGATGTTGTTATTGAGTATTATCGGTTATGCTCAAGATCCATCAATACAATTTAAAGATGTTGCAATAGAAATCGATGGGAATTTAAATGAAGAGATTTGGAAGTCAATTCCTGTTCATACTAATTTCCATAACCTATTACCAACAGATGAAGGTTTAGCTAATAATCAAACAGAAGTTAAGATTTTTCATAATGGAGAGTATCTCTTTATAGGAGCAGTTTATCACGATACTACATCAAAACAACAAGTGAGTTCATTAAAAAGAGATGTTTCTATAGGTATTAGCGACGCTTTTATAATGGTTTTAGATACGCAACATCAACAGCAAAATGGAAATTTATTTGCAGTAAATACGTATGGAACTCAAGTAGATGCATTAGTTGAACGAAATGAAACAGGATATGGCTTAAATTTCAGTTGGAATGCTGTTTGGAAAACAAAAACATCAGTAGTCGGTAATGATAAGATTTATGAAATTGCAATTCCGTTTAAAGCATTAAATTTTGATAATGAAAACACCACTTTTGGTGTGCAATTTTATGTAAGAGATATTAAAAATAACTCGTGGACTATACTTACTGATTTAAGTAGAAATTATCTGACATTCGATTTACGCTTTACCAGAGCTTTTAAATTAGAAGAAGTTCCAGAAACTATCCGTTCTCGGTTTGCAGTTTCACCATCGGTTACCTTGAATTATCAAAATGTAGATAGTGATGAAGAAACATTATTTAGGCCAAGTTTGGATGTACAATACAATCTCTCTTCTTCTTTAAAGCTGGATGCTACCATTAATCCAGATTTTTCCCAGATTGATGTTGATCAACAAGTAACAAACTTGTCTCGTTTTTCTGTGTTCTTTCCTGAGCGACGAAATTTCTTTTTAGAAAATGCAGATTTATTCGCGAACCTTGGAACGTCAGATGTAAACCCGTTTTATTCGAGAAAAATTGGAGCTGAGAATGAGATTCAATTCGGGTTAAAATTATCAGGAAATATTGCTCAAAAGACTAGAATAGGAGTAATGAATGTTCAAACCAATAAGAATGAAAATATTAATGCTCAAAATTATTCAGTGTTAGTAGGAGAGCAACAGTTAACGAAACAACTTACCGCAACTGCCTATATGATAAATAGGCAGGAAACAGATGGTTTTAGTTTTATCGATAATTATAATAGAATTGCAGGTGTTAACTTGAATTTTAAATCAAATGATAATAAATGGATTGGTTTAGCAAATATGGCAATGAGTTTTAATAATGATATTTCTGATGAAAATAAATTCTTTAATCTTGGAATAGATTATAATGATAGAGAATTACAAGGGAGTTTTTCAATTAAAAAAGTAGAAGAAAATTATATTACAGATGTTGGTTTTACACCAAGATTGTTTACTTATGATGCTATAAATGATGTGTTAGTTAGAGAAGGGTATTATCAAACAACAAGTAGTTTAAGATATACAAATTTTTATGATGATTCTAAGAAGTTAAATTCAATTAGATATTTGAATTATAGTAATAATTCTTATTTTGATATTGATGGAAGTTTAAATCAAATGAGTCATTTTTTAAATTCAGCTGTTTTTTTTAAGGATTTATCTGCGGTTTACTATGTGCTAAATTATGATGATATTGATTTAAAATATGGTTTTGATGTTCTTGGGAATGGAAACGCATTATTACCTAAAAATTATCGTAATTGGAATGTGAAAATTGGATATAACTCAGCTAATAATCAGCAACTACGTTATCGGCTAAATCTTCAAAAAGGAAGGTTTTATGACGGCGAAAAAATTTCTGGTGGAGTATATGTAAACTATCAATTATTACCTTTTGCTAATTTGGAATTATCACATGATATAAATTCTATTGATTTGAATGGATTAGGAAAAGAGACATTCCACTTGAGTAGATTCACAGGACAATTATTTTTTAATACTCGTTTGAATTGGACAACCTATGTCCAATACAACAACCAAAGAAATAATTTTAATGTGAATAGTAGATTACAATGGGAGTATAAGCCTTTAAGTTATGTCTATTTAGTAGTGACAGATAATTTTGATAAAAACTTCAATAGAACAAATTGGGGAGTGGCATTTAAAATGAACTACCGATTTGATTTTTAATAAAGTGATAAATAAAAAAACTCGGAGTGAAAACTCCGAGTTTTTTTTATAAATATTGAATCTAGTTACACTAACATGGTAACTGGATTTTCGATAAACGTTTTTAATGTTTGTAAGAATTGTGCTCCAACAGCACCATCAACGGTTCTATGATCACAAGCTAATGTTAACATCATTGTGTTTCCAACAACAATTTGTCCGTCTTTAACTACAGGTTTTTGAACAATAGCTCCAACAGATAAAATTGCCGAATTTGGTTGGTTTATAATTGAAGTAAAGCTTTCAATTCCAAACATTCCAAGGTTAGAAACTGTAAAAGTACTTCCTTGCATTTCGTCTGGTTTAATTTTCTTACTTCTTGCTTTACCAGCTAAATCCTTAACAGATGCTCCAATTTGAGTTAATGTCATAGCATCAGTATGCTTAACTACAGGAACAACTAATCCTTCATCAACAGCTACAGCAACACCAACATGAATATGACTGTGGAATTTTGTAGTATTATCTGTCCAAGAAGTATTTACTTGTGGATGTTTTCTTAATGCCATTGCACAAGCTTTTACAACCATATCGTTAAAAGAAACTTTAACATCAGGAATAGCATTAATTGTTTTACGAGAAGCAATCGCATTATCCATGTCTACTTCAATGTTTAAGTAGAAGTGAGGTGCAGAGAATTTAGAATTACCTAAACTTCTTGCGATAGCTTTACGCATTTGAGAGTTTTTAACTTCTTCAGTTCTCTCTTCTCCTGCAATAGCAAAACTAGTTACAGCAGTAGGTGTACTTGTACTTTGAGAAACAGGAGCAGAAGCTTCAGTTTTCGCAGCAGGAGTATAGTTCTCTACGTCTTTCTTAACAATTCTTCCATTCTCTCCAGAACCTTTAACATCAGCTAAATTAATTCCTTTGTCTTTAGCAATTTTCTTAGCTAAAGGGGAAGCAAAAATTCTTCCTCCAGAATTAGAAGTTGTAGTGTTTGCTACAGTTTCTTGAGTAGCTTTTTCAGTAGGCTTTGATTCAGTTGCTTTTTCTTCACTTGGATTAGCTGTAGCTAATCCACCATTTTTGTGAGCTTCAATTACAGCAGAAACATCAGTTCCTTCAGCCCCAATAATAGCTAATAAACTATCAACTGGTGCACTTTCTCCTTCGTTGATTCCAATATATAGTAGAGTTCCTTCATAAAAAGATTCGAACTCCATTGTAGCTTTATCAGTTTCAATTTCAGCTAAAATATCTCCTTCTTCAACTTTATCTCCAACATTTTTTAACCAAGAAGCCACTGTACCTTCAGCCATAGTATCACTAAGTCTAGGCATAGTTACAACTTGAACTCCTTCTGGAATAGAAACAGAAGAATTATTTGAAGTACTTTCTTCTTTTTTCGATTCTTTAGCTTCTTCCTTTTTTGGTTCTTCAGAAGAACTTTGATTTAAAAGTGAAGAAAAATCTTCACCTTCATCACCAATAATTGCTAATAAAGTATCTACAGGAGCTCCTTCACCTTCATTAACTCCAATATGTAATAAAGTACCTTCATGGAAAGATTCAAATTCCATTGTGGCTTTATCAGTTTCAATTTCAGCTAAAATATCTCCTTCCTCAACTTTATCACCAACTTTTTTTAACCAAGAAGCTACTACTCCTTCTTCCATAGTGTCGCTTAAGCGAGGCATATTAATTACTGTTGCCATGTTTACTAAGTTTTAGTAGGTTATATTTATTTGATAAAAGGGTAATCTTCTTGTTCGTAAACTACATCGTGTAAGATATTTAAATCTGGGAATGGAGAATCTTCTGCGAATTTCTCACATTCTTTTACCATGTCTTTTACTTCTTTATTAATAGCATCAATTTCCTCATCTGAAGCGTATTTTTTGTCTTTAATGATGTCTAATACCTGAGTAATTGGATCTATTTTCTTGTATTCTTCAACTTCTTCTTTCGTACGATAGTGTTGTGCATCGGACATTGAGTGTCCTCTGTATCGGTAGGTTTTCATTTCTAAGAAAGTTGGCCCATCACCTTTTCTTGCACGTTGAATCGCTTCATCAACAGCTTCTGCAACCTTTATCGGATTCATTCCATCTACAGGTCCACAAGGCATTTCATATCCTAATCCTAATTTCCAAATATCTTCGTGATTTGCAGTTCTTTCTACTGAAGTCCCCATTGCATAACCGTTATTTTCACAAATAAAGATTACTGGTAACTTCCAGTTCATTGCCATGTTAAAAGTTTCATGTAAAGAACCTTGTCGAGCTGCTCCATCTCCAAAATAACATAAAGTAACTGCGTCACTATTATGATATTTGTCACCAAAAGCAATTCCTGCTCCTAATGGAATTTGACCACCTACAATTCCGTGCCCTCCGTAAAAACGAAACTCTTTTGAGAAAATATGCATTGATCCTCCAAGACCTTGAGAAGTACCTGTTGCTTTACCGTACAATTCTGCCATTACTCTTTTAGGATCAACTCCCATTCCGATTGGCTGAACGTGGTTACGATAAGCGGTAATCATTTTATCTTTAGTAAGATCCATGGCATGTAGAGCACCAGCTAACACGGCTTCTTGACCATTGTATAAGTGTAAAAAACCTCTTACTTTTTGTTGTATGTAAACTGCCGCAAGTTTGTCCTCAAACTTTCTCCAAAATAGCATATCTCTATACCAATTGATGTAGGTTTCTTTAGTGACTTTTTTCATTCTAAATTGTTGTTTGTTTCTTTTATGCTTAATAAAAATGCAACAACAAAAATAACGGTTTTTTACAGAATAAAAAACGCATTAATGATGATTTATCTCAAACGTTTTCGTGAGGTTATTTGTTCTTCGCAACAATTAGTGTTGCTTTGGCACCTGTAGCTAGGTTCCATTCATTCGAAGACAGTAACATTCCAGCATCGTTATATACCTTGAAAGCAGCAGTGTTAGGGCCTGAAGTTCCTTGGTTTAAGGCTACGATTTTAATTTTATTCACACCTTCTTCTAAAGGAATGTTAAATGATTGATAACGTCTTTTTAATGTAATGTTAGATATAACAGGAATATTATTAATATAAATAGTAACTCTATCTCCGTCAGGATATTGAAAATCTCTACAGATTATATTAACGCTTTTAGAATCTGTACTAATGCTTCCTAAATCCTGATCAATAACAGGGTAATTATATAATCCGTTTATTTTTTGGAAGTTTTTTAAGTATCGTTCTTCAGAAATTTTTGCCTTAGTAAGAATTCCTTTGTTCTTTAAATCCTCTTCCTCCTTTTGTTGCTGTTTTTTCTTTTCTAATTTCTTATTGGCAGTTTTAAATCCATCATCATTTCCAAAACCTAAAGATTTAGGTTTCGTAACTATTTTAGCTGGAGCTTCAATTTTTCCTATTGAAGTTCCTTTTGTAGCCCCTCCGTTTGATTTATCTACTTGAGAAAATCCGGTAAAACTACCTAGAGTAAAAATTACTAAAACTATTTTAAAATAATACTGCATCATAATCCAATAAGTAACAAATATAGTGCCGTTTGTTATTTAAAGTCGATATAAAATGTTAATTCTTACTTAATAGGAAAATCAAAATAAGTTTTTGGAAAAGGTTCGTTATTCAAAGTAAAATGCCACCATTCATTTTTATAAGGTCTAAATCCGTTATCAATCATAACTTTTCTAAGTAAGTAACGATTAGCTTTTTGCTGTTTAGTTAGATTCTGATAATTAGGATGTGAGATTTTTCCAAAAAAATCATAAGGACTTCCCATGTCTAATTCAGTATCAGTTCCAACATGAACAATTGTTAAGTCTACTGAACTTCCTCGTGAATGCCCTGATTTAGTAGCAATGTATCCAAGTTTAAATAGATTTCTTTTATTTAATCCCGGATAATAATCTTTTTTAGTAAGTGTATCATTTGGAACTCTAGCCCAACGCACAAAATGATTTACTGCTGATTGTGGTCTGTAAGCATCGAATACTTTAAGACTAAGTCCTTTTTTTTCTAACTCTTTTTGAACTTTCGCTAAAGCTTTTGCTGTTTTGGTAGATGTAATTAAAACCGGTTCTTCATATCCATCTACAGGAACGCCTAAGAAATTATTATGAGAGCAATATCTTAATTCTTGTTGAATAGTTGGTGCAAAGTCCTTAACGTAAGAAAAGCCTTTTGGTAATTCTTGAGAATAACTAGTTAAAGTTAGTAATACGAGTATAGTTGAAAAAAAACATTTCTTCATAATGGGTATAAAAATAAAGAAATGGATTTAATATTACATTTGAGTATCATAAATTTGAGGAAATTGTTCAGGGATTTCCTCATTGGTTTCTCCTAAATTTTGCCTTAAATCGATTTCAATTCCTCTCGCAATAGTAGAAATAGGTACATCATTAGCAGATCCTTCAAAAGGATTTTCACCAGTTCTTCCAATGCGTTCCATAGTGTGGAAAATCCAAGCAGCAATAACATAAAATGGTACAGAAAGCCAAATGAATAAATTACCAATAAAAGGTAATGTTTTGCTTATTTGTTCTCCAATTTCAGAAAATTGAGGAACTAATGCAATTGGTAAAAGTAATACGAACAACCACATGAAGTAGTGATTCAAAGAAGCGAAATGTCTAGGATAAGGAAAGTTTTTTATTCGTTCTGATTTACCTTGAAGTGTAAATAATTCTTCTAATACATTTTCAAGTTCTAAGAATGAAAACTCCCATATCTTACCTTGGTTTTTCAACTCTTTTAAATGATGAGATTGTAAATACAGCAAAGCTGTTTGTTTGTTGTTTTTTGATAAGGTATATGCTAAATCTTCCTTAGATAAATAAGGTTCCAAGTCTTTTTCTAAAGTCGAACTCCATTCTGGCGGAGCTACAACTTTAATCCATTCCTTGTTTGATTTTTCATCTATGACGGTTTCCCAACTTTTTCTTGTTCTCATGGAATGTCTGAGAGCAGTCATCCATGCGATATGTCTATACGTTAGTGTTTTAATGTTTTGTTGTATTTCTTCTTCTGGATATTTGTTTTTAGCATGTTCGTTTCCGATCATGTCCTGCACAAACATTCCAAAGGTTCTAGATGTGTTTACGATTCCTCCCCATATTTTTCTTGCTTCCCAAATTCTTCCATAAGCTGAATTGTTTTGAAAACCAATAACAAAAGCTACAGCAGTACCAATTAATGCAAGAGGTGTCCATGGAATTTTAAACCATTGAATATTTAAGAAGTAATAAATACTAACAACGATAACAATGAAAATAAAGAAAAAAAGTGTCTCGAAACGAGTCCACTTTGCCATGTCTTTTGCTTTGAAAACTTTTTTAGTATACATATGTGTTCAGATAGTTTGAATGAGTAATTTAATTAAAATCAATAAACTATCAAATTAAAAAGCCAAAGCTCATTGAGCTTTGGCCAAGTAAACCAAGTATTAGTTTAGAAGTTAGCTAACTAGTAAACTAATTTTTTAATGTAGACTTATTACTCTAGTAATTGTCCACTTATTTTTTTCTTTCTTCCAGAGGGTGACGAATCTGCTCGGAATGGATTTTTGATTTGGTTCTAATTTATTAAAGAATTTGTGGTATCCCATTTGAACAGCTCCATATCCTGGAATAGCATAGACTTCGGTACTTCCTTTTATTAAAGTTCGTTTAACTTTATTGCAAATGTTTTTTTTTAGTGCGACAAGAAGTTCTTTTTTAGAAGTTGATAGTCCACCATTATCATGGTAAAATTCAAGATCTTCACTTATTAATTCTTCTTGTACTTTCAGATCACAAGTATTGTAGGCGTTAAAAAAGATACTATCCATTTTAACAATTTCCTTGTGAAGCTTTATATCTTTTGCTTTGTATGGTTGGATTTCATTTACCTGCGCTTGAGTGAATAGAGACGTAAGTAAAGACCATAGAAATACTACTATTTTCCAGAATAAGTTTCCGTCAAAAAAGAAGTCGGTTAGTTGTTTCATAGTTTTTCAGTTTGTTTTTCAGTTTGTTTTTCAAGTCGTTTTTCAATTACCAAATTTTAAAAGCGATCGCTTTATCTTCTTCATCGTATAATCTTCTAAAGCCTTTAGGAATATCTTCTAAAGTATTATTAGAAATACGTAATTCTCCCTTAAATCCATCATTACAATCTATATCTAGCAGAATTTTTTCAATTTTGTTGTTTCTGTTGTATTTAGATTCAATGATTTTAATGTCAATGTTTCTTCTATCTTTAAACCATCGTACAAGTTTTCTTAACTCATTTTTAGTTGTTTGTTTAGAGATAATAAACTCTGCTTTTAAATCATTAATAGTACTATCAAATAAGAAAGATACATCAGAATCGTTATCATTGTTGTTATCATTATCGTTGTTATTATCGTTTTTCCAATTTGAATTATTTCGATCTTCATTTTCTTCTTCGTCGTCAGTTTCACAGTCTAAACACTCCAATCCTTTAGATGTCATTTTAAAATGATGGTTAGCCATATTTCTATCGTAAATATCATCTGTATTTTCTACGTTATACAAAAACCTCTTAGAAGAGTTTTCAAAATAAATTGTTGTTCCTTCTGGAATATGAACTGTTAAATAAACTTCTTCGTCTTTCCATAAATTTTTGAACTCACTCAAGAAAAAAGCATCAAATACAATTTTGTTATTATCTAACTTAAATTTGTAGTTAATTTTCTCTGCATTTTCTAAAGCATCCTTTCTTTTTCTTCCTTCGGATTCTTTTCTAATTTCTATAAAAGCCTCATCACTATCACTTTTTTCAACATCAATTTTTATGTCATTAGAATATTTCAATTTCTGATCTTCTACATAAACTTCTTCAGCATTTCTTCTTCTTTTAAGGTTATGTTGGTAGTAAATTTCATCATCATTTTGAACTCCAATTTTAAGTGGTTGTTCTGGATTGAATAAAATTGATTTCTTGCTAACTTTTACAGCATTTTGTGCTTTTGATGTCGCGAATTCAATTCCAGAAAACCCAATAAATAATAACGATACCAACCAAACTCCGAATAAGGATAAAGATGTTGTTGTTGATAATCTTTTTAAATTAGGAGACAAAATTCTTAATCCTAAAATTAAAAGAGCGAATATAGGTACAGCAACAACTAGTAAACCAAATACTGATAATAACCAATTTGGAAATACCGAATCATAAAAGAACGGAGGGTAGTGAACAAAATCTCCTTCAAATCCTAAGATTTCTAGACTACTTATAGAAAATAATGCGAAAAGTAAAGATATAAGTGTTACTCCTGCTACGAATATCAATAAGATGCCTATAAACTTACCAAATACTTTAAATAGTGCTGATAGTATTTTACCAACAGTATCTAAAAAATCTTGAAACCCAGATTTAGTTTGGTTACGTAATTTTTCATAATCTGCACTAGAGATTTTCTCAGAAATTTCACTAGCTCCGTCTTTTAACTTCGTGGAGAGATATTCAAACTCGTTACGAATTTTTTTTTCAATGTTATCAATGTTCACGGCTTCACCTTCCATCTGTAACTTCTCAGATGTTGTTTTTGCTTCTGGAAGTAAAACCCATAGAACAATGTAAATTAAAAGTCCAAAACCTGTAGTTACTGCAGTTAAAATAAAGAATAATCTAATCCATATTGTATCTATATTTGTATAATGTGCTAATCCAGATGCAACACCACCTAAAAACTTATCTTCTCGATCTCTAAATAACTTCTTATTTGAATTTTTAGTTCTTTTGTTGTAACTATAGCTAGAACTATTATCCGCATAATCTTCTTCGTTTTCTGTATAGTCTTCAGGTTGCCCCATAATAGCTATAATTTCATCTATATCTCCTTCGTTAACTACTTGTCTTGCGTCTGTAATTCTTTCGGATAATAATTCGCTGATACGTGCTTCAATATCAGAAATGATTTCGTTTTTACCTTGCGGATCTTCACTTAATGAACGAGCGATGGCGTCTAAGTATCTTCTTAGTTTTTGATACGCATTTTCATCTATATGGAAGAAAAAACCGCCTAAATTTATATTTATTGTCTTATTCATTTGATGTTGATTTTGTACTTGTTACTTGATTTACTGCATTTACTAAATTATTCCAAGTTTTATCTAATTCTTTTAAAAACATGGTTCCGTTTTCTGTTAATACGTAATATTTACGTGGTGGCCCTGAGGTAGATTCTTCCCATCTATACGATAGTAATCCTGCGTTTTTTAAGCGGGTTAAAAGGGGGTATATTGTACCTTCAACCACAATCATTTCTGCGCTTTTTAATGTGTTAAGAATTTCAGAAGTATATGCATCACCTTTTTGTAATATTGATAAAATGCAATACTCTAAAACTCCTTTACGCATTTGCGCTTTTGTGTTTTCTATCTTCATTCAGCGTGGTTTATTTATTTTATAAATTTTATTGTAAATGGGTATTTGTATTGTTCCCCATTATTGGCTTTCATAGAAGCAATTATGACTAGAGCAATTTTAATTAATGCTACAATTCCAACTATTGATGCAATACCAAAAAAGCCGAAAAGGTCACCACTAAAAGAAATACTGTGCCCGAAATCTAAATGGTCTATCCTATTAATATTTCTAAATATATCTCCAAAAAAGAAAGAGAAAAATGACGCGCTTAAAATAAAAATGTATAAAGAAAAGCTCACGTTAAAATTTACCGCCTCTTTTCCGTGCTCATCTAAAAAGTTACTTCTATCTTTTTGTGTTTGCCATAATATTAATGGAGTTATTATACTTCCTAACGGAAAGAAATAACCAGCAAAAGATGATATGTGTATTAAAAATGCGTTGGTATTTTCGTTATTATTTCTCATAGAAAATGATTTATATAATACTTGACTATGCAAATATATGGTTAAAAAAAGGTATTATGCAATACATAGTACTAAAATTTAACAAATTTTAACATAAAAAGATTCCTTAGATATTAGTTGGTTTCCCTTTAGAAAAGCTTTAAATTGCCCATAAATACTGGTTTTTATGAAGTTTACACCGTCAAAAATTAACTTTTTTCTATTATTTAAATTACCATCTGCTTTTTTTACTGGAATTCGTGTAAAATCGATTTCAGATGAAAAAGCCGTTGCTCATGTGAAGTTTAAATGGATCAATCAAAATCCTTTTAAATCGATGTTTTGGGCAGTGCAAGGAATGGCCGCAGAATTCACTACAGGTATTTTGGTAATGCAGTCTATTGACAAATCGGGCAGGAAAATTTCTATGCTTGTTACAAATATGAATGCCACATTTACAAAAAAAGCAGTTGGAAGGATTAATTTCGAATGTAATCAAGGTAAGGAGATAGATGAAGCAATTCAAAAAGCAGTAGAAACAGGAGAAGGTCAGACTGTTGTTTTAACTTCTGAAGGAATAAATAAAGATGGAATTTCTGTTTCAAAATTTGAGTTTGAATGGAGTTTGAAAGTGAAAGCGTAACAAATAGTAAAAGAATGAGTCTAATAAAATAAAAACTAAAATTATGTTTCTAGAACAAAAAGCTAACGAAATAGATTACCGAATATACGGCGAAGAAATGCAATATGTAGAAATTGAATTAGATCCGGAAGAAGGTGTGGTCGCTGAGAGTGGTAGTTTTATGATGATGGATACCGATGTTAAAATGAATACAATTTTTGGAGATGGTTCTAATCAAGAGAAAGGTTTATTAGGGAAAATATTTTCAGCTGGTAAAAGGATTTTGACAGGAGAAAGTTTATTCATGACAGTTTTTACTAATGTAGGTCATGGAAAAAAGCAAGTTTCTTTTGCTTCTCCATATCCAGGGAAAATTATTCCTATTGATTTAACTGAATACGGCGGTAAATTTATTTGTCAGAAAGATGCTTTTCTTTGTGCAGCGAAAGGAGTTTCTATTGGAATAGAGTTTTCTAAGAAGTTAGGAAGAGGTTTGTTTGGTGGGGAAGGATTTATGATGCAAAAAATGGAAGGAGATGGATTAGGATTTATTCATGCCGGTGGAACAATGGCAAAGAAAGTTTTAAAACCTGGTGAGGTTTTAAAAGTAGATACAGGTTGTATTGTTGGTTTTACGAAAGATGTTGATTATGATATTGAATTTGTTGGCGGGATTAAAAACACAGTTTTTGGAGGAGAAGGTTTGTTTTTTGCTACGTTACGTGGACCAGGTACAGTGTACATTCAATCTTTGCCGTTTAGTAGGTTAGCTGGAAGAGTTTTATCTTCTATACCTAGAGGAGGAAAAAGTAAAGGAGAAGGGAGTATTTTAGGTGGATTAGGAGATTTACTTGATGGAGATAATAGTTTTTAAAAGGATATTAAATAAAGAATATTAAAAAAGCTCAGTTATATAAACTGAGCTTTTTTATATGTATATAATCAACTAATTAAATTCCGAATTCTTCGAAAATATCAGTTAGTTTACTTCCTTCACTTGGTCTTGGTGCATTTGCACTAACAATTTTTCCATCAGGATCAATTAAAATAAATCTTGGAAGTCCTTTAATTAGATAGTTTTTAGTGAAGTCTAATTCATCTTCAGACTTACCAGCAAATAATTGCACACCAGTCATTTCTCTATCAACAATAGTTTGCTTCCATTTTTCTTTTAAACCAGCCTTATCAACACTAATACTAACGAATTCGATGTTTTTTCCATGATATTTTTGCTCAAGTCTTTTTAATAAAGGGATTTCTTTTTTACAGAAACCACACCAAGTAGCCCAAACATCAATATAAATGTACTTGCCTTTTCCGATTAAATCATCTAAAGAAGTTTTTCCCCCTTTATAGTTATCTAAATCTGTAAATTTAGGCGAAGGTTGACCTTTAGCAGTTAATTTTAATTTATTATATAAATCAGTAATTTCTTTTTTGTTTGCTTCATTAGTAGAATATAACATGTACTTCTTATAGAATTCATTTAAATCCTCAGTAAATGTGATACTCTTTTCAGCGATTTGATGGATTAAATCATTTTTGATTAAAGAGTCTACAACTTCAGTATGTACTGTAGTTAGTAAAGTTAAATCAAAATCACCACCCTCAGGTTTTCTTTTGTTAGCACGTTTATCTAAAAATTCTTTCATTAAAGTTCTATATGAAAAAGAATTCACATAGTCTTCTGCATTGTTGAAATCAATTTTATCAACAATGTCATTAGGATAAGTACTAGATACTTCAAACTCTTCATCTCCGTATAAGATTCTATGATAAGCTTGGTAATTATTTATGTTTCTAGCAAATTCGTAATGAATGTTTCTCTTTTCTTTCTCTAAATAATCAGCTGGCAATTGTGAAGATGTAGCTAAATCTTCTAGAGTAGATTTATATTCATCCATTTTACTTAAGAATTCATCCTCTTCTAAAGAGAATAACTTATTTGCATTTCCTAAGATTAATCCGAATTTTTTGTAACGCTCAGTTAAATAATTGTTAATGGCTGCATTAGGTCCTTCAAAAACTGGGTCTTGAGTACGTTTTTTTGCATCAACAATTAATTTTAAATCTTCTAAAGAAGAAAGGTACACATTAATTGGTCTTTTACCAATTATTAAAGTATAATGACCTGGTGTTATATTTTTTAAAGTATCAGAAAAAGTTTTAGTTTTTCTATCAAACTTTATCTTTTTTTCAAAATTATAACCTTTTAAAGTCATATTTCTTTTCCTGAAGTTCTGAACTTCACCAGATATTAAAGCGAAATCTTTCGGTTTTGGTTTATCCTCACATGCAGTAAACAGCAATACACTTACAGCTAACAGAAATAATCTTTTCATGATTTTCTATATTTTTGGGGTAAAAAAAATTATGTTTATAAGTACCGAAATTAGCTTATTTTTAAAAGACCTCAAAATCTTTAACTAAAAAATTTGGAAAAAAAGCTTTGTTTATAGACTTTTGGCCTCAATAATTGATACTTTTTTTACATGTTTTTTGTTGTTAAAAAATAAAAAACAAACTTATGAGCATAAAAAAGATCATCGATTTTTTATGTCAAAACCAAAAATAATGTCTAAAGTAATTTTAATAACCGGAGCTTCTTCTGGAATAGGTAAAGCAATAGCAGAATATTTAACGGATAAAAATCATATAGTTTATGGAACCAGTAGAACTCCTGGAAAAGTAAAAGATGTTAATTTTTCTATGATAGCTTTGGATGTATTGGATGTTAATTCTATTGATGACGCTGTAAGTGAGGTGATTGATAAAGAAGGAAGGATTGATGTTTTAATAAACAATGCAGGACGTGGATTAATGGGAGCGGTTGAAGATATTCCAACAGAAGAATTAAAAGCAGGTTTTGATACAAACTTTTTTGGACCAATTGAGGTTATGAAAAAAGTTTTACCACATATGAGAAATCAAAAGAATGGATTAATTATTAATATAACTTCTTTGGCTGCCTATTCTGGTTTACCATTTAGAGGAGCTTATTCTGCAAGTAAAGGTGCATTGGAATTGTTAACAGAATCCATAAGCATGGAGGCAAAGAATTTCGGAATTAATGTTACAAGTATTGCTCCAGGAAGTTTTGCTACTAGTATTTCTACTGGAAGATATTATACTCCGGTTTTAGAAGATTCTGCTTATAAAGAGGCCTACAGTAAAAATTTAAAAGTCTCAGATGATTATGTAGATCAAGGATTAAATCCAATTTTAATTGCAAGGCTAGTTGATAAAATTATCAACACTAAAAAACCAAGATTACATTATAAAATAGGAGCTTTTATGGAACGTTTTTCTGTAATTTTGAAAAGAGCACTTCCAGATCGTATTTATGAGAAATTAATTATGAATCATTACAAATTGTAATTGAATATAATTATTGTTCCTTTTCGATAATTAATGATTCTAAGATTTTTTCTACACCAAAATCGTTATTGCTTTTTGTTATATAATTTGCAGTTTCTTTTACTAGAGGGTGTGCGTTTTCCATAGCATAACTAAAATGTGCCTTTTTTAACATTTCAATGTCATTGTTGTAATCTCCAAACACCATTGTTTCTTCAGGTTTTATGTTGTATAGCTTTTGAATAAGTTCGATAGCATAACCTTTATTTGCGTTGTTTTCAGATATATCTACCCAATGATTAGCACTAACTTTAACCTTAAATTCACTTTCTAAATGTTTTAAGTGCGGATATAGATGTTTTTCTGAACTAATCTCGTGAAATAAAGCAACCTTATAAATTGGAGCAGTTATTTCTTCAGTTGTATTTATCTGCTCGTAGTTTTTATAATATTCAGATAAAAGTTGAAGTAGTTTTTTAGACGCGCTAGTAGTGTAAGCTTTGTCTTTTGTGCAATAAACAGCGTTCACATTCTCTATTTTATCTATAGATTCATTTATCTTTTTCAAATTTTCAACCTGAATTGCTGTTGATAATAAAACTTCATCTTTTCTAATGGCTAATCCTCCATTTTCAGCTACGACTAGTATTTCATCTTTTATAGTAGAAAGTTTATCTAGAATTCCATAAAGAGGTCTGCCACTTGCGGCACAAAAAAGAATGTTATGTTCTTTTAACTTGTCGAATAGCTTGTAAAATTGCTTACTAACTTCATGATTAGAATTCAACAGCGTTCCATCCATATCGGTAATCACAAGTTTTACATTAGAAAGATTCATAGTACAATAGTTAAGAATGTAAAAGTAATTTTTTATCTCGGTTTTACGTTAAGATAAATTATTAAGTAATTGCTAAATTCTAGAATCTTCAAAACTTTTAAAATAAGTTGATAAGCATGGTCAATTAGAATGTTTTAAAATTGTAATTTTGTAAAATAACGCAACAGTAAAACAAAAAATAAATGAAGTTTTTTATTGATACAGCCAATTTAGATCAGATTCGAGAAGCACAAGCTTTAGGAATTTTAGACGGGGTAACTACAAATCCATCTTTAATGGCTAAAGAAGGAATAACGGGAGCAGACAATATTAAGAATCACTACAAAGCTATTTGTGAAATAGTTGATGGTGATGTTTCTGCTGAGGTTATTGCTACTGATTTTGAAGGTATGGTTAAAGAAGGGGAAGAGTTAGCAGCTTTACACTCTCAAATCGTAGTGAAGTTACCAATGATTGCTGATGGAGTAAAAGCTTGTAAATACTTTTCTGATAAAGGAATAAAAACAAATGTAACTTTAGTTTTTTCTGCAGGACAAGCATTATTGGCAGCTAAAGCTGGAGCAACTTATGTTTCTCCATTTATTGGTCGTTTAGATGATATTTCAACTGATGGATTAAACTTAATTTCTGAAATTCGTCATATCTATGATAATTATATGTTCGAAACAGAAATTTTAGCAGCTTCTGTTCGTCATACTATGCACGTAATTGATTGTGCTAAAATTGGTGCAGATGTAATGACAGGTCCTTTAAAAGCTATTGAAGGATTATTAAAACATCCATTAACTGATAGTGGTTTAGAAAAGTTTTTAGCAGATTATAAAAAAGCTAATGAGACTGACTCGCCAGAAGCTCCAGGAGTTGGGTTTTAATTATCGATTCAGTTAGAATCGATTTAAATATATAAGAAGTCCACACCAATAGTGTGGATTTTCTTTTTTAGTGATACTTTTGCAAACTGATGTATCCAAAAAAACAACTTGCACAATTAGTGATTTTAGCTTGTCAGTATTATAATATTGATAAGATAGTTATTTCTCCAGGTTCAAGAAACGCTCCTTTAACTATTGGGTTTTTTAATTTGAAAGAAGTAGAAACCTTTAGTGTAGTTGATGAAAGAGCGGCTGCTTTTTTTGCATTAGGTATCGCACAGCAAACAAAAAAGCCAGTTGCTATTGTTTGTACTTCAGGATCTGCTTTGTTAAACTATTATCCAGCAATTGCTGAAGCTTTTTATAGCAGAATCCCTTTATTAGTTATTACAGCTGATAGACCAAAACATTTAATAGATATTGGTGACGGACAAACAATTCGTCAGGAAAATGTGTTTCAAAACCACATTTTATATTCTGCCAACTTAATTGAAGAGGAAGTTAAATTAGAGTATAATAAGACAGAGGTTTCGAATGCGATAGAAGAATGTGTATCCAATTCTGGTCCAGTTCATATAAATGTTCCTTTTAACGAACCCATTTATGAAACGGTTGAAACAATTGAATCGTTTGATTTTAGAAAACACAAAGAAAGTACAAAAAGTAAACCTGTGAATTATGATGAACTTTCTCAAATTTGGAATTCTTCAAAAAAGAAAATAGTTTTAGTTGGTGTTTATAATAAGTGCGATAAAACTCAGAACCTTATTAATAAGTTAACTGAAGATCCTTCTGTTTTAATTATGACAGAAACGACTTCGAATCTTTATCATTATAATTCCATTAATTCTATAGACAAATTAATTTCGAAATTATCTACAGAAGAATTTGAAGAACTTCAGCCTGAATTACTAATAACATTTGGTGGAATGGTAGTTTCTAAAAGAATCAAACAATTCTTAAGAAAATATCAACCAAAGCATCATTGGCATATAGATGAGTATAAAGAAATGAATACTTATTTCTGTTTGTCAGAATATATCAAGGAAAAACCAATTCAGTTTTTTGACAAATTACTTAAAAAGACATTAGTCATAGATTCAGATTATCAAAAAAACTGGATAAAAGAGAAAATGTCTCGCAATGAAAAACATGAAGTTTTTGTTAAGGAAGCTCGTTATTCAGATTTTAAGGTTACTGAAAAAGTATTGGATACTATACCAAATAACGCTCAAGTTCAAGTTAGTAATAGTTCTTTGATTCGATATATGCAGTTGTTTGATGTAAATTCCACTTTTAGTGTTTTTTGTAATCGAGGTACAAGCGGAATTGATGGAAGTACATCAACTGCAATTGGAGCTGCTTTTGCTTCAGATAGACCAACAACACTACTTACAGGAGATTTAAGTTTTTTCTATGATAGTAATGCATTATGGAATGCTTATATTCCAAATGATTTTAGAATTGTTTTAATAAATAACTCAGGAGGAGGGATTTTTAAAATTATTCCTGGACCTAAATCAACGAATGCACTTCAATATTTCGAAACACCACATCAATTAACTGCAAATCATTTAGCAGAGATGTTTAACTTTGAATATTTGAAGGCTACTTCATTGGAAGAACTGGAAGAGCAAATTTCTAGTTTTTATAATGTAAGTAAAAAACCTAAGATTCTTGAAGTTTTTACACCTTCAGAATTAAATGATAAAGTTTTAACAGCATATTTTAATAGTTTATAATGGAATTAAAAGAAGGAGATAAAGTAGAATTAATTATTGGTGTGCAAACAGCATTAGGGTACACCGTGTTAATAGAAGAGAGTTACGAAGGTTTATTGTATACTAGTGAAGTGTTTTCAGATCTAGAAGAAGGAATGAAAACCGTTGGTTATATTAAAAAAATAAGAGAAGATGAAAAAATAGATGTTTCTTTAAGGCCTCAAGGTTTTAGGAATGTAATAGATAAAGACGTAGAAAAGGTCCTTAATAAACTAGAAGAAAAAGGTTTTTTACTACTAACAGACAAAAGCTCTCCTGAATCTATAAAATTTCACTTACAATTAAGTAAAAAAGCATTCAAAAGAGCTATTGGCAGTTTATATAAACAGAAAAAGATATTATTAAAATCAGATAGAATAGAGTTGTTAAAAAAATAAACAACTCTTATTCGTCTTCTTTCTCATCCTCTTCTTCTTCCGGATTTTCATCATTATTTTCTTCCTCTTCTAAAGGAATGTCTTCTATTGGCTTGTCTTTAGGTGCATTTTGAATAGCATTTTCTATACGAATTATATTCTCATAAAATAATTCTGTATTCTTATCAGACAATTCCATTTTACCATAAGCTTCTTTATAGTAAAATAAAGCTTGCTCGTAATCTTTCCCTAACTCATGGTACATTCCAACATAGTATTCTCCTAAATGAGATTCAGGATGTTTAATCATTACAAAATCACCAAGAACTCTTAAATAATCTCCATCTTGGCGATCAATTACAATTCCTTCAATAGCATAAATGTCTTCAAATCTTACATTTAAGTTTGTTCCGTATAAATATTCAATCTCAATATATTTTGATTCTAAATATTTGATGGCTTCTAATGGATCTAAATCTTTAATTTTTTTCTCGTACTCTTCTTTTGAAATTCTTGGGTATAATTCATAAATAGTGCTAAAAATATCCGTAGGAGCTTTAACAATAGCGGCTGGTTTATTCGGTACATCTTTGTAATCTTTAAACGCTAAATGTAGATTTTTAAGTTCTAGAGATTCCAAACCTTTTTTTGCTTGTTCAAACAAATCTTTACGTTCTTGTTTTTCAAACGCATTAGAACTCATATATAAATAAAACTGATTATCTAAATCATCTAAACGTTTTAAATTATAAGTAGAAAGTAAACGAATGCTTTGATCTGTTAATTTGGGAGATATAGATACATAAGCATTAAAAATTGGTTTTTGTTCTTTTAAAAAATGAAGTAAAAAATTAGCAGCATCACCGTCACCGACAATTGTTAGATATGGTGAGGTTTTGTAATTGGCTTCTAAATACGGAATAAGTTCGCTTTTAATGTAGTTGTAAAACTTTTTACTTTGAGTGGTTAATCCACCACTTTTGCCTACCGTAGAAACATCTTTATTTCTTCCAAAATCAACATCAACTCCGACAACGATTTGTTTTGGAGTTAAATCTGCAGTAGCATATATTTTTGAGTTTCCTAAATAAATATCAAATAAATAGTCATTATTCAAAACAATTGCTACAGGATATTTTCTTATAGTATCTGTATCATGACCTTCAGGTAAGTATAACTTTATATCACGATCAGTATTAAACTGAATAGAGTTTACTTTTTTATTATAAATTTTCTGGGCAAAGGCTACAGAATTGATTAATAAAAAGGCTGCTAAAATTAAATTTCTCATCGATTGTTTTATGTTTGGGGTTTACCAATTAATAATGCTAAAGTATAATATACTATTTTTGTTTTTCTAAATAACGATATTTTTTTCAAATTATGATGAATATAGACTGGAAAACTGCAAAAGAGTACACAGATATCACTTATAAGAAGTGTAATGGTGTTGCTAGAATTGCATTTAACAGACCTAATGTGAGGAATGCATTTAGACCTCATACTACTGCTGAATTATTAGATGCATTTCATAATGCTCACGAGGATACTTCTATTGGTGTTGTATTATTATCTGCTGAAGGTCCATCAACTAAAGATGGAATTTGGAGTTTTTGTTCTGGAGGAGATCAAAAAGCTAGAGGGCACCAAGGGTATGTTGGTCAAGATGGTTACCACAGATTAAATATATTAGAAGTTCAACGTTTAATACGTTTTATGCCAAAAGCTGTTATTGCAGTTGTTCCTGGCTGGGCAGTTGGTGGTGGACATAGTTTACATGTAACTTGTGATTTAACATTAGCAAGTAAAGAACATGCGATTTTTAAACAAACTGACGCAGATGTAACTTCTTTTGATGGAGGATATGGTTCAGCTTATTTAGCAAAAATGGTAGGTCAGAAAAAAGCTAGAGAAATCTTTTTTTTAGGAAGAAATTATTCTGCTCAAGAAGCTTATGAAATGGGAATGGTTAATGCAGTTATTCCTCATGATGAATTAGAAGATACTGCTTATGAATGGGCACAGGAAATATTAGCTAAATCTCCAACATCAATTAAAATGTTAAAGTTTGCAATGAACTTAACTGATGATGGAATGGTTGGACAACAAGTATTTGCTGGTGAAGCTACACGTTTAGCTTATATGACAGATGAAGCTAAAGAAGGAAGAGATGCATTCTTAGAAAAAAGAAAACCAAACTTTGATAAAAAATGGATTCCTTAGAGAGGGATTCATTTTTGCTATGTAAAATTATAAATTCTCCATTCTATCCAAATTTCTAATGCAATCACAAATAGTTACATTTTTAATAAAATGTCCAGATCAAAAAGGATTGGTAGCTAAGTTTACTAGTTTTTTTTATGAAGAAGGTTTTAATATCGTTAGTTGTCAGCAGTATGTAAATGCTATTGCAAATAGATATTATATGCGAATTAGATTAGATGCTGAAGATGCTTATATTTCAAAGAAAGATTTAGAAGAAAAGTTTTTAGTGTTAGCAAAAAAGCTGAACTGCACCTGGTCTGTGCATTACGAAAAAGAGAAACAGAATGTGGCTATAATGGTTTCTCATACAAGTCATTGTTTATATGATTTGTTAGAAAGACAACGTGAAGGTAAAATTGATTGTAATATCAGTTTAATTATTAGTAATCATAATAAGTTAAAGCCAATTGCTGATATGTTTGGTATACCTTATTATCATTTGCCAATTACTAAAGAAACCAAAAAAGAACAAGAAGCTCAGGTTAAAAATTTACTGACAGAGCATAATGTTGATTTAATAGTTATGGCCCGTTACATGCAAATTCTTTCTGAGAACTTTATCAATACGTATCCTCAAAGGATTATAAATATTCACCATTCATTTTTACCGGCTTTTCAAGGAGCTAATCCATATCAAAGAGCTTATGAAAGAGGAGTGAAATTAATTGGAGCAACAGCGCATTATGCAACTGTAGACTTGGATGAAGGACCAATTATAGAACAAGATGTTGAAAGAATAACTCATGAAAGTACTCCTAAAACCTTAAAAGGAATTGGAGCAGATATTGAACGACTTGTTTTAGCAAGAGCCGTAAAAAGTCATTTACAGCACCAAATAATTGTTTCTGATAACAGAGCTATCGTTTTTCCAGAATCTGGAGAATAAATTAAAGCGAAATTTCTATTAAAGAATTAAAATGAAAATAATTTGTATAGGGCGTAATTACGCAAAACATATTGAAGAACTAGCTAATGAAAAACCTGAGAACCCGGTAGTTTTTATGAAACCAGATTCTGCTATACTACCTAAAAGAAACCCATTTTTTATTCCACCATTTTCAAATGATGTTCATTATGAAGTTGAGGTTTTGGTTAAAATCAATAAAGTCGGAAAACATATTTCTACCAAATTCGCTAATAAGTATTATGATACAGTTGGATTAGGAATTGACTTTACTGCGCGTGATGTGCAAGCAGAGTGTAAACAGAAAGGATTACCATGGGAAAAAGCAAAAGCTTTTGATGGAAGTGCAATAATCGGAGAGTTTTACCCAAAGGAAGAGTTTGATTTAGAAAACCTGTCTTTTCAATTACATAAAAATGGAGAGGTTGTACAGGATGGAAATACACAATCTATGCTTTGGAAGATTGATGAATTGGTAAGTTATGTTTCTCAATTTTTCACATTAAAAAAAGGAGATATTATTTTCACAGGAACTCCAGCAGGTGTAGGTAAAGTTGTAGAAAATGATGTGTTAACTGGTGTTATTGAAGGAAGAAAAGCATTTGAAATAAAAGTAAAATGAATTTGACTTCTGTTTTACTTGTTATCATTATTATTACGATAGGTTGGGCTTATTATAGTTTGGCGAAAAAGTATAACAGGAATACATTATTATACATGCTCTTAGGAATTGGAGTTTTTGTTATTATAGTTTTATTAAATGGCCTAATGTATACTTTCTTTGATTTCATTTCAAGAAATATAAATATAGAAACCCATCGTTTAATAGCTTTTTTTCTAGGAGTATTGACAGTGTTTATAATTCATTTCGTTCTAGAGAAAAGATGGTTGAAACATAAAAATGTAGAAGCGGAAGAAGCTATTGGTGAAATAGGAAAAGATTAAAAATTGAATATATGTTAGGTTTAATATTATTATACTTCATTGGTAAGAAATTTTATGAACTTGCGGATAAGTTCGAGAAAAGTAAATGGGGTTATGCAATTGCAGGAATAACAGTTTATTATTTTGGAGCTATTTGTATTGGAATGATAATAGTTCTTATTTTGGAATATTTTGAATTATTTAATATAGATTCAGTAAATGATACTGTTTTGGGCATTTTGCTTGCTCCGTTTGGTATTGTTTGTTGTTATGTATTGTATATAATTTTGGAGAAAAAATGGGAAAAGGAAAAACCTCAATTAGATAATATTATAGAGGAAATAGGGAATAAGGAGTAATTTATGAAAGCAGAAATTATAACTATTGGAGACGAAATTCTAATAGGTCAGATTGTAGATACAAATTCACAATGGATTGGTAAGGAACTAAATAAAATTGGAGTATCGGTTTATCAGATCACTTCTATCCAAGATGAAAGACAACATATCTTAAACGCTTTAAAAGAAGCGCAAAACAGAGTAGATGTTGTAATTATTACTGGTGGTTTAGGACCAACAAAAGACGATATCACAAAAAAGACTATTGCAGAATATTTCAACGATAATGAAATTATTGAGTATCCAGAAGTAATAGATAATATTAAATATCTGTTTAAAAAGATTAATCACCCATTTAATGAAGTTCAAAAGTATCAAGCACATTTACCTTCTAAGGCAACTTTATTGATGAATAGATTAGGAACCGCTCCTGGAATGTGGTTCTATGAAAACGATACGGTGTTTGTTTCATTGCCGGGAGTTCCATACGAAATGAGAGGTTTGATGACGTATGAAGTACTTCCTAAAATTCAAGAACAATTCGATTTACCATATATATTGCATAAAACGATTCTAACTTACGGACAAGGAGAAAGTGTTATAGCAAGTACAATTGAAGATTTTGAAAATAATTTACCTCACAATATAAAGTTAGCCTACTTGCCTTCTTTTGGTAAGGTTCGTTTACGTTTAAGTGGAAAAGATGATAACCTAGATAAGTTAAAAACTACTCTTAATAGTGAAGTAGAAAAATTAACAGATTTAGTTGATAATATTTTTGTGGGGTATGAAGAAGAAGGAGAGATAGAAAGCCAAGTTGGAAAGTTTTTAAGGTCTAATGGATTAAGTATTTGCACAGCAGAAAGTATGACAGGAGGAAAAATAGCTTCAACATTAGTTTCTGTTCCAGGATCATCGGCTTACTTTAAAGGTGGTTTTATAGTGTATACATCTAAGTTAAAACAAGAATTATTGGATGTTCCAATGTCTCTTATAGATGAACATTCTGTTGTTAGTAAAGAAGTAGCAGAAGTAATGGTTGTAAATGCAAGAAAAAAAGTGGATACAGATTTTGCAATATCTATTACAGGAAACGCTGGTCCAACTACAGATCATAATGATAAAGATGTGGGTTTGGTATATATAGGTATTGCAGATAAAAACGGAGCTGAAGTTCACAAATATAACTTTGGAAAACCTAGAGAAAAGGTAATTAATAAAACAGTTAATAAAGCTTTGGAATTGATTCTTAGAAAGAATATGAAAAATTAACGCAAATATATTTTGTTTTATTTAGTTAAATATTCGTATATTTGCACCTCGTTTAGAAATAACACCAAAAACTGTCAAGAAGATGTCTAGAGTTTGTGAATTAACAGGAAAAAAAGCGATGGTAGGGAACAACGTATCTCACGCTTTAAATAGAACAAAAAGAAAATTCAACGCTAATTTAATGACTAAGCGTTTTTATATTCCAGAAGAAGATAATTGGATTACATTAAAAGTATCTGCTTCTGCATTAAAAAATATTAACAAAAAAGGAATTACAGCTGTAATTAAGGAAGCTAGAGAAAAAGGTTTCTTAACAAAGTAATTTTTACTAGATAAAGATATACAGAGATGGCAAAAAAAGGAAATAGAGTTCAGGTTATATTAGAGTGTACTGAACACAAAGCTTCTGGTCAACCAGGAACTTCTCGTTACATCACAACTAAGAATAAAAAGAATACTCCAGATAGAATGGAATTAAAGAAATTTAATCCAATCTTGAAGAAAATGACAGTTCATAAAGAAATTAAATAATTAGTAGGTCATGGCAAAGAAATCAGTAGCAACGTTACAAACAGGTTCTAAGAGATTAACTAAAGCAATCAAAATGGTAAAGTCACCAAAATCTGGTTCTTACACTTTTGTTGAAGCTATTATGGATCCTACACAAGTAAATGACTTTTTAGCAAAAAAGTAATTCTTGTATACAGTTTAAAGAAAAGCTACTTTCATTCGTGAAAGTAGCTTTTTTTATATGTCAAAATACTGTAATTTTGAGTACTTAAATCTACCAAAAGATAATTTAATGACATTTTGACTGTGATTAAAGAGTTGGTACGATTTTTTACAACTAACTAACCAGATATTAATTGCTGATTATGAGTTTTTTTAAAAAAATATTCTCCAAAGAAAAAAAAGAAACATTAGATAAAGGATTGGAAAAATCTAAAGACAGCTTTTTCTCAAAACTTTCTAAAGCAGTTGCCGGAAAATCTAAAGTAGATGACGATGTTTTAGATAATTTAGAAGAGGTTTTAGTTTCTTCTGATGTTGGGGTAAATACTACACTAAAAATTATCGATAGAATCGAAGAACGTGTTTCACGTGATAAATACTTAGGAACAGAAGAGTTGAATAAGATTCTTAGAGAAGAAATAGCAGGCTTGCTTTCTGAAACAAATGTCGGAAATGAAACAGAGTTTACAATTCCTGAAAATAAGAAGCCATATGTGTTAATGGTTGTAGGAGTAAATGGAGTTGGTAAAACGACTACTATTGGAAAATTAGCATCTCAGTTTAAAAAGAAAGGCCTGAAAGTAGTTCTAGGAGCTGCAGATACATTTAGAGCAGCAGCAATCGATCAATTACAAGTTTGGGCGGATAGAGTAGAAGTTCCTATTGTTCGTCAAGAAATGGGATCAGACCCTGCTTCAGTTGCATTTGATACGTTACAATCAGGAATAAATCAGGATGCAGATGTAATTATAATTGATACAGCTGGGCGTTTGCATAACAAAGTAAATTTAATGAATGAGCTAACTAAAATTAAACGGGTAATGCAAAAAGTAGTAGGAGATGCTCCACACGATGTATTATTAGTTTTAGATGGATCTACTGGTCAAAATGCATTTGAGCAAGCCAAGCAATTTACTAAAGCGACAGAAGTAACATCTTTAGCAGTTACTAAATTAGATGGAACAGCAAAAGGTGGAGTTGTTATAGGTATTTCTGATCAGTTCCAAATTCCTGTAAAGTATATTGGTGTAGGAGAAGGGATTGATGACTTACAAGTATTTAATAAATTTGAATTTGTAGATAGTTTTTTTAGATAATAGAACTTCGCATAATAGAATATAAAGCTCCTTTTAAAGGAGCTTTTTTATTTATATCTTTGAGTATCAATGAATCTTAAAAACTTATTATCGTGAATAAGGTATTAACGTTACTATTTGCTCTTTTTCTTATTGGGTGTAATAAAGAAGAAAAAGAAATTAAATTCTTTACAAAATATGATGAAACAGCTGAGCTTAAAAGTCAGCAAGAACATCAAAATCCACGTATGAAATTCAAGTTGCTTCAGTCTAAGTTTATAGATATGAACAAAGTTTTTAAACCTTTTCAAAAAGAACTATCAACGTTTACAGAAGAAGAGTATACAAATTTGAAACCATTAATAATTGAACAATCTATACCTTCAATCCAATATTCAATAAGGACTGGTAAGTTATCCTATGAGAAGCTTTCTTTATTTTATTTATATCGAATTAGAAAATTTGAAAGTGATTCTGCAAAGTATTTAAATGCAATTATCAGCTTGAATCCAGAAGTACTTAAAAATGCTAGAAGGAAAGACAGTATTGCGAAAACAAGAAATATTGATAATACTTCAATGTTTGGTATGCCTATTTTATTGAAAGATAATATCAATACAACAGGAATGAATACTACAGCTGGAGCGGAAGTTTTAGTTAATAACAATCCAAAAGATGCTTTTATTGTTAGCAAACTAAAAGAGAATGGAGCTTTGATTTTAGGAAAAGTTAATTTAAGTGAATGGGCATATTACTTTTGTTCAGGTTGCCCTTTAGGATATAGTGCCGTTGGTGGACAAACTTTAAACCCTTACGGTCGTAAAGTTTTTGAAACAGGTGGTTCAAGTTCTGGTAGTGGTGTGGCAACGGCTGCAAATTATGCTATTGCTACGATTGGAACAGAAACAGCAGGTTCTATTACATCACCATCTAGTCAAAACTCTGTAGTTGGTTTAAAGCCAACTATTGGTTTGTTAAGTAGAGATGGAATTGTTCCAATTTCAAGTACGCTAGATACTCCTGGCCCAATGACAAAGAATGTGATGGACAATTATATTTTGTTAAAAGCTTTATTAGGAAAAGATTCGAATGATAAAAAGTCATTTACGTTGGAGGATGAAGAGCAACTTTTTAAAACAAGCGATTTAAAAGATAAGAATATTGGAGTATTAACTTCACTATTGAATGACTCAATTTATAAAAGTACTATTGAAAAAATTAAAAATGCAGGGGCTAATGTTATTGAAATTTCTCCTGAACAAACTAGTTTACAAGGTTTTTTAACATTGTTAAATATTGATATGAAACATGATTTGCCAAGTTATTTAAAAGGTAAAAGCATGCCTGTATCTTCAGTAGAAAATATAATAGAGTATAATACGAAAGATTCTATTCTGAGAGCACCATATGGTCAGCAATTATTTGAAGGTATTGTGAATGATACAACAACTGCTACTCAATTTGAAGTTGTAAAGCAAAACTTAAAGAAAGAAGGGTTAACTTATTTCAAAGATTTTGATGAGAAAAAGTTAGATGCTATTCTTTCTATAAATAATTACCATGCAGCGTATTCTGCTGTTGCGGAATATCCGAATCTTACAGTCCCAATGGGATATAAAGATTCAGGTGAACCAATAAGCTTAACATTTATTGGAAAGCCAAAAACAGAATTTAAATTACTGGAATTAGGTTTAGCCTTTGAAAAATTAACTCAAGTAAGAAAATTACCTCATAATTATCAATAAAAAATATAATTTTTAAAAATTGTGGAGCCGTAAAAATTAGATATTTTTACCGCTAGTATATTTAATAACTACTATAAAAACATGAGAAAAAAACTTTTACTACTATCACTTTTATTAACTTTTACGTTAACATCTCAAATATCTGATATTTCTGAGTTGGCTAATGGGAAACTTTTAAAATTCACTTCAATAAAAGAATCTAATGGAGCTATTTATGGTTATGTTATGATTTCTGAGTTAGATGAAATAGACAAAGATCATATAAGATATGAATATATAATATTAGATAAAAATCTGAATAAAGTAGCTAATGGTAATTTTAATGAAAAAGATTATAGAGGATTATATACTAGATTTGGTGCTATTAGTAAAGTAAAAGATAAGTTACTCATGACTGTGACTCACTTTAGTGCAAGTCCTATAGAATATTATAGCCTTTATAATACATTTAGAATTATCAATATTACTGAGAATAAAGTTTCTGAACCATTCTATTTCAACGAAGAAAAAGCATTTATAAATGGAGAAAGACCTAATAAAAAGTTTTTAAGAACTATAAGGAAAAATAGAGTTGTTTACCCAATAGCTACACAATCTGGATTTCTATTAAATGATTTCTTAATTCCTAATATAGGTTTTAAAACCTCACAAACTATGAGGATGTATGATATTGAGAAAAATAAAAAGTGGGAGCATGTAGCTAATAAAGAAGAACTAAAAGGGGTTAAAGTTAATGAGATTATTGACGATGAAAACTTTTTATACTCATTTACTAATAAGAAAACTAAAATGGTTACTATACATAGTTTAGATCCAAATACAGGAAAAGAAATTTTTCGATATGTAATGGAAAAAGAAGGTTCTAAAGCAAATCACATGTATAATATTGAAGATTTAGGAGATAGATATGTGATTATTGGTAAAATGAGCCCTTTTCATAGAAAGGGTTATGATTCTGAGAAATCTTTAGGGGTTTTTAGAATAGAGTTAGATAAAAAAGGGAACGAGCTATCTAAAAATTATTTTTTCTGGAATCAAGCTCGTCAATTTATTGAAATAAATCAAAAAGGAAAAACTAAGGATGGTTTTAGGTTGATAGCTAAGAATTTTTATGTTTTTAAAGATGGAACAATTTCGGTATTGACAGAAAAGCGTAAACCAAATAAAGGATTGTTTGGAACTACAAGTTATAGAACTGCAGATTTTGTAATCTTAAATTTTGATAAAGATTTTAACTTAAAAAGCTTAGATAAAATTGAAAAAGATTTATCTAAATATTCATTCTCTGATTATCTATATTCTCAAAAAGTAAAAGATGGTAATGGAGTAGTTTTCTTTTACAATGACCATAAAGAGATGGAAGGTGATAGTAAGAAAAAAAATTGGGTTTTAGGTATAGTAAGTATTGTAAATGGTAAACTTAATCATGAACAAATCCCAATGTCATCAGAAGATCATTTTATTATTCCTTACATAGCTAAAGAAGGTTATATTTTATTGAGGGAGCTAAATAAAGATTCTGATTACGATCAATTGCGACTAGAAAAATTAAACTATTAATAAATAAAAAAGCGAAGATTAATCTTCGCTTTTTTGTTGAGTATAATAATCAGCAATTTGCTTAATTTCATTTAACCTTAAATTCCATAAAAAACTTAAGAATTGCTGATAGCTTTTATCTTGTTTGTTTGGAATGATTTTATCTACATGTCTGTTAAATTGATATTTTTTCTTTGCTTCATAAAGCTTAGTAAAATTAATACCTAACCACTTCTTGTAGTAAGAGTTTTCAGGTTTTTCCATCAGTTTATTTAATATTGAGTAAATGCTTAAACCATAAGATTCATTATAAAATAGATTTATAATACTTTCTTGATTAGCAATTTCTTTTAACTTTTTAAAGTTTGAATTGGATTCATTTTTTAATTCCTTTGATCCAGAAAAATCAGTAGAAAATATCCTTTTCAAGTTGGTTATTCTTTCATCTAATTCAGGATGAGACTTTAATGAATCTTTGTCTATTTTATTTTTAAAATGATTGTAGTTGTAAGAATCAAAATCTTCAATCTTCATCCATTCGTGCTTAAAAGGTTGCTCAGGTAAATCAAAGAATGTTTTATATACTGTTGAATCTACTTTTATATTTGGTAACGAATCGTAATTCTTTAATAAATACAAAGTCTGTAAATATTCATTTGCAGAAAGCTTAGTGTTTTTATATAACAGGTATCCTAAAGAATCGGCTTCTACTTCTTGTTTTCTTCTTTTTTCGCTATTGTTGTACAAGATATTCTTCAATACAGAAAAAGCTTCTGAATGAGTATTATATCTTTTTTTTCGTATTCTTTTTACTTGCTGTTTTTTCTCCTTTGAAATTTCCATTTTTGCTCTGGAAACTATTGTGTTTTCAGTATGATTTAGAAGTTGGTGTGCAATTTCATGAGTTATAACTGAGATTAATTGCTGTTCATTGTCTAGGTATGAAAACAATCCCATGTTTAAAAAAATCAAACCCCTACCCATACTTAATGCATTCGGTGAGTTTTGCTTAATTACGAATACACTAATTTTCTCATCAATTATATTTTTATTGTTGGTAATTATACTATTGGTTAATGAATCTATATATCCTTTAAAAGTAGCATTGAGTACGACTCTCTTTTTTCGAATGCTTTTTGAAATATCATCATGAATTCTATTAAAAGAAGCGGTGATTCCTTTTCTTAGCTTACCTCTATACCTTTTCTTTATTTGCTTTTCTAATAATTGAAAATCGGTATCGATCTTTTTAAGTAAATCACTTCTTTTTTCATAGTTTGAAGTATCTAAAGCAATATAGTTTTGGGAAAAAGAGATGAAGGAGACTAAGAAAAATAATAGCAAAAATCTTTTTTTCATACAAAATGTATTTTTTGAGCAAGATACCAATATTTTTAAGGAAATAGCAGTAATTTTGTACTCCTTAAATTCAGATAGATGCGTACTAAATCTACAAAGCAAAATAAGATAAATGTAGTAACCCTAGGTTGTTCTAAAAACGTTTACGATAGTGAAGTGTTAATGGGACAATTAAAAGCCAATGGTAAAAATGTAGTTCATGAAGATCCAGAAGATGATGGTAATATCGTGGTTATAAATACGTGTGGTTTTATTGGTAAGGCTAAAGAAGAAAGTGTAGATACAATTTTACATTATGCACAACGTAAAGAGGCAGGTGAAGTAGATAAGGTTTATGTAACGGGATGTTTAAGTGAGCGTTATAAACCAGATTTAGAGCAAGAAATTACTAATGTAGATCAATATTTTGGCACGCATGATTTACCTAATCTATTAAAGGTTTTAGAGGCAGATTATAAGCACGAATTAATAGGAGAGCGTTTAACAACAACTCCTCAACACTATGCGTATTTAAAAATAGCAGAAGGATGTGATCGTCCTTGTTCGTTCTGTGCAATTCCATTAATGAGAGGTAAACACAAATCTACTCCAATTGAAGAGTTGATTATCGAAGCAACCAAATTAGCAGAATCTGGAATTAAGGAAATAATGTTAATCGCTCAAGATTTAACATATTATGGATTAGACATCTATAAAAAAAGAGCATTAGCTGATTTATTAAAAGAATTGGTTAAAGTAGAAGGAATTGAGTGGATTCGTTTACATTATGCATTTCCAAGTGGGTTTCCAATGGATGTGTTAGCTGTAATGAGAGATGAACCAAAGGTTTGTAATTATTTAGATATTCCTTTACAACATATCAATACAGAGATTTTAAAGTCGATGAAACGTGGTACTACTCACGAAAAAACTACAAACTTAATTCATAAGTTTAGAGAGTATGTTCCTAATATGGCAATTCGTACAACATTAATTGTTGGTTACCCTGGGGAAACTGAAGAGCAATTCCAAGAATTAAAGGATTGGGTAGAAGAAATGCGTTTTGAACGTTTAGGTGCTTTTGAATATTCTCATGAAGAAAATACCGGAGCTTATGTTTTAGAGGATGATGTTCCTGCTGATGTAAAGTTCCGAAGAGTAAATGAAATCATGGAAGTTCAAAGTCAGATTTCTTGGGAATTAAATCAAGAAAAGATTGGTGAAACTTTCCGTTGTTTATTTGATAGAAAAGATGGAGAGCACTATTATGGAAGAACAGAGTTTGATTCTCCTGATGTTGATAATGACGTAATTGTTGATGCCAGAGAACACTACATAAAGCTTGGTGAATTTATTGATATTGAAATTTACGACGCTGGTGATTTTGATTTATACGGAACTCCGACAGTAAAACAAGAACGTCCTGTTCCTTTAAATAAGAGGAAGAAATAAAACATTACGTAACAATTTGATTTGTAGTTCGTCTTCTGGTTAATTAACCAAAAGAAAAACTATGAATTCTAATCAAAAAACCGCAAGAATAGTTGGCGTTTTATTCCTTTTAATTTTTATTTCTGGGGTAACTGTTTATCAAATTTTACAAGCACCATTATTTTCAGATAATTTTTTAAAAGAAACTGTAGCTTATCAAGATCAGCTTATCGGTTCTACTTTGTTAAATATGTTTAGTGGAATACTTTCTATTTGTATAGCAGTATTACTATTTTCAATTTTTAAAAAGTATAATACCAATCTAGCTAGATTGTATTTTGCATTTACTTTACTAAATTTTATAGCAATTGTTATTGATAATGGAAGTGTTTTTTCACTATTAGAGTTTAGTAAGGTTTCTTCCGAAATTAGCAATATTGATACTTTAAATGCACTACAAAAAGTGTTCTTCGAAAAACATTGGTGGACGCATTACATTTCACTATTAACATCTTGTTTTCCTGTTTTTGTATTGTATTACACATTGTTTGTAACCAAGTTGGTTCCGAAAATAATTTCAATTATTGGAATTATAGCTTCAATTTTAATGTTTGTAGAAATGTTGTCTTCAATTTTCGGAAATGGTATAAGTATGAATTTAATGTTACCAATGGCATTTGTTCAGTTATTATTACCCATTTTGTTACTAATAAAAGGATTTAAAGAAGATGAATAGTTGGATGTTTAAAATACTTATTACTAGGTATTTTATGGACTTATGATTTAAAATAGTTTTGAGGCATAGTTAATCATTAAACTTTTTTAATCATGAAAAAATCCATTTATATTTTCAGTTTTTTATTAGTGAGTTCATTTTTTATTATGTCTTGTGAAACAGATTCAGATGAAGAAAATTTAGATTCTGGTTCTGGTAATTGTAATGCAGATCGAATAGAACAACTATCGGTAGCAGTTTCTGACACTGGTGTTGCTTTTGCGGGTAACCAAACGAATGCAAATTGTATTGCATATAATAATGCCTTAACAGCGTTTATTAACGAAGCAGAGAATTGTCCTGAAGTACAAGCTCAAGTAAATCAATTAAAAGAATTACAAGCATTATTAACTTGTAATTAATAAGTTAAGTTTGAATTAAAAAACACAAACCCTGCTTTAAGCAGGTGTTTTTGTTTTTATGCGTATTTGAAAATAATTAAATTAGTAGAAAAATCACCAAATGAAACCTTTAATCAAACTAACTATTTGTTTCCTAACTTTTTTACAAGTTTCAGGAATACAAGGACAAACTTTTAATGCTAAACTAGAGGAATTATCAAATTCATTAGCGAAAGTAGAAACAAGTAAATCAACATTTGATTTATCTATTACTTCAGAATTACCAGGTGTTGCAAATTTTATTCAAACAGAAACAACGAAAAAAGGTAAAGTAACAGAGTTGGCTTACGAGTTTAATTTTGCTGATATTGATGTAAATACTGTGCGATACGAAACATCTAAAGACCTTATAAAGGTTCAATTAATTGCTAAGCAAAATCAAAAAATGATTAAAGCCACTACCAATGGTGAAAAGATAAACTATATCAAAGAATTGTATATGTTAGCAACTGATGTAGATAATGCTAGGTTGATAGTAGATTATATAAAGGAATTGATTCCTATTTCTAGTAAAATTACTGAAAATAGACTGTCTTTATCAGGATATGAAGATCGTTTAGATTGGTTAGCTAAAAATATTTATACGGTTGAATCGGGAGAAAAAAAAATAGATCAGGTATTAGAAAAAAATGATAGTTATGTTGCAAGTGTTCAATATACAAACACTGAGTCTACAAGTAAATCAATTTTAAAAACGTCCTATGAATTTAATCTTTCCAATATCAATGAAAGAGGAGTTTTTTTTAAAAATAAAGCAAGTAATTTTGTAATAACAATTCCAGCAAAAAGAAATTTAAAAGTAATAAAAGTAGTTAATAATGGAGCTATAAAATCGTATGTTTCAAAGTTTGAAATTATTTGTAAAAGTATTGAGAATGCCCGTGAGCTGCAGAAGGTTTTTCAGGATATAATTCCGTTAGCAGAAAAACGTTTCAAATCAAGTTTGCCTAAGAGTATTTCAATACAAAAAGGAATGAATTTAATCAATGAAAAAATTGCTAAAATAGTTTCTGAAAAAGAAACAATTACCCAAAAAACAGAAGGGGATTGTATTCTTTCCATTTCTCAAGTAAGTGAAACTTCAAAGAAAAAAGAAAGTAATATCTATGAATTGAATTTAATAGATATTAATAAGGAAGACGTTGAAGTGTTTGTAAAAGGGAAAAAAGTTTATTTAAATTTGAATACAATTGGAAAGAATAAATTTATAAAACATACTAAAAACGATGTTCAACAAAAGTATACAAGTAAGGTAAATATAGTTTGCAACGGAATTGAAGACGCTACAGTATGTAAAGAAACACTTAGAATATTAATTGAAGGTTGTACAAAAAATAAGCCTCAAGTATCTAATACTTTTTTAGCTTTAACGAACGAATTAAAAAAAGTAAGTTTAGAGAAGTTAACTCATGATCAAAAACTAGAGCGTTTGGAAGAAGGAGGAATTAAATTTACATCAATTCAAGCTTCAAATAAAAAATCTGTTGAAAATATTCAAGAGTTTACATTAGAAGATTTGAATCCAAAATCAGTTATAATGAAAGTTTCTGGTAAAAAAGTAACTGTTGAAATAGCTACAAACTATCAAGAGAAAATAATTAAAACCTATAAAGACGGAGAAATAAAAAACTATACGAATAAAATATTATTGTACTGTGATTCCATAGAAAACGGAAGAAAGATTTCTGATGTTTTAAGAAAAATTACGGGTAAGGAATAGTATAAAAAAATAACACTTTAAAAGACCACACTTGTTGTGGTCTTTTTATTTTTACATTATGAAGAAAGCGTTTTTTAATTGGAGTACAGGAAAAGATTCTGCTTTTGCTTTATACAAAGTCCTAGAGCAAAAAGAATACTCCATAGAAACTTTATTGACAAATGTAAATAAAGATTATTCGAGAATTTCAATGCATGGACTTAGAGAAGAATTATTAGACAAACAAGTTGAAAACATTGGTTTATCTGTTGAGAAATTGTATTTCCCAGCTCAGGTTACAATGGATCTGTACAATGAAACCATGAAAGAAAAGCTTTCACAGTTTAAAGCTAAAGGAATGGGCTATTCAATTTTTGGAGATATTTTTCTTGAAGATTTAAAAAACTACCGTGATCAAAAACTATCAGAAGTTGAACTTACCGGTGTTTATCCGCTTTGGAAACAAGATACTAAATCACTTATCAAGGAATTTTTAGCTTTAGGTTTTAAAGCAATTACAGTGTGTGTAAATGCAAAAATACTAGGAAAAGAGTTTGTAGGTAGAATTATTGATGAGGATTTTATAAATGAACTTCCGGATAATGTAGATGTATGTGGAGAAAACGGAGAATTCCATACGTTTGTATTTGATGGACCCATATTCATAAAACCTGTTGATTTCGAAATAGGAGAAAAGGTGTTAAAATCTTACACCTTAAACGAAGATGAAGATCAAAATTGTCATTCGAATACTTCGGAGAAGGTAAAGACTTATGATACCAGTTTTTGGTATTGCGATTTAAAATAAATTATGCTATTTGTTTCTCTAAAGCTAAGAAATGAGTTGTTTTACCATTATGCTTTAAAGGGAAAATATGTAGTTCACACTTATAAGTAGAATTATCTTTTCTATGATTAATAATTACTTCCTTGAAAGGTTTGTTATCTTCTAGTTTTTCTCTAATTCGTTTTCTAGTAGCTTCAGAAGTTTTACTTCCTTGTAAAAATATTGGAGACTTTTTCAAAGCATAATTTTTAGGATAACCAGTCATTTTTGAGAAACCTTCATTAACCCAAAGAATACTTCTGTTTATATCTGTTAAAATTAATGCTTCAAAAGGATTTTCCGTAAGAACTGATTTAATAGTGTTTTTCCAAGTTTCACCTTTAGCAAGATGCTCTAAAGTCTGGATATCGCTTTGAATAGTCTTTTTTTTTAATATGGAGTTAAAGTTTTGTACATGAAAGTCAAAACTTAATAAGCTTACTGGTTTATTTTCTTCAGTTTTTAAATAACCTTTAATTTCTTTGTAATCTTCAACATTCAAAGAGTTGATAAAAAGATCTAAACTCTTCATCATGCTTATTGGGTTTTTCATCTTGCTGTTTGTTTTGGGCAACTAAAAATAACGATAAGATTCTAAACTATAATACTATTTAACCATAAATAATGCGTTGGCAAAGAATAATTTACCATTATCCCAAAAACCTCTAAATAAAGGATTATCAGCTAAGTAGATAATATGTCCGTTTCCAACTCTTTCGGTTCCAAAGATTAATGATTTTTTCTGATTTGTCAATGTTTTACTTCCTGCAAAACCAGCAACTATAGTGTTATCATCAAGTGTAACAACATTATTTCCTCTTTTTAAATAATCGTAAGAATTTGTCCCCAGTTTTAAAGTAAAATAATCTTTAGTATAACCAAAACCTAAAGGATGTGTAATGTCTACATTTGTTTTAAAAATGGCGCCAGTAATTAAGTTTTTAATTTGTTCTCTTTCAGTTTCTGCATAAACTCGTTTTTTTGCTTCTGTTTTAGAAGTATCTTTTTTCTTTTTGGTTTTTTTGACTGTTAAACCAAATTGTTTACTATTTGCAAAAACTAGGTTAGCATAACCAATAGAAATCACTTTTCCACCTTGATTCATCCAAGATTTTAAAGCTTTCAATTTATCCTTACTTAGAATTCCTGAGTAACTTCCGTTTGGTAAAATAAGAATATTGAATTTAGACAATACCTGAGAAGATAAATCACTCGTTTTGATAGCACTGTAATCATAATTTAAATCTTGTTCTAAAAAGTAACGAACTTCACCATAACTTAAAGTAGAAATTCCTTTCCCTCCTAAAACTGCTATTTTTTTCTTTTTTATTTCGGTAACACTGTATGACCCTATATCAACTCCATTTGTTGATAATCCAGTAGTAATATGTTTATTTTCTTTATTGTGTTTTTTACTTATTTTGAACACTAAATCATCAAAGTTTTTTAAGTGTTTGTTGTCTCTTTTTGTAACAATCAACGAGCCAGGTTGTAACTTTTGATTACTATTTTCCATAGCTTTACTTGTAGTTCTTACTCTAATTTTATGCTGTATAAAATCTGTTAATAACGCTGCATCAGAAATGTGATTCCAATCGAAAACATATGCATATACATTACTTTTTAAAACAACTTTATTATTTGGATTAGTAGCGGTTGTAGCGATATCTTTTTTAGATGCAACTGCATTTAAACCATAAGCATAAGGCAAAGACCATGAAGTAATATCATAAGTTAAAGAATCTTTGATTTTTGTTTTAGGTTCAAATAAAACTTCAATTAATTTCCCTTTCGGTTGATTAGTAGAAATACTTAAGTTATCTCCAGTTACTTTTAATTGTCCATTTCTGTTTTTGTTATAAATAAATCCAGATATTGAAGCAACATTGGTTTTTCCATATTTGATTTCATGACGATCAAGAAGCTTCTTTAAAGCTTTTAGTTTATCAGTATTACCTTCTAAAACATAAGACTTAAACTTAAAATTTCTGTTATTAAAGTAGTTTTTGAATTCGGTATTTAATTTATTAGCATTTTTCGAAGCTATTTCAACTGTTGATAATCCTGTAGTTGTGTGGTGTGTTAATCGATCTTTTAAAGTTAAAATATCTCCTTCTTTAGTTTTAATTCCTAAGCCAGCTTTACCATGTCCAGCTTGTTCATAAGTCATACCAATTGCTCCGTTAAAAGTGGGGTAGGTGTCACCATAGCTAGGATATAATAAATCAAAGCTTTCTTTGGTAAAATATAACCAGCCATTTTTATCAAAATACTTTGCATGATTTTTTCCTAATTCACCTTGAAAATCTCTTTGGAATTTTGTGATAATCTCATGGAAAGGTTCTGCAGCAGGAGCAAAATAATAAGGGTTGTTATAATATTGCTCATGAAAATCTACATGAATATGTGGCATCCATTTATTATATACTTTTAATCGTTGTTGAGATTCTACCTGTGTTGTCCATGCCCAATCTCTGTTTAGGTCAAATAAGTAATGATTTGGACGACCTTGAATCCAAGGTTCATTATGTTCTGTTGCTAAAGGATTTGAATTTAGATTTCTGTTTTTAACTTGGTTAAACCAGTTTACATAGCGATCACGTCCGTCAGGGTTCAAACAAGGATCAATGATCACAATTGTATTTTCTAGCCAAGTTTGTTTCTCGGTAAGTAGTTTGTATGCTGTAAGCATAGATGCTTCACTTGAAGAAGCTTCATTACCATGAACATTATAACTTAACCAAACAATAGACTTGTCTTTTAAACCGATTGTATTTTCTAGTTTGGCATTCGTTAGATGTTGTTTTCTTATAGATTCAATATTCTCTAGATTACTTTTACTAGATATAAAAGCGACTTGTAATGTTCTTCTTTCGTTAGTTTTTCCATACTTCTCTAAAGTAATGCTTTGAGAATTCTCAGCTAAATATTTGAAATACTCAACTACTTCATGATGCCTTGAAAATTGAGATCCTAATGGATAGCCTAAGAATTCTGATGGAGATTTTATGTTTTGTGAAAAAATAGTGATAAAACTAACAAGTGTTAGTACTAACGAAATTTTAAATCGCATGAAACTTAAATTTGATTGATTCTCAAATGTAAGCAAATAAATTGAGCTAAAACTTCTCAAAAACTCCTAAGCCAAATAAAGCGAAATCATATTTTACGGGGTCAGAATTGTCAAACTTTCTGAGAATTGAATCCAGTTCTTGAATTGCTTTCCAATCGTTCTGTTTTCTTTTTAAAACACCTAGTTTTCGTGCAATGTTTCCAGTATGTACATCTAGTGGACAATGTAAATATGCTGGATTATGAGTTTTCCAAATTCCAAAATCTACACCTTTATTAGCGTCTCTAACCATCCAACGTAAATACATATTTATTCGTTTGGCTGCAGAACCTTTTATTGGGTCTGATACGTGTTTTTGGGTCCTTGGTAAATGTGGAATTTCAAAAAATATTCTCTTGAAATTACTTATAGCTAATTGATAATTATTTTTGTCTTTAGGAAGTAAAGTAGCTTCTAAACCATTATGATTAGTATAGATGTTTTTCAAAGACTTTATAAAAAATTTAAAATCTTCTGCATTAAAAGTTCGGTGGACAAAACCATCAAATTTTTCTAAATCATCTTCAGTATGATTCATCACAAAATCAAATGGAGAATTCCCAATTAACTCCATCATTTTTGAAGCATTATTGATAATCATTTTGCGATTTCCCCATGCAATTGTTGCAGATAAAAATCCAGCGATTTCAATATCCTCTTTCAAAGCAAATTGATGTGGAATTTGAATTGGATCACTCTCAATGAAGTTTATGTTTTCATAAAGAGCGGCTTTTTCGTTTAAAAATTCTTTAAGTTCTTTTTGTGTCACTTCCTATATTAAATCACTACCAAAACTAATTAAAATAAAGAAAGCATTATAAGTAGCATGTAATAAAATACTCCAAGCTAAACCAAAACGAACTCGAATAAAACCTAAATAACCACCCAAAATAGTTTGTGGTAAAACTAAAATTGGAGCTAAAAGCAACACATTTGTCGTCATAGTAAAATTAGTAATATGTACTAATCCAAATAAAACAGCAAATATGTAAAATGCAGGTTTAAAATATTTAGGGTTGTGAAAAAGTGTAAGTGGAGCTCTAAAAATTAATTCTTCAAATAATGGTGCAAAAACAACAGCTAAAAAGAAAATTACAGCTTTAGGAAATTGATTCATCAATTCTTCCATAGCATGTTGATTCATATCCACTAAACCAGAAGATTCTATTAAGCCAAACACAGGCATAATAATAGCACTTGTAATTATACTAATAATTAACAAGTGAAAGAATTTCTTAAACCTATAATTATTATCTGTATTCTCGTCTTGTGCTAATACTGGGTTTTTTAAATAGGCTATTAGCTCATTAAAGGTTTCTCTCATATAAAATTGTTTGATGTATAAGTAGGTAAAATTTAATAAATGTTACATGTATAATTAATATTTAGCAGCTCCAACATTTTTAGAGCTCTTTAAAATAAATGCTCTCAAATCTTGATTTGCCTTTTCTAAATCTTCTTTTCTTAAATACATCATGTGTCCACTTCTATAACCTTTAAAACTCATTCTGTTTTTTAGTTTCCCACTAGGATCAATCTTACCCATTGTATATTTTGCTGCACTATACGTAGTTGCACCATCATAATAACCAGATTGAACTAATATTTGTAAATACGGATTTTGAGCCATAGCTTTTCTTAGGTTTTCTCTTGAGTTGTCATTAGAGAAATCCCAAGGATGAACTGGGCCAAACATGTAATATTTTACATCAGTTTTGAACTTTAATACATTTTGAGTGTAGTAATTAATAGCGGGAGTAAATGAATGTAACCAAGAAACTAATTCAGGACTATAGTCTGGTCTTGTTCCAGTTTCCGTTCGATCTAACCCTAAATATCTACTATCTAATCTTCCGATTGTTTTTCCATTTTTATCTCTCAATAATTCCTTCCAGAAATATGCTTTAGGAAGTTCTAAATTGTGTTTTAAAATCACTTCTTTTTTTACTCCAGAGTAATATGCCATTTTTTCAGCAATGTTATTCTTTTCTGTCTCTCCAATATATCCACCTTTGGCTAAAGCAGGTAATAATTTATTGATCGCAAAATCCTCTGATTCGGGAAGAATATCTAACAAATCTTTTTGTTGTAGTTCACTTGGAAGCTGTTTATGATACCAAGCTGCTGCCGTGTAATATGGAAAGTTAATAGCGTAATCTTCTGAAGCTCCAGTACGAATAAGTTTATAATCAGCAGGCGAAACCATAATTACTCCATTTAAATACATCCATTGTCTACTTTGTAATTCATAAGCCAATTGCATCACACGAGTACCACCGTAACTTTCTCCAATAATATATTTTGGTGCTTTCCATTTATTATTTCTAGTAATAAAAGTATTCAACCAATCTGCTAAATATTTTGCATCTGCATTTACACCAAAGAAATATTTTTTGTCAACTTTTTCATCCTTTTTAATTATAGGTCTTGAATATCCAGTATTCACCGGGTTAATAAAAACAATGTCAGCAACATCTAATACAGAATATGGATTGTCTTTTATTCCATATGGTTGAATAGGATTTCCTTCATCATCTATTTTTAATGTTTTTGGGCCTGTGTACGCAATATGCATCCAAACAGAAGCTGATCCCGGTCCTCCATTAAATGACATTATGATCGGACGATTTTCACTTCGAGTGATATCTGTTCTATAATAATAGGTGTAAAATAAAGTGGCTTTTATATTTCCGTTTGCATCAAAAACGGGTTGTGTTCCTGTTTGAGCTTTATAAGTAATTTTCTTTCCATTAATTGTTGTAGCATATGAAGTTACAACAGTTGTGTCAGCAGGAACTCTTTTGTCTTGAGAAAAGATGTTTGTTGTAAAAAAAACAACGAGTAATAGAAGGTTTTTTTTCATTTGGTTGACTGTTTTAATAAAGTTTTAGTAACCCAATAATAGTTATTATTGAAAGTAAAACAATAATGAAAAAGAGGATTACTGTAAAAGATAGTAGAAGAAATTCCCACTTATTTTTTTTGTCATAAAAAACTTTATAAATATACCATATTAAGGCGATATAAATAAAAGGGTTGAAAAGAATTGTGAATCTAAAAACAGCGAAAGAAATAAGGCCTACTAAAAGTGTAACATGACCTAGAATAAAAGAATTAATAGTAATATGCTCAATAAAGTTATAACGTTTGAAAAATAACTTCGTTAGAAACGAAAGAGGAATTACAGTAAAAACCCAAAAAAATTTAAAATAATCTTTGATAAACCTGCCTCCACTTGAGCCTATTTTAAAAGAGATGTCATCTCTAACTTTATCAATCAGACTCTCAGAAGCCATAGGTTGAGGTTTAAGTATTGATTCAATTATTAAGTAGGCAGTAACAGATATTATCAAAAATGAAATAGGGTTAAATATTCCTTTTCGTTTTCCTTTTAAGTACTCATCAATAGTAGTTTTTGGTCTAGTGGTTAAGTTTTTTAAATTATAAAGAAATCCTTTGTCCATATTTGTAACAGTTGCAAAAGTACTTTCTATTGTAGAACCAAATGTGATTTTTGGAGTTCCGCTTTTTTCACCACAATTAGGGCAAAATTTTTCATCATGTTCGAAGCCGCATGAAATGCAAATCATTTACTTACTGTTTATTAGGTTAAAATTGATTATGCAGAGTTAGGAACAATTTTTTTACTCTACAATTACTCCATCTTTCATTTTTAAAGTTCGATCTGCCATTTCAGCTAATTCTTTATTATGAGTCACTAGGACAAATGTTTGCCCAAATTCATCTCTAAGTTTAAAGAAAAGCTCGTGTAAATTTTCTGCAGAATTAGAATCTAAATTTCCAGAAGGCTCATCAGCAAAAATTACAGACGGATTATTAATTAAAGCTCTTGCAACTGCAACGCGTTGTTGTTCTCCACCAGAAAGTTCGTTAGGTTTATGGTTAATTCGATGAGACAATCCTAAGAAATTTAATAGTTCTTTAGCTCGTTTTTCTACTTCTACTTTTGTTTTTTTAGCAATAAATGCTGGAATACATACATTTTCAAGAGCTGTAAACTCTGGAAGTAATTGATGAAACTGAAAAATAAAACCTATATGCTGATTTCGGAAAGCTGATATTTCTTTATCCTTAAGTCCTTTAATTACTGTGTTATTTATAGATAGTTCATACGGAACATCTATTTCAGGTTTATCTAAAGTACCCAATATTTGTAATAAAGTTGTTTTTCCTGCTCCAGATGGACCAACAATAGCAACGATTTCACCTTTTTTAATGTGTAAATCTACGCCTTTTAAAACCTCAACTTCTCCGTAGTGTTTATGTATGTTTTTTCCAGTAATCATAGTAAAGATTAAGATGTACGAATGTAAAAAAAAGAAATCAGACAAGTAGAACTTATCTGATTTCAATAAACAAAACTAATTATTAATTTAAAACAATACGTTTTTAATATCATTATAATCGATGAAATATACTAGACGTAAAGAGAATGTATGCATCATAGATTCATCAAATAAGCGATCTATATTTTCTGTGAAACTAATGTCTGCTGGTGCAAAAGTAGAACTTGGGTTAATCGAGTTACGATAAAAAGCAATCAATTGACTTCCTGGTGCAAATTGCCAGAAATAATTTAAATCTAAATTCCAGCTATTAAAATTTCTATTATAATCTCCAGTAAAAGTTGTTGGTATCAACTGTCCGTTATTTGTATCTAAACTAAAAAGTTGATCTTTGTATGGTACTTTACTCCAATTATGTCTAAATGATAATGATAAAGAAGAGTTTGTGTTAAAACTATATTTTCCTGAAACAGTGTTTTCGTAAGTCGTTCTATCTCTTTCTCCAAAAATAATATCACCATTATTACTATCAATATACCCTAAATCATTATCCACTTGTTGATATCGGAAAGAATAGTTTAAAGAGAATTGATTGTTAAAACGGTAACGAGGTCCAACTCTAAATCCGTAAGAATTTTTAGGAATTCCTTTAAAGAACGTGTAATACCAGTTGTAATCTAAAGCAAGTTTTTTTCTATAATCTGTAGATCCCCAGTGGTTTATGTTTAGTCGCATTGGTCTTTCAAAGAAAATACCTGAAGTACTTCCTTGTCTCGGTTCAAAGAAATCTTTGGCAGTAGATCTGAAATTAAGATTACCTCCGAAGTTAAAACGATTTCTGGTTTCTGACCAAAAAGATAACCCTGTACTTGTATTTGTATATACTCCGGACTTGTGTAGAAAATTAACATTATACCACCAATTAACTCCAAAGCTATTGAATATTCCAAGAGGTTTTAATTGTCTGTAACCAGTAAAACCATAAATAGTTTGTTCATTATTGCTAAATAAAATTCCCATATCATTTGGATTAAAATCTTTGTTTTCAAAATTATATCCAATTTCCCAACGCCATTTTCCAGACTGTCTTCCTATACTAGTATCAAAACTATATCCAGGAGTAGTTTCAGTTGGGTCATCACTAATATGTGTAGCTCTAAAACTACCATCAATATTATATGTGCTTGATTTATCTTCTACATGCCATAAAAGTCCAGTAGCATTAGCATCTCTAAACCTTCCATCTCTTGTGACATTTGTATTAATTAAAGTAATAGATGAGTTTTGATTAAACTGTTTATCTAATACCATAATATTATAGTTAGCGAAAGGTTCTGTGGTAACTTTATATTGGTTTTTTGTAGTTACAACATCTGCACCAATTTGAGTTTGTTCTGTACGTTCCACCGTAGCTTCAGTTTTTTCTGTAATAGCATTGAAGAATCCAATTCCTAAACCATCTTTGGTTCTACCAGAAATTTTAATAGCATTTAACATTTGAACTTTAGTTGGGTAGTCAACTATTTCTTCATTTACTTTTTTACCGTTAACAAAATCATCATCGTTTTGTAAGTTTCCTCCAGAATTGAACTGGTCAGTAGGAAAACCACCAATTCTCCTAGAATAGAATAATCGACCCTTAGTAAATAGTTCTGTTCCTTCAGTGAAAAACTGACGTTGCTCTGTAAATTGTTGTTCAAAAGGACCTAAATTTAATTGTACATCATCAAATCCAACCTGACTAAAATCTGGTATAAGTGTAGCGTCTAATGTGAAGTTTTCCGAAAGTCCATATTTTACATCCATCCCAACACTCCAATCAGCTATGGTATGATTTCCTTCCGTTGTTGTAATTACAGAAGCATATGGGTATAAGTTTAAACGAGTAGGAGGAGAGATGTTTCTAAAATTTTCAATTATCCCATCGTATTGTGTCCATCTTCCAACAGTATTATCAATATGATTCCAGGTATATCTGGTATTAATATTTCTAACTTCTCTGTGAAAGTTCATTCCCCAAGATTGTACATCATTGTTAGCAAAGCGTAATGCACGATATGGAATTTTAATTTCAACAACCCAACCAAACTCTGTAATTTTAAAATCACTATCCCAAACTGCGCTCCAATTATAATCTTCATTATTCCCGTTTGATACTTTAGAATCGATTTGTACTCCAGATGCAGTAACAATAAACATTACAGGATTTTGTCCATCATCAATAGGATTGATCATTGCCATGAAAAAATCTGAATTCCCAAAATTGTCTCGATTGGTAAATTCAGCTGGGATTTTCGATGGATTTGGATCTAGCATTTTTGCAGAAATATATACGGCGTTATCATCATATGCTAGTTTAACTTCTGTTTTATAGTCAGCCAATTCAGCAACTCCATTATCTGGTCTTAATTGAACAAAATTATTAGCAACAGGAGTATTTTTCCAAGCATCATCATTTAAGTCTCCATCAATTTTTGGAGGAGTTGAGGTTCTAGTAGCGTTTAATTTTTTTCTATTTTGATTTACTTGACTTTGAACAAAAAATACACTCAATAAAGTAAATAGCAGGAGTAGACGATAGCTTTTCATTGAAATTTTTGATTTATGATATAATAGTTTTTCAAATAACAATAGTAGACATGTTTCTATATCTAGAATTGTAAATTCTTGTTAATTACAGTAAAGACCTGTTAAATTTTGGAGTGTTACATTTTTTGTGAACGATGTTTCTTAAAAAAGAGTTAAAAAATAGTTGAATATGATGATTTTTTAATGTGATAAAGCATCGGTAGTTTCGTTTGAATTCGTATTTTTGTTCGACTTTAAAAATTCATATCGAATGAACTTACACGAATATCAAGGTAAAGAAATATTAAGTAGTTTTGGCGTTCGCACACAACGCGGTATAGTTGCAAGTACTCCAGAAGAAGCAGTTGCTGCAGCAAAAAAGTTAACTGAAGAAACAGGAACTGGTTGGCATGTAATTAAAGCTCAAATTCACGCAGGTGGTCGTGGAAAAGGAGGAGGAGTTAAGTTAGCTAAAAATTTAGACGAAGTTAAAAGCATCTCTAATGATATTATTGGAATGATGTTAATTACACCTCAAACATCTGCAGAAGGAAAATTAGTAAATCAAGTATTAATTGCTGAAGATGTTTACTATCCTGGTGATAGCGAGCCTAATGAATTTTATATGTCGGTTTTATTAAACCGTTCTACTGGTAGAAATATGATTATGTATTCTACTGAAGGAGGTATGGATATTGAAGCAGTTGCTGAAGAAACTCCACACTTAATTTTTACAGAAGAAGTTGATCCAGGTACTGGTTTATTACCATTCCAAGCTCGTAAAATTGCTTTTAACTTAGGTTTAAGTGGTGGAGCAATGAAAGAAATGGTGAAATTTGTAACTGCATTATATACGGCTTATGTAAAGTCTGATTCTGCATTATTTGAAATTAATCCAGTATTAAAAACATCTGATGATAAAATTTTAGCAGTTGATGCTAAAGTAACATTAGATGAAAATGCATTATATCGCCATAAAGATTACGCTGAAATGCGTGATGAGCGTGAAGAGAATCCAATTGAAGTTGAAGCTAAAGCTGCTGGATTAAACTATGTTGATTTAGATGGAAATGTAGGTTGTATGGTAAACGGAGCTGGATTAGCAATGGGAACTATGGATTTAATTAAACAAGCTGGTGGAGATCCTGCTAACTTTTTAGATGTTGGAGGAACTGCTGATGCAAAGCGTGTTGAAACTGCTTTTGGAATTATTCTAAAAGATCCTAATGTAAAAGCAATTTTAGTAAACATCTTTGGAGGAATCGTTCGTTGTGATCGTGTAGCTCAAGGAGTTGTTGACGCATATAAGAACATGGGAGATAGAATTAATGTTCCAATTATTTGTCGTTTACAAGGAACTAATGCTAAAGAAGCAAAAGAATTAATCGATAACAGCGGAATGGAAATTATTTCAGCTACTGAATTCCAAGAAGCTGCTGATAAAGTTGGAGAAGTATTAAAAGCATAATACTAACCAATGTAAATTAATTCTTACTTAAATATAGAAAGTCTACTTTGAAAAAAGTAGGCTTTTTTTATGCTATATATTTAATAATGCATAAAGTTTCCTATTAATCTGATGTTTCAGCGGTAATGAAGAAAGTATTTTATATTAAAAATATTTAATAGTTTGTTTTATAGGTGTTTATGAAAATGTTACTGATTTTCATATTACAAACATTAAAGGAACATTTATATAACTATTGTTTTTGGTTTTCATAAGTGTTTCATAACGTTTAGGTTGGAGGTTTAAAATACATTTGTAGTGATTTGCAAATCGAAGTATAAACTTAAAATTAAAAAACTTTTAACCCCTCGAAAAACAAACACTATGAAATCAATCAAATTTGTATTAGTAGCAACTCTAATTATGTTTAGTAACATAGTTTTTGCTAACCCGAACCCAACTGAAGACAACGTTAAAATGACTGTTATTGCAAAGCAAATAGCGAAGTTATTAGAGAATCCTAGTTTTCCTATTAAAAGGAATTCATTTATTACTGTAAAGTTTACGGTAAATAATAATAACGAAATTGTGGTATTATCTGTGGAAGCAGAGCACAATAAAGATGTTATTGAAGAATATATAAAATCTCGATTAAATTATAAAAAATTAAAGAATCACGTAAAAACAAGTGTTTATACTTTACCTATTAAAATGGTTTCTTTGTAATTGAGAATTTTATAAAATTAAATAAAGACTCACCCTTGTGGTGAGTTTTTTATTGAAAAATATTCATCATTTTGTCTTTTTTTAGTTTTTTTATTTGTAAAATGCTTTTTTAGAGTGTTTTTTTGATTTAAATTCAATGAAAACATATTTATACAACGTTTTCGATAATTTTAAATGTTAACAAATAGTTTTTTTAATGTAAATTAATTGTAAATTATTAATTTAAAGGTTTTAGTAAATAGTAGCTACTTCAATAAAAAAAGAATCCGAATTTTAACATATATCCATTTTTATTTCAATCTTATTTGAAGATTAATAAAAACTGATTTTACACATTTTATTAGCTGATAAAAAAGATAGCAACTATAGCGTTTTCGTTAGTAACCATAGGAGTTTTTGTTAATTTTTAGATAACATACTTATCAATAATCGCTTGTAATTTTACATCGTCTTGCAAGACTATTAGGATCAATATAAACGAAAGTTGTTTAAAATAAATATAAACACATAAACAGTAAAAAACGATCACTATGAAATCAATTAAAATTTTATTAGTAGCTGTCTTAATCGCGTTCAGTAACACGGTTTCAGCAAATGAAAAGACCCCAGGAGATGATAAGGTAAAAGTTTCTGTATTATCTAAAGAGATTCAGAAATTACTAGCGAATCCAAATTTTCCAGTAGAGCAAAACTTCTTTGTTAAAGTTAAGCTTACAGTGAATAATAATAATGAGATAGTAGTTTTATCTGTAGACACAGAAGGAGATATAGAAACTATTTCTACTTTTATAAAATCTAGATTAAATTATAAAAAGTTAATAAGTAAAACGAAGAAGAAGGTGTATATAGTACCTGTTAAAATGATTTCTTTATAGGTTATTTGTAAATTTATAAGAATTTAAAAAGGATGCTGTTTAGCATCCTTTTTTTTATTGAGTACATTTTCCGTCTTGTATTTCCTGAAAGGTTGGATTGAATCCGTTATACTGGAAGAAAATTTTATTACTGTTTAGAGTTTGTAAAACATCAATAATTGAACAGTAATTTATAAGTTGATCATTACCTTCAAAGTGAATTTTATTAACTTCAGTAATTGTATTTAAAGCACCTATATCTACTAACGAAGTATTGTCGATAATATATACATCTGCTTTAACACTGTTTAATTTACCAAAACCGTCCAAAGAGGTAAGTTTTGAATTATTCATTATACTTAGACTTCCAGAAGTTTCTAAATTTTTAAATCCATTAATATTTTCTAGTTCACTGTTTTCACGAATTGACAATTCATTAGTTTTATTTAGAATTTTAAAACTGTTATCGAAGTTAGTCACTTTAAGCCCAACAAACTCAATTCCATTTCCACGATCTTCTTCTAAATCATTACATATTTTTAGTACTTCAATAGGTGTTTCTTTTATAGTAATGCTCATTCCTGCTTGTGGACCTAATTCATAGGTGCTGGAGAAACCGCTGAAACCAATCGCAGATGATAAACTAAAATTCCCAAATATTTGTAATTTTCCTAGAGTTGTATTTGGTACAGTATTAAAACCGTTTATAATTTCTAAATTGTGATTCAAAGCTATGTAAAAGCCAATGCCATAGTTTGTTGTAGAGTTAATGTTGTTGAATCCAGTTATTCTTTTTAAATCAAAATTATACTCAATATTAATGTTATATAAACCATCGTATTCACCAAAAGTAATGTCGTTAAACCCAGTAATTTCTGATAAACTAGCATTAGAAGAAATATAAATTGAACCAACCTTCTTAAGATTTTCAAAACTATTTAAGGTTGTTAGATTGTCACAGTTTAAAACGGTTAAACCGTTTTCGATATGAATAATTGAATTCAGAGGTTTTAAGTCCAGAATATCTACTCCATTAAAATCATGATCTAAAAGAGCGCTATCATTAACAGGTATGTCAATAATTCTTAAAGAACCTTGAATAGTTTTATATTGTTTTTCACCGAATTTATTTACGTCCTCTTGAGTTCGTAAAGTTATATCTCCGATATAAGTATCACCAATACTGTTATCGTCAGAACAGGAAACTAATGTTATTGCTATATAACTTAAAAGGAAGAGTTTTTTCATTGTTTTTAGTTTAAAAAGTTATAACCTAATTTAAGAGAAAAATTACTGTAAGTTGTACTATCTTGATTGTCTGAATTAATAAATCTATTAGGTACATATCGAATTTCAGCACTAATTTTATTTTTAAACTCATATCCAAATCCCATTAAATAACTAATCCTAGATTCTATAGGTATATTAGTCTCATTGTTTTCAATTTTAATTCTGAATTCTTTATTAAGGGTATTGCTAAAATTGAAACCTACATTTAAGAATATTTTACTACTATTATTTAATAGAAAATATTTTCTTACCCCAAAAGGAAGTTCAATAGAAGAATAATTAATGTTTGTTTCTTCAGTACCAAAAATGGGAGTAGTTACTGTTTCGCCTGTACTAGGTACAGGTACAGAAACATCATATCCAATAATAATCTGACTCATATTTTTGTAACTATATGATTGATAAGTAGGCTCCGTAAATACAGAAACAGTATTATTAAAAAAGGGAAGTACATATTCAAGTTCTAAGCCAAATTGAGTAGAAAATTGAGAAGGATAATTTGTGATATTAGTCTGACCAAAACTAACTTTACCACGTAAATTTATTTTTCCCCCTTCAGCAAGACGGCTATATGTGTAAACTTCGTTTGTGTTATTGTTACATTCGTTATAATTGATAAAATATTCCGTAAGATCTATTTCAGTATACTTGACACTTTTTTGTTGTTCTACTTTATCACAATTAAGTTCTTCTCTTAATGTTTTCTGATAGTTTAAATTTTTTCCTAACCTACCTTTTGAATCTTTATATAATTTATATTCTAGAGGTTTAATCTCAGAATCAAATTGATAGTAAAAATATTGAACTCCTTTATCAACATATTTAAGTAATCTGGCCTTTCCATCTACAATTACTTTTAGTAATAAACTTTCTTCTTTATAGTTTGTTATTCTTGAATTGGTTAATTCCTTTAAATTTTTGGAATACCTATCAATAAGTACATTGTGTCTTTCTAAAAGTAATTTTCCTTTAAGATAAACTTTACTTAATGATTTTTCAGTAATCGTACTAATCTTGCTATTTTCTTCAAGTTTATATTTTATTTCAGATGGAATTCCATACCAATCTTCATTTTTAATTAAACATTCAATTTTATTACCTTCAGTTGTAATAAAATACCCTTTTTCAAATTTAGTTTGTGCATAAATAGTACATGAAGTTAATAGCACTACAAGAGCTAGTATCTTTTTCATAATTTTTATTTTTTTTAATTTTTGGGCAAATATAGAAAAAAACTATAATTGTTTTTTAAGAATTTCAATTTCATCTCTAAACAGAGCAGCAGCCATAAAATCTAGGCTTTTAGCAGCTTCTTCCATTTGTTTTCTTTTCTCTCTAATACGTTTTTCTATTTCAGGTCTAGGTAAGAATTCTAAGTCTTGCTCTGCCACTTTTTTAGTTGCATTATCATAATGATAAGAAGCAATATTGTTCTTGGCTAATGTGTTATCAATTTTTTTATTAATCTGTTTAGGAGTGATATTGAATTTAGTATTGTAGTTGATTTGCTTTTCTCTTCGTCGAGTAGTTTCGTCAATAGTTAACTGCATACTATTGGTAATTTTATCGGCATACATAATGGCTTTACCATTTACATTTCTTGCAGCTCTACCAACTGTTTGTGTTAATGATCTATGAGATCTAAGAAAACCTTCTTTATCAGCATCTAAAATAGCAACTAAAGATACTTCGGGTAAATCTAAACCTTCTCTAAGTAAATTTACACCAATAAGAACATCAAATATCCCTTTACGTAAATCTTGCATTATCTCCACTCGCTCTAAAGTGTCTACGTCAGAATGAATATATCTACATCGTATTTGAATTCGAGTTAAATATTTGGCTAATTCCTCAGCCATTCTTTTGGTCAATGTTGTAACTAATGTTCGCTCATCCTTTTCAACCCTAATATGAATTTCTTCAATTAAATCATCAATTTGATTTAAACTTGGACGTACTTCAATTTCAGGATCTAATAATCCAGTAGGTCGAATAACTTGTTCTACAAAAACACCTTCTGTTTTTTGTAATTCATAATCGGCAGGTGTTGCAGAAACATAAATTACTTGATTTTGTAAAACTTCAAATTCTTCAAATTTTAAAGGTCTATTATCCATAGCAGCTGGTAATCTAAAGCCATACTCTACTAAGTTTTCCTTTCTACTTCTATCTCCTCCATACATGGCATGAACTTGTGGAACAGTTACATGGCTTTCATCGATAACCATTAAATAATCATCAGGAAAATAATCTAATAAACAGAAGGGACGAGTTCCAGCTTCTCTACCATCTAAATAACGAGAATAATTTTCTATTCCAGAACAATATCCCAATTCACGAATCATTTCTAAATCAAACTCAGTTCGTTCTTTTAATCTTTTAGATTCTAAATGTTTTCCAATTTCAGAGAAATAATCACATTGTTTTACTAAATCATCTTGTATTTTATGAATTGCATTTTGAAGGATATCAGGAGAAGTAACAAATAAATTAGCTGGATAAATATTTAAATGTTCAAACTCTTCAATAATTTGATTGCTTTCTAAATTAAAGGATTCAATTTCCTCAATTTCATCCCCGAAAAAGTGTACTTTATATCCGTTTTCTCCATAGGAAGGATAAATAGTAACAACATCTCCTTTTACCTTAAAAGTTCCGCTTTTAATTTCAACTTCAGTTCTAGCATATAAACTAGTTACTAATTGATGTAGAAATTTAGTTCTTGAAATTTGTTGACCAACTTCAATCTCAATTACATTCTTTTTGAATTCAATAGGATTTCCAATACCATATAAACAGGAAACAGAAGCAACTACTAGTACATCTCTTCTCCCTGATAAAAGGGAAGAGGAAGTACTAATTCGAAGTCGTTCAATTTCATCATTAATAGATAAATCTTTTTCAATGTAAGTTCCAGTTACAGGAATGTATGCTTCAGGTTGATAATAGTCATAGTAAGAAACAAAATATTCGACAGCATTGTTCGGAAAGAATTGTTTGAATTCTGAATATAATTGAGCTGCTAACGTTTTGTTGTGAGCCAAAACCAATGTTGGTCTATTCACTTCAGCAACTACATTTGCGACACTAAAAGTCTTACCAGAACCAGTAACTCCGAGCAAAGTTTGATACTTTTCGCTAGTGTTTATTCCTTCAACTAATTGTTTAATTGCTTGGGGTTGATCACCAGTAGGTTGAAAATCTGAAACTAATTGAAAATCCATTACACAAAAATAAGGATACTTATTTACTTTCTCAGTAGAGAGAAGTTACCTTTTCTTGTTATTTGGTTTCCGTTTCTGTCTGTTAGTTCAATATTAAAC
>CANLMR010000008.1 GCA_947492185.1 uncultured Tenacibaculum sp.
CGAATTAATTATTAATAAGAGAAGCTCACAGGATTGTGGTTCCGGAGGTCGCCGGTTCGAACCCGGTCTTTCACCCAGAAAAAAAGCTTCTCAATTGAGAAGCTTTTTTATTTTTTATAGTTATCCTGCCATTCTTGATATCTGTGTTTATGCTTAAAACGTTTATGAGACCATAAATAAAATTCGGGTTGCCTTCTAATGTTTTTTTCCGTTATGCTTATGAATTTGTCTGAGATTTCGTAATTTTTAAAGTCTTTAGGGGAATCAGTAATTAATTCAAATTCAGTTTCGTAGTATCCACGTTTAATTTTTCTTGTTACATAATTTACTACGGTTAAATCAAATTTTTTAGCCAACATTTCTGCTCCTGTGTGTATAGGTACGTTTACGCCAAAAAACTTTTGCCAATGATGCGTTTTTTGTAAAACTGGAGATTGATCACTAAGTAGAATGTATAATCCTTGAATTTTTTCAGTATAGTTTTTATGCATTCCTTTAACAGTTTCAGAAGTTTTAAAACCAACAACTCCAAATTTCATTCGAGATTCTTTTACTGTTTTTTCAAAATATTTATTTCCTAAACGTGTGTATGCTCCAAATACTGTAGTGTCTAAAACTAATGGTAAGCTAAAAGACCATTCCCAGTTAGCTTGATGAGCTCCTGTTAACGCTATACTTTTACCTTCTTTAACAAGTTTATTAACCAGTTCAGGGTTTTTATATTTATATCGCTTTAAAACCTCTTTTTCACTAATAGAGAACGATTTTATACTTTCTACAATTAAATCTGTTAAGTGTTTAAAAAATTTCTTTGAGATTGAAGAGATTTCCTTTTCAGATTTTTCAGGAAAAGCTGTTTTTAAATTGCTAACAACAACTTTTTTTCTGTATCCAAATACATGATAAATCATTATAAATAAAAAGTCAGAAAAAAGATAGAGTACTCTCATAGGTAATCTAGACATTAGCCAAATAAGAGGATACACTAAAGCGAATATAAGTAAGTCCATTAAAAAATGATTTTTGCAAATATCGTATTTAAATATAAAATACGTGTACCTAAATCTTTTCATTAAGTTTGTGTTTTACATTAATGTTTATGAATAAAATAGTTTTAGGATTGATAATAGCTAATGGTTTAGTTACTTATACCGGATTTAACAATAATACTTTTTTCAATAAGTATAAATTTCAGGTTGGGAAAATTTTGAATGGAGAGAAAGTTAGAATGTTTACTTCTGGTTTTTTACATGCAGATTGGTTGCATTTCGGATTTAATATGTATGCGTTGTACTTATTTGGAGGAATTGTTATTAATAGATTTACTACTATAAATTTTTTACTTATTTACTTTGCTAGTTTATTGGCAGGAAGTATGTATTCTTTATATCAAAATAAAAAAGACTATTATTATTCGGCTGTGGGTGCATCTGGCGCTGTTTCAGGGATTATTTTTTCAGGAATTATGCTGTATCCTGATATGGAGTTAATTATGTTTCCTTTGCCAATTCCATTACCAGGTTATGTGTTTGGAATTGGTTATATGTTATATTCAATTTATGGGATGAAAGCAAAATTAGGTAATATTGGACATTCAGCGCATTTAGGAGGAGGAATAGGAGGTTTCATTGTAACTTTATTATTAAAACCTAGCGTGTATAATAATAATCCTACTATGATACTTGTTATGGGGGCAATTATTCTTGGGCTTTTCTTTTTTGGAGATAAATTAAAGGAGTTATAAGATGTAAGAGCTTATACCTAATTATAGGTATAATGTTAATTTAATTATCTTTTTAGTTTTGTTTAATAACTAATCAAAACTAAGAATAAAATGGCTAAAGGAATTTCTTTACACATTGGATTAAATTATGTAAATCCAGAATATTATGATGGTTTTAATAAAAAATTAAAAGCCTGTGAATCAGATGCTATTGATTTTAAATTTATATCAGAATCTTGTGGGTATTCTTCTAAAATTATGCTTAGAGAAGATGCTACCAGAGAAAATGTGATTAACTTTATTAAGAATACTGCTTTGAGGTTAAAAAGTGGTGATATATTTCTTCTTACTTATTCTGGACATGGAAGTCAGGTGATGGAAGTTGGGGGTAATAATGATGAAGATGATGGTTTGGATGAAACTTGGTGTTTGTTTAATGGGGAGTTAATAGATGATGAACTGAGGTATTTGTGGACACTTTTTGATGAAGGAGTTAGGGTTTTGGTTATTTCAGATAGCTGTACAAATGGCACTATAATTGGATATCGTGATTTATCACCATTAATGAATCAAGAAGGGGTAAGAGCTTTATCTAAAGCTATTCCAGAAAGGATGATATTACGACTTCATTACGCTAAGCAAAACTTTTATAATGAGATTTTTGAAGAAATGAAACAATATAGAGATAGAGAAATTAAAGCATCTATAAAGTTAATTTCTGCATCTCAAGATAGCGAAAATGCTTATGATGGTTATGATGTAGATGATAATAGTTTTTTTATGACTGCTCTTAAATCTGTTTGGGATAGAGGAAGTTTTTTGGGTAGTTATAGGAAGTTTAAAAAAGAAATTTTAAAGAAAACAGCTCCATATCAAACTCCAAATTTATTAAATAGAGGAAAGAAAGATCAAAACTTTGACAGACAGAATCCATTTCAGATATAAAAAACAAAAAACCGAAACATTTGTTTCGGTTTTTTTGAGCGGGAGACCGGGTTCGAACCGGCGACATTCAGCTTGGAAGGCTGACGCTCTACCAACTGAGCTACTCCCGCGTCGGTATTGCGGGTGCAAATATAGAATCCTTTTTTAAATTTACAAGTGTTTTTTTGATTTTTTTTAATAAAAATTTTCGTCTTCACGTAAAACTTTTAAGAAATGAAATGCATAAATATTAAAACCTTCGTTGTAATAAAACTTATGTGATTTAGTATTAGCGGTATAGGTGTTTAGTTCCATGGCCTCGCAACCTTTAGCCTTTGTGTATTTATAAATCCACTCAAAAAAATCCTTCCCTAAACCTTTACCTCTATACTTTTCTGATATGATTACATGATCGGGTTCAACACTCTTTCCGATATAATGCCTTGTTGAATACCATAACCCACAAATACCTATTATTTTTTTATTATCATATACAGCTACACACTCATAATTTTGGTAATTTACCATCTCTAAAACACGCTTTTTTAATAAATCAGGAGGTGTTTTAGTATTAACTATAGAAAGTAAAGGAAGTATGCTTAAAATGTTGTTCTTATCAACAGTGTTAAAAGTTATCTTCATTGTAATTATAATTTCAGTATAAAAATAATGGTTTCCGTAAAGAAAATTACTACTCAAGATACCTATTTTTTAAGATTAGAAGTATTAAGAAAAAATATTGATTTGCCACATAAATTCGATGGGGATTTTGATAATGATACTTTTCATTTTGGAGTTTTTCTGAATGATAATATAGTTTGTATAGGTACCTTTATGAAAAGTAATATTAAAGAATTATCAGGGATACAATATCAGCTTAGAGGAATGGCTAGTTCACCTGAGGTTAGAGGAAAAGGTTATGGAAAGTTATTGCTAACTTTTGCGACTAACGAGTTGTTAAAACTTAATATTGACTTTTTATGGTGTAATGCCAGAGAGGTTGCAGTTAAGTTTTATGAAAAAAATCAATTTAAAATTTTAGGGGATCGTTTTGTAAATAAAATTGGTCCACATTACAAAATGTATAAATCAATCAAAAAATGAAAAATATCAAAAACTATTTAGGAATTTTTTTTGTGCTGATACTAACATATACAAACGCACAAAATAGAGAGGTTAAAATTGAGCCTATTAAAATAACTGAGAGCATCTATATGTTAAAAGGGCAAGGAGGTAATATTGGCGTGTTTGTAGGAGTAGATGGAGTGTTTATGATAGATGATCAATTTGCAAAATTAACTCCAAAAATCCTTAAAGCTATTAAAAGTATTACTGATAAACCTGTAAAATATTTAATAAACACACATTGGCATGGTGATCATACAGGGGGAAACCAAAATATGAGTAAAGAGGGAGCGGTAATTATATCTCATAATAATGTAAGAAAAAGAATGAGTGTTGAAAGTGTAGTGAGAGGTAGAACTAAACCAGCTTCACCTAAAGAAGCTTTGCCAGTAATTACATTTAGTCAAGATATGATGGTGCATTTTAATGGTGAAGATGTTTTAATTTCTCATGTACATAACGCACACACTGATGGCGATGCACATATTTACTTTACTAATAGTAATGTTATTCATATGGGTGATACTTATTTTCAAGGAAAATTCCCATATATAGATCTATCTAGTGGAGGTAGTATAAATGGATATATAGCTGCTGTTGATAAAGCATTGTTAATTTCAGATGATAATACAGTAATTATTCCTGGCCATAGAGGTTTGTCTAATAAGAGAGAGTTGCAAACATATAAAGAGATGTTGGTAACAATAAAAAACAGAGTACAAGAAGCTATTAATAGTGGTAAAACTCTTGAAGAAGTTAAAAAAGATGAAACTATTACCAAAGAATATGCTAAAGACTATGGTGGGTGGTTTATAACTGCTGAAGGTATTAGAGAAACTATTTTTAAAAGCTTAACGAATAATTAGAATTTAATCAAAATAAAAAGGCGTTGAAAAACGTCTTTTTTTAGTTGAATTTTGTGCAAAAAAAAACCCACTCACGAGAAAATTGGAGTGGGAAAATTGCTATGAAAAAGAAAAAGTGTCTGAAACGTCTCTCAGACGATGTAAATTTAATAAAAAAATCACATTGTACAAATATTTTTAAATTTTTTGACCGCTTTTTTTTGATTAAAAAAATAAAATCCGTAAAATCAGTATATTACGATTTTACGGATTAACAATTAACTTCACTTAGTAGCGAAGGGGGGACTTGAACCCCCGACCTCAGGGTTATGAATCCTGCGCTCTAACCACCTGAGCTACCTCGCCAATTGCGGACGCAAATATAATGGAATTTTCAAATACAGCAATAAAAGAAGTTAATTTTTTTTAAAAAGAATAATTATATATATTGTACAACAAACTTAAATATAAATGAGTAAAGTTAAATTTGAATTAGAGATACCTGTACACGCCTCTCCAGCCTTATTGTATCAATATTTTGCTACTCCTTCTGGTTTAGAAGAGTGGTTTGCAGATAAGGTAAATTCTAGAGGAAAAATCATCACTTTTTTTTGGGATGATAGTGAGGAAGAAGCTACAATTGTAACTAAGAAAGCAGATGAAAGAATTAAGTATAAATGGACGGAAAGTGAAGGAGACGATAGTTACTTTGAATTTAGAGTTCAAGTTGACGCTTTAACCAAAGATGTATCCTTAATGATTACAGACTTTGCTGATGATGAAGAGGCAGCTGAGGAAGCTAAAATGTTATGGGAAAATCAAATTGATGAACTAAGGCATTTAATTGGTGCTTAATGCACAGAATAATATTCATAAAAGCTCGGCATATAGTCGAGCTTTTTTTAGTTATATACGTTATATAATTTAGTAATTTCGCTTTTCTAAATTTTTCTTATGATTAATTATAATGGTAGTTTAATTTCTGAACAAGACTTAAAACTTACAAATAAAAATAGAGCTTTTAAATACGGAGATGGAATTTTTGAAACGATTAAAGTTCAAAACAATAAAATTTTATTTCTAGAAGATCATTATTTCAGATTAATGGCTTCTATGAGAATGTTACGTATGAAGATTCCTATGAAATTTACATTAGAATTTTTAGAGGAAGAAATTAATAAAACCACAGTTTCTATTAGTTCTAATATATTGAGAGTTAGGATTAACGTTTTTAGAAAAGATGGAGGATTATACAATCCTGTTACTAATGAAATTGATTATATTATGGAAGCTAATGAAATTAATCTGAAGCCCAAAAGTATATACAAAATTGATTTATATAAAGACTTTTATAATTATTCAGGATTATTATCTACTGTAAAAACTACGAATAGAATTCTTAATACTCTTGCAGCTATATATTCTAAAGAAAATGATTTAGATAATTGTATTTTATTAAATGAAAGAAAAGGTGTAGTTGAGGTAACTAATGCTAATATATTTATTGTTAAAGGAAATATTATAAAAACACCAGCTCTAACTGAAGGATGTATAAAAGGGGTTACGAGAAAAAAAGTAATTGAAATTATAGATAAACATCCTGATTTTATAGTTGAAGAAACAATAATCTCACCTTTTGAATTACAAAAATCTGATGAAGTATTTATTACCAATGCTATTATTGGGGTTCAACCGGTTACTAATTACAGAAAAAAAGAATTTAAAACAGAAATTTCTGAAAAGATAAGTAAAAGCCTATCATTAATGGCAATTACTAATTAATTTAAAAAAATACTAACCTGAGTTTTATCTACAAAAAAACCTTCGTTAGAATATCTGTTTACAGTTAAAGTGTAATCAGCAATTGGTAAACTTACTTCAAACTCATTACCATACGCGGTAATAAAAGTTAATTTTTTAGGTTTATTTTTCATGCTTGAAACTATTTATACATTACAATAGTAAGCATAATGTGTATATTTAGTTATAATTTTTAGATGTATGGTTGTTTTTTCTTGATGAATGACTTATGGGTAAAGTCGTCTAGGATTGAAAAAAAGCTTAATTCATATTAATATCTGCAGGTGCATTAGCCCAAATTTTATATTTACCACCTTTTTGAAGAAGCATTTTTTTCCATATTGATTCCTCATCTATAGTAAAAACATTTTGAAAATCATTTTCAGAAATAAACCAAGAACTAGTATTTAATTCTTCATTAAGTTGATTTGCACCCCAACCAGAGTATCCTAAGAAGAAACGAATGTCAGTTGGTTTAATTAAATTATTATTTAAAATATTTTTTAAAGAATCAAAATTTCCTCCCCAATAAATACCATTGGCAACTTCAATGCTATCATCTATTAAATCAGGTACACGATGTATAAAGTATAAATTATCCTGCTCTACTGGACCACCTTGGTATACAGTAAAATTACAGTCTACATCAGGAATTAAATCCTCAAGTACATATTGTAAAGGACGATTCAATATAAAACCAACAGTACTGTTTTCAGAATGTTCTGTTAATAAAACAGTAGTTCGTTTAAAAGAATCATCATTTAATATAGATGGTTCTGCAATTAAAAGTCTACCTTTTTTTGGGGTTAACATTAGTTTTATGCTAAAATTCTATAGAAAAATAATAATATTTTTTCAAACTTTTAACTTTTCTTTAATAAAATATGCACTACTTACCTGTTTTTTTTAACTATTTTATAGCCCTAAGAAGTCTTTTGTTGTAGTTAATTCCTTTTTTATTAGTTACTTATACTTTTTGTTAGTTAACGAAATAATTTAATGTTAAAGTTTTTCAGAAATATACTTAGCAGTGAAAGATTCTTTGTTTTTAGTTAATTCTTCTGGAGTTCCTTGAAAAATTAAATTTCCGCCTTTTTTTCCACCTTCTATTCCTAAATCAATAATATGATCAGCACATTTGATTAAATCTGTATTATGTTCTATTACAATTACAGAATGTCCACGATCTATTAAAGCATTAAAAGATGTTAGAAGTTTATTAATGTCATGAAAATGTAAACCAGTTGTAGGTTCATCAAAAATAAAAAGAGCTTTATCTTTAGTGTTCCCTTTTATTAAAAACGATGCTAACTTTATTCGTTGTGCTTCTCCACCAGAAAGAGTAGAAGAAGATTGCCCAAGAGTTACATAGCCTAAACCAACATCTTGCAGAGGTTTAAGTTTAGAAGCAATTTTTTTTGCTTCATGTCTTTCAAAGAATTCAATAGCATTATCAATAGTTAAATTTAAAATATCGTCTACATTTTTACCATTAAAAGCTACTTCTAGAACATCCTTTTTAAAGCGCTTACCTTGACAGTTATCACATTTTAAATGGACATCAGCCATAAATTGCATTTCAATAGTAACTTCACCTTCACCTTTACAAACTTCGCATCTTCCACCATCTACATTAAATGAGAAATGCTTTGGTTGGTAGTTTCTTATTTTAGAGAGTTTTTGATTTGATAATAGTTTTCTAATATCATCATATGCTTTTACATATGTCACTGGATTTGATCTTGATGAGCGTCCAATAGGATTTTGATCAATAAATTCTATGTGCTTAAGATTTTCAAAACTCCCTTCGATAGCTGAATATTGTCCTACTTTATCGCCATAACCTATTAGTTTCTTTTGCATAATAGGATATAGTATTTTTTTAACCAAAGTACTTTTTCCACTTCCTGAAACACCTGTAATAACGGTTAAATTGTTTAAAGGGAAAGTAACATCAATATTTTTTAAATTATTTTCTCTTGCACCAATTACCTTAATAAAGTTTTTTGTAACCCGTCTTTTAGTAGGTATTTCAATTTTTAATTTTTCAGATAAATAATTTGCGGTTAATGTATTTGATTTTAAAATATCATCAAATGATCCTTCAGCAACTACTTGTCCGCCATAAGTTCCTGCTTCTGGACCAATATCAATAATGTAATCTGCTTCTTTCATGATTTCTTCATCATGCTCTACTACAATTACAGTATTTCCTAAATCTCGAAGGTTTTTAAGAACTTTAATTAAGCGTTCAGTATCTTTAGGATGTAACCCAATACTAGGTTCATCTAAAATATACATAGATCCAACTAAAGAACTTCCTAGAGAAGTAGCTAGGTTTATACGTTGACTTTCTCCTCCAGATAAAGTATTAGAAGTTCTGTTTAAGGTTAAATAACTTAAACCTACATCAACTAAAAATTGTAGACGATTATTGATTTCTGTTAAAAGACGCTTTCCAATTTTTTCTTCATAAGAATTAAGTTGAATAGATTTAAAAAAATAAGCTAATTCATCTAATGGCAAATTGACCAAATCTGAGATGGTCTTCTTATTTATTTGAACATAGTTAGCTTCTTTTCTGAGACGTTTGCCTTCACATTCACTACACTTTGTTTTGCCTCTGTAGCGAGAAAGCATTACTCTGTTCTGAATCTTATAACTTTTTTCTTCTAATGTTCTGAATAAATGATTTATGCCATGAAATTTGTTATTTCCATTCCAAACAAGTTGTTTTTGTTCTTCAGTTAATTCAAACCAAGGTTTATGAATAGGTATGTTAAACTCTGAAGCGTTTAAAATTAAGGTGTCTTTATATTTTTTATAAGAATCTGTTTTAAAAGGAAAAATAGCATTTTCATATATAGATAATCCAGTGTTTGGGATAACTAAATCTTCGTCAATTCCTATTACGCTTCCATAACCTTCGCATGTAGGACAAGCACCGTAGGGATTGTTAAAACTGAATAGATGAGTATTAGGTTCTAAAAATGTAATTCCATCAAGCTCAAACTTGTTACTAAACTCTTTGGTGTTATTAGTGTCTAAATTTTCAATATAACATATTCCTTTTCCTTCAAAGAAAGCTGTTTGAATAGCATCAGCTAGTCGATTATAAAAATCTTCATCATGTTGAATAACAATTCGATCTACAACTAAATCAAGAGGTTCATCATTATATTCATCTATAGGAAATTTATCTATTCTATAAACTTTCTCTTTAAACTTTAATCTGGCATAACCTTGTTGAGTTAAAACTTTTAGAACGGTATTTAAATCTCTACCTTCAGGTATAATTATAGGTGATAGTAGTAGAAGTTTAGTTTTTTCTTCAATTTCTTTTATATAATTAATAACATCGGTTACTGTATGTTTTTTTACTTCTTTTCCTGAAATGGGTGAAAATGTTATTCCAATTCTTGCATACAGAAGTTTTATATAATCATAAACTTCAGTAGAAGTTCCTACAGTAGAACGAGGATTAGTAGAGTTTACTTTTTGCTCAATAGCAATTGCAGGAGCAATTCCTTTGATATAATCCACTTTAGGTTTATGTAATTTCCCTAAAAACTGACGAGCATAAGAAGATAAACTTTCTACATATCTTCTTTGTCCTTCAGCATATAAAGTGTCAAAAGCTAAAGATGATTTTCCAGATCCAGATAAACCAGTAATAACTACAAACTTATTTCTAGGAATAACTACATCTATATTTTTTAAATTATGAAGAGAGGCTCCTTTAATTATTATATTTTCTTTAGGATTGATAGAAGAAATATCTGTTTTCATTTTCAGTAAAAGTAAACTTCAAAAATAATCATTTTAACGTTGATGATTAAGGTTATTTCAATTAAAACTTATTGTTAAAAAATTGTAATTAATTAATTAATTTATAATAAAGTTTGTGTTTTATTGTAAAAAATTACATATTTGCCTAATAAATTAATTATTAAAGCGTTACGCCTATACATTAAAACTACTTTTAAAATTATTATATAATCCCAATCGAAGAGTGTAATTACTTTTCGCTTAATAAAAGTAGAATTATGTTTAGGAATCAATGTGATGATAGCGTATTAGTAAAAGAGTATATCAACGGAAAAGAGATTGCTCTAGAACTTCTTATTAAAAGACACCAGCAAAGAATTTTTAGTTTTATTTACAGTAAAGTCCAAGATAGAGATATTACTGAAGATGTATTTCAAGATACTTTTATTAAAGTTATTAAAACTTTAAAGAAAGGAAATTATAATGAAGAAGGTAAGTTTTTACCTTGGGTAATGCGTATAGCACATAACTTAGTTATTGATCATTTTAGAAAAAATAATCGCATGCCTAAGTTCAATAATTCTGATGATTTTGATATTTTTTCTATTATAAGTGATAATGCATTAAATGCTGAAAAAAGGATTATTAAAGATCAAATTTTATCTGATGTAAGAAGTTTAATTGAAGAATTACCAGATGAACAAAAAGAAGTTCTTAAAATGAGAATGTACATGGATATGAGCTTTAATGAAATTTCTGAAAGTACAGGAGTAAGTATAAATACTGCGTTAGGAAGGATGAGATATGCGTTGATTAATTTAAGGAAGGTAATTGAGAAAAATAAAATAATTTTAGTGAATTAATACTAAACTAATAATTTGAGCGTTAGTTAGGTAAATATTTTTACCAAATAGAATTATATGGCGCAAATTTACTCTAGTAAATCATCAAATTATAAGATGAATCCAAAACAAAAAACAGTAGAGTTTTTATTAAACTTTTCTAAAAGCTTCAAAACAGTAAGAACAAACGAGAATGTTCTCATTGAATTGAATTTGAATTAAGAGTGAAAAAGCTTCAGCCTGAGAACTGAAGCTTTTTTATGTTACAATTATTTCTTTTTAGAATTATATTCATTAATCACTGCTTTTCGTCCAATAGTAGAAGTGATAATATCATTTTCTAGTTTCCAGCCTCTTGCGGGAGAATACTCTCTTCCATAATAAATTATTTGTAAATGTAATTTATTCCAAAGCTCTTTAGGAAAAAGTCTTTTTGCATCTTTTTCTGTTTGGGTTACATTTTTTCCATTAGATAAGTTCCATCTAAACATTAATCTATGAATATGTGTGTCAACAGGAAAAGCAGGAACATTAAATGCTTGTGCCATAACTACACTTGCCGTTTTATGTCCAACCGCGGGTAAAGCTTCTAAATCTTCAAAGTTCTGAGGAACTTCACCATTATGTTGCTCAATAAGGATTTCAGACAAACCATGAATTCCTTTAGATTTCATTGGGGATAATCCTACCGGCTTTATGATTTCCCTAATTTCATCTACAGTTAACTTCACCATATCATATGGATTGTTAGCCACTTTGAATAAGTGAGGAGTGATTTTATTGACACGCTCATCTGTACTTTGAGCAGACATTAAAACTGCAATTAATAATGTATAAGGATCAGTATGATCTAATGGTATTGGAGTTTCTGGATATAATCTTTCAAGAGTATCAATTACAAACTGAACTTTTTCTGTTTTGTTCATTTTTTCAGTATTTTTACTTAACAAAAATACAAATTATGACTACATTAAAAATAGGAGATAAAGCACCAAATTTTGAAGCTAAAGATCAAGAAGGAAACACAGTAAAATTATCAGATTATATAGGTAAAAAGTTAGTGTTATTCTTTTACCCTAAAGCAAGTACGCCTGGTTGTACAGCAGAAGCTTGTGATTTAAGAGATAATTATAAAATATTTTTATCGAAAGGATATGATGTATTAGGAGTTAGTGCTGATAGTGCGAAACGTCAACAAAATTTTATAAATAAATATGAGCTTCCTTTTCCTTTATTAGCTGATGAAGATAAAACAGTAATTAATGCTTTTGGAGTTTGGGGACCTAAAAAATTTATGGGGCGTGAGTATGACGGGATTCATAGAACAACTTTTGTAATTGATGAAAACGGAGTTTTAGAAGATATAATTACTAAAGTAAAAACAAAAGAACATACTAATCAAATTTTAGGTTAGATAGTAAAATAAATAGAAATCAAAAAACACCCAATTTTGGGTGTTTTTTGATTTCTATTTATTTTTTAATTCTCTCTGCAGTTCTTTACTTGTTTGACTACTTCCATCGTGACTCCAACCTGGAGGCATAAACACATATTTTAGTCTAGTACCTAGAGGTAAATGCTTTTTCCTGTGGAAAAAGTCTTTAAATATTTCTTTCCATTCGTGGAAAATAATATTAATAGGACCTTTATCTTCTAATGGTTTAGTTAAACCGAATTTTAATTCTTCATATTCCATTTCATCTTCTTCAGCTTGGAACGTTCCAAACATTCTATCCCAAATAATTAAAAACATTCCCATGTTTTTATCTAAATACTTTACATTAGAAGCATGATGAACTCTGTGGTGAGATGGTGTAACAAAAATATATTCCCAAATACTTAATAAAAATCCGGCAACACCTTTACGATTATTCTTTTTAATAAAGTTAGTATGACAAAGTGTTCCATAATTTTGGTTCATTGCATAAGCAAACATTATGTGTAAAGGATGAATTCCTATTAATATTAATGGGATTAAAAACATAAAACGGTAAAACGGCTGCAATACTGGAGATCTAAACCCAGTTGAAATATTATAATATTCTGAATTGTGATGCGTAACGTGAACAGCCCAGAAAAAACGTGAATGATGATCTACATAATGGTGAATGTAATACAAGAAATCTTGACCAACAAAAGCAATTATCCAGTATAAAACTCCAGTATTTTCCCAATTAAAGAATCGATAATCATAAAAGAAGTTCATCACAACGAATGAGGTAGCATACATCAAACCATCTAATAAAACATTTACTAGAGCAAAATATACGTTTGTAGACACGTCCTTAAACTCATAGTTTTTTGCTTTTCTTTTATAACTAAAATACATTTCAAAACCAATTGCTAAAGCACATACTGGAACAAACCATATGTAAGCATTTTGGTGAGTGAAAATATCCATATTGTAATTTTTTAGGTTACTATGTTAGTAAACATATACACATTATCGCCTGCAAAGGTAAGGGATATTGATTTAAAAGAATTTAATACATATAGAATTTGTTTATAACAGAATTATAACCTGCTATTAATCCAATCTTTGAAGCTATAAAAATTTTGAGGAGCAACACCATGTCCAACAGGATATTCTGAAAATTGATTACTTAAATTTAAATTAGATAAGTATTCTGGAGCTTTTCTAGCCCAGTTTACTGGTATCACTTGATCAACCGAACCATGAGAGATATAGTAGTCAGTTTCTATATCATTTGAAATAGAACTAGGTAATAATTCTTCATTTAAGTAGCCGCTTAAAGCAATAACATGTTGCACTTTATTAGGATAATTAAGGCTCAAAGCATAGCTTAATATTGCTCCTTGACTAAAACCTAATAAAAAGGTTTTCTTAGGAGTATACATTTTCTTTAATTCATCAATAAAGTCAGAAATTTTTTGGACTGAAGTCTTTGCTTGCGCAATGTCCGAAAACTTATTTTCATCAGCGTCAAAATTAATGGCATACCAAGCATATCCGCCATATCCCATTTCATAAGGAGCTCTAACACTAATAATCCTTAATTCATCTGGTAATTCTTCCGAAAAAGAAAATAAATCATCTTCATTACTACCGTATCCGTGCAATAGAATTAATAAACTTGCATTTTCAGTAGCTATTTTAGGTTCTCGAACCTTATAATATAAATTCATGTATGTTATAAACTTTTAAACCAATCTTGAAAATGGTCTCCAAAAATTGGAACTTTTTTTTCATCACCATTAACCACACCCATAAAACCAATAAGCCAAAGAACAAAAACAACAACACCCATTATGCCACCTGCTAACCATCCTGCATATTTGTATACAATCCAATGGTTAATAAAGTAAAGGACATTTAATCCCACCATTTGTCTAATGTGAAAAGAAGCAAACTCATTTTTTTTTGAGTTGTTAAGTATAATGGCTATAATGGTACCAATAATAGTTAAGTAACTAATAATTGCATTTGTTTTACCTTCTTCTTTTGCTGTTAAGTTTTCCATAAGATTAATTATTTAGGATAAGTTGATTTTTAGCATATATACCATATGCTTTCCCTTTTAATTTTTGTCCAATAAATATACTATTTTTTGAAGTTGATAAAATGTCTTCTTGAGAAAACTTATATTTCGCTTCTGGATTGAATAAAGTAAGATTAGCTTTTTTATTAATATCTATTGAAGAAACTTCTAATCCAAAAATGTTTTTCGGATTATCACTTAAGCATTTTGTAATTGTTTCTAAATCTAATTTTGTTTGTAAAGCCCCAAATGCACTTTCCATTCCCACTGTACCGCTTTTAGAAATTGAAAACTCTACTTTTTTATGTTCAATATCAATAGGGTTATGATCAGAAGTAATAACGTCAATAGTACCGTCTTTAATTCCTTCAACTAAAGCGGCCACATCTTTTTCTGTTCTTAAAGGCGGATTCACATTGTTATTCGCGTCAAAACCATGTAAAGCATCATCTGTGATTACTAAATTATGGACAGCTACACTACAAGTAATATTTAATCCTTTTGATTTTGCTTCTCTGATTAATTGGACAGATTTCTCTGTTGAAATAGTAGGAATATGTAATTTTCCACCAGTATATTCTAATAAGAAAAGGTCTCTGGCAATTTGAATTTCTTCAGCCAAACTAGGAATTCCTTTTAATCCTAACTTCGTTGAGTTTAATCCTTCGTTTGCAATTCCTTCGCCTGCTATTTTATTGTTTTTAGGAAAACTTAAAACTAAACCATTGAAATTCTGAGCATAAAGCAAAGCAATTTTTAGTAAGTTATCATTTTCCACAGGTTTTTTATAATCACCAAAAGCAATTGCTCCAGATTGTTGCATGTCAAATAACTCTGCCATTTCAATACCTTGGCTCTTTTGAGTTAATGCACCAATTGGAAATACATCAACAGGTTTATTATTTGCTTTGTTAATTAAAAACTCAACCGCAGATTTATTATCGATTATTGGATTGGTATTTGCGTTTATTGCTATTTGAGTAAATCCGCTTTTAGCAGCTACATCTAAACCATTTTCTATATTTTCTCTCTCTTCATAACCAGGTTCACCTAAGCTAACACTTGTGTCAAACCATCCAGTAGATACATGTAAGTTGTCTAGTAAAACTATTGTGTAATTTTCTTTCTCTGAAATAGAATCGTTAATTTCAGAAATTACACCATCAGTAATTAAAATATCTTTTGTTTGTTTGTGAAACGGACTTGAAGTGTCGATTATAGTCGCTGATTTTAGTAGCGTAGTCATACTTTAAAGTATTTTAGAATCAAAATTTCTAGTAGCAAAGATACAATGGCTAAACCTAAAAACCACTTCCAAAGCCAATGAACTTTACTTTTTTGAGCGATTTTCTTGAAAGTATCTTTAACAGAGTTTGTAACTGTTATACTTTCACTGTTGTTAAAATTCTTAAGAAGATCTGGGAATTTTAGAGAACTTTCTGGTTTTCTGTGATTAAATGCTATGGTTTGTAGTAATTTGTCTTTATCTGAAATAGTGTAAAAACCAACACTTTTTGGTTGCTCTTTGGTTGTGATTTTTACTTTGTTTTGAAAAGTTTGTTGTAAAGGGATGAATGAAGTTTTTGTATTAGAAATAGAAAGTATATCATCTTTATTTAATTGAGCATTTACTTCAATAGTATTTTGATTTGATAATCTATAATAAAGCTCAGACAGTTGTAAGCTTCCTTGTCCAATATTATAAAATACAGGAACAATTAAAGGAGAGTTTGTAAAATTACTTTGGTTTTTGTTTAAAGGAGAAGAAAACCAATAGATTTTTGAATTGTTTTTAGCTATCTGGGAGATGAAATTTTGATTATTCTCTAATGATATTAATTTAGTTGAATTACTAAAGTTAGTGGTAAATGAACTTGTAACAAAAGGATATTGAAAATTACGTACTTGCTTATCAAATACATTTTTAAAAAAAGGATGTTTAAAATTAATTGAAGTAATTTTTAAAGAATCCTTTTTTTGATTTTTTATACTTCCTATAGTTAAATTTTTAAAGAAACCATTGTAGGAGTTGAAATCAATTTCTTTGTTAGGAATAATTACTAAGTGACCACCATTTTTAATAAAATTATGTACACTCGTTACTAAGCTTTGAGGAATTTTTTCTAGCTCATTTAAAATAATGAGCTGTTGTTTATCAATACTATTGTAGTTTGTGTTTTTGAGAGAGTAACTAGTAAAGTTGAATTCATTATTAGTATAAATACGGGATAAGAAATTATTTGATTCACCAATAGCTAAAACGTTTATTTTTTCATTTGAATTTAAACTGAAGTAGAAAGAATTGTCAAAAATATATGCGTCTTTATAATTAACTTCTAAATATCCTTTAAAAGGATTTGTTTTTTCTATTGAAAAAGTAATTGATTTTTTTTCATTTTCAGGAACAGAAAAGGTTTGTTTGCTTAATAATTGATCACCATTATATAATGCTACAGGGATATTTTCTTTAGCTGAACCTTGGTTTTTTAATATTGCATTTACTTGTATAGAACTTGAAGTATTTTGATTAACATAAACACTGTCAATTGAAATATTACTCTTTTGTTCTGGTGTAACCTGAACTAGAGATAGAGGAATAGTTTTGTCATTGAATAACTCTACACTAGAATTTTGAAAATCAGAAATAATGATATTCTCAGTAGTGTTTTTTAAACTCGATATTTTGAGCAAAATCTCTTCTAAAGGAATTTGTTCTGGAGTATTTGTGATTTTTTTGAGTTTGGTTTTTAACTCATCAGAAGAAATATTTCTGTAAAAATTAGAATTGGTTAATAAACTATAAGTACCGTTTTCGATATTATTTTCAATAACTTCTAATGAAATGTTCTTTAAAATATTACCTGAGTTTCCATTAGCACTTGTGCTCATAGAATTATCAAGATAAATAAAGGTATGATCTTTAACTTCCTTTGAACGATTACTAAAAAAAGGTTGTGCAAATGCAAGAACAACAGCACTAATTAAAAGTAACCTACAGCCTAGTAACAACCATTTCTTTATTTGTGAACTTTTTCGATTTTTAATCACTAATTTTTCTAAAAAAGCAACATTAGTAAAAGGAACTTTTTTAAACTTCCGTAATTGAAAGAGGTGAACCAGAATAGGGATAATTAAAAGAGCTAAAAAATATAAAAATTCCGGATGTTTAAATTGCATGTTTAAGTTTATTACTTTGTAAAAATAGAGAAATAGATTAATAAAATTTTGTTAAGATGCAATACAAGTTGTAAGCAATGACTTAAATTTGTTACTTTACTTAAAATATTTTTGCGAATGTCTTTAACCGAATGTGATTGTAGTACCTATATTCCTTTTCAAAATACTGGTTTTTTCTCTACAATGATGTGTGATTATCTTGAAAAGTCTGATAAGTTATCTCCTTTTTACGGTAATTTCCCAAGTATCGAAAACTTTGATAATCAGATAGAATTAAAAAAGCAATCATTCCCGGAGACAACAAGAAAACAATTAGTATCTTCTTTAAAAGAGCAATACAAAAAGATAACTCCATCTGAAGAAACACTTAATAATATTGAATTACTTGAACGTAAAAATACATTTACGGTTACTACTGGTCATCAATTAAACTTGTTTACAGGACCTTTATATTTTTTGTATAAAATTATTTCAACTATTAATTTGGCTGAAGAATTAACTCAAAAATACTCTGAAAATAGTTTTGTTCCAGTATATTGGATGGCTACTGAAGATCATGATTTTGATGAAATAAATTACTTTAACTTTAAAGGAAGTAAAGTTCAGTGGAATTCAAATGAAGAAGGAGCAGTAGGAAGATTTTCTACTGATGGTTTAGATAAAGTTTTCAATGAATTTGAAAAACATCTCGGAACATCAAAAAATGCAGAGTTTTTAAAAGAGTTGTTTTCCAACGGATATTTGAAGTACAATAATTTAGCCGATGCTACTCGTTATATTGCAAACGAACTTTTTGCTGAATATGGATTAGTAATTGTTGATGGAGATGATAAAGGATTAAAAGAACAATTCATTCCTATTGTTAAAGATGAACTGATTAACCAAACTTCATATAAAGCCGTAACTAAAATTAATGCTTTATTAAGTGAATCTTATAAAATTCAAGTAAATCCACGAGAGATTAACTTATTTTATCTTACTGATGGTTTAAGAGAGCGTATTATTTTCGAAAATGAAGTTTTTAAAGTAAATAACACGGATATTAAGTTTACAGAAACTGAAATTTTAGAAGAGTTAAACACGTATCCTAAACGTTTTTCTCCTAATGTAATTATGCGTCCGTTATATCAAGAAGTAATTTTACCTAACCTATGTTATATCGGTGGAGGAGGTGAGATGGCATATTGGATGCAGTTAAAAGATTATTTTGAAACTGTCAATATTCCTTTTCCGATTTTACTATTGCGTAACTCTGTACAAGTTGTAAGCGTTAAACAATATGGTAAATTAGAAAGACTTTCAATTTCATTGGAAGAATTGTTTTTAAAGCAACATGATTTAATTTCGAAAAAGGTAAATGAGAATGCTGAAGCAAGTTTTAATTTCTCCGAACAAAAATCTTTTCTAGAACAACAGTTTAACCAATTAAGAGATATCGTAAATAAAACTGATATTTCGTATTTAGGGGCGGTAAATGCTCAGGAGAAAAAACAATTAAAAGGACTAGAGAATCTAGAGAAGCGTTTGTTAAGAGCTGAAAAAAGAAGACAATCTGATTTAGTAGATCGAATTACAAAATTACAAAGTGAAATATTACCTAATTTAAGTTTAGAAGAACGAAAACGAAACTTTTCAGAGTATTACTTAGAGTACGGAAAAGATTTTGTAGTGGCTTTAAAGGATAAATTAAAACCACTACAATTAGAATTTTTTGTATTAGTTAAATAAGCTAAGAGTTTAGTAAATAATTTTATAGAATTAGTCTTTGTCCTATTTTCAAAGTACTAGATTTTCTAATTTTATTCGTTTTACAAATTCTACGAATGGATACTCTATTTTTATAAGCAATTCCAGATAAGGTATCACCACTTTTTACAATATAAACTTGGCGTTTTCTTTTCTTGTATTTAATAGCTTTTTCATGTGAATCTAAAATTACCAAATAACTTTGTCTTGTAGAAACATGATAATATGGAGTAGCCCAATCTTTGGTGACCCAAACATCTTTAGAGCGTATTTTTGTATTGTCTTTAAAACTGAAAACATGCTCAGGATGAATATCTACTCCTTTGTGCCGAACTTCTAAATGTAAATGACTTCCTCTTGACCTTCCCGTATTTCCACCTTTACCAATAAGTTGTCCTTTTTTAACAAGCGTATTTACCTTCACCTCATATTTAGACAAATGAGCATAAACGGTTTCTAATCCATTATAATGTCTTACGACAATTGTTTTTCCGTGCCCAGAATGATATCCGACATAACGAACTTTTCCATCTAAAATACTATAAACATCATCTCCGGTAATTAAATCAATATCTATAGCACGATGTGGTCTTCCTCTTCGCCATCCGTATCTTGATGTTACAACATGTTTTCTTGGAATAGGTGAAGCATAAGTACTATCTAAAAAACTTATTTTAAAAGGGAAATTTATTTTTGTTTCAGTATAAGCATTGAAATGAATTGTATCCCAATTTTGATTAAAATTTATTAAACTTAAACTATCTTTTACTTTGGTAGTTTTTATAGTTTCTTCTTTATATTCCCTTATAATTGAAGGTAATTCAATAAGACTTTTATTTAGGTTTTGAGCATATGAATTCAAAACTAAAGAATTAAAAAATAGTAATATTATTAAAGTTCTAAATGAGTGTTTCATAGAATTATTTGTAGATAATTTTTTAGTAAACAATAAGTTTTGGTGGTATTTTAGACTAGATGTTTTGTTAGTTAATAAAATCTATCGGATTAACATATTCATTATTGTGTTTAATTGAATAATGTAAATGTGGTCCGGTTACCATTCCTGTACTACCAGAGTATCCAATTATTTCTCCTTTTTTTACAGTTTGTTTTTTCTTACAATTGAATTTACTTAAATGAGCGTATAAAGTTTCATATCCATCATCGTGTTTAATGATTATTAAGTTTCCCCATTTGTTTTCATAAGAAGCATTTGCTATTATACCATCTGCTGTTGCAACAATAGGAGTTCCAGTTGAAGCACGAAAGTCAATACCATTATGATGTCTCATAGATTTAAGAATAGGATGTTTGGTAGGGCCATATTTTGCTGTAATTTCAGTTTTTTTTGTGTTTTTTATTGGAGAAATGGATGGAGGCTTATTTGAATTGATAATATTTTTATTAGATGAAGGCTTTACTTGTATTGTAAAAGAAACCATGAATAAAAAAGCTACTGGAATTAAAATAATGTATTTGAATTTTAATAATTGATTTGATTTCTTTTTTAAAATCATATTAACTCTTTGTTTAATAACAGGATGTTTAAAATAACTATAAACATTATTGATTTTTGTAGAATTTTCAATCTCGGTTTTAAGTAGTTTTAAGTAATCAGAAGTGGTAATTATTTTTTTGTTTAAAACTTTTGAGTCAGCTTGATATTCATGTATAGATTTTAATGATTTTCTGTAGAAATATACTATGGGATTAAACCAATAAAAAATAATATACAGTTCCGCAAGAATTAAATCTAAGGTATGTTTACTATCTACATGCTTTTTTTCATGCTCGATAATTACATTATCTATAGAGTAATTCATATGTTTTGGAATAAAAATCCAATTAAAGCAAGAAAAAACAGACATTACATCAGCATATATAAGTATATATTTTCCTTTCTTTTCTGTTTTTGATTTTTGTTTTAGCTTATGAAGATTATATAAAGAGTTCGTAAATTTAGTAAAGGTAATAACACATCCTATTATATATATAGTAAATAAAATTATTGAATAGTTAAATTTTGATGTATCTGTTACTTTTTCAATGGCTACTGTGTTATGTTCTGAAGCGATAGCTGGTTCAATATAAGTAGGGATTTCTATTTGTATTATCTCTGCTGGTATTGAGATTTTTGTTATTGAAATAAAAAGAGAAATAGGAATAATAATCAATAATATTATTCTGTTTAAATTATGAAAAGTATACTTACTTAACAGTAATTTATATGTCGTGTAAAAGCAGATAAAAATTATGCTTGATGAAAAAAGATAAATTAAAAAATTACTCATTTTTGTTTTTTAAATGTTGAATTTTACTTTCAATAAGTTCTTTAATTTCTTCTAATTCAGATAAATTTAAATCTTCATTTTGGGTAAAGTATGAAGCAAATTTTCCTGAAGAACCATTAAAAAAGCTAAAAATCATATCATTCATATATTCAGAAAAATATTTTTTTTTAGTAATCAAAGGATAATATTCTCTGGTTTTTCCATAAGTTTTATAATCAATAAACTTTTTTTTAACTAATACTCTTACAACAGTAGAAATAGTAGTGTATGCAGGTTTTGGATCTGGAAACTGTTCCACAATATCTTTTAAAAAAGCTTTTTTTAATTTCCATAGATAATGCATTATCTGTTCTTCTGGTTTTGTTAACTTATTCATTCAGCAAATATATAAAATTAATTACTACAACTATAGTTGTAGTAATTAAAAAATATTAAATAGTAATTTTAATAATTTTTAGAAGTGATTATTGGAGTTCTTATGCTAGAAATATTAATAGTTATTTCTAAATGTTTTTTAAAAGTATATATGTATCCAAAACTTGATTGGATATTTTAGCACATTCATTTTTCATTTTACTTTTGATTATAATATTAATCAGATGAGAAGTGATATTATAATTTATAATAATATTTCCGTTAGGAAAGTAAACAATAAACTTATTTTTTAAATCTTCTTGAAGAAATAAATCAAACTCAGAACTTAACCAATTCGTAAATTGATTAAAAAAATCAATATTGTTTTTTTCTGCTAACTCAACTTTGAAATAATTATTATTGTTTACTATGTTGATATCATTTTTCATCATCATACTTTTATAAAAATTCTTTTTTTAAACAGAATATAACCTAGAAGGATGTATAATCCAGCAATAGTTATTGCATAAACTAATGAAGCTAACTTATCATTATAAATTAAATTGCTGTACAAATTTTCATATAAAAAACTATGAATATTATGTTGCTTATTGATGTTAACTAGGTAAAAGATTTTAGAAATAAAAGAAGACAAGAAATAAATTGTTATTGCGTTTGTTCCTACATATATAAATAAAGGGACATTTAATTTTTGTTTCACATCAGACAGGTAATAAATGATTAATAATATTATTGTAGCCCAACCCGATGTTACTAATACAAAACTACTAGTCCATAGTGATTTGTTTATAGGAAAAACAAAACTCCATAAATAACCTAAAATTAAAAGAATACTTCCGCTAAATAATAGATATTTTAATTTTGTGGCAATGTTTTCAAGAAGTAAAACTTTACCAGTTAAAACTCCTAAAATACAACTGCTAACTGCAGTAATAGTACTTAATAAACCTTCAGGGTCATAATCAGGTTTCCATAAATGACTATTAAATATTTTTAAATCGATAAAGTTTACCCAATTATTAGGAACTCTATCCAGGCTTGGAAAAGAACCATTAGGTAATGTAATGTATTTTAACAAAAAGAAATACCCAGTAAGTATGAGTGAAGAAATAATTAATAATACTTTATTATTACATTTTAAATATAATATCGAAGTAATAAAGAAAACAATTCCTATTCTTTGTAATACTCCAGGGAATCTAAGAGTTCTAAATTCTTGAAAAAAAGGGGGATAAGGAATAAACCAGTTTAAAAATAACCCAAGAACTATTAATTTCAAACTTCGAATAAAAATTTTTTTATAAATAGTTTTTGATGGTCTTTTATTCTGATATGCTAAAGAAATTGAAATGCCAACAATAAAAATAAAAAAAGGAAATATTAAATCAGTAGGAGTTAATCCATGCCATTCAGCATGTAATAGTGGAGCATAAACGGCTGACCAATCTCCTGGGTTATTAACTAAAATCATGGCAATGATTGTAAAGCCTCTTAATATATCTACTGATTGAATACGTTTCATTTATGTTATTTTTTTAGTGATAACTTATGTCCATATATTGCATAGTATAATATAAAAGAGTAACAAGGAATTAAAATCCAGTAACTCTCTGTAGAAGCTTTTGCTAAAGCCTCAATATCTGAAGTTCCTTCTAATAAATATAACTGTTTATTTTTATCTATAAGTTTTCCAAATAAAGGCGGTATAACAGCCCCTCCTGCAATAGCCATAATAAGTAAAGCGGAAGCTGTTTTAGTGAATTTACCCAATCCTTTGAGAGTTAAAGGCCAAACGGCAGGCCACACTAAAGCATTTGCAATCCCTAAAGCAGCAACAAATAAAATAGAAGTAAATCCAGAGGTATTTATAATTAAAATTGTAAATAGTATTCCTAATACAGCACTTATTTTTAAAGCAGTTTGTTGTTTTAAATATTTAGGAATTAAAATAACACCTAAAATATAAGTAGCTATCATTGCCATTAATGTAAATGTGGTAAAAAATTTTGCTTTTGAAGTAGAAATGCCTAATGCTATCCCATAAGCAATTATAGAATCACCAGCAATAACTTCGGCTCCAACATAAAGAAAGAGTGCTATTACACCAAACCATAAATGCGGAAATTGAAATATGGATGTTTTGTGATCTACATCAAGATTAGTTTCATTATTTTCTTCTGGATGGACTTCAGGTAGAGGAGCCCAATGAATTAGAACCCCTAAAATGAAAAGGATAATAGCCATTATAACATAAGGTAAAATAACACTATTTGCCATGGTATTTAATAATTCAATTTTTTCTGAACTATCAACAATTGAAAGTTTTTGATTGACTTTGTCAATTCCAGATAATAATAAAGATCCAAAAATTAATGAGCCTAATGCTCCTGCTATTTTATTTGAAATTCCCATAATAGCAATACGTTTAGCTCCACTTTCTAAAGGTCCTAAAATGGTAATATAAGGATTGGCAGCTGTTTGTAAAATTGTCATACCAGTACCTTGAATAAAAATAGCTAGAAGGAAAAGTGAATATGTTCTTGCGTTTGCAGCTGGAATGAAAACTAATGCGCCAATAGCCATTATAATAAGGCCTATAGACATGCTTTTTTTATATCCCATTTTTCTAATTAAATAAGATGCGGGTAAAGCCATTATAACAAATGAAATATAGGAAGCAGAAGCTACCAAATAGGATTGAGCTTCAGTCAGCTCATTTATGGTTTTCATAAATGGAATTAAAGCTCCATTTATCCAAGTAACAAAACCGAATATAAAAAACAGTCCAGTAATAATTAGAATAGCAGTTCTATAATTGTTTTTCATCTAAATTGATTTTTTTCTTGATATAATAGTATATACTATCTACTAAAAAGAAAAAAAAAATCTACATACGACACAATTTGAAAGATGAAGAATAGTTTTTTAGGTATATGATTATCTATTTAAGATAATTTGTCTAGTAGTACTTACATATTTTCTACCTATAGTTATTTTTTTTTCACCAATTGCTACTAAATTTCCTTCTACTGAATCCACCTTGTCTAAGGAAATTGTATAAGATCTATGAATACGTAGAAACTTTTTGCTAGGTAATTCTTCTGTGATACTAGTTAAAGATTTATGAACTACAAAAAAATTGTCAACAGTAAAAACCTTTATATAATCTTTTAAACTTTCTATATATAAAATATCCTGATATTTAATTTTTATAAGTTTTTTATCAACCTTTAAAAAAATAAATGTTTCAGGCTCGGTTGTAATTTTTTTTGCATTTTGTTTTAAAAAAATCTGTTGATTTAATTTATTAATAGACTTCATAAATCTATTAAACGGAATTGGTTTTACTAAATAATCTAAAACATCTAATTCAAAACTATCCACAGCATATTCTCTATATGCAGTAGTTATTATAACATAAGATGTTATTGAAATACTTCTTAGAAAAGCCAAACCATTCATTTTAGACATATTAATATCCAAAAAAACAACATCTACTTGATTGTTTTCTATTACAGGTAGTGCATCAACAGGATTATTAAATTTTCCTATTATTGAAAAATTCTTAAATTCTTTTAAATGATTTTCAATAACTCTTATAGCTAAAGGTTCATCATCTATTATGATACAATTTAAATTCATTTTTTAGTTTATACTAATTTAAAATAAGCAGTTCTACTTTAAAAATAGTTTTTTCTTTTATAATATTAAGTTTATAGTTTTCCCCATAAAGTAAATCTAATCTTCTCTTTACATTATTATTTCCAATACCATTTGAGTTGTTTTTACGGACGTAACTTACATAATTATTTTCTGCAGAAAAAAAGATCATACCATCTTTTTTCCTTTCTATAATAATATTTACAAAAAAACCGTCATCTTTTTTTCCATGTTTAAAACTATTCTCTACAAAAGAAAGTAGTATTAAAGGAGGAATTTCTGCCTTTTCCAATTTCCCAATAGTTTTAATTGTTAATTTGACATTATCTGTATGTCGAATTCTTTGTAAATCAATATAATCTTGAATAAGACTAACTTCTTTTGCAAGTTTAACTTTATTCTCTTTTACTTCATATATAACATATTCCATTATATTAGAAAGTTTTAAAACAACTTCTGGAGCAATATCTGATTTATCTAGTGTTAATGAATATAAATTGTTTAATGTGTTAAAAAAAAAGTGAGGTTGAATCTGCATTCGTAAGAACTTAAGCTCAGTTTGTAAATTAATTTTGGTGAGCTCCTCTAAACATTTTCGTTGATTAATCCAATCTACTGTTAATTTAATCGTAGTTACTAATGCTAAAACATATAATTCACCAATAATAACAGCTATTATATGGTTAAAAGTAAAAGCTTCTTGATTTCCAGAAGCTTCAGGCCAAATGTTTTTAGTTACTAAAAAATAATTTAAACCAGTTCTAATTACATAAGCACATATTAGTGAAGTAAGTAAAATTAAAATGTAGATTTTGTATTTTTTTTTAACCAAAAACTTTGGGATAAAATAGTATAGGTTTATATAAACTAAAATTATATGTATAGGGAATTCTACTAAATTTGATTTTAAAGAGTATAAATAGTCATTAAAATAACTACCCCATCTAATTATATTAAAAGTAAAGTAACAACCCCAAAATAAAAAGTGATATTTCAAAGGTATTGATCTGTAACTTTCATTTTTTAAACTTAAACTCATTAATATACTATGTTGTTGATTTTGAGTTGATGAAATTATTGTATTTCTATTATATTATTAAATTTTTTTAAATAAAAACATCATTATTTTTTCTAATCTATAAAATAATGTCGTTCATTCCCTTTTTGAAGTCATTTAGATAGATTTTTTTTTTAAAAATCTATAAAAACATAGTTTTAACAGAACTATTTCAAATATTACACATATGAAAAAAAATAAAATTCTATTGTTTTTATGTTTTTCTTTTATATCCTTAGGGGTGTCGATTGCACAAACAAAAATAACAGGTAAAGTAACGTCTCAAACTGATGGAGAACCCTTACCTGGAGTTAATGTAATAATTAAAGGAACTACTAAAGGAACAGAAACAGATTTTGATGGTAAATATACTATAGAAGCAAAGCCAGGAAGTATTCTGGAATTTTCTTTTATAGGTATGAAAACATTTACTGCTATTGTTGGTAATGATAAAGTAATTAATGTAACATTACAAGAAGGCCAGTTACTAGATGAAGTTGTTGTAACTGCTTTAGGTATTAAAAAAGAGAAAAAAGCATTAACATATTCAGCGCAAGAAGTAAAAGGTGATGAATTAACAAGAGTAAAACAAACAAACCCTTTAAATAGTTTATCTGGAAAATCTGCAGGTATAACTGTAAATAGAAGTTCATCAGGTTTAGGAGGAACTGCTAAAGTGGTTTTAAGAGGTAATGCTTCAACCACGAATAATGATCCTCTTTATGTTATTAACGGCATACCTATGTTAAATCAAGGTAATGGATCTAATGGAGCTGAACCTGGAACAGATATTTTTGGTAGTCAAACAGGTAATAGAGATGGAGGTGATGCTATGTCTTTAATTAATCCAGATGATATAGAATCTATTACTGTATTAAAAGGTTCTTCCGCTTCCGCTTTATATGGTAGTCAAGGAGCAAATGGTGTAATCTTAATAACTACAAAAAAAGGTAAAGAAGGTAAATTGTCTGTAAATGTAAATTCTAGTATTACTATGGATAATGTTATGTCTTTACCTAAATTACAGTCTCAATACCAATCTGCTTCTGTAGGGAATCCAATAGCTGAAAATGGTAGAGTATCTGATCCTAAATCTTGGGGAAACAATGCTAGTGGTTTATCTAATGATGCTAAAAGTTTTTTTAATACGGGGTATACTTCTATAAACTCTTTATCGTTAACAGCTGGTAATGCAAAAGCACAAACTTATTTTTCTTTTGCAAATACATTAGGTGCTGGTGTTATTCCTCAAAATAGACTAGTAAGAAATTCGGTTACACTAAGAGAAACGGCAAAGTTTTTTAAAGACAAAATAGATGTTTCTGCTAGTGTTAATTTGTCAGATCAAACAATATGGAATAGACCTACCAATGGATTATATTCTAATCCGCTTACAGGAGTATATTTACATCCAGTAGGTATTGATAGAAATCTTTACAGGGATAAATTTGAATATTTCGATACATCAAGAAATATTTATGATCAATTTGCTTCTTCATTTGACGAAAATATACAACAAAACCCATACTGGTTAATCAACAGAAATCCAAGCTTTGATAAAGTACAAAGAGTTTTAGCTAACCTATCACTAAAATATGAACTTTCAGAAAGTTTTTCATTACAAACTAGAGGAAGTTACGATAAAACATTCTTTACCTTTGATAAAAGACAATATGCTGGTACAGATCCAGTTAATTCTGGAGATAATGGTAGATATATCTTAGAGAAAACTGAAAATACTCAACAATATATTGATCTAATTGCAAATTATTCAACTGATTTTACAGAAGATATTAGCTTTACAGGATTGTTAGGAACAAGTTTAACAAAATTTAAAGTTGGCGATAAGTTGTTTTTAGATTCAGGAAGAGATGGTAATGGACTTAATTTTCCAAATGTATTTACACTAGCAAATTTCCAAAACACAAATAATATTTCTCAATCTGTGGGTAATAGAGAAGTTCAATCTGTATTTGGATCATTAAACATAGGTTATAAAGAAATGTTATTTCTAGATATTACTGGTAGAACAGATTGGTCTTCTACTTTAGTGAATACCAATAGCACTTCTTTTTTCTATCCTTCTGTTGGTTTAACTGGAATCGTATCAGAAATGTTTGAACTTCCTGAAGTGATTAATTTTGCTAAACTAAGAGTTTCTTACGCAGAAGTAGGTAAAGATATTCCAATATATGCTACTGTGCCTTTGAATTCTATAAATTCAACTAATACTGGTATTAGTAATGCACCTTTTGCTCCAATACCAGGCGAAACTCTTGAACCAGAAAGGCAAAAGTCATTTGAACTTGGTGCTGAATTTAGATTATTAGATGGACGTTTAGGCTTAGAATTCACATATTATGATACTAAAACATTAAATCAGATATTCTTTATACAAGCTGCACCAAATCCACAAGGTTACACTCAAAACATTGTGAATGCAGGTGAAATTACAAATAAAGGTATAGAATTGGTTTTAAACGGAAAACCTATTAATAAAGATAATTTTACTTGGAATACTTCTTTGAATTTTGCACAAAATGAAAATAAAGTTGTAGCAGTACATCCTTCTTTACAAAATGGAGAAGCTATTATTACAGGTAGAGGAGTAAATGGATATGAGTTCTCTTTAATCGAAGGCGAAGATTTTGGAAGTATAAAAGCTAGGTCTTTAGTAAGAAACACAGATGGAATCCCTGTAATTAATAGTTCAGGAACATTACAGTCTACTGATTTTACTACGGTAGCACATGCTCAACCTGATTTTACTTTAGGATGGAATAACACATTCAATTTTAAAGATTTTTCTTTTTCATTTTTAGTTGATGGAAAATTTGGAGGTAATGTAGTTAGTGTTACAGAGGCTGTAAATGATAAATATGGAGTGTCTCAAACTACTGCTGAAGCAAGAAATACAAATGGAGGTATGATAGATGTTGTTGATGAAAATGGTGTAGCATCTCAAATAACTGCTCAAGAGTACTATAACGCAATTGGAGGTAGAGATGGTATGTTAGGAGAATATGTTTATGACGCTACTAATATTAGTTTAAGAGAATTATCTATTGGATATAAATTACCTATAGAATCTGATTTCTTCGAAAGTGTTAGATTATCTTTAATTGCAAATAATTTGTTCTTCATATATAAAGAAGCTCCTTTTGATCCAAACATTACTGCAAGTACAGGTTTAGGTCTTCAAGGTGTTGATATTTTTAATCAACCATCAACAAGAAGTGTAGGATTTAATGTTAATATTAATTTTTAGACAAATGAAAAATAAAATAAAATATATAAAGCTATTCATAATAATATTGATTTTTAATGCCTGTACAGGTGATTTTGAAAATATTAATACGGATCCAAATGGTATTTCTCAAGAGAGTTTAACACAATTAAATAATCATATTGGTTCTCGATTCTCTCCTTTGTTTGCTAATATTATTAAAACCGAGCCTGCATGGAATTATCAATTGCAACATGGTTTAAATGGAGATGTATTTTCAGGTTATATGACTACTCCGACACCATTTGCAGGTAATATTAATAATCAAACATATGCGTTAGTAGATGGATGGAATACTTTTATTTGGATAGATGCATATGATGGTAGCAATGGTAATGGTATAATGCCTTTTGTTAGAGAAATTAAAAACCAAGTTGCTCTATCTAATTCCCCAGGAGGAGAAAAGTTTGTTTTCCTTGCTAATATCATGAGGGTTATGGCTATGCATAGAGTTTCAGATGTATTTGGTCCAATACGATATTCTAAATTTGATGATTTCGATACTACTGGAAAATATGACAATCAAGAAACTGTCTATAAAGCTTTTTTCTCAGATTTAGATGAAGCGATAAATGGATTAAAAGTGTTTGAAGGAAATGGTCAATTTATTCCATTTGATCAATCACAATTAGGAGGAGATATAAAGTCATGGAGAGCTTTTGCTAATAGTTTAAGATTAAGACTAGCTATCAGAGTTTCTAATGTAGATAGTAATCTTGCCAAAACTGAAGGAGAAAAAGCATTAGCTAGTGATGCAGGTTTTTTAACTACAGATATGGTTATAGATACTCCAGGATTTAAACATCCTATTGCTACTATAAGTGGAACATGGAATGATATCTGTATGGGAGCAGAAATGGAAGTGATTTTAAAAGGTTTTAATGATGGAAGAATCGAGAAATATTTTAAAACTCCTGCTGACCCTACTTTAGGAGATTATAAAGGAGTTAGAATGGGAGTAGATATTACTTCAAAATCTCAATATGCAAGCCACTCTTTAATAGGAGAAGTTATTGACACCGAAGCTAAAACATGGATGACTGTAGCAGAGATTTACTTTTTAAAAGCTGAAGCTGCATTAAGAAATTGGTCTGGAGCTGGAGATGTGAAATCTAATTATGACGCTGGAATAAGGGCTTCTTTTGCTCAACATGGAGTAGCAGATGTTGATACTTATTTAACTGATAATACAAGTACTCCAAATGATTTTGTTGATGCGATTACTGCTGTTAATAATGCGACTTATGGGAGTGACGTGAAAATTGCTTTTGATAATTCAGGAACAAATGAAAATCAGTTGGAACAAATAATCACACAGAAATGGATAGCAATCTTCCCTGATGGTCAAGAAGCTTGGAGTGAGTTTAGAAGAACTGGATTTCCTAGAGTTTTTCCTGTTGTAGTTAATAATAGCGGAGGTGCTATAGATACTAATATCCAAATAAGAAGAATCAACTTTGTAAATTCTGAAGTAAATACCAATATAGATAATGTAGAAGAAGCTAGGTCTTTTTTAAATGGACCAGATAACGGTGGAACTAGATTATGGTGGGATACAGGAAGTAATAATTTTTAATATTTTTCATTAAGCTTTGTTCAGTAACAAGTGAGGAAGTACTTTGTTTTTTTTCTCTTAATCCCTCTTTTCCTCACTTGTTCTAAAACAATGATGTGTTTTTTTAAGCATCAATAATAAAATTAAAGATAAAAATTAAAGATAAAAGAAGATGATAGGAGAAATCAAAAAAGAATATAATACAGAAAACTTAGTATATAAACCGGCTGGACAGTTTGAAGAAACTCGTTTTGAAAAAATACATAATATTATTTTTAACAATTCCATTTATGCTTCTAAAATTGTTGCTAAAGAAATAGCTGAGCTTATACAATTAAAAGCGAGCGAAAATAAGATGTGTGTTTTAGGACTAGCTACAGGTTCATCTCCTATAAAGGTTTATGAAGAATTAGTTCGTCTTCATAACGAAGAAAACTTAAGTTTCTCTAATGTTATCACATTTAATTTAGATGAATATTTACCTATAGAGCCTAATAATATTCAAAGTTATTATTATTTCATGCATGAACATTTATTTGACCATGTTGATATTCTACCAGAAAACATTAATATCCCAGACGGAACTGTTTCTCCCGAAGATTTTTACCAATACTGTGTAGATTATGAATTAAAAATAAAAGAAGCAGGAGGTTTAGATTTTCAACTTTTAGGTATAGGAAGAACAGGACATATTGGTTTTAATGAACCGGGTTCTCATTATAATTCAGGTACTAGAGTTATTACTTTAGATCATATTACAAGACAAGATGCTGCTCCAAGTTTTTTAGGAATTGACAATGTTCCTAAAAAAGCAGTAACAATGGGAATAAGTACAATAAAAAATGCTAAACGAATTGTTTTGTTAGCATGGGGTTTAAATAAGGCAAAAGTCATTCAAAAAACAATTGAGGGTGATATCACTTCTCAAATACCAGCTACTTATCTACAAGTACATAAAAACACAACATTTATTCTTGATGAAGAATCTAGTTCAGAATTAATAAGAATAAAAACTCCATGGTTAGTTACTTCTTGTGTATGGACGGAGAATCTTAAGAAAAAAGCAGTTTTTTGGTTAAGTGAAAAAGTTCAAAAACCTATATTAAAACTTACAGATAAAGATTACAATGAATATGGTATGTCTAGCCTTTTAGCAAAAGAAGGAAGTGCATATGATTTAAACATAAAAATATTCAATAAACTACAGCATACAATTACAGGATGGCCTGGAGGTAAATCAAATGCAGATGATACTAATAGACCAGAAAGGGCTACTCCTTCAAAAAAACGTGTTATAATTTTTAGCCCTCATCCAGACGATGATGTAATTTCTATGGGAGGAACTTTTGATAGATTAGTTGAGCAAGGTCATGAAGTGCACGTCGCTTATCAAACATCTGGAAATATTGCTGTTACAGATGAAGATGCTTTAAAATTCGCAGAAACAGCTCTAACATTAACTGATGATAAGCAAAATATAAATGCTATAATTAATGATTTAAGAAGAAAAAATCAAAATAGTATTGACTCTACTTTGGTAAGAAAACTTAAAGGTACAATAAGAAAAACGGAATCATTAGCAGCTACAAGATACTTAAAGGTACCAGATAATAATGTTCATTTTTTAAACTTACCTTTTTATGAAACAGGTACTGTTAAGAAAAATAAATTATCATCAGAAGATATTGATATAATGAGCAATCTAATTGAGCAAATTCAACCGCATCAAATCTATGCGGCAGGAGATTTAGCTGATCCTCACGGAACGCATAAAGTATGTTTAGATGCTCTTTTTAAGTCCCTTGAAGTGTTGAAATCTAAAAAGTATATGAATGACTGCTGGGTTTGGTTATACAGAGGAGCATGGTTTGAGTGGGATTCTCATGAAATTGATATGGCTGTTCCAATGAGTCCTGATCAAGTAATAAAAAAACGTAATGCAATTTTCTTTCATCAATCTCAAAAAGATAAAGTAATGTTTAGAGGTGATGATACAAGAGAATTTTGGGTTAGAGCAGAAGATAGAAACAGACTTACTGCAAGAAAATACCATCAATTAGGAATGGCAGATTATGCTGCTATTGAGGCATTTAAACGTTATTATTTTTAAATCAATGAAAGTATTATCAGTATTTTTAATCTATATCTTTTTTCTTAGTTTTTCATTTACTACATGTTTCTCTCAGGAAGTATTAAAAGATAAATTAACTTTAATGCCATGGCCTAAAGAGATAAAAGCTAATGGAACTAAAATTATTATAGATAGCAACTTTACAATAAGTATAAATAAACAAGGAAACAGAGTTCATAATGCTTCAGTTAAATTTCTTAGAAAATTAGCCAATAAAACAGGAGTATTTATTGATACGGGTTTTCCTTTATATAATAATAAAAAAGCTACATTAATTCTAAAGTTTCAAAAGGAAGTAGATTTATCTTTAGAAACAGATGAATCATATGAATTAATAGTAAAAAAAGATAAAATTGAAATAATTGCTCTAACTGATATTGGCATAATAAGAGGACTATCTACATTACTACAGTTAGTTAATAGTAACAGTAATGAATTTTTTTTTGAAGGGTTTATAATAAAAGATTGTCCTCGATTTAAATGGCGAGGCCTTATGATTGATGTGTCTCGTCATTTTCAACCTATTGAAGTAATAAAGAGAAATCTAGAGGCCATGGCATTTATGAAAATGAATGTGTTTCATTGGCATTTATCTGATGATCAAGGATTTAGATTAGAGTCAAAAAAATATCCAAAACTACATGAATTAGCATCAGATGACCAGTATTATACTCATGAACAAATTAAAGATATTGTTAATTATGCAGATAAACTTGGTATAAGAGTAATACCAGAAATTGATGTTCCAGGTCATGCAACTGCAATTTTAACAGCATACCCTGAATTTGGAAGTAAAGAAAGTTATGAATACAAAATCGAAAGATTTTCAGGAGTTTTTGATCCTACTTTAAATCCTATAAATCCAAAAGTTTATACATTTCTAGAAAATTTATTTGCTGAAGTATCATCATTATTTCCAGATGTTTATTTTCATATAGGAGGTGATGAAAATGAAGGAAAACATTGGGATGATAATATTGAAATACAGCTGTTTAAGAAAAAAAATGGATTAAAGTCAAACCATGACTTGCAAACATATTTTAATATTAAGTTAGAAAAAATATTAAAAAAATATGGAAAAAAAATGGTGGGTTGGGATGAAATTATGACAGCCAATATGCCTAAATCTGCAATTATTCATTCTTGGAGAGGAAAAAATGAAGGTTTTGAAAATGGAACTTTGGCTGAGGCTGTAGAAAAAGGTTATAAAACAATCCTTTCTAATGGTTATTACATTGATAGAATGCAACCAGTAGAAGAATATTATTTAATAGACCCTACAGCAGAAGTAAGGTTTACTTCTGAAAAGGAAAAACTAATCTTAGGAGGTGAAGCAACTATGTGGGGAGAGCTCGTAACACCATTAACTATTGATAGTCGTATTTGGCCAAGAACAGCTGCAATTGCTGAAAGATTTTGGTCGCCTAAAGATATAAGAGATGTAAATAACTTACATAAAAGATTACGAAAAATAAGTCTACAATTAGAAGATTTTGGTATTACACATCTTAAAAACAAAGATGTGATTTTAAGAAATATGACAAAAGGACAAGAAATAAATTCGTTAAATGTGTTAACCGAAATTTATGAACCTTTAAAAATTTATTCTCGTAACAAAGGTGGTACAGAATATAAAACATTTTCTCCATTTACATTATTTGCTGACGCCTGTACTACAGATGCAAAAGATGCTAGAATTTTTAATAAATCTGTAAATGAATTTTTAAAAAAATCTTCTAAAAAAAGTAAACAAAGATTATTAAGTTTATTAGAAAAGTGGCATTATAATTATTTAGCTTTTTCAGAATTAAAAACAAATCCTCTATTAAAAAATATTAAGCCTTTTTATTCTAATCTGAATTCAATATCATTAGTTTTAATTGAATTTTTAAAAGAAGAAAACACACTTAAAAAGGACTATAATGCAATTCTAAATAGTTTAACAAAATTAAAAGAACCAATGGAAGATACTGAGCTTATGATTGTTTCTTCAATAAGTGATTTAGTGAAACATTTTTACTTAAATAAATAAAATATGATTTTAGTAGCAGATAGTGGTTCAACAAAATGTGATTGGGTTTTAGTAAGTAATAATAAAAAAAAAACAGAGAGGGTAAGAACTAAAGGTTTAAATCCAGCTATCCTCAATGAAAAAGATATTCTTAAAGTTATTCAAAAGAATAAAGATTTGAATGATTATAAGGATAGAGTTAAAGAAATTTACTTTTTTGGAGCAGGTTGTAATACAGAAAAAAGTAAAAAGACAATTTCTCAAATTTTAGCAACACAATTTGTTAACGCTAAAGAAATAGTTGTAGAAGAAGATTTAATGTTAGCTGTTTTATCAATAACATCAAAACCTGCAATTGTTTGTATTTTAGGAACTGGATCCAATTGCTGTTTTTTTAATGGAAAAGAAATACATCAAAAAAATTCCGCTATGGGTTATTTATTGATGGATGAAGGAAGTGGGAATCATTTAGGTAAAAAATTATTAAGAGCATATTTTTATAATAAAGTCCCAGAAGATTTAAAGTTTTCATTAGAAAAAGAATTTAAACTAAAACCACAAAAAGTAATCTCTAAGCTATATGATTCAAAATTGCCTAATACATATATAGCTAAGCATGCACGTTTTTTATTTGAAAATAAAGAGCATCCATTTTGTAAAAAAATAATAGAAGAGTCTATAAATGATTTTATAGAAAACCAACTAAAATCTTATAATGATGAAATAATTTCATACCCTATTTATTTTGTTGGATCTATAGGGTATTTTGCTCAAAATTTTATAAATAAGCAACTAAAAAACAATAATATAAAAGAATCACATAGATTTGTAAGAAGACCTTTAGAAAGCTTTATACAAAGAATTAAAACTGGAGACATGAAGTTATTGCCTGTTGTTTAATAAATAATAATGTTGTTTTAGTTTTATTCTAGTTCAAAAAAACTAAAAACACTACCTCCATAACGCTTTTGATAACTTAACTTTGGGTGAGTAGAAAGATCTGTATGCTTAGAATGTTCGATAATTAATACACCTTCTTCATTTAATAATTCTTGTTGAAAAACTAAATCAGCAATTTTTAAAAATTTAGCTTCTTCAAAATCATAAGGTGGATCAGCAAAAATAATATCTGTTTTTACAGATGCTTTTTCTAAGAACTTAAAAACATCACTTTTAAAAGTTGTGATATCTAATTCTAATTCTTTTGCTGTTTGATTAATGAATTTTACACATCCAAAATGAGCATCTACAGCATAAATTGTTTCTGTTCCTCGAGATGCAAATTCATAACTTATGTTTCCTGTTCCTGCAAACAAGTCGAGTACAGTTATAGAATCAAAGTAATATAAGTTATTTAAAATGTTAAATAACGACTCTTTAGCCATATCTGTTGTTGGACGAACAGGTAATTTTTTTGGAGCGCTAATTCTTTTGCTTTTATGTTTTCCAGAAATTATTCTCATTTATGATAAAAGAATATAGTTTGAATGTGGGAAAAAATGTTCTGATTTTTCTAAGAAATCATATTCAGGTTCCAGGAAATTAACATTTTTCACATACTCTTTAATTAACGTAAAAGTAGTGAAATCTTTAGTGATGTTACCTGTGAAAAATAACTGAAATAAAGAGGTTTCTAATTCTAGTTGCTCAACAACGAACAAAACATAATATAAAAAATCTTCTTTTGAATTATATTGAAAGGAGTTACATAAAGTCAATTGTTCTTTCTTAAAGACGATAATATCTAAATTTTTGTATGAAACATTAACATACATAGTATCTTCAAAGTTGTTTTTATGCAACTTTGTTAGTTTTTCTAAGAGAACTGTAGAATGATGTTTAAACTCAAATTCACCGAAATTTTGAAACAAGAAGTTGTTAATATTTACATAAGGTATATATACATTTTTAGCTTTTAGGGGAGTAATATCATCGAATGTAATGTAATCAGAAGAGAACGTTTTAATATTATAATCTAGATATGATTTTAGATTATCTTCATCAAAAAAAACATCAGGAACTTGAGTAACTAATTGATTTTGATGAATGGCAATTACTTTGTCAAACTCATCTTGTAATGCTTTATCATTTTCAAAAATGTGTTGAATTTTCTCTAACAGTAAATTAGGAGTTTCAATAGTACTATCAAAGGCATATTCTGTTAGAAGTACTATTTGTTTAGTAAGAATATCTTTAATACAAAAAGAAAATCCATCCAAACTAAATTGGATGGATAAACTTTTATGTTTAGATGAAATTTCTTTATTATTCTTCTGAATCAGTTTTTGCATCTCCTTTATCGTAATATGGAGGCCAGTTACCACCAGTTGATACTTCTTCTAAAGATCCTATTGAAACGAATGGCCCTTTAATTTGATCTGCTTCAATTACTTCTAGTTCTTGCTTAACTAAGTGATTTGGTAATCCTGCTAAGATTGAAGCTTTATCTGTTTTAGCTTCAAATACTGGTACAAATAATCCAGTAATTTTTTCAATCTCTCCAATAGACATTTCAAATTCTTTATTAGCACCAGGTACGCTAAACATTTCTTTATAAGGCTTGTCTTGGAAATATTTTAAAGCTGGTTCAAATCCTGTAGTATCAATTTTCTTTACAGAGATCTTTTTAGTAATTCCTCCACCTAATGTAATTTCTTTTTCAACATTAACAGTTTCAGTAATTACTAAAGAATCAGTTTCAATGAAATTAATTAAGGTGTTTTTATCTTTTGCGTATGCACCTTTAGCATCCTTGTACTTAATTTGTGCATCTCTAATTATCTTTAATTGATCAATAACTTTAGCGTAACGAACCTTTTTTTCTTTGTTAAATTTAATTGGTTCCATTATTCCGTTATAGATCAAATAAACCAAATAACCTGCAGCTAGCAATAATAATACAGAAATTAAACCTCTTAATTTTAATGGTACAAACTTTACTATTACAAAAGCTAAAAGGATTGCGACTACTATAGCTGCTACAATCGTTACTAATAAATTCATTGTATCTAGATTTTTTTAATATGATATGTACGCAAATCTACAATTTTTTTTCAATCATGAAAACAAATATTTAGAAATACACTTATCTTTGATTTTTTATTTGAAATATGATCAAGAATCCTGCCGATTTTTACAAAGAGTTACTTCAGAAATTTTCCTACGAACCAACAGAAAAACAATTACAATTAATAGATGACTTATCGCACTTTATTTTTGATAAGAATAATCAATCATTGTTTTTGCTAAAAGGTTATGCAGGTACTGGAAAAACTACGGTAATTAGTACAATAGTCCATAGTTTGTGGAAAGTTGGGAAAAAGGCAGTGTTATTAGCACCAACAGGTAGAGCTGCTAAAGTAATTTCTGGATATTCTAAACGTCAGGCGTTTACAATTCATAAAAAAATTTACTTTCCTAAAAAACAAAGTAACGAGGGCGTAAATTTTGTAATGCAACCAAATAAACACACCAATACAATCTTTATTGTAGATGAAGCTTCTATGATTTCAGATCAAGTACAAAATGCAAAGTTGTTTGAAAATGGATCAGTATTAGACGATTTAATATCATATGTATATTCAGGTAATAACTGTAAGTTATTGTTTATTGGAGATACAGCTCAGCTGCCTCCTGTAAAATTAGATGTAAGTCCAGCTTTAGATAGTGATAAGTTATCTTTACATTATAACAAAGATATAACCGAAATAGAGTTAGATGAAGTTGTTCGTCAACAACAAAATTCTGGAATTTTAGCAAATGCTACTGATTTACGTTTGTTAATTCAAAATGAAGGAATAGATTTTAAATTCGATGTAAATTATCCAGATATTATAAGATTGCAGGACGGTTACGATATTCAAGATGCCATTACTCAAGCCTATGATGGCAGTCACGAGGCTTCGGGAGGAGTTGAAGATACAGCTATAATTGTGCGATCAAATAAAAGAGCCAATCAATATAATCAGCAAATACGTACTAAAATACGTGGACAGGAGAATGAGATTTCTGTGGGAGATTATGTAATGGTAGTAAAAAACAACTATTTCTGGTTAAAGGATTCCTCTTCTGCTGGTTTTATAGCTAATGGAGATACTTGTGAAGTGATGAGAATCATTCAGATTAAAGAATTATACGGATTCAAGTTTGCTGAAGTTGAGATTAGAATGATTGATTACCCTGATATGAAACCTTTTGAAACAGTTTTGTTGTTAGATACTTTGGCTAGTGAAAGCCCATCTTTGACTTATGAAGAATCAAATAAATTATATGAAGCTGTTAAAGAGGATTTTGCTCATGAAAAATCGAAGTACAAACAATTCATGGGAGTAAAGAAGAATAAATTTTTTAATGCACTTCAAGTTAAGTTTTCTTACGCTATGACCTGTCATAAATCACAAGGAGGTCAATGGAAAACGATTTTTATAGAACAACCGTACTTACCTGATGGGATTAGTGTAGAATATTTACGCTGGTTATATACTGCCGTAACTAGAGCTCAAGAAAAATTATACTTAATAGGTTTTAAAGACGATTATTTTTTAGAATAAAGTGTTAGCATTTTGTTAAACTCAAATTGTTCATTATTAAAAAGAGTACATTTGTTTGTCAACATTAACTATTAAAAATGAACAAAAAGACACTTATTTTTATTTCATTTTTGCTGATATTTTCTTCAGCGATTGCCCAAAAGCCCCAAAAATTAAATACGAATCAGATTTACGAAAAAGTACAGAAGCTTAATTTTTTAGGTTCTGCTTTGTATGTAGCTGCGCACCCAGATGATGAAAACACACGTTTAATAGCGTATTTAGCAAATAATGTTAAAGCTAGAACAGCATATTTATCATTAACAAGAGGAGATGGTGGTCAAAATTTAATTGGGCCAGAAATTCGTGAGTTATTAGGAGTAATTCGTACGCAAGAATTATTAGCTGCAAGAGGAGTTGATGGAGGAGAGCAACGTTTTTCTAGAGCAAATGATTTTGGATATTCTAAACATCCGGATGAAACATTAGAAATTTGGAATAAAGACAAAGTATTATCTGATGTAGTATGGGCAATTCGTACGTTTAAGCCAGATGTGATTATCAATCGTTTTAATCATAGAACTCCAGGTACCACTCATGGTCATCATACATCTTCTGCAATGTTAAGTGTTGAAGCTTTTGATTTAGCTGGAGATAAATCTAAATATACAGAGCAACTGAAGCATACCGATATTTGGCAACCTAATCGTTTATTCTTTAATACATCTTGGTGGTTTTATGGAAGTAGAGAAAACTTTGCTAAAGCTGATAAAAGTAAAATGTTAAACTTTGATATTGGAGTATATTATCCTTTAAAAGGATTGTCAAATAATGAATTAGCTTCTATCGCAAGTAGTCAACATTTATGTCAAGGTTTTGGGAGATTAACTACAAGAGGAGAACAAACTGAGTGGGTTGAGTTTTTAAAAGGAGATTTTCCAAAAGATAAAAAAGATGTTTTCTCAGGAATTAATACTACTTGGAATAGAGTAGAAGGAGGTGGTGCAATTGGGGATATTTTATATGATGTAGAAAAGAATTTCGATTTCGTTAATCCCTCTAAACATTTACCAAGTTTATTAAAAGCGTATGCTTTAATTAATAATTTAAAAGATGAGCATTGGAAAGCTATTAAAGCTGCTGAAATAAAAGATATCATTCAAGCTTGTGCTGGATTATACATGGAAGCTTCTGCAAAAAGCTCAAGTGCAACACCTGATTCATCTGTGAAAGTTGATTTTGAAGTGTTAAATAGAAGTACATCTTCTATGGATTTGACTTCAATTGAATGGCTACCAGCTAACAAGACTGTCGCTAAAGACATTGATTTATTATCAAATAAAAGACAAAACTTTACGGAAGAACTTTCACTAAATGGAATAAAATATTCAGATCCATATTGGTTAAAAGATGTTTGGGATTTAGGAATGTACACAGTTAATGATCAAAATTTAATTGGAAAACCTGAAACTCCAAGACCAATTCAAGTAAAGTTTAATTTAATGATTGAAGATACTCCGATTTCATTTACTAAAAATGTAATTAGAAGGTATTCACAACGTGATAAAGGAGAGATTTATGAACCTTTTGAAGTATTACCTAAAGTTACTACGAAATTAAAGGATAAAGTAATCATATTTGCAGATAATACCTCAAAAAAGATTGCTGTTGAAGTTAAATCAGGAGCGTCTAATGTTGAAGGTGATGTAACGTTGAATGTTCCTAATGGTTGGACTGTTTCACCAGAAAAAGCAAGTTTCTCTATTGAACAAAAAGGAGATAAAAGAGTTGTTGATTTTATGGTAACTCCATCTAAAGGTCAATCAGAAGGTTATATTAATTCAGTAGCAACTATTAATGGGAATACATTTGACAAAGAGTTAATAGAGATTAATTATAATCATATTCCTAAGCAATCGATATTACTGCCATCAAAAGCAAAAGTAGTTCGTTTAGATATCAGAAAAGAAGGGGAATCTATCGGGTATATTCAAGGATCAGGAGATGCTGTACCAGAAAGTTTACGTCAGATTGGTTATACCGTAACGGAAGTTTCACCTGAAAGTATTACTGAAAACTCACTGGATGGATTTGATGCAGTTGTAGTTGGAATTAGAGCATATAACACAAAGAAAGTATTACAATTCAAACAAAAGTATTTGCTAGAATACGTTAAGAATGGAGGAAATGTAATTGTACAGTATAATACAAACAGAAGAGTAGATGTGAAAGCTCCGTACACATTACAATTATCTAGAGACAGAGTTACAGATGAGCATGCTAAAGTAACCATGTTAGCTAAAGAGCATGGAGTATTAAATTATCCGAATAAAATTGAAACTAACGACTTTGAAGGTTGGGTACAAGAAAGAGGATTGTATTTTCCTAATAATTGGAGTTCAGAGTATAAACCAATTTTATCTATGAATGATAAAGGGGAAACTCCTAAAAAAGGAAGTTTGTTAGTAGCAAAATATGGAAAAGGAAATTATATTTACACAGGGTTAAGTTTCTTTAGAGAATTACCAGCAGGAGTTCCTGGTGCGTATAAACTATTCGCAAATTTACTTTCGTTAAAAGAAAATGAGATTAAGTAATTACTTAATTTGAATATAAATAAAAGCCTCGGATTATGATTCGAGGTTTTTTGTTTTCCTATATTTATAATTCTAAATTGATAAAAATATGTTGAAGAGATTAGTGTTTTTAATAATATTACAAGCTCTGTTAAGTTGTAATAACACTGAAAGTTCACTTGAGATAAACAAACTTAACAAACAATTACTAGAAAAGGAAGAAGTGATTTCTGATTTAGCTAAAGAGATTGAGAAGTTGAGAATTCCACGTGATTCGGTAGTTGATGATTATTATCGTTTTGTTAAAACAACTGATGATGAAATAAATGTAGAGGAACAATTATTTGGAGGAAGGAGAAAAGTTATTGACGAAAAGTTCTTCGCGGATACTTTAGATATTTCAGATAACTTTTTAATTTATGAGCATACTTCAACAATTTCACAAATATCTAATTCTGATTTTGAAGCTATTTTGAGAGATTTTGATCAGGAAAAATCTATTTATGGAGATGATTTTTTCGTTCGAATCATAACTTTTTACAATGGTGAAAATTTATCTTTAGAAACAAAAAGTTCTAAAACTAATATTCATATTCTAATTCAACCAACTGAGATAGGTTTTGAAAATAAATCGTTTGTTATTTCTGACTTTTTTGATGTTAAGATTATTTCTTTAGATAAAAAAGAAAATAATAAAATTGAATTTATTTTTGAACATGGAGCATTTCCAAGAAAAAAAGAAACAATAGTTATAAGTCCGGAATTGGTAAAATTTAAAGATTTAATTAAAACTCTTGATTTAAATTTGTTGTACGGAGTTTGGGCTTATGATATTACTGATCCGCATGCAGAATTTATGATTAATAAAGATGAGTTTTATCTGGCTGATACTGATGGTGACGGTTCTTTTAAATATGCATTAGAAAACAACCAGTTAAAAGTTTTTTATAAAGAAGCTACTCAATTAGGAGAAGTTATTTTCGTTAGTAAAGATTCTTTAAAAATCAAATGGAAAGATGCTTTGGATGTGACTAAGTATGTTCGATTTCCACAGAATTAAAAAGTTAATAATGAATATCCGTTATAAATCATAATTGATGTTTTAGCGTCATTCCGTCCCGAAGCTTCGGGATATTCGGAATCACACAATTCTTATATACAGAAACTCATGATGAGAACCTGAAACAAGTTCATGTTGACGTTAGTTTATTATCATATATTACGGATAACCATAAGTTAATTAATTATTTCTTGAGATTTAAACAAATTAATAGAAACCGTTGCTAAATCTGAATTCGGAAATTTTCTAAAGGTCGAATCATCAGAAGTCAAACCAATTTCTTCCATAGCTTTCATGTATTCTTCAATTTCAATAATATATTGATCCGAATAACCATGTGTTGCATCGTAAGCGGTAGCTGCAGTCTTACCAATGTTATTTTTCACCAATTCTGGTTTTGAAGTATGTAACTCAATCAATAATAAACCAAATTTACTCACAAATGGTTTCCATTTGTTAAAGTGTTGTTTTAAAGATTCAATAACGAGATTATTATTGATTCTTACTCCACGATAAGCATAAGCTCCAGAACATTCTGTTGATACAATTTTTCCGTTAAGTTTTGGTTCTTCCCATATTCGGTTATGATCTAAAAAGGTTCTAACATTTAATAAATCAGATAAATTGATACCATATTTTTCATTCAAGTCTTTAGACATTGCAGCCGGATTACCAATATCTCCCCAAATTACTTTTGCCCAAATATCAGCCTGAACTAAATTTTTACGAGTAATTTTTAAAGCAGCTTCGTTATAATCTACACCTATTAATAATAATGGATAATCTTCTAGAACTTTTCCACGTTCAGTTTGATTTTCAATTACGTTGAATAAATGCTTTAAAAATGCTCCGTTACCACAACCAACATCTAAAATTCCTTTAGGCTGCTCATTGATTGGTTTGTTAAATAAACTGATAATGATTTCATCAATAACCTTAAAATAAGAAGCATGAGCACCACCACTTCCCCAAACATTCATTTCTCTATCTACATGAATTTCTTCATTACCAATTCCTTCCGATCTAAAAATTGTTGGATCACCAAAAATAAATTTATCCAGCTTTCTTAATGTTGGAATATAAGAAACGGTTACTCCATAAGCGCTTGCTCTTCTCGCAAAGAATAGTCCTTTGTCTTTAAATTCATAAGATTCTCCTGTTTTTGAAAACCATCCTAAATAAGTCAAAATATCAAGTAATCGACCAAAGTTTTCTGGATCTTTATGAAACTCTTCTGCTTTGAATTTTGTTTGCATAAAGTATTTATGGAACATTCCTTTCATTCCTAATAAAACCAAGGTCGGGCCAACAATAATTCCTTCAATATGTGATAGAATTTGATGTTGAATATTCGAAGTCTTTTCATCTTTAGCAATAGCAACATCAAAGTTATTTTTATAATTGTGGAATAAACTTTCTAGTTTTCTAAAAGGTTCAATTTCAAATTTACGCGAACTATATTTCTCGGAGAATTTTAACAATTCTGAAGCTTCTTTGTACATGTGAAAATGTGTAAAAGCAATTTCTGAGAGTTCGTTTGTAGTTATAATAACTCTATTTGAATCATTGTCTACATTATATTCTAACCAACCTTGAGAAGCTAATGTTCTTAATGCTACATTTAAATACCCTTCGTTAGCTTTAAAAGTTTTTGAAAGATTAGTTAAGTCTAATGTTTTTTCTTTTAATAAATGCTCTGTAATTCCTTTTTTGTGTAATTCGTATGCAGCAGGACAGGTTACGATTCCATCTAAGTGGCGAAATAATTTTCCTCTTAGTTCAGATTTCTCTTGTTTTGAAAGCATTTATTAAAAATTTAAGTTGTTTGTTCTGTCTTAAATTTAAAAATTAACTCTAACAATCAACTATTTTTTACCAAAAAAAACTCATCTAAAAAGATGAGTTTTGATTTTTTATTGAAAACAGAAGGATTTAATTACTCCTTTTTTACTTTCTTAGAATCTATTAAAGCTATTAATTTCATCAATGCACTTTTAATAGAATTTGATTCTGTCTTATTTAGCATTAAACTAGCTTTTTCCTTAAGAGAATCATATTTTGCATTAGGATAAAGTTCTACTAAATCTGTGAAATATTTTAAAATTCCATTAGCATAGATATCCTGTTCCTTTTTTGTCAAAGATTTTTCTTCATTTACTAGGCTCAAGTAATATGTATAATTAGTAGTAAGCGTATTAATATTAGAGTTTACAAGATTTCTTATTTCTTTAGAATTTGGATCATCCGAACCTTCTATAATTTCGTCATTCCCTAACTTGAAATATCTTAATTGTAATCCTAATCCGAACTGCCAAACAGCTAACATTTCCTTTCCATAGACATACATGTCCTTTCTATCTCTCTCTTGATATATTGATGACATATCTTTCCAGTGAGAAAAGAATTCAGTAGCAACTTTGTTTTTATGTTTTAAACCTAATTCGGTATCGTCTAGAACTATTTTGAAGTTTTGTTCATCAGTTAGTTTTTCAACTATTATTCGTTGTTCAGGATCGTCAAATGTCGGTTTCTTTTCATCGTTTAAATATCCAAATCTTAAATCAAGAATTGCTTTGTCATAATCGTTTAAATCCCAGAATCTTTTTTCAATTGGGAATTTGTGTTTTTCCTCTGCGCAATTTGCAAATCCAATAGCAATTAAAAGTATTAGTATTACTTTATTTTTTTTCATGTAATGTAATTTTTGATTTTTTAAAATTATTCAGCAAATTTAATAAACTATCTATTTCTCTCTCGTATCGTTTTTGTTCACTATGTACATAGCTATGAAACGTATTATAGTCATATTCTTTTTGATATCTGCGTTCTTCTTTTTTAATCGATTTGAGAATGTAGTTTATAGAGCCTTTATTTTTTGTTTTGAGTTTAAAAATCCTTTCTTTAGCCTTCCTTACAAAAAGCTCGGTAATCTTGAAGTGATATTTTTCATGACTTAAAAGATCTTTACTGTAAGTTTTCTTATTATAAACGAATGATCTTGAAGGGTGAAAAAGAGCAGAAATAGAAACTGAATCTTTTTCTATATCTGCTTCAATACTAGTTACTATATATGCAAATCTTGTGCTACCATAAAAAGTCTTTTTAAAGAAATTTAATCCTTTAAAATTTTCAAAAGTAATTTTATCGTATTCACTAAATTTCATGGGTTTTTGATAATTTAAATAATTAGTATGACTAATTATAAAAAAGAAAATCACAGAAGGAATTAGTATAAGCATACTAATTTTAAAAAAACGATATAACTTTTTTAAAGGCAATTTATTTCCTTTTTTACTTTCTCTAATTACTATCGTAAGTTGATAAAAAATAGGAGAGAAGTAAATTAAAAGAACTAAAGCAGCAACTAAATTTTCATTCAAATTATTGAAGTTTAACTATGTATTTGTTTTCTTCAACTTGATAAAGTTGATAGACTCTAACAAGGCAGTTAAAGAGGTTTTGATTTCTTTCGATTTAGTTTTTTTCAAAACAGTATTTGCTTTTTTCTCTACTCTTGTATAATCAGCTTCTGGATGTTGCATAATTAATTCTGTGAAATATGTATCTATACCTTTGATGAAAAACTCTTTTTCGTTTTCGTAAAAAGCATCTTCATCACGAATTAAATCCATATAATTACTAAAGTTTTTTACTAATTCGTTCATGTTATAGTTGATACGATTGATAACTTTTTCATTATTTGCGTTGGCAGAAAATGTACGAATTGCATTATCACCAACAGTGAAATAATCCATATGGAATTGCAAACCAAAATGCCAAACAGAAAGTAATTCTTTACCGTAAACGTATTTGTCATTAGCATCTTTCTCGTTGTAAATACCAGTCATGTTTTTCCACTGATCAAAGAAATCATGCGCAAATTTGTTTCTCTCTCTAAGATTTATTGTAGAATCATTTAATATGACCGTGTAGTTTTGTTTGTCGATTAGTTTTCTAACAACAACTCCTGTTTCAAGATTATCAAGTGTTGGTTTTGTTTCACTATCTTGGTAACCATAGCGTAATTCTCTAATTACTAGATTGTAATCATTTATATCCCAATATTGTTTTTCAACAGGAAATTCATGACTTCTGCCTGTACAATTGAATAATGGAGTGGTTAATATGAATAAAAGTAATAGTTTACTGATTTTCATGGTGTTAATAGTTTAGTTTTTAATTTTGCCGCAAAATTAATTAAACTATTTGTTTAACAAAGAATTAATAGCATTAAAAACAGAGTTGTAATATTTACTGTACTCTGGTAATAATACATTCTCATGTTTTGATGTATTGTTTAAAATATCTAAATCAAAAAGCTTCAATTCGGCTACTTCGCTTTCTTGAATGGTAAGTGTAGATATAGGTGCTGTTAATTCAGAAATAAATACATGATGGAATTCATTATCAATAATTCCATTCGCATGATTCACTTGATGTTTTCGGGTGCCAATTTTAATCAAGTTCTCTGGAAGAATTTTAAAATCAATTTCTTCTTTAACTTCACGAAGTGCAGCTGTTTCAATTACTTCTCCTGCTGCGATATGTCCAGCCACTGAAATATCCCATAAACCTGGGAATACTTTTTTAGTCAATGCTCTTTTTTGAAGTAATATTTCCCCTTCTTTAGTATACAGCCAAATATGAACCGTAGGGTGAAAGTACCCAAATTTGTGTGCTACGGATTTTAAACAAGTTTTACCAGTATAATTTCCGTTTTCATCAACAATATCAATTAGTTCATCCATGATTAAGCTAGTTCAGTTATAATACAATTAGTGAATTTTTCAATGTCTTTTTCTGTATTGAATGCATGACAAGAAATACGGATATAATTTCCTCTAAAGGAAACATATATATTTTCTTTAGCTAATCTTTCTTTCAAGGAAATAAGGTTTATAGAACTTGGTATTTCTACGCCGAATAAATGTTTGGCTCTAAAATTTGAATCTTCAATAAAACAACCAATTTTTTTTAATTTAGAAATACTTGAAGATGTTATTGAATCACAATAGTTCTGTATATCAATTTGTTTCCATTTTAGCAATTCAGTTAAGGCAGCTATTTGCATTTCAACATATATAAAGCTTCCATGCTCTCCAACAGAATATCTATTTGCAAGTGGTTTATATTCCGGTTGATAGTTGGTTAATCCGCTCAAATTTTCACTATTAAGCCTATTTGACCAGTTTTCTTCAATTGGATTTCCATTATCAAAATAAGAACCAAAATACGCATAAGCACATCCATAAGGTCCGAATAACCATTTGTATCCGGCGCAAATTAAAGCATCTGGTTGAATTTCCTTTACTGAAAAAGGTAAAGCTCCAATAGACTGACTTCCATCTATAATTAATAGAGCATCGTGTTGTAAAGTCTTTTTTCTTACAGCTTTTAAATCGAATAACGTTCCATTTGCCCAATGAATATTTCCCATTGCTACTACAGCAGTTTTATCTGTAATTGCGCTTAAAATATTTTCATTCCATTGTTTTCCTTTGCCTTGAATAGCTTCAGGTTGTTTGGCGATTTTAATAACTGCTTTGTATTCTTGAGCTAATTTTTCCCAAACATAATAGTTACTAGGAAATTGTTCTTCAACCAATACTATTTCATCACCTTCATTTAATTGAATGTTATTGGCTACAGTTGCAAGTCCATAAGAAACAGAAGGAATACAAGCAACTCGATTATAATCATCAGCTTCGACCAATTGAGTGAAAAGTTTTTTTAACTTAACTATAGGATCAAAATAACGAGAAGTAGTAATTAAATAAGGTCGAGTTTTTTCTTTGACAGCTTTTATTCCAGCTTCTTCACTAGTTTTAAAAGAAGGAGATTGACTTGCAATATTTAAATAGGTGATTTCTTCAGGAATATCGAATAAATGCTTTTGGTTGCTTAAGCTCATATTAGATGAATTTTCCATAAAAATAAAAAATGTCATTCTGAACAGTTGTTAAATCTTTGCTAGATTTTTAAACTTGTTCAAAATGACACAAGACTATGTTTAATGTTATTTATTTGAAATATGAGAAATCTTCTCCGTTTTCAATTTTTAATAACGCCTGATAAATCATTTTAATTACATTTTCTACATCTTCTCTATGAACCATTTCCACAGTTGTATGCATATAGCGTAAAGGTAAAGATATAAGAGCAGAAGCAACACCACCATTACTGTATGCAAAAGCATCTGTATCTGTTCCTGTAGATCTAGATAAAGCAGAACGTTGGAAAGGAATATCGTTTTCTTCAGCTCCTTCAATAATTAAATCTCTTAATTTTTGTTGGACTGCTGGTGCGTAAGCAATTACTGGGCCTTTACCAATTTCTTGATGTCCTTGTTTCTTCATATCAATCATTGGTGTAGTTGTGTCATGAGTTACATCAGTAACAATGGCAACATTTGGTTGAATTGTTTCTGTAATCATTTCAGCACCACGTAATCCAATTTCTTCTTGAACAGAATTCGTAATATATAATCCAAACGGTAGTTTCTTTTTGTTTTCATGTAATAAACGAGCAACTTCGGCAATCATAAAACCACCCATTCTGTTATCTAAAGCACGACAAACAAATTTATTTTCATTTAAAATATGAAACTCATCTGGATACGTAATTACACAACCAACATGTACACCAAGAGCTTCTACTTCTTCTTTGTTAGCGCAACCAACATCAATAAAAATATTGTCTTGTTTAGGAGGAGTTTCTTTTCCTTTATCTCTTGTGTGAATAGCTGGCCAACCAAAAACTCCTTTTACAATTCCATTTTTAGTATGAATATTTACCACTTTACTTGGAGCAATTTGGTGATCACTTCCTCCGTTTCTCACCACGTAAATTAACCCTTTGTCAGAAATGTAATTCACATACCAAGAGATTTCGTCAGCATGTCCTTCAATAACTACTTTATATTTTGCATCAGGGTTTATAACTCCAACAGCACTACCATAAGTATCTGTAATAAACTCATCAACATAAGGTTTAAGGTAGTCCATCCAAATTTTTTGTCCTTCCCATTCATAACCAGTTGGAGCAGCATTATTTAAATATTTTTCTAAAAAATCAATTGAATCTTTAGTTAATATGGTTTTATTTTCTGACATAATTTATTCTTAATTTTCTTCGATTTTTGTTTCTTTTTTATTGTCGACTCCCCAAAAACTTCTACTTTCAATAAATTCTTCTTGTGCTTTAAGTTGCTCTGGTGTTAGTACTTTTAAGAATGAAGGATGCTGTTCTATAGCAAATTCAATTTTCTCTACAATACTACTTACATCTTCGTTTTCATAATCAATTTCAAGAGGTTCTTTGATTACCATTGATTGTAAAACATTTCGTTTTTTAATCATTAAACCTTTTTTATCAAAAGACCTTCTAAAACCATCAATTACTACTGGTACTACTGTTGGTTTAAAAGTTTTAATAATGTGTGCTGTTCCTCTACGAATTGGTTTAAAAGGAGTGGTAGTTCCTTGCGGGAATGTAATAACCCAACCATCTTTTAATGCAGTACCAATATTAGAAATATCAGACATTTTAACTTGTCTATTAACGTCTTTACCAGAACTTCTCCATGTTCTTTCTACTGAAACGGAACCTACATAGGCAAAAATTCGAGGTAACAATCCTGATTTCATTGTTTCACCAGCAGCAACATAGTAAATGTTTAATTTTGGCTTCCATAGATATCCTACATTTTTGATATTATCATCACGTCCTTTTAAAGAAGCATTAAATACATGAAACATAGCTGCTACATCAGCAAAGTATGTTTGATGATTGGAAATGAATAAAATATTTCTATCAGGTAATTGTCTGAGTACTTCAGAACCTTCTATTTGTAAATTATTAAAACTTCGATACCTACTATGAGATATCGCTCCTAAAATTTGTATTAAGAAGCGTTTAATAAATAAGATATGACCAAAAGGATTCCTTTTAAATAAGGGCATAAAAACTAATTTAGTAAAACAAATTTATAAAAACATTTTCATTCAATTTCTTTGAGTAAATCTTTTATTTCTGATAATATCATAGCTGTAGCACCCCAAACAATATGATTTGAAAAATTAAAGCACGGAACCTCAATTTCTTTCATGTATGAAGTTTCTAAAACAATAGAAGAAAGGTTTTTGTCATCTAAAAGCTCATTGGTCTCTATTTCAATAAGTTCTGCTACTTCTTCATTTGGAATTAACTTAGGTCTTTCATTTAAAAAACCAATAAAAGGGGTTACCATAAAATTACTAGGAGGAATATAGGTGTCTGAAAGTCGTCTTATTATTTCTACTGACGTTTGGTTGACTCCAACTTCTTCTTCTAGTTCTCTTAAAGCGGTTTTTTGTATTGAATTATCGATTTTATCATATTTTCCTCCAGGAAAACTTATTTGCGCAGAGTGTGTACCATTATAACTTGCTCTTTTAGTTAATAGAAATTGCATTTTTCCAGTTTTATCAGGATAAAAAAGAGCTAAAACTGCTGCTTTTCGGGGATTATTTTTCTTTATTTTTTCTTCGGAAATTTTAATTCGTAATTCAGGAACTAATTTGAATTGCGATTCTAATCCTCCTAAAGAATTGTTTTTTAATTGATTAATTTGATTTTTGAAATGAGAAAACTGCATTAATACTGTTACTTTTATCGTTTTTTGTGTCTAATAAAGTGGCTTGAAAATTGATTAAAGCAATGTACAAACAAATAATATGAATACAGAAAATAAATATTTAAAATTACTATTAGGAATTATATTTGATCTTATTGGATATGCATCTTTTGTTGTTCCATGGTTTGCAGAAGTAACAGATATAGTTTGGGCGCCAGCATCTGCATATTTAATGACAAGAATGTATAAAGGAAAAAAAGGTAAAATTGCAGCCGCAATTTCATTTATAGAAGAAGCATTACCTTGGGTAGATGTTATCCCTACTTTTACGTTAATGTGGTTTTATACTTATGTTTTTACATCAAAGAATAAAAAAGATATAGATAAGACAACTATTGAGGTTTAGTCTTTTTTATTAAATAAAAAACCAAAGCCTAAACGGCTTAAAAACTTTTTCTCAAATTCCCAGAAGAAACGGAATTGACCAAACAACCATCCAACAATAGGTAATGTAGTTTGGTAAATAGGGAATATTAATAGGATACGTAAAGGGTAGTATATCCAAGGGTTCATTGTTTCAGCTGATAATCCAAGAAAAGCGGTAACAGGTTTTGCTACCCACGCAGAAAAAGAACCATTTATAGCAAATACTATTAAAACGGCAACAACATCCCAGTTTGTTTTTAAACCCCAACGTGCTTTTAGTTTCTCCACAAAAACATTAATTTAAACTTTACGGGCGCAAAAATATATAAAAGAAAAAGGGTAAACAAGTGTGTTTACCCTTTTGTTATTATGTAGATTGAATCTTATTTTTTTCCAAATAACCCACCTAGAAGTCCACCTAATAAACCTCCAGATTTTTTTTGACTTCCGCCACCTAAAACCATTCCAGCAACATCATCTATAATGCTACCATCACCGTCAGCATCTAATATTTTCTCTAGGAAACTTTGTTCTTGCTGAGAACTGTTTCCTCCTAACATTCCTCCTAATAAATCTCCTAAACCACCAGAGTTGCTAACTCCATTTTGTCTAGATTGTTTACCTAAAACTCCCATTAAAATTGGAGCAGCAGTTTTTAAAATATTTCCTACAGCACCAGAATCCATACCAGTTTTTTGACCAATTACTTGTTGAACTCCTTGTTGTTTAGTACCTAATACATGTCCTAAAATTTTACTACCATCGCTAACAACATTGTTATCAACTCCTCCACTAAATAAATCACCAAGATTGTCTAAAATTCCTCCATCATGTTTATTTAAAGCACCCATTAAACCTTCTGCACCTTGAGGAGTAGAAGCGTTACGTTGCATTGCTTTCATTAACACTGGTAAAGCCATTGTTAAAACGCTTCCTGTTTTACTACTGTCTTGTCCAGTAGATCCAGCAACACCGCTAATAATAGTTTTTCCCATTGGGCTGTTTAATAAGTCTAAGATTCCTTCCATTTCTAATGTTTTGTTTTAATTAATACTCTGACAGTTATATTGACACAATATACAAAACAAAGTCACAATTTTTCTCAAAATTCTTAATAAAAGTGCCACTTTTTAATTGTAATCAATTTTATATTTTTACAAACGTTACTCAAACCAAAATACACAAATGAAGAAATTAGCATTACATTGGAAAATTATCATAGGAATGGTTCTAGGTATAATTTTCGGTTTTATAATGAATACCATAGATGGAGGAAAAGGCTTTGTCACAGATTGGATTGCACCTTTTGGTAAAATTTTCATCAATTTACTTAAGTTAATTGCTGTTCCTTTAATATTAGCATCGCTTATAAAAGGAATATCTGATTTGAAAGATATTTCAAAGATAAAATCAATGGGATTACGAACATTGGGAATATATATTGCTACTACTTTAGTAGCTATTGTTATAGGTTTAGGTATTGTAAATACGGTAAAGCCTGGGGAAGGGATGTCTAAAGAAACTATAGAAAAAATTAAAGAAAAGTATGCTGATGATGCAGGTGTTGCTGATAAATTAGAAAAAGCATCAAAGCAAAAAGGTACAGGACCTTTACAAGCTTTAGTTGATATTTTCCCTAGTAATATTTTTAAATCATTTGTAAGCGCTTCAATGTTACAGGTAATCTTTTTTGCACTTTTTGTTGGGATTAGTTTACTACTAATTGCTGAAGAAAAAGCGAAACCACTAATTAGCTTTTTTGATTCGTTGAATGAAGTTGTGATGAAAATGGTAGATTTAATTATGTTATTTGCTCCTTATGCAGTATTCGCTTTATTAGCTAATGTTATTATTGCATTTGATGATACTGAAATATTAATAAAATTACTATGGTATGCACTCTGCGTAGTATTTGGATTATCATTAATGGTTGGTTTTTATCTTTTACTTATTAAAGTATATGTAAAAAAATCACCATTATGGTTTTTACAAAAAATTAGTCCAGCGCAATTATTAGCTTTTTCAACAAGTTCAAGCGCAGCGACATTACCTGTTACTATGGAAAGGGTAGAAGAACATGTAGGTGTAGATAAAGAAGTTTCTGGTTTTGTTTTACCAGTAGGAGCAACAGTAAATATGGATGGAACAAGTTTGTACCAAGGTATAGCTGCTGTTTTTATAATGCAAGTTATTTGGCCAGAAGGATTAACTTTTACGAATCAGTTAACAATTATTTTAACAGCTTTATTAGCGTCCATAGGATCAGCTGCTGTGCCTAGTGCAGGTATGGTAATGTTAGTAATTGTTTTAGAATCTGTAGGTTTTCCTAGTGAATTGTTGCCAATAGGATTAGCATTAATTTTTGCTGTAGATAGACCACTAGATATGTGTAGAACGGTAATTAATGTAACAGGAGATGCAACAGTAGCAACTTTAGTTGCAAAATCTGTAGATAAATTAGGTGATCCAAAGCCTAAAAATTGGGATGATAATTATGATGAAGTAAAATAATTTTATTTCTTTTAAATATTTAAAAAAAGAGTATTTTTATAAACACCAATACTATTATAGTATTTGGTGTTTTTTAGTGGAAAAATAAACAATAAACTAACTTAAACTTAGTATAGTAAATGAATATTTGTTTTTTAATGTATCCATGGGAAGAGATTAAACCAGATACAGATTCTTCTTTAACATTAATTCATGAGTGTGCAAAAAGAGGGCATGGGGTAGCTATATGTACTCCTTCTAATCTAACGATTCGTAATAGTGTTACTAATGCATTTTGTACAATTATCAACAGGATGGAAAAAGTTCCTACCTCACCGAAGTCATATTACAAAAAAGCAACAATAAGAGAAGAAATGTTGCCTTTAGCTGGTTTTGATGCTATTTTTATGCGTGCAAACCCGCCTTTAGATCCATTAATGCTTAATTTTTTAGATTCTGTAAAAGACGATGTTTTTATTATCAATTCTGTTCAAGGAATGAGAGAGGGAAATAATAAATTATATACAGCTGTTTTTGAAGATCCAGAGAATGAAATTATTCCTGTAACTCACGTTTCTAAGAATAAAAACTATTTAATCAAAACTATCGAAGAATCATCTGCTGATAGAATGATTTTAAAGCCTTTAAATGGTTATGGTGGATCTGGAGTAATACTAATAGAAAAATCGGCAATGGGTAATATTAATTCATTATTAGATTTTTATATTAGTAAAAGTGACGGGTCTTCTGATTATGTAATTCTTCAGGAATACATTGAAGGAGCAGAAAAAGGAGATGTTCGTATTTTAATGTTGAATGGTTTGCCAATTGGAGCAATGAAAAGAATTCCAGGAGATAAAGATCATAGATCAAATGTTACTGCAGGAGGAAGAGTTGAAAAACATAGACTTACACAAGCGGAAAAAATCTTATGTAAAAAAATAGGGCCGAAATTAGTGAAAGATGGATTATACTTTGTAGGAATCGACGTGATTAATGGTAAGTTAGTAGAAGTGAATGTTATGAGTCCAGGAGGAATTACCTACATAAACAAAGTTTCAAAAGTTAAGCTTCAAGAAAAAGTAGTTGACTTTCTAGAAAGTAAAGTTTTGGAAAAAAATGCTGCTTTTAGAAGAATGACTGATTTAAAGAAACAAGTAGATGAGGCTTAAAATTACTTCACCCATTGTAACTGTAGAGTGGTTGCATGAAAATAGTAATGTTGATAATTTAATTGTTTTAGATGCAACGATTAAAAAAGTTGGAACTATTGAAAATAGTTTATCAGAAAAAAATCGAATTCCAAATGCTATTTATTTTGATTTAAAAGAAGTTTTTTTAAATAAAAAAGCAAAATACCCTAATACTATTCCTACTAAAGAATATTTTCAAGAACAAATACAAAAAATAGGAATCAACAAAGATTCATGTATTATAGTTTATGATGATTTAGGTGTATATTCATCTCCAAGAGCCTGGTGGTTATTTAGATTGTTTGGTTTTGATAATGTAGCTGTGCTTAATGGAGGATTTCCAAAATGGAAACAAAAAGGATATAAAGTCGAAAAAACGATTAGGTTAGAACGAGAAAAAGGTAGTTTTCAAGCAGAATTAACAACAACTAAAGTAGTAGAGTTTAATACTATTTTAGAAAATATAAAAACAGAGGATTTTTGTGTTGCAGATGCTAGATCAAATGATCGTTTTTTAGCAAAAGTACCAGAGCCCCGAAAAGGTTTAAAGGGAGGGCACATTCCTAATTCATTAAGTTTGCCTTATACCGAAGTGCAACATAATGGGGAAATGAAAAACAAAGAAGAATTAATTGAATTATTTAATAAAATTAATTCAGAAAACAAGAAATATATATTTACTTGTGGTTCAGGAATAACGGCTTGTATACTAGCTTTAGCTCTTGAAATTACAGGAAATGCTAACTACTCGGTATACGATGGTTCATGGACAGAATGGGCAAGTATACCAAATTTACCTACCGAACAATAATTATGATTATAGAATGGACAAAAACTGAGTTCGAAGCATATGTTTTGTTATATGCAGCACAATGCAATTACTTAGAAACAGAAGAAGAAAGAAACTATATACTTTCTAAGGTTGATGAGAAAACATTTAATAAAGTACATACTCAAATTGTTTTTGATAAAGAATCAGATATCATTGAGAATATAAAAGAATATTTATTAATGAATAAGTACTCTCATGAGGAAAAAAAGAATCTTATTAATGATATTAAGGAGGTTTTCTTTGCTGATGGTACGGTAGATAAAATGGAAAAACAAATTTTTGCAGCGTTACAAAAAATATTAAAGTAAAATGGAAAGATTATTAGTAAAGGAAATAACTCAAAAAATTAAAAATGAAGAGTTATTTGAAGCTGTTTCTTATGATTATTCCTTCACTATAAAAATTAATGAATACGTTCCTTTTGTTTGTGCTGCTGTTCATGATGGTCATCAGTTCAGAAAAGAACTATGGGATAGCTGTTTGCATTCAGAATATGATCGTTGGTATGAAGAAGACCCTTGTACTAAGGAAATGGTTTCAAATCATCCAATAGTAATTGCCGGATTAGATTCTCGTTTTGAGTATGATTTAAATAGAGCTCCTGAATCTGCAATATATGATGATGCTTGGGGAAAGCAATTATGGAAATCTCCTTTGCCTGAACAGATGAAAGAAAAAAGTTTGGCAAAGCACAATGCATTTTACGAAGTTGTAGAAACGTTGATTCATAAACTTGAAACAAAATACAAACATTGTGTTGTTTATGATATGCATAGTTATAATTGGAAACGATGGGATAGAGAAGTGCCAACATGGAATTTAGGGACTTCTAATGTAGATAATAATAGATTTGGAGAGGACATAGAAAAATGGCGATTGATTTTAGAACGAATGCCGTTACCAAACAACATTAAGTCTACGTCAAAAATTAATGACACATTTCAAGGAAATGGCTATTTCTTGAAATTTATATCTAAAAGATTTAAAAATACATTAGTGTTAGCAACAGAAATAGCTAAAGTGTATTGCGATGAGTTAGAACAGGTTGTCTACCCGGAAGTTGTAAAAGCAGTTAAGATATATTTAGATAGAATGTTAAAAGAACACGCAAAAGATTTTTATGATAGACATAAATCATAAATTTGCAGTGTTGATTTTTTGTAATGATGATGGATACTTCGGTTAAAACACAAAAATTATTCGAGATAGATAATCGAATAGATAAACTTGTAAAAGAGATAGAACTTCTTAGGTATGTAAATCCAATTAATATAGAAGAAGAAAAGCAAAAGTTCTTTGCTTCTAAATATTTAACAGATCCAAGTTTTAAATATCCAGAAAGAGATTTCGATAAATTTAAATTACATAGTGAGTTTTTTGCTTTACCACTTGAAGAAATTGAAGATGAAAAGATTCGAGATTTATATGAAGAAATTATTTATTTCTACTCAGGGTTAATTCAATGTATTGAAACTATTGGAGAAGGTAAGAAATTTTATTACAATAGTTTGCGGTCTTTTGGTTCGCCAACTGAAGCTGATGTAGAGAATGCAAAATTCATTCTACATTTTGAAGAAGAAAATGTAGAAGATGATTCTTTTCATCCACAATATTCTTCAAAAGAAGCGGAAAAGATATTTATTAATTACGGAAAGAAATACGATTTTGATTTTAATATTAAACATTCCAAAACCATGAGTGCAATTGCTATGGTTTTAAATAGTACAAAATCGTTGGTTCTAAACGAAAACTATACATACTCAGATAATGAAATGGGAATTTTAACCAATCATGAAATTGGTGTACATATGGTTACGACTATGAATGCTTTAGAACACCCTTTAAAAATATTTTCACATGGTTTTCCAAATAATGTTGAAACTCAAGAAGGACTAGCTGTTTTTAGTGAATACATGTCAGGAAATTTAACACTCAAACGATTAAAAGAGTTGGCATATAGGGTGTTAGCAGTAAATGGTTTAGCTAAAGGATATTCGTTTTCAAAAACATTTAGATCTTTGCATAATACTTTTGATTTAAATAGAGAAGACGCTTTTTATATTACTGCAAGAGCTTATCGTGGTGGTGGTTTTACTAAAGATTATTTGTATTTAACTGGGTTAAAGAAAATATATAATCATTATGTAGAAGGAAGGGATTTAAGTAATTTACTTACAGGTAAAGTTACTTTAGAGTTTTCTAATGAAATAGCTTATTTAATAGAAAAAGGATATGCGGTTTCTTCTAAATTTATTACAGATTCTTATTCAGAGAACAACAATGCAAATAAAACAATTAATTTTATTCTAGATAATTTAAAGTAGATGCTTTATTAATAGCTTGCTTTTTAGGAGTGTTAAAATCATTGGTTAAATTACCTTTACTTTTAACTAGTATTGAAAGCCACTCAGGAAAATTGTCAATTAGATTACTAAATGTTTTGTTTTTTGGATTGTAGTATATTAATGGCAACTCACCATCTTTATTAGCTTCATTTGTAATCCAATACCAATCTCCATCTTGTTTATTATTTTGAGTTAAACTTACTAAAGCACCAGTGTTAATTGTTATTTCATCTAATTCAATTTCCGAATCGATATCCTTGTATTTACTAATTAAAGGAGTGAAATTTTTCACATCAGAAATAGAAGTTTGATATACTAATTCCGCACCATCTCCAAAATATTTTAGGAATAGTTTGTATGAATCTGGTAGTTCAAAACTTAATTTATTTTCGGCATTTTTAATCTGAATATCAGAGAGTTTAGGACCAATGTTTTTATGTTTACTATGATCGTCAGTCAATTCAATTACTAAATCCATCATTGTATCCTCAATCATTGAAGCTTGTTTTATAGAGTCAATTTGTTGTTTTGCTTTTTTAAATAACATTTTATCAGAAACATTATCTTCAACTCCTTTAGATGTATCCTTATTTTTTAGATACAAGAAAGCAATCACTAAAACAAATAGTGTAGATATAATAAAAGTTTTAAGTGTTATCTTTTCCATTAACAAATTTCAATAAGTTCTTCATAGTTAGAAATTACCAAATTAGCATTTTCTAATGTTTGATTAGTAACTAAAGGATTTTTATATCCAATAGCAAAAATACCAGCATCATTAGCTGCTTTAATTCCATTATCAGAATCTTCAATCACAACACAATTATTTCTTTCATATCCACCCATTACTGCTGCTTTTTCAAAAATTTCTGGATGAGGTTTTGAAGCTTTTAAATCAGCACCACTAATTTTAGCTGTAAAATATTGATGTAAGTTAAAACGATCAAAAACTCTGTTTATGTTTACCATTGCAGAAGAAGAAGCAAGTACAAGTGTATATCCTTTATTAAAGAAATACTTTATAATATTTTCAACACCATCAATTAAACTTAAATTTGGATCATTTTCGAAAAAGTTTACATACCTCTTCCTTTTGTTCAATACAAGTTCTTCTGGATTTTCACTTAAGTTAAAGTGAGTAACTAGTTTTTGAAAAGCATTTATAGTAGAAGATCCTGTCATAGATTTATATAACTCTTCAGTTACATTTAAGTCTAAAGATTTAAATACTTCGTAATAAGCTTTTTTATGTAGTTCTTCTGAATCAATAATTACACCATCCATATCAAAGATAACACACTTTAAATTTTGTATCATTTAATCTAAAAATTTTGATAGTAAATCTGAGGTAGGAATTATGCATTGATTTTTTTTACCAAACCACTTGTAACGATTTTTTGCAATAATATCGTATACAAGATCTCTGATAAAAATGGGGAAAACCAACAGAAACTTACTAACCTCCCATATTCCTCCAAAGTTACCAATTATTTTTAAAGCAGCAGAAGATTTTATATAATATGCTCTATTTGGCTCAAATAATATGATTGAATCTGTTTTTGAGATATCAATTTTTAAGTATTCTGTAATTTTTTTTCCTGTCTCAGATTGTAAAGAAGCGAATCTGAAAATATCCTTTTTATCTAACTTAATTACTCGTAAAACACTTTGGTTACAAAGGTTGCAAACTCCATCAAATAGTATTATTTTTTTATTTTCAGGAAGCTCAATCATATATAAGATTTTATTTTTTTACAAAATTACAATAACTTTCTGTAACATATTTTGAAAACGAGCGTCTAGTGAGTGTGAGTTGATAAAGTTGTGACTTTTTTATACTTACTTTCAGAAAAATTAACTAACTATATGATAAAAATAGAAGAACTACACAAATCTTACCCTATTGGTAAAGATTCTCTTCATGTTTTAAAAGGACTTGATTTACATATTAAAGAAGGAGAGTTTGTATCTATTATGGGATCTTCAGGATCTGGTAAATCAACATTATTAAATATTGTTGGGCTTCTAGATACTCACGATGAAGGTAATTATTACCTGAACGGACAATTAATTCAAAACTTAAACGAGAAAAAAGCGGCTGTTCTTAGAAACAAGTTTTTAGGCTTTGTTTTTCAGTCTTTTAATTTGATTTCATATAAAACTGCTTTAGAAAATGTCGCATTGCCTTTGTATTATAAAGGAATGGGAAGAAAAGATAGATTAAAGATTGCTCAGGAGTATTTGGAAAAAGTAGAATTAGGACCTTGGGCTAATCATTTACCAAATGAACTTTCAGGTGGTCAAAAACAACGTGTGGCTATTGCTAGAGCTTTAGTAACCAATCCTAAAGTTATTTTAGCAGATGAACCAACCGGAGCATTAGATTCTAAAACAACTGATTCGGTAATGGATTTGTTAAAAGGAATTAATGATGAAGGTATGACAGTATTTGTAATTACTCATGAGGAAGAAGTTGCAGCTCAGACAAATAGAATCGTTAGGTTAAAGGATGGAGTTATTATCAGTGATGAGTATACTAACGTAGGGAAACTTAAAAACGTAAATTAAAAAGCTATTTTATGTTTGATTTAGATTCTTGGAGGGAAATTTTCCAGAGTATTAGTAAAAATAAACTTAGAGCAGTGCTTTCTGGTTTTACAGTTGCTTTTGCTATTTTACTTTTTACTTTATTATTCGGAATTGTAAGTGGTTTAAAAAATACATTTGCTGATGCTTTTGTGGATGATGCTGCTAATTCAATGTTCGTTAGAGTGTGGAAAACATCTAAACCTTATAAAGGTCTACAATCTGGTAGAAGAATTCAATTAAAGAATAAAGATTATAATTATGTAGCAGATAAATACGACAATAAGATTCAGTATTTAACTGCGAGAATATACAAAAACGTTAATATATCATATAAGAATAAACAAGATGGATACAGTTTAAGAGCAGTACATCCAGATCATCAGTTCCTAGAGAAAACTATAATTACTGATGGTAGATATATAAATGAATTAGATCTTCAACAAGCTTCTAAAGTAATTGTAATCGGAAGATTAGTAAAACAAGATTTATTTGGTGAACGACCAGCTTTAGGAAAACAAGTAAATGTAAACGGTTTATCGTATAAAGTGATAGGCGTTTTTACAGATGATGGAGGAGATAATGAAGAACGTTTAACTTACATGCCGGTAACAACAGCACAAAAGATTTATGGAAATAATGATTATATCAGTCAAATAAACATAGGATATAATCCAAAACTAAATTTAAACCAAGCAATTGCTTTTGGGAATAGTATTGAAAGAGATTTAAGAGAAAAATTAGATATTCATCCTGATGATCAAAGTGCTTTGTCTGTAAGAAACATGGCTGAAGCTAATAAAGGTGTGAATCAATTCATGTTGGCTTTATATTTTATTGTGATTTTTGTTGGTTCAGGAACTTTAATAGCTGGGATTATAGGTATTAGTAACATTATGATATTTTCTATTAAAGAACGAACTAAAGAATTTGGTATTCGAAAAGCTTTGGGAGCAAAACCAGCTTCTATTATTGCAATGGTTGTAAAAGAATCATTATTAATAACAGCAATTGCAGGATATCTAGGACTTCTATTTGGAACATATATATTAAATCAAATAGGAGATAGTTTAGAAGAATATTTTATTAAAAACCCAGGTGTTAATACAGGAATTGTAGTAGGAGCTACCATTACACTTGTAATAGCAGGGTTGATTGCTGGTTATTTACCAGCTAAAAAAGCAGCTCAAATTAAACCAATAGTAGCCTTAAGAGCAGATTAATTATGTTTAAATTTTTATTTGATTCAGATACATGGCAAGAAATTTACGGAGGAATTCGTAAAAATAAAACTCGTACAATAATTACTATTATTGGAGTTTTGTGGGGTATTTTCCTTTTAGTGGTTCTTTTAGGAGCTGCCCGTGGAATGGAGAATAATTTTAAAAATATTTTTGGTGATTTTGCTACCAATAGTGTTTTTATGTGGGCTCAAAGAACAGAAAAACCTTTTAAAGGTTTTCAAAAAGGACGGAGAATCCGATTAACTACTCAAGATATTGAGATATTAAAAAGAGAGCACAAAGGAATTAAATATTTAGCACCAAGAAGTCAAACAAACACAAATATTATTAATGGATTTAAATCTGGAGAATTTAATATTAGTGGTGATTATCCTGTGTTAGATAAAGTTCAGAAAAAAGATTTAATCTATGGTAGATTTATAAATGCAAATGATATTACAAATAAATCAAAAGTTATTGTAATTGAGGAAACTGCTTATAAACAATTATACGAGAAAGATGAATTTCCAATAGGTCAATATGTAATAGTTGACAATATTAATTACAAAGTTGTTGGAGTATATAAAAGAGGAAATATAGGAATTGACGGTGAAGCTGCTTATGTGCCATTTTCAACATTTCAACAGGTTTATAATAGAGGTAATAATATAGATTGGATGATGGTGACTGGTAATAAAGATGTAGATATTCTACAATTAGAAAGTGATATTAAGTTAACTCTTAAGAATCTTCATAAGGTTGATCCTGAGGATAATAGGGCTTTTGGGAGTTTTAACTTAGCAGTTAGAATAAATAAAGTTACTGGTTTTTTAACAGGAATGCAGTTCTTAACATGGTTTGTGGGTATAGCAACTTTAATAGCAGGTGTTTTTGCTATTGGTAATATCTTATTAATTACAGTTAAAGAGAGAACTAAAGAGATTGGGATTCGTAGAGCATTAGGAGCGACTCCAAGAGAAATAAGACAACAAGTAGTTTTGGAATCGGTTTTCTTGACGACGGTAGCAGGAATGTTAGGAATAGTTTTCGGAGGATTTATATTGTATCTTTTAGATGCAACAATAGGATCAGGACCCGACCCAACATTATTAAACCCAACGGTGAATATACCTATAATACTTCTAGCGTTTTTTATATTAGTAGTTTTAGGAACATTAATAGGATTAATTCCGGCATATATGGCAACTTTAGTAAAACCTATTGAAGCTTTAAGAGAAGAGTAAAAATAATAATCAGACTATATAAATAAATACAATGAGTAAAAGAGCAAAAATTATATTAATAGTTGTAGCAGCATTATTTGCAGCTGTATTAATTTGGTTAGCGAAGAAGAATAAAAAAAGTGTTGTACAATTCGAGACTGAAAAAGCATTTAAAACAACTATTGTAAAGAAGACTGTAGCTACAGGTAAAGTAGTTCCTTTAGAAGAGGTAGAGATTAAGCCACAAATAGCTGGGATTGTAGATAAAATTGTAGTTGAAGAAGGACAAGTGGTTAAATCTGGTGATTTATTAGCAACTGTTAGAGTGGTGCCAAATGTAGAAGCATTAAACTCTGCTAATAATGAAATTAAAAATGCCCAATTAGCATTCGATAATGCTAAAACTCAATTTGATCGTAATAAGAGTTTATTTGAAAGAGGTGTAATAGCACGTCAAGAATTTGAGAATTCACAACTTTCATTTAATAATGCAAAACAGCGTTTAGCTAATGCTCGTTCAAATATGGATATCGTAAAGAGAGGAACAACAGCTGGTTTAGGAAGTGCAGCAAATACAAATATTAGAGCTACTTCTTCAGGAATGATTGTAGAAATACCAGTAAAAAAAGGATATCAAGTTATTCAGAGTAACAGCTTTAATGCAGGGACAACTATAGCTACCATTGCAGACATGAATAAAATGATATTTGAGGGTAAAGTAGATGAATCTGAAGTAGGGAAATTAATAAAAGGAACTGCATTAGAAGTCTCTTTAGGTGCAATCGAGGATAAGAAATTTCCAGCATTATTAAATTTTATTGCTCCTAAAGGTACAGAAGAAGGAGGAGCTGTTCAGTTTACAATTAAAGCAGATGTTTCTTTAGATGAAAATTACTTTATAAGAGCAGGTTATTCTGCAAATGCAGATATCGTTTTAGAGAAAAAAGATAGTGTTCTAGCTATTAAAGAAGCTTTACTACGTTTTGATAAAAAATCTGAAAAGCCTTATGTAGAAATTAAAACAGGAGAAGATTCTTTTGAAAAGAAAGAACTTGAGTTAGGAATTTCTGATGGAGTTAACATAGAAGTAAAATCAGGAATCACTGCTGATGATGAAATTAAAATATGGAATAAAACATCTAAGAAGGAAAAAGATAAAGACGAAAACTAAAAAACTATAGTTTAACGGTAATAAAGGCATCTCATTGAGATGCCTTTTCTTTTTATCCCTTTTTTGTCCTACTAAAATGTGATTTTAGCCACAGTTCATGTGGTCTGCTATCTAATATCTAATTTTTAAAATGTGTTGAATGTAAATTGAGGTGAAATTAATATTGAATCCCATTAAAAAAACACATTATGAAAAAAATATACTTCTTAATAAAAATCGTATTTACTATAATTTTTTATGCTATGAGCAATAATTTAAATGCTCAAGGCGAACCTTTTAATTGTGTGACAGAAGCTTATTTGTTTCAAGCAAATGATGTGTATGCTCAAAACTTAGCTACAGGAAATGCTTCATTAGAAGGTATAGATTTAACTCCTTCCGTAATTAATGGAGTAGGATATAATCCTAAAGATGGTTATATATGGGGATCATTAAAATCACCTTCAAATTCAATTGTTAGAATAGGAAATAATTATGAAATGACAACCTATACCATAGCTAATGCTCCTTATTCTTATGTTGGAGATGTAAATCAGGATGGGATTTATTATTTAAAAAATGGAAGTTCATCATTATATAAAATAGATTTAAATCCTAATTCACCTAATTATTTAACCAATATAGGGAGTCTAACATTATCTCAAGCCATAACCAATCATGATTGGGCATTTAATGCTGTGGATAATATGTTATACACAGTAGAAAAGTATTCTAATATTTTATATAGAATTAATCCTGACACTGGAAATGTTCAAGCATTGGGTGAAGTACCTATTCTTACAGGTTTGAGTTATACTTACGGAGCAGTGTATTTTGATGTTGATGGTAATTTTTATGTTTCTGCTAATCAAACAGGTACAGTATATATTATCTATGCAGTTCAAAATGTAACAAGTAGTGCAGATATGCAATCAAATCTTTTTGCTTATGGCCCTTCTAGTTCTCAAAATGACGGAGCAAGATGTCCAACTGCACCTGTGCCTCAAGAAAATTGCACTAATGGAATAGATGATGATGGTGATGGTTTAGTTGATTGTGATGATCCTTCATGCTCTGGAGTTGCAGCATGTCCTGAGTTATCTCCAACTTCAACTGGAAACAATGGAGGTTTAGAGAGTAATAATCGTTTGTCTCAGCAAATTAATCAGAGAAATTTAAATAGAATAAAATCGAATTATAAGTTTGATGTAAGCTTAGCAAAAAGAGTCTTTAAAAAAGCTACTTATGGTAAAAAATCTAGTGGAGGAGTATCACTATGGGATTTTATTCCTATGGATATCTTACAGAATACTGATGTTATTGAAAGTTCACCTTCAGATTTAACTGATATTACAAATGCTGTTGATGTGTTATCTGTTGATTATATCACAAATGCTAATGAAGGTGTAGGGACTATTTTAGTCTTAGAAACTGAAAATTCGGTATATGAGCATACTAAACATATTTGCGATCGTTTTACTGGAGCTGAATTATTATCTGTATCTAATATGGAAATTAATGATGAAATATTTATTAAATCTATAGTTAAAAGACCAGATGGAGGTATTGAATATGTAGCTAGTTTTGCAGTTGCAGAATCAGAAGATAAAGATTCTTACATAGTTGAATCTCATTGGAATTTAGATAAATATTCTAATAAAGGATTTTATAACTTTCAAATTTGGGCTAGTAATATAGATGATCTATATAGACTTTCTAAAGAAGTTTTAAGTCTTGTTAATGTACAGAAAGAGATTACTTCTTATACAAGTTCTGAAGCACCACCTGTATTTATAAGAAAAGCAAGTTACAATAAAGGTAAAATAGACATGGAAGTTGTAAGTACTATTGGAGCAACAACAATTTCAATTGATGGGTATAAAAGAGCTACAGAAACTGATGAAAGTGAAAATTTGAATTTTGAGATAGAGTTAGACGGACCTTTAAGTAATATTACTTTAGATACACAGAAATTGTATGACTCTGGGTTTAGATTGTCTAATGAGTATAACATGACACCAGATGATTTATTCTTGTCTGATGGAACATGGGGAGTAGATTATAGTTCAGAATCATTCGTAAGTGATTTTGAGGTAACGCAAAGCATGCAAGATTTTAATGATGATGATTATGTAGTTGAGCGTAATATTGTTGCTAACTTTTTAACGAATCAAGATGTATCTATATATAGATCTTTAACTCCAAAATTCGAAAAAGTAGACGTAACAGATTATAATAAATTGTCTTTTACAGCAAAAGGAAATGGAAAATTAAAGATAACATTAGTAAGAGAAAGTATTTCATCTTGGGAAAATCAACCAAATGTAATTTTAGATTTAACAAATAATGAAAAACAGTATGAAGTATTATTAGAAGATTTAAACATTGGTAATAATCAGAATTCTGAGTTGAATGATGTGAAAATGTTATTCTTTACGTTGCTTTCTAAAAGTGGTATAACAGAGAATAAGTCTTTAGAGATAGGTGACATCAGGTTTTCAAAAGGAGCTACCATGTCTGTTGAAGAATTATCAAATGAAAATACAGTAAAGGTTATGCCAAATCCTGTTTTGAATTCTACGAGATTGTCTTTTAATACAAATTTGAATAGTAAGTTTAATTTCGAAGTGTATACTGTTTTTGGTAAACAAGTGCATAAAGAAATGTATAATTCGAATACAGGTAATAATACAATAGTGTTTAATAGAAAAAAATTAGCTTCAGGAATATATTTCTTTAAAATATATTCTGGTAAAAATGAATGGAAAGGGAAATTAATACTCAGGTAAAAGGGAATAATAAATACGATTTACTCTTTGAATTGACATTATATTTTTACTTATCGATAAAATAATACCATTTATCGGTAAATGAACTACTATAAATCTAAAATTTAAAATTCAAAGAGTGAGTCTGTTGTAATTTAGCGGTGTCAAACAAAAGAATAACCCCTTAAAACATCTTTTAATATGAACATTTTTCAGCCTTTAAATCAATTAGTAAAAATTTTATTTGGATTTTCAAATTCAGGATTAAAAGTAGAGAAAGTACCAGTTTATGTAAAAAATAATAGAAGTCCCTTTTAAAAAATAAAATTCCCCTTACCCCCGTTAATTATCAAATACTTCCCCCTTAATTACTTTATAGTAGTTAATCTTAAATAATCCCCAATTAAAAAAGAACTCGAAAGAGTTCCTTTTTTTTTTGCGTTATATTTTAGAAAATGAGTTTAGCTAAACATCTTTGCAACGTTCTCAGCTTTTCTACTTTCAGAATAATCATAAAACCCTTCTCCAGATTTTATACCTAATTTACCAGCAGCAACCATATTTACTAATAATGGACAAGGTGCATACTTAGGATTCTTAAATCCTTCATACATTACATTTAAAATAGATAAACATACATCTAATCCAATAAAATCAGCTAATTGCAATGGTCCCATAGGGTGTGCCATACCTAATTTCATTACTGTATCTATTTCTTTAACACCAGCAACTCCATTATATAAAGTTTCAATAGATTCATTAATCATAGGCATTAAAATACGATTAGCAACAAATCCAGGGTAATCATTAACTTCTACAGGAATCTTATTTACTTTTCTGGTTAAATCAACAATAAAATCATTGACATCGTCTGAAGTGTTATATCCTCTAATAATTTCTACTAGCTTCATAATTGGAACCGGATTCATAAAGTGCATTCCAATCACTTTATCTGGTCTTGAAGTTACTGCGGCTATTTGAGTAATAGAAATAGAAGAAGTGTTAGTTGCTAAAATTGTATCATCTGGGCAAACTTCATCTAACTCTTTAAATATTTTAAGTTTTAAATTAATATTTTCTGTAGCAGCTTCAACTACTAAACTGGCATATTGAACACCTTCTTTTATACTAGTATATGTGGTTATATTATTTAGTGTATTTGTTTTATCTTCTTCAGATATTTTTTCTTTAGCAACCATTCTGTCTAAGTTTTTAGAAATGGTAGCTAATCCTTTATCTAAAGCAGCTTGAGATATATCAATTAACTGTACATTAAATCCAAATTGAGCAAAAGTATGAGCTATTCCATTTCCCATAGTACCTGCGCCAATTACTGCAATATTCTTCATGAAAATTAAATTTTAGTAGTTTATGTGTTATTTAGAAAAACAATCAATTATTTTATGAGCTATCCTAAGTGCTTCTGTTCCTTGAGTTAGTGAAACAATTGGAGTAACATCTTTATGAATAGCATCAGCAAAAGAATTTAGTTCGTCTAAAATTGCATTATTTGCCTCTATTTTAGGGTTTTCAAAGTATATCTGTTTTTTTATTCCTTCAGCATTTTGTAGAATCATTGCAAAATCATCTGGAATTTCTGGAGCATCTTTCATTTTTACTACTTCAGATTTTTTTTCTAAAAAGTCAACAGAAATATAAGCGTCCTTTTGAAAAAAACGTGTTTTTCTCATATTCTTCATAGAAATTCTACTTGAAGTTAAGTTCGCTACACATCCATTTTCAAATTCTATTCTTGCATTAGCTATATCCGGAGTTTCTGAAATAACAGATACTCCACTAGCAAATACATTTTTTACTTTAGATTTAACCACAGATAATATAATATCAATATCATGAATCATTAAATCTAATACAACAGGCACGTCTGTTCCTCTTGGATTAAATTCAGCTAAACGATGAGTTTCTATAAACATCGGTGTGTCAATAATATCTTTTACCGCAGTGAATGCTGGGTTAAAACGTTCTACATGACCTACTTGGCCCCGAACATGGTTTTGACTAGCTAATGTTTTAATAGCTTCGGCTTCTTGTAAAGTATTTGTTATTGGTTTTTCAATAAAAATATGCTTTCCTTTTTTAATGGCTTTTTTAGCACATTCAAAATGAGATAGAGTTGGAGTAACAATATCAACAACATCTACTGCTTCAATTAAACTATCAATAGAGTCAAATAAATGATATCCGAATTCAAGAGCTACTTTTTGAGCATTATCTTCATTTGGATCATAAAACCCTACTAATTCATATTTATCTGATTCTTGTAATAAGCGTAAGTGAATTTTACCTAAATGACCCGCCCCTAAAACTCCGGCTTTTAGCATATGTAATTAAGTTTTAAATGATTGCCGATTTTTTCAAATTAGCACAAACAAAGATACACTTTTATAGATTTTTTTTAATGAATAATTATTACTTTTAAAATTATAAAAATTAACTTTTTTTGAAAGATACTACCAAACATCAAGGGCTTAGAAATCAGCTTGCTAATGTTTTGTCGGGAAAAGGAATTACCGATGAAAAAGTACTAAACGCAGTTAGGAAAATACCAAGACATTTATTTATTGATAGTAGTTTTGAAGATCACGCCTATCAAGATAAGGCTTTTCCAATTGCCGCTGATCAAACTATCTCTCATCCATATACTGTGGCTTTTCAATCTCAAGTTTTAGAAGTTAAAGAAGGGGAAAAAGTTCTTGAAATTGGTACAGGTTCCGGTTATCAAACGGCTGTTTTATTAGAATTAAAAGCTGAGGTCTATACAATTGAACGTCAGCACGAATTATTTAAACGAACTTCTTTGTTTTTGCCTAAAATTGGATACAGACCGAAGAAATTTATCTTTGGAGATGGGTATAAAGGGTTACCCGAGCAAGCTCCGTTTGATAAAATTATTGTAACTGCAGGTGCACCTTATATTCCTAACGCATTGTTAAGTCAGCTAAAAGTAGGAGGTAAGTTGTTAATACCTGTTGGTGATAAATCTCAGGTCATGACGTTGTTGATTCGTAAATCTGCAAAAGAGTTTGAAAAACACGAGTTAGGTGATTTTAAGTTTGTGCCTATGCTGGAAAAAAGGAATTGATTTTTTAATAATAAAAAGTCTAAAGATTCTAAATCGTAAACTTGTGTAATTAAAGTTTTTATATAATAAAAAACTAGATTTCAATTGTAGACATATGTTAAAAATATGTATATGTTATTTAATGTATCTTGCTGAAATTTAACGATATCCTTTTAAAACATGAAGTTGTCTTTTTATTTTACTGTTTTTTTATTTATAGGTTTCTTAAGTTTTAAAAATTACTTTTTTATTTCAAATCATTCAACAAGTAATTACACAAAAGTTAGATCTAATATTGATAATATAATATTGCCAATTGAAGTTTTGGGAGAAGAAGGTATTACTAAAACTGTAAGTTTTAGTATAACTAATGAGATTAATATTCAAACAGAAAAAGTATGGTTGTTGATTAATAATCTGAGTTATGAAAACAAAGGTTCAATAAAAATTAATGATCAAAGTTGGGTATCATTAAATCATTCCACTGCAGAAGTAAATGGAAAAGAATTAGCTTATGGAGGAATGGTTCATGGAGGATTTAATACAATTAGATTAACAATACCATCCACAGGAATTAAAGAGGGAGTTAATACAATTCAATTTAGATTTGATACTTCAGATGGAATTTCTATAGGATATAGAGTAGTAAAAATTAATTTACTTGATTCTTCTAATAATAAGTTGTTATCAGAAACTATGTTTGAAGAAGACAATCCAAATACATGGACAGCTCCACAAAATAGTTCAATTTCAAACGGAGAGAATTTATGGTTTAATAAAAATTTATGGAATCATTATAGGTTAAATAATGATACTGGGTTTTGGTACGGTAAAACAACTCCTTCGAGAAGACCTATAAAAGCTAAATGTGCTGATTGTCATACTAAAGATGGAAGGGATTTAGAGATATTTAGTTATTCTAATTTATCAATTATTGAAAGATCAAAATTTCATGGTTTAACAGAGCAAGAAGGAAAAGATATTTCTGCATATATAAGAAGTTTGTCTAGTAAATCTAATGTTGGAAGACATGGTCGACCTTGGAATCCACCTTACCAACCAGGTCCTGAATTAGCAAATAAATCGATAAATGAATGGTCAGCAGGTGCAGGTTTAGATTGGGTTTTAGAAAAAGATGCAGATATGGTTTCTTATGTTTTTCCTAATGGAACTTCTAAAGAGGAAGTAAGAGCTATTTTTGATTCTGATAAAATGCAAGATCGTACCTTAATACCAATTGCAATTCAGCTTCCCGATTGGAAACATTGGTTACCTATTATACACCCTAAAGACGCATATGCTAAAAATAATTGGTGGGATAATTCTCTTCCAAATGAGCAAAATCCAATATTTACTTATGAAGCTGTTAGGTCAAAGTTTGAAAATAACTATGACCCTGCTAGTATAAAAGCATTTAATGTGCCCCAAAGACTTAGAGAATTAGGTAGAGGTTTAGATGGTCAAAATGGTTTTAGACATTTTTATCAACATGGTTCTACTCAAACAAAACATTGGAGATCTGAAAATGGTAATGCAGAGAATAACCTAACCTCAGGAATTGACTCAGAACTAGCTAAAACTAGTATGGCAAGATTACAAGCAGTAAAATATTTTGAATTGGTAAGCGAATTTGATTTACAAGATAAAGCAGCAAAAACTGTTCCTGATGTAGAAGCGGATAAACCGTTAGATAGGCAATGGCCAGCTAAATGGTATTCTGTTTTTGAAGTACCAGCTCATTTTACCGCTAGAAAAAAGAATGGTGTTCATAGAAATTTTGATACGCAACCAATAGTAACTGGAGTATTTGAAACTACAGTTTGGTATCATCTTCAATTTATTGTAAATGGAGGTAATGGATTTGTAGGTGGAACAACACCACAAGATTTTAATTATCATCATCCTTTTATTGGTTTCACTGCTTATCATTCTGGGATATCTGAGCCATTACGCTATGTGTCTGGGATAAATCATATGTATCAAGTTCGTACTTGGTCAGGTAATAATGGTCCAGGAAATGAAGGGTTTAGAATAAGAAATCAAGGTATTTGGGAAATGTTAGGAATTAGTAACAGTAACCAACAATTTTGGAATCCACCACATGATATTATTAAACAGTTGGACGATATTGCCCCAGGTTTATCAAATAGTGTTCTAGAAGCTATGTTGCTTCAGTTTTTAAACGAGGTAGAAAAATATGATGTGAATACTTGGCCTCGATCTACACATGGAGGAGATTATCAGTTAGATTTAGCTACTAAAACCACCGCAGATTTAATAACTATACCATATGATACAAATCCTGAAAATGGTAGAGTGAATGAACATTGGGCTGATAAATTTTATGATTTAATTCCTAGGATAAAATCTAATTTTAATGTTGATTGTAATATTACAAATAGAATTATAAATTGGTGTAAATCTGCTTGGCCTTTAATTGATTTTGAAAAATTTCTTATTGATAACTGTAATGAAAATCCGCAAGACTGCAACAGTGTGGAAGTAGTACCTAATAATATATATAAAATAGAAACTATAAATAATAAATACCTTAGTACCAGAGAGGGGTCTAATAATATTACACAAAGACAAGGAGATGATACAGATTACCAAAAATGGAAATTAGAACCTGCTTCTAATGGATATTATTTTATTAAGAATATAGCTACTGGTAAGTATATTCATTCACCTAATGATATTACAAATGGTTTGTCAATTCAGCAGAGGGATTTTGATGGGTCTAATAGGCAACAATGGGAGATTATTGTTGTTGGTAATTGTACTTTTAGTATTACTTCAAAACATACAGGAACTTGTTTGGATTTAATTGATGGAAGTATTGAAGAGGGAACACGAATACAGCAATGGGAATGTTCTTCTAATTCAAGTCAATATTTTACTTTAGAATTAGTGTCTCAAGAAACTTTAAATATAGGTGAAATTAGTTTTTCAGATGTGTTTATGTATCCTAATCCTGTAAAAGATGTTTTATATGTTAATATATCTAATTCTATTTTTAATTCTAATGTTGGATTAAAAGTGTATGATGTATCAGGTAGAGTAGTTATAGTAAAAGAATCTGTTAAAAATAAAATAGAATTAAATGTTAGTAGTTTAACAACAGGAGTTTATTTTATTCATCTTATTGATGATGGTAAATTGTTTAAAAAGGTGTTTGTTAAGGAATAAAAAAATCCGCCTAAAAAAGCGGATTTATTGAATTTGAAAAAAGAACAATCAACTTATTCTGCTGTTGCCTCAGCAACAACAATCTCTTGTTGATAGTTTTGTTGAGTTTGCTTAGTTTTTGTGTTTTGTGATAAGCCACAAGGAGCTGTACTCCCACATGAAATTAATCCTAAAGAACCAACAATACAAATTGCAATAAATACTACTCTTTTCATTTTATCTTATTATTAGATGATAAATTTACAAATTTTTAATTAATCTATCAGAATTAATCTTCTCCGATATAACGTTAAAGCCTATCATTTTATTTTGAATACGAGTCAATAAATTTTTTGTAATAGGTTTTCCATCGTTCCATTCTGTAATAGAAAGCCATTCTTGAATATCTTCTAGTTGTTGTTCGTACCTTACTGATAGTGTTTTATCAATATCAACTATTTTCTTAAAATCCTTAGTACAGTTATTAATAATATTTAAAACTGTTTTAATTTCTTGTGGATTTTTTTCTAAAACTTCTTCTCTTATAGCTACAACAAAGCAAGGCCAAGGAGTTGGACAGTCACCAAGTCTTCTAAAAAGACCTTCATCTACATATGGTTTTGTAGTAAAATGCTCCCACATAAAATAATCTGCATCACCATTAGTTAAAGCATCAATTCCTCCTTGTAAGTTTTTTACAACTTTAAATTTTAATTTTTCAATATCCCAGCCGTTATTATAAGCATTTACAATAGCCATTAAATGTGATCCTGATCCGAATCGACTAATAGCTACAGTAGCGTGTTCTAAATCATCTATCGTTTTAAATTTGGATTTAGCTCCAACATGTATCCCCCATATTAGTGGACTTTTTACGAAAGTTTGTATAATTTTTGAAGGATTACCATTTATAATGTCTTTAATAATCCCCTCGGTTAAAACTATAGCAATATCTATTTCCTTTTCTCTTAAAGCTTTACACATTGCTCCAGTTCCTCCAGGAAAATCTTGCCATCTTAAATTAATACCTTGTTTTGTATACTCTTTATTTTTTAATGTAATGTACCATGGATAATTAAAATGCTCTGGAACACCACCTACTTTTAAATTCAACATTTATTCAACTAATTTGTCTAAAGTATATATTATTAATTCTTCAACGATTTTTCCAGGATCACTACTAAAAGTACCATTGGCTCTATTGGCTAAAATTGCGTTCATAGAACAGGCATTATGTCCTAGTAATTTGGATAATCCATAAATAGCAGAGGTTTCCATCTCTAAATTGGTGATTCTATTTCCGTTAAAATTAAAGCTATCTATTTTTTTATTAATGGTAGGATCTTGCAAAGGTAATCTTAGAACTCTACCTTGTGGTCCGTAGAATCCACCTGCAGTAGCTGTAATACCTTTAAACGTTTGTTTAGAGGATAGTTTAACTTCTAATTCTTTGGAGTTTTGAATAATAATTGGATTTGCTTTTTTGCTAGACCAATTAGTATGCTTACTAAATGCTTTTTCGATATCTCGATTGGAAATTTTATCAATTTGGTAAGCGTGTAACATCCCATTAATGTCTAATGAATGTGTACTTATTAGAAAGCTATCTACAGGGATATCATCTTGTAATGATCCAGATGTTCCAATTCTAACAATGTTTAAAGCTGTATGCTCTTTTTTTATTAACCTAGTTTCTAAGTCTATATTAACTAAAGCATCTAATTCGTTGATTACAATGTCAATATTATCCGGACCAATACCTGTAGAAATTACAGACAATCTTTTTCCTTTGTAGTAACCTGTTGTAGTTTTGAATTCTCTTTTTTGAGTTGAAAATTCAATTTTATCAAAGTGAGCGGTAACTTTATTTACTCTATCTTGATCTCCAACAAAAATAAAATCGTTAGCTATATGTTCGGGTCTTAAATTAAGATGATAAATACTTCCATCTTTATTTAAAATAAGTTCAGAATTTTGAATGTTCATTAAGATGTCAATTTCAGCAACTTGTCATTAGCGTTTAAATACAAGTAGCTGTATTTTTTTGCCCCGCCAAGATACGAAAAATCAGAACGTAATTCTCTATAATAGTTAATTTGGTTGTTAAGAACTTTAATTCCTGATTCACTAAGTTTTACAGGGTCAAATGAAGAAAAAAGCTTTTTGAGCTCTTTTATTTTGTTAATGTATTGGATATCTCCAAAACCATATACTTCTTGTTGTTTTAATAGAGAACTAATTAATTCATTTTCACTTTTGAAGTTTGAATCATTAACTGTTTTAATAATCGTATTTTCAACTTTGTTTAACCCATTATTAATAGATGGAAAACGTTTTAAATGAGCATTAATAGCATCAGATAAATAAATGAAAGGAGAAGAAGGGTTGAATTTATGAACAGTTTCTAATCGTAAAGGACTATCTGAACAATATAATTGCCATATATAATCAGCATATTCAATATCATCTTGAGTAAGCTGAGTTCTATTTTGATATAAATTGAGTAATTCATCATTAGTTAATTCAGAAAATCCAACCATTTTATCATGATTATCTGAATTACCACTTTGGACCACAGTAATTTTTCTTCCCTTTCTAAATTTCTTCAACCAACTTATTACGGCTAGCATATTCACTTGACAAAATAAGTCATAATCAAACCATAAAATAATTTCGTCTTGGTTTTGTTTACAAAGATTTCTATATTCTTTTAAAGTAAAATCTATAAAGGTTTTTTTAGTAATTTTATAAGCACTACTTAAAAAATCAAAACGTGTTTTCCAAAAATCTTCACTTCCTACATCTCTTGTAGTTTTTCCTTCACATAACATCTCACGCCAAGTAATAATTTCACCTTGTATTTCAAGGTTTTCTAATATTTTAGTTGTATAATCACCATTGGTGATGTGTAAAAAAGAACTCATTAGCAGGGACTTAAAAATTTATCAATATTAATAAAAAAAACAATACTCTTGAGAATGTTATTTTGTTTAGGGTTTGTTTTTATGATATTATTAAACTTTGTGTTAAAAAAGTATATTTTTAAAAATCTATTTAAGGCGATTTATTAAAACTATTAAAAGAAAAAATTGGTTAACCACCAACCCTTTTTACTTTAAACCCTTTTTCCTTTAGTAATTCCATTATTTTATCTCTATAATCTCCTTGAATAATTATAGAATCATCTTTAAAACTACCTCCAACAGAAAACTTCGTTTTTATTTCTTTGGCTAATTTTTTAAAATCTGAAGTTGCTCCGTTATAACCATCAATAACTGTAGTTGGTTTTCCTTTACGTTTTTCGTATTTGCAGAGCAATGGTTCATCTTGCAACCAAACATCCGGTTTTTCCTCTGGAGTTGGTTCCTCAAATTGATGCTCAGGAAAAAGGTTTTTTAGTTGATCCTGTATATCCATAGTTATTTAATTAAACCTAATTCTCTTAGGCGCTCATTTAAGAATTCACCGGCAGTTATATCTTCAAATCGTTTAGGATTTGTGTCATCAATACAGTTTTCTAATACATCTAACTTCATGTCAGAAATAGGATGCATAAAGAAAGGAATTGAATAACGAGAAGTTCCCCATAATTCTTTTGGTGGATTTACTACTCTATGAATAGTTGACTTTAATTTATTGTTACTATGCCTTGATAGCATATCACCTACGTTAATCATTAATTCATCTGGTTGTGCGATAGCATCAATCCACTCACCTTCGTGATTTTGAACTTGAAGTCCTTTACCATGAGCTCCCATTAGAAGAGTGATTAAATTAATATCACCATGAGCAGCAGCTCTTACAGCTCCTTTTGGTTCTTCATAAATAGGAGGATAATGAATAGGTCTTAAAATACTATTACCATTAAATATATATTGGTCAAAATAAGTTTCTTCTAATCCTAAGTATAATGCTAGTGAGCGTAACACAAATTTTGCGGTTTTTTCTAACATTCGGTAGGTTTCTTTTCCTACTTCATTAAACTCTGGAAGTTCTTCAACGTTAACATTATCAGGGTATTCTTCTTGTAGTTTTGGATTGTTTTCTACATATTGTCCAAAATGCCAAAACTCTTTTAAATCTCCTTCTTTCTTCCCTTTTGCACTTTCTTTTCCGAAAGAAACATAACCACGTTGTCCACCAATTCCTGGAATTTCATATTTCTGTTTGGTTTCTACTGGTAATTCAAAAAATCTTTTGATTTGCTCGTATAAATTATCTACTAGTTCATTATCTAAAAAATGTCCTTTTAGGGCAACAAAACCAATAGTCTCGTAGGCATGACCAATTTCACTAATAAATTTTTGCTTTCTATTTTCATCTCCAGACAAAAAGTCTCTCAAATCAACGCTAGGTATTCTATCCATTGTTAATAAGTTTGTTTAATACTTAATGTAAAGGTAGTAAAATAGGAGGTATGCTCTAAAATTATTTATTAACAAAAGGGATTAAGTAGGTCAATGTATAATTAAAGCCAAAACCTGTGCTACTATTTAGTACTTCATTGAAACCTGGTGCATATAAAGTTTTAAAACCAGATTGGTCTTCAATTATTGTAGCAATTTTAAATGATCCGCTAAATCCAATAAATAAATTTTTAAAAGTTTCTGCTTTTATACCAAAAACAAACTCGAGCCACTGTGCGCTTAAGCCAGTTTCCGTAATAGGTGTATTTACAGGTGAAGTAGGGAAATATACTGGTGTATTTACATCGCCAGTAGTAACATTTGGAGTGTAATTATTTAAAGTATGATCAAAAATGGCAACTCCATATCTCCCTCCAACATAAATTTCATTATTCATGTCTAACCAATTATTATAAGTATTATAATTAGCACCAACTCTTATATAGTTTCCTTTAGCAGTTGAAGTAGTAAAATCTTCAAAAGTAATTTCCTCTTCGTGTCCTATTTCAGCAGCAATATACCAACGAGAAGAAACCCTATAATCACCAACAATTTCAAAACCAGTATAACTTTTGTCAAAAAAACTTAATCCAGCTTTGCTTAAGTCAATTCCTATTCGTAAACCATATCCAGTTTTGTATACTACTGTGTCTTTTGATTGTTCTTTTTTTACAATTAAATTTTGTGAATTAACAAAGGTAAAGCACAGAAATAGGCAAAGATTAATGAAAAATGTTAACGTGCGCATTTTCTTGTGAGTTTATGGTTTCTAAAGTGGTTATTGATAAGCTATCAATCCAACCTGTTTTTTCGAAAGTTATAGTATTAAATATAAATCTAAACCCACAAGATCTTGATAGAAATCGTTCCTCAGGTGTATATTTAATAGTTAAAGTTGCAGTTTCGTTATCTGCTAAATTACCAGTAACTTCATTTCTTTTAAATGTATATATAGTTTCTGTTGCATTGGTATTTAAAGGAATAGCAATACTGTCAACTGATATATTAGTGTATAAACTATCGGTTTTACTTTGAGCTATGACAGATAAACGTTGTGCAATTTTTAAATCTGTATTTACATCTTTATCATAAAATCTTAACACTAAATTAGGTGTAGGTGAGCTGAATTCACAAAAATCATCTTTCTCACAAGACGTAACAAAAGAAACAAAGACCAAACAAAAAATTAACTTTTTTAAGATTTTCATGTAAACTTATTTTTCAAACAATACTACAGTTTCTATATGAGATGTATGTGGAAATTGATCAACTAAACTAATCTTTTTTAAGTTATATCCCGCTTCAATTAATTGCTCTGTATCTCTTGCTTGAGTTGCTGGGTTACAAGATACATAAACCATTCTATCTGCATTTAGATTTATGATTTTTTTAAGTGTTTTTGGAGCAATTCCAGCTCTAGCTGGATCTAAAATTATCGTTCTAATTTTATTTTTAAATTCAGGATGTTCGAATAAGAATTTTCCAACATCAGCAGCATAAAACTCAACACCTTCTATGTTGTTTCTTTTGGCATTTTTCTTTGCGTCAGCAATAGCAGAAGCTACAATATCAACACCAATAATTTTAGTGTTACTTCCTTTTGAGGCTAAAATTTGACCAATAGTTCCTGTTCCGCAGAATAAATCCATAACAACAGTGTTATCTATAGCTTCTTTATTTTCTAAAGCATAATCAATTACTTTAGAATATAGTTTTTCAGCAGATTTTGGATTCGTTTGGAAAAAGCTTTTCATACTGATTTCAAAATTCAAACCTAGGAGCTCTTCTACAATTTTATCTTTTCCGTAAACTAATTGGATACTTCCAGAAGTTGCAATGGTTCTATCGCCAATTTCATCATTAATTGTATGTAATAATCCAGCTACACGATCTCCAAAAAGTTCTACTAAATAATTCGCGAATTTATCAAGGTTGAATTTATCTAAATCTCCAGAAGTAGTTACTAAATTGAATAGTAATTCATTTGTTTTATATGATTTTCTAACTACAAAATATCTAAAAAAACCTTCTTTTCTAGGTCCATGCCAAGGAGCTAATCCTGTTTTCTCACAGTAGGTTTTTATATTCTTGATATTATCCTCAACGGCTTTATCAAATAAACCAGAATCTTTTTCGAGATTTACACCCATCCACCAAACACCACGTTTTTTAAAACCAAGTGTAAATTCATCTACATCGGTATTTTTTACGCTATCAAAACCAATTGCAGAGAAACTGTATTCCATTTTATTTCTATAATGAAATAGGTTTGGGGAACTCACAAACTCATCAAATAAATTTTCAATATTAGCAACTTTACCGATTCTTTTAAATAAATCTAAGGTACTTGTATGTTTGTAATTATGTTGTTTTTCTATAGGTAATTTGATGTAAGGCGCACCTGGGATTTCTTGATAATCCATTGCAATTTCATCCTCAGAAGGCTTAAGAACTTCAACTAATTTGCATTCAGCATATTTCTTTTGAGATTTTGTTACACGTGCTTTTACCAATTGTCCTGGTAATGTGTTTGGGACAAAAACTACAAATTCACCTAACTCAGATCGTATTTTACCAATACCTTTTCCACCAAAAGCATAATCTTCAATTAGTAACTCAATTACTTCTCCTCGTTTTACAAATTTATTGCGTTCTCTTCTTGGCATCTATAATAATTTTAAGGAAAGCAAAATTAGTAAAACTTAGTAGTTTAAAACTTCCTTTAAAATAAAAAATCGCCCTTAAGGACGATTTTTATTAATATTTAAAGATTGGTTTTAGTCTCTTGGAGTAGATGTAATTACAATTGCGTCTTCACTGTTTACAGTAATTGTATAATCTTCACAATGATTTACGGTTACAGTTTCTACTAATTCCTGTCCACTTTTTAAAACAACTGTGTAAGTTATTTCTCCTGGAGCATAACTAGTAGTAGCAGAAGAACTATTAGGAGTAATATTGTTAATGTTTTCAGTGTTTCCTCCAGAAGTTTTAACTTGAACGCTAACTTCATCTGTACCTAAATTTGTAACTTTTGCTGTTGGATTTTCATTGTCACACCCAGAACAACTTTGTAAAAAAACAGTTAGAGTAATTAAAAAAACAGGGGCGATTTTTTTTAATAAATTCATAGTTTGTAAATTAATGTTAATATAAAATCTACTTTTTAAGACACTGATTTTGAGATAATGTCACTAAGTAGAATATTTTACAATATACTTTTTTTTTTTTGAACCTTTTTATTTTTTAATCGTCTATACTATGAATTCTAACTAATGAGAAAAAAGGATAAAGAAATAGATGCAAAATTAATTTTTGACTATCAATCTGGGAAGTCTACAGCATTTATTGCATTAGTAAAACGTTGGCATGTTCGGTTTTGTAAACTAGCTCATTTTTATGTAAAAGATCGAGATATAGCTAAAGATGTAGCTCAGGAAAGTTGGACTATTATTTACAATAAACTTGATGATTTGAAAGATCCGATGAAATTCAAAAGTTGGGCAATTAGTATTGTAAATAGAAAAGCACTCGATTTTTTGAGAGCACAACAACGTGAACAAAAAAGAAAAGCTGAGTATAAAGTTTCATTATCAAATAATCAGATTGATAAAGAAGATGATAAAGAAGAAGTAAAAAATATTTTACTTAAAGAAATACAAAAACTAAGTAAAGAACATCAACAAGTTTTGCAGTTGTTTTATGTTGAAAGTTATTCATTAAAGGAAATAGGAAGTGTTATTGGGATTTCTGTTGGTACAACAAAGTCAAGGTTGTTTCATGCCAGAGAACAATTAAAAAAAGTAATAATAAAATATAGAAAAAATGGAAGAATTTAAAGATTTAGATGAGTTGATAAAAGAAACATTAACTAAAGAAGAAGCAAAGTTTTACGATGAACTTGAAGAACAAAACTTATGGCAAATGATGTTTGGCATATTTAAAGGGAAAAACAGCTTGATTACTGTTTTAATAGTAATTGTTCAATTACTTTGGTTTGGTGTATTTGTTTATTGTGCAATTCAGTTTTTTAATGCTACCGAAACAAATGATTTAATTCGCTGGGGAATTTTTGGCTCTTTAAGTATAATGGCTTCTTCAATGTTAAAATTTTATACTTGGATGCAAATGGATAAAAAAGCACTATTGAGAGAAATTAAACGATTGGAATTATTATTACTATCAATAAAAAAAGAAAAAAAATGAATTATAAAAAAGCGCCTAAATTAGGCGCTTTTTGAATAATAAATTTTACAATTTTATTTTTTATTAAATCGATTTAAGATTTTTTCCATTTGTTTTCCAGCTGCTTCTCGTCCACCTAAACCAAAAGATAAAACTATTGTTAAAGCAACAGCTCCTAATGTAATTCCAAAAGCAAGATTAATTATATCATCGGCTATTCCCATTCTTCGCAATCCAATTGCTAAGAATATAGCTAATATTGCAATTCTTATAATATTTGCAATAAAAGGATTATCGTCTGATTTTAAGAAGTTCTTAGAGGCTAAATTTGCAATCCAATTTCCTATTGCAAGAATAAGTAAACCAAAAATTATATTTCCTCCAAGTTCAACAATAGTGCTCATCATTTCTGAGAGTTTTGTAAACTCAAGTTTATCTATAGCAGTCATTAATCCAAATAAAATAATGAATGCATATACAATATTAGAAACTAACATTTCTACATTAGCCTTACCTGTTAAAGAATTTAAACCTGCTTTTTTCATAAATTCATTAATGTTTAAACTGCCTAATAAATCTCTTAGTAATTCACTTAAATATCTACCTCCAATAACAAAAAGAATCATAATTAGAGTAGCTACTAATACTTTAGGTATCGCAAGGAAAAAGCTTTGTAGCATTTCACTAGCAGGAGCCGAAATAGCTTCAAAATTTAAAATGTTTAAAGCGACAATTAAAAGAGGAATAAAAATAAAAATAAAAACTATTTTCTTTAGTATGTCAATTAAATTAAGGTTTTCAGGTAATCTTAATTTTGGAGTAAATTTTTGTATTGTTTCACCTGAAAGTTCAACCAATTCCGATACAATAGTAGCAAGCATATAACCAATGTATCCTACTAATGAAGCACCAATAATATTTGGGATAAAGTTTGTGAAGCCTTTTAGTAAGTCCTTCACAGGTTCTAAGACGCTTGTCATACCAAGTTTTTCTAAGGCAAGCATAAATACAAGTATCATAACTAGATAGTAAACTAATTTACTAATTAAATTACCTAGATTTACTTTATCATTATTTAACTTTTTGTCTATTTCTGTTTTTGAAAATATTTTTTTAATAAGTTTTCTAACCATTCCAGCAATGAGCCATCCTAGAATAATTATAATAAGCGCGCTTAAAGGTCCGCCAAATGATCCAGTAATGTCGTTAAAAGTGTTTAAGATTTTTTCCATTTTTTTTCAGTTGATTTTTTATTAATACACTTATTTAGACTCTATAACACTTTAAAAGTCACTATTAGGAAGTAATACTTGAGTAAGTTTATAAAAAAATGAATTTTATTTTCCGTTACGATTTTAATCTTCATAAATTGCGCATCTCTTAGGGATGATTTCTCTCCCACGCTGCTTTTTCGAAGCTCTTCGAAAGAATAAAGGTAGAGTAGGAATGGTTATTTTATGAATTTTTTAAAAAATTAAGGAAATGGCTGTTTTAGAAAAATTAACGTCACAGCAAGCAATCGATTTAGAAAACAAGTATGGTGCCCATAACTACCATCCGTTACCAGTAGTATTGAGTAAAGGAGAAGGAGTATATGTTTGGGATGTAGAAGGAAAGAAATATTACGATTTCCTTTCAGCGTATTCTGCGGTTAATCAAGGACATTGTCATCCAAAAATTGTGGATGCAATGGTAAATCAAGCAAAAACTTTAACCTTAACATCTCGAGCATTTTATAATGATATGTTAGGACAGTATGAAAAATTTGCTACAGAGTATTTTGGTTTTGATAAGTTATTACCAATGAATACAGGAGCAGAAGCTGTTGAAACCGCATTGAAAATATGTAGAAAGTGGGCTTATGAAGTAAAAGGAATTGATGAGAATAAAGCGGAAATTATTGTATGTAAGAATAATTTCCACGGAAGAACTACAACAATTATTTCATTTTCAAATGACCCTGTAGCACGTAAAAACTTTGGTCCTTTTACAAATGGATTTATAAAGATTGAGTACGATAACTTACAGGCTTTAGAAGAAGCATTAGAGAATAATAAGAATGTAGCTGGTTTCATGGCTGAGCCAATTCAAGGGGAAGCTGGGGTTTATGTTCCTTCTGAAGGATATTTAGCAGCGGCGAAATCATTATGTGAAAAACATAATGTATTATTTATTGCTGATGAAGTACAAACAGGAATTGCTAGAACGGGACAATTATTAGCTGTTAATCATGAAAATGTACAGCCAGATATTTTAATATTAGGTAAAGCATTAAGTGGAGGAGCGTATCCAGTATCTGCTGTGTTAGCAAATGATGATATAATGAATGTAATTCGTCCTGGTAATCACGGTTCTACTTTTGGAGGAAATCCAATTGCAGCTGCTGTAGCTATTGCTGCTTTAGAAGTGGTAAAAGATGAGAATTTAGCAGAAAATGCAAATCGTTTAGGGAAAATTTTCCGTGAAGAAATAGGGAAATTAGTAGAAGAAACAAAATTAGTTACTTTGGTAAGAGGTAAAGGATTGTTAAATGCGGTAGTAATTAACGATTCTGAAGAAAGTGATACTGCTTGGAATATTTGTATGAAATTACGTGATAACGGTTTGTTAGCGAAGCCAACTCACGGTAATATCATTAGATTTGCTCCACCTTTAGTAATGAATGAAGAGCAATTGATGGATTGCGTTTCAATTATAAAGAAAACAATTTTAGAATTTGATAAATAAAAAAAGCGGCTAAGCCGCTTTTTTTATTGTAAATCGTTTATTCGTTCTTGCATTAATTCAGGGTTTTGCATCGCATCCCATCCAAAATAAGATATAGCCCAAAGTACATAAAGTAAAAATAAGGTACTTAATACAATCCCAATAATAGCTAAAATTCTACCAGTATTTAAATTAGAGTAGTTTTCATAAACACTAGGATTTTTATCATATAATTCTTTATCTTGTTTATATAATACTAGTGCAATAACTCCAATAATAATTCCTAAAACTCCATAACAGCAACAGGTAAGTATAGATAATATACCTAAAATTAAGACAGGTGTTGCATTAGGTAATTTTCTTTGTTCAAATTCAAACATAAAATAGTGTCTTTATTAGCTTAATAGTTTATTCATTTTTATAATGTAGGCTATAGTAATAACAGCAACATTTATAATTGCCAAAATAATTAAAATTTTAGAAGTAATTTTTTTCTTTGAAAGGAAATGAAATATAATAGCAATTACAAAAAAAATAGATGTGTAAATAGCGGGAAACATATTAAAAGCATTTTTAAATTCTCCTTTAGATACTAATACCACTGACCTTTGTAATCCACAACCAGGACAATCAAAACCAAACATTTTTTTGTTTAGACATGGCAACATGTAATCTTCAGTTTTCTTAGTAGTAGGATTGTTCATTATATGCTTTTTAGATTTTCCAAGGTGGATTTAATCTGTTTTCTCCTGCAAAAAATAGGATTAGTTGATTTCCATCCAAATCTTTTAATCTTGCCTCTCTCCAAAGCCAAGTTTGATCTTTAGGCTCATAATCAAATTCAATTCCTTTTTCTTTTAAATTTTTAACTTGCCCATTTAAGTCATCACATTCGAAGTACACATAAACTCCATCTCCTTTTGGTAATTCTTCGACTAAATGAATAGAAAATGTTGAATTTCCATCTGGACATTCAAAACGAGCATAATGTGGTAATGCTTTTACAATAAGTTGTAAGCCTAACTTTTCATAAAAAGGAATAGATTTCGTTAAATCTAAAGAAGGAACTGTAATTTGATTTAAATTCATGAAATTATTATTCTACAAAGTCGGTATAAGCAACTTTAAAGTATCCATCAGTAATTGTTCTTCCTGGTAATTTTGAGTTTTCAATATAAAAATTTCCTTCAATAGTATTTAAATCTTTATTATGACTTATTATACTTATAAATGTTTCATTGGATTGATCAGGATTGTTGGTGATTAAATCTTCAGAAAAATCAATTCTATTAACAAAACTAATACCTAAAGATTGGAAACTTCCATCAGGGATATACTTATATGTTTCTCCAGCTTCTACATCAGGTAACATTGAAATTTTAATTCTACCAAAATTATGATCATAACCTTCTACAGTAATTTTGTCAATACCAGATGAAGTAGATCTATAAGAGCCTGGAGCATCAGTGTTTTTAACATAGAATCTATATCCATCTACTCTTGAAGAAATTCTATCTGGGTTATTATTAACTTGTTCAGTTTTGTCAAAATAAGGTAATGTAAAAGCACCATTTTTAATGTTTATGCTTTTTATATTTCCTAACATAGGATCAATCCATCTAAATAATGTCCCTTCAAAAGTTCCAGAAATTATTTTGTTTTCTGTGTCTAATTTAATGATATTAATTTCACCAACTTTAGAATTGCTTAATACGTTACAAGAATATACTCCTCCATATAGTTCTTGGGTGCCATTTGTGTTAGTATCATTTACATCAAAATATAATAAATTGGTTTCTAAATCATCTTGTGCAGTACCAATAATATATTTACCTTCTTGAATGGTTTTGTCTAAAAAAAGTTCTCCAACAGTTAAACCGATAGTAGTTTCATCTGTTTGAACTGTAATAACTAGCTTTTTATTATTAGTTAAAACAGCATCAAAGAAAATAGAATTAGGTGAGTTTTCAGTGTAATTAAAAACGTCACCATTGATGTCAGCTTTAAAAACTTTAGATTGTTGATCGATAGGGGTTTCATCTTCATTTTTTGAACAACTCCCCAAAATAAATACTCCAATAATGAATATTAAACTTGAAATTTTTTTCATGTTTTTTAATTTGATGTTTAAAATGAAGTTCCTGACTTTAAAAAAAAGTTACTATATTTTTATATTATTATTTTATAAACTTATTTGAACATATCCATTCCTGGAATATTAGGCATTCCACTTTTTGCAGCTACTGCCATTTCTTGTTCATTTATTTCTCCAGCCCTTTTTAATGCTTTATTTAAAGTTAGGATTAAATAATCTTCCAACTCTTCTACATCATTTAGTAAGCTTTCATTTACAGAAATAGCTTTAATTTCCCTATTAGCAGTAACGGTTACTTTAATACTTCCATCAGCACTTGCTTCATCTATTAGTACTGTGTTTAAACGTTGTTTTGTTTCTTCAACTTTTTGTTGTGCTTGCTTAAGCTTATCCATCATTCCTGATAAATCTCCAAACATAAATTATATGATTTAATAAATAATTACGTTACAAAATTACTACATTACTAAACCAAAATTAATCAAATGAAAAAAATTCTTTTATTCAGTATTGGTATAAGTGTTATTTTTGCTTCCTGCAAAAAAGAGAAGATGACAAATAACACCACTCCGCCAGTAGCCGAGAAACAATCGAAACAACTAGAAAAACATGGAGATGTTCGTGAAGATAATTATTTCTGGATGCGTTTAACCGATGAACAAAAAAACGCAGAAAAGAAAGACGAACAAACTCAAAAAGTGTATGACTATCTTAATTCTGAGAATAAATATTTTGAAGATGTTATGGGATATACCAACGACTTCCAAGAAAATTTATTTGAAGAAATGAAAGGAAGGATTAAGGAAGATGATGAATCTGTTCCTTACAAAAGAAATGGTTACTTCTATATTACACGTTACGAGAAAGGACAACAATACCCTATTTATTCAAGAAAGAAAGGTAATTTAGAAGCTTCTGAAGAAATTATTTTTGACGTAAATAAAGAAGCAGAAGGACATGAGTATTTCCAATTAGGAGGTTTAAATGTTTCTCCAGATAATAAATTAGCTGCTTTTGCAATAGATACGGTAAGTCGTCGTCAATATTTTATTCAAGTAAAAAATTTAGAGACTAATGAAATTTACAAGGATAAAATCAATAATACTACAGGAGGAAGTGTTTGGGCTAACGATAATAAAACGTTATTCTACACTAAAAAAGATCCAGTAACATTACGTAGTTCTCAAATTTACAGACACGTTTTAGGAACAGATGAGTCTGAAGATGTGTTGGTATTTGAGGAAAAAGATGAAACGTTTGGAGTGTTTGTTACTAAAACAAAATCTAAGAAGTATTTAGTAATGGGGTCTTATAGTACAGTTTCAAGTGAGTATCAAGTGTTAGAAGCGGATAATCCAACAGGAACATTTAGAGTTGTTCAACCACGTGAACGTGATTTAGAATATGATATTGCTCACTACGGAGATCATTTTTATATTAAAACAAATAAAGACGGAGCAACTAACTTCAAGTTAATGAAAACTCCTGAAGATAAAACGACCAAAGAAAACTGGGTTGATGTTATTCCTCATAGAGAAAATGTATTTTTTGAAGACTTCTCAATTTTTAAAGATTACTTAGTTTTAGAAGAAAGAGATAACGGTTTATTTAAAATTAGAATTAAACGTTGGGATGGTAAAGAAGATTATTATCTACCATTTAACGAAGAAACATATTCTGCTGGAGTATATTCAAATCCAGACTTTGATACTGATGTAATTAGATATTCTTATAATTCTATGACTACTCCAAGCTCTGTGATTGATTTCAATATGAAAGATCAGTCAAAAGAAATTAAAAAAGAGCAGGAAGTACTAGGAGGGAAGTTCAAAAAAGAGAATTACGTAAGTAAGAGAATTTGGGTTACTGCTAGGGATGGTAAAAAAGTAGCCTTATCAATAGTCCATAGAAAAGATACTAAGATTGATAAAAATACTCCTGTACTACAATATGCATATGGTTCTTACGGATATACTATTCCTGATGGATTCTCAACAACACGTTTAAGTTTATTAGATCGTGGATTTATTTTCGCCCTTGCACATATTCGTGGAAGCCAATACTTAGGAAGAGAATGGTACGAAGATGGTAAAATGTTAAATAAGAAAAATACATTTACTGATTTTATCGATTGTTCTAAATATTTAATTGATAACGGATACACTTCTCCTGAGCATTTATATGCAATGGGAGGTTCTGCAGGAGGATTATTAATGGGAGCCATTGTAAATATGAATCCAGAATTATATAATGGAATTATTGCGGCTGTTCCTTTTGTAGATGTTATTTCTACAATGCTAGATGATAGTATTCCATTAACTACTGGAGAGTATGACGAATGGGGAAATCCTAACGATAAAGAGTATTACGATTATATTAAATCGTATTCACCATATGATCAAGTAGAAGCTAAAGAATATCCAAATATGTTAGTTACTACTGGTTTACATGATAGTCAAGTACAATATTGGGAGCCTGCGAAATGGGTTGCTAAATTACGTGAGTTAAAAACAGATAAAAATTTATTATTCCTGCATACAAATATGGAAGCAGGACACGGAGGAGCTTCAGGAAGATTTAATTCTTTAAAAGAAACAGCTAGAGAATATAGCTTCTTTTTAGCTTTGGAGGATAAGTTAGAAAAATAATTATATTTTTGCACCGATTTAAAACCTGATGGTAATCACTATCAGGTTTTTTTATGAAGCAATTTTGATGGAAAGAAATAAAGCGATTGTAGATTCTGTACTAGACCTAATTGGTCAAACCCCCGTTGTGAAACTTCAGCGCATTACAAAAGACTTGCCGGGGACGTATTATGCCAAGGTTGAAGCCTTTAATCCTGGTCATTCTGCGAAAGATAGAATAGCTTTACATATAGTTGAAAGTGCTGAAAAAAAAGGTATTTTAAAACCTGGAGTTAGTACAATTGTTGAAACTACTTCTGGAAACACAGGGTTTAGTTTAGCAATGATTAGCTTAATTAAAGGATACAAATGTATTCTAGCTGTTTCTGATAAATCTTCAAAGGACAAAATAGAAGTTTTAAAAGCAATGGGAGCAGAGGTTCATGTTTGTCCTGCAAATGTACCTGCTGATGACTCTAGGTCATATTATGAAACAGCGAAAAGACTTCATAAAGAAACTCCAAAATCAATTTACATCAATCAGTATTTTAATGAGCTGAATATTGAGGCTCATTATACTACAACGGGCCCAGAGATTTGGGAGCAAACCCAAGGAAAAATTACACATTTTATTGCCGCAAGTGGAACTGGAGGAACAATTTCTGGAACAGGTAGATATTTAAAAGAGCAAAATCCAGATATAAAAATTCTTGGTGTTGATGCTGTGGGTTCTGTTATTAAAAAGTTTCATGAAACTAAAGAGTTTGATCCAAAAGAAATTTCACCATATAAAATTGAAGGTTTAGGAAAAAACCTAATTCCAACTGCAACAGATTTTGATATTGTTGATGTCTACGAAAAAATTACAGATAAAGATGCAGCTTTTGCTTGTAGAGATTTAGTAAAACAAGAAGGTATGTTTTGTGGATATACTTCTGGTGCTGTTATTCAAGCTACAAAACAGTACGCGGCTAAACAGGTGTTTGATGAAAATAGTGTTGTGGTAATGGTCTTGCCAGATCATGGAATCAGATATATGGATAAAGTATATTCTGACGATTGGATGAAGCAACAAGGATTTATGTAAAGTTATTTGATAAGTATTTTTCAATAATCTATTAAACATCATTACGAATGAAATGAAGTAACCTGTATACTTTAAACACTGAACTTGATTTAATATAAAATTCAGGTTTAAATTTACAGTGAGATTACTTCGTGGTAGTCTCCTCGTAATGACAAATTAATATCGTTTTTTTGAAAAACTATATTTATTTATAGAGTAAGTATTTATTTCTAATCGTTTTAAAGTTTTCCAAATCTGCTTTCCAAGATTGTTCAATTTGATTTACAGTCATTCCTCTTTCAATCTGTTTTTGTAATTCTTGAGTTCCGGCAAGTTTAACAAAGAAATCAGTAAAGAATTTACTTTTATCAGAAGTATTTGTATAAGCTTTAATCAACCAATTTAAGTTCATTTTTGACAAGTACTTGGTGTTTCTAAGGTCTTCACCGTAACATAATTTATTTTTATGTTTAGGATACTTAGCACCTTCATTTGGTTGTGGAGTAAAGCTATAATTCAAACCTTTAAGAAATGGTGATCCATAAATCTGAAATTGAGAATTAGTTCCTCTACCAGCAGAAACATTCGTGCCCTCAAAAAAACAAAGACTAGGGTAGAGGTTTATTGAAGTTGCATTGGGTAAGTTTGGAGAAGGTTTTATCGGTAATTCATATTGAATACTGTGAGTGTAATTTTCATTTGCAATTACTGTTAAATCACATTGAATACCATTTTTTAACCATTTCTCTCCGTTTATCATTTTACCATATTCTCCAATAGTCATTCCGTATACAACAGGAACAGGATGCATTCCAACAAAACTTTGATGTTCTAATTCTAGTATTGGTCCGTCAATGTAATGTGCGTTTGGATTTGGTCTATCCAATAAAATAACTGGAATGTTGTTTTCTGCACAAGCTTCCATAACATAATGAAGCGTAGAAATATAGGTGTAGAAACGAACACCAACATCTTGGATGTCGAAAACAATGACGTCGATATCCTTTAACTGTTCGTTAGAAGGTTTTTTGTTTTTTCCATACAAGGAAATGATAGGTAATCCAGTTTTAGTATCAAATCCATCCTTAATAACTTCGCCAGCATCTGCTTTTCCTCTAAAACCGTGTTCAGGGGCAAATACTTTTACAACATCTATATCTTTTGAATTATGTATGTAATCTACCAAATGAAAAGAAGAAACATCTGGGTTATATTTTGATTTTTTTTGAATAACAGAAGTTTGGTTGGCAACAATTGCTATTTTTTTTCCTTTTAAAAGAGGAATATACTCAGCCGTTCTGTCTGCGGCAGTTTGTAATGCCTTTTCGATGACCTCTTTCTCTTCTGAAGTTTTGACTGCTGGTTGTTTACAAGATACATCGCAAAAAATACTCAGAATAAACAAGAATAAATATGTACTTTTGATGGTGTTATAAATCATGAATTTTTGAATTACGAATTATTTATTGCCAAGCGAATTATTGCAGGTAAAGAGCATAAAAATAGTATATCATCTCCAATAATAAAAATTGCTATTGTAGCTATTACTTTAGGAATTGCTATTATGTTAATTGCTGTTGCTGTAAGTTCTGGATTTCAACAAAAGATACGAGCTAAAATTGCCGGTTTTAAAGGTCATATTCAGATTGCTAATTATGACAATAATAATTCAGATGTTTCTACAGTCCCTATTGATATAAATCAAAATTTCTATCCAAACTTTAAAGGTATAGAAGGAATAAAGAAAGTTCAGCCTTACATTAACAAAGGTGGAATTTTAAGAACTCCTAATGACTTTCAAGGTATTGTATTTAAAGGAGTCAACTCAGATTATGATTTTTCATTTTTTAAAGAGTTTTTAGTAGAAGGGAAGTTGCCTAATTATGATCAACCTAGAAATCGGGAAGTTTTGATATCAAAAACAATTGTAGATAGATTACAATTGAAATTAAAAGATACTTTACAAGCTTGGTTTGAAAGTAATACTTCTACCGGTTTTAAAATGAGAAAACCTGTAGTAGTAGGAATTTATGATACTGGATTTGAAGAGTTTGATAATGCTATTATTGTTGGAGATTTAAAAGAAGTACAACGAATTAATAAGTGGAAAGAAAATGAAGTAGGAGGGTTTGAGGTGTTGCTTGATGATTTTGATACGTTAAAAGAAAAAGGAAATCAAGTTTACAGTAATATTGGAGCAACCTTAAATTCTAATACGATTATTGATAATTATCCAGCAATTTTTGAATGGGTAAAATTATTTGATAATAATGTTTGGTTTATTATTGGCATTATGGTTGTAATTGCTGGAATTAATATGATAACAGCTTTGTTAGTTTTAATTCTAGAACGAGTTCAAATGGTAGGAATATTAAAAACCTTAGGAAGTTCTAACTGGGAAATACAAAAAGTGTTTTTATACAATGCTTCATATTTAATTTTAAGAGGATTGTTTTTGGGAAATATAATTGGTTTAGGATTATTGTTGATTCAAAAGTATTTCAAGATAATAGAATTGAATCCTGAAACATATTATGTATCTACTGTGCCAGTGAATATTAATATCTTTCACTTTATAATGTTGAACTTAGGGACTTTAATATTGTGTTTAATAATGCTGATTATTCCCTCTATGATCGTTTCAAAAATTCATCCTTCAAAATCAATAAAGTTTGAATAAAAAAAGCATCCATTTATAATGAATGCCTTTTGAAATTTTATTCGATTATTGTTACTTTAATTTTTAGAATAAGCAATTGCTGCTTCTATAAAACTTAGGAATAAAGGATGCGGATTTAAAACCGTACTCTTATATTCTGGGTGATACTGAACTCCAACAAACCAAGGATGAGTAGGAATCTCAACAACTTCTACTAATCCTGTTTTAGGATTAATCCCAGTTGCTTTCATACCAGCTTCTTCAATTTGAGATTTATAGTCACTATTAAACTCGTATCTGTGTCTGTGGCGTTCACTTATATTTGTGTTTTGGTAAGCTTCATATGTTTTAGATTCAGTTTCTAAAGTACAATCCCAAGCTCCTAAACGCATAGTTCCTCCCATATTAGTAATTTCCTTTTGTTCTTCCATAAGGTTGATCACAGGATGAGTTGTGTTTTCGTTCATTTCTGTTGAATTAGCTTCTTTTAACCCAAGAACATTTCTAGCGTATTCAATTACCGCCATTTGCATACCTAAACAAATTCCTAAAAAAGGAATGTTATTTTCTCTAGCATATTTTACAGCATCAATTTTTCCTTCTATACCTCTTTCACCAAAACCAGGAGCAACTAGAACTCCATCTAAACCTTTTAATTGTTTTTCAATGTTACCACTTTCTAATTCTTCAGAGTGAATCCAACGAACATTTACTTTGGTTTCATGAGTAGATCCTGCATGAATAAATGCTTCGGTAATTGATTTATATGAATCGTGTAATTCAACATATTTTCCAATTAAACCTACCTCAATAGTTTGCTTCGGGTTTTTATATTTCTGTACAAAACAATTCCATTCTTTTAAAGCTGGTTGTTTTTCTGAAGAAAGTTCTAGTTTTTTTAGAACAACAGAATCTAGTCCTTCATCAAACATTAAGTTAGGAACATCATAAATTGTTTCAGCATCTAAAGATTGAATAACATCTTCTTTCTTTACATTACAGAATAGAGCTAATTTACGCTTAATATCGTCAGAAATTTCATGTTCTGAACGGCATACTAATATATTCGGTCCAACACCGCTTTGCATTAACATTTTTACTGAATGCTGAGTAGGTTTTGTTTTTAATTCACCAGCAGCAGCTAAATAAGGAACAAGAGTAAGGTGAATAACAATAGCATTATCTTCTCCTAATTCCCATTGCAACTGTCTTACAGATTCTATATATGGTAAAGATTCAATGTCACCAACTGTTCCACCAATTTCAGTAATTACAATATCGTATTTACCTGTATTACCAAGCAATTTAATTCTACGCTTAATTTCATCTGTAATATGAGGGATTACTTGAACAGTTTTACCTAAAAACTCCCCTTTACGTTCTTTATTAATTACAGATTGATAAATTCTACCGGTAGTAACGTTATTTGCTTGTGAAGTAGGAATGTTTAAAAAACGTTCATAGTGTCCTAAATCTAAATCAGTTTCAGCACCATCATCAGTAACATAACATTCTCCATGTTCATACGGATTTAATGTTCCAGGATCTATATTGATATAAGGATCTAATTTCTGTATCGTAACCGAGTATCCTCTTTCTTGTAGTAACTTGGCTAATGAAGCGGCTATAATTCCTTTTCCTAAGGAAGAAGTAACCCCTCCAGTTACAAATACATATTTTGTGTTGTTCATGCAGTATTAGGTTTGCGCAAAAGTAATAACAATGATAGTTTTCGCAATAAAAAATTGCAGAAAAATAAGGTCGTAGCGATGTGAAAAAAATAATATTTAAAAAAAGTATTTATAAGCTTGTTAAAATGAAAAACTGTTGTATATTTGCCAACGCTTTTAGCAGTCTGAATTTCACTATTAGCAAAATCAATTTTTGAATATTTCAAGTTTTATTTAAAATGAGTAAAAGAACTTACCAACCATCGAAAAGAAAGAGAAGAAACAAACATGGTTTCAGAGAAAGAATGGCTTCTGCTAATGGTAGAAAAGTATTAGCTAGAAGAAGAGCAAAAGGAAGAAAGAAATTATCGGTTTCGTCTGAATCAAGACCGAAAAAATAATGATTTAGAGTTGTTTATATCAAGGTGTTACTGTTTATTAGTAACACCTTTTTTTATACCTAATCAATTTTATATTTTTACAAAACACACAAAAACAAAACAACACAAATGCCTAAGAGAAAAGACCTTAAATCGATTTTAATTATTGGATCAGGGCCGATAGTAATTGGACAAGCATGTGAGTTCGATTACTCTGGTTCTCAAGCGTTACGTTCATTAAGAGAAGACGGAATAGAAACGGTTTTAATCAATTCAAACCCAGCTACAATCATGACAGACCCATCTATGGCTGATCATGTGTATTTATTGCCTTTAAAAACGAAATCTTTAATTCAAATTTTAAAGGAACATCCACAAATTGATGCTGTATTACCTACAATGGGAGGACAAACAGCATTAAATTTATGTATTGAAGCGGACGAGAAAGGTATTTGGGAAGATTTTGGAGTAGAAATTATAGGAGTAGATATTGATGCTATCAATATTACTGAAGATAGAGAGAAATTTCGAGAATTGATGGGGCAAATAGATGTGCCAATGGCACCTCAGGCTACTGCAACTTCATATTTAAAAGGTAAAGAAATAGCTCAAGAATTTGGTTTTCCATTATGTATTAGAGCATCTTTTACGTTAGGTGGAGCTGGTGCTTCTATTGTTTACAATGAAGACGAATTTGAAAAATCATTGACTAGAGGATTAGAAATTTCTCCAATCCACGAGGTGATGATTGATAAAGCGATGATGGGATGGAAAGAATATGAGTTAGAATTATTACGAGATGATAATGATAATGTTGTAATTATTTGTTCTATAGAAAATATGGATCCAATGGGTATCCATACAGGAGATTCAATCACAGTTGCACCAGCAATGACACTTTCTGATAAAACATATCAGAAAATGCGTGATATGGCAATTAAAATGATGCGTTCTATTGGCGAATTTGCAGGAGGATGTAACGTTCAGTTTGCAGTTTCTCCAGATGATAAAGAAGACATTATTGCAATTGAGATTAATCCTCGTGTATCTCGTTCTTCGGCATTAGCTTCTAAAGCAACAGGATATCCAATTGCAAAAATAGCTGCTAAATTGGCTATAGGATATACGTTAGATGAGTTAGATAATCAAATTACAAAATCTACTTCTGCATTATTTGAACCAACATTAGATTACGTTATTGTAAAGATTCCACGCTGGAACTTTGATAAATTTGAAGGGTCAGATAGAACTTTAGGGTTACAAATGAAAGCAGTAGGAGAAGTGATGGGAATTGGACGTTCATTCCAAGAAGCATTACACAAAGCTACTCAGTCTTTAGAGATTAAACGTAATGGTTTAGGTGCAGATGGGAAAGGCTATAAAGATTATAACCAAGTAATTGATAAATTAACTCATGCAAGTTGGGATCGTGTATTTGCAATTTACGATGCAATTGCAATGGGAATTCCTTTAAGTAAGATTTATGATATCACAAAAATTGACATGTGGTATTTAAAACAATACGAGGAATTATTCCATTTAGAAAAAGAAATTTCTACTTATACGATTGATACTTTAGATAGAGAATTATTATTAGAAGCTAAGCAAAAAGGATATGGTGATCGTCAAATTGCTCATATGTTAGGATGTTTAGAAAGTGAAGTATATAAGAAACGTGAGGAATTAAAAATAAAGCGTGTATATAAGTTAGTAGATACTTGTGCGGCAGAATTTAAAGCTCAAACTCCATATTATTATTCAACATTCGAAAACGAAGTTGAAACTGCAGATGGAGCAAAATTACCTGCAAACGAAAGTGTTGTTTCTGATAAGAAGAAAATTATCGTTTTAGGTTCTGGGCCAAACAGAATTGGACAAGGAATTGAATTTGATTACTGTTGTGTTCATGGAGTTTATGCTGCTAAAGAATGCGGTTATGAAACAATTATGATTAACTGTAATCCAGAGACTGTTTCTACTGATTTTGATACTGCAGATAAATTATACTTCGAACCTGTTTTCTGGGAGCATATCTACGATATCATCAAACATGAAAAACCTGAAGGTGTAATTGTTCAGTTAGGTGGACAAACAGCTCTTAAATTAGCTGAAAAATTAGATAGATACGGAATACCAATTATCGGAACTAGCTACAAATCTTTAGATTTAGCTGAAGATAGAGGAAGTTTCTCAACATTATTAAAAGATAATAATATTCCTTACCCAAGATTTGGTGTAGCAACTAACGCAGACGAGGCTTTAGCTTTAGCAGATGAGTTAGATTTCCCAATCTTAGTTCGTCCATCTTATGTATTAGGAGGACAAGGAATGAAAATTGTAATTAATAAAGAAGAGTTATTAGAGCACGTAGTAGATTTATTACGTAAAATTCCTAATAATAAATTATTATTAGATCATTACTTAGAAGGAGCTATTGAAGCAGAAGCGGATGCAATTTGTGATGGAGAAAATGTGTATATCATTGGAATTATGGAGCACATTGAGCCATGTGGAATTCACTCTGGAGATTCAAATGCAACTTTACCACCGTTTAATTTAGGTGAATTAGTGATGGAGCAAATTAGAGAGTATACTAAGAAGATTGCATTAGAGCTTAATACGGTTGGTTTAATTAATATCCAATTTGCTATTAAAGATGACAAGGTGTATATTATAGAAGCAAATCCAAGAGCTTCTCGTACGGTTCCATTTATTGCAAAAGCATATAAAGAACCTTATGTAAATTATGCAACCAAAGTAATGTTAAGAGAAAATAAAGTAACTGATTTTGATTTCAAACCAGAATTAGAAGGTTATGCAATAAAGCAGCCAGTATTCTCTTTTAATAAATTCCCTAATGTAGATAAGAAATTAGGACCGGAAATGAAGAGTACTGGAGAAAGTATCTTATTTATTGATAGTTTAAGAGATGACGACTTTTACGACTTATATTCAAGAAGAAAAATGTATTTGAGCAAGTAAAGAATGTTTCAAAATATAAAAAGCCGAAGTATATACTTCGGCTTTTTTCTTGGTTGTTGACCCTTCAATTAAAAGAAGCCACCGCCTCCTTGTTTTTCGTTACTATCTCTTCTTCTTCTAGATTTAGCTTTGTTTTTACCACCACCAAATCTGTAGTTAAACCCTAAGTAAGCTGTTCTGCTTTCCCATTTAAATCTACCGTTTTGTGTGAATGGATTATCAGATGCAAATTGAAATTGCATAGTGTTGAATATATCGTTTACTCTAAATGTTAAGTTTCCTTTTCCACCAAAAACAGAATAGTTAGCACCTAAGTTTACCATTTTCATTGGATCTACTTTCCATTGAATATCTTCTACTGCACCACGATACATAGCAAATAATTGTAACCTTAACTTTTTAGATACCGTAAAGCTATTGCTAATTCTAGCATTGAAAACTTCGTTCTGTACTTCTAATCTAGGTGCAGAAGGGTTTGTTAAATCTGCTACACCAAACTGCTTTTGAGAATAGAAATCCATACTAGCATTTGCTCTCCACCATTTTGCTATTCTATAACTAGATGATAACTCAACACCATAAGCATCTGTGTCATCAAAGTTTTGGAATGTCAAAATCTGACGAACGTTTGATGGATCTGAAGGATCTCTAAATGTAACTCTGGAAATAACATCGTTAATATTTCTATAGAATGTACCTAAAGTAATAGATCCTCCTTTAATTTTTCTTGTATAGTTTAATTCAATTGAGTTTGTAAACTGAGGCAATAAATTTTCATTACCTACAGATGTAATTAATGGAGTACTCCATTCTCTAATTGGATTTACTTGCTGAATATTAGGTCTATCAACACGTTTACTATAACTCAATTGAAATTGATTTTTTTCTGAAGGATTATAGGTAAAGAATGCTGATGGATAAATAGTGAAAATATCATCTGTTACTTTTTCTGTTCCTACTGTCTCAACATTAAAATTTCCTTCAATATTAAACTGCTCTAATCTAGCACCTAATTGCATTGTTACCTTCCCAAAGGTATGTCCATAGTTAGCATATCCTGAAACAATTTTCCTGTCGTAGCTAAATGATGAATTGTTGAAATTAGTTTGGTTAGTAATGTTTGTATTATCTGTTCCATCTTCACGATATTCTAAGCCTAATTCTAACTTCCCTTTTTTAGAAATTGGATTAGTATAATCTAAGTTCATTAAAATATTATAACGCTCATTATTGATGTCATTAAAATAGTTTAACTCACCATCTGTAGCATTTAAAATATCGTTATTCACTAATACTTGAGGGGCGTCATTTATAGAATATGTAGATTCAAACTCGACATTATGTCCCTTTTTATCAAAGTCATGTTTGTAATTAACATTGTAGGTTTGGTTATGACTGCTATTGTCTTGTATGTTAGGAGCATTGCTAATTAAGGTATTTGTTGCATCGCTAACTAAAACTCTACCAGTAGCATCATTATCTGACCAGTTTTGAGTTGTGTAGAATGAAAAAGTATTCTTATCATCGATATAAACATCTGCTCCTATTTTAAATAGGTGAGATTCATTATCATTTTTAAATACGAAATCTTGAAAATTAATTCCATCTCTATTGATAAAGCCAAAATTGTATCGATCTCCACCATTGAAACCGTAATTTCCAAAAAAGTTTACTTTTCCAGTTTTATAATTCATGTTAGTAGAAGCGTTATAACGCACATAGTGTCCAGTTTCTATACCAGTATTTAATGAACCATTAAAGCCCATATTGGCATTTTTGTTCAAAATGATATTAATAATACCACTCATTCCTTCTGGATTATATTTTGCTGATGGATTCGTAATTAATTCAACACTTTTTATAGAGGTTGAAGGTAATTGCCTTAATAACTGAGCAGCTGGAACGTTTGTTGGTCTTCCATCTACTAAAACTCGTACATTTTCGTTACCACGTAAGCTAATATTTCCTGTTTGGCTATCTACACTTACAGATTGTACATTATTTAATAGTTCAGAAGCTGTTGCTCCAGCAGAAGTTAAATCTTTACCAACATTAATAACCTTACGATCTACTTTTTGAACTACAGTAGAAGTTTCAGCTCTAACTTCAACCTCGTCAAGTGTTGTAGAATCTTCTTCCAAAGCAATAGTTCCTAGTTTAATATTTCTACTTTTACTACCAATTGTAATTTCTCGTGTAACAGTTTTGTATCCGATAAATTGAATTTCAACAAAACTTTTCCCTTCAGGTATTTTTGTAACATTAAAAATTCCCTTTTCATCAGTAATTCCACCAGTTAATACTTTTTTAGCAGCATCTCTGATAATAATATTTACATATGGTAATGGTTCTTTTGAAAGTTTGTCTATAATTTTTCCTGAAATTTTCCCAGGCCTGGGTAAATCCTCTTTTTTCATTTGTGCAAATGAACTTGTACTTATAGCTAATACAAGTAATAGTAAAAATCTTCTCATCTCTTATGTTATTTGTAGTTCTTCAATGCATAAAAGACTATGAGGAGTATAGTTTTGTTACTTCGTTTAACACTGTTTAACGAATCATTAACAAACCTTTTAAAATAAAATCAAAGTGTTTTTAAACGTGAACAGGAATTTTAGTATTACAAGTGAAAACCTCTCCAACCCTTGCTAATTCTACGTTTTCAAATATAGTTTGCGCCTCCTCTCGAAAGCATTCTATGTCAGAATATCGACTTGAGTAATGGCCTAAAATTAATTTTCCTGCATTTGCATTTTTTGCAATTGTAGCAGCCTGTTCAGCTGTGGAATGTTTTGTTCTTTCACAAAGATGTTCAAGTTCTTTTAAAAATGTAGCTTCATGATATAAAAGATCAACATCTTTTATGATTGGAACAATATCTGGCTTATACATCGTATCACTACAAAATGCATAGCTTTTTGGATTTTCTGGTGAAATAGTTAATTCTTCGTTGGTAATTATTTCTCCTGAACTCAACATGAAATCTTTACCTGCTTTTAAGTTATGGTAGTCGCAGATTTCAATTTCGTCATATTGTTTGATATTATCTATGTGTAAGTTTCTCGGTCTTGATTTTTCTTTAAAAAGATAACCATTGGTATATACTCTATGATGCAAAGGAATAGTGTGAACCGAAACTTTATCATCCTCAAAAATTAATTCACTTTTATTAGAAGTTAACTCATGAAAAATAATTTTATATTTCACATGTGACATTGATAATTTAAGCTGAAGTTCAGTAATTTGCTTTATACCTTTTGGGCCAAAAATATGTAAATCTTTTTCGCGATTTAAAATACCGAAAGTGGATAACAAACCAATTAAACCAAAAAAGTGGTCACCGTGTAAATGAGAGATAAAAATATGATTGATTTTAGAAAAACCAACTTTATATTTTCTCATTTGACGTTGTGTACCTTCACCACAGTCTATCAAGAAATGCCTATTGTTTATTTCTAAATATTGCGACGTTGGGTGTGCATTTACTCTTGGTGTTGCTGAATGACAACCTAATACTGTTAATTTTAAACTCATCTAATTACAAAACGTTTAGAAATTACTTCTTTGCCAGTTTGAATAGCGTAGATGTACATTCCCGAACTTAAATTATTTCGTTTGAATGGAAACTCGTTTTTACCTTTAAGAGCTGAAAGCTTTTTTGTAAAAACAGTTTTTCCTAGAACATTTCTAACGCTAATTAAAACTTCTTGTTGGGTAGTTGAGTTAAAAGTTATAGTGGTTGAATTGTAAAATGGGTTTGGTGATGCCACCAATTTATTCACTGATTTCTCTTGTGAGAAAAGCACTGAAGCACATAAAACAGAAAAGATAAAAAGTAGTTTTTTTATCATACTAAAGGGGATATTATTTGTTAAAAACCTAAATCTCTTTGGATATTTTCCATTTCTAACACATCTTCCGCTTCTTGTAAAGTAGGAACAATGTTAAAAGTCTCAGGGAATTTATCCACGTCAACATTCTGATATACAACTACAAAAGTTGTGCCGCTTTCTTGATGCATATCAGCACATTTCAAAAATAACGAAATTTCTTTTTCATTTGCAACAAGATTCGATGAAATGTTAATAATTACGTTATTTTTTGTGAATTCTCTATGTTGATTAGTAAAATAAGTGTAAAATTCTGAAAAAGAGCTTTTCTCAGAATTGATTAGAATATATCCTTCTTTATGCACTGTTTTCATAATAACTATCTTTTTATTTGCTGTGCTAACAAATAAATAACAGCCATTCTTACTGCAACTCCATTTTCTACTTGGTTAAGTATGATAGACTGTTTACTATCTGCTACGTCACTTGTTAATTCTACACCTCTATTTATAGGTCCTGGGTGCATTATAACAATATCTTTGCCAAGATTATCTAGTATCTCTTTATTGATTCCGAAAAGTTGCTTGTATTCTCTTGTAGAAGGGAAATATTTAATATCCATTCTTTCGTGTTGAACACGTAATACATTAGCAACATCACACCATTCAAGAGCTTTCTTTAAGTTGGTTTCAACCTCAACACCTAAGCTAGAAATATATCTTGGAATTAATGTTGTTGGTCCACAAACTTTAACTTGTGCTCCTTGTAATTGAAGAGCGAATATATTTGATAAAGCAACTCTTGAGTGTAAAATATCTCCTACAATTACAATCTTTTTTCCTTTTAAATTAGAGTTTAATGCTTCTCTCATAGAAAAACTATCTAAAAGTGCTTGAGTCGGATGTTCATGAGTTCCATCACCAGCGTTAACAATCTTAGCATCAACATGCTTAGATAAGAAAACTCCAGCGCCAACATTTCCATGACGCATTACAACAATATCAACTTTCATTGATAAAATGTTGTTTACTGTGTCAATAAGTGTTTCTCCTTTTTTAACAGAAGATTGTCCAGCAGAAAAATTGATTACATCAGCAGATAAACGTTTTTCCGCTAATTCAAAAGATAATTTGGTACGTGTACTATTTTCAAAAAATAAGTTAGCTATGGTAATATCTCTAAGAGAAGGAACTTTTTTAATAGGACGATTAATTACTTCTTTGAAATGAGCTGCGGTCTCAAATATAAGTTCTAAATCATTTTTGTTCAGATATTTAATTCCTAATAAATGTTCTACACTTAACTGCTTCATTATTAATCTTTCTTAGAGTTTTTGGATACTAAGTATATTTCGTCTTTTGTATGGGTACCTTTCCAGTTAACAAGAACTTTTTCCTCGTTAATGGCATCAACCTGTCTTCCTCTATAATTGGGTTGAATAGGTAAATGTCTACTAAATCTTCTATCGATTAAAACTAGTAATTCAATGCTAGTTGGTCTTCCAAATGCTTGTAAAGCGGTTAATGCTGATCTTACACTTCTTCCAGAGTATAAAACATCATCAATAATAACCACCTTCTTGTTTTCAATTAGAAAGTCAATTTTGGTTGGAGTAGCTTCTAAAGGTTCATCTTTTCTTCTAAAATCATCACGATAAAAGGTAATGTCTAATAATCCTAGTTTTAAGTTTTGAATATTATAATCTTCAACTAGAATCTTTTTTAAACGTTCTGCTAAAAAGATTCCTCTTGGTTGTAAACCAATTAAAACAGTATTAGAAAAGTCGTTATGATTTTCGATTAGCTGACATGCTAATCGATGCAGAATTATTTCAATTTCTTTAGAAGTAAGTAGTGTTTTTCTGCTCATTTTATGCTATCAATTAGCTTGATAGTTCCAGAGTTCAAAAGTAGTATAAAAATGCCTCAGCTCAAAATTAAACTTTAAGAAACCTTTAACGGTGAAATAATATCTATATTTGCCCTCTTTTAAAATAAAGAAAACAATTATGACTGAGTTTATTACCAAACGAGTAGGGAATATTAGAAATGATGTTTTATCTGGAATTACTGTTGCATTAGCATTAGTTCCAGAAGCAGTGGCATTTGCTTTCGTTGCTGGAGTTGATCCGTTAGTTGGATTGTATGCAGCTTTTATGATTGGACTAATTACCTCAATTTTTGGAGGAAGACCAGGAATGATTTCGGGAGCAACTGGAGCATTAGCTGTAGTAATGGTGAGTTTAGTTGCTGAAGGAAATGGAATGGGAGCAGAAGGAGAAAACTTAGGATTATATTACTTATTCTTAACTGTTATATTGATGGGAGTTATACAAATGTTAGCAGGAGTTTTTAAACTTGGTAAGTTTGTTCGTTTAATTCCACATCCAGTAATGATGGGATTTGTAAATGGTTTGGCAATTGTTATCTTTTTATCCCAATTAGGAATGTTTACTAAGAAAGTTGGAGGTGAGAAAGTTTGGTTACAAGGAACTGAATTGTTTTTAATGATTGGATTTGTAGGATTAACAATGCTAATTATGTGGGGGTTACCAAAAATTAAAGCAACTAAGAAGTTACCAGAAGCGTTAATTGCTATTTTAGTAGTTTCTGCTATTGTTATTTTTGGAGGATTAGATATGGCTACTGTAGGATCTTTCATTAGAGAAGGTGGTGGAGAAGGTTTAAAAGGAGGTTTTCCAGTTCCTGTTTTAGAAACGTTCACTAAAATCCCATTAAACTTAGAAACCTTAACATTCATTTTTCCTTATGCATTAATTCTTGCAGCTATTGGATTAATAGAAAGTTTAATGACATTAAATTTAATTGACGATTTAACTGAAACAAGAGGAAATACAAATCGTGAATGTTTAGCTCAAGGAGGTGCTAATATAATCACTGGTTTATTTGGTGGAATGGGTGGTTGTGCTATGATTGGACAATCTATTATTAATATAAAAGGAGGAGGACGAGGAAGATTATCAGGAATTACTGCTGCAGTTTTCTTACTAATGTTTATTCTTTTTGCATCATCTTTAATAGAGCAAGTTCCAATTGCTGCGTTGGTTGGAGTTATGTTTATGGTAGTTATAGGAACATTTGCTTGGAGTAGTTTTAGAATTGCTAATAAAATTCCAGTTGCAGATTTAATCGTGTTAATTTTAGTTTCTTCTTTAACTGTTATTTTCGATTTAGCAATTGCCGTAATTGCAGGTGTAATTGTAAGTGCATTAGTGTTCTCTTGGGAAAATGCTAAGATGATTAGAGCTCGTAAGCGTATGCGTGAAGATGGAACAAAAGTTTATGAAATTTGGGGTCCATTATTCTTTGGTAGTATTTCTTCTTTTAATGAAAAATTTGATGTAAAAAATGACCCAGATAATGTTCTTATTGATTTTGTTGAAAGTAGAATTTCAGATCATTCAGCATTAGAAGCATTATTTGTTTTAGTTGAGAAGTATCAAGCTGCTGGAAAAACAATTAAATTAAAACATTTAAGTGAAGATTGTAAAGTATTAATGTTTAAGGCTAGTGATAAATTCCATGATATAATTATTGAAGATGTTGATGATCCAAGATATCATTTAGCTGCGAATCCAGAGGCTTTTCCAAAACCTTTGAATGAATATAAGTTTTAAATAAAAAGCTCCTGAATTTTCAGGAGCTTTTTATTTTTTGAATAACCAAACATCTTGCTGTGGTTTACTGTTCGTTACTTCTCCAGGAATATGCTTTAATACTTTTAGATTGTTTTTCTCAGCTATGTCTTTCATGAAAGATTCTGGTTGATAAGAAGAAAATAATCGGTTTCCTTCCTTCTTAAAATCATGAACAATAAGTTCTCCTTGATTGTATTTTGAGATCTCTTTTTCAGTTAATTTAAATTGATGTGCGTTACCATGAGTTGTTAAAAATAAAATCCCATTCGGTTTTAATATCCTGTATAGTTCCTCAAACCATGTGCAATGTTGCTCTAAAGAAAGATGTGTAAATATTGAAATGCCATAGATTAAATCAAACTGCTCATTATTGTAAGATAGAGGAGGAGTAATCTGGTTTAGTTTGAAATCAATATTCTTTAAATTTTCAGAACACCATTTTACATATTTTGGATTGTAGTCGCATCCAAAATATTTGTTAGTCTCTCCTGCGATTGTTGGTAAATGGCGTAATATTCTTCCTGTGCCACAACCCCAGTCAAGAATAGTGGAATTTTCTAACTTTTTAAATTCAGAAACATGATCTACTAACCATTTAGCTGTTGGGATTCCGTTTGTGTAAAACTTTTCATAGTTGAGTTGAAAAGTTTCATAGATATAAAAATCTGGAGGTAGTTTTACATTAGAATTTACCTTTTTGAAGGCAATGTTACTTTTCTTATTTTTAAATTTCTGACGATAAAAATTCAGTTGTTCAACTAAGGACAGTAAATTAAGACTAGCTAAAAAACGTTTGATTACTATTTTTTTCATGTATTAATCTTAATTGCGATTTACAATATTTCCGTTTAAATCCCATTCAGTAGTATTTACTAAAGTATCAGTGCTCCAAAGTTGTTCTTTAAATGTGTTACCATTTTTATGATATAATTTCCATACCCCATGTTTGATCCCCGCTTTAAAATTTCCTTCAGCGCCTAATTTACCATCTTCAATATCATATACTTTCCACCATCCATTTCTTTTACCGTTTTCCATAGGTCCTTCACCGGCGATAAAACCATTATTATGATACCATTTCATTAATCCATTGGCTTTACCGTTTATATAAACCCCTTCTGATGCTAACTTCCCATTATCCCAATAATCTTTTTTAATTTCCTTTATTTCTTCTAATATTGGTTTTATTTCTTGTGTGTTTTGCTTTTGTTTACAACAAAGAAAAAACGTCAATGAAATAAGAAAGAGAATTGTTAGTCTTTTCATTAATTAGAAATTTTAAAAATTGGTAATCTCATATGAGCAGGTTCATAATGCGGTGTTTGCATATAAATCCAATTCAATTGTGCTCTTGGGTTTTTAGCGAATGTAGAATCCGTTTTTATTTTAGTATCGAACTCAGCCTTTAATAAAGGATTTGAATTTAAAAATTCTTCTGCTTTATCCTCAAAAACATAAGGAGAGAATCCTTCTTTTCGCTGTAAAATGGTGTCAAAAAAGTTCCAATTAAAGAAACTATCTACAGCTTCTGCTTCTAAAGTTTCTAATAAATATCGAACTCCATTTTGGTTTGTTAATATTAAGTAATCTCCTTTAGAAAATTGAATTTCTTGAACAGACGACTTTACTTCAGTATTGTAATGTAAATAATGCCCTTCATACGGAGAATTAAGCGTTTTAAAGTTTTTAATATGGTTAACTTCAACATTTAAGATGGTATCCTTTTTAAATCGAGTAAATTCAATTTGGTTATCTTTTAATCTATCAATTACTTCACCCCAACCTTGTGGAATAATGTAGGCTTTAGGAATATGAACCTCTTTAGTTGTTTTAAAGTTATTATAGTAGTTTATTTCCTTCTCGAAAGGCTTCGACTTATCATAAAACAATCTTTTCCCTGTAGTAACTTTACTTTCAATATACGAACCTTCGTATCCTTTAAATTTAAATTTTGAAGGATTTTCTCTATCAGCAGAAAATTTAATAGGATAGGTTTTATTACTAATAATTTTGCGAACCGCATTATTGCGTAATTCTTTAACTTTTTTAGAGTTTTCTTCCGTAAAGTCCAGCATAGATAGCATTAACTCATAAGTTTGTTCTACTCTTATTTTATATGGTTTCAACATATGAGTTTCAACCATCATCCCAAAAGTGTTAAATAGAGTAGTGTAGCCCGTAGAATAACGAGGAGAATCCATAAACTGAGACCAACCTTTATCTGGAGTACTTCCCCAAACATTTACATAAGGTGTAATAGGTATATTTTTTTGTTCTAAAGAATTTTCTAGGTACGGTCTTATTTCTATTTCGAGAAACTGTCCAAGATCACCACCTAACTTGTTATGTTGTGTAAATAAATGTGTAATTGCATATTGGTAATCTGCTCCATTACTCACGTGGTTGTCAATAAATATATCTGGATTTACAGTATGGAATATTTCAGCAAAAGATTTTGCATTTTTAGTGTCTTGTTTTATAAAATCTCTGTTTAAATCAAAGTTTCTTGCATTTCCTCTAAATCCATATTCTTTAGGGCCATTTTGATTTGCTCTAGTGTGAGAATTTCTATTCAAAGCTCCTCCAATATTATAAATTGGAATTACACAAATCAAAGAGTTTTGATATGCTTTATTTAATGAATCGTTTTGAATAAAATCTCTAAGCATCATCATTGAAGCATCGATACCATCTGATTCTCCTGGATGAATTCCATTATTGATTAAAATTCTATTCTTTTTAGAGTTTTTAATTTCGTTTTTAGCGGTCTTTCCATCTGCATTAAAAACGACTAAGTGTAATGGATTACCACTATCTGTTTCTCCAAATTCAAGTAATGTTATTTCTGAATAACTTGAGGCTAAATCTTTATAATATGTAATAACATCATTATAAACCGGTGTTTCTGTTCCTTCTGATTTTTCAAAAGCTGTAGTGAAATCAACTTCTTGTTTTGTTTGACAAGCAAAACCTATTAAAAGAACTAGAATTGTTAGTTTTTTCATTATTGTACGTTATAAGTGATCGGAATAGTGTATCCAACTCTAATTTTTTGCCCCCTTGATTCTCCAGGTTTCCATTTTTTCATAAGTTTTATAACCCTTATGGCTTCTTTATCACAAGGTTTACAGAGACTTTTAACAACTTTAATATTGTTAATGTTTCCTTCCTTGTCTATTTTAAACATAAGTATTACTCTTCCTGAAATATTATGTTGATAAGCATACTCAGGAATATTTATATTTTTTATGATATGTTTTGCAATGGCTTTTTGTCCACCAGAATACTGAGGAGTTTTGAAAACTTGTTTGTAAGTATACTCTTTCCCTTCTTTATCCCAACTTTTTCCTTGTTTTAACTTACCTTTTTTATAATACTCTTCGTATATCTTTTTATCATTTTTAACTTTAGAAAATTTCCCATGCTTTAATCCATTTTTATAGAATCCTTTAGTTGTAGAAGAATCTTTCTTGAGTATATAAGTTCCATTACCTTTTTCGATAGTTTGTTTACCGTTTTTATCCCAAAATGAAAGTACTTCTGGCTCTTTTATTTTCTTAGCTAAGGCTTTATGTTTAAAAAAACGTTTTTTCTCCTTTATTTGACCATTTTCATACCAGTATGTCCATAATCCATAGTTTCTACCTTTTTCTTTGAAACCTTCAGCTAGTTTTTCCCCATTCTTATGAAAATTAATATGCTTGTATTCTGATGAAACAAGATTTGGATCAATAGTATAGTAAATAGAATGTTTAAAAAAATTAATTGAATCTTTTGGGCGTTTGTAAGCTTCCATTTTATAGAAAACTTTACCACCAATATTTAATTTTTCTTTAGTAATAGTATAAAAGTTCGCTTCTGATTTAGCTACAGGTACTTTTTTCTTTAAAAAAATCGTATCTCCAATTTTATAATTTTGATAGCTTTGTGCTACTGAATTTATAATTGTAAAAAGAGATACAAGAAATAAAATTTGCTTTTTCATAGTTATAATAAATTAAGACACTCTTACAGAATTTGGTACTAAACCAGTATAATCACCATTGTTTCTAATAACATCTCTAACAATAGAAGAAGAAATATAACTTTTACCTGATGATGTTAATAAGAATACAGTTTCAATTTCTGATAATTTTCTGTTAGTATGAGCAATGGCTTTTTCGAATTCAAAATCAGCAGGATTACGTAGTCCTCTTAGAATAAAATCAGCTTCAATTTCTTTACAAAAATTTACAGTTAAGCCTTTATATGTGACTACCTTAATTTTTGGCTGACCTTTAAAAGCTTCTTCTATAAATCGTTTACGTTCTTCAAGAGAGAACATGTATTTTTTATCGGCGTTAATACCAATAGCAATAATTAATTCATCAAAAAGAGTAACTCCTCTTTCAATAATATCAAAATGGCCTAAAGTAATTGGGTCAAAAGATCCTGGAAAAATGGCACGTCTCATATGTATTTAGTTTAGTTGAGTTTGTATTGCGTTATCGAATAATTCGCTTAATGAAATTCCAGCTTCATTAGCTTGCTGTGGTAAAATACTTTCTTCCGTAAGTCCTGGAACTGTATTCATTTCTAAGAAGTGAGGTTCACCATTAACGAGTATATATTCAGATCTAGAAAATCCACTCATATTTAAAACAGTATAAACTTTCTTAGCGATAGTTTTAACTTTATCTTCTTCTTTTGTAGAAATCCTTGCAGGTGTTATTTCTTGAGATTTACCCTCGTATTTCGCTTCATAATCAAAGAAATCATTTTCAGAAACTATTTCTGTAATTGGCAATACAGTAATTTCATTATTAAATTCTATAACTCCTACAGAAACTTCAGTTCCTTCTAAAAAGCTCTCAATTAGAATTTCACTGTCTTCTTTATAAGCTAATTCAATAGCTTCCATAAGATTTCCTTCTTCATGCACTTTGGAAATCCCAAAGCTTGATCCTGCATTATTCGGTTTTACAAAACAAGGTAAACCAACTTTCTCAATAATATCGGAAGTATTGATTGTATTTCCTTTATTTAAATAGACAGATTTAGCAGCAGGAATATTATATTTTTTAAGAATACTTAGGGTGTCTCTTTTATTGAATGTTAATGCCATCTGATAAAAAGGAGCTGAAGTGTGTTTGATTCCTAGCAAATCAAAATACGCTAGAATAATTCCATTTTCACCTGGAGCTCCATGAATAGCATTAAAAACACAGTCAAAAGTAATTTTTGAGTTTTCAAGTTCTACGGAGAAATCATGTTTGTTAACAGGATATTTGGTTTCATTTTCATCAACATAAAACCAACCTTCTTTCAAAATATGAATTCTGTACGAGTTGTATTTTTCTTTGCTTAAATGTTTGTGAACAACATTCCCACTTTTAATAGAAATAGCTACTTCAGATGAATAGCCTCCCATAATAATGGCTATATTTTTCTTCATTATGATTTATTAGATATTACAAACTTACCAAAAAAAGTATTTTAAAAATTGATGTTTTTAATTTAGTATTATTTTTAATGTACATTTGTCTCAACTTACAAAAAATAGATTATGAAGTTTATTCAATTTTTGAAAAGTAAAACATTTTTAATTCAGATTGGATTGGCAATAGTTTCGTTATTGCTTTTTGTTTTTTTACTACAATGGTGGTTAGGATTTACAACAAACCATGATCAAAAAATTCAAGTACCAGACTTAAATAAAATGGGTTTATTGGAGGTTGATAGAAAACTTGAAGAATTGAATTTAGCTTATGAAGTTATTGATAGCGCAAGTTATAATCCGGATTATCCAGGGAAATCTGTAATGGAGCAAAACCCTGAAGCTGGTGACTTTGTAAAGGAGAAAAGAAAGATTTACTTAACGCTAAATCCTACGAGATATAAGGATGTTGCAATTCCAGATTTAAATGGAAAAACTAAAAGACAAGCAATTACTCATTTAAGATCTATTGGATTCTCTGTTGGAGAGAAGTTTACCTATGTTCCTGATCTTGGAAAAGATGTTGTTAGAGGATTAAAGTTTAAAGGAAAACAAGTAGGTTTAGGAGATAAGTTACCAAAAAAATCAGTTATCGATTTAATTTTGGGCGACGGAAGAGGAAATTAAAAAGAAAACAATTTAAATGCAGGAGGAGAATCACGATATACAAGAAGAGAATTCCGAATTATATGAACATTATAGATTTACTGCTAAGGATGGACAAGAACCATTGCGAGTAGATAAGTTTTTAATGAATTTTATTGAAAACGCAACACGTAATAAAATTCAGCAAGCTGCAAAAGCTGGAAATATTTTAGTGAATGATGTTTCGGTAAAATCTAATTATAAGGTAAAACCTAAAGATGTGGTAAGAGTTGTTTTGGCACATCCACCACATGAGAATTTATTAGTTGCAGAAAATATTCCAATAAATATCGTTTATGAAGATGATGATGTAATTGTTGTTAATAAAGAACCTGGAATGGTAGTTCATCCTGGTCATGGAAATTATTCTGGAACACTAGTAAACGGACTGATTCATCATATAGAGAATCTTCCCAAAAATAGTAATGAACGTCCTGGTTTAGTGCATAGAATTGATAAAGATACTAGTGGATTATTAGTTGTGGCAAAAACTGAATATGCTATGGCGCATTTATCCAAACAGTTTTTTGATAAAACAACAGAACGTTTGTATTATGCTTTAGTATGGGGAAGTGTTGAGGAAGATTCAGGAACTATCGAAGGTCATATTGGTAGAAGTCTAAAAAATAGACTACAAATGTCTGTTTTTCCTGATGGTGAGTTTGGTAAACCTGCAGTTACTCACTATAAAGTTATAGAGCGTTTTACTTACGTAACTCTAGTTCAATGTAAATTGGAAACGGGAAGAACTCATCAAATTAGAGCACACTTTAAATATATAGGTCATACTTTATTTAATGATGAGCGTTACGGAGGTGATCAAATTTTAAAAGGAACAACTTTTACGAAATATAAACAGTTTGTTGACAACTGTTTTAAAGTTTTACCAAGACAAGCACTTCATGCGAAAACTCTTGGGTTTGTGCATCCAACATCAGGTGATTATATGGAGTTTAATTCTGAGATTCCAGATGATATAGAACAATGTTTGGAGAAATGGAGAAGATACTCTATAAATTCGACAGATATAGAATAAAATTTTCCAATCGCTGAGAATCGCGTATTTGAAAATGATTAGGATATTACACAGAATATTAAATTCTCATAAAAGAGGAATAACACATGTTATTCCTCTTTTTTTGTAACCTTATAAATTGTTTTGGTTCTCAATTTTTTCTGCCAATCTATGGCTTCTATATTTTTAATCCACTCTGGATATTCAGTATATATTTTTTCTAAGTGGTAGTTTTTTAATTTCTCTCTAAAATCAAATTTTTCATGTAATAAGTAACATTCATTAATATTATTATTAATGAGATAATCTTCTACATCTTCAGGTCTTATAACTTCATTTCTAATGTTTTCTGCAGTATAAAATGAAGTTTTTAAGTTGACCAGCATTGTGTACAAAGGTCGTTTAGTACTAATTAAATGCTTATCATCATAATTTAAGTTGTGATAAACAAAAGAGAATAATTTCACTGTACCATTCATAGGCTTTATTGTCATAATAATTAATAATATGACGTTTATATAAATACTAAACTTGAACAGTTTTTTATGCCAGTTCTTTATTTCTTTAGTTTCAAAATATTTCATCAATCCAATAATGCTTATGAAAATGAATAAGTAGTTTACAGGAAATAAAAAACGAACCTCTTTATGAGCTACTAATGAATGAATCAAAATAAAAGGTATGATTGCCCAAACGAATATGTGCTTTTTTAGTTTTATCGTTCCCGAAATAAACCCAAGAAATAATAATAAACTAATTGGAGGTATAGCTTTACCTAAGAATAAATATAGGTAGGCAAAGAATGGTGATGTTCCAAAATTAGAAGCTTTATCATCAAAAATATTAGCTTTTAAATAATTATATGGAGCAATGGTAAATTCATCGTAGAATAATGTATCTAAATATGTTCCGAATAGGAAAATTAAAAATAGAGGAATGATACTAATTACAAGTTTACTTATCGGTGTTCTTTCTATAAATAAAAGAAAAACATAAGCTCCAAATACTGCTATTCCTGTTTGATATCTAAACAAAAACGAAAGACCCCAAAAGATTCCGATTAGAGCAAAATTTAAGTTTGTTTTTTTTCTATATAAGGTTAAGAATCCTAGTAATAAGAATAGCGCTGAAATATTTTCCGATGAAAATCTGACAGAAGTAAAAGGAATGTACCAAAGTAATAAAGTTGAAGCGTAAAATATATTAGACCATTTTGTGTCCTTAAAATATCTAGGAATAATAAGATCATTCAATCTTGTGATTACGGTCCATAGTAAAAGACCGCTTAATAATCTAAATATAAATGTAATTACAAATGGATTCTCTATACCTATTAGGTGAAAGAATTTAATTGCAGAATAAGCTATCCAAGGCTGTAATGAGGGGCGCATTTTTTCTCCAAATTCCCAAGGTAAATCAGTGGCTGAAATTTTTCCTAGTTTATATTGAGCAAACTCTAGTATCTGAAAATGTTCATCTGATTGTAAATGACCTACACTAAAAATAGCAGTAATTACAAATAAAATAAGGGATATAATTTTTATTTTTTTCTGCAAGTTTTGTTTATAGGCGGTCATTGACTAAACTAGTTATTCTTTCGAATTGCTCTTGTAATCCCATGTCAGAATTATCAAACTCTATGGCATCATTAGCTTTTGTTAATGGAGAATCTTTTCGAGTAGAGTCAATATGATCTCGTTCTTGAACATTTTGTAGAATTTCTTCATAGTTTACCTTGTCACCACGATCAATTAACTCTTTGTATCTTCTTTTGGCTCTTTTATCAGCAGAGGCGGTCATGAATAATTTTAATTCAGCTTCAGGGAAAACAACAGTACCAATGTCTCGACCATCCATAACAATTCCTTTATCTTTTCCCATTTCTTGTTGTTCAAAAACAAGTTTCTTACGTACCTCAGAAATAGCAGAAACCTTACTAACTAGCTTAGAAACCTCTATAGTTCGGATTTCTTTTTCAACATTCTCTCCATTTAAATACATTTCAGCAAAACCTTGTTCAGGGTTGAACTTAAAATTTAATTGTATTGAGTTAATGTTATCAATAAGCTTTTGCTTATCAAAAGAGTTATTATTTATATAATTGTGTTGCATAGCGTATAAAGTAACAGCTCTATACATAGCTCCAGTGTCTACATAAATATAATTTAAATGTTTTGCCAATTGTTTAGCAATGGTACTTTTACCGGTAGAGGAAAAACCATCAATAGCTATAATTATCTTTTTGTTGCTCATATACTAGTTTGTAAGCAAAGATACTTAAGTTAATAATTCGTAGAAATATTTCGTTTAAATTCTTTATCAAAATTTATTGTAAGTCCAAAAGTACTTACATTTGAAGCTGAATGATACCTTGAATACGCGTAATTTAATTTAACTTTATTCATTCTTAATCCAAACCCAAAAGAAATTCCTCCGAAGGTTCTTACATTTTGAACTTGTAGTTCTTTCCCTCTTCTGAAATTATACCCAATCCTTAAGTTAATTGCTCTTTTAGGAAATAATTCTGCACCAATGATTACATGTCTGAAAGCGTTATCAAAAAAAGAAATTTCTTCTTCAGTAACGTTTCCATCTAAATCAGAAGTTGCATTAGAGGGGTTCGCAGCGCTTATATTCCATTGTTGTAAATTATCAACTGTGGCATACCAACGTAGCGGAACATTTTCTAATAAATATGAAGCTCCAATTGCAATTTCAAAAGGAATTTTTTCAGAAGTTCCATTGAAAGTACTAAGCTGCAATCCTATATTTCTTAACACAAACGAGAAAATATAGGGTTTTTCCATATTGTAGTATACAGCTCCAAGATCAACTGTAAAAGCGCTGGAAGAAAAATTAGCTATTGATGAATATATTAAACGTGCATTAGCGCCAATATGTATGCTTGTATTTGGAATTTGATATGCATAACCAACTGATAAAGCAACATCACTTGCTCCGAAAGTTCCAGTTTCATTACCTTCTTCATCAGCTTGAATTAAAGTTCCATAATTTACATAAGTAATATTTGAGTGAATAGTGCGAGAGTATCTATTAAAACGATGTGCGTAAGAAATAGAGCCAATAGAAATATCTGCTAAATAACTGGTATAATTAACAGATAGATTTCGATCTAAGTCTAAATTTATAGTTGCAGGATTCCATTTAGGTTGATCTACATCATCAACTAAAGTAAGTACTTTTCCTCCTAAAGCAATTTGTCGTGCATCAGTAGCAGTGTTTAAAAAGGAAAAAGTTGCTCTTCCTGCAACTTGTGCTATTGTATTTATTACAACGAAAAAGAATAAAATCGAGGTGATTTTTTTTAGCATTATTCAAATAACATATAATAACTCCGCTAAATTAACGTATTAATTACAACTATAGTGTTTTAAAACGGAATAAGGCTAAAATAAATTAGGGTTTTAACAAAAATTAAATATATTTGTATGTTAGGTATATTATATAGCTAATTTTAATAGTCCCCACCTATTATGTGTAAGTACTTGAAAACAAATGCTAAATCAATTCTCAAGCTAGTAATTCTATTACTGGGCTTTAGCGTTTATGGACAAACATTAGAAAAACCTAGATTAGGTTTTACCTCGGCTTGTGCAACTACGGGATTTAATAATTTTAATTTTGAATTTGATTTTTCAGGAGGCATTTTCAATTCTGATAATCAGTTTAGAATTGAACTTTCTGATGAAAATGGTGATTTTACAACTGTTACAGATTTAGGTCCAATTACAGATGTAAATGCAAATACAAAATTTTTTGATATTGAAGGTTCTTTTGCAGTGCCAAACGGAACTTATGGAACTGGGTACAGAATTAGGATTAGGTCTACAAGTCCAGCATCTGTAGGTCCAGAATCTGATCCTTTTGAAGCGTATGATATTACAACTGAGCAATTAATTTTAAATAATTTTGTGACAGATGTAGCTCTGTGTAATGGGGTTTCTGAAACCATTACATTAAATGAAATAGATCCAAACTTTGAGTATATTTGGTACAGAGACAATAATCCTATACCAGGTGAAACTGGTCTTTCTATTACTGTATCTCAGCCAGGAGAGTATTATGCAGAAATTAATTATGGTAATTGTATTGATGCAGTAACTTCTAATAAAGTTAGTGTTAGAATTTTAAATTTATCTACTTTAGAACTTAATGGAGGGATTACTTCTGCTGAATTATGTGCTGACGAGGCTTTTGATTTGGTAGCAAGTATAGATGACCCGACATTAGAGTATAAATGGTTTAAAGATGGTGTAGAAATTGCTGGTCTTCCAGATTATACTCCTACTTATACAACTCCTACAAGTGATCAATTTGGAGTTTATTTTTTAGAAGTGGGAATTGGAGATTGTACTACAAGATCTCAAGATGTTACATTGCAACAAAAATCTGATGTTGATATTACTGTAACTATTGAGCCTCAGCCTTCTCCAAGAGTTATTTTACCTGGAGAAACGATTATGCTTACAGCAAACCATGATGCTACAGGAACCATTGATTTTACTTGGTTTAGAGATGGAGTAGAAATAATGGGGGTTGCTGGAGATCAAATTAATGCTACTATTGCAGGAGTTTATTCTGTAGTTGTTACTGAGACCTCAGGAAGTTGTCCAGTGTCCGGTACTTCTGAAGATTATGTTATTCTTGAAGTTGATAGTTTAATACCAACAATAAGAACAGATACAGAGTATGTTGAATGTGAATCGTCATCGGTTACTTTGTCAATAGTAGGAGTAAAAGCACTAGCAACTGATGGTAATGAATATGATTTAACACAAGATCAGGTAAATTCGTTACTGAAGCAATGGTTTAAAGATGATGTAGCAATTTCTGGAGCAACAGATCCTGAATTTAATATCAATTCCTTTAATGATAATGGAGAGTATTATCTTAATGTTTTTAGAGGATCTTTATCGGCAGACTCAAATAGATTAGATATATTATTAACACAAGATTTAGAAATTATATCTTCTTCGGCATCAAATACACTATGTCCTGGAGAATCACTTACCTTAAGTTTAAGTGCTCCAATGGAACCAGGTTTTACCTATAAATGGTTTAAGGATGATGTTGAAATTGTAGTTGCAGATCCAAGTAGTATTGAGGTTACTGAAATAGGAGTATATTATGTGACTTATGAAGGTTTTGGGTGTCAAGTAAATACAGCTGAAGTTAATGTTATTGAATTTGATGATACAATTTTAGAGGTAAGTCCTTCTACCAATCCAGTGTTACCACAAGGTGAAACAATAACGTTAACAGCAAGTGGAGCAGATTCCTATGAATGGTATGATGCAGCAGGTAATCTATTATCTACAAATGAAACACTTGATGTTAATTTGTTAGGAACTTATACGGTAGTTGCAAGTGTTGGAAGTTGTACTACTCAGCAAGAAATAAATGTAGTTGAAGATGATGGGAAACTTATAATACCTAATATTATTACACCTTTTAATGGAGATGGTGTTAATGATACATGGGAATTACCTAACAGATTTGCTTTTCAAACTAATGTTCAGGTAATTATATTTAATTCAAGAGGGGAAGAAGTCCTAAATACAACCGATTATCAAAATAATTGGCCTTTGGACAATAATTTAAAAGATGGAATGTTATTCTACTTTAAGCTTATTAAAGATAGTAATCTAGTTAAAGCGGGAACCATTTCAGTATTACAATAATTTATATGGTAAAAAACATTACTTTATTTGTATTATTATTACTTAGTTATACTTGTTTTTCTCAGGTAAGTATAAGTGAAGATGAGTATAATGGTTTTTCATCTAGAAGTTTTATGCAGTTTAATAACTTCATGACTGTACCTACATTTTCTATTCTTCATAGAGAAACGGCAACTATAGAAGCAATTTCTAGAAGTGCTAATATAGAGTTTGAAGATGCTTCGCGTTTACATATTTTAAGTTATTCTGGTCGCATGAGGCCTAATGTTGGAGGAGGTATTGCAGTTTTTCAACAAGAAATAGGAGTTTTTAAAGATTTTGGAGCTGTTGCGAATTATGCTTATCAATTAAAATTAGGAGGAAATAAAAAATTAACATTTGGATTCAATTTCTTCTACAGTAGAAGAAGTTTAGATAATCCACGTGTATTGTCTAATGGTCCCGATCCATTAATCAATAATTATCAAGATAAGCCTGTGGTTGTTTTTCAACCAGCAGCTACTATGTCTTTCGGAGATTTAGACGTAGGTTTATTTTTTGAGAATTTAGGAGATTTTAATTTAAAATCTAGTGAGTTTGTTTCAGATTTTGGAGATAAAACAATTTCTGGTCATTTAGCATATACGTATAGATTTGAGAATACTAGTGGATTACTACAAAATATGTCTATTAGAGGTTTAGGTATCGGAAGAAAATTAAAAGATGATTTTTCATATGCTGGAAACGTTTTGTTAGAATTACCTAAAGCGGGTTGGGTTAAAGTTGGTTATGATAAACTATTTGGTTTAAATGCTGGTTTTGGAATTAATTTGACTAAAAATTTAGGAATAGGATTCTCTTACGAAAAACAAGATAACCTTGGAGGTACAAATGAAGTAGGTATATTGTATAGATTTGGTAGGAATAGAGGTAGAGGTGTTGCGAAAAAGACACCTAAAGTAGATATTATATTACCTGAGGATGAAGAACCTGAAATAGTAGAGACTCCAAGAAACGATTATGAAGATCCTGAACATAATGATCTTTCAGATGAATTAAAAGTAGCTCAAGATTCTATTAATAGCTTACACAAAAAGGTTGATGAGCTATTAAGATTGGTTAAAAATCAACCTAAAACTACAACTACAGAAATAATTAGAGAAGTACCTGTTCCAACTCCAAGTGCAGACAGAGATCAGTCATTGCCTAGAAGCACGGCTACTCCTTGGAGACAACAAACAGTTACTCGTACAGGAGGTGGTGCAGGAACAATGTATTATACTGCAATAGAGCAGTTTAAGTCATTATCTAAAGCTAGAGCAGAAGTAAAAAAATACAATAGAAGTCCAAGGAACAAGAATAAAGCTAGATACGTTAAAGATCCTAAATACAATGTTTATGTGGTTTATATAGATAGACATGCGAAAGAGAAAGATGCTGAAAAACAGAAGGACGAGATTAATGGATCGATAAAAGGAGCAAGAGAAGGTGAGGATGCAGATAATGATATAGGAATCAAGAAAGAAGGAGGTTCTGATAGAGTATATGTAATGAAAATTACATTAGGAGCTCAAGGAGAAAGTTACACTGAGCCAAAACCTCAGCCACCAGCAAGAGTTAGAACAATGAAAAACCCAACAGGAGAGATTCCTCCAGGTTATTATTTAGTTGTTAATGTTTTTGGTAAAAAGCCTTACGCAGATAAGTTTTTAGATGAATTACAGAATGATGGTATTACTGCAGATTTCTTCATTAATCCTGAAACAGGAATGAGGCATGTATATATATTAAAAACAGACGATAGAACTGAAGCGATAAGATTATATAATAATAATTTAAACGGTAGTTATTACGATAGAAAGAATATTGTTCAAATTAAATAATTGATAAACATATGTTTACCAATTATTTAATTTGATTTTGTTAAATTCTTTTTATATATTAAAAGAGAGTCAGAATATAATATTCAAATCCCCAAAAATGAATAAAAAAATACTTTTACTAATTGTATTCCTTTTCAATACAATATTGGCTTTTTCTCAAATAGACAATACTAAAAGGGAATTACCTAAGAATTATAATCCTGAAAAATCAATAGGTGGTAAGGATTATCATAAAGAGTTTTTAAATAGAGCTCTTCTTAAAAAACCTGATATACCATTTTCTGCAAGAGCTGGTGCAGATGGGTTGAATTTGAGAGGTAATATTACTTTTATATCTAATAATATATTAAATAGAGATACCAATAATAGAGATCCTAATGATTCGTATAATGGTTCAAGTCAAAATGGAGATTTTACTATGGGGTATATTGATGTTGATGATGATGATGGAATATCGGGAAATGGAGACACATTTTCTTCTTCTAGATCTGAGTTAACTTTACCATCATGTTCTCGTGTAGTTTGGGCAGGTTTATATTGGGCAGGAATTTACCCTTATGATGAATGGCCAGATGATTGTGGAGATGCGGGAACTACCAGAAATGCTAATTTTAATGAAATTAAATTTAGATTGCCTGGAGGTGATTATGAAGATATCACAGGTACAATAATTTATGATGACGGTTTAGCAGAGCAAAAGCCTTATGTAGTTTTCCGTGATATGACTACAGAGGTACAAGCATTATCTGACCCTAACGGTGTGTACTATGCTGGTAATATTAGAGGAACTACTGGAGAAGATCCTTGTGGGTTAGGTGGTTCTGCAGGTTGGACAATGGTTGTTATTTATGAAAATGAAACTGAATCTAGTAAAAATATTACCTTATTTGATGGGTTCTCAACTATTGATGGTTCAACTGATACTGATCTTACCTATACAGGATTTACAACGATACCTGCAGGTCCCGTTAGAGCTAGAGTTTTAGTTGCTGCTCTTGAAGGAGATTTTGGTATTCCTGGGGATTCATTCCAAATAGAAGATACTTCAAATACTTATGTTGATATACAAACACCAACTATTAATGCTTTCGATACATTTTTTAGTTTTGGTTGTTTTTGTTTTGTCAGTTTGCCTAATTTCTTTAATGGATCCTTAAGTATTGATGATGCATATCTGCCCAATCGAAGTCCAAGTAGTGAAAATACTCTAGGTTTTGATGTAGATCTCTTTAATTTGAGCAATGGTAGTAACTCTATTATTGATAATAACCAAAACAGTTTAGATGTACGATTTACTACAGATGGAGATGTTTATTTTCCTTTTATAAATGCTTTAGCAGTTGAAATTATTGAGCCAGTTATTCAGTTGGTAAAAACTATTGATGATGGGGCTGGTAATGATATTGCAGGAACACCAGTTGGTTTAGGTAGTAATTTATGGTATAATGTTAGTTTTCAAAATACAGGAACTGATGATGCTACCAATACGGTAATTACAGATAGATTACCAAAAAATGTTGATTTAATTCCTGCGGATATAGATGTTCCGGCAGGAGTAACATATACATATGATCCGCCTGCTTTAGCAAATGGATTTCAAGGAGAACTAGAGTTTACAATTCCTGATAGCTTAGTAGAAGAAGGAGGTTCAATACATAATATACGTTTACATGTACAAGTAGTTTCTGATTGTAATGAATTACGAGATGTGTGTTCTAATGTTATTGAAAATCAGGCTTTTGCTCGTTATGAAGGTGTTGAAGGAGGTGTTAATGTAAATAACGCACCTAGTGTTTCTGGTATTGATGCTTGTAATTTTGGTATAGCAGGAACATCAAACTTTTTAGTGGATACTAGCGGGTGTAGTTTTACACAGAATGTTTCTTTATGTGGACCATCTGTAGAATTAATTCCAGGATCTGGATTTGCATCTTATGAATGGAGAGATTCTTTAGGGAATATTATAGGTACAGGTCCTACACAAGTAGTTACAGCTACAGGTACATATACGGTTACAAAAGTTAATCCACCAGGAGTACCTGCGGCTTGTGTTAGTTCAGATGAAACTTTTATTGTAGCACCTTTTGGAACTGGAACAAATCCAATAGCAGCATTTGGTGATAATATTAGAACCTGTCCTGATAATGGTATTGAATTAGTTGAGATTTATTTATGTGGAGATTCTGATTTTAGAGAAATAATTACAGGAGTTACTAGTCCTGCTACTGTTAGATGGCAGCAACTTAGTTCAAGTTGTAGTCCTGATCCAAACCCAAGTTGTCCAAACCAAACAGCTTCTTGTTGGGAAGATGTAACTACAGATCTTAATGCTACGACAAGGAGTTTTTCTGATGCGGGTCAATATCGTTTGGAAGTTACTGAATCAGGAGGGTGTTTTGAACGTTATTATTTTAATGTTTTTAAAGCAACAATTACTCCTACTATTGTTACTGAAGATATTTTATGTGGTAATGCAGGAAGCATTACCATTAATAATGTTCCTACTGGTTATGAATATGCTATAGTTACAGCAGGAGGTCCAGCACCGCCAGACTCTTCATATCAATCATCAAATACATTTTCAATCACTACGGCTGGAAATTATGATGTATATATTAAAAATGATGCAACGTCTTGTGTATATCCTTACCCAGGATATTCTATTGCATCAACAGATATAGATGTTGATGTAACTACAAGTCCTATTTTATGTGCTGGTGATTCTGGTAATATAAATGTGCAAATAAATAGTAGTATTCCAGGTCCTTATACATATACTATCACTAATGGCGGTTCATTAGTCGCTAGTTTTGGACCAACATCAGATACTGCCAGGGATTTCCCTGTTACAGGGTCAGGTGTATATACGGTTCAAGTTACAACCGCTGAATGTAGTTTCTCTGAAGACACACCAGCTTTTGTAGTACCGGCGCCATTAAATTTAACAGCAGTAGTAACTAAAGATATTAATTGTACAGCAGGTATAATTGATTTGACTGCAACTGGAGGAACTTCTCCATATTTATATGCAGTTTGGTCATATACACCAGCTGCAGGGGCAACAAAAACTGCAATTTCTTATACAAATGTTTCTGATATTGCGGCTGGAGATTTTCAACCTACTAGTACATTTAATGTTGTTGCAGGAGAAGAAGGAGAATATGAATTTATTGTAGTTGATGATAATAATTGTTCTCAGGTGTCTAGCCCTGTAACTATTGTTCTTGAAGATCCTCTGCAATTTACAACAACAGTAAATAACCCACTATGTAATGGAGGAACAGGAGGAAGTATAACTGTAAATACAGTTTCACCACCTGGTTTAATAGGATATACATTAGAATATAGTATTGATGGAGGAACATCTTTCGATGCTTCAAATATTTTTACAGGTTTATCTTCAGGACCTTACACAATTGATGTGAGAGCTACAAAAGGAGGTTTTTCATGTTCATATACAGTTGGCCCTGTTGATATTACAACTCCAGATGCGTTATTTGCTGACGCATTTATAGAAAGAGAGTTTAATTGTAATCACCCAGCTAAAATTACATTTAGAGATGAAGCTGGTGGAACACCAAGTTATAGTTATAGTTTTGATGGAGGTACTACGTACCAATCTTCTGGAGTTTTAAACACAGCTCTACCAGGTACTTATAATTTATCTATCCGTGATTCTAACGGATGTGTATATAATTTACCTGATCCATTTATTGTTGACCCTGCTCCTAACGAGCCAGTAATAACTCCGACAATTGTTTATAATTGTGATGGGACTGCTGATGTTACTTTAGCACCAGTTAATGGTAGTTATGATTATTCATTAGATGGAGCTCCTTTTAATGGAACTAATGATTTTCCTGATTTAGCAGTTGGTCCTCATACAATTACAGTTGATTATGGTAAAAACTGTACTGTTGATGTATCATTTGTTGTTGAAGCTGGAAGAGAATTATTAGGCTCTACAGATCCAACTGATGCTACCTGTAATGGAGGAAGTGATGGAAGTATTGAGATTACTGCGAGTAATTTTGGAACTTCATTCGATTATAGTATTGATGGAGGAGGAACTTGGGTAACAGGAAACTCAAGTAGTCCAGTTACAGCTACAGGATTATCAGCTGCAAGTTATGATGTTCGTATTAGAGCTACTGTTAATGGTGAAACTTGTGATATTTCATTAGGATCAGTAACAATTGGAGAACCAACAGTTGTAGTTGCCAGTGCAACAATTACTAAGGAAGTTACATGTAATCCTGCAACAGGAGCAACAATTACGCCAAGTGCAACAGGTGGAAATGGTCCATATACCTATCAATT
>CANLMR010000009.1 GCA_947492185.1 uncultured Tenacibaculum sp.
GATGGACCAGTTGTTAAACTATAGTCTTCTCCATCTCCGCCGTCTCCACCGATATCATCATTAGTACTTACCGTAATTGTAGTACTTGCATCCTCATTTACAGTTGCTGTATCATCTACTGCATCTGGTACTTCGTCAGAACCATTTATTGTGATTATTAAATTGGCATTATCAAATGTAATCCCATCTGTAAGTCTATAATTAAAAGTATCAGTTAGAGTTTGACCTACTTTAAGATCAATTATTGCAGAATTTAAAGTATCTGGAACATAAGTATAACTACCATCAGGAAAAACAGTTAAACTTCCATAAGTTCCAGTAAAAGTTGTTCCTCCAACTGCAACAGCTCCTCCATCAATTTCTGATACTGTTATTCCTATTGCATCACCTTGCCAATAAATATCAGATACTCCAGCAATCTGCCCTCCTTGATTTGTTGCTGTAGCATCAGGTCCATAATTATAACTTAACACTAACTGATCTATAGGATCTTCAAAAAACACATTAACATTTCCTGTTGCATCACTTGGCACTGCTGTTCCTATACCATAAAAAGTATTACTTCCTGCATCTACAACACCTCCTGTTGTAACATATTTATAACTTGAATTTGTTCCTCCTAAAGATCCTTGTATTCTAATTAAATCTTGCCATGAATTTCCTTGTGAAAAATCAATATCTACTACTAAAAAACCTAGGTTATACACAGGTTCGCTAAAATCAATAGTTAAAACGGTATCACTAGATGGGTTAACTGCTCCATCAATTGCATAACCTAAATAACCTGTATGTCCTCCATTTGTATTTGTTAAATTAACCACTTGATTTTGATTAGTAATTCCAAAACCACTAGGATCTGTAGATGTAAAATCTATAGTAACACCATCTACAACTACAGAAGCTCCATTTATGGGGTTGGATAACCCGACAAAAAAACTTCCTTGAACAAATTCATTTTCCCATACAAGTGTTGACAATCCTCTATCAATTGCGTCTGCTCCACTGGGTCCAACGTCAGTAATTATATTTCCTGTTGTATTGGGATCGACAAAAGCGGTAACTGAATCTAGATTATCTAAAGCATCAGGAGATTCATCTACTCCATTAATAGTAATGGTCAAAATTCCGTAATCAATTATTCCATTCGAATCTAATACTGTATAAGAAACAATATCTTGTAAACTTTCACCTGATCTTAATCCTGTTACTGATGAACTCGATTCATCAACATCATAAGAGTAACTTCCATTAGATTGAATTGTAACTTCTCCATATAAAGTGGTGTAAACGTTACCTACTGAAGCTGCGTATACATCTACTTCAGAAACTACTATTGAACTACCTGAATCATTAGCTAATACATTACCAGTAACTGTACTGGTTGAATTTGCAGCAATACTATTACCTTCATCAACAACAGTTGGTGGTGTAGTAAATACACGAATTGTGATTTGAGCACTTGCAGTTCCTCCTGTTGTATCGGTTATTGTTACAGTAACTATTCTATCTCCATCTGTATAAGGGCTTGCTAAATCTCCGTAAGAAAAATTACTTAATAATGCTTCAAAATCTGAATTAGGAATTGGGTTACCAAAAGCCTCTGTAATACTAAAGGTTGTATTAGTTGTTTGACTTACTCTTATTGTTGAACCAGGATACGTATAATCATTAGTATCCAAAACTGGATTAAAAAAATAAGTATCTAAGGTTCCTCCATCATTTACTGTAAATAACTCTCCACTGGGAGTATCTATAACTCCTGAAATAGAAATAGTTGCACTGGTAATAGAATTTGTATCGGATGTTATAGCTGGGTTAACCGCTATTGGAACTACTGCTCCTGGTGGCGGTTGCAATTGAAAATAATGATCATTCCCAGAAGTAATAGTATTTAAATCTATTGTAGGAGCTGCCATCATCATAGAAAAAAAAGAGGAACGAGCTGCTACGGTACTTTTATTACTTTTAGCTTGTCTTGTAGTTGATCTTACTATATAATAGTTATTTATATCACTGTTTCTTATTGATTTAATAGAAACATCATTATCTTCTTTAACTATCAATTTTTGCTGGGAAGCAACTGGCAGTGAAATAATAAAACAAATAAATAATGAAAGACTAAACGACTTCATAAAAAGTCTTTCTAGGTAATTCTTTAAAAAGATGTTCCTCTTTCTTTTTTCCCTATATTTGTCACCTATTTTTTTAAAATCAAATTTTTGAAAAAAAAACAAGCATAATTTATCTAGACAACTAGATGCCTTACATTTTTTCATTAAATGTATAAACATAATGATCAGTATTATATTGATTATTATTCACTGCCCTGCTTTTGTATATGCTCGCCAAAGTGTTACAATTGCGGGGTTTTTAAAATTTTATATTATTTTTACTTACATAAGCCTTTATATCATAAGTATATACTATATACCATGATACACTTTTACATAAAGTATCAATATTCTAATTATTTCCGAAAAAAATGTGAGTTACGAAGATTTGTATTACCTACGTTTGTACAATAAGTTTTGTATTCTGTTAGAAAAAACATCAATCAAAAAGTAATTATATCTCATAATTTACGGGGGTTAATTATTAATTAAACTTATAATTTTTTAATAATTTAGGGGATAGAGATTTACATAAAAATATAATAAAAGAAATAATCTTTAAATTACTTTTTACTATATATTTATAATGCTAATATAATTTTTTTTTTGAAAACTTTAACAAAAAAAAACAAAAATTTATTTCTGCTTTTAATTTTTAAAAAGTTATGTAAATACTTTGAAATTTATATTTATAGCTTAAATTTTATTCATCCTACATCTTGTATATAATTACTTAAAAATTTTAATTACTATCTATATTAGCATTAGTTAGTAAATTATTTCATTAAATGTAATCTATGTGAAAGAAAAAACCCACTCAAAGATTGAGTGGGAAATTGCTATGAAAAAGAATCTCCAAACGTCTTTGGAGAAATTTTAAATATTTTAATACACTTTAACTTACAACTTTAACGTTAACAGCATTAATTCCTTTTCTACCTTGTTCAGTTTCATACTCTACTTTATCACCTTCATTAATGTCATCAATTAATCCTGAATTGTGAACAAAAATATCTTGTCCAGTTTCCGATGATGTAATAAATCCAAATCCTTTAGATTCATTGAAAAATTTTACCGTGCCTTCTTGCATCTTTACTATATTATTAATTATAAAAAAATTGTTTAAGGAGAACTACTGATAACTTGTTTTTAACAAACAATCAGTAATTTAAACACTTAAAAAAATAAAGTAATGATGAAATAAAAAAAGGAAAGAGAAAACTCAAAAACTTGTTACTAAATACTACCTTAAAATTGTAAACATTGTTCTACTTGAACACCGCAAAGCTAACTCTTTATTTTTAATTACAACAAATAAATGAATTTATTATTTATCATTATTTAAAAACACTCTTTCTCTATATTGTGCTTTTTTTACTTCAGCTCTTCTTCGTATAGATTCTTTTGTGAATTCTCTTCTATCTCTTAGCTCTCTCATAAGCTTAGTATCTCTGTGCTTTCTTCTGTAACGTTTTAAAGCTCTATCTATATTTTCTCCGTCTTTTACTTTTATTATTAACATACTTTATGATTTATTATATTCTATTATTAATTTCCTAACCTAAAAAGGTGATTAAAGATCTTGACTTTGAGTCTTGCTTTAATCTTCTTAATGCACTTTCTTTTATTTGGCGAACTCTTTCTCTTGTTAACTCAAATATTTCTCCAATTTCTTCAAGAGTCATAGCATATTCTTGTTCAATACCATAAAACAACCTTATAACTTCTGATTCTCTCGGTGATAATGTATTTAAAACTCTATTTATTTCAATACTTAATGACTGAACATTCATTTCTTTTTCTGCATTTGGCAAATCTCCATGACTATACACATCATAAAAATTTGAACTTTCACCATCTCTTAATGGTGCATCCATAGACAATTGCCTCCCAGAACTCTTTAGTGAATCCTTAACATTGATTACGGACATATCTAAGGCATTTGCAATTTCATCTATAGAAGGTAACCTTTCATTATCCTGTTCTAATCTAGCCATTGCCTTATTTATTTTATTCAAGTCCCCTATTTTATTTAGAGGTAACCTAACAATTCGAGATTGCTCAGCTAAAGCTTGAAGTATTGATTGACGAATCCACCATACTGCATATGAAATAAATTTAAATCCTCGTGTTTCATCAAAACGTTGAGCAGCTTTCACTAACCCTATATTTCCTTCATTGATTAAATCTATTAATTTTAATCCTTGATTTTGATATTGTTTAGCTACAGAAACTACAAAACGTAAGTTTGCACTTACTAAAGTTTCTAATGCTTTTTGATTTCCTTCTCTTATTTTCTTGGTTAATTCGACCTCTTCATTTGCTGTTATTAAACCTATTTTACCAATATCTTGTAAATATTTTTCTAAAGACTTTGACTCTCTATTCGTTACTTGCTTAGTGATTTTAAGTTGCCTCATGTCTTTCTTGAATAAATTACTACTATATATTTAGCGCCTATTCAAGTATTAATTTCCAAAATATTGGAAGAATAAAAACTAAAGTAAAACTTAACAATCAGCGTCTTTGCTTAATTACTATGCAAAAGCTAATTTCATATAATTAGAAAAAAATTAAAGCGCAATAGGGATAAGTTTGTCTGAATTCCCTTAAAGAAAAGAAAGCTAAACTAAAAAAAATCCGTTTGTAATTTAATCTAAGATTTTATTATATGAGCCAAAGGTATGCCTTTGTTGTAGATAAAAAAAGGATTATTTTATTTTAAAATTTAAATAGGCTCATTTTTTAAACTTATAGTTAAATTTAAATGTTCGTTTAGGTTTAGAGAAATTTGAATTTACCTATTATTAAACAAATTGATTATTCAATAGTATAACCAAAAAGCTCAAGAGAAATCTTGAGCTTTTTAATTGTAAAAATCATTAACTTTTAGTTATTGTATACTTTAAATTATGTCCCTAAAAGTACTTGATTATTACAAACATTTACTCTACCCATTGTTTTTTTTCTTTTGTTGTAATGCAAAGCTATTTGTCCTAACTGCATAATAATTTTAAAGGAATCTTTCATTGATAATTTTGATCCATCTGCATGAATCCACCTTTTTAAAGGTTGTTCACATAACATTTGCTTTGCATTCTTTAACCCATAATATAAGGCTACTCTTCTAAAAATTTCCACATCAAAAATCCATTTAGACACAAACTTGTCTCGGAAAGAAATTTCAACTACATCTCTATGAAAAATTTTCGCACCACATTGTGTGTCTTTGAAGTCCATAGATAGGATCTTGCGAATAATAAAATTAATAGTCATACTAATAATTTTTCTAGCTGCGCCTTTAGTAATATTAGCTCCCATCCTGCTAATTCTAGAGCCGCTAACTATTTTGTAGTTTGAGTTTTCAATAGTAGATACTAAATCATCAAAATCTCTTAAATCCGTAGACAAATCTGCATCCAAAAAGCCTATATAATCTAAGCCTTTATCTTTAAGCATATGTAACATACCTTGTCTTACTGCTTCTGCTTTTCCTCCATTTTTCTCACAATCATAAACTGTAATAAAATCTTCTCTTCCTTTTCTTATTGAATGTAAAACTTCTAACGTTTTATCTTTACTCCCATCATTTACAAAACATAAATGATATCCTGTATTTTTATCTATAAAATTTGTGAACTCCTCACTTAACAATCTATTTTCTTCATTATAGCAAGGTATAACTACACCTACACATCTTTTTTGAATGATAACTTCGTCATACTTTCTAGATTTTTTTTGATCATTTGGTGTACCTAAAATTCTCTTTACCCTAGTACAAACTTCAGCTAAACTTAATGGCTTCTTCATATATTCTTTAACACCCAACTCAAATCCTTGTTCGATTATATTATTATCTGTATTACCAGATAATACCATAATTGGTGTATCAGATTTATCAAAAAATCTAATATACTTTACTACTTCTATTCCAGGTAAACCAGGCATGTTAATATCTACAATTACTAAATCAGGCTTAATTCTATCATATAATGCAATACCTCTTTTAGCATCTGTTTCTGTATAAACATCATAACCTAATTCTTTTAATCTATTTTCTAATGGGATTAAAACTAATCTTTGATCGTCTATTGCTAATATTTTCATGACTTGGGGTTTTATGATTCAACAACACCTTAAAAGTAGTTTAGTATTGAGTTTAAAAAGCAATATTGATATTAAAATGATATTTTCTGATGATGAATGGTAGTTTACTATTGCTTAATAAGTTTTTAGCATTATTTAAATAAATTATATTTACATTATAGAAAAATTGACCCTCGTTAATGAAAAAAGTTTCTAATAAATATTTAATATCTGCTCTACTATTATGCATTGTATTTCATGGTAGTACAATTTTTTTCACTTTAGAAACTACTTATGATGCCTTGATACATTTATTCTTTGCAGACCATTATGCAAATAATTGGTTTGAGCATTGGAATAGTAAATGGTATACTGGTTTTTCGGTTATGGGTTATCCTCCTTTGGTTCATCAACTCATCGGTGCTCTTTCTTTAATAGGAGGTTTAAAATTCGGGCTTTTTACCGTTGCAATAATTAGTGCTATATTATTTACAACTGGGGTTTATAGGTATTCTTTATTAATTACTGCTAATAGAACTGCAGCAGGTTATGCTTCAATATTGGCGGTATTTTCCTCGTCATTTGTAGAAACGCTTCACATTTTTGGTCAACTTCCAAGCATTGTAGGTATTTCAGTATTAATGCATTCATTACCTGAAATTTACTCTTGGTTAAAAACAGGGAAATTTAAATACTTATTCTCTTCTCTTTCATTAATATCTGTAACCGTTACTTCTCATCATGTAACTCCTATTTTCGGAATGGTATTTTTTATATTACCTCTAGTAGGAATGGTTATTATGGATATTTCTAGAGAAAAAGTAAACTCTTACAAAGAAGTAACACTTAGATTATTTTTAAACGTTTTTGGCAAACAGTTTAAACGAAACATTTCCTTTGTTATTACTATAGTAGTATTAATTGTTGTATGCATTTTACCATATTGGATAAACTCAAAGAAAAATCCAATTACTCAGGTTCCAATACCTCATGGTTCCAGAGATAATTTTTTAGAAGTACTTTCTTCTGGGTTAGTCTTTTTCTTAATCCCTTGGGGAGTTTTACTTTTTCTTTTACCTTATTTCATATATCGATATTTTAGTAAGCGATATTTATTTTTCGGATTATGCTTTTCTATGTTAGTTATATTGGGTACTGGGGGTACAACTCCAATTCCTAAAATGCTTCTAGGTGATAATGCTTTTAATATATTAACATTAGATAGATTTACACTCTGGGCATCGATAATGGCTTTACCTTTATTTGGTGAATTTACTTATCGTTTTGTAGAAGGTGATTTAAAAAATCTAATTCAAAGAAAATTTGGCGCCGTGTATCATAGATTAATTGGTGGTTTTTTAGCTATATGTTTCTTGTCGTTTACAATTTTCACTTTAAGTCTAGGTTATTTCCGCCCATCACAACCGCAGAAAATAAATATGCTTCCTATCATTAATTTTTTAAATCAAGATCAACATGATCAATGGAGATATCTTACCCTAGGATTTGGTGATCAAATGGCTTGGCTTTCTGCTCAAACAAACGCTACAACTGTTGATGGAAATTATCATTCCGCAAGAAGATTACCAGAACTTACCACTAGACCTATAGAACGTTTAGAAAACTCAAAATTTAAAGGAGTTGCAGGAATTGGATCACTACAACAGTTCTTAACAGTACCTGAAAAATACAATTTAAAATATATTTTTTCTAACGATAAATTTTATGATCCTATATTGTATTTCTGTGGATGGCAACGCTTACCTCAATTAGAAAATGGAATTATAGTTTGGGAAAGGTTAAACATTTCGCCATTACCTTCAATTCTTCAAAAAGATGAAGTGAGTAATTGGCAGAAGATTTTATGGGGAATTGTTCCTTTCTTAACAGTCATTTTTGCTTTTATTTTTAATATTATACCTCTATTAAGAAATGGTTTAAATATTAAGCCTAAAGTAGTACATGAATACTTAAAATTTAAAAATAAATACTCCAGTTTTTCAACTAAAACATTAAAAATATCACAGGTATGGTTTACTTTTCTAATCATTTTATTGATGTATAGCTGTTATCTCTTTTATCTTAAGAATAACTCTCAAAAAACTCCAAAAAATCTAATAGAAGCTTACTATAATGCTTTAGATTTTAAAGAATTTGAAAAAGCTTATCATTTAATTGATCCTAAAAGCGAATTATCTCTTGCACAATATATGCTTGAAATATCTGTTACAGATGGATTATTGAGTTCTTATGCAAAACTTGATGCTTTAAAAACTTCTATTCTAAAACAGACAGATAGCGCAGTTACAATAAAAGTAAAAACCAAATGGGTTACTCCTTTAGAAAAAATCAACAAAACTGAACATAAAACACTGATAAAGAGAAATAATAATTGGTTTTTGGTTCCTGATAAAAAAGACATTGATTTACCTCCAGATCAATTGTATTCAAAAAACACAACTGAATATTTTAATCAAGGTAGAAGACGAATTACAACGGAACAAAGTTATCATGAAGATATACTCAAACAACCTGTTGTAGAAATTATTAGTGCTAAACTTGTAAAATTTGATAATAGTTACGCAATTATAGGAGAAATTCAAAATATTGATAATACGCCAGCGGATATCATTTTAAAAGGAACCTTGTATAACGATCAAAATAAAAAATTAGCAACATATAATGCTAAGCATCTTGTTAAACATAAACTAATGCCAAAAGAAGTGAGCTCCTTTCGAATTAATTTTGAAGGAATAGCTTGGTCAAAAACAAAAGACTCTATTCCTAAAAAATTTGATCCAGAAATGTTTACTCCAATAGAGTTAGAAGAGCAGCCCACAAAATTCAACATTCAATTGGCTGCTAATGTTTCAAATTCTGACCTATTTAAAGATCATGTGCTTAGTAGTATTCATATTAAAGATAAAAGTATAAATGGAATTGTTTTTAATAGTGGTTTACAAGAAATTACTGTTCCTCAACTTATATTCACATACTATAATAAAGATAAAGAAATGATTTGGGTAGATCATATGTATCTAAATCAAGGAATAAGGCAACATCGGAAGTTACACTTCAACTATGATTTATTAGGAAAATCTAATCTTAAAATTATTAATAATGACATGAATAATTGTTATGTGAATGGATTGCCCAACAAAGATGTGTCAAATAAAATAGTCCCTAACAGAATTGCAAACCATACGAATGCTGTACTTCAAAAAATAAATCATCCGCAATATGATTATGTTAAAATAGAAATGAATAGTTTTATAGGAAACCCCAAATAATAATGTTAATTAAGTATCAATCTCTTTTTATTATGCTATGGTTTTTCTCCAATGGAGTAAAAGCTCAAGATTCCTTAGCTCTTTTAAATCAAAAGAAAGAATATTCAGCAGGTACAAAAATATCATTAACATTTCAAAATAACAGTGAAGGCTCATTCCAATTATTTTGCTCTAATAGTTATGGAAGCACTGTAATATATGGTGTTAAAGACAAAAATAAACTGCTATTTAAAATTCCAGAATTCATTAGTAATAAAATAGGAGTAGTAAACTGGAAAATATTAGGAATTACAAACAACATCTCTGGTCAGTTTAACATTTCTGCAGTGCAGGAACCAAACTCATTAGAAACATATATAGGTCCGCCAACTATTGAAGCTGGAGGAACCGATTATGCAATGCTAGTTGTTATTCCAACAGATAAATTGGATAATCCAATACAAAATGATTCTAAAGTTGATGTAAAACAACTTTTTTTAAAATCAAAAAAAACACAATCTATTACAACAAAAAACTTAATAGCTCACTTAAATATTTTTTCTCCTTTAAAAACTGGGCGAATTGTTGTTTCTACAGAATCTTACAATCTTAATTCTAAAGAATATGATGTAAATATTTTGCCTGCAATTGGTAATGATTTTAAAATCTTCCAAAAAAGAAATCACGAATATGCAGACGGAAATCAAATCACTACTTTTTTTACTTCAATAATTAGAGACAAAAACAATAATATAGTTAGTGATGGAACCTTTGTTGATTTTTTTATCTCCAATAATGAAGGTAATATTTTAAAAACAGCTGGAACAACAATTAATGGTATAGCTAAAGCATCAATAATTCACCCTGATTGTGAATCTACATGGAAAATTAAAGCATATATAAATGGGATTTCGGAAAGTGACAGCATCGTAATTACCTATAAAAAAGTAATTAAAAACATCCCCATTACTTTTTCTAAGGATAATAGAACTATCATAATTGGACCTCTTCAAAGTTTTATGGAGCAAATGATTCCAGATGGCCTACAAGTAAAATTATCTATTCTTAATAATGGAATTCAAGAAACAGAAATAATTGAACAATCTAAAGATGGTTTTACTACTTTTAAGCTTAATTCAAATATCTATAAAACTGGAAATTACGATATCGAAATTACTACAGCTTGTACAACTAAAACCTATAAATCCATTAAACTATGGTAAATAGTAATGAAATAAAAGTACATACAAATAAGAAAACATTACGTTTAGTGTTGATGTTTTCCTATATACTAGTTATATCCATAATTATTTTTCTTATAAGTTCTTTATATAGTTATTTTAATACCGGTGCTGAACGTAGTAATTTATTACATACTGAAGTAAAGAAAGCAGATCAATACTTACCTAAAATAACGTGGAAAAAAGATGGAAATGAAGGAAGAGAAATGAATCTCCAAACATTAAAAAATGTTGAAAACGATTATTTAGATGCTTGGTATATTAAACAATTAGCTTACAGAACAAATTCAAGACAAGGAATTGATGATTACTTTACCGAAAGTGCTAGAAAAAATATTTTCAATTTTATTGATTATAATAAAAAAGAGAACACTACTATAGAAAGCACTACTTTAGAACATAATCCTAATATATTATTTTTTAGTGAAGACGGGCAATTAATTGTTTTAGAAGATAAAGGAGTAGTTCAATATAAAAAAGTAATTAAAAATAATCAATTACTAGCAGAAATTACTGAAAAATCGGATTACAAAATGGTTTTACTTTCTGAAGATGGTTTTTGGAGAATACGTCATATTGTAAAAGAAAACATTATTGAACTAGATAAAGTTGTTCCTCCAAATTACACCAATGTTTCAGGTATTAAAGGAATAAATTATTATCCTCAAGCTACTCCATGGAAAATGTTTAGTGATAAGTTTGATTGTACAATTATTGAAAAGGATTTTGAAATTATAAAAAATGCTAACTTAAATACAATTAGAATTTTTATTCCTTACGAAGAATTTGGAAAAGCTAAGGTTAAAGAAGAAAAACTAAAAAAATTAGAACAAGTTTTAGATTTAGCTGAAGAAGTTAATATTAAAGTAATTGTTACGCTTTTTGACTTTTACGGGAATTATGACATTACAGACTGGACATTAAATCATCGTCATGCTGAAACTATAGTTTCAACTTTTAAAAACCATAAAGCTTTGCTAGCTTGGGATATTAAAAACGAACCTAATTTAGATTTTGAATCAAGAGGTAAACAACAAGTAATAGCTTGGTTGGATCATCTAATTACATTAGTAAAATCTATTGATAAAAATCATCCTATAACTATTGGATGGTCAAATACAGAAAGTGCTACAATTCTAAAAGACAAAGTTGATTTTATATCTTTTCATTATTATGATAACTATAAAAATTTTGAAGCTTCTTATAATAAATTAAAAGAAGAAGTTCCAAAAAAAGGGATTGTTTTAGGGGAATTTGGAACTTCTTCTTATTCTGGCTTATGGAAGCCGATACGTAATTCAAAAAAGAAACAAGCTACGTATCATAAGGAAATGCAAAAAACACTTACTTTAAAAAACATTCCCTTTTTATCTTGGACTCTTTATGATTTCGATAAAGTTCCAAAAGAAGTAGTTGGAGGACTTCCATGGAGAACACAACCACAAAAACGATTTGGGTTTATCGACTCTAAAGGGAATATTAAACCTTCATTTAAACACATATCTAAATAATTGAAGTAGTTGAGGCATCAGTAGAATAAATTAATTTTCTACTTGCTATTTTTTCAAACTCATCAATATAAATATCTGTTATTCTTGACATAGGAAATGCAGTAGCTGCTTTGTAATTAGCTTTACCCAATTCAAGTCTATAAGAGTTATTTGAAACTATTTTTTCAATAGCATTTGCTAAACTATCTACGTTTTCAGGTTCAAAAAATTCTCCTCTATAACCTTCCTCCTTAATTAATGTTGCTAAATCTCCCAAGTTTGGCATTACTACTGCCTTACCATAACTACCTGCCTGATGCAAAACACCAGAACTACCCGTTGTAGATGTGTAAGGAAAAACAACTACTGCACTTTCATTAAATAATTCTTCTACTTTATTTTCTTCAACATATCCTGTAAATGTTAATTTTGGAATATGTTTATATTGTTCTTTTACATTAGATAAATACCCTGGAACATTAGGATTATCTGTACCAGCAATTACAATTTCTAAATCTAGGTTTGATTTTTTACGTATTTTATCTACCGCTTCAATCATAGATTCTACCTTTTTATACGTTCCAAACTTTCCAAAAGCCATTACTTTTAATGGACCTTGTTTTAATTTATATGCTGGTTCTTTATGCACTTCAAATGTTCCGTGAGGAATCATCTTTACGTTATTTACTTTATATTTATCTTTTAATGTCTTAACATATTTATCCATTGTTACTGCTACTAAATCTGCCTTTAAAACTAGTTTAGTTAAAACAGTACCAATTAAATTATATACTTTTTGTAATACTTTGTTAGAAGTAAAACCAGCACTTTTCAGGTCTACTTGTTCTAAAATATTATGTAACAATACTATCGTTGGTATTCTTTTTAATTTACAAAGCATTGGCAATGTTAAACCTAATGCTGCTGGAATTTTTTTATCACCAAATTTCATGAACTGAAGATTAAATAATACTGCATCTGGTTTTGTAAGATTAATTGTTTTCAAAACACTAATTACATTAGTGTAACTATTGAATCCCCAGCATTCTTTTATTGTGATTTTACATCCTTTACTAGTGAATGAAATATCTTTATCTCCTTTTGTCTTATCTGTTAACAAAACGATTTCTTCAATTTTCTCTTTTTGTCTAAAACTTTTAACTAAATGATATGCATATTCATTTAATGTCACTTTACTTGGCGGATATGCTGTTACTATTGCTAATTTCATGGTAAGTGTTTTTTTGTTTCTTCTCTAAATTTCTGATTTAAAGTGCTTATAAATTCACAACTATTGCTTAACGACCTTTTTCTGATGATAAAAGGATAAAAGAGTCAAACATTCAGTTTTTCTACTTTATGTTCTCTAAAAAGAAAATATAATAACTGTAATACCAATAGTAAAACCATGATATAGACTTGAACATTTATAACTTGTTCTATTGAGTTGTGGAACTGAATGATAAAAGCGACTTGAGCAAGCCCAAATACACCTGAAAAAATTACTGGTAGATATTTTTCTAACGATAAAAAGTAATACGTAAATATGTTTGAAACTGCAAAAACTCCAGTAGCTAAAGCATATTTCCATAGTAAGGTATTTATTTCTAAATAACCATTTCCAAATAATAATCTAATTACCTGTTCAGGAAATAAAAAACAACCTAAAATAATAGTAGTTGTTAACACACTAATATATCCTACATATTTAAACAGTACTGGTTTAGTTGGCTTTCCTTCTTTTTTAAGCTTTACAACAACTGGTAATAAAATCATTACAAACATCCATGCTATAAAATAAACTACTCTACCAATTAGTGCTAATGAAGCATATAATCCTGCATCATACGAAGAGAAATAATGTTTAACCAACAAAATATCGCTGTTATTTATAATAATTTGTGTTAACTCATAGAATACTGTAATTATAAAAAAGCTACGAATTCCTTTTTTTTGAACATCACTTAATGAAATAACATTTTTAAAAGATATATTCTTCATTTTAAATGGGAACAAACCAAATAAGAAAGAGCATAAAACTCCTAAGGCAATCAAAAAAGATGATTCTATATTAAAAAAATAAAGCAATCCGAAAGTAATTAGTAAACGACTTACCATTTCTAATTGATATGTCATAGATAAAGAAATCAATTCTTTTTTACCTTGAAAAACTCCTCTGTTAACACTCATTAAAAAATAAAGAGGCACTCCTATACCAAAAACTACAAACATGTTCGAAGAACTAGTTTTAAAAATCGTTTGCAAATTTTCTGCAAAAAAAACAATCAACGTTCCTAACACTATACTTGTAACTATTGCTCCTTTATACATTAAAGAAATAAAAGAGTTATAAGTTTTACCTTCAAAAACTACTGCATATTTAGCTGTTACCAATTGAAATGTCATTGCTAAAAAAGACAGTACTAATAAAAAGGTAATTATAATTGCTGCATCTGCAAATTTTTCTGGACCTAAAACTCTTCCTAAAATTAAATTATATAAATAATTCCCCCCATTAACTAATAAAGCACTGAGCATAAAAATATGCTCAGATGTTACTTTATATTTCGATTTTTTTAAAATTGCTATCATAATATTAGAATTATAATTACGCTACTAAACTTGTACCGAAATGATCATAAAGATCCTTACAACCTAAACCTCTAATCGAAAAATTCTTTTGCTTTTGTAATGCTATTGCCCAAACTGTTTTTATAGCTTCTATTCCATCATTATCAATCTCTTTTATATTATCTATATTGATAATTACATTTTTTAATTTTTCTACATAATATTCTGCATGAATAATAAATAATCTTGCTGTTGTAGAATTAATTCTTCCTTCTAAATAAAGTGTTCCTTTTTTTTCTGATACTTGTAATGCCATTGTTTCTTTTTTTAAGATTACTGATCTTAATTTCTTTCAAAGCTTCTAAAAAAAAGTACTAGTGAGGTCTAAAAACCATTTTCTGAGGTTTAATGATTAAATAGTATTGCTTAAATTGTAGTCAAGAAAAAACAATATGAAAATCAAACGCTTTATCCTTCTTTTTTCCCTTTTTATAGGTCATTTTGTATTCACTCAAGACATGAATAAAGGCTTTTCTTTTTTAGAAAATGGAAATTATGAACAAGCTGAACGTTTTTTTGAAGGTATTTTAAAAACTCATCCTGCAAATAAAACTGCCAGGTTATGTTACGGAAGAGCTATTGGGTTAAATGGTAATTCAAAAAAAGCTGTTTCTCTTTTTGAAAAGCTTCTAAAAGATTATCCTTCTGACTTTGAAATAAAATTAAACTATGCTGAATCTTTACTTTGGAATAGCAACTTCTTATCTGCTGAACAATATTATATAAAATTAGTTAAAGAAAATAGTTCTAGTTTTCCTGCTTTGTTGGGCTATGCAAACACGCTATCCAATTTAAAAAAATATGATAAGGCAATGACTTATGTTGATAAAGCTTTAGCTGTTCAACCTGGAAATAAAAATGCATTAATATCAAAAAAATATATTCGTCTAGGATTAGCCAATAAAAAAATTCAATCTCAAAATTACTTAGAAAGCGAAAGTATACTTAAAGAAAATCTAAAGGATTTTACAGATGATATAGAAACACTACAAAATTTGGCAAACCTTTATATTATTTCCGAACAAAATGATAAAGCTCAACAAACTTTTAAAAAAATAGGAGAAAATCCGAATAACCTTCTTATTTCTCTAAACGGAATTTCACTTACAAATCATTTAAACGAAAATGATAAACAGGCTTTAATTATAAGTGAAAGAGCAGTATCATTACTTGATAACAAAACAGTTACTTCAATAAAAGAAAGAACAATAGAACGATATATTCAGTCTTTAATTTGGAATAGAAAGTTTTCTAAAGCTGAAAAAGAAATTAATAATTTGATTGTTAAAAATAAAACTCCAGAAAACTGGATACTTGCACTAAGAGCAACTCTTCATATTTATAAAAATGATTTTAAGAAAAGTGTACGTGATTATGATTTGATTCTAAAAAAAGATAGTTCTTCTTTTGATGGAAACTTAGGAAAAGCAAACGCACTAAAAGCTATTGGCGATACTAAAAAGGCTTATGCAAATGCTGATAACACTTTACATTTTTATCCAAATCAAAAAGACGCTTTAAATTTTATAAAAAAATTAGACAGAACATTCACTCCATTCATAAACTCAAAAGCATCATATTCTTTTGATAATGGAAATAATGAAGCTTATTCTTTTCTTGTAAATTCTGAATTCCCACTCTCAACAAAGCTTAAATTAATAGGGAACTATAATTACAGAACAAACTCCAATTCAATTAACAACATAAATGCAAATTCTAACAACTTATCTTTTGGACTTTCTTATCAATTATTAAACAATTTCACTTTTACTGGTGATGTTGGAGTTTTTGTTTCTCAATCTGACATTAAAGATTATACTCAATTAATAACCAATTTGAGTTTTAATTTTAAACCTTTTAAGCTTCAAAACCTAGATTTTGGATACAAAAGAGAAATGCAAAATTTTAATACGGAATTACAGAATAGGGAAATTGTTCAGAATAATTTTTTCATCAATTATAGTGTAAATACTAATTTTAATTTAGGTCTATATTCTCAATATTATTATACTTCTCAAAATGATGATAATACGAGAAATTTGTTTTTTGCATCTCTTTATTATACAATTCTTCAGAAACCTAATTTAAAAGCTGGATTTAACTATCAAAATCTATCTTTTAAAAATCAAGTGCCTACTATTTATTTTAGTCCAGAAAATTTTAATGCTGTTGAACTATTTTTAAATATTATCAAAGAAGATATTACTTTAAAAAATAAAGGGTGGTTTTATGAGTTAACCGCTGCTACTGGTTTACAGTACATTGAAGAGAATGCTAAACAAAATACATTTAGAGTTCAAGGTAAATTAGGTTATAAACTATCAGACAGGAGTTTATTAAATGTATTTGGAAGTCATAGTAATATTGCTTCTACTATTGCTACTGGTTTTGCATTTACTGAAATGGGATTGCAGTTCAAATATTATTTCTTAAAAAAACCAGTATTTACAACTTCTAAATTATTCTAAAATATAATGTTGAATTAGAGTAAATCTAATCTTTTCATTAAATCAGGTCTATTAGATCTACTTACTGGAATTACATCTCTATTAATCAATACACTATTATCTTCTATATCAATAATTTTCTTGACATTAATAATGTATGATCGATGCACTTTTAAAAATAAAGAAGTAGGTAATTTTTGTTCTATTTTTTTTAATGAAGCATGTACTTCATATTCACTATCATCTGTTTTCACATAAATATAATCTCCTTTTGCTTGTACAAAACAAATCGTTGGTAAATCTATTTTTACCAAACGTCTATCAATATTTACATAAAAATCATTTTTATGCTCCTCCTCAACTTGCTTTTGAGTATTATTAGATGTTTCAAGGTTTTCTTTGCTTTCTAGATTTTCTAAGTAAATCAGTTTTCGTGCTTTTTCTATTGCTTTTTCAAACCTTTCAGAAGAAACTGGTTTTAATAAATAATCAACTATAAAGCTGTATTCAAAAGCTTCAATTGCAAATTTAGAATCTGTAGTAGTGAAAATAACTTTAGGCGGATTCTTAAGTGTTTTAATGAAATCTAAGCCAGTAAACCCAGGCATATGAATATCTAAAAAAATAAGATCTACTTTATTCGAATGTAAAAACTTAAACGCTTCCATTGAATTAGAGAACTCTTTAATAATAGTAATATCATTTATTTCATTGCATAGAGTTTTAATAATAACTCTTGCCATTTTCTCATCATCAATAACAATACAATCCATAAAATTTTATATAGTTTTCAAGTAATTTGAAATGGTAACTAAGATTTCTTCAAATGGTTTTAATTTATCAGTTTTAGAATCTCTCAATTCGTTCTCAAAATCATTAGCTAATTTATAAGCACTCTCAAGTCCTAAAATACTAATTTTATGTTTAATTCTATGAACATTTTCAGCTATTAATTTATAGTCTTTAGTTTCTAAACTCTTGTAATAGTCTTCTTTTTCTTCAGGAAACTCTATTTTTAAAACTTCTATTAACTGATCAATTAGCTTTTGATCTCCTCTTGCTAATTCTTCTAAATAGATTAAATTCGGTTTTTCCATAATTATTTTTTTATAGTGAAATAAAATGTAGTACCAGTATTCAATTCAGATTCAATCCAAATTTCCCCTTCGTAAGTATCTATTATTTTCTTAACGATTGCCAATCCCATTCCAGCAGATTTGTAATCATTTTCTAGCTTTGTAAATGCAGTAAACACTTTTTCGAAATAGGCATTATCAATTCCTTTTCCATTATCCTTTATATAAAATTGCCAAAACATTTCTTGCTCTTCAAATCCTATCTCAATGTTTTTCTCATCATTCGAATTAAACTTTATTGAGTTTTCAATCAAGTTAACGAATAACTCTTTTAAACTATATTTCTCTCCAATTAAAACTGGAAGTTTTTCGGGAATGTTAACATTAACATTTTGAGATAATCTTAATTCTCTTAAAATAGTATCAAAAAGATCGTTTAAATCAAAACTATAGCGCTCTTTAGCCGATTTATTAATCCTTGAATACTTTCTAATAGCTGTAACTAAAGTATCTATTTTTTCAACATGTTCACTTATCAATTCAATATGATTTTTCCCTTCCTCGTTAAGATTTTCTTTATGATCATCTATTAACCATTGTGTTAAGGTTTCTATACTTTGTAAGGGCGATACTAAATCATGAGAAATCATATGAGTATAATCATTCAATTCTTGATTTTGTCGTTCTAAATTGTTTAGAAGTTTGTCTTTTTGCTCATTAATCTTAATGATTTCTTTTGTTTGATAATCAATAAAATCCACCAGTTTTAAAGTACTTGTATTTTCTAAAGATTTGTCTTCTTCTAACTCATACACTTTTAGTGTATTAATTACCGTTTTTAACTTTTCTATTACTTTTCTTTGAGCATCTGTTTCCTCCTGTAACTTCTTACTAGCTTCAGAAAGTTCTTCCGAACTAATAGTTGTTGCTCTTTGCAGCATTGAAAACTGATTATCGGAATTATTGTACGATCGATTAACAGCATCTAAAAAAGCCTCTAGTCTATCGCTTTCCTGAAGTTCTTCAGGTAAATATTTTCGTATTTGTCTTATTAAAAGAGGGTTCATTACGCGTTTAACTTATCATTTTTTAATTGTAAAATAAAAAGTAGTTCCTATTTTCGGGGCACTTTCTAACCATATAGTTCCTTTGTATAAATCAACAATTTTCTTAACTATTGATAAACCTATACCTGTTGAGTCTTCTCTTTTGGTTAGTGACTGAAAAACTTTAAAAATTTTATCATGAAATTCTTTTTCAATTCCTATGCCATTATCTTTTACTGTAAATTGATAGAATGTTACTTCTTCAGTAAAATCGACTTCAATTAAACCTTTTTCTTTATCATTAAACTTAATAGCATTACTTATTAGGTTTTGGAATAATTGCTGAAACTTAGTACCATCTCCTTTAACAACAGGTAACTTAGGAATTACCCTAAATTCTATATGTTCAGGAATAAATAATGTTTGTTTTATATTCTTAAGAACTTTATTTAAATCTACTTCAACTTCTTCATCTGCTGAATCTGCACTTGAATAATTTAAAATATTAGATATTAACTTATCCATATTCTCAAGAGTACCTTCTATTAAATCAATATTCTGAATAGTTTCTTCATCAAACTTATTAATATTATCAGTTCTAATCCAAGATAGTAGAGCATCTATAGTTCTTAAAGGAGATTTTAAATCGTGTGAAACAACATGAGCATATTCATACAACTCGTTATTACTTATTTCTAATTTTTTAAGTATTTTTTCCTTTTGTTCTTCTAAAAGTTTCAAATGAGTCACATCTCTAACAATTCCTTGGGCTGCAATAGGTAAACTGTTTTTATCTAAAATAAGACTAGCATTTATATGTACCCATTTAACTTCTTTACTTTTAGTAGTAACTCTCGCTCTATAGTTTTTAAAAAAACCTGCTGTTTTAAGGTTATAAAAAGAAGACATCGCATATTCCATATCTTCTTCATAAATTAAATTCAAAATATTTAAAGGTTCTTTATCTACGTTATAACCAAAAAGAGCTGTAGCTGCATCATTAAATTTTAAGACATTACCTGATAAATCAATAACTACATAAGCATCTAAAATATTTTCAAATACACCTTTTAATTCAGATGATTTCTCGCTTAAAAGATTCTCTAATTTTAAATTAGTTTCTTTTAACTCTTCTGATAAAAAGTATAATTCCCTAGACTTATCTTCAAGAATTTTTTCGGCCGCTTTTCTAGCTGCCTTTTCTCTTTTAAGAGCTCTATTTAAAATTTCTATTTGTTCTTGACTCATGAATTTTTCTTAATCACAAACTTAACTTCTGTACCATCTTCTTTTATTTTTTCTAAAAGTATAGAAGCTGTACTATTAAAATGTTCAAAGGTTTTATTCATTAATCCCAATCCAAAATGATGCATTGCTCGACTTGATTTATAAATCATTACTAATGAATCTTCTGTTTTATCTTCTACAATAAACTCAGGAAGTTCAGCATCAGGGTAAATTTTTCGTACTTCAACATGTATGTGATTTTCTATTGAAGATAACATTTCTATTGGGTCTTTATAGGTTGATAATAAACCTCTATAACTAGATTCAATAACAGAAAAAAAGTGCTCTCCATAAATTAATAGTAAGTCATCTATTGGTATACCTGAGTTTTGATTTAGGTTACCTAATAATTGTAGCATTTCTGAAAACTTATAAGTTCCTATAGAGGTATAAATTCCTTCAGATTCTAAATTAGATTGAGAAATGATTTTGTCCACCATTTCAATTCCAAACTTATCTTCTACCAAGTCAAGAAATTCTGTAAATACAATCCCTTTCATATTTTAATATTTTTTTAATTCGTTTAAACTCCAATATGTTAAAACTGCTTTTATTTTAGTTTCATAATCTTTATATTTTAAAGGCTTTAATATGTAACCAGACACTCCTATTTTATAACATTCTTCTAAATCCTTTTGATTGTCTGAAGTAGTTAAAATTACAGTAGGGATATGTCTTAGATTTTCATCCTTTTTTAAAATTGCTAAAAACTCTACTCCACTCATCCTAGGCATATTTAAATCCAATAAAATTAAATCAGGTAAATTATTTTTATCGTCTAAAATCTTAAATGCCTCATCTGCATCTCTTGCTTCAATTATATTATGTTGCAAATCAGAATAGGAAATTGTTTTTTTAAATTTGACTACCTCAATAAGGTGATCTTCAATTAACAAGACGTTTAAACTTCTTTTTAAAATATTCATGATCATAGTTTGTATTAAAAATAGTTCTTTTTTTCAAGAAAGAACATACCTAATCAAACAATTATCGGTTACTTTAGATGAAAAACTTCTAAGTTTAGACAAAATGTTAAACCCATATTAAATTATAGTTTAAAAAAATCAAATTCACGTATCTTGCGCTAGATTTTAAGTGGCTAAACCATGCAAGAACAAACTATATTAAATTATATAAAAAACGTAATAACAAATTTACCAACGGACTGGTTAAATCTTACTACGCATCGATTAGATATTTATAATGAACAACTAGCTAAAACTGAGTTTTTAGATCAGTTTGAAAATCTTTTAAAAAATAATAATTATGATGCTGCTTCACTAAATGAATTACCAACAGCTTATGATTATATTCGTCTAGGGCATCCTTTATCTTGTGTCCTAGAATGGAGTATTTCACAAATAAATAAAATAGGTACTGAACAAGTAATTAGTTTTTCTTCTATCAACATTCCTATCCTAGCAATTCTTAGAAAGAATTTATTTGAAAATAAAAACACATTGATTTTATTTAAAAATGAATTGCCAAAATCGTTTGATATTGAAACTGTTAAAAAGATTTATGGTTATAATTTTGAAGTACAAAAATTGAATGAAAATCAGGAAATCCCTGATTTTAATGGAAGTATTATTTTATTTGAGGATAAAAAAGATATTTGCGATTTTGATTATTCTCATAATGTTGATTTTTTCATCAATACACGTAAAGACTTAGGAAGTATTTTATTAGTAAAAGGAGAAAATAATAAAAATTATATTTCTGAAATTCAACATGTACGAAGAAGAGAAACAATAGCTATGACACCAGCTAATACTTTAATCGCTTTACAAGAACTAACCAATAGTTCTTGTAATATACCTTCTTTTGATTATCAAGCTGATAAAAAAACTGTTTTAAATTCAATTAAGAATATTACAGGAATTAACACTAAAGCGGTAGTTGGATCAAGTGGGCTTTCTATACAGTATGCTATTGTAATGGGGTTAATAGACCATGCAATAGAAAATTATAACGGACGACCAATTAAAATTGTTGTTCCACCAAACTGTTATGGGGGAACCAATGATCAAGCGAGAAGAGTAGCTGCTTGTTTAGACAATGTTGAAGTGATGGATTTACCTGTAGACGGAGGTTCTGATATGGTAAATAGTATTGATTTGGTTTTAGAAAAAATTGCAGAACAAAATGCCGTTCCATATATCATCGCAGAGATTCCAACCAATCCAAGAGTGGAAGTACCTGACTTGATAAAACTGAAAGATGTTTTAAGTAAAAAAAGAAACACAGCTTCAGGGAATTTAGCTATTCCGCCAGTATTTATATTAGATCAAACTTTTTGTCCTAATGTGCACTTTTTAGGAAATAACGAAATTCTTGCTCCTATACAAACCATAGCTTATGTTAGTGGTTCAAAATTTCCTAGCGGTGGTAGATGTACTGCCGGTTATTGTACTGCTAATACAAAAGCAGCTCATTTAATGGAAAAAATTGAATATCATATTCAACTTTGTGATAATGAAGCTACAGAATTACAAATGGAAATTTTGGCGCAACAAATGCCTTCAATGAACCAAAGAATAAGTGATGCTTATAAAAACACAAGAGAGTTTGTTAGCTTTATAGAAAAAGAGCTACCTGATGCAAAAATTAACTTTGTTTCGGAAGAATTGGCTTTACTAGGATTTACTCCTTCAGTTTTTTCATTAGATCTTCCTACAAAAGGAGATACTAAAGAAGAAAGAGAAATTTACAAAAGAGAGTTGAACCTTAAGCTTATTAATTTAATGATTTCAGAAATACCTAGTGAGAGCAAATATTGTGTAAGCTACGGGCAATTAAAAGGATGTTATTGGACTATCCCTGCAACTTCAACACAAGGTACTACAAAAGAAGAAGATAAAGATTATATAGCTAGAGTTGCTCTATCTGGGAATATGAACTTGAACTTACATAAAAAAGTATTTTTAGACTTTGTAAAAGAGATTTAGAAAATTACAGATTATATTAAATAGGTGAGTTTTATATTAAAATTCATCTATTTTTTTATGGTAAAATAAAATGTTGAACCTTTGTTAATTTCAGACTCTGCCCAAACTTTCCCTTTATATAAATTAATAACTTTTTGCACTATTGACAAACCTAATCCTGCTGATTTAGAATCGTTTTCTAGCTTAAAAAAAGCAATAAAAACTTTTTTTAGATAAGGTTCATCTATACCTTTACCGTTGTCTTTAATATAAAACTTCCAAAAACCTTCCTCTTCATTACAACCAATTTTAATTTTCTTATCATCTTTATCATTGAACTTAATTGCATTTTCAATTAAATTAACAAATAAATGTTTGAAGCTATGTTTTTCCCCTTTTAAACTAGGTAATTTATTTATAATATCAACTTGAATAGTTTTACATAAATTAAGTTCTTCAAGGGTATCATCTACTAACTTATGTAAATCTAAATCAGAATTTTCATCACTTACTTTTTTTATTGACGAATAGTCTCTAATAGCGCTCACTAATGTTTCTATTCTATGTACATTATCACTTATTAATTTAAGTTTCTCAATACCTTTATTATCAATTACATTACCATAATCATCTTCCAGTAAATGAGCTAAAGTTTCAATGTTTTGAAGTGGAGTAACCAAATCGTGAGAAACCATATGTGCATAATCATTTAGTTCTTGGTTTTGGTATTCTAAATTACTTAACAAAAGATCTTTTTGCTGGTTAATTTTTATAATTTCTTGTGTTTGATGATCAATAAAATCAACCAACTTAAGTGAAGTAGAATACTCTAAAGATTTATTTTCTTCAAGCTCATAAAATTTTAGTGTATTAATTACATTTTTAAGCTTATCTATAATTAATCTTTGTTCATTTGTCTCTTCTTTTAATTTTTCATTAACCTCAAAAAGCTCTTCTGAACTAAGAGCAGTAACTCTTTGTTGCATTAAAACTTGTTCTTCTAAAGTAGTATATGAACCACAAACAGCTTTAAAAAAAGCTTCCAATTCTGCACTTTTCTGTAAATGCTCTGGCAAATATTTTCTAATTTGTCTTTTTAAAAGAGAATTCATCATTCACTTATTAAAGTAACTGTCATTGTTTGGTTATGTAATTGGCATTTTATTTCTCCGTCAAAAGGAGCTATTTCACCATATGAATACATACCGCATACAGTAATATCATTTCCTATTGCTTCAATAACTTCTTCCACTTCTTCTTCTACCCTTTGGTCTAGAACTAACTTTCTTCCAACACAACTAACCAAAATAGCAAGTTCTGGTTTATTAGTTCTAAATTTATTAGCGTTGATAGCAGCTAACTCAGATGCATTAACAATATTATCAACATGAGTCATCATAAGTTGTACTTTTTGACCTTCAGAAACATTTCCTGCCAAAATCATTGAATGATCTTCTTCGTTTATGTTTAATATTGTTCTTACTATCGATTTATCTTCTTTATCTGACTTAACTTTTAACGGATATAAAAGAGCTGCTCCTGGTAATTCTTTGGATTTATCTCCAAGATATTTTTTATATAAATCTAAAGCAGGTTTATTGTCTAACTCATACAATACATTCGCTATTGACTTCGTTACTATCCTTTCAGGTCCAAACGGAGTCCATCCTCCATTTATTGAAAAAGAAACCTCCAACGATTCTCCATATAATCCTATAGCAACTACCTCACCTGCCTTTGGAGTTTGGTTGTAAGAAGCAATTGTTTTTTCAAACCTTGCATTGTCTCCACATAAACCACCCGTAATCAACAAATTATTATCTGTAGCAGAATTCATTCCTTGAGTTAACTCACTTCCGTTTACAAACCTTCCTTCAGAGACAATAAACACATGTTTTAAGCCTTCTTTTGAAAGTTGATTTATTAACTCTTTTCCTGTATCAAAACTATTTTTATTTGACTCTAAAACGTTAACTCTTTTAATTAAAAAATTGGCTCTTTCAAACTCAATTGCAGTTATGGTAATGCTTTTTTCTTCTACATGTTTTGATGTGATGTCTCCTGCGGTAGAACCAAAAACAATATGACCATCTTTAAACATGTCTCTTACCTCATCATAAATCTTTTTATCTTCTAATAAATATCTATTTCCAAAAACCAATACTAATGGTTCTTTTAACTGAATTTCTTCACTTAAATATTTCCAATCAGAATCTTTTCTTTTTTGTAATTGTACTGTTTTCATTACTAGATTTAGTTCAAACCAATTTTTTAGTTTAATTGATTTTTTGATTGACAGTGCTAAAAATAAATGAATTTTAACATATGTTTAGATTTACTATTTGACCATGTGCGCCTACTTAGACCAAATGCTAAAAAGTATAGATGAATTGTAAAAATAAAGCACAAGTTGATCATAAATTTTCAACTTGTGCTTATTCGTAGGTATAACATATTTATTCAGTACAAATCCCCATTAAATTCCTAAATAAATCATAAGTGTAAAAAATGATGGTTTTTTAATTAATCTCCCTATTTAACCAAATACACCCTCATACCTACTATATTAATTATCAGTAATTTAAGATTTTAATTTAACTAAAACTATTAAATAGTATATACTTTTATATAATCAATGATAAATTCTTGAGGAAAAATACTATCATCAACCTCTGGCCCACCGAAATTACCTCCGATTGCTAGATTTAAAATCAAATAAAATGGCTTATTATAAGGCCAATTTTTGTCATTTTTATTTTCTGGAGAGTAGGTATACACTTTAGCATTATCTATAAAAAACTGAATTGAATCTTGAGTCCATTTCATTTTATAAACATGAAAATCTTCTTGAACATTTTTAATTTCAATTTTTTTAGAATTAATGGTATTCCCAAAACTAGAAGCATTATGTAACGAAGTAAAAACTTGATTAGGCTCTTTACCCACATGCTCCATTATATCTATTTCTCCACAACCAGGCCAAATATTCTTATCAATATCATTTCCTAGCATCCAAATTGCTGGCCATAAACCATGGCCTTTAGGTAATTTAGCTCTCACCTCAACTGTGCCATACTGAAATTCAAATTTCTTTTTAGTATGAATTTTACCAGAGAAATAAGAAGAATCTTTTTTAGTAGCTTTAATAATTAACTTTCCATTATTTACTAAAACGTTTTCTTTAGTATACAACTGAAGTTCATTATTCCCCCAACCACACAAATTAGGGCAACCATTTCCTATATCAAAATTCCAAATCTCTGTATTTAAAACATTGTTATCAAAATCTTGTTTAAGAACAAGTTTACTTTCTTTTTCCTTTTCACAGGAAAGAAAAAGAAATATTGATAATATAAAAATTACTCTAATTCTTTTCATTTGTAATCAATTGTAGTTTTCAAATTCGTATCTGAAGAACCTCCTATAAAAATTTGAAATTCTCCTGGTTCAACAATAAAATCTCCCTGGTTATTATAAAATCCTAATTCTTTTTTAGTTAATTGAAAGGTTATTGTTTTAGATTCAGAAGGAGTCAACTCTATTAATTCAAATCCCTTTAACTCTTTAACTGGTCTAGTTACAGAAGCAATTATATCTCTAATATACACTTGAACAACTTCTTTTCCTTTAACTTGTCCTGTGTTAGTAATTTCTACAGATACATTTATATTTCCTGAGCTATTAGATACTTTTAAATCTTTATAATCAAAGGAAGTGTAACTTAATCCATACCCAAATGGATATAGTGGTTTATTGGTTTCATCTTGGTAATGCGACCAAAAAACTTCTCTCTTAGGCCCTGGTCTACCTGTATTTTTATAATTATAATATATAGGGACTTGACCTACAGATCTTGGAAAAGTCATTGGTAATTTCCCGCTAGGATTATAATCTCCATATAATACTTGTGCTATTGCATTTCCTGATTGAGATCCTAATTGCCAGGCTTCTACTATACCAGGTATATTTTCATCTGCCCAAGTTATTGTTAATGGTCTACCATTATTTAATACTAAAACAATATTTTTATTTACTTTATATACTGTTTCTAATAGTTCTTGTTGTACGCCTGGTAATCCTAAATCTGCTCTACTTCTAGCCTCTCCACTTTGGTACCCAACTTCACCTAAAACCATTACCACAACATCAGCTTTTTTTGCAATAGCTATTGCTTCATTAAACTTAGATTTATCAGTAGTATTAAGTACTAATTCGCTAGGAAAATTTGTCTCTCCTAAATAAACAGCTGCTCCTTCAGCATAAGATAACTCGTTATCTTTATATGCTTGCATACCTTCTAGAACAGAAATAGCAGAATTATCTTTTGCTGCCAATCTCCAATTCCCTAAAGGACTATTTTTATCAGAGGCTAAAGCACCAATTAGTGCTATTTTTTGTCCACTCTTTTTAAGCGGTAAAATGTTGTTACTATTCTTAAGAAGTACGATAGATTTTTTTGCCATATCTAGAGCTGCATCATGCATTTCTTTACTTCCAATCACTGTTTTTTCCCTATCAGAATTACAGTATTTATAAGGGTCTTCAAATAAACCTAATTCAAATTTTACTCTAAGAATTCTTCGAGCTGAATCAGTAATGAGTTCTTCTGATACTTTACCTTCTTTAACTAAAGAAGCTAATTCATTTACATAAGCATAAGATTCCATATCCATATCAGAACCAGAATTTGCTGCTAATTCAGCTGCATGTTTTTTATCTTTAGCATAACCATGAGGAATCATTTCCATAATTGAACCCCAATCTGAAACTACAAAACCTTCGTAATGCCATTTTCCTTTTAAAATATCTCTTTGTAAAAATTTATCACCTGTTGCAGGAATCCCATTCAATTCATTAAATGAATTCATGAATGTTTTTACACCTGCTTCATGAGCAGATTTAAAAGGAGGTAGAATAGTATTATACAATGTAGACAAACCAACATCTGCAGTATTATAATCTTTTCCTGATTCTGCAAAACCATAAGCAGCAAAATGTTTAGCACAAGCAGCTAAAGTGTAAGGATTTGACAGATCTTTTCCTTGAAAACCTTCTACTCTCGCAACACCAATTTTACTTCCTAAAAACGGATCTTCACCTGCGCCTTCCATCACTCTTCCCCATCGCGCATCTCTTGAAATATCAACCATGGGAGCAAAAGTCCAATTAATTCCAGCAGCTGCAGCTTCTTTTGCTGCCATTTGAGCAGATTTTTTTATAGCCTTTAAATCCCAACTAGCAGATTCTGCTAATGGAATTGGGCTTTGGGTTTCATATCCATGAATAACATCAAAACCAATTATCAAAGGAATTCCGAGTCTACTTTCTTCAACTGCAATTTTTTGAACTTTTCTAACATTTTCAACACCTCGAACATTAAGCATAGAACCTACTAATCCTTTTTTAAGATGTTCATATTTTTTTGCTGCATCTCCGTTACTAGGCACAGGTCCAGTGACATCCCAAAAACCATTATATTGATTCATCTGCCCTATTTTTTCTTCAAGAGTCATGATATTCAATAAAGAATCAACCTTTTGATCTAAATCGTTAAGCTTTTTTGTACTTGTAGTAGCAGTTTGTTGATTACATCCAAAAAAGAATACAATTACCAAATTTAGTATTAGAATTTTTCTCATAAACTAATTTTAAAAAGAGGTCAATTTGGAATCATAATTAACCTCTTTAAATTAACTCAAACCATTTACACTATTGATATACTCTTACGTAATCAACCTCCATCGTTGACTCGTTAAATCCAGCATCTATACTTCCTCCTAGAGTTCCTCCCATTGCCACATTAAGTATTAAGAAGAAATTATCATTAAAAGGTAAAGAAGAAGAATTTGAAAGTTCGTAATACTTAACATCATCTAAGTAGACAGTTATACTTTGATCAGTCCACTCCATTGTATACACATGAAATTCTGAAGTTGCATTAGTAATTGAAGTAGTTTGACCAAAATCTGCCTTTATACTATTTGTTGTATCAAACCAATGACAGGTTGCTAATACAGTATTTTTATCAGCTCCTGTTTGCTCCATAATATCTATTTCACCACATTGAGGCCATCCAACCGTTGGAAAATTAGAACCTAGCATCCAAATTGCAGGCCAAGTTCCAGCGTCACCTGGTAATTTAGCTCTTACCTCTACTCTTCCATTTGTGAAATTATATAAACCTTGTGTTTTTAATCTTGCTGAAGTATATCCGCTACCAGAAAAGTCTTCTTTCTTGGCTGTAATAATCAAGTTTCCGTTACTTACAACAGCATTATCTGATCTATCTGTATAATATTGAACTTCATTATTACCCCAACCATTAGTACCTGTACCAATATCATATGTCCATTTTGCAGGATCTGGTGTTCCATCTGTATTAAAATCATCTTCCCAAACCAAATTATTATATACATATTGTTGTGCTGGTGGAGCTTGATCTTCTGAAGTTAATAAGAACCACCAATCAAACTCACTATTTCCATCTGTAATACGCAATGCCATTTCATTAGGATTACTTCTATCAAAAATTTCATAACTATGATTTCCAATATAATAACCAATAAATCCTGTTCCTGTAATTGATAGCGTTTCTATACCTCCTGGTGCCGTTAATGTCCAATTCTCAGAATAATCTCCATAAGAATAGTTTAATACATCTGCTCCATCAACTGTACCTCCAGAACCTCCTAACTGATCGATAAGATTCACTCGACCAAAAACATCTCCGTTGGTAACATGTTCAAAAGTACCGTTTGAATGAAATGTTAGCCGATCATCATACATTCCTACTCCATCTTTTTCATTAGCTCCAACTTGAAACCATTCTCCAAATACAGTTCCTCCAACTGGACCTAGACCAAAATGACCTGCCACTTCTGATTTTATTCTCCATGTTTTAGAAGTTGTTGCATCAGGATTAGCTGGATCAAAACCATATAACAACGTTTTCAAATCATCTGGTGCTGAATACACCGCTAATACATCTACTTGAATTGTTTTACTTGAAGAAACTCCTCCTGCTCCAACAGCAATTACTGTAACTGTATAGGTGTTAACTCCTAGTTCACTAAAATTATACGTTATTTGCCCATTTGGTTTTACTGTTTCTGAACCATTATACACAAACTTAAAAGAAAGCGCATTACTAGCCGAAGCTGTAAAATGAACTGTTCCACTACCATCTCCGTTTGGATTTGTAGCATCTTGCCCTACAACTTCAGCGATAATTTCAATAGCTGATGGAGCTACAATATCACCAAACTCATAATCATTTTCATCACAACTGTTAAAGAAAATAGTAATGAAAGTAAGGCATAATATTCTTGATATATATTTAAATTTCATCTTTTATTTTTTTAATTGGTTAATGTATACTCATCGAAATAATAAATACTATCATCTCCATTATTACCAAAGTCGAAGAAAATCACTACTCTAACATAATCAGCAGTAGGTGCTGTACTAAAATCGTAAACTAATTCTTCCCATTGATTTGCTACAGTAGTATTTACATCTATTTCATGAGTTACACTTGCATCTTGATTTTCTAGTTTTACTTTAACAACAGCTCCTTGTTTTGGCGACCATGTTTTTATACTTATTTTACTATATGTATTAAAATCTAAAGGAGATCCTGTTTCAAAGAAAGCTCCCGCCCAAACTTCGGCTCCACTAGTTTTGGTTAACCTAGCAACATTTGCTGTAGTATTAGCACCTGTTGCATCTGGATTAGGAATTACATCTATTCCTGCTATATTTCCAAATACTGTAAACGCAGGTGCAGTACCTTCAAAATCTTGGAAAACTAAAGGCTGTGGACCTCCAGTATCATTTACCAAATTAATTTCATCGTAATAATATTGTGAATCATCACCAGTATTACCAAAATCAAAGAAGATTACAATTCTGACATAATCAGCAGTTGGCGCTCCACTAAAGTCATATACTAATTCTTCCCATTGATTGGCAATTGTTGTATTTAAATCTACCTCATGCGTAATACTCGCATCTTGATTTTCTAACTTCAGTTTTACTACAGCTCCTTGTTTAGACGACCATGTTTTTACACTAATTTTAGAATAAGTAGCCAAATCTAAAGGAGATGTAATTTCAAAGAAACCTCCAGCCCACACTTCAGCACCGCTACCTTTAGTTAATCGTGCTACATTAGCTGTAGTATTAACTCCAGACATATCAGGATTAGCTATTACTTCTACTCCTGCTCCACCAAAACTTGTGAAAGTAGGTGTAGCTCCTTCAAAATCTTGAACACTTAAAGAACTTGTATTAGAAGGTGATTTCCAGAAATAAATATTATCTATAAATACTGTACCTGAAGCCCAAGGGATACCTACAAACTTTAATTGTAAAATTTCACTAACTGTCAATCCTTGAGCAGTATAATCAGAAATAGGAATGTCTATACTTGTCCATTGATCTTTCGTTAAATCGTTTACTACTGGCGCTTCAGTTGTAACTCCTCCCGAAATATTAATTAATGACGTTTCTAACTGATCAACATCAGCCGTCCAAACATCTAAATGTAAATATTCCATACCACTTACATCTTGTGACGAACCTAATTGAATTCCTTGATAACTTAAATTTATATATTGGAGCATTGTATCTCCATTCAAGTCAAATTCAGCCCAGCTACTTCCTTGACCTCCTTGACCCCAATCTGGGAACGTATCAGTTCCAGCTACATTAGTATAGGCAGAACCATAAATAGAAATTACATCTGTTTCATTTCTTGTAGGAGGAGTAGGCGCAGAATCAACAGGTTGTAAAATTTCAGTAACTGTAAATGTTGCTGTATATTCTGAAGTTGCAATTGCAGCTCCTTTTGCTACAACCCTTACATCGTAATCACCAGGTGATTGATACTGGTAAGACAATGTTTCTCCTATATTAGCAGTTGTTACTGGTTGAGAAATTCCTGTTTCACCAGAATAAAACTCATACATTGTAGCATAATCTGCTGTAGCTGTAATATTTACTTGTCTAGATACAGATTGGTCATTTTCAATAGTTACCGTTAAATTTTCTGGTGCTTTGAATGAAATAACTATCTGTTGCGTAGTAGCTGTCATTTTTCCATTTAAACTAAAAGCTTCAACTTTTAATTCATAAGTTCCTTCTTGATAAATATGCTCTACACTTTCACCAGCAGCCAGTTCAGCTGGTTCTGGAGTAGTATCTCCAAAATAAACTTTAAAACTAGTTGCTCCTTCACCTGTTGGAGTAATTGTTACTTTTCCTGTATTATCTTGAGTTATATCATAAGTTGCTGCAACATTTGTTGGAGCTACTATTGAGTCTGCAAACGATAAATCTCTTTCATCTTCAGTACACGCTCCAAAGATGATTAGTATGATTAATATATTGAGTATTTTCTTCATAATCTTGTTTTTATATTAATACCCTAGGTTTTGGTTCCAATTTCCATTTGAAAATTGAATTTCTTCAATTGGAATAGGAAATAATTCATTTTTATTTGGTGAAAAACCAGTGATTAAAGTTCCGTTACCAGTTCTTACTAAATCGAAAAACCTATGTCCTTCTCCAACTAACTCTAATCTTCTTTCATCGTAGATAGATTGTGTAAGTGTAGCCCCAGTAGTGGTTATGTCATGATTTGTATCACCAAAAGCTCTTCTTCTTACTCTATTTATATATTGTTGAGCCCTAGTATCACTAATTGCTCCTCTATTTAAAGCTTCTGCAGCCATTAGTAGCACATCTGCAAAACGAATAGATCTATAATTATTTGGATTTGTAAGGTTAGGATCACCAGTATTTAAATCACCCTTTCTTGCTATATATTTTCTGTTATAAAATCCTGTATGTTCAAAACCTTCGGTAAACGTAGCTCCTGTAGATGTTGCCCATGTATTGATGTCTAAAATAGCAACATCTCTTCTTGTATCTCCTGCTTCAAATGCATCATATACTTCTTGAACAGGAATATTAAAACTAAAACCTGAATCGAATTCTGGGCCATTATAATTTCTAATTCCATTAAAACCAACTGCAACATTCCCTTCACTACATTGTAAACAACCAAATCCTGCTCCTTCAACATCAGTATACTGAACTTCAAAAACTGATTCTATTCCGTTTTCTCCACTATGTTCAAAAATTGTGTTGTAATCAGTTACTAAATCATAAGGTCCATTATTTATTAAACTTTCTAAAACAGAAGCTGCTTCACTAAATTTATCTTGATACAAATACGCTTTACCTAATAGCGCTTGAGCTGAACCTCTATTCGCTCTACCTATTTGAGGTGAAATGTATGATAAGTTATTTATAGCATATTGCAGATCTGCTTCAATAGATGCGTATACTTCAGCTACAGTAGCTCTTGGAATAGATTTTTCATCTCCAAGTTGAAATCTAGCATCTCCTTTTAGCGGAATACCTCCAAACCATTTTACTAATTCAAAATGATAATATGCTCTAAGGAATCGTGCTTCTGCAATAATTATGTTCTTACCATCAAAATCAGTTTTGTTTTGAAATTCAAGAATGTAATTTGCTCTATTTACTCCGGCAAACATCCAATTCCAGATGTCTCTTAAATTACTATTTACTGAAGTGTGAATCATATCATCTATTTGTTGAAAACCAATTACATCTGTAGCACTTTCTCCTCCACATAAAGTATTATCCGAAGCAATTTCTCCAAGCATTACATTAACGTATGTAGCTTGCAGTAAATCATATGCTCCAACTAAAGCCTTATAATAATCGTCTTCTGAATTAAAGTAATTTTCAGAATCAATAGTAAACTCTTTTGTATTATCTAAAAATTCATCAGAACAACTATTAAAAGTAAACGCCACTAATAGTATCAAAATGAATGATGTTAATATTTTATTATTTTTTTTCATGTCTTGACTCTTTAAAATGCTAAGTTTAATCCTAATAAATACTGACGAGATAATGGATAAAATCCATAGTCGATTCCTCCTCCAATAGCTTGCCCAGTTGTAGCTGCAGGATCAAATCCTTTATAATTAGTGAATGTAAATGCATTGTTAACTGTAGTATATAAACGTACTTTAGAAAATCCTACACGTTCTAAAACACTATCAGGTAAACTATATCCTACTTGAATGTTTTGTATTCTTAAAAATGATGCATCTTCTACATAAAAGCTAGAGAATAACTTATTATTTGTAGCTCCTGTAGTGATTCTTGGAACCTCATTACTTGTTCCTGGACCTTTCCATCTGTCTAAGTAAAAAGCATGACGGTTAACGTTTGGTTGATCTCTTTCATAGTTTCTAACCATCTCTTTATTCAATTCAGAATACATGTAAGTCGTAAAATCCCAGTTTTTATAATTAAAACTTAGATTCAATCCCATGATGAACTCTGCTTGAGGATTACCAATATTGGTTCTATCATCAAAATCAATTACTCCATCACCGTTTACATCAACATATTTAATATCTCCTGGTACCGCGTTTATACCTAATAAACCTGATTGAGATGGTGAATTATTCACTTCATCTACTGTTTGAAAAATACCATCTGTTTGTAATCCGTAGAAATAACCTATTGGTTGTCCAACTTCCATTCTAGCAGGTGCTAATTGACCAACACCAAATGCTCCGCCTTCGATAATAACATCACCATTAATTTGAGTTACTTCACCTTCTACTCGAGTTATATTATAATTAATATTATAAGAAAAATCTTCACCAATATTATCTTTATACTTAACGGCAAATTCGAAACCATTAACTCTAGAAGTACCTGCGTTTACTGTAGGACTTCCTGAACCTGGAGCAGCTGTTCCAATAATTCCTGAAACTGGAATATTTGGGATTAATAGATCATTTCTATCTTCTCTAAAATAATCTCCAACTATTTCGAGTTTATTATTAAATAATGTTGCATCAAAACCGATATCTAACTTCTCTCCTCTTTCCCATCTCGCATTAGTATTGGGTAAAGTACCAACTGCAATACCATTTACAATAGCATCATCCAATACATATGTTCCTTCTCCATTTAATTGTGCTCTAAATAAGTTACCTCCGGCATTGGTTCCTAAGAAACCATAACTAGCTCTTAGTTTTAAGAAGTTTAAGAATTCAATTCCTTCCATAAAAGATTCTTCTGAAATCTTCCAACCTGCTGTTACAGACGGAAAATAATCTACCCTATTATCTGGAGTAAAGTCAGATGCAGCATCTCTGCGAATCATCCCAGAAATAAGATATTTACCTTTAAAATCATATTGTAAACGACCAAAATAAGACAACAGTCTATTATCAAAAACATAAGACCCGTTAGATAATGCATTATTTATTCCATTGGCTAAACTTATATCTGCAAAGTCCCATGAATTGTTTGGAACATCAAAACCGGTAGCAAATAATCCGTCACCCCAGCTTTTTTGCATACTTGTACCAAGAGTAACATCAAAGTTATGATCTTCAGCAAAGGTCTTTTTATAGTTAATAAATGTTTCCCAGTTGTAATTATTAGATGTAGTTCTAGACTGGTCTACTTGACTTCTATCTCTATTGAAAACTTTTCCTGCTCCATAATTTACAATAGGCAAAAATGTTTTTCCCTTGTCATTATAAGTTTTATAACCAATCCTACTTGTTACAGTTAAATCTTGAATTGGTTTATATTCTATTTGAAAAGTACCTTCTAAATTACTACCAAAATATTCATTGTATGTATCTCTAATTTGAGATAATGGATTAATTACTTCGTTTCCTAAAAAACCACTAGTATCTTCTTGGTCTAAAGCATAAGTTGGTGCATAGTTTAATGCATTAAATAATACAGAACCTAAACCGTTTTCAGCAATACTTGCTCTAGAATTAGTGAAATAGTTAGTTGTTGTTGAGATTTTAAACTTTTCACTTAAATCTATCCCCAAAGTTAACCTAACATTATTTCTAACGAAATTAGATTTTTCTGGTGCTATAATTCCGTCTTGTTCTAGTCTAGATGCTCCTAAATAATAGTTTATTTTTTCTGAACCTCCAGAAATTCCAACATTATGATTTATCATAAAGGCATTGTCAAAAATCTGATCTTGCCAATCTGTGTTATTAGATATGCTACTTACATCTGGAAAAGGTAAAGTTTGTCCTCCAGCTGCATAACTTTCATTTAAAATAAAAGCATATTCTGTAGCATTTAAATAATCTAATTTTTTGGTGGTTTCTTGTATTCCTGTATACACATCGTAGGTTATTTTCATTTTAGCATTTTTTCTACCAGATTTGGTAGTTACTAAAATTACCCCGTTTGCTCCTTGAATACCATAAATTGCTGCTTGTGCATCTTTTAAAACTGAAACTGATTCAATATCGTTAGGGTTAATTGTATTTAAGTTAGCCCCTGCCAACCCGTCTACAACAACCAATGGTCCGTTAGCTCTGTTTGAACTAATACCTCTAATTAAAATATTAAACCCACTACCTGGTGAACCTGAAGCTGTATTAATTGATACTCCAGATGTTGTTCCTTGTAGTGCTAAACTAGCATCTACAGGTTTTAAATCCTCTATAGTTTGAGAATCTACTAAAGAAACTGCTCCGGTAACATCTTTTTTAGCCTTGCTACCATAACCAATGATAACAACTTCTTCTAATTGCTCTGAATCTTCTTCTAGAGATAAATTAATAACTGAATTATTAACTACTATAGTTTTTGTAGTATACCCTAGTGATGAAAAAATTAAACTTGATCCTTTATTTACTTTTATAGTATAGTTACCATCAAAATCAGTTTCAACCCCAGTACTGGTATCTTTAATTAAAACACTTACACCTGGAATTGGTTCTCCTGTTTTTGAGTCCGTAACTTTTCCATTTACGTTCATCTCTTGTGCGTGTATTACAACTATAGATAATGATAAAATAAATAGTGTAATTAGGTTTCTCATATAACGAGTTTTTGATTATATCATAAAATTACTCGTTGTTTATTAATAAATTAACAACAAACCCCAATACAAAAAACATACAATTCAAAAAAAGTTACTAAGCTTAAGAAAACCTTAACATTGCAAAAGAAAAGAAAAGTAAAAAAACACAAATGTTGTAGTAATGTATGGTTTTAAAAACCTTAATGTTGTGTTTTTAAATATCTAAAATATAACTTGTTAAGTTCTCATCGTGTGGTAAATTCATCTTTTTACGTAATCTATAGCGTTTAACTTCAACACTACGAGGAGAAATATTTAATAAAGGAGCTATCTCTTTAGAAGATAAGTTTAATCTAAGATAGGCACATAATCTAAGATCATTAGGTGTGAGATTGTCATGGATTTTTTTAATTTTATTAATAAAATCTTTATCGGCATTATTAAATGCTTCTTCAAACATTTGCCAATCATCTGTATTGTTCAGATTATTATCAATAATTTTGATTACTTCCTTCAAACTTTTCTCATCTCCTTTAACTATTTCTTTTTTCAAAGAACTTAATAATTCGTTTTTCTTAATCATACTCATTGTAGAAACAGCTAGTTCTCTATTTTTACTTTCTACATCTATTTTTAGTTGAGTATTCTTAATTTCCATTAACTCTTTTTCACTTTCTAAGGATTTCAGTTGAAATTCTCTTTCTTGTTTTTTTAGTAATTCTTCTCTTTGTTTTCTATAATACCTTTTGTAAATCCTATCCATGAATAGAGAAAATAAAAATACTATTAACACATATCCAGTTATAGCCAAATTAGATATATACCAAGCTCTTTGAATTGAAAAATTATAAGTTGGTATATTTTCTACTAATTCATCTCCTATTTTTGCTCTTACTTTAAAAGTATATTCACCAAAAGATAAGTTCTCAAATACTTCTTTATTCTCATAAGACCAATTACTCCAATTTTGATTATATCCTTCTAAATGATATTGGTATTTTACTGGAGCATCTGTTGATAAATAAGGGACGCTATAAGAGAACTCTAGACTATTATCTTTTGATGATAAATCAACAGGATTGTCATTTAATATTTTTAAAAACTTTGGTTTCTTATTTACAGAGTGGTTTTTTACACTATTAATTGATAACACATAAGGAACTTTTCTATCTTTTTTTAAATCAGTAATGATGTATCCGTTCAAAGTCCCTAAAAGATATTTTTCTCCAGAAATCCTTTTAATGTTTTCGTAACCGATAGCTCCTTTTCTTAAATTACTAGTAATTCCTTTTCTAGTAATTATTGAATTAGAGCTAAATTTATCAGGCCTTAAGTAACTAATGTTTTCTTTAGAAAATGAGAATAGTTTATTCGTAGTTTTATCAAAAAGTAATTTACCAGACAAAAAATCCTTTTTTTGTATAAGCTTGTCTAAAACAGTATCTTTTCCAAATTTATCCGCTTTGTCAAAATATTTATACACTCCTCCTTTAAAAGCGTAAATAATATTATTTTGATACTTAATTATGCTTGAATGTACTCCTTTAGTTATAGAGGAATCTATTTTAATTTCAATAACATTTTTATAATCACTGTCTATTTTCAGTTTATACACACCTTTATATTCATGATTAATAAAGACAGTGTTATTATGATACATTTCAAAAAACTTACATGAATTATTAAAACCTTCAATTTTATTTTTTAGTTTCCAATCATTTGCATGTTTTTCTAACACATACAAACCATCATAATTTCCTTGTAGTATTTTATTCTGACTTATTTTTTTTACACCCCATGTACCTTGAACACTACTAATTAAATCTGCTTTAAATTTATCTATGGTAAAAGTCCCTAAATTATGTCCACAAAATAAAGTATTATCAATAATATCAAGACTCCAAACCTGACCTTGTGTATTTTGTATAAAACTAAAGTCATCTTTTGAAGGGTACTTTTTACAAAACAAACCTTGATTAGTTCCTAAATACAAATAATTATTATGATAAGCCGAAGTATAAACGGTACCTAATGTTCCATTTTGATCTTTAAAGATTCTGAAAGGTGAAGTAATATCTATCTTATTAATACCATTATCTAAACCTAGCCAAACATCTCCTTTTTTATCTTCAAATGTGGTTAATATTGTATTATTAGACAACCCCTTTTTTTGATTTAATTTATACTGGATATTCCCAGATTCGTTACAGTAAATAGCACCATTAGAAATAGTACCAATAATAAATGTTCCATCTTTTAACTGACTAGCACTATAAACTGATTTACCTAACAAAAAATTAGAAAGTTCAGTATTTAAAATGTATTTATCATTTACCGAATAAAACCCATGATTTTGTGTAAGAAAAATTAAATCTTGATTTTTTTTAAAAATAAGTACAACAATGTTATTTTTTAGTTCTTTTTTATTTGAAAATAGCTTTGCAATTCCATTTTCTATCTTGAAAATTCCTTTATTAATTTCCTGAAAATAAACACTATCATCTACTTTGAACATCTTTGTAATTGATGTTTCTGAATTGATAACTTTAATTAATTTACTATCTAAATTATAGATATAAATTCTTTGCAACGATTGAAAAAGCACCCACCCATCAAGTTCAATAATGTTCCAAAATTGTTCATCTGGTAATAATGGTAGTTGATTTTCTGTTACTATTGACTTATAATTTAGCACCCCAAATTCATCTCTTTCCCAATATCCAAAATCCATATAAAAGCCTGTAAAAATTTTATTCTTGTGTGCTTTTACAGATCTCATTATTGTTTGATTTGGAGTTGGGTATAAATCCCAACTTGCTCCATTAAACTCTAAAAGACCTTTATTATTTGCTATGTAAATAAATCCATTATTAGCCTGGCTTACAGACCAGTTTTGTGACTCGGCTTTATAATCTTCAGGAAAAAACTGATTGATAAGAGGTAGTTCTTGGGCATATACCCCAATACCTATAAATAGTAAAAAAAACGAATAAATTACATGTTTACTCAACTAAGAAAAATAGATATAGATTAGTATTACAATAATACAAATAAATATTCCAACTGGCTTCGTATGTTTCCACGGAGTAATGTCAACTTGTTTTGATTCTTTTTGTACATATGCTACTTCTTTGGGTTTAAATTTCCCTATCAACAACATAATTACTGTATTTAATAAAAATAAAATAGCCATTACATGTAGAAAATGAGGATAAGCTTCTGCTTTCACAATACTTAAAGCTTCTTCACTTACAACTCCTGAAGATTTAGCTTTTTCTATTGCACTATTCACAAAATTAGGTCTTAAAACAAATTCACTAATTATATATAAGATCGATCCTGTTAACAAACCTATTTTAGCAGCAATGGCAGGCACTTTTTTTGTTACAAATCCTACAAAAATAATTGTCAAAATAGGTATACTATACACTCCATTGACTTGTTGTAAATAAGAAAAAACACTTTCTAAACTTGATAAAAATGGAGCAATAAACATTGCAGCTATAGCTAAAAAAACACCAAAAGCTTTACCATATTTTACTACAACTTTTTCTTCTGCTTGAGGATTCATATGCTCTTTATAAATATCGATACCAAACAATGTAACTGAACTATTTAAAACACTATTAAAAGAGCTTAAAATTGCGCCAAATAATACTGCAGCAAAGAAGCCAATAAACTCCTTAGGTAATATTTTTCTTACTAATTGACCATAGGCTTCATCTGGAACTCCTACTTCCATTGTTCCTTGAACCGACATGTAATATGCTATTATACCAGGCAACACAACAATTATTGGCCCTAGGATTTTTATAAAAGCTCCTAATAGTAAACCTTTTTGACCTTCTTCCAAATTTTTTGCTCCTAATGCTCTTTGTATAATTTGTTGATTAGTTCCCCAATAAAATAATTGAACTAACATCATACCTGTAAATATAGTAGCAAATGGTACAGATGCTGTTGAATCTCCAATTGAGTTAAAATGAGATGGTATTTTTTCTTGTAAGATTGAAAAACCATTGGTTAAACTTCCGTCACCTATAAAAATCAAACCAAAAACTGGGATTAAAATTCCTCCAATTAATAAACCAATAGCATTAATAGAATCTGAAACGGCAACTGCTTTTAACCCTCCAAAAACCGCATAAATAGAACCAATTATACCAATTGACCAAACACAAATCCATAATGCTGCTTCTTTAGAAACTCCTAACAATCCTGGAACATCAAACATCCCACTAATAGCTAACGATCCTGAATATAAAATTGTTGGTAACAATACAATAGCATATCCGCTTAAGAATAAAACTGATGTTAATGTTTTTGTAGAAACGTCAAATCGTTCTGCTAAGAATTGTGGAATCGTTATTAATCCGCTTTTTAAGTATCTAGGCAATAAAAAAACAGCTGTAACCACCATTGCAATTGCTGCTAAAGTTTCCCAAGCCATCACTAAAATACCTTCCGTAAATGCAGAACCATTTAATCCAACAATTTGTTCAGTAGATAAATTAGTTAGGAGTAATGATCCAGCTATTACTCCAGCAGTTAAGCTTCTTCCTCCTAAAAAATATCCATCTGAAGTTTGCTCATTTGTAGTTCTTGTAGCACTCCAGGAAATAATTGCAACGATTAATGTAAAGCCTATAAATGATAAAATTCCTAACATAAGATTTGGTTGTTTGTTCTGACAATTTAAGATTATTTATGGTTAAATCTTATAAAAAAAACTACTGTATAGTTTTTGTATAGGTTGTTTGTTTTATAAAATACTCATCTTAATACTCTTCAATTTTCAATTATTTATTAGCTACAGATTGATAAGCAAGGCTATCCGATTTCATTTGGGGAACCATCTAAAAAATCGAATTATTATAATAAAACTATTACATTGAATCTTTTTATTTAGAGCAATACATTAGAATAGTATTAAATTGGGGGCTAACCAACCTTTACAAAAAACAAAATCTAGATATTGAGATGAGCATAACGAAAAACTTTGATATAATAATTATAGGAGCTGGAGTATCCGGAATTGGAATGGCATGTCATTTAGAAATGGAAATAAAGAATTTGAATTACGCCGTTTTAGATCAAAGAAGTGCTATAGGAGGCACTTGGGATTTATTCAATTACCCTGGTATTAGATCTGATTCTGACATGTTAACTTTTGGGTTTGATTTTCGTCCTTGGAACGGGGATAAAATTTTAGCAGATGGCCCATCTATTAAACAATATCTAATTGATACCGCAAAAGAATATAATGTTGATGAGAAAATAATTTATGAATCAAAAGTTAGTTCTGCTAATTGGAATACTGAAAACTCTTCATGGGAATTAACTGTAACTAATACTAAGGTGAATGAAGAAGTTACTTATACCTGTAATTTTTTAATCGCTGCTTCGGGTTATTATAATCATCATAGTGGGTATTTACCCAATTTTAAAGGTTATGATTTATTTAAAGGTGAAATAGTTCATCCTCAACATTGGTCTAAAAATTTAAACTATGAAGGTAAAAAAGTTGTGGTGATTGGTAGTGGAGCAACAGCAATAACTATTGTTCCTTCAATGGCTAATAAAACTAAACACATTACTATGTTGCAACGTTCTCCAACTTATATTTATAGTGTTCCATCAGTTGATAATTTAGCTATAAAACTTAGAACCATTTTGCCTGAAAAAACGGTTTATAAAATTGCTCGATATAGAAATGTACTTCTACAGCAAATTATTTTCAAATTAAGTAAACGTTATCCGAAAAGGATACAAAAGTTTTTAATTTCAAAAATCAAAAAACAATTAGGAGATAATTATGATATGAAACATTTTACTCCTAACTATAATCCGTGGGATCAACGTTTAGCTGCCGTTCCCGATAACGATCTATTTGAAGCGATTAAAAGTGGAAAAGCTTCAGTAGTTACAGATCATATTGACTCTTTTACAGAAACAGGAATTTTATTAAAATCTGGTAACCATTTAGATGCAGATATTATAATTACTGCTACTGGTTTAAAACTTCAAGTATTAGGTGGGATGCAACTACATATTGATAACCAACCTCATCAACTTAATACAAAAATGACTTATAAAAGTGTTCTTGCTCAGGATACTCCTAACTTTGCTTATTTATTTGGTTATACCAATGCTTCTTGGACATTAAAAATAAATATCGCTGCAAATTATGTAGCTCGATTATTAAAAGAAATGAAGAAACGTAATGCTAAGGCTGTTGTTCCAAAAACTACTAGTAAAAGTAATTCTGATGAAAGTGTATTAGACTCTTTAAATTCAGGTTATGTTAAAAGAGATAGTTACTTATTACCTAGGCAAGGAAAAAAATTACCATGGAGAGTACTACATAATTATACTAAAGACAAAAAAATATTTAAAAAAGCTATCGAAGATCGACCTTTAGAGTGGAAATATTAACAAAAAAACAAGCCAATCCTCTTATGATTCATGGCTTATTTGACTGGACTAATAAATATCCATTCCCTAAACTAAACTATTTTTGATAATTAAAACCCATCTCCAGGTGCTTCTGGCGAAGCTGCCTGAGCTTTCTTTGGATTGAGTATTAAATAAGTTCCCAAAGCTGTTAATGCTGTATATTTACCATAGTTTCCTATTCTTTGCAAGGCTTCCTTTCTGGTAATATCTTCCGTCTTTGATTCTATATTCTTCATGATCTATTTTCTTTTTTAATTGATAATTTTATTCTACGATGATTTTCTTAGTAATGTTTCCTAAATCTGAAGCTAACTTTACAATATAAACTCCAGTTGAAACTGTTGGTAAACTAATTCTGTTTGATGTGTTTTCTTGTACTTGTGTTGATAGTAATTCTTCTCCTAAAATTGAGAATATCTTTACACTAGACTCTGTGGGTAATCCAGAAATCGTAACTTCTTTCTTGTTAGATTTGAAGATCTTTACATTTGCTAGATTGTTTGCTATATCATCTGTACTTAATCGTTGAGAGATTGTATGCATATAAAATCTTCCTGTTCCGTTGATTGCCGTTTCTGAAGTTACTGAATACGCTGTTGTTTCTTCTAATTTTGTAATCTTTCCTGCTTCTCTATCTTCAAAGTACACTTCAACTCCTTCTGGTAATCCTAAACTAGTTGCTTTAAATGATACTTCTCTATTTGCTGCTAACTTTAATCCTACTGGAATTACCATGCTTTCATAATCTGAATTTGGTAATGACTGAATCGTAAAGTCCTCATTTGAATCTTCTAATAAATGTGTAAACACATCAAAACTTGAAGCACCAAAATTTCCAACATCATAACCCGGATCTAATCCTTTAGTTGTGTTTGAGAAGTATTTGATTACTGTTTTTACTGAAGTACTATTTGAAGTGGCTACCAACTCAATAGTTGGTGTTTGTTCTTGCACACCTCTTGCAAATGTTCCTCCTGTTGCAGGTTGCACTAAACGTTGATTTTGATCTAAAGTAATTGAACTTGCTCCTGAACCTGTTCGTACAAAGAATCCTTGACCTGGTGCTAATGAGTTTTCTGAAGTAACTAATGAATTGGCAACATACTTACTTTGTGCATTATCCCAAACATACGCGGCTACAAATGAAGGATCCATACTAGATGTATTATTGGCTACAAAATTATCTCCAGAGTTCTCATTTAATGGCAAAAACGCCGTAAACGGATTACCAACTGAATTCCATTGTGAAGCAACAACAGATTTTGTTACCGAACTAGTTTCTAATGTTCCTGTAAAACTTACACTTCCATTTGTAGCTCTTGAGATACTATAACCTCTACCCTTTTCAAAAGTAATCGCATTTGTAACTAGATCATCTGTTGTATAATATACCCATTTTGAGCCATCTGAATTACTATCATCATAATACGCAATAGCATAGCGATTTGGTGTAACTGTAGTATTAATTCTAATATCATTTGCTACATTCTCTGCAAATTCTTTAATGCTTTGTCCTTCAACTGGAGCACTAATAACATGCCACTCATTAGCCAATAATCCACCTCTTTCATAAGTAACACTTCCTGCTGAAGTTCCACTAACTATTAAAGCACTACTATTTGATCCATCTGAAGTCATACTAACCGTTCCACTATTGGAAAAATTACCATCTACTTGAGCACTTCCACTTCCTGAAAGACTTAAAGAAGCTGAAGCGTCTACAGTTAAATCATTCATTTGAACTGCCGTACCTGTTCCTAAAACAGGAGGAGTAGTAACATTTGCAATAGTAATATCATAACTCGTCTCTGGAATTGCGTTGATATCCCAATTTCCTGCAGTATTCCAATCTGCATCTGTAGTTCCACTCCAAATTGCAGAAGTGATAATTAACGCTCCAGAAGAATCAAAAGAATCTCCTGTTATTTGTACACCAGGTGTATCTGTACAATTAGCTGTAGCAAAACCTGATGCGGTTGGACCACATGCAGTGAAAAATTGATCTAAAAATACAGAACCATTCTCAAAACTCACATTTGGAGTTTGATTCATGTCAGCATACTTAATTTTAATACTGTATAAATGCGTAGGAGTACTGGTTACATTGTTTCCTGCAAAAGATCCACTACTAGCTAATTGTTGGAAAGATGTAGAAACTCTTGAAGTAGTATTATCATTTACAATAAATGATTGGTAAGCGGCAACTGCTCCACCAAAAAACGAGGTTGCCAAGATAGAACCAGCTGGTTGGCTCATTTCAAAATTACCGCTCGTATGTACATTTTCACCAAAAGCCGCGGTATTATAGTTGAAATAAATTTGGCCTGAACCAATAATAAAATCAGTATCTGAAGCGATATAAATATCAGCTTCATAAAAATCATCTGTACCATCATTGGTATTTCGTGCATTTACAAATGTAAATGAAATGTTTTGGCTATAAATTGGAATGCTTACCAAAACTAGTAATAAGAGTAATTGTATTTTTTTCATTGTATATAATTTTATTTTTAAGTATTTTATCTTTTAAATAACCAGTAACTCTCAGGTTAACGTTTTCCATAAATTAATTGGGAGTACTGGCTAAAAGCACCTCTAGAGATACTAACTAAACTAGTATTAAACTCTTTCTACATTTATGGTTTTCATCGTGATCCCATTAAATGATTTTTCAATCTTTACTTTTGATAACCAAAAAATGGCGCCTCTATAGATTAAAGGGAAATACAAAAACTTTTTTTGTATTCTACTACCTTTATACCTTCTTCTGTTGTGTGTAATTTTTATTATCATAATTAGTTAGGATTTATTGTTATACAATTAGCACAAGAGAGAAGGATTTAAGTAATCATTTCCCTGAAGGTAATTGTAGTGTATTGCCTCCTTCGTTTGTACTATTTTTATGACTTCTATTAAATAAGAACCTTAAAATTGTTCTCCTCGACCTATGTTTGGATTGATAATAGTATTAATGTCTGAATTCTGAACTTGACCATTCATATTCATATCTGCTTTATTATATCCAGAATTTCCAAGTATGGAAATAACACTGTTTACATCTGAGTTTTGAATTTGACCATTAGCATCAAAATCACCAGATACCATTGCATATTTACCATTGTTCAATAAAACCAATGAAATAAGTCCTCCTTCTACACTATTAGTATCTGTACTCATATCTATGATTTGGTTAGTAGTTGTTAATGAATATGCACTTGAGGAAATAATCCCTAAATGATTACGGTGTTTAATAGCTAAAAAATAATTGCCAGAAATTAATCCAAAATCTATTGAAGAAAATCCGTCTGCATCAACAATATCCCCATCTCTTTGTAACAAAGCCGATTTTGAGGTGACAATTATTGTATTATCTGTAGCGTCTCGTAACTGAACTTCAATCCAATCTACTATGGCATTATCTCCTGTATTATTGAACACATTTGAATCACAAGTTAAACCATCAGTATAAGGGCTTGTTGTAGGAATTAAGCTTTGAACTCTAAGATCATCTCGCATTAAGTTTTCTTCTCCTGTATTTGGAATTATACCAGATCCTTGAAGATATACTTTTGCTGAAAAATTAACACCACAGTTTAAACCAAAAACTACTTGAACATCAACATTAGTCCAATTTGTAGTTGAATAAGAAGTATCATCAACTTCAACACAAAATAAGTTAGGAACAGTTATAGCTTCAAAATTAGAAATAGCAGAGTTATTTCCATTTTTAATTTTTAGAGAAGAAATTTCAGAATTTGATACAATAACATTTTTAACGTTTACATTATTCTCTAAATTTAGAGTTGTAATATTTGAATTATTTACCCAAATAGATTCTAAAGCAGTACTATTAAATAAATTCAAACTAATCATAAAAAAATTTCCAGTAAATGTGTTATAACCTAATAAAGCTGTTTGAAGTTGATTAAGATTTTCTAAACCGCTAATAAATAAAGAGTCCAATACATTTATTGCAGATATATTTTGTAATGCTATGTGTTGTGATAAATTAAGAAATTGACTATTTGTTTTAGAACAAGCCAAATAAACTAAATCTAAATTTGTGTTTAAGTTAAGTATCAAGTTTTCATTAGACGAACAATCTAGATATTGAAGTTTTGTGTTTAAAGAAAAATTAATTCCTGACAAATTAGAGTTGATACAATAAAATCCTACTAAATCAAGGTTTCTTGATAAATCAACATTTACTATTTCATTTTGATTTAATAAACTAGTATCACCATTAATATGGTTTCCTTCTTTATCATATTGTATAGATGTTGTTTCATATTGAATATTACCTGCATTACCAATATCAATTAGCTTTAAATTAACATTTTGACTTAAATCAATATTCGTCAATAGATTGTTTTGAAGGAATAATCGTTCTAGTAATATATTCTTACTAACGTCAATATTTCTTATTTTATTAATTCCAAGGTTAACTACTTTTAATTGAGTATTATTGGATAAGTTTATACTATCAATCGCATTTGTGTTCAAATTAAGTTCTTCTAAAGCAACAAAATCCTCAATTCCTTTAGTATTAATAATGTTTTTATCATTTAAACTTAATTGTGTAAGTGAATTTATATTATTCGTAATAATTTTATTATCTAAAACATCATCCAATCCTAAATCTATTAAAGCCTGTTCAAAATTGTCTTCTGGTATATATGTATATAAATCACAGTTTAAATTATAGTTTGCAAAATTGTCTTTTAACCAATTACTATTATTATTAGAAACTTCTGGATTATCAACATTAATACAATTTAAGCTACTATTATTTCTAAAATCAGCATTTAAAATTGCAATATTATTAGCGTTTTTAATATTTAAATTTATTAATTGATTATTAGAAACATCAATATCAGTAATTAAACCGTTATTAGAGAAATCTAGTTCAATAGCATTAATATTACTAGCAATTATTTCTTTTAATTTAAGATTAGTATCTGTATTCAAATTACCTACTTGGCAATTCATTATTTGAATAATTTCTAATTCAATATTATTAGATATATCTATAGTATTGATAGGATTATTGTTTAATCTTAAGTCTATTAATTTTAAATTATTACTTAAATCAATTGTAGTTATTTGATTACTTCCTAATGTTAGGATTTCTAATAAACCATTATTACTCAAATTAATGTTTGTAAGGTTATTACCAAATAACTTTAGTTCTCTTAAATTGACTAACAAACTGACATCTAAATTACTAATTGAGTTTCTTCCTAAATCAAGATTTGTTAATGTAAGTGGAAAAGACGTATTTATTGAAAGAATATTATTATCATCTAAAATAAGTGTTTCTAGAGAAATGAAATCTTCAATACCAGTTATATCAATTATTTCTTTACTAGCTAGATTTAAAGAAGTTAATGAGCTTAAATTAGAAGTTAACACATAATTATCTAAAACATTATCTAGTCCAAGGTCAATTAAGCTTTGTTCAAAATTATTGTCTGGAACATAGGTAAAACCACAAATGCCACTATCTTTATATACTGTTGTGTTATCTTTTTCCCAATTAGCATAATTTCCAACACCATTTGTTGCTGCTAATGCATCATCCACAAAAATGCAAGATAATTGGGGACAGTTTTGAGAATTGAATTGAGATATGGCAACATTATTTCCGTTATTTAATAATATGAGATTAAGATTGTTATTATTTTGTAAATCAATTATTTTCAAGTTTGTATTTGTAGTTAAATCTAATTGACTAAAATTATTATTATCTCCAAGTAACGTTGTCATATTTATCAAATTTGAAACCTCCAAATTAGCTAGTTGGTTATTTGACACATTTAAATCTTCAAGAAGTGTTAATGAAGAAACATCAATTGACATTAAACTATTAGACATAATTTTTAACCCTTTCAAACCTACTAATGTTGAAATGTCCAGGCTAGTTAATGAATTATAGGATAATTCTAAATTAATAAGCAAAGGATTATTAAAAACTACATTTGTTAATGAATTATCATCAGCTATTAATGTAGTTAAAGAAGTCAAATTTGATATATTGAGAAAGGATAAATTATTACTTCCTAGATTTAATATTAATAAATTATTATTTGATAAATCAATAGTGGTTATTAAATTTCGATTTAAATTTAAATCTTCAAGACTTGTCAAATTAGAAATATCAATTGCAGTGATTTTATTATTGTTTGCTACAAGCTTATTTAATAAATTATTATTTTGAAATACTAGTGATGTTAACTCATTATTGTCAATTTCTAATTCTTGTAATTGAGTTAAATTAGAAACATCAAAACTTGTAAGCATATTATTTTTTATATCTAATTTTTCTAATAATACATTGTTAGATACATTTAATGACGTTAAAGCGTTAGTAGCTGTATTAAGTTCTTTTAATTTTATTAATTCATTAATATTAATACTAGATAATTGACATTGCGCAATAATTAATGTCTCAATATTAACATTTTGACTCAAATCTAAAACCGTTATATTATTTGAACTAGCATTAAAATTAACTAAGGACGTAAACCCTTCTATTCCAGTAAAATTTGTAATATTTTTATTTTCTATATTAAGATTAGTAATACTTGAAATATTGGCTGTAGGTACATAATTATTTAAAGTACCACTATCATATCCTAAATCAATAAGACTTTGTTCAAAATTATCATCTGGCACATAAGTTAAATCACAGCTATCATTATAGTAAGTTACTGTAGAATCCTCACTCCAATTACTATATATACCAGTATCTAAATTAGCATCTTCAGCATTATCTACAGAAATACAATATAAATTTGGCACTGAAGTAGCATTAAATAAATTAATTAAACTATTGTTACCATTATTTAAAATTACTTTTTCTAAAGAACTATTATTTGATAAAATTATATCTGTAATTGCGATGTTTGAAGAAAAATTTATTTGTGAAAAATTATTTCTTGCACCCCAAAAGATGTTCAGCATTGCATTGTTGGATAAATCAATATTTTCTAGCTGGTTGTCATCAATATATAATTGAGTTAATAAATTGTTTTGACTGAGGTTTATAGAATTTAAACTATTTCTAAATATTTGAAGAGACTTCAGTAATGGATTATCAACAAAAGAAACATTTTGTAAATTATTATCATTTAATTCTACATCTTCCAGCAAGGAATTTTGAGAAATATCTAAATTATTTAATTGACAATTATTAGCATATAAATTGGTTAATTTAATATTTGCACTTAAATCAATATCATTTATAGTATTGTTGCTTATAAATAAATCTTCCAAGTTTACATTTCCAGATAAATCAATACTAGTAAAATTATTACTCTCTAAATTCAAAAATGTTAAACCTGTAAAATCTTGCAAACCTGTAAAATCAGAAATCCCGGCACCTGATAAGGACAAAGCTGTCAATGAACTTATGTTAGCTGTTGTAACATAATCGTCTAATACTGTATCATAACCTAGATTAATTAATTGCTGTTCAAAATTTGAATCAGGTATGTAAGTATCATAATAATGACAATTAGTGCTATAAGTAGTAAGGTGGTCAATCGTCCAAAACTCATATAAACCTGTTTTATTTGTTGCAGCTATAGGATCATCTACTTCAACACATGTTAATTTTGGATTGGATGTTAAGTTTACTATTGATGCTGCCGCAGGACCATTTTTAGCATTAACAAATTCTAAATTAGCACAAGAAGCTATTTGAAAACCTTCTAAATTAGGGTTAGATGATAAATCTACTTCTACTAAAAACTCATTATCAATTAAAATTACTTCAATCAATGCAAGGTTATTAGATAGATCTATTTCTACAATGTTATTTTGAATTGCTTGAAAATACCTTAATGAGGTAAAATCTCCTATTCCTTGTAAATTTTGAATGTTTTTATTGCTAACATTTAATGATGTTATGCTTGAAATATTTGCAGTCAAAACACTTCCATCAATAACATCGTCATAGCCCAAATCGATTAAAGCTTGTTCAAAATTTGAATCAGGAATTGCCGTTGTTTGACCGTATAATCTAACAAAAGTTAAAAAACAAATTAATACGTAATACTTTCTCATGATATAAAATTTACACTGTTTGTAAAAGTATTACTAAGCTTAATTTTATGGAATAAGGGTATACCCTTATATTGGTGTATAGTTATAGATTATCAGTATATTGTAATATAGATTCTGTTATTTTTGAAGAGCTTTATGAGAAAAATTCAATTACATATTATATCCTTATTTCTCATTTTTATGTTTATAGATAAATTACAAGCTCAAAAAAAGAGTGACGCTTATTATTTAAACATTTTAAAGAAAAATATAAGTAATAACGAAAAGCTTATTATTCTTGATACTTTATGTAATAGGTTTTTTATGTATAAAAATGAAGATTTTATAAAATATGCTAAAAAGTATGTTACTATAGCTACACATATGAAGCAATATGATAAAGCCTTAATAAAAGGAGTAGATTTATCTCATGTTTATTATTTGTATGAAAACAACGTTTTAAAATCCATTAATTTATTGGATTCTCTTCGTGAATTTGAACCTAAACTGAATCAAAGTTTTTCTAAAGGTTTACTTTATTACGAATATGGTTTATTGTTTTTTAGTGGTTTAAACATGAATAAAGCTATTGAAAACTTTAACATAGCCATTCAGAAATTTGATTCAATAACTGATGCTAGTTTAAGAACAAAAAGTATATACATGAAAGGCTTGGCCTATGCTCATAAAGGAAACTTTTTTAAAGCGTTAAACAATTATGAAACGGCATACGAGAAATATATAAAATTAAACGATGAATATTATAAAATAGCGGTCAAGTCTGATATTGCTACATTATTTGTATTTAATAATATTTATGATAAAGCTATCGAAGAACATCAAGTTATACTCGATTTAGTAAAAAATCATCCTGAGTGTAATGATTTAATGCCTCAGTTTATAATTAATTTTTCAAAATTATTTAGAAATAGAAAAGATTATTTAAGAGAGGAAAAAGAACTAATTAAAGCTGAAGCTTATATGCAATATAGCTATTACCCTAAAGAGCAAAGGCTTTTTTTGGATTGTGCTTTTGCTGTTTTATATTCTAATTTAGATCTTTTGAATAAAGCTCGTGTATATATAGAACGTTTATTAAAAAAAGAAGATTATGCTAAAAGAAACAATGAAACTTATGAACGATATTTACAAGCTATAACTTATTACTTAATTAAAAACAAAGAATTTAACAAAGCAAAAAAATATGCACTTTTGCATTATGAATTAGCTAATAAATGGGGAGCTAAAGAAGCTATTTTACAAGCTGAAAAAAGTATTTCAATAATTTACAAAAACCTAAATGAACTAAATAAAGCTTATTACCACCAAGAAAAATATTTTAATTTAAAAGATTCCATCTATACTACACAAAAAACAAATGCTTTATTATACTATCAACTTATATTTGAATCAGAACAAAAAGAAAAGGATTTACTAGCTAGAAAAAATGAAATAGAAAAATTAAAATTCGATAAAAAAAATGCTTTTCTACTTAATATAATTAGTATTCTAAGTTTAATTTTTCTTTTCTCTTTAATTCTTTTTTATAGAAATAGAAGTACAATGCTTAAAGAACAAAAAATGCAATATTCTTTTACATCCAAATTAATTAATCATCAAGAAAATGAAAGAAAAAGAATTTCGGAGAATTTGCATGATAGTTTAGGTCAAAATTTAATTGTTTTAAAAAATAAAGCTATTGTAAACAATAACAAAGAAAGTCAATATCAAATAGATCAAATTATAAATGAAATTCATAACATCTCATATAATTTACATCCTTTTCAACTAAAAGAACTTGGATTAACTAATGCTATAAAAAGCATTATAGAGCAAATAAATGATGTTTCTCAAACTTTTATATCATACGAAATTGATTTAATAGATTCATTATTTACCAAAGAAGGTGAATTAAATATGTATAGAATTATCCAAGAACTAATAACTAATATGACTAAATATGCAAAAGCAGATGCATGTAGAATTATAATTAAAAAGCTCAATAAAAAGATTAAAATCTCAATTAAAGATAATGGTATTGGCTTCGATTTTTATAAAGAGTATCATAAGTCTAATAGTTTAGGATTAAGAACTATTATAGAACGTGTAAGATTTTTGAATGGTACAATTGATTTTATAAATAATAATGGAACAGAAATAAAAATACATATTGAAAGTGAATAAAAAAAGTATAATAATTGCTGATGATCATCCATTACTTTTATCTGGATTACATGCTTTTTTAAAAGAAAAAGGATTTAATGTTATAAGTGAAGCTACAAATGGTTTAAATGCTTATAACGAAATCATAAAATTAAAACCAGATATTGCTATTTTAGATATTAGCATGCCTAAAATGACTGGGTTAGAAATTGTTAAAAAATGTAGAAAAAACAATATTAAAACCAAAATAATACTTATTACTTTTCATAAAAACAGAGAATTATATCTTGAAGCTTCTAAACTAAATGTAGCTGGTTATATTTTTAAAGAATTTGCTCTTTCTGAAATTGAAAATTGCTTAAATCAAGTGATAAAAAACAACACTTATTTTAGTCCACAAATATCAACCTTTCTGAATATTGACACACAAGGGAGAGATAAAATGAGCATTCTGACAAGTTCTGAAAAGAAAATATTGAAATTAATATCGTTGAATTTAACTACAAATGAAATTTCAAATCGTTTATTTATATCAGCTAAAACTGTTGAAAAGCATCGTTCAAACATTTCTAAAAAATTAGAGCTTGACGGAAAGACTAATAGTTTGTTAATTTGGTCAAAAGAGAATAAAAATTTACTAAGCTAAAATAAAACCTTTAACGATTTATTAATTACTCTTGATGTTTTTAGATAAACTAACGTATAATAATCATTATCTTTTTTTAAAAATCTATTCAAAAACTACCTTTTTAGTCTTTACTTTTCCTTCTATTTCTAAACGAATAATATAAACACCTGTTTCAACAGTATTTGGTTGTACTACAAGTTTATTGTTTCCTTTAAAAGTTTGGTTATAGATTTCACTACCTAAAACTGAGAACATTTGAACTTTTACCGGCTGGTTTGAATGAATACCAGTGATAGTTATTTCTTGTTTATTTGATTTAAAAATCTGAATTGAATTGGTATTTGCAATCACATCATCAACGTTTAAAGTTCTAGCCGAAGTGTGAATATAAAAACGACCTATTCCATTTATTTTTGATTCTGTTTTAAAAGTGTATTTATCTCCTTCATTTAATTCAACAAAATCTCCAGTAACTTTATCTTCTAAATACACTCCAATATCTTGAGGTAAGTTGTCTTTCTTAATAGAAATTTCAATATCCTTATTTGCCTCTGACGTAATTCCTAATGGGATAACCATATTATCTACATTAGAATTTGGTAACGATTGAATCGTGAAATCTTGATCCTCAGAACCTTCTACTAAATGTGTATAGATATCAAACGAAGCTCCTTTAAAGTTACCAACATCATAACCAGAATCCAGTTCTTTAGTAGCATTATCTAAGTAATTGATTTTAGTGTTAACCGCAATTCCATCTTGTTCTGCTATAACTTGTATGCTAGGATTATTTGTTCCTCTAGAAAATGTTTGAACTCCTGTTGCATCAGATAAACGTTGACTTTCTTTAAAACTAATTGAAGAAACTCCTATTCCTGTTTTTACGAAGAATCCTTGACCAACTGTTAGCGATAATTCTGAATCTAATAATGTTTTAGCTACATATTTATTCTGACCATTATCCCAAACGTATACTCCCACATTTACAGGATCAAATTTGCTTAAATTCTCTTGTAAAAAATTTACACTAGCATTATTATTTATAGGTAAGTAAGCAGTATAAGGACTTCCTACCGCATTCCACTGATCAGCAGCAACAACTACTGTTTCATCACTAGATGTTAAGGTTCCTGTAAAGGTAACCGAACCATTTGTGCCTCTTGAAATGATATAACTTTTTCCTTTTTCAAAAGTAATTGAATTCGTAATTATATCATCTGCAGTATAATACACCCATTTTGAACCTGCTGCTCTACTATCATCATAATAAGCTACCGCATATCTATTAGGAGTAACTGTAGGGTTTACACGAATATTATTAGTAGTATTTTCTATAAATCCTTTTACGCTTTGACCAGAAACTGGGGCAGTAATTAAACTCCATTTATTTGCTTCTAAACCTGTTCTTTCAAAAGCTACATTTCCATTTGAAGTTCCTTTAACAATAAAAGTTCCACTTGTTGCAGTTGATGAAGTAATTGATACAGCTCCGCTATTGTCAAAATTTCCATCAATTATTACAGATCCATCCACACTAATAGCTAACGCAGCAGAAGCTTCTACTACAAAATTATTCGTTTGAGCTGTTAATCCAGAAATCACTGGAGTTTTAGCTACATTAGCAATTCTGACATTGCTAGTTTTCAAAGGATTTAAATCGTTACTCCAATTTGTTCCTGAAGTCCAAACTGAACTTGTACTTCCATCCCAAACAGCTTCAAATCTTGTATGAATATAAAATCTTCCAATCCCGTTTTCATTATTCGTTAACTGAACTGTATAGGTATTTACACCATCTAATACTACAAAATCTCCTAAAGTTCTATCTTCTATAACCACTTGAAGTCCGGCTGGTAAATTAGTATTGTTTGCACTAAATACTACTTCTTTTCCTGAATTTGCTGTTAAACCTACAGGAATTACCATAGTATCATAATTTGAATCAGGTAATGATTGATATGTAAAATCACTAGTAGAAGAACCGTCTACTAAATGTGTAAACAAATCAAAAGCAGCTCCTCCAAAATTTCCTACGTCAAAACCTGGATCTAAACCTACTGTTGCTGTATTACGGTAACCAATAGTAGTAATTACAGTAGTTCCATCTGAACTAGCAGATAATTCTATTGTCTGAGCAACAACACTACTTATCGACAGCAATATAAAAATTGAGAATATTATTTTTTTCATACTTTATTCTAATAAAGTACAAAAATAATACTAGTTTCACTTTATACTGTTTTAAAAAACATAAAAAAGACCACACTTTTTAAGGTGTGATCTTTTCGTTCTATTTATAGTAAATGTAACTTGCTTTCTATCTTCTACTTCTCACAACTCTTGATCGTGATGTTTTTCCTTTTGATCTACTAGAACTTGTGCTTCTGTTTGCTCTAGAATTCTTTGATCTTGATGAACTACTTCTAGATGTATATCTATTGTTTTGAGTTCTTTTTGTTGAACTTGCTGATTTATCTCTAGAATAACCTCTCGTCTTTTGAGTTTGTGCAGTTCTATTAGTTCTACTTTTATTAGCTCTATTATAAGTAGACGTTCTATTATTCTTCGATCTATTTACAACAGTATTTCTATTTCTTTTTATAGTTCTAGTTCTAGAAGCATCTCTAGTTACTGATCTATCTCTTGAAACTGTTCTTGTATTTCTTGTTACTGAACGAGTTCTGTTTACATTACGATTCGTATTGCTAGCAACTCTACTCCTATTAATTTTTCTATAGTTACGATCGTTTCTTTGATACATTGTTCTTCTACTATCTCTCGATCTAAAGTTTACATTTCTTGCGCTAGCTACTCTACGTCCTCTATTGAAATTATTTATACGAGCTCCTGGTCTGTAATAACTACGGTTTCTATAAGCTCTATTGTAATATCCATTATAATAGTTGTTTCTATATACTCCATATGAAAATCTAAATGGTGAATAAAATCTTCTGTAAGGATTATTCCAAACAATACATCTATCAACTACTGGAACTGCAAAATATCTATGGAATGGTCTGTACACATAACGCCTGTTAAACGTATTGATATATCCTGTACAGTTTAAGAAACTACCATAACTGTTATAGTTTACAAATAATCCTCCAACTCGAGAAACACGTCCCCAACGATTGTATCTGATAAATACATCACCAGCTTGAACAATTCTACCATAGTGATCATAAAAAACTGGAACATCTTCAATTTGTACTACTGCACCATAATCATCATATTGTACAAATGGATCATAATTGAATCCTGAGTTAAAACTAATATTAACTCCTGGAGCATTTAAATTTACGTTAACCCCGTTTCTTGGACCATTTAAATAAAAATCAAACTGTCCATCAGGATACACAGCGAATTCAACTCCACATTCCGAAAAAATGAACGAATTACCATAGTTATAATAACGAGCCGATGTATTTGTACTCGCTTCTGATGCGTTAACTGTAAACGTAGTTAACAAAAGTCCTGTTAGTAGTAAAACAAATTTTTTCATAATATTTGATTTTAGATGTACATCATTTTTTTGATACACACTTACTGTAATACAATCAGCGTGCCAAAAATTTAAAATCTAATAATCAAAAGTTAAAATTGTAGTGCCTATAATGTATAAACCATACAAAAAACAGCAGCTCAGAAATAGTTTTTGAGCTGTTGTTAGTTAATATTTAAAATACTACTTAACGTAAGTTCGACTAAGAAAATAAAAGTCAAATATATCAATTACTAATGTCATTCCGAATGAGGTATGAATGAAGGAATCTTTTCATTAAAGAACTAACAGATTGCCACAAAAAATCTCATTTTATTACGTTTTTTCGCAATGACGACATTCTTATTAATATGAATTTCCAAGATAAAGCTATATCTAGCTCACATTACTTAAGGATTGTTTCTCCTTTTTTACAGTATCTGTCCCAAGTAGTATTCGGATCACCATCTACATCTCCAGTACATGGCTTTGGAGCTTGTGGTGTCCAAGTTCTTCCTTGGCTTTCACCTTTAATATTTTGCAGTTCTTTTTTGCTTAGAATTTTGAAGTTTTCTGTGTTTATCATGTTGTTTGAGTTTTAAGATTAATGTATATTAACTACAAATAAGTTCTTATTTAACAACAATTGTTACTATTTCTTAGTAAACTTCAAATCTATTTTTTTAATATCTTTTAAATAAGAAAAATAATATTAATACAACTAAAATTCCTAATCCCAATTTTAAATAAAATGAAACTTGAAATTGTGGTTTGAGCACTGAGTTTTCTCCAATTATAATTAATGATGCCCAATAATAAGGTGAAGCTTCGGCATCTGAATTATTTTTTAAATACAAAAGTTTTGCTTTATGTAAAGCTTCTGATTTAGTAGATCCTTCACTTAAATACCTGTAGAAATCTGACGTAATATTTGTAGTAGATTTATCATTCACTTCCCACAATGAGGGTATCACAGTTTTAGCTCCTGATGCAAAAAAACCTCTCGCTAAACTCATTACTCCTTCTCCTCTACTAATTTTACCTAAGGAAGTATTACAAGCACTTAATACCACCAAATTTGCTTTGGTTTTAATCGAGTCAAATTGAGATAATTTAAGTTTTGAGTTTCTAAATGCTATCCATGGATTAATAGTATCTGAAGCATTTGCATGTGTTGCTAAATGCAAAATTTTATAATTGGATGCTTCTTTTTTAAAATTTTCAACACTTGCCTTTTCACCTATTAAAAGTTTACCAGAATACAAGTTCTCCCCCAACTCTATTTCTTTGTCAGTATCTTTTAAACTAACTAATTTATCAGAAAAATTTACAGGTGCTACACCTAAAAAATTCTTCGATGCGTTAAACTTAATATTTGCGTTCTCTTCTCTAAAGGTTAATGAATAATCATAATTAATTTCGTTAAGTTCAACCAAGTATTCTTCTTTATCTTTATTAGGCAGTAGTGCTTCAAACGGAATAAAATTAATAACATGATCTCCTAAAACAGTAATCTTCTTTCCTATAATTTCTGTTTGTACACTAAACGGAATCAATAAATTGTAAACAGAATTTGCTATGTGGAAATATTCCTTTTTATCATTACTAGTTTCAAAAGGTTTATCAAGCTTATTTCTAAGTTTAGTTACGTCTTCTATTAATTTTTTAGTTTCCTTTATTTTAAATAATTTTTTATTCTCTTTAGAAATAAATAAACCATATGCATTTGGTAACTTTCCTGCTAAACGCTCAGCCATAACATAGTTGAGAACAACCTCATTATCAGAAACGTTAATCTCATCCAAGGTTAATATTTTAGATAACTCTGGGTTTAAAAAATAGTTGCTCCTTATCGATGTAGAATCCTTAGTAGATATCTTTTCTTTTCTTAAATCACCTATAAGCAACAACGCTTTATTTTTCTCTATAAAATAAAAAGCATTATCAACATCATTAACTCTGTAACAAGCTTCTAAAGCCAAAATGTATATCTCAGAAACTAAATCTCTAAGTAAAAGCTTTGAATTATAAGATAAATCATCTTTAAGCATTATATCAACTAGTTGATCACATTGTTTTGCCTTGTTTATAATTAGTTTTGGAATAGTATTATCAGAATTTTCAAGCATCATTCTATCCCAATTTTCCATTTGAGTTCTAAAAACTTCTAATAGGAAGTTTTTATCTTCTACTTTCACTAATTTTTCTACAGAAATAAAATCAGGTTCTTCAACAAAGGATTCATTAAAAAAATAAGAGAGTGATTTTAAAAAATGTTTCTGTGCTAATTTATATTGTTTATTTAAAGATTCATTTTCACCTAAACCAAAGTAGATAGATTTATTAAAATCATCTTTTTTACTTCCTATTTCTAGTGATTTAGCATAATATTCTTTTGCTTTATTATAGTCTAGCTTTTGATAGGTATATCCTAAATTAAAATAGAGGTTTTTAATATCTTCTTCATTAGAAACTTTGTCAATCAATTTAAGGGCTTTGTTATAATAAAATAACGATTTATTTAACTCATCCCCATTTTGATAATATTGGCCCGCTATGGTATAATAAATTCCAAAATTATCTTCTTCATTGAATCCAGGTAGTTTACGTGATAACGATTCTACTTTTAAAAAGTTTTCAATGGCTTTTTCTCCAGCTTCTTTACTTCTAAGAGATTTGTATGCTTTCCCTAAATTCTGATGTGCAAAAATTTTTGATTTTAAATCTCCTTCATCAATAAAACCAATAGCATTCTTATAGTTAGAAACAGCAGAAAAGTAATCTTCTTTGGTATGATACTTATTTGCTGTTTTAAGGTAACAATAGGCAATAGATTTTCTTGATTTTCTATTAAAACTTTTACAATCAGGAAACTTTAATGCTTTTTTATATCCTTCGATAGCGTGCTCATAATCTTTCTTTCTTTTATTATAAAACCCTACATTATAATAACTTGTTTTTAAAGAACAAGAATCTAAAGGATTAACTTTACTCTTAGCTTCAATAGCCATTTGATTGTAAAATATTGCCTTATTTATATCTTCTTTATAAATTCTTTTTGCTAATTCGTGAGCATCATCTCCTAACTGTTTATAGTCTTTATTTTTTTTATGGCGATTTAGAAGTTCGTTATACAATTCTAATTTATCTACGTTTTTTCCTGATAGAGACAAAATAGAATCTAAGCTTTTAGATATTTCCTGACTAAAAGATTTATGTAAACAAAACAAAAGCAAAAAGAGAGAACATAATATTTCTCTCTTAAAATTAGCTATATGTTTAATCTTAATAATCAAGTTATTCAATAGGTGTATTAATTCCATCTCCACCTATTGGACCGGAAATAACTATATCTCCTGAATCAAAAGGTTTAAATATTAAACCATCGTATATTGGTGGTAAAGGTACTTCATCACAACTATTATAATCTGGAAAATCTGAAGAACCCTCAGTAGCTCCTGGTTCATCTTCTCCTTCATCAAGATTGTCTAAATCAGTATTTGTAGTAGTCGCAGTAACCACAACATTTTTTGACTTATTTGGCCTTGGAGGAAATTGTCTAACAACCTGTATCATCCAAGTATCTACAAAATCACAATCATCTAAAACAACTAATACTTCCCTGTGTTTTCTTACATCTTGTAAATATTTCAATCTATCATTCATTTTCCATTGTGGAGGGTAAACAATAAAATACTTTTCATAAACTAATACTTCACTAGGTCCTGGAACTCTATATAGACTTTGATTATTTTTTGTTTTAGCAACAATCCCTTTTTGAGCTAAATATTCTTCAGCACTTATTACATTTTCAGGAAATCCATTAACATTAGTCACTTCACCTTCTATTGTTATATCTTCATTAGTAACAACTTCTTTTTCATTTGAACAACCAAAACATAATACTAAGGTTAAAGCAGTAAAGAAGAGTTTTGAAAAATTATTTTTCATAATTTAAATTTTAAGGGATAAAATTTATTGTTGAGGGATATTTGGATCGTCATTAGGTCCATTATCCGGACCACCGCCTGTGTTTGAATTTCCTGAACCTCCATCTATAATCACAATATCATATTCAGGTGGTAATGGAATTTCATAACAATTATTGTAAAATTCAACAGTTTTTAGAATACTTCCATTGTTACCTTCAATAACTCCAGGCTCATCTTCTTCATTTGTCATTGTCTCATCAGGATCGACGTTTGTTGTAGAAGCTTTAACTACATTTTTAGCTTTATTTTTGACAAAAGGATCGGTACTTAAAATTTCGATATACCATGTATCAATGTACTCACAAATATCTAAATCTACATAAATATCTCTAATCGTATTTTGTTTCGCTAAATTTAGATAATTTAATCTTTTAGAATAATTCCAATCTGGAGGAAACACAATAAAAAACTTTTTGTAAGTTCCTGTTCCTTGTGTAGTATTATCACCTAATCTTTCAGAAACACTATTATCTTTTTCTTTAATACTAATATTATTTTTTAATAATAATTCTTCTGCTTTTACTACATCTGCAGGAAGCTTATTAACTATAACTGATGAAGTTTCAACAGTAAGTTCCTCTTCAGTTACAACCTCTTTTTCATTTGAACAGCTTATATTTGCCAATAATAATGCTGTAATAGCAATTTGTACAATTATTTTTTTCATTTTATTTTGCTTTATATTTATTGAGTTCCCCAACCCTTTAAAATGTTAATGGCAAAAGTAAAAAAATTAAATATATTTTTCTCTTTTTTAAGTATATGAGTGATGTCACTACAGATAAAATTAGCGAGTTAGCTAGCGGAAACAGGAAGATGATTAACGATCTTTATATCAAGGTTTTTCCTAAAATAAAAAGTTATGTAATGAAAAACAATGGTTTTAGTGAAGATGCAGAGGATATTTTTCAGAAAGTATTAATACAAGTAATCGCTAGATACAAAACTAAACCATTTACCATTCAAAGCTCTTTAGACGGCTTTTTATATGTAGCTGCTAGCAATTTATGGAAAAGAGAATTAAATAAAAGAAAAAGAGTAGTAACAAATGATAAAGTAATTGAACTAGTTAGTGAGGATGAGGATTTAGTTATGGCATCAATAGAACAAGAAAAGTGGGAACTTTTTCAAGAAAAGTTAAATAATATTTCTGAAAATTGTAAAGCACTTTTAAAACTCTTTTTTAAAAAAGTACCTTATAAAGAGATTGTTGTTCAGTTGGGTTACAAATCAGACAATGTGGTTAGACAACGTATTTTTAACTGCAAGTCGCAATTGACCAAGGCCATACAAAATGATATTAGATTTAACGAATTTAATTAAAACATGGACGATTATTTAATTGATATAGATAGGTATCTTAATGGTGAAATGAACGAAGATGAAAAGAAGACTTTTGAAGAACAACTTCAAAATAACTCGGAATTATCTGATAATTTTAAGCTTCAAAAAGATATGAGACTGTTATATAGTGATGACGAATGGAGCACTGTAGATCGCTCAATATTAAATACTGATAAGGCTAAAACAATGAAATCTTATTTAAGAAGTGAAGAATTAGCCTCAATCAAAGAAACTATTGTAGATGTAATTACAGAAAATAAGAGTACTTTTTCAAGAAAAAGTTTTATTCAAAAACTTGCCGTTGCAGCTTCTATTTTGTTAGTTTCTACTATTTCTTATTTTTCTATAAAAAGTAGCAACACCGATTTTTCTACTATAATTAATGAAGAATACGAAAATATACCTTCATTAATTAATAGAAGTGACAATGCTGATGAATTGCTTATTAATGGTCAGCAATACTTTGAAAACAGAGACTATAAAAATGCTATTATTGCTTTTTCAGGTCATCAAAAAAAGAGCTTAGAAACAGGAAAAACTAATTCGTTAAGTTACATTTATAATGGATTATCTTTCTTAGCTGTAAATGATTATGATAACGCAATAGCTCAATTTAATCTTTTAGAAAAAACAGAATCTTTTCAATCTAAAAAAGTAGATTGGTATAAAGCTCTAGTATACCTGAAGCAAGACAACAAAAACTTACTTAAAAGTGTTTTAACAAAAATAACTTCTGATTCTAGTAATTATAATTATAAAAAGGCTGAAAAACTTTTGAATAAATTAGATTAAAAACTCAAATAAATTAGGTTTATCATTTAAATATTCACCAAAGAAGTTTAATGTTTTCATTCGTTCAATAAGTGGTGCTAAATCTTCACTTTTTACTAGTTCAATTCCAACTACAGCCGGACCATTCTCTCGTGTAGTTTTCTTAGAATATTCGAAAAAAGTGATATCATCATGTTCACCTAAAACATTTATAACAAATTCTTTTAGTGCTCCTGCTCTTTGAGGAAATCTGATAATGAAATAATGTTTTAAACCATTATACAGTAATGCTCGTTCTTTTATTTCGGCAGTACGTGTAATATCATTATTACTTCCACTTACCACACAAACCACATTTTTCCCTTCTATTTCATCTTTATAAAAATCTAATGCACTTACTGTTAAGGCTCCTGCAGGCTCAACCACAATGGCTTCTTTATTATACATTTCCAGAATCGTTTGACAAACTTTCCCTTCCGGAACAGTTATCATTTTCTCTAGATTTTCTAAACAAATTTTATGAGTAAGTTCTCCCACTTTTTGAACAGCTGCACCATCAACAAACTTATCAATTGAAGATAACTTTACAGCTTCTGCTTTTTCAATTGCCAATTGCATTGATGGAGCCCCTAATGGTTCAACTCCAATAATTTTAGTTTGGGGTGATAAGTACTTAAAAACAGAGGATAATCCTGAAGCTAAACCACCTCCTCCAACCGGAACAAACACATAATCAATTGTATCATCCGATTGTTCTAATATTTCCAAACCTACTGTAGCTTGCCCTTCAATAACTTTTTCATCATCAAAAGGATGCACAAAGGTTTTGTTTTCTACTTCAGCTTTTTTTATGGCTTCATTGTAAGAATCGTCAAAAGTATCGCCAACTAATTTGATCGTTACAAAATCTCCTCCGAACATTTTTACTTGTTCTACTTTTTGTTTCGGTGTTGGAGCAGGCATAAAAATAGTTCCAAATATTTTCTTTTTGTTACAAGATAGAGCAACGCCTTGTGCATGATTCCCAGCGCTGGCGCAAACAATTCCTTTTTCTAATTCTGTTTTAGATAACGAACTAATTTTATTAAAAGCTCCTCTTATTTTGTAAGATCGTACTTGTTGTAAATCCTCTCTTTTTAAAAGAACATTCGCACTATACTTATTAGATAAATTAAAGTTTTGTTGTAAAGGAGTTACTGCCGCAACGCTTTTTAACGTTACGGCTGCCTCCTTTACTGCTTTTAATTCTGGAAAATATATTTTACTTACAACTGATTCCATTGGTTATGATAAGACTAATTCTTTTTCTACCTTCTCTTCTTTTATCGCTTTCATAGCAGTCATCGCTGTTCTCAAACGTTCACCTACTTTTTCAATTGGATGGTTTCTAATCGCTTGATTTACTTTAATTAACTGTTTGTTATCAACATAATTTGAATCAGAAAACTCTTTTCCTACTAAATCTGTAGTCACAGTTTTCATAAAATCGGTTAATAATGGTTTTGCAGCATGGTCAAATAAATAACAACCATACTCAGCAGTATCAGAAATAATTCTATTCATCTCGTATAACTTCTTTCTTGCAACAGTATTTGCAATTAATGGTAGTTCGTGTAACGATTCGTAATACGCTGATTCTTCAATAATCCCTGAAGCAACCATAGTTTCAAAAGCCAATTCTACTCCTGATTTTACAAAAGCAACTAACAATGTTCCTTTATCAAAATACTCTTGTTCAGAAACTGTGACTTCTGTAGCTTCTGTTTTTTCAAATCCAGTTTCTGCAGTTGCTGCTCTCCATGACAATAAATCCTTATCGTCTTTCGCCCAATCTTCCATCATTGTTGATGAAAAATATCCAGACATAATATCTGACATGTGTTTGTCAAATAATGGTTGTAAAATCACTTTTAACTCTTCAGACAATTGGTATGCTTTTAGCTTGGCTGGATTCGAAAGACGATCCATCATATTGGTAATTCCACCGTGTTTTAAAGCTTCAGTAATAGTTTCCCAACCATACTGAACCAATTTACTTGCAAAATGTGGTTCAATTCCTTCTTCAACCATTTTATCAAAACATAATATAGAAGCCGTTTGTAATACTCCACAAAGTATCGTTTGCTCTCCCATTAAATCTGATTTTACTTCAGCCACAAAAGATGATTCTAAAACTCCAGCTCTATGTCCGCCTGTTGCGAAAGCATATGCTTTTGCTTGAGCTAACCCTTTATTTTCTGGGTCATTTGCTGGATGAACTGCAATTAATGTTGGAACTCCAAAACCTCTTTTATACTCTTCTCTAACTTCACTTCCAGGACATTTAGGAGCGACCATAATTACTGTTAAATCTTCACGAACCTGTGTTCCTTCTTCTACAATATTAAATCCATGTGAATACGATAACGTAGCTCCTTCTTTCATTAGAGGCATCACAGCTTTTACCACATTACTGTGTTGCTTATCCGGAGTTAAATTACATACTAAATCGGCATTTGGAATTAACTCTTCGTAAGTACCTACAACAAAGTTATTTTCTGTTGCATTTTTATACGATTGACGTTGCTCTTTAATTGCGGATGGTCTTAATGCATATGATACATCTAAACCAGAATCCCTCATGTTTAATCCTTGGTTTAATCCTTGAGCACCGCAACCTACGATAACTACTTTTTTGCCTTTTAACGCTTCAATACCTTCAGAAAATTCTTCCGATTCCATGAACCTACATTTTCCTAATTGATCAATTTTTTCTCTTAATGATAACTGATTAAAATAATTTCCCATGACTTTATTTTTTCTAATTAAGTGTTTGTTTAGATAGTCATTCCGTCCCGAAATTTCGGGAGTTTCGGAATCTCATCATCTATTTCCTTATCAGATGAGAACCTGAAACAAGTTCAGGTTGACATGTTTGTTTATTTTTTGATTGATTCTAATAATTCAGATACTGGCATTTCCTCTTTAGTGATAGCGATACGCCCAGATCTAACAAATTGCATTATTCCGTGTTTATCTAGCAAATGATATAATTCCTCAACTTCCTCTTTTGTACCCGATTTTTCTAATACAAAAAAGTCTTTATTAATATTAATTACTCGTGATTTACTTCCATTTATCAGCTTCTGAATTTCATTATTCTCAGTTAATAAATCTGTACTTAACTTAAAAAGACATGATTCTTGGTAAACAGTTTCATCATCTACATGATAATACGCTTTTATTACCTCTATTTGTTTTTCTAACTGACCTAGAATCTTTTTAATTTGACTCTCTGTTACTCTTATTAAAAGAGTAATTCTCGAAACACTTTTAATTTCAGATTTTGAAACATTGACACTTTCTAGGTTAATATGTCTTCGTTGGAAAATTGCTGAAATTCTGTTTAAAACTCCAATGTTGTTCTCTGTATATATGGATACTGTAAATGTTTGTTTTTCGCTCATAACTTTTAACTTAATCTAACTTCTGAAACTGATGATCCTGTTGGAATCATTGGAAATACATTATCTTCTTTCTCTACACATACTTCCAAGAAATATGCATCTTCAGACTGCATCATTTCTGAAACAGCACTTGCTAATTCTTCTCTTTTTGTAACACGAGTCGCTGGAATATGATATCCTTTTGCTATGGTTACAAAATCAGGATTTGTCATTACTGTTGATGCGTAACGCTTATCGAAAAATAACTGTTGCCATTGACGAACCATTCCTAAGAATTCATTGTTAAGCACAACTATTTTTACAGCTGCCTTCGTTTGTAAAATGGTTCCCAATTCTTGAATCGTCATTTGATAACCTCCATCACCAATTACTGCTACAACTTCTCTTTCTGGAGTTCCCATTTTTGCTCCAATCGCAGCTGGCAAAGCAAACCCCATAGTTCCTAATCCACCAGAAGTAATATTACTTTTAGATTGATTAAAGTCTGCATATCTGCATGCAATCATTTGATGCTGACCTACATCAGTTACTACAATAGCGTTTCCTTTAGAAGCATTATTTATTTCTTTAATTACCTCACCCATGGTTAGCCCTTCTTTTTCTGGATATAAATCTTTCTCTATAACTTTATTAAACTCTTCTGCATCATGATCTCTAAACTTTTGTAACCAGTCTTTATGTTCTTTTTTCGTTACAAAAGGAAGGATTTCCTTTAGACTTTCTTTTACATTTCCAAGAACCGGAAAATCTGCATGAACATTTTTATTTATCTCTGCCGGATCAATTTCAAAATGAACCACTTTAGCTTGTTTCGCATAACGGCTTAAATCACCAGTAACACGATCATCAAAACGCATTCCTATAGCAATTAAAACATCACACTCATTTGTAAGTTTATTCGGCCCGTAATTGCCATGCATTCCCACCATTCCAACATGTAATTCATGCTTTGTAGGTAATGCTGATAATCCTAAAAGTGTACTTGCAGAAGGAATTCCTGTTTTTTCTATAAACGTTTTAAACTCCTGTTCAGCTTCACCAAGAATTACGCCTTGTCCCCATATGATAAAAGGTTTTTTAGCCTCATTAATTACCTCTGCAGCCTTTTTTACTGACTCCAATTCTAATTTTGGAACAGCTCTATAACTTCTTACTGAAGTACATGGCTCGTAAGAAAATTCAAACTTTTCAAACTGAGCATTTTTTGTAATATCAATTAATACTGGTCCTGGTCTTCCAGAACGAGCGATATAAAATGCTTTTGCAAATACTTCAGGAATTTCTGAAGCTTTAGTTATTTGATAATTCCATTTTGTTACTGGTGTAGATATACCTACAATATCTGTTTCTTGAAACGCATCAGTTCCTAATAAATGTTCAGCAACCTGACCGGTGATACAAACCATCGGAGTAGAATCTATTTGCGCATCTGCTATTCCTGTAATTAAATTCGTTGCTCCAGGACCAGAAGTTGCAATTGCAACACCAACTTTACCTGTTGCCCTTGCATAACCTTGAGCAGCATGAGTTGCACCTTGCTCGTGACGTGTAAGTACATGATGCAATTCTTCTTGATATTTATATAACTCATCATAAACAGGCATAATTGCACCACCGGGATAACCATACAAAAGGTCGACTCCTTCTGCCAACAAAGATTTAATGACCGCTTCAGCACCCGAAATAGTCACGTTAGTTTTTACACCTTTAGCTGTACTTGTTTTTGCTTTCGTTTCCATGTTGTTGTGATTTAAAATTCATCGGTTACACATCCATTAGATGCCGATGCTACTGTTCTTGCATATTTATATAATACTCCTCTACTCACTTTTAAAGGAGGAGCTTTCCATTCTTTTTTTCTTTGCGATAATTCTTCGTCTGAAACCTCAAGGTTTATAGTATTTGTTTGCGCATTAATAGAAATTATATCTCCATCTTTAACTAATGCTAAGACTCCACCTTCTTGTGCTTCTGGTGTAATATGACCAACTACAAAACCATGTGTCCCTCCAGAAAATCTTCCATCCGTAATTAATGCTACTTCTTTTCCTAAACCAGCTCCCATTATTGCGGCTGTAGGTTTCAACATTTCTGGCATTCCTGGACCTCCTTTTGGACCTTCATAACGGATTACTACCACATCTCCTTTTTGTACTTCTCCTTTTCGAATTCCATCATTAGCCGCATATTCACCTTCAAAAACTTTTGCTTTTCCAGAGAAATACAATCCTTCTTTACCTGTTATTTTTGCTACAGAACCTTCTTTGGCAAGGTTTCCATATAACATTCTTAAATGTCCCGTTTCTTTAATAGGATTATTTATAGACTTGATAACTTCTTGTCCATCTGTTAAACTTGGAACTTCAGCCAAATTCTCAGCTAATGTTTTCCCTGTAACTGTTAAACAATCACCATGTACCAAACCTTTCTCTAAAAGATATTTTAAAACAGCTGGTGTTCCTCCAACTCTATGCACATCTTCCATTAAATATTTTCCACTAGGTTTTAAATCTGCCAAAAAAGGAGTTTCATCAGAAATACGTTGAAAATCTTCTAGTGTAAACTTTACATCAGCAGCTTTTGCAATAGCTAAGAAATGTAAAACTGCATTTGTAGAACCTCCCATTACGGTTACTAAACGTACTGCATTTTCCAAAGACTTCTTCGTTACAATATCTGAAGGTTTTATATCCTTTTCTAATAATACTCGTAATGCTTCTCCTGCTTTTACTGATTCATTTTCCTTATCATCACTAATAGCTGGATTCGAAGAATTGTAAGGTAAACTCATACCTAAAGCTTCAATAGCAGAAGCCATTGTATTCGCAGTATACATTCCTCCACAAGCTCCTGCGCCTGGACAAGCCTTTTCGATAACACTTTGATATTCTTGTTGAGTAATTGTACCTGCAACTTTACTTCCCCAAGCTTCAAAAACTGAAACAACATCTAACTTTTGTCCTTCATGACATCCAGAAGCGATTGTACCTCCATATACAAGAACTGAAGGTCTATTTAATCGTAACATTGCCATTAAAGCACCTGGCATGTTTTTATCGCAACCTACTACAGTAACCAAACCGTCATAAGACATGGCTTGAACTACAGTTTCCATAGAATCTGCAATTACATCTCTAGATGGTAACGAATAACGCATACCAGGTGTTCCCATCGAAATTCCGTCTGAAACTCCAATGGTATTAAATATTAATCCAACTAAATTTACATTTTCAGTTCCCTTTTTCACCAATTTCGCCAAATCGTTTAAATGCATGTTACAGGGATTTCCTTCGTATCCAGTACTTGCAATTCCTACAAATGGCTTTTGTAAATCTTCTTTTGACAACCCAATTGCATGCAACATAGCTTGTGCTGCTGGTTGCGTATCATCTTGAGTAACTCGTTTACTAAACTTATTCAATTCCATATTAAACTGCTTTTTCCTTTAATCTTTGTCCTAGAACTTCTGCTTTGTATAGTTTCATTAACTCAAATCCATGAGTTTCTTCCCATTTCAATGGAAATATATATTCGTCTAAAGATTTTAAACCAACTACTTCTGCAGCAGTTCCTGTAAAGAAGCAAGCATCTGCTGATTTTAATTCTTCAAGAGTAAAAAACTTCTCCTCTACAGGAATTCCTTCTCTTTGACAGATTTCGATAATTGTAGCTCTAGTAATTCCTGCCATAATATGCCCTCTTGGTGGTGTATATAACTTTCCGTCTTTTTGCATGAACACATTGGCTCCTGAGCATTCAGCCACATTTCCATTCATATCTAATAAAAGAGCTTCATCATAACCTTCGCTTTTTGCTTCGTTAGTTGACAATATTGAGTTTACATAATGACCAGTTACTTTAGCTTCAACAAAACAAGATTTTGGGTTAGGTCTTTGAAATTTTGAAGTTTTTACTTTTAGTAATTTATCTCCCATATATTTTCCCCATTCCCAACATTGAATAATCACATTTGTCTCTCCAGAAGTGAGTAAACTCATATTTGCTCCTGTAGTTATTAAAGGACGAACATATGCATCTTCTAAATTATTTAACTCTAATAATTTATAAGTAATTTCTGTTAACTCTTCTTCAGAATAATTAAGATTTATATTCATTACTTCAGCCCCATATTTTAATCGTCTATAATGTTCATACGGTTTAAATATTCTTGCTCCGTTATCGGTTTTATAAGATCTTATCCCTTCAAATACTCCATTTCCGTAATGTAAGCTCTGACTATACAAGTCTGAAGAAGCTTCTTTAGCTTTTACAAATTCCCCGTTATAAAAAACTACACTTTGATCGTTGAAATACATTGTTTATTAATTAGTTAATCGAATTTATTTTATACTTTTTTTATACACTATCTTTATTTTTTTAAACCTATGATTTTTAACTACTTTCAACAACACGTAAAAACCTGCTTATCAGCTTTTTAAATTAAAAAAAACATGGTATTCACATTAATAAAAAAAGCCTGTATCTAAGTTAGATACAGGCTTTTTATAGAACAACAACTATCTGTATCAACTCGGTGGTGAGCTAATAATGACAATACTAATAATTACGATGTTCTGAATTAAGTTCATATGTTTAAACTAAAAAAGGCTTCCTAAATTTAGGAAGCCTTTTGATTTTATCTTTTAAAATTTACAAATACACTTCCGCTATCCTTGTGAAACAATAATCACAATGACAATAATAGAAATGATATTTAAAATTTGCTTATTCATCTGTTGTCACAAAGATTGCTAATTATTTTTGAATTATCCAAATCATTTTTTAAAATTTATTACGCACTCAATAAATCATTAGCATCTTTTAGCGGCAAACTTGAACTTCCCATTAAGTAAGCATCAACATGATGAGCAGCTTGTCTTCCTTCTGAAATAGCCCACACAATTAAAGATTGTCCTCTTCTCATATCTCCAGCAGTAAACACTCCTTGGACATTGGTTTGATAATTATGAACACTTGCTTTGATATTAGATCTTACATCTTGAGTTAGACCTAATTTTTCTGGTAATGTTTGCTCAGGTCCTGTGAAACCAAGAGCAAGAAATACTAAATCACACGGCCATGTTTTTTCACTCCCTTCTTTTTCAATCAATTGAGGTCGTTCTCCTGGAATAATCTTCCACTCTACCTCAACAGTTTTTAACGCTATTAATTCACCTTTCTCATTTTTAATAAACTCCTTTGTATTGATAAGCCAATTACGATTACAACCTTCTTCATGAGAAGAACTTGTTTTTAATTGTAATGGCCAGAAAGGCCAAGGTGTTTTTTCACTTCGAGCTTCTGGTGGTTTAGGCATAATTTCAAAATTCGTAACCGATTTAGCTCCATGTCGATTAGATGTTCCAATACAATCCGAACCAGTATCTCCTCCTCCAATTACAATTACATGTTTATCTTTTGCATTAATAATTTCATTTTCTAAATCTGGATTGAATAAAGCTTTAGTTTGTCGCGTTAAAAAATCCATTGCTTGATGTACTCCTTTTGCATCACTTCCTGGAATCGGTAAATTTCTTGCTTGAGTAGCCCCTCCACATAATACGGTTGCATCGAATTCTTTTAATTCATCTACCGAAATATTCACACCAATGTTCGCATTAGTTTTAAATACAATACCTTCTTCTTCGAGGATTTTGATTCGACGATCTATAATTTTTTTTTCTAATTTAAAGTTCGGTATACCGTAACGTAATAAACCTCCTAGTTTATCTTCTCGTTCGAAAACAGTAACTATATGTCCTGCTCTATTTAATTGTTGAGCAGCAGCCAAACCAGCTGGTCCTGAACCTACTACTGCAACAGTTTTTCCTGACCTATAACTTGGACGCTTAGGTTTAACCCATCCTTTTTCAAATCCTTTTTCTACTATATACTTTTCTATATTCTCAATAGAAACTGGCTCATCAATTAATCCTAAAACACAAGCTTTCTCGCAAGGAGCTGGACATAATCTTCCGGTAAACTCAGGAAAATTATTTGTTGAGTGTAAAATTTCTAATGCCTTTCTCCATTCTCCTTTATGAACCATATCGTTAAAATCTGGTATAAGATTACCTAATGGACAACCACTATGACAAAATGGAATTCCACAATCCATGCAACGGGAACCTTGTTTTTGTTGTTCTTCCAAAGACAATGGAGCTGTAAACTCTTTATAATTTCTAACTCTATCTACAACAGCATTATTAATTTCCTGCTTTCTCTCGTACTTTTTAAATCCGCCTAATTCACCCATAATATTATACTGTAATTTTACTAGTTATTTCTTCTTTTGCTAACCTTTCTAATGCTAATCTGTAATCAGTAGGGTACACTTTAATAAAATCCATTTTATTCACTTCCCAATCTTGAAGAATGGTAGTTCCTAAATCACTTTCGGTATATTTAACATGATTATAAATTAATTCCTTAATCTCATGTTGATCTTCTGTTTCTAAATGAACCAATTCTACCATTTCTAGATTACAAAGTTCATTTCTAAATTGATGTGAAGGATCATATACATAAGCGATACCTCCACTCATTCCAGCAGCAAAGTTTCTTCCTGTTCTACCTAACACAATAACTTTACCTCCAGTCATATATTCACAACCGTGATCTCCAATTCCTTCAACAACTGCAGTAATTCCAGAATTTCGAACACAGAAACGTTCTCCAGCTATTCCATTTATATACGCTTCACCTTTTACTGCTCCGTAAAAACAAACATTACCCACAATAATATTTTCTTTGGCTACAAAATCAGCTTCTTTAGGCTTTTTCACAATGATTTTTGCTCCAGATAATCCTTTACCTAAGTAATCATTAGTTTCACCATCAACAATCATAGTTAATCCTTTAGTTGCGAAAGCTCCAAAACTTTGTCCAGCAGAACCTTTAAATTGTAAAGTCAAAGTATCTTCAGGTAACCCTTCATCGCCATGAAGTTTAGAAATCTCATTACTCATTAAAGCTCCTACTGAACGATTAGTATTTTGTATACTATAAGAGAATTCTGATTTTATCTTATTTTTTATCGCTCCTTTTGCGTCATCTATAATTTTAAAATCTAAAACCTTCTCTAAACTATGATCTTGTTTTTCTGTATTGTATAAAATCGGATCAGATTCTGTCACAGGTTTGTGTAATATTGCAGATAAATCAACTCCTTTAGCTTTATAATGAGCTATCGCTTTATTTACATTTAGTTTTTCAACTTGACCAACCATCTCTTTAACAGATCTAAACCCAAGAGACGCCATTATTTGTCTAACTTCTTCTGCTACGAAATACATGAAGTTAATTACATGCTCTGGTGTTCCTTTGAAATTTTTTCTTAATTCAGGGTCTTGAGTAGCTATTCCAACTGGACAAGTATTTAAATGACATTGACGCATCATTATACAACCTGAAGCTACTAAAGGTGCGGTTGCGAATCCAAACTCTTCAGCTCCTAATAAACATGCAATTGCTACATCTCTACCAGTTTTTAATTGTCCATCACACTCTAATACAATCCTACCACGAAGATTATTCATCACCAAAGTCTGTTGAGCTTCAGCAACTCCTAATTCCCATGGCAAACCTGCGTGCCTTAAAGAAGTTAATGGTGAAGCTCCAGTACCTCCATCATAACCAGAAATTAAAACTACATCTGCCTTTGCTTTAGCAACACCAGCAGCAATAGTTCCTACTCCAACTTTTGATACCAGTTTTACATTAATTCGAGCTTCTCGGTTGGCATTTTTTAAATCGAAAATTAATTGAGCTAAATCCTCAATTGAATAAATATCATGGTGTGGTGGTGGTGAAATTAATCCGACATAAGGTGTAGAATTTCTAACTTCAGCAATCCATGGTAAAACCTTTTTACCTGGTAATTGACCTCCTTCTCCTGGCTTCGCTCCTTGAGCCATTTTGATCTGTATTTCCTTAGCATTAGTCAAATAATTACTAGTAACACCAAACCTACCAGAAGCCACTTGTTTTATCGCGCTATTCTTAGAGTCTCCGTTAGATAATTTCTTGAATCTTTCTTTATTCTCTCCTCCTTCTCCGGAATTTGATTTTCCTCCAATTCTGTTCATCGCAATTGCCAAGTTTTCATGAGCTTCTTGACTAATAGATCCGTAAGACATTGCTCCTGTTTTAAAACGTTTTACAATTTCTGTCCAAGGTTCAACTTCTTCAATTGGTATAGGGTCTAAGTTTACAAATTCAAACAATCCTCTGATCGTCATTAGATCTTCAGATTGCTTATTAATTTTATCAGCATATACTTTGTAACTTTCTTTACTCTTCGAACGAACGGCTTGTTGCAATTTAGAAACCGTAGTTGGATTAAACATATGTCGTTCTCCATTTCTTCTCCAACGATAATCTCCTCCTACCTCTAAATTTAAAACTGCATCGATATCTTTATCCCTAAACGATTCTGTACATCGTTTATAAATATCTTTTTGTAATACATATAACCCTATTCCTCCAATTCTAGATGGTGTTTCAGGAAAATACTTATCAGTAAATGCCTTTTTTAAACCAAGAATTTCAAAGATTTGAGAAGCTCTATAAGAATGTAAGGTAGAGATTCCAATCTTATTCATAATTTTTAATAAGCCTTTTCCAATAGCCTTATTAAAGTTTTTTACAGCCTTTCCTACCTCTATATCTTTAATTACCCCTTTATTTACTTGTCTAGCAATAATTTCATTAACCATATAAGGATTAATAGCACTCGCACCATAACCAAATAGCGTTGCAAAATGATGTGGTTCTCTTGGCTCTGCACTTTCAATTATAATTCCGATTTTAGAACGTGTTTTCTTTCGATACATAGAATTATGCAAATAAGAGCATGCTAATAATGCTGGTATTGGTGCCCACTCTTTATTTGCTCCTCTATCAGATAAAATAATAATATTTGCTCCTTCATCTTCAACAGCAACGGTAGCTTTATATAAAATTCCTTCTAAAGCATTTTCTATTCCATTCACTCCTTTTTCTAAAGGAAAAAGCATTGGAATTGTAGCAGCTTTGAAATCTTCGTGCTCTAAGTTTTTGATTTTATCTAAATCCTCATTTGAAATAACTGGATTTTGAATTCGTAGTTTCTTTGCTTGTTCGGGAATAATATTAAAGATATTTCTATCCGAACCAATGGCTAAACTAATATCTGTAATAATTTCTTCTCTAATGCCATCTAAAGGAGGATTAGTTACTTGCGCAAATAATTGTTTGAAATAATTATATAGTAATTGAGGTCTATCTGAAAGCACTGCCAATGGAGTATCTGTTCCCATAGAACCAATTCCTTCTTTACCATTAATTGCCATAGGAGCAATTATCTGATCAATCTCTTCTGTTGTATAACCAAACAATCTTAAACGCGTAAAATAATCTGTTTTCTCTTGAGGTATTTGATTTTGAGTGTATGGAATATCCGCTAGAGGTAATGTTTGTTCTTTTACCCATTTTTTATACGGGTGTTTAGAGACAATATCTTTTTTAATTTCTTCATCTTCAATAATTCTTCCTTCATTCATATCCACCAAAAACATCTTACCAGGTTCTAATCTACCATGCTTTACAACATTTTCTGGTTTAATATTCAATACTCCAATTTCTGAAGACATTACAACGTTTCCTTTTTTCGTAACTGTATATCTAGAAGGTCTAAGTCCGTTTCTATCTAAAACTGCTCCAATAAAATTTCCATCAGTAAAAGGAACTGAAGCAGGTCCATCCCAAGGTTCCATAATACAAGAATTGTATTCATAAAAAGCCTTCTTATCTTCATTCATTGTTACATCTCTTTCCCATGCTTCGGGAACTAACATCATCATAACTTCTGGTAAAGATCTACCCGTCATTAATAATAACTCAACAGCCATATCCATAGAAGCTGAATCTGATTTTCCTTTAGTTATAATTGGATATAATTTCTCAATATTTTCGCCAAATAATTCAGACTTCATTAACTCTTGTCTAGCAATCATTCGTTTAACATTTCCTTTCAACGTATTTATTTCTCCATTATGGCACATGAATCTAAATGGTTGAGCCAAATCCCATGATGGAAATGTATTTGTTGAAAATCTTTGGTGAACCAAAGCTAATCGAGTTACTAAATCAGGTTGTTTTAAATCTACATAGAAACGACCAATATCTTCAGGCATTAATAACCCTTTATATATTAATGTTGTAGTTGATAGGCTAGATAAATAGAAATATTTACTTTCCGATATTTTTGACTTTGCAATTGTATGTTCACTAATTTTTCTAGCAGCAAAAAGCTTAGCATTAAATTGTAAATCTGTAAGTGATTCTTCTCCTTTAGCTACAAAAACTTGTTTTATTTTAGGTTGTGTTTTAGCGGCAATTGCGCCTAAATTTGATGTATCCACTGGCACATCTCTCCAGCCTAAAATTTGTAAACCTTGACTTTTAAGTTCTGCTTCTAATACTTGTTCACAGTAACTACTTTGGTTAAATTTTTTTGGTAAAAATACTTGTCCTACTGCATATTTTTTTGCTTCAGGTAATTTAAAATCGCACACACGATTAAAAAAATCATGAGGAATATCAATTAAAATACCAGCACCATCACCTGTTCTTCCATCTGAACTTACTGCTCCTCGATGCTCTAATTTTATTAAGATTTCTAATGCATCGTGAATTATTTGATTTGATTTTTCCCCTTTAAGGTTACAAATAAATCCAGCTCCACAATTATCTCTTTCAAATTCATTTAAATATAAGCCTTGATCTTCCATTTTAAGTTAATTTGTTTAATGAGGTTATTATAAGGTAAGATGAGAAATGTATCTAGAAACACATTTCTCATCTATAAGATCGTTATAATTGTTAATTTCCTACATGTCGATATATGGGTTTAACGATCTTACTTTGCTTGGCTATAAAGTTTAAATTTTCTTTCAAGAAAACTTAGACTCCTTCACCCGCTAGTTCTAATTCTCTTTCTACATATACAATAGTACTATCTTCACTCCCTCTATTTCTTTTACCTGGATATGCTAACGCTCCATGTTCAGATAAATCTAAACCTTCGATTTCTTCTTTTTCTGTTACACGCAATCCGATTGTTTTTTTCAACGCATATAAGAACACAAATGAAGTTACAAGAGCCCATACAGCGTAAGCAAGTGTTCCTGTTAATTGAGTTACAAATTGAGCTGTTCCTCCTCCGTTTAGTAAACCTATTGCGGTATCACCATCAATTCCCCATAATCCAATCACTAAAGTTCCCCAAGCACCAACAATACCGTGAACAGAAACTGCACCAACTGCATCGTCTATTTTTAATTTTTGCTCTATAAATTGCATTGAAACTACCACTATTATACCTCCAATTAAGCCTGCTAAAACAGCTCCGCCCTCAGTCATATTTCCACAACCAGCAGTAATACTTACTAATCCAGCTAAAGCTCCATTTAAAGTCATATCTAAATTTGGCTTTTTATACTTAACCCATGAAATAATTAACGCTCCAAGTGTTCCTGCTGCAGCGGCTAAATTTGTTAACAGTACAACTTTTGCTGCACCAACAGCATCATCTCCTCCCCAAGCTAATTGAGAACCTCCATTAAATCCGAACCATCCAAACCATAAAATAAACACACCCAATGTTGCTAAAAGCTTATTATGTCCTGGAATAGAAATCGCCTTACCATCTTTTGTATACTTTCCTAATCTAGGTCCTACTAAAATTGCCGCGATTAAAGCAGCCCATCCTCCTACTGAGTGTACAATTGAAGAACCTGCAAAATCTATAAACCCTTTCTTAGCTAACCATCCATCACCATTCCATTGCCATCCTCCAGCAATTGGATATATTAATGCTGTCATAACTACAGAAAAAATGATATAGGTTGTATACTTAGTTCTACCTGCAATTGCTCCAGAAACAATAGTTGCTGCTGTTGCACAGAATACAGTTTGAAAAAATAAATCAGAAGGATCTAATTTATTATAAAAAGCAAAACCGCTCCATCCAATCCAACCATTAGTATCTCCATACATTAAAGAATACCCTACAAACCAAAACACTAATGATCCTACAGCAATATCTAATGCATTTTTCATAGCGATATTAACCACGTTTTTCGATCTTGTCATTCCTGATTCCACTAATGTGAATCCTGCCTGCATTAAAAACACTAAAATACCAGAAAGTAAAATCCATAACATTGTCATATCCGCTTTAATGGCTGCTACTTGTTTTGCTAAATCTTGAGCTACTTCTGGCTCTGTAATAGTTAATAAAAAATTAGTTATCATATTCTTGTAAATTATTGTTGATTCTTATTTTGATTAAAAGCTGTAAATAGCTCCAATTGTAAATGCTGCTAAACTTTTTGTTGGTGTTCCATCATTATCTAAAAACACTTCTTCTGAATTACTATCCAATCTTAATTCAGGTTTAATAATGAAGTTTTCGACTTTGTAACTTCCTGTAAGAGTAACACCGAAAACACTATCGTCTTCTGTTCCTGCAAATAATCCATTATTCCCAAGTTCAGCGAAATACTCTCCTCTTAAACCTAAAGTAAAGTCATCAGAAATTCCTAATTGTGGATACAATGCAGCTCCATAAAATCCGTTTCCTTCGTTATCCGCATAAGCAGCATTGATTCCTAAGTAAAACTTATCTACTATGTCAAAACCACCTGTATAGTCAATTTCAAATCCTAAACCTGCACCTCCATCATAATAGAAGTTTAAATATTGATCAGAATATCCTAATTGTGCTCCAACCGAATAAACCCCAGTTAAATTCGTATTTACATCTGTAACATTCATTACAGCAACCATTAAACTAAAATCATCCGAAAGAGAGAAATCAGCTTTTACACCTACATGAGAGAAAGGTCCGTTTGAAAATAAATGAGAAGTACTGTAATTAAAATTACCTGTTGGAGAAATAACTTCATATCCTAGATATGTATTGAAACGTCCAAAAGTTAAGGTAGCCTTTTCTGAAACATTCCAGTAAACATACAATTGGTTAACAAAAAAGTTATTATCTCCAATTGTACCATCTCCACCTACTGCTCCAACACCTCTATCTCCAAAGGCTAAATCCGCAACAGCTCCTGTTTTTCCCATATTGTAACTAGCAATTACATTTGCCATACCCAATGCGAATCCAGAATTTTCTGCAAAAGATGACCCGAAAGACTGCCCCGATGTATCTGAAGTAGTTAGATACGTTTGGTAGTAAGCGTCTACACTACCTGTAAATGAGATTTTACTCTTCTTTTCCTCTTCTTGAGCAAAAGCCATGATTTGCAATAAACATGTTAAAATCGTTAGTCTAAGTTTTCTTGAGTTTGACATAAATTATAATGATTTAAATTAGTTAACTGCTTCCCAAAACTATAGGGTTGAAACGAAAAAACAAAACCTAACCCCTTGTAAAACAAGCGAAAACGATGTAAATTAAAAATGAGTTGTCAAAAAAAAGGAGTAAAAAATTATAATATGTTAATTTACCATAAAAAAAAGAAGAAGTATTTATGAAATGCATAAATATGAAAACTTAAATTACGAAATAGATAAAAATGCATTTTTTTGAAAAAAAAATGACAATTAGCGATTTTACATGAAAATAACACAACTATTACTAAGTTTTTATTAAACATAATTCAATTAAAAAGGTTTTTTATTGAATTATCATCAAACAAAAAAAGCACTCAAAAAAGAGTGCTTCTACTTCAAATACAAAATCAACTAAATTATTGTACTTTGTCCCATATGGACGTTCTTAAAATTAATATTACTATCCTCTTGATTATGGATATAATCCACAATGAAATCTCCAACTTTTGAAGTGCTAAAGCTATTTTCATAATTTATATCCTGAGTAGTAATACCCAATTCTAATGACTTTTGAACCGCCTTTTCTATGGCAGACGCCTCTTTATGCAAACTTAAATGTTTCAAGAGCATTGCTACCGATAATATCGATGCTAAAGGATTAGCTATATCTTTACCTTTTGCTTGAGGATAAGACCCATGAATTGGTTCAAAAAGTGCACATTTATCACCTATAGAAGCAGAAGCTAGCAATCCAATTGATCCACCAATTACACTAGCTTCATCGGATAAAATATCTCCGAATAAATTCTCCGTTAGTATAACATCAAACTGTTTTGGATTTAATATTAGTTGCATAGCTGCATTATCTACAAACATTGTATCTACCTCGACATCTTTATATTGCTCTGAAAGTTTAGTAATAGTTTTTCTCCATAATCTGGAAGTTTCTAACACATTAGCTTTATCTACTAATGTTAATTTCTTTCTTCTATTCTGAGCTGCTTTAAAAGCTAAATGTCCCATTCTTTCAATTTCTTCCACCGAATACGAACAACCATCAAAAGCAATTTGTCCATCATCGCTCAACTCTTTTATTCCAAAATAAATACCACCAGTTAACTCTCTATAGATAGTGATATCTGTATTTTTAATAATATTTTCTTTTAATGGTGAATTTTGAAGTAAAGAGTCATAAGCCTTTACTGGTCTAACATTACAAAATAGTCCCAATTCTTTTCTTAATTTAAGTAAACCTTGTTCTGGTCTAACTTTAGCTGTTGGATCATTATCATATTTTGGATCACCGATTGCGCCAAACAGAATTGCATCACTTTTTTTACAAGATGACAAGGTATCTTTTGGTAAAGGACTTCCTGTTTCATCTATAGCACAAGCACCCATCAACACTTTTTCATAAATAAATGTGTGATTATATACTTCTGAAATAGCTCCTAATACTTTTATAGATTGTTCTGTTACTTCCGGACCAATTCCATCTCCAGGAATTACTGTTATATTAAATTTCATAATTTATTTTATAAAGAGGCTTCGTACTTTTTAATTTTATCTGTTTTACTTAATAAGAATTCAATATCATCATATCCATTAAGTAAACACACTTTCTTGTATGGATCTATTTCAAAATTCTCCGAACAATGACTTCCTTGAACTCTTATTTCTTGATTTTCAAGACAGACTTCAATAGCTGTATGTGGATTTTCTTCAACTTCTTTAATTAAAAAATTCAAATATTTCTCTGAAACTTGCACTGGTAGCAATCCATTATTTAACGCATTACCTTTAAAAATATCGGCAAAAAAACTACTTATCACTACTTTAAATCCATATCCAACTAATGCCCATGCTGCATGTTCTCTACTTGATCCACAACCAAAATTATCTCCTGCAATTAGAATACTACCTTTATATTCTGGATGATTCAAAACAAATTTATGATTGATAGAGCCATCTTTTTTAAAACACCAATCTCTAAATAAGTTATCTCCAAACCCCTTTTTATCAGTTGCCTTTAAAAAACGAGCTGGAATAATTTGATCTGTATCTACATTACTAATTGATAATGGGATAGCCGTATCTATTAATTTTACAAACTTTTCCATTAGCTTATATATTTGTTATATCAACAATTTGCCCTTCAATTGCTGCTGCTGCTGCAACTAATGGACTTGCTAAAATTGTTCTAGCTCCTTGCCCTTGTCTTCCTTCAAAATTTCTGTTCGAAGTTGACACACAATATTCTCCTTCCGGAATTTTATCATCGTTCATAGCCAAACATGCAGAACATCCTGGCTGTCTTAATTCAAAACCTGCGTTTTCAAATATTTCTTGAAGTCCTTCTTCTTTTATTTGTTTAGCTACTTGCTGCGAACCTGGAACCAACCAAGCATTTACATTAGATGCTTTTTGCTTTCCTTTTACGTAACTGGCAGCTACTTTAAAATCTTCTATTCTTGAGTTTGTACAACTCCCAATAAATACATAATTAATTGGTTTCCCTATTAAACTTTCCCCTTTAGAAAAATTCATATAAGACAATGATTTCTCAAATGATTTATCTCCATTAGTTGGAATGTTCTCTGTAATTTTTATTCCCATTCCAGGATTAGTTCCATAAGTTACCATTGGCTCTATATCTTCTGCATCAAAAGAATATTCTTGGTCAAAAACTGCATCAGCATCCGTTTTAAGCGTTTTCCAATACGCAACTTTCTCATTGAACTTTTCTCCTCTTGGAGCAAATTCTCGTCCTTTTACATATTCAAAAGTTGCTTGATCTGGTGCAATCATTCCTCCTCTAGCTCCCATTTCAATACTCATATTACAAACCGTCATTCTACCTTCCATGGACATTTCTTCAAAAACATTTCCAGCATATTCGCAGAAATATCCAGTTCCTGAATTTGTTCCTAGTTTTGAAATTAAATATAGAATTACATCTTTAGGCAGTACACCTTTTTTCAACTTCCCGTTTACGTTTACTCGTAAACTTTTGGGTTTTTGCATTAATAAACATTGACTAGCAAATACTTGAGCAACTTGACTCGTTCCTATTCCGAATGCAATTGCCCCGAATGCACCATGAGTTGATGTATGACTATCACCACAAACCATCGTCATTCCAGGTTGTGTTATACCTAATTCAGGAGCCATAACATGGACAATTCCATTGTACTTATGACCTAAGCCATATAATGTGATATTATTTTCTTTACAATTCTTCTCTAATTGCTCTAACTGGTTTCTTGATAATTCGTCTTTTACCGGTAAATGTTGATTTTCAGTTGGTGTATTGTGATCTGCCGTTGCAACAATTTTATCTGGACGAGCTATTGAAATACCTCTTTCTTTAAGTTCATTAAAAGCTTGAGGACTTGTAACCTCATGAATTAAATGCTTATCTATATATAATATTTGAGGACCATCTTTAATGGTTTCTACCACATGAGCATCCCAAACTTTATCAAATAATGTTTTTCTCATTACGCTATTGCTATTTTTGAAATTTTATTGATCTGTTTCATAATTACATGAATATCATCATCAATAACTTCTTTTTGACGATCTGCAAACTGTAAGAACGTTTGATAAGCTTTATCTAATTGAATTTTTGTCAATTCATAACCAATCTTTTTTGCTCTATATGCTAAAGCTGCTCTACCACTTCTTGCTGTAAGTACTATTGCACTTTCTGTAACACCAACCTCTTCTGGATTAATAATTTCATAAGTACTTCTATTCTTAATAACACCATCTTGATGAATTCCTGAACTGTGAGCAAATGCATTTGCTCCAACAATTGCCTTATTTGGCTGAACAGGCATTCCCATTTTTTCTCGTACCATTAAACTCGTATCGTATAGTAGTTGTGTATTAATATCTGTATGCAAATCTAAATATGGATGTTGCTTTAAAATCATTACTACCTCTTCTAGTGCAGTATTACCAGCTCTTTCTCCAATTCCATTAATTGTACATTCAATTTGCCTTGCTCCGTTTACTACTCCTGCTATAGAATTTGCAGTAGCCAAACCTAAATCATTATGACAATGACATGATAAGATTACATTTTCAATACCTTTTACATTATCTTTTAAATATTTAATCTTTTCACCGTATTCTTCAGGCAAACAATATCCTGTTGTATCTGGAATATTTAAAACGGTTGCTCCAGATTTAATCACCTCTTCACATACTTTAGCTAAAAATGCATTATTAGTTCTACCAGCATCTTCTGCATAAAACTCTACGTCATCAACAAAATTTTTAGCATAAGACACCGCCTTTTTAGCTCTTTCAATTACTTCTTCTTGAGTGCTTTTGAATTTGAACTTGATATGAGAATCACTAGTACCAATACCGGTATGGATTCTTGGCTTTACAGCATGTTTTAATGCTTCCGAAGCCACTTCAATATCTTTTTGTACTGCTCTAGTTAATCCACATACAGTAGCATTCTTTACCAATTTGGCAATTTCTGATACCGAAGCAAAATCTCCTGGACTTGATACTGGAAAACCAGCTTCTATAATATCTACACCTAAGGAATCCAATCTTTCTGCAATCTCTAATTTTTGTTGCGTATCTAATTTACAGCCAGGGACCTGCTCTCCATCTCTTAAAGTTGTATCAAAAATTTGAACCTTATTGTCTTTCATTTTTTTAAATAGTTGTTGTTATCTCTATCAAATGTATATATTAGTCATATAAAAATCTTAAATTCTAATTAAGTATTTACGATATCAAAATCAATCAAAATCATTTTTAAATAACTGTATTGCAAGTATTTACGATGAATAAATTTACAAGAGCTAATCAATTTCAGGATACATTATTCGCACTTATCCAGTCTTTAACTAAATCTGAAAAAAGACAATTCAACCTATATGTTGGTCGATTGGTTGGTAATAATGAAGCTAAGTTTTTTGCTCTTTTTAAATTTTTGGAAAAACAGAAAAAATATGATGAAAAAGCAATTATAAATAGTGGTATTGTAAGTAAACAACAACTTTCTAATTTAAAAGCACATTTATACAAACAAATTTTAATTAGCTTACGAATGAATCCTGCTCATAAAAATATAAGAGTGCAAATTCGTGAACAATTAGATTTTGCTACTGTTTTATACCAAAAAGGGTTATATAAACAGAGTTTAAAGTTGTTAGAAAAAGCTAAAACCATGGCTATTGATAATGAAGAAAAAAACATAGCCTATGAAATAGTTGAATTAGAAAAAATCATTGAAAGTCAATATATCACAAGAAGTATTGATACTCGTGCAGATGAATTAACAGTTCAAGCAAAAGAATTAAGTCAACAAAATGTAATTACTAGTAAACTATCTAACTTATCATTACAATTGTATGGCATTCTATTAAAAACTGGATACGCTAGAAATGATTATGAACTTAAGAAAATAAACGATTACTTTAATGCTAGACTACCTGAGTTTGATTATCAAAAATTAGGATTTAGAGAAAAGTTGTGGTTATATAAAGCACATCTGTGGAAATGTTTTTTAACTCAAGATTTTTTAAACGGATATAAGTATGCGAGTAAATGGAATACTTTATTTGATGCTTATCCTAAAATGAAATTAATTAATCCTGTTTTTTACTTAAAAGGGAAAAATTATTTATTAGAATCCTTATTCTTTACAAGACAAAAAAATGAGTTTATTAAAGAACTAAACTCTTTCGAACAAGAAATAATAGATCACAAAATTACTTTAAACAGTAATACAGAAATATTGATGTTTCAATATTTATATGCCAATAAATTACATAAACATTTTATCGAAGGATCATTTAAAGAAGGTGAATATTTAATTGATGAAATAAATGATAAAATAAATCTTTATAGTAGTAGACTGGATAAGCATCATATTGTGCAATTTTATTATAAAATTGCCTGCTTATATTTTGGAATGAGTAACAATAAAAAGTGCATTGAATACTTATCTAAAATAATTGACGCAAAAAAACTATATGTGGGTGAAGATTTACAATGTTTTGCCAGAGTATTGAATCTTATTGCACATTACGAATGTGGTTTAGATTACCATTTAGAACGACAATTTAAAGAAACATATAAATTCTTATTAAAAATGGAAAACCTACAGGAAGTTCAGAAAATTTTTATTGAATCAATTAAATCTTTAGGAGATTTATACCCTCATCAATTTAAAAAGGAATTCCAAAATATTCATAAACGATTAAAAGCTTTTGAAAACCATCCTTATGAGAAAAGAGCCTTTTTATATTTAGATATTTTATCTTGGTTAGAAAGTAAAGCACAAAACAAACCTGTAGCAGAAATTATTAAACAGAAATCATAAAAAAAGCGTTCCAAAACTGAAACGCTTTATATATTTATGTAATTTTAATTGACTATTGTAAGTTAGCTAAACTAGCTTTTAATGTTTCAATTTTAGCTACTGCATCCGCTTCTTTTTTACGTTCACTAGCTACTACTTGCTCTGGTGCGTTGCTTACAAAACGCTCATTTGCTAATTTCTTTTGAACTGACTTCAAGAAACCTTCTGTATAGTTTAATTCTTCAGTAATCTTCTTAATTTCATCCTCTACATTAATACTATCAACAGCAATTGGAATAAAGTATTCATTAGATTTTACTCTGAAAGAAACAGCGTTATCTATTTTTTTCTCAATTGTTTCAATTTTAGAAACATTACATAATTTACTAATAACAACATTTAACGAATCTGTTCTGTCTGATTTATTAATTTCATATAACTCAACAGTATCTTTAAATGCAATATTTTTTTCTTTTCTAATGGTTCGAATTCCAGAAATTATTTCTTGAGCACGTGAAAAAGCAGCTATAATTGTTGTTCTTTCTATTTCAGAAACGCTTTTATCAATTTTAGGATATTTAGCCACAATTAAGGCTTCTTCTTTTGATCTTTCAGAAATAGACTGCCAAATTTCTTCAGTAATAAATGGCATAAATGGGTGTAATATTCTTAAATTATCTTCAAAGATTCCTATAATCTCATCATAAGTTTTCTTATCAATTGGTTGTTGATAAGCTGGTTTTACAACTTCTAAAAAGAATCCGCAGAAATCATCATAGATTAGTTTATACATTGCCATTAAAGCATCACTTAATCTGTATTTACTATAATGATCTTCAATCTCAATTAATGTTTTCTGGAACTTAGATTTATACCATTCTATAGCTAATTTGCTATGCTCTGGTTGCGCTATATTTTCTTCAACTTCCCATAATGTTGTTAAATAAAACGCACTCCAAACTTTATTTCCGAATTTCTTACCTTGATCACAAAGTGTCTCATCAAATAACAAATCGTTTCCTGCAGCGGAACTTAATAATAATCCTACACGAACACCATCAGCTCCATAATCTTCAATTAATTTTAATGCATCTGGTGAGTTTCCTAAAGACTTACTCATTTTACGACGTTGCTTATCACGAACTAATCCTGTTAAGTAAACATTTTCAAACGGACGTACATCTTTGTATTCGTATCCAGCAATTATCATACGTGCCACCCAGAAGAACAATATATCTGGACCAGTTACTAAATCATTTGTAGGATAATAGTATTTTATTTCTTCGTTTTCAGGATTTCTAATTCCATCAAAAACAGACATTGGCCATAACCAAGAAGAAAACCAAGTATCTAAAACATCTGCATCTTGTTTTAAATCTTCCGCTGTAATTTCGTAATCGTTAGTTTTTTTCCAAGCTAATTTCAAAGCTTCTTCCTTAGTTTCAGCAACAACAAAGTCTTCTTTACCATCTCCATAGTAAAATGCAGGAATTTGTTGTCCCCACCATAATTGACGAGAAATATTCCAATCACGGATATTTTCCATCCAGTGACGGTATGTATTTTCAAACTTACGAGGATATAACTTAACATCTCTACCTTCTCCAAGAACAGATTCTAAAGCAGGTTTTGCTAAATCTTCCATTTTTAAAAACCATTGATCAGATAATCTTGGTTCGATGACAGCTTTTGTTCTTTCAGAAGTTCCAACTTTGTTAGTATGTTGCTCAGTTTTTACTAAGTAACCTTTTTCTTCTAACTCTTTTGAAATCTCTTTACGTACTACAAAACGATCTTTTCCTTGATAATGTAATCCGAATGAATTTAAAGTAGCATCTTCATTAAAAATATCTATTACTTCTAATCCGTGCTTATCTCCTAAAACTTTATCATTTTCATCATGTGCAGGAGTTACTTTTAAACACCCTGTACCAAATTCTAAGTCTACATATTCATCCTCGATAATAGGAATTTCACGATTGCATAATGGAACAATCACTTTTTTTCCTTTAAGATGAGTATATCTCTCATCTTCTGGATTGATACAAATTGCAGTATCACCTAATATTGTTTCAGGACGAGTTGTTGCAATGGTTACTTTTTCATCAGAACCAACAATATCATACTGTAAGTAATATAAATTCCCTTGGCGCTCTTCATAAATTACCTCTTCATCAGAAAGTGTAGTTTTAGCTTCAGGATCCCAATTTACCATTCTATATCCACGATAAATTAAACCTTTGTTATATAAGTCAACAAAAACTTTAATTACCGCTTCACTCATGTCATCATCCATGGTAAATTTTGTACGCTCCCAATCACAAGAAGCTCCTAATTTCTTAAGTTGCTCCAAAATAATCCCTCCATATTTGTCTTTCCATTCGAAGGCATGCTTTAAGAATTCTTCTCTAGTAAGATCATTCTTATTAATTCCTTCTTCCTTTAACTTAGCTACAACTTTTGCTTCAGTTGCAATAGAAGCATGGTCTGTTCCAGGTACCCAACAAGCATTTTTACCAAGTAAACGAGCTCTTCTAATCAATACATCTTGAATAGTATTGTTTAGCATATGTCCCATATGCAATACTCCAGTGACGTTTGGTGGTGGTATTACAATTGTGTATGGTTCTCTTTCATCAACTTCTGAATGAAAATAGTTATGCTTCATCCAGTAATCGTACCATTTACCTTCTACTTCGCTTGCATTGTATTTAGATGGAATACCCATTTGACGTACTTAATATTTTAATTGTTACTAGGTTATATTTATTCTTAAAAATGATTTTTGGCATCATTTTTGGAATATAGTTGACAAAAATACAACTATCTATGATGTTATAAAATTAGTAGTTGATTTTTTATAACTAAAAATTTATATTAAATTTGTAACTAGTAGGAAATCCCTAAAACAATTATCAGAATTATGAAAACAATTTTATCATTCATCGCAGTTTGTTTTTTAACTTTAGCTGTAAACGCACAAGAATTTAAGTTTGAAAGCGAATTAATTAATTACGGAAAAATCACTCAAGGATCAGAAGGAAAGAGAGTTTTTGAGTTTACTAATGTAGGTGATGCTCCGTTAATCATAAAAGACATAAAATCTACTTGTGGTTGTACTGTACCTAGTAAACCAGAGAAGCCAATTATGCCAGGTGAGAAAGGACAAATCGAAGTTTCTTATGACACTAAAAGATTAGGTGGATTCTCTAAAGCAATTACTATTTACTCAAATGCTAAGCAAGAGAGAAAAATGTTAAAAATTAAAGGATATATTACTAAAGGAGGAGACGCGAAAGGAAAGTCTTAATCTTATAAAGTAAATAGCATAAAAAAAAGAGTCTTGAAAGACTCTTTTTTTTATGCTTTATATTCTCTTTTTTAATCGGAATTTGAATTTATATTTCTGCCCTGCCCTTTCAATTTCTAGAGTAATTCTCTTATTTGGTTTTTCATGAAATAGTGTATTTATTTCGCTTAATGAATAAGTGTAAGCTGGATTACCATTTATTCTTTTTATAACATCATCAACTTCAAGCCCCACTAAATCTGCTGGAGAATCTTTCAAAACATTACTTATTTTATAGGCAGGTTTAAACTTGTAAAAATAACTAGTTACAAAAGATATTGTTTTGTTATCTGATACTCCTCCAGAGCTAAAATTATCTGTAGAAATACTGTTCTGTTTTTCTTTTATTAGTTCTTGACCATCATAAATCACTGATAAACCACTCATATTGTAAAAAAAACCTCTTTTTAAAGAGCCATTCTTTTTAAAGATCACTCTTCTTCCAGGATAATCTAACCAAACTTTAAATCGTTTTAAAATATTCCCTCCTATACTCCCATTTCTTAACCTAAATTGCCTGGCATTAGCCGTTGAAGTAGTATCTAAAAAAGATACTGTAGGTTTTTCTATTCTATATCTGCCTAATTCAAAACCTGGAATTTTACTTCTATTCCCATAAATAGTTCCACTTAATCCTTCTCCTAAAACATCTCTAAAATATTTTTTTGGTGTTTTAATATCTTCATGTGTACCTTCAAAAAACCAAAGTGCATCACTTCCACCTGAATCAATTAATAATTTTGTCATTAGTTTTTTACCTGATACAGTATCTAATTCAGCGTAAGTATTTATGTAAGGCTTATTTCTATAAAATTCTAATTTAAACTCCTCGCATCTTCTGCATTTTTTTAATCTGTATTTTTTTGGATTATAAAATGTTAAAAACCTAGTACTATAATCAATTTTAACTATTAAACTTTTCAGTAAATCAAAGCCTATAATACCATGGATTGTCATCCCCATTTTAGCAGACATATTAAAATTATCTCTAAGGATAACATATAAATCTTCATTAGGGTTTACCAAATTTTTAATTCTAAAACGATTATTTTTTGATAGCAAGGCATCAACTGGCTCTCCACTACCTAAACCTTTTAATTGGATTTTTTCAACATTATTTAACCCAACACTATCATTCTTACTTAAATTAAATAAAATTGTTTTATTAACTCCTGTATCCAAAATAAAATTCAATTCTTTTCCATTAATTTTTAAAGGAATTATAATAAGATTATTTATTAAGGTAAATTTTACTTTTTGCTTCACATCTTCATTTCCATAAAACTGAAACTTAGATTGGGAATAACCATTTAAAATAATAACAAGAAATAATAGGGATAGTAATAATTTTCTCAAATTATGCATTTTAACATTTACAACAATATACAATCTTATTAGGCAACTTATTTTTTTTTAAGATAGTTTTAACCATTTCTTTAGGCCTGAGGTTAGTTTTTGTAGTTAAATCCTATTTCAAATCAATATAATTTTGCAAATTTGCCTACTTAAACAACTAAAAAAACAAAGGAATGCCTGCAATTTCATCTAAAGGTAAATTAATGCCTCAGTCACCTATTAGAAAATTGGTGCCTTATGCAGAAAATGCTAAGAAAAACGGAGTGAAAGTTTTTCATTTAAATATAGGACAACCTGATATTAAAACACCTCAAGTGGCTCTAGATGCTGTTAAGAATAATGATATTGAAGTTTTATCATATGCGCGCTCTGAGGGGTCTGAAGTCTACAGAGAAAAACTATCAAAGTATTATGCTCAAAACAACATCAATGTAACAGCAAACGATATTATTGCTACTACTGGTGGTTCAGAAGCATTACTTTTTACTATTGGTAGTATTACAGACCCAGGAGATGAAATTATTATTCCTGAACCTTTTTATGCTAACTATAATGGGTTTTCTATTGCTTCTGGTGTGAAAGTAATTCCTGTAATTTCATCTATTGATGATAACTTTGCTTTACCTAAAATTGAAGATTTTGAAAAATTAATTACGCCAAAAACTAAAGCTATTTTAATTTGTAATCCAGGTAATCCAACTGGTTATTTATATAGCAAAGAAGAAATTGAAAAATTAAAACAAATAGTTTTAAAGCACGATTTATTTTTAATTGCAGATGAAGTATATCGTGAATTTGCTTATGATGGAGCAGAACATCATTCTGTAATGAAAGAAAATGGTTTAGAACAAAATGCAATTATTATTGATTCTGTTTCTAAACGTTATAGTATGTGTGGAGCACGAATTGGATGTATTGTTTCTAAAAATCAAGAATTTATTCAAACTGCTATAAAATTTGCTCAAGCCCGTTTAAGTCCACCTACATATGCATTAATTGCTAGTGAAGCTGCATTAGAAACTCCACAAAGTTATTTTGATGATGTTATTGGAGAATATGTTGAGCGTAGAAATACTTTAATTAATGAATTAAAAAAGATTGATGGTGTTAAAGTAGCCAACCCAAAAGGTGCTTTTTACTGTGTTGCTGAATTACCAGTGAAAGATTCTGATGATTTCGCACAATGGATTTTAGAAAAGTTTCATGATAACAACGAAACAGTAATGGTTGCACCTGCTAGTGGTTTTTACTCTACTCCTGGAGAAGGTAAAAACCAAGTTAGAATTGCTTACGTTTTAAATGAAAAAGATTTAAAACGTTCTGTAGAAATATTAAAATTAGCATTAGAGCAATACAATCAATAATTTGAATATTCAAGAAAACATATCACTTAAGAAATATAATACGTTTGGCATTGATGTAAATGCCGAACGTTTTATTTCTATCAGTTCAGTATACGAATTACAAAAACTTTTAAAAGAAGAAAAAGATTTGTTCTTGTTATCTGGAGGAAGCAATATGCTTCTTACTAAAGACATTGAAAAACTTGTAGTTTATTTAAATATAAAAGGTATCTCTATTGATAGAGAAAATGATAATTCTGTTCATTTAACTGTTAATGCTGGTGAAAACTGGCACGATTTTGTGTTATGGGCAATTGAACAAGGATATGGAGGAATTGAAAACTTATCTTTAATTCCTGGTAATGTGGGTACTTGCCCCATTCAAAATATTGGAGCCTACGGTGTAGAAGTTAAAGACACTATCACCAAAGTTGAAGCTATAGAAATTGCAACCAACAAATTGGTTTCATTTTCAAATGAAGATTGTGCTTTTGGTTATCGAAATTCTATTTTTAAGAATTATGCTAAAGGGAAATATATAATTACCTCAGTATGTTTTAAATTATCGAAAAACAACCATAATCTAAATACTTCTTACGGCGCTATTGAAAAAGAATTGACTGATCGAAACATCAGTAACCCTACAATAAAAGATGTTTCTAATGCTGTTATAGCAATTAGACAATCTAAATTACCTGATCCAAAGGAAATTGGAAATAGTGGAAGTTTCTTTAAAAACCCCGTAATTTCTATTGAACTTTTTAACGAGCTTAAGAGTAAATACCCGGCAATTCCAAGTTATCCAGTATCCGATAGTAAAATAAAAGTTCCTGCAGGTTGGTTAATTGAACAAAGTGGGTTTAAAGGAAAACGTTTTGGTGATTATGGTGTTCATGAAAAACAAGCTCTTGTACTTGTGAATTATGGTGACGCTAGTGGTGAAGAAATTTTCAATCTTGCCCAAAAGATTCAACAAACCATAAAGGAAAATTTTAAAATTGATTTAGAAATTGAGGTTAACGTAATTACCTAACCTTCTTTCTTTAGCATATCAATATGACGAATTAATCGTTGAATTTCCAACTTTATAGTCCCGTTGTACACACCTCTTATTCTTCCTTGTTTATCTACTAGAACAAAATTTTCTGTGTGAATAAAAGCATCTTCATCTTGAGTTTTCACAAAATCCTCATCGGCAAAATAAGATGTTCTTGCTAAATCATATAACTGTTTTTTATCACCTGTAACCAAATTCCATTTTCTTGAATTAATTTCATTTTCAACTGCATATTGTTTTAAAACTGGAACTGAATCTTTGGTTGGCATAACTGTATGAGATAACATAAAAACCTCTTCATCATTCATATATTTTTCTTGGAGTATACTCATATTTTTTTCTAAAATCGGACAAATACCTGGACAGGTTACAAAAAAGAAATCAGCAACATATATTTTTCCTTTATAGATTTCATTCGTTATCAATTCTCCTTCTTGATTGGTAAGCTCAAACTTTGCAATTTTATGAATTTTCTGATACTCATCTGTATTTTGAGCAATCCACTCTGGAGTCAGAAGAGCTGAATTAAAAAAAGGCAATGTAGTTGTTCTATCAACCTCTTCTTTCTTTTTACAATTGAAAAAGAAAAATGTAAAACTCAAAAAAATAAAAAGCTTACTATTTAATTTTTTCATCTGTAGTATTTACTAAATAACATTTTTTCAAACCAATTAATCCAAAACGATCTCCGTTTTTTGCTACGTAATTGGCTCTAATTTTTCCATTGGATTGCCACATTTTCTGACTTCCCTTCTCTTTTCCATTAATAAAATGGAAAAACTTCATTAGCTGACCATTTGTATACCATTCTTTAACTTCTCCATTATATTCTCCTCCATTATTAAAATGATATTCAAACCGAATATTTCCATTATTCCACCAACCTTTATGTATTCCGGTTTTTATGCCTTTTTCATAAAACCGCTGTTCATAAAGCTTACCATCAGCATATTTAACAATCTCTTCTCCCTCCTTTTTTCCTTTTTTATACTGAACCTCACTTTGTAAACCTGATTTCTTATTATTAGTAATAAGTTTGCCAGTAAGAGGAAGATTATTGTAAAACAATACGCCCTGTTTTAATTGAAAATTTTCCTCATCATATTTCACAATTTGTTCAATTTCAGTTTCTTTTGAACAAGAAAAAAGCAATGTTAATAATAGGAATGAAAAAAGTGTTTTAACCATTTATTGAGAAATATTTCCTGGCGTACCGTAAAATCCGTTTCCATTAATATAGGGAGCGTCTGCTGTAACATGATAATGATAAATTCCATTAGGAAACTCTGGAGTTTCTCCAACATGACCATGGTAATCATCTAAATCTGGACTGGCAATTGTTACTCCATTTTCTTCAGAACCATACACTGGAAAACCATCTGCTAACAATCCTAAAAATGCTGATTTACCTATTGCACTTGTTAAATACAAAGGTTCTATATGATAATGATATCTACTCCCTCCATCTGGATGTCCTAAATATTGATCAAACGAATCAATTTCACCTGTTAAAGGCTGATTATTTGGTCCTGCATATTGATTATAAAAAACTACTCCATTTACTGATACTCCCATTGGTCCTAAACTCGTGGCCTGTTTATTACTTGCTTCACTCGGACGTAAAGGGATTCTAAAAACTATATTTTGAGTACCAATTGTATTTGGATTTAAATGCCAGTTTGGATTTGAACCATTATAAGCTTCATACATTGGATCGTTTGTTCCCCAATAAGGGCTCCCATGATCTGGTAAATTATCAGTTGTGATTTCAACAAAATCACCATTTATTGTATATGATACTCCAGAAACATTATCAAACTTCGATAAAACTGTAGTTATATCATATGAAGTATTATCAGTTGGCACATCTGTACTTCCGCCATTATCATCTCTATCTGAAGAGCATGCAGATAAAACTATAAAAGCTAGCATCAATATTTTCAAGTTTCTCATAATCTATTGTTTTAAATCTGTTAATTGTTGTTTTAATATATTCAATTGTTGTTGATTAGCTGTATTTGTACTAGCATTCAAAAGATTAGTTTCTTCTAAAAAATCTGCACTTAAATTAAATAATGCTTCTTCTCCGTCAACAAAAAGCACATATTTATGTGTTGCGTTTCTAATAGTATATTCTTCGCCTCCTGTAGATTTACGCTGTTCGGTGTAAGCAAAATTTCTAAGATTACTTGAACTAGAAGAATTCAATAAATCTTTAAAACTATAACTATCATTAATCTTTGAAACACTTATTCCAGCAATCTCAGCAATAGTTGCGAATAAATCAGATGTATTTAAAAGACTGTTATCCATTTCATTGAATCTCGCTACTCCCTTACCTGAAATAATCATTGGAACATTAACTCCTCCTTGATAAACTGAACCTTTTGCTCTTGTTGCTCTATATTCTTGAACCACAGCTCCTGGAGATCCATTATCTCCAATGAAAACTATAATAGTATTATCTCTTTCTTCTTGAGGTAAAGAGTTTAGTAACCTACCAATTTCGGTGTCCATTGCTTCTATCATAGCCATATAATACGGTTGAGGATTCGCATCAATACTTGACTGATCTGTTGGTAAATCTCCTTTAGTATGTAAATTACTAGGAGGCAAATGAAACGGTGTATGTGGAGCATTATATGCCAACCATAAAAACCACGGATTCTCTCTATTTTTAACCCAATCAATCGCTAAATCAGTAAATTTTGATGTAGTGTATTCATTAGAACTATTTGTAGCTCCATTTTCAGTTAAATTCCAATTGGTATACGATTGCACTCCGCCAGATAACAATCCAGCATAATAACCTACACCTATCTGCGTTGGATGATTAGGGCTATTTGAAACATGCCACTTTCCTATTACGGCATGCTCGTAACCAGAACTATTATTATCTAAAAATTTGTGAAGTGAAGTTTCTGATAATGGTAATTCATCACCTACACTCATTACCCCTGTCCTAAAACCATATTTACCTGTTAAAATACTTGATCTGGTAGGAGTACATGTTGGATAAGACCATAAATTTGAAAAACGAATACCTGAATTAATCATATTTTGTAGATTGGGCACATTCGGTTTCACATCACCTACTTCAAAACCTGGAGTAGCATCTAAACCCATATCATCTGCTATTATTAACAAAATATTAGGTTTACTTGCTTGATGGCCATCTGAAGACGGCTCAGAACTAACAGAACCATCACTACATGAACAAAGAAATAATACGAGAAGTATTATTGGGGAATTTAATAATCTCATTTTTATAGTTTTGTACTTAGACTACGGAAAGCTAAGAAGGTTTAAAAAACCTCCTTTTAAAATATAAAAAAAATCAAACAAAAATAGAAAAGGGATACTATTAATGTTTGATTATAGGTAAATTAGGGATTTGTATATCGTAAATACTATCTAAAGTTTCTTCGTGAATCGTTTTTTACTCTAACATAAATTGGCTTTAGTTCTTTATCATACTCTTTTGTAGTGAAACCAATTAAATTGCTAACCGTATTAAATAGCTTTATTAATAATGTCATTTTTATACTTTTTTAAGGTTTAGTTACACTATTATGACACTCTTTTATTTAAAAAGTCACATCCTTCAAAAAAAATAGTTTCATTATCTTTGTATCATCAAAATTTTATTCATGAAATTAGTTATATTAACAGTCGGATTATTAGCTTTAGCATTTGCAGGAATTGCAATTAAAATATGGGCAAAAAAAGATGGTGAGTTTGCTGGTACTTGTGCTAGTCAAAATCCAATGTTAAATAAATCAGGAGAAGCTTGTGGTTTTTGTGGTAAAACACCAGATCAATTTGATTCTTGTTCAGAACCACAGCACCAATAAATCTTCAACCAATAAAAGACAAAATTCTTCAACATATAGAAAAAGCTAAGAAAGGCAATCAAATGTCTTTCAATTATCTTTTAGATACATTTTGGTCTAATGTTTATGGGTATCAACTCAAAAAAGTAAATAACGAGAATGATGCTGAAGATATTACCATACAAACTTTTGCCAAAGCTTTCAATAAAATTGAAACATTTAATGAAGAATATCAATTCAGTACTTGGCTGATTGCTATTTCTAAGAACATTCATCAAGATATTCTTAGAAAACATAAACCCTCATTAATAGTTAAATCTTCAAAAGTAGACGAAGAAGCATATAAAATTATAGATGACTCGCCTTCTCCTGAAGATAAAATCATTACAGAGCAAAATTTAGCAAAACTTCTTAGGGACATAAAACAACTAAAACCTAAATATCAAGAAGTAATTAATTTAAGATTTTTTCAAGAATTGAGTTATAAAGAGATTTCTGAGCAACTTAATGAACCTATGAACAATATCAAAGTTAAACTTTTGAGAGCAAAAAAATTGTTAGCTGAAATTATCGAGAAAAATAAGTCATGAAAAAAAATATATTCAATGCTTTAGGCCCTGGATTATTATTTGCTGGAGCTGCTATAGGAGTTTCTCATTTAGTTCAATCTACAAGAGCTGGCGCTGAATATGGATATGGCTTAATTTGGGCTTTAATTCTAGTCCATTTTTTCAAATACCCTTTTTTTAAATTTGGACCTAAATATGCTTCTGCAACTGGTGAGAGCTTACTTGATGGATACAAAAAACTAGGTAAAGGATATTTGGCTTTATATTTTATAGTAAACTTGGCTACAATGTTTACAATTCAAGCTGCGGTAACTATTGTAACAGCTAGTTTGGCTGCTCAATTATTTGGCATCACACATAACTTAGTATACTGGGCTTCAATTCTATTATTAGTAAGCTTTTTAATTCTTTCTTTAGGAAAATACAAATTACTAGATAAGTTAATGAAATACATCATAATCTTTCTAACTATAAGTACTGTACTATCTGTAATTATTGCTCTTAATAAAAATGGAGTAAGTTTTTCTTACCAACAAATTATACCCAATGATGTTGTTGGTATAAGTTTTTTAATTGCTTTTTTAGGTTGGATGCCAGCGCCTTTGGACATATCAATATGGCATTCTTTATGGTCTGTTGAAAAACAAAAAAACTCTAAAGAGATCGTAAGTGTAAAAAAATCCATTTTAGATTTTAATGTTGGGTATTTTGGGACAATGTTTTTAGGTTTATGTTTTATCATACTTGGAGCTACAGTAATGTTTTCATCACAAGAAAAATTTGCTAGTAGCGGTGGGAAATTTGCCTTACAACTAATCAACTTATACACTAATAATTTAGGGGATTTTGCTAAACCTATTATTGCTATAGCTGCTTTTACTACAATGTTTAGCACCACAATTACTACACTAGATGCTTCACCAAGAGCTATGGAAAAAGCATCAAAACTTTTATTCGGAAAAGAAAAACTGAACTATTGGTTTTGGATTATTTTCTTAATTATTGGTACACTATTAATATTCTTTTTATTACTTAATAGTATGTTAACTTTAGTAAAAATAGCTACTATATTTTCTTTTTTAACTGCTCCTATTTATGCTATTTTAAATTATAAATTAATCACCAGTAAACATACACCAGAAAAGTATCATCCAAAACAAATTATAAAGGTGATTAGTATTGCTGGAATTCTATTTTTATTCTGTTTTAGTCTATGGTATTTAAGCATTTTATAATTTTAAAAAACTGCAAAACAAACACTTAAGAAAATATTCTTAAAAAAAACTAAAAAAAATCAGAAAAAAAATTAAATTAGCACGCTTTTTGGTATAATCTAAAGAGTATAATAAAATCCCAATATTACAATGCAAACAAAAAGATTTTTCTTACAGTTAGTATGTGTTTTTGCTCTTACACTTTTTTCTTTTCAAAATACGTATTCTCAAATAGAGAAGTTACAAACAGCAATTACTGATGCTACTGTTCCCTTTCAAGGAAAATTACAACAAGAAAGCGGTAAATTTCGTTATGATTATCATGATGTATACCAAAAAGATTCTTTAGCTAAAGATTTACAAGCTAGTGGATATCATGGTGGTGGTCCTTCTTGGCTTGGAATTATTTATGCAGCTTTTAAACTATGTGAAAACAACTTAATTGATGAGATTGAGATGAAGGTTGAAGTTACTGGTGTTACTTTTTGGAGTGCCAATAAGGAAGACTTAGAAAAAATTGGTAGAATAGTAAGTACTATTAAAGGTAATGATACTGTATTACAACTCGCAATTGATAAAGCCACAGAATTAGGAATCATGCAATAAAATGAAACATTCTTCGTAAATTTGTAGTTCAAATTTATAATGAATGTCAGAAAAGATTCTTATACCTACAGATAATAAAATTACAAAGAATCCATCTTCAGAACGCGTAAAAAAACCGAAGTGGTTACGTGTGAAGTTACCTGTTGGAAAAAAATATACAGAACTTAGAGGTTTAGTAGACAAGTATAAATTAAACACTATTTGTACTAGTGGTAGTTGTCCTAACATGGGTGAATGCTGGGGTGAAGGAACCGCAACATTTATGATTTTAGGTAATATTTGCACCCGCTCTTGTGGATTTTGTGGTGTAAAAACTGGAAGACCAGAAACTGTAGAATGGGACGAACCTGAAAAAGTAGCTAGATCTATTAAAATAATGAAGATTAAGCATGCTGTTATTACTTCTGTGGATAGAGACGATTTAAAAGATGGTGGTTCTATTATTTGGGCTGAAACAGTAGACGCTATTAGAAGAGCTAATCCAAACACTACATTAGAAACATTAATCCCAGATTTTCAAGGAAACACTAAGCTCATAGATCGAATAATCGAAGTTCATCCAGAAGTTGTTTCTCATAATATGGAAACTGTTAGAAGATTAACCAGAGAAGTACGAATTCAGGCAAAATACGATCGTAGTTTAGGAGTTTTAAAATATTTAAAAGAGAACGGAATGAGAACCAAATCTGGTATTATGCTTGGATTAGGTGAAACTGAAGAGGAAGTAATTCAAACTATGAAAGATCTTAGGAATGTAGGTTTAGACGTTATTACAATTGGTCAATATTTACAACCTACAAAAAAGCACTTACCTGTAAAAGAATTTATTACGCCAGAACAATTTAAGAAATACGAAACGTTAGGAAAAGAAATGGGATTCATGTATGTAGAAAGTGGTGCTTTAGTTAGATCTTCATACAAAGCTCACAAGCATGCTAATTAATGTTTTGTTATTAATTTATTAACAAAACAACCTTCAAAAGTTAAAAAAATGTAAATAATCAAATAAAAGCAGCTTTATATAGTTATTATATATAATTTTGGCACGTAAATTGAAAGCATATAATTGTTAAACAATAATAATTGTTTTCATTGTGTAAATTATTTGAATTAGTTGATTAACGAAAAGCCACCTCAATGAGGTGGCTTTTTGAATTATATTTTAATAATAAATATATTGTACTATTCTATATAGCCCATTTTCTTCATCCAATCGTCGTTGAACATTTTACCAACATAACGACTTCCGTGATCATGAAAAAGGACAACAACTACATCATCTTCATTAAAGTGTTCTTTTAACTGTAATAATCCTTTCATTGCAGCTCCAGCAGAATTCCCTAGGAACATTCCTTCTTTTTTTGCTAACAACTGCGTATAAACAGCTGCATCCTTATCTGTTACTTTAGTAAACCCATCTATAATACTAAAATCTACATTTTTAGGTAAAATATCTTCTCCAATACCTTCTGTAACATATGGATAAATTTCATTTTCATCAAAAACTCCAGTTTCATGGTACTTTTTGAATACAGATCCATAGGTATCTATTCCCCAAACTTTAACATTTGGATTTTTCTCTTTTAAATACTTTCCTACTCCAGAAATTGTTCCTCCTGTCCCTACTCCAACAACAAAATGAGTTATTTTTCCTTCTGTTTGTTCCCAAATTTCAGGACCAGTACTTTCATAATGTCCTTTTGCATTACTTGGATTATCATATTGATTTACATACCAAGCATTTTCTGTTTCTTCTGCTAATCTTCTTGATACTGAATAATAACTTCTAGGATCATCTGGTTCAACATTTGTAGGACAAACAACAACCTCTGCTCCAACAGCTTTTAAAATATCTACTTTCTCTTTACTTTGTTTATCAGCCATTACAAATACACATTTGTATCCTTTAACAATAGCAGCTAAAGCTAATCCCATACCAGTATTCCCTGAAGTTCCTTCAATAATGGTTCCTCCTGGTTTTAATATACCATTAGCTTCGGCATCTTCAATCATTTTTAGAGCCATTCTATCCTTAACTGAGTTCCCAGGATTAAAAGTCTCATATTTAGCTAATACTAAACACGGTAACTCTTCAGCGAGTTTATTAATTTTAACTAAAGGAGTGTTTCCAATAGTTTCTAATATATTCTTAGCGTAATTCATTCTTTTTGATTTGTTGTGCAAATATATAAGTTTGGAAATTTGTTTTAAGTAGGTATATAAAAAAATCCGCCTAAGCGGATTATATATTTTCTAATTCAACCAAATGATAAAGGATTTCATTTTGACCAAATCAGGAATTTGTTCAATACTAACTTTTTTCATGTTGTAATCACTCAAACCTAACCCTTCTTTATCTAAAGCAATAGTAGCGTTTAAATCGTCAATAAATACAGTTACTGAAGAAAATGAAGGTTCTATTTTACTAATAGCGTTATTTGCATTTATTTCATTAAATGTTGAATTTATATTTAATCCTTTTTCAGTTTTAAATCGTTCATCAAAAATTTCAACACTTTTAATTACAGAGCTAGAATCTAGTTGTTCTTTAGGTACAATACTCAATAAAAGTTTCCCTCCTTTTTCATATACTTTATAAACATCATCATCTTGGAAATAATTATTTCCTTTTGCTCCTTCACTTAATATTTTTACTAATGAATCCTTAGCAAAAAGCTTATCCAGTTGTGCTACAGTAGTTTCTTTAGTAAGCTGTCCTACTTTACCCTTAGCAATTGTGAACTCATCTTTTCCACACTGAATAAACAATAATGAAACACAAAGTATTGATACAATTTTAGTTAATTTTTTCATGTAGGTTTAATTTCAAAATATAACGTTTCTTTTTACTATTTAGTTTATAATACTTTCTTTAAAATACCAAAAACAGCCCTTATAAAAGTAGCACTAGTTAAAACTTTTACTACCGGGTTTTGTCGAGTACTTCTTCTTCCTGAACTAGAACTTCTTTTTTTCTTAATCTTTTCTTCTTCTTTTCTACGATCATCTTCAGTTTTCTCTTTATTAATTCGTTCAATTTTTTTTCCTAATAATTCATAAGCACTTTCTCTATCAACCTCTTTGTTATACTTATTAATAAGTTTTGAGTTATTCAATACATCTTGAATTTCTCTTTCTGTTAATATATCCATTCTACTCATAGGTGCTCTAAGCATAGTTCTAGCTAATGGTGTAGGAATACCTTTTTCATTTAAAGCAGTTATAAATGCCTCACCAATTCCTAATTGAGTAAGTACTTCATTAGTGTTATAAAATTCTGAATCAGGATAATTTTCAGCAGCTAATTTTAATGCTTTTCTATCTTTTGCAGTAAAAGCACGTAATGCATGTTGCACTTTCATACCTAATTGTGCTAAAACATCTTCAGGTACATCTTTAGGATTTTGAGTAACAAAATACAACCCAATACCTTTCGATCGAATTAACTTAACAATACTTTCAATTTGACTTAATAAAGCTTTCGAAGCTTCATCGAAAACTAAATGTGCTTCATCAATAAAAATAATTAACTCTGGTCTTCCGCTATCTCCTTGCTCAGGAAATGTTTCATAAACCTCAGCTAATAATTGAAGCATAAAGGTTGAAAATAGTTTTGGTTTATCTTGAATATCTGTTAATCTTAATACAGAAATTACTCCTCTTCCATTTTCATCAACTCTAGTTAAGTCATCTACTTCAAAAGATTTTTCCCCAAAAAACAATTCTCCTCCTTGTTGCTCTAACTCAACAATTTTACGAAGAATTGCTCCGGTACTCGAAGATGAGATTCTACCATATTCAGCAGCAATTTCATCTTTACCTTCAGCAGTTACAAACTGTAACATCTTTTTAAAATCTTTTAAATCTAGTAATGGCAAATGATTGTCATCACAGTATTTAAAAATAATAGCCACAATACCAGATTGTGTTTCAGTTAAATCTAATATTCTAGACAATAACACTGGTCCAAATTCAGAAACAGTAGCACGTAGTCTAACTCCATCTTGCTCTGAAATAGATAAAATCTCTATTGGAAACTTTTTTGCATCAAACGGAATACCAATTTTTTCATGACGCTCATCAATTTTTGGATGTCCAGGACTTGGTTGCCCTAATCCACTTAAATCACCTTTAACATCCATTAATAAGACAGGGATTCCTTTTTCAGACATATTTTCGGCAAGCACTTGTAATGTTTTTGTTTTACCTGTACCTGTTGCTCCAGCAATTAACCCATGTCTGTTTAATGTTTTTAGAGGAATATTAACTAACGCATTCGTTACTGTTTCTTCACCTAACATTCCTGCACCAAGTGTAATAAAATCTCCTTTACACTTATATCCGTCATTGATATAATTAAAAAAAGTTTCCGTTTGACTCATCTTAAATTATTTTTGATAAAAATACTATTAATATCAGCATTTCAAAATTAATTTTTAAGGAGAATACTACTGTTTTAGTTAAATTTGTTAAAGACCAAAAATATAACCTTATGAAACTATCTCAATTTTTATGTTTATCAATTATAATAGCATTAAGTTCTTGCGTTGTTAAAAAAGAGAAAGAAGTTATCAATGAAAAAGAGGACATCATTTTTCATACTTCTAAATTAGAACGCAAAAAAAATGCACCCTTCTCTGACGCGGTTGAAGTAGGGAATACATTATACTTAGCGGGTCAAGTAGGAATTAATCCTACTACTGGTAAATTACCAGAAGGTGGAATTACAGCTGAGGCTAGACAAACGTTAGAAAACATAAAAGCAGTATTAGAACTTCATGGATCTGACCTAGAACATGTTGTAAAATGTACAGTTATTTTATCTACAACAGATGATTTTGCAGAGTTTAATAAAATTTTCCGTGAATATTTTCCTAAAAATAAACCTGCAAGAACTACATTTGCAGCCGGTTTGCTCGTAGGAGCAAAAATTGAAATAGATGTAATAGCGGTAAAAGCAGATGGATTTAAAGACGCAAGAGTTAATTAAAAAAGGAGAAATGCTTCCTTTGATGGAAGAGTTTTACACCATTCAAGGAGAGGGTGCACACACTGGAACAGCAGCATATTTTATTCGAATTGGAGGATGTGATGTTGGATGTCATTGGTGCGATGTTAAAGAAAGTTGGGATGCTAATTTACACCCACCTACTAATACAGATTTAATTGTAGACAATGCTAAAAAATATGCAGAAACTGTTGTTGTTACCGGTGGAGAACCTTTAATGTGGAGTTTAGATTATATTACGAATCAATTACAGAAAAAGAATATAAAAACACATATTGAAACATCTGGAGCTTATAAATTTTCAGGTGTTTGGGATTGGTTTTGTTTATCTCCTAAAAAAACAAAACTTCCTTTGCAAAGAGCTTATGAAGAAGCAGATGAATTAAAAATGATTATTCATAATAAACATGATTTTGAATTTGCAGAAGAACAAGCTTCAAAAGTAAATAATAATTGCTCATTGTATTTACAACCTGAATGGAGTAAACGTGAAAAAATGATTCCGATGATTATTGATTATGTTATGGCTAACCCAAAATGGAAGATATCATTACAAACACACAAGTATTTAAACATACCTTAATAAAAAAGTAAAACGCCCCGAAGGGCGTTTTTTTGTACCATGTTATTTTACTTTGGTTAGAGTAAAAGGATACACTTTTTTTTCTTTTTTCTCATAGATTTTCCCCGACGACTATGATATAAAGTTTCTTTATATCCGACCTTATATGTTCTAAGGCTTTTTGTAACCATGACAAAGATATTTTGAGTTAAAGAGACTCAGGTATGGTTTTCCCTTACTTTTAGTATGGGAAAACCATACTTTTTACTCCAAATAAGAAATTGTTAAAATTTTAACGTTTTTTAACATTATTAATAAATTTTGTATATTTGTAGAACAATGATGAATTTACATATATATACAGTATCGTGTGCAATTTTAGCACAGTCAAGTTTCGGAAGATCTGAAAAGGATTTTAACCGAAACCGAACGTTATTACATATATTAAATAGATGATAAAACAATAAAATCAAAAATATATAAGGCGTTCAAACTCATTTGAACGCCTTTTTTTATGAATTAATTTAATGATGAAAATTTTAACTCACATATAGAAACTTGAAAAGTTTACTTCATAAACAATTGAGCTATAAAGCTTAACAAAAAACTTCAATATCTGGATAAATTCCGGACAGGAATCGTATTATCTAAAAACAACTTAAGTGATTGATTTTCAGTAAAATAAATTATAAAATATTTTGTAGAAATGTAAAAACATTGTATATTTGTACTGTAATTAATTAACAACTATTAGTTACCAATATAATAAAGTAAAACTATAAGTATTATGAAATCAATTTATTTATCCAAAAGTTCAAATGAGTCGCCAATAAGAGGTGTTCACTTTGATGTAAGAATGAGTAATGATGTTTTTTGTATGCTAAACTATTTTGAAAATGATTAAATTCTGTTTTCAACATATATAAGTACAAAGGCATCTAGAAATAGGTGCCTTTTTTATTTAAAAATGTTTATACGAAAGTTGACTGAAAATTTTGAAATATCGTTAATTTTTCGTATATTAATAGGAGAAATTGAAAGTTATGAAAAAATCAATATTGCTAATTCTAAATGAAAAAGGACGTTTACTCAATGGAACCTTCTGATTACTCAATTTAGATTGTATAGAAATAAAATCCTATATAATTTAAAAATAAAAAAATCAGCTAGCGTTACCTAAAAATTGCAAAAACGCTTCCTTATTTAATGACAATGTAGAATTTCCTGAAGCCTTAACTCAATAGGCCTTGGTAGTTCAAAGTCTTCACGGATTGATATCACATCAATTCAATTCTACAAACCACTCGAATTACTCGGGCTGGAGGACTATTGCCCAGATTTTTCTGGACTTACACAATCGAAAATTGCATTCGATCAACTAAACAAGCTGTTTTTACGGCTAGGAAAACTATTGTCAAATATTAAAAACTAAAGTTATGAGAAATTTAAAATTATTATTGTTAACGTTTGTATTATTATTAACTATCGGTTGTACAGATAACACTGAAAACCTAGTTACAGATACAACTCAAAATACAGAAATTACAAACACTGAAAACATCAACGCTTTTGATACAGGTGGAGGCGGAGAAAATGATAACAATGGTGGAAAAGATGGAAAAGGTTAGTAAGATTCTGAATTCAATCCAACCTCTAGTATTACGCTAGAGGTTTTTTTTTTAGTTTTGTTTTATTAAGTAAAACATATAACTATCAAAAATCTTATTCTTTTATTATTTATTTTCTCTAATACTACAATCTTTTCTATTGAATCTAAACATTTTCAAAAAGAAAACGATAGTATAAAAGCTTGGATAAAACAAGCTCGAAATAAAAAGATAAAAACAGAAAAGCGAAAAGAAATTTTATTAAACTGTTATGAATATTTTATAGATAATAATATTCAAAAACCTATTTATCTAAGCTCAATTGCCTACGAATTATACAACCTAAAGGATACTGTTAATTTTTTTAAAGTAAATAAAGAAGCTCTTGATTTATCATCTAAAATGGGAGATTTATATACACAAGGAGATGCTCACTGGAATTTAGCTACATACTATGTAAACCTAGATATAAATGATAAAGCATATCACCATTTTTATGAGGCACATAATAATTTCTTAAAGAATGATAATAAAAAAGAAGCCGCAACTACTATTTATGGAATGGCTAGAATTAAAGGATTTTATAGAGATTATACAGGAAGCGAAATCTTAAATATAAAAGCAATAAAACTATATAAAGAGATTCAAGATAATAGAAATCTCTATACATCATATAATCAACTTGCTCTTTTACAAATTGATATCAAAAATTATGATAGAGCTATTAAATATTATGACAAAGCTTATGAATATGTAAAAAAACTAAAATCTAAAAAAGACAGAATTATATATAATGCCACCATAAATAATAATAAAGCTCTAGTATTTATTGAAATTGAACAATATGAAAAAGCTATTAAATTATTTAACAAAATACTAAACGAAAAAGAGTTATTAAAAAATGATTTACAGCGTTACGCAAGAGTAATAGATAATAAAGCATATAGCCAATTAAAAATGAATGATACTTTAGGTATTTCAAAAAACTTTCATAGAGCATTAATTATAAGGGATAGTTTAAATAGAAAAACAGATGTTTTAACAAGTAAAATTCATATTTCTGATTATTACGCATATGCTCAAGATACTATAAGAGCAATTCAATTTGCAAAAGAAGCAAATACACTAGCTAAAGAATTAAAAAATGGAGGTGATTACCTTACTTCGTTACAACAACTAGCTGACCTTAAACCTAAAAAAGCAAAAAAATATTTAGATCGTTATATACAATTTAACGATAGTTTAATTAGTGAAGAACGTAGAGCACAAAACAAGTTTACACGCATTGAGTTTGAAACCGACGAACATATTGAAGATAAAAAGCGTTTAACAGAGCAACGAATCTGGATATTTGCTGGGAGTTTAACTGTTTTATTGATATCTACCTTACTCTACTTTTTACGTGTGCAAAAAGTACAAAACGAAAAACTACAATTAGAAGCAGAACAACAAAAAGCAAATGAAGAGGTTTACGTATTAACACTTCAACAACAAGCAAAACTAGAAGAAGAACGTGTTAATGAACGTAATCGGATTTCAGCAGAATTACATGATGGAATTCTAGGAAAACTATTTGGTACTCGCGTAAGTTTAGGTTTTTTAGGCATGCAAATGCAACCCGATACTCAAGAACAACATCAAAACTTTTTAGATGAATTGCAAAATATAGAAAAGGAAATTCGTGATGTATCGCACAGGTTAAGCGAAAATTTTGATGATACCGCTGTAAACTTTACCGCTATAATTCAACAATTATTACAAGATAAAAGCGTTATTGGTAACTTTACGCATACGTTTACTCATGAACCTACAATTTCATGGAAAAGTATGAATGAGGTAACAAAAGCTAATATTTACAGAATTATACAAGAGGCTTTACAAAACATAATAAAACATGCTAAAGCAAAAAGTGTAACTTTGGATTTCGCTTTAAAAGATCAAGAATTGTTAATTACGATTGTAGATGATGGTGTTGGATTTGACACAAAAAAGGGCAAAAAAGGAATAGGAATAAAGAATATTAAAACAAGAGTTAAAAAATTAAACGGTTCTGTAGGCTTTTTATCAAAAATCAACCAAGGAACTACTTTAAGAATAATAATACCTTATAACCCCAAAAATGCAGCTTAAAAAGTATAATGCTTTACTAATAGATGACCATCCTTTAATCGCAGAAGCATATAAAAGTGCTTTTAAGTTTATTGAAAGTAGAAATGAAGCTATTTCTTTCAATATTTTAACAGCTACTGACTGTGATTCTGCCTGTAAAATTTTAAAAGAATATGTAGAGAAAAATGATCACTTAGATATTGTTTTTCTTGATATGCGTTTGCCACCTTCTAAAGATGGAACGTTACTTTCTGGTGAAGATTTAGGTTTAAAAATTAATGAACTGCTACCAAAAACTAAGATTATTGTTTCTACTACTTTTAATGACAATTATAGAGTTCATAGTATTTTAAAGAACTTAAACCCTGAAGGCTTTTTAGTAAAGAATGACTTAACTCCAAATGAATTGGTTCAGGCTATTGAAGAAGTTTTAGAAGATCCGCCATATTATAGCAAAACAGTAATGAAATTACTACGAAATCAAGTTTCAAGTGATTTGCTGTTAGACGATATTGATAGAAAGATATTATATGAAATATCGGTAGGTACAAAAACCAAAGACTTACCTGAAATTGTTCACTTATCTATGCCTGCAATAGAAAAACGTAAACGACAATTACGAAAGATATTTGCATTGAGTTCTACTGATGATAGGGAACTTATTTTAACAGCAAAAGACAAAGGATTTATATAAAAAAAAGCTCACTTTAAAGTGAGCTTTTATATTTTATCGATAATAAAGAGATTACTCTTTATAAACACCCATATTTGCATATTTATCCATACGCTTAGCTACAAGTGAAGTATCATCTAAATCTTTTAACTCACCAAAAGCTTTTAAAATTTGATTTTTAACAGCTTCAAAAGCTCCATCTCTATCTGTATGTGCTCCACCAGCTGGCTCTTCAATAATTCCGTCAATTAATTTTAACTTCTTCATATCATCACCAGTTAATTTTAAAGCTGCTGCGGCTTGTTCTTTAAACTCCCAGCTACGCCATAAAATAGAAGAACAAGATTCAGGAGAAATAACAGTATACCAAGTATTTTCCATCATGTATACTCTATCTCCTACTCCAATTCCTAATGCACCTCCAGAAGCTCCTTCACCAATTACAATAGTAATAATCGGAGTTTTTAAACGAGTCATTTCAAAAATGTTACGAGCAATAGCTTCGCCTTGACCTCTTTCTTCAGCTTCTAAGCCTGGATAAGCACCTGGAGTATCTAATAAAGTTACCACAGGAATTCCGAACTTCTCAGCCATTTTCATTAAACGTAATGCTTTACGGTATCCTTCAGGGTTTGCCATTCCAAAGTTACGATACTGACGTGTTTTGGTATTGTAACCTTTTTGCTGTCCGATGAACATGAATGATTGATCTCCGATTTTACCAAGACCACCAATCATTGCTTTATCATCTTTAACACTTCTATCTCCGTGTAATTCCATAAACGTATCTCCGCAAATAGCCTTGATATAATCTAAAGTATATGGTCTGTTAGGATGACGTGATAACTGAACACGTTGCCACGGTGTTAAGTTTTTATAGATATCTTTTCTAGCTTTTTGTAATTTTTTTTCGATTTTTTTGTACGTCTCAGTAACGTCTATCTCACTTTCTTTTCCTATATCATGACATTTTGCCAACTGATCTTCTAGCTCTTTAATTGGCATTTCAAAATCTAAATATTCCATTTTATAAGTTTGATTTCCGAATTGTTTGTAAAAGCAAACATACTAAATTATCGTTGTAATTTCTTTTTAATTTTTGAAGAATTTTTCAATATTCCATTCAATAAGACCACAAATAACACGATAAAAGCTCCGTAATAAAACTCTACGTTCATTTGTTCTTTTTCTCCAAATATTATGAGAGCCAGTATAATAGCATAAATTGGTTCAAGATTTATGGTAAGCATTACGGTGTAAGGAGTTAAGTATTTCATTACCTGTACCGATGCAATAAAAGCGTATGCAGTACAAATACTTCCTAATACTGTTAAATATATCCAATCTGTACTCTTTAAAATGAAAAAATCTGTGGTAAAGCTTCCAGAAATAGCTAAATAAACTGTTACTACCACTACTCCGAACAACAATTGATACAATGATATAGTGTCTGCTTCGTATTTTTTTATAAAAATTCCATTTAAAACAGCAAATAAAGCTGATAATGATGCTGATATTAAAGCATAAATAATTCCTAAACTATATTGACTCTCAAAATTGAAAATTATATATAAGCCTACAATCACCAATAATCCCATTAACATTTCAACAGGGTTAATTCTTCTTTTAAAAAATAAAGGCTCAATTAGCGCTGTAAAAAAAGCTCCAGTACTCATGGTTACTAAAGCAACAGATACATTAGATACTTTTATCGCTTTAAAAAAGGTTATCCAGTGAACAGCTATAATAGCACCAGTGATAAAAAACTTCAGAATTGCATCTCTAGGAACAGAGAATGATTTTCTTTTAATTACAAAATACACACATATAAAAGCAACAGCAATTAACATTCTATACCAAACTAATGGTATGGCTTCTATTGAAATTAATGCTCCTAAAATGGCAGTAAATCCCCAAATAAAAACAATAAAATGTAGTAAAAGGTAATTTTTAAGTTTACTTTCTTGCATTGATATAAAGATAAACTGCATAGGCTCCAAATATGATATTTGGCATCCACACATTTAGTAAAGAATTCGCTCCGGCAACCGCTCCTAACACTTCTGCTACTTTTAAAAAGAACACATAAACAAACATTATGGCTATACCAAAAGCCAAGTTAACTCCTATTCCTCCTCTACGTTTTCTATGTGCTAATACAACAGCAATTAAAGTTAAAATATATGAAGCAAGAGGTAAACTTGTTCTTTTATATAATTCTACTAAGTACGCATTTAGGTTTTTAACTCCTCTTTTTCTAGATATTTTAATAAACTCGGATAACTCAGGAGAAGGCATTTCCTGAGCCATAGTAGATTTATAATTAAAATCTTTAGGAGTAAAAGCAAAAACAGTATCCATTTTATTACCAGAAAAAATACTATCTCTATCCTTAAAGATTTTTCTCTCTTTCCAATTTAATAAAGTAAAAGTAGTATCCTTTTCATTCCATCTAATTCTATCTGCAATTAACTTATATTTTAGTTTTAAACCATCATAGGTTTCAGTTGAAAATTGATGTCCTGAATTTCTTTTGAGATCATAGGTTTGTAAAAACATATACGTGCTATCATTTAACTGCAAACTAAAATCATTAATCATTTGATCTTGATATCGTTTTTTCTTTAGATAGGTATTCTCGAAATTTTTTCTTGTTTTACTACTTGCAGGTACGATATAATGATTCATATATAATGCCACAGCAGTAACTATTGTAGCTCCAATAAAATAAGGATATAAAAATCGTGTAAAAGAAATTTGAGAGCTATTTATCGCTACAATTTCTGTGTTGTTTGCTAAACGAGATGTAAATACAATTACCGCTATGAATAAAGCCAGCGGCATAAAAGTATTGGTGTAGTATATGATAAAATTTTTGTAGTAATCATTTACTATTGTAAAGAACGTAAGTGTTTCATCTCTTAAAAACTTATCTATCTTTTCTGAAATATCAATTGCTACAGCAATTGGTATTAAAATTAACAACGTAAATAAAAACGTTGTTAAATACCTCTTTAATATGTACCAATCTAGTATTCTCAAAATTACAAACGATTACTCATTTGTTTTACCATTTTATCTTTCCATACAGCAAAATCACCCGCTATAATATGCTTTCGCGCTTCACGAACCAACCATAAATAAAATCCTAAATTATGAATAGAAGCGATTTGCTTACCTAATAATTCTTTTGAAGCAAATAAATGTCTTAAATATGCTTTAGAATATAACGTGTCTACAAATGTGATTCCCATTTCATCAATCGGTGAAAAATCATTCTCCCATTTTTTATTTTTGATGTTTATAGTTCCATATGCTGTAAATAACATTCCGTTTCTAGCGTTTCTTGTAGGCATAACACAATCGAACATATCAACACCTAAAGCAATATTCTCAAGAATATTAATTGGAGTTCCTACTCCCATTAAATATCTCGGTTTATCTTCAGGTAAAATACTACAAACTACATCTGTCATAGCATACAACTCTTCAGCAGGTTCGCCAACAGATAATCCTCCAATTGCATTACCTTCTGCTTCAACTGATGCAATAAACTCAGCAGATTGTTTACGTAAATCTTTATATGTGCTTCCTTGTACTATTGGGAAAAAAGTTTGTTCATAACCATATTTAGGTGGCACTTTTCCTAAATGTTCAATACATCTTTTTAACCAGCGATGTGTCATATGCATTGAATTTTTTGCATAATTATAATCACAAGGATATGGAGTACACTCATCAAATGCCATAATAATATCAGCACCAATAGAGCGTTGAATTTCCATTACGTTTTCTGGTGTAAAGAAATGTGTTGAACCATCAATATGGCTTTTAAATTTTACACCTTCTTCATTTATCTTTCTTCTTCCTGATAAAGAATACACTTGGTATCCTCCACTATCTGTTAAGATATTTCTATCCCAATTCATAAACTTGTGTAAGCCTCCTGCTTGCTCAAGAATATCAATTTTAGGTCTTAGATATAAGTGATAAGTGTTTCCTAAAATAATATCTGGATTGATCTCGTCTTTTAGTTCAGATTGATGAACACCTTTAACAGAAGCAACAGTACCTACAGGCATGAAAATAGGAGTTTCTATAGCTCCGTGATCTGTAGTTACAACACCAGCTCTGGCTTTACTTTTAGGATCAGTAGTTTCTAACTTAAATTGCATAGGGGACAAAGATACATAATTGGAAGTATGTGAAAACTTAAATGTTTCTAAATCTATTTTTTTCTTTGACGACCGAATTTTGATTTAAATTTCCCTTTTGATGAGGTGTTTTTTTTGATAGGTGAACGTTCTTTAGATGCTTCTTCTGTTTTACTAGATGTTTTTACTAAAACATTTATTTTATCCATTTCATTTTTAGACAGTTCTCGCCACTCGCCTACTTTTAAACTTCCTAGTTCTACATTCATAATACGAGTTCTTTTTAGCTTAGTAACCTCATAATCTAAATACTCACACATCCTTCTAATCTGTCGATTTAAACCCTGCGTAAGTATTATTTTAAATGTATTGGAACTAATCTTTTCAACTTTACACTTTTTAGTAACCGTTCCTAAAATTGGTATACCGTTACTCATTCTTTGAATAAAACGATCACTTATTGGTTTATTTACAGTTACTATATACTCTTTTTCATGATTGTTTCCTGCGCGAAGTATTTTATTAACAATATCTCCATCATTTGTTAAAAATATTAATCCTTCTGAAGGCTTATCTAATCTTCCTATTGGAAATAAACGTTGTGGATGTCCAACAAATTTTACGATATTCTTTCTTTCTTTACTATCAGTTGTACAAACAATTCCCACAGGTTTGTTTAAAGCAATGTATAAGGTTTTAGGTTTTGCTTTTAATGGCTTATCATCAATTTTAACGATATCTCCTTCAAAAACTCTATTACCTAACTGAGTAGGCTTACCGTTAATGGTTACTCTTCCAGCTGTAATTAATCTTTCTGCTTCTCTTCTTGAACAAATTCCAGTAGAGCTTATATATTTATTAAGATTAGTAGATTCTTGATTATTCTTATCCATCCTGACAAAATTAAAATAAAAAACCTCAGTGATAACCGAGGTTTTTTATTTTATATTTTTTTATTTCTATTATTAGAACATAATCATTTTTCTTGTACATCGAGCTAAACTAGGACGACGATCGTAATCGAAACCAAGCGTAATCATATGTGTACCATTATTAAATCCAACTATTTCATTAACTGTAATACTGAATCCGTAAGAAACATAGAATTTATCTTTTTTAAGTCCAAATAATGGCGCAATTGCATTAGGCTTAAAAAATTGATCATTTAGGAATGTATAACTCAATCCACCCCATACATAACCATTAAATATTCGCTTTCTCAACTTAACATTTACATCTGTTCTAGATCTTCTACTTGCTTCAAAAAATTCAACAAAAGCAGATGGCTCTAACTCCGTATCTCTATTAATTCTGTAATTATAATTTGTATAAATAGAATATCTTCTTAAGACTCTCGGTTCTCCTGTTGTAAAATTATCTACATTCTTATCTAGCAAGTTTACAACATTACCACTTATAGCAAAACGTCCAAAACGATATAACATACTTACATCAAAATTTGATGTATTTAATACACGATCTGGAATTGCTTGAGGTGTATTATTTTCAGAAGTATCAATTCCAAATTGAATGAAGCTATAACTTAAACCAAAAGATAAAAAACTATCATAAACATCACTTAAAATTAAATGACTTGCTAATGATAAGCGCACACCTTTTTGAGTAGTAAATCCGTTTTGATCGTTGAACATTGTAAGTCCACCTCCAAAACGTTCAGCTAAACGCGCTTCTAAGGTTAACGATTGCGTATCTGGCGCATCTTCAACTCCAATCCATTGACTAACTCCATTTAATCGAACCTGTAATCCTGCTCCAATTCCTGCATAAGCTGGAGAAATTAAAAATGGATTATCTGCCATGTGGTTGACATATTGTGGTAAATCAACTTCTTGTCCATACAATTTGGCAACTAATAAAAATAATATAGGGATTATTCTAAATTTCTTCATCTAATAATTTTATCTATATAATGTAAAGTGACCCATTAAACGTCTTTGCTCTCCTGATAATTCAACAAACTCAATAGTATACCAATAATCTCCTGATGGCATTGGACGTCCTTGGTATAACCCATCCCAACCAGTTTGAACACCATTGAACTTAGTAATTTCTCTACCATAACGATCAAAGATAACAACTTTAAGCTGGTGATAATCTTGAACATTTATTGGATACCAATAATCCTGAATACCATCGCCATCTGGTGTAAAGATATTTGGAACCTCAATTGTAATATAAACGCCTTCTACAGTAATAGATTGTTCACATCCTCTACTATCTCTAACTACGATTGTATAATCTCTAGTTTGCGTGATTATAAATTGATTCTCAGAAGAGAAATCACTACCATCGATACTATATTCATATGGAGGAATTCCTCCAGTTGCAGTAGCAATTAACATATTAATTTGTGAATCATCTATACTAATTTGTAACGGTTGTATTGTTTCTACTTCAATAGGAGTAACAATTCTAATACATCCATTTACATGTTCAACTTCTAAAGTATAACTTCCTGTAGCAGTAACATTAAATATTCCTGTATCATTACTAGAATTCTCTGGTCCAGTTAACGTATAAACTACATTACTAGCATGAATATCAGCTACTGTTCCAGTAATTGTAGCTTCTTCACTACAATCGTAAGTAACTTCTGCTGAGAATTGTAAATCAACAGCTTCATCTAATGTGAATGGTGATGTAACTGTAGTACATCCTCTACTATCTCTAACAATAACTACATAAGTTTCTCCAGCTGTTAAGTTATCAAATAATACTCTATTATCAATGAAAGCTCCTCCATTTAGACTTGTTGAATATGGTGGTGTACCTCCAGTAATTGTAACTTCAAAAGAAGGTGGAGTATCTTGAACACAATCTTGCTGTTGCACTGTAGTCATATCAACAACTACCTCTAACAACGCTGGCTCATCAATAGTTACTGTAAGGATTTCGAAACAACCTCTTTCATCTTGTGTTGTAATTGTATATGTTCCTGCCGCTAAATTATTAAACTCATTACTAGTTTGGAATCTACCTGGGTCAGTATCTATTTCATATACATAAGAACCAGTTCCTCCTGTAGCTGTAATCGTAATACTACCATCAGTTGATCCGTTACAACTTACATCTACGTGAGTTTCTGAAACTTCTAACAATGGTGGATCAACAATTTCATATTCTGCTGTCACAGTAACACAATCTTGACTTGTTACTCTTATACTATATGTACCTGGAGCTATACTATCAAATGTATTTGATGCTTGTGGACCAGCAACAACAGCTCCTCCACCATCTAATAATTCATACATATAGTTACCTAAACCACCAGTTGCTGTTGCTGATAATATTGCATTCGCATCTCCATTACAAGTAATAAATGCAGAATCTGTATTTAATGTTGCCGTTAAAGGAACTAACTCAGGAACCGATACTATTGCAGGAACTGAGATACATCCATTTGCGTCTCTAACGAATAATTCATAATCACCTGCAGGAACTGAGAATGTATTACTAGCAATGAAATTCGTTCCATCTATACTAAACTCATAAGCTCCAGTTCCTCCAGCGCCTGTAACTTCAATTGTTGCATTTGGAGCTGTACAAGTAATTATTGAAGTAACAATTGCTGCTGCAGTAACATCACTTGGTTCACCAATTACAATTGGGAAGGTATTACTACAACTAAACTCATCGTAAACTGTAACAACATAACTACCTGCTCCTAATCCTGTAAATGTATTACTCTGTTGGATTGCAGAAACATCTCCATTAGGGAAAGTCAAACTGTAAGAATATACAGCTGGACTACCTTGTCCTCCTGAAACTGAATTAACTTCTATCGCTGCTGTTTCATCACCCTCACAAGCAATTGTACTTGTTTCTACTAAAGTTGCTGTTATTGTAGTTGGATCTGATAATGTAAAAGTATCTGTGACAGTACATCCATTTCCATCTCTAACAGTAATCAAATAACTTCCAGAAGTTAAATCTGTAATAATATTATTTGTTGAGAATGCTTGTACTATAGATGATGTAGTTGTATTCTCTAATTGATATTCATAAGCACTCCAACCACCTGTACCGTTTATTACAATTTCACCACTATTTGGAGATACACAACTGATTAAATTAGTATTAAATGTTACTCCTAATGCAGAAGTAGGCTCTCCTATAATTATTTCTTCAGAAGTAACTGGACAGAATGGGCTATCAGTCATAGAAACAATTACATAGTATGTTCCTGCTCCTAATGTATTTACTGTAGTAGAACCGCTAAGTCCAGTAGCCGAACTTGCAACGGTATCATCAGTTAATATTGCTGTACCATTGGTATCCATTATTTGGTAATCGTAATTACCGGTATATGGACTACTTGCTTCAAAATCAAACGTAATACTTCCATTAGTATCGCCTAAACAAACTACGTCAGTAATATTAGTAAATGCCAAATTAAACGTTGGCGGTGGTCCAACCTGATGATCTGTTGTTAATATACATCCAGTACCAGGATTAGTAATTGTAATTGTATAAATATCTTCTGCTAATCCAGTAAATACTCCCGTTGTATTGGTAGCATTAAATCCTGTATTAGCTCCTGTAATCT
>CANLMR010000010.1 GCA_947492185.1 uncultured Tenacibaculum sp.
ATCAGTAAGATGTTTTAGTTTAATAAGAGGTGTATTGCCTATTCCTTCCATGTAGTTTTTCCAAATTGCGTACAACGGTTAGTATATGCGTAGTGCGACCGATAGGGAGCATTATCGCATATACATTGTTGTAAGCAGTTATATTTTAATTAACTTGAAGGCTCTCTTCAATTCTTGTCTAAGGAGTGCAGGAACTAACATCAATTTCACTGTATAAATTAGGGTCTTGGTTTGGGTCTTCGACCGTGTTAGCCATCATTGAAATTTTAACAATTTCATCACTTGTAGAAAAACAAAGTTGGTGAAAGTTGTCGTTGTCATTTATATCTGCTATCGAAATAGGTACATGTGGAATTAGAACTCCTGAACTATCAGAATAACCAATATAGTATTGAAATAAGTCAGATTCGGTATCACCACTTATAAACGGTGTAATGCCACCATTCCAAGCAACTTGAATCGTTTGTGTTCCTGAACTACATTCATTCAGAGTACCATCAATTTTTTGGGCAAAAAATAGACTTGGACCATCAGCGAGCGGAATAACATTCGTGGTAGTGATTCCATTTAGATTTAGGATTTCTGAACAAGCGGACTCTCCTGAAAAAGTATCAGTTGTAAATAAATCCCCCACAATTCTTACCTCAACGGGTGGATTTGTAACAGCGGTTCCAAACTCACCTATCAATAGCACTGTTCGATTTTCTCCATTTTCATTAGCTGGTGCTAAAAGAGCACACATTGGGATGTGTTTATTTCCAAGGCTATCTACAACTTCAAAATCAGTTTCCGATAAACTGGATGCATCTAATGGAAATTTAAAATTAACAGGCATACCATCTAACAGGCTTCCTAGTTGATTACACAATAGACTTGGTAGTGCATTATCAAGTCCAAAAAAAGCTGACACAAGAGCATCTTGATTAACCTGTTCTTGAGGAGTATCTGGGTTAATTTGTTCTTCATTTTTGCTACATGAAAACAAGAGGATTACTGTAAATAATTTAAATAGATTTCTCATATTTTATTAATTTATTTTCAGATTAGACTCTTTTTATCTGGTTTGGTTTAATTGCTTACAACGGATTTGTATAAGGTTAGTGTGGGAGTTGAAAATCACTAGATTTTCAGCCCAGTACTAAGCTTATACTTATTTTATGTTTTTATTCTTGTCAATCTAAAAATAATTAAATAAGTATAAGTGACATAATAAACAGACACAAAACTTTGGGCAAACCATAAAACCCACATTAACTTTATACGGTGTTGGTCATAGTTATTTTAATTCATTTTTTATCAGTTGAGCATTATCACAGGCTTCCATTAATCCGTTATACCAAATACTTATTGGCAATTCCTTGTTCGGTGAAAATTCAAAGGACTTATTGTCTTTATAATATTTTACTTTTGGCGGAATTCCATCAATTCCATTACCTAAAATTGCATTACATCTCAATGTTTCTGTCAATCCATTAGCCCAATTATCAGACCTATAAAATTGTCCATCAGTTTCGTCACTTGCCCAATCAATTATAACTGCTTTTCTTATTTTATTGTTATCATATCTGTGTATAGGAAAAGAACTATTTAAATGTTTATCCCCAAACCCATAGCCAATAAAAAGATATGAATCTGCCTCGTTTGCAAGTTGGTCTAATTTACTAAAATATTGTTTGAATGGTGTTTTTAAAAGTTGATTAGGTTTATCTAATCCAGTAATTATATTTGAATTTAAATGTAGAATTCCGCTGCTAGAATTATTAGTTCTTCGTTGACCTGCACCAGGACTAAACTTTTTACTTAAATCATCTTGCCAAAAAATGTGATGATGGTCAATTTCATTTAGTTCACGAGTATCAAAATGGACTGAACCGTGTAAATGATAGCAAAAATTCCATTTATTATTATAGAATTCAGACGTATCAAATCTTCCAGTTTTTTTATTAAATCCTGTAGATAAATCCGGAAGAGTTGATAAAATCACGTTATCATAATTTAGATTGATGAACCCTAATTCGTAGTCTTCTTTTAAGGTGTCAAATAAGTGTTTAAGTTTTAATATTTGTTGTGATTTATTTTCTTTTAGTTTTGAGCATTTGTTTCGGAAATACCTTAATAGGTCATCAATTAAATATCCAATTAAGTACTGGAAATCCATTCCGTCTGCAATTTTTCTATTACGATGAGATAAAATTTCTGGGAATGTTTTAAAATCAATGAAAGCATTAATTGGATGGTTTTCTCCCCAACTATGGTCTTCCGAAATTGATGTTATATTTTGTATGGTAAAAAGAGTTTGTTCAAAATTCGGTTTTTGATAATAACCATTTGTAGACTTTTCCTCAAGTCTTTTTATAACTTTATCTTTTACCCAAGTATAAAGATTTTCTCTTTCGTTATCTGCCAAAGGAAGGTGTCGACTAGCCCAACTGTTAAATAATTTGTCTATTTCGGTAACAGTAGGCATTCCGAAATCAATTGATGCACCAGCACCTATAATTATTAACAGTTTCTTCATTTTCTAATTATGCCCAACGTGTTTGTGTATGGTTAGTTGCGTGGTTAAGCAACTAATTTAGCAAATAAATCACAGATAGAATATTCCGCAGGAATGTTCGTAAGTCGGCAGTGACCAAGCAATTAATTATACACGGTGTTGCCAACAGTATTTTATTCCGTTAGCAATTCTTTTGGTATTTCGTAACTCGCTGCATACTGTAAGTTTTTTTTATTTATTCTGAATTCAGCAAACGCTTTTTGATACCATTTTGGGTCGGTTGAAAATGTATTATAATCCTCAACTATTTTTACGTCATAAAATTCTCCATTCAGCCAAGGTTCAATTCCCATTATTCCGATTCCAAGTTTTTGAACTCTGTTCAGTACTTTTTCAAAATCCGATTCCGAGAAATAATATATCGATTCAGAGTCGAATCCGTCATTCAGATTTTCAAGTCCATTAAACACATTGGTTTTTAAATATTCCAATTCTTTCATTCGGTCTTCTTCACTATAATTTGCTAATTCCAATTCCGCTTCCTCAAAAGTTTTCGGTTCAGTTTTCTTTTTTGAGTTACAACTCAATGTTAAAATTCCAATTAATACTATTTGAAGCAGTTTTTTCATATTGTTGGCAACGTCTCGGCTATGGTTAGTACGGGAATTAAAAGTAGTGAACTTTCGATTAAGCACTTAGCCAAAACTTTTTATTTTGTTTTATCTTTTTTGTTCTAAAGCCAAATCAAAAGATTTGGCGGATTTTGTTATAAGTTCTAAACTTTGGTTTAAGCACCAAAACCCGTATTAATTATAGCCATTGTTGTGCTTTCGTTATTTTATTTTCTCTTTTATCTCGTCAAATCGTTTACCTATGAGTAAGTTGTAAAAAGATGCAACTTCATTCCAATCAGTTGCTTTATATTTGAATTCTTCTCCATCAAATATGATTGATAATTGTAAATCTTTATTTGTCTCTATTACATTTTCGTCATCAGTAATAACTGAAACCCAAAAAGCTCCATGCTCGTCATCCATATTTTGAACATCTAAAATCGCTTTTTTAATATCATCAAGAGTTATGTCATATTTCTGATAACCTGACGCGTATTGGATATAAGATTCCATTATCTCTTTTCTACTTTAATTGGTTTTGCTTCTAATGTGTAATTCTTTAAAATATCTTGAATTTCATTTTCACTTAGTATTTTTAATTCAGAACTATTTATAGCTTCTTTTTCATGCATCATTGAACGCATTAAAATCAATTTAAAAGCTTCTTTTCGAACTTCAATTTTTTCTCCTCCTGAATTTTCTGAAGCAAAAGGCTGAAATGTTTTAGCCATATTCAACCAAACATTTATTTCATTATCAGGATTCTGGTCTCGTTTAAAGTTGGTAATTGTTTCTTCCAGAGAAACAGGATAAACTTCATTAAATGTCTCTTGTATAAATTTAATTTTTTTTAATTGTTCGTCATTTAATGATTCGTGAACAATTGGACTGGGTGTTAAATTTTCAATCTTGATAGTTTCAACATTAGAATCTGATTTCGTTTTTTCTTTACAAGAGATTATAGAAACAGCTAGTATAGTTATAAGTATAAATTTTCTCATTCGGTTTTCTTTAATGAAGCACAACGGTCTCGTATAACCGTCAGTTACGGGTTAAATTAGCGATTATTTTCGGTTTAGCACAGACTTTAGCAATTCCGAGTGGATTCTGACGTAGTCGAATCCGCCGTAATTGCGGTTATACATTGTTAGCGCCAGTATTTTCTATTTTTATTTAAGAATCCGAGAACCTTATTAGAAATTGCACTTGTCAAATTATTAGTCATACAATTAATAGTTCCAGATTCACAAGCGAATGTAAATCCTGGGTTTTGGTCGTCAGCTGTCAGTTTTTCATTAAGGACTATTTCGTCAAATTTCAGATTATACAGTTGGTATCTAATTTCTCCAATGATTCCATTCTTATTCTTCGCAAATTCAACTTTTGGAATATTCACGATCCAATTCATATTGTGTTTTTCCGCAATTTTTTTCAATTCCGATTTTGTTGAATTATTCGTCTCGTGAGCTGGATAAACCATATGGTTTTCATGATACTCAAACAGTTTGTAGCTGAAATAGAAATTAAGTCCGAATGTTATTTGAGAACCTAAATCCATTTTTTCCAGAAATAGGATTTCCTTTTTGGATTTCAATTCAAAATTTTCCCCGTTATTTTCCCTTACTCTTTGCTTGTGTTCATCTGTCAGTTTTTGTTCGCGCTTATACATTTTCGCGATTGAGTCAAGTCCTTTGTCTGTAATAGTTTCTTGAGGACTTAAAACAACTATAGAAGAAACTCTATTTTCTTGGGAAAAAGAGGCCAAAGAGTAAAAAAGCGATATTATTATTAGTAGTTTTTTCATATTGGCGCTAACGTCTCGTATAAGAAACGTAGGGCAGGTGATAAGCAATACGTTTCGATTTATCACTAAGCTAAATATAAATATTTTGCTTTTATCTTTTTTCTCATAAATGCCAAATTTTATATTTGGCAGCTTTGTAAATAAACACGGACCTTTTGATTAAGCTCAAAAGCCCTATGTTTTCTTATACATTGTTACCACACGTTTTTATCCAATTAAGTTTATTATTTGATATCTCAATAAGTATAAAATCACAAATATTAACATCGTAATTAAATTAATTTTCACTTTGTCCGATTCTTTAATTTTATAAAGTTTAAGAGTTCTAAATGTTAGAAAACTCAATACAATAACTAATGGGGAATATTCTAAAATCAAATTAACATACCATAAATCTGCTATTCTGCCAGATTCTGCTCCTTCTCCATAAATAAACCAAAACACAAAAACTTGAATAATTGATATTGTAACAGCTATCGCAGAAAAAAGAAATGTGTTAATAAGGATGTTTTTTATCATATACTTTAACCTTCAATTTCTATTATTCCATTTTTTATTATGTCTGTCCAATTTTTGTCAGTCGGTTCAACAATAATTGCTTTAAAATTAAATCTTTCACTCTCAAGCCCGACACCTTTTAAATCATCAATATGTAAATCAAAATCGAATGCTGGTGGATATTTAGATGAGTTAATGTTCTGAGATTTTAAGACTCTTCGATTTTCTTTTTCGTTTATTATTCGGTTGACCTTTATTCCATAATATTTTAAGGTCAGTCTTATTTTTCTTTTAGTTCGAAATGATGTGGTATAAATATGGATTTTATGACCTTGATTTTGCAAATTGGAGATTAATTCATTTGTTCCTTTTCGTATTTCTTCAATCCCGAACAATTTAGCAATTCCGTTCCGCTTTTCTGTTTCAAATTCTTTTCCATTTGGAATCAAGGTGCTGTCAAGGTCAAAACTGATATTCATTTATTCTGTCAAATTCTAAATACTGTTTTTAATTCTGTTCTGTAATTTTTTGCAAATGTGTGGTAACTAGTTATATCATTACTATAGTTCCTGTTATCCCGGAGACAATTCAGGATAAAAGGAATTTTATACTGTTTTATACACTTCTTCAAAAGGAACTCTAAAACGTTGTCCGTAAACACCTTCTTCTTTTCGAATTCCACAAGAAATTATCATGTTTATTTCTGCTCCTAATGGTAGTCCTATTACTTTTTTTACCCGCCAGGTATCAGATCCTTCCATCGGACAAGTATCGTAACCTTCAGCAGCCATACTTAGCATAAAGTTTTGAGCAGCTAAAGCTGCACTTTTATGTGCAACTACTCGCATATCTTTACTGCGTACTTCTCTGTAAATAGGTTTAAATAATCCCATTACTAACATAATTACGTATTTCAATAGGCCAAACAAACCAAAGAAATCTCTATACACCATTGGTATTAGTTTCTGGTAATAATTTTTAGCAAACTTTTCTCTATTGGTTTGTTCCTCTTTAGGTTTAGGAGGAAATACTTTATTTAGGTAATCTAAATTTGCTTTCGCTCGTTTAGGCCATAAATCTTTACGAACCGTAACTACCACTAATTGCTGTGCAGTTTTTGCAGCATTTTGTCCAAAGCATAACGGGACAATTTTTTCTATAGCATCTTTTGATGTTATATGATAAAACTCCCATAGTTGCATATTGCTACTGTTAGGAGCTAATACGGCTTGTTCAATACATTTTTTTACAATTGCAGAATCTATTGGTTTTTCATTATCGTAAACTCTAACAGATCTTCGATAGTGTATGGCTTCAGAAACGGTTTTTTCGCTCATGTTTTATCCTAGTTTCATTAAGGTTTTTAATTGTTTTAGTTTTCCTTTGTATGGCGCATATCGTGTTGGTACATCTAACCAATTTCCACGTGTTACTACTCCTTTTTTATGAGAGAATGTATCGAACGTATGTTTTCCGTGATATCCACCAATTCCGCTTTCACCAACACCACCAAAAGGTAATTTATGATTTGCGAAATGAACTGTAGTATCATTTATCGTTCCTCCTCCAAACGAATAATTTTTAATCAATTGTTTCGCAAAAGATTTTTTGCCAGAAAAAACATAAAAAGCCAAAGGTTTATCATATTTAGAAATCACAGCTTCTAAGTCTTCTGTAGTCTCATAAGATATCAAAGGTAAAATTGGCCCGAAAATTTCTCCTTTCATTGCTTCACTATCCAAACTTGGCTCGTCTAATAGTGTAGGAGCAATATAGTTTTCATCACGGTTTGTTGTTCCGCCAGTTAAAACAGTTTCATTTTCTAGCATTTTCGCTAAACGATCAAAATTTCTTTGATTTACAATTCTTGGAAAATCTTCTGAGGTTTCAGGATTTTTTCCATAAGCTTTTGTGATTTCTTCTTTAAATGCAGCTACAAATTTATCCTTACTTTTTTTATGAACTAAAAGATAGTCTGGAGCAATACAAGTTTGTCCTCCATTTAAAAATTTACCCCAAACAATTCGTCTTGCAGCTAATTTTAAGTTGGCAGTATCGTCTACAATACATGGGCTTTTCCCTCCAAGTTCTAAAGTAACTGGTGTAATAAATTCAGCTGCTGCTTTTGCTACAATTCTCCCTACAGGAACACTGCCTGTGAAGAAAATATAATCCCAACGTTGTGCTAACAATTCTTGTGCTTCTGGAACTCCACCCTCAACTACAGCAACATGTCCTAAATCAAAAACTTCTTCAATAATTTCTTTGCAGATTTTACTCGTATGCGGTGTTAGTTCAGAAGGCTTTAAAACTACGGTGTTTCCTGCAGCAATAGCTCCAGCTAATGGAGAAAATGCTAGTTGATATGGGTAATTCCATGGAGCAATAATTAATGTTGTTCCGTAAGGTTCTGGGTATAATTTTGCCGAAGAAGGAAAGTTAAGTAACGATGGTTGAACACGTTTTGGTCTTGACCAATAGGCTACTTTTTTAATCATCATTTTTACTTCAGCAATTACAATGCTGGTTTCGGTCATTACACCTTCGTATTCCGATTTTTTAAAATCATCATGTAGTGCTTTTAAAATATCTTTTTCTCTGCGGATGATTTCTTTAAGGAGTTTTTGTAAACTCTTTTTTCTAAAGGCAACACTTTTTGTTTGTTGAGTAGCAAAAAACTGTTTTTGTTGCTCAATAATTTGAGGAATGCTCATGTATTAAATTTCTTGAAGTTTTTTATTCATTATTCTAAACCAAATAGGAGGAATGAGTGATAACAACATCATTCCAGGATAGCCTGTTGGCATTTGTGGGCTTTCAGGTAATGATTTTAATATTTGGTAATGTTTACTACCGTTATAATGATGGTCTGAATGTCGTGATAAGTTGAATAACACTAGCTTTCCAATCACATGATTAGAATTCCATGAATGTGTATGCTTTACTCTTTCGTACCTGCCAAATTTGTTTTTTGTTCTTAATAAACCATAATGTTCAATATAGTTTACGGTTTCTAGAAGTAAAATCCCAAAAATAGCAGTAATTAAAAAATACAAAGTAGTCATTAACCCGAAAAAGTAAAAGATGCTCCCTACAAGTAATGCATGACATATTGTATAGATTAACATTCTGTTTTGATGATGAAACCATGATCTTTCAGAATTAATCATTCTTTTGTTTTCTAGTTTCCACGCTTGAATGTAACTCATAAATTGAGAGCGAATCCAAAATATGTAAAGAGGTTCGTTTTTTCTTGCTGTAGCAGCATCTTCAGGAGTAGCTACATTAAAATGATGTCCAGCATTATGGTAAGGTAAGAAATGAGTTTCTAAAGAAGTCATTAAGAGGATTTCACCTAATAATTCTTCAAACCTATTGTTACGATGTCCTAATTCGTGTCCTACATTAATACCTATAACTCCACACATAATTCCCATTGCAGAAATTCTACCAATTAAATCTAAGGTAGCAGTAGTTTCATTAATTACAAATAAAAACCAAATAAGAAAACCAACTTGTACAGGTAATGTTAGGTATAAAATGTAAGTGTATAGTTTATTTTTTTTTTCAATTTCTTCTTGTTCTTTTTCAAAATTCTCAGCGTTAACTTTTAAAAATATGTCCGATAAAGGAACAATTCCGAAAACGTAAACAAGTGGGAGAAATGTAATCCATCCTGTTAAAGTGAATGAAATATAGACTGTTAAAGGAATGGTGAAAACAAGTAGATATTTTAAGGCTTTCATTGAAAAGGGTTTAAAAACTAAATATACGAATTTAGTTACATGCATCCCAAATCGGGTCTCCTTTTGGTAAAGGAGCAGTAATTTCAATAGAATCTTTACTAACAGGATGTAAAAAAGCTATTTTCCTTGCATGTAAGTGTATGCTTCCGTTTTTATTGCTTCTTGAAAAACCGTATTTTAGATCCCCTTTTATTGGATGTCCGATGTTTGAAAGTTGACATCTAATTTGATGATGCCGACCAGTTTCTAAATCTATTTCTAACAAACTATAATTGTCAAGTTCTTTAGTGATTTTATAATGTAGAATTGCTTTTTTACTTCCAGTAATTTCTTTGGCAAAAGCAGATGATTTATTGTTTTTCGGATTTTTTTTTAAAAAGTTAGTTAAGGTGTTTGTTTTTTTAGTTAAATGACCTTTTACAATTGCAAAATATGTTTTTTTGATATCCTTGTCACGCAACATTTTGTTTAACCGTTCTAAAGCTTTTGATGTACGCGCGAAAATTACAATTCCAGAAGTTGGCCTATCTAATCGATGAACAGTTCCTAAAAATACATTTCCAGGTTTGCTGTATTTTTCCTTGATATATTCTTTCACTACATCGCTTAACGGCTTATCACCAGTTTTATCACCTTGTACAATATCGCCAGCTCTTTTATTGATGATGATAATGTGATTGTCTTCGTGAAGAACTAATAAGTTGTTTTTATTGGAATGCATATCGATTTATTTAAAATCATCTGCAACATCTTTGTTAACACTATCAATAAAGCTTAACACTTCATCTCTTCCAAGTTTAGAAGAAGAAGAGGTTAAAAAGTTAGTAGGTAAACTTTCCCAGTGATCTAGCAATTTTCTTTTGTATGAAAGTAATTGTTTATTCAATTTAGAGCTTGGTAATTTATCAGCTTTAGTAAAAATTATTGCAAAGGGTATTTGATTTTCACCTAGGAATCTCATGAATTCTAAATCAATTTTTTGCGGATCGTGTCTTGAATCTACCAATACAAAAGCGCATACTAATTGCTCTCTTTCTTTAAAATAATTTTCAATAAAATACTGAAAAATGGTTCTTTTCTTTTTAGAAACTTTAGCGTAACCATATCCAGGTAAATCTACCAAAAACCATTCGTCATTCACTTTAAAGTGATTTATTAATTGAGTTTTACCAGGAGTTCCTGAAGTCTTTGCCAATTTCTTTCGCTCCATTAACATGTTAATCAATGAAGATTTTCCTACATTGGATCTACCAATGAATGCATATTCAGGAATATGATCTTTTGGAGCATTAGTAACATTACTATTGCTCATCACAAATTCAGCAGATTTAATCTTCATGTTTTAAAAGTTTGCTCTAAATTGTTGGGCTGTATATTATATATCTCGTTGTTTGAACCAGCTTTCTAAAACTTCGTTGAATTCAATAGGATGTTCCATCATTGCTGCATGGCCGCATTTGTCAACCCAAAACAAATCACTATCAGGGAGTAATTTATGGAAGTCTTCCGCAACTTCTGGAGGAGTAACGGTGTCGTTTTTTCCCCAAATTAAACAAGTTGGCTGATTCATGTTAGGTAAATCATTAGCCATATTATGACGAACGGCACTTTTAGCAATTGCTAATGTTTTTACCAATGTATTTCTGTCGTTTATAACTTCATAAACCTGATCAACTAACTCATCTGTAGCGATAGATTTATCATAGAAAACTTCTTGAGTTTTTGTGCGAACAAATTCTTTGTCTCCTCTTCTTGGGTAGTTGTTTCCCATAGAGTTTTCATATAAACCAGAACTTCCGGTTAATACAAGTGCAGAAACATCTTGAGGATAATGCTTGATATAATATAAAGCAATATGTCCTCCTAAAGAGTTGCCTAATAAAACAACATCTTTTAACTTTTTATACTCGATAAAATCATGTAAAAACTTCGCAAGATTTTTAACATTGGTTTTAAGTATCGGTAAAGTATAAAGTGGTAATTCTGGTATTAAAACTTTATATCCTTTCTTAGAAAAATGCTTGAAAGTAGAGTCAAAATTACTCAAAGCACCCATTAATCCATGAAGTACAATAATAGCTTTTCCTTCTCCAGCTTCAGCATATGTATACTTATCTTCTCTCTTTAAAAAATCTGTCATTAGCTAAGATTTGGCTCAGAGCAAAAGTAATTCTTTTTTTCATACCTATCAATTTCTTTTCAAATATGCTTTTTTGAGATAATTAACACTCAGAAGCACAGTATTTTCCTTAAAACAGTGAAACTTATTAACAATGTGGTAAAAAGTGGTAAAAAGTGGTAAATATTTTATATTTTTGAATAATACTTGTCTTAAGAATGGTGAATATTATTGGAACATATGAGTGTAAAGCTGATGCCAAAGGTAGGCTTATGGTTGCTTCTGCGTTGAAGAAGCAATTAAGTCCTGTTTTGGAAGAAGGTTTTGTGGTAAAGCGTTCTGTGTTTCAGCCGTGTCTGGAGTTGTATCCTATGCAGGAGTGGAATGAAATGATGGCTAAAATTAATAAGTTAAATCGCTTTGTTAAAAAGAATAATGATTTCATAAGAAGATTTACAGCAGGTGTAAAGATGGTTGAAATGGATTCGGCAGGTAGAATATTAATTCCAAAAGATTTGTGTGTTTTTGCAAGTATTGAAAAACAAGTTGTGTTGTCGAGTGCGGTAAACATAATTGAGATTTGGGATAAAGAAAAGTATGAAAGTGTAATTGAAGATACGGCTTCAGATTTTGCGGATTTGGCTGAGGAGGTAATGGGAAATATTGAAATTGATGAGTAACTATCATAAGTCTGTTTTACTAGAAGAGAGTGTAGATGCGCTAAATATAAAAGCGGATGGTGTTTATGTTGATGTGACGTTTGGGGGAGGTGGTCATTCCAAAGAGATTTTAAAGAGGCTAGGAGAGAATGGAAGGTTGTTTGCTTTTGATCAGGATGCTGATGCGTTGCAAAATACTATTAAAGATGATAGGTTTGTTTTGATAGATGAGAATTTTAGATATATAACTAGGTTTTTGCGCTTTCATGGGGTGAAAAAGGTAGATGGTGTTCTTGCGGATTTAGGAGTTTCTTCTTATCAGTTTGATGAGGCTACTAGAGGTTTTTCTACTCGATTCGATGGTGAGTTGGATATGAGAATGAATCAAGCTTCTGGATTATCTGCAAAAGTTGTGGTTAATGAATATGAAGAAGAACGACTGGCTGATGTGTTGTATTTGTATGGGGAATTAAGAAATGCAAGGGTAATAGCAAAGCAAATTGTAAATTCAAGAGGAGCAAAAGAGATTGATACAAGTTTCGAGTTGAAAGAAGTTTTGAAAAGATTTTTACCAAAAGCAAAAGAGCATAAAATTTTGGCTCAAATATATCAGGCTATTCGAATTGAGGTTAATGAGGAGTTAGAGGTTCTGAAAGAGTTTTTAATGCAGATTCCTGAGTTGCTTAATGGAGAGGGGAGATTAAGTGTTATATCATATCATTCTTTGGAGGATAGGTTGGTGAAAAGGTTTATACGTACGGGTAAATTTCAAGGAGAGTCAGAAAAGGATTTCTATGGAAATACCAATGAACCGTTAAAAAAAGTTGGAAAATTAATTGTGCCAACTCGAGAGGAGATAAAAGTTAATAACCGTGCTAGAAGTGCGAAATTAAGAATAGCAACATTAAAATAGGATGAAGCAAAACTCTGGGGGGATATATGATGTTTTAAGAGGTAGTTTTCTTACTGATGAATCTGCAGCTAAGAATTGGAGAGTAATATTTTTTGTTGTGCTTTTGTTGTTAGTAATGATATGGAGTTCGCATTCTGCTGATGAAAAGGTGGTTAAAATTGCTGAATTAAATAAAATGAAGAGAGAGTTGCGAGCGGAGTATGTTGATACAAGTACGATTTTAATGAGAATGAAATTAGAAAGTGCAATTCGAAAAAAAGTAAGTGGTAGTGGGTTGAGTCCTGCTACAGATCCGCCTCAAAAAATTAAAGTAATAATAAAAAAATAAGGTATTGCCAGTCATTAAAAAAAACATATTAAATAAGTTATATGTTGTAGCGACTTTTATGTCGCTTTTTCTGGTTGTAGTTGGGGTTAAGGTTTTTGAGCTTCAATATATAAAAGGTGATAAGTATAAAAAATTAGCGCAAGAATCTACTATTAAGAATGATACCATTTTTGCTAACAAAGGAAATGTGTATGCTGCGGATGGGAATTTATTAGCAACATCAATATCTAATTATACAATTAGAATGGATGTAATAGCAGTAGATAATAATGTTTTTGAAAAAAATATACACGCATTAACCAAGGAGCTTTCTAAGATGTTAGGGAGAACGTCTAGTTATTATGAAAAGAAATTAAGGGACGCTAAAAAAGTTAAGAATAGGTATTTGTTAATTGCTAGAAATATTGGATATAATGATTACATGAAAATGAAGAGTTTTCCAATATTTAATTTGGGTGTATATCGTGGTGGTTTTATTGCTGAGCAAAAAACAGTAAGGGAGCATCCAATAGGAAAGATTGCAGAAAGAACTATTGGTTATAATGATCACAGAGGAGGTGCAGGTATAGAGGGAGCGTTTTCAGAATTTATGTTAGGAAAAAATGGTTGGAGGTTAAAGCAGAAAATAGCAAAAGGACAGTGGAAACCTATAAATGATGTAAATGAGCAAGAGCCTCAAGATGGTAAAGATGTAATTACAACTATAGATGTAAATATTCAAGACATCACTCATCATGCTTTGTTGAAACAAATGGAGTATTATCAAGCTGATCATGGTTGTGCGGTAGTAATGGAAACGGCAACTGGAGAGATTAAAGCGATTTCTAATCTAGGAAGAACTTCTTCTGGAAAATATTATGAAAAGAGAAATTATGCAGTTTGGGAAAGTCATGAGCCTGGCTCTACTTTTAAGTTGGCAAGTTTAATGGTGGGGTTGGAAGATAAAGTAATAGATACATCGACTGTTATTGATACAGAAAAAGGTAAAATATTTATCAATAATAGAAAGGTAGAAGATAGTGATAAAGACGGGTATGGTAAAATTTCTTTGGCCAGAGTCTTTGAGGTTTCTTCTAATGTTGGTATTGTTAAAGCTGTTCAAAAGCATTACGATAATAATCCTGAAAAGTTTTTAAAACGGATTAAACAATTTGGATTAGATCAACAAACAGGTGTTAATATTGTAGGTGAAGGGAAGCCATATATTCCAAGTGTTAAAGAAAAACGTTGGAGCTCGATTAGCTTAGAATGGATGGCTTGGGGATATGGTGTTTCGTTAACGCCTTTACAAACGTTAATGTTTTATAATGCTGTTGCTAATAACGGAGAATTGGTTAGGCCTCGCTTTGTTAAGGAGCTTAGGGTTGCTGGTAAAGCAGTCAAAAAGTTTAATAAAGAAGTTTTGAATCAAAGAATTGCTTCTCAAACTACCATAGATAAAGTGGTTAAAGTAATGGAGAACACGGTTAAGAAAGGAACTGCAAAAGATATTTATTCGCCAAACTTCTCAATGGCTGGTAAAACTGGTACAGCAAAAAAATATATTCCTAGAATTAAAAATAAAGATGGAGAATATGAAGGAGGGTATTATTCGAATAAAAAGTATGTGGCGTCTTTCGCTGGCTTTTTTCCGGTTAAAAATCCTAAGTATTCTTGTATAGTAGTTATTCATGAACCAGATGTGACTAAAGGTTATTATGGTGCTAAAGTAGCTGCTCCTGTGTTTAAAGAAATTGCACATAAAATTTATACGTCAAAGCCGTCAAGTGTTCAGATGGTTACAGATTCAGTGGTTAGTAAAACTGTAAATAAAGATTATAATAAATATTACACAATACTAAGTAAGTATAAAACAATCATGCCTAAGGTAGTTGGTATGAGTGGGATGGATGCTGTTTCGTTATTGGAAAATTTGGGGCTTAAAGTAAGTTTTACAGGAATGGGTAGGGTTGCTGAGCAATCAATTCAAAGAGGAGAAAAAATTAAAAAAGGAACCACTATATATTTAAAATTATCATAATTGAAGGTTTTAAAAGACATATTATATAAAGTGCCAGTTAATGGGGTTTTCGGAGATACAAATCTTAAGGTGAATGAAATTCATTTTGATAGTAGGAAAGTGTCTTCAAATGATGTTTTTGTTGCATTGAAAGGTGTTACTGTTGATGGGCATGATTTTATAGAAAAAGCATTAGAGAATAATGTTGTTGCAGTGGTGTGTGAAATGGTTCCAGAAGAAAGAAAGCAAGGTGTTACTTATGTTGAGGTTTCTGATTCAAGTGAAGCTTTAGCAATGATGTCATCTAATTATTATGATAATCCTTCTAAAAAAATAAAGCTTGTTGGTGTTACAGGTACCAACGGTAAAACAACAATCACTACTTTATTGTATCAGTTGTTTATGAACTTAGGGAGAAGAGTTGGGTTGCTGTCCACTGTTAAAATTATGATTCATAACAGTGAGTTTAAAGCAACCCACACTACCCCTGATTCACTTACAATAAATAAATATCTATCAAAAATGGTAGATGAAGGTGTTGATTATTGTTTTATGGAAGTGAGTTCCCATGGTATTCATCAAAATAGAACGTTAGGTCTTGATTTTGTAGGTGGAGTTTTTACCAATTTATCTCATGATCATCTAGATTATCATTCAACTTTTGCGGAGTATAGAGATGTTAAAAAACGTTTTTTTGATCAATTATCTAAAGAAGCTTTTGCTTTAGTGAATATTGATGATAAAAATGGAAATGTTATGATGCAAAATACGAAGGCAAGAAAGCAAACTTATGCACTAAAAACATTAGGTGATTTTAAAGCTAAAATTTTAGAGAAAAGTTTTTCTGGTTCTTTAATTACAATAAATGGAACAGAGGTTTGGAGTAAGTTGATTGGAACCTTTAATGCTTATAATATTCTTGCAATTTATGGAGTGGCAGAATTGTTGGGTATTGAAAAATTGGAAGTGTTAAGAGGTGTTAGTGAGTTGGATAGTGTAAGTGGGAGATTTCAATATGTAGTATCTCCAGATAAAATTACTGCTATAGTAGATTATGCACACACACCGGATGCGTTAAAAAATGTCCTTGAAACTATTAATAATATAAGGACAGGGAATGAAAATGTAATTACTGTTGTAGGTTGTGGAGGTGACAGAGATAAGACAAAGCGCCCGAAAATGGCTCATATTGCTTCTCAATTAAGTAATCAAGCGATTTTTACTTCAGATAACCCAAGAACAGAGGATCCACAGATTATTATAGATGAAATGGAAGCTGGGGTTTCTCCAGAAAATTATAAAAAAACATTATCAATATTAGATAGAAAGCAAGCTATCAAAACCGCATATAAACTTGCAGATTCGGGTGATATTATATTGATTGCTGGGAAAGGACATGAGAACTATCAAGAGATGAATGGTGAAAGACGTCATTTCGATGATTTAGAGGAAATTAAAATGTGTTTTAACTAATAGAAATTTAGAAGATGTTGTATTATTTATTTGAGTATTTAGAAAGTGAGTTTAATTTAACTGGTGCAAGTGTGTTTCAGTTTATTACATTCCGTTCTGCAGCTGCATTTATTTTATCATTATTGTTGTCAACAATCTTCGGAAAACGTGTTATTAATTATCTAAGAAGGTTGCAGGTTGGTGAGACTATTCGAGATCTTGGTTTAGAAGGACAAATGCAAAAAGCAGGAACGCCTACAATGGGTGGAGTAATCATAATTTTCGCAACATTAATACCGGTTGTTTTATTGGCTAAACTCGAAAATATCTATGTTATTATTTTATTGATAACTACGGTATGGATGGGGTTAATAGGTTTTACAGATGATTACATTAAGGTATTCAAGAAAGATAAAGCAGGGTTAAAGGGGATTTTTAAAATAATTGGTCAGGTAGGTCTTGGGTTAATCGTTGGTGCGATGCTTTATTTTAGTCCTTCTGTAACAATAAAAGAACAATTACCTGTTGATCAACAATTGGTGCAGACAAATGGAAAAAAACAAGTTTTTGGAGAAGCTCATAAATCTACTAAAACTACAGTTCCTTTCTTAAAAGATAATGAATTAGATTATGCCAAAGCGCTAAGTTTTTTAGGTGATGGCTATCAAAAGTATGCGTGGTTAATTTTTATTCCAATTGTGATTTTTATTGTAACTGGAATTTCAAACGGAGCAAACTTAACAGATGGTATTGATGGATTGGCTGCTGGTTCGTCTGCAATAATGGTACTTGTTCTCGCATTGTTTGCATGGGTTTCGGGGAATATTGTTTTTGCTAATTATTTAGATGTAATGTACATCCCAAATTCTGGTGAAATGACGGTGTTTATTCTTGCGTTTGCTGGAGCATTAATTGGGTTTCTTTGGTACAATACATATCCAGCTCAAGTATTCATGGGAGATACAGGAAGTTTAACAATTGGTGGAATAATCGCTGTTATTGCAATTGCGACTAGAAAAGAATTATTACTTCCATTATTAGCTGGAATATTCGTAGTTGAAAATTTATCTGTGATTTTACAGGTTGGGTATTTTAAATACACCAAAAAGAAATATGGTGAAGGTAGAAGGATTTTTAAAATGGCTCCTTTACATCATCACTATCAAAAACTGAATTATCACGAAAGTAAAATAGTTACTAGATTTTGGATTGTTGGGATCTTACTAGCTGTATTTACAATTGTGACATTGAAGTTAAGATAATGGAAAAGTTAGTTGTATTAGGTGGTGGAGAGAGTGGAGTTGGAACTGCTATTCTAGGAAAAAAACAAGGTTATAAAGTATTTGTTTCCGATTTAGGTGAAATACATACAGAGTATAAAGAAGTTCTTTTACATCATAAAATAGATTTTGAAGAGAAACAGCATACAAAAGAAAAGATATTTGATGCTGATATCGTCATGAAAAGTCCAGGTATTCCTGATAAAGTAGCTCTAATTCAAGAGTTGCGTTCGAAAGGAATTCCGGTAATCTCTGAAATTGAGTTTGCAGGAAGATATACGAATGCGAGGATTATTGGAATTACTGGATCTAATGGTAAAACCACAACAACTCTTTTAACGCATCATTTGTTAAAAGATGCAGGTTTAAATGTTGGAATAGCTGGTAATATTGGTGATAGTTTCGCAAAACAAGTAGCAGAGCAAAGTTTTGAAAATTATGTTTTAGAGTTAAGTAGTTTTCAATTAGATGGGATTGAGAATTTTAATTCTCATATAGCTATGATTACCAATATAACTCCTGATCATCTTGATAGATATGATTATGATTTTAATAATTACATAGCTTCAAAATTTAGAATCGCTAAAAATCAAACAAAGAAAGATTTTTTGATTTATGATTCAGACGATAAAGTAATTACAGATTGGCTACAGGAAAATACTGTAAAATCAACATTGGTTCCATTTTCAATACTTAAAGAATTGAAATATGGAGCATTTATAAAAGAGAATAATATAATAATCAGATTAAACGAAGAAGAATATATAATGAACACATCCTATTTAACAATTAAAGGAAAACACAATACTAAAAACGCAATGGCTTCTATGCTAGCATCTAAATTGTTGCAAGTAAGAAATCAGACAATAACTGAGAGTATGTCTGGTTTTGAAGGAGCTGAACATCGTTTAGAAAAAGTGTTAAAAATAGAAGGAGTGTCTTATGTTAACGATAGTAAAGCGACTAATGTGAATGCTACATTTTATGCGTTGGAATGCATGGATAGACCAACAATTTGGATTGTTGGAGGTGTTGATAAAGGTAATGACTATACAGATTTGCTGCCTTTGGTGCGAGAGAAGGTAAAAGCAATTGTATGTTTAGGTTTAGATAATCGTAAAATCATAGATACATTTCAAAATGTCGTAGATATTATTGTTGAAACCGCAGGAGCGGAAGAGGCGGTAAAAGTTTCGCACAAGTTGGCAGGGAAAAACGATACAGTTTTACTTTCTCCGGCATGTGCAAGTTTTGATCTGTTTAATGATTACGAAGATAGAGGAAGGCAATTTAAAAACGCAGTAAGAGGATTATAATAAAATTTGAAAACGCTATTTAAACATATTAAGGGAGATAGAGCTATATGGGCACTCGTGGCTATGTTGGCAATTTTGTCTTTTATGCCAGTATATAGTGCAAGTACAAATTTGGTGTATGTTGTTGGGAGTGGTTCTACTACTGGACATTTGATAAAACATATAGCATTATTAATCATGGGTTTTGGTATTCTTTATGGAGTACATAAGATACCATACAGATATTTTAGTGGAGGCTCAGTTTTAATGTTGCCAATTGTAATATTACTATTGGTGGTTACTATCGCTCAAGGTAATACAATAGGTGGTGCAAATGCAAGTAGATGGATTCGCATCCCTTTTGTAGGTGTTGGTTTTCAAACATCCACTTTAGCGGGACTTGTTTTGTTGGTATATGTAGCAAGGTATCTCGCAAAAAACAAAGAAAAGAAAATAGTATTTAGGGAAAGTTTATTACAATTGTGGTTGCCAGTCGGACTAATCTTAATATTAATTCTACCAGCGAATTTCTCAACAACGGCAATCTTATTCTTTATGATAGTCCTACTGACATTCATAGGAGGTTATCCAATGAAATACATTGCTAATATTATCGGAATAGGAATTGTAGCTTTGGGTTTGTTTATTCTTGTGGCAAAAGCATTTCCTGATTTAATGCCAAACAGAATTCATACTTGGGAAAAAAGAATTTCAGGTTTCTTTTCTGGAGAAAGTGCAGAAAATTATCAAGTAGAAAAAGCTAAAATAGCTATAGCTACTGGTGGTGTTACAGGTAAAGGACCAGGTAAGAGTGTTCAAAAGAATTTTTTACCGCAATCTTCTTCGGATTTTATTTATGCAATTATTGTTGAGGAATATGGTTTGGTAGGAGCTTTGTTTGTGTTGTTTATCTATTTCTTACTGTTGTTTAGAATTGTAATATCTGCGCGAAAGGCAACAACAATTTTTGCAACGTTACTTTGTATTGGTGTTGGATTGCCAATTGTTTTTCAAGCAATGATTAATATGGCTGTTGCGGTGAATTTATTTCCAGTAACAGGACAAACACTTCCTCTAATTAGTAGTGGGGGAACATCAATTTGGATGACGTGTTTTGCTTTAGGTATGATTTTAAGTGTTAGTGCTTCTAAAAATGAAACGGAAGAATCGATTTTAGATGACAATCCATTGGATATATTACATGAAACCATATAAATAAAATTAAATGGAAAAATCGTTAAATGTTATTATAAGTGGTGGTGGAACAGGAGGGCATATTTATCCTGCAATTGCTATTGCTAATGAAATCAAACTTCGATACCCGGAAGCAAAAATTTTATTTGTTGGTGCTAAGAATAAAATGGAAATGGAAAAAGTACCACAAGCAGGATATGAAATTGAAGGATTGTGGATTTCAGGTATTCAAAGGAAGTTGACTTTGAAAAACTTGCTTTTCCCAATTAAGTTAATTAGTAGTTTGTGGAAAGCTAGAAAAATTATCAAAAAGTTTAAACCAGATGTGGTTGTGGGCACTGGTGGCTTCGCTAGCGGCCCAACTTTAATGGTTGCAAATAAGTTAAGTATTCCAACAGTGGTGCAAGAGCAGAATTCTTTTCCAGGGATTACAAACAAACTGTTAAGTAAAAAAGCAAATAAAATTTGTGTTGCATACGATAATTTAGAACGCTTTTTTCCAAAGGATAAAATCATAAAAACAGGAAACCCTGTTCGTCAAGATTTGTTATTGGTGTATTCAAAGCGAGAGGAAGGAATTGAGTTTTTTGAGTTGGATAAAGAAAAGAAAACCGTATTAGTAATTGGAGGAAGTTTAGGGGCAAGAAGAATAAATCAATTAATAGAGCTTGAGTTAGAGTTTTTGAAAGGACAAAGTGTGCAGGTAATTTGGCAATGTGGTAAATTATATAACGAAGAGTATAGAGCATATAATTCTGAAGCAAATGTTCAGGTTCATTCATTTTTAAATAGAATGGATTTAGCTTATGCAGCAGCAGATTTTATCATTTCAAGATCAGGAGCAAGTTCTGTTTCGGAGTTGTGTATTGTTGGAAAGCCAACGATTTTTATTCCTTCACCAAATGTAGCTGAAGATCATCAAACGAAAAACGCAAAAGCAATTGTTGATAAGCATGGAGCATTAATGCTTAAAGAAAGTGAATTAAACACATTTTCTGTTGTTTTTGAAACCTTAATAAAGGATCAAGGAAAACAAGAAAGTTTAAGTGAGAATATTAAAGAGTTAGCATTACCAAATGCTACAAATCATATTGTAAACGAAATAGAGAGTTTAGTTAATTAGTGAATTTAAAAAATATACATAACGTTTATTTCATAGGAATTGGTGGAATTGGAATGAGTGCCTTGGCTCGATATTTTTCGAGTAATAATAAGAGTGTCTCAGGGTATGATAAAACGCCTTCTCCAATTACTGAACAATTAGAGGATATCGGTATAGCTGTCCATTATGAAGATGATGTGGTTTTGATAGATGAAAATTTCTTAAATAAAGAAGAGACTTTAATAGTTTATACACCAGCAATACCTAAAAATCATAAAGAATTAAATTATTTTTTAGAGAATAATTTTAATGTGTTAAAAAGAGCAGAGATTTTGGGTAAAATTACTGAAAACACTTTCTGTTTAGCTGTTGCAGGAACTCATGGAAAAACTACAACATCTTCTATTTTAGGGCATATCATGCAGCCGTCAAATGCTACTGCATTTTTAGGGGGAATTGCTGAAAATTATAATTCGAATTTAATATTAGGAAAAGACGAGATTTCGGTTGTTGAGGCAGATGAGTACGATCGTTCATTTTTACAATTATCTCCAGATATCGCATGTGTAACGTCTATGGATGCGGATCACTTAGATATCTATGGAAAACATGATTCATTATTAGAGTCTTTTAAAGAGTTTTCTGATAAAGTAACTGACAAGCTGATAGTGGCAAAAGGTTTGAATCTTGATGGTTTGACTTATGCGATAGATAAAGATGCTGATTATAAGGCTTATAATCTAAGAGTTGGAAATGGAACTTATCTTTTTGATGTTATAACTCCTAATGAAGAGATTAAAAATATTGAATTTAGTTTACCGGGAAGACATAATATTATGAATGCTTTGGCTGCGCTTTCAATGGCAAATTTGTATGGAGTTCCGTTGAACGAAATAAAAAATCAACTGAAAACATTTAAAGGTGTTCAAAGACGATTTTCCTATAAAATTAAAAATGAGAATTTAGTTCTAATCGATGATTATGCACATCATCCAACAGAAATAAAAGTAGTAGAATCTGCGGTTAGAGAAATGTATCCAAATCAAAAAGTTTTAGCTGTGTTTCAGCCTCATTTGTTTTCAAGGACTAAAGATTTTGTTAATGAATTCGCTCATGAGTTATCAAAATTTGATGAGCTAGTGTTGTTGGATATTTACCCGGCTAGAGAATTACCAATGAAAGGAGTAACATCAGAATGGTTGTTAGGTAAAATAAATAATGAAAATAAGTGTTTGTTGTCTAAAGAAGATATGAAATTACATGTGGCAAAGTCTGATGCAAACATAGTTTTAATATTAGGAGCTGGAGATATTGGTCTACTAGTGAAAGAAGTAAAAGAAATACTATTAAATCGTTTGAAAAAAGTATGAATAGAAAGGTGATTATTTATCCAATATTTGTTTCTTTGCTGCTTGTTTTGTCGGTTTTATACGGCTTTACAAAAAAAAGAAATTTAGATAGAAAAGTACATTCTATAGAGGTTCAATTTGCGGAAGGTGAAAACTCTTTTTTAACTCACGAAACGGTTAATAAATTGTTAATACAAAGTGAGGTAACAGTTAAAAACCAACCAAAAAGAATCATAGATTTACATCATCTAGAGGAAAAGGTGTTAGGTAATCCTTATGTTGATAAAGCTAAGGTATTTATAACACCAGGGGGATTAATAAAAACTCATATTTCACAAAAAGAACCTATTGCCAGAATTATTTCTGAGAATGAGGTGTATTATATTGATGATAAAGGACTTGTTATTCCATTGTCAAAGAATTTCTCTGCCCGTGTTCCATTGGTAAAGGGTAAAGATGTGTCCTCAAAGATTAAAGAAATAACGGAGTTGGTTTTGTTTATTTCAAATGATGAATTTCTTAAAAAAGAAATCACAGGAATAGAAAAAATAAACTCTAACGAATATGTTTTAACAGTTCGTAGTGGAGATTATAAAATTCACTTTGGTGAATATGAAAATGTGAATTTAAAGTTTAAAAAGTTAAAAGCTTTTTACAATAAATCATTAAAAGATAAGTCGATAAAGAATTATAAAGTAATAAACATTAAATACCACAACCAAGTGGTGTGCACAAAACGAAATCAAGATGGAAAACAATAAAATTGCAGTTGGTTTAGATATTGGTACTACCAAAATTGTAGCCATGATTGGTCGCAAGAATGAATATGGTAAGATTGAGGTACTTGGTATTGGGAAAGCAAAAAGCTTAGGTGTAAAGCGTGGTGTGGTAAATAATATTACTCAAACAATTCAATCCATTCAACAAGCAGTTGACGAATCGGAAAGTGTATCTGGACAAAAGATAAGTGAAGTGGTTGTGGGTATTGCTGGTCAGCATATAAGAAGCTTACATCATAGTGATTATATTACTAGAGCCAACGCAGATGAAGTTATTGAAGAGAATGATATAGAAAATTTAGTAAACCAAGTTCATAAACTAGTTATGTTACCTGGAGAAGAAATTATTCATGTATTACCGCAAGAGTTTAAAGTAGATAGTCAACCAGAAATTAAAGAGCCAATTGGTATGTATGGAGGAAGACTTGAAGCTAATTTTCATGTTGTCGTAGGACAAGTTTCTTCAATTCGAAATATTGGTAGATGTGTAAAGAGTGCTGGTTTGAATTTAGCTGATATTACTTTAGAGCCTTTAGCATCTTCTTCTGCAGTTTTAAGTCAAGAAGAGAAGGAAGCAGGAGTTGCTTTAATTGATATAGGTGGAGGAACAACGGATTTGGCTATTTTCAAAGATGGTATAATTAGACATACAGCAGTTATCCCTTTTGGAGGTAATGTAATTACTGAAGATATTAAGGAAGGATGTTCAATTATCGAAAAACAAGCGGAACTTTTAAAAATTAAATTTGGGTCTGCTTGGCCAGGAGAAAATAAAGAAACTGAAATTGTCTCTATTCCTGGATTAAGAGGTAGAGAACCTAAAGAGATTACGTTAAAAAATCTTTCTAAAATAATTCATGCAAGAGTTCAAGAAATTATAGAGCATGTGTATCTAGAAATTAAAAATTACGGACACGAAACACAAAAAGGAAAGCTAATTGCAGGAATTGTTTTAACAGGAGGAGGATCTCAGTTAAAGCATTTACGTCAACTAGTAGAATATATTACAGGAATGGATACTCGTATTGGATATCCTAATGAACACCTCGCAGGTGATAGTGAAGAAGTATTATCTAGTCCATCTTATGCTACTGCTGTTGGACTTCTCATGGAAGGTTTAGAAAAGGAATCTATTTTAGAAGAAATTGAACCTGTGATAGTGGAAGAGCATGAAGCTGTTGTTGATGAAGAATCTGTTGAAGAGTCTAATGAGCAAATTCAAGCTCAACAAAAACAGCAAACAATAAAAAGAGGAAAGTCGTTTTTAGAGAAATTCACAGAACGATTTAAAGAATTCCTAGATAACGCAGAGTAAAAAATAATTAAGAGATAAAGAATTTAAACAAAAAGAAGAGTTATTATGAGCGCAGAATTTGATAACATTTCATTTGATATGCCAAAAACACAATCAAACACAATTAAAGTGATAGGTGTTGGAGGAGGAGGTAGTAACGCAGTAAACTACATGTATAACAAACAAATTCACGGAGTTGATTTTGTTATTTGTAATACAGATTCTCAGGCATTAGAAAATAGCCCTATACCCAATAAAATTCAATTAGGAGCACACTTAACTTCTGGTTTAGGTGCTGGAGCAAACCCTGATGTTGGAGCGCAAGCTGCAGCAGAAAGTATTCAAGAAATTCAGCAAATGTTAAATACACATACTAAAATGGTATTTATAACAGCTGGAATGGGTGGAGGAACTGGAACAGGTGCAGCTCCGATTATTGCTAAAATTGCTAAAGACATGGACATTCTAACAGTAGGAATTGTTACAATGCCGTTTCAGTTTGAGGGAAGAATGCGCTCAAAACAGGCTCAAAAAGGAATAGATGAACTGCGTAAAAATGTCGATTCTTTAATTGTTATTAATAATAATAAACTGCGTGAAGTATATGGGAATCTTGGATTCAAATCTGGATTTTCTAAAGCAGATGAAGTTTTAGCAACTGCTGCTAAAGGAATAGCTGAAGTTATTACACATCACTATAAACAAAATATCGATTTACACGATGCAAAAACAGTATTAGCGAATAGTGGTACTGCAATTATGGGTTCTGCGAGAGAATCTGGAGATAATCGTGCGAAGAATGCAATTATAAAAGCATTAGATTCTCCATTGTTAAACGATAATAAAATTACAGGAGCTAAGAATGTATTGTTATTAATAGTTTCAGGTTCTAATGAAGTTACTTTAGATGAAATAGGAGAAATTAATGATTACATTCAAACAGAAGCTGGTTACGATGCAAATATTATTATGGGTATTGGAGAAGATGAAGCTTTAGAAGAAGGTATTTCTGTTACTATTGTTGCTACAGGTTTCGCGCAAGATCAACAACAATCAATCAATAATGTTGAAACAAAAAAAATTGTTCACACATTAGAAGATGATCAAAAAGCTACGTATGAATTTGATAAGAAAACTGTTGTAAAATCTCCAACATTAGATGAGCCAATTTCTCAGAATAAATATGAAGAAAAAGTAGTTCATGTATTAGATTTAGAGGAGGAAAAAGATATTGTTTTACCAAAACTTGATTTGGTAAAAACTACAGAAGCAATCAAAAGCATTGAAGTAGAATTTGATGAAGTTACATTTGAGAATTATAACACAATTCCGGCAACCGAATTTGTTATTACAAATGTTTCAAAACAACAAGAAATAAATGAAGAAGTTGAAGAAACACCAACTATTCAACAAAACTTATTATTCGATTTGCCTTTAAATTCTTATGAAGAGATTAAACCAGATCACACAGAGAAAGATGAGTTGGTACAAACCACTGAAGCAATTAAGAATATAGAGGTAGTTGCAGAAGAAATAAAACCTGTTTATGAGAAGAGATATGTTTTAGATGATTTCGATATTCAGCCTACTATCGGTAAAAGTTCTGTTCCTGCTGTTGATGCTAAAGAAGAGGAAGATGCATTAAAGTTTGAAGTAAGAACGAAATCTTCTACAGAATCAAATGATGATAATTCTTCTTCTGAAGAAGCTTCTCCTTTAAGTTTAACAATTACTGAATTACAGAAAAGGGCAAAGGAAAGAAGAGAAAAGATGAAAGGATTTAATTACAAATTCTCTGATCAAGTAAACAAGAATATAGATGATATCGAACGCCAACCGGCTTATAAGCGTTTAGGAGTAGATTTAGATACAAATACTAAAATAAGTGAAACGAAAACCCCGTTAGATACTAGTTCTGATGAGTTTCCGTTACGTTCAAATAACTCTTTCTTACATGATAATGTAGATTAAATTATAATGTAATTAAAAAATAAAAATCCTGAGAAATCAGGATTTTTTTATATGTATATTTGAAACACAAAGAATTAAGAAATGAGTGTACAGAAAGAAATTACAGAAAAAATTAAAGAAGCTATGAAAGCTAAAGATACAGTTGCCTTAACTGCATTGAGAGCTTTGAAATCGGCTTTTTTATTAGCAAAAACAGAAGCAGGTGCAGGAGAATTGACATCTGATCAAGAGTTAAAAATAATTCAAAAACAAGTAAAACAAAGAAAAGATAGTGCTCAAGTATATGTTGAGCAAAATCGTCAAGATTTAGCTGATCCTGAGATAGCAGAAGCTAAGATTTTAGAGCAGTTTTTACCTGAAGCATTAAGTGAAGAGGAAATAGCAAAATTAGTTATTGATGTGATTGGAGAAATTAAGGCAGAAGGAATGAAAGATATGGGGAAAGTTATGGGGATTGTTTCTAAAAAATTAGCTGGTCAAGCTGACGGGAAAACGATATCATCAATAGTTAAGGAAAAACTTAGTTCGTAAATAATTTTAGGCCTTGTAGTTCAACTGGATAGAATATCAGATTTCGGCTCTGAGGGTTAGGGGTTCGAATCCTCTCAAGGTCACAAATAAGAAAAGACATGGGAAAAAAATCGTATCATAAAAATTCGAAGAAACCAGTTTCTAAAACGCCTAAACCAAATATTAAAAAAGGTAGAAGCAACGAAAGGTTTTTAATGTTAGATAAAATCATTTTACTTCTTTATTTAGGAGTAGGTTTTTTACCACATATGAATGCTTTTGATGTAGCTATTACGCAATGGTATTATATATCGATAGTTAATGTTATAACTTTAGCATACATTTATTATTATAAGAACTTTATCGAAGTTAATTTTCATCATAAAGTAGCAAAGTTTACATTTTTAGGAGCTTTGTTGTTTTTATCTCTATCTTGTTTATCTATAGTAAAGTCAATTTCTGTTTCAGAAAGTATAGTGTTTATATGTATTTTATTAAATACTTTAATAACATTTTTTAATTTATATATCATTCTTAAAGATAAAATAGTCGATTTATTTCCATTTATCGCCTATGTTTTAACCATATTCTTGGCTATAGAATCATTACAAATCATTAATCATTTTGTAATAGAAAATGGGAGTCAACCAAGAAGTGAAGATTTGTTTAAAGGATTAAACCCTACTTATGGAAACCGAAATATTTTAGCTGCTAGTTTAATTGTGAAGATGGCTTTTACTTTTTATGTTTTGTATAAAACAAAGAAAGATTTCCTTTTTATATTAAGTTTAATTACAATTTTTTTATCGGTTTTTTCAATATTAGTAGTAGGAGCTAGAACTGCTATTTATAGTTTACCGATTATATTTTTAATATTGATTTTTGGTAATTTTTATTTAAACAAAGAAGAAAATACTTTAGAGCAGTTTAAAAGATATATAGGACCTTTACTAATTGTTTTTGTTTTAGCATTTTTTGGTTCTTTATCTGTTAATAAAATACATAAAGGAAAACTGAATGCTTTTAATGATTTAGTTTTCACAAAACAGAAGAAAGATCTATATAAAGATAATAATAGAGTTAATTCATTGGCGAGTGATAGTGGGAGAAGAGAGTTTTGGTCTGCAGCTATTGATGGTTTTAAATCGAGTCCAATTTTAGGGGTTGGAATTGGTAATTGGAAGATGATAAGTAAAGAAGAATTAGTAAAAAGTAAAAAAGACCCTAATCAATTTTACCCAAGAAGAGCACATAATGATTTCTTACAAGTTTTGTCTGAAATAGGTATAGTTGGATTCCTGATATTTATAGGATTGTTTGCTTTAGTATATTATTTGCTTTTATTTTCATTTTTTAAAGAAGAAAAAAAAGAAAAAAAACTAATAGCTTTAACTTGTTTAGCGGGATTTGTTGCTTATAGTTTGGATACTTTGATAAACTTTCCTTCTGAACGTACCCCAATTCAAATATTAGGTTTTGTACTTATAGTTATTGCTCTTTCCTTATTAAAGAAAAAGAGTATAATAGAAATTCCTAAGTATTCAAAATATGGATTGATTGGGTTAGCTGTTATCTTAGTTTATCTTAATTATCAAATGTTTACTTCGGCAAAGTATCAAATGATAGTTAGAAACAATATTAGAGGTAAAAATATTCTTAAAGATAAGTATAAGGTCGGTTATGATCAAATGAATAATCTGTATCCTTCGTTTCCAAAATTAAATTTCATGGGACAACCTATTGATTATGCCAAAGCAGTATTGGCTTATAGTGAAGGGAAATATATTCAAACAATGAAACATTTAGACTTAGCAATTAAGGAGTCACCATATTCATTAGAACATTATGCTTTTAAATCTTTAATATACAGATCAAATAAATTGCTTAAAAACCAAGATAGTTCTATTTATTATGCAAAAAAAGCCTTTTATAAAAGGCCTGGTTTGATTAATCAATATAGAATTCTAAAGAAGTATTATATCACAGAAAAAGATACAACTAATCTTTTAGATTTAATCACCAAGCATCAAAATTTCATTCCTAAGGATGAAAATGCTTGGATAGATAAGATTAACTTTTATTTAAAATATCCTAAAGATTTAAAGAAAGCAGGTGAATTGATTGATTCTGCTAAGCTTGAATTACCCGATAGTAAAAGAATTCAAGAATTAAGAATTGTAAAGAATAATAAATCTTCAGAAGTAATTACTAATAGTGATAGTTTAAAATTAAAACGAATAGAGCTGCAAAATGTACTTAACGGAGCGAGTAAATTATTTAGTTCTAAAAAATATAATGAAGCTTATCAAGAATTTAGTAAAGGGCTTAAAATAGCACCTAAAAATGAAGAGATTAGATTAAGTTTAGCTTTAACTGATATCAAACTTAAAAGATATAATCAAGCAATTGAAAAGTTAAATAAAGTTATCAGCTCAGGTAAAATTATTAATGGTAAGCCAGAATATAATAGAGGTTTGTGTTACTTAAGGTTGAATAATAAGAAAGCAGCTGGTGTAGATTTTAGAGCTAGCTACGATAAAGGCTTTTCAATGGCTAAACAATTAGATAAAAAGATTTTAAATTATTAGAAGTATGTTTAAGAAATAGTATGAAATCGTACTTCTATTTAAAGTTTTTAATCTACGGATTTAGTGCTCTTACAGTTTTGGTTAATACTGTTGAATCAATATATGTGTATATTTTTAATAAACCCATTTTTGTACACTTATATTTTGTAAAAAAAAAGTTACCAAAACATAAAAAAGAGTTTTTAGAGACTGTTTCTTTTTACAGAAGATTAAATTATAAACATAAAGAGTATTTCGAACATCGATTAGTTAAGTTTATAAGAAATTATGATTTCATTGAGAGAGATAGTTTTAAATTAACTCCTGAAGCTAAAGTCTTGATCGCAGCTTCTTATGTTAAACTTACTTTTGGTATGAGAAGGTATTCCTCTTCAACGTTTAATAAAATTATTATTTATCCATCAGCTTATTATTCGGCAATAACTAAGCAATACCATAAAGGTGAATTTAACCCTGGGTTAAAACTTATTATTTTTTCTTGGCAAGATTTTCTTAAAGGAGAAATTATAACTAATGATAATTTAAATTTAGGAATACATGAATTTACTCATGCATTAACTTTTCATGGTAAAAAATCGAAAGATAAAAGTGCTAAAATATTTTACAGGGTTTTTCTAGAAATAATTAAATTCATGAAAAACCCTGTAAACTCAACTGCTATTTTAAACTCAAATTATTTTAGAGATTATGCTAATACAAATGCTTTAGAATTTTTATCTGTAATAATGGAGCATTTTTTTGAAACTCCAGAAGATTTAAAACAAAACTTCCCTGAATTGTATTTTAAAATTGAAAAGATGCTTAATTACAAAGCAATTTTAAACCAGCAATTGTCTCAGTAGGATTGTCACTTTTAAATATATAACTACCAGCTACTAAAACATCTGCTCCAGCTTCTGTAAGTTGTTTTGCATTTTTATTGGTAACTCCACCATCAATTTCGATTAATGTATTTGAGTTTGTTTTTGTAATTAACTCTTTTAATTGTTTTACTTTCTTGTAAGTGTTTTCAATAAAAGATTGTCCACCAAAACCTGGATTAACACTCATAATACAAACTAAATCTAAATCGATAATAGTTTCTTCTAAAACACTAATTGGTGTGTGTGGATTTAAAGCGACACCGGCTTTCATTCCATTAGCTTTAATTGCTTGAATTGTTCTGTGTAAGTGGGTGCATGCTTCGTAATGAACAGTAAGAATATCAGCCCCTAAATCTGCAAAAGTTTTGATATATCTATCTGGATCGACAATCATTAAGTGAACATCAATAGTTTTTTTTGCATGTGAAGAAATTGCTTTTAAAACTGGCATTCCAAAAGAAATATTAGGAACAAAAACGCCGTCCATTATATCAATATGAAACCAGTCAGCATCGCTAGAATTTACCATTTCTACATCGCGTTGTAGATTTCCAAAATCAGCTGCTAAAATTGAAGGTGCAATAAGTTTACTCATTATGTGTGTGTTGTGTTTGAGCGGCAAAAATACAATTTAAAAAAGAAAACTCTCAATAGAAATATTGAGAGTTTTAATATTGTTATGTAAATGATTACTAACCTAAGTAAGTCATTAAAATCTTACTTCTAGAAGTATGTTTTAATCTACGAATTGCTTTTTCTTTAATCTGGCGAACTCTTTCTCTAGTTAAATCAAAAGTCTCTCCAATTTCTTCTAAAGTCATTGGTTGATGTTCACCTAAACCAAAGTATAACCTAACAACATCAGCTTCACGTGGAGTTAATGTCTCTAAAGCTCTATTAATTTCGATTCTTAATGATTCGTGTAATAAAGTTTTATCTGGATTTGGAGATTCTCCTGAGTTTAATACATCATATAAATTAGAATCTTCTCCTTCGATTAAAGGAGCATCCATAGATACGTGACGCCCAGAATTTTTCATAGATTCTTTTACATCGCTAACCGTCATGTCTAATTTCTTAGCAATCTCTTCAGCACTAGGAGGTCTTTCATTTTCTTGTTCTAAGAACGCGTACATCTTATTGATTTTATTAATAGAACCAATTTTGTTAAGAGGTAAACGAACTATACGAGATTGTTCAGCTAATGCTTGTAATATAGATTGACGAATCCACCATACTGCATAAGAAATAAATTTAAAACCACGTGTTTCATCAAAACGTTTAGCAGCTTTAATAAGTCCAAGGTTACCTTCATTAATTAAATCAGGTAATGTTAATCCTTGATTTTGATATTGTTTAGCAACCGATACTACGAAACGTAAGTTAGCCTTAGTTAATTTTTCTAAAGCTCTTTGGTCACCCGCTTTTATTCGCTGCGCTAACTCTACTTCTTCATCAGCAGTAATTAAATCTACTTTTCCAATCTCTTGTAAATATTTATCTAGTGAGGCAGTTTCTCTGTTGGTTACCTGTTTCGTAATTTTAAGTTGTCTCATACACTTTATAATTAATTAATACATACTTTACACTCACTTATACGTTAGATTACAGATAAATGTTACAAAACATTTTATTTTTTTTTAAAAAAACTTTTGTGTGTGTTAAATAATGTTAATTTTATAAAATCACCAAATAGAATTGTGACTTAAGCTTACATTTTGTGTCTCAATACAATATAACTAAACTTTGATATAAGAAAGAGAACTTTTGAATACCAATAAAGTTGATCACATAACTGACGAAGAACTCGTTCGTAAAATAGTCGAAAAAAATGATACTCATTTATTCGCTATTTTATACGATAGGTATGCTGGTGTAGTATACAATAAATGTTATGGCTTTTCTAAAAGTAAAGAAGAGGCACAAGATTTGACGCACGATGTTTTTGTTAGATTATTTGTTAAGCTTAGGAGTTTTAAAGGAAGGTCTAAATTTTCTACTTGGTTGTATTCTTTTACCTATAATTTTTGTGTGAATTATGTGCAAAGAAATAGCGCTAAAAAGAATGAAAAAATGACTGTTGTTACAGATGTAATAAAAGATGAAGATGCAGAATCTGATGAGATAAATGATGCATCTTTATTTGAATTAAAATCTGATAAATTGGCTAAAGCTATGGAAATCATTGATCCACAGGATAAAATGATTCTTTTAATGAAGTATCAAGATGATATGAGTATTAAAGAAATCCGAGAAGTTTTAGATATAGGAGAAAGCGCAGTGAAAATGCGTGTAAAAAGAGCTAAAGAAAAAGTTGTAAAAGCTTATAATAGTTTGTAATTATGGATAATCCGTTTAAGAAAATACTACATAACAAGGAGCTTCCTGAGGTACTTAAGAAAAAAGTACTGAATGATGTTGCTATGATTAAGTTATCCATAGATATAGCGGATTTATTTGTAGTAAAATATCCGAATGCTATTGGAGATTTATTAAATGGAGGAGGAATTGATGAAGTAGAAGAAAATAAAAGAAGAAAAAAAGATAAAAAGTAATTAAATTTGAAAAACTAACACCACTATTATGTTAACATTGCAAATTGATTTATTAAAAGAAACCTTTCAAGGAATTTTTAATGATATTATTAAGTCTTCACCAAAAGCTTTAGGTCTGATTGCTTACGTGATTTTTGCCTGGCTATTTACTAAAATTTTCTTATTCGTAATTAAAAAAATTCTTGTTAAGAGTAATGTAGATCAGTGGTCAGAGAAATTGAGTGAAACAAAAATTTTTGGAGATACTACTATTGATATTGTGCTTACAAGTGTAATCTTGGGTGTTTTAAAATGGTTTTTGATCTTAATATTTGTAATGGCAGGCGCAGGAATATTTGGTTTAACTGCGGTTTCTGAAGGATTAAAAAGTTTCTTTGGCTATTTACCTACATTAATTGTGTCACTAGGGATTTTTGCAGGAGGAGTTTATTTAGGTACTGTTATAAAAAAGGCAATCCAAGGAATGTTTAAGTCTCTTGAAATTAATGGAGGTAATTTAGTTGGTAATATTGCATTTTATTTAATTGTAATTTTTCTATCAATAACAGCTTTAGATCAAGCTGGAGTGGATACTTCAGTAATCAAGAGCAATCTAACAATGGTGATAGGTTCTATTCTTTTAGCTTTTACTATTGCATTTGGTTTAGGATCTAGAGATGCTGTTTCTAGGTTGTTGTTTGGTTATTATTCAAGAAGGAATATTGCTATAGGTTCTCAAGTGAAAATAGGTGATTTAGAAGGTGTAGTTTTAGCTATTGATAACATATGCTTAACCCTTAAAACATCAGCGGGGGAAGTTATCTTACCTATTAAAGAAGTTGTTGATAATATAATTATTATTAAAAAGTAATTTTAGTAATAAAAAATATATATATTTGTAAAGTTTATATTATAACGCATTCAGTTAAAATACTTTAAAAAAAAGTATTTATGATAATAATTTATTTGGTAGATTTCGGGGGACTTCTATCTACAGGGTTGCGTAGTGGGCAACTCATAAAAGAGCTAGTTTACTAGCTCTTTTTTTTTACCTCATTTTTTAATATTTTTTGTGACTTGATAGAAAATAATGTGTCTTAATAATCATATATGGTTAATTGGTATCTGGGGGGACGTCATTTAAACCATACATATAATAAGAGCCGCTAAAAAGCGGCTCTTTACTTTATATAAGATGTATATTATTCGATTTTTATTCGAAAGAAAGATGTAGGAAAATCCCTCTGGTTCCCATGAAATCTATAGGGTCTGTCCATTGACTAGGCGATCTTTCATCGTATTTTACTTCATTGGTTATGGCAAAAATCCCTCTAATTGAAGGAGAGAATTTAAAGTATGGTAGGTATAAATCTATACCAATACCAACTTCATACATTAAGTTGCTAGAGTTTTGTCTAAACTGCCCTCCAAAGTTGTCATTTTGATTAGCTTCGTTACTAGAAAAATTATAATCAAAAGAAGCTCCTCCTAAAACATATGGTCTGACATTGTTTAGTCGATTTGTGCTGAATTTAAAAATGAAAGGTAAGTGGAGGTATGTGTTTCCTACTTCACGAGTATCTTGACCAGCTGTTATGTGTTTAAATTTCAGAACTTTAGTATTGGAAATTAAACCTGGTTCAAAACGTAAGTTAATATTCTTATGAAGTTTTAAATCTGCAATTAAACCAACATTAAAACCTACTTCTGACTCTACTTCAATCTCAGCATTATTAAATGCACTTGGTCTGTAAGAAACCTTAAAACCGTTTGTGTTTAATCCTAAATAAAAACCATAATGAATTTTTCGTTTATCGAAACTAGGTAAGTTTTCAACTCTTTCACGTTGCGCAATAACATTCCATGATATAAACAGTAAACAAATAGAAATAAAAAACCTTTTTTGCATATTATTTTGTTGATGTATAAATTGAAGCTACTCCAAAGGTAACTGGTAAACTATCTGCATTCTTAAACCCATTTTTGGTCAAAATATTGTTGAAAGCTTGTCCAAAAGGGAAAGAATTTGCACTTTCAGATAAATATGAATAAGCAACTTTGTCTTTGGAAAATATTTTTCCGATGATAGGAAGAATAAAGTTAGTGTATAATTTATAGCCTTGTTTGAAAGGAAATTTTGTTGGGTTAGAGGTTTCTAAAACAACAAATTTACCGCCAGGTTTTAAAACTCTATGTATTTCTGTAAGTCCTTTATCAAGATTTTCAAAATTACGAACACCAAAAGAAACGGTAATAGCATCAAATGTGTTATCTTCAAAAGGAATATTTTCACTATCTCCAACCACCATTTCTATTTTATCTGATAGGTTAGCTTTCTTTATTTTTTGCTTACCTACTTCAAGCATTCCAGGAGATATGTCTAAACCTACAATTTTATCTGGATTTAATTCAGCCATCATTAAAGCTAAATCACCAGTTCCAGTTGCAATGTCTAAAATCTGTTTAGGATTGTTTTGAGATACTAATTTAACTACTTTTTTTCTCCAGCTAACATCAATACCTAAAGAAATGACGCGGTTTAAACCGTCATAATTTTCGGAAATAGTATCAAACATGTGAGCTACTTGTTCTTTCTTTCCTAGTTCAGAATCCTTATAAGGTTTGATTTGCTTATCCATTTATAGCGATTACTTCGTTAATTTGGTTTGGTAACATTTCTTTAAGCATGGTTTCAATACCATTTTTTAATGTAATTGTAGATGATGGACAACCACTACATGCTCCTTGTAATATCACACTTACTTTTTTAGTTTCTTTATCGTAATTATGAAAAGCAATATTTCCACCATCAGAAGCTACTGCAGGTTTTATATATTCATCTAAAATTTCGATAATCTTAGTTGAAGTTTCATCTAAGTTTTCGATCTTAACAGTTTTTACTTCATTCTTTTTTTCTTCAGTAGGTAAATTCGAAATAATTGTTTTTCCGTCATGAAGATATTGTCTAATAAATGTTCTTATATCTTGGTATACTTCATTCCATTCTACAACATCGTATTTTGAAACGGAAACATAGTTTTCTGAGATAAAAACTTCTTTTACAAAAGGAAAACTAAATAATGCTTGAGCTAGAGGAGAAGATTTACTTGCTTCTTCAATGTTTTTTAGTTCAACATCAGTTTGAGTTAAAGCTTTATTTGTTCCAAATTTCATTACTGCTGGATTAGGAGTAACTTCAGCATATACTTCTATAGCATCTTTCTTTTCTTCTTGCTCTTTAATAACTGAACTTCCACTGTTTAAATAAGCTTCAATTTGTTCCTTAACTTCTTCTTGAACATCACTCCATTCAACAATATCAAATCTTTGAATAGCGATAAAATTAGCCGTGACAAAAACTTTTTTCACAAAAGGTAAATAAAATAATTGTTGAGTTAAAGGAGAAGATTTAGCTTCATCAATATTATTGAACTCAAAGCTGCCTCCATTTATTAATATTGTATTGCTAACAAATTTTATAATTGAATTGTTGTTAGTTTCTTGTATCTGAATTTTTATATTTTCCATATGTAAAAATGAGATGCAAAATTACAGTAAAAAAGTGATTAAATAAAAAAGACCTCTTAGGTATTGTAAGTTATCATTACGCCTAAGAGGTTTGTATAAAAAATCCCCAATTAATTTTTATAAACTAAAAGTAATAGTTGCGGCTATTCTTGAAGTATTATTGTCAATATCTATGTCTGCTGTATTGTATAAAGAGTAAAACTGTTTGTTTTCTGATTGTTGGTATGATAAATCAATTTTAGTGTTACCAAAATTATAACCTAATCCAGCAGAGAATGCTCTTATATTATCTTTATTAGTATTTCCTCCTACTACTAAATTAGGATCTTTTTCATAAGAATATCCACCTCTTAAGCTTACTCTGTCAAATCTCCATTCAGTACCAACACTTAATTTTTGAGTTGCTCTAAAATCAGTGCTAAAGAATTGGTTAGCGTCCTGTAAAACTTGATCAACTTCTCTATACTTGAAATTTTGGAAGTCTTTATATGTATAATCAACACTAATCAACCCTTGTTTCCCAAATATCAATGCACCACTTGCAGTTAATCGACTTGGTGTAGTAAACCTTAATGAATACGGACCTTCAAAAAAGCGTTCTTCCAAACCATCTATAGTAAGATTAGTAACATCAAACATTGTTAAAGTCCCTCCTCTTTCTTCAATAACTTCTTGATACCAAGTAGGAGATTCATAAGCAGCACCTAATCGAATAAATTTATTTAGTTTATATATGAAACCTAAATTAAATGAAAAGCCATTTCCTTCAATAAAACGTTCTTTGAAATCTTCTACTTCCAAAATATTTCCGTTTACATCGTCATTCATTTCTGTTAAGAAAGATCTTTCTCTAAATTCAAGATTATGAAATTTAAGTGCTGCACCAACAAATAATTTATTATCATGTACGGCAGAGATACCAATGTTAAAAACACTGTTTAAACCTCTGGTTTCATTTGAAAAACTTTGTTCTAATGATCTATCAAATAAATTTGTAGGAGAGGCAGTGTCATTTATGTGTTCATCATAAAATAAAAAATTACTATTTCCTCTTCCTGAATATAAATTATCAAAATCAGCTTTCATTCTATAATTAAAGCTAAAAGCGAATCTATTCCAATTAGAATTGCTATGATCTATGTCAAAAACAAAAATCCCACCTGCTTGAGAAATATTAAAATATTCGTCTTGTAAACTGTTAGTGTTTCCGTAATAATTAACATCTAAATTAGCATTTCTGTTAGCTAGAGTTAATGAGAATTTACTTTCTCTGGCAACAGCTGCACCAGCTGGGTTTATATCAGTTGATGAAAGATCACTACCTAGTGCTCCAAAAGCGCCAGACATTGCGTTGTATCTTGCTGTTCCGTTTGTGTTATCTTTTGAGAATAATATTCCTAAATCATTATAATCTAATGCTTGAGAATAGGACGTAAGTATCGTAGTAGCGAAAGCTACGAGTATTAAAATTCGTTTCATGTTTATGCTAAATTTCGTTTAAAAAACTAATGTAAAATGAGCAATTATCTTCTTCTTGAAGAACCTCTAGATGATCCTCTAGATGAACTTCTTGAGCTTCTACTTCCAGAAGAATAGCTTCTTGAACTTCTTCCTGAGGAATAACTTCTGCTGCTTCTTGAAGAATTTCTGCTACTTGAATACCTTCTAGTAGAATTAGTACCGTTACTAGTTCTGGTTCTAGTTCTTGTGCCAGATTTATATCCGCCAGTTCTTGTACCTGAATTTCTTCTTATTCTATTTGGTTTGTGTCCGCCAGTTCTTGTTCCTCCAGTATTTCCTCTAATAACACGAGTTTTTCTTTTAATTCGAGTTCCATTAGAGTTTCTAATACTATTATTTCTTCTAGTTCTTGTAATTTGACGGTTATTTCTTCTGTATACATTAGAAGATCTTCTGTTAATTGTTCTTGATGAATTTCTATTATAAGCTCTTCTGTTTGATGCCAAGGTGTTTCTACCATACACACCATTTCTATAAAATCTGTTATTGTAATATCCAAAGCGATTTCTATATCCTAATCCATAGTATCCAGGAGGGCAATACAATCCACTGTTCCAGCCCCAGTTATTCCAGCCCCAGTTGTTCCATCCCCAACCCCAAGCTACATTATTATGGTAAGGATGCCAGTAAGGGTTATATCCCCATCTGTTCCATCCAAATGGGCCATCCCAATACGGATCTCCCCAATAGGTGTTCCAGTTCCATCCTAAACGATAGCGAGGAACTGTATTTATATTAATAACTACATCAGAATCTGAATCGTATCCCCATGCTGCATTTTCACTATTATAGTCTATTTGATTATCAGGATTTTCTCCATCAGTTTCCTCAAAATCATAATCTTCAGATTGATAACTCTCAATGTCAGTTATGATATCTGTTCCGTTTAATCCGTCTAAACGTTCTAATTCTTTTGTAAAATAATTTTCATTATAGTCTCTGTAATTTCTGTCTGTATTTTTGACTATAACTTTTCTTTGAGATGTTTCTGAATCATCTGCATAAATACCATCATCACTACCTGCAACTGTCTGTGTAGTTGCACATGAAACTAAAGTAGTTACCACAAGTAATGATAAGAAATAAAGTGGAAGTTTGGTTTTGGTGTAATGTGGTTTCATATCCTATCTCTTTTAATTTGTTAATACACTATGTAAACTTAACTTGTGCAAAAAAAATAAACTATTGTAAAAATACGCAACTTTATTGTAGTTTTGCACACATAATTTACGCATAAGAAACTACAATTTTTATGCCAAACTTTTGATTATGAGTAAACATTTAACGAAAAGATCTGAAGATTATTCAAAATGGTACAATGAATTGGTTGTAAAAGCCGATTTAGCTGAGACTTCAGCGGTAAGAGGTTGTATGGTAATAAAACCATATGGCTTTGCAATTTGGGAAAAAATACAAGCAGAATTAGATAGGATGTTCAAAGAGACTGGGCATCAAAATGCTTATTTTCCACTTTTTGTTCCTAAAAGTTTATTCGAAGCTGAAGAAAAAAATGCAGAAGGATTCGCAAAAGAATGCGCAGTTGTTACCCACTATAGACTTCAAAATGATCCTGATAATCAAGGGAAGTTGAGAGTAGATCCTAATGCTAAATTAGAAGAGGAACTAGTAGTAAGACCAACATCAGAAGCGATAATTTGGAATACATATAGAGGTTGGATACAATCGCATAGAGATTTACCATTATTAATTAATCAGTGGGCTAATGTTGTAAGATGGGAAATGAGAACCCGTTTGTTTTTAAGAACTGCTGAGTTTTTATGGCAAGAAGGGCATACAGCGCATGCAACAAAAGATGAGGCAGTACAAGAAGCAAAACAGATGCAGGAAGTATATGCAACATTTGCTGAGCAGTACATGGCAATGCCAGTTGTAAGAGGAGCAAAATCTGAAAGCGAACGTTTCGCAGGAGCAGATGATACATATACTATTGAAGCATTAATGCAAGACGGTAAAGCTTTACAAGCAGGAACATCTCATTTTTTAGGCCAAAACTTTGCAAAAGCTTTTGATGTAAAATATACTTCTAAGGAAGGTAAACAGGAGCATGTTTGGGCAACTTCTTGGGGAGTTTCTACTAGATTGATTGGTGGATTAATCATGACTCATTCTGATGACGCTGGTTTAGTATTACCTCCAAAATTAGCTCCAATCCAAGTTGTTATTGTACCTATATATAAAGGAGAAGAGCAATTAAACGCAATATTTGAGAAATTAAATGGTGTAATTAAAGCTTTAAAAGCTAAGGGGATTTCTGTTAAGTTTGACGATAGAGATACTATGCGACCTGGAGCTAAATTTGCTGAATATGAACTAAAAGGAGTGCCAGTTAGAGTGGCTATAGGAAAAAGAGATCTTGAAAATGGTACAGTAGAAGTTGCAAGAAGGGATACTTTTGAAAAGGAAACTGTTTCGCAGGAAAATGTTGTAGATTATATTGATAATCTGCTAACTGAAATTCAAGAGAACCTTTATTCTAAAGCACTTAATTATAGAAATGAGCATATAACTGAAGTAAATTCTTTTGATGAATTTAAAGAAGTGATTGAAAATAAAGGAGGTTTTGTTTCTGCACACTGGGATGGTACAGAAGAAACTGAAGATAAGATAAAAGAATTAACAAAAGCAACTATTAGATGTATACCTAATGATACTGTTGAAGAGGAGGGGAGTTGTATTTTAACAGGTGAAAAATCAACAAAAAGAGTACTTTTTGCGAAAGCGTATTAAAAAAATAAAAAAAAAATATGTAGTTTTTAAAAACTATTATATATTTGCACGCGCAAACTGAAAGATTGTTATGCTCCGTTCGTCTAGGGGTTAGGACGCCAGGTTTTCATCCTGGTAACACGGGTTCGAATCCCGTACGGAGTACAAAGCTTCGAATTTTAATTCGAAGCTTTTTTTATCTTATTTTAAAAGATAAAATGTTGTGAATACAAAAAAATAATTTTATATTTGCACCCGCAATCTAGGAAAGGTTGTTTTTGCTCCGTTCGTCTAGGGGTTAGGACGCCAGGTTTTCATCCTGGTAACACGGGTTCGAATCCCGTACGGAGTACAAAGTTTTTATAAACAATTAAGAATTTAGTAAAATGGCAAATCATAAGTCAGCAATTAAAAGAATTAGAAGTAACGAAGCGAAGCGCTTAAGAAATAAATATCAGCATAAATCTACGCGTAATGCTGTGAGAAAATTAAGAACGACTTCAGATAAGAATGAAGCTGTAGGGATGTTACCTAAAGTTGTTTCTATGTTAGATAAATTAGCTAAGAACAACATTATTCATAAAAATAAAGCTGCTAATTTAAAGTCAAAGTTGACTAAGCATGTAGCTGCTTTATAGGATAGCAAAAAGAATTTTAAGATTAGTTAATATTAAGTACTTCGATTTAATCGAAGTACTTTTTTTGTTTAGTAATCATATTTCTTATGAGCATCTAATCTTATAAAAATAAAGATCAATAGAGTGAATCCCCACAAAGAAGAACCTCCGTAACTAAAGAAAGGAAGTGGGATTCCAATAGTTGGTAGTAATCCTATAACCATGCCAATATTTACTATTACATGAAAGAAAATTATGGAGGCTACTCCGTAACCATATATCCTAGAAAATTTATTTGTTTGTTGCTCTGCCAAAAAAATAATTCTAAAAAGGAACACCATAAATAAAATAATTACAAAAGAACTTCCTAAAAAGCCCCATTCTTCGCCTACTGTGCTAAAAATATAATCTGTGTCTTGCTCTGGTACAAAATTACCTTGAGTTCTATCTCCTTGAAGAAACCCTTTTCCAGAAAAACCACCAGATTTTATGGTCAACTCAGCTTGATAAGTGTTGTAGCCAATACCAGAATTATCATTAATTTTTCCAAGAAGAATATCAAATCTGTCTTTTTGATGTTGTTCAAGAATGTTTGTGTAAGTATATCCTACTCCAAAAATAAATAATGATGTTATGAGATAACCAATAATTATTATTGGCCAATTAAATCTGAGAAACTGTTTGCTTTTATATGCAGTGTAAATTAATATTATAGTTAATACTATTACTGTTGAAATTAATATAGTTTTGGTTCCAAAATATATAGTAAGGAGAAATAGAATTATTGTAGTTACTCCAAGGATAAAATATCTTAGAGTTAAACCTTCTCTATTAAGTACAAAAAAGAAAGAAAAATAAATTAATACTGACCCCATATCTGGTTGGAGTGCGATAAAAAAGGCCGGTAAAAATATGATTATAAATGCTTTTATTTGGTTTTTAATCAGCATAAGGTTGTATTGACGGTCACTCATTAATTTTGCTAATGCTAGAGCTGTAAATGCTTTTGAAAATTCAGACGGTTGTAATCCAATACCTCCAAAATTATACCATGATGTAGCGCCATTAATTTTTTTTCCAAAAACTAGAACACCAGCAAGTAGAATTAAAGAGAGTATATATAATAAACTGGAAAATTGTTCGTAAAATTTAGAATTTAAAAAGAGGATAAATATGGTTAAAGGTATAGCTAGGCAAATAAAAATCATTTGCTTACCATATCTAGTAGAAAAATCCAATAATTCTTTTTCAGAGTCCGAAGAAGATGCTGCGAAAATATTCATCCATCCAAAAGTTACAAGCACTATGTAGATTAAAATAGTTACCCAATCTAAATTTGCAAATATGTTATTCTTTAATTGTCTCAAGTGAGTCTTTTTTTTCTAGTTGTTTATTGTAAGTTTCTTTTAAACTTAAGTTAATCATTCTTTCTTCAATATGTTTTCTTTTTACTTCTCCAGTCAAATACTTCTCAATCATTAAGCTAGTAATTGGTGCGGCTATAGTAGAACCAAAACCACCATTTTCAACAAAAACTGCCATAGCAATTTTAGGGTTTTCTTTTGGTGCAAATGCAATAAGAATAGAATGATCTGGTAATTGAACTATTTCTCCTCTAATTCGTGTAAAGTTTTCTACAGTTCCTGTTTTACCACAAATATCAATTCCTTTTACTTGGCTAAACCTACCAGTTCCTGTTTTAAAAACCTCATGCATTGCTTCTATAACAGGAGGGAAGTAATTTGGGTTTATTGATGTAAGTTTTTTTGATACAAATTTTGAGTTATCTACAGATTCGTTATTTATTTTTTTAACAATATGTGGAGTGTAATAAAAACCACTATTAGCAATAGCTGCAGTTGCATTAGCTAATTGTATTGGTGTTGTTTCTATTTCTCCTTGTCCTATGGCATTTGAAATGTTTGTTGTGGCTCTCCATCCAAAAGAGTATCTATTATCATAAAATTTAGCATCGGGAACTAAACCTTTGTTTCCAACAGGTAAGTCATAACCAAGATAATTTCCTAACCCGAAACTTTTTACTTGATTACTCCAATTATCAAATCCAGTTTTAGTATTTCCGGGTTTATTAATGATTTTTCTGTAAACTTCTGCGAAATAACTATTACATGATTTAGCTATGGCTTTTTTTAGCTTTATAGGTCTGCCATAAATTCCACAGTGACATCGCATAAATTCATGCTTTCTTTTTCCGTACCTATAACCTCCATAACAATATACTGTTGTATTTTCATTAATAACATTTTCTTGTAAACCTATAAGCCCGTTTAATATTTTAAAAGGAGATCCAGGTGAATAAACACCTTGTAATCCTCTATCAAAAGTTGGGTTATTTATAGTATCTGAAAATATTTTTTGAGAAAAAGCAGATCTTTTTCTACCTACCATCATATTAGGATCATAAGAAGGAGCTGTAATTAATGCTAAAATTTCCCCAGAAGAAGGTTCAAGAACAACAATTCCACCACGTTTTCCTGACATTAGTAGCTCTCCATATTGTTGAAGTTCACTATCTATAGTTAAAGTTAAATCTTTTCCAGAAACAGCTAAAGTATCATGTTTACCATTTTTATAAGATCCAGTTATTCTATTTAAATTATCTCTATTGAAATACTTTTTTCCTTTTATACCTCTTAGCGTATTTTCATAATATTTTTCAACCCCATATTTACCTATAAGCTCTCCATTTTCATAATAATCACTTTTTTTAGCTTGTAATTCATTTACCTCACCTAAGTATCCTAAAATATTAGCTGCTGATTTTATAGGGTAATTTCTAATAATACGTCTTTGTGTATAAAAGCCTTTAAACTTATGGAGTTTTTCTTGTAAATAAGCAAAATCTTCTTTTGCTACCTGTTTTAAGAACACAGAAGGAAGCCATCTTGCGTAATTTTCAGCTTTTTTAAGTTTTCGTTTATAGTTTTCTTTAGTTATTTTTAATAATGAGCATAAATAAAGAGTATCTATATTCTTTACTTCTTTAGGAATTACCATTACATCATATGAAAGTTGATTGGCAACCAGTAATTTCCCATTTCTGTCATATATATAACCTCGTTGGGGGTAATCGTATTCAATTTTTACAGTAGCACTGTTAATCGGATTTACAGTTTTACCGTCAATAACTTGTAGTTGAAATAATCTACCAATGAAGACTATACCAAATAATAAAATTAAAATAATTAATAAAGAGCTTCTTTTCACGTTTATTGTTTGCTTCTTAAAATAAAACTACCAAGAAAATAAATAAATAAAGAAAAAATCCCGGATAGTAATGTATTTTTAATTACATAAAAAAAGTTTTGAAAACTAAAGTTAAGTAAACTAAACAATAAAAAATGATGTAAGAAAGTTAAAATCACAATAAAGTTAAAAACCTTACCAAACGATTCTTGTTTTAAGCTGAAAAACTCATAATCTAATTCAGTTTTTTGAAAAACGGTTCTAAAGAAGTATGATCTAACGTAAGCTATGAATATTGTAGCAGAAGCATGTGCGCCTCCAGAGTCTGAGAATAAATCGATAAAAAGTCCAAGTAAGAAGGCAAGGCTTAGTATAGAGAATTTATTTTTTTTGAAAGGGTATATAAAAATAAAGGCTATATATATATAAGGATTTACCTTATTAAATAGAAGTACGTTGTTTAATACTAATACTTGAAGAAGTATTAGACTTACGAAAACAAATAATAAATAATAAGATCTTCTACTCATTAGTACCTTTCTCTAAATTTCTTATCTCTTGTTTGTCAAAATTATTAATGATATACACATTTCTTAAGCTACTCATATCATTGAATAGTTTAATTTCAATTATATTAGTTTTTTCTCTTGAGTCAATATTATTCACAGTACCTACAAAGATGCCTTCTGGAAATATTGCTGAACGACCACTTGTAACTATAGTGTCTCCAATATTTACTTTCGCTTGTCTTGGAATATCACTTAATTGAACAACTTGGTGGTTTTTGGTATCCCAACTTAATGACCCGTAATAATAATTTCCATTTTCATTACTCTTTTTTAAGCGAACATTAATTTCATTACTTCTATTTAATATAGATCTAACTCTTGCATAAGAATTACTAACGGCATCTGTTATACCAATTATTCCTATATGATTAACCACCGCCATCTCTGAAGAAACACCATCTTTTTTTCCACGATTAATAGTTAGATAATTATAAGATTTGTGATATTCATTTTTAGTAATAATACCATCAATGTATTTGTATTGTTGCTGATATTGTAAGGTGTCTGTAACCGTAAATTGATTGGTAGAATCTAATTGAGATTTTAAAAAAGCAATTTCATTTTTTAGTTTTACATTCTCGTCAACTAATGATTTGTTTTGAATGTTAAGGTTTAAGTAATCACTAACTGATTTTCTTTTTTCATATATACCTCCAGTAATTGTATTAGCAGAGCTAATAAATTTACTTCTATGGTAACTATGGTTATTTATTATGAGGAATAATGAGATGAATTGCAACAGTAAAAAATACAGAACATATTTATATTTCTGAATAAAATAAATTAACTGCTGCATACTATGTAATTAATTAACTTACTAAAACACTCTTAAATTTGTCAAGATTTTTAAGAGCTATTCCAGTTCCTCTAACAACTGCTCTTAAAGGATCTTCGGCAACATAAACAGGTAAATCTGTTTTACGAGAAAGTCTTTTATCTAAGCCTCGTAGCATAGAACCACCTCCAGCTAAATATATTCCAGTATTATAAATATCTGCAGCAAGTTCTGGAGGCGTTTTAGATAAAGTTTCCATTACAGCGTCTTCAATTCTTAAGATAGATTTGTCTAAAGCTTTTGCCATTTCTCTATAAGAAACCTGAACTTGTTTTGGTTTACCACTCAATAAGTCTCGACCTTGAACCATCATGTCTTCTGGAGCATCTTCTAAGTCTTCAGTAGCAGCACCAATTTGGATTTTCATTTTTTCAGCAGTAGTCTCACCAACATATAAGTTGTGTTGAGTTCTCATATAATACATAATGTCACTAGTAAATAAATCACCAGCAACTTTTACAGATTGATCACACACAATACCAGCTAAAGCAATTACAGCTATTTCTGTTGTACCTCCACCTATATCAATAATCATGTTTCCTTTTGGTTCCATAATATCAACACCAACACCAATTGCAGCTGCCATTGGTTCATAAATTAAATAGATATCTTTTGCATTCATATGACGAGCAGAATCAATTACGGCTCTTTTTTCTACTTCTGTAATTCCAGAAGGAATACAAATCACCATTCGTAACGATGGTGGAAATATTTTTTTTCTGATTGAAGGAATTTGTTTGACAAACTCTTTAATCATTTCCTCTGAAGCTTGAAAATCAGCAATTACCCCATCTTTTAATGGGCGGATTGTTTTTATATTTTCATGAGTTTTTCCTTGCATCTTTTGAGCTTCCTTTCCGGTAGCAATAATTTTGCCAGACATCCTATCTCTGGCTACAATGGAAGGGCTATCGATTACAACTTTTCCGTCATGTATAATCAATGTATTCGCAGTACCTAAATCGATTGCGATTTCCTCCGTCAAGAAATCAAAAAAACCCATAAAATATATTTAAAATGTGATTCAACTATGTATTCTCACAAATCTAACAAAAAAAATTAAAGAAAAGACCCCTAAAAGCCTAATGTTTAAAGTGTCTTGTTCCAGTAAACGTCATAGAGATGTTATTATTGTTGCAATAATCAACACTTAATTGATCTTTAATTGATCCTCCTGGTTGTATAACGCTCTTAATTCCAGCCTTATCAGCAATCTCAACACAATCTGGGAATGGGAAGAAAGCATCACTTGCCATTACTGCTCCATTTAAATCAAAATTAAAGTTTTTAGCTTTTTCAATAGCCTGTCTCAAGGCATCAACACGACTTGTTTGTCCTGTTCCACTTGCGCATAATTGCTTGTTTTTAGCTAAAACGATCGTATTTGACTTAGTGTGTTTACATATTTTTGAAGCAAAAAGTAAATCTTCAATTTGTTCTTTACTTGGTTTGGTAGTTGTAGGATATGATAAATCTGTTTCTACATCTGTCTTGTTATCCTTATCTTGAACTAATACTCCATTTAAAGCTGTTCTTACTGTTTGTTCAGGCAAACTAACTTCTTTTTGAACTAATAAAATTCTATTTTTCTTTCCTTTTAAAATTTCTAAAGCATCGTTGTCAAAAGCAGGAGCAATAACAACTTCACAGAATAATTTGTGAATTTCCTCTGCAGTTTCTTTGTCTAAAGTTGTGTTTGTAATTAAAACTCCTCCAAATGCAGATACAGGATCTCCAGCTAAAGCATCTAAATATGCATTATACACAGTATCTCTTTGAGCAAAACCACAAGCATTGTTATGTTTTAAAATTGCGAAAGTAGGATCTTCACCTTGAAATTCATTTATCAAGTTCACAGCAGCATCAACGTCTAATAAATTGTTGTAGCTTAATTCTTTGCCATGAAGCTTATTAAACATAGCATCTAAATCACCGAAAAAATATCCTTTTTGATGAGGGTTTTCCCCATACCTAAGTGTTTTAGAATTTGTTTCACTAGCTTTATAAACAATTTCATCTTCATTAAAATAATTAAAAATAGCTGTGTCGTAATGAGAAGAAATATTAAAAGCTTTTCCAGCTAACTTCTTTCTTTGAACTATAGATGTTTCACCGTTGTTTTCAGAAATCATAGATAAGAATTCATCGTATTGTTCCATTGATGAAACAATACAAGTATCTTTAAAATTCTTAGCAGCTGCTCTAATTAAGGAAATTCCACCGATATCAATTTTTTCAATAATATCTTGTTCTGAAGCTCCAGATGCTACAGTTTTTTCGAAAGGATATAAATCAACAATAACTAAATCAATTTGTGGAATTTTATATTCTTCTAATTGAGCAACATCACTTTCGTTTTCTTGACGATTTAAAATTCCTCCAAAAATTTTTGGGTGAAGGGTTTTAACTCTTCCTCCTAAAATAGATGGGTAATCTGTTACTGATTCTACTGGAACCACATTAATTCCTAAATCTTTAATAAACTTCTCTGTACCTCCTGTTGAATAAATAGTAACGTTTAAATCATTCAATTTTTTTACAATTGGCTCTAAACCATCTTTGTGAAAAACGGAAATAAGTGCAGATTGAATTTTTTTAGTGTTGCTCATTGTGTTGTGTTGTTATTGAGCGTGCAAAAATACTAAAAGAATAAATGTGTTCGACGTTTAAAGGTGGGTTAGTCATAAAAAAAATCGGAAAAACTTGTTGATAACTTTAAGTTTTTCCGATTTTAGATTTTTTTATCGACTTTTATTCTGCGTTTTCTAGGAAATCACGAACCCATAGGGCTACTTTTTCAAGTAAAGTCAATTTGTCTGCCTGAGTTTTCGTACCCAGACTTTCATAATTAGGGATGTGTTTACTCATCTTTAGGGGAATTAATGATTAGTAAAATTGTTAATAACTTTTACGAAAATATGGAAAAAAACTTAATTTCCAAGGATTTACAGTTTTTTTTATAAAAAAACAGTGATTTCTTTACATATGTATTCCAAAAGTTGTTCATCTTCCTTCGAAAACGGTTTCAATGTATGCGAATCAATATCAATTTGACCTATATTCTCACCATTGATAAAAATTGGAATTACAATTTCTGACTTTACTTTCCAACCGCAAGAAATATAATTGTCTTGTTCAGATACATCCTGAACAACTAAACTTTCATTACTTATTGCTACTTGTCCGCAAATCCCTTTTCCGAAAGGTATAATTGTGTGTTCTGTTTCTTCACCTGAATACTGAGCTAATTTTAATTCGTTTTTATCTCCATTCTTGAAATAAAAACCAACCCAGTCGTAATAAGAAATTTCAGATTTTAGGTAATCACAAATTTCTTGTAACTTCTCTTCTTTAGTGCTTTGAGAAGCTACTATAACATCAATTTTAGATTTTAAGTTTTCTATAACCAATTTTAAAGCATTTTTAAATTATTAATTTCTTGTTGTGTTAACTCTCTATATCTTCCTCTTGGTAAATTCTTTTTTGTTAATCCAGCAAAAATTACTCTGTCAAGTTTAGTAACATGGTACCCAACATGATCGAATATTTTTCTTACGATTCTATTTCTTCCAGAGTGAATTTCGATTCCAATTTCAGTTTTCTTTTCACCTTCAACATAGGAAACAGCATCAATGAAAACTCTTTTTCCTTCAATAACAACATCGCCTCTAAGTTTTTCTAAATCTGATAAAGCTAATTTTTTGTCTAATGAGGCATGATAAAGCTTTCTAACATTGTGCTTTGGATGTGTTAATTTTTTTGCTAATTCACCATCATTTGTAAATAATAATAAGCCGGTAGTGTTTCTGTCTAATCTTCCAACAGGATATATACGTTCTTTAGTCGCATTTGCTATTAAGTCCATTACAGTTTTCCTTCCTCTATCATCTTCCATGGTGGTTATGTAATTCTTAGGCTTGTTCAAAAGAATATATCTTTTCTGTTCTATAGAGATTAAAGTTCCATCAAAACGCACTTCATCTCCAGGTTGTACTTTATATCCCATCTCTGTCATGAGTTTACCATTTACTGTAACACTTCCATGTTCTATATATGTATCGGCTTCTCTCCTTGAACAAATTCCTGAATTAGAAATGTATTTATTTAAACGAATACCACTGTCATCTTTGTCCTTATTTGAAGTGTTTGAAGTTTTGTTTTTTCTGGTATTGAATTGTTTTTTATTACGAGGATTGCTGTTTCTTCCAGCTTGTCGTCCTCTCGACGAGTTATTTTTGTTCATTTTAATGAAATTTTTAAAGTGGGCAAATGTAATTCAAATATTTGGTTTTCAGTATTCAAAGATGTGAAAAGTTCATTAAAAATATCTATTAACTTAATTTGTTGATTACTTTATCTAAAAGTAACGATTTGTCAATTAATAGTAAACTAAATACACCAACCAATAATAAGATTTTTAATATGTTATGAAGCATTTGATATTGTTTCTTATTATTAGCTTTGAAAATATAGAAAGCTATAAAAACAAGAATTATACAAGCAAAGTAGAAATAATACTTCATGTAGGCTATTCCAGGATAATTAAATAACACTATAGTTGGAGCAAATGTTAATACAATTATAAAAGCAATTAATTGTTTTGTTTTATGTTCTCCATAAGCTACAGGAAATGTTTTATAGTTACTTACCAATGCTCCTTTCATGTTTTCTAAATCTTTAATTAATTCTCTAGCCATTATAATCAGGAATAAGAAAATAGCATGAATAAAAATTACAACAGAAAAATTTTTAAAGTGAACAAATATTACAAAGAAGGGTAATATGGTAAGAACCGTTGCAGAAATTAAACCTATTAACGGGAATCTTTTTAGCTTATGTGAATAAAACCAAATTACAAAAATATACATAGCAAAAAAAAGAGCAGCTCTCCAAGATACTAACCATCCAAATGCGAATCCTATAAAATTGAGTAAAAAATATAAGGATAGTTTAGTTTCCTGTTTAATTTGTGCATCCAATCCTGATTTTAAAGGTCTGTTAATCCTGTCAGCTTTAACATCGTAGAAATTGTTTATAATATATCCTGCAGCTACTACACAAACAGTAGCTAAAACTAAGTAGAGTAGGTGCCAATCTAATAAAATAGGGAAAAGAGTTTTCTTTTCAGAAAAAATAAAAATAGCTGCTAAGTATTGAGCAGCAATTAATACCAATATGTTGTAACCTCTTACAACAGAAAAAAGGCTCAAAAATTTTAGTCCTAATTTTGTGGTGTTTGAGGCTGGAAACATAGATCAAAATCTATATACGATTTCTAATTTGTAGTTTTTTAAACTTTGTTTGGCTTTTTCATAATCTTCAGTAAAACCTAAAATATATCCACCACCACCAGATCCACAAAGTTTTAAGTAGTAGTCATTGGTTTGGATACCTTTTTCCCAAACTTTATGAAATGCATTAGGGATCATTGGTTTAAAATTAGCTAAAACAACTTTCGATAATTTTTTTACATTGCCAAATAATGAAGAAACATTTCCTTTTAGAAAATCTTCAATACAAGCATCTGTGTAGGTAACAAATTCTTCATTTAACATTTTACGGAAACCTTCATTTTTCATTTTATTCATGAAAATATTTACCATTGGTTCCGTTTCTCCAACTTGTTCAGAATCTAGTAAAAAAACAGCTCCTCGTCCTTCTTTTTGTGAAGGTATACCAGTAGCTTCTATGTTTTCTTTAGAATTTATAAGTATCGGTAAACTTAGATAAGAATTTAATGGATCTAAACCAGAGCTTTTTCCATGAAAAAAAGATTCCATCATAGAAAAAGTTGCTTTTAACTTGATTAGTTTATCTCTAGTTAAGTTCTCTAAAACGGTAATTTTATCAGTTGCATATTTATCGTAGATAGAAGCAACTAATGCTCCAGAACTTCCAATTCCATAGCCTTGAGGAATAGACGAGTCGAAATACATCCCAGAAGAAATATCTTCTTTTAGGCTTTCTAAATTAAAAGAAACTAAATCATTGTCTAATTCTTTTAAATACTCATAAAATGAATTAAGATTTTGATTAGATTTTTTTGCTTCACCAGATAAATTATGAGCTGTTTTTAATGCTCCTTTGTAAGAATTAAATGGAATAGCTAAACCTTTAGAATCTTTTATGATTCCGTATTCGCCAAAAAGTAAAATTTTAGCATAAAAAAGTGGTCCTTTCATCTATTTTTCAAGTTATAAGTACAAAGATAAGTATTTTTTAAAACTTAATATTCGTTTTTATAAAAGGTCTTCCATACTCCAACTTTTTCATTGTCTTTGTATTTTCCTTTGATTTTAATTTTTCCGTTTTTATAGAAAGTTTTCCATATACCTTGGCGTTTACCATTTTTGTAACGTCCTTGTTCTTTTAACTCACCAGATTCATAAAATACTTTTCTAACTCCTTGAAGTTTCCCGTCTTTATAATTGGCTTTATGAAATGGCTTGCCATTTTGATGATAATAAGTAACAAGTCCATCAAATAATTCTTTGTTAGGTTCATTTACTGTGCTAAAACCTTCCATTTGAATTTGGCCGTTTTTGTAGTAGTCAACTATCCAATATCCGCTTTTTACTTTTTTTGGCTGTGGTCTGTAATAAACACTTTTGTCCTCAGAAGTTTCTTGCCAATTTTCATCAAACCAAACTGTTTTTTGGCCATAACTAGATAAAACAATAAAACCTATAAAGAAAAAGGTTAAAAAATGTGTAACTTTTTTCATGACTTAGGGGAGTATTAAGGTTATATATTTTTTGCACCAAAACCGGTACTATCACAAATATAATGATTTTTTTCGCAAAAAACCTTTAACTTGCTGTCTATTAAGTTTTTAATATTTCTCTCCTCAACTTCAGGATATAACAAGTGAACATTTGCTCCTGCGTCAAGTGTAAAGCAGACATTACTATTTGTTTCTTCTCTGTATTTCCATATTTCGTTAATAATATTTAATGTATTTGGTTTCATTAATATAAAATATGGATTGCTTGTAAGCATCATGGCATGAAGTGTTAATGCTTCGCTTTCTACTAGATTTATAAATTCTTTAATATGACCTGATTGTAATATTTTTGAAAGCTTACTTAAGTTATCATTTGCTTGTTTAAAACGATTTTGAGCATATGGATGATTATGCATTAAATTATGTCCAACTGTACTAGAAACTTGTTTCTCTCCTTTGTCAACTAACAGAATTGTATCTTGATAGTTTTGGAAAACTTTGTGAACATGATATGGGAATTTAACTCCAAATAGATCAGAACTACCTTCAATCTCTGGATGTTCTCCCCAAACAACAAGAGGTCCTTCAATACTTCTACTTGCACTTCCAGAACCAAGTCTGGCTAAGAATGAAGCTTTTTGATTAAAATAATCATTTGTCATATTAGGATTAAGTTCTTTTTCTAAGTTTAATAAGCACATTGCTATTGCACTCATTCCGCTTGCAGAAGAAGCAATTCCACTACTATGTGGGAAAGAATTTTCAGAACTTATAACCATTTCATATTCGAATATGTAAGAACAGTATTCTTTAATTCTATCGAAAAACTTCGAGATTTTTGGTTTGAAATCATCTTTCTTTTTTCCTTCAAAATACAATTCGAACTGAGGAGTATTACTTTTTTTAATTTTAGTAAACTCGATTTTTGTGGTAGTGTGACAATTGTTTAAAGTAAAACTAATAGAAGCATTTTTTGGTAATTGAGGTTCGCTCTTTCCCCAGTATTTAACTAATGCTATGTTGCTTGGAGTTTGCCAAGTGTAAGTTGCTTTTTCTATGTTTTGTGTGTTTCCTTTAAAAGTAAAGTCCGTAGTATTCAAAATTTCAAAATTTTTGTAAAGATATAGCTTAGCTTACATTTCAGCTAATTTTTGAAGTACACTTTCTTTATAACTTCTACTGATAGGTAGCGCTTTGTTTGAAAGTTCAATAAACTCATTTGTATATGAGTGAATTTTTTGTATTGATATAACGTAAGATCTATGAATTCTTAAGAAAAGATTTTCTGGAAGTTTATTAGTAATGTTAGTTATAGTTTCTCGTGTGACTACGACTTTATCTGTTAAATGAATTTTTAAATAATCACTTAAACTTTCAATGTATAAGATATCATTGAAAGAAATTTTCATCATCTTTCTTTCAGAACGAACGAATAGAAAATCATTATTAATATCTGAGTTTATTTGACTGTTATTGTTTTTCTGTAATTGAGGGATTTTCTCAATAGCTTGTAAAAAACGGTCAAATGCAATTGGTTTTAATAAATAATCAATAACATTTAAATCAAAACCGTCAATAGCATAATCTCTATAGGCAGTTGTGAAAATAACATGGGCTTTCTTATTGATAATTTTCGCTAAACTCAATCCGTTTATTTCGGGCATATTTATATCCAAAAAATAAACATCTACGTCATCTTTTTCTGAGAAGTTAAGGGTTTCAACAGCGTTTTGAAAACTTCCAATTAATTTTAAGTTAGGGGTTTTATTGACAAAGCTTTCAATAATTTCTCTAGCGATTGGTTCGTCATCTACTATTACACAGTTATATTGATTATTCATTTTTAATAGGAATTTTTAAAAATACTTTAAACTGATTTTCTTCTTGAGAAATGGATAGTTCGTGATCACTATTAAACAACATTTGTAACCGTTCTTTAATATTTGCTAACCCGATTCCATTATTTTTTTGTTGATTAGACTTCATTGAATTTTTGCAATGGAATACTAAATGGTCAGTATCTAATTCAATATTTAAACTTATAGATAAAATACCATCAATTTGAATTCCATGCTTAAAGGCATTTTCAACAAAAGGTAATAACAGCATTGGAGGAATCAAAATATCTTTTCGATTATTGCTGTAATTAAAATTAACATTTAAATTATCTTGAAATCTTATTTTTTCTAAAGAAATATAATTTTTAATATGTTGTATTTCATCCTCTAATAATACTTTGGGTTTGTTTACTTGGTAGAGAATGTAGTCTAATAAACCAGATAGTTTTAAAATTACCTCTGGAGTTTTTTCGGATTTTTTTAATGCAAAACCATACAGAGTGTTTAAAGTATTGAATAAAAAATGAGGGTGTATTTGCATTTTTAAATATTTCAATTCTTGCTCTTTAAGCTGTAGTTGAGTTGCTAAAAATTTATTCTTTAAATCTTCACTTTTCAGGGTGGATTTATAATTATTGACTATAAGTCCAATTACTATTACTATTACTATTACAAAATAAATCCCAAATACAATATAAGGAACTGTTTTTGTTAAGGGAGAGGCTTCTTCTTTTGTGAATTGATGTGAAAACACCATACCGTATAGTATAGATAGAATAATAAAGAAGAACGATATGATAAATGTATATAACGAGTACAATAAGAATAAGAAATATTTTTTTGAGTAGAGATATCTAGGCAATAAAAAGTATAAAAAGAAATACCCTAACCCTATTGTTATTGGTAAAAGAAATTTGACAAAATGATTTATGTAATTTGTATTGCTGCTACCGTAACCTAAGTAAAAAGTAAAGAAAAAATATACTCCAACCCAAAATAGAGAATGAGTTACTATTTTATAAATTAATTTTATTATTAACTTTCTACTGTTATTCATTATTGCAATATCCTCTTTTTTAAATAAAAGGGCAATAAGATGCGATAGAATACGAAAATAAACCTGTTTTCTGCGGTTTATCCAAAAGCAGTAGAAAATCGGTAGAAATTAATCTTAGATTTGTATTACATCGAAATCAATTAAATCATACTTGTTCTTCGGATACTTTTGAAGCGTATTAACTTTAAAAATTATAACTATGAATTTATTAATTATTGGAGAGGTATTAAAAAGAATGCAAGAAGGTGGTCCATTGTTTATGTATCCTAATTTAATTTTATTCTTTGTATGTATTGGGTTAGGTGTATACATATTTGTCAAAGGAGATCAAAATGGAAAATTTAAAGAGATTTTAAGTCATTTAAGTTTGTTCGCTTTAGTTTGGGGTTTTTTTGGGATGATGATTGGTTTGATACACGCATTTGATGCAATTTCTATGGCAACGAGTGTTAGTACAGGAGTTTTAGCAGGAGGGCTAAAAATAGGATTACTAGCACCTACTTTCGGCATGTTAATTTTTATTGTGGGAAGATTACTTATTATAGGTTTGGTGCTAAAAAAGAAATAACTTATTCATAATACTAGATGTTTACCCAATTCAAAAATGAATTGGGTATTTTTGTGTTATGGAAAGAAGGATTAAATTAATCTGGGATTTTAAAGGTCCTGATGCACTAGAAACAGCAAAACACCATTGTATTCATTTAAGAGAATTTTCTCAACTAGAAAATTTGAAGTACCATGAGGTAGACCATAAAGAGTTTAATGAAATGTATACAATCGCTTTCATTACTGTAGATGAATCTAATATGAAAATTTTTAGAGATGCTTTAAAGCCACATCGTGGTGAATTGGCTGATTAAATTAATTTTCTGAAGAGGTAGTTTTTTCGAAAGTGGTATCATAATCTTCTCTGATAGTTCCCATCATTCTATCCCAAAAAAGAAAGTATAGTCCATAATTTCCATTAAATCTTTTATGATGTAAATTATGAGATACAGAAGTGTTTATCCATTTACCAATAATTGTTTTATGAAATCCTTTAGGATACAATTCAAACCCTAAATGTCCATATACATTGTAAATGATTTGAAAAAGAAAGAAGAACCCAAAAGCAGAGATATGTACAGGCAAAGAGAAAGCTATAATCGGAGCAATTAAAGCTTCCAGGAATCCTTCAAGAGGATGAAACGCATATGCTGTCCATGGTGATGGATTTGTTGATTTATGATGAATTAAATGTACTTTTCTATACAGTTTTGGATGATGCATCATTCTATGCATCCAGTAAAAGTATGTATCGTGAATAAAGAGCATCCAAACCCAGCTAAAAATATAGTAGCTAACACTATGTTCTTTAAAGTCAAAGTAAATATTGGTATACGAGATTAAATAGAAAAAGATAATCAAAGAAACTGTAGCGAATATTGAAACAGAAATTAAAGAATACCCAATATCTCTTTTATAGTCTTTGATTTTTGGTAGTTTCTTTTGAATTTTTCTAAACCAAAATTGTTTTTTAAATAAAATATAAAATAGTAAAAACGCAATACTCGCTGTTAGTAAGTATCTACTTAGAATAACAGTACCTCCATTAAGCCAATAATCTAAAAAATTATCACTTTGAATCATTTACTAAAAGTAAGGTTAATTAAATTTTTTTCAAAATTCTGCGTTAGCAAGATATTGAATTGATTTTTACTTGTAAGTTAAAGATTAGTTTAAAATTAAATTATCGTATTTTGTACTTTATATCGTAGTATATGTTTTATAGATTAACATTGTTTCTAGTTTTTATTTGCTTTACTAATTATGCACAGCATGATTATTCTACTTTCAATGCTCATAAGTCATTAGTAAGATCAATAGAAATTAGTGATGATGTTATTGAAGGAAGAACCGCTTTTTTTGAGAAACAAGCAGATCAAAAACCGCTGATGTTCCAGAAAACAAGAGTTAGACTAGGAGAGTTGAATAGATTGGCAAATAACTTATCTAAGTTTATTCTAAAAACACAGAAGGAAGTGAATTCTGAAAGAGTTTTGTATGATTTACTTGATGAAGATTTTTACAAGAAAATTTTATTTAAACACAATGGAAATTTAACTAAAAAAGCAAAACGATTAAAACTTAAAATTGATAGTTTATATAATATTTCTGTTCAAATTAATGTGCATAAATTATCTCAATTAGAAAATTTTTCTGAAGGTCATTTTAAAACCAACGGAGAATATTATGATCATGATGGTAACCAAATATCATTTTTTGAACAGCTTTTTTATGATAAATCAAACTACGGTATTATGATGTCTATGAACTATTTGTTATTAGATGTCAAAACTTTTCAATTATTGTATTATGGAACAATAATGAGTTACTAACATTAAAACCAAACGATTATGTATTTAATTAATTTACAAGCAAAGCCAAAAAAAGGCTCAGAGTATTATGAGAAAGTAGCGGGAGCTTTTGTAAGTGTATATATCGATTATGTAGATGCTGAAGGAGCAATTCAATTAGCTAAATATTACACAGAAGAAGAAGGGTGGAAAGTAAATAATGTAGAAGATGAGTTCTTCGAGATTGAAAATAAAAAAGAATTAGATAAAGAAAACCGTGAATTTTACGATGAAGCAAAAGAATACGGTTATACAATGATATTTAATGGTTATGAATCTGATGAAGAAGAATAAATTAATCTTCTGTTAGTGCGTTAGCACAAATCCAACCACCAGTCCATGCGTTTTGAAAGTTGAATCCCCCGGTAACGGCATCAATATTTAAAATCTCTCCTACAAAGAATAAGTTCTTATGGAGTTTACTTTCAAAACGTTTAAAGTTTATTTCTTTTAAATCAATTCCACCAGCAGTTACAAATTCTTCTTTGAAGGTAGATTTACCATCAGCTTTGAAAGTTGCTTTAGTGATTTGTTGAGCAAGTGCGCTAATTTGATTTTTATTTAAATCCGCCCAGTTTTGTTGTAGTCGAATTTTACTAGCAACTATCAATCTTTCCCATAAACGTCTTGGTATTTCTTGGAAAGGAGACTTTAAACCAATTTGTTTTCGAGCGTTATTTTTTTTGAGATTCGTTAGTTCCTCTAAAATTTCATCTTCAGATTTTGAAAGCCAATTAACAATTACGGTATATTTATAGTTTTTATCAGCTAAAATTCTAGCGCCAAAAGCAGATAGCTTTAAAACAGCCGGACCACTCATTCCCCAGTGAGTAATTAAAAGTGGGCCATAGTTTTCAAGTTTCGTTCCGTTAATTTTTACCGTTGCATTAGGTACGGAAACTCCACCTAAATCTGTAATACGATCATCTTTTATGTTGAAGGTAAACAACGATGGAACTGTAGGGATTATAGTATGGTTTAATTCTGTAGAAATACCCCAAATCTTTTTACTACTACCAGCAGCAATTACTAATTTATCTGCAATGAATTCCTCTTCCTTAGTTTTTATAATCCATTTTTCCCCTTCTTGATAAAAAGTTGTAACACCTTTACTGGTCAAAACTTTAATGTTAAGTCTATTAATTTCTTTCTGGAAACAATCAATAATTGCTTGTGAAGTGTTTGCTTCTGGGAAAACTCTATTATCTCCTTCAATTTTTAATGGAACACCTTTGTTTTCAAACCACTCAAAAGTATCTCCTGTCATAAATTGGTGAAAGGGACCTAAAAGTTCTTTCTGACCTCTTGGATAGAATTTTGTTAATTCTTTAGGTTCAAAACAAGCATGAGTTACATTACATCGCCCACCACCAGAAATCTTTACTTTTTGTAATACATCTTTTCCTTTTTCAAGAATGGTTATGTCTAAATTAGGATTTAACTCTTTTGCATTTATAGCCGTGAAAAATCCAGCTGCTCCACCACCAATAATAACCACTTTACTCATAAAACCATTTCTTTATAAGGAATTACAGTTGTATATCCTTTTGTATTAAAATAATCTGCCGAATCTTTATTTCCTGTAGCAAGTACAAAATCGCCACCCCAAGCACCTAAACTTTTTATCTCTCCAGAATAATCAGAAAATAATCTGTCTTTTACTTTAGGCAATTCAACAATTGAAGAAATAATATTTTCATGTTCCAATATGAGCTGTTCTAAATCTGATAAATTATTTACGGTAATCATGTTCTTAGAGATTTCAGAAATCAATTGAATTTCTTTATCAATATGTTGTTTCTTCTCTTTGTATCTTTTAATTCCTTCTCGGCTGTTTTGCTTCTGATTCAAATACACAAAAAATAGATTATCTGCGAAAGTAGGAGAGAAGTTGACTTTAGAGACAATAGGTTTTTTATTCTCTAATTCATAAAAAATAGCAGTGTCGTTTTGAGCGCATGCTATATCATATCCACTCCCGGAAAAAGCATTCCATAATAAATCAAAAGCATTTACATTGGCCCAAGAAGCTATGTTGTTTATTAATGTAGATGAGCTTCCTAATCCCCAATTTTGCGGAAAAGTCAAATTCGTTTTTACAATAGATCCTTTTTCTGTTTGTAAGAAATCTGGATTCAGTTTTCTAGCTTCTTGAAGTATGTTTTGTAAAGTTTCAGCAATAGTTTCAGAACTTCCTTCTTTATCGGAATTGAATGTAGCCGAGATTAATCTCAGTTTTGGTAAACTAAACTGAGCTTCAAACCAACAAATATTATCATTTGTATAACTTCCCCAAACTAAAACAGGTTCTTCAATAGGTTCAATTATTAGATCTTGCCCATATTTTGTTGGAACAGCTAATGAAGTTGCTCCGTCTAAAACAACATATTCTCCTGTTAGTAATAATTTTCCGTTTGAGTAAAACTTATTCAAAATAATATTTTAGAAATTTATTTTTATTGCTATTTCTGATGATGTGGATTCTCCGTTAATTGTTCTAGGAAAAAATAACTTTTGATTATCAATGATTTCAAAAATAACATCTTCTTTCACATTAATTAATTGTTTTCTAAAAGATTTTATATCTATCATTAATTTTCTTTGTGTATTTGCCTTGATAGATAAAACTTTACACACTCCTTTTGAATCTATTTGAAGTGAAATAAGAATGAAATTATACTTTGATTTTATGTTTTCAATCTGTCTACTTGATAGATTTTCTTTAATAAATTCAGCTAGGTTTTTTTCTTTGATAAAAAAAGTAGCATTTCTATTTCCTAATCCAATTTTATCTAATGAGTCTGCTTTTCTTTCTGTGTACTTTATGAAGTTAATCTTGAATTTTTCATTCAGGAGTGTTTTTATCTTCATATTGTAACAATCTTCTACAAAAACTGAAGGAAACTCAACACGAACTTCCATATTCTCTATTACTCTTTTTTGAGTATTAATAAAAGGATTCGATTTTTGGATTTTTAAAATATAAGTATCCTTAGCAAAATCATTTATGGCTTTTTTAAATTCATTTTTACACTTGCTTGTTGTAGTGTCAATTTTAAATTCAAATTGAGCAAAAGATTGCTGCACTAGGAAAAGGCTAAAAAATAAAAGTGATTTATTAAACATTTTATTTCTGTAACAATCCAAATTGTTTAAAGTGATGTGTGAAGTGTTTTATTTGAAACTTTTTCCAATATTCAAAATCCAATTCACCAAAGAAAGGATGTGTTACGATTCTAGTACTATCTTTTTCAAAAACATCAAAAAATACCTTTACCTGATATATTAAATCATCGATAGCTTCACTAATTGAGCTGAATTTTAAAGGTGTTGGGTTTTCGGATAAAAACGAAGCTTTAAAACCAACTTGTAATTCGTTTTCTGTATTTAAAAAAGGCTTTCTTCTAGCTGCTTTTTCATTCTCAACAAAAACATCGACTTTCCAGTTTCCATTGGCAATTTGAGTTACTGAACTTAAATGTTCAATCATTTGTTGCGCATTCATACTGCCAAAAACAGGTTTTATGTTATTTGTTAATTTTAGTAATTGTGTTCTTATTTCTTTTTCATTTGAAAAATCTACCCAATTAACACTCGGTTTTCTTAACGCATTTAGTTTTTCAACAACGGCACTATGCGAAACTGTTCTGTTTTCAAAATAGGTAACCACTTGATCTTTCTCAGTTACAGTCGCATTATGTTGATTTAAGATATTCATCAAATGCATTTTCATGTGTCCGTGTTGAATACCTTTTGTTGTTAATGCTCTTAAAGCAGCAAAGTTTTGTGCTAAACCGGCTGCAGCAATAATTTGCATTAAAGTTCTGGCTGAAGGTTTTTGCATCATGTCTAGCGATAATTTTGCCATAGGATGCAAAGCAGTTAAACCGCCAACGGTTCCAAGCGCCAATGGAATTTCAATCCAAAATCTAAAAATACCATCTTTCACTTCACAATGAGTCAAACTAGAATATTCACCATTTCTAGCAGCATAAGCATGTGCTCCAGATTCTATAGCTCTAAAATCATTTCCTGTGGCAAGGACAACAGCATCAATTCCATTCATAATACCTTTGTTATGAGTCACTGCTCTGTAAGGTTCTATTTCAGCAATCTTAACAGCTTGTTCAAATTTATAAGCGAACTTTTCCGGATTTTCTCCGCCTAAATCTTCTATCGGACAACTCACTTCTGCTTGAACTATACATTCTGGAACATAATTAGACAAAATGCTCATGATGATCTCTATATCATTATTTTGAAATCGTTTTGCGATTCCTTCTAAACAAGAATTGATAAAATTTGCTCCCATGCTATCTTTTGTTTCAAAAGTTACATGTAGTTGATAATAATCAGATAATTTATCAGTTTTATCAATCAATTCAATATCTAAGATTCCACCACCACGTTTTTCCATGTTTTTAGTAATAGAAGCAGTAGCAGCATATAGTTCAGTTTTATTGCTTTGAAAATATGTTTCTAAGTCAGATTTATCTCCAGCATAAATAAAATGAACTTGTCCAATTTTTGTTGTGGATATTACTTTAGTTCTAAAACCACCTCTAGTACTCCAATATTTTGCCACTTTAGAAGCAGCTGCAACAACAGAGCTTTCTTCAACTACCATTGGAACTACATATTCTCTTCCGTTGATAACAAAGTTTGGAGCAATGCCATATGGCATGTAAAAGTTTGAAATAGTATTTTCTATAAAATCATCATGAAGTTGCTGCAGTTTTTTATCAACATTCCAATATTGTTTTATGGTTTGAATGATTTCTGGCTGGTTGTTGAAATAGTTTTCAGCTAACCAATCAATTTTCTCTTCTTTACTTAGTTTTGAGAAACCGGAAATAATCTTCGACATTCATCTTGTTTTAAAGAAAACAAAGATAAATCTTTCCGCTAAAAGAGATTTAGTTATTGTACTTTTCTGTTAAATTACAGTAAAGTTTATTATTTTTTCGTAAACTTGGCAGTCGTTTTATCAAATTATCAAATAAATCATTTTTTTGATGGGAAAATCAAGCTTATTAGCAATTTTGGTAGTATTGTTTATAGGGAACAGTATTACAATTACTTCACAAGGAAACAAGGAAATAACTTTAGAAGAAATTTGGTCTGGTGCTTTTAGAACTGATCGTATGAATGCATTAAATTCTATGAATGGAGATTTCTATTCGGTTCTAAATTCAAATCGAGAAACAAGAAGCACTTCTGTAGATAAATATAGTTATGCAACTCAGCAAAAGGTAGAAACTATTGTGGATAGTAAAGACTTGTTTGATTTAGCTTATTTTACTTCATATTCTTTTAATAATGATGAAACTAAACTATTATTAGGGACAGATTTTAAAAAAGTATATCGTCATTCTCAAAAAGGTACATATTATGTATATGATGTAAAAACAAAAGAATTAACGCTTTTAGGTAAAGCTATTCAAGAACCTACGTTTTCTCCAGATAGTAAAAAAGTAGCCTACGCTAAAGACAATAATCTTTATGTAAGAAACTTGGAAGAAAATAGAGAGATTAAAGTTACTAATGACGGTAAGTTTAATTATATTATTAACGGAACAACTGATTGGGTGTATGAAGAGGAATTCGCTTTTGTAAGGGCTTTTGATTGGAGTGCAGATAGTAATTATGTAGCATTTTTACGTTTTGATGAAAGTGAAGTAGCCCAGTTCTCTATGAATGTAACAGGAATGAATCTATATCCTTCAATGAATACATTTAAGTATCCAAAAGCAGGTGAGAAGAATGCAAAAGTTACTTTAAATCTTTTCACTGTTAGTGATAAAAGCGTAAAGAAAATAGAACTTTCTGGCTACGAATATATTCCAAGAATTCAATGGACGAAAGAACCTACTATTTTAGCTATTACAACATTAAATCGTCATCAGAACGATTTGAACCTATATTTCTATGATGCAAAAACAAATGCAGCTAAAGTTGTATTGAATGAAAAAGATTCAGCTTACGTTGATGTTCAAGATAACTTAACATTTTTAGATGATAATAGCTTTATTTGGACTAGTGAAAAAGATGGTTTTAATCATATTTATCATTATGATAAAACGGGTGCGTTAAAAAACCAAGTTACTAAAGGGAATTGGGAAGTAACTAAATACTACGGTTTTGATGAAACTTCCAAAAAAGTATTCTATCAATCAGTAGAAAACGGATCAATAAATAGAGGAGTTTATAGTATTGGAATTGATGGTTCAGGAAAGAAATTGTTAAGCCCAAAAACAGGACAAAGTAGTGCTTCATTTAGTAAGAACATGAAGTATTTTATTAATTCTCATTCTTCAGCTACTCAAGTTCCTACTTATACATTGTTTGATGGTTTAGGAAAGAAAATTAAAACCTTGAAAGATAATCTTGAGCTTCAAGTAAAAACGGGAGCTTATAAAATGAGTAAGAAAGAATTCTTTACCTATAAGATTAATGGTAACGATTTAAATATGTGGGTGATTAAACCTGCGGATTTTGATCCTAATAAAAAGTATCCATTATTAATGTTCCAATATTCTGGGCCTGGTTCTCAACAAGTAGCAAACCGTTGGAATTCTAGTAATGATTATTGGCATCAAATGTTAGCACAAAAAGGAATTGTTATTGCTTGTGTTGATGGTAGGGGAACTGGATTAAAAGGAAGAGATTTTAAGAAAGTTACTCAGAAAGAATTAGGTAAATATGAAGTAGAAGATCAAATAGCAGCAGCAAAGTTTTTCTCTACTGAATCGTATATTGATGCAAACAAAATTGGGATTTGGGGTTGGTCTTATGGTGGTTTCATGAGTACAAACTGTATCTTAAAAGGAAATGATGTATTCTCTATGGCAATTGCTGTTGCTCCAGTAACTTCTTGGCGTTTTTATGATACAGTATATACTGAGCGTTATATGACAACTCCACAAGAAAATCCATCTGGTTATGATGAAAATTCTCCGATTTCTCATGCAGAGAAATTAAAAGGAAAATACCTGCTAGTTCATGGTTCTGGCGATGACAATGTACATGTTCAAAACACAATGAGAATGGTAAATGCTTTAGTGGAAAATAATAAGCAATTTGACTTGTTTATTTACCCAGATAGAGCACACGGAATTTATAAAGGAAAAAACACGAGATTACATTTATTTACAAAGCTAACCAACTTTGTGCTTAACAATCTGAAAAACTAGTAAAAACTAAAACTTACAATTAATGAAAGAATCAGCAATTAAGGAAAGAGAGCTTTTCGGGCATCCAGTAGGACTTTATGTTCTGTTTTTTGTAGAAATGTGGGAACGTTTCTCTTATTATGGAATGAGAGCAATATTAACGCTGTTTTTGGCGGCACCAATTTTAATGGGTGATCCTCAATCAGGTTACGGATGGACAAATGCTGAGACACTTTCATTTTATGGAACTTACACTATGATGGTTTACCTAATGTCAATCCCTGGAGGATGGATTGCGGATAAATTCATTGGACAGAAAAAAGCAGTTATGCTAGGAGGAGTACTTCTTTGTTTAGGACATGGAATACTTGCGATTGACGCGCAATGGGCATTTTTTACTGGATTAGTATTAATCGTAATTGGTGTAGGTTTCTTAAAACCTAATATATCAACAATGGTTGGTGGATTATATAAGCAAGGAGATGATCGAAGAGATTTTGGTTTTTATATTTTCTATTTAGGAATTAACCTAGGTGCCTTTTTAGGAGCTTTAATCGTAGGTGCAGTTGCAGCTAAGTGGGGATGGCATTACGGATTTGGATTAGCAGGTATAGGAATGGCAATTGGTCAGTTAGTTTATATGTATGGACTAAAATATTTAGAAGGAGTTGGAGAGTTTTTAGGTAAAAAAGATTCACCTGATAAAGAGTTAATGAAAAAGCCATTAACAGCTGTAGAGAAAGATAGAATGCTTGTAATGTTCTTATCATTTCTAATTATTATCGTTTTTTGGGGAGCATTTGAGCAGGCCGGAGGTTTGATGAGTTTGTATACGGAGCAAAAAACTGATAGATTACTTTCATTTTCTCTACCTTTTGTTGGCAATGAAATTCCTGCAGCAGTATTCCAGTCAATTAATGCATTTTTTATTATTGTCTTTGCTGCAGTAATTGGTAAATTTTGGATTAATTGGGGAAGAAAAGGTAAAGAATCTTCATCGCTATTTAAAATGGCAATCGGAGTTATAATAATGGCATTTGGTTTCTTTTTTATGAGTAAGGCCAGTACTGAGGTTGTAATGAATAGTGACGAAATCGTTGAAAAATCAGCAATGATTTGGTTAGTGTTAGCTTATCTATTTCATACAATAGGAGAGTTATGTGCATCTCCAGTTGCTTTATCTTTCATTACAAAATTGGCGCCTGTAAAATATGCTTCTTTTATGATGGGAGCTTATTTCGCAGCTACAGGTTTAGGGAATAAATTGGCAGGTTTCGTTGGTGGACTGTCAGAAGGAGCTGGAGAGTTTCAGGTATTCACAGGTATCGCTATTTTTTGTACACTTTTTGGAGTTTTAATTCTTTTAATATTAAAACCTTTAAAGAGATTGACACATGGTGCTGAGGATATCAAAGGAACAAAACATGAAGAAGCAGAAGGATTTGAAATAGCAGATAATTAATCAACAAATAACTATAATATATGAATAAAGATATCGATAATCTATTTAAAGACACAGTATTAGGGCATCCAGCAGGATTGTTTGTGCTTTTCTTTACAGAAATGTGGGAACGTTTTTCGTATTACGGAATGCGTGCGCTGTTTGTTTTATTTTTAATTAGTTCTATTAGCGATGGAGGATTCGCGTGGGCAAAGGCAGATGCGCTTTCACTTTACGGAACCTATACCATGGGTGTATATTTGACACCTGTTTTTGGTGGTTTAATCGCTGATAAGTTATTAGGTTACAGATGGGCGGTGATTATTGGAGCTTTAATTATGACCTTAGGTCATGCTGCAATGGCTGTAGAAACACCTTTGTTCTTCTATATAGGTATTGGTTGTTTAATGTTAGGAAACGGATTGTTTAAGCCAAACATGACATCGATTATTTCTTATATGTATAAAAATCATGAGGAGAAAAAGGATGGAGCTTATTCTATTTTTTATATGGGAGTAAATGCGGGAGCATTCTTAGGAATCATGTTATGTGGATACATTGGAGAAAATTATTCTTGGTCTTGGGGATTCGGTTTAGCTGGAATTTTCATGTTTATTGGAATGTTACAGTTTTATTTCACTCAAAATATTTTTGGTGATATAGGATTACCTCCGAATAAACTAAAAGAATTAAACTTAGAGACAATTGGTAAAGATGGTGATCAAGATTTTGTAGAGAAGCCTCAAGAAGAAGAGGTTCCTCAGAATGTTGTAATTGATAGGTTAATTGCTGTAGGTGTATTCTGTATTTTTACCGTATTCTTTTGGGCTGCTTTTGAGCAAGCTGGTGGTTCAATGACAATTTTTGCAGAAGAATATACGCAAAGAAGTTTATCAGGAGTTTATGGTACAATTTTTAAATATGTAGATGCACTTCTTACTATTTTACCTTTAGGTATCATTACTTATGTATTATATCTTTTATTTAAGAAAACGTTTGCAAAATTTGCAATTGGTAACATTATCCTTTCGATTAGTTTTATTATCATTTGGGGTATTGTAGGATGGAAAATTAGTGTTGATTTTTCAAAAGAAAGTGTAGAAGTGCCAGCAACATGGTTTGGAATTTTAAATTCACTATTTATAATTACCCTAGCACCATTCTTTTCAAAATGGTGGGAGAGCAAGTATAATCTTTCAGGAACTATGAAATATGGTTTGGGATTACTTTTACTTGGTTTAGGGTTTGGATTCTTAGCATTGGGTTCTCAAGGAATTGTTGCTGGAGAGCCAATAGTTAAAGTAAGTATGTTTTGGCTAATTGCGGCTTACCTATTCCATACAATGGGAGAATTATGTATTTCGCCTGTGAGTTTATCTTACATTAGTAAGTTAGTTCCGGCAAAATGGATTGGATTAATGTTCGGAGTTTACTATTTATTTATTGCTATGGGTAATAAATTAGCAGGAACAGTTGGTAGTTATATTGAAGAAATTGAAAAAGCATATTCAATTTCTGGATTCTTCTTAATTTTTACTGCAATTCCAATTGTTGCTGGATTAATTATAGCAGGAATGAGTCCGTTAATGAAGAAATTAATGCACGGAGTTAAGTAGTAACTTTAACTTTAAGAATATATTAAAACCTGTCAAAGTCAAATTTGATAGGTTTTTTTGTAAATTTGGAATACTTATTGAGACATACAAATTATGAGAAAAATTTTATTAATAGCTGTTTTTGTTATTTCGGCGTTTACAGTAAATGCACAGGAAGTTAATTGGTTGTCATTTGAAGAGGCATTAGAATTAAATAAAAAGAACCCTAAACCTATTATGGTTGATTTATATACCGATTGGTGTGGATGGTGTAAAAGAATGGATGCAACTACCTATAAGAATGAAGTGATTGTTAAGTTTATAAATGACAATTATTATGCTGTTAAAATGGATGGTGAAGGAAAAAAGGATATTACATTTAAAGGAAAAACATTTAAGTTTGTTCAAAACGGAAGAAGCAAGTATCACGAGTTAGCTGCTGCTATTTTGAACGGTAAAATGAGTTATCCTTCTACTGCATTTTTTAATCAAGAAGAACAGTTGATACAATCTGTACCTGGATATCTAGCAAAGGAGAAGTTTGAAAAGATTCTATCATACTTTAGTGGTGAAGCCTACAAAAACACACCTTGGAAAGATTTCGAGAAGAATTTTAAAAGTGCACTATAGTATTTTAATACTTTAAAATATATGCGCCATTTTGCTTAGTTGAGTGAAATGGCGTTTTTTGTTTTTTACAGGTTTGTTTCCATCTTTCAATATAACTTTTATAATTAGATCCGTCTGCTATTATTTGTTGAGGTTGTAAAGCCTTAATAAGTCTATTTAGATTAAGTTTTGGAGAATATTGTAATACTACTATAGAATTTTCAGGAAACTTTTTTGGATATACTCCTAAACTATCAATAATTAAAGCTACATTATTTTTCAATTCAATTAATCTTTTTGAATCTATTGATTTCATAGAATCTATATTCTCGTTTAAATTATAGTTGACTAAACATTTTTCCTTCTTAAGTTCTCTTTGAGTTTTTGTATTGTAAACTTCTAAAGTATTACTCGTTCTTTTTCCTATAAGAGAAACTTTGTTTTTATGAAAAATGATAAGTTCTCTCTTGGAATCGTATTTGTTTTTATTTGATATAAATGATACCTGAAGACAAATAACGAATGAAAGGGTAAAAAGGAATGTTTTGACTGACTTATTCCGAATGAAATGATATGAGAAAATTATGATAAAGTAATAAAAAAGCATTTCTAGGGACGACACTCTTATTCCTTTTAAGATGAATGCTTCTTGCATTGCAATCCAAGTCACAACCTCATTCATCAGATTAATTATCAACTCATAAAAAGAAGCCAAAAATTCTGGTAAAGATTTCAGTAAAGCAAGAATAATGATTAGAATTCCAAAAAGTAATAGTAAGCCTAAACAAGGAACTATAACTAGATTTGAGATTAAGAATAGACTTGGAAATTGATGAAAATAGTATAAGCTTAATGGAAGAACACCAATCTGTGCTGTTATGGAAACTGTGGTGAGTTGCCATATTTTATCCAGAACAATATATTTTGGTTTGCAAATCTTATATAGTAGAGGTTGAAGTTTAATTATACTAATAACGGCTAGATAACTCAGTTGAAATCCAATATCAAATAAAAAAACAGGTTTGCACAATAACAGTAGTAGCATTGAAGATATCAAAGAATTTTCAATGGGTTGTTTTTGGTTTATAAATTTTCCGATTACTATAAAAGAAAACATTGTTGTTGCTCTAACTACTGAAGCTGATAATCCTGTTATAAAAGCAAATAACCAGAGGATAGATAGTACTAGGGTTAATCGAATTGGCCTTCCATATTTTATATGATTTATTGGGTAAAATAAATAATTTAGAAGAAGCACTAGTATCCCAATATGTAAACCAGAAATAGCTAAAATATGTATTGCTCCAGCATTTACATAATCGCTTAAAAGTTCTTTAGAAACTTCTTTTCTTTCACCCAATAGCAATGAGTTAATAATTCCATATACATCTTTAGAAAAATGAGGCTGTAATAGTTTTTGAATCTTTTTTTTAAAACGTAATAATAGAATTGTAAAGGATTTTTTTTTATTCCTTATGAATTTAAAATTATTTTCTTTTAGAAATAATTGACTCTCAATGTCTTTTAAAATTAAGTAGTTTTTATAGTTGAAATCATACGGATTTTTTGGCTGGTTTATTTCTTTAAATTCAGATTGGGTAATTATATAATTTCCAATTAGTAATTCGGTAATTTGTTTATTGTTTTTGGAAATATTGATTAAAGTTCTTCCAATAGTTTCTTTGTTATCAATCGACTTAACATTAGCTATAAAACGATAATTATAAAAGTTAGGTTTTAATTCTTTTCTAAGCTCTAGAATTATTGTTGAATTTTTCTTGTCATGTTTTTTATAATAATTTGAATAATTTTTACTGTAATATGTGTAAATAGATGAAACTCCAATTAGTATACATGTTAAAGCAGTTGTTAAAATAAACAACAACTTACTTTTTAGTTTACTAAAAATGTATAGTGCTATAGTTGAAATCCCTAGTGAAATATAGAGTTTAATAAAACCAAACTTCCATAATGCTATATGTTGTTGTAGATAGATTCCAAGTATAATACATAGCAATATTTGTAAAGGTAAATACCTAAACTCTTTTATCATAGCGTAGAAAGTTTCCAACAAAAAGTTAAAGTTTTTAAACGTTTTTACTTAACTGTTTTTTAATGTTTCTTTATCTAAATTATATTTGAATTGTCATGTTTTTATTTTGGTTTATAAATTTTTGAGAGTTTTTTAATTTTTATATTAAAATTTTTGTAAATTGGTAAACCAGTTTGGATAACCAAATTGGTTTACCAAAAAACAAACCTAATATTAACTTAACAAACACAAATCATGAAAGACAGATTTTTCAAGTCATTTTCATTATTTAATTTCTTTGTTGTTATAACTTTATTTTTAAACGTGTCTTGCTCTAATGAGTTAGAGAATTTGGAAGATGTTACCCAAAAACAAGAAGAAAATTTTGTAATGGCTCAAAGATTATTGAATTCAAATGAAATAACCGTTACTGCAAATGGAGATGATGGGAATAAGCCCATTAATACTTTAGATGGAGATTTAAAAACTAGATGGTCTTCAAAAGGAAGAACAGGAAAGTATATTACTTACGATTTAGGGCAAAAAATGAAAGTAGATGAGATTAAAATAGCTTGGTTTAAAGGAAATGAGAGAATATCATATTTTCAGGTAGCTATTGGTAATACTACTTCTTCTTTTCAAACAGTGCTAAATAGAAAAACTACAGGTTCTTCAGGCTCTACTCTTAATCTAGAGAAGTATGAACTTCCAGATACCGAAGGAAGATATGTAAGGATTAGAGGTTTTGGAAATAGTAGTAATGATTGGAATAGTATTACAGAAGTTCAAATATTAACTACAGAGCAAACCACTCCACCTACTGGTAATGCTGTTGTTGTTCCAGCCAAAATAGAAGCAGAGAATTATACGAATCAACAAGGAACAAAAACAGAAAACACGTCTGATACAGGTGGAGGTATAAATGTTGGTTATATCGATACTGGTGATTTTTTAGAATATGAAATTGATGTACCAGCTACTAAAGATTATAACTTCGAATTTAGAGTTGCTTCATTAAATAAAACGATTCGATTTGATGTTTTAAGTAATGGTAATAAATTAAGTAGTATTAGTAAAGAGTCTACTTTTGGATGGCAAAATTGGATTACTACTAAAAAAACAATCAGATTAAATCAAGGAAAACAAACTTTACGCTTATTGGCTACAGATGGAGGTTGGAATATCAATTGGTTAGAAATTAAAGAAGCATCGACAAATCCAGATCCAAACCCTGATCCAGGAAATAGTGGAACACCAGCAGGTGTTTTAGGAGGGCTTGTAAATTGGAAATTAAATGGGTATTCAGGAACCTTTAATTTAGGAGCTAGTAATAATGGATTAACTTATGTGGATAAAACTCCTAATCTATCAACTTTCAGTAACCCTAATTGGTTTTATACTGATGGAACATGGACTTTCTTTAAAGCTTATACAGGAAATCCAACGTCAAGCGGTTCTGGAAATCCTCGTTCTGAATTAAGAGAGCTAACTACTAATGGAAATGCTAATATTTATTGGGATGGTACAACTAGTAAAGAACATCGAATGATTTGGAAAGTAAGAGTAGATCATTTACCACAATCGGGTAAAGTATGCTTTGGTCAAATTCATGATAAAACAGATAAATTTGATGATGTGATTAGGGTACAATGTCAAGGAGATCCATTCCAAAGTTCTGGAGATATTAAACTTAGAATTAACGGTTATGTTACTGAAGTTTTAGAAGGAGGAGGGAAAACTGTAGGTACAATTACTCTTGGACAAGAGTTATATTATGAGCTAACGTATCAAAATAGTATTGTAAAACTATACGAGTTGAATTCAAGTGGGAACAGAGTTAAAACTATTTATACTTCTAAATCTGCTCCAGCTAAGGAAAACTATTTCAAAGCAGGATGTTATTTACAATCCGTAAAAGGTAAAACTGCTACTGGATCAAATGATTTTGGTTTGGTAGGGATTAAAGAAATAAAAGTATTCCATTAATATTTTTATAAAAGAAAAGAAGAACTAATTGAGTAATCAATTGTTCTTCTTTTTGATTTATATATGTTAAGTTATTTTAATAACGAACGAATTTCCAACCAGACCATTGTCCGTTAATCTTTTCTTTATATTTCCCATCTCTTCTAACATGTATTAGTTCGTTATTACTATCGAATTTATAACTTCCTTTTCTCCATTCAAACTCTTTGCTTGATGAATTTTTTTTAGGTAAGTCAATTTGATTAGTTATCCTTTTAAATGAAAGTTTTGGATTATTTATATCATTTACAATTGTTATTGATTTTATCAATTTTTTATTCTGATATTCATTAATATATTGATGATTAAATTTAGATTCAACCCCAGTTTTATGATGGTAATACAAAGAGTTTTCCTCACTTTTTAAAACCTTTCCGAAGGTTGAATACATTTTTAATTTAGAATATTTAGATGGTGTTTTCTTATATTTTTCTTTAAAAGTTGTTTTCGATTCAAACTTAACAGTAGAAGGATTTGTTATTTCGGCAGAAAAAAACTCGATATCTTCTTTTATCTTTCTGTTTTGATATATCTTATTAGATTGATGTTTAGTTGGTGTGTTAAGAATTGATTTAAGAATAATCTTATCATCGCTCTTTCTAAGTAAATCAATGGATAGACTTTCCAGTTTATTATCATTGTAATTAATTTTAGTAACTTCTGATAATCTAGATGTATTTCCTTCATAATACTTTCTTACCTCTATAATGTTAGCTTTATTGTCTCTTATAATATGGTAAGAACTTGCGGTTTTATCTGAACCGATATATTTCTCGTTTATTTGCTTTAGTAAGTTTTTGTCAGAAAAAATCAATTCACTTTCTGTTCCTTGTATTTTACTTCCAATTACCTTATTATTAAAGTAAAGAACATTAATTGTGTCGTATCTTGAGTCTCCATGATATAAATGAAGTGTTTTTCCATATATCTTTCCATTTTTCTTTAGATAGTTACCTTTAAAAGGAAAGATTTTTCTTGCTCTTATCGTTTTGATTAATTGCAAATCATTTAATAAATGTTCAACTATCTTATTATCAATTTCATTATTCCCAGTAAGGTCTAGCTTATTTTTTGGTTTTTTAGCTATTACTTCTTTAACCAATATAACTTCTGGTTCTTTTGGTTCTTCAAAAGTTCTACTATCAATAGTTTCTGTAGCAAAATGTCTTGTTTTGGTGTTGTTTATTGTAAAAAGCTCTAGTAATCTATTTCCTCTTTTTATAATTCGTTTTCCATCACTTTCATCGTAGTCATTTTCAATAAGCTTATTGGAATACTCAATAGCTTTTTCAGGCATGTCCAAATGAATTAAAATCTTAGCAGCATTATAGTATGAAGCATATTTCATTTTTCGATGTTTCCTCTTGTCTTTTGGAAATTTTGGAATAACACTATCGAAATAGTCAATTATTGATTGAGCTTCAGGTTTTAATTGCTCTGTGTTAGCATCTGGAGTAATTTTTGAAAAAAGTGTTTGAATATCTTTCAAAGCTTTTTTATGTCCAGTATACTCAGGGTTAGATTCAGAGTCTAAAATCCAAAACAATTCTTTTACCCAGTACGTTTCATAACCAAAATTTGAATTTAGAAATTTATTAGCTCTACCAATACTGTAGTTTAAAAATTCAAGTTCAAATTGATTTCTTAAAATATCCTTATTAAGCTTATAATAATCTGAGGCTTTTTTATTTGTGTTATATTCTTTACCCTTAAAAGTTTGAGTGTTTCCAAAATTCCATCCAGAATTTTTCCCAGTGTTAGGATCTGTATAACTAAACTCTGCATTAGTTCTATAATTAACTATAGGTTGAAAAGTTTTTGTTCTACTAATTACTTTACCATCATCATTTTTCTTTTCATTAATAATCTCTTTAATTTTCACCTCATAAATATTGACAGGTTTAAATACTAGAGATATATTTAATGAAGCATTATCATTTAATCGTTCTAAGCCTAAGATTTCTACTTGGTTTTCAGCTTCAGGATCGTTTGATATAAAAGAATAGGTAAGTGGTTTATCTTTTATTGGGTTAGTTGGTAGTTTTATGTATTCTACTTTTACATATTCTCTATCTAAATCTACCTTTTGAGCAAAAAGTGTAGAATAACTAACAATAAAAAAAATCAACATTAAAAAACTAATGTTGATTCTTGTATTTTTTAAATAAATGTTTTTCATATGTATTTGTAAGACTTTTTATATAAAGAATTAAATAATTTCAACAAATAATCCGTTATCAGTTTTAGAAACCTTTGCTAGATTATTTTTTGTTAATCCTTTAATAGTTTTATCCCATTTTTTATTACTTAATCCAGATTGTGATTTTAATTCACTTAACTCTAACTTTTCTGATTTTTCTAATAAAGCTAACACCGCTTTTTCGTCATCATTTAATTCAATAGAAGGAGCTTTACGTTCTGGTTTCATTTGTGGAAAGAATAATACTTCTTGAATTGAAGGATTGTTTGTTAAATACATAATTAAACGATCCATTCCAATACCTAATCCAGATGTTGGAGGCATTCCATATTCTAAAGCACGTAAGAAATCTTGATCAATAAACATAGCCTCATCATCTCCACGGTCGGCTAATTTTAACTGAGCTTCAAATCTTTCACGCTGATCAATCGGGTCATTTAATTCAGAATATGCATTTGCAATTTCTTTACCACAAACCATTAATTCAAAACGCTCAGTTAATTCTGGATTATCTCTATGTTCTTTACAAAGAGGAGACATTTCCTTTGGATAATCTGTAATAAAAGTTGGTTGAATATAATTTCCTTCACATTTCTCTCCGAAAATTTCATCAATTAACTTTCCTTTACCCATAGTTTCATCAACTTCAATTCCCATTCCTTTAGCAGCTTCGAATAATTCTTCTTCAGATTTACCGTTGATATCAAAACCTGTAAAATGCTTAATAGAATCGGCCATAGTTATTCTCGCATAAGGAGCTTTAAAATCCACTTCATGTTCTCCAAAAGTAGCTTTTGTTGTTCCGTTAACAGCTATAGCACAATGTTCTAATAATTTTTCTGTGAATTCCATCATCCAATTGTAATCTTTATAAGCAACATAAATTTCCATTGCTGTAAATTCTGGATTATGAGTTCTGTCCATTCCTTCATTACGGAAGTTTTTAGAAAATTCATAAACACCATCAAAACCACCCACAATTAATCTTTTTAAGTAAAGTTCGTTAGCAATTCTCATATATAATGGAATATCTAAAGAGTTATGGTGTGTAATAAATGGTCTTGCTGCTGCTCCACCTGGAATTGGCTGTAATATTGGAGTTTCTACTTCAAAATATCCTGCATCATTAAAAAACTGACGCATTGCGTTGAATAATTTAGTTCTTTTTACAAAAACTTCTTTTACATGTGGGTTTACCGCTAAATCCGCATAACGCTGTCTGTAACGCATTTCAGGATCTGTAAAAGCATCATAAATATTTCCTTCACTATCAGTTTTTGGTAATGGTAAAGGTTTTAAAGCTTTACTTAATAAAGTAAAGTTTTTAACCATTACAGTTTTCTCACCTACTTGAGTTGTAAATAATTCTCCTTCAATTCCAATAAAATCTCCAAGATCAATTAGTTTTTTGAAAATTTCGTTGTAAAGAGTTTTATCTTCTCCGGTACAAATTTCATCACGATTAAAATATACTTGAATTCTTCCTTCGCTATCTTGTAATTCAGCAAAAGAAGCTTTTCCTTGTACTTTTTTAGACATTAAACGTCCAGCAATTACCACCTTTTTCCCCTCTTCAAATTTTTCCTTAATCTGTTTTGAGTTCGAATCTAAAGGATATAAATTTGCTGGATAAGGATTGATTCCAAGCTCACGTAATTTCGTTAGCTTTTCTCTACGTACAATTTCTTGTTCTGATAATTGCATTACTATTTTGTTTAAGTGATTTAAATTAAAGGCGCAAAGATACAATCAATTGAAGAATTAAACAATCTTGTATTTTCTAGCTAAAAAATAAAAAAAACGATTTTTATTTGGTGGTAACTAAAAAGTTTATATATTTGCAGGCTGTTTAATTTTAAAACAGCATTAGTTGTGTTGTGAGGCAAGAAATTGCCTAGGTTTTGTTAACCGATGGAAAGCTTCCCTGAAATGGGTTGCTTTTTTATTTTATACCTATTTCATTTAGAATAATTCAATTCTATATTCCCAAACTTTTACTATAAATAGAATAAAGTAAATACTTGCAATAGAAAATTTAATTGTAGTAGAAGCTAAAAACCCCAGAAAGGCTCCTGTAGAAGCTTTTAATGCACGATTGGTATCATTACCGTCATATAATAACTCTCCAACAAATGCTCCAGAGAATGCTCCAATTAAAATTCCAAAAGGAATAGGGGAAAGCAAACCAACTATAAGTCCAATTGTAGTTCCATAAGCTCCATATTTGGTTCCTCCAAACCTTTTTGCTCCCATAGCTGGTATAAAGTAATCTAGAATAAATATGAGAATAGCGATGAATAAAGTTACTCCTAAGAATGTCCAATTTTGAGGTACAACTTTTGTGAGATGTAATAATAGTAAACCAATCCAACTAGTTATAGGGCCTGGTAAAACAGGTAAGAATGATCCAATTATTCCTAAACAAACAAATAGAAGACCAAGCAAAGTCAATAGAATATCCATAGAATACAATACAATTTATAATTGTAAGACGACTAGTATATTCAGTTGTTACAGAATGATACTATGATTTATTAACTAAAAAATTAGTTTAAACTAATTTTTTAGTTATATTTGTAATGAAGAAAATGTGAAAATTATTAATTATATGAAAAAGTACGTTCTTTTATGCTTTGTATTACTATTGGTAGTTTCATGTAATACTAAAGAAAGTAAAGTAGTTGGATTTCATGATAAGGTTGTGTTTAGCGATTTCAAAAAACTATCATTAGATGATTCATATAAAAACTTGTTGAATCCTAATGTTTCAATTAAAGAAGAATATCCTAAAGTTATTAATTCTTGGAAAGAATTTCATAAGAAGGTCAACATTATATTAAAGAATAATGATTTTTCTTGGAATGTTCCAGATTCAATAATTACTGTAGTCAATAAAATTTATTTTAATGCTAACGGTGAAGTGAATTACTTCTTTGTGAATATTAGAAATGAAAATATTAGTAAAAAAACTAAAGATGTTTATGTTCAATTATTAACAGACAATTTAAAAGAACTATCGATTAATCTTAAAAGGGCAGAACAGTTTGCACAATGTGGCAAAGTAAAATATCAAAATTATGAGTAAACAATTAACAAAAGCGGAGGAGCAAATAATGCAAGTTTTATGGGATTTAGGCGAAGCTTCAGTAAAAGAAGTTATAGCAGAATTAAGTAATCCTAAACCAGCTTATAATACAGTTTCAACAATTATTAGAATATTAGAAACTAAAGAATTTGTTGGGCATCAACCTAAAGGTAGAGGGTATGTATATTTTCCTTTAATTCAGAAAACTGATTACAGTAACCAAAGTTTGCATAAGCTTATGAATGGATATTTTGGTGGATCTTTTAAAAGTATGGTTTCTTTCTTTATGAAAGAAAACAAACTAGACATTAAAGAATTGGAAACAATTTTGAAGGAAGTTGAAAAAAGTAATAAAAAGTAAAAGTTATGCTGTCTTATATAATTCAAGTCATTTTATTTCAAACACTATTTTTAGCTGTTTACGATTTATTTCTAAGTAAAGAAACCTTCTTTACTAAAAACAGATTTTATCTTATTTCTTCTGTACTTATCTCATTTGTTTTACCGTTAATTAAATTAACGACTATTCAAAAAAGTGTTCCTCAAGAGTATACTATTTTATTACCAGAAGTAGTTTTGTTTCCTCAATCGATTATAGAGAAACAAAAATGGTATCAATCTATTAATTACTTAGATATTTTATTTTGGATTGGTGTCGTATTATTTTCTTTATTCTTTATAGTTAAGCTTTCCAGAGTATTTCAGCTCTTATATAAGAATAAGGTAGAAAAACATGAGGGTTATAAATTAATTTTTTTACCAAACACCACAAAAGCATTTTCATTTTTTAATTACATCTTCATTGGAGATCGAATTCCTGAAGAGCGTCGTGAAAAAATCATTCAACATGAATTAGTACACGCTAAGCAAAAGCACACATTAGATTTGTTGTTTTTCGAAATATTAAAAATTAGCATGTGGTTTAACCCTATATTATGGGTTTTTCAAAAAAGAATTTCATCTGTTCATGAATATTTATCCGATGAAATTGCCAGTAAATCTATAGAAACAAAAAACTATATCAACAGTTTACTTGAACAAGTATTTCAAGTTGAAAAAATATCATTTGTAAACCAGTTTTATAAAAGTTCGCTAATAAAAAAGAGAATCATTATGATGACAAAAGAAAGATCAAAAAGAGTAAAGCAATTAAAGTATTTATTGATTGTACCAGTATTACTAAGTATGTTGTTCTATACAGCCTGTTCAAGTAATCAAGAATTAGCACCTCAAACTAAAGAGAAAACTAAGCTTGTTACTGATATTGGATCAAAAGAAGATAGAATAATAGTTTCTGAAAAGGAAACTTACATGGATGTGTTCTTTGGTAAAGAAGCACCAAAATCTAAAGAATATGAGTTTAAAGATTTAACTGAAGAAGAACAAGAAGAGTTTTTAAAAACGAAAAGTAGATTCAAAGTAGTAGGTAAAGATTTTAAACTTCGAGTATTTGAAGGAGAAAATGGTAGAAAGTTATTGTTTGTAGACATGATTAAGATTATTAAGAAATCTACAAAAGGAAATCCACCTAATTATAATGGAATGATACCTTTCTCAATATTAGATGAATCTCCATCCTTTGTTGGCCAAGGTGAAGGAAAAGAAAACTTTCGTAAGAATATGAATAGATTCATTATAGATAATTTTGATTCTAAGTATCCAAATAGTTTAGGATTAAAACCAGGGAAGCAAAGAATTTTTGTTCAGTTTAAAATTGACGAACAAGGAAATGTAATTAATGTAAAAGCAAGAGCTCCTCATCCTGAATTGAAAGAGTATGCAGAAGAATTAGTTAGAAAACTTCCGAAGCTTGTGCCGGGAAAACACGAAGGGAAAGTTGTTAAAGTAGGGTACACATTGCCTATTACATTTGAAACTAAATAATAATTGAAAAAGGGAATTTTTATAAATATTACTATGATGTTTGTTAAAGCTGGAGTTTTTACTTCGGCTTTAACTGCGGATAGTAATTAACTAAAAAAAACAAATAGATGAAAAAGTTAATTTACATACTACTAATACTTGGGTGTACTGCTAAAATTTATTCTCAACAAATTCCAGATACAATATATAAACCTAAAATAAATCAGAAGTTTTCAGGATTGGTTTATGTTGATCATGCTCATAATAATTTTCATAGAATTGATAATAGATTTAAACCTTTTGCTAATGTGCTTAGATTAGCAGGATATTCTGTAAAAGGTTTTGATGAAAAGTTTACAGAAAAGAGCTTAAATAGTGTTAAAGTATTGGTAATATCGAATGCTTTATCTTCTAATGCTAGATCACCATTTATAACACCAACTAAAAGTGCTTTTACAGCAAAAGAAATTGAAGTAGTTAGAAATTGGGTTGCTAAAGGAGGAGCTTTATTTTTAATTGCTGATCATATGCCATTTGCCGGAGCAAGTAAAGATCTTGGAAATGCATTTGGATTTAAATTTTATGACAGTTTTTTATTTGATGAAAATAGAAGAGGAATCTTTGATTTTACCATTTCAGAAAAAACCTTAGGAGAACACGAGGTTGTTTCTAAAAGTAAAATTTCAAAGATTAGAACATTCACAGGTCAGGCTTTTGAAATTCCAGATAAGGCTGCTTCAATTTTAAAAACTACAGAAAAACTTATTTTGTATTTACCAGATACGATGTGGCGATTTTCAGAAAAAACAAAACGTTTGCCTGCAAAAAATATGTCTCAAGGTGCAGTGTTAAAATATAAAAAAGGGAAAGTTGCCATTTTTGGTGAAGCAGCAATGTTTACGGCTCAATTAGCAGGAAGAAATAGATTTAAAATTGGTATGAACTCAGAAGAAGCAAAAGAGAATTATAAATTATTGCTCAATATAATTGCTTGGTTAAATACAAAAGAAAATTAATTATGATAAGAAAAATTGCAGGTGTAGTGTTTTTACTTTTACTCTTAAAAGTTGAAGCTCAACAAGAATTTAATTCTATTGACAAATTAACTGAAACAGGAAGGTATAAAAAAGCATTAGAAAAATTAAATGCATCACCAGCTTCCTTTAAAAGAGAATATAAAATAGCTACAATTTATGAAGCTATAGATAATTATAGAGAAGCATCTAATCATTTCAAAAAAGCTCTAAATTTTAAAGATGATTATAAGACAAAAATTAAATTTGGAAAATCACTTTTAAAAGAGAAAAAAGTAAGAGAAGTTGTAAGATTGTACGAAGAGATATGTAAAAAAGACCCCGATAATTTAATAGCAAAATACACTTTAGGGAAAAGGTATTTACAAATAAAAAAGTTTGATGAAGCAAAGTTAATTTTCAAAGAATTAATAAAAAAAGATGTTAATAATGCTAATTATTATTATCAATTAGCAGCTTCTAATCCACAGCCTAAAAAAATATTCAAACGAATAGATTATTATTTGTTAGCATATAAAAAAGATAACAAGCACTTTAATTCCATTGAAAAATTAGCTAGGAATTTTACAATTATTAAAGATAGAGATTCTGCGTTAGTTTTTATAGATAAAGGATTGAAATTAAGACCTAATCATATTGATTTAAATCGCCTAAAGATTAATGGTTTATTTAGAAATAAAAAATATGAAGAAAGTATAAAGCTGTTGGAACATATTGATAGTATTCAGCCTCAAGAGCATTACACGCATAAAATGTTTGGAAGAAGCTATTTTAATCTTGAAGATTACAACAAGGCCGAAAAACATTTTCAAAAAGCTAGTAAATTAGATATAGATGATTTCAATAGTATGATTTACCTTGGAGATATTGCTATGATTAAAAAGAAGCCAAAAATGGCAATGTTTTATTACATGTCTGGAACCTCAAGAGGTAAAAAGAATAGAGATAAAGCTTATATGGGGTTAGCAAAAGTTTTTGCAGAAATGAAAGAACCAAAGAACGTTTTAGAATCCTATAAAAGTGCAGTAAAAGAGAATCATAAAAATTATAAAGCTCTTTTCGCTTTAGCAAAGCAATCCGATGACTATTATAAAGATAAAAAAATAGGATATAAACTTTACAAGAGATATCAAGATCGGTTTACAAAAAAAGATGCAGAAATAGACGAATTTGTTAAAAGTAGAATAAAAGAGATTAAAAAACAGTATTTCTTAAAAGGAGAGATATTAGAATAAATCTATTTTTCCTATTTTCACTCTATAAATCTAAGAAAGTGATCTATAGAGTGTTTCTTTTTGTTATTGTTATGAGTTGTTGCTTATCGTGTAACTACTTTTCTAATGATGGAAATGATTTAAAATCGAAGTTAGACACTGTTGTAGATTTTACCACTGTAGATATTTCTCCGTCTTTTAAAGAATGTGAACAACTCCTAGACGATGAAAAAACAGAATGTTTTAGAACCACGATTAGGCAACATTTTACGAATGGGTTACGTCAAAATCAATTAACAAGTGATGAGGATATTAGTGAAACTATAGTTATTGTTTTGCGTATCAGTGATAAGGGTAAAATGAAATTGAAAAAGATTAAATCTTCAGATGAAATTCAAGACAAATTTCCTGAGTTAAAATTACTCTTAAATCAAATAGTTAGTGAAATACCTAATTTATACCCTGCCACAAAAAGAGGAATTCCAGTAACAACAGAATATCAATTACCTATAGAAATACAAACCCAAGAATAATTAAAAAAAAAATTGGAAAACCTATAACAACAATTGAAAGAAAACTCCATAAGCTAAAAATAAAATAGTTGAATGGTTTCGTATTTTTTTTAAGCAATAAATTATCTATTTCTTCTAAAGTTAAATTCATAATCTCATGTTTAGGGATGTTACGATCAATTAACCCGTTATAATTTAAGCCTTTTTTGTAACCGTTTAAAACATCTTTAGGATGGGTTAATAAACTAAATCCCATAGCCCACAAACTCATTATTCCAATAGGAAGATGTTTCCACATTCCAGTAGCAATTTCCCAACCAGCAATGTAAGCTTCACCTTTCCATGAAACATCACAGTCAAATAAAATATGTTGAATGTCATGTATGTACACCACTTTTTTTCTAAATTCTGAATTTGGGAGTTTTAAAGAGAAAAAACGAAACTTCATTAAAAAATAGTCATTGTCTTCTCCGCCATTTTTACCAAGATTGTTCTGAGTGTAGAATTGATTTAGTCTTTGTGAAATTACCATTGTAAACTTAATTTTTAAGTAAAGGTATTTCAAGTTGAATTATAAGAAATTGATAATTGTCAAGAAAATTATTTACTTCTAATCCTACTAAATGTTTCAGGTGTCATTCCTAAGAAAGAAGCTAAGTGTTTAGCAGGGATTCTATTGAATAAATCAGGCTTTTTCTCTAGTAGTTCTTCGTAACGTTCTTGTGAAGTATGTAATAATAAACTGTCTACTCGTTCTGCCAAATCAATATAAATTTTCTCTAAAAATAATCTTCCAAAATGTTCGAATTGATGGCTCTTTTCAGAAAGTTTTTCGATATCAGTTCTTGATATGGCAAGGCACTCAATATCTTCTAGTGCTTCAATACTGTATTTGCTTTTTTTTCTTTGTATAAAACTATCTATTGCAGTTATGCTTTCTTGTTCTTGAGCAATATGTACTGTAATGTCTTTTCCGTCTCTAAAATAAAATACTCGTGCAACTCCAGTAAATAATAAAAAAAAGTGTTTACAAATAGAGTTAGAGGTATGCAGTAATTCACCTTTTTTAAACGATCTGGGAATAGCTATTTCTTGCAAAGCACTGGCTATTTCTTCATTTTCTAATAAAAGATGTGCATTATGTAAGAAAAACGAATCCATACTATTATTAAGTTAGTTGATTTAATTCTTCTATAAATTCTCGTTTGTTAGATAATCTAGGAACTTTATGTTGCCCTCCTAACTTTCCTTTTTGTTTTAACCAATCATAAAACAAACCTTTTCTAGCTTGTTGAACTTTCGGCATGTTTAAGGTCATGTTATTATAACGCTTTGCTTCGTAATCTGAATTACAATTCTTTAAAGCATTATCTAATATTTCGGTAAAAAAGTGTAAATCTTGAGGCTGATTGTCAAACTCGATAATCCACTCGTGAGCTCCTTTATCTTTTCCGTTCATGAAAATTGGAGCAACAGTATATTCTTTAATAGTAGATTCTGTTTTCTCACATGCTGACTTTAATGCTTCTTCAGCATTTTCAATGATTAATTCTTCACCAAAAACATTAATGTGATGTTTTGTTCTACCCGTAATTTTTACTCTATAAGGATCAGTTGAGGTAAACTTTATAGTATCTCCAATTAAGTATCTAAACAATCCACCATTGGTAGAAATTATAACTGCATAATTCACATCTATTTGTACTTCAGAAAGAGGAATTGCTTTAGAATTCTCACCTTCATATTCGCTCATTGGAATAAATTCATAAAAAATCCCATAATCTAACATTAAAAGTAATTCGTTAGAATCATTACGATCTTGAATTGCGAAGAATCCTTCAGAAGCATTATATGTTTCGTAATATTTAAAATCTTTCCTTGGAATTAACTTTTCATATTGCTCTTTGTATGGGCTAAAATTTACACCTCCATGAAAGTAAACTTCCAAGTTTGGCCAAACTTCAAGAATATTACTTTTTCCTGTTTTCTCTAAAACTTTATTCAATAGAACCAGCATCCAGGAAGGTACACCAACTAAACTTGTTATGTTTTCATGTATAGTTTCATCTATAATAGCTTCCATTTTGGTTTCCCATTCACTCATTAAAGCTACTTCTTGTTTTGGAGCAGAACTAAAATCTGCCCAGAAAGGCATGTTTTCTATAATAATTGCAGAAAGATCTCCAAAGTAAGTTTCATTGTCTTCATATATTGCAGAACTTCCTCCTAAACGAAGTCCTTTTCCTGTAAATAACTGTGCGTCTTGGTTGTTATTAATGTACAAGCAAAGCATATCTTTTCCAGCTTTAAAATGGCAATCTTCTAAAGCTTCATCACTTACAGGAATAAATTTACTTTTAGCATTTGTTGTACCGCTTGATTTGGCAAACCATTTAATTTTTGTTGGCCAAAATAAGTTCTGTTCACCTTTTCTGCAACGCTCAATTAAAGGTTCAATGGTTTCATATTTTTGAATCGGAACATTAACTCTAAAATCATTATAGCTTTTAATTTTAGAGAACTTATGCTGCTTGCCAAATTCAGTATGGTCAGCTGTAGCTATTAATTTCAGTAATAGTTCTTCTTGAACATCAATAGGATACTTTAAAAATAGCTCTATTTGATGCTTTCTCTTCTTTAAGAACCAAGAAATGATAGAATTTATAAACTGAAACGGCATTTTTAATAGCTAATTTGTAAGTTTGTTCTTGGCTAAAAATAGTAAATTTTACAACATGCAATACACAGGAGTTTTAAAAAAAATGAATACTGAGCTTTTAGATAAGGTTCAGTATTATTTAGACATGAAAACTGATTTTATAAATGTAAATCAGTTGCTTAATAAAACTATAGAAATGAGTTTTGTTACTTATGAGTGTTTAGAGTGTAGTTTGGAGAAAGAAATTTACCGTCAAGGATTTTGTAAATCTTGCTTTTTTGATGCGCCAAATGCAGGAGATTGGATTATGAGACCAGAATTAAGTAAGGCTCATTTAGGAGAAGAAGATCGTGATTTAGAATATGAAAAAAAAGTGCAATTGCAACCGCACATTGTGTATTTAGCAAATTCAAGTAATGTAAAAGTAGGAGTAACACGTAAAACACAAGTACCAACTCGTTGGATAGATCAAGGAGCTCATGAAGCCATTGAAATTGTTGAGGTTCCAAATCGTTATTTAGCCGGAATTACAGAAGTTGCTTTAAAGGAGTATGTTGCTGACAAAACCAATTGGCGTAAAATGCTGAAAAATGATAATGAAGACGAAGATTTAAAGAAATGGCAAGATAGATTAAAGGCATTTATACCTGAGGAGGTAAAAGAATATTTCATTGAAAATAACAAAGAAACTGAAATCAATTTTCCCGTAGAACAATATCCTGAAAAACCAAAGAGTTTAAATATTAAGAAGGAGGGAAGTTATACAGGCAAACTTGTGGGAATAAAAGGGCAGTATTTTATTTTTGAAGATAATACAGTTTTTAATGTTCGTGCGAATGAAGGATTGGTAGTAAATATTAAAGTAAAAATTTAAGTCTAAGAAATAATAAAAAAGGGGTTGTTATAACAACCCCTTTTTTATTATTTCTTAACCAACTCTAAATTTTGATTCATTTTAAGTTCACTCAGCACATTTAATGCTTCATTTAAATAAATATCTTTCTGCAAGCTTTTGTGCCACATTTTACGTTTATCTTTTAAAACAGTATCTGTTTTGAAGTAAGGTAATTCGTATTGAGGCGAATTAAATGTTAGGTTAGATTCGTATTTAAAAATGTCTTTAAATTTTTTACTTTCTTCTAAACGATCTTCAACGTCTTTCTTGTATGCCTTATAATTTAAAGAATACGTATTATCATCTTGGTTTTTCTTTAACCATTTAGCGTATTCGTTAATAGATAAAAATTTAGGATCTTTATTAATTCTTTGTTTACTATTACTTACAACTTGATTAAAATTCGTGTACGAATCTGTTTTTCTATATGATGCCTTTTTTACACTATCCCAAGGTAAAGCGCCGTCTAAATCACGCTCACCAAATTCCATATAACTATATCTGTCTGGCATCGCAATGTCAGAATAAACTCCTTCAATTTGAGTAGATCCACCATTAATTCTGTAGAATTTTTGGATTGTCATTTTTAAAGCTCCTAAATCATCTGGATATTTACTTACATAATAGTTTAAAGGGAGTACATTTTGTACAGTACCTTTACCATATGTTTGTTTTCCACCCATTACAACACCACGACCATAATCTTGCATAGCAGCAGCAAAAATTTCTGAAGCAGAAGCAGACATTTCGTTAACCATAACTACTAATGGTCCGTCCCAATGAATTTTAGAATCTGTATCATTTTTAATTATAGCAGGTTCTCCACGATATTTGACTTGTACAATTGGTCCTTCGTTAATAAATAAACCACCAATTTCTATTACTGTTTTTAAAGATCCACCACCATTATCTCTTAAATCAACGATTAATCCTTCAACACCTTCTTTTTTTAACCGCTCAATTTCTAACTTCATATCTCCTGCAGCATTACGTTGCTTAGCGTCATCAAAATCAATGTAAAACTTAGGTAAGTTTATAACACCGTATTTTCTTCCATTTTTTTCTACAATACTTGATTTTACAAAAGTTTCTTCTAGTTCTACAATATCTCTTATGATAGGAATTACCTTAGTTGAACCGTCCATTTTCTTTTTAACGGTTAAACGAACCTCTGTTCCTTTTTTACCTTTAATAAATGTTATAGCATCATCTAAACGCATACCTACAATATCAAGAGGTTCACCTTCAGCTTGAGCTACTTTTAAAATAATATCTCCAGGTTCTAATTCGCCTTGTTTCCACGCTGGTCCACCAGAAATCAATTCAACAATTTTGGTATAAATCCCATCTTTTTGAAGACGCGCACCAATTCCTTCAAGTTTTCCAGACATATCTTGATCAAAACGAGATTTGATTCTTGGTGACATATAACTCGTATGCGGATCAAAACCACTAACAACACTGTTTAAAAAAGTAGAATACCAATCAGAGTTTTGTAATTCGTCTATTCTGATGTATAAATCTTTCATGTTCTTCAGTACTTTCTGACGAGCGTCAGCTTCCATATCATCGAAAGACTTTTTATCAGATTTAGGATCCTTTTTAAGTTTTTCTATTTGTTGTTGTTCAGCTTCTTGTATTAAGCTAACAACTTGAAGTTTTAATTGTTTTCTCCAATGATCAACTAATTGATTTTCATTTTTTGCAAAAGGAACTTTTTCATAATCAATATCTATATTTTCCTTTTTTTTGTAGTTAAAAGGTTGTTGTAGTAAAGCTCCATAAGTTAGTTTAGCGGCTTTAACTTTTTCTAAAAAACGACCATATACTAGTTTGTAGAAAGCTAAATTTGAATTTCTTAATTGCTCATCGATTTCGTACTTATATTGAGAAAATTCTTTTAAATCTTCTTGAGTAAAATAACGTTTGCTTGGATCCAAACTATTAATAAACTCGTTGTAAACATGTTCGGAAAAGTCATCATTTAAATCTTTTTGAACAAAATGCCCTCTAGTAAGAATATTTTTTAGAACATATAAAATGACCTTGTCTTTTTCAGGATCTTTAGGAGTTGTGTTATTAGTGTTTGCTAGAACTGAGTTGCTAACTAAGAAAAGTGTTAATAATGGGATTATTAATTTCATCTTCATAAACCTTCTATCTTTAAAATGAATATATTGTGTTGTTAATTGCTAAGCTACTAAAATAATGCCAATTTTACTAGCCGTTCTTTTTTTTGTAAATACCTTTAAAGGCTTGTTGGATTATTTTCCCATCTGTACTCATATAATCCCATATTTGGGTAACGGTTCCATCTGGGTTATTTATCCAAGTAATTCTGTTGTAATATTTTCCTTTAGGAGACTCAATAACTTTACTTTCTAAAATCATTTTATTATCCTTAAAATTACCTGATGTTTCTAATACAAAACCTTTATTGTCAATCCATAATTGATGCCATTTTTTATCCGAAAAATCATAGTAACTGTAACTAGTTCCAAGTGATTTTCCATTTTGAGAAGTCCAATTTTCTTGAATAGTACAAGCATTTGGCATTGCAATAATATTGTTTTTACCAATTAATTTATCTTTCGAATCATATACATTCCAATTTCCGACCCAAAAATCAAATTGTTGGTATTCAGGAGAAGAACAAGGCGTTGTATTATTGTTTTGTGCATCTAACTTGGTGAAAAAATAAGAAAGAACCAACATCACCAATACTGTAAAAACTCTTATCATAATTGTAACTGATTAGTTTACTACAAGTTTACTGATTAATTTATCGGTATTATCTTTACAAAATGTTAAAAATCTAAGCTGATTTTTAATGTATATTTGTTTATTAGAAAACACAAACTTATGCAAGACAAACCTTTGATATTAGTAACTAACGACGATGGTATAACAGCACCAGGACTTAGAATGCTTATTGAAATAATGAATGAAATTGGAGAAGTAATTGTTGTTGCTCCTGATAGCCCACAAAGTGGAATGGGACATGCAATTACTGTGAATAATGTACTGCATTGTAATCCAATTTCTATTGATGAAGGTCCGCAAATAGAATATAGTTGTTCTGGTACACCTGCTGATTGTGTTAAGATGGCGAAGAATGAGATTTTAAACAGAAAACCAGATTTGTGTGTTTCTGGAATTAATCATGGATCTAATTCTTCAATCAATGTAATTTACTCAGGAACTATGAGTGCTGCTGTTGAAGCTGGTATAGAAGGGATTCCTGCAATAGGTTTTTCATTATTAGATTTTAGTTGGCATGCTGATTTTAGATCTTCTAGAGAATTTATTAAAAAAATAGCGTTGAATGTTTTATTGAATGGTTTACCAGATGGAGTAGTTTTAAATGTAAATATTCCTAAATTAAAAAAAGAAGAAATTCAAGGTATAAAAGTTTGTCGACAAGCAAATGGTTATTGGAAAGAAGATTTCGATAAGAGAAAAAGTCCAATGGGTAAAGAATACTATTGGTTATCTGGAGAGTTTGTGAATAATGATAAAGGACAAGATACTGATATTTGGGCATTAGAAAATGGATTTATATCTGTAGTACCTGTACAATTTGACATGACTGCTCATCATGCGATTAAAAATTTGCATTCATGGGATTTATAAGAAAGGAAATAGCGATAGGAGTATTGGTGTCACTTTTTGCAACATTCTGTGGTCTATTTATTTACCTTCAATACGTCTCTCGTTTTGGTTTCTATGAAACTATTGAAATGGTACAACAAAATGATGTGTTAGGCCCGGTTATTGCTTTAGCTGCTTTGCCGAATCTATTTGTATTTTTTATTTTTTTAAAGAAAAAACAAGATCATAGGGCAAAAGGTGTTTTAATTGCTACATTAATTACTGCGGTTCTTACTTTTATTCTTAAATTTTTCTAGAAGTATGAAATACTATATCGTTGCAGGAGAAGCTTCAGGTGATTTACATGGAGCAAATTTGATGAAAGAGATTTTCAAACAAGATTCTGATGCAGATATTCGTTTTTGGGGCGGAGATTTAATGAAAGAAGTAGGGGGCACATTGGTAAGTCATTATAAAGAAAGAGCATTTATGGGATTCATAGAAGTACTTATGAATCTTCGTAAAATTTTTGGCTTTATAAAATTCTGCAAAAATGATATAGAAACTTTTCAACCTGATGTAATAATATTTATTGATAATTCTGGGTTTAATTTAAGAATAGCGAAGTGGGCAAAGCAAAATGGATATAGGACTAACTATTATATTTCACCTCAAGTTTGGGCCAGTAGAGCAAGTAGAGTAGAAGCAATTAAACGTGATGTAGATAAGATGTTTGTTATTCTTCCGTTTGAGAAAGAATTTTATAATAAATATTCTTATGAAGTCGAGTTTGTTGGGCATCCTTTAATTGATGGAATTGCAGATAGACCTCAAGTAGATGAAAAAGAGTTTAGAAAAGAACACAGCTTAGGAGATAAAGAAATTATTGCATTATTACCGGGAAGTAGAAAACAAGAGATAACTAAAATGTTATCTACGATGTTACTTATGGTAGATAAATTCCAAAACTATCAATTTGTAATTGCAGGAGCTCCTAGCCAATCTAAAGGTTTCTATAAAGATTTTATCAAGAATAAGAACGTAAAGTTTATTAATAATAAAACTTATGATTTATTAAGTATAGCAAATTCTGCATTGGTTACTTCTGGCACGGCTACTTTAGAAGCAGCATTGTTTAAAGTTCCACAGGTAGTATGCTATAAAGGTAGTTGGCTTTCATATCAGATAGCAAAACGAATTATTACACTTGATTATATTTCTTTGGTTAATTTAATTATGGATAAGGAAGTGGTTACTGAGTTAATCCAAAATGATTTTACAGAAAAAAGATTGGAACAAGAATTGCAATCTATTTTAAAAGGAAATAAGAGAGAGCAATTATTCTCCGATTATTTTGATTTAGAAAATAGCTTAGGAGGTAAAGGAGCTTCAAGTAAAACTGCTCAATTAATTATTGAGGGATTGAAAAATTAATAGATGATAAAAAAACTACTCTTTTTAATTGTATTAGCTAATTTGATGATTTCGTGTGGATCGTCGAGAAAAGTTGCTAATACTAAAAAGAGAACAACTACCTCTAAACAGAAAACCAAATCTACTGCAACAAAAGAAGCTACAATAGCTGATAAGATTGTATGGACAGCAGTAACTTATAAAGGAGTTCCATATAAATATGGAGGAACTACTAGAAATGGTATGGATTGTTCAGGGTTAATTCATACTTCATTTAAACTAAGAAATGTGGAAATACCTAGAACTTCTTATGCAATGTATGGTGAAGGATATAAAATTCCTTTACGAGAGGTTAGAAGAGGAGATTTATTGTTTTTTATTACTGCTAAAAGAAAAAATAGGGTGAATCATGTTGGTTTAGTTACCTCAGTTTCTAATAATGATATTCAATTTATTCACTCTACAAGTTCAAAAGGAGTAATTGTATCTTCATTATCTCAAACATATTGGAGGAAAGCATTTATAAATGCTAAACGCATTCTTAGAGATGAATAAAAGATTGTTTTTTTTAATTGTTATTTGTCTATTAATAATTTATAGATGTTTTAATAATAGAGAAAAGGATAATTCTACTGCTAAAACAACGAAATTAATTGAATTAGCAAGTAGTTTTGAAGGAGTTAAATATCGAGCAGGAGGAATGACAAAAAAAGGAATGGATTGTTCAGGATTAGTATCTGTTTGTTTTAAAAGTATAGATGTTCAACTACCTAGATCTTCTGCAAGAATGAGTTCTGTTGGTACTAAAATTTCATTAAATGAAGTTGAAAAAGGAGATTTGCTTTTTTTTAATATTGATAGATTAAAAGGGAAAATAAATCATGTAGGATTAGTTACATCTACCGAATCAGAGATACAATTTATACATTCTACAACTTCAAAAGGAGTAATATATTCTTCAATAAATGAAAACTATTGGAAAGATAGTTTTGTAATTGCTAAACGAGTAATTACTCATTAAGATATTTCCAAAGTTTATCCTTAAGTTCAGTTAACCCCATTTGTGCAACTGATGAAATAAAAAGAGCTTCTACACCTTCAGGTAAATCGGCTGCAATTTCTTGTTTTAATTCATCATCTAACATATCAGATTTGGAAATCGCTAATAAACGCTGTTTGTCTAATAATTCCGGATTATGTTGACGTAATTCATTAACAAGAATGTCGTATTCTTTTTTAATATCATCACTATCAGCAGGAACCAAGAAGAGTAGTAAAGAGTTACGCTCTATATGTCGTAAGAAATAATGACCTAAGCCCTTGCCTTCAGCAGCTCCTTCAATAATTCCAGGAATATCAGCCATCACAAAACTTTGATGATTTCTATACTCAACAAAACCTAAGTTAGGTTTAAGCGTAGTAAATGCATAATCGGCAATTTTAGGTTTTGCAGCAGTTAGAACGGATAATAAAGTAGATTTTCCAGCATTAGGAAATCCAACTAATCCAACATCAGCTAAAACTTTTAATTCAAGACGATACCACGCTTCTAGCCCTTCTATACCTGGTTGAGCGTATCTTGGAGTTTGATTTGTTGGTGATTTGAAATGCCAATTTCCTCTACCACCTTTTCCTCCTTCTAAAACAATTACTTCTGTACCGTCTTCAGTAATTTCAAACATTATTTCATCAGTATCGGCATCTCTAATAATAGTTCCTAAAGGAACAGGTATAACTACGTCTGTTCCATCTTTTCCTGTACTTCTACTAGAACCACCATCTCCACCATGTTCCGCTCTAAAATGGCGTTTAAATTTTAAGTGAAATAACGTCCACATATTTTTGTCGCCACGAAAAATCACATGTCCTCCACGACCACCATCTCCACCATCTGGCCCACCTTTTGCAATAAACTTCTCTCTGTGTAAATGTACAGATCCACGACCTCCTTTACCAGATGAAGCATATATTTTTATGTAGTCAACAAAATTCCCTTCTGTCATTTTCTTAAAAATTAGTATTCCCGCACAAAGCGGGAATAAGTTTATTTAAAGCTTGTCAAATACTTCAGACAAGCGTTGTGTTATATCTTGAATGCTACCTACACCATCTACTCCGTAAAAATTACCTTGAGCTTCATAGAATTCTTTTAAGACAGCAGTTTTAGTATTATATTCGTTAAAACGGTTACGGATTTTTGACTCATCAGTATCATCAGATCTCCCACTAGTTTTACCTCTCTCTAAGATTCTTGATACTAATAAATCTTCTGGTACCTCTAAAGCAACCATTCCGTTAATTCTTTCGTTTTTCTCAGCCAAGAATTCATCAAGAGCTTTAGCTTGAGATTCTGTACGTGGAAAACCATCGAAAATAAATCCATTAGCATCAGCATTTTTATTTACTTCTGCTTTAAGCATGTTAATAGTTACTTCATCTGGAACTAAATCACCAGCGTCAATATACTTTTTCGCCAATACTCCTAATTCAGTTTCATTTTTGATATTGAATCTAAAAACATCACCAGTAGAAATATGTACTAATTGATACTTTTCTTTTAATAATTCAGCTTGTGTTCCTTTACCAGCACCAGGAGGTCCGAATAAAACTATGTTTTTCATTTTGGGTTGTGTTGTTGTTAATTGATATATAGTAGGTAAGTTCCTGCCTAAACCATTATAGTCTAGTCCGTAACCTACAATAAATTTATCTTCGATACTTTTTCCTATATAATTAATGTGCAATTCTTTTCTGTACACATCTGGTTTAAAGAAAAGACTTACAATTTTAAGTTCTTTGATATTGGTATTTCTGAAAATCTCATAGATCTCATGAAGCGTAGTTCCAGTGTCTATAATATCTTCAAGAATTATAACTGTTCTTCCAGTTAAATCTTCATTTATACCGATTAAACGTTTTACATCTCCTGTAGAAGATTCGCCTTCATATGAAGCTAATTTCACAAAAGAAATTTCACAGTCACCATTAAATTCACGAATAAAGTCAGCTGCAAACATAAAACAACCATTCAAGATTCCTACAAACAAAGGAGTCTCTCCATTTGGTAAGTCTTTTTTTACTTGATCAGCAAGAGATTTTACTATGGTAGCTATTTCTTCTTGGCTAATAAGCTGCTTGAAATATAAATCGTGAAGTTTTTTGATTCTCATATACCTGTAAATATAAGGATTAAATAAAAAAACCGTCTTGATCTACTGAGAATTCAGTGGGTACAAAACGGTTGATTTATTTTTAGAATATCGTGTTATTTTTTAGTCTCTTTTTCTTTGTTTTTAGTTGCATCAAACATAATTGGAGTTGCAACGAATAAAGAAGAGTAAGTACCTACAAGAACACCAATAATAAGGGCAAACATAAACCCTTTAATACTATCACCTCCAAAGAAGAAAATAGCTAACATTACTAACATTGTTGTTAATGATGTATTGATTGTTCTACCTAACGTACTACTTAATGCTTTATCAACAAGACTAGCGCTAAATGTTTTACTTCCTGCTGCATATTCTCTAATTCTATCAAAAATTACCACAGTATCATTAAGTGAGTAACCTACTACTGTAAGAATTGCTGCGATAAATGATTGCCCGATTTCCATATCGAATGGCATAAACTTATATAAAATTGAGAAAATACCTAATACGATTAATACATCATGGAATACAGCGGCAACTGCACCAATAGAGAAAGATACCTTTCTAAAACGTAATAAAATATATAAGAAAACTACAATTAAAGAACCTAATACAGCCCAGATAGCAGCTTGCTTAATATCATCCGCAATTGTAGGATCTACTTTCATGTAACTCATGATTCCTTGTGGCTCTCCTAATTTTTCGAATCCAGGTTTAAAGCTTTCATAATTTAAGTCTCCTAAGTAAGGCTTTAATCCATTATATAATGTAGTCTGTACTAATTCATCAACTTCTTTACTCTTATCATCAATTTTAAATACAGTTGTAATTTTTAATTGATTTGTAGAACCATAAGTTTTAACTTCTGGGGCAGTACCAAATGCTTCTTTTAAAGAAGATGCTACTTCATTAGCTTTCATTGGTTGGTTAAATCGAACAACATAAGAACGTCCTCCTTTAAAGTCAACTCCTTGTTTTAATCCGATTGAGAAAATTGAGATTAAACCAGCTAAGATAATTCCTCCAGAGATAATATAAGCTAACTTACGCTTCCTTAAGAATTCTATATTGATATTCTTGAACCAGTTTTTAGAAATGTTAGTATTGAATGTTAAATCAGTTCCTTTAGCAACAGCTCCATCTACTAATAAACGAGTGATAAAGATTGCTGTAAATAAAGAAGTAGCAATACCAATCATTAATGTTAATGCGAAACCTTTAATTGGTCCAGTTCCAAAAACATATAATATAATACCTGTTAATAAGGTAGTAATGTTTGCATCTATAATTGCAGATAAAGCTCCTTTAATACTAAATCCTTCTTCTACTGCAGTACCTAAACCTTTACCAGAATTTAATGCTTCTTTAATTCTTTCGAATATAATTACGTTAGCATCTACAGACATACCAATTGTTAAGATAATACCTGCGATACCTGGTAATGTTAATACAGAGTTGAATGAAGCTAAAACTCCAAAGATGAATAAGATATTTACAACTAAAGCTATGTTTGCAAATAATCCAGCTTTACCGTAGTACACAACCATCCATACTAATACTAATAAGATAGCTAAAGCGAAAGACCACATACTTGCTGAAATTGCTTCTTTACCTAAAGATGGTCCAACAACTTCTGCTTCAATGATTCTAGCAGGAGCAGGTAATTTACCAGCCTTTAATACTGTAGAAATATCTTGAGCCTCTTCTACTGTCATTGAACCTCCAGAAATTTGAGTGCTTCCACCAGTAATTACACCATTAACAACAGGAGCAGTATATACATAATCATCTAAAACAACAGCAACGAATTTACCAACGTTTTCACCTGTCATTTTTGCCCACTTCTTACTTCCTGTTCCATTCATTAACATAGAAACTACAGGCTTACTTAATTGATCGTAATCTTGTTTAGCATCAGCAATAACATCTCCTTCGATAGGAGCCTCATCATTTCTGTTTCCTTTAACAGCGTATAAACCAATTACTTCAGTAGTTCCATCTGCACTTGGCTGTGCTTTATAATCCCATAAGAACTTAGCATAACGTAAGTTATCTGGTAGTAAAGCTCTAATTTCTCTATTCTTTAATAAACTATTTACTCTAGCAGTATCAAGAACTTTAGCTTGTGCTACTAAAGAACTTACCTGATTTTGGTTTTGAGCTACATTAGGGAATAAATATGTAAATAAACTTTTTTGATTCGCTACTTCAGTAGAATCACTAGTTTCAGCAATTAAATCTTCAATACTATCAGAAGTTTTCGTAGTATCTTTCTTTTGAGTAGCATCAGTATCTTCTTTTAAAAGCTCTGCTGCTTTAGCATTGGCTGCAAAGAAAAAGTTTTGCACATCAGCATTAGAATGTACTTCCCAAAACTGAAGTTTTGCAGTACTTTCTAATAATTTACTTACTCTGTCAATATCTTTTGCTCCTGGCAATTCAACTTGAATTCTTCCAGAAGTACCAATTCTCTGAATATTTGGTTGAACAACACCAAATTTATCAATACGACTACGTAATACTTCAAAAGCAGTATTAATAGATGTATTGATTTCTTCTTGTAAAATTGGTTTTACTTCTTCGTTAGTTTTGTTGAAGTCAATTTTATCACGAAGTAATTTGTTTCCGAATATTGTAGGATCACTTAACTTTACAGAACCGTTACTTGCTTTTTGGAACTCGTCATAGAAAATATCAAGATAATTATCTTGACTATCTGTTTGAGCTACATCTGCATTTTTTAACGCTTGTGTAAAAACTGGATTTTGAGATTCGTTTGATAAACCTTGTAATATATCTTTTACAGATACTTGTAAAATTGCATTGATACCACCTTTTAAATCAAGACCAAGGTTCATTTCCTTGTCTCTGATTTCGTCATAAGTGAATCCAGCAATTACTTCTTTATTTGCAACACTATCTAAGTATTTCTTTTCTAATCTTGCAAGTTCTCTACCATCATTTTGATCACTAACTTTAGTAGTAGCATAGGCATTAGCTGCCTTCTCTACTTTGTTAGCAAAAAAAGTAAATGATAATTGGTATAAACTTACTAATCCGAAAAGGATTGCAAATAATCTAATTAGACCTTTGTTTTGCATCTTTAATAATTTAAATGACTTCTTTTTAAAAACGTGCAAATATAGTATAACAAATAGGAAAACCCAATTTTTTATTGCTTTAATACTATTATAACGGCTAACTTTTTTAATATAGCGTAAAGTTCGTTTCGTTTTTTTGATTTACCTTTAAATTATGGATAAAGTTATTGTAAAAGAAGTTATACCTAAGTCATCTGATGTATTATGGAATTTAATTACGGAATTAAATCATATGAAGCAATGGTTTTTTGAAAATTTACCTGAGTTTGAAGCTAAAATTGGATTTAAAGTTGAGTTCAATGTTGTCTCTGGAGAAAGATCTTTTCTTCATGCGTGGGAAATTATCGAAGTGGATGTGAAAAAGTTAATTAAATATAACTGGAGGTATCCTGAATATTTTGATGGAGATTCTTTTGTTACTTTTTGTTTAAATAAATTGGATAAAGATAAAACCGAAGTAGTAATTATAAGTGAGGGAATTAATAATTACCCTAAAAATATTCCAGAATTCACATACGAGAGTTGTAGGGGAGGTTGGGAGTATTTTATCAATAGATTAAAAGAATATTCTGATGAAATTAATTAATATAATAAACCCGAAGACTGAACAGTCTTCGGGTTTATTATATTACATTATGAGAATTTATTAAACTCCTCTTTGTTTGTTTATTTCGTCTTGTAATTGTCTTCTTAATTTCTGTTCTTTCTCTATAGATTTTTTTCTATGTAAATCAAATTCTTCTTCAATTTCTGCTAGATTAGTTTTAGCAGCTTTAGTTAAATTGTTACTGTTCTTAAATCGTAAGATAAAAAATACAGTAGTTATAGCTAATATAGTTATGATTGACCATACGAATAAGTTGTATGTGTTTTTTGACATACCAATACCAATAAAACTAATTTTATTTTCTTCATCAATTGAAGAGTTAAGATTATTAGTTAAAGTTTCAATTTTTTCATTCAACCCAAGAATACTTTTCTCCTGTTCGTTTATTTTTAATTGTTTCGTTTTAATGTTCTTTTTCAAAGAAACTACACTGTCAACAATGTTTTTTTGTAATGCTTGAAAATCAGCCCTAGTAATCATTTTATATTTCTGCCAATTACTAGCCTTTCCATAAGTTTTTATGAGCTGGTTTTCTATAGTATTTGGTAAAGCATCTAACTGCTGTTTTTTTGTAAGCTGTGTTTGTGCAAAAGAATTTGAACAAAATAAAACGACTATAATAAGGTTGACGATTTTCATTGATTAGTTATTGATATTACAAGTTAATTTAAAAAAACCCAAACGAAAAGTTTGGGTTTTTAGTATAAGCAAGATTATTAAACTTATTTTACTTTATCTACAATTGCCTTAAAAGCTTCAGGGCTATTCATAGCTAAATCAGCTAAAACCTTACGGTTTAATTCGATGTTATTAGCTTTAACTTTACCCATAAACTGTGAATAAGACATTCCGTACTGACGGGCTCCAGCGTTAATACGTTGGATCCATAATGAACGGAAGTTTCTCTTTTTGTTTTTACGATCACGGTAAGCATATTGTAATCCTTTCTCAACCGCGTTCTTAGCTACTGTATAAACGTTTTTTCTACGTCCAAAGTAACCTTTTGCTTGCTTCAAGATTTTCTTTCTTCTATTTCTTGAAGCCACTGAATTTACTGATCTTGGCATAATTCTTTGTTTTTTGTAGTAGGCGACTAATTAAATAGTACTTTATGAGCCCAACTCCATGGTTAATAATTAATTTTACTACCTAGCTAACAATTATTTTAATAATAATTGTTGCTTAATGTTACCCTCGTCAGATTTGTGTACTAACGTAGAGTGTGTTAATGCAAGCTTACGTTTCTTAGACTTCTTAGTTAAGATATGACTCTTAAACGCGTGCTTTCTTTTGATCTTTCCAGAACCAGTTAACTTAAAACGTTTCTTGGCGCTAGATTTAGTTTTCATTTTAGGCATCTTTTGCTGTCGTTTTTATCTTGCTTATATTATTGTTTTAGATATATACTATCTATATTACTTAACCTTTTTTGGTGCGATGAACATAATCATTCTTTTACCTTCTAATTTCGGCATTTGCTCTACTTTACCATAGTCTTCTAATTCTTGAGCTAGCTTTAAAAGTAAAATTTGACCTTGTTCTTTAAACACAATCGAACGCCCTTTGAAAAACACATAAGCTTTTAATTTGGCACCATCTTGTAAAAATTTAATAGCGTGCTTCTTTTTAAACTGGTAATCATGATCGTCCGTTTGAGGACCAAAACGAATTTCCTTAACAACTACTTTAGTAGCTTTAGCTTTTAGTGCTTTCTCACGTTTTTTCTGTTCGTATAAAAATTTCTTATAATCTATTACTTTACAGACAGGGGGAACAGCTTTAGGTGATATTTCAACTAAATCTAACTCTAACTCTCGAGCTATTTCTTTAGCTTTTGCTAAAGGATAAACACCTACTTCTATGTTTTCGCCTACTAAACGAACTTCATCAACATATTTAATCTTATCATTAATTCTATGTTGATCTTCTTTAATAATTCTAGCGGGTCTTCTACCGCCTTTTCTTCTTATTGCTATGGCTTATTAATTTAAAATTATTATCTAATTTAATTATTTGTGTTAAACGTTACTAACGTTTTTTGAATTTCTTTCTGGATTAACACAATGAATTCCTCAATGGTAAAAGTTCCAATGTCACCTTCACCATGCTTTCTTACAGATACCGTGCCATCTTGCTCTTCTTTCTCGCCAACAATAATCATAAAAGGAATTTTACTTACTTCTGCATCTCTAATCTTACGACCAGTTTTCTCATTTCTATTGTCTACGAGGGCGCGAATTTCGGAATTTTCTAACAAATGTGAAACTTTTTCGGTATATTTTTCGTATTTCTCACTGATTGGCAGTATGATAACTTGGTCTGGAGTTAGCCATAAAGGGAAATTACCACCTGTGTGTTCAAGTAATACAGCTATGAAGCGTTCCATTGAACCAAATGGTGCACGATGAATCATTACGGGTCTGTGTAGCTCATTATCACTGCCTTTATAATTAAGATCAAATCGTTCAGGTAAGTTGTAATCTACTTGTATAGTGCCTAATTGCCAACTTCTTCCTAAAGCATCTTTAACCATGAAGTCTAACTTTGGTCCATAAAAAGCAGCTTCACCAGCTTCGATAACATAATCTAAGCCTTTGTCTTTTGCAGCATTAATAATTGCTTGTTCAGCTTTTTCCCAGTTTTCTACCGAGCCAATATATTTTTCAGGTTTCTCTAAGTCTCTTACTGAAACTTGAGCTGTAAAATTATTAAACCCTAAAGAACCGAATACATATAGTACAAGGTCAATAACATTTTTAAATTCTGAATCCAATTGATCTGGAGTACAAAATATATGTGCATCATCTTGAGTAAAACCTCTTACTCTAGTTAAGCCATGAAGTTCGCCACTTTGTTCATATCTATATACTGTTCCGAATTCAGCAAATCGTTTTGGTAAATCTTTATAAGAATACGGTTTATGATTGTAAACCTCACAATGATGAGGACAGTTCATTGGTTTTAATAAAAATTCCTCATCTTCTTTTGGAGTTGTTATAGGTTGAAAACTATCCTCTCCGTATTTTGCGTAGTGACCAGAAGTAACATAAAGTTCTTTTTGACCAATATGAGGAGTCATTACCATTTCATAACCAGCTTTTTTTTGAGCAACTTTTAAAAAATCCTCTAATCGCCCTCTTAAAGCTGCTCCCTTCGGAAGCCATAAAGGTAACCCTTGACCTACTTTTTGAGAAAAAGTAAATAGCTCTAATTCTTTACCTAGTTTTCTATGATCTCTCTTTTTTGCTTCTTCTAATAACTCTAGGTATTCAGTTAGCATTTTCTGCTTAGGAAAAGAGATGCCATATATACGGGTTAATTGATTGTTTTTTTCGTCTCCTCTCCAATAAGCACCAGCTACGTTCATTATTTTTATGGATTTTATAATTCCAGTATTAGGAATATGTCCTCCACGGCATAAATCAGTAAAGTCACTATGATCACAAAAAGTGATATCACCATCTTCTAATCCCTCAATGAGTTCTACCTTATATATATTGTTTTGTTCTTTATAATATGATAGAGCGTCTGCTTTAGAAATAGATCTCATTTTAAACTCTGCTTTTTCACGAGCTCTTTCTAAAAACTGTTTTTCAATTTTTGGAAAATCTTTCTCAGAGATTGTTTCATCTCCAAAATCAACATCATAATAGAAACCATTTTCTATAGCAGGTCCTATTGTTAATTTTGCATTAGGATAGAAATCTAAAACTGATTGAGCTAAAACGTGAGCAGATGAATGCCAAAATGCTTTTTTACCTTCTGGGTTGTCGAAAGTATATAAGGTTAAGTTTCCGTCAATATTCAATTGAGTGGTGGTTTCCACTGTTGTGTTGTTGAAACTTGCTGAAATAACATTTCTAGCTAAACCTTGGCTAATACTCATAGCTACATCTATAGGAGTAGAATTCTTTTCATACTCTCTAATGCTTCCGTCGGGTAATGTGATTTTAATCATTAATATATATGTATAGTTAATAGATTTTCTTACAAGTGAAAATCTTAAGGTTGCAAAGATATTGTAAATGGAATTTCCAAGCAATACTTATATATATAATATGTTTAAAAAGTTGTTTTTTATTTTAATGAAAAAAGTTTTTGTTGTAAGTTTTTGTTGGTTAATGTTTTAGGTTTTTTGTTGTAAAAAAGTTTAATTTTTTTGGTT
>CANLMR010000011.1 GCA_947492185.1 uncultured Tenacibaculum sp.
GGCGATACAGATACAGCTACAGTAGTAATTACAGTAGACTCAGTAGATGACGCTCCAGATGCAGTAGATGATACAGCGACGGTCAATGAAGACGGAACTGTTGATGTTGATGTAACAGGAAATGATAATGATGTTCCAACCGATGGAACGTTAACAGTGACAGATCCTGCAAATGGTACAATAACGATTGATGATGGAGGTACACCAAATGATCCAAGTGATGATATCGTAACGTATGTTCCAGACGCTGACTTTAACGGTACAGATACTTTCACATATACGATTTGTGATAATGCTAGTCCAGCGAACTGTTCAACAGCTACAGTTACGGTAACAGTTGATGCTACACCAGATGCAGTTGATGATACAGTTACAGTAAATGAAGACGGAACTGTTGATGTTGATGTAACAGGAAATGATAATGATGTTCCAACAGACGGAACGTTAACAGTAAGTGATCCTGCAAATGGTACAGTAACAATTGATGATGGCGGAACACCAAATGATCCAAGTGATGATATTGTTACTTATGTTCCAGATGCAGACTTTAATGGTACGGATACATTTACCTATACTATTTGTGATAATGCATCACCGGCGAACTGTTCAACAGCTACAGTTACAGTAACGGTAACTCCAGTAGATGAAGCACCAGTAGCAGTTGATGATACAGCTACGGTTGCAGAAGATGGTTCAGTAGATGTTGATGTAACAGGAAACGATAATGATGTTCCAACAGACGGAACGTTAACAGTAACAGACCCTGCAAATGGTACAGTAACAATTGATGATGGTGGAACACCAAATGATCCAAGTGATGATATTGTAACGTATGTTCCAGATGCAGATTTTAATGGTACGGATACATTTACTTATACAATATGTGATAATGCATCACCAGCGAATTGTACAACAGCTACGGTTACAGTTACAGTGACTCCAACACCAGATGCAGTTGATGATACAGCTACGGTTGCAGAAGATGGTTCAGTAGATGTTGATGTAACAGGAAACGACAATGATGTTCCTACAGACGGAACGTTAACAGTAAGTGATCCTGCAAATGGTACAGTAACAATTGATGATGGCGGAACACCAAATGATCCAAGTGATGATATTGTAACGTATGTTCCAGATGCAGATTTCAACGGTACAGATACATTTACATATACAATTTGTGATAATGCATCACCAGCGAATTGTACAACAGCTACAGTTACAGTTACAGTTACATCAGCTGATGAAGCACCAGTAGCAGTTGATGATACAGCTACAGTTGCAGAAGATGGTTCAGTTGATATTGATGTAACAGGAAATGATAGTGATGTTCCAACAGACGGAACGTTAACAGTAAGTGATCCTGCAAATGGTACAGTAACAATTGATGATGGCGGAACACCAAATGATCCAAGTGATGATATTGTTACTTATGTTCCAGATGCAGATTTTAATGGTACGGATACATTTACTTATACAATATGTGATAATGCATCTCCAGCGAACTGTTCAACGGCTACAGTTACAGTAACGGTAACACCAGTTGATGAAGCACCAGATGCAGTTGATGATACAGCTACAGTTGCAGAAGATGGTTCAGTTGATATTGATGTAACAGGAAATGACAATGATGTTCCAACAGACGGAACGTTAACAGTAACAGATCCTGTAAATGGTACAGTAACAATTGATGATGGTGGTACACCAAATGATCCAAGTGATGATATTGTAACGTATGTTCCAGACGCTGACTTTAACGGTACAGATACATTTACATATACAATCTGTGATAATGCTAGTCCAGCGAACTGTTCAACAGCTACAGTTACAGTAACGGTAACTCCAGTTGATGAAGCACCAATAGCAGTTGATGATACAGCTACGGTTGCAGAAGATGGTTCAGTTGATATTGATGTAACAGGAAATGATAGTGATGTTCCAACAGATGGAACGTTAACAGTAACAGATCCTGCAAATGGAACAGTAACTATTGATGATGGCGGTACACCAAATGACCCAAGTGATGATATTGTAACGTATATTCCAGATACAGATTTCAATGGTACGGATACATTTACGTATACAATCTGTGATAATGCATCACCTGCAAATTGTACAACAGCAACGGTTACAGTAACTGTTATTCCAACTCCGGATGCAGTTGATGATACAGCTACAACAAATTCAGGAGATGATGTTGATATAGATGTAACAGGAAATGATAATGATGTTCCAAATGATGGTACTTTAGATGTAACAGATCCGAATGATGGTACTGTTGATGTAGATGATAATGGTACACCAGATGATCCAAGTGATGATGTAATTACTTATACACCGAATGATGGATTTACAGGTACAGATACATTTACATATACAATTTGTGATAATTTAGTGCCACAAAACTGTAGTACAGCTACTGTTACAATATTTGTTGAAGATCAGTGTTTAACCGTTTATAATGAATTTAGTCCTAACGAAGATGGAATAAATGATTTCTTAAGAATCAATTGTATTGAGAACTTCCCAAATAATACATTAGAGATTTTTAATAGATGGGGTAATACTGTATATAAAGTTAAAGGTTATAATAATGATGATTCTGATAGAAGGTTTGAAGGAATCTCTAATGGTAGAGCTACGATTCAAACAGATGACAAGTTGCCAGTTGGAACATATTATTATATCTTAGACCTTGGAGACGGTAGTGAGATTAGAAAAGGTTGGATATATATTAATAGATAAAAATCGAAGAGTAAAAAATGAGACTATTTATGTCAGATAAAATGATATTGCTTTTGTTGTTAAGCATTTTTGTAAACACAAATGTTTTTTCTCAACAAGATCCCCACTATACTCAGTATATGTTAAATACAATGTCAGTAAATCCTGCATATGTAGGTTCAAAAGGACATACTGTTTTAACAGCTTTAGGAAGAACCCAATGGGTAGGTTTTGATGGAGCACCTGATACTCAAACTTTAAGTTATGATTCTAGTTTAGGATTTAATAGATTAGGTTTAGGTTTCAATTTAGTTAATGATAAATTGGGACCTTCACACGAATTATATCTTGATGGAAATGTATCATACACTATTGAGACTGGAGAGGAAGGTAATTTAGCTTTTGGTCTTAAATTAGGTGGAAGGATTTTAAATGTAGATTGGAGTATAGGAAATCCTAATGGAGATGGAAATGATCCTACTTTTGCTCAAAACATCGTAAATAGATTTTTACCAACAGTTGGAGCGGGTATATATTATCACGAACCAGAATGGTATATTGGATTATCTGTGCCAAACTTTTTAAGGCAAGAACACTATGATGCACAAAGATCAAGTGGAGAAGTTGCAGTTGAAAGATTACATTATTTTTTAATAGCTGGTTATGTATTTGACATTAGTGATGATATTAAATTTAAACCAGCAGCTTTAGCTAAAGTTGTATTTGGAGCTCCAATGTCAATAGATGTGTCTGCGAACTTTTTATTTAGTGAACGCTTTAGAGTGGGAGCTGCTTGGAGATGGGATGATTCTATTGCTGCGCTATTGGGTATTCAAGTTAGTGAATCATTACATATAGGATATGCGTATGATTTAACTACATCGAATTATAATGTTGTTAATTCAGGAACTCACGAAGTTTTACTTCGTTATGAAATATTTAAACAGGCTAGAATTAAATCCCCTAGATTTTTTTAAAGCATAACTGTAATGAAAATTTTAAGACCCAGATTAATTATCCTCTTTCTTACTTTATCTAATATTTTAGTAAATAGTCAGAGTAGGAGAGTAGCAGATAAGTATTTTGAAGAGTTTGCATACTTTAAAGCAGCCAAAATTTATGAAGCAGTTTACCAAAAAGGTGATACAACTAAGTATTTATTAAAAAGATTAGGAGATGCTTATTACAACAATTCTCAAACTGAAAACGCTGAGTTTTGGTACCATAAACTAATTGAAGAAAAGCAAGAAAAAGATCCTACGTATCTTTTTAAATATTCTCAAGTTTTAAGAAGTAATGGAAATGTACAAAAGTCAGATTCTATTTTCACTCTTTTAAATAAAGAATTTAGTGATCAGGCTGGAGAAAAATATCTTGATGAAAATAATTATTTACAAGATTTTCTAAATAATGGAGATAAGAAGATAAATATAAGGAACTTAGCTACTAATACTCCTTTTTCAGATTTTGGAGGAATTATTTTTGAAAATCAAATTTATTTTGCATCTGCTTCACCTAGAGGAATAGGGAAAGAAAAATTATACCGTTGGAATAATCAACCTTTTTTGAATATTTATAAATCTAATGGTTATTTTCAAAGAGTAGATGAAGTTAAAACCGATTCTATTTTCGAATTAGAAAACAAAACTATTTTATCACCTAATATTAACACTAAGTTTCATGAATCTTCACCGGTCTTTACTAAAGATGGTAAATATATGTACTTCAGTAGGGTTAATTTCAACGGAAAGAAGTTAGGGAAAGATAAAAAACAAACTGTTAATTTAAAATTATATAGAGCGGAAAGAAATGGTAAAGATTGGGATAATGTAGAAGAATTACCATTTAATAGTGATGAATACTCTGTAGCACATCCAGCTCTTAGTCCAGATAATAAGACGCTATATTTCGCTTCTGATATGCCTGGTACTTTAGGTCAAACGGATATTTTTAAAGTAGAAATTAAAGAAGAAGGGTATGGAGAGCCTGTTAACCTTGGGAAATTGGTAAATACATCTGAAAAAGAAATGTTTCCATTTATTTCTGAAGATAATGTACTTTTCTTTTCATCAAATGGTCATAGAGGATTAGGTTTATTGGATATTTTCCAAACTAAAATGTATGATGATGGAACATTTAGCCTCGTAACTAATTTGGATTTTCCTTTTAATAGTAAAAAAGATGATTTTTCATTTTTTATAGATAAAGAAGGAAAAAAAGGATTCTTTTCATCAAATAGATCAAAAGGTAAAGGTGATGATGATATCTATAGTTTTTACATTGCGCAAATCCCTGAAACTGAAAAATGTTATGAGTACGTTACAGGTGTTGTAACAAATAAAGTAACTAAAGAAAGAATACCAAATGCTATTGTAAAGTTAATAGATGAATTAGGTACAGTACTTGAAGAAAAATTAACGGACGATAGAGGAAGTTATAATTTTAAGCTAGAATGTAAGAAAGAAAATTACGTAGTTATAGCTGAAAAAAGAGATTATAGAAATCCAGACACTAAAAAAGTATCAGTATTAGGAAAAAATAAAGATGAAAGGTATAAAGCTGATTTAGTGTTAGATCCATTAATTATAGGGAATCAAATTGTAATTAAACCGATTTATTTCGACTATGATAGAGCTTTTATTCGAGAAGATGCACAATATGAACTTGAGAATATCGTTACTGTCATGAATAATCATCCAAACATGGTGATTAAAATTGAATCACATACCGATAGTAGAGGGGGGAAAACCTATAATCGTAAGTTATCAGATAGAAGAGCTAAGTCAACTAGAGATTTTATTATTTCTAGAGGAATCGAATCGCAAAGGATAGAAAGTGCTATTGGTTATGGTGAAGATCAACTATTAAATCATTGTAATGATAAGAATAGTAGGAAGTGTTCTGAAGAAGAGCATCAATTAAATAGAAGATCATATTTTTATATCGTAAGAGGAAAAGAGGTTTCGGTAGATAATGCAAAACCTTCTGTAATTGATAAAAAAGGCTATAATAGTCAAAAAGCAATGTTAGAAAGGTTAAATAAATTTAAATCTAGAAAAACAAGAAGATTAAGAACTAAACCTGAAAATGACAAATGCTATAGAGGAGATACAGACAGTGACTGTAGTAAATAGAACAATTAAAGTAATCCCTAAATTATTTTATTGTACGTAAGTATGTTTAGAAAAGCGAGAAATTTATTTCTCGCTTTTTGTTTTTCTATATAACTAAATAATAGCTTCTGGGCTCTTATAACTTTTATAGTATTGCATAATTATAAAGGAGCACATAACTGAAGAAGCTATACCTTCAATAGCTAGTGCAAAGACAACCATTTGTAAGCTGAGTTCTTTACCCCAAAATGAAGAATTTTCTAAAACAGTAATAAAGTTTGGATCAATAAATCCAACATAAATGATTAATCCAATAATAGTAAGTCCTACACCAATTACAGAAGCTCCAAATCCTGCATAAAAATTACTAAAATATGATTGCTCTTGGTTTAAGTTAATATTCATTTTAATTGCTCTATTCACTCCCCAAAAAACAAAGAGAAAATTCAAGAAACGTAATTCAGAAACATTATCTAAACCTAGAAGTTTCATTAATAGAAAGTAAACGACTATAAGTCCGTATATAAGAAACGCGTTTTTAAAAATAATTTTATTTGTACTCATAAGAGAAATATTAAAATTCGACTCTTATAAATATACGAAATAAACAAATGAAAATCAATATGTTATAAAATTGCTTCTTTTAAGATTGTAACAGGATGTTTTGCAGTTCTTTTTGTTCCGTCATAAATTTGATGTCTACAACTTGTTCCGGAAGCCGCAATTTCAGTTTGTTCACCACACTTTCTAATTTTAGGGAACAAAGTATCTTCACCAACTTGCATGCTTACAGCATAATGTTCTTTCTCATAACCAAAAGATCCAGCCATACCACAACAACCAGTATTCATTATACTCACTTTGTAATTTTGAGGAAGATTCAACATAGAAAAAATAGAATGTGTAGTTGATAGTGATTTTTGATGACAATGACCATGGATTTTAATATCCTTTTCTTCCGTGGTGAATTGATTAGAATTTATATTACCGTTTTCTATTTCTTTAGATAGAAACTCTTCTATAGTAAACGTGTGGTTGGCTATTTTTTGAGCGTTGTTTTTATTATCAGCTAATCGTAAATACTCATCTCTAAAACTCAATATAGCAGAAGGTTCTATACCGACTAATGGATTTTCTTCAGAAACTAAATCTTTAAATAGATTAATATTTGTATTTGCAATCTCTTTGGCTTCCTTTAAAAAACCTTTAGAAAGATGACTACGTCCACTTTCTTCATGATCAATAATGCATACATTATAACCAAGTTTATCCAAAAGTTCAATAGCATCTTGTCCTATTGAAGCATCGTAGTAATTTGTGAATTCATCATTAAACAGATAAACCTTTTTGTTGTTACTGCTTTTATAGTTTTGAGAATACCAATTTTTAACCGTTTTAGAGGCTAATTTAGGGACTTCACGTTCCAATGCGACTCCCATTAGCTTTTTTGCCAAATAAGAGTTTGTAAACACATTTGTAAGCCTCGGGAACTTACTACCAAGTTTATTATACTTTGCATTATTAGCGAAAAGCTTACTTCTAAACGAATATCCATTCGTTTCTTGATATTGATATAAGAATTCAGCTTTTAAAGAAGCAACATCTACATTACTTGGACATTCACTTGAACAAGCTTTACAACTTAAACATAAATCAAAAACAGTTTTTAATTCTTTATGATCAAACTTATTAACCTTCTCCGAATTTGTTAAGAATTCTCTAAGCGTATTTGCTCTAGCTCTAGTGGTATCTTTTTCGTTTTTAGTAGCTCTATAACTCGGACATAAAGTTCCTCCTGCTTCAGGCGATTTTCTACAATCTCCAGATCCATTACATTTTTCAGCTAGTTTTAATATTCCTTCACTATCAGAAAAATCAAGAATTGTTTTAACATCAGGTTCATTTCGATCTATTTCATAACGTAAACTTTGGTCCATAGGAAATGCATCTACAATCTTTCCTTGATTGAATACATTTTCTGGATCAAATCCTTTTTTGATTCTTTTTAATAACTCGTAGTTTTTTTCTCCAATCATTAATGGAATAAACTCAGCTCTTACAATTCCATCACCATGTTCGCCACTAAAAGATCCATTATATTTTTTTACAAGTTCTGCTGTTTCAGTAGTTATTTTTCTGAATAAACTTACATCCTCAGATTTTTTCAGATTTAGAATTGGACGTAGGTGAAGTTCTCCTGCTCCAGCATGCGCATAATAAACAGCTTGTTGCTGGTATTTATCCATAATGCTAGAAAATTCTTCAATATACTCTGGTAAATCATTTAAGTCAACTGCAGTATCTTCAATACATGCAACTGCCTTTTTATCACCAACCATATTTCCAAGTAATCCAAGTCCTGCCTTACGTAAGTCTAGAACCTTTTTTATATCGTCTCCATATACTTTAGGAAAATGATATCCAAAATTATGTTTCTTTAAATCTTTAATTAATACATCAGCTTTCTGTTCGGCTGCTTCAATAGTATCTTCTTTAATCTCAAGCATTAATACAGCTTCTGGATCTCCATTTAAAAAGAAACGATTTTTAATTTGTTCTCTATTATTCTTTGTACAATCTAAAACAACTTTATCCATTAACTCGCAAGTGTACAAGTTATGATTCATGGCAATTACAGTTGCCTTCAAACTTTCATCAACACTTTTAAAATGCGGAGCTACCATAATACTTGAAGTAGGAGGTAAGTCATCAAGTTGAATTTTAATTGCAGTTGAAAATGCTAAAGTTCCTTCAGACCCTGATAAAAACTTAGCAATATTTATTGTAGTTTCAACTCCTCCAAACAATTCCGAAGTTAAAAATTCATCAACTGCATAACCTGTATTTCTTCTATGAATTGATGGTTTTGGGAATTGTGATTTGATCTCTTTCTGAACTTCAGACGAATTTAATTCGTTATAAATAGTTTTATATATAGATCCTTCTTTAGTGTTTTCATACATTTTTTGTTTGAAAACACCAGATGAAATTTCGTTAAAAGTTGCTATACTTCCATCAGATAAAATAGCATCAATAGAGATTACTTTATCTCTTGTTACTCCATATTTGATAGATGTACTTCCTGAGGAATTATTTCCCACCATTCCTCCAATCATACATCTATTTGAGGTCGATGTATTTGGACCAAAAAATAATCCATAAGGCTTTAAAAATCTGTTTAAATCATCTCTAATAACACCTGGCTCAACAGTTATTGTTTTATGCTCTTGATCAAATTCTAAAATACTTGTGAAATGCTTTGATACATCAACTACAATTCCTTCTCCAACACATTGTCCAGCAAGAGAAGTTCCAGCTGTTCTTGGAATTAGAGTAATCTTGTTTTTCAAAGCAAAGGAGATTAATTCCTGAATATCTTCAATATTTTTAGGAAATGCTACAGCTAAAGGTATTTTTCTATATACAGAAGCATCTGTCGCATACATACTTTTATGCAGTTCGTCAAATAACAGATCTCCAGATAATTGTTTCGAGAAAGCTTGTAGTTGTTGAGTCGTTATCATTGCTAACCTTTTAAGGTATAATTAAATCAAGTAAAATTAAACGTGATTTAGTGTTGGTTTTCTTCTTAACACAAATATCATTAATTTATTTGTTTTAAGCTTTTGTATTGAATCTAAATTACGAGTTCTATGACTTCAATTTTATATAAAAAAAGAGGTAATATTATTCAATTACGAAGTTTCTTTTAAAACAGGTGTCAAAGCATATAAAAGTATCAGTACCTGCAACACCGTTAATTAAATGTACTTTATCGTATAATATTTTTTGAAGGTGTTCATTATCTCGTGCAAAGATTAATATGAAAATAGCATAATTTCCAGATACAAAATTGCATTCTACGATTTCATCAATTTTCTCCAACTCACGCATAACTTCTTTTGCAAAACGGGCTTCTCTTAAACGAATCCCTGTATATGATTTTGTTTTATACCCGAGTTTTTTTTCATCTAAAACAAACTCGGCATTTTTAATAACTCCTTCAGAAGTTAACTTTTTAATGCGTTGATGGATTAAAGAATTAGAAACATTCAATTCTTCCGCTATTTGAGAAAAAGCTTTTCTAGCATCTTCTCTAAGTTTGGTAAGAATTTGTTGATCTATATAGTCAAATTGATTTTTCAAAAGAATAATTTATAGTTGCAATGTTAAGCATTTATTTCTGCTAAACATTTTTCAATGGTTTCATTCTGTTTATCCAAATACCATTTCATTAAATCATAAACAGGTTCACCTAAATCTTTTTCAAATAATGATTGATTTGATGTTCCTTCATACTCACGTTTGGCATCATCTGTACCTAAGTTTGAGGCGAAAATTCCAGCAGCACTTACAGGTAAAAAGTCCTCATAAACCATAGGTTCAATAGTCAAATATCCATCTTTTAGTAATTGATGAATATCTTCTTGTAAATATGTTGTGCTTTTTGATAAACTCTTTACTTTGTCCGTTGTAAAATAATGGAAGTAGGCTAATTCTTTAGAATGTAATTCATTATAAGTATCAGGAAATGCCTTGAAATTCTCTAATAACAGTTGATTATACTCTGAAGCATTCTCTGCATTTGGTGATCCACCAATTGCTTGACGAGTTTTCCCCAGAAGCTTATTATATAAATTTTGTCCTTTTTGAGTTAATGCCACCCCGCGTTGTTCAATTTCTCCAAAACGAGCTTTATGTTCTCCCATTTTACCATTACCAGCGTCATTCTTAAAAGATACTTTTTCAGTTAATGCTTTAAAGCTGGTTTGACGCAATAAAATTGGACATTTTCTTGGTGGTGGTCCCTCAATATTATCCTTAGGTGGAATATTTCTAGCTTCCATGCTAGATTGAACTTTATCTATATCTAAAGTTCTTGGTGTTAAGTGATTAATATGTGGTCCTTTAAAAGCAACAACATCTGCAATTAATCTGTGTTGACCTAAAAGAGCTTCATACATTTCATAATCTACAGTTGCTGTGTCATGCCATCTGAATGTTTCTAAAGCTTCTTGAACAAAAGTTTCAGCATCCACTTCGTTTAATCCACCTTCTTTTTCTGACTGATCAATTAATTCAAGAGCTTTGTCTGTGAAAATTTGACGATTTTCTAATATAGATTCTACGTTTTTACGAAGTTTTTCGTTATCAATTAAATCCAAGCGTAATAAAGAAGTAAATACTCTAAAAGGAGCTTGGTTCAATGCTGTATTTTCAATAGCTCTAAATGCAGTAGAGTGAACAGGAACTCCAGCTGTAGCCAGGTCATAATATCCAACAGGAAACATTCCCATTACTTTGAATAAACGTCTCATTGTAAATAATTCGTAAGGTTTTCCTAAACGAATAGCTCCATGACGTTCCATGTTTAATCTAGTAATTTCACCAGTATTGGCTAGTTGTTGTCTTATTTTTTCTGATTTTGAAAGAATATTATTATTGATATCATGAACTAAGTTTAGTAGTTCTCCATAAAGTGGAACTTCATCTTTATACATATCAGACATTATGGTAGCAAAACGATTGCGAATGTATTCTGACGATACAAATGAGTTTGCATCAATATTTAGATTTTCTACTTTATTTTTTAATGACATAATTAATAGAATTTAATTGCAAAATAAATGAATTTAATCTTTAATTATTGTTGTAGAAGTAAAATTTACTTTTAACTGTTATTTTTTAAGTTTATTTGATTTTTATGATTGTGTAATAAATGTAAAAAAAACATTTTTAATAAAAAAGCCCTATTATAAAAATCAATTTGACTTTATGATTAACTTTTGTTAGATCTTTTTTGTTGAATTATGAAGCTTATACTAGTTTTTAATTTTACTAAAAAAATAAAGGTTGAAGAATAAGCATAGTTTCCTTAGATTTTTTAATTGTAACATATCAGAGTACTAATCGTCTTTTAAATAAAAAAGCGATTTACTATGAGTATTTTTAGAGTATTATTGGCAATATTCTTTCCTCCACTTTCGATTATAGACAAAGGATGTGGATCTTTTATAATTATTTTCTTACTTACGTTGTGCGGATGGATTCCTGGAGTAATAGGAGCGTTGGTGATTTTAAATAATCCCGAAAGGTAAGTTAGGAAACTACTTCACCATTTTTAATATTTTTAAGGCTATGAAGAATAACAACGTCTTTATTGTCATTATAAACACCAAGAATTAAGCATTCACTTAAGAAATTAGCGATTTGTCTAGGTTTGAAATTTACTATACAACTAACTTGTTTTCCAATTAAATCTTCTTTAGAATATAAGTTAGTTATTTGTGCACTAGATTTTTTTACACCTAAACTTCCTAAATCTATTTTAAGTTGATAAGCGGTTTTTTTAGCTTTAGGGAAATCATTGACTTCTAATATAGTTCCAATTCGGATATCAACTTTTAAAAAATCTTCAAAAGCAATTATGTCCATTATTTTTTACTCAATTTTTCTATTACCCAAAGCGGACCTACTAGTAAAAATTGTAAGTCTTTTAAAAAGGACGGTTTTTTTCCTTCTATTTTATGACCATAAAATTGACCAATCCAAGCAACTACGAATAAAGTAATAGATACGATAAGTAAATTAGTATTGTTGTTTATCCAGTTGTTTCCTGCAATACATAGTAAAATAAAAGCAAACATTTTTAGGAAGTACCAAAATGATAATCGAAGATAGAATAGAATAGAAATTAAAATTCCAAATATAAAGGCCCAATTTTCGATTAAAGGATTATAAAGTTTAAAGGAGCTTTTAAGAAATCCATTAGGAATTGTCATAATTAAACCTATTATACTAAAGAATATAACAGGTACACATATATAATGAATAAGTTGGTTTTTTTCATTCTGATGACTTTCTGAATATTCCTTGAACAATTCTTCTGCTTTTCTCATTACTATTATGATTTGGTTTTTATATATAAAAAAAGGTCAGAATAAATCTGACCTTTCAAATATAATATTAAACTCTTAATTATTGTAATCTGAAATTAATTGGGAATGCATATTTAACATTTACCGCTTTACCATTTTTCATCGCTGGTTTAACTCTAGGTAATTTTTCAATTAATTTTTTTGTAGCTTCTTCTAAAACTTTAGTTCCTTTAGGACCTCTAGTTTTAACATCGGCAACTTCACCATTAGCATCAATTACGAAGTAAGCATTAATTCTTCCCTCTATGTTTTGATCAACAGCTTCTGATGGATATGCAAAGTACTTATTAATGTGCTTACTCATTTCACTATTGAAACAGTCTACTGAGTTATCACTTGAACAGTTTTTGAAAACTGGAATACTTTCAACTTCATTAAATCTGAAGATTTGAGCAGTTTTATCTACACTTTTAGAAACTTTAACATTAGAAGGTTTTTTACCTGGAATTCTAAATGCGATAGGAACTCCATATTTAACTTTTACAAACTTACCGTTATGTTTACCTGGTTTGAATTTAGGTAATTTACGAACGATACGTTCTGCTTCTGCTTCTAAAAGTTCACCTTGGTATGGTCCTCTAATATTTAAGTTTTCAACGTCTCCTTCCTTGTTAATTACAAATTGAACAAGTACACGACCTTGAATACTTTTTTCATAAGCTTCTTTAGGATAAACGAAGTTTCTTCTAATATGTTCCGCAACTTTAGTTTTAAAACACTTCTCTTGCTGATAAATTGCAACTGATTCACAATCATTAAAAAGAGGAATCTCTTCTACTAAATTAAAAGGAACTTTTTCAACAACTTCTTCACTACTTAAATCTAAAGTACCTACTAATGAAGCTTTCTTTTTAAGTGCAGCTAATTTGTTTGAAGTAGAACTAGAAGAATTAACACCTGTAACAGCATCTCTTTTTCTAATTACTCTTCTTCGTGAAGTAACTTCAACTGAAATTTGTTTTGTTTTTGCGTCTTTGTCTTCAACCGAGCATTTAGTAATACTATTTAAATCTAATGCCGGTTCTCCATTTGGAGTGTCGCACGTCTCTTTTGACTTAGATTGAGACACGACTAACTGCGTACTGAAAGTAACAGCAGCTATTACTAGTAACTTTTTAACCATATTCTTAGGGATTAAGAGATTAACTTCGCGTCTAAGGTATGTATTATTAGTGATTAAAAAAAATTTTTTAAGATGTTTTATATGTTATCTACAGGTAAATGGTTAATTTCTGTAGTTAAATAGAAATTTTATAATGATGAAATGCAATTATGTTATTTTATAAAATAAGTTATTCAGCGTTGAAATTTATAGGCAAACTATATTTAACATTTACAGGTATTCCCTTGTGACGTCCGGGAGAGAAATTAGGTAGTTTGTTTAAAACTCTTTTTATCTCATTTTCAAGGGTTTCATCTTTTTTTCTTGCTTTTACTAGCAGATTAGATATTTTACCTTTTGTGTTAATCGTAAATTGAATAAAAACTCTTCCACTTATTCCTTCTTCTGAAGCTCTCTCAGGGTCAAAAGTTTTTGCAAAATGCTTAGAAAATTCATTATTAAAACATTCAATACTGTTTTTTTTACTGTTTTAGCATTTTGGAAATAAAGGTACATTATCTACAACATTAAATAATATGAACTCAGTAGATAAGTTGTTTGTTACAATGTTGTTTTTTATTTCAAGGTTTTGATGTTGAATAACATCAGTGTTTAAATCTTTTGCGCTTCCTTCAATAGAATTAGCTTTTTGTCGTTTTCTAATGATTCTTTTTCTAGTTTTTTTTGCAGCTACATTTAAGGTTACTTTATTATTGTTTTTCTTATCTTTTTCAAAAGTACACTTAGAAATAGTGTTTAAATCTAACTCATTTGGTGTATCACAATGTTTTTTATTTTGAGATACTACAATTGAACTTAATAATGTAAAGATTATTAATAATAGGGGGGATAAAATTTTCATTGTTAGGGGTGTTTTTAGATTTGATAATTGATTAATGCATTACAAATTTCGTTTAAGATGAATTTAATCGTGTTAATTGTAGCTTATAGAAAAGTTAAGTTATGGGAATTGCATAACAATAACTTTTATGATATTTTACAATTAATTAATGTAGGGGTTTTAAGAAGTAAGTGCTTCTATCTACTCAAATATATTAAAAAAGAAGCCAACAAAATTAACATATGTTAACCTTGTTGGCTTTTGTTTATAAACTCAAACCATTAATTAATAAATGGTTATAGGTTTTAACTTTGATAAAGTTTATTTACTTTACATTCATAAGTTCAACATCAAATATTAAAGTTGAATTTGGAGGAATTACACCACCAGCTCCTCTTTCTCCGTATGCTAAATTTGAAGGGATTACTAATCTTGCTTTATCTCCAACTTGTAATAATTGAATTCCTTCGTCCCAACCTGATATGACTTGTCCGACTCCAATAGCAAAATCCAGAGGTTGTTTGCGTTTATAAGATGAATCGAATACTGTTCCGTCTAATAATTGACCTTTGTAATGAACAGATACCATAGCTCCTTTAGTAGCTTTTTTACCTTCGCCTTTTTGTAAAATTTTATAACGTAATCCGCTTGGTGTTTCATCATAACCAGCAGCTACTTGATCCAATAATTCTTTTTGCTTCGCTTTTTCAGCAGCTTCTCTTTTTTCACGTGCACCCTCGAAAGTTCTGAAAGCTTCAACAGCATTCCATTTTTCAGCAGTTTCTCCAACACGTAAAATTTCTACTTGCATTTCGTCTTCTTGTGCAACTGCATCAACAACATCTTGTCCTTCAATTACACTTCCAAATACAGTATGTTTTCCGTCTAACCATGGTGTAGCAACGTGAGTAATGAAAAATTGAGATCCATTTGTACCAGGACCTGCATTTGCCATAGATAATTTACCTGGAGTATCATGTTTTAAATCAGGATGAATTTCATCATCAAATTTATATCCTGGATTTCCTGTTCCCGTTCCTTGTGGACAACCACCTTGAATCATAAAATCAGGAATTACTCTATGGAATTTTAATCCATTATAATATGGCTCACCTTGTGAACGAGCATCATTTTCTAAATTTCCTTCGGCTAAAGCAACAAAGTTACCAACAGTTCCAGGAGTTTTTTCATATTCTAAATTCACTAAAATCTCTCCTTTTGGAGTTGTGAACTTTGCGTAAATTCCGTTATTCATTATTTTGTGTTATTTATCTTTATTATTGTTTTTCGCTAAAAGTGAGGCAAAGTTAAAACTTAATCCAATATTTAGGTTATTGGAATTAACATTTCCAAATGGTGCGTATAATTTACCTCCAGATATTTTTAGAGCTAGGTTATCTTTAATATGGTAATTAAAACCAATAGTTGGTCTAACAACTATTCCTTCATCTGTATCAACTCCAGCTCCTCCAGCGGCACCGCCAGTTAAATTAACAAATGCATCGAAATTATTATTGATGAATCTATTTGTTTTAAATCCTAATCCGATTAAACCATGTGCATATCCTCCAGATCTTCCACCATAAGCAAAACCAGCTTCACCTATTACATAAATATTTTTGAAAATATCATAGTTAAACTGTAGCCCTATTAGTTGTAAGTCTGTAGATAGTACATTGTTTGGGTCGTCGGTTTTATTCACATCGAAATACGTCTGATTCAATAAAGCAACAGAAATTCCCTGTGTTTTAAATGTGTTATTCCTATTTGAAGTTGGGGTTTTGGTCCCTCCAGATAGATTGATGTATTTTAAACCAAAACCAAGTGTATAGGCTTCAAAATCACCATCTAAAGCTCTGTAATATCCTCCATGTCCACTTAAAGCAAGATTATCTGAGATTTTTAAATCGATTCCAGCTGAAGGATAAACTGTAAGTCCGCCTTCAGGAGCAATTCTTCCACCTGCTGCTCCAATTCCAAGTTTACCGAATAGGTTTATATATTTTGATTGATAAGGATGATAACCAGCTCCGAAGAACAAATCCATAAACCCAGCTCTTAATCCTTTATAAATGGCATCAGTATGTGCGAATAAGAACGTTTTATCATTTATATATTTTTGATATTCAAATCCTAAAACATATAAAGTTGAATCTAAATCAGTACCATTATCTCTTTTTGATTCACCAGTAGGGAAGAAGAAGTCAAAACGAACTTGTTGTACGTTTTTAATAGTTGGTTTATTCCAAAAGAATTCAGTTTTATCTCCAAGTTTAAACTCTTTATTGGCGTCTTCATATTTTGCAAATCTGAAAATACTTGGTATTTCAAAAAATACAGAAATAGCATTATCTTTAATTGAGCCCGTATAAAAATTTATATAACTGTATTGAACACCAAATGAGTAATTCTTCTTTTTATATTGTAGACCAATATTAGAGTTAATAAAAGCTCCATCATTAATTAAAATTCGATAACCACCACCTCCACCGAAGTGAATATTCCCATCAAAATATAAGTTATTGTAGATTTTTTTATTTACACCTAATTCAGCACCAAGAGTAAATAAACCACCTTGATCACCAGTTACCGCATAATGAAAACCAGCACCTCCATATAGCCAATCATTAAATGGAATTTGATAATGTAAACCTACTAAACCCATTGTAGCATCTAAATTTGGAAATTCAGATGTAGGCATTGAAACTGGAATAAAGTTTAATCGTACTTTATTTGTTAATTCTTTACCTTCTAATGTAGAAATATCTTTTTGAGCAAAAGATAAAACACAATTAAAAAGTATAAAGAAAGATAAGAGTTTAGTTTGTTTTTTCATTTGATTTTATTCAAATTCACTTGTGTTGTGAAGTTTTACCGTAGGATATTTACTTTGAGTCATTTGAATAGTAAAAGGAGAGTCGGCTAAGAATACTAATTGTCCTTGTTTATCTTTAGCTAGGTAACGTTGTTTTACTCTTTTGAATTCTTTGAATTCTTCATTTTTTTCATCTTCTGGTTCAACCCAACAAGCTTTATGAACAGCAATATTTTCATAAGTACATTTAGCACCATATTCATGCTCTAAACGATATTGAATTACCTCATACTGAAGTGCACCTACAGTACCAATAATTCTTCTTCCGTTCAAGTCTAAGGTAAATAACTGAGCAACACCTTCATCCATTAACTGATCTAATCCTTTATATAGTTGTTTTGCTTTTAAAGGATCAGCATTGTTTACATAACGGAAATGTTCTGGTGAGAAACTCGGTATTCCTTTAAAGTTTAACTTCTCTCCTTCAGTTAATGTATCACCAATTTTAAAATTACCTGTATCATGCAAACCAACAATATCTCCTGCAAAGGACTCTTCAACAATTTCTTTTTTCTCTGCAAAAAAAGCATTAGGACTAGAGAATTTTACTTTTTTATTATTTCGTACATGTAAATATGGAGTATTTCTTTTGAAGGTTCCAGAAACAATTTTCACAAAGGCCAAACGATCCCTGTGTTTTGGATCCATATTTGCATGGATTTTAAAAACAAACCCAGTGAGCTTTTCTTCTTTGGAATCAACTAAACGTGAGTCCGACATTTTAGGTTGTGGATTCGGAGCAATATCAATAAAACAATCTAATAATTCTTTTACTCCAAAATTATTTAAAGCAGAACCAAAAAATACAGGCTGTAATTGTCCTTCTTCATATTCATCTTTATTGAACTCAGGGTAAACCTCATAAACTAATTCTAATTCTTCTCTAAGTGTATTTGCAGCATCTTCACCAACTAAATTATCTAATTCAGGATTATTTACATCATCAAATTCTACACCTTCAGAAATAGTTTGTTTGTTATCTCCAGAGAAAACATTTATTTTCTTTCCCCAGATATTATAGATACCTTTAAAATCATATCCCATTCCTATAGGGAAACTTAATGGAGTAACACGTAAACCTAATTTTTGCTCAACTTCATCTAATAAATCAAAAGCGTCTTTTCCTTCACGATCTAATTTGTTAATAAACACAATCATTGGAATATTACGCATTCTACAAACCTGAACTAGTTTTTCAGTTTGTTCCTCAACTCCTTTTGCAACATCAATAACTACAATTACACTATCAACTGCAGTTAATGTTCTAAAAGTATCTTCAGCAAAATCCTTATGACCAGGAGTGTCAAGAATATTAATTTTTTTATCTCTATAATTAAAAGCCAATACAGAAGTTGCTACTGAGATACCACGTTGGCGTTCGATCTCCATAAAATCGGAAGTAGCACCTTTTTTAATCTTATTACTTTTTACTGCACCAGCTTCCTGAATTGCACCACCAAATAAAAGTAATTTCTCGGTTAATGTTGTTTTACCCGCATCAGGGTGAGATATAATTCCGAACGTTCTTCTTTTCTGTATTTCTTCTAAAAAACTCATCTATAAATTTTGAAGTGGCAAAGATAGTTTTTAAAAGAAAAAGAGCCAAGAGTTTACGGCTTTATCAAGAACAGTTAGAAAGACTATAAATAAAGTGAGCATAATTCTTTTCAATTATACTCACTTTTAATAAAATTAAAATTTGAGGCATTATTTTTTTATATAACTTTCATAAAGTTCTTGATCTTTTCGATGATAACATCACCATCTTCTTCTAGAGCAAAATGACCAGTGTCATAAATATTATAGTCAATATTTTTTACATCGTTTTTAAAAGCTTCAGCACCATTTTCTGGGAAGAATGCGTCATTTTTCCCCCAGACGATTAATAACGGAGGTTGATTATCTCTAAGATATTGTTGCCATTTTGGATACAATTTAATGTTGTTTTGATAGTCATAGAATAAATCCAAGTGCATTTTATGAGCTTTTGGTCTTAACATTCTCAAATAATCTAAATTCCAGGTATCTGGATTAATGTGTTCTGGATTTCTAGTGCCATGAGTGTATTGCCATTTTAATCCTTCTTTAGAAAATGCGAATAATAAAGCTTTCTCAGTTTCTTCATTTCTATTCGCCCAAAGTGCCTCGATTCCTTTCCAACCTTCACCTAATCCTTCTTCATAAGCATTTCCATTCTGATTAATAATTGCAGTTATTTTTTCCGGATTTGAAGTTGCCAATCTAAAACCAACTGGAGCACCATAATCCTGTATCATTATAGCATAAGAATCAACTTTTTTTAGTGCAAGGAATTTTTCTATGTAAGAAGCGATATTATCAAAAGTATATGTAAACTCATCAGGAGATGGAAAATCACTCTCTCCAAATCCTGGATAATCAGGAGCGATTAAATGAAATTCGTTTGAAAGCTCGCTAAGAACTTTTCTGTATTGATGAGAAGAACTTGGGAATCCATGTAAAAGAACAATAGTTGGGTTTTTAGGATTACCAGATTCTCTGTAAGCAATGGATATACCGTCTACATTTAAGTTTTTGTATTGAATTGTCGTCATTTTATTTTGTTTTGTGTTTTCTGTTTTCGGTTCTTTTGAACATCCTAATGCAAGTATTAGCAATAGAAGTACAGCTATAGATTTTAAATTTTTCATTGTGTTTGTTTTATAATTTTCTGTCTGTTTCGTCTACTTCTATATCGTTTATACTGGCAAATCGTTTTTTCATTAAACCATTTTCATCAAATTCCCAGTTTTCATTTCCATAGGCTCTAAACCATTTGCCTTCCGTATTTTGATATTCATATTCGAATCTTACTGCAATTCGATTATCAGAGAATGCCCATAATTTTTTTTTTAGCTTATAATTCAGTTCAGTTTTCCATTTATCCTTTAAAAATTTTTGAACTTCATTTCTTCCATTGATAAATAGATTTCGATTTCTCCATTCTGTATCTAGAGTGTATGCTTCAGAAATTTTAATTGGATTTTTACTATTCCAGGCATCTTCTGCCATTTGAACTTTTTGTTTAGCAGTCTCCAAATTGAATGGAGGAAGTGGATATTTTTTCATGTTTATTGATTATGTTACCGAACGTTTGGTAAAATTGATTTATAAATTTTTTTAAAACTTTGAATATGTCATTTCTATTTCTTGTAATGCATTTTCAAATACTTCGATATTATTTAATCCTTTAGATACAATTAAACTTCCTTGGATTTTAATTAGAGTTCTTGTCGCTTCATTTTTGGCTTCAGTAGGAGTGAGGCCAAAACTTAATCCTAGTGATTCAAAAGTTGAAACCCATTTTTGCATTCCATTGTTTATTTCATTAGCGAATAATTCCAAACCAGATTGCAATGAAAGGGCGCGGAAAATACATATTTCTTTACCACCATTATATAAGATTCTAATTTCATTTAATCCTTTTTTTAATCTTATATTAGGAGAATTTTCCTCATTAAGTAATTCAAAAAAAACTCGTTCTTCAACCCAACTTTGAATATGATTTAAAACAGCATCGGCCATTTCTTTTTTTCCATTGGGGAATCTATGATACAAACTTGCCTTTTTTAAACCAGTTGCATCCGATAAATCTTTTAAGCTTGCTCCATTGTATCCTTTAGAACGGAATACTTGACTTAGTCCATCTAAAATTTCATTATCTAATACTTTTTGAGGTCTCATTAATTGTTAATTTTACCAATCGGTCGGTAAAAGTAGTTTTACATTACAGAAAAAACATTTTTTTTTAAAATTAATTTAAAACAGTAATTGTCATCGGAATATCAACAATAGGCCAATCGCTTCTTCCAGTTTTTACTTTTGAAATTTTTCTTACTGTTGAAAAACCTGAAATAACTTCACCAAAAACGGTGTAATCTCCATCTAAATGTGGAGCACCACGTTTACTACTGATAATATAAAAATTGAAAGGATTAGATTTTTTATATGGATTATAATCTAATTGGCGAGCTAAAGCTAACGAACCATAAATATGTTTTCTTTTTTTAGACATTTCAGCCGGAATTCTATAATTTTTGTACTTGTTCTTTATATCTGTAGATTCTTGCCCATCAGATTCTCCTCCTTGAATTGCCATATCTCCCGCTATTCTATGGAAAACTGTAGTGTCAAAGTATCCAATTTTAGAAAGAAAAACAAAACTAGCTCTATGCAAAGGAGTTTCGCTAAACAAACGTAGTTTAATTGAACCAAATTTTGTTTTTATAACAACCTTATTTTCTTTGTTTTGCTTTCCATATTCAGTTAAAAAAGCAGTAACATTTTTATGATTTAAACTATCCCAAGGTATTTCTTTTGGTTCTCCTTTAATTATCTTGGTTGTAACTGTATCTATCTTTTTTTGAATAACTTCTTTTGATGAAACTTTTTCCTCTTTTTTAGATTCCTCTTTGCAATTATAGATAACTAATAGAATTGATAGTATAACAAACGCTTTATGTAATTTCATAAAAATAATTTATTAGGAGAACAAATATAGTTTATGTATCTATAAGAATCATTTATGAGTAATTTTTTGTTAGCGTTACTATTTTAGTACATTTGTGTGCGTATGGTAGAAAATGTAATTTTAGTTGATGAACAGGATAATGAAGTTGGGTTCATGGAGAAAATAGAAGCTCATGAAAGAGCAGTTTTGCATAGAGCTTTTTCTGTTTTTGTATTTAATGATAATAATGAATTAATGCTTCAACAAAGAGCAAAAAGTAAATATCATTCTCCTTTGTTATGGACGAATACTTGTTGTTCTCATCAAAGAAAAGGAGAGTCAAATATTTCAGCTGGTAAAAGACGTTTACAAGAAGAAATGGGATTTGTTTGTGAATTGGAAGAAGTATTTTCTTTTATTTATAAAGCTCCATTTGATAACGGATTAACGGAACACGAACTAGATCATGTTATGATTGGAAGATATAATGATGAACCAATTATAAATCCAGATGAAGTAGAAAGCTTTAAATGGATGTCTTTAGAGGCAGTAAAAAATGATATTGCTGAGAATCCCAAAGAATACACAGCTTGGTTTAAAATAATTTTCGATAAATCTTACGAAAAAATCGCTAACTTTAATAGTAAAGAGTAAATGCCTAGGGTTACTGTACATAGAAGAGCACATTTTAATTCAGCACACCGATTATATAGGAAAGATTGGTCTGATGAAAAGAATGCTGAAATATTTGGTAAATGTAGCAACCCAAATTTCCATGGTCATAATTATGAATTAGTTGTTTCTTTAACAGGTGAAATTGATAAGGAAACTGGTTATGTTTTTGATCTAGGAAAATTAAAAAAAATAATAAAAGAAGAGGTAGAAGAACCTTTTGATCATAAAAACCTAAATATTGAAGTTGAGGAATTTAAAAATTTAAACCCTACTGCTGAAAATATTTCTGTAGTAATTTATCATAAACTCCGTAGAATAATACCTAGTCATTTGGATATTGAAATTACGTTATACGAAACCCCAAGAAACTTTGTAACCTATTCTGGTAAATAAATGCAAAAACTAAATCAATTTATAAAGTTCGAACCTATATTAAAGGAAAAGATTTGGGGAGGAAAAAAACTCTCAAGTCTTTTACATAAACAATCTAATAAAGATAACATAGGAGAAAGTTGGGAAGTTTCAGATGTTGAGGGAGATACATCAATTGTTTCTAATGGGATTTTAAAAGGGAAAAGTTTAAAAGAACTTATAACTCTTTTTAAAGGAGATTTAGTTGGAGAAAAAGTTTTTAAAGATTTCAAATATAAATTTCCTCTACTTATAAAATTTATAGATGCTAAAGAAGCATTAAGTATTCAATTACATCCTAATGATGAATTAGCACAGAAACGCCATAATTCTTTTGGGAAAACTGAAATGTGGTATGTTATGCAATCTGATGATAAAGCGAATTTAATTGTTGGTTTTCAAAAGGATAGTACAAAAGAAGAATATCTTCATCATTTAGAAAACAAATCACTTTTGGATATTTTAAATGTTGACGAAGTGAGTAAAGGTGACGTGTATTTTATTCCAACTGGTAGAGTACATGCTATTGGAGCTGGAGTTTTATTAGCAGAAATACAACAAACTTCAGATATTACGTATCGCGTTTATGATTGGGATAGACAGGATGATCAAGGAAATTATAGGGACCTTCATACAGACTTGGCTATAGATGCAATAGATTTTAAAGCGAAAAGTAACTATAGAACTATGTATAGAAAACAAGAAAACATTTCTTCTGAGATTGTTTCTTGCCCTTACTTCACTACGAATGTGCTACCAATAAATGGAGATATTTTAGTTAATCATAATGATAAAGACAGTTTTGTAATTTATATGTGTGTTGAAGGTAAAGCGCATTTCTCATTAGCTGATGAAAATGAAACAATACAAGTGGGTGAAACCATTTTAGTACCAGCTTCTTTAAAAGAGTTTAGGATTAGTTCTTCAGTAAAATCAGAGCTTCTAGAGGTGTATATAAAGTAAAAAGCTCGAAGCTTTTTATGTCCCCGAGCTTTTTAACAAACAAACCAAATTAACTTACAAAAGAATCTATTCAAACTTAAAAAGTTTAGAATTAGTCACAAAACCAACTCCATATTATAAATGTTAAAGTTTTACCTTTTTAACATTTATTCAAAGCTATTTTCAGAATATGTAAATATGTATCTTTGAGGTATTCTAATTGAAGTTTTATGAAGATCATTGCGATGATTCCGGCACGATATAATGCCAGTCGATTTCCAGGAAAATTATTAAAAGATTTAGGAGGAAAATCAGTAATTGTGAGAACGTATGAAAGTGCTTTACAAACAAATTTGTTTGATGAAGTATATGTAGTAACGGACTCTGATGTGATTTTTAAGGAAATTGAAAAAGTAGGAGGAAAGGTAATTATGAGTAAAAAAGAACACGATTGTGGTTCTGATCGTATTGCTGAGGCTGTTGAAGGAATGGATGTAGATATCGTTATAAATGTTCAAGGAGATGAACCTTTTATTGATAAAGTATCTTTAGAAAAGTTAATAGAGGCCTTTAAATTAGATATCAAAAATGAAATTGATTTGGCTTCATTGAAGGTTAAAATGAATACTCAGGAAGAAATTGAAAATCCTAATAACGTAAAAGTAATTACGGATATAAATGATTTTGCAATTTATTTTTCTAGATCTGTAATTCCTTTTCATAGAGATCAAAGTATAAAGGCTACTTATTTTAAACATAAAGGAGTTTATGCGTTTAGAAAAAAAGCATTGATGGATTTTTATAATACTCCAATGACTCCTTTAGAAGCAGTTGAAAAAATTGAAGCTATTCGATATCTTGAAGTTGGGAAGAAAATAAAAATGATTGAGACTTCGGTAGAATCAATAGGAATTGATACACCAGAAGATTTAGAGAAAGCAGTTAAACTATTTGAAGATGAAGTATAAGAATATAAAAGTTATAGCCTTTGATGCTGATGATACTTTATGGGTGAACGAAACGTATTTTAGAGATGCGGAAAAAGAGTTTGCACAATTGCTAAATGACTATGAAACTGAAAATAAAATTCACCAAGAATTGTTTAAGAAAGAAATAGAAAATCTTAAACTCTACGGCTATGGTGTAAAAGGTTTTATGTTGTCTATGATAGAGTGTGCTTTAGAATTATCTAATAATCAACTAGACAATAAACAGATCAATAAGATTTTAGATATTGGTAAGGATATGTTAGAAAAACCAATTGAATTATTGAATGGAGTAGAAGAGGTTTTACAATCTTTGCATGGGAAATATAAATTAATTGTTGCTACAAAAGGAGATCTTTTAGATCAGGAAAGAAAATTAGATAAATCTGGGATATTAAAATATTTTCATCACTTAGAAGTTATGAGTGAAAAAAAAGTGCCTGATTATCATAAATTAATAGGTCATTTAGATATTGATCCTTCAGAATTATTAATGGTAGGTAATTCGTTAAAATCAGATGTTTTACCATTATTAGAAATAGGAGCATCAGCAATTCATATTCCGTTTCATACCACATGGGCACATGAAATGGTTAGTGAAAAACAAGCAGAGTCTAAAGACTTTAAAACTTTATCTAATATTAAAGAAATCTTAGGATACTTATAATGAAAAAGTACTTAGATATTGATTCGTGGAATAGAAAAGAGTTATACTTACACTTTAAAACTCTTTCTGATCCAACTTTTGCAATTACAGCTAATGTAGATGTAACTAAAGCTTATAATTTTGCCTCTAAAAGAAATGAATCATTCTTTACTATTTATTTACATACTTGTTTAAAAGCACTAAATTCAATAGAGAATTTTAAATATAGAATAGAAGAAGATAAGATTGCTATTTATGATACAATACATGCTTCGGCAACAATTTTAAGAGAAGATAAAACGTTTGGTTTCTCTTTTATTGAGTTTGATGAAGATTTAAAAGTCTTTAATGCTAATTTCTTGGAAGAAAAGAATCGAATACTCAATTCAGAGAACTTATTTCCTCCTAAATATTCTTTAGGATGTATTCATTGTTCTGCAATTCCATGGGTTCACTTTATTGGACATAAAGAACCGGTTTCAGGCAATAAAAATGATGGTGTACCTCAATTAGCATTTGGGAAAATAAAAAAAGAAGAAAAGCAAATAATGATGCCAGTAGCAATAAATGTTAATCATGCTTTGGTAGATGGTTATCATATTGGTCAGTTTTTTGAAAATTTTCAGACCGAATTAGATAAATTGACTTAATTTTGCATAAAAATATAATTATGGCTAGTGTTAAAAATTTAAAAAAAGACATCAACTATACCTTAGGAGACTTGTATGATATTTGTGTTTTGAACTCTAATTTAAATCCAAAGATTGATTCTAAAAAAACTGATGAATTAATAGAAGAGTTATTTACAATTCATGATGAGTTAATTTCTAAGATTCATGTTAAAGATGTTGATAATAAAAAAGCTCATTTTAAATCAGTTAATAAAGAATTAGAAACAAGAGCTACAGCTTTTATAGACAAGCTAAACGCTTTATAAAATGCAATGATTTGCGTATGAAAAGTCAATTTTATTAACAAATTGACTTTTTTTTTGCTATAATTTTAACAAAAGGTATAAAACATTTTTGTATATTTAAGCGTAATTTTAATTCCCTATTATGCCAAGAGCAATGTTCGAGTATACCAAAGTTGTACTCCAAAAAGTTAGCTTTAATGCTGAATTGTTTTGTAAAGAACTTGAAAAGGCTGTAAACAGATTATTACCATACGAAGTAGATGAGCTAGTAATTTGGTTAAAAAGATTTACAGCGAATAAGCCAGAACTCTATATGTGTATGGCTGTAGTAAAAAATAATAAATAACAAAAAATAAAGGAGCATTTTTAAATGCTCCTTTATTTTTTATTGTCTTCTATTTCTAAAACCTTTAACGTTTTTTCTTCGATTTTTCCATTTTTCCATTAATCTCCTATTGAATTCATGTTCTGCAATTTCTAATAATAAAACCTTTTTTGCAGGTAAGAAACGAACTAAATCATTATGAAAATTAATTTTATTATCATATTGTGCTTTACGAATTTCTTGGAATATAGATAAATACTTTTCCGCATCTTTATCACTTATACTTTCTATACCACCAGAAGCTTTTACCTTACGACGTATTTCTTCTTTTTCTCTTTTTAAGAGATTAAATTTAGTTTTCTCATATTTATTATAAAGTGGCCAAAATTTTTCGGCTTCATCTTCACTTAAATTAAGTTTCTCCGTAATAAAAGCAATCTTTAAAGCTTTTATTTTAGGATTTGCTGGCCCACGTTGAGCTATAGCTTTATGTGTTATAAAGCATAATGTAATTAAAAGTAGTATTCTCTTCATTTGCGTATTCTTCATTTTGCAAAAATAAACTTTTGCTATTTTGTTATTCTTCTTCTTCAAAATCAATTAAAGTAGAAGTATCAATTGTATTAAAATATTCTTCTATTGTATCATCATTTACATTATCAGATAAATTATCTTCCGAAAAATCATCAGTAGTAAATAACATTGCTAATTCATAAGAATTAGTATCTCCATATCCATTCTCAAACCAATCATCTAATTCAGCAATAGTAACTTCTCCAGATTCGATTGGAATAATAAAGTAAGTAGCAATAAATAGTAAAATTGAAGCTGCTGCAGCTACAGGAATATATTTGCGAATTCTTTTAGATAAAGAAATTACTTTAATCTCTTTATCACTTTCTTGTTCATTTTTAATTTTATTTAAAATAGAATCTTCAAGCGAATCAAAATAACCTTCTGGAACACCACCTATATTTGTTTTATTAGGTAAACTTATTTCAGGAATTCGTTCTAAAAGATCATCTTCTAATTCGTTAAAATAATTTTGTGGAGTAGAAAACCCATTAAAATCTGGAAGATTCGCAGTTGCTTTTTTACTAACGATTTCTGATTCTAATTCATTAAAATAGTCTTCGGGTACAGAAAAACCATGGTGTTTACCAACCTTATAGTTTAAAAACTCAATACTATTTTTTAAATTATTTTCCATCTCTATTTGTTAAGACTCTATTTTTTTAAAAAGGTTTAATTATAGGTTTTTATAAATGTTTCTATTTTTTTAACAGCATGAAAGTACGATGCTTTCAATGCTCCTACAGAAGTTTCTAATACTTCTGAAATTTCATTGTATTTCATATCATCAAAATACTTCATATTAAACACTAATTGTTGTTTTTGAGGAAGTGTTGCAATAGCTTTCTGAAGAATAATTTGAATTTCTTCACCTGAAAACCAATCATCACTTTTTAAGTTTGAAACAACTTGTTGTTTATAATCTGAAATATCTACATTTTGTTGTTTAGCTTTTTTATTTAAAAAAGTAATTGCTTCGTTTGTTGCAATCCGATACATCCATGAATATAACTTACTATCACCTTTGAAATTGTCTATATTTCTAAAGACTTTAATAAATGTATTTTGTAAAACATCATCAGTATCATCATGCACAATCACAATCTTTCTTATATGCCAATATAATCGTTCTTTATACTGAGTAATAAGATTACGAAATGCTGCTTCTTTCGTAGCAGTATTTTGTAATTGTAAAACAAGTGTAGTCTCTTCAGTCAAATGAATAGTTTTTCATTATGACTATAAATTTAAGAAAAGGTTTAATTAAAAATAGAATTATTTTCTTCTACTACAACCAAACAACCTTTTTTCTTTGATTACTTCAGGAATTCCAGTAGGAAGCATTTCTTCCCATCCTTCTTCACCTTGTTTAATCATTTTTAATACTGATCTAGAGAAGATATGAAGTATGTCTTGATCAAAATCCTGAATGTCAACAACTCTACCGTTGTTTTTGAAGAACTTGTATAGTTCTTTCATTCTAGGATGTACTTTTAAGTTTTCAGAATTGATAAATTTATTTGATTCTTCCTCTTTATATGGATACATATAAATTTTTAAATCTTTGTAAAATAACTTACCAAAAGCTTCTAAAATTCCTCCACTAATATGTCGGTAATACTTTTCATCAAAAATTTGAATTAAGTTATTTACTCCCATAGCTAGTGCCATTCTTTCTTTTGTAAATTCACTAAAATATTCTACTAACCTATAATACTCTTGGTAATTGGTTATCATTACATTTTGACCAAGTGAGCATAAAAGCTCTGCTCTATCTAAGAAATCACGTTCGTTAATTTCACCTTCAGCACGTAAATTACTTAATGTAATCTCGAAAATTATTTGTGTTTTATCAGGATCTACTTTCTTTTCTTTAAAGAACATTTTTTTAGACTGTTCATACATATCCATATTCACTTTCGTTACAGGCCTAAAACTACCACGAAGTGCTAAAATGTTTTTTTTGTATAAAACTTGTGCAGGTAATAAGTTGTTTCCATCAGGACCAAACATTACGGCATTTGTCATTCCGTTTTTAACAAGTTGTAAACTCATTAAACGATTATCAACGTAGGTAAATCTAGGACCAGAGAAATTAATCATATCAATTTCTAATTTATCCTCATCAATATTATCGTAGAAAGACTTTAATAGTTCTTTTGGATTATCATTTAGATAGAAAGCACCATAAATTAAATTTACACCTAATATTCCTAAAGTTTCTTGTTGTAAACGAGCTTCAGTTTCCTTGAAACGTAAGTGTAAAATAATTTCATTATAATCTTCTAAAGGATCTAATTGAAAACGAATTCCAATCCAACCATGTCCTTTAAATTTTTTTGTAAAGTTTATTGTTGCTACTGTATTCGCATAACTAAAGAATAATTTTTCAGGATGTTTTTGACGGTCTAACCTATCTTCAATTAGATTCATCTCATGTTTTAACATCTTTTTTAATCTATCTTCAGTTACATAACGTCTGTCAGTTTCTATACCATAAATAGCATCAGAGAAATCTTTATCATAAGCACTCATTGCTTTTGCAATAGTTCCAGAAGCTCCACCAGCTCTAAAGAAATTACGTACAGTTTCTTGTCCAGCTCCAATCTCTGCAAATGTTCCGTAGATATTTGCATTTAGGTTAATTCTTAGCGCTTTATTTTTTGTAGTAGGCACACTACTAATTTTTTGATCTCCCTTTAAGGTAATTGCCATTTATAGTTGTTTTTGTTTACGTAGAACAAATGTACAGAAAATAGCAAGTAATAGTCAATATTTATCTTATTTTTGTGAAAAGAATGAGTCAAAAAAAGCAATTAAAAATAACGTTTTTAGGAACCGCCACTTCTACTGGTGTTCCAATGATTTCAAGTAAAAATCCTGTTCGATATTCTGAAGACAAAAGAGATAAGCGTTTAAGAGCTTCAGTTGTAATTTCTTGGGATGATAATAATTATGTAATTGATTGTGGTCCAGATTTCAGACAGCAAATGTTAAGAGCTAATATAGAATCAATCAAGGCAATTTTATTTACACATGAACATGCTGATCATATTGCTGGATTTGATGAGATACGCCCGTATTATTATCAAATGGGACCAGTTCCAATATATTCTGATGAAAGAGTTTTAAAAGCTTTAGAAAGACGATATGAATATATTTTCACAAAAGAAAATAGATATCCATCTGCACCAGCTGTAAATCCAACAGTAATAAATCACAAAGATAAATTAACTTTTGATGGGGTAGAGGTAATTCCAATTAAAGTGATGCATGGAGATTTACCTATTTTGGGTTATCGATTTGGTGATGTGGCTTATTTGACTGATGTAAAATATATTCCAGAAGAAGAAAAAGAAAAGTTAAAAGGATTAGATGTTTTAATTACCACAGCTTTACGAAAAGAATCTCATAAAACTCACGCTAATTTAGAAGAAGCACTAGAATTAGTTAAAGAATTAAAACCTAAGAGAGCATATTTTACTCATATTAGTGAATTGCTTGGATTTCATGCAGAAATAGAAAAAGACTTACCAGAGAATGTGTTCTTGGCTTATGATGAATTAGAAATTACTTCTTATCTAAATAAAAAAGCTACCAGAATTCCTGATAGCTTTTAAAAAAAATATTTTTATTTATTAATTATCTTCTAAAGAGAAATTAATTGGGAATCCGTATTTTACAGAAATAGCTTCACCGTTATTAGTAGCTGGTGTAAACTTAGGTAGGTTAGAAACTACTCTAATAGCTTCATCTTTTAACAATTTGCCACCTTTTGGTCCTAATGCTTTAATATTAGTAACATTTCCGTCTTTGTCTATGATAAAACGAACCCAAACTTCACCTTCAATTTTATTTACTAATGCTTCATCAGGATATTCGAAATATTCTTGGATATGTTTCATCATTTCAGTATTAAAACAATTGAATTGATCATCTGTTTTATTACAATTAGGAAAGGCTGGGATTTTATCAACAATATTAAATTTTAAAGCACTTCTAACTTCTTCTTTTGATAATCTGTTAGTAAGGGCAGCCAAATTAGTTTTGAATTTTGTAGCTTTTGAAACGCTAGAAACACCAGAGCTGCTTAAATTTGCATTAGACACAACTTCTTTATTTCTTCTTTTTAAGAAACGTTTGTTAGAAGCAGAAACTCTAACAGCAATTTGTCTAGATTTTTTATTGTTTTTTTTATCAACTTCTTTAATAGTACATTTAGTAATACTATTTAAGTCTTCTACAACTTCACTTTTAGTTTCGCATGTTTCTTTTTGCGCAAAACCTATTGTAGAGAAACTTAATATAAGAATGTATAGTAGTTTTTTCATTGGGTCTAGTTTTACATTTAGATTCTTACATCAACTTTTATCAATATATTAAAATTAATCGATAAAAAAAGATTTCCTTACAAAAAAACGACATTTTATTGATAATATTTTAAAATATCGATTATTGGTTCTTTTTTAACTTTTATTGGTACTATTTAAAAGATTATTTGCGGCATTAAAAGGCGTAGTTTTTCCTGCTTCTAGGTTTTTTATCTCTTTATCAAGTAGTTTTTTGATAATAGGATTGTTATAAAATCTGCTTTTCAGTTGATCATTAATTGTAGAAAATAACCAGTGTTTATTTTGATCATTTCGTCTTTTTTGAAAAGAACCAGATTTTGTAGTAGTTTGAATATAATCAGATATCATTTTGTAAATATCATCTATTCCTGAATTATGAAGTGCACTAGCAACCATTACTTTTGGTTGCCAACCGTTCTCTTTTGGAGGGTATAAATGAAGCGCACGATTGAATTCAACTTTGGCAATTTTTGCATTTTTAACGTTATCTCCATCTGCCTTGTTAATAACAATAGAATCAGCCATTTCAATAATTCCTCTTTTTATACCTTGGAGTTCATCTCCGGCTCCAGAAAGTTTCAATAATAAGAAAAAATCTACCATAGCATGAACAGCAGTTTCACTTTGTCCCACACCAACGGTTTCGACTATAATTGTATCAAAACCTGCTGCTTCACATAGTAAAATACTTTCTTTCGTTTTTTGTGCAACCCCACCTAATGAGGTTCCAGAAGGAGAAGGTCTAATGAAAGCATTTTTATCTGTAACTAATTGTTCCATTCTAGTTTTATCACCCAAAATACTTCCATTATTTATAGAACTACTAGGATCTACAGCAAGAACGGCTACTTTTTTACCCAATCCTGTAAGATGCTTTCCAAAAGCTTCGATAAATGTACTTTTTCCAACTCCAGGAACACCAGTAATACCAATTCTTATAGATTTATTAGCATATGGAATACATGCATTTAAAATTTCATTAGCTTTTTCTTGATGCTTAACATTTGTACTTTCAATTAAAGTAATGGCTCTACTCAAAAAAGTAATATCACCAGCTAAGATTTTTTCTATAAAAGTTGAAGTTGATGCTTGCTTTCTTCTACTCAATTTAATTTTATTGGCAGAAGATTTACTTGTAGTTTCTGGTTGTGAAACTCCTTCTTTTTCGGATAAGTTTGATTTAGAATCCTTTGTCATTAATTACACTAGTAAAAAGGTATTTGTAAATTTAAAGATAAAAAAGTTGATAAAATGCAACGTCAAGAAAAAACTATCGTCTTTAAGATAAGAAATCAATAAATGAGATCAACTAAGCAATTACATCATAAGCTCATTAAAGAGTGTAAGAATCAAAATGCAAAGGCGCAAATGCAATTGTATAAAACTTATGCAAAAGGAATGCTTTTGGTGGCAAATAGATATATGAAAGATATTCATTTGGCAGAAGATGTAATGCAAGATGCTTTTATTAAGGCTTTTAAAAATATTGAGAGTTATAAAGAAGAAGTCTCATTTGGTGCTTGGTTGAAGAGAATAGTAATTAACCAAAGTATTGATGAGTTAAAGAAAAATAAACTGGCTATGGTATCTATTAACGATGAAGTTTTAAATGTTGTTGATGATGGAAATTGGGAAGTTAATGATGAAGTGACATCAGAAATGGTTATCAATACGATTAACAAACAAAAAGACAAGTATAGATTAGTATTGACTTTGTATTTAATTGAGGGATACGATCATAGTGAAATATCTCAAATATTAGGAATAACAGAAGTTACTTCTAGAACTCACTTAATGAGAGGAAAGAAATTAGTTAAAGAACAATTAAAAATGACGAATCATGCCGAAGGATATTAGAAATTTAGCAAAAGATTTTCAACATCAATCAGTTGAGTTATCTGATAATCATGAAGATAAATTCTTGAAAAAACTTCAAGAAGAGATGCCTAGTAAAAAGAAATCCTACAGATGGATTTATGTGGCTGCATCTATAATCATATTGTTAAGTTTTGGAATTAAGTTTTATCCAGATATTAATTCTGTTGATCCAAATCCAAAAAAGAATACTATAGAACAAGTAGTGAATTTAGGTGATATATCACCAGAAATGCAAAAAATAGAAAATTACTACCTAACCGCTATTAATTATGAAATAGCTAGTTTAGAAGTTACTCCAGAAAATAAGGCCTTATTAGATGAGTATTTTGAGAGGATAAGTAAGTTAGATGCAGATTACAAACGTTTAAACCAAAAGCTTAAAAAAGAAGGTGTAAACAACGAAACAATCAATGCATTAATTACCAATCTTCAATTACGTTTACAATTATTAATTCAGTTAAAAGATCAAGTTATTGATCTACAATCAAAAAAGAATAAAAATGAGAGTTTTACCATATAAATTAGTGATATTGTCGATCTTTTCTTTAGTTCAATTATGCGCTCAAAAGAGGGATTTTAAAGAAGAGTTTAATGTGAAATCTGATGTTGTTATAGATATTAATACACGACACTCAGATATAGAGATAGAAACATGGAATAAAGATAAAGTTGTTGTAGAAGCCTTTATGATTGTAGATGGAGAAGAAGTTACAGAAGAAATGCGTGACAAATTCTATAAAAAATGGGATTTTGATGCTTACGGAAATAGTTCAAAAGTTACTGTAAAGTCAAGAACTAATTCATCTATTATAGATATTAATACATTTAATTTCGATACACCAAATTATAATTATTTTAATGGAGACTTAATAGATCTTTCGTTAGGAAGTTTAGATATACTAGATTCAATTGATTTTTCAGGAATAAATGATTTTGTAATAATTCCAGAAATTGAATTGCCTGCACTTCCAGAAATGCCCCCATTACCACCGTTACCACCGTTACCAAGTGAGTTTGATTTTGACGAATACAAAAAGGATAAAAATTATTTAAATCGTTGGAAGGAGAAAAACAAAAATGTAATTGGTAAAAATGCTGAGGTAACTATAGGTAAAAATTCAATTTCTATTAAAACAGATGATGATACTGATATTACTATGTTAAAGGAAAAAGAGAAGTATCAAAAAGAAATAGAAAAGGCAAGAGAGTTATATAATACAGAACGTTTAAAAGCAAGAGAAGCATATAAGAAAGCTAGAAAAATTCACAAGGAAAAAAGAAAGAAAGATTTGCGTAAGAAAAAAGAAGATTATAGAGAATTAATCAAAAAATATTCAAAAGATCGAAAAGAAATTCAAAGTCTATTGAAAAAAAGAAGTAAGTTAAAAATTAAAAGATTGATAAAAATTAAAGCGCCAAAAGATGCCAAATTTAACATGAATGTTAAGTATGGAGCTTTAAGTTTTTCAAAATAAGAGAAATGAAAAAAACGTTAATCATTGTATTATTAAGTATAACTATCGGGGTTAGTAGTCAAGAAACTGCTAATCCCGATAAAGCAATTGGATTTTCTTGTTATTTTGCTGGAACTCCAACAAAAATTGTTGATGAGTTATCGAGTCTTTTGAAAGAAAAAAAAATCAAGGATTTGAAGAGTAAATTATTCGATAAAAGAATTGAATATCAAACCTTATCAGCTTTAATTATTAATGAATTGCTAATTAATAATAAAATAGAATTAACCTTAAAAGAAAAAGAACTTTTAAGTAAAATCAAAAGCTTAGAAGACAAAATTTCTATTTGTTCTGGATGTACAATATTAAAAACAGTTCAAGTGAAATCTCTATTTGATAATTCGATAATTAAAAACCAATTAAACTTTTCTTTTTGGTTCAATAATCTCCATAAAACATTATAAATTCTTTTTAAAAAAGTACCTATATTTACACTTTAAAATAGTGTAATTATTTCATGGAGCTATACAAAGAAAATCAACTAAAAATATACAATTCACTTTCTAAATCTAAAGAAAATTTTAAGCCTGTAATAGAAGGAAGAGTAGGAATGTATGTATGTGGACCAACTGTATACAGTAATGTACATTTAGGAAACTTAAGAACATTCATGTCTTTCGATATGGTTTTTAGATATCTATTACATTTAGGTTATAAAGTGCGTTATGTTCGTAATATTACTGATGCTGGACATTTAGAAAGCGATGCTGAAGAAGGAGAAGATAAGATAGCGAAAAAAGCACGCTTAGAAGAAATTGAGCCAATGGAAGTTGTTCAACGCTATACAGTTGATTTTCATGAAGTAACTGCTAAGTATAATTTTTTACCACCAAGTATAGAACCAACTGCTACAGGTCATATAGTAGAACAAATTGAAATGATAAAGGAAATCATGGATAAAGGTTTTGCATATGAAGTAAATGGATCTGTATATTTTGATGTAATAAAATATAATGAAGCAGGAAATAATTATGGAATACTTTCAGGAAGAAATATAGAAGATGCTATACATAATACTAGAGCTTTAGATGGACAATCGGAGAAGAAAAGCCCACAAGATTTTGCTCTATGGAAAAAAGCTGATGAACGTCATATTATGCGTTGGCCTTCACCTTGGAGTGAAGGGTTTCCTGGTTGGCATTTAGAATGTTCTGTGATGAGTTCTAAATATTTAGGAGAGCAAATTGATATTCATGGAGGTGGTATGGATCTTAAATTTCCACATCACGAATGTGAAATTGCACAATCGCATACATGTTCTGGAGTTCAACCAGTAAATTATTGGATGCATGCAAATATGCTGTTGTTAAACGGACAAAAAATGTCTAAATCTACTGGAAATAGTATTTTACCAGATGAAATTTTATCTGGGAATAATACAATTTTAAGTAAAGCTTTTGGAGCTGGAGTTGTTCGTTTTTTTGCAATGCAAGCGCATTATAGAAGTATTTTAGATTTCTCTAATGATGCATTATTAGCTTCAGAAAAAGGATACAATAAGTTGATGGAAGCTATGAGTATTTTAAAAGAGTTAAAAGTATCAAAAGCATCAAGTTTTGATGTTGAAACATGGAAACAGAAGTGTTACGATGCTATGAATGATGATTTCAATACTCCCATTTTAATCGCAAATATGTTTGAAGCGGTTAAATTTATCAATCAGGTTAAGGATAATAAAGGAACAATTACAGGTAAAGATTTAGAGTTGTTAAGCGCAACTTTGAATTCTTTTATATATGATATATTAGGATTAATAAATGATTCAAAAGAACAAAGTTCAGATAAATTAGGAGGAGTAGTTGAGTTACTAATAAAGTTGAGGAAAGAAGCTAGAGACAATAAAAATTGGGCATTATCTGATCAAATTCGTGATGAACTAGCTGAATTAGGAATTCAACTAAAAGACGGACGAGAAGGAACTACTTTTTCTGTAAATTAATATCTTGAAAAAAATACTTGCATATCCATTTATACTATTAATTCGTTTTTATCAAACGGCGATTTCACCATTTACTCCAGCAACTTGTAGGTATAACCCTACATGTTCTGCTTATTCTTTAGAAGCACTAAAAAAGCATGGTGTGTTTTATGGAGGATGGTTGGCAATGAAACGAATTTTTAGTTGTCATCCTTGGGGAGGAAGTGGTTATGATCCTGTACCAGAAAAGAAACAAAAAACTAAACTTTAACGATACATGAATTTTTTAGCAATTACATGGGATTGGAATCCTGAAATTTTTAACATTGGCGGATTTAGTATCCGTTGGTATAGTTTAATGTTTATCATTGCTTTTATTTTAGGGTTGCAACTAATGAAGAAAATTTATACAGAGGATAAGATATCTCTTGAAAAAATGGATCCTTTGTTTATGTATACGTTTGTTTCCATGTTAATTGGAATGCGATTAGGGGAAGTTTTCTTTTATAGCTGGGCAGATTATCAAAATAACCTACTTCAAATTATTTTACCTTTTAGAAAGCAAGAAGGAGCAGAAATGTTATTCGGTTTAGTTAAAGGATGGAAATTTACTGGTATTTCCGGGTTTGCTAGTCATGGAGCAGCAATTGCAATTCCAATAGCTTTATACTTTTATGCAAAAAAGCATTTACAAAAATCATGGTTATTTATTCTTGATAGAATGGGGATTATGGTTGCTTTAGCTGGATTCTTCATTAGAATGGGAAATTTCTTTAATTCTGAAATTTATGGAAAGCCAACAGGTTCAAGTTTTGGAGTAATATTTAAAAGAGCAGGAGAAAAAGTTCCATGTCATCCAACTCAGATATATGAAGCTTTTAGTTATCTAGTATTGTTTTTTATTTTATGGAGATTATATTGGAAAACTGATAAGAAGCAAAAAGAAGGATATTTATTCGGAGTCTTTATGATTGCACTTTGGTCTCTACGATTTGTAATTGAGTTTATAAAGAAACCACAAGTACACGAAAGGGGAGAGTGGGCTTTAAACACAGGACAATGGTTAAGTATTCCTTTAGTGTTAATTGGAGTTTGGCTGGTGTTGAGAAAAACTAAAGCTAAGACAGAATAATCGTTTTAAAATAAATTCTGAATAAAATATTCTAGTTCTATTTCTTTAGGAACTTCCAATTTTTTACGAATTCTATAGCGTAGTTTACATTGTTCGATTAGAAGTTGATGGAAAAGTAATTAATAAGAAAGTAATATTTGAAAAGTAATTAAGATACTGTCATTGCGAATGTAGAGAAGCGTAATGAAGCAACTTTTTATTTTCTGAACTAAATTCAAAATAAAGAAAATAAGATTACTTCGTCGTTATCACTCATCGCAATGACGGATTTAATTCATAATAAAAATGAAGAAATTAAATCAAATCAAAAACAAAGAAACGATCACCAGAAAAGAAGCATTACAAAAAATAGGTGATTATGGAAAATATTCAGTATTAACAGCTTTAGGAACTTACTTAATTTTAAACCCTAAAAAGGCACAAGCTGCTTCCCCAGAAGCACCTGGAGATGGGTTTTAAATTTTAAAAGGAGTAACATTTTGTTACTCCTTTTTTAGTACGTTATTTTTTGTTAATTTTCAATTTAGAATTTCATTAGCATTATTGAAATTGTAGATAACCTAAACTAATTACTAACTTACTAAAACACAGATCTATGAAAAAATATATTTTCTTCATGATCTTTTTGGGAATTACCAATTTTAGTTTTACCCAAAACAAAATAGAATCATTACAAAAAAAATTAAATAAAGTATCTGAAGTAAAAGATCAGATAGCGATTTTAGATACTTTAACTACCGAAATGGTTAGGAATAATCATCCTGAGCAGAATAAATTCCTAAATAAAATAGTTTTATTGTCTAAAGAAAATGACAATTATGATTTAGCAGCTGAAAAATCTCGATTTATCATACAAGCCTACACAAATAAAGGACAATTAGATTCCGCATTGTATGTAATAGAATCAATGTTAAAAGGAAAACCAAAATTTAAAAAGAAAAGTTCAGAAGCTCATTTATTACTAAAAAGAGCATCTTATTATTACAATAATGAAAAGCTTGATAAAGCTGTTCAAGATTATGATGTTTCAGCAAATTTATTTTTAGAAAGTAAAGATTCAATATTTGCTGCTGATGCTAGGTTTTTTGCGGGTCAGGCGTATTTCGATATCAATGATTTTTTAAAGAGTGTCAAGCGTTTTGAAGAAGCATATTTTTTATACGATACTTTAGGAGATAAAGATTATGCAAATTATGCACTTAATGAATTGTCGAGTTTGTATGGAAAAAATGGTTTTCATGATAAAGCAATTTATGAAAGAAAAAGAATTTTACAAGATGCGAAATCATCAAATAACTGGCATGGTATATTTTACGCTTATTCTCATTTATTTACTTCTTTTTATAAAAAGAATCAGATAGGAATAGCTAAGAAATATTTGGACTCTATGGTTATTTCCCAAAATAAGATAGAAAACGAAAGAGGAAAAAGAGAATCAGAATTACATGTGTCTAAAATGTTTACTAAATATTATTTGAAAACTAATAATTTAGATAGCGCATCCATCTATTTAAAAGAGTTTGAAAACAAACTGAAAATTGGAAGTAATAGTGCTAAATATAATAGAAATGCATTTCTGTTATATAGTGCAAGGTTTGCAAAACAGAAAAAGAATTATATAGAATCTCAAAGGTTTTACGAACAGTTATTAGATAAAAACAATAGGGTAGGAGACCTACAAATGTTGATAAATGCTAATAAAGAAATCTCTGAAGTACTTGCTGCTCAAAACAAATTTGGAGAATCATATAAGTACTTGAAAAATTTTTCAGATTTAAAAGAACCTGAAGATTCAAGAATTAAGACGAATACATTTTTGTATTATCAATCTGAGTTTGAAACTCAAAGAAAAGATGCTGAAATTTTTAAAAAGAAAACGCAAATAACATTACTTGAAAAAGATAGGACGATTTTAGAAACTAATAGAAATCTTTTAAGGGTAGTTTTATTATCAGTTATTTTGCTTTCTATTGTTATTGGTTATTTTATTTGGTTAAAAGGAAAATTAAAACGTAAAGCATTAGCTAAAAAACTTGAAAAAAACAAACAAGAACTTAAAGAGTTTACACAACAGCTTTTAGAGAAAAGTAAAGTTCAAGAGTCGTTAACAAAAGAGTTAGAAAAGTTAAAAGAAGAAATAGGAGAGCAAAAATCCATAGAAAAAATTCATGACTTAACTACGACTAGAATTTTAACTCCAGATGATTGGTATTTGTTTAAAGAAAAATTTAGCCAAGTCCATCCAACATTTTTTGTTCGATTAAAAAATAAAGGATATAAACTTACCAAATCAGAAGAACGATTATTGGCTATGGAAAAGTTGTATTTAGATACAAAACAAATAGCAAGTATGTTAGCTATTTCTAATGATAGTGTAGTGAGAAGCCGTTCTCGCTTAAGAAAAAAAATTAATGCGCCTAAAGGAAGTTCTATACTTGAATACCTTGAGGCATCGTAAATTATAACTAATATTTAATTGTTTTTTCTGTTTTGTCCGTTTTTTGTCCGGGTGATTTTCTTTATTTTTTTTGGTTTAATTATTTCTTTTGTGGTGTCAACAACAATCATTCATAGTTTACAATACATCCAAAAAAAATAATCAAATGTTATTTACTACTACTAAAAACACCAAGAGAAAAAAATACAAAGTTAGAAAGTCAAAAATCAAGTTCTTATTATTACCTATTTTATATAAAGGTAAGTTCCACTGGTTATCAAAAGTTCGTTTAGAAAAAGCCTTTAATGGTTATAAAATGATGATAATAGGAATAGAGAGAGTTGCTTAACTAAGTTTTTGGGATTATTATGTTTATTATAGGGGTTTCTTTTGAAGGGTACCCCTATAATTTTTAATAACTATCCACTAAACTCATTAGTTGCAATTTCTTTTTAAAATTTTCAAGTGTTTTTATATTTCCTTTTTTAATTGAAATTGTTCTCTCAGAATTAGGAAGCATATTAAAGTAATTGTCAGAAAAATTTTCATCAAAATTTCCTGAAGCAAATACGCCAATTGCTAATTTTTTAGTGTTAATTGATACGATATATTCGGTTTCATTTTCGTTTACATCATATCTTAATTCAGGTTTTGGTAATTCTAGTTCTTTAAAAGGAACTAAGAAGTTTTCTTTGCTGTCAATAGAGTTGTTATTGGTTAATAAATTTGCGCTTAAAAACACCTTGTTAGGTTCAGTAGTATATTTAAAAAGATCAACTTTAGAAACGGTTAAATAACTTCTAGAAATATTTGCTTTAACGTTTACATCTTTATTCCAAGTATGAACTTCTTTTCCTTCAAAATCCATCAATTTTAATTCAATTTTAGCATCAAAATCATTTAAAGAATCTGTAGCAATAAAAAGTTTAATTTCTTTTTCTTTGTTATCGAAACTTAATATGGTTTTCTTAAAAGTATTTTTTACTCCGTAATGTAACGCTTTCCATTTTCCGTAATAATCAATACTCGACCAAGAAGCTACTGGCCAACAATCGTTAATTTGCCAATACAATGATCCCATGCAACGATATCTATTTTTACGATGAGCTTCAATTCCAGTTGTAATTCCATAAGCTTGTAATAAATGACTTACATATAAAAAACTCTCAAAATCTTTTGGTTGCCTATAATGACGAAGCATATATTCTTTTATGGTTCCATTTCCTATACTAGAACGTTGATGAGATTTCATTACTTCGGAGAAGATATCATGATCCTCAGGGATAGTATATTTATTTACAGTGGCTAGTTCAGGGAACGATTGAAATCCAAATTCCGACATAAATCTTGGAATCTTTACATTATAATTTTCAAACGGTTCTTTTCCCCACCAAACTCCCCAATAATGTGCATCACCATCGGTATGAGATTCTGCCACTCCTAATTCACTACTAGGAGAAGAAGCCCAGTATTTTCTATCTGAATCAAATTCATTTACCACTTCAGGTAATACTTTATGAAAAATATCTTTATAAGCTTTCCATATGGTATCGGCAATTTCTTGAGATTGTTCTTTTACAGCTTGTTGTTTCCAACCCCAGCGTTCCCAAGCTGACAGTACTTCATTATTACCACACCATAATGCAATTGAAGTATGATTTCTTAATCTTTTTACATTATCTATAGCTTCTTGTTTTACACTTTCAAGAAAATCTTTATCTCCAGGAAACATTGCACAAGCAAACATAAAATCTTGCCAAACCAATAATCCCATTTCATCGCATAAATCATAAAATTCTTTCTTTTCATAAATCCCACCACCCCAAACACGAATCATATTCATATTTGCATTTTTTGCAGAGTTTAGAATATGTTTATAATCTGCTGAGGTAACTCGATCTAAAAATACATCTTGTGGAATGTAATTTGCACCTTTCATAAATGTTGGAACGCCATTTACTTTAAAGTAAAAAGAACTACCTATTGAATCCTTTTCAGTTACTAATTCGATAGTACGCAAACCAACTCTATGTGATTTAAAATCTGTATGTTTTTTTGAAGAAAATTTTACAGTAACATCATATAACTCTTGATTTCCCATTCCATTCGGCCACCAGAGTTTTGGATTGTTTATTTGAAAAGGGATATTGAATTTATTGATTCCTTTAGTTAATGATATTTCTTTTGTAATCGTTATGGTATCGTTCACCAAAATATCTAGGTTAGTTTTTTCAATGTTTTTTGCACTATTAATTTCTATTTCAGCAGAAAGAGACGCAGTTTTATCTATGTTTTTTTGACGTATAAAAACATCATTAATTTTGAAGTGATTCCAGTTTCTCAGTATAACAGGTCTCCATATTCCAGAAGTAACTAATCGCGGTCCCCAATCCCAACCAAAATGATATCCAGCTTTTCTTAGGAAAATACTTACTTTCTTGTTGTCTTTAACTTTTCCTATTTCCGCTAAATCGTTATTTGAAACAGGAATTTTAAAGTTGAATTTATCATGTTCAATCATTCCTCTATTAATTGGCGATTCTAAAACAACTTTTAATACATTATTTGCTTCTCTTAGATAAGACTTAACATCTACTTGGTAATTACGGAACATATTATCCGTTTTTAAGAGTAAAGAATCGTTTAAGTATATTTTTGAATAGGTATCAATTCCTCTAAAATCCAATTCAATAAACTCACTATTCAGAACTTCTTCTTTTAAATTAAAAGAAGTTTCATATTCCCAATCAGTTTTATCTATCCACTGAACATCATGCTCATTGAGCCTATAAAAAGGATCTTTAATTTTGTTGTTAGCAATTAAATCTGAATGAACAGTGCTGGGAACATTTGCTTTAGTCCAGCTAGTGTCATTTGCTTTTTTAAACTTCCAATTTGTATTAAGTTCCATTTCATTTACAATAGATTTTTTGCATCCAACAGTTAAAAATATTATAAGAGAGAGTATAGCGTAATGAAGTGATTTCATTATATGATAATTTGGTTGATTGTATATGAACTCAATATAGCAAAATATAGAAGACTAGTTTTTAACTATTATGACATAATTTGATGATAAATTAACCAAGGTTTAGAGATGAAAAAAACCTTATCCAAATAAGGATAAGGTTATGAATTTTCATTTTAATTGAACTGATTAATTATATGTTTTCTTTAATTTTTTCCAGTTATTATTTGCTGTAGAAATAAGTTTTTGATCATTTTTTTCTTTTAGCCATAATTGTTTAGCGTCTAATTCTACATTATTTAAGAATAGGTAATATTTATTATTCATTACTAGAAACTTATTTGGATCTACTCTAAATTTTGCTCCAGCATAAGTTCCAAAAGCACAGTATCCACCGTATTGAGGAAGATATTTTTTTGGATTACTATCAAATGTGCTCTTTTGAGTATCTGAAGTAAAATAATACACAATTCCTTCATAAGTAGATTTGTGGCTTTTGCTTCCTCTTTGAGCTAAATTTAAATCTAAATATGATACTGGACTATAACCCTGTAATGCGATATTACTGTTATCTATATTATTGGCTTTTTTATCTTGTCCGAAAGATGTTAATGAAGCTAGAAATAATGTTGCTACGAATATTGATTTTAAAATTTTCATGATATATTTTATTATAATTTATGTTTTTATTGAATGTTTGTTTGTGGTTTATGAGCACTTACTACTAAGAGAACTGTAATACCGTTTACCCAATAGTAATAAGCATCTAAACCTTGAAAGGAGAATATAAATGGAACTAAAATAAATGTTAATCCTACTATGAAATCTACAGTTAAATGAAACTTATAAGACAATACTCTTAATACACCTAAATGATGATCGGTTAGAAGAGTTAATACAAATGCTGCTATCCCAGTAATTACAGAAAACCATAAGGCAAGAGAGTTTGTTTTTCCTAGCCCAAGTATAAAAGGTAATGCAATAAGAGCAATGGCTACAGGATAATCTAAATATGCGTGAATTCTTTTAGTGACAAATTTCATAATTACTAGTTTTAATTAGCGTTGAAATATTCTTCTTTAATAACTTTCCCTTCTGTATTCCATTCTCTTTGAATGATTTCATGCCAATAGATTTTTGAACCGTCTTTCATGTCGAAATCAAATGTGAATTCAGAAGCAGAATTGTTTCCATCAACAATTGATTTATGATGTGTTATTCCATTTACATTAGCTATAGCTCCTAAAAAGCCTTCCATTTTATCTACCATTTGCTTTTTTGAGTTGGTAATAGCATTTGAGTAATCTGAAGTGCTAGCGTTTTCTGCAAAATAGGTTTTGACTGCATTAACAATATCTCCTCGAGATACCATTGTGTCCATACTTTGTACTTGATTTTTAATATTCATCTTTAAATAATTTTATGAGTTATTTTGTTGATACAAAGATGAGAAGAGAAGGAAAGGGAAGAGGTACAAAAAAAACGCTAGTTATTGTACTTTTTTAAAAAAGCAGAAGGAGTTAACTGTGTATAGTTTTTAAAGAAAGTGGAGAAGTGGTTGGCTTCTTCAAAGCCTAAAAAGAAAGCTATATCTTTTATTTTTTCACCATTAAGTAAGTGTTCTTTTGAAGTTCTAATAATTTCATGTCGTATTAGTTGACCAATTGAAGCATTTAGTTTTTGACGTACTTTCTTACTTAGTGTTTTTTCTGCTATATGTAGTTTATCAGCATAAAAAGACAATTTTTTTTGAGAAGTGTGATGTTCTTGAATGAGCTGGAAAAGATCATTTCCGAAATGATCATCTATTTGATAGCCAATTTGATCTCTGAATTCACTTGGTGTTATTCCAGTATTTTTTTTAAAGTTTTTGTTAAAATAAGCGACATCTTTATACCCTTGCTCATAAGCTATTTGCTTAATAGAATTATTAGTGAAAGCAATTAATTTTTGATCTTCAATTAAGCGTTTATTTACTTCAAGTTTCTTAATTGTTAACCCTATTTTATTTTTTAGAAGATAATTTATGTTTTGATTGTTCTTACTTATTTTCTTAATAAGTTCATCAACAGAAAGATGATTTTTAAACTCTTGATCTATGATTTCTTTAATGTCAAATATAATTTGATATTCTTTTTTATCAGCATTAAAAGGGTTTTGCCAATACCACTGATTTACAGAAATATCAATAATATCTTTAGGTGAAGAAAAAATAGTGTTAGATAAATAATCTTGACAATCTTTACAGTCTAAATAATCGATGTAACCCAGAGAAACTAAATGTTTAAAAAGAATACGAACATCTTGACTTTTAAATAATATTTGGTTACCAAAATCAATTCGTCTAACAATAAATGAATCTGAAGAGAATTTTATATACTGTCCTTTTTCTAGAAAAATTAATTTATCATCCCAATTCAAATAACTTTTAAAATCTACTTGTATTGTTCCTTTTCCCTTCATTATATGAAATAATGAATGAGTTTCTAATAAGTATATTTTATTAACCTTAGGAGTAAACTTTGATACCATTAACCTTTTTAAACCAAGTTAGTATTAATGGATTTAAAGATAAGGTTTTTAAAACTTCATTCTTAGCTTAAAGTTTAAAACTCTACCAGTCATAAAATTTGGTATAGCAAATTGTTGTTTACTATACACATCTCTTACCCAAGTATTTGTAATTGAGTTTCTAATGTCGAAAATATTAAACAGTTCCAAACCAGCAGATAATTCTTCGAAATTGTTTAAAAATTTATTAGAGGTTTTCTTGTTGTTGTCAATAAAAATATAAGAAACCCCAACATCTGCACGTCTGTAATCTCCTAATCTATTTTGGAAATCATAAACATCAGCATAAGCTGGAGCTCCACCAGGCACCCCAGTATTATAAACCAAGTTTAAATAGGCTTTTAAATCTGGTAAGTTAGGAACGTAATCTTGAAATAAAATACCTAGTTTAATCCTTTGATCTGTAGGTCTAGCAATATAGCCTCTATTATCAATATTTTCCTGAGTTTTTAAGTATCCAAAACTAACCCAACTATCACTTCCAGGAACAAATTCTCCGTTTAAACGAACATCTAAACCATAAGCATAAGCATCTGTAACGTTATCTGCTCTATATCGAATTCTAACATTATCAATTGAATAAGCATTTACATCACTTAAATTTTTATAATATAACTCAGTAGTTAATTTAAATGGTCTATTCCACATTGTAAAACTATAATCATTCCCAAAAACAGCATGGATAGATTTTTGCGCTTTAACATCTGCAGAAATTTGCCCATTAAAACCTCTTAATTCTCTGTAGAATGGAGGTTGAGAATAGAAACCTCCAGAAAGTCTAAAAAGCATATCATTATTCCAATCTGGTTTGATAGCAAATTGTGCTCTTGGACTAAAAACAATATGACTTTTTGAATCGAACCCAACTGGATTTACATTCCAATATTGTCCTCTAACACCTGCATTAAACCAAATATCATGATTTCCCCAAGTGGTTTTTCTACTAAATTGTAAGAAACCAGAAAACCTATCAATATTAACAGTGTTCTGAGCTCTAACGTTTTGAAAAGGTTCAATTGGACCAGTAAATGGAGTATAAGGTTGATTGTTTCCTATTGTGTGATGAGGTGGCCTAACAGAAAAACCAACACTATCGATAACCTCCCACTCTCTAATTCTATCTTTTATATTTTCTCGTTGATATTTTACTCCAGCTCTCCATTCATTATTACCGTCTTTTAGAGTAGCTCTTACTTGTGCGTTAACTATTAATGCATCTAAATCATTACGAGCATGATTTAACTGAGAACCAATACCTTGAGCAAATTCAACGTCTCCAAAATTTTCAGATCCTAAGTTGGTGTTTACTTGCCCTAAATTGTATTGTGCAGCAATATCAAAATATTCCTCTTCTTGTGTATTAAATGAAGATACAATTCCGGTAAGTTCTAAATTATCATTCACCTTATAATCCATAGAAAAAGCTCCAAAGAACGTTTGAAATCTATCTGATTCTTGTCCTTGATAAAAAACAATTAATTCTAATGGATTAGCTATTGTTCCAAAACGAGTTCTTCTTGATAAAGGTTTGTAATCATAGTTGTTCAAAGAAAAGTTCCCTAAAAAATTTAAACTCACTTTAGATGATAATTCATAAGATAAAAAGGTTTGAATATCAGTAAAACTAGGTCTGAAATTTACTTCAGTTTGTTTATCGTTAACAAATAAACTATTATCTCTATAACGAACTCCTAGTATTGCACTTAGCTTATCGTTAAACAATAATCCTTCTGTAGTTACACTTGCGCCAAGGAAGCTAAGATCAATTTGAGTACTGCTTTTAGTTGGTTTTCTGTAAGTAATATCTAAAACCGAAGAAAGTTTATCTCCATATTTTGCTTGAAATCCACCAGCAGAGAAATCAATGTTCTGAATCATATGCGGATTTATAAAACTTAACCCTTCTTGCTGGCCAGAACGAATTAAAAATGGACGATACACTTCAATTCCGTTTACATAAACTAAGTTTTCATCAAAATTTCCACCTCTAACATTATATTGAGTACTAAGTTCGTTATTATTACTTACGCCAGGTAAGGTCATTAAAACAGCTTCAACCCCAGCATTTGGTCCTACTACAGTTTCAACTTTTTTAGTATCAATTTTTGTGATTCCTTGCGCTTCTTTTTTTCTGTTTTTTACAATTACTTCTTCTAGTTCTTCCGTTTTAATAGCAAGAGTAGGAGAGAAGTTAATAGTTCTTATACCACGAGTTGTAAACTTCTTTACCACTGTTTTATAAGAAACGTGAGTAAAAGTTACTTTTACTGTTTTTCTTATAGGAATTTGAAAAGAATAGTTTCCGTTTTTATCCGTAGTTGTTCCTTTATCTAAATAGCTGATAGCGACGCCTTCAATAGGATCATTAAATTTATTGACTAATTTCCCTTGAATAGTTGACATTTTCTGAGCGAAAAGTAGAGAAGGGAATAAAACAAGAAGTAAGAGTTTTTTCAAAATGATTAATTATTTACGATAAAACGTAGTAGAAATAGTTTCAGTATTTCCAACATTATCAGAAACTACAAGTTTAAAGATATGTTTGCTACCAACCAATTTTTTATCGGAAAAATCGTAAGTTAAGATTCCTTTTTTATGGTTATACTCCATTAAAATCCATTCACCATCTATTGTAGCCCTGTATTCATTTATACCAGATTCTTTATCTGAAATCTTAACTTTTAGATTTTTGTTTTTAGTTAGCCATCTTCCTTCGGCAAAATTTACTAGAGATAATTCAGGAGATGTTTCATCAAAAAGTAAGGTATAACTACCTAAAGTTTTTTGATTGGTAAACACCTTATTATCTCTTCTTTTAGTAGTAACATACCTTGGGTATTTTTCTTTTGTTACATTGGCTATATACACTTGCTTTTTTTGAAGATTAGTAAGGTCACTAGTACTAAAAGTTAAAGTGAATTTTTTATCAAGAGGAATTGTAGGTTCATGAAGTTTTGCTACTCCATTTTCAACAGTAAAATTTAAAAAACAATCATGATAAAAACTGTTTTTAGGAAAAGCTATTGTAACACTGTCTTTTTCAAATTTTTGAAAATCTTTAGCAACAATTTTATAATTAGTTGTATCTTTTTCAGAAAACATAGTATTAGCAGTAACACCTTTAATTGGTATTCTTAAAGCTGTAGCATTACCATTATAATCCTTAGCAATGATCTCTACATTATAGTTCTCATAGGAGTTTATTTTAATCTTCCCGTTATTCACCAAATCCTTGTACAAACTAAGCTTGTTTTGATCTACTTTATGTGTTTTTTGATAACGTTTTCTGTATTTACTATAGTGTTCATAATCGATTAAAAGATTTATGTATTTACTCTCGGCAAATGAAAAGGTTTCTACATCATGATAGTATACTCTTTTACCATTAATATTCATTTCTAGACTATATATACCATTTTTATTCATTGCTGCATCCTGATGGTCAAAAACGTAAACTCCTAAACCAATATTTCCATTAGCAGTAACTCTCTCTCCAACATAATTTCCATTCTCTAATTGTTTAATGGGAATTACAACATCATTATTTGAGTTGTTAACACGAGAACTATTATCTAGTGAAAAAACTTTAAGTCCTTTAATAATAGGCTTTTTTGTGTCATCTGCATGCAATCCAAAAAGCATAGGATTTATAATATGTTCAGTTTTAGTGTTTCTTATTTCATAATGTAAATGCGGACCAGAAGAACTTCCAGTGTTTCCTGAATAAGCAATTATTTCTCCCTTTTTAACCTTAAATTGTTCAGGCTTAGGGAATAGATTACCAATATTATTTTGTTCTTTTTTGTACTGAATTTTTTTTACATACTCTTGAATTTTGGGAGAAAACTTCTTCAAATGAGCATAAACAGTTGTGTAACCATTAGGGTGATCTACATATAAAGCTTTTCCATAACCATACTGTCTAATTTTAATTCTAGATACAAAACCATCAGCAGTGGCTTTAATAGGAATTCCTTCTTTTTTTTGAGTTTTTAAATCTATTCCAGAATGAAAATGATTGCTTCTTAATTCTCCAAAAGTACCAGCTACTACAACAGGAATATCCATTGGAGAGGAAAAGTAATTTTGAGGATATTTCTTTTGTGAAAACGAAAAAGAAAAAGTGAGTGATAAAAAAAGAAAGAAAAAATATTTCAAAGCGATATAATTTAATAACGAAATTACTAAAATTATGCCATATTTATAGTGGTTTGACTACCAGTTTGTTAAGAAAAAAGTGCTTAAGAGTTGCTATTGTTAAATGAGATTGTTAATTTTGTAGGAAATGGTTTTATCTCAATAATAAATGAGTAATACTTTAGAAGTAATTCATTTACTGGAACTTAAGTTGAAAGATGTATTAACTAAGTACGAGTTCTTAAAAAAAGAAAACGAAGTATTGCTTCAACAAAATGGAGAATTACATTATTTATTAGAAGAAAAAGAACAACAATTAGTCAACCAAAAGAAACAATTTGATACGCTGAAAGTTGCAAAAACCATAGAAGGCAGTAATGAAGATTCGAGAAATACAAAACTCAAAATAAATGCTTTAATTCGAGAGATTGATAAATGTATTACTCTTTTGAATGCGTAAAGTTCTTTTAAAAAATGGAAAAATTAAAAGTTAATGTTGTAATAGGCGGAAGAACTTATCCTTTAATTGTTAACAGTGAGTTAGAAGAGGAAGGTATGAGAAAAGCGGCTAAACAGATTAATAATTTAATTTTAAAATTTGAACAAAATTACGCTGTAGCAGATAAACAAGATGTTTTAGCAATGTGTGCATTACAATTTGCATCTAAATTGGAAATTAATTCCTTAAAAACATCACAAGAAGCTAAAGAAGTATTAAATAAAGTAAATGAGCTAACAAGTTTGTTAGATAATCATTTAAAATAAGTTCATTATATAACAGTTAACATACTGCCTATATTAGTAATTAGTTAATAAACTCAACACTATTCAATTAAAAAGAATGAGTCTTGGTTAGTAAAGCAAGCCGTTAGTTCGGATCCTTGATCAACCAGTTAGTTCTAAACCTGTTTTTCAGGAGTTTATGAAACACTACTAATATGGGCTTTTTTTATTTTTAAGAATATATATTCAATTTATGGAAGGATTAGTATTACCAATTTTGGTAGGTATAATAGGAATTGCAGTAGGTTTTATTATTGCAAAAATGTTAGAGAAAACAAAAGCAAATAAACTGCTTAAAGAAACGAATAAAGAAGCTAAAAGTATTGTTAAAGAGGCAAAACTAGAAGCAGAAGCTATAAAAAAAGATAAAATATTACAAGCTAAGGAAAAGTTTATTGAGCTTAAAGCAGAACATGAAAAAGTAATTTTATCTAGAGAAAAGAAAATGTCTGATGTAGAGAAGAGAATTCGTGACAAAGAATCAAGAGTTTCTTCTGAATTAGATAAAAATAAAAAGCTATCACAATCTTTAGAAAAGAAGACTTCTGACTTAGATTATAAATTAGATTTTTTAGATAAAAGGGAATCTGAAGTAGAAAAGTTACATAAGCGTCATGTAGATATGTTAGAGCAAATCTCAGGTTTTTCTGCTGATGAAGCTAAAACAGAATTAGTTGCATCTTTAAAAGAAGAAGCAAAAACAGATGCAATGAGTTTTATTCAAGAGACTTTAGAAGAAGCAAAAATGACTGCCCAACAAGAAGCAAGAAAGGTTGTTTTAAATACAATTCAAAGAGTAGGAGTAGAGCAAGCTATAGAAAATTGTGTCTCTGTTTTCAATTTAGAATCTGATGATGTTAAAGGGCGTATTATTGGTAGAGAAGGACGTAATATTCGTGCTTTAGAAGCAGCTACTGGAGTAGAAATTATTGTTGATGATACTCCAGAAGCAATTATTCTTTCTTGTTTTGATCCTGTACGTCGTGAGATTGCGAGACTTTCTATGCATAAATTAGTGACAGATGGAAGGATTCATCCTGCAAGAATTGAAGAAATTGTTCGTAAAACTGAAAAGCAAATTAATCAGGAAATTATTGAAGTTGGTAAACGTACTGTTATAGATTTAGGTATACATGGTTTACATCCAGAATTAATAAAAACAGTTGGTAGAATGAAATATCGTTCTTCTTATGGACAAAATTTATTACAACACTCTCGTGAAGTTGCAAATTTATGTGGCTTAATGGCTGCAGAAATGGGCTTAAATGCGAAAGCAGCTAAAAGAGCTGGTTTATTGCATGATATAGGAAAAGTTCCTGAAACAGAAAGTGAATTACCTCATGCATTATTAGGAATGCAATGGGCAGAAAAGTATGGAGAGAAGCCAGATGTTTGTAATGCAATTGGAGCTCACCATGATGAAATAGAGATGAAGAGTTTAATAGCACCTATCGTTCAAGTTTGTGATGCTATTTCTGGAGCTAGACCAGGAGCAAGACGACAAGTGTTAGATAGTTATATTCAACGTTTAAGAGATTTAGAAGATATAGCTTTTGGATTTACAGGAGTTCAAAAAGCTTATGCAATACAAGCAGGTAGAGAGCTAAGAGTTATGGTGGAAAGTACTAAAGTTAATGATGAAAAAGCTGCTGAATTATCTTTTAATATTTCACAAAAAATACAGAATGATATGACCTATCCAGGTCAGGTTAAGGTAACAGTTATTAGAGAAACTAGAGCTGTTAATGTAGCGAAATAATGAAACTTAAAAATTAAGATTTTTTTAAGGCACAAGTAAATTACTTGTGCCTTTTATTTTTTTATGTTTGCGCTCTAATCTAAAATTGTTTAAAAATGAAAAATTTATTTTCAATTACATTTCTACTTACTTTATTTTTAAGTATACAATCATTTTCACAATCATCTAACTATGGTGTTACTGTGGGATATAATAACTTTATAGCTTCGGCAACTATTTCAGGAGTCCCTGGTAGTGGTTCCGATGGAGCCTCTGGTTATTATGTTGGTGTTTACGGAGATTTTGAATTAGGTAATAAGTTTTCTCTTCAACCAGAATTACAATTTGGACAAGTCTTTAATGAAGGAGATACAGGAGAGATGTTGATGTTACCTATTATGTTTAAATATTATGTAGTAGATAAGTTCAATTTACAAGCAGGACCAGTATTAGATTTAATTTTAAATGATGAGACTGATGGAGTAAATGATTTCGGTTTAGGGCTTGGATTCGGAGGAGCTTATGATATTAATGATGAACTATCAATTACAACTAGGTATTCATTAGGTTTAACAAACAGAACACCTGATTTAGTTATTGATCCAACTCTTAATTTCGATGTCACAACGAAATTTGACTTTTTTCAAGTAGGATTAAGTTATAAGTTCTAATATTATAGATACCTAAATAAAAAAAGCCATTGTATAAAAACAGTGGCTTTTTTTATTTGAGTATAAGTATAGATTCTTACCTTCTTCTAGGTCTTCTTGAATTCCTACTTTTATTATTGTCATTTTTTGGAAATGACTTTTTATTACTATTATTTCTACTTCTACCAAAACCTCCAGAAGCATTATTGTCTCCGTTTCTTCTTCTACTTCCACCGCCATTACCACCGCGTCTTCTTCCGCCTCCTTTTCTTTCCTTGGTAATTTCTATATTAACTCTTCGACCATTAAATTCTGGAGAGTTTGAAGAAAAAGCATCTAAAGTTTGACTCTCAAAGTTTTTATCAATTTCAAAGAAAGAGAAAGTATCTAAAATATCAATAGCTCCAATTTCAACATTATTGTTAATTCCTTGTTCATTAATTAATCCCATTAATTTTGCAGGATTTAAACGATCTTTTCTACCTAAATTAATAAAGAAACGAGTCATATTTTCACTTGGCATTCTCCCGTTTCTACTACCACCTCTTTCACGATCATTAGACATCTTGTTTAAATCAGGAGCGTTTTCGTAATATGATAAGAAAGAATTGAATTCTAATGAAACAAATTTTTGAATTAATTCTTCACGAGAAAAATCTTTTAGCTTATCATAAATATTAGGTAAATATGAGTCAATTTCAGAAGTATTTACTTCAGAATTTTCTACTCTATCAATTAAATGGAATAATTGTTTCTCACATATTTCTTTTCCAGTAGGTATAGAGTTTTCAATGAATTTTTTCTTTAAAATTCGTTCAATTGGATTAAGTTTACCTCTCTCTTTTCTGTTTACAAGAACAACAGAAATACCTTTATTTCCAGCTCTACCTGTACGTCCACTTCTGTGATTATAGTTTTCTATTTGATCTGGAAGCTTATGATTTATTACATGTGTTAAGTTATCTACATCTAAACCACGAGCAGCCACATCTGTAGCTACTAGCATTTGAATGTTTTTCTTTCTAAACTTATCCATAACGCTATCACGCTGAGCTTGTGATAAATCACCATGCAAAGAGTCAGCGTTATAACCATCTTGAATTAATTTGTCTGCAACTTCTTGAGTTTCTCTTCTAGTTCTACAAAAAACAATAGCATATATATTTGGATTGATATCTGCAATTCTCTTTAAAGCTGGATATCTACTTCTTTCAGATACTAAATAATACTCATGAGTTACATTGTCAGATCCTTGATTTTTTTGACCAGAGGTTACTTCTACTGGATTATGCATATAGTTTCTTGCTATAGCTTCAACCTCTCTTGGGAAAGTAGCAGAAAAAAGAAGTGTTTGTTTTGTTTCAGGAGTTGCATCAAGAACTTTATCAAGTTCTTCTTTGAAACCCATATTTAACATTTCATCAGCTTCATCTAAAACTAACCATTTAACATTGCCAAGCTTTAAAGCTCTTCTTCTAATTAAGTCTACAGTTCTACCGGGAGTACCTATAACAATTTGAGCTCCTTTTTTTAATTGTCTAATTTGTTGTTCAATATTTGCTCCACCATAGACGGTAGCGACTTTTAACTTGGGTAAATATTTAGAGAAATCTTCTATGTTTTTACCAATTTGAACGGCTAGTTCTCTTGTAGGAGAAAGAATGATAGCTTGTGTAGAATTATCTTGATCATCGGCAAGTTCTACAATTGGTAAACTAAATGCTGCTGTTTTTCCTGTTCCTGTTTGCGCGAAAGCTTTTAAATCTTCTGTTGAAGATAAGATTTGAGGAATAGCTTTTTCTTGAATAACGGTTGGTGTTTCATAACCTAAATCTACCAACGCTTTACTTATAGGTTCTTTTAAACCTAAGTCTGCGAATTTTGACATAATGTGAATTTTAACGAATTCACAGATGCCCTATCCGCGAATTCTAAATATTAATTTATTTTAGGACGGCGCAAAAGTAATGAATTTAAAATAAACTGATTTTTAATTGATTAATAAAGTTCAGTTATTTGTTTTTCAATCTTTTTTGAAGATAATGCACAGAAGCCATTTTCAACAATTCCTTTTTTATTAACCAATACCATTCTAGGGTATTTACTGGTTAAAAATTTATGAGCATCACTTTCTTTGTGAAGATAAAATTGGTGCTTTATGTTTAAGTCTTTAATATACTCATTCTTATCATTGTCCATGTTGATAACTAAAAATTTCACATCTGGATTATTATTAATTAAGTAATTCATTCTAGAAGCTACCCAATTATCTGATGAATAATCTTTATTCCTAAAATAAATTACTGTACTATTCCCTTTAATTACATCTCTTATTTTTTCCATTGAACCTTGAGGAGAGAATAATTTAAAATTAGGTAACAGTCTGTTTTTTGGAATATGTTTCACATCAGTTAATAAACAACCAATTTCTTCTTTATCAGCATTATTAGATGAAAATTCAGCAAAAGCATTATACGCTTTCTTATTTAAGCTACAACTCGTTTTTGTGTAAAAATGACGAATAATTGTTTCTTTTAATAATCTGTTTTTTAATTCTTGAGAGCCAATTTTTTTATTTACAGTTTCTAGAACTGAAACAGTAAACTCATCACTATCATCTTTTATTTTTTTTGCATAAACATCATAATAAATATTATTATAAACATATTTCCTATATGGAGAAAAGAACATTAAAGAATCACTGTTAATGTTAATTTTATTTCTATGCAAAATAAAATTACTCTCATTTATGTTATCTGGCTTTTCTTTTAAGTAATTATTTATGGCGTAAGTTTCTAACTTAGTAAATAAAGGATAATACAATGCAACTTTCAAAATATCTAAATAACTTTTAGAAGTATTAGGATAATTAGTATTGTAGTCTTCAATATAATTATCTTTAATCGTTTTCAGAGAATCTACAGTTTGTAGAAAGTTATCTGGAGCAAGTTTGTAAAATTGATAGAAATCTTTTACTTGTTTTTCGTTAACTAAAAAGTTTTCAATTAATGCATTGTTTTTTTCTGCATTACTTCCACTGAATACTAACGACTCATCAAAATCCCATGTATTTAAACGAATTAATAAACTATCTTGAGGTTCTAGGAAAATATATTGGTATTCAGCGCCATGCTTGAAAAGGTATAATCCTGATTTAATATTTTTAAAAGTTCCTGTAAAAGTGTTGTCTGATTTTAGTTTTATAGAATCTATAACTTCCTCATAATGATCATGTAAAGTGACAAAATCCGATTTAGGATTAATAATTTTACCTCCTATATATGTTAAGTCCTCTTTTTTAGTATTGTTACAACTAAGTAAGAAGATGGATAAAAGGGGAGCTAAATATTTAATCATTTTATTCAAAACGGCATATAAATTAACGCTCAAAAATAGAAATATAGAGTAAATCAAGATGTTAATTCGATGTTAATATTCCAAAAAATAAGAGATTTTTAACGATATAATTTATAGACTATAAATGCTGTAAAAGCAAAGAGATTTTATACTTTTGCATCGAATTTAAAAAAACAAAAAATGTTAACAGTTTCTAATTTATCAGTTCAGTTTGGTAAGAGAGTATTGTTTGATGAGGTAAACACGAAGTTTACACAAGGAAATTGCTACGGAATTATTGGAGCAAATGGAGCAGGAAAATCTACTTTCTTAAAAATATTATCGGGTCAATTAGATCCAACTTCTGGACAAGTTCATTTAGAGCCTGGAAAAAGAATGTCTGTTTTATCTCAAGATCACTATGCATTTGATGAGTTCCCTGTTTTGGAAACTGTAGTAATGGGTAATAAAGATTTATATAAGATAAAGAAAGAGATAGATGCATTATATGCTGATTATACTGATGAGAATGCTGAAAAAATAGGGGAGCTTCAAGTTCAGTTTGAAGAAATGAACGGATGGAATGCTGATTCTGAAGCCGCAGCAATGTTATCTAACCTTGGTATTAAAGAAGAATTACATTATTCATTAATAAAAGATCTAGATGGAAAACAAAAAGTACGTGTGTTATTAGCACAAGCTTTATTTGGAAATCCTGATGTGTTAATAATGGATGAGCCTACCAACGACTTAGATTTTGAAACTATTGCTTGGTTAGAGAGTTTTTTAGCTAATTATGATAATACTGTAATTGTTGTATCTCACGATCGTCACTTTTTAGATGCGGTATGTACACATATTTCTGATATTGATTTTAGTAAGATTAATCACTTTTCAGGTAACTATACATTCTGGTACGAATCTAGTCAGTTAGCAGCAAAACAAAGAGCACAGGCTAATAAAAAAGCTGAAGATAAAAAGAAAGAGTTAGAAGAATTTATTCGTCGTTTCTCTGCAAATGTTGCTAAATCTAAACAAGCAACTTCTCGTAAGAAAATGATAGAGAAATTAAACGTAGAAGACATCAAACCTTCAAGCCGTAGGTATCCTGCAATTATTTTTGAAAGAGATAGAGAAGCTGGAGATCAAATTTTAAATATTGAAGGATTAGCAGCAAAAGATGCAGAGGGAGAATTATTATTTTCTAAAATTGATATCAATTTAAATAGAGGAGATAAAGTAGCTGTTATTTCTAAAAACTCTAAGGCTACAACAGCTTTTTATCAGATTATTTCAGGAAATGAAGAAGCTCTAGAAGGAAAATATAGTTGGGGAGTTACTACAACTCAGTCGTATTTACCATCTGATAACTCTGAGTTTTTTCAAAATGGAGATCTAAACTTGGTAGATTGGTTACGTCAGTATGCGCAAACTGAAGAAGAGAGAGAGGAAGTATTTTTACGTGGTTTCTTAGGGAAAATGATTTTTTCTGGTGAAGAAGCATTAAAAAAGAGTAATGTGTTGTCAGGAGGAGAAAAGGTACGTTGTATGTTATCTAGAATGATGATGACTAGAGCGAATATTTTAAAACTAGATGAACCAACAAATCACTTAGACTTAGAATCTATTCAGTCTTTAAATAACTCTTTAATTAATTTTAAAGGAACAGTTTTGTTTACAACGCATGATCATGAGTTTGCTCAAACCGTTGCGAATAGAATTATCGAAATTACACCAAACGGAGTTATTGATAAGTACGCTACTTTTGATGAATATCTTGAAGATCCGAAAGTAAAAGAGTTAAGAGAAAAAATGTATATATAAACAAATAAAAAAGGAAGCTTTAATGGCTTCCTTTTTTATTTTATTCTTTTTTAATCGGACTTATAATATCTACATCACTAAAAGCAATTGCACCTCTAATAATTCCATCAATGCTAGATTTTAATGCTTCTATTAATTGCATTTTTAATTGTGATTTATGATAAATTAAACTTACTTCTCTTGCTGGAGGAGGAGTTTCGAATTCACGTAAGTGATTTTTATCTTCATCATTTAAATCTAAAGTATTTAAATAAGGAAGTAATGTCATTCCTAATCCATCTTTAGATAATTTTATTAAGGTGTCAAAACTTCCACTTTCCAAATGAAAATTTTTATGCTCGTCCTTTTTATTGATTTTACAAAGGTTGATCACACTATTTTTAAAACAATGTCCGTCTTCTAACAATAGAATATCCTCTAATTCTAAATCTTCAACAGTTAACTTCTCTTTTTGATATAGCCTATGTTCATTTGGAATCAGTCCAACAAATGGCTCATAATATAGAACACGCTCCTTAATTGCTTCATTGCCTAATGGAGTAGCAGCAATTGCAGCATCAATATAACCATCAGATAACTTTCTAATAATTTCTTCCGTAGTTAACTCTTCTATAATTAATTGAACCTTTGGATATGTTTTAGTGAAATGTTTTAAGAACATTGGTAATAAAGTCGGCATAATAGTAGGGATAATACCTAATTTAAATTCTCCTCCTATATATCCTTTTTGCTGATGTACAATATCTATAATCCTATTACTTTCATCAACAATAACTTTTGCTTGTTCAACGATTTTCTGACCAACAGGTGTTAACTCAATAGGTTTCTTTGAACGGTTGAAAATTTTTGCATCCAATTCTTCTTCTAATTTTTGAATTTGCATACTCAAAGTGGGTTGAGTAACAAAACAATGTTCAGCAGCAACGGTAAAATTTTTATGCTCTGCAACAGCAAGAGTATATTTTAATTGGGTAATTGTCATTAATAATAATTTTCGATAAAGATATTAAAACTTATCAATTTAACTAATCGTTTTAGCTTTAAGTTTTTCTACCAAAATACCTTATTTAAAATAATTCTAATTATTAAGACTTAGTTTAATTGTGTAACATTTTCTTAAAAAGAACTTAAAATAGGATTGATTTAAACTTTAAATAGGTGGACTTGTTTTGTATTGATTAAAAACAAAAACTTAATAAGGACAAAATGAAAAATCTAAAACTAACTTTAACTGCATTATTAGCATGTTCTATCGGTTTTACTACATTAACTTCATGTGAAGATGGTAAAGATGGTGTGGACGGTGTTGATGGAGTAGATGGACAAAATGGTGCTGATGGACAAGATGGTACTAACGGAACAGACGCATCTGTTTATTTAGCATCTTCTAAAACGCCAAACTTTTTAAAAGTAACTAGTGAATTTGTTGGATTAAAAATTACTCCAATTTTATCTTCTGAAGATGTTATTCCAAACACGCCAGATTTCGTGTACGGTTCAATGGCTGACGGTGCTGGTTTATTAGCTGAAGCTGATGGAACATTTACTTTAATTAATAATATCGAAGCTGATTATTCAATTGCTAGAATTAAGTTAAATAAAAACTTAAGACCATATTACGGGGAGTATATTTTAAATGCTGCAGCTACTGCTGAAACAGCTCAATGTTCAGGATCTATGATTTCTATGCAAGAGCATGGATTCGGACCAATGTACTTATCTGGAGGTGAGTGGGGAGGATCTTCAAAAGGTGTTTTTGCTACTGATCCATATAAATCTGCTGCTGAAGCTGGTACTGGAAAATTATTATCTGCGTTAGGTCAATGGTCTACTGAGAATGCGGTTGTAATAGGTAAAGATGCGTATCCAAATAAAACAGTTGCTTTTATTGGAGACGATCATTCTGATAACGATGTACCTTCAGGACAATTAGGAATGTATGTTGGAAACAGAGGTGATTTAGAAGGAGGAAAATTATACGGGTTAAAAGTTACAGCTACTGGGATTGATTACGAAGTTGATATGGTAGAAGGAACTACGTATGATGCTGAATTTGTAGAATTAACAGAAAGAGAAATTAGTGCTTTAGACGCAGAAGCTAAATCTAAAGGAGTTATGGGATTCTCTCGTTTAGAGGATATCGATTGGAGAAGAGGAGTTGCTGGAAATCAAAGAGAGGTTTACTTCGCTGTAACTGGTCGTAGTAAAGCTGGATTAGTTGGAAAAGGAACTACTTTAGGACGTATTTATAAAGTTGTATTAAATGATGCTGATCCAACTGGAGCTGCAAAAATAACTTGTGTATTAGATGGTGATAAAGTTGGAGGAAAAGCTGATGGATTCCACTCTCCTGATAACATTTTAGTTACTGAAAACTACGCGTATATTCAAGAAGATCCTAACGGATATGCTTCTTTAAATGCTGCAATTACTGGGTATGCTAAATTATATCAATACAACTTAAATACTGGTGAAATTAAAACAGTGTTAGAGTGTGATCAAGATAGAGCTAACGACATGGGATATGGACCAAACACAAGAAACTGGGAAATTACAGGTATGATTGATGTTACTGAAGTTGTAAACAATGGAAAGAATACTTTTATCGTAATTACTCAAAATCATGGATGGGAACCAGCAGATGGAACTTCATTTACAGATCCATTAGCAAATCCTGATTTAGGAAACAGAAAAGAAGGTTCAGTATTACATATTATCACTGGATTAGCTAGATAAAACATGAAAGACATATTACGTCGAGCTAAGGCATACCTCTGTGTATGTCTTTTGCTTTTATCAATAGGATGCGGTAAAGAGGAAAAAAAGTATGAATCTGTAGATAATTTTTCTATCGAAATTTCTGCTTTATACAATGATTATTTAGCTAAAGCGATTAGTAACTTAGATAAAATCGATTTAGAAAAAGTATCTTCTTCCAATCGTAAAAATTATTACGTTGCTGCTAGAAAGTATTTCAAGCTTGTTGAACCTATTTTATCGTATTCAGATAAGAATAATTATAAGTCATTAAATGCACCTAATATAATTCAGGTTAAAGGTGAAGACACTCAAGATACTCGAATTTTAAACCCGATAGGTTTTCAGGTTATCGAAGAAAATCTTTATGATGAGGAAATTGATACAATTACGTTAACCAGAGCAGTGAACGTAACTCGAGACAGATTAAAACTTGTTAAGGAAAATAATAATTTGAAACTTAAAGATTATCATATTATTTGGATGTTGAGAGATCAAATTGTTAGAATTGCTACTGCCGGAATTACTGGTTTTGATTCTCCTGTATTGAATCAATCATTGTTAGAAAGTAAATACACTTACAATACAATTATTGATATAATTAAAATGAACAAAAATAGATTTCAATCAAAAGATTTAATGAATGATTTTATTAGAGTTATTCAAACTGCTCAAAAAGAGTTAGATCATGATTTTGAGACGTTTGATCGTTTCGATTTTATTAAAAATCATATAGATAAACAATTGAAGTTATTAGTAGATATTCAAAAAGATTGGATCGTCTCTTTTCCTTTTGAAATGGCATTGTCAAATACTATGACAACTCTTTTTTCAAAGGATGCTTTAAATATAGATTATTTCTCTGATCAATTAAGTGATACTACACAGCTTACTGAGAAAGTTGCATTTGGTAAAATGTTATTCAACGATAAGTCATTGTCTAAAGATTATAATATGGCTTGTGCAACTTGTCATGTAAAAGATTTAGCATTTACTGATGGAAGAAAAACTTTTGATTTTAATCAAACGAGAAATACACCAACAGTAACTTATGCTGCTTATCAACAATCATTTTTTATGGATGCAAGATCAGGAAGTCTTGAAGGTCAGGTTGTAGGAGTCATAAAAAATCATAATGAGTTCAATATGTCAATGGATTCTGTGGTGAATAGAGTACTAAAAAATGATAGTTATAAAAAGCAACTTTCTGAACTATACAATAATAAAAAAGTAAACTATAATATCAGACATGCTATTGCTTCCTACATTAGAAGTTTAAATACTTTCAATTCTAAATTTGATAAAAATATAAGAGGAGAGGAGAATACTTTAACCGAAGAGGAAAAACTAGGATTTAATGTGTTTATGGGAAAAGCCATGTGTGCAACTTGTCATTTCGCTCCAGTTTTTAATGGAACAGTTCCTCCAAATTATGTAGATACAGAGTTAGAGTTTATTGGTATTCCTGCTTCTAAAGATACCGTTAATGCAAAATTATCTCCAGATTTAGGAAGGTATGAGTTGTTCAAAACTCCAGAACGTAAACACTTTTTTAAAACTCCAACGGTAAGAAATTCTGCTGTAACAACTCCGTATATGCATAATGGTGTGTATTCAAGTTTAAAAGAAGTAATGGAGTTTTATAACAAAGGTGGTGGTGCTGGTTTAGGAATAGACAACGATTATCAGACCCTGCCATTTGATAATTTAAATTTAACAGAAAAAGAAATAAATGCTCTTATTGCATTTGCTAAAACGTTAACAGATGCCGAATATTAGGCTCTTTTTAGTTGTGTTGTGTAAACTCCTTGATTTTTAGTTAAGGAGTTTTTTTATGTTAAAAGTGTAATTTTACGAAATAACTTCGACGAAGTAGTATAAAATCAATTTTCAATGAAAAAACTAATAACATTATTTTTACTTGTTGCTTTAGTTAGTGCTTGTAAAACAGAGGAGAAAAAAAAGTCTAATGAAAAAACTAAAACAGAGGTTGTAAAAGAACCAACGTACCCAAAAGTTTTAGGAGAAATATTTGAAAAACATGGTGGAATAGATGCGTGGAGAAAAGCGAAATTTTTATCGTATAAAGTAAAAGGAGAGGAGCATACTACAGATTTACATTCAAGAAGAGCAGTTGTTCATGGAGATAAATATTCATTAGGATATGATGGAAAAGAGGTTTGGTTAAGCCAAAAAGATACTATCTTTAAAGGTAATCCAGAATTTTATTATAACCTATATTTTTATTTCTACGCAATGCCTTTTGTACTTGCAGATGATGGAATTGTATATTCAGATATAGATCCAATTGAATTTGAAGGAGTAAAGTATCCTGGAGTGAAAATATCTTATAAAGCGAATGTAGGAGTTTCACCAGATGATAATTATTTTATATTTTACCATCCAGAAACAAAACAAATGGCTTGGTTAGGATATACAGTTACGTATTTTAGTAAAAAGCCATCTGATAAGTTTAATATCATTAGATATAATGATTGGGAAAACGTTAACGGTTTCTTATTACCAAAAACTATAACTTGGTACAAGAAAAACGAACAAGGTGTTCCAACTGAGCCAGCCGGTGATCCAATTCAATTTTCATCAGCATTAGTAAGTCAAGCACCATTAGCTGATAACTTTTTTAGTAAGCCAGCTGAATAATTTGAATCAACAAAACAAACTAAAATATTATGAGTAAAAAGTATATGTGGAAAAAAGAGTACACACTCGTCTTGGTAGCAAATCTAGTGTACATCGTTCTTTTTTATTTAATCACTAACGCATATACTAAATAACATACTCATGCAAATTTTAGACTGGATTGTACTTTCACTTACCTTATTATTTATTGTATTATACGGAACTTGGAAAACAAGAGGAAGTGAAAATGTAGAACAATATATTAAAGGAGGAAATGATACAAAGTGGTGGACTATCGGATTGTCTGTAATGGCAACTCAGGCTAGTGCCATCACTTTTTTATCTACTCCAGGACAAGCTTTCCATAGTGGAATGGGATTTGTCCAATTTTACTTCGGATTACCTCTTGCTATGGTAATCATCTGTTTAGTATTTATTCCAATTTATCATAAATTAAATGTTTATACTGCATATGAATATTTAGAAACTAGATTTGATCTTAAAACAAGAACTTTAGCAGCCATTTTATTTTTGATACAAAGAGGTTTAGCTGCGGGTATTACCATTTTTGCACCTGCTATTATTTTGTCAGCGGTATTAGGTTGGGATTTAGTACTATTAAACATCATTATTGGGATGTTGGTAATTATTTATACTGTTAGTGGAGGAACAAAAGCAGTTAGTGTAACCCAGAAACAACAAATGGCAATTATATTCTCCGGAATGTTTATTGCATTTTATTTGATTTTACAGTATTTGCCAGATGGAATTACATTTGGTAAAGCTCTTGAAATTGCTGGAGCTAGCAATAAAATGAAAGTTCTTGATTTTTCATGGGATTTAAATAATCGATATACAGTTTGGACAGGTTTTCTTGGGGGAACATTTTTAATGTTGTCATATTTCGGAACAGATCAAAGTCAAGTGCAACGTTATTTATCAGGAAAATCAGTAAGAGAGAGCCAGCTAGGATTAATTTTTAATGGGTTGTTAAAAGTTCCTATGCAGTTTTTCATTTTATTAGTTGGTGTAATGGTTTTTGTGTTCTACCAATTTAATGCGTCACCATTAAACTTTAATCCGAAAGCTCAGGAAGCGGTTATCAATTCTCAGTATGCATCGGAGTATAAAGTTCTAGAAGATAAGCACAAAAAAATTGAAGCAGAAAAGAAAACGCTTATTTTAAGTGGAATTACTGAAGCAAATAAACCAAAGTTGCAAGCTTTAAATGAAGAAGATTTAAAATTAAAGAAAGAAGCTAAAACTATAATTGAAAAATCAGATGCAGATGTAGAAACAAATGACAAAGATTATGTATTTATTCATTTTATATTAAACAATCTTCCAAAAGGTTTAATAGGGTTATTACTTGCCGTTATCTTATCAGCAGCAATGTCATCTACAGCTTCAGAATTAAATGCTTTAGCATCTACTACGGCAATAGATTTGTATAAGAGAAATGTTACTGAAGAAAAGAGTGACCAGCATTATGTGAAAATGTCAAAATGGTTCACTTTAGGTTGGGGAGTTTTAGCAATTCTCGTTGCTTGTGTTGCCAACCTATTTGATAACCTAATTCAGTTAGTAAATATAATTGGATCTATATTTTATGGAAATGTGTTAGGTATTTTCTTGTTAGCATTCTTCTTTAAGTTTGTAAAATCGAATGCAGTGTTTATTGGTGCAATTATCACTCAAATACTAATTATAGTGGTATGGTCTCAAGATTGGTTGCCGTACTTATGGTTAAATGCACTTGGTTGTGGGTTAGTGATTTTAATAGCTTCAATTTTACAAATTGCGAATCGAGAATCTGAAGAAGGATTTTAGAGATAAATTACTTTTTACGATTACGTTTATTTTTATAGTAAGCTTTATCAGCTACATAAATTGTTTTATGCACTTCGCAGAAAATAGTGTTTCTATCTTTTGTAGTTAGCAGAGTAGTTTTTTTAATTTCGATTTCTTTCTTTTCAGCTACTTGTTGTTTAATATCTTCAAGCTCTTCTGTAGTGTAATTGAAATCGGCATAAACATGTTCTTTTGCAGGTCTTTTAAAATATATTTCTGCTGACTTATCCCAAACCACATAATCATCACCAATTAAATTGATTAATTGTACCATCGGAATTGGATCTACAGAAGAAAAAAGACTTCCGCCAAATATGGAGTTTACATAATTTCTATTTTTATAACTTATAGGAATTCTAACTACTACATTTAGTAAATCTTGAGAAACATTAATTACTCGTCCAGTACTCCTTCTGTACATTGGAGATAAGTTAAAACCATGTTTAAAAAGCTTAGATTTTGGTATAAATTTGGTTCCTATTTCGGCTATTTTTTTATAGATAGACATAAAGTAAACATTGAAAAGGTAAAGGTAAGAAGAATAAAAAACTCGAGCTGGTTGGACTCGAGTTTTACTTTTAATTAAATTTAGATAGACAGATTAAGCTCCCCATTCTTTAAGAGAGTCTTTATTCATCTTTACGTAGTCAGCGTTTTTAGCTTCCTCAGCATGCTTTAAAGAAGCCTTCGCAGCTTTAATAGCACCTTTTTTATCTCCAGCTTTAGCGTGAATTAATGATTGTTTACGTAAGTACCAAAAACGAGGTTTTGCACTTGTCATGTCAACAGCTTTATCAATCCACATCATAGCTTTCTTAATATCTTTTCCTTCAGCCATATAGTAAGAAGCTGCTGCATAATAGTCGTTTGGAGCTGGTCCAGACATTACAGATGCGATGCTTGCTTCAACAGCTTTATCAGTAGGAACGCTAAATTTAACACCTACATAAGTGTTTTCCCATAAAATACCTAAAACAGCAGAACTGTTTGTGATATCATCAAAAGAAAGTGTAAATGTTTCAATATTCATAGGCATTTTAATAACAGAAGCAGTAGTTGTTAAAGCTACTTTGCTATCATCCCATTTTCTTGGAGTCCCCCAGTTATTTGTATCGTTATAGAACATTACTTTCCAAGAAGTAGCTCCAGGTTCAGTAAAAATTGCATAAGAACCTTTCTTTAATGTTTTACCATCAATCATAACATCTTGGCTGAAAGTAATCATTGTATTTTTGTTTGCTCCAGTTCTCCATTTAGCTCCAAAAGGGACTAAATCTCCAAAAACTTTTCTTCCTTTAACTCCAGGTCTAGAGTACTCTACAGAAACATCAGTTAAACCAACTTTTTGCTCTAATTTAGAAAGTGGACTTGGTTGCGGGGTTTTAATTTGTGCGTTAACAGATAATGTTAATGACGCAACAAATAATCCTAAAAGTATTTTTTTCATGATAATAAATTAGTTTGTTTTTTTAGTCAGTATAAAATTACGGCTTAAAGAGGCGATAAATGTTAACAAAAACTTAAAAAACCAGTTTAAATCTTGATTGTATCTTTGTAAACATGAAAAAATACATTTCTGAGTTTGTAGGAACTTTCGCATTAATTTTTTGTGGAACTGGAGCAATGACAATTAATGAAGTCACCAATGGTTCTATTGGTCATGTTGGAATTGCAATTACATGGGGGTTAATTGTAATGGCAATGATTTATGCTTTTGGAGAAATTTCAGGAGCACATTTTAATCCAGCTGTCACAATCTCTTTTGCGTATGCTAAAAAGTTTCCTTGGGCTGAAGTTCCGAAATATATTATTTTTCAAATTCTTGGTGCACTTTTAGCTAGTTTTACGTTATGGTTTTTATTCCCAGAAAGTGAATTTTATGGAGCCACAATTCCTAATACTGATGCCATTAGAGCTTTTGTATTAGAGTTATTACTTGCATTTTTCTTAATGGTTACTATTATTAATGTTTCTACAGGAAGTAAAGAAGTAGGGGTAATGGCAGGAATTGCAATAGGAGGGATAGTTTTATTAGAGGCAATGTTTGCTGGGCCAATTACAAAAGCATCGATGAATCCTGCAAGATCATTAGCACCTGCAATTGTTTCGGGGCATTATCAAGATCTTTGGTTATATATGGTAGCTCCAATTATTGGAGCTTTGTTAGCTGTAGCTACTTGTAAACTAGTAAAAGACGATAATTGTTGTGATGGAGAATGTTAGTTTATGAGTAAAAAGGTATATAGTATTTTAGGTTGTGGATGGTTAGGGATTTCTTTAGCGGAATTTCTAATTCAAAAAAATGCAGTTATAAAAGGTTCTACTAGAAGCGAAGAAAAATTGAAGGTTTTAAAAGAATCTGGTATTCAATCTTTTATTGTTGATGTTGAAAAAGAGATTGTAGATTCTGATTTTTTTAATTGTGATGTACTTTTGATTATGATTACTTCTAAAGATATTAATGCTTACCAAAATTTAGTTAATCAAATAGAGAAATCACGATTAAAGAAAGTGATTTTTATTAGTTCAACTTCTGTGTATCCTAGAAATAATAAAACCTATACTGAGAAAGATGAAACTATTGATGATGCTTTATTAGTTTGGGTAGAGGAGTTGTTTAGAAGTAATCCGAATTTCAAAACAACAATAATTAGATTTGCTGGATTATATGGTGGGAAAAGACAACCAGGGAATTGGTTTGCAAAAAAAGAAATTCCTCAACCCAATGGTTTTGTGAATATGATTCATAGGGATGATTGTATTAAAATTATTTCTAAAATTATAGAAGAAGATGTATTTGAAGAAACATTTAATGCTTGTGCAGATCATCATCCAACACGTAAAGAATTTTATATTAAAGCTAGAAAGAAGTTAGGTAAATCTGAACCAATATTTAAAACAGAATCTAAACTAATATTTAAGAAAATTAGCCCAACTAAATTGATAAACCGTTTGAATTATCAGTTTATACATAATGACTTACTAGATTTAAAAGATTAAATATATTAGAATTCTAACTGTATTTCTTTTTTCTCCAATAATTAAATCCTAAACCAAAAACTAATAAGATAGCAAGTGGCAAAACTATATTAAAAAATTGCCAAAAGCTGCGCTCTTTAAAAGCTTTTTGCTTATCTAAACTATTTAATTGAACAGTTTTGTTTCTTAATGAAATTAATCCTGAGTCATCAAGTAAATAATCAACAGTATTCAATAAGAAATCTTTATTTCCAAAACGTTGTTGTGTCCATTTGTCAATTCCTAAATCATAAGGTTTTCCTTTTAAAATTTGGTTTTTACCAATATCTCCATCAGCAATAATTACCATTTTGTTTTCTGATGAAATGTTTTGATAATTAGGATTTTCAAATGGCTTAGTTCTGTTTTCGTAAGCGGAATTAAATTTACCTTCTAATAAAACTGCGAGTAATTGACTACCTGCAGAATATTCTTCTTGACTTGGTTCCTTAGCTATGTTTTCTAATTCAACAATTGTTGGTGTTCCTGAAAGTTTAGATAGAACAGAGCTAACAAGTAAAGGTGTTTTTTTTATATCTTTTTTAAGTGTGTCGATTTGAGTTGTAAATCGTAAACGGACAGGTAGTATGTTTTTAGTAATAGGATGGTTTGGGTTACCATTTACTAAAGGATGATAAAACCAATCATAGCTTTCAAATCGAGCTTGATTTCCTAGGTTTCCTGAAGCTAAAGTTAATTTTGATGCATACAAATCTTGAACTAAATTGTTGTTAATACGAACACCATAACTGAATAATAAATCAGTTAAATTTAATTCACGATTGTACGCTAACATTTTTCCTGCATTATATAAGCTATCTGTATCCGCATTTAAGTTATCAATCATCCATAATGATTTTCCACCATTCATGATGTATTGATCCAGTACCAACTTTTCTTCATTTGTAAAAGTTTCAGTAGGTTTCGCTATGATAGATAAGTCGTATTGTTTTAATTGTTCAATAGTTTTAATTGGATTTTTAGCTGCTGAATCTAAAGTGAATTTACCTAAACTATATTTTTTTCCAAGTTCACTTAAAAAACTAAACAATCTTATATCTTCTAATTCACCATTTCCGGATAAAACAGCAATTTTCTTCCTTTTATTTTGAGTGATTAGTTGAATAGCATTCGCGAAAGAATGCTCTAAAGAAGATATTGCATTTTCGAGTTGAGCTTCCTGAGATTTTGCCATAGTGTTGGGAAGCAATGAAACAGTAATCGCTTTTTTACCATAGAATAATTCTGCCCAAGGGAAAATCAAAGCCTCAGAAAGTTTACCATCTTCTTCAACAGTTAATTGACTTGGCATCATTCCGTTTTTTACCAATTCTTCTCTAATATCCTCTGGATTAATAAAGCGGAAACGAATGTTTGAGTTTTCAGCCTGAAGTTCTTCTAAAAATTGACGAGTTTCAATTTGTAAACGTTTAAATTCAGAAGGAAAATCACCTTCTAGATATACATTTATAATTAATGAACTTTCAAGATTGTTAACTAATTGCTTGGAAACTTCTGAAAGTGTGTACCGTTTATCTTTTGTTAAATCAAACCTTGTGAAAAAAGTAGCCGAAAAAAAGTTTAAAAATATTAGACCAACTAAAACAAAAAGGATAGTTTTCAAATTCTTATTCATTATCTAATTGTTTTTTAGTTAGAAATAAAAAGAAGAAACTCACACTTATAAAATAAATGATATCTCTTGTGTCAATTACACCACGGCTTATACTTTTAAAATGCTCGTTAAAACCAAATTGCCTTATATAAAAATCAGAAGTTCCAGATAAGTTTGCAATAGCATCAAACCCATAAAAAACAAAAAAGGAAATGAAAACGGCAAGTATAAATGCAACAATTTGATTTTTAGATAGAGTAGAAGTAAATAATCCAATGGCACAATAACCTGAGGCTAAGAACAACATTCCGAAATATGAGCCAATGACACTTCCTAAATCTAAATTACCAATAGGATTACCTAAAGTATAAACAGAATAGACGTAAGTAAGTGTTGGTAAAAGTGCTATGATTACTAAAAATAGGGCTGCAGTATATTTACCTAAAACAATTTGCCAATCTGTTAATGGTTTCGTCTTTAAAATTTCTAGCGTTCCTGTATTAAATTCATCTGCAAAGCTCTTCATTGTTATTGCTGGAATTAAAAATAGAAATAACCATGGGGCGATATAAAAGAATGAATTTAAATCTGCAAAACCTGCGTTTAAAATATTAAAGTTGTCTTTTAACACCCATAAAAACAAACCATTTACCAATAAAAATGCTCCAATAACTAAGTAAGCCACTGGAGAGGCAAAAAATGAGTTGAATTCTTTTTTTAAAATTGAAATCAATGTATTTAAATTTTATAATTCTCTTTAAGTCAAACTTACAACTTTATCCACACTCCAAGCTAGTGGTTTATCGTTAAAAAACACTTTAGTCTCCGCCCAAATATTTTGAAATAATTCAGAATGTCTGTAATTTTCTAAATCTTCTTCTTTCTCCCAGTAACTGTAAGTAAAAAAGATATTTGGATTGGTTTTATCTCTATATAATTCTAATAAACGGCATCCGGGAAAGTTTCGTATAAATTCTTTCTTTTTATTAAAGTTGTCTAGAAAAGTTGAGATTTTTTCAGGTTGAAAACTCATTTTCACGATGCGTACAAACATAGGTTTAATATTAAATTGTAGTAAAATCTGGTGTATTAGGATTTTTGAATTCTATCGTAATTCTATCTCTGTAATCTAAACCTAGTAATGTTGAAGCGCCTCCAACTGTTTTTAAATTACTTCTATAAATTGCTATCTCTAAATAATTCGCAGAATTGAATAAAGCTAATTTTTTACCATCAAACTGACGAATATCTGATGAGTCAAAATTTACAATTTCATTATATTGATAATGAATTTTGTCAAATGTATATCGTCTGGCAGTAACTTTAAATGGTCTGTCTTTTCCAATTTCATCAAACATTTTTTTACTGATATTGCTAATTACATTACCATAATTATCAATGTAAATAACGCCTCCAACAATAATTGTTTTTTCTTGGTTAACCTTTGGTTGAATTTCAACCATTTTTTTAAAAGAACTAATTTCTTTTCCAACTACATCAAGTTTTCCTCCTCTTGTAATAAAACTAGCCACTTTTACAAAAACATCTAAAACAGGAAAGCTACTTTCTATGTGATTATGAATATTAATCTCAACAATTTTTGAGGGTTTAATTTCTGAAGCAATCATTGAAATAATTCCATTATCAGGACAAATAAAATAATGTTCATCTAATAATAAGGCTATATGTTTATTTTGAATGCTTAATTCAGAATCAACACCTACAATATGAATTGTTCCTTTAGGAAAACTCTTATATGCATTTTTAAGAATATATGCCGTTTCTGCTGTGTTGAATGGAGTGATTTCATGAGTAATATCAACAATGGTAGCTTCAGGTAACTCTGAATAAATTGCTCCTTTAACAGCACCAACAAAATGATCCTTAAGGCCAAAATCGGTTGTTAAAGTAATAAGTGCCATTTATACTATATAATTGTTAACTATTTTGTGAAAAACTCTATTGAAAATTAAGACAAAGCTACATAAATGAATAAAATAATTACTACATTTAAGCATAATAAAATTAAAAAAGCCTAGCATTTGAACGAAAGAGTAATTGAACTTACAGAAATCAATCCAAAAGAATTCTTTGGTGCTCAAAATAGAACCATCTCACTATTAAAAACTTATTTCCCTAAAATTAAGATTGTTGCCAGAGGGAATAAACTTAAAATTTATGGTGATCCTGAAATATTAGATGAGTTTGAGACACGATTGGAGAGACTAATAAAATACTATAACCGATATAACAAATTAGACGAAAATAGCATAGAACGAATTTTAACTTCTAACGGAAAAGAAGAAGAAGAAAGAAAATTCGGAGATAAAAGCGATATTTTAGTTCATGGTGTAAGTGGTAAAAGTATAAAGCCGCAAACAGAGAATCAACGAAAAATGGTAAAACTCATGAATGAAAATGATTTGCTATTTGCTGTTGGTCCAGCCGGAACAGGAAAAACATATACAGCTGTTGCACTAGCAGTTAAAGCTTTGAAAGAAAAAGAGGTTAGAAGAATAATTCTTACTAGACCAGCAGTTGAATCTGGAGAGAATTTAGGGTTTCTACCGGGTGATTTAAAAGAAAAATTAGATCCCTATATGCAACCTTTATATGATGCATTGCGAGATATGATTCCTTCTGAAAAGTTACAAGTTTATCTTGAAAATGGAACTATACAAATTGCACCATTAGCTTTTATGCGTGGTAGAACATTGGATAATGCTTTTGTGATTTTAGATGAAGCACAAAATACTACACATGCACAAATGAAAATGTTTTTAACTCGTATGGGTAAGCATGCTAAATTTGTAATTACAGGAGATCCTGGGCAAATAGATTTACCTAGAAAGCAAGTTTCAGGACTAAAAGAAGCACTACTAGCTTTAAAAAGTATTGAAGGTGTTGGTCAAATTTATTTAGATGATAAAGATGTTGTTCGCCATAGATTGGTAAAGAAGATTATTAAAGCTTATAAGAGTATTGAAACAGAGTAGGAGTAGTTTTATGTTTAAAAAACTTAGCTTACAAGAGAAATTTTATGTTTTTTATATATACTTAATTTTATTAGGTATTGTAAGTGATGCTCTTTTTTATGCGATACTTGGTATTCAGTATTTAAATTATGTCTCTATTTTAGATGCTCTAATTTCTCCATTTAGTTTATTAACCAATAGCTGGAAGCTAACTTTAATTCTAGCTATAGCTTTTTATTTTGTTTATATATATACAACTAAATGGTCTTATAGATTACACAAAAAAAACAGAAATAAAAAATGGTATAATAAGTTTTATGATGTTCAAAAATGGGATAAATTATACCAAGAAATGCAAAAGAAAAAAGATGTGGTTCCAGGTATGTTATTTTTGTTTTTTGTACTTTTTGTTTCAATGAGATTAGGTATGGGAATAGGTACGAGTCATAAAATAAAAGAAAAGAATGTGGTACCTAATTATAGTTTAATTTTTAAAAATGAAACAAAAAAAGAGGTAAAACTTATAGGGCAAAACAGTACTTTTTTATTTTATATAGAAAAAGGAGAAAAAGTAATTGCAATTACTCCAATATCTGATAACATAATGCAGATAAAAAGAATTCCAAAAAAAGATTAAAAAGTTTACTTTTGCGCTTCACAACAACGCAACATAGTAATGAATACAATTAATAAAACTAATTTTAACTTTCCAGGACAAAAATCTGTATACAAAGGAAAGGTGAGAGAGGTATATAATATAAATGACAATGTTTTAGTAATGATTGCTTCGGATCGTTTGTCTGCATTCGATGTAATCATGCCTCGCCAAATTCCTTTTAAAGGACAAATCCTCAATCAAATTGCAACTAAAATGATGAATGATACATCTGATATTGTTCCAAATTGGTTAGTGGCTAATCCTGATGAAAATGTAGCTATCGGACATTTATGTGAACCTTTTAAAGTAGAAATGGTTATTAGAGGTTATTTATCTGGCCATGCAGCTCGAGAATATAAAGCAGGTAAGAGAATGCTTTGTGGAGTTGGAATGGTTGAAGGAATGAAAGAAAATGATAAATTCCCTGAGCCAATTATAACGCCTTCAACAAAGGCTGATAATGGAGAACATGATGAAGACATTTCCAGACAAGAAATTTTAGCTAAAGGAATTGTTTCAGAGGAAGATTATTTAGTGCTAGAAGATTATACCAGAAAATTGTTTGCTAGAGGAACTGAAATAGCTGCTAAACGCGGTTTAATTTTAGTGGATACTAAATACGAATTTGGTAAAACAAAAGATGGAAAAATTGTATTGATTGATGAAATCCATACACCAGATTCTTCTCGTTATTTCTACGCAGACGGATATACTGAAAGACAAGAAAAAGGAGAGAAACAAAAGCAATTATCAAAAGAATTTGTTCGTCAATGGTTAATAGAAAATGGATTTCAAGGAAAAGAGGGACAACAAATTCCTGAAATGAGTGATGAGAAAATTCTAGAAATTTCTAATCGTTATATAGAATTGTATGAGCAAATTACAGGAGAGCAATTTGTAAAAGCAGATACAGATAATATTTTAGATAGAATAGAACAAAACGTGATTTCATTTCTTAATGTTTAGTAAGAAATCTATTCGTCCAAACCTAAACTTATCGTTTGGTTCTGAGCGTGAAAAATTTCAGAACCAAACGTTACGTCCAATTTTAAAACTACAACATAGTATAATAATTTTACTTTTTAAAAATTGGGTAAAAAAATATAAAATAGAATTAGGTAATCTTTCTAAAGATCATTTTAATCAAATTTTAGAAAACTCATTTTCTAAAAACAATGCTGTTAAAAATAAATTGTTGGGTATTGTTATTGGACAATTTACAGATGAAGAGTTTGAAAATTACGATTTAAATTCTTCTGAATATAACAAACGAGTTTTTTCTATGATCAAGAAAAGACTTTTTGATAGCTTTGAAGAACTTAAGAAAAATTAGAATTAATGAAAGCCGCTTCAATTAAAGAATTAAAAGAAGAATTAAAGTATAAAACTTCTGAGGAGTTATTGGAGTTGTGTTTGAAATTATCTCGATTTAAAAAAGAGAATAAAGAGTTACTTACCTATCATTTATTTGAATCTCAAAATGAAGACAGATACATTGAAACGATAAAAGTTGAGGTGGATGAGATGTTTAACGAAATAAATACTAAGAGTTTTTTTTACATTAGAAAAAGTGTACGAAAAATTTTAACTTCAATTAAAAAACAAATTAGATACTCGAAAAAGAAAAGTACAGAGGTTGAATTGTTATTATACTTCTGTTTAAAATTGAAAAACTTTAAACCTTCTATAAAAAGAAGTCCAAGACTTGAAAACGTTTTCCAAACACAAATGAGATTAGCTAAAAAAGCAATATCTAATTTGCATGAAGATTTGCAATATGATTATACGATGCTGATTGAAGAAATCGAGAATTGACATTATAGTGCTAATAATGAATAATTTCTAAACAAATAAAATCGACTAATGCATTAATAAAATCGATGAAAAACAAAATTTGAAAAGAATTGTTAATTTTCTTGTACTAGGCGTTGCTGTTTAATGAAAAAGAAATAAATTGAGGCAACAAATCAATCAAGTATGAGTAACTACCATATCAAAAATCTAGAAGAATATTTTCAGGTATATAGAAAATCAGTAAGAAATCCAGAGAACTTTTGGGAAGAAATTGCGGAGGAACATTTCTTGTGGAGAAAAAGATGGGATAAAGTTTTGGATTGGGACTTTACCAAACCTGAAGTTAAATGGTTTGAAGGAGCTAAATTAAATATTACCGAGAATTGTATTGATAGACATCTGGTAACAAGAGGGAATAAAACAGCAATTTTATTCGAACCCAATAATCCAGAGGAGGAAGCACAACATATTACTTATAATGATTTATACAAGCGAGTTAATAAGTTTGCTAACGTATTAAAAAGTAAAGGAATTAAAAAAGGAGATAGAGTTTGTATTTACCTACCAATGATTCCAGAATTGGCTATTTCGGTTTTGGCTTGTGCTAGAATTGGAGCGATTCATTCAGTGGTTTTTGCCGGATTTTCATCAAATGCACTGGCTACTAGAATTAATGATTCTGAATGTAAAATGGTAATTACTTCAGATGGATCTTATCGAGGAAATAAAACTATTGATTTAAAAGGAATTGTAGATGAAGCCTTAAGAGAATGTCCAACCATAGAGAATGTATTGGTTGCAAAAAGAATCAATGCAAATATTCAAATGAAGGTAGGCCGAGACATTTGGTTACAGCCATTGTTAAATGAAGCTTCAGAAGACTGTGAAGCTGAAGTTATGGATGCAGAAGATCCATTATTCATATTATATACATCTGGTTCAACAGGTAAGCCTAAAGGAATGCTACATACAACTGCTGGTTATATGGTGTATACGGCATATACTTTTAAAAATGTTTTTCAATATAAAGAAAATGATGTGTATTGGTGTACGGCAGATATAGGTTGGATTACTGGGCACAGTTATATTGTCTATGGTCCATTAGCAAATGGAGCGACAACAGTTATGTTTGAAGGTGTGCCAAGCTATCCTGATTATGGACGTTTTTGGGAAATTGTTGAAAAACACAAAATCAATCAATTTTATACTGCACCAACAGCAATTAGAGCATTAGCAAAAGAAGGTTTGTCTCATGTTGATAATCATGATTTATCCTCTCTTAAAATATTAGGAACAGTTGGAGAACCTATAAATGAAGAAGCTTGGCATTGGTATGATGATAATATTGGAAAACGTAAAAGCCCAATTGTAGATACATGGTGGCAAACGGAAACTGGAGGAATTATGATTACACCAATTCCGTTTTCTACACCAACAAAACCAACTTACGCAACGTTACCTTTCCCAGGAATTCAACCAGCTTTAATGGATGCTGAAGGAAGTGAAATTAAAGGGAATCAAGTAGAAGGTAGATTATGTATAAAATTCCCTTGGCCTTCAATGGCGAGAACAATTTGGGGAAATCATCAACGGTACAAAGACACATATTTTTCAAGTTTTGAAAATAAATACTTTACGGGAGATGGTGCTTTACGAGATGAAGTTGGTTATTACAGAATTACAGGTAGAGTTGATGATGTGATTATTGTTTCTGGACATAATCTAGGGACAGCTCCTATAGAAGATGCAATTAATGAACATCCAGCTGTTGCCGAATCAGCAATTGTAGGTTTTCCTCATGATATTAAAGGAAATGCATTATATGGTTATGTGATTTTAAAAGATACTGGAGAATCGCGAAATCAGGAAAATGTTAGAAAGGAAATCAATCAAATTATTACAGAACAAATAGGGCCGATTGCCAAACTGGACAAAATACAATTTACTCAGGGTTTACCTAAAACACGTTCAGGGAAAATTATGAGAAGAATCTTACGTAAAATAGCGTCTAAAGATATAAGCAATTTGGGTGATACAAGTACTTTATTGAATCCAGAAGTAGTTCAAGGAATTATAGATGAAGCACTATAATAATTGAAAAAATAATATTGATAAAAAGGAATCGTAATAACGCGATTCCTTTTTTATTAAATAAATCTTAAAAAAGGATTAAAGGTTAGAGATATAGATATTTTTCGTAACTTAAAAATCGATTAAAACTAACATGAAATGCCAACCTATAATCTAAAAATCAATGGTGAATTGGTTACTATTACAGCCGATTCAGATACTCCCTTACTTTGGGTTTTAAGAGACGAATTAAATTTAGTCGGGACTAAATTTGGATGTGGAATTGCTCAATGTGGAGCTTGTACCATACACGTTGATGGTGTAGCAACTAGAAGCTGTCAATTACAAGTTTCAATGATTGATAAAGAAGAAATTACTACAATAGAAGGGTTGTCTAAAGAAGGAAACCATCCTTTACAAGAAGCATGGGAAACGGTTGATGTTCCTCAATGTGGTTATTGTCAGGCAGGACAAATTATGACTGCTGCTTCTTTCTTAAAAGAAAACCCGAACCCTACTAAAAGTGAAATTAGAGAAGCTATGCATGGTAATCTTTGCAGATGTGCATCATATAATAGAATTGAAAAAGCTGTAGCAATTGCTGCTGAAAAAATGTCTTAAAACTGAGTATTATGAGCACACAAGAAAACAATTTGAGATTCAGTAGAAGAAACTTTTTAAGAACTTCTGCATTGGCTAGTGGAGGATTATTAGTTGGGTTTAATTTATTTACAGCTTGTAAATCAGAAGCTAAACCACCTGTAGATATTGCAAATTTAAATTTCAATGATTTTAATGCGTTTATTCAAATTGCAGATAATGGTTATGTTTCAATATTTTCTCCTAATCCAGAAATTGGTCAAGGTGTAAAAACAGCTATGCCAATGATTATAGCGGAAGAATTAGATGTAGAATGGAATAAAGTAAACGTAGTTCAAGCAAAGTATAATAAAAAAGAATATACACGTCAAGTTGCTGGAGGAAGTCAATCAATTAGATTTGGTTGGGATGCGTTAAGACAAACTGGCGCAACAACAAAGCAGATGTTAATTAATGCAGCTGCGGTAAAATGGGGAGTAGATGCGTCTACATGTAAAGCGTCGAAAGGAATTATAATAAATGAAAAAGGTGAAACTTTAGGTTATGGTGATGTTGTAAAAGAAGCTGCTAATTTAGAAGTTCCAGAAAATGTAAAACTTAAAAAACCTTCAGAGTATACAATAATTGGTAAAGATGCAATAAATGTAGATTTAAAGAATATTGTAACTGGAAAACCATTATTCGGATTAGATTACAAAACTGAAGGAATGTCATATGCTTCAGTTTTAAGACCACCAGCATTTGGTCAGACGTTAGTTAGTTTTGATGATACTGAGGCTAAAAAAGTAAATGGAGTAACTCAAGTAGTAAAGTTTGGCGATAAGGTCGCTGTTCTTGGAACTAATACGTGGGCTGTAATGAAGGGAAAGAAAGCTTTAAAAGCAGAATGGAGCAGTGATAAAGATTTAGAAAATACCGAGGATCATAATAGAATCCTAAATGGAATACTAGATGGAAAAGATTTTGAAGTTCGCAGGAATGATGGAAATGTAGCAAATGCATTTAAAGCTGCAGATAAGGTTATTGAAAGAACATATCATTCACCATTTTTGCCACATAACTGTCTAGAACCAATGAATTTCTATGCAGATGTTACATCAGAAAGAGTTCATTTGGTCGGTCCTATACAAACACCGCAATGGACAGCTGGTAGAATTGCAAAGCTTCTAAATAGAGAAGAAAGTGAAATTGAGTTAGAAATGACGAGAATGGGAGGTGGTTTTGGAAGAAGGCTCTACGGAGATTTTGCATTGGAAGCTGCTGAAATTTCAAATCTGTCAAAGAAGCCAGTTAAGGTGGTGTTTTCTAGGGAAGATGATATGACAGACGGAATTTATCGTCCAGCAATTAAATATAGAATAGCAGCTTCAATTAAAGATGGAAAAATAACTGGTTATCATTTAAAAGAGGCAGCTGTTAATGGAAATATGTATGATTTAATTCCAAATTTTTTTCCAGCAGGATGTATTCCAAATTATAAAGTTTCCACTAAAAATTATCAAAGTAAAATTACTACTGGTGCTTGGAGAGCTCCATATACAAATTTCTTAGCCTATGCAGAACAAAGTTTCTTTGATGAAGTAGCTGAAGAATTAGGTAAAGACGCTATTCAACTACGTATTGATTTACTCCAGAATGTAAAGAATACAACTGATGAGAAAATAGAATACTCCGGTCATAGAATGGAAAATACCATTAAGTTAGTAGAAGAAAAGAGTAATTGGAAAGAAAAGAAAGAAGGAATTTATAAAGGATTTGCAGCTTATTATAGTCATAATACACATGTTGCGGAGGTTGCTGAAATCGAAATGAAAGATGGGGTACCAGTTGTAAAAAAGGTAGTTGCAGCAGTAGATTGCGGAATTGTGGTTAATCCAACTGGAGCAATCAATCAAATTCAAGGAGGTGTTCTAGATGGAATTGGTCATGCAATGTATGGAGATTTCTCGTTTAAAAACGGGAAACCTTTAAAGAAAAATTTTGATACCTATCGATTAATAAGAATGAATGAAACTCCTCAAGTTGAGGTTCATTTTGTGCAAAATGAGTTGTCACCTACAGGTTTAGGCGAGCCTGGTTTACCTCCAGCAGGAGGAGCTGTCGCTAATGCAATATATAAAGCACTAAATGGTAGATTGTACAGTCAGCCTTTTATAAAAGAACTGGAAGCGAATAAAACAACAGTTCGAAGTTAATTAGGTTATAAGTAATATATTAAAAGATGTCAAAATTTGACATCTTTTTTACTTTTGAAACAAATTTTAAACCCTCTTTTTAAAACGAAAACGTTTTTGTTTAATTTTAATACAGGCTGTTGAATTATCAAATTATCAAATCAGCAATAAATTAATACGAAATCGATTTTTCTCTAAACAGTTTTTTACGAATGTGTTAATTTATTAACTTCTGTAACTAAAAACGCCTGTTTTTTTCAATAAAAATTATTTTTAAATTAACTTTGAAGACAAACAAATTCACAACAAAACAAAAGGATGAATATTAAAAAAGTACTCGTTGCCAATCGAGGAGAAATTGCAATTAGAGTTTTTAGAGCCTGTGTGGAAATAGGTATTAAAACAGTTGGTATTTATACGTATGAAGATCGATATTCTTTACATAGGTATAAAGCAGATGAATGTTATCAAATAGGAGAAGATAACGAACCATTAAAACCGTACTTAGATATTGATGCTATTATTAAAGTGGCTGTTGAAAATGGAGTGGATGCAATTCATCCTGGTTATGGTTTCTTGTCTGAAAATGCTGAATTCGCCCAAAAGTGTGAGGATAACGGAATTATTTTCGTTGGACCTAAAGTTTCAGTTTTAAAAGCTTTAGGAGATAAAATTACTGCAAAAGAAGTAGCAGTTGCTAATAATGTTCCAATTATCCAAAGTAGTGATCAAGATTTAATATCTATTGAAATAGCTCTAGAAGAAGCTGATAAAATTGGTTATCCTGTTATGTTGAAAGCTGCTTCAGGTGGTGGAGGAAGAGGTATGAGAGTTATTAGAAATGAAGATGATCTTAAAAAAGCGTATCCTGAAGCGCAAAGAGAAGCGCTAAATGCATTTGGTGATGATACTGTTTTTTTAGAAAAATTTGTTGAAAACCCTAAACATATCGAAATTCAAATAGTTGCAGATACCCATGGAAATATGGTACATTTATTTGAAAGAGATTGCTCAGTGCAAAGACGTTACCAGAAAGTAATTGAATTTGCTCCTTCTTTTGGGTTATTAGAACAAACTAAAAACGACCTGTATAAATACGCTTTAGATATTTGTGGGGCTGTTGATTATAATAATATTGGTACGGTTGAATTCTTGGTTGATGAAGACAATAGCATCTACTTTATTGAGGTTAATCCTAGAATTCAAGTAGAACATACCGTTACTGAAATGGTAACGAATATAGATTTAGTAAAGACACAATTATTTATTGCGGGAGGATATAAATTAGGAGATACGCAAATTAAAATACCTAGTCAAGAATCTATTACAATTTCTGGATATGCTTTACAATGTAGAATTACAACAGAAGACCCGGCTAATGATTTTAAACCAGATTACGGAACAGTTACAACATATCGTAGCGCATCTGGATTTGGAATTCGTTTAGATGCTGGTAGTATATACCAAGGGGTCAAAATATCGCCTTTCTTTGATTCAATGTTAGTAAAAGCCTCTGCTAGAAGTAGAACTTTAGATGGAGCTTGTAGAAAAATGCTTCGTGCTTTAGTTGAATTTAGAATTAGAGGAGTAGAAACAAATATTGCTTTTTTAAGAAATATTTTAAATCACGAAACCTTTAGAGCTGGAGAAGTTACTGTTAATTTTATTAAAAATGAGCCTAAATTATTTGAATTTAAGGAACCAAAAAATAGAGCTAATAAATTAATAACCTTCTTAGGTGAAGTTGTGGTAAATGGAAATCCAGATGTTAAGAAAATAGATCGTAGTCATCAATTTTCAACTCCAAAAATTCCGAAGTTCCCAAAATTAGATGCTCATCCAAAAGGGACAAAAGACCTATTAACAGAATTAGGTCCAGAGAAATTTGCGCAGTGGTTAAAGAAAGAGAAGAAAATTCACTTTACAGATACTACAATGCGTGATGCGCACCAAAGTTTATTGGCAACTAGAATGCGTACAACAGACATGTTAAAAGTTGCTGAAGGATATGCTAAGAATTTCCCAGATATCTTTAGTATGGAAGTTTGGGGAGGAGCTACTTTTGATGTTTGTCTTCGTTTTTTACAAGAAAATCCTTGGGAACGTTTAGCACTATTGCGAGAAGCAATGCCAAATGTTTTATTACAAATGTTAATTAGAGGATCAAATGGGGTAGGATATACTGCTTATCCAGATAACTTAGTTGAAAAGTTTGTAGAGAAATCATGGGAAACTGGAGTAGACGTATTCAGAATTTTCGATTCATTAAACTGGATGAAGTCAATTGAACCTTGTATTAAACATGTAAGAAATAGAACTCAAGGTTTAGCTGAAGCATCTATTTGTTATACAGGAGATATTTTAAATCCTAGTAAAACAAAGTATGATTTAAAATATTACATCCAATTAGCAAAGGATGTTGAAAATGCTGGAGCTCATATTTTAGGTGTAAAAGATATGGCTGGTTTATTAAAACCACAAGCGGCTTATGAATTAATTTCTGCATTAAAATCAGAAATTAATATTCCTATTCATTTACATACTCATGATACGTCTTCTATTCAATCAGCTACATATTTAAAAGCTATTGAAGCTGGCGTAGATGTTGTTGATGTAGCATTAGGAGGTTTGTCTGGTTTAACTTCTCAACCTAATTTTAATTCGATGGTAGAAATGCTTCGTTTTAATGAGAGAGAAAATCCATTAGACATGCATAAACTAGCGGAATATTCGAATTATTGGGAAGCAGTAAGAGGCTATTATTATCCTTTTGAATCAGGATTAAAATCTGGAACAGGAGAGGTATATGAACATGAAATTCCAGGAGGACAGTATTCAAATTTAAAAGGTCAAGCTATTGCTCTTGGTTTAGAAGATAAGTTTACTGAAGTTACAAAAATGTACGGAGAGGTAAATCAATTATTTGGAGATATCATTAAAGTTACGCCAAGTTCTAAAGTAGTTGGAGATATGGCGCAATATATGATTAGTAACGACCTTACTATAGAAGATATTAAAGAAAAAGGAGATTCTATTTCTTTTCCACAATCAGTAATTAGTTTCTTTAAAGGAGATTTAGGTCAACCTGTTGGAGGATTCCCAGAGGATGTACAAAAAATTATCCTTAAAAATGAAAAGCCATATACTGAGCGTCCAAATGCACATTTAGAGCCAATTGATTTTGATAAAGAATTCAAAAAGTTTAAAAAAGAATTCGCAAAAGGTATGGGTAGAGATTTAAAAATGACTGATTTCTTATCATACAAATTATACCCTAAAGTGTTTACCGAAGCTTATAATAATCATGTAAAGTATGGTAATGTAATGAATATACCTACTAAAAACTTTTTCTTTGGTTTAGAAAAAGGAGAGGAAATTATGGTAGATATTGATCCAGGGAAGCGAGTTTTGATTTCTTTAGTTCATAAAACAGATGCTGATGAAAATGGTAATGTAACAGTATTCTTCAAAATTAATGGACAAATGAGAGTTGTTTCTATTAAGGATAATTCTGTAAGTGTTGAAAAAATTGAAAATACTAAAGTAGATTCAAGTGATGAAAATCAAATTGGAGCACCATTACAAGGATTATTATCTTCCGTTTTAGTTAAAGAAGGCGATATTGTTCAAGAAAATCAACCACTATTTATAATTGAAGCAATGAAAATGGAGACTACAGTAACTGCTGTTTCTAGAGGAATTATAGAAAAAGTACAATTACAATCAGGAACCTTAGTTGATACTAATGATTTGGTGATAAAAATTAAGTAACACCTAGTTAAGTTTTTTGATTTACACAGAAAAAGACTTAGTTTTGCGACCCAAACAAGTAATGTATATATGGTAAAGGATTTATTTGAGAGAATTAAGAGTGATAAAGGACCATTAGGTAAATGGGCTGATAAGGCAGAAGGATACTATGTATTCCCAAAACTAGAAGGACCAATTTCTAATAGAATGATGTTTAATGGTAAAACTGTAGTTACTTGGAGTATTAATGATTATTTGGGCTTAGCTAATCATCCGGATGTATTAAAAGTAGATGGTGAATCTGCTGCTAAAGATGGAATGGCTTATCCAATGGGTGCCAGAATGATGTCGGGACATACAAAGTATCACGAACAATTAGAAAGAGAGTGTGCAGAATTTGTAGGTAAAGAAGCCTCTTATTTGGTAAACTTCGGTTATCAAGGAATGGTTTCTGCTATTGATGCACTTGTTTCTAAAGATGATATTATCGTTTATGATATGGATACTCACGCTTGTATTATTGACGGAGTTCGTTTACATGCCGGTAAAAGATTTGTATATCGTCATAATGATATTGAAAGTTGTGAGAAAAACTTGAAGAGAGCAACTAAAATGGCTGAAAAAACTGGAGGAGGAATTTTATTAGTTTCTGAAGGTGTTTTTGGTATGAGAGGAGAGCAAGGAAGATTAAGAGAAATAGTTGCCTTAAAAGAAAAATATAACTTCAGATTATTAGTTGATGATGCCCACGGTTTTGGAACCTTAGGAGAAGGTGGTAGAGGTACTGGATTTGAACAAGGAGTTCAAGATGGTATTGATGTTTATTTTGCCACTTTTGCAAAATCGATGGCAGGTATCGGAGCATTTTTTGCAGGAGATAAAGATGTGGTTCAGTATTTACAATATAATATGCGTTCTCAAATGTTTGCAAAATCTTTACCAATGCCAATGGTAAAAGGAGCATTAAAACGTTTAGATATGATTCGTACAATGCCTGAGTTAAAAGATAAACTTTGGGAAATAACGAATGCATTACAAAGTGGATTAAAAGAAGCTGGTTTCGATTTAGGAACAACACAAACTTGTATCACTCCTGTATATTTAAAAGGAGATATACCTGAAGCTATGGCTATGGTTCATGACTTACGTGAAAATCATGGAGTATTCTGTTCGATAGTAGTTTATCCTGTAATCCCTAAAGGAATGATTATATTAAGATTAATTCCTACTGCACGTCATACTATAGAAGACGTTAATGAAACAATAAAAGCATTCACCGCCATTAGAGAAAAGTTAGAAAATGGTACATATAAGAAAATAGCAGAAGCAATTATGACTGCTTAAAAAAAAACTCGTGAGAAATCACGAGTTTTTTTTTAAAGAAAAAGTAAATTTGGAACTGTATTTGACAGTATAAGGTTATGAGGAAAATATTTTTTTATTTTTTTATTGCAACATCTTTATTAGTAGATGCTCAAATAAAAGATACACTACCTAATTTTAATGATGAATATTTTTTAGTTAGAGATGGTGATAGCTTAATGATTAAATTAAATGAAGTTTCTGTTTTACCAAAGCACAAGTTTAAAAATAAAATTGATGTTAACTATTATTATTGGTTTAAGAAAAAGATTTTTAAAGCTTATCCTTATGCAATATTAGCATCAAAACGTATTGATAGTTTAAATGCTCGTTTATCAAGGATTGAATCAAAAAATAAAAAACGGAAATACGTTAAGAGAGTTCAAAAGTATTTAGAAAAAGAATTAACAGATCAGATTAAAAAGATGACCAAAACCGAAGGTAGGTTGTTAATTAAATTGATCCACAGACAAACTGGTAAAACAGTATTTCAAAATATAAAAGAGTTTAGAAGTGGGTGGAAGGCTTTTTGGTATAATACTACAGCAAATATATTTAGCCTTTCCTTAAAAGATGAATATCATCCTGAATCTGAAAATGAAGATTATTTAGTTGAAGATGTTTTGCAAAGAGCTTTCATTGATGAAACATTAGAATTACAAGAACCTAAATTACAAATCGATTCATATAAAATTCTTGAAGCAAAAAAAGGTACGGTGGATGTGGAGAGATATAAAGAAATGTTTGCTAAACTTCGAAAAAAACGAAAAAGAAAAAATAAAAAGAAGAAAACTAAAAAATCTTAATTTATTTAAGTCTTTCCCAATATTGAGTTCCAAATAAAAACAAAAAGTAACCCCGTACTTGTATTTTATTTGGGTTATCTAAAATCTTTATTCTACAACGAAAGGTTTTTCCCATAACGGGATGGAAAATAGTCCCTTTTCTATAATAGTTTCCTTTCTTTTCCATATTCTTTATAATAGTCAATCCTAAAACAGGTTTATTTTTCTCATCACCTTTACATTTTACACATAAATCATTTTTGTGTTCTTTTTCTAAGATTTCAACTATTTTTCCGAAAATCTTTCCTTTGTTTTCATAAAGTTCTACGATTGAAATAGGTTTTCCTGTAGACTCGTGAATAGTTCTCCATTTTCCTATAATGCTTTGTGAGAAAAGATGGATTGTAGTGAAAGTAATGATTACGATTAAAAGTTTAGATTTCATTATTTGAGTATAGAATACTCTGAATGGGTCGAAATTATCATCTACAACCTAACATCTTAGTTAGATAATTTTTAAAGGAGTAAGATTTTGTAATTAAGTTTATTACGCTTGTGTTCAAATTGTTATCGTTAAGGAGTTTTTTTGAAAATTGAGATGTTTCATTTTCTAACTTGATTGAAATAATCAACCATTAACCATTTAAATTAAGTAGCTACAGGTATTGCTGTTGATTATTAGGCGGGATTCTGAAAAGCCTATTAGTAAACAGAGTAAGAAAAACTAAATATTACTATAGTTTTTTGGTAATACTTCAAACATTTTAACATTATGGCTAAAACAAGTAAAACTCAAGAAACACCAAAGTCTAATCCTTTTTCTGAAAAAATGAAATTCATTTTATTAGCTAATGAAGCTATATCGAATGAAAAGTTATGTAAAGAAGTTAAGGAAAAGCCGGAGGCAGTTTTGAAGTCATATCAATTTTCTGCAATACCTAAAGAGGAATTTCAGAAAGAGTTTGCCAAGTACTATGATTTAATTAAATCTATTAACATGAAAACAGAACAATCAGGTAATCAAAATGTGGCTGGCTCTACAGTAGGTACAGCTGGTACAGCAGGTTGTGTTGCTACTTTTTGTGGAACCGCTGGTTCTATAGGAACGGCAGGTACTGCTGGTAGTAAAGGTGCAGCACCAAGTTCTTCCCAATTAAGTGGTGGTACATTTGGTACAGCTGGAACTGGTGTTGGTACAATTGGTACAGCTGGAAGTATAGGTTCGGCACCAAGTTCAACTCAATTAAGCGGAGGTACATTTGGTACAGCTGGAACTGGTGTTGGTACAATTGGTACTGCTGGAAGTATAGGTTCAGCACCAAGTTCTTCTCAATTAAGTGGAGGAACGTTTGGTACAGCTGGTACAGGAATTGCTAGTGTAGGTACTTCAGGAAGTTTAGGATCAGCGCCAAGTTCATCGCAAGTAAGCGGAGGAACATTTGGTACAGCAGGAACAGGAGTAGCTAGTATTGGTACTGCTGGATCTGCAGGTGCGGCATCAGGTTCTTCACAAGTAAGTGGTTCAACAGCTGGTACAGCTGGTACAGCTGGATCTTTTGGATCTATTTGTGGTACAGCGGGTAGTGCTATGACAGCAGGTACAGCAGGTTCTGCAGGAGCAGCATCTACACCATTATGTGTAGCTACTATAGCTTGCGTGTAATTTAAATAAATCACTCCGTCTTTGATGGAGTGATTTTTAATAAATCTAAAAACTTACAAAATGATTACGATACCAAAATTTAAAGAAAAATTTCATTTGGAGAGCATCAATGGAGAAGGAGTTTTTCTTTTATCAGAAAATGAGAGTCATATCTTAGAAGGACATAGTCTAGAAAAAATAATACCATTTGTTGATGGAAAAAATACATGGCAAGATATATTAGTAAAAGTGAGTTCTTTTGTAAATGAACAAGAAGCTATAGAAGCAATGAATGTCTTAATTAATAATGGGCATGTTGTTCAGGCTGATGAAACTATGCCAAGTCAATATGAAGCTTTTTGGACTGAATTAGGATTAGATGCATCTCAAGTACGTTCATTAACTCAAAACACAAACATCCATATTAGGTCATTTGGTAATGTTAATGCTTCTTCTTTCGCAACAGCTGTTAACTCATTTGGTTTTCAGCAAGACTTAGTAAAAGCACCATCGTTAATGATTGTTGTAACTGATAATTATCAATATAATGAGATTAATGAAATAAATAATTACTGCTTAAAATACAATATTCCATGGTTGTTAGTAAAACCAGTTGGACTTACATTAATGGTTGGGCCATTTATTTCTCCATATAAAACAGCTTGTTGGAAATGTCTAGAATCTAGATTAAAGCATAATAAAGAGGTAGAAGCTTATATTCAAAGAAAAACAAATAAAACAGAACCATTTCCTTTATCACGAACAAGTATTCCTTTAGCTGAAATGCAAGTAGTTTCAACTGCTACAATGCAAATGGTAAGATGGTTGGCAAAAGGATATCATGAAAGTTTAGAGTCAAAAATAATGACTATCGATCTAGTTACTTCTCATACTCAATATCATCATGTTACTAAAAAACCTCAATGTCCATCTTGTGGAAATCCTGAATTAGCAAAAAATGCAGGAATTCCGATTCAAATTACATCTAAAAAAGCATTAGGTAAAAGTGATAACGGAAGTAGAATGGAATCTGCAGAAGCAACTTTTAATAGATATCAGCATCATGTAAGCAGTTTAACTGGAGTAGTGAAAGGAATTTTTCCTGCAGCTTGGAATGGGATTGGACCTTTAAAAGTTTATATGGCCGGACATAATTTTGCTTTAAAGAATGATGATTTGTTCTTTATAAAAGATGGATTAAGATCTAATAGTTCTGGTAAAGGAAGAACAGATGCTCAAGCGAAAACAAGTGCCTTATGCGAAGCTTTAGAAAGATATTCTGGAGTGTATCGAGGAGAAGAACAACAAATTTTAGCAACTTATAATGAAATAAAAGAAAATGCAATTAATCCAAATTCGGTTTTATTGTACAGTGAAAAACAATTCGAAGATAGAATTGATTGGCTTACAAAAGGACGTTTTCAAGTAGTTCCACAACCTTTTAGAAAAGATGCTAAAATTAGTTGGTCACCATTGTGGTCAATGACAGAAAAAAAGGTGAAATATTTACCAACAAGTTATTTGTATTTTGGATATAAGGATAGCGATACTGAATTTTTCTGCTGGGGAGATTCTAATGGAAATGCTGCAGGGAGTTGCCAAGAGGATGCCATTTTACAAGGTTTTTTAGAATTGATAGAAAGAGATTCTGTAGCACTTTGGTGGTATAATCAAATAGATAGGAGAGCAGTAGACTTAGATTCTATGAATGATAGTTTTGTTAATGAGTTGCAAGAGTTCTACAATGGAATCAATCGTGAATTTTGGGTGTTAGATTTAACTGCCGATACTGGAATCCCAGCTTTTGTAGCAATCAATAGAAGAACCAATCACGAAAAGGAAGATATCATTATGGGATTTGGAGCTCATGTAGATGCAAGAATAGCGATCAACAGAGCAATTACAGAAATGAATCAGTTTATTCCTGCAGTTTTACAAATTAATGATGATGGAAATTCAGAATATCAGTATAATGATCCTGAAGCAATAAGATGGTGGAGTACAGCTACAATAAAAAACCAACCTTATTTAGTTCCAAAAGGAAAGAAGATTCATATTGATGAATTACCTTCTTGTAAAACTGTTGATCTAAAAGAACAATTAGATATATGTATAAAGGCAGTTGACGATTTAGGTTTAGAAATGTTGATTCTTGATCAAACTAGACCAGATATCGGATTGCCAGTTGTAAAAGTTATAGTTCCAGGTTTAAGACATTTTTGGGCGCGTTTTGCAGATGGAAGATTATATGATGTTCCAGTAAAAATGGGTTGGCTTAAAGAGAAGAAAACCGAAAGCGAACTAAATCCATTTCCAATGTTTTTATAGATAGCGTTATGAAAAATACATCTCAAGTAATTGCTAAGCTTAATGAAGTTTTAGTAACAGAAGAACACGAGAATTACTTTATTCAATCTGCTAAATATAAAGATGTAGATGTTACTTCGGTTTTTAAGAAGTTAAAAAACGGGGGAATTAAAGTTTCTTTGCGAACAGGTTCTTTTGAAAAACAGTTTAGTAAAAAGAATTTAAAAGAATTGATTCATGATTTGGTTGGTTTTAAGGCAATTGAATTCAGAGATAATGTTGAAAAACCATTAGTTTCTTTAAAACTTTCAGGTGAGTCATTTAAGATTTTAAAAAAAGAATTTAAAAAAGATTCATATTGGCAAGTTTCACGTTTTTCATATGTTCATTATGAAAATGGTGATTTTATTCTTAGAAATCCAAAAGCACATAGCTATTTAATAGTTCACGATGAAGCTGCAATGAAATTGTTTTATAGTTTTAAATCGCCAAAATCAATAGAAAGTTTCAGAAAAGAAAACCCAAACTTGCCAAGTAACATTTTTGATTTGTTTGTTGATGCAGAAATTATAACACTTTGTTCTAATAAAAAAGAAAGTGATGAAAGTTTGAATGATACGTTGCGTCAATGGTCATTTCATGATTTATTATTCCATTCTTTAAGTAGAACAGGAAGAACTGAAAAAGGTATTGGTGGTGATTTTAGATTTAAAGGAATCATTCCACCACAACCTGCAATCAAAGAGAATATCTGGATAGAAAATAGCATTCCATTATATAAACCAGATTTAAATTGGTTGTATCGTAATGATTATTCTTTTACCAGTGTTTTAGAGTCGAGAACTTCAAAAAGACATTATGGAGTTTTATCATTAACAAAAGAACAACTAGGAGAATTCTTATATAGAAGTGCAAGAGTACGTTATCAGTATTCAAGTGATTATGGTGATTTCATAAGTAAACCTTATCCAGGAGGAGGAGCGAATTATGAGACTGAGTTTTATATTACTATAAATGCTTGTTCAGGAATTCCAAGAGGAATTTACTATTATGATGCAAAAGAACATCAGTTGAGTTTGGTGTCTGAACCAAATCAAGAAATGGAAATGTTATTGCAAGAAGCTTATATGGCAACTGCAATGCAAGGAATGCCACAAATCTTAATAACATTAGCAAATCGTTTTAATAGATTTAATTGGAAATACAGCTCTATGTCTTATGCAGCACAATTAAAAAATATCGGAGTTATTTACCAAACACTATACTTGGTGGCAACTTCTATGGGAATTGGAGCTTGCGGATTAGGAGTTGGTAACACAGAAAGATTCAGTAAACTAACAGGTTTAAACTATTTTCAAGAAGGATCGGTAGGAGAGTTTATGATAGGAAGACCTGTTTAATAACCAAAATTATGTATAATCAATCACCACCACTAGCTACAATAAGAGATTGGAGTATTCCTCTTTCTGCTAAAGATAAAAAGTATATATGTACTGTACTTATAAATGCAATGCAGAACTATTATGTGCATTTGCCTATAAAAGAAAAAGCATTTGCGATTAATCCAATTCAAGAATTACGACTCTTAGAAGCCGGTTATGATTATAGCGATGAAGCGGATACACTTTCGTTCTTAAGAATATTACAACGAATATTTTTAAAATTAAATGATAGACATACAACGTTAGTATTGCCAGAGCCATGGAAAAACTTAGTTGCTTTTATTCCAATTGTTATTGAAAATTATTATGAGAATGGAGAGCCTGTATATGTAATAACAAAGAAATTGTTTGGGTATGATAATGAAGAGCTAGAGCTAGGAACAATAGTAACCCATTGGAATGGTACTCCAATTAACAGGCATATTCAAAATTTGGCAGCCACTTCTCAAGGAGCTAATAAATCAGCTGCAATGAAAATGGCATTATCTGGCTTAACAGTTAAATCACTTGCTTATTCTTTTCCTCCAGATGAAGATTGGGTTACATTAACGTGTATTGATAAAAAAGGGGAGATAAAAACATATTCTTTTATTTGGAGAGTATATAGTAATGATACTAATAAACAAATTCAAGAAGCTCAACAAAAAGATGCAAGTAAAGTTTCGTTAGATAAAAAGGAATTAAAAACAATGTTGTTTAAAAAGAACTTTTTCGAAAAAGGAGTTCAAAAAAAGAAAGCAGCAAAGTATCAAATGAAAACATTTGATAATGTTTCAAAATATGGAATTGTAAGAACCAAATCTGGAGAAGTAGGTTATCTAAGAATTTTCTCTTTTGAAGTAGGAAATGTAGATAACTTTATTGATGGCATTGCAGATATTTTAAAAGGTTTACCTCAAAAGAAATTAATAATTGATATTAGAGGTAATCCAGGTGGAATTATTCCTTCAGGAGAAAAATTAGTACAATTATTATCAGATAAACCTATTAATCCATCACCAGTTTCATTTAGAAATACACCTTCGACAAAAGGCTTTGGTAATATAGATCAATTCTCTCAATGGAAAAAATCACTTGATTTAATGGAAGAAACAGGAGAAATCTTCACACAATATTATCCATTAACCACTTTTGATAATCTTCCTGAATACAGATACCCAGGAAAAGTAGCATTAATAATCGATTCATTGGTGTATAGTACATCCGATTTCTTTACCGCAGATTTTAAGGATAATAAAATAGGCCCTGTAGTTGGTGTAGATAAAAGAACAGGTGGAGGAGGAGCAAACGTTTGGTCTTATGATAATTTAGTTTACTATGCACAATCTATAGGTAATATGGACATTGGAGCATTGCCATATGGTATCGGCTTAAATGTCGCTATGAGACGTTCTATTAGAACAGGAGAAGATCAAGGATTACCAGTTGAGGATTTAGGAACTGAAGCGGATGTGTTACATCATTTAACTCTAAATGATTTGTTATTTGATAATGTAGATCTTTTAAACTTTACTGCATCGCAATTAATCTAACCGAATTATAATACAAAGCCGTCTACCTAAGAAATAGAAAGACGGTTTTTTCTTTTTTTAGTGTTTCTATTAGGGCGTTTCCTTTTAGGTCGCGCTTTCCTCTATATCTTTTTAAATAGTTTTTATGATCAAAAGCATTAAAAAAGGATGCCGTTACAATCCCTAACGCATTTCCTTTTCTCAATACAATACTTATATATAATATATATGTAAAAAGATGTTTTATGTTTTATTGCAAAAAAAGTTTTTGTTGTAAGTTTTTGTTGGTTAATGTTTTAGGTTTTTTGTTGTAAAAAAGTTTAATTTTTTTGGTT
>CANLMR010000012.1 GCA_947492185.1 uncultured Tenacibaculum sp.
GTTGTTTGTGATTCTGGATTAAAGTACTTAAACGGAGATTTATATAAATAAAAAACTGCGTACAACACCGTGTATAATTCATTGCTAGTTCTCGCCTACTTACGAAAATCCTCGCGGATTTTCTATTCGGTTTGTATTTGCTAAATTAGGTGCTGAAATACGCAACGAAATCATACACAAACACGTTACCCAACATTGTCAAAATAATTTTCCGAATTCAACCATATCTAGTTTTCATTTTTATAAAATTCAATTTCTCTTTCAAAAGAAATTTCCTCTTTTTCTTCTGATTAATTATATACATCACAATGATGTACTTTTCTAGCAAAAATTCTAACTTTTAGAGATTTTGTAGGATTAACTTTTGCACACACAATATCACCTGATTTAAATAAATCACTCATTGTTATTGATTTTGTTCTATGCCTCCAAATCATCATAACCACTTTTTTAAAATAATCGAAAGCATCTAAAATCTTTCATTTGCTTCTATCGTATATAAAACATGACAAAGGATAATCATGGATTCATTCTTTTATAAATATGCAGATATGTTGTCTACTAGAATTTCTGCTTTTTCTTCAATAACATTTACAAAAGTTGAAAAAGTGTTAGTTTTGGCTTATACATTTTACCATAGTCCAAAGCTAAAGCCATTATAATCCCTTTTTTTCATTTAAAATGTGTTAAGCCATTATAGTATTCGAAACATATTTCAACTTATTGCTAATATTGAATTACATAAGGTTTTCAAATTCATAATTCTCCATAACACAAATTGTATTTACTCGCTCTTTTTGATTCGTCTCTTTTCAGCCTTAGCTTGCTTCTTTTCTTTCGCTGTCCTAGTTGGTACTGTTTTACTGTTTTTAGCTTGGCCACTTTTTTTTCTAGACATAATTATAAATTTTTAAATATTGTATAACAAGTTAAACTTTATGATTTTGACTAGGTTACATAACTTCTGAAAAGAATTACAAATATTACAGTTTAGAACTAAATAATTTTAAAAAAACAAATCAGTTAAATATATAAAAACTCAATATTGTCATGTAATATAAGGAAAGAAAATAGCCCCAACTTTGTTGTATAAAAACATATAGATTATGACACATTTACATATTAACAATATTATAGATATAAAATTTGAGGTATCTAAAAAAAAGCAGCTAAAAACTACAGTTGTCATTGAACCTTTTGTTCAGAACATTATTAATGATTTAAAGGCCAAACCAGTACATTTAAATATTGCGCAGAATGGAAGAAAACAAATAAAGTTTATCAGACGTTTAAAACCTATGAAATGGAACTAAAAAAGTTAGTCAAGCGAATTATGTATATCGTTATTGAATACTATTTTTACGAAAAAAGCAGACCCGAGTCTGCTTTTTAAATCCCAATAAATAATTTATCCTAACTTCCCTAATTGATTAATAGCCTTACAAAGATAACTATGAGATAGTATATTAAGTTATACACTTTATGACTATAGTTACATAAATCACTGATTTAGAATAAAGCTAATAAAAAAGAACAGTTTAGTAAAAAACTCTTGATACATAGATTTAACTTAATATTCTAGATCGCATTTGCTATGCTTTTATAATTTGATTTCAAGATACCTACAACTTCATTTCTGTCTTTATCCAACTTGTTCTCTAATCTTTTAATTAAATCTAATTCTTTACCACTTTCAAATTTCACATCTTCAGAAGTCAATTTTGGGTATTTCACTTTCAATGCTTTTGATTGTTTATCCCAATCACCACTAAATTTATATAGCTCACTTGTTTTTTTCTCTCCTTCTTCGTTCTGGGTTTCCATAATTATGTATTTAAAGTAGTGCTTAATTGTACTACAGTCACAAAGATGACGACTAGCACCTCAAATTATGTTACACAACTAGCATATAAGATTACACATGTTACAGATTCTCTAGATTCGACTTTCTTTTTTGTTCGATTTTTTTATAAAAAGAAGGTGTATGTCCAGTAACTTTTTTGAATTGATTAGACAAATGAGCAACACTACTGTAATTTAATTTATAGGCTATTTCAGTGAGATTAAGTTCGTTATAAAGAATCAATTCTTTTACCCTTTCTATTTTGTGTTTAATAATAAAATGCTGAATAGTAATTCCTTTTACTTCTGAAAACAAATTTGATAAATACATGTAATCATAATTCAATTTTTGTGCTATGTAATCTGAATAATTAACTTTTGGGACTTCATCAGAATAATGAATCATTTCTATAATCACGTTTTTAATTTTATCTATAAGAATACTTCTATTATCATCTATTAATTCTAACCCTGATATAGCTAAACTTGATTTTAATTCTTGTTTTTGAAATTCCGAAATATCTTCTTTTATTTCAATCATTCCAAGCTCAACACTTATATAGTGTAACCCCAGTTTTTCTAACTCGTTTTTAACGAAAAGCTTGCATCTTAAGCTTACCATATATTTAATATAAAGTTTCATCAATTTTTAGGAATTAAATACGTTTCTGATTTAGTTAAAGATAAACTATATTAAGTCATTACTTATAGTAAGTTGATTGAAAGAAAAAAAACGTTGGGTAACACCGTGTATAATTAATTGCTACGGAATTTCTTCGTCGGAAATTCAATCGAATTAATTATCTTTCCGCAACATCGGAAAATGACTCGCGTCTTTTTCCCGCAAAAAATCATACACAAATACGTTGTACTACATTATGAAAAAGATTACAATAATATTAATATTTCTACTTTCTATTAAACTTTCAGCCTGTGACTGTGAATGGAGTGGGAATTTTCTAAAAATCGCAAAAAACTCAGAACTAGTAATTAAAGGTAAGATTATAGAACATACTTATCATACGGGAAATGGAAAGCGATTTACAGACTATGATGAATATATTAACGAAACTCTGAACAACGAATTTGATCCACATTATGGAACAGGAGAATCTATAAAAGTTGAAATACTTGAAATTATAAGAGGCAAAGAAGAAAGAAAAATTATTGAAATTTTCGATACCGATGGAGCAGATTGCAGAGCAAGTATCCGTGATTTTCAAACTGGAAAGATATATATATTCGCTACTTATAAACCTGAACGGACTGGAGCAAAACTACCAAATGAAACCAAAAATGATTATGCAATTGGAGGTTGTTATGAAAGCACATTAGAATATTCTCCTGAGAAGAATAAAGTTTATGGAGTGATTAAAGGAAAATCATATAAACGAAAAAGTATAAAATATAGTTACGAAAAACTGAAGAAAAAAATAACGTAGTACAACATGGTGTATAATTAATTGCGGCTGAATTTCCTCATCGGAAATTCAATCTTATTAATTATCTTTCCGCAACAATGGAAAATGACTCGCGTCCTTTTCCCGCAAAAAATCATACACAAATACGTTGGTAACAAGCAAAAATTAGCACATTGAAAAATAATAACCTTGAAGAAAAGTAAAACAAAATCAATAATACTTACAGTAATTCTACATTCATTTATAATTCTTGGAATTGGTCACGGAATTGGAATAATGTGGATTATAGATATTGTAAGTATTCCAAATTTGATTGATAGTTATGGTTTTACTTTGAGAGGAAAATTCAATGATAAAATAATGTCAATTGGTCTTATATCCTTAATTGGAAAAATATTTTTAGTTATTAGCATATTCCTAAAACCTAAATTGTATGAACGAATATTTGAAATTGTCGGAATTCTAATATTATGGATTTCAGTCTATTTTCTAACTTCTGGAAATTGGAGTTATAACTCAGTTTATGAAATTGCTTTCTTGACAAGCATTCCATTTTTAATTTCATCTTTAAATTTAGTATATCTAATAACCCGAAAAAAACATGAATGAAAAACCTAAATTAAAACAGTTATTAGAATCTGAAAATTTTCGAATAAGAACAGCAATGTTTATAGGAGAAAAAAGAATATCTACATTAAAAAGTTTTTTTGATGGAATATATTATTCATTTGATGTCTATAATATAAAAGAGGAAAATATATTTTTAGGATTAAACGAATGGACAGTAAAATACTATAACCAGAAAGAAACATCTGCTGCTTGGAAAGATATAATTTTAAAAGAATGCGGAAATGATGAAGAAAAAGCAGTAGACGAATTTTTTAGAGTATATGATAAATTTAAAGAAAAGCCAGTTACCAACACTATATAAACTTTATAGCTGATTTTAGCTCACTTAGGAAATTCCTTCGGAATTTCGCCGTACGTGTTTTATTTACTAAATTAACTGTTTAAACCACGCAACAAAGCTTATAAAACAGCGTTAGCAAACATTAAAAAAAAGAAATTGAGACTATTAATAGTTATTATACTTCTCTGTACTTTAGGTTGTAAAAAGACAATAGAGAATAAGAAAATTGTAGAAAAAACTCCTGAAATCAATAGAATTTGGTTAATTGATAAACAAAATGAAGTTGATAGTTTAGAATCTGAGGTCTATATTTTCCCAAGTGGAGATTCAATCTTAAATGGATATAAAAAATTTAAAAATGGAAAATTAGATACTCTAAATAGTTATTTCTATGAATTTGGAGAATTAAAAACGTATGGTTCAAACAAAAAAGCCAATCTCAGTTTTTATTCTTGTTACGATACTTTGAAAAAATTCGAAAGTCGAAAGACAGAATTAACCATATATCATAAAAACAAAGATAGTTCGTACAGCAAAACTTATTCTCCAATAAAAGGATATAATCACTTTGAATTTGATTATCTCGATTTTAAAGATGATAATATATCTGGATTTATATGGGAATTAGTAACAATTGATACAATAATAAATGGGGAGAAAAAAGTGAGACTTTTAGAAAATGTAATTCTAGTAGATAACAAAAATCCAAGTACAAACCCTTTTGACTTAATTAAATGGTCAAAATGAATTAATATACAACGATCAAACAACTAAAATATGCTTGGTTTTATCATAGTAACTTGTTTAATAATATTATTTGGGGTTTTCTTGTACTGGGCATATCTACCAGATTATAAAAGAAACCCTAAAGAATTTTGGCGCACTATAATTGGAATGCCAATCGGAATGCTACTTGGTGGAATTGGACTTACTAATTTGAATGATCGAATAAAAAAATGGGCAACAAGTAAAACTCAAAACGAGAATACTGGAGCGAAAAAAAAATAACGATTTGCTAACATTATATATGAAATCAGAGCAAAGTTTAGTGCTAGATCGAAAGGTCATTTCCTTTTTGCAATGGCGCTAGATTTTTATAAATTGAATAAGAAATAAAAATGCGCAGATAGATCGATTGGTTCAGACTTGCTTGCCTTGCTCCGATTCATATATTTGGCGTTGTGGTGCATTTGAAAAACGAGATGAATAATATAAAAGAGGTTTGGATTGGAACAGAAGAAAAAGGACCAATTTTAGGAGGAATAGCTGAAAAAAATGATAATTCAGATGTAATTGTAACATTTGAAAATGGAGATAAATATGTAGCTACATTTTTCACTTATGAAAATATTGAATGGTTGAGACAAAAAAATCAGAAAACTGGTGAATGTTTAAATGGAAAATATTTTTGTGCAACTGACTTGATACTGATTGATAAACTTAATAGAAAAGAAGTTCTAAATGTTATAAATCATATGATTAAAGAAGATGAGTTTTCTACCTATTTTGACAAAATAAATGGATAAAATAACCCTCGAAACGGAGTCTTATTTAGTAAGTGGAAAAGAAAATGAACGCTTCTTCCCTTTTTTGGAATTGGAATTTAATGAAACCGTTGTCTATCAAAATGACATTCCAAAATATTATTTAAGCTTTTCAGATGACCTAAAATCAGCACACGGAATTGGAAATTGGATTATGGTTGATTTGGAAAAAAACGGACATAAATTAGATGAGTTGATTATCGAGTTAGGAAATAGTCTGAATTTAAAATGGAGTATATTCTCATCTAAAATCGGAATGGAGGTTGAAAACAGTTATCAAACCGAACAAATTGAATTAGAAATTCTGACAGATAAAACTATTGAAAATATAAAAGCGACACCACAACACCGTGTATAATTCATTGCTAGTTAGAGCCTACCTACGAAAATCCTCGCGGATTTTCTATTCAGTTTGTATTTGCTAAATTAGTTACTGAAACACGCAACGAAATCATACACAAACACGTTGGGTACCATTTGAAGAAATATGAAAACCACAAAAACATACTTTTCGATTATTTCTATATTCTTGACAATAAATCTATGTACAGCTCAAACTGAAAGTCATTTTAAAAACTACACTTTTGAATCAATTCAAGTTCAAGCTGATTCAATACATCAATTTGTACTTAAAGCAATGTCAGGAAACACTAGTAATAAAAATGAATTGGAAAGGAAATTTTTTAATGCTTTTCCAAACTCATACGCAATTATGGACTCTATTTTCGGCTATAAAGATAAACCAGGACCTCTATATCTTTCGAAAATTCCTCGAAAAGTTAAATCTTATGTAAGTTCAGACTCACACATAGGATTTTTCTGTCAATTAAAATCAATTCCTGCTGACAAATACTATAATAAATATGTTAACATCTGTATTGATGGATATTGGCAAGCTGACAAAATAAGAGAAGCATTTGGTTTTGGACTACATTTGTACTATAATTCCAAACCTGCCTGTGAAGCTCTTTCAAAAAAGTCTGATTCGGAAATAAAAAGTGTTTTTAGATTCATCTTTGATGGACCACATCCTGACAATGAACAGAATAAACACTTTTATAAAATACTTTTACCAGTAGTAAAAGCTGAAAACGAAAGGTTATCCAAACTGTTGACACTCTCTTTTAACGAATTGATAAAAGAAAATCACGAACATTAAATAAAAAACAGTGTACAACAACGTGTATAATTAATTGCGGCTGAATTTCCTCAGCGGAAATTCAATCTTATTAATTATCTTTCCGCAACATCGGAAAAGAACTCGCGTCCTTTTCCCGCAAAAAATCATACACAAATACGTTAGGTGTAATTCTAACTAACGTAAGAGATTCTAAATTATGAATAAGTATTTGATATATATAAGCAATGGAATTTTATGGTTAGGAACCATTTTAATTTTAATTGGGCTTTCGATATCAAAGTATAATTTTCATCTTTTAGTTCCAGGTGCTATTTTAGTTGGAATTTCTAGTATATCTCTAAAATTGATAAAGAAAAATGAGGTTAATAAATCTCTTTCATACTTTCAAGATTGGAAAAAAGAATTAAAAACGAACGGATTAACCGTCGAGGTTGATTTTAACAAATGTGAAATTAAATCCAATAATTACCGTGAGGAAATTGAAAAAGAATATTCGTATATGAGTAAATATGAAGCTATAGATGAATTAACAGGTCGGGATACTAGAGTTTTTAATAATGTCAATAACTGTGTTATACTGTTTGAAACAAAAATAAACGGAGAAAAAGCAATTTTTAAAAGTCCATTAATTAACGAACAGGAAATAAATTTGAAAATTCTAATGGCGGAAAAAAAGAAGACTTACATATATGTTAATAAACAAAATAAAGATGAGTATTTTTTTGATTTAGAATTTATAAACAACTACACCTAACAAAACATTGCTTACTAATTTTCCTACTTGAGAAAATCAATCGCAAAACCAAAATTTAGGTATTTTTATAAACGAAATGCTAAAACAAACGCAACTTTTCTTTGCCGAAACGTTAGTTACAGCCTAAAAAAACAGAACTCAATTGAAATTAACGAATCGAAACATTAAACTGATACTATTAACAGGAATAACAGTTTTGACAATATTATTTCTGAATCATAAAATTGAAACTGATATTTCTTATCACTCTGGAAAGGATGGTGGATATTTTAAGAGGTTAGAATCTGTAATAGTATTGAGTGTTTTATTCTATATTATAATTAGTAAGCAGAAACGAATTTTATATGGATTTATTGGCTTTGTAATTTCAATAATTTCATCCTTTACAGGAATGTTTATATCTGATTCACTTCCTAAACCTCTGAATGGAGATACGATTATGCACTTAATTGTATTTGGAATTTCTTACTTGTCGTTTTTTGGAATTGAAAAGCTGATTGACAAAAAGGCAATAGCTAATAAGGCGTATGATTAACTACGGTTGTTTTGAAGCTTCGGAACCTCAGCGGAAATTCAATCTTATTAATTACCTTTAAGCTAAAACAATAACATAATGAAACAAAACGGATCTGTTATAATTCCAACGATACAATACAAAGAAGCCTCGAAAGCAATCGAATGGTTATGTAACGCTTTTGGATTTAAAAAACATTTAGTAGTACCAGGAGAAAACGAAACAATCAGACATGCTCAATTAACTTTTGGTAACGCTATGATAATGTTAGGAACTGAAAACGATAGTGAATATGGTAAATTGTTAAGAACACCTGTAGAGTTTAATCAATTAAATACACAAGCGCCATATATTATTATAGAAAACATTGATGAACACTATAAAAAAGCTGTTCAAGAAGGAGCCAAAATAGTTATAGATATAAAAGATGAAAATTATGGCGGACGCAGTTACACCTGTAGAGATATAGAAGGTCATATTTGGAACTTTGGTTCTTACAATCCATGGGGGTCATAAAAAATTAAACCAAACAGAATGAGAAACATTTATTGGATAAGCACAATTTTAATATCACTATTTCTAACTTGGAGCTCGTATTCTTACATTTTTAGCAAACAAGCTATTGATGGAATTAAAGAGTTAGGATTCCCTGATCACTTTAGAATTCAACTTGCTGTTTTAAAGTTAATTGCTTGTGTTCTAATTTTGGTTCCTCAAGTCCCAATTCAAATAAAAGAATGGGCATATGCTGGAATTGTTTTTTTCCTGTTGACAGCAATAGTTGCACACTTCTCTCATAAAGATCCTATTATAATAAATCTAATCAATTTTGTTTTGGTTTTAATATTAATTGTTTCTTATACCTATTTACATAAAATTAAATAAGAAGTTTAATATTAGCTATTAAGACATTATAATACTTCGCAATTAATGCTTTATTTAAATCAAATTAAAAATATTTATATTTAATTATCTGATTATTAATTTTGAAAATCCTTAGGATTTCCTTTTACTAATTTTAGTAAAGAAAAGCTATAAAACCCGAATGAATAAATCAATATTTGAGATCACCAAAATGGATTGTCCTTCTGAGGAAAATTTAATCCGAATGAAATTGGATGAAATCTCTAGTATTGCTAGCTTAGATTTTGATATCCCCAATCGAAAACTAACCATTTTTCACACCGCACAAATTGATTTAATCGAAAAATCTCTTCTCGAACTGAATTTAGGAGGAAAGAAAATATCTACCGAAGAAACAGACGAAACTGATTTTAGAGAAAACACAAATCAAAGAAAGCTACTTTGGTCTGTTCTTGGAATAAACTTTATCTTTTTCCTTATCGAAATAACAACTGGAATAATCTCAAAATCAATGGGATTAATTGCCGACAGCATAGATATGCTTGCAGATAGCTTTGTTTATGGAATTAGCTTGTTTGCTGTTGGTGGAAGTTTAACAAGAAAAAAACAAATTGCTAAACTTGCTGGTTATTTTCAAATCGCGCTCGCAATCATTGGATTTACAGAAGTCTTAAGAAGGTTTTTTAGCGTCGAAAAATTACCTAATTTTTCAACAATGATAATCGTTTCTATTTTAGCACTTTTCGCAAACAGTATCTGTCTCTACATTTTACAAAAATCGAAAAGTAAAGAAGATGTGCACATGAAAGCTAGTATGATTTTTACCTCCAATGACGTAATAATTAATTTGGGTGTAATAATCGCTGGACTTTTAGTAAATTGGTTAAACTCAAACAAACCCGACTTAATTATCGGAACTATAGTTTTTCTTTTGGTAATCCAAGGGGCGTTTAGAATATTGAAACTAAGTAAATAAAATCAACCTGTATGTTTAAAAAATATGTTCTCTTAATTCTTTTATTCGTTATTTCCACAAATAAAATTACTTCACAATCTCGAACTATTTTAAATGATATTAACAAAGTCTGGAAGAAGTTTTATCAAGCCTTCGATTCATTAGATTACACACTAATGTCTGAAATTCATTCCAAAAAATTAATCCGAATATCAGGTGGCAAAAGAATATCTGACTACAAAACCTACATTAAAAGCTACATTTAAAAATGCCAAAGAAAACAATATTTTTAATAGTATTTCTCTACGGTTTTTTGAAAGAATTAACAATGATTCAATTGCTAGTGAACGTGGTATCTATAAACTCATTAGAATTGATGATAAAAAAGAAAAACAAACCTATTACGGGCAATTTCATGTTTTATTCGCAAAGGAAAATAATAGCTGGAAAATAGTAATGGATTATGATTCTAATGAAGGGAATACTATTGGAGAAAAAGAATACCTCAAAGCTAAAGGAATAAACGAACTTGATGAATTTATTAAAGAATAAATAATTCTCGCTCTACCTATTTACAATTACTACTTACTCAACCTCATTACACTTTAATAAGTTTTTTATAGATTTACAGTTAGATAATAATTTATGAAAATGAAAAAGACATTCACATTAATCTTTACACTACTTACAACAATTTTAATAGCTCAAAACTCTAATTTTGAGAAATTTGAAAAAGAATACAAAAACGGCAATTTAGACAAAGCAGTAACTTATCTTAAAAAATCAATAAAGAACAACGAAAAGCACAGGGTAATTTTATATGCTTGGCTTGGGGATGTGTTAGCGAAACAAAAGAAATTTAAAGCATCTGCTGATAATTATGTGAAAATGTTATCTCATGCTGAAGGTAGTAGCGAAAAAGATTTAGGTTTAGTTTATTTTTCTATTGGAAGCAATTATTACTTCGGACAGGAATACAAGAAAGCCATTGAATATTTAGAAAAAGCTTTGGCTTCTGGTCATAAAGATTCTGGAATAGCTAACAACTTAGCTTGGTCTTATTCTCAAATTAAGCAACACAAAAAAGCTATTCAGTATTTTGAAATGGCTTATAAAGAAGATCCAAAATATATTAACAACATCAATAATTTAGGTTATGCTTATTACCTAAATAATGAATTAGAAAAGGCTGAGGAGTATATTTTAAAGGCGAAGGAAATTGATGAGAATAATTCTTTCGTATATAGAAATCTCGGACTTATTGCTTTAAAAAGAGGAAATAAAACAAAAGCATGTACTTTACTTCAAAAAGCAATTGATAAAGGAATTGTTGAAAAATGGGGAGAGCTTTACATTCGTGAACTAAACGCATATTGTAAATAATTAGCGAAAACATTTTAATTCATTGGTTAACAAGCCCTTAACTGATTCGCAAAAAACTTCGATAACTTATTTTGAGTTGTTTTTAACATAACTCTAAAGCTTCTTCTATTATTAATTAAACAACAGTTCGTCAGTAAAATACGACAATTAAGAATTAAAAAATTTCTTTAGTAATAGTTTTACAAGAATTTAGTCTTATCAATTTAAATAAAAAACTATGGAAGAAATAATTACAATTTTCATTTATATACATGCATTTTTTGGAGGATTAGGTTTAATTTCTGGAATTGGAAGTATTCTTGTGAAAAAAGGAAGCAAACCTCATAAAAAACTAGGTAAGTTTTTTTCAATCAGTATGATCAGTAGTTCATTAATATCTATGCCTATTGCTTGCATGCCAAATCATGAAAACAATTTTTTATTTGTTATTGGTTTATTTACTATATACTTAGTAATATCTGGCAATCAAATTTTAACTTTTAAACAAAAAGAAAAAAACACAGCCAAATTATTAGAAAGAATAACGTCCGGCAGCATGTTAATAATTTCTATATGCATGGTTATATATGGTATTTTAGGCATGCTTCAAAACAAATCAAATTCTATTCTTTATATTTTCTTTGGAGGTTTTGGGCTATCATTAACTATAAGGGATTTTATTTACTTTAAAAATCTTGCAAAAAAGAAAAACCTATGGTTATCTAATCATATTGGAAAAATGGTTGGAGCTTTAATTGCCTCAATAACAGCATTTATTGTTGCAGGAATCGGAATTGGAAACATCTTTGCATGGATTACACCTTCCATATTAGGTACGTTTTATATAATCTACTGGAGAAGCAAAATTAAACTTTAAAACAAAAAAATGCTATTTGGGAATAAACGTTAGTTTATTCTCAGACTTTTCAATTTCTGTTTGATTTAACTTCATAATTATAAACTCTCCGTTCAAATATTTTTTAGCTAAATTTTTATAATTCGGACTAAATCGATTTGCACTTTGACCTGTAGGCAAAATACCTAAACTATTTTCAACATCAGAAAAATCAATCACCCTTCTTGTAGATGGCCCTCCAACTACTTTATAATATCCTGTACTATCCAATTTAAAAATATGATTGTTAATCACTTCATTTCCTCCATGAGTTGCAAACGGGCCAACATTAAAATATTTTCTTAATAATCCTCCTGCCTGACCAATAGCATGTCCGTGCTCAATAGAAAGTACTTTTTTCCATTTCCATTCATTAATATCTTCTCCTAGTTGTTGTTCTAGAAAAGTAACCGCTTCAGCAAACGATTTTGAAACAATATCTATTTTAGTTTCTTTTTTCTCCTTAGTAGTAATGTCATCCCACCAAACAGAAGATTCCTTAGCCATTTGTACCGCAATCATTTTTTTCTGAAGCGGAGCTCCATCTAAAAATTGATAAAAACCTTTTGTTCCCATTTCGTCTTTAAATGTATTTTTCAAAAACTCGAAAATAAATCTGTTATAAATGGTTGGAGCTACTGATTCTTTAAAATAATTTCCATCCCATGACTTTAAAACATCAAAAGTTTTTTTCTCTTTAGAAGTTAAATCATCTATTTTTAAAACTTTACTGGCTTCCTCAATTACTTCATTCACCACTAAAGAATTTACATTATAAATCATTTTTGCGACATCATCTTTTGTAAAATCTTTTTTAGAATTTATAATACTTGTAATACTCCTAGCTCTATCTTCAGGCAAATAATATCCTGGATATAACTTTCCTTTTACAGAATCGGGCTGATTATTGGCCGAATACACATATCCCCAATCAGGATTGATAGCTTGAGGATTATCATCAAAATCTAAATAATTCAAAATTTCATCTTTCCCAGAAGCTCCGTCTAAATATGTTTTAGTACTTAAACTATCTCTATATTCGTATAATTTTGCAGCTCCAAACCAAGCTACATTATTTTTTGCATCTCCATACATTACATTTAAACCTGGAGCATGAATTTTAGAAACTCCTGTTCTAAATGCTTCTAAAGAATTTGCATGAGACATTTCATAACACACATCGAGCAATTGATTTGGTAAATGTGTGTAAATCCATTTCATCGCAATAGAACGTTCATCATCAATTTGATCAACTACATCATTCATAATTGGTCCATGTTGACTTATCCTAAGATCAAAATTTACATCTTCACCATCTTTAACTTTTATCGTTTTACTACGTAATTCATACTTCTTATAACCAGTAATAGTTTTATATTCATTTTTACTTGACGGATTGTCTTGCTCTATATAAAAATCAATATCATCATTCTCTAACATCGTTAAACCATAAGCATATTTTCTATTATGACCTAACAAAGGAAAAGGAGTTAATGCTAAATTGTATCCATACAATTCAAAATCTGGAGTTTTAATATGATTTTGATACCAAACTGAAGGTTGAGAAAAATTAATATGAGGATCGTTTGCAAAAATTACTTTTCCATTTTTTGTTCTATCTGCACCTAAAACCCAAGAATTGCTTCCTATAAAAGTTGGTACTGGTAATTGATCCATTATAGCATTAACCTCAGCAGAAAATTGAGCTTGTATTTTAGGTTTTCTTGCATTTTTAATTAGTAACGTTTGTTCTACAGGAACTCCAAGTTCTTCTACATATTCCGCTCCAAACTTTTCTTTTATTTCATTCAACAATGGATCAGTTTTGTGAGCTGCAGCAAAACTAAATGCCATATAACCGAAAACATTATACACATCTTTCATTGTATAATTTTCTTTTTCTAAACCAACTAAATAAAACTCTAAAGGTTTTGGACCATTAGTAATAAACTCATTAACTCCATCTAAATAAGCTTGAGTTAGTTTATAAGGTATCGATTCTTTATCTAATTTAGCTATAGAATTTATTGCAGATTCTTCTATACCTAAACTAGAGAAAAATTTATCTGTTCGTATTAAATTTTCGCCAAAAACCTCACTTAATCTTCCAGCAGCAATTCTCCTCATTAATTCCATTTGCCATAATCTATCCTGAGCATGAACATATCCAAATGCTTTATAAGCATCTTCTTGATTATTAGCATTAATGTGTGGAACACCGTTTTCATCATAAAACACAACTACTTTCTCTTTCAAACCAGAAATTTTTAGTTCTCCATTATATTCTGGAGCTAATCTCACACTAACAATCCAATAAGAAATTAATAACAAAACAATTATAGATGTAAGAAAAAGAATTAGTTTTCTAAATAGTTTCATGACTAAGTAATTTTATCAAATATAACGGTTTTAATTTGTACTTTTGAGGGTAACAAACAAGGAGCTAAATGAGAAAAATTCACATGGTTGACTTACAAAGTCAATATCAGAAAATAAAAGAAACTGTAGATAAATCTATTCAAGAAGTATTAAACTCTTCTGCTTATATTAACGGGCCTTATGTTAAGGAATTTCAGACAGATTTAGAAAAATACTTAGATGTAAAACACGTAATTCCTTGTGCTAACGGAACCGATGCTCTTCAAATTGCAATGATGGGATTAGGACTGCAACCAGGTGATGAGGTTATTACTGCTGATTTTACTTTTGCTGCTACAGTTGAAGTTATTGGTTTATTAAACTTAACTCCTGTTTTAGTTGATGTTGAGCCAGATTCTTTTAACATTGATATTGACGCTTTAAAAAATGCAATCACTCCAAAAACAAAAGCTATTGTTCCTGTTCATTTATTTGGTCAGGTTGCTAATATGGAAGCTATATTAGAAATAGCTAAAGAACATAATTTATTTGTTATTGAAGATAATGCACAAGCAATTGGAGCAAACTATACTTTTAAAGATGGATCAAAGAAAAAAGCCGGTACTATTGGAGATGTAGGAACAACTTCTTTCTTCCCTTCTAAAAATCTAGGATGTTATGGTGATGGCGGAGCTATTTTTACCAATGATGATGATTTAGCTCATATGATCAGAGGGATTGTAAATCATGGAATGTATAAGAGATATTATCATGATGTTGTTGGGGTAAATTCAAGACTAGATAGTATTCAAGCTGCTGTTTTAAAGACAAAACTTCCACTTTTAGATGAGTATTGCAATGCAAGAAGAAAAGCGGCACAATTTTACAACAATGCTTTTGCTAATAATACTAATATTATAGCCCCAACTACTTCTAGTTGTGGACAAATTTGTGAAACCTGTGATTGCCATGTTTTCCACCAGTACACTTTACAAATAACAAATGGAAAAAGAGATGAATTACATAAACATTTATTAGATAATGGAATTGCTAATGCAATTTACTATCCAGTTCCTTTACACAAGCAAAAAGCTTACGCAGATGAACGTTATAATGAAGACGATTTTAAAGTTACGAATCAACTTGTAGAAACCGTTATTTCATTACCTATGCATACTGAGTTAGACAAAGAACAACTGGAATTTATTACTAAAACTATAAACGATTTTTTAAGCTAAAATGAATCAACAAATTAAAATAGCCCAGATTATTCAATTAGTTCTAATTCTAGGTTTTTGTGTTGCTAATTACGTTTTAGGAGATTTCTCTAATATAGAGAAAGTTAAATGGGATAGTTCTAACTTAATGTTTGTTCTTTTGCCTATTGCAGCTTATTTTTTCGGTCTTTTTATATCAAAAAATGCTTTAAGTAAAGTTAGAAAAGAACAGCCAACCTCGGAAAAAATAATTGCTTATCAAAGTTCTCTTATAATGCGTTGGGCTACTTTAGAAGGCGCAGGTTTCTTAATACTCATTTTAAAACCAGAGCTTATCATCATTAATATAGCTATCTTATTTCTTTTGATAATTATAAGACCATCCAAAGAAAATGCTAAAGCTGTTCTTAATATAAAAGAATCTGATTTCAATTCTTAAAGATGAAAAAAATACTTGTTACAGGAGGCTTAGGTTTTATCGGTTCTCATACCGTTGTTGAATTACAAAACGAAGGTTTTGACGTAGTAATTATTGATAATCTTTCTAATTCAAAAATAGAAGTTTTAGATAATATCAAAGAAATCACAGGAACAAAACCAGATTTATTTCAAATTGATCTTAGAGTAAAAAAAGATGTAGTAGATTTTTTCAGTAATAATACAATTGATGGAATTATTCATTTTGCTGCATTTAAAGCTGTGGGGGAAAGTGTTCAAAATCCATTAGATTACTATGAGAATAATATTGGAAGTTTAGTACATATTCTTCAAGAAATGAGAGATCGAAATATTGACAACTTCATTTTTAGTTCTTCGTGTACTGTATATGGACAAGCTGATGAATTACCTATTACTGAAAATGCTCCAATAAAACATGCTCTATCACCTTACGGTAATACTAAACAAATTGGAGAGGAAGTTATTATAGATACCTGTAAAGCAAATAATTTAAACGCTATTTCTCTTCGTTACTTTAATCCAATTGGTGCTCATGACACTACTAAAATTGGAGAACTTCCAATTGGTATTCCACAAAATTTAATTCCCTATATAACTCAAACTGCCGCTGGAATTAGAGAACAACTTTCCATTTTTGGAAACGATTATAATACCCCAGATGGAACAGCTATTCGTGATTACATTCACGTTGTCGATTTAGCTAAAGCTCATATTGCAGCACTAAAAAGGTTAATTCAAAAAGAAAATAAAACCAATTTCGAATTTTTTAATGTTGGTACTGGAAAAGGCAGCTCTGTTTTAGAAATAGTAAAAGCTTTTGAAGTAGCAACTAATCAAAAATTAAATTATAAAATAGCAGATCGTCGGGAAGGAGACATAGCAGCTGCTTATGCTGATACTACTTTAGCAAACAGCGAGTTAAAATGGAAAACAGAAAAAACGATCGAGCAAGCTTTACAATCGGCATGGAAATGGCAAAAGAAACAGAAATCATAATATTAAAATCTCAATAGACAACCTCCTCTTTTTCAATAATATTTAACAAAAAATTAGTAAAACCATCTTTACTAGTTTTAGTAATTTCATACCCTAAATAAAATCCAAATGACTAAAAATATCCTATTGGTATTTTGTTCAGTTATATTACTGAATTGTACCTCTTCATCTAAAGATACCAAACAAGTAGCTTTAAAAATTGATTATGAAAAAATAACATTAGATAACGGACTTGATGTTATTTTTCATGTAGATAAATCTGATCCAGTTGTTGCGGTAGAGTTAATGGTTCATGTTGGATCTGCAAGAGAAATTGAAGGAAGAACTGGTTTTGCTCACTTATTCGAACACTTATTATTCTTAGAGTCTGAAAATTTAGGAAAAGGAGGATTAGATAAAATGAGTGCTCGTATTGGAGGTTCTGGAGCAAATGGATCAACTTCTAGAGATCGAACGAATTATTTACAGACAGTGCCAAGTGATGCATTAGAAAAAATGATTTGGGCAGAAGCTGATAAATTAGGTTGGTTTATTAACACGGTTACAAATCCTGTATTAGCTAAAGAAAAACAAGTTGTAAAGAACGAAAAAAGACAAAGTATTGACAATAGACCATATGGACATAGACAATATGTAATTGGAAAAAACTTGTATCCAAAAGGTCACCCATATAATTGGCAAGTAATTGGCTCATTAGAAGATTTACAAAATGCCACGTTAGATGATGTGAAAAATTTCTTTAAAAAATGGTATGTTCCTAATAATGCTACTTTAGTATTATCTGGAGATATTGATGTAACAAAAGCAAAAGAATGGGTTCATAAGTATTTTGATGAAATTCCTAAAGGAGAAGAAATTGCGTCAATTCAAAAACGCCCTGGAACTGTTAATGAAACAAAATATTTATATTATGAAGATAATTTTGCAAGGCTTCCTGAATTAACTTTAACATGGCCAGCTGTAGAACAATATCATAAAGATGCTTATGCTTTAGATATTTTATCTGAATATTTAACCGTTGGAAAAAAAGCTCCATTAAATAAAGTATTGGTTGATGACTTAAAATTAACTTCTGGAACTACAATGTTCAATTTTACTTCAGAGATTGCTGGGCAAATTCAACTAATTGTAAGAGCTTTTAACAACACAAAATTAGATGATGTTAAAAATGGAATTGACAAAGCATTTACCGACTTTGAAGAAAATGGAATTCCACAAAAAGATTTAGATAGAATTAAAGCAGGTTTAGAAACAGATTTTTATAGTAGTTTGTCTAGTGTGCTTGGAAAAGGATCTCGTTTAGCATCTTACAATACATATACTGGAGATCCAGGTTATGTAACAAAGGAATTGAACGAAACATTAGCAGTTACCACTGAAGATGTAATGAATGTTTACAATACATATATAAAAGGAAAAAACTTTATTGCTACTAGTTTTGTACCTCGTGGGGATCAAGCTTTAGCCTTAACAAATTCAGAAGAAGTAAAAATTGCCGAAGAAAAAATTGTGATGGGTGCTGAAGAAACATTTGATGCGTCAGTTGCTGCACAATATGAGAAAACTCCTTCTTCTTTTAATCGTTCGATAGAACCACCGTACGGAAAAGCCCCTGCTATTAAAACTCCAAATGTTTGGAAAGATAAATTAGATAACGGATTACAGATATATGGTATTCAAAACAGTGAAGTTCCTTTAGTAGAATTCAATTTTGTTATTGAAGGAGGACAATTACTTGAGAATATAAACAAACTAGGAGTTGCTAATTTAGCCGCTGGTTTACTTGAAAAAGGAACAAAAAACAAAACAGTTAGTGAACTTGAAGATGCTTTAGCTCAATTAGGAGCATCTGTAAACATATTTGCTACCAAGAGAAGTACTAGAATTTCTGGAACTACATTAACTAGGAATTACAATGCTACTTTAGCATTAGTGAAAGAAATGTTATTAGAACCTAGATGGGACGAATCTGAATTTGAATTATTAAAGAAAAGAGCAATCACAAATTTAAGACAACAAGAAGCTAGTCCTAGATCTATAGCAACTAATCAGTATAATAGTTTATTATATGGAAAAGATAACATCCGTTCTAAAAACATTTTAGGTACAATTAGCTCCGTAGAATCTATAACTATTGATGATGTTAAGAATTATTACAAAAATTATATTTCTCCTTCAATTACTACAATGCATGTTGTTGGTGATATTCATCAAAGCAATATTGTATCATCTTTAAAGGAAATAAATGATAATTGGAAAGCTAAAGAAGTAACCATTCCTAGTTTTCCTACTCCAGAACCTCCTAAGAAATCTACAGTTTATTTTTATGATGTCCCAAATGCAAAACAATCTCAACTACGTTTTGGTACTCCTGCATTAGCATTTAATGATAAAGATTACTATCCTGCAACCGTAATGAATTATATTTTAGGCGGTGGTGGTTTTGCTTCTCAATTAACTCAACAACTTAGAGAAGGAAAAGGATATACTTATGGGGTAAGATCTGGCTTCTCCGGTTCTAAGGAAAAAGGATCATTTACTATTTCTAGTGGTGTACGAAGTAATGTTTCTTTAGAAGCTTCACAATTGGTAAAACAAATTTTAGAGAACTATGCTAAAAATTATAGCGAAAAAGATTTAGCAACTACCAAAGGATTCTTAATCAAATCTAATGCCCGTGCTTTTGAAACTATGAATGCAAAATTGAGAATGTTAGAAAATATTAGCACCTATAATTTATCCTCTGATTATGTAAAAGGCAGAGAGAAAATTGTTTCTGAAATGACTATTCCTCGTATTCAGGAATTAGCGAACAAGTATGTTGATCCAAACAAAATGATTTGGTTAGTAGTTGGTGATGCTGAAACGCAATTAAAAAGAATGAAAGAACTTGGCTTTGGAGAACCAGTTTTATTAAACGAACTTCAAATCCCTGTAAAAAAATAACATAAAAAACGCCCTAATTACTAGGGCGTTTTTTTTTATAATTAATTGACTTATTTATTCGAAATTAGCTCCACTTGCAGCAACATTTCTATCAATTTTCCTCATTAAACCTTGTAATACTTTACCAGGACCAACTTCTACAAATTCAGCTCCACCATCAGTAATCATTTGCTGAACAGATTGTGTCCATTTCACTGCTCCTGTTAATTGAGCTACTAAGTTCTTTTTAATCTCGGCAGGATCAGTTACTGCTTTGGCCGCAACATTTTGATATACTGGACAAATTGGTGTGTTAAAAGTAGTTTCTTCAATTGCTTTCGCTAATTCTTCACGTGCCGGCTCCATTAATGGAGAATGAAATGCTCCTCCAACAGGTAACACTAAAGCTCTTTTAGCCCCTTTATCTTTTAAAATATCACAGGCTTTATTAATTGCTTCAACTTCACCAGATATCACAATCTGTCCGGGGCAATTATAATTTGCTGCAACAACAGTTCCTTCAATAAAATTACAAACTTCCTCAACTACTTCATTTTCTAACCCTAAAACAGCAGCCATTGTTGAAGCTTGTTGCTCACATGCTTTTTGCATTGCCTTAGCTCTAGTTGACACTAATTGTAAGCCATCTTCAAATGATAACGCATTACTTGCTACTAATGCCGAAAATTCTCCTAAAGAATGTCCAGCAACCATATTAGGTTTAAAATCTTCTCCTAACACTTTAGCTAAAATTACAGAGTGTAAGAAAATTGCAGGTTGAGTAACTTTAGTTTGTTTTAACTCTTCGGCTGTTCCTTCGAACATTACATCAGTTATACTAAAACCCAAAATAGAATTTGCTTTTTCGAATAGCTCTTGAGCTAAAGGAGATTTTTCATATAAATCTAAACCCATACCCGTAAATTGAGCACCTTGTCCAGGAAAAATATATGCTTTCATATGTTTCTTTAATCATTTGTTTAATAATGCAAACATAATCAATTTTAATTTTGCTATTTTCGTTTTATGACCGAGAAAAACAAACTTCTTGCGCAGAATATTTATTTAATCCTTGCTGCTTTATTTATAGCCTCATTAGTTGCTTCAAATCTTATTTTTCAAAAATTTTTCTATTGGTATCCATTTAATTTTGAAATATATGGTGTCAAACTATTTGAAGTTTCAGTTGGGCTTTTACCCTATCCTATTACCTTTTTAATTACAGATATTTTATCTGAAATATATGGTAAACGAAAAGCAAATCAAGTTGTAATTACAGGGATTTTTGCTTCTCTTTTTTCCTTAGGAATTATTTTTATGGGTAAACATGCGCCAGCTACATCTTGGTCTCCTGTAAATGATAATACTTTTAATTTAGTCTTTGGCGCTGCGCCTTTGGCTGTTTTAGCATCTATGTTAGCATATTTATTTGCACAGTTAGTGGATATTAGGGTATATCATTTTTGGAAAAGATATACAAATGGTAAGCATTTATGGTTACGAAATAACTTTTCTACATTTTCCTCTCAAATTATTGATACATTAACGGTATTATTACTTTTGTGTTCTTTTGGAATTATTGCTTGGGAGCAATTTTTAGGTCTATTAATTAGTGGAGTAATCTTTAAAATTATGATTGCCTTGTTAGACACGCCGCTTTTATATTTAGCCGTTTATTGGTTTAGAAAAAGATTTAATTTACATCCTGGTGAAGAAATAACCGCATTTTAATACTTTAAGAATGAGTTCAAATTCACTTTGGCATTTAACGATTAAAAAATTCAAAAAAAACAAAACTGGACTTATTAGTTTAGGTTATATTATTCTTTGTGGATTTGTTGCTCTTTTCTGTTATGCTTTAGCTCCAGACAACAGTAACTCTGCCAATCAAATGCATATTGAAATTCACTCTAAAACACCTGGATTCTCTACTAAACTAATAAAAATTCCAAGTCAAGAAAAATCATTTTCTTCATCTTGGATTTCTACTCTTTTTTGGGGAAAACAAATTAATGGTAGAGAAATTCCAATTAAATCTTATAAAATAAGGAAGAGCTTTATTGAAATCCAAAAATATGATGGAAACATTAAAATGTTTGACTTAAATTTATTCGACAACAAACCTGAACAATTTATAAAAAAAAGAACTTTCTTCTTAGGAACAGATAAATTTGGAAGAGATCTATGGAGTCGCATACTTATTGGCACTAGAATCTCATTTTCTATAGGTTTTATAGCAGTCTTAATATCATTACTAATAGGAATTCCTATTGGAGCTATAGCTGGATATTTTGGAGGTAAAATTGATGCTTTAATTATGTGGCTAATAAACATTACTTGGTCTATTCCAACTTTATTATTAGTTATTGCTATTACTCTAACACTAGGAAAAGGGTTTTGGCAAGTTTTTATTGCTGTAGGATTAACCATGTGGGTTGAAGTTGCTAGAATTGTAAGAGGACAAATAATAACTACTAAACAACAGCAATATGTTGAAGCTGCTAAAGCTTTAGGCTATTCTAATATTAGAATAATTTTTAAACATATTTTACCTAATATTTTAGCTCCAATAATAGTAATCTCAGCTGCAAATTTCGCAGCAGCTATATTAATTGAAAGTGGTTTGAGTTTTCTAGGAATTGGTGCTCAACCACCTACTCCATCTTGGGGAGCAATTATTAAGAATCACTACAATTATATTATTTTAGGAAAACCATTTTTAGCACTAGCTCCTGGTATTGCCATTATGAGTTTAGTTATGGCTTTTATGTTATTAGGAAATTCACTTAGAGATGCTTTAGATGTTAAGAACTAAAACAATACAATACTGCTGAAAAATTAAACAGTATTGTATATAATAATTTATTTCATTTTAGAACAACTATCTTCCAAAACGTCCTGCAATACATAATTGGTATGCTCCTTGGTATTCAAAATGACCAGTAGAATAATCTCCACTTCCTCCGTTTACTTTTTTCTGTACTTCTTTACTTAATGTTTTTCCTAAATTTAAAATTGATTTGCCTTGTTCTTTTATGGACATACAAGGTTTATGTCTTTTTCTGCGAAAATGTTAAACTATAGTTCTAGAAATACTTTAACATACTCCAAACTATCTAGAAACCAACAAAATAAAAAGAAGAGTCTCTTTCAATTTATAAATTAGAAGATCATGAAAGATACTTTCACTGTAAACACAAGGGATGTAGAACATTGTTATCTATACCCTAGAAGATTGTATCTAACAAGTTAAGTTCGTAATTTTGCAACTTCATTAAAAATAACTCATGAATTTCACAGTACAATTTACTACTAGGTGGGCAGATTTTGACGCTAACATACATATGCGCCATACTGCTTATAATGATTATGCAGCAGAATCACGTTTACGTTATTTCAATAAATTTGGAATTACGATTCATGACTTTACAAAAGAAAAAGTTGGCCCAATATTATTTGAAGAGAATACTAAATTTTTAAAAGAAATACACTTAGGTGAAGATATTTCCGTTAATCTTAAAATAACTGGTTTATCTGAAAAAGGTGAGCGTTGGAAAATTCAACACGAAGTATTCAACAGCCAAGGAAAATTATCAGCAATTATAAATGTATATGGAGCTTGGTTAGATTTGGCTAAACGTAAATTAACTGTTCCGCCATTAAAGTTTCAAGAAATTTTTAAAGATGCTGAAAAAACAGAGGATTTTAAAGAAATACTATTAAAACGTGAATAAAAAAAGAATCATTGCTGCGCTTATCTTAGGCGCAGTATTAGTTTATAAGCACTACATAGATACTAAAGACAATAGCTCTGATAAGGAGAATCATATCCCTAAAGGTACTCAAGAAGATTCAAATATTAAATCTTTTGATTTTTTACCTACTTCAACTACTAAGCAAATTATAAAACACAGGTATTATACGTTATCTTATAGTGAAAAACATGAGCAAGCTGAATGGGTAGCATATTCTTTAGATAAAAAAGATATTGTTTACACTAATTTTAAAAGGCCATTTTTTATTGTAGACCCTAAAGTTAAAACCAAATCAGCAGATTGGAGAAATTATAAACGTTCTGGTTATGATAGAGGTCATTTATGCCCAGCTGGAGACAGAAAATTTTCGAAAGAAGCATTTAATGAAACCTTTTTCACTTCTAATATTTCTCCACAAAAACACGATTTTAATGCTGGTATTTGGAATAAACTTGAACAAAAGGTTAGATATTGGGCAAAAAAATATACTCATCTATATGTAATTACAGGAAGTATTTTAACTGATAGTAATTATAAAACTATAGGAAAAGAAAAAGTAACTGTTCCAAAAGCATTTTATAAAGTGTTACTAGATTATACACAACCAGAAATTAAAGCTATCGCTTTTCTTTTACCTCACAAGGAATCCAATAAACCTTTATATGAATTTGTTGTTACAATTGATGAACTAGAAAAGATAACTAATATTAATTTTTTTAAAGACTTACCAGATGCTCTTGAAGAGCAACTTGAATCATCTAAAGATTATAAAAAATGGTCGTTTAGATAACCAAAAAGTAAGGTGTAAAACAAAAAAAAGATCACTTCAATAAGTGATCTTTTTCTTTATATAATAATTCTAATGATTATTCTTTGTAACGCTTTACTCCTTCTTTTAACCAGTTGTAATACGTTAATTTATCTGTATACTGCTGTGGAGTATTTAACACTTCCATATCTGGACTTAACTGAACATAATATGGTTGAGATGCATTCTTAAAGTTAACTGTTTGTAAAGTTGCCCACTTCTCACCATACGTTCTAATTTTCTTGATTTTACCACTTGGCTTAACAAAATCGAACTGTTCGTCAGCTGGTAATGGATTTTCATTATCATCTACATAAAGAGAAATTAATACATAATCATTCTTTAATGTATTGTAGATTCTACTTTCACTCCATACATTCTCTTCCATCTTTCTACAGTTAACACATGCCCATCCAGTGAAGTCAACTAGCACAGGTTTACCAACTTCTTTAGCGTATGCCATTCCTTCGTCAAAATCTTTAAAACAGTTTAATGCTAAAGGACATTTATTATTCTCTTGATCGTAAACACTATAGAATTGAGGTGGTGCAAAACCACTTAACAAAGATTGATTCCACATAGGCTTCTTAGTAACTCCAGGAGCTAAATAAACTGCAAAACCTAATACTGCTAATCCTAATATAATTCTTAATCCAGAAATTCTTTTAACCTTAGGTCCACCAGGGAATCTAATTACTCCAAATAAGAATAATGCGGCTAAAATTGTAATGAATATCCAAATACCAATAAATATCTCTCTTTTAAGAAAATCCCAGTTACCTACTAAATCTGCATTAGATAAGAATTTAAAAGCTAATGCTAATTCAATAAATCCTAACAATACTGTTACAGCCTTCATCCAGAAACCTGATTTTGGTAATGATTTTAATAAATTAGGGAATAATGCAAAAAATGCAAATGGTAATGCTAAAGCTACTCCAAATCCTCCCATACCTGCAGTTAACTGCATTGGATCTCCATCAGAAGTTAATGAACCTGCAAGTAACGAACCTAAAATTGGTCCTGTACATGAAAAAGATACAATAGCTAAAGTAATTGCCATAAAAAATATTCCAAAGATACCTCCTATACCAGAAGCATTATCTGCTTTACTACTCCAAGAGCTTGGTAATGTAATTGTATAGAATCCGAAGAAAGAACCAGCAAAGAATACTAATACTAAAAAGAAGAAAATGTTTAACCACATGTTCGTAGAAATAGTATTTAAAATCTCAGGATCTAAACTATCTGCAAAGTGGAAAGGTAAACTTAACAACACATAAATTGCAGCAATAAAGAAACCATATAAAAGAGAGTTTGTAATTCCTTTTGATCTTTTTTCTGATTGTTTCGTAAAGAATGATACTGTTAAAGGAATTAAAGGAAATACACAAGGAGTTAAAAATGCAATTAAACCTCCTAAAAATCCTAACATAAAAATGTTAAATAAATTTCCTTTATTTTCTTCTTTATCAGTAGTAGATTCAAGTAATTCAGGGTTTTTTAAAGGTAATTTTAAAGAATTTGTAATTTCTTGACTCTTTTCATCTACTGTTGCTACAGTAGCAACAACTTTTCCTCCATCTAATGAAAATGTAAAATCATCATCATATGGTAAACAGAACTCTTTACATACCTGTGCTTCTATATTAAGAGAAACTTGAGTTAAAGATGGATCATCTAATTTAATACGCTGAACCAATGTAGCTTCTTCTACAAAGAATGTTTCATCCATTCCCCATATCTCACTATATTCTGTAGTAGTTTCACTCTCTTCTGCTTTTCCAACAACAGTAAATCCTGTTTCTCCTTCAGAAGGTTTGATAGACATAGGTAAAGAAGCATCTTTAGGGTTATACTGAGAGTATAAATGCCAATCATCATCTATGTATACATTAAAAATTAAATCGTATTCAGTGTCAGAAATTTTCTTTACTGAAGTCTCTACTTCTACTGGATCATCTTGTGCAAATCCCGTAAAAGCAAATCCAAAAATTAATAAAAGTAAGGTAATAACTCTTTTCATTGTTTGTATTGTATTGGGGTTATTTTATATACTAATTTGTAAAATGTTTGTTGTAGAGGAATCGATAGAGTATCTCCTATCTTGTCTCATTCCAACTATCCAAATGATTTCATTATTTGCATTGCATAATAACCAAGTTTGACCTTTTTTAAATCTAGAAAGTTTTTCGTCTTTGAAAAATTTACTGACTTTTTTTTTACCAGTCATTCCAATTGGATAGAAGAAATCTCCCTCCTCCCATTTTCTTAAAATTATTGGGAAAGTTACTAAATTTTTGTTAACTAAAACATAATTTTTAGTCACTGTCTCTTTTTTATCTGTATTTTTAAAAGCTAATTTAATAGGTTCTTCTATCTCTTCAACATCTTTTTCAATGTAAAACTTGTGATTATCGTTCATGTTTTGGTTCCTTTCTTTCAAAAGTAAAAAACCTCTATTCTTAAGTAATACATGACTTTTCGAATAAATTTCTTTTCCAGTTTGCCCTTCTAATAAATCTGTAACATTGCTCCATTCTGTGAAATTGTAGTTCTTCAAAACTTCATATAAATACGCTTTCTTATTCGATAATTTTAACATTTTTTCAATGTTAATTTTTATCACATCACCTTCTTTTGACTGAATTTTTGTTAAAACTTCACTTACTTTTTCGTCAACTATTACTCTACTTTCCGATAAGTGATTAATTGTTTTAGTGAAACTACTAAGAACGTTTGGATTTAGCTCTTTTAACGTAGGAATTATATTATGTCTGATTTTATTTCTAGCATACTTCGTTTCAGTATTAGATTGATCTTCTCTCCAATCTATACCATTAGCCTTAGCAAACGTTAAAATTTGTTCTTTAGAAAAAGGTAATAATGGTCTAATTATATTTTCATTTTGTTTTGGAATTCCTGTTAAACCATCTAAGCCAGTTCCTCTAGATAAATTAATTAGAAAAGTTTCTAAATTATCATCAGCATGATGAGCAGTAGCAATATGATCAATATTATTACTATCAGCTACTTCAGAAAACCATTTATAACGAAGTTCTCTAGCAGCTACTTGAATAGAAACCTTATTTTCCTCAGAATATTGAGCTGTATTAAACTTTTTTAAATGAAACTTACATTTCAATTGTTTCCCTAACTCTTCTACAAACTGAGCATCCATATCACTTTCTTTTCCTCGTAATTGAAAATTACAATGAGCTAATTCTGTTTTGAAATCTAATTTTGAAAACAAATGAGCTAAAACAACACTATCTACTCCACCAGAAGTAGCTATTAAGATTTTCTTATCTTTTATATTTGGAAAATCAGAAAAAATGTGTTGTTTAAAGGTTTTTAACATCTATATTAACTATACTTATTTAACCAAGATATTATATCATTAATTGCTTCTTCCTTACAAAAGTCGTTATGCAACTCATGATATCCTCCATCGTATAAATTCAAAGTAACGAACCCTGAATTATTAGCTGCAAATTCTTTCGATCCTTCACAACTAATTAATTTGTCATCCGTTCCATGTAAAAGTAAAATAGGTTTTTGTAATTGTTTTGCATTTTCGATAGCCCACGCTCCTCTTTCGATGAATGACAATGAAAAATTGGGACTAACTTTACCATGAACCAATGGATCATTATCATATTTTTCTACTTCTTTTTCATCTCTGGAGATAAAAGAAGAATCAATTTCATTATCTAAAGTTATTGAAGGTGCGATTTTTTGAATGATTTTACCAAAAAACATTTTCCAGCCTGGAGGTTGAAATGCAAGTTTCAAAAAAGCACTTGTAGCTATAACTCCATGTATAGAGTTTTCTTTAGACAACATATAGTTTAGAACGGCGTTTCCTCCCATAGAATGCCCGTATAGAAATGTAACAATATCTCCAAATAGCTCTTTTGTTTTTATAATAAATTGATCAACACTATCTAAAACAACTTCATAACCAGGATTATGTCCTCTTTTACCAGTAGTTTTACCGTGACCAAAATGATCAAAAGCAGCTACTCCATATCCGTTTTCAACTAATTTTTCTGCTACCTCTTTAAATCTACCTGAATGCTCACCTAAACCATGTAGGATTATAACTACTGCTTTTACTTGTTCTGGTTTCCAATATTGACCGAAAAAATCGGTATTATGAAAATTGAATTTTAATGTTTGATGTATCATTCGTTGTTTTTTTGAGAGTTTGTTAGTACATACTTCATTGCTTTTGCTTTTAAAAGACACTCTTCGTATTCTTTTTCAGGAATAGATTTAGCCGTAATAGCTCCGCCTACTGAATAAGAAATATACTTCTTTTCTTCATTATATAATATACTTCTGATGACTACATTAAAATCAAAATCGCCATCAGGGGTAAAATATCCTACAGTACCAGAATATAAACCTCGTTTTGTCTCCTCTAAATCCTCAATTATTTTCATTGCTGAAATTTTAGGCGCGCCAGTCATACTACCCATAGGAAAAGTATCTCGAATTACATCAACAGGATGTATTTCATCATCTATTTTGGACACTACAGTGGAAATAAGTTGATGAACTTGTTTAAACGAATACACTTTACACAATTCCTCTACCCTAACCGATCCTTTTTTTGCAGTTCTAGATAAATCATTTCTCACCAAATCAACAATCATTATATTTTCAGAACGTTCTTTTTCGTCACGAACTAAATTAAAAGCGGTTTTCTCATCTTCTACGGGATCTACAAACCTCTTCGCCGTTCCTTTAATAGGTTGAGATATGATTTTACTTCCTTCCTTTCTTATATATCTTTCAGGTGTTGCAGATAATAGATATAACTCGTCATTTTTAAAATAAGTTGCAAACGGAGGTTGAGATATTTTATTTAAATGATTATAAGTTTCTATCGGATTTATTTGAGCATTTTCTACAAAAAATTCTTGACAAAAATTAGCTTCATAAATATCGCCTCTTTTTATATGTTCAATTACCTTAGAAACCTTATTGTGATATTCGTCTTTATGAATTCTTAGTTTAATTTTTAGTGATTCATTTTGCACAGACACTGTTGTTTGAAACTCTCCATTTACAATTTGTTCAAAATCTTCCTCAATTTCATCATCAACCATTCTTAAATAAGCAAGAGTAACTTCATTTCCTTTGATAAAAATGATTTTTTGCGGTTGAAAGAAATACATATCAGGGAAATTCAAACCATCAAAATTATTTGAGGTGAGCTCTTCGGTATCATTCTTCAAATCATAAGACATATAACCAAAAAGGTAATCTCGAGTATAAGATTGATATTCTTTCAATTGTTCAAAAGCCTGATAATAATCAGTCTTAACAGAAGTAAATTCCTCAACAGCTAGAATAGCATCATAGCTTGAGTATTTTTGTTCATAATTATTACTATCCAAAAAGACAACGGTTTCATATTGTTGTCCCCAAGTCAATAATTGCTTTTTAAAAACCTCTATATTATCAAGGAAAAATGTTTGTTTTGTTCGTAAAGACATCGAGCAAAAATAAAAAACGATTAGGATATCACATCATTTTTTTTACCCTAACCAACCTTCTCTATCTAGGCTTCTATATTGAATTGCTTCAGCAATATGATTTCCGGTTACTTCAATCGAGTTTTCTAAATCTGCAATTGTTCTACTAACTTTTAAAATACGATCATAAGCTCTAGCAGATAAGTTCAACTTTTCCATCGCATTTTTAAGCAAATTTTTACTTTCCTCAGACAAGACACAGTATTCTCGTATTTGTTTTACCGTCATTTGAGCATTATAATGTATACTTTCAAATTCTTTAAATCGTATTGATTGCATTTTTCTTGCTCTAATTACCCTTTTTCTAATTTCAACACTACTCTCTCCTTTCTTTTCCTCAGTTAATTTTTCAAAAGGAACAGGAGTTACTTCAATATGAATATCAATTCTATCCAACAATGGTCCTGAAATCTTACTCATATAGCGCTGCATTTCTGCTGGTGATGAAGACAATACATTATTTTCATCATTAAAAAACCCTGAAGGGCTAGGATTCATACTCGCAACTAACATAAAACTGCTAGGATATGTAATTGTAAACTTTGCTCTAGAGATAGTTACTTCTCTATCTTCTAAAGGTTGCCGCATTACTTCTAAAACAGATCGTTTAAACTCAGGAAGTTCATCTAAAAATAACACGCCGTTATGAGCTAGTGATATTTCTCCAGGTTGTGGATATTGACCACCTCCTACTAAAGCTACATCAGAAGTAGTATGATGTGGAGCTCGAAATGGACGTTTATGTAAAACACCTGATTTTTTTACCTTTCCTATTACAGAATGAATTTTTGTGGTTTCTAAAACTTCATCTAAAGTCATTGGTGGTAAAATAGAAGGCAATCTTTTTGCTAACATTGTTTTACCAGCTCCAGGGGGACCAATTAAAATAATATTATGTCCTCCTGCTGCTGCAATTTCCATACAACGTTTAATTGATTCTTGTCCTTTTACATCGGAAAAATCAAATTCTAAAGGTTCTTTATGATTATTAAAGATTTCTTCATTATCAATTATAGTCTGTTGTAAATTTTGTTTTTTATTAAAATGCTCTATTACTTCTGTAATATTATCTACTCCATAAACCGTTAAACCTTTTACTATAGCTGCTTCTTTAGCATTTTCTTTTGGAAGAATTAAATATTTAAATCCTTCTTTTTTTGCTTTTATTGCAATTGGTAATGCTCCTTTAATAGGTTGTAACTTTCCGTCTAAGGAAAGCTCACCCATAATAACGTATTCATCAATGTTTTTTGACTGAATTTGATTTGAAGCCCCTAAAATTCCTACAGCAATCGTCAAATCATATGCAGCACCTTCTTTGCGAATATCAGCAGGTGCCATGTTTATTATGATTTTTTTTCCTGGTAATTTGTATTTGACATTGGCTAAAGCAGCTGATATACGATACGAACTTTCACGAACTGCATTATCAGGTAAACCTACTAAGTGGTAACCAATTCCTTTATCAATGTTAACTTCAACGGTAATGGTAATAGCATCCACACCGAAAACGGCAGAGCCATAAACTTTAACTAACATATTTTTCTTTTTAGCAATTTTAGGCTAAGTAAATAATTTTTAACCAAATAAACAACCTATAGATCTGCCTTTCATTTTTTTATGAAATAATAGATATTATGTTGAAAAAAAGAAAATGAATATATTTGTGGTTAGTCCCTTAAGAGTTCTCCCCAAAGAATTACAATCATTTAAATTGAATTATTTTTTGAAGACATTTCCATTTCATCAAGCATGTAAGCTTAAGTTTCTTTGTATAAGTTTTCTTTTTTTGTTTTTTTTAAATTTTAAAGTTAACTCACAAGCTCGAGCTACAATTTCCGGTACTATTTCCGATGAGTTTGGTGGTACTATACCTGGTGCAAAGGTTAGTATTGAAGGGACTGCTATTTTTACATCTACGGATGTCAATGGATTTTATAAATTTGAAGTTGAAGAAGGTGACTATGTGATAAGTGTTAGTTTTATTATGTATAACAATACCTCAAAATCTATTCAAGTAAAGGTTGGTGAAGCAGCTACTTTAGATTTTGTTCTTTCGGCTGGTTTTTCAATTGACGAACCTATTTCCTTAGGATCTAGAGCTAAACCAAAATCACTTTTAAAGACCACTGTACCAGTAGATGTTATTTTCCCTGAGGAAATATCGAATTCTTCTCATATGGAACTCGGACAAATACTCCACTTTTTAGTACCATCATTTCATTCTACGCATCAAACTATCTCTGATGGTACTGATCATATAGATCCTGCTGGACTTAGAGGTTTAGGTCCTGATCAATTATTAGTATTAATTAATGGAAAAAGAAGACATTCAAGTTCTTTATTAAATGTTAATGGAACTGTCGGTAGAGGAAGTGTGGGTACCGATTTTAATGCAATACCTAAAGCAGCTATTGATCGTATTGAAATTTTAAGAGATGGTGCAACATCTCAGTATGGATCTGATGCCATTGCTGGAGTTATTAATATAATTCTGAAGAGACAAACTGAGTTTATTGATATTGACAGCCAATTTGGAACGACTAGTGAAGGTGATGGAGAAACTAGATATTTTGGCGCAAATTTAGGAGTAGAAATAGGAAAACAAGGTTTTTTAAATATTACTGCTGAATATAGACAAAGAGAACCAATTAATCGAGCTGGAAATTATAATGGAAGTGTATATAGTAATGACCCTATTTTAGATTCACAACTTATTAATCAGAATAATTTCTTCTCACAAACTGGATTTGTAAACCAAAGAGTTATGGAAATCGGTAATGCAGGAACCCAAAATTTAAGTTTTTTCTTTAATGGCGAGTTACCAATAAATGAAAAAACTACTTTTTACTTTAACGGCGGCAGAAACAATAGACAAGGAAGCTCTAGAGGTTTTTATCGTTTCCCTAAAGATGAAGATTTAGTTGTCTTGGAATTAAACCCGAATGGATTCTCTCCTGAAATATTAACTGATATTAAAGACGAAGCTGTAACTGTTGGACTTAAAGGTGTTAAAAATGATTGGAATATAGATTTTAGCCAATCTTTAGGAATTAACACTATAGGTTTTAACGTAGAAAACTCAAATAATGCTTCCATGGGAATTTCATCTCCTAGAGGGTTTAACTCTGGAGGTTTTAGATATCAACAGAGCACAACTAATTTTGATTTAACAAAAAACTTTGACTATTTAGAAGGTTTAAACTTAGCTTTTGGCGGAGAACTTAGATTAGAAAATTATCAAATTATTGCTGGGGAAGAAGCTTCATATATTAATGGAGGAAGTACATACATAGATTCTAATGGAGATGAACAACCAAGAATATCTGGAGCTCAAGTATTTCCTGGAATTCGTCCAGAAAATGAATTAAGTCGTTTTAGAACTAATGCAGCTGCTTATATAGATGTTGAATTAAATCCTACTAAAGACTTACTTATTAAAGGAGCAATGCGTTACGAGTTTTATAACGATTTTGAAGGACAAACAATATGGAAACTAGCTTCTCGCTATAGTTTTTCAGATAATTTAAGTGTACGTTCTAGTTTTTCTACTGGATTCAGAGCACCTTCTTTACATCAGGTTTATTTTCAAAATGTTAGTAATCAATTTATTGATGGAGAAATTAAAGAAGTAGGTACTTTTAATAGTGAAAGTGCTATTGTAAATGATGCATTTGAGTTAGAAAACCTTAAACCTGAATTATCCAATCATTTTAGCTTAGGTGTTAGTGGAAAAATAAATAACACTTTCACTTTTTCATTAGATCTCTATCAAGTAAACATAGAAGATAGAATTGTACTTTCTGCTAGGTTGGAAGATGGATTTGAAAGTATTCTTGAACCTTTTAATGTAAGTGCTGCACAATTTTTAACAAACGCTATTAATTCTAGAACAAGAGGTTTTGATGCTGTTGTAAATTATAGAGATAAGTTAGGCGAAGGGGAAATTTATGCTTCTGTAGCTGTAAATACAAATAGTACAACTGTAAATAAGATTAATATTGAAAGTGGACAAATTGGAGGGATTAACAGCTCGGCAATTTTTAATCGTGAAGAAGTAGCTCGAATTGAATCAGCGCAACCTAATTTTAAAGTAAACTCTTTAGTTTCTTACGATTGGAATAAGTTTGTGTTTCAGTTACGAAATACATACTTTGGAAAGGTTACTTATATCCACCCAAGTGATGGAAATCCAAACAACTGGGTGTTAAATGAATTTAATGGTTTAATAGAATCTAGAGATCAAACTTTTTCTCCAAAAATACTAACTGATTTATCTATAAGTTATAAATTCGAAAACTGGTTTGCACTTAGCTTAGGTAGTAATAATATCTTTAATGTATTTCCTGATAAACATAGCCATTCAGCAAATACTAGTCAAGGTAATTTTATTTATAGTAGACGCGTACAACAATTTGGTGTAAAAGGAGCAAATTACTTTTTAAGATTAGATTTAAAGTTATGATTAGGGTAAAAAAAACTCAAATTCTCTGTGTTTTTGTCGTTATTATAAGTTTTTTAAACTCTTATGCACAATCAAACGATATAAAACGTAGACAACGTGCTTTGTTTATTTTTAATTTTGCTGAACAAGTAGCTTGGGAAAACTTACCAAATACGAATTTCACTATTGGCATTTTAGGAAAAGATCAAACGATTATTGACCTTAAAAATTTGGCCAAAAAAAGAAAAATTAAAAATAAATCCGTAAAAATTTTGCAATTTTCTGCGATTCGTGATCTTAAAAATGTTCAATTGGTTTTCGTAAATCAACGATACAATTACGATATAAATTATCTACTTAATAAGATTGCTAATCAAAATATTTTATTAGTTACAGAAGATTACGATTACAATACTTCAATGATAAATATTGTTAACGTTAATAATTCTTTTGCTTATGAATTAAACGAACAATTACTTTTAAAAGAAAACTTTAAAATTGCTCCTTCATTAAAAAAGTTTGCCATTTCTTCTTCTGAAAGATGGAAGCAATTATACCAATCAACCGAAAAAGAATTAAACAAAGTTGAAGAAACAAAAAAAGAGCAGAAAGAACTTATTGAAAATAAAGAGCAAAAAATTAAATCTCAACAAAAAACCATAATTGTTCAAGAAAAAGAACTTACCGTTAAAGAAGACTCTATTCAAGAACAAACTCATGCTATTGAAAAATTATTTGATGAAAATGAATTTCAAAAAAAGAAATATGAAGAAAAATTATTAATTGAAAAACAACTTGAAAGCAGAATACAGGATCAATTAAATGCTATTAAAAAACAAAAAGAAAATATAGAAGCAATAAACTCTGAGATTAATACACAACAAGAAAAATTAAAAAAACAAGAGAAAGATATTGTCATTAAAGAAAGTATTTTAAAAGAAAAAGACCATAAATTAAATACGCAAAAAACTATTAATTATCTGCTTATGGTCTTAATTGGATTTGCCTTATTAATTAGTTTTTTAATTTATAGAAGTTATGCTTCTGTAAAAAAATTTAATAAAGAATTGTCTGAAAAAAACAATAAAATCAATAAACAATCTATTCAATTAGCTTCTAAAAATCGTGAATTAGAACAGTTCGCACATATTACCAGTCATGACTTAAAAGAACCTTTAGCTTCTATTTTTAGCTTCGCTAATGAACTTGAGGAAAATCATAAAGATCAGTTAGATGAAGATGCTGCTACTTTTGTTAGTTTTATTACAAGAGCCAGCGAAAGAGGGTTGAAGTTTATTGATGCTTTGTTAGCTTATTTTCGTTTAGGAAAATCAGATGATTCAAATAAAACTATTGATTGTAATCAACTGGTAACAGACATTATAACTGATTTATCTAGTATCGTCTCTAGAAACAATGCTACTATCCGTTTTGAAAATTTACCCACTGTAAATGCTTCTGCTATTGAATTACGTTTATTATTTCAAAATTTGATTAACAATGCAATAAAATTTAAAAAGACTGAAGTAAATCCAATAGTAAAAATAAGTAGTAATAAAATTGTTCAAAATAAAAATGGTTCATCTTATTGGCAATTTTCTGTTTCAGATAATGGTATTGGAATTGCAGATCAGCATAAGGATAAAATATTTGTAATATTTAAAAGACTTCATACTAAAGAACAATACGAAGGAACAGGAATTGGCTTGGCGTATTGTAAAAAAATTGTTGAATCTTTAGGTGGATCTATATGGTTTGAATCTAAAGAAGGACAAGGAACTACGTTTCATTTTACAATACCAGTATAAATTCATTTAAAACATTTAGACTTATCTAACATTTAAAATGTAACAATTTTATAAAAACAAAATTCAAACTACTGTTAATCAATATTTTATGTAAATTATTTAAAATGAAACATTTTTAAACTTTTACGTTACAAATTCAAACTAACTTAGCAATATAAGAAACACAAATCTTTAAACTGTAAAACTTAATTGGGGGATGAAGTTTTACGACTAAGTTTAAGATTTTATTCATAAAACAGCAAAGTATTATACTTTGTTGTTTTTTTTTGACAAACTTCAAAACACAAAACAACTCATTGATTACAAAAAAGTTATGAAATAAAAAAAGTGCGAAAAAATCGCACTTTAATAATCTTTTGTATATTATAATGAAGTATTAAATAATCCCCCTAAAAATTCTTCATTACTAATTTTTCTAACTAAACCCCAAAAGACTATTTTCCAAATTTAGGCATTAACATCATTAAATCACTTCAATCATGTTACTAAACAATTAAAATTTAAAAACCTGATTAACAGTATTTTAATTGTACTTGTTGTGTTTAAGTTACATTTTTTATGATTTTTTAAATGCATTTGGAGTAATATCATACTTGTTTTTAAAAGCTGTTGAAAAATAATTAGGAGAAGAAAAACCTACAGAATATGCAATATCAGCAATAGAAAGATCATTTTCTCCAACTAATAGTTCTTTACTTTTCTCTAATCTAATATTTTGAATATAATCACTTATGGTAATCCCCAACACAGCTTTGGTCTTTCTATATAACTGAACCCTAGATATATGAAGCTCTTCAGCTAAAATTTCTACAGTAAATGAAGAATCATCTAAATTATCATTAATTATTTCATTAACTCTACCTATAAATGCTATTTCTTTATCTGTGTTTTTTCCTTCTTCATTTTTTATTTGCGCATGAGGAGCAGCAAAGCTAAGTTGTTTAAGATACTTTTGTATTTGCTTTCTATTATACAGTAAGGATTCAATAGACTTAGATAGTACAGATAAATTAAACGGCTTAGTAAGAAACATATCCACTCCTGACTTCAATCCTTTTAAATGTGCTTCGTCTGTATTTAAAGAAGTTAACATTAAAACAGGAATATGAGATGTTCTTTCATCATTCTTTACAAATTCACAAATTTCAAATCCATTTTTTTGAGGCAAATTCACATCACTGATAATCACATCCGGAATTAACTCTAATATTTTCTTTTCAATATCAATACCATCAGATTCATGAACCTCATAGGTTTTTCTTAACTTACTTTTCAAGAAAAACCTCAAATCATCATTATCCTCAATAATTAAAACTAATTCCTGATTACTATCTTCCATTTCAGGAGAAACAATAACTTCTGAAGGAATAGATTCATTATAAATATTATCGTTTGTAACATCATCACTTATAATTAAACTATCTGAATTAAAGTGATTTTTTCCTTTGGGAAGTGTGATAACAAATTCAGCTCCTTTATTTTTTTCAGAAATAACCTTAATCTCCCCTTTATGTAATTTCAAATATTCTTTGGCTATATACAATCCTATTCCCGAACTTGATTGTTGGTCATTTTTCCCTTGATAAAATGGATTGAAAATATTATCCCTCTCCTCAATTGATACACCAATTCCTGAATCTTTAATCGAAATAAGCACAGATTCTTCATCTTCATACAAATTAACTTTTACTTCACCTTTTAATGGTGTATACTTAAATGCATTAGATAATAAATTAACTACTGAATTTTCAATCAAACTCCTATCTATATAAATTTTGTTCCCTTTAATTATTGAATTAAATGTGTAGTTAATTTCTTTTTTTTGAGCTTCTGCAGTAAAGCTTGAAAAAATAGAAGACATAAAAGAAGAAATATTAGTTTCAGAAATTTTAAGCTCAAACTCATTATTTTCAAGTTTTCTGAAATTGAGTAACTGATTCATCATTCTCAACAACAAATTGGCATTATCGTGAATAATTTGTAATTCTGTTGGCATTTCATCTTTATTAGAATTCATAAGAGATTCTGTAGAAGATAAAATCAGAGAAATTATTGTTTTAAAATCATATGAGATTCCTTTAAAAAAATTGGTAGTAGTTTCATTTTTTAATCCTCCTCCTTCTTTTCCAACTTCTTTATTTAAATCAAATGATGATTGTTCCTGTTCCATTTTATTGGTTTTTAATTTGGAATTACGCATTGATATATAAACTATGTCACGATCCATCTAAAAATTTTACATTTTATCGTAAAATTTCTATACTCAAAAAATTCTCTTTAGTATTATTAATGTTAAATGATTGATATTGGACAACTAATTTAGTTATTTAATCAAATACACTAATAATTATTTTATAAATAGCTATATCTGTGCCAGAATTTTGGCAAAAATCAAAAAAGTACGTTATTCTTTTTAAAAACGGAAGCGACAAAGATAAATTAGGGGAATGCGTCGCTTCCTTAAAACACTAAGAAATACATCTTAGCAATTCTATAAAACAATAACACAACTCGAAAGTTGTGCTATTTGGTATATCATATTAAGTCATCCCTCAATGGTTATATATGATTTAAGAATTATTTAAAATCCTTTCTAACTAAACTAATAGATTTTATTTCTTTTTAGTAGCGTAAAATTATGGGATGATAATTATAACCAGCTTTAAAATTGTTTCAGAAACAAAAATGTAACATTATTAAAAAAACTTTCTTAACAATGTTACATCATATCTCGGAAAACATATAAAATTACTGCAATAAAAAACCCCATTTAGAAATGGGGGAAAAAAATTATTTTTATTTTGGGGGATTACTACTAAATTAATAGTTGTAATATAAAAGGATATTAATCCTTTATGTTTTTACTTTTTTGAAGCCCCCTGAATTTAAAATTTTATAAACTCAACTTCTAAAAGTTTAAGGAAAATCTATCTAGTAATTAAACACAATATTAATTGTGCTATACAAATCAAAACAACCCATTCCCCTCAAAGCTATAATGATTTAAATTGAATACATAAATTACTTTACTAAACTAACAGATTTTGCACTTAATAACATTTTAAAATTACAATAGAAAAGCTTTAAAACTGTTCAAAATTGTTTCAGAAACAAACAGTTACATGTAACAATTTTATAGATCGCTATTTTTTTGAAGAGAAAACAAAAAGCATCTGTAATGTTAATTTTTGGTGTTTTTACTTTTACTAGTTTCAAAAATTATGCTTTATAAACAAAAAGTTAAATACTTTTACTTAAGTTAAAGGCTGTTCTGCTGCTTTTCTCCTTTATATTGTTTATATTAACAACTAACCAATTGAAATATATAATTACATCTATAATTATCTTTTTTGAGCTATAAAATATGTTATTTACACACATGTAAATATGTTTTATTTAATAGGTTGAATAAAAAATTTAATAGATAACATTCTTTGCTTAATAAGTAACTTCAGTTAGTAAGAAATTATTATCAAAAAACTAATTTCAGGGGAAAATGATACTCTACGTCAAATATATGGTAAGTCATCGCTGTAAAATGATGGTAAAAGAAGAACTAAAAAAACTAGCAATCAAGTATCTAGAAGTCGACTTGGGAGTAATTGATATACTAGAGGATATTACAACCGAGCAACATGGACAACTGAAAATCAACTTACATAAATCAGGACTTGAATTACTAGATAACAAACGGGCTATCCTGGTAGAAGGCATAAAGAATATAATTATTGAAATGATCCATTATAGCAATGTTTTACCTAAAGTAAATTACTCAGATTTTATTAGTAAAAAAATGGATTACGATTATACCTATCTATCCAATGTGTTCTCAGAAGTAAAAGGTATTACCATTCAACAATTTATTATCCTTAACAAGATTGAAAGAGTAAAAGAATTGTTATTATATGATGAGCTGACTTTAACGGAAATATCATACCGGCTTCATTATAGTAGTGTTGCACATTTATCAAACCAGTTCAAGAAGATTACAGGGCTTACTCCTACTTTTTATAAAGGAATAGCTAATAAGCGTAGAAGAAATCTGGAGGATGTGTGAATTATGTAACCTATTCTATCTAGAATGTAATGAAGAAGACTAATAGTATTTTCATCTTTGTAATGTCGTGAAAATAAATTCACAATGCAAACAAAGAAAAAATGGAAAATTCCAACAAAAAGACTACAGAGTCTTTCAAAATTATCGGTAACTGGGAAACCCAGTCAAAAGTACTAAAATCTAAATTTTTACAACTTACCGATGCCGACCTAAAATTTGAAACAGGTAAAGAAAATGATTTACTCAAAAGAATAGAAACTCGCCTGAATAAAAAACGTGAAGAAGTAATTAATATCATCAAAAAAGGTCAACCCAAAGCAATTTAACAATAGTTTTTAGTGCGAATCTTCTAATGGACAAATTCATTTTAGAACTTGTCCATTTTTCATAAACTTAATACATCAAATCATGGATCTAATTTATCTCTATACCATTATACCTGTTACAATTATACTAATAACGGGTATAAGAATAGTAAGACCCACACATAAGGGACTTATAGAACGTCTTGGGAAATACAGAAAACTTGCTGAGCCTGGTTTCCACTGGATAATACCGTTGGTAGATCGATTGTTTCTTGTGAATATTACCGAACAAATGGTGGATGCTGAACCTCAGGAAATCATCACCAACGACAACCTAAATGCCAGTGTAGACGCCCAAGTTTACTTTAGAGTAAAGTCTGATGAGAATAGCGTAAAGGGGTCTATCTATGATGTAAATAACTATCAGTACCAGATTGTGAACCTTGCACGTACCACATTGAGAAATATTATTGGAACGCTCACCCTTAAGTCTGCCAATAGTGAAAGAGGTAAAATTAATATGGAACTCCATGAAACACTTCATAAAGAAACGAAGGACTGGGGAATTGAAATTATTCGCACGGAATTAAAACAAATTGACCCTCCATCGGATGTACAAGAAACCATGAACAAGGTAGTAAAAGCGGAGAACGAAAAAATTGCCGCCATTGATTCAGCCACTGCAGCTGAAACTGTTGCCGATGGAATCAAACGGGCCAAAATCAAAGAAGCAGAAGGCTACAAACGCGCGAAAATATTGCATGCTGAAGGTGAAGCGGAAGCTATAAAACTGGTAAACGAAGCAGCTGATAAATACTTTATTGGAAATGCACAAATACTGAGGAAATTAGAAGCCATGGAAACCGCATTAGAAAATAATTCTAAAATTATTGTACCAGATAATTCTGATCTAGTAAATGTAGTAAGTGAAATGGCAGGTATTGTTCCATTGAGAAAAAGCAAAACATCCTTATAATCTAGAAAAACAGCTTACAGCAACCACAAATAACGATTTAAATTCAAGTACAAAGAGGTTGTAATATGTATATTAAATACTGATTATAAACAATGGCAACTAACCAAAAAGAAATAAAAGAATTGACAGATGAGATTCTAGTGATAACGATGGAAATAAGAGACAAATTCCCTGAACTATATCAGTTTTTAGATGAAACACCCTCCTTTAGTTCGATTAATAATAAAGGGATTGAATCAAACAGTTTAGAAGAGTACCTCAATACAATTCGATTACAACTGAAAGATTATAAAAAACACTTGCTGTAACTATATATTAAATGTTTTCTAATTATACCTATATACAGTAAAAAACAGATTCATTTTTTATTTAAAGATTCACTAATGATATTATATATAAAGTATATGATAACTGAACGTTGTAAAATCTTAGTAAAAAAAGGATTAAAAAAAGTAGTTACAAAGAAGAAATAAATTAGAAATAAATTAGAAAACCTGTGATATATGTAACTACTATATAGTTATATGTAACTTGTAAAGTATGGTTATTATATATCTTTAAGTTTACTAGTTATTTTAAATTTCTCGAAAATTTAAGATAGATAAAAAATATAAATATGGAAAATCAATTTAAAAAAGGGAATTTTGTTTGTGCTAAGGTTAAGCCTTTAGAAGAATTAATTGTAAGAATATTTGCAAGGAAAATTTACTACTGTATAGTTGTAGAAACTGGTAAAGAAGTTGTCTATTTTGAAACAGAGTTAAAATTATACAATAAAGAAGTAGTAAAAATATAAAAACAAAAAAATGAAACTAGAAGCATTAGTATATTGTGAGAATGAGTTTGGTAATATAGATGGAAAAACAGCTAATGGTTTAGTTCGTAAATCAGACAAATATAATATTGTGGGAATTATAGATAGTTCGAAAAAAGGTTTAGATGCAGGTGACTATCTTGATGGAAAGATTAATGGGATTCCAATATTTAATAGTATAGATCATGCTTTAGAAAACTTAAATAACATACCTAACTACTTTATTTATGGTATTGCACCTCTTGCACCTTTTTTGAAAAAAAAACAAAGAGAGGTGATTTTTTCAGCAATGAAACGAGGAATGAATATAATTAACGGCTTACCAGAATATTTTAATGATAATCCAGTATATACTAATATTGCAATTAAATATGGGGTTACAATACAAGATGTAAGAAAACCTCCTAAATTAAAGAAACTTCATAATTTTACTGGGAAAATTAGAGATATAAAAACTCCTGTAGTTCTAGTACAAGGAACAGATTGTGCAGTAGGAAAACGCACAACCTCTTTAATTTTGGTAGATGCCTTAAAAAAAACTGGAATTAAAGCTGCCTTTATAGCTACAGGTCAAACAGCACTATTACAAGGTGCTAAATATGGAATAGCCGTAGATGTCTTAACATCAGGTTATGCAGCTGGAGAAGTTGAAAATGCAATTTTAAACGCTTATAAAAATGAGAAACCAGATATAATTATTGTTGAAGGGCAAGGAGCTTTAGGACATCCTGCTTTTACATCATCTGCAGCAATTATTAGAGGAGCTATGCCAGATGCAGTTATTTTGCAGCATTCACCTCATCGAATTAAATATAGTGATTATCTTAATATACCAATACTATCATTAGAAAAAGAAATAGAAATGATACAAATATTTTCTACTTCAGAAGTTATTGCTATTACTATTAATCATGAATATATGAATAATGCTGAACTAAAAAAAACTATTAAAGATTATGAATTAGAATATGATATTCCTGCTACAGATGTTTTAAAATATGGGTGTGATAAGTTAAAAAAAGTGTTATTTGAAAAGTTTCCCAAGCTAAGAAAAGAAAAAGAATTAATTTGAAGTTTCCTAGGATAGATATTGATTTAGAAAAAATCTCCCATAATGTACGTAGCATAAAAAAGCTATATGGTTCTAAAAGAATTAAAATTATAGGAGTAACAAAACTTATTTGCGGAGATCCTGTATTAGCTTCTGTTTTGGTTAAAAATGGGATTAAAACATTAGCAGATTCAAGAATTGCAAACATAAAAAGAATGAAACAATATGGTGTAAAAGCAGAATTTATGCTTCTTAGATCACCAGCTTGGAGTGAAATCAATGAAGTTATTACAAACGTAGATATTAGTTTAAATACTGAAATTATAATTTTAAAAAAACTATCAAAAGTTGCAGTAAAAAATAATGTTATCCATAAAGTAATCCTTATGATAGAAATGGGAGACTTAAGGGAAGGTATTATGCCTTTTGAGATTGACGCAATTGTTAATAAAGTAATTAAACTGAAAGGCTTATTCCTTATTGGTATAGGAACAAATTTAGCTTGCTTTAATGGAGAGAGCCCAAATGCTATAAAAATGAATGAACTATCATTGATAGCTTTATATTTAGAAAGAAAATTTAATATTAGTCTTCCTATTATTTCAGGTGGAAACTCTGCAAATTATCATTGGTTTATATGCTCAAAAAATGTAGGAAGAATTAACAATTTAAGAATCGGAGAGTCTTTTTTTTTAGGAATAGAGCCCATCATGGGTAATTCAATACCTGACCTTTATACGAATGCTTTTATATTGGTAGCTGAAGTAATAGAATCAAAAACTAAACATAACAAAAAAGTATATTTTGAAACTAAAAAAAAAACAACAAAAAGAATTATAGTTGCAATAGGAGAGCAAGATGTTTTAGTATCTGGAATTTTCCCAATACAAAATGTAGTGATTATTGGGGCTAGCAGTGATCATCTTGTTTTAGATTGTAATAATTGCACCTTAAATATTGGAGATATAGTAACTTTTAATTTGAATTATAAAGCCCTATTAAGAGTATTTAATTCAAAATATGTTATAAAAAAATATAATTAAAATGAACTTGGATTTAAATTATGGAAAAAGTAATTATAACATATAATACAATATCAACTGATATTTTAGATTTACTAGTAAAAAGATACCCTGACAGTTATGGTTATGAAGATATTTATTCGTTTCAAAATTTTGAAGGAAAAACCATTAGTGTTATAGAGGTTAAATCATTTAAAATTATTTACCTAGTAGAAATTAGTTCTCAATTAGAAGAAAAAATAAATAAACACATAGAGAACAAATCTAGAAGTAATAAACAAAACCAGTCTTATTAATAATTTATCAGAATTAAAGCCTTACCTTTTTATTGTTCGCATTGAACAACCATTTGGTTTTAAGGTATCATTTCGAAAAAAACTTTCTGATTTCTTCTTTTTATTTTATCTCATCATTAACTTTTTTTAAGTGTTTGCAAAAAACCTATTGGTTTTTTTCATATTAAAAAACGATTACATTCTTTCTAGAAAAGAAAAAAATTGTGAAGGAGGATAAATTATTTTATAAATTCCAGTTTTACATTCTTTATTCCTCTACATGTAGGGATAGTTTAGCATGTCCATATAGGGAATTATAGGTAATAAAAATGTTGTACCCAACAAAAAAACCGAAATTTATAAATCTCGGTTTTGTCTTTTAGTACGGGTGAAGGGAGTCGAACCCCCACGCCTCACGGCACTAGATCCTAAGTCTAGCGTGTCTACCAATTCCACCACACCCGCGTTATAAAAAATTGGTCTGCAAATATACATAAAGTATTCAAAACACAAACTTAAATATACTATTTGTAGTGTTTTTTTCTTACTAACTAAAATTCGGAATTTATATTTATTTAAAAATGAATTAACTTAGCGTTAAATAAATATTTATAATGCAAACCATTCAAGAATATATTTCTACTCATAAAAACCGTTTTATTGAAGAACTTATTGACTTATTAAAAATTCCTTCTGTTAGTGCAGATACAGCTTATTCACAAGATGTTTTAAATACTGCAGATGCAATTATGGAATCGTTAAAAAAAGCAGGATGTGATAATGTTGAATTGTGTGAAACACCTGGTTACCCAATTGTATATGGTGAAAAAATAATTGACAAAAACCTTCCTACTGTTTTAGTTTACGGGCATTATGATGTTCAACCTGCTGATCCAATTGATTTATGGGATTCTCCCCCTTTTAATCCAGTTATTAAAAAAACTGACATTCATCCCGAAGGAGCAATATTTGCTCGAGGGGCTTGTGATGATAAAGGTCAAATGTACATGCATGTCAAAGCATTAGAATATATGACGTCTCAAGGTAACCTTCCATGTAATGTTAAGTTTATGATTGAAGGTGAAGAAGAAGTTGGTTCTGAGAGCTTGGCTTGGTTTGTTCCTAGAAACACAGAAAAATTAGCAAATGATGTTATCTTAATTTCTGACACTGGAATGATAGCCAATGATATTCCGTCTATTACTACTGGGCTAAGAGGCTTAAGTTATGTTGAAGTAGAAGTAACTGGACCTAACAGAGATTTGCATTCAGGATTATATGGAGGTGCAGTAGCTAATCCAATTAATATTTTATCTAAAATGATTGCTTCTTTACATGACGAAAACAATCATATTACCATTCCTGGTTTTTACGATAAAGTTGAAGAATTATCTCGTGAAGAACGTGATGAAATGGCAAAAGCCCCGTTTTCTTTAGACGAGTATAAAAAGGCATTAGATATTGATGCTGTTTATGGAGAAAAAGACTACACAACAAATGAAAGAAATTCTATTAGACCTACACTAGATGTAAATGGTATTTGGGGAGGATATATTGGAGAAGGTGCAAAAACAGTAATCGCTTCTAAAGCTTATGCTAAAATTTCAATGCGTTTAGTTCCTAATCAAGATTGGGAAGAAATTACCGAATTATTTAAAACACATTTCGAAAACATTGCTCCTAAAGGAGTAAACGTAAAAGTAACACCACATCATGGAGGACAAGGTTATGTAACTCCTATAAACAGTATTGGATATCAAGCTGCAAGTAAAGCATATCAAGAAACTTTTGGTGTAACTCCTATTCCACAAAGAAGCGGAGGAAGTATTCCAATTGTTGCTTTGTTTGAACAAGAACTGAAAAGTAAAACCATTTTAATGGGATTCGGATTAAACTCTGATGCAATTCACTCTCCTAACGAGCATTTCGGTGTTTGGAATTATTTAAAAGGAATTGAAACCATCCCTTATTTTTACAAACATTTTGCTGAATTAAGCAAATAAAAAATATTCGAAAGTAGTATACCTAGTATACTACTTTCTTTTTATATAGAAATATACCACGTTGTTCGAAACCACAAGTTATTCTTCTTCTCTGCTTCTAACACTCCACCTAATCTATAGTCTAATCCAAACTCAATCTTGTCTTTTTTGCTAAATTGATATCCTAAATAAGGAGATAAACGAATTTCTAAATCTTTTTCATTAAACTGGTATAAATACTCATTTGAAACTTTCAAATACCATTCTTTAACATCTACTTTTTCTCCACTTAATGCTTTTTGTAATATAGCTCTATAACGAGATCTAAATTGAGTTTCAACATTAGACTGAAAAAACTGCTCCAATCCTAAACGATGAGCCAATTTGATTTCTTCAAAATTTTGGATAAGATTATAATGTTGTAATAATCTATGTATCGTTTCTCCCTCTTTAAATCGTATAATGTACCCAAAATTAAATGACTCATTAATATCAGATCTGTAGGATAGAATTGTAGAAACATCAACTAAATTATGAGAAAAATGAAAAGATTCTTTGTAAACATCTTCTCTAGCTTCAATACTATTCACCCATTTTATGTTATCATCAAGCTTTTTTGATACATTTATTTTCGGCAACCAACCAAAGTTTAAATTAGATTGTGAAGCAAGTTCAATTACAAAGAACAAGCAAACTATTAATAAAAACCTCTTCATCATCCTAAAACTCTAAATTATCATAGTTGTCTGGCAGGAATTTAAGTTCTCTAATTACTTCTCCACCCTCTTCCCCAAATAAAAACTCAAAACGTTGATATCCCTTTTTTTTCTTTCCTTTTACAATCACTTCAAACTTAGGTTTTAAACCACAAGAAGTTCTTACACATTTTAAGAGATCCTCACCTGTTCCTGTATATTGAAGTTGAACTTTTTTGATTTTATACTTTTTAAATCTATTCTTTAAATAAGAATTAATATGCTGTCTAGTTATCTTTTTCAAGCTTGAAAACTTGATTTTAATTTCAATATCTAAAACTTCCCCTTTTTCATTAAACTCTAAACTATATTTTCTTCGATTACGATAAACCTTTGCTTCATATGTTTTTCCTTCTTGACTTTCCTCAACAAACCACTTAACCTTTTTCTTGAATTTTGCTTTATTTATAAACTCACGTGCTTGTTTCGGAACATCTTTCAAAGAAACCCGATATTCTCTCTCAAACTTAAATTGACAGAATCCAATTTGGGATATCAAAAATAAAATCAGAGTCAGTAAACTTTTATTATTCATTAGAAATCAGTTGTTCACACAAAACTAATAGAAACTTTTTTATTCATTATCAGGAAACAACATTTTATTTTTTTTTATAAATTTGCCTAAAAAATTAAGACTATGAGAAATAAAATTGCTTGTTTATCTCTAATATTATTTTGCTCTTTTTTTACTTATGCTCAAGACTTGACTTTAGTAGCTATAGGTATTCCTGCTGAATTAACCAAAGATGCAAATGCTGTAGTTAGAGAAAGTTACATCGAAATCAATATAGAAGCTATTGATGAAATGATTGTAAAAGAAAGAAGAGTTACAACTGTTTTAAACAAACTAGGAAACAAACATGTTGGGGCTTATGCTTCTTACGACAATGATACCAAAATAACTAGTTTATCAGCAAAAGTTTATAATTCTTTTGGAAAAGAAATCAAAAAATTCTCAAAAGGAAAATTTACTGATGTAAGTGCAGTTGATGGAGGGACTTTGTATTCTGACTCTAGAGTAAAGTATATTGAGTACACGCCAACCGAATATCCATACACAATTGTATTTGAAAGTGAGTACAAAACCTCTTCTACGGGTTTTATACCAAAATGGTATCCTCAAAACTCATACTATGTTTCAATTCAAAAGAGCGAATATAAAATCAACAATCCAAATAATTTAGAAGCTCGAATTAAAGAGCAAAATTTTGCAGGCTTCCCAATTAAAAAAATGTCTGATGACACAATTCACTACCAAGCAGAAAATATGCCAGCTATTGAATACGAAAGAAACAGTATCAATTTTTCCGAGATTTCACCAAATTTATCTGTAGTGTTAAATCAGTTTACTCTTAAAGGAGTTTCTGGTAGCGGAACTGATTGGAAAGAGTTTGGAAAATGGATGAATACTAAACTTATACAAGGTAGAACCGAATTAACACCTGCTACTATTGAAAAAGCGAAAAGTTTAGTTGTTGGTATAGATAACGACATTGAAAAAGCGAAAAAAATATACGAATTTGTTCAAAACAAAACCAGATACATCAGTGTTCAAGTAGGAATTGGTGGTTGGGAACCTATTGATGCTAATGAAGTAGACAAAATGGGATACGGTGATTGTAAAGGATTAACTAATTATACTAAAGCTTTACTAGATGTAGTTGGAGTAGAATCTTATCATACTTTGGTATATGCTAAAAATAGAAAAGATATTGACAAAGATTTTTCTTCTATTCAAGGAAATCATATGATTTTAAACTTACCAAACAATGGTAACGATGTATGGCTAGAATGCACAAGTCAAACAATGCCTTTTGGTTTTTTAGGCGATTTTACTGATGATAGAGATGTTTTAGTAATTACTCCAGAAGGAGGTATTATTAAAAGAACTCCTTCTTACAAAAACGAAACTAATCTTCAAACTTGTAAAGCAGATATCAAACTAGATGCTAATGGAAATATAGAAGCGCAAATTGAAACTATTTCTAAAGGTGTTCAGTATGATAATAAATATCATATTGAAAGTTATGCTAAAGACGATTTAGAAAAACATTACAAATCGAATAGATGGTCATATAATAATAATTTAGAGATCAAATCAACATCTTTTGTAAACGACAAAAACAATGTTGTTTTTACTGAAAAAGTAAATGTTACTATTGCAGATTATGCTAGCATAACAGCTAATGAATTATTATTAAGAGTAAATGTATTTAATAAAGATACATTTGTACCTAAACGTTATAGAACCCGAAATTATCCTTTACAAATAAACAGAGGTTATAAAGATATTGATGAGTTTACTATTACTATTCCAGATGGATATAAAATTAATATGCTTCCTCCAAAATATGAGATTACTAATAAATTTGGAAGTTATACAGTAGAAGTAAAAAAAGTAGATGATAAAACCATTGCATATCATAAAACTTTACTAATCAAAGAAGGAACCTTTCCTAAAGAAGACTATAAATTATATCGAAAATTCAGAAAACGTATTGCTAAGCAAGAAAACTTAAGAATTGCACTACAAAAACTATAAAATCAAACTTGAAAACTATGAGAAAAATTATGTTAATGCTAACGTTGTTAGCTTCTATTTCTGTTGTATCACAAGAAATTAAATTCGGGAAAGTATCTAAACAAGCCTTAGAGGAAAAGTTTTACCCTTTAGACTCTACTGCAAATGCAGCTTATTTATTTAAAGAAAGAAAAACATTTTATGAATACAATAGAAACACAGGGTTTCGAATTGTAAGTTATTTTCATTACCGTTTAAAAGTCTATAATAAACAAGGTTTGGATAGAGCAACATTTAATATTTACTATGCAACCAAATCTGGTAGTACTGAAAAAATTTCAAGTGTAAAGGGATATACTTTTAATCTGAATGAAAATGGGGAAATTACCAAAGATAAATTAGAGAATAAAAGCATTTTTAAAGAGAGGAAAAATGAATACAGAAGTGTTAAAAAGGTTTCTATGCCAAATGTAAAAGAAGGATCTATTATTGATTTAAAATATAAATTGACTTCTCCTTATACTTATATTGTGGACGATTTATCTTTTCAAACAAACATCCCTATTAAAAAATTACACATTGAAATTGAAACACCTGAATGGTTTGTGTTCAGTAAAATTAGTAAAGGTTTTTATTCTATACCACCAAAGAGTTCTAAAAAAACAAGAGATCTTGATTTTAATATTGATGTCTATGACGCAGAAAACATTCCCGCTTTAAGAGATAACGAACCTTATGTTTCTAATATAAACAATTACTATGGTGGGTTAAAGTATGAATTATCTTATACTCAAATTCCGAACTCTACTATTAAAACATTCACTGACACGTGGGAAAACGTTAGTAAACAAATTTACAAATCCTCTAATTTTGGAGGAGAATTGGAAAGAACTAGCTACTTTAAAGAAGATTTACAAAAGATCCTTACTAAGATCAAAGGAGATGTACAAAAAACATTAGCCATTTTTGAGCATGTTAAAAGCAAAGTTCAGTGGAATTCTGGTTATGGTAAATTTACTAATGATGGAACCAAAGAAGCTTATAAAAAAGGAACTGGAAATGTTGCTGAAATCAACCTAATTCTTACTTCAATGTTAAGAGAAGCAGGACTTGGAGCTAACCCTGTCTTAGTTAGTACACGTAATCATGACATTCCGCTTTTTCCAACTTTAGATGGATTTAATTATGTCGTAAGTTTAGTTGAATTTACAGATGGACAAACAATGTTACTCGATGCTACTGAAAAATATGCTATGGCGAATGTATTACCCTATAGAGCTTTAAACTGGAACGGAAGAAAAGTTACCAAAGAAGGGTATTCTACTTGGGTTAATTTAAACGCTCCAAAACATTCTTCAGAAACAAACACTTTAAAAGTAAAATTAGATGAAGAAGGCTCAATTGAAGGTTTATTAAGAACTAAAGAAGAGATGCTAAACGCTATGCTAGGAAGAATAAGATACAATCAATTTAACGATGATGAAGTTATTTCAAAACTTGAAGAAAAATACAATATCGAAATTGAGAACTTCAGAGCTAGCAATAAAGAAAACCCATACAAGTCATATAATAAAATGATCAAATTTACTTCAGATGATTTGGTAGAAGGTATCAATGGTAAATTACTAATTGATCCATTATTATTCTTAACTTATAAAACAAATCCATTCAAATCTGAAGAAAGAACATTTCCTGTAGATTTTGCAACTGCATGGAAAGAAACGAATAATGTTTCAATACAAATTCCTGAAGGTTACAAAGCGGAATCTATTCCTGAACAATTTGCCATTGGGTTACCAGACAATTTAGGGTTCTTTAAATTCAAAGTATCTAACAACGGAAAAACAATTAACGTTAGTTCTATTATCCAAATTAACGCCCCAGTTATAGCTCCATCATATTACAGTAGTTTAAAAGAATTTTACACTAAAATTGTTGCTAAACAAAAAGAACAAATTGTCTTAATCAAAGGATAATAATCATGAACAAAATATATTTAATACTACTTATATTTATAAGTAGTATTTCTCTTTACAGTCAAAAAAACAGAAAAACTCCTAAATTAGGACAAGCTACAAGAGAAGAAGTCTCAATGACTTCATATGAACTGGACTCTATTGCTGGAGCACTGGTATTAGAAGAAAAAGGATATTCCTATGTTGATGATAAAAATAACTATGATTTTAGAAGAGACATATACAGAAGAGTTAAAATTTTTGATAAGTCTGAGTTTAAAAGAACTACAATTAGAATAAATTTATACAGAGAAGAAAAAGTAAAATACATTAAGGCTGTAACTTATAATCTAGAGGAAGGTAGAGAAACTAAAATTTATTTACTAGATAATCAAATATTTAAAAAGAGACTCTCAGAAAATTGGTCTCAAATCACTTTTACTATGCCAAATATTAAAGAAGGATCTGTCATTGAATATAGATACAGTTTATTCTCTCCATATAATAAAATAGATGATTGGAAATTTCAAACAGATATTCCAAAACTTAAAAGTGATTTTATATCTTCTTTCCCTGGGAATTGGAAATATAATATCAGGATCAGATCTGCTCAAAAATTAGATCGAAATAAATCATACATTAAAAAAGGATGTTTACAAGTTGGTGGTTTAGGAGAAGCTGATTGTTCTATAATGGAATATGGCATGGATAATATTCCTGCTTTTAATAAAGAAGATTATATGCTTTCTGAAGAGAACTTCAAATCGAAACTTATTTTCGAACCTATTTCTTTTACCAATACTAATGGAGTAGTAAAAAAATATACCAAAACATGGAAAGATGCTGATGAAACCTTGAGAAAAAACTTTTTAGATGCCCAAACTTCTAAAAAAAGTTATTTTAAAAAGAATTTACCAAACCAACTCTTTACCATCGATTCTGAAACTGAAAGAGCTAGAGAAATATATCAACACATTCAAAATAAAATTTCTTGGAACAAAAAATATTGGACACGAAAAAAAATTAGAGTAAAAGAAGTCTACCAACAAAATACTGGAGCTGTAGATGGGATTAATTTGGTTTTATACAACTCTTTACAAGCAGCAAACATAGAAAGTTATATTGTAGCACTTTCCACAAGAAATAATGGAGTATTAACCAAACTTCATCCTTCTGTTTCCGAATTTAATTATATCATGGTAAAAGTAGTAGCAGATCAACAAACTTACTTCTTAGACGCTACTGATAAAAATTTAATATTTGGTGAAGTCCCTTACAGGTGTTTAAATGGAGAAGTAAGAGTTTTTGATTTTAAAAAAGGGAGTTACTGGGAACTTTTGAAACCTAAATATAAATCTTACACCAGAAACAATATCTCATTAAGATTTGATGAAAACAAAGAAATGGTTGGTGATATAGTTTCTACTGATAAAGGATATTATGCTTTACAAAAAAGAAGAGATTTAAAAGTAAAAACTGAGGAAGAGTATTTAGAAGAATTCGAAACTGACAATCCATTGATTGAAGTAGATGAGTTTAAAGTTATTTCGAATACAGAAGATGTTGTTAAAACTTCTTATAATATTTCTATTCCTGAATTTACTCTTGAAACCGATATAATTAGATTAAATCCTTTTATAATTGATAAAAGTGATGAAAACCCGTTTAAGTTAAAAGAAAGAAATTATCCTGTTGATTTCGGTTATACATGGTCAAAATCGTATTCAATAAGAATTACTATTCCAGAAGGTTATTCAGTTTCTAAATTACCAGAAAACAAAATATTGTCGCTTCCAAACAAAGGCGGAAAACTACTTTTTAGAGTTAATAAAACAGATGAAGATGTAATTATTTTCATGAAATTTAATTTTAGTAAGGCTATTTACTCTAATATTGAATATCACTATTTAAAAGAATATTTCAAGCATATCATACAATTACAGGACACCTATGTAGAACTTAAAAAAGTATAGTATCTTCAAACTTTTTTAACTCTACATTTGTAGAATTGTTTTTTTATTTCTACATTTGTAGAGTTAATTCTAATTTTGTAGAAATGCAGTTAAGCAAAACCGAAGAACAATTAATGCAATTATTATGGAAGTTAAAGAAAGGATTTATGAAAGATATCCTATCTGAATTTCCAGAACCAAAACCCGCAACAACTACTGTTGCTACACTCTTAAAAAGAATGCGAGATAAAGGGTTTATCGACTATAACTTGTACGGTAAATCAAGAGAATATTATCCATTAGTAAAAAAATCAGATTATTTCTCTAAACATGTAAACGGTTTAATTAAAAACTTCTTTAATGATTCGGCAAGTCAATTTGCTTCTTTCTTCACCAAAGAAACAGACTTATCAGTTACAGAATTAGAAGAACTACGCAAGATTATAGACAATCAAATTAAAGAGCAGAAAAAATGATTACGTATATAATAAAATCATCAATTTGCTTAACCTTACTTTTACTATTTTATCTATTTGTATTGGAAAGAGAAAAAATGCATCAATTTAATAGGTTTTATCTGTTAGGTAGTGTTTTGTTTTCTTTTCTAGCACCATTATACAGCATTAATATTATAATGCCAGTAGAAACAACTTTAACCCCTGTTACACTTAATGAAACGCTTATAGATACAACTAATGCAATTCAAAATAATACAACCAACTATTGGAATATCATTATATTAATTTCAATATGTGTATCAGTTTTGTTCTTTATACGATTTGGAGTAAATCTTTTTAAAATATTTTCTAAAATCAGAAATAATACTAAAATTAAAATTGAAAAAGCTGTTTTAGTTTTAGTAAATGATGAAATTAGTCCACATACATTTTGGAACTATATTTTCATTAATAAACAAGATTATGAGTCTCAAAACATTGAAAAAGAATTACTAACTCATGAGCTAACCCATGTTACTCAAAAACACACATTAGACGTACTATTTATAGAGCTCCTAAAAATAATTTTTTGGTTCAACCCTCTATTCTATGTACTAAAAAAATTCATTCAACTCAACCACGAATTTATTGCAGATAACAAGGTGATTCACCTTCATAAAAATATTTCCGAGTATCAGCACTTATTATTAAATAGAGCTGCTTGGAACAACGATTATTACCTGGCCAGTAATTTGAATTATTCATTAACAAAAAAACGATTAGTTATGATGAGCACAAAAACATCAAAAGTAAATGGTTGGCTGAGAAAAATTGCAGTCATTCCACTATTAATGGGAAGTATTTATGTTTTTGCCGAACGAGTAGAAACAATTGAAACAGAAAGTAAAAACCTATTAGATTCGGAAATTACCAAAACCGATTTTCCTAAGAAAGAAAAAATTACTCCAGTAAATCTAAAGGAAATAAAAAAACATTTAAAAAATGAAAATGCGTTAAAATCTAGCATTGAAAATAACAAAACTAAATCCGAATTCTTAGCTTCAATTGAAAGGGATGGAAATGAAGTTAAATTAAAATGCTATAACTGTAAACGTTGGGCAAAACTAAAAATTCCTTTAAATAAAGAATTCACAATAACCGATTGGGGATTTACTAATAGCAACAATATTTCTAGAGGAAAATATGCATTTACTATCAAGGTAACTGATAAAGACGTTTTCTTTAAAGGAATTAAAAACACTGCATGGAAAACATTAGGTTTCACTTTGTTAAACAACAAGAAACAGTACATCAATCAAAATGGGATGATTGCACATGAAGAAAACTCAAATAAAAAAAATGAAGAAGGACTTAAAAATGTAAGTGATTTAACTAACTATCAAAAGTTAAACTCAACTTACGAATCATTGAGAAATGTAAAACCACATTATGTAAAAAGTAATATTAAAAGGCAAAAAAAATTAGACGATTTGTTTTCTAAATTAGGTAGTATGTATTTCCGTCTTTCAAAAGAAAACAAAAAGAAAGCGAAACGTCCAATCCACCCTTTTAATCCATATTTAAAACTTAAAAAGAACAACAATGTTTTTTATAAATTGAGAAGTGAGCTAACAGAGGAAGATAAATTATTAATTCCTCCTCCACCCCCACCTCCCAATGCTTCAAAAGAACAAATAAAAAGAGCAGAAAAAGCTTATAAAGAATGGAAGAAAAGAACAAGAAATAACTCCTCAAGTAAAAAACCATATCCTATAAAAATTGAAGTACAGGAAAAACAAAAAAAAGGTTATGTTGTAGTAAACAATCAAACTTTATATTATGTTATTAATAAAAAAGGAACAACATATTATAACCGTTGGGGACAAGAAGTAGATAAAACTGGAAAAATTATAAATCCAGAAAAGAAATTCCCAGTTATTAGAAAAGGAGATTCTACAAATATTCCACCACCACCGCCCCCACCTATAAATCCAATTTTATTTAGTGATAAAAACAAAGATGCAGATTTCTATTACAATGATAAGAAAGTGAGTTATAAAGAAATCAAAACTTTAATTAGAGACAAGAAAGACTTGAAAGTTTCTACAAAAAAAATAAATGGTAAAAAAATAATCAGGTTTACCGTGAAACAAGAAAACAAAAAACAAGTTTCAATTGATAAAATTAACAATCTATCTAACAAGGAAATACTAGCATTACCTAGAAGTGAAGATATAAATGAGCCTCATTTATACTTAAATGGAAAGGCAATTAATAAAGAACAATATTTGAAAATCGATAAACAAACAATTGAAAAAGTTCATGTAAATAAAGATGAAGGTAAAAATGGAGCAGTATATATTACTACAAAATAATAACCTCATTTAAAATATGTTAAAAGCCTCATAAAAGAGGCTTTTTTTGTAACATTATTTTTCTTCTATCGTTCTTATACTATAAGCTTATAACTATGATCAAACAGTTTTTCCTCCTTTGCTCAGGCGTTGATCAAAATTTAATTAAAGATTGTTCCAACGGCGAGCAAAATAAATACGCTGGCATTGGTGCCACTGTATTTTTTACAGCAATTATGGCTACTATTGCCGCTAGCTATGCCCTTTATACGGTATTTGACAACGTTTATACAGCTGTGTTTTTTGGTTTTGTATGGGGATTGTTAATTTTTAATCTTGATAGATTTATTGTTTCTACAATTAAAAAAAGAGAAAAAAAGAGTCAAGAACTTATTCAAGTGCTTCCTCGTTTATTTCTTGCAATGATTATTGCGGTTGTAATTTCTAAACCTTTAGAATTAAAAATTTTCGAAAAAGAAATCAATCAAGTTTTGCTTACCAAGAAAAATCAAATGACACTTGATAATAAAAATCAAATAGCACAACAATACTCTCCAGAAATAAACAAGTTACAATCAGAGATAACAGGATTAAAAGAAGAAATAACTCAAAAAGAAACCGAAACAAACAGCTTATACGAAACCTATATTGCCGAAGCTGAAGGAAGAAAAGGAACAAAGATTATTGGTAAAGGTCCTGTGTACAAAGAAAAAAGACAAAAACATGATGCTGCTCTAAAAGAACTTGCAGAATTAAAACAATTGAATTCAGAAAAAATTTCAACAAAAGAAGCTGAAATTGCTAGTTTAATTAAACAACAGAAGGAGTCAGAAACCAACACACAACCTATTATTTCTAATTTTGACGGATTAATGGCAAGAATAAATGCTTTAAACACATTACCATGGTTACCCTCTTTTTTTATTTTCTTATTGTTTTTAGCTATAGAAACTGCACCTATATTTACAAAACTCATTAGTCATAAAGGAGAATATGATTACAAACTTGAAAATCAAGAATCTCAAGTAAAATCTTGGATTCAACAACAGGTCGATCAACGAGAGAAAATAGCTGATACTGACATAGATATTAACACAAAAATATATGATGATTTGAAATCTGAAGAAGACTTATATAACTACAAACATAAAATTGCAACCGACTTAATGAAGCTTCAAGCTGACACTTTTTTTCAAAATCAGAAAAAAATATTATGATTTGTAAATAAAATTAAAAAAAGCTAGGTTTTACAAAAAAATATGCCTTAAATTGTAATTTTAATATTTAATACAATACATAATGAAAGAAGGAACGGTAAAGTTCTTCAATGAATCTAAAGGTTTTGGATTCATAACAGAAACAGGTTCAGGAACAGAATATTTTGTACACATCTCAGGTATAATTGATGAAATTAAACAAGGAGATACTGTAGAATTTGAACTAAAAGAAGGTAGAAAAGGATTAAACGCTGTTAGTGTTAGAGTAATTTAATATATCACAACATTTAATTTTTTAAAAAAGCATCTGTATATCAGGTGCTTTTCCTTTTAAATAAACCTTCAAAACCATTTTTATATTAAAAAGATTTAATACATTTGCACTCTCAAAATCCGAGCTTAGTTCGGTAAGTAAATTTAATAGATTAATAACCAAGGTCGCGTACCTTAAAATTTAACAAGTATGCCTGTAAAAATTCGTTTACAAAGACACGGTAAAAAAGGAAAACCATTTTATTGGGTGGTTGCTGCTGATTCTAGATCTAAAAGAGACGGTCGTTTTTTAGAAAAAATTGGAACGTACAACCCTAACACTAACCCTGCAACTATTGATTTAAATGTTGATTCTGCTGTAAAGTGGTTAGAAAATGGTGCTCAACCTACTGACACAGCAAGAGCTTTATTATCTTATAAAGGTGCTTTATTAAAGCATCATTTAGCTGGAGGTGTTAGAAAAGGTGCTTTAACACAAGAACAAGCTGAAGCTAAGTTTAATGCTTGGTTAGAAGAAAAGGCTGGTAAGGTAGCTGGTAAAGTTGATGGTTTAGCTAAAGCTCAAGAAGAAGCTAAAGCTAAAGCTTTAGAAGCTGAAAAAGCTGTTAACGATGCTCGTCTTGCTGCAAAAGCTCCTGTAGTAGATAGCGAAGATGCTACTACTGAAGAAGGTGGAGATAGCGAAGAGTAAAAAAACAAGACGATAATGCAAACTAAAGATTGTTTTTATCTTGGCAAAATCGTCAAAAAACACAGTTTTAAAGGCGAAGTAGTTATCAAATTAGATACTGACGAGCCTCATCTGTACAAAAATTTGGAATCAGTATTTGTCGAACTCGGCAATAATCTGGTTCCTTTTTTTATTGAAAAGTCTTCTTTAAGTAAAAGCACAATGTTTCGTGTAAAATTTGAAGGTGTTGACACAGAATCTGATGCTGAAGCAATTTTACGATCTGGTATATACTTACCTCTTACTCAACTTCCTAAACTTACAGGAGATAAATTCTATTATCATGAGGTAATTGGATTTACTGTAAAAGATCTAAACTTTGGTACTGTAGGAACAATCATAAATATAAACGATTCTGCCGCTCAACCTTTATTTGAAATTGATAGAGATGGAATTGAGTTATTTATTCCAATGATTGATGATTTCATTAAAAAGGTAGATAGAGAAAATAAAACTATCGAAGTGGAAACTCCTGAAGGATTAATTGATTTGTATATCAATTAAAAACTATCCAAATAGTTTACTATATCGGTTAAATCTTGATCTGTCAAGTGTTTCTTATCATGTTTCCCGTTAGCCCAATTATATATTTCTTTTAACGCTAACACTATTGAATCATTATTTTTAATTAGCGATGCTTCATCTCTGATAAATTGAAACAACCATTCTCTTGAAACTCTATTAGTCACTCCACGAATAAATCCATCTCTTTTATCTGGCTTATGGCAACGATAACAACCTTCTTTCTGAAATATAGTCCTTCCTCTTTTTACTGACTGTTTGATATTTCTAGCTTCAACAACTTTATCAGCAACATCCGGATATTCATACTTCGTTTGAATTTTCACCATCCATAAAATCATAAATAATAAAACAATGGCTACAATACTCCCTAAATTGCATTTGAAGATATCTTCATTACTTAAAACTTATATTCATAAACACAGTCTATTTCACCTTCAAAAATACTTTGTTCACCAACATAACTAAAACCTAATTTTTCTAATAATCGCTTCGATCTTTTATTTTCAGGAATGGTAAATGCATATACTTTTTCTTGTTTGAATTTTTCTTTAATATAATTTATCATTAATTGAGTAGCTTCACTAGCAAAACCTTTCCCCCTTCCGTTGGGCAAAAAAGCGTAACCTACATCAATAAAATCTAAACTATCTCTTTGTAAAGCCGATGAAGTACCAATAGCTTCCTCAGTTTCCTTTGAAATTACTGTAAAAAAACCAAGCCCATTTAATTTAGCATTCTTAGGTAATATATCTTCTAAGTACACTTTCGTCTCCTCTACAGACTTTAATCCTTTATCATTTATATAAGTAATCCAATCTGGGTCATTAAACATTTTAAAATAAAAAGGAGCATCTTCTACAATAGCTTCTCTAATAATTAATCGATCACTTTCTAATATCATACTCTTATTTTTCTCAATAATACAATTTTTAAAAACAAGAAATTATTCAATAATTCACTATTAATTAGAATTTTATAATATTTTAGCGATATTCAGAATATATTTTTGGAACCTTATCTGACCAATGAATTATTTATTCATAACTAGATCCTGATTTTTTATCCCAAAAAATCCCTGAAAAAAGGCCAAAATTTACTATTAACAAAAACTAATACCCTTTACCAATGAAAAAACTAACCCTACTCCTTGCTATAATTATTTGTTCTTGTTCAACACCTAATGAAGAACAGGATAAAAAAGAAATTATGGCTCTTCTAAAACACCAAGCTTCAGATTGGTCTCGACATGATTTAGATTGTTTTATGTTAGGATATTGGAAATCTGACTCTCTAAAGTTTTATGGAAAAAAAGGTATTACCAACGGATGGAAACAAGTATTAGAAAAATATAAAAAAAGCTATCCTTACGAAGAAGATACTGGTAATTTAAAATTTAAAATTAACGCCATCAATAAAATTGAAAATCACAGTTACTATGTAATGGGAGAATATCATTTAACTAGAGAAGTTGGAAATGCAGATGGGATTTTTATGATTATTTTGAAAAAATTTAAAGATGAGTGGAAAATTATAGCTGATACTTCCTGGTAAAAATGAGAAGTGAGAAAGATTCGCCTTGAATTTGAATTCAAAAAGAAGTTTAAAATTATTTTTAATATCCACTATAAATCATAATTGTTATTTTGGCGTCATTCCGAATTTATTTCGGAATCTCATAATACTAATAAACAAGGATTTATGATGAGAACCTGAAACAAGTTCAGGTTGACTTTTGTTAATTATTATACATTACGGATAATCATTAAATTATTTTTTAACACCTCAATTTTCAAAAGTTCTAAACTTTTACAATTTAAACTTTCCAACAACCAATAATTGATAATTGATAATTGATAATTGATAATTGATAATTGATAATTGATAATTGATAATTGATAATTGATAATTG
>CANLMR010000013.1 GCA_947492185.1 uncultured Tenacibaculum sp.
TAAAAACAAAAATTTTGAAACTGACTTTGATTTATCAAAAAGAAAGCTTCACATCATTTTCGACAATGTTAGTTAACTAGTTATATGTTTACAAATATACCTGTTTATCAGATTAATTTCCGGGATAACAGGAACTTTTGTTCCAAAACATCACTTTTTAATTCGTTGTTTATAAGTTGGTCTAATGGACTTGTAATGTTTAATAAACTTTTTTGGCTAACGTGTGTGTAAATCATTGTTGTTTCTGGTCTACTATGACCTAAAAGTTCTTGAATATGTCTCAAATTAACTCCGTTTTCTAATAAATGGGTGGCAAAACTATGTCTAAATGTATGTGGTGTAACAGGCTTGTTAATTTTTGCAGCTTTACATGAGCGTAGAATAAATTTTCTTACACTACTAGCTGAGTATTTCGTTCCTTTTAAATTTTCAACAAAAAAATGTTTTGGTCTGTATGTATTGTAGTAGTTTAATAGTAATGGAATAAAACTTTCTGCTAAAATTACATATCTATCTCTACGTCCTTTTCCATTAACTATTCGTATTTGTCTTCTTTCAATATTTATGTCAGATAGCTTTAATTCTAGTATTTCGCTAATTCTTAATCCAGCAGCATATAACAATGTAATAATAGCTCTATGCTTAAGATTTTTTGTTACTCGTATTATAGAAATAACTTCTTTTTTGGAAAGGACAATAGGAAGTTTTTTTGATTTTTTTGGCCGAGTTAATTCTAAGTTTTGAATACACGTTTCAGGGTAATATTGAGTGAAAAGTTTTACAGCACTAATAAACTGACGTTGTGTACTTATCGAATAGTTTCTTTTTAAAAAAACGGTTTCAATAAATTTTCGAACATGAATGTTGTTTAGTTGCTTTAAATCTACATCTGTATAAAAAATCACAAACTGAGTAATAAAATAAGTGTATGTTTTAATAGTATTCTTGCTGTATCGTTTTCCTTTTAAGAAAAGATAATAACCGTTTAATAATTTCTTTTGTTCAACATTTAAATCGAGGAGAGTTTCTTTGATGTTATTAATGATTTTGAAACGGTTTAAAACTTTAAGTAACCTTGCTTTGTTTTCTGATGTGAAAGGTAAGTACCAAGCTTTATTTGAGTTGCTCCATAGCGCAGAAGTACTCTTTTTTAACGTTTTAATTATTTCTGAATCGTAGGAAAAGGAGATTAGTATACATACTACACCTTTATGTTTTTTTGAAGATAAAGTGATTGTTTTCATAGCGTTGATAAAATTACACTTTTAATTCAAAAAGCCAAAACGTATAAAACAATCAGAAATAAAAACCGCCTACTCATAAAGAATAGGCGGCTAAAAATATCAAAAAAAATTCTCCCGGTTTTCTTTGATGAATTGATATATGTCTTTATTTAAAAATTAGATTCTACTTGTATAAAAAGTGTTACTAATGCTTAAAGTTTTCATCTAAACTCTATAGGTTCATGCGAAAAATCGCGCAAATGTACAGTTTTTCTTAGAAATAAGTTTTTTTATAAAAGAAAAATTTAAGTTAATAAATTAAAAAGCCGCTGTAATGAACTTACAGCGGCTTTTAGATTAACTTACATTAACATAAACAATACTACTTAAAGTATATTTACTTATTATGGAATGCGTTTGAAACTACATAGCTATCTTCAAACCAATTCCAAAGAATTACTTTTCCGTCTTTTATTTTTACACGTAATGCATATGTGAATTTGTTGGTTTGTTTTCCTGTTTTGGTTAATTCACCAATCATGTTTCCAAAAAATGCTGCAGTATCTCCTTTAGAGAGAGCATCGTTTGGTTCCCATTTAATGGTTTTAAAGTTTGATCCAAATGAAGGTAAAAACTTTTCTAGAATCACTTTTTTACCCTTCCAAGGACCAATCCAAGGTAGGCTTTTGTCACCTTCATTATGCCAAACCATATCGTCATGCATTAAACTTACCATTTTATCCATATCACCTTTACCCATAGCTCCCATAAAATCCATAGCAATTTTCATTGTTTCATCTGAGCTACTAGAATTTTTAGGTTTTAATTGTTGCATGGCTGTAGCCCAATCTTCAATATGATTTGTGCTTACAAATTTTCCATCTTCCAAGGTGTGCATGTCCATAGTCATAATTTTAAACGATTTTGAACCATCTGTTGGTAAACCCATAAAATCACCATTTGGAGTACCTGTTGCAATACTTCGAACAACATACACATCACCTTCATTAACAATTTGTTGAATTTCCCATTTTAAATCAGGTATAAGTTTCCAAAAAAACTCTAATTGCCCCATTAATTCTTTAGCATTTTTTGATCCTGCTGAACTTGAAGACTTGTAAGCCTCTGTCATATATGGGGTTAATGCTACAGTAGGTCGAGTTTCTGAATTAACAGTTAAGGCCTTATTGTAAAAGACTTTAATGGCTTCTTTGTTTTTCATGTTGCTTTTAGAGTTGGTTTTTTGTGCATTACACCCTGTAAACAATATCAATATTGATATTGAACTAAAAATTAGAGCTAATTTTCTCATGATATAATTGATTTGTAATTAAGTACTACAAAGTTAGAATGAGAGGTAGAAATGTTTAGGTAAAAAAAAAGCTTTTTAGGGTAAAAATAAGAAGCTTTATTTTTTTTGTGTTTCTTTAAATTCTTTTGGAGTTTGACCGGTTTTTTTTCTAAAATACTTAAAGAAGTTTGTGGGTAAATCAAAACCTGATTGATATGCAATTTCGGTTAGTGATAATTCAGAGTTAATCAATAAGCGTTTTATCTGTAGAATAACAATTTCATCTATGAATGCTTTTACTGATTTTCCAATAATACTTTGAGTGATATTATTCAATGTTTTAGAAGTAAGTCCCATTTTATTAGCATAGAAAGAAACTTTTTTGCTTTCAAAACACTCTTTTTCAATGAATTCTTGAAGTTTGATGAATTTTAAATAATAGTTTTTGTTTTCGAAACTTCGATTTTCTTTTGATTTTATTCTAAAAAGTTTTAATACTAATACTTGTAATAAACTTCTAATGATAGGAGTAGAGTAGTTGTCTTTTGTGCTTGAAAATTCTTTTTTTATTTGATTGAGCATCAAATAAATTTCGTTAAAATCGGTGTTGTTTAATTGAATTTTTGGAGAGCCTAACATTTCATTAAATAGCTGGAATAACTTTAATGTTTCTGATTTATCTGCATATTGAATTATAAAATCTTCGGTAAAAACAAGAAATTTTCCTGAAGCATTACTCTTGTAGAATTTGTGAATATTGTTTTTGCGTAACGTAAATACTGTTCCTTTTTGATAAGGATATTCTTTATAATTTATACTATGTGTTCCTTCTCCTTCAGTTATAATAGCAATGCTATAAAAAGATACTTTATGATGCTCGAACTGATTGTGATCTTTTGGTTGAAGTTTTAAAATATCTTCTAAACTCACAAGGTCAAAATAACCGTGATTTGTTTTTTTACTTTTAAATGCTATTTCTTTAATGGGTTTCATAGAAGAGTTTAAATGTAGCAAAATAAAAAACTAAAAGAAAAAGCTCTATTATTTAAAATAGAGCTTTATAGAATTAAGATTAATGAATCTTAATTATTTTAATTTCATTATCAAATAAGAAAAAGTCATTGCAGTTGATTTTGCACTTTGTTCATTAGTTGATGATCCTGCATGTCCTCCCTCTGTGTTTTCATAATAGTAAAAAGAATATCCCATATCTTTCATTTTAGCAGCCATTTTTCTAGCATGTCCTGGATGAACTCTATCGTCACGAGTTGAGGTATAGAAAAATACTTCAGGATATTTAGTATTAGGTTTCAAATTATGATAAGGAGAATATTTTTTAATAAATGCCCATTCTTCTGGTTTGTCCGGATTTCCATATTCACCCATCCAACTTGCTCCAGCAAGTAATTTATTATAACGTTTCATATCTAATAAAGGAACTGCACAAATCACAGCATTATATAAATCTGGACGTTGTGTAAAGGCAACACCTACTAATAATCCTCCATTACTTCCTCCACGAATTCCTAAGTGTTTAGGAGATGTAATCTTTTTAGCAATTAAATCTTCGGCAACTGAATGGAAATCATCATATACATTTTGTCTTTTTTCTTTTAATCCAGCTTGATGCCATTTTGGTCCGTATTCACCACCACCTCGAATATTGGCTAAAACAAATACAAAACCATTTTCTAAAAGATTAGCTCCATAGCTCGCAGAATAAAACGGTAAAGAAGAAGATTCAAATCCTCCGTATGCTGAAATTAATGTTGGATTACTTCCGTCAAAAACTATGTTTTTTGCATGTACTACAAAATAAGGAACCATTGTTCCGTCATTAGATTTTACTTTAAATTGCTTGATTTCATATTTATCACTATTGAAATAAGATGGAAGTGATTTAAAAGCTTTGAAAGTATTGTTTTCTGCGTTCGCATAATAAACAGTTCTTGGTGTTAAGAAGTTTTCAAAACTAAAGAAGTAACTATTACTAGTTTCATCTGTTGAGTATACTGAAAGTCTTCCGTGTTCTGGAGCATTAACTTTTTCTTTATTCCATTTTCCATTATTGAATTTGTAGATGTATAATTCTCCATTTACATCATTTAAAACATTAAGAAGTAACGTGTTTTTAGTTGTAGAAACTCCCGAAACACTTGATAATTCATTAGGTTGATAAATTAAACGAGTAGTATGTTTTCCTTCGAGTAAATCCGAAAAATTTAAACTAATAATACTTCCTTGTTTGTATGTTTTACCATCTATGGTCCAATCAGATTTTAAATCTAGAATAGCTTGATTATTAAGAATTCCACTCATTGAAGCATTTTCAGGAATATTAAGCGTAACAAATTTATCATTGTGCCAAATCTTCATTTCTTGTGTATAGAATGTTTTGGCTCTGTATATTGAAATGTATTTTTTATCACCGTCTCTAGTAACTCCAGCAAAAGAACCAACATCTTTAACATCTCCTTCATGAATTAATTCTGCATTTTTTAAAGGAGTTCCTCGTTTCCATAATTTTACTTGGTTTGGGTATCCTGAAGTTGTCATCGTTCCTTCTCCAAAATTTGATGCAATTAAGAGTGTGTTCTTATCTACATAACTAGAACCTCCTTTAGATTCAGGTATATAAAAACCATTTTTTATAAACTCTTTTTTATTTACATCAAATTCTTTAGTAACTACTGCATCTCCACCACCATTAGATAGACGAATTAAGAAACGATCATAGCTTGGGTATAATCCTGTAGCACCTTTGTAAACCCATTTTTTACCATCTTTTTTACATAAGGCATCAATATCTAAAACTGTTTCCCATTCTGGATTACCTTCTATATATTTTGATTTCTGAGTTCTTCTCCAAATTCCTCTTACGTGATTTTTATCTCTCCAAAAATTATAAACATAATCACCATACATACTTGGGTAAGGTATACGGTCTGTAGAGTTATAGATTTCAAGAGATTTATCATATATAGCTTTGTAATTGGGAGAAGCAGTTAGTTTAGCTTCTGTTTTTTTACTATGTTCATTAACAAATTCTAGAGCTTTTTTCCCGTCCACTTCTTCTAGCCAAAGATATTTATCTTCCTGACCTTTTACATTACTACTAACCCCTATGATAGCAATAATGATTAAAATTATTCTTTTCATGTTTAGATTTTATAAATTGATTTATTTGATTTTATAAATGTAACTTATTTATACGTCACTTAATAAAGTAAAATGTTACTGTATACAAATGTTTTTTTAATCAATTATTTAACTTTTACCCTAACACCTTTTGAATGACTGCTAAATTCAGGAGCATACATACTTTGAATTGTTGTAATTCCATTACTAAAGTTTCCTTTATTGTTGACACGTACGTCGTATTCAAAAACATAAACACCTTTTGTAACGCGATCAAAGAAAAAGTTAGTAGCGGCATCTTTAGTACTTTGATAATACCCTAAACCATCTTGCCATTTGTATTGTGATAAAACATCAACAGGTTCAAAAGCAGAAGCACGCATATCTTTCATATGAATGAATTCCATATCTCTATCTACTTTCAATTCAATACGAACCGTAACTAAATCTCCAACTTCCAATTCAGTATCTGAAATCGCAATTAGTTTTTTACCGGTATCAGAATTCACCTTTTTAAATAATTGTTTAGACAATTGAAGTGGAGTTTTAGCAGAGGTGATTTTATCTAAATCTTCAAAATATTGCCAGTATAATCCACCCCAAGTTATTCCTTTATCCTTTTTAGTTAAGGTAACTGATGCTTTGTTAGAAGTAATTTTAGAACCATTCCAAGAGGTTTTAAAATATCCTGTTCCAGCTTCAATTTTAGAATTTTCCAATTTTGTAGGATCTATTACTTCATTATCCATTTTTATGGTTACTAATTCCGATGAACTTAACCAATTTGATCCTTGTAATAATAAAGCATATACAGCTTCTGAAGTTGCTTTTGTCGTTTTCCAACGACTTACTTGCTTATTCTTAAGTAACCATATTTTTAAATTATCAATTGTTTTGGTATCATTCTCAATTTCAGAAAAAGCTTCAATTAGTAATGCTTGTGTTTCAATCGGAGCTTGATACCAGTACCAACCCGCTACATTTTCTTTCCAGTACATTCCTAATTCCTCAGAAGTAATACTATTCTCTTTTAAAGATTTCAAAATTTTATTGGCAACGGTTTCATTTCCACTTCTAAATTGAGTTAGAGCAATCCAACCTTTTCCAGATAAATTAAATGATTTCCAATATTTTGCTGCTTGATTTTGATAATAATCTACAGCTTTTTTGGTAGTTCCACTTAAAGGAAAGTTGTCATAGAAACTGCGCATATATAAATATTGAATATCAAAATAACCTACGTGTTGCTTTTCTAAAAACGAAGGATACGCTTTATCACCATCTTTTTGTTGTATACGTTTAGCCTGTTTTAATAATCGCTCATATCTTTCCGCTATTTCTCCATCTAAAAATTGAACTGCTTTCGAGAGCATTTGACGTGTATTTGAGTCGAACTTATTAATGCCTAACTTATCTAAATGTCCAAAACCTGAAGCTATATAATTAGTGATATACACATTTGGATATCTACTTCCTTTAAACCAAGGGAATCCGCCATTCTCCATTTGTAAATTTTGAAGCTTATTGAACGCTTTTTGTCGCTCATTCTTCATTGTGTTTAAATCAAACAATAAAGCAATGCGTTTCTTTTGTTCACTTTCAGATTGAGCATCTCTTAACCAAGGTGTTTCTTGAATAATTAAAGATTTTAACTCTTGGTTTTTCTCTAAATTACTCAACAAGGCTTTACTTGATTTCCATTGATTAAATACAGCTTGAATTTTAGGATTAGAATTCGCAATAAAACTAGCTACAGAATTTGCGTAATATCTCGCAAAAGTTTGTTCCGCACAATCATAAGGATATTCCATTAAGTAGGGTAGTGCTTGTACAGCATACCAAACAGGGTTTGAGGTAACTTCTAAACTTAATTTATGATGTTTTAGAGAACTAGAAGTATTGTTTTTTAACTTGTCTAACGTAAATGTTTTGGTTTGGTTTGAGCGCACCCACATTGGTAACGTTTCTGTAACTAACATTCTATTAGAAAGTACAGGTAAAACATTTTGTTCTCCATCAGAAAAACTTCCTGCTTTAGCAATAACTTGGTATTGAACAGCTTCAATTGATTCATGAATTTTTAAGTTCCAAGATACTTGAGTATTTCCTTCTGCATCAACCGTGAAATTTTGCTGACTATTTGTGTTGCTTAATTCTAAATCAATTGATTTTCCTGTAATTGCATTGGTAAGTAATAATTGACTAACTCCAGATAATGTTTTATCTGTTAAATTACTAATCTTAGCACTGAATGTAATTTCGTCTTTTTCTCTTAAAAAACGTGGTGCATTTGGTACAACCATTAACTCTTTTTGAGTTACGGTTTCTAAAGTTTTTGTTGCAGAATGTAAATTTTTAGTATGAGCTAATAATTGCAATTTCCATTTTGTTAATGCTTCTGGAATGGTAAAGTTAAACGATACGTCTCCATTTTCATCTGTTGATAAATGAGGATAGAAGAATGCAGTTTCTTGCAGGTTTTTACGAATTTGAACTTGCTCTGATTGATTATCTTTTTCTTCTTCTTTAGGTTCCATATAACCAGAAGTTACTATTCCTTCTAAATCATCATCACTTTCAGTTTCAGCAAGCTCTTTTGATACAGCGTTAGCTTGAGGCTTGGCTAATTTTCTACTTTTAGCATCTGCTTTTCCTCTAATCATTACGGTTTCTTCTAAGGCTTCAGATTCCATAACCAAACCTCCAAAATCTTTACGATATTGATTGCCAAAATAAAATCCAAACCAGTTTAATTGATCGTATTGTAACGTTGGATAATCAATATAATCTCGCCTGTTGTTAAGTATTCTAAAATAATTATTGCCAAAACTATGCTGTCCAGTTACATATGAGCTTAAATTATATGTTGGTTTTATAATCGGATTAAAATCCCAATTATGCTCTTTAAATTGATCAAGAGAAGCATCATACATACTTGCTAGTAATTCTGCAGAAACTTTATCTTTTTGCGCTCCTTTAATAGTAAAGCTCCAGGTTTCATCTGCTCCTGGTTGTAGTTTATCTCTAAACGTTTTAGTAATTATTTCTAAATCGGTTTTTGGATGAGGTACATTAACTAGTAGTGATTTACTTTTAAAAGCATTGTAATTCACAAAATGATAACGAATTCCAAAACCACCAATATCTTCTTTGGTTACAGGAATTTTTAACGTTTTACTGTTTTTGTCCAGATGAATATAATGAGAGCTAATAACTTTTTGTTTTTTCTCAACAGTTAGCATTACAGTAATATCATCTGAATTTGAAGACAGAGTAATTAATGCAGTTTCTCCAGGTTGATAAGTATCTTTATTTACTTTTACTGTAACTAATTCATTATCGGTTGGTAATTTATCTTTGTCACTGTAAAGTGTAATATATTTCTTATCTGTTACTACTTGATTGAATTTGTCATTTGATGTTAATTCGATAATATATTTCCCAGATTTCCATCTTTTTAAATTAGATAACTTAATTTCTTCTGAACCATCTTTGGTCGAAAACGTTTTTGAAAACACCTCATTTCCTTTTTTCCAGTTGACATAGTTGTCTTCATTTTCATAAGCATCATGAGGGAATTTAGTATGAAATTCTTTTTTAGAAATTGTTTGGTAGAAAGGAGCTTTCCATGGACGTTTTCTAATCGTATTTTTAGGAGCATCTAGTTTAAAAATACTAATTGTTCCGTTCGCATTTACAGCTTCATTATTTAAGTTTTTTGTAGTAATAGAAATGGATTGATTCTGTTTGTTTTTATCTAAAACATTGTCACTACTAATTGAAGCTAACAAACTATGATATCCAACTTTTACTAGAGTTGTAGATGAACGTGTTTCTCCATTTAAATCTGTAACATCAGCAGTTACTTCATAATTGAATACTGGAAGTTTATCTTTAGAAACACTATCGTCTGGTAAGGCTTTAAATTGAATCGTAAATTCTCCTTTATCATTGGTTGTAGTTTCTCCATTAGTAATTTCTTGTGGTTGAGAATTTAAATATGGATAATACCAATAACACCATCTTGGATAAATAACTTTTCGATGCACACGATAAACTACTTTTGCATCAGTAATATTTGCTCCTGAATACGCTTTAGCAAACCCAGTTATTGATATGTCATTATTTAATTGATAGGTTTCTTTTACAGGTTTGAATTTAGTTTCAAACTTTGGACGTTTGTATTCTTCAACTGAAATATATTGGTAATCTCTTTTTCCGTTGATAACAGCTTCAATGGTAAAATTCCCTGTTAGACCTGAATTAGGAATTGTGAATTTTCCTGAAAATGAGCCAAATTCATTTGTTCTTAATTTTAATTTGGCAATCTCTTGATAATTCACATCTTTTAAAACAACTTCTACAGAATTATCAGTAATTATAGTTGACTTTTCCTTGTAATTCTCTAAAGAAATACCTTTGAAATGAACTATTTGACCAGGGCGGTAAATACTTCTATCTGTGAATAAAAAAGTTCTGGTTTGAACTCTTGGATTGTTATTATAGACTCGATTTTGTCTCAAATAATAATCACCAAAAGTAGCTACATCGTTATTGAATGTAACGATTGCTTTTACGCGGCTATAATAAGAATCCGGACTAAAAGAGAATTCTCCATTTTTATCTGTAACAAAGGTTTTATCGATAGTTTGATTTTGATACCTATCTTTTTTGCTGAGTAACCTTACGGTTGCTTTTGGAACTGGGTTTCCTGTATTTCTATTTAGTACTTGATAAATAGTTTTACCAGGTTCATTTTTGGTAATAAAAGTTAAATCAGTTACCTGAATTAAAGCATTTCCAAAAATAGTTTTGTTATTTATTTCTTCTTTTTCTGAAGCAACAATTATATAACTTCCCTGTTGAAGTTTAGGTAATATAACTTCAGTAGAATGATCTAGGTAATCAAATTCATTAGGTAATTTAGAACTAAACGAAGTTACTTTTTGAAGTTGATTAATTTTTTTTATTTTCTGTTTAGAATCATAGATTCTTTCAATCTTGTAATATTTGTCATGAGAGATTTTATAAATTGAAATGTATAAATTTTCCATGTTATTGTAATTAACTAATACTCGAGAAAATTTATTGATAGGAATATGTCTTTCTTGCTGAAGTGAAATACTTTTTTGTTTTATTTTAGAAATCAAAACTTTTGCCTTTTTAGCAGCTAAACTATTAGGGAAACGTTTTTGAATTTTTTCGCAAATTTGTAGCGCTTCTTTGTTCTTAAAACGATAATTTTCGTTTTTATTTTGAATATATTTTTGAGTCTGAATGTTGTAAATTTTTGCTATTTCAAAAGAATACAAAGCTCCAGCTTCTTTATTTTTATATGTACTTTCTGAAGATTTTAAAGTTTCTAGATAAACATTTTCTTTATCAAAAAAAGTGGCGTTCTCATTTACAAAAGATAAACGTTGTAAATCAACATCTGTTAAAGCTTCTAAATTGTTTTTTTGTAAATGAAATTGTGTTAGCTCTTGATAGATTTTTAACGCGTTGAATTGTAATGATAATGAATCTTTAGTTTCAAGTTTAAGCTTTGCAAATAAGTTTACATCACATATGAAATCGGTATTATCTAATTTGAATTGATATGAAGGTTTGGTGATGTTTGTCTCATTGGTTTTATAAAAAACTAAAGCATTATGAGCTAATAAATCAAACAGTGAAGGACGATAAATTTCTGAGTTTTTCTCTACAACTAAAATATCTTGAAACTTACGAATGGTAGTATTTTGTAATTGAGTCTTGTCTTTTAATGAACTTTGATAGTATGAATGAATTTCATTAAACAGTGTAGTTAAATCCCAAGTTCTAAAATCATTTTCGTCAACCTTTTTACCGGTGTTAGTTCTATTGTAAAATTGCCATCTGTTTTCATTGAAATACTGCCAATATAAATTGGCTAACATATTTTCTAGAACATTTTTAGTTGGAAACTTACTTTTTTCTATATGCTCTTTAAACTCATTGATAATATTCAATTGAGCATCTTCTTCTAGGTTTAAAGAATACTTGCTTTTATACACTAAACTTTTAATAAGCTGAGGTGAATTATTATCTCTAGAAGCTTTTGTGTAAATCTCATCCACTACTTTTAAAGCAGATTTTGGAAGCGCGTCTTTTTCAAATTCTAAAACTTTTTTCCATTGTTCAGGATATTTGTTTTGAGCTTGAGAAATTATAGAAAATAAGATTAGCATAGTAAGTAAAATCGATTTTTTTTTCATGACAAAAAAGTTGTTTAATCAAATAGATCCCATAAGGTTGTGTATTAATAACAGAGAAATCTTGATCAAATTATATTTTAGATTGTAAAGTACGGTTTCAATCTTTTTTTAGACAAACAATACCTAGTTTTTAGTTGATTTGAGTTCGTGAAAGCATCATTTTAATGAGTTTCGTTTTAAAGATACATATTTTGTTTTTGGGTTTTGTATTTTTGAATTTAGATTACGATATATAATGAAAATACACTTTATTGCCATAGGCGGAAGCGCTATGCACAACTTAGCACTAGCATTATACCAAAAAGGATACCAAATTACAGGGAGCGATGATACTATTCACGATCCTTCAAAATCTAGATTAGCAGCTAAAGGTTTGTTACCAGAAGAGTTTGGATGGTTTTCTGAAAAGATAACTAGTGATTTGGATGCGGTTATTTTAGGAATGCATGCAAAGGAAGATAATCCTGAACTATTAAAGGCACAAGAGTTAGGATTAACTATATATTCGTATCCAGAGTTCTTATACGAACAATCAAAACATAAAACAAGGGTTGTTATTGGTGGATCTCATGGAAAAACTACAATTACCTCAATGATTTTACATGTGTTAAATTATCATGATAGAGAAGTAGATTATATGGTTGGAGCTCAATTAGAAGGTTTTGATACAATGGTTCATTTAACAGAAGAGAATGAATTTATTGTTTTAGAAGGTGATGAGTATTTAAGTTCTCCTATTGATAGAAGACCTAAGTTTCATTTATATAAGCCAAATATTGCTCTGTTAAGTGGAATCGCTTGGGATCATATTAATGTATTTCCAACTTATAAGAATTACGTAGAACAGTTTTCAATTTTTACGGATTCTTTGGTGCATGGAGGAATTATGGTTTATAATGAAGAAGATTTAGAAGTAAAAAATGTTGTTGAAGAGTCTACGAATTCAATTAAAAAATATCCTTATACTACTCCTGATTATTTTATTGAAGATGGAGTTACTTATTTAAATACATCCGAAGGAGATTTACCATTAGAAGTTTTTGGTGAACACAATTTACAGAACATAGCAGGAGCAAAGTGGATTTGCCAGCACATGGGAATAGATGAAGAAGATTTTTATGAAGCTATTGCTAGTTTTAATGGAGCAAGTAAACGACTAGAGAAAATTGCTGAGTCTAATTCAACAGTAGCTTTTAAGGATTTTGCACATTCACCTTCAAAAGTTAGGGCAACAACGCAAGCTGTAAAGAATCAGTTTAATTCTAGAACTTTGATTGCTTGTTTAGAATTACATACCTATAGTAGTTTAAATAAAGAGTTTTTAACCGAGTACAAAAATGCTTTAGAAGCTGCTGATAAAGCTGTTGTGTTTTATTCTCCTCATGCGGTTCAAATTAAAAGATTAGAAGAAATTTCTGAGCAACAGATTTTCGATGCTTTTCAGCGTGAAGATTTAATTGTATATACAAAACCAGAGGATTTCAAAAAGTTTTTATTTAATGAAGATTTAAATAATTCCGCATTATTATTAATGAGTTCAGGAAACTATGGAGGATTGGATTTTGATGAGGTTAAAGCATTGATTTGATTCGTTCATAGAGATATATTCGATGTTCTTTAGAATGAAAACATTTTATAAGTAAATTAAATCGATGTTCGATTTTAGCTATTAGTTTTCGTTTTTTGATGTGCTTTTTTTTATTTGTGCCTTGAATTTGTTTTTTGTAAAAAGATTCTGATGAATAATTATTTTCAAACTCAATTATTTTTGGATTATTTAAAACTTTATTTGAGCTAAATAAAAAATGATTTAATAATAAGTAGTTCTTAATCTTCTTAATTGCTTTTAAAGGAGATGCTTTTTTACTTAAAACTAATAAGTCATATGAGTTTCTTAAGCTGAAGTTTTTAAGTTTGGAGCCATGGTCATTAAATTGTTTATTAATAGCAGTCATTATAATTTTATCTTCATCTGATAAAAAGTGAAAATTATTTTCGGGTTTAATATTATTTTTTATAAAATGATAATTAAATTCTTTAAATCTTTTGTCACTAACCATTTTATAGTGTACTTCAACGGATGAAATCCTATTATCTTTTATCATTTTTGGATAATGTCTATTCACCAAAGTAGTATCTGGTATGTCTTTGTAATATTCAGAATACCCATCTTTTTTTAATATTTCTACTGCTTTCCTAAAATGTTTCAATTCTACCAAAAAATCAATATCGCCAACCATTCTCTCGGCAATATCGTTGTATAAACCTTCTAATAGATTTCCTGTGCCTTTCAAAAAAATTGGAGTAATACTATTTTTTAATAATAAGTCATTTATTTCTTTGGCTTGCTCAATTATTAGTTCATTACGCTCTCTATTCAAGTCGGTAATATGTTTCATGTATTCAACCAAATCTTCAGGTAGATAATGAAGAAAATCGGCCTGTTTTAGATTACAATATAATGCAGGAAAAACATAATGACTTGTACTTAGTTTTACAACATTATCCCAATCAATGCTTTCTTCTTTTAATAAATTTTCAACTATTAATTTATTATGGTTTTCATGGTTAATAGTAAGACATTTTCCAACAAAAAATAAAGTTTCTTTATAAGTCATTACTTAATAGTTTTTTAATTGTTGAAACCATTTTGTCATTTTCAGAATAGGTGAGTTTATAACAATTAGTTTTAGCAAACCAATCTAGAAAAACCTCAACATTTTCTTTTTTGTTAGAAATCCAAGAATCTGGAATTAATTGTTGAAAAGCATCTATTTTAGAGATAGATTCAAAGTTAATACCACTATTTTTTTCATACTTAATAAAAACCAAATCATTACAAGGTAAATTATAATTAGGTTGATTTATTTTCGGAGGTAAAAAGCGAACAATTTTATTCAATCTTTTAAAATGGAATTCAGCTGTGTTTTCTAATTCTGGGTATAAAGGTAAAAGAGTTTCTAAACTATTTCTTTTGATTGAAATTGCTGAAGGGAAGGTGTATACATTTCTTTTTTCAATATCTATTGGAACGAAATCATCAGCCAAACAAGTTAGTCCATTTGCTTGTAAAATTGCTAGTGAAGTACTTTTTCCATTCCCAGAATCACCTAAAAGGAGTAATGATTTTTTAGTATTACCTAAACCAGAAGCATGAAAAATTCCCATCCATTCATCTTCAGGTTTATCATGCATATATTGAACAATATACATAGAAAACTTCCCTTGAAAATAATGAATATCTTTTCTAGGCCAAGATCCAATAAACTTTTTATCTATTACTAAAAAAGTAACATTATTCTCTGTAAAAACTTGAAAGGTATGATGAATGTCTTTTGAAGTATCAATTTCAAGATGAGCGAATTTAGGGTGAACCAGATATTCTTCAAATTCAGATTGAAAATCAACTTTAAATACTTGATCACCTATTTTATAGAATTTAGTAATACTAAATTTTGTTGCGTTATAGGTAGTGTTTTCTTTTGTTTCTAATTCTTTTTGTGAAGAATTAGGAATATAGATGTCATCATGTATTTGTTGTACAAAACTTAGGGCATCTACTAAAGGAATTTGAAATTCATTTTCTAAATCTTTACTAATTTCATCAAAAGAGACACCTTTATTCAATTGAAAAAGAATATCTGAAGTTTTGTTTTCTAAAACTACATATTGATTGGTAGCTGAAAACCAAACTACAGACTTCTCTTCAATATTCTTTTTTACTAAATCATTCATCAGGATTTAAAAATATAAAACCTAATAGAAGTAAGCAGCCTTATTCTAAAAAATAATTAAAATTTTATCTTTTTTATAATTTTCCCTTTTTTAGTAATTAAGGAAATTAGGTATATACTAGAAGAACGATTTTCGAATTTAATTTTATTAGTGTCTAAAGGTTTTATTGTTGTACTCAATAATTCCTGACCTTGCATCGAGTAAATTTTTAATAAACCATTAAATTCTAGGTTTTTTATGGTTATTTCATTTGTGTTAGATTTATATATATGAGTTTTTTTAATTGTGTTATCAGCTTCTATAATTTCTTTTTCTATAGTGTGTATATAAAATCTACCTAATTCAATTGTGTTTTTTTTGGGAGAGAAGCTATGTGAGTTTCCATTTAAATTTATGAATTTATTATACTCTCTATCTTCTAGAAATACTTCATAATTATCAGGTATATTTAATAGTTTAGCTGAAATATTTAATTCTTCTTTAGTTTGCGTTTTAAAACCTATAGGAATTATAATGTTGTTTAAATTTGTATCTGGTAAAGTTTGTATAGCTAGTTTTTGATTTTCTTTTTTTGATACTAATTCTGAAAAAATTAAAAAATCTGTTTCCTCACTAAAAATTTTTGAATCGAACCCATTATCAAAACCGGTAGTTTTACTTTCGGAGTAAAATATTTTTGTAGAATGTTGTCGATTTGAATTTTTCATGATTAACTCAACCTGGAAAACATTACTTTTTTTGGTTTGATTCTTCTTATTTTGATGCAAATCAGAAGCTTTAAAGAGTGCGTTTCCTTCTTTTTTTATATCGATAAAAAAACCGTCTGTAGGAGCTAACTCAATAGGATTCATGTTGTTGTGAGCTTCATAATATTTTCCATTCCAAATCCAAATAGTTTCTTCACTTAAATATTTAGTATTTATTGAAATAAATTTTAATGAATTGATGTAGGCAAGGAACGGATTACCAATTAAATTCATGTTAGTATAACGGGCTTTAGTAATTGGAATAGAAATGTCTTTAATTGCAACTTCTCCATTAAAAGTAACTGTTTTACTTTCGTTTAATTTTATTGAATATCCTCTGCCTATTTGCAGATCATCGACAGTGCTATTAGAAAAACAATTCCATGAATTCTCTGTAGTATTAAAATACGATAAACTTAATTCTTCTTCGTTGTTAATAATTAAGTCATTATCATTTATCAATTTTTGTATTGCTTGATTTATAACAGGTGAAGAAAAAATATTCCAGCTATTATTTGAAAGTTTTTTTTCATAAAATACAGCACCATCTATAGCAACCTTAGAAATTAATACTCCGCCATTTTCTATTTTTAATGAGTTAAATTCTATTTTGTCATTTATTATTGGATAGTTTTTTGATTTTTCAGTAATGGTCACATTAGTATTCTTATCAGGAATTAAATTATTAGACCAGTTAGTTGTAGTAAACCAATCATTGCTGGTGTTTCCTATCCAAAATACTTCTTTACGTTGATCTTGAAGAGTAATTATAAAGTCTTGAGTAAATCCAAGGTTTACATTACATGGATCTTCAATAGGGTGGGTTTCATTTGTGTTTTTATAAAAACTACTGATAATTCTCATAGATGTTTTTCCTTGTTTTAAAGGTCTTGAGTTTAAGTTGAAAATTGATGAATAAGAGTATTTATCTGTACTGATATCATTTTTAATAATCCATTCATCATTAGTGTTAAACTCTCCATCTCCATTTAAATCTATAAAAACATTATATAAGAAATCCTGTTTTCGAGATTGGTCTATTTTGAGTTCTATATCGGAACTAGATTCTAGAATAGAATTGCTATAATCAATAACTGAAGCTTTATTGTTGCAATTAATATTTGTTGAATTTATTAATTTTTTATTTTTACTTTTTAGAACTATTCTTTCAGGTACAAACCCAAATCCATCACAAGTATTATTTACGTTACAATAAACATTTTCTGTGCGGATGTTCCTAACATCACTATAGTTTTTAGGAGAATTAACAGGAATAACTCTATATGAATACCTAGTGTTTTTTTCTATGTTTTCATCAATAAAGCTATTTGTGTTTTTGGATAATCCTATAATAGGAGTAAAAATTGAATTTGTAGAATTGTTCGATCTTTCAACAATATAGCCTAAATTATTTTCAATATTAGTCCATCTTAGAGTGTTGTATAAGCTTGAATTTTCTAAAGAGATAATTTTTGGTGCTTCAAGTTCTTGTTGTTGAATATATCCATCAATATCGTATCGGTTATCATTTAAGCGAAAAGATATAGCGCTTTCCATAATGGTTAATTGTTCATTGGTAAAGCTTTCTCTACTATTTCTGTAGTATGACATAACATTTTTTATGTCAGGATTATAGGGTATTCCGTATTTGTCTTTTGTGTCATTACTATTATATGAATCTGCCGCAGTACTACACAAGTAATCTCCTGAATTCTTGCAATTGGATTGACTGCCTACACGAGCAACATTTTCTGCCAAAGGGAAATTATTTCCATATTCTGTATTAGTATGTGTATGCATTAAACCTAGATAGTGCCCAATTTCATGGGGTAGTGTTGAGTTGATAATTTTGGAAGAAGAACCAAATATGTTTCTTGAAAAGAAAATAGCATTAGGAGTAGTTGATGAATTTGGAAAAGATGAAAAATTTCCTCCCTCATTTGTAATGAAAAAATTAGTGCTATTAGGATTTAAAAAAGATACATAATCTATTCTTTGCGCTTTTTTATTGTATAGGTAATCTGAATCAATATAGTTTATTTTAGCTAGGTATAAGCGTGTGTTTAAAGGGGTCAAATATTGATTTATAGTTGCAAAACCATGTGGAATTTTAGATAATAATTGTGATAAATTATAGTTTGTTTTTCCGTTAGTTTTCCTAATTATATGAAGAACAACTGGTAATTCAATTGTTACTTTTTTTACTTGTTGTTTGTTTTTTATAAACAGTTTGTATAAATCATAATTGAACTCTTTTATATGCTGTTCTTGATTGCAATTAGTATTGTTATGAAATTCAGTTTGTGAAATACTAATCATTGGAAACAATAAAGAAATTATTAAATTTAATTTAAGAGCATTCTTTAAAAAGGACTCAAATATTAAAATTAAACCAGAAAACCAGCTCTTTATACTTTTTTCTTTACTTTTACTTATAAATCTATTTGTAAATACGTGATTTAAAATGTATTTATAAATTTCTTTAAACATAGAAGTTATGTTTAAAGAGATAAAATCTTTAATCATGATGGTCAGTTTTTAAATTGACTATTCCAGACCCTGCTTTTGTTCACTCGCCAAAGTCATACAATTGCGGGGTTGTCTGTTTTTTATAAGCACTTATTGTAAATTATACAATACAGAATACACATCTAGCATATAGAAAATACTTTAGAAGTAGGAGTATAAGTAATTAACTACAATGTAAATTTTAGAGTTCTAAATACGACGAACCTCAATTATTTCGAAACTTAGGGGATAAGTAATTAAATAATTTAAGTATATAATTTAGAGGATTGAAATGTGTTGTAATTCGAAGTGTGAGAGGTATTCAACTAAACAATTAAGAGTATTTCTTATTCATAATATGGGGGTTTTAATTAAACTTCTATTAAATAAATACAAAAACTGTATTGGGAGCCATTTTATAAAGAAGATTATTGTGGTTAATAACTTCTTTTTCTTTTAATTATCTAAGCTTTTACTCATCTAATATAGTTTTTTTTTATGGATTTTACAAACCTTTTTTCTTTGAAGTTTTATAATAAAAAAAAGCCTCAAGAATTTCTTGAGGCTTTTGTATTAGTATTTATTTCTATTTAAAATCCATCTCCTGGAGCTTCAGGAGAAGCAGCTTGTGCTTTCTTTGGATTTAAAATTAAGTAGGTACCTAATGCTGTTAAAGCAGTATACTTACCATAGTTTCCTATTCTCTTAAGAGCTTCCTTTCTAGTTATCTCTTCTTTGTTTATTTTATTATTTTTCATTTGTAGTAGGGAATTAATTAGTTTATTCTAAAATAATTTTCTTAGTAATGTTTCCTAAAACAGAGTTTAGTTTTACAACATATACACCGGTAGCTAGGTTTGGCAAAGCAACCTTGCTTAATCCGTTAGAGTTAATATTAGTATTAACTAATTCTTCACCTAAAAGAGAGAATACTTTTACATTAGCTTTCGCTTGTAAACCTGCTACCGTAATTTCATTTTTAGCAGATTTGTAAATACTAACGTTAGCTATATCTTGAGTAAGATCATTAGTACTTAATCGTGCAGAAGTAGTATGGATGTAATATTGTCCAATTCCGTTTACAGCTGATTTAGTAGTAATTGTATGATTCCCTTCAGAAAGATTTACAAATGTATTGTTCGTTCTATCTTCTAAATATACTTCAATACCATTAGGTAAATTTGTTTCGGTAATAGAGAAGGTGATTTCTTTACCAGTTTCAGTAATTAAACCAACTGGAATAACCATAGTTTCATGATCTGTATTTGGTAGTGTTTGAATTGCTAAATTTCTACCATCATTATCACTTAATAATTGCGTGAATACGGCAAATTCTTGAGAAACTCCATTAAACATTTTAGAATCGTAACCGTTATCAAAACCTTTAGTTTTTCCTTCTACATAAAACACTTTAGTTCCTTTTTTATCAGTACCGCTTTCCACAAATAATTCAAAAGAAGGTTTAGGAGTTTGTCTCATAAAAGTATCAGTTCCTTGATGACTCTGATTAGATGTAGCAAAAGTTACATTACCAGCAGAACCAGCTTCAATAAAGAATCCTTGTGCAGGAGCTATTTCAATAGGTGTTGCGGCATTATATGTTACATATTGACTACCATCCCATAACCATAAAGTTTCTTCTGTTAATAATGCTGTATTTGCAGTAGTAAAAGTAGCAGAGTTAACATAAGAAGTAAATGGATTTCCTACTAAGTTGAAGTTGTTTCTTGTACCAGGAGTAATACTATTGTTTACGTTAGAAGAGTTTATAGTACCTGTCATTGTTAAATCTCCTGCAGCAGCAAATTTCATAGAATATCCTTGATTAGGCATTGCTCCAGAAGAAGCGGCAGTAGAGTAATTCCAAGCTGGTCCAGTTAGATTGTCAAAAACACCAATTCCTATGTTACTTCCAGTACCTGTTGCAAAAGTATGGTTAGCAATTAAATTGTCATAAGTTTCACCAGCAATAGGCATTGAAACTAAATACCAGTTTGTTGTTGGTAAATTTCTAGTGTAAGAAACAGTACCAGTAACACTAGCGTTTGCAATTAATGAAGCTTCAGAGTCAATATTTATAGAGTTTATAGTAATAGCAGAAGATATTGTTGGGTAATTTGTTAACCCAGAAGGGATGACAACATCATCCATAGTTCCAGGAACAGCCCCAGTTAACCAGTTAGTTGTTGTAGCCCAATCATTGTTTGTAGCTCCTGTCCATTTGACTGTCGAGGCAAATGAAGTATTATCTGTATTATGCCTACCTGGAGAAAATAATACAGGATTTGTAGCTATTGTAGAATGCTTTACAAAAGAACCAGTGAAGTCATCACTTCGAGCAAGTGATTGATTATCTCCTCCTTCACTTCCATAAGTTTCGTTAACTATGGTAACACCAGAATCATTTTTAATAATAACAGAATCCCCACCATTAGTTAAACCTAAAAAACCAACAGAAGCTGTTTGAACTAAACCAGGAACAGTAACTGGTGTTCCTCCTCCAAAAACAACAATAGCTTCATCAGCAGGAATTACAGTATTATTAGGGAATACATGTCTATCACCAGCGGCGTCAGCAATAACCCATCCAGAAATATCTAAGCTAGCCCCTGAAACATTATATATTTCAACAAATTCATCTTGAGATGTACTTACGGTACCATCTCCATTCGCATCTCCATTAGTAGCATCCGGATCGGCATGAATTTCATTTATAACAATAGGTAAATCATCATCATTTATTGTTACAGTATGTTGTGAAGTAACAATATCAGCTGTTCCAGAAGTGACTGCAATATTTAAAACTACTGTTTCAGGTAGAAAATCTGCATCATCATTAATGTCTAAAGAAATGTTTTGAGTTCCATTACTCATAAAAGTAATAGATGAAGTATTTAATGTATAATCTCCTGCATCAGCAGTACTACTTCCATCTATTGTTACGCTTACTGTTACGTTAGAAGTAAAGTTAGTCATTGTAACAGGGATTAAAGTATTGAAAGTTGCGTCAGTCTCATTTTCAGAACTAGAAGCACTATCAAAATTTATCGCAGGATCGGAAGATGGAGCAACTCCTTCTACCAAAACATCATCCATCCATAATAATCCAGCTCTTGTAGAAGAGAAATCAAAACTAAGACCGAAGTTGTTAGAAAATGTATAATCTGCATTTGTGTTACTACCTTGAGATACTAAAGTATCAAAACCGCCATCACTGTCTATAAGTAACTCCCAAATACCAGAAGTAGACCTAGTTACTCTTATTCCATAAGTTTGATTAGAGTTCCAATCAATTGTTGAAGTAACAATAGCACCATCAGCAGCTCCATTAGTTACTTTCCATAAAGTTATGATATCTGTAGTTCCTGTTAAGTTTACACCTACCGCATATCCATCTACAGTGGGACCGTTTAAATTAGTTTCATTTGCCGTTAAATACACCCAAAATCTGTTACCACTAGATGGATCCCAATTTCCATTTTTTAAATTGAATTGCCATGTAATATTTTGGGTAGCTAAATTTAATGAAGAAATATCATGATAAATATAACTTTCATTAGAAACACCTGAAAGATTGTGTTTTAAAGATTGTGCTCCTGTTATAGGATCAGTAGTAGAGTTTGCCCAGTGACCTACTGTTCCTTCAGTCCATCCAGTTAAATCACCATCTTCGAAATTGTCATTTATTGCTTGACTATTAACTTTTAAGATTAAAAAGGAAAATAATAAAGTAATTAAAAAATAGTTTTTTTTCATTTTTATAATTTTAAGGGCATGCAAATTACTAAAAATCAATGTTTAATTAGCATTTTTGAAGAAAAGTTATTAAATGTTAACTATTTGATAAACTATACAAATAAAAAACCTCAAGGAATCCTTGAGGTTTTGAATTATAATACGTTTTATTTTTAGAATCCGTCACCAGGAGCTTCTGGTGAAGCAGCTTGTGCTTTCTTTGGGTTTAAAATTAAGTAAGTTCCTAATGCAGTTAATGCTGTGTACTTACCATAGTTTCCTATTTTTTTAAGAGCTTCTTTTCTAGTAATCTCTTCTTTATGTTGATTTGTTTTTTTCATGATGGTAAGGAATTAGTTTATTCTACGATGATTTTCTTAGTAATATTTCCTAAAACAGAGTTTAGTTTTACAACATATACTCCAGTAGGTAAGTTGGGTAACGCAACCGTACTTAATCCGTTAGAATTAATGTTTGTATCAACTAATCTCTTACCTAATAAAGAGAATACTTTTACATTAGCTTCTGCTTGTAAGCCAGTTATGGTAACTTCTTGTTCAGAAGATTTATAGATACTTACATTAGCTATGTTTTGAGTAATATCATTAGTACTTAATCTTTGTGATGTAGTATGAATGTAATACTGACCAATTCCGTTAACAGCTGTTTTAGTTGTAATAGAATGATTTTCTTCAGAAAGATTAATAAATGTATTATTAATTCTATCTTCTAAATATATTTCAATACCAGATGGTAAATTTGTAGTAGCTACCGAGAAAGTAATTTCTTTACCAGCTTCTGCTGTTAAACCTAATGGAATTACCATTGTTTCTAAATCTGAATTCGGTAAGGTTTGTATAGCTAAATGATTTCCTTTGTCATCAGCTACTAATTGAGTAAATACTCCAAAGTCTTGAGAAGCTCCGTTAAATAGTTTAGAGTCATAACCATTATCAAAACCTGTAGTTTTTCCATTTACAAAAAATACTTTAGTTCCTTTTTTATTGTCTTCACTTTCAGCAAATAATTCAAATGAAGGTTTTGGAGTTTGTCTCATAAAAGTATCAGTCGTCTGGTGACTTTGATTTGCTGTACTAAAAGCAATATTACCACTTCCGCTAGCTTCTACAAAGAATCCTTGAGCAGGAGCAATTTCAATTGGGCTTACAGCATTGTAAGTCACATATTGAGTTCCATCCCATAACCAAACAGTTTCTTCACTTAATATTCCAGTGTTAACACTAGCAAAACTTGAAGAATTTACAAATGAAGTAAAAGGATTACCTACTAGATTGAAATTATTTCTTGTACCTGTAGCAATTGGGAAACTTACATTAGAAGTATTTATAGTACCTGTAATAGATACATTACCTGCCGCAGCTAATTTCATAGATACACCAGCTCCAGATACTAAAGGACCAATTGTTGCGTTAGTTGCATAAACCCAAGGAGATGCTCCATTATTTGTATATGCTCCAATACCAATATTAGCACCAGTTCCAGAAGCAAAAGTATGATTGGCAATCACATCTTGTTGTGTTTCTCCGCTAACTGGAGCAGCAACTAAGTACCAATTTGTTGTTGGTAAATTTCTAGAATAAGTTACTGTAGCAGTTACAGAAGCATTTGCTATTAAAGAAGCTCCAGAGGCAATATTAATTGAGTTTACTGTTACAGATGAAGAAATAGTTGGGTAGTTTGTGATACCATTAGGAATCGTTACATCTGAACTAGCAACAGGTACAGCATTTATATTCCAGTTAGAAGCTGTATTCCAAGAATTACTATCTGTACCAGTCCACGCTATTGCAGAAGTTTCAGTAATTGTAGGTACATCTACATCATTAGAAGTATTTCCAGCAGCATCTTCTGCTTCTACTACAAAATTGTTAGCTGAATCAGCAGTTAAATTCACTGAGAAACTCCAAGTGTTACCTGTTACAGTTGCCGAACCTAAAGAAGTTGTATTATCTGCAGCTCCATCATTATCATTATCTGCATAAGCATGAACAGTAACTCCGTTTTCAGTATGAGTTCCTGATAATGTTTGTGTAGCAGCATTAACAGTAACAGCACTTGCTGGTGTATTTACAACTGGATCAACAGGATTAGTCGAATCCTCAGTAATTGTAGGTACATCAATATCATTAGAAGTGTTTCCAGCAGTATCTTGCGCTTCTACTACAAAATTGTTAGCTGAATCTGCAGTTAAATTCACTGAGAAACTCCAAGCGTTACCTGTTACAGTAGCTGAACCTAAAGAGGTTGTATTATCAGCAGTTCCATCATTATCACTATCGGCATAAGCATGAACAGTAACTCCGTTTTCAGTATGCGTACCTGATAATGTTTGCGTTGCAGCATTAACAGTAACAGCACTTGCAGGAGTGTTAACCACAGGATCAGTTGGTGCTACAGCATCTACTAATACATTTAAAGTACTACCTACTCCGTTTAATGTTAAGTTGGCATTAGTTCCTGAACCATTTTGTAATGTACCTCCATTAGCTGATAAACTTCCAACTGCTATACCATCTGTATCAATTTCTCCAGATTGAACTGTATATCTAAATAGTAGTAAAACTGTCCCAGAACCACTAATATATTCAGCTACTCTAGCTGTTGATCCAATTGTAATATCTAACTGAGGTGTACCTCCAGCTGTGTTTACTGTAATGTTTTCATTGAAAATTACTGAGAAAGTTAAATCGTCTGCAGTAACATAAACATTATCAGTAGGAACTACTACGCTAGTAACATCAGGAGCGGCAGTTATAGAAATAGTTCTAGTATCGTTTGCTGTTCCTCCATTAGTATCATTAGCAGTTATTGTTACTGTTCTATTAGATGTTCCAGGTGATGCAGAAGTATTTCTATATCGTAACGATTGTAAAACTTCTTGAACATTAGCATTGGTTGCATCACTATCAAAAGTAATAGTAAGCATGGTCCCATTTGTTACAGTTCCTCCACTAGTACTTAAATCACCGATGTCTGTACCATTTGCTAAAATATTTGTACCGCTAATAGTAATAGCTGTTCCATCACCATCCGTATCAGAAATACTTAATTCATCAGCTGCTTCTGCGTTAGCTGTAATTTGCACTTGTAATGTTCCTCCATCCCAATCTGCATCTCCATCTGTATCATTAACAGTTCCGGCTCCATCTATTTGCGTAGCTGTATTTCCTTCTGTGTATGCTAAAGTAGAATTATCTATATTAATTGTAGGGTCTGTATTGGTACTAGCTGCTACAACAACTAAATCATCGATAGAAAAACCTCCAAAAAAGCTTGAAGCTGGCGTAATTACAAGTTGATCTATATTGATGAATGAACCAGTAGTTGGACTAGTAAAATCTATGCTGATAGCTGAATTATGTGTAGGAGAAGTTAGTACAATTGTTCCTACTTCAGAACCATCTCTCATTCCGCTGATAGTAAAATTCATTGTTGATCCTCCTAAAGCTTGCGCGTAGGCAAATTGCATAGAAGTTAAACCAATTTCATTTCCAGAGTCAGTTGATAAAGTACCTGAAGTAATAGGATCAGCTGCATCACCAAGCCATGTAAGAACAGCGTCAGAGCCTGCACCAATAGCGTCGGTTCCTCCACCATTACCATTATTCGCAAAAGCTAAAATAATTCCAGTACCTGTTGAAGACATATCAAATCCGTTGAATAAAGCATCAATAGAATGGTCAACACTGGCATCATTAACATTAAAAGCATGTGCAACAGTAGCGGTTCCAAAGGTCATTGTCCCTGGATTTGGCGTAGCTTGTGCAAATGAATGTTGCAAGCTAAATAAGAATGTAAAACAGAACAATAATTTTGTTACTTGTTTAAAGTAGAGTTGTCTCATTTTAGTTTAGTTTAGTTAGTAATCTTAAATATATAAAAATGTTCTGATTTTGAGGGACAAATAAAAAAGAAAGCTCCTGCTTAATCATACACAGGAGCTTTGAGGTATTATTTTATTAACTTCTTGAAGGGAAGTACCCTTGTAAAGCTATAATGTATCTTATAGGTAAGTATGGTTGTCTTTTGTCAACTTGTTGACCACCTCCAGTATTACCATTTGTAAAACTTCCTCCAAGTGCTTGACCGTTAACAGTATTTGCTGCTGGTCCATAAGTTCTTACATCGGTAGCACCTAAACCATTTCCAAATTGAGCGGCTGCAGGTACATCTCCTGCTTGAGGTGTACTTCTTACTGCTGCATCAGTACTTAATAATAAATTACTTCCTCCAGCTGGATTTGGAATTACAGCATGCGTGTGTGACGGTAATTGTGCAATGGTAATATTTGTATATTCACTACCACCTCTTACACCTTGTCTGTATTCAGATAAACCAGGGCCATTTCCAGCACTAATTGCAACACGACCTCTTAAATCTGGCAAAGCAAATGTAGTTCTTCCATCTCCTCCGTACATTGTTCCTAAAAGAGAAAATAAAGCACTGTATTGAGATATGGGTAGTAATTGCCCATCACAAAAAGCCCAGCCTCTTGGGGCAAAGTTTCCTGCAAAGATTCTTACTTCTCCTAACATTTGGTCTTGTGCGTTTACGTTATTGCTTGATAAAAAGAAACAAACAAATAGAAGTCCGATAATTTTTTTAATTGAATTCATGATAATTTAGTTTTGGTTAGTAAAATTTTTTCGTTCTTATATAATTCCAAAACAAATTTATCGTCAAAACAAGTTTACTTTAGTTTAAAAGCATTAAGCGTTATGTTTTTGGTAATAAGTGTAAGAAAAATAGTAATGTATGTTTTTCTTACACAAAATCAATAGAAGGCTTGGTGTTAACTATTTAAAAATCAATTTTTTATTCTTAAAAGAGATGTATTTAATTCTTTTTCCAGAAGAAAGGAGTGAATAAAATAAGTACAGTAAATAGCTCTAAACGACCTATTAACATTAAAAAAGAACAAAATAATTTTGCTGAGGCAGATAAGTGAGAAAAATTATCAACTGGACTAACGCTACCAATTGCTGGTCCAATATTTCCAAGAGAAGAAGCACAAGCGCCTATTGCAGATTTAATATCTAGTCCCATAGATGCAAGTATGACAGCGCCAACAATGAATATTAGCATATACAATATAAAGAAAGACAGTATATTAAAGACAATATTTTGTTTTACTGCTTTACCATCATAACGAACAGGAATAATAGCATTAGGATGTAGTGATTTTTTAAATTCTAAAAAACTATTCTTTAGCATAACTATATGCCTAACTATTTTAACTCCTCCTGAGGTTGATCCTGCAGAACCTCCAACAAAGAATAATGAAAAGAAAATACCAGTAATAAAGAAACTCCACATGGTAAAATCTGCAGTAACAAATCCGGTTGTGGTAACCACTGAAATAACAGAGAACAAGCTATGACGGAAAGCACTTTCGGTTTCTCCAAATACCATTGGATGATTTATAGAAGTTTGTAATGAAGGATCTTTAAAAAAGATAATACATAAGGTTACTAATACAGTAATCGATAGTGTACCTAAACTATAGTATTTAAATTCTTCACTTTGTATTACTTTTTTAATTTTTCCTTTTAAGGCAAAATAAGTTAAAACAAAGTTTGTACCTGCAACAAACATAAAGAAGATAATAATATATTGAACTAAAGGCATTCCATTCCAATAGGCTACACTTGCGTTTTTGGTAGAAAACCCTCCAGTACTTACAGTGGCCATGGCATGATTAATTGCATCAAACCAAGTCATTCCTGCTACTTTAAGTAATAAAAACTCAACAATAGTTAATCCTACATAAATTAACCATAAGCGTTTTGCAGTATCTGTTATTCTTGGATGTAATTTATCTGCAGAAGGTCCAGGAGCTTCTGCCATAAATAATTGCATTCCACCAATACCTAACAATGGTAGAATAGCAATTGTTAATACAATAATACCCATTCCGCCAATCCAGTGTGTTGCACTTCTCCAAAATAGTATTCCCTTTGGCATACTTTCAATATCTGTTAATATTGAAGAACCTGTGGTGGAATATCCTGAAATAGTCTCAAAAATCGCGTTGGTAACAGAAGGAATACTACCTGTTAATAAATATGGTAACATTCCTGTAATAGTTAGTGTTATCCATCCAAGCGTAACAATAAGATATCCTTCTTTTTTTTGAAGTTTATTATTATCTGGTTTGTTAAAAAAGTAGAGTAGAAGTCCAATAAAAATAGTAATAATCCCAGCATTTAATATTCCTAAAGTAGCTTCTTCCTTAAAGTATAAGCTAAAAGGAATAGCTAACCACATAAAAAAACCATTAAGCACTGCTGTGATTCCAGAAAATTGGAAAATTAATTTGAGATTTAAATTATTCATTAATTAAAAAGATCTTCTACTGTAGATATAGCTTCAGGTAAACAGAAAACAATTACATGATCTCCTGCTCTAATTTGCATGTTACCAAAAGACATTAGAGCTTCTCCATTTCTAATAATTCCACCAAATACTGCTTCTCTAGGGAAACGTAAATCTTTAATTGGCTTTTGGGTAACTTTTGCGTTTTCTTGAACTTCAAATTCAAATACTTCAGCATCTACATTATGTAAGTTGGCAAGTGCTAAAATTTCTCCTTTTCTAATGTGTCGAAATATATTACTTGCGGCAATTAATTTTTTATTAATAAGAGTATCAATTCCTATAGTTTGGGAAATATTGATGTAATCCATATTTTCAACCAAAGCTACAGTCTTTTTTACACCTTTAGATTTTGCTACTAAACACGACATGATATTAGTTTCAGAATCACCTGTTACAGCAATAAAAGCATCCATGTCTCTAATGTTTTCCTCTTCTAATAACTGTAAATCTCTACCGTCTCCATTGATCACTAAAGTAGACCTTAAATCTTCAGCAAGAGTTAATGCTTTATCTTTTTTCTTCTCGATTAGTTTTACTTTAAAATCTTCTTTACAAAGATTTCGAGCAGTTTTCATACCTATACTACTACCACCAAGAATCATCACATTTTTGATTTCAATGTGTTCTTTACCACAAATTGGATATAGCTTTTCTATACTATAATTAGGTACAGAAAAATAAACCTGATCGTTCATTTTATAAACTGTATCTCCTCTAGGTATTATAGTTTGTGCGATTCCTTCTCTTTTAATTGCTATGGTAATAAAATCTACCATATTGAATTTTTCTTTAGCTTCTTTAACGGTTAAATCTACAATAGGAGATTTATAACCTAAAGTAGTTCCCATAACATTAAAAAGACCATTTTCGAAAGCAACAGTATCATTAAAAGAAGATTGGTATAACAATTGTTTTATTTCCTCAGCAGCAAGTTCTTCAGGAGAAATCATAAAATCGACTCCAAAATCTTTAAAATCTACAACATCACTACTTAAGAATTCGGGATTTTTAATTCTAGCAATTGTCTTTTTAACTCCTAAAGCTTTTCCAACAACAGAAATGGTAAAGTTGGTATTCTGACTTTCTGTAACAGCTAATAATAAATCAGCATTACCGATACCAATTTCCTTCAATAATTTAATTGAAGTAGCATCTCCTTTTTTAGTAATAACATCTAAGTGATTGTTGATGTAGTTTAATCTGTCACCATTTAAATCAACAATATAAGTGTCTTGAGATTCGTACGAAAGTAATTTAGCCAAATGAAATCCAACATCTCCTGCTCCGGCTATTATAATTTTCATATTAAAAATTAATGAATATAGAATGCAAAGGTACATTTTTAAGATGAAAAAAAATCGAAGAAAACATATTTAATGTTTTCCTTGGAGTGTAATTTCTGAAAAATAAGATTTGCTATCTTTACTCAAAATTGTAGAAAAAAACATGAAAAAGTTAAATATAAAGTCTTGGGCTATTGAAGATAGACCAAGAGAAAAACTAATTATTAAAGGTAAAGAATCCTTATCTAACGCAGAGCTAATTGCGATTCTTATTGGATCAGGAAATAGAGACGAAAGTGCTGTTGCTTTATCCAAGAGAATTTTAAATACTACTAAAAATAGTTTAAACAACTTGACTAAGCTCTCCATTGAAGAATTACAACGTTTTAAAGGGGTAGGAGAAGCAAAAGCTATAACAATAATAACAGCATTAGAACTTGGTAAACGACAATTCTTTGAGAAGACTTCAATACAACCAAAAATTACTTCATCTAAGGATGTATTTGAATTAATTCAACCAAAAATAAGGGATTTATTACACGAAGAATTTTGGGTTATATATTTAGACAACTCGAATAATGTAATTGATAAACATCAAGTAAGTAAAGGAGGATTAACATCTACACTTGTTGATGTTCGTTTAATTTATAAAAGAGCATTGGAAATAGCAGCTGTAGGAATTGTGATTTGTCATTATGTAAAGTAATACATTATGTATACAAAACTTCTCAATACAAGATTATTACTAAACTTTATAGAAATTTACTTTACATAATGTAAAAATAATTTTTAATCCTTATAAAATAAATTATTTCAGATTTCTTTTTATCATTACCTAATATTCTTTCGTCTTTTTATGTTTTCAATTAATAGAAGGATTAATTACTAAAATTCATTAAATTTGAGTGCCCCGAAAAAAATAAACTAAATAAAAATACCAATTTCACCAAATACTAAACAAAACCCCATCCTTTTATAATGATTCAACTAATTTCATAAATGGTAATCCTACATATGGGTATCAAAAAAGTTATGTGACTTTTTAAAATTATAGTGTCTTAGAAATTAACTCATGTTAATTTTTTAACTTAATTTAACAATTTTATAGTATAATAATTCTCTTAATAAATAATTAGTTAAACCAGAAAAACCATTCTTCTATGATAAAATTATTACCTAATAAAATTTCTCGAAAATTATCATTAAGGGATGTTTGCATTTCTATTTTAGTGTTGTTTTATACAGTGTTTAGCTCAGCCCAACTTGATAGTGAACATTATTTGCCTCCTTTAAAACAAACTTCTGGGACAAATAATACTGCAAATCATCAAAGTAGTGCAGCAATTGTACAGCAATCTATTTATTTATCTACGCCAGAAACTACAGCATTCACTGTAAATGTGTTTAGAGGTACTTCTGCAACACCATGGTTGGTTATTCCTAGTTTAGCAAAAGGAACTCCTTTTGTTATTGATGATGTTGATGATTCTGCTGGTGGGTTTATAGACCAAATATTAGCAAATAGAAATAACAATATTACTTTAGTTACCAATGGAAATACAGGGACGGTTTTAACTAATGCAGGTTTGCGTTTCGAAGCTCCAGGTGGGCAAAAGTTTTATGTAAATTATAGAGGTAGATCTAGTGCTCAAGCTGGTTCTTTAACATGTAAAGGAGGCAAAGCCTTAGGTAAAGAGTTTAGATGGGGAGGGATTCCTAATAGACATAATAATGCCAATAGTAGTACTAGTTTAGGTATAATGGCAACTCAACCCAATACAACAGTAACTATTTCAGGTTTTAATCCAGATTGTGCTTTTAGAAATGGAACAGATCCTGATGGAATTACAGATGATATCATCAATATAACATTGCAAGCAGGAGAAACATATGTTTTAGAAGCAGTTAGAAATCAAGGAGGAGTTAATGCTACGGTAAATGCGGCTAATGTAGATGGGTGGCTAGGAGCAACCATTACGGCAACCGAGCCTATTGCTATTGCTAGTGGAGGGCTAAATTTTGGAATAAATGCAACTTCTCAAAGTAGAGATGTTGGTATAGACCAACCAGTTGCTACTAATGTGATTGGAAGGGAATATGTATTCATGAGAGGAGCGGGAGATGGAAATGATGGAACTGAATTTCCTGTAATTGTAGCAACACAAGACGATACACAAGTGTTTGCTGGAGGAACATTAATTGGTACAATAGATAATGGAGAATATTTAGAAATTCCGGGTTCCAATTATTCAGGAACAACAGCAGGTTCTAATATGTATGTAAGAACCTCAAAGGATGCTTACGCTTACCAATGTTTAGCTGGGCAAATTAATAGAATTCAAACCGTAGGAATGAATTTTATAGCTCCAGTAAATTGTTTATTACCTAGTACATTAGAGGAAATTCCTCAAATTCAAGATATTGCTAGTGCCAATTCAAATATTTCAGCATTAACTATTGTTGCTTCAGTATTAATAAACGATGCTGATGTTCAAATATTTCAAAATAATGTGCAAATTACTACGCCTTCTTCTACATTGGTCAATGATGGAACAGCTTCACCTCAATGGAAAACGTTTTATGTGCCTGGTTTATCAGGTGAAATTTCAGTTATTACACCCGGTCCAATAGCAGTTGGTACTTTTATGTCTTTAGGAAGTAATGCGGGTTTAGCTGGTTATTTTTCAGGTTTTGATACAGTACCTGTAGTAGATGTTCAATTAACAGGAGGAGGATGTCATCCTGGATCAAGCATTGAAGAAGTTACGGGGGGATTTGCTAATTATGCTTGGTATAAAGGAACAGATGAAATTACGGGAACGTTATTAGCGAGTGGTCCAACATTACAAACTTATGACCCTACAACAAATGGAGTTGGTGATTATTTTGTTAGAGTAACGGATTTTGGCGGTTGTGAATATAATTCGGCAGTAGTTTCTTTTTATAGTTGTGATCCTGAATTACAAGTTACAAAGGTGGATAACGCTGATCCTATTGATGCAGGTAGTAATGTAACTTTTACGATAACTGCAGAAAGCTTTTCAGTAGATCCAATTACCAATGTTGTTATTCAAGATGTACTTCCAGCGGAATTAGAGTTTGTAAGTGCTAACCCTGAACCTGGAACAACTTTTTCTAGTACAGGACCATTAACATGGAATATTGGAGGGATGAATCCAGGAGATAAATTTGAGCTTGAAATAGTAGCTAGAGCAAGAGATGATGCTTCTGGAACTGTAACAAATACTGTTACATATAATTACACTGAAATTGGTGGAGAAATTAATACTTTCCCTGATGATTTAGATGAGCCAGTAACAATAAATCCATGTAATACAGCAAGTGCTCCTTCAAGTACACCTACCTTATGCGTGAACACACCACTAACTAACATAACTCATTCAACGACTTTGGCCACAGGTATAGGTACACCAACGGGCTTACCATCTGGAGTTATAGCAAGTTGGAGTAGTGATACAATTACGATTAGTGGTACGCCAACAAATTCTGGAGTTTTTAATTATAACATTCCTTTAACGGGAGGCTGCAATACTGTAAGTGCTACGGGTACAATTACTGTAAATGCATTACCTGTTGCAGCCCCAATTACTGGGCCTACAGACGTTTGTGTTAATGGAACAATTGATTTGACTGAAGGAACTACAGGTGCTACTATTGTTTGGAATTCATCAGATACTGGGGTAGCAACAATAGATGCTGATGGGATGGTTACTGGAGTTACAGCTGGTACAACAGATATAACTTACACTACTACAGATACAAATGGATGTACATCTTTATCATCTTCAACTTATACAGTAACGGTAAATCCATTACCTGTATTTACTTCTTTATCTTCAAACTCACCAATTTGTGAAGGAAATAATGCTGAATTCACAATCTCTGGTTCTGCAAACTCTACATTAACTTATAGTTTAAATGGTAATGCTAATCAAACAATCGTATTAGATGGAACAGGAGACGCTACTATAACAAGTCCTTCGGCTGTAAGTGATGTAACAATAAGTTTAGTATCATTAGAATTTGGTACAACAACATGTTCTGTGGCATTAACAGATACAGAAACAATTGTTGTAAGCCCAAATCCAACATTAGCAAGTGTAAATGATATTATTGTTTGTGATGATATGACTGGAACACAAAGTTTGGACGCTAATAATGGAATTACATTGAACCCTAACACAAGTGTTGTTTGGTATGACGCTCCTTCTGGAGGAAATATTGTAGCCTCACCTGTAGTAAATACAGCAACTCCAAGTACAGATCCTCCTACGTCTTTTTATGCTGAAATAACTGATACGAGTTCGTCTTGTGTGAACCCTGTGAGAGAAGAAGTTAAACTCCAAATTGTTTCACCTCCTTTTCCGAATTTGTCGGAAACAGTGTGTTCGGATGAAATGCTTAATATAGGATTATCTTTTGCTATAACTTATACTGTTGCTTCATCTGATCCAACAAACGTGCCTGCAGGAGCTAATAGAACTACAGCGACAACAGCTAACATTACAGATACTTATACTAATACTACTGGAAATCCAGTTACGATTACATATACAGTAACTATTCAGGATGGTTCTCCGTGTGACGGTAACATTTTTGATGTTGTTGTTACGGTTAACCCAGAGCCATCAAATACAACAGCTCCAACAGAAACCATTTGCAGTAACTCAACATTAAGTCACGATTTAAATTCGGATGTTAATGTTTCTGGGTCAAGTTTTATGTGGTCAGCAACTGATAATCCTAATGTAACAGGTGAAACAGTATCTGGTGGAACAAATGCTATTATTAGTGATACTTTAATTAATAATTCAGGAACGAATCAAACCGTAACATATACTATAATTCCAACAAGTGGAAATGGTTGTCAAGGTGATTCTTTTACATATACGGTTACAATAAAACCAGAAATTTCAATAACAGCACAACCTTTAGCAACGCAAACTATTTGTGTAGGAGCAGTTCCAACCGATCTTTCCGTTACAGTTACTGGGGGAATAGATGGGTTAGATTATCAATGGCAAAGTTCTTCAACTAGTGGTTCAGGGTTTACTGATATAGGTGGAGCAACTTCAGCTACATATACACCAGTTACAACAAGTTCTGGAACAACTTATTACCAAGTTGTCATTAGTGATGCAAGTGGTGTATGTTCAGATATTATATCTGATGAATCAGTAGTTACTATAAACAATGACCCTTCGATTACTTCGCAACCAATATCAACTCAAACCATTTGTGTAGGAGCAACCCCTACCGATTTATCAGTTACAACAACAGGCGGTGTAACTGGATTAAGCTATCAATGGCAAAGTTCAAGTACAAGTGGATCAGGATTTACAGATATAAGTGGAGCAACATCTGCTACATATACGCCAGTAACGACAAGTTCTGGAACAACTTATTACCAAGTTGTAATTAGTGATTCTGGATCAGGATGTAATGATGTAATTTCTTCTGAATCCGTTGTAATTATAAATGAAGATCCTACAATTACAGGACAACCTCTAACAACTCAAACAGTTTGTGTAGGAGCAACTCCATCAGATTTATCTGTTACAGCTTCTGGAGGAGTAACAGGTTTAACTTATCAATGGCAGAGTTCGAGTACAAGTGGTTCAGGATTTACAGATATTAGCGGAGCAACTTCTGCTACATATACACCGATTACAACAAGTTCGGGTCCAACATACTATCAAGTTATAATTAGTGATACAGGTTCAGGGTGTAACGATATAACTTCATCAGAATCAGTAGTAATTGTAAACGATGATCCAACAATTACAGTACAACCAATAGCAACTCAAACTATATGTATTGGAGCAACTCCAACGGATTTATCAATAACTGCAATTGGAGGAGTAACAGGATTAACTTATCAATGGCAGAGTTCAAGTACAAGTGGTTCTGGATTTACAGATATTAGCGGAGCAACTTCGGCTACATATACACCAGTAACGACAAGTTCTGGAACAACATATTATCAAGTAATAGTTAGTGACACTGGATCAGGATGTAATACAGTTACTTCTTCTGAATCGGTTGTAATTATAAATGATGATCCTACGATTACTGTACAACCTCTAACAACTCAAACAGTTTGTGTTGGAGCAACTCCAATGGATTTATCAGTGACAGCTTCTGGAGGAGTTACAGGATTAACTTATCAATGGCAAAGTTCAAGTACAAGTGGATCAGGATTTACAGATATTAGCGGAGCAATTTCGGCTACATATACACCAGTAACGATAAGTTCTGGAACAACATATTATCAAGTAATAGTTGGTGACACTGGATCAGGATGTAACACAATTACTTCTAGTGAATCTGTAGTTACTATAAATAATGATCCGACAATTACAGCACAACCTCTAACAACTCAAACAATCTGTGTCGGAGCAACTCCAACGGATTTATCAGTGATAGCTACAGGAGGAGTAACAGGATTAACTTATCAATGGCAAAGTTCAAGTACAAGTGGTTCTGGATTTGCAGATATAAGTGGAGCAACTTCGGCTACATATACACCAGTAACTACAAGTTCGGGAACTACGTATTACCAAGTTGTAATTAGTGATACTGGGTCGGGGTGTAACGATATAACTTCATCTGAATCAGTAGTAATTGTAAACGATGATCCAACAATAACAGTACAACCAATAGCAACTCAAACTATATGTATAGGAGCAACTCCAACGGATTTATCAGTAACAGCAAACGGAGGAGTTACAGGATTAACCTATCAATGGCAGAGTTCAAGTACTAGTGGTTCAGGATTTTCAGATATAAGTGGAGCAACTTCGGCTACATATACACCAGTAACAACAAGTTCTGGAACTACGTATTACCAAGTTGTAATTAGTGATACTGGATCAGGATGTAATACAATAACTTCTTCTGAATCCGTTGTAATTATAAATGAAGATCCGACAATTACAGCACAACCTCTAACAACTCAAACAATTTGTGTTGGAGCAACTCCAACAGATTTATCAGTAACAGCAAACGGAGGAGTAACGGGATTAACCTATCAATGGCAGAGTTCAAGTACAAGTGGTTCAGGATTTTCAGATATAAGTGGAGCAACTTCTGCTACTTATACACCCGTAACTACCAGTTCAGGAACTACCTATTATCAAGTTATCATTAGTGATACAGGCTCAGGGTGTAATGATGTTACTTCTACTGAATCTGTTGTAACGGTTAATCCGTTACCTGTATATACAAGTTTAACAACTAATTCACCTATTTGTGAAAATAGCGATGCTGAATTTACTGTTTCAGGATCCCCAAACAGTGTGTTGACTTATAATATTGATGGCAATGCTAATCAAACAATTACTTTAGATGGATCAGGAAATGCTACAATAGTGAATTCTGCAGCTACTTCCGATACTACAATAAATTTAATTTCACTAGAGTTTAGTAGTACAAATTGTTCGATTAATTTAACAGATACTGCAATAGTTACTGTAAACTCATTCCCAGCATTAACATCAGTAAATGACATTATAGAATGTGTTGAATCTCCTATTCAGACATTAAATGCAAATGATGGAATTACATTTGGTCCAAATATATCAGTTACTTGGTATGATGCTGCAACAGGAGGTAATGTTATTGCCAACCCAATAACAAATACAGAGAACGCACCAGTTACATTTTATGCGGAAATTACAGATACAAGTACTTCATGTGTCAATCCAGTACGAGAAGAAGTTACATTACATATTGTATCACCGCCTTTCCCTAACTTTACTGAAGAAGTTTGTTCTGGCGAAAATTTAAATGTTGCTATCAATGCATTTACAGCTACCTATACGGTGGTATCTTCGGACCCGACAAATGTTCCTGCAGGACCAGATAGAGTAACAGCTATTGCTGATAATATTACAGATGGTTATACCAATACAACAGGAGTTCCTGTTACTATTACATATACAGTTACTATTGATGATGGTACTGCATGCGATGGAGAAACTTTCGATGTTGTTGTTACCGTAAATCCAGAACCATTTAATACAACAGCTCCAACAGATACTGTTTGTAGTGATGTTGCCTTAAGTCATGATTTAACATCAGATGTTAACGCAATTGGTACTACTTTTAATTGGATTGCAACTGATAATCCAAATGTAACAGGAGAAACAATTTCATCAGGAACAGGTTCAACAATTTCTGATACATTAACAAACACTAGTGGAAGTCCACAAACTGTAGTTTATACTATAACGCCAATAAGTCCAAATGGATGTCAAGGAAATCAATATACGTATACAGTTACTGTAAATCCAGAGCCGTTTAATGCATCAAATCCAACAGATAATATTTGTAGTGATGTAGCCTTAAATCATGACTTAAATACAGATGTAAACTTAACAGGAGCAACTTTTAATTGGATTGCCACAGATAATCCGAATGTTACTGGAGAAACGACTAGTAATTCTAATACTGCTGTTATTTCTGATACATTAACAAATACGAGTGGAAGCACTCAATCGGTAATATATACTATTATTCCTACAAGTGCAGAGGGTTGTATAGGGAATTCATTTACTTACACGGTTACTGTCAATCCTGAACCATTTAACGCAGTTGAACCAATATTATCAATTTGTAGTGGTGGTACGTTAAATCACGATTTAAATGGAAATGTAAATTTATCTGGAGTTACTTTTAATTGGATTGCAGTTGATAATCCTAATGTAACTGGAGAAACTATTACAAACACTTCTTCATCAACCATTACAGATACATTATCAAATACTAGTGGAAGTGTACAAACAGTTGTATATTCTATTACACCTACAAGTGCGGATGGTTGTGTAGGAAATTCTTTCGAATACACTGTTACGGTAAATCCAGAACCTTTTAATAGTACTCCTCCTTCAGAAACAGTATGCAGCAAAACAACATTAAGTCACGATTTATTAGGGGATGTAAATGTATCTAATACGAATTTTACATGGTCGGCAACGGATAATCCAAATGTTACAGGTGAAACTACGTCTGATAATTCAGCAGTTACAATATCTGATACATTAATTAATATTAGTGGAGTTAATCAAATAGTTACATACACCATTACACCAATAAGTACTGATGGATGTCCAGGTACTGCTTACACATATTCAGTTACGGTAAATCCTGAACCATTTAATTCGGTTGCACCAACAGAGACAATTTGTAGTGATATACCACTAAATCATAATTTATCAACAGATATTAATATTTCTGGAACTACTTTTAGTTGGGTTGCAAAGGATAATGGTTTTATTACTGGTGAAACTCTAGTAGCTACAAATTCATCAATGATAACGGATACACTAACAAACATTAGTGGAAGTGTTCAAAATGTTACTTATACAGTGACCCCAACAAGTTCTGATGGTTGTATCGGTGATCCATTTACATATACAGTTACTGTAAATCCTGAACCTTTTAATGCAATACCTCCTGCAGAAACGGTTTGTAGTAATACTACTTTAAATCATAATTTATTGACTGATGTAAATCTATCGGGAACTACTTTTAATTGGGTTGCAACTGATAACGCTAATGTAACAGGAGAAACATTGAGCAATTCACCATTAAATACTATAGGAGATACATTAATCAATAATAGTATAATTCCTCAGACAGTTGTATATACAATAATTCCAACTAGTTTAAGTGGTTGTGACGGTAACATATTTACCTACACAGTAACGGTTAATCCGTTACCTGTATATACAAGTTTAACAACTAATTCACCTATTTGTGAAAATAGCGATGCTGAATTTACTGTTTCTGGATCTCCAAACAGTTTGTTAACTTATAATATTGATGGCAATGCTAATCAAACAATTAGTTTAGATGGTTCAGGAAATGCTACAATAGTGAATTCTGGAGCTACTTCCGACACTACATTAAATTTAATTTCTCTAGAGTTCAGTAGTACAAATTGTTCGATTAATTTAACAGATACTGCAACGGTTACGGTAAACTCATTCCCAGTATTAACATCAGTAAATGACATTATAGAATGTGTTGAATCTCCTATTCAGACATTAAATGCAAATGATGGAATTACATTTGGGCCAAACATTTCAGTTACTTGGTATGATGCTGCAACTGGAGGTAATGTTGTTGCTAATCCAATAACAAATACAGAGAATGCACCTGTCACATTTTATGCGGAAATTACAGATACAAGTACTTCATGTGTCAATCCAATAAGAGAAGAAGTTACATTACACATTGTATCACCGCCTTTCCCTAACTTTACTGAAGAAGTTTGTTCTGGCGAAAATTTAAGTGTTGCTATCAATGCATTTACAGCTACCTATACAGTGGTATCTTCGGATCCGACAAATGTTCCTGCCGGCTCAGATAGAGTAACTGCTATTGCTGCTAATATTACAGATGGTTATACCAATACAACAGGAGTTCCTGTTACTATTACATATAGAGTTACTATTGATGATGGTACTGCATGCGATGGAGAAACTTTCGATGTTATAGTTACTGTAAATCCAGAGCCGTTTAATACAACGGCTCCAACAGATACTATTTGTAGTGATGTTGCTTTAAATCATGATTTAACATCAGATGTTAATTTAATTGGGACTACTTTTAATTGGATTGCAACAGATAATCCAAATGTAACTGGAGAAACAATTTCAGATGGAACAGGTTCTACGATATCTGATACATTAACAAACACTAGTGGAAGTCCACAAACTGTAGTTTATACTATAACGGCAATAAGTCCTAATGGATGTCAAGGAAATGAATATACATACACAGTCACTGTAAATCCAAGACCCGAAGCATCACCAATTACGGGGGCTTCTGAGGTTTGTTTAGGTAATACCATAGATCTTACGGAAGGTACTATAGGATCTAGTATATCATGGATTTCTTCTAATACGAGTATAGCAACAGTTGATTCTAATGGTGTTGTTACTGGAATAAATTTTGGAACAGTAGATATTACTTATACTGTAACCGATTCAAATGGATGTATATCTTCAACCTCACCAGTATATACAGTTACTGTTGGACCATCAACAGATACAGATGGTGACGGCTTAACAAATTGTGAAGAAACAACAGGGGTTGACGATCCTTCAACTTCAGGAACACCAACAAGTACAAGTGATCCTAATGATTCTTGTTCGTTTACTGGAAACCCAGTAGCAGATGTTAGTAATCCTACATGGCAAACTTCTGACTGTGATGGAGATGGTGTTACAAACGGTCAAGAAATTGCAGATGGAACCGATCCAACAGATCCATGTTCATTCCTAATAAATTCAGTTTCATTACCTCAAAAAGGTTCTTGGTTAACTGCAGATTGTGATGGTGATGGGGTTACAAATGGACAAGAAGTTACAGATGGAACTGATCCTGCAGATCCTTGTTCAGTAAATCCAAGTTCAGTTTCATTACCTCAAACAGGTTCTTGGTTAACTGCAGATTGTGATGGTGATGGGGTTACAAATGGACAAGAAGTTACAGATGGAACAGATCCAACAGATCCATGTTCAGTAAATCCAAGTTCAGTTACTTTAGCACAAACGGGAGATTGGTTAACTGCGGATTGTGATGGTGATGGAGTTACAAATGGACAGGAAGTTTCAGATGGAACTGATCCTACAGATTCTTGTTCATATATTCCAACGTCAATTTTATTAACGCAATCAGGAGATTGGTTAGAAGCAGATTGTGATGGAGATGGAGAAAGCAATGGAGAAGAGTTAAATAACGGAACAGATCCTTTAGATTCATGTTCTGTTACTAACCCTACAATTTCAGCAATTACTGATCCTAATTATAGTGTTTGGGCTGTATCAGATTGTGATGGCGATGGAGTTACAAATGGAGAAGAAGTTAACGATGGCACAGATCCATTCGATGGCTGTTCTTACTCAGCATCAAGTCAAGTAGAAGCAAATGTGTCTGGTGCTTGGAATGCATTAGACTGCGATGGAGATGGAGAAAGTAATGGAGGTGAGTTAAATAATGGAACAGATCCTTTAGACTCATGTTCTGTTTCTAATCCTACTATTCCAGCAGCTACTGATCCTAATTATAGTGTTTGGGCTTCATCAGATTGTGATGGCGATGGAGTTACAAATGGAGATGAAGTAAATGATGGTACGGATCCATTCGATGGCTGTTCTTATTCAGCATCAAGTCAAGTAGCAGCTAATGTTTCTTCTGCTTGGATTGCTTTAGACTGTGACGGAGATGGAGAAAGCAATGGAGAAGAGTTAAATAACGGAACAGATCCTTTAGATTCATGTTCTGTTACTAATCCTACAATTCCAGCAATTACTGATCCTAATTATAGTGTTTGGGCTGCATCAGATTGTGATGATGATGGAGTTACAAATGGAGAAGAAGCTAACGATGGTACAAATCCATTCGATGGCTGTTCTTATTCAGTATCAAGTCAAGTAGCAGCAAATGTTTCTTCTGCTTGGAATGCTTTAGACTGTGACGGAGATGGAGAAAGTAATGTAGACGAATTAAATAATGGAACAGATCCTTTAGATTCATGTTCTGTTACTAATCCTACAATTCCATCAATTACTGATCCTAATTATAGTATTTGGGCTGCATCAGATTGTGATGGCGATGGAGTTACAAATGGAGATGAAGTAAATGATGGTACAGATCCATTCGATGGCTGTTCTTATTCAGTATCAAGTCAAGTAGCGGCAAATGTTTCTTCTCCTTGGAATGCTTTAGACTGTGACGGAGATGGAGAAAGTAATGTAGACGAATTAAATAATGGAACAGATCCTTTAGATTCATGTTCTGTTACTAATCCTACAATTCCATCAATTACTGATCCTAATTATAGTATTTGGGCTGCATCAGATTGTGATGGCGATGGAGTTACAAATGGAGATGAAGTAAATGATGGTACAGATCCATTCGATGGCTGTTCTTACTCAGCATCAAGTCAAGTAGCAGCTAATGTATCTATTGCTTGGAATACTTTAGATTGTGATGGAGACGGTGTAATAAATGGAGATGAGTTAGCGGATGGTACCGATCCTTTAAATGGATGTTCTTATGAAGCTAGTAGTCAAGATATAAATATTGTAACTGAACAATGGAATCAGTTAGATTGTGATAATGATGGACTCACTAATGGAGAAGAAATCGTTGAAGGTACTGATCCTCTCAATCCAGATAGTGATGGTGATGGTCTTAACGACGGTGAAGAAGTTACTGGTGTTGATGATCCAAGTACTCCATTAGATCCTACAACTTTTGTTAGTGGACCAACTTCTGATCCTAATGATCCTTGTGATCCAATTGAAGGAGCCAATTGTAAAAATGATGAATGTTTATCACCATATAGTTTAATGTCACCAGGAGATGGTAATACTGAGAATTCGTTCTTTTTTATTAAATGTATTGATAATCCAGAGTATGCTAATAACACGGTTGAGATCTTTAACAGATGGGGTAATATGGTTTATAAGATTAGTGGTTATAGTAATACTGATTCCTCAAGAAGATTCGAAGGGATTTCTAATGGTAGAGCTACGATAAGTGTTGATGAGAAGTTACCAGTAGGAACGTATTACTATGTGATTGATCCAGGAAATGGAGAGAAAGCTAAAACAGGATGGTTATACATTAATAAATAAAAGAATTAACGGTTTGTTGAATATGAATAAAATATTGATTTTAAAAGTTTTACTATTTAATGTGTTATTGTTGTTTTCCAAAACTAGTTTTTCACAACAAGACCCCCAATATACACAGTATATGTATAATACAATGAGTGTTAACCCTGCTTATGCTGGTTCTAATGATCACACAGTGATTACTGTCTTAGGTAGGACGCAATGGGTTGGTTTAGATGGAGCGCCAGATTCTCAGACGTTGAGTTACGATACCCCTATAGGATATAGTGGAGTAGGTTTAGGAATTAGTATTACTAATGATAGAATTGGTCCATCGAGTGAGATTTATTTAGATGTAAATGCTTCTTATACAATCCGTACTAGTGATGAAGGTAATTTAGCTTTAGGTTTAAAGTTAGGAGGTCGTCATTTAGGAATTGATTGGAGTAAGGGTACTGTAAGACAACAAGAACGTATTTTTGA
>CANLMR010000014.1 GCA_947492185.1 uncultured Tenacibaculum sp.
GTTAGGTAATATCACCATATGGTTATATATTAGCTATGTAAAAACACAACAACAAATATAACATAAAAATGGGAACTTCTTTAAAAATTCAAGATTTATCGACCACCGGAACGATGATCACTTCGCTAAAAAAACAAGTATCAACTAAAGTGTTGCCAATCAATTTGTTAGTTGAAATAAGAGACACATTAGAGAATGCAGAAATAGAACTTTTTGAGGACACGGCTATAGTATTGACTGATGATTCAGAGCTTGTTATTGACGCGACTGTCCATATGAATAAAGATAGTGAAGATATTTATGTTTTCAAGAATGATGAAGAATTAGAATTAACAAATAAACAGGCTGAATTCATTATTAATTTTTTGAAAGGATACCACAACTACCATTTCTCAGGAGTAGTGGATAAAAGTAACTGTTATGATATGTATGATTATAACGGGGTAAAACCTATAGACTTTGTATAACCTAAAACAAACTATCATGAAACTAAATCAAAACAATTTTAAAGGATTCTTAGATAACGGTGATAAGTATAGTGTTGTTCCGAATTGGGAATATGATGAACATTTAGAAATGTATTTCGTCAGAGTAATTATCTATCAAAGCTATAGAACTGGAGAGCTGTTGTATAAGGAAAGGTTTTCAACTGAGGTTAAAGAATTAAAAGAAGGATTAAGACAATTGTTTTTAGAAGTAGAAGGGAAATATGGTATTGAGCTTTTAAAAGCAGATTTAAAAATAGTAGCATAAAGATTTGAAGGAAGTTAAAGAAATATCAGAGATAGATAACATCAAGAACCTATATAAATTGATTAATAACAAAGACAAATTTATCAAGGCTATCTCAGAAGAATTCGATGTAGAAGTAAATACTATTAAAACAAATTGGTTTGCACCTAGTAAGTACTACATACCTAAAAAGTATAGAGTACGAGAAAGGTTGATTGCTATAATGCAAAATTGGATTAGAAATCAAAAGTAATGAGTTTACAAAACGAAAATATTATTAATCAAATATCCTATGCTAATGAGATGATTAAAGAGGGATCAGCGCTTGTCCAAAAAGGTTATAAAATAATAGAAACAATTCAACAAGAAGAGGCTTCTAGGCAAAGTACCTTAACTAGCGAACAAGAGGCAGGCGCACTATCCCGTAAAGAGGAATTTGAATTAAGAAAAAAGATGATTGAAAAGTTCGGTTAGAAGTTAGTTTTTTTCATTGCCCCTCTCTGTTAATGATTTTTGTGTTCAAAAAGTGGGTTTAAGAGAGGGGTTATTTAACAACATTTAAGACAGTAGATAGAAGTTTTTTCATAGTTGATTTGTTAGTTTTTTTTACATGGAGGTTTTACTGTCACCTCCTTCTTTTAAAATCAAAAAATAGATATGTATTTCAACGAAGAAGGTAAGAATATTACAAAACAGATCATAGATAATAGAACAATATTAATTGAAGGAACTGATGTTAAGTCAAGAATTTATGCTAGAGAGAAGGCTAAAGAAATGAGAAGTTCTGAATATGAAGTATTCACAAAAGATGATAAAGGAAGGTTAGTTTTTATTGGTTATGGAATTCCAAAATAATGTAACAGGGGGACAAGTGACATTATTTCCATGCCAAAAATTAAATGACGGTCAAATAAATAATAACTGTGGGAAAAGGGCTTGACCGTCTCCCTTTCTCAATTTAAAACTTAACAAAATGAATATAGATGGTTTAGTAGCAATAGCTGGATTAATTTCTATAGGAGGTGCAATTCATTTCTGGTATAAATCAGAAAAATTGTTTCAAGAGAATCAATATTTAAAAAACAGAAAAGATAAACAATAATAACATTTCCAGTTGATGGGGGAGATTACTTCAAACCCTGACTGGAATATAAAACAACTGGAAAAATGATAACGAAAGAACAAATTGAATTATTAAAAAAAACTATTCCATTCAAGTGGAGAGTGCAAAGAGGTTTTGTGGATAGTAATAAACAAGAATGGGTGTCTATGATTCCTTATATAGATGCAAGGGATGTTCAAAAACAATTAGATGAAGTTATAGGTGCTATGAACTGGCAAGATGAATATTATACTTGTAAGAACACGCTTTTTTGTAGGATTGGGATTTATGTTTCAGATAAATGGATGTGGAAGAGTGGAGCTGGTTCAGAGAGTTCTTTTGAGAAGCAAAAAGGTGAAGCTTCAGATGCTTTTAAGAGGGCAGCTTTGAAATGGGGAATAAATAGAGATGCTTATAGTGTTGGTCAAATCTATATAAAAGCAAAAAGTTATGTAGATGGTTCAGGTAAAAAGCAATATCAACCTATGGACAGGAACACTAAGTTAAAAGGAGATAGTCTCAATGATTTTTGTAATACAAAGGCAAAGATAGAAGAGTTACCAAATTTCAATTTGAATGAAGAGGATCAATCATTAAAAGTACTAGCATAATGGATTGGAATGAAATAGATATTAACAATATTCCAGATGGAGTTTATTATGATATGCCTATAGATATATATCATAAAAATATAACTCATGATTCGGCATCAACTATTAAACCTGCATTTGAGTCAATGGCTCATTATAAAGCGAATAAACAATTTAAGAAGGAATATAAATCTCATTTCGATTTTGGTAATGCATTTGAGTTAAGTTTAACTGATTATGAAAGTTTCAATGATGAAGTTGCAATTTTTGATCCTTCTGACAGACCTAATAAACAGGCTAATTTTGGACAAAAAAAAAATAAGGAATGGAAAGAAAATTTTTATATAGAAAATAGAGATAAACTTATTATTCCTGTTAGTGGGGCTGATAGTTTTGATGTACTAACGATTCTTAAAAGGAATTTTTACGAACACAGAACTGCAACAACATTATTATCTAATTCAAATTATCAAACTTCTGTTTTTTGGACTTGTCGATTTACGGGTCTTAAACTTAAAACTAGACCTGATTTTTGGAAGTTTTCAAAAGAAAGAGGTGTGCCTATAATATCTGATTTAAAAACAGATAAGGGTACTACTAAAGATAGGCATTTTAAAACCATAAGAGATAGAAATTATCCTATTCAAGCAGTTATGCAATTGGATGGGTTATGGCAGAGTGGTTTAATTCCAAGTATTACTTCTGCGAGGTATTTCTGGATATTCGCTTGTAAAAACCTTCCATATAACACAGAAGTCTATGAATTTGATGCTTCAGATATAGAATTGTTTTTAGAGGTATATCGATTAAAGTTACAAGAATTGAAAGTGGCTAAGGATAAGAATATATTCATGAGTTACGATCCAAATTTAGATGCAGGAATTAAGACAGTTTCATTTCCTTCATTTTATAAAAACAGTTTAGGAATATATAATAACATAGATAGTTAAATGGAATTAACAGGAAGGATTAAACTTATCAATGATACAATGTCATTTGGTAGTAACAATTTTAGAAAAAGAGAAATTGTATTAACAACAGATGAACAGTATCCTCAAAATATACAAATAGAGTTTGTCCAGGATAAATGCCAACTATTAGATCAATATGTAGTTGGTGATAATGTAACTATATCTATCAATTTAAGGGGTATAGAATGGATTAATCCAGAAGGAAAAGCTAAGTATTTCAATACAATTCAAGGATGGAGAATTGTGAAAGTAAATAATACAAGTGAATTAGCTAATGAGTCTGCAAGCTCATTGGTAAGAGATAAACCAGATGATATGCCTTTTTAGATGAATAGTTATAGATGTTCCGATGGTTCTAGAGTAAAGGAAAGTGTTTTAAAAGTTGCTATTAGAAAAGCCAAGGCAGAAAAGCTTAGACAGCAACATGATGAATATGGATACAATTTCTGTGAAGAATGTGGAATATCAAACGGAACATATTTAGACTGTTCTCATGAAGAAAGTGTAAAGAGTTGCAAAGAAAACGGAAGAGCTGAAAAGGCAGCTGATGTAAACTATATAACAATCAGATGCAGAAAATGTCACCAAAAAAAAGATAAACTCAATTTAGTATTTACAAATGATAATTAGTGGAGTTGTAGGTCAAGTATCATATTTCAATCAAAGATCAAAGAAGACGAAGAAAATCAAGGTATTGATATATGTTGACCAGTTCACTAAATATGAGGTTGATATAAGATCTAGGCACTTAGATATGGTCAAAGATATTAAGCAATGGGATAAGATAAAACTTGTTGCTGAAGAGAAGACCAATAGAGGTAGAAAGTCTTATACAGCATCAGAAATTATTTTAATCAATGGCAGAACTATTAACAATACAATCCTATTTAGAGATGAAAGCATACATAGATAATTTAAGGACTTTTATTTATGAAGGAATTAACGATGATAGTCTTTCCGATATTGAGTTAAAGGGTCTTTGGTTAGAAAGAAAAAGAGCATTAAAGGAGCTTGAAAAAGGTGATAAAGTATCATATACAATAACTAAAAAATTCTCTTTAATAAATGGCTAGACCAGTTAAAGAAGGTTTGGATTACTTTCCAATGGACACTAATATATTTAGTGACAGGAAAATTAGAAAGTTAATTAAAACTCATGGATGCAAGGGAATCGCAATATTCCACATTGTGCTTTGCGAGATATACCTAGATAAAGGTTATTTCGTCCTGTGTGATGATGATTTTGTTTTTGATGTATCAGACAAATTGAATATAGCTGAATCCTCAGTAGAAGAAACAATAAGGTTTTGTATCTCTAATGGGCTTTTTAATAAGCGTGTTTTTGATGTGAATAAGATTCTAACATCTGCGTCCATTCAGAAAAGGTATATGACCGCTAAGAGAAATAAAGTTGAGATAGATGGAAAACTTAATGTATTAGCACATGAAATAGAGGTTATTTCAACAGAAACTAAAGTTATTTCAACAGAAACCTTAGTTAATGTTACAGAAAGCACACAAAGAAAAGTAAAGAAAAGTAAAATAAAGAAAAGTAAAGGAGAGGAAAAGATTTCCTCCTCGGTTTTTATTTCAATTCATGAATTACTAACTGAATACTTAGAAGACAAAAGAGTTTGTGATGCGGTGATTAAAAACAAGCGAAAAAACTTTATTCAAGATCAAAAACATCTTGAAGTGAGATTAAAAGAATTTGTGGAACATCTAACTGAGCAAGGTGTTCGGGTTAAAGAACGTCTTGATTTTAATGCTCATTTTTTGAATTGGCACAAACTAAATCATGAAAACAGCAATTTAGTTATAAAGAAAATTAACACTATACCACTAGCGAAATAATGGAGAATAATTTAAAAATATTACCAAAATCTATTGAATTAGAACAAGCGGTTCTTGGTGCATTACTTGTAGATTATTCTAATGTTGGTGAAACTCTTGAATTATTAAATCATGAAGTATTTACTGATCCAAGACATCAAGAAGTGTTCAAGTCTATTTACAGGGTTTTTAATGATTCTAAGCCAATAGATGTGCTGATTATTGTTGAAGATTTAACCGCAAATAAAAAAATAAAAAAAGCAGGAGGATACGGTTATGTTATTGAATTAACTCAGAAAATAGCTTCATCTGCACACATAGAACATCATTCAAGAGTATTGATGCAAAAGTACATGCAGAGATCTATAATTAAGATGAGTACTGCGTTTCTTCAGAATGCTTACAAAGAAGATGTAGATGTATTCGAGTTATCAGATAAAGCTTATAGCTTTTTAAATGAAATAAGTGAGTTTATCATTAAAAAGAATGAGGTAAAATTTGAGGAGATAGTTACTCAGGTAAAAGAGAAAGCGGTTAGAATTTACAAGGGAGAAGTTACTCCTGGTTTATTAACACCAATTTCAAAGTTATCATCAAATACAGGAGGATGGAGAGACGGGGAATTGATTATTCTGGCAGCTAGACCGGGTATGGGTAAAACTGCCTTCGCTTTAAAATGTGCTTCCTATTTAGCAAATATGAGTATTCCAACTGCTTTTTTCTGTCTAGAAATGAGTAATGAAACTTTAGTTAGTAGAGTGATTTCAATGGAAGCTAAAGTTCCTATTGAAAAGTTTAATAAAAAGGGGTTGGGTCCAGACGATGAAAAAGTTGTTTCAGTATTTGAAAAGCGAATAAAGGATATGCCTTTTTACATTGATGACACTACAAGTTTATCTATCGAACAACTTCAGATTAAGGCAAAAAGACTAAAGAGCACTTATGATATAAAAATTCTCTTTGTTGATTATTTGCAGTTGATGAGTTCATCAGTAATTAAAGGAAATAGGGAGCAAGAGATTTCTAAGATTTCAAGAGGATTAAAAACAATAGCGAAAGATTTAAAAATTCCTGTTATAGCATTATCACAATTATCAAGAGCTGTAGAAACAAGAGGAGGGAGTAAAAGGCCTTTATTGTCTGATTTGAGAGAATCTGGTGCTATAGAGCAAGACGCAGATATGGTAGGATTTTTATATAGGCCAGAATATTACGGGATGGATGAGTGGGATGATGATGAAAGGTCTTCATGTGTAGGAGAAGCTGAAATAATAATTGCAAAAAATAGAAATGGAGGATTAGTAAGAGTAAGAATGAATTTTGAGGGAGAATTTACTTTGTTTTCAGATATAGAGAATAATCAAAATGAAATTAGAGAAGAATTATTAAAGATAGAGCCAAATGAAGCATTCGGTATTTAATAAAATAGGAATATCTAAGGCGATGTCTATTTGTATTGATCATGGAATAAGAGTTTATCCAATTTGTTCAGGTGGTAGGTATATGAAAATTCAAGTTTTTAATAATGGAAGAAAACATACTTATCCTGATAACCTAGTAAAAATCGATGATATCAATAGATCGATTACAGAAAAGTACTTGTATTACTCAAGAGAAATATTAAAGAAAATTAAATCAAATTCTATTTAACTATTACAAATTATTAAAAATTAAAGAAGGGTTTTTATGAAACAAAAAATAGCAGAATTAAAAGAGGTAGAGAAGGATCATTTTGATTTAAAAATATGTAATGAGTATCAAGGTAAGTTTGAGAGAAGTCAATTAAGGCATATTGTTCAAATAATAGATGAAGCAATAAATACTGGATTATGAGATCATACGAAAGAATTATCAGTATAGAGTCGGTTACTTATAATATCAGATTTCTTCAAATCTTTTATGCCATTAAGTATGGGGCGTTCTTTTTCACATTGTTTTTGAAATTAATACCAGATGAAATAATTAGAAGTATTGCTTCAGTAGCTTTTGGTTCCTACATAGCTTACAGTTACATAAATATCACCTATAAGTTTTATGATTCGAAGTATGTTAAAGAAAGTGTTTCAGTCCTTGATTTCCTTGTTCTATGTGTTATAACTGATTTACTAAATCAAGACAAATGGCAAAGCTATGTTTATCTAATTCTTTTCAATACTTGTGTAGCCTACTTCAGTTACTTGATTACAAATGGTTTTGTACTTAGTGTTCGACAGGAAAAAGAAGAAGAACTAAATAATTCAAAAGAAACAGTTAAGGAACTAAAAGAAAAAGCCAAGAAGCTAAAAGAAAACGTAAAGGAATTAAAAGAAGTCGAAAGAAACCAAAAAGAAAAAGTTGATGAAATTATTGAGGTTTTAAATCCAATAGTAAGATTAACATGTATTGGATGTGGTGAAACATTTAAAAATATTCAAGCTAAAAACAGACATAGTTGTTCTGGAAATAACAAAGACAATGGTTTGTTAGAAGCGTATGAAAATATTCAAAAGATTCTTAATAGTTAAAATTTTAAAACATGCCAAGTAAAAACAGGAGAGGTGTTAAATACCCTAGAAAATTTATGAAGATAATGAAGAGAATAAAGAACAGTGAAATAAGAAGAATTCCAATAGATCAAGTTATTGTTGAGAAAGGAATGAATACTGCAGAACGGGTATTATAAAGATCAGTCAAAAAAAATATTTATGTCAATTAAGAAAGGAATCAAAATAAAGCACTTAATACCAAAGGATAAAACTATGTCAAGAGACAAGTTTGTATATGGTTTTATAGAAAAACATTCAACCAGAATGTTTAATTCTTTCGCTAAGAAGCATTCGATAAACTCAAAGAAACTAAAGGATAAATTCAAAGAGGTTTTCAAAAGCTCTGATTATTTAGATAAAGATGTTGACGGATTTGGAGAAGTGTTATGGGATACTGTTTTAAAACCAGTATTGATAAGTGAAGGAATTGAAGTTATAGAATAAATTAAATAAACAAAACAATAACAGTGATGAATCAAAAAAAACTAGATAGAATATTAGTTGTAAAAGTAGATAATGGATATATCGTAGAAGAGAATTATTCTAAAGGTCCTAACATGGGCGAATTCTTACCTGAAGTTCCAAATAGAAAGGTATTTGAAACTAAAGAGTCAATGTTTCATTATATATCAGAAAACCTGTAGAATATGGAAACACCTTTTAGCTATATAAATGGAGAAAAAATTAATCTAAATAGACAAGACCATAGAGACGAAATAATCAAACGAAATAAAAAATTAGAATCAGCGGTTAAAAACGGAATGGACTATAGTCATTTCAATATAGAGGTTAATGTTACTGCTGAATTAAATTGTTTAAAGTGTGGAAATCATGTTGAACACACGAGTTATCATATTGAATTAGATGATGATGTTGAAGATAATGTTCCTGTTTTGAAATGTAATAGTTGTGAAACTAGATATGTGTATGATAGTCATGAGCAAATTTTCTATCCAAGATTAAAACAAAAGAAGCAAATACTAATTAAACAGTAGATAATGAAAGAAATAATTGAAGTATATAAAATGTCTGAAATAGACGCTAAGAAGAGAGCTAGTATAATAATCAAACTAGGAACAGCTTTAAATCATCAGTTTGGGATGAATTGGACAGAGGCAATTGTTTTTGAATTAGTATCTCTGCTAGATTCTAAAAATCCAATTTTGGATGAAGAAAGATATTATAATGCTAAATAAACAGTAGAAATCATGAGTAATCAAGTTGAAATAGAAAAGATAATCCTTGAAAATGGGTTTGAACTGGAAGATAAAGAAGGACATAAAACTTATGAGTTTGGAACAGGAGATATATTCCGAATTTCAAAGTTAATAGCAAATAAATTTAATCTGTAGAAATTATGCTAAGAAATTATTTAAGAATGTGGTTAGGTGTTGAGGAGAATACCAATGATATAAAATACGAAAATAGTAAGGTAAATAAAGCTTTAGATCAATCGAATGAAAACAGAAATCTTATTAGAGGTCTACAGAAGCAAATTTCTAGACTAGATAATAAAGTTAAAAAGCATTAAACCTGTAGAAATAATGAGTTGGATAAAAATAGAGGATAGCTTACCAGAGCCACAAAAATTAGTGCAAATAGCATATAAAAACAAATACGTAACTGTCGGTTGGTATGCTGGGAAATACCAAGTTGAAGGCGATCATGATATAGACGATGATTATGATTATGATGAAGAAAACGATAAATATTATGTTTCCGAAGGCTGGCGCTCTCAATGTTTAGAAGCGGAATATTATTACCCGATTAGTCAAGTATCTCATTGGTCACCTTTATTAATAAACCCAAACAAACAGTAGGTTCATGAGTACCTCAAACTCGAAAGTTCTTTGACAATATTGTGGTAAATTTAATTAATATTTATATTCGTAGAAATCAAAAAATAATGATAACTACTAGAATATTAGATAAAGTATTACATATTGGAGTTAATAATGATATTGGTAGCGCTTTTGTTATTGATTATAATAAAGAAAACTTTATTATTACAGCAAAACATGTAATAGATTCGTTAGATTTTGAAAATAGTGACCTTATAAATATTAAAATATTTAATAATGAAAAATGGATAGAATGTTCTTGTTCTGTTTATATACATGATAACCCTGAAATTGATATTGCTGTTTTAAAATTAAGTCAAAAATCCTTTTATTTACCTGATATTATTATAGGTATGAATAATTTAGTATTAGGAACAGAGGTTTATTTTTTGGGTTTCCCCTATGGTATGTTAATGGATAGCAGTGGAATCTCGCAATCAAATGGATACCCGATACCTTTTGTTAAAAAAGGGATTATATCTGCAATAATATCTAAATATGATGTAACTTCCATATACCTTGATGCTCATAATAATACTGGGTTTTCTGGAGGGCCTGTAATTAACTTCATTGGTTCCTCACCTCAAATTATAGGTGTAAATGTTTCGTATATTAAACATGATAATGAATTAACATATGAAGAACAAGATGATGATGGAAAATTATATGAAGAGAAAATGGAATATCATGAAAACTCAGGAATTATGGAAGTCCAGGGAATAAATCATGTTTTTGAAATTTTAGAACAAAATAATTTTTAATTAAATTATATTAAACTTACCACAAGAGCTTCATAACGAAGCTCTTTTTTATTGTCAAATATTTAGAAAACGAATTAAAAACAAAGTGTAATTAAAACAATACAACATGATAAACGCATTAGCACAAGAAATACACGAGAATAACATAGAAAAAGGATTCTATGAAGATGAAAAGAATATAGGTGAAATGCTCGCTTTAATTCATTCTGAAGTAAGTGAAGCTCTTGAATCAGACAGAAAAGGAAAATATTGTGAGTTAGACAATGAAAACTGGACAATCGACGGTAAAACTCTAAGAGGTGATATTGAAAATGAAGAAGGGTTAAATTATGAAACACTTTTTAAAATGTCAGTTAAAGATACGTTTGAAGATGAACTAGCAGATATAATGATTAGGGTTATGGATTTGGCGGCCTTTAAAGGAATTGATTTAGAAGCTCATGTTATAGCTAAAATCAAATACAATAAAACTCGTGAATATAAACACGGAAAGAAATATTAATTAATCTGTAGGTTTCAAAATCTGTTACCTCCATTAGAATTTGGAAAGAATAAAATTAAAAAGCATTTGAAATTATAGATAAGTATTCTTTTGAGTCTTTTCTTTTTCATGCAAATAAAATAAACAATTATGACAAATGAAGATTTACATAAAATAAGAAACAAAATGCAAGGAGCTCAAAACCTAATATGTTTTGCACAAGAATATTTTTCACCTGATGCAACTGAAAAACAAAAGGAAATAGTTCTACCATTCATACTAAAATCGATTCCTCATGCTAATTCGTCTATGGAATTTTTGAGAACTTTTATCCCTTCATCAAATTTTACAAATGCAAGTGTTGAAGAATTGTTTGCTAATCCAGACTTTGACATATTAAAAAAAGAGTAGTATAAATGTCACACGAAACAGCAGTAAAATCAAACGAGTGGTACACGCCACAATATATTTTTGATGCACTACAAACATATTTCCATATGGATGTAGCATGTCCTGAAGATAGAACTTACTGTTCTGTTCCTGCCGATATTTTTATTACTGAAGATTCTTTAGAACTAAACTGGAAAAAATTTATTTGGATGAACCCACCATTTGGAAATCAGAATCAAAAGTTTAAATGGATTCAAAAATTTATAGATCACGGAAATGGTATTGCATTAATGCCTGATAGAACTTCAGCTCCTTGGTGGCAATATTTCGCCAATAATTGTGATGCAGTTCTATTCGTCAATGGAAAAATAAAGTTTATAAAACCAGATGGAACTAAAGGAGAAAGTCCGGGGAATGGAACAACACTTTTCGCAATTGGATCTAAGGGTGTTGAAGTATTAAAGAATGCCGAAAAGAACAGTCTCGGGAAATTGTACTGTTCATTAAATGTGTAGTAAAATGAATAGAGATATTCAGATAATTAGATCCCATCAAGAACTTAAAGACAGTTTAGATATTTCTGTAAAAATAGACTGGAGGCAACAGTTAAAAATTGTTGTTCAAGATTTAATTAAAAAAAGAAATTGTAATTCCAATAAAGTTCAAAAGTCTTTTGATGAAGTTCTGAAATATTATTTGGGAGAGGAAGATTTTCATAAATACGTGATAGAACAAAAACCATTAAAAGAGTAGAATTATGAATGTAGGAATTATAAATATATCATACACGGTAACTTGTCCTAATTGCGATGAAACTATGTATTCTGATTTAGATCGTGATTGGTGGGATCAAACTTTTGGTGATGGTTTTCCAGTAGAGTCTTCAGATTTGAAAACTAAGCATAAAGTAAAATGTAATGAATGTGAAACCGAATTCGAAGTAAATCATTTCGAACATTAAATCTGTAGTTAAAAATCATGATAAATTTATTTAAAACCTATTCTTATTCTTTCTTATATAGGAGTTAAAAAAGAATCCGGTACACCAAAGGCAAAGAAACAATACTAAGTAAATTAAATTAAATCTTGTTTAGTAACAAGGGATTCTCCTATAGGAACTTTTACTTTTTCTTGATCAACTAACAATAATAACATATTCAAATACAGTTAAACTAAAATTAATAAATATGAATAATAGACTGATTATACTAATTGTTGAAAATAGTATTCATTCCATTGAAATGAAGAAGACTTTTGAAATTGTCTGTAATAGTATTGATAGTTTCTAGCTGAAGGTTCAATATTTCTAAATTCTTTAATGAAATCAGATAAATTGCTTTCAAAAGCAACAGTTATGTTATTCTTATTTACTACAAAGAATGAAGAAATGTTTTTATTCATATTACAAATGTAAAAATAAATAAGAATATTTACAAGAATACTCTATTATGTAAAATAATATACGTATATTTACATAATGGAAAATTAAAGATAATGAAATTTATAGCCAAACTTTTAATAATAATCTTGTTAGTGTCCTGTTCCAAAGAAGATAACCTAAATTCAAGGTATAATTTTGCACTTGACTTAATTTCAATGTGTGAAAGCGGAAATTGTCCTGATGAAGTTTATTGTTCTACTAGTAATGGAGATTATAATTATGTAATATACAAATGGGGAGAATTTTATTATGAAGTAGCTTGGTTAAGTTCAACTAATGAAGTTATTCATAATGACAATAAAATAAACCAAAGTGATTTAGGTAATTATTGCAATTAAAAGTTTTGTAACTAGTTAAAAATCACTAAATTTGATTATCGGCTCAGCGCAGCAGATTCAAAAATTAAATGCGACTCTCAAAATATTAATTACTAAATACTACTGTAGTATTGAGAGCGCATTATATTCAAAACAAATTAGAAAATAACGATAAGGGTAAAATATTACCCAATAAATTAATATGCCTTTATAGATTCTAGAAGTAGTTTCTATAGAGGTTTTTTTATTTAATAAACTCAACCTAAGTAAAAATTGATAGATAATAAAAACAATAACAAAGAGAAAGGTAAATTAACACCAAAACAAAAGAGATTTTGTGAAGAATATGTTATTGATTTAAACTCAACACAAGCGGCAATAAGGGCTGGGTATTCAAAAAAGACTGCAAAAGAGCAAGGTTATGAGAACCACACCAAACCTCACATCAAAGAATACATTGAAGAACTTCAAAAAGAAATACAAGATCGAAATAAAATAACTGTAGATGAATGTGTCTCTTTACTAGCTAAAATAGCAAGGCATGATATTGCAGATTTTTATAAGGAAGATGGTAGTTTAAAATCTATACATGAAATACCTAAAGATTCAAGAATGGCAATTGCAGAACTTTCAGTATTTGAGGAGTTTCAAGGAAAAGGAAGTGATAGAGAGTTGATTGGATTTATGAAGAAGGTTAAAACATTAGATCGAAAAGGGGTAATAGTTGAGTTAATGAAACACCTTGGAGGTTATAAAAAAGATAATGATCAGAAAGCAACTGAAATTATCAACGTGATAAATTTAGGTAAAGGGAATAAACCTAATGGAGTTACTGACTAAGCAAGAGCACTGTGTATATTATTTAAAGGATGATAGTACTACAGAAGTTATATATGGAGGAGCAGCAGGTGGAGGGAAATCAGCAATTGGTTGTCTTTGGTTGATAGAGAACTGTCAACAATACCCAGGAAGTAGATGGTTGATGGGTAGGTCTAAATTAAAGACTCTTAAAGAAACCACACTAAATACGTTCTTTGAATTATCGTCTAAGTTAAAGTTAAATGGTCAATGGAATTATAATGAAGTTAAAGGAGTAATTAAATGGTTCAATGGAAGTGAGATTATTTTAAAGGATCTCTTTTTGTATCCAAGTGATATGAACTTCGATAGTCTAGGTTCATTAGAAATTACAGGAGCATTTATAGATGAGTGTAATCAATTGGTATATAAAGCTTGGCAAGTAGTAAAGTCTAGGATTAGATATAAACTAAAGGAGTTTGATTTAATACCAAAGATTTTAGGTACATGTAACCCAAGTAAAAACTGGGTGTATAAACAATTCTATAAGCCTAAAGTAAATAATGAGTTAAAGAAGACTAGGAAATTCATTCAGGCCCTGCCTAAAGATAATCCCCATTTACCAAAATCATACTTGGATTCGCTACTTGAATTAGATAAAGCTAGTAGGCAAAGACTTTATTATGGGAATTGGGAGTATGATGATGACCCATCATCTTTAATGAGTTTTGATGCTATTCAAGATTATTTTAATCCATTTCATTTAAAAGGAGAAGGTGATAAATATATAACGATTGATGTAGCAAGATTAGGTAAAGATAAAAGTATAATAAGAATATGGCATGGTTACCTATGTATTAAACGATTGTCATTTAAGAAAAACAGGATTGATGAATTAGCGGAAGTTGTTAAAAGTTTGCAGTTAAAATATGGAATACCTAAAAGTAATGTTATTGCTGATGAAGATGGAGTTGGAGGTGGTTTAGTAGATATACTGAAATGTAAAGGATTTGTAAATAACTCTAGGGCTTTAAATGGAGAGAACTATGCTAATTTAAAAAGTCAATGCAGTTTTTATGTATCTAAATTAGTTGAAGATAGAAAGATTGGTGAGCGATTATACGATAATGGGATAGTGGATTTAGTTGTTGAAGAAATGGAGTTAATTAGGTATCATAACATGGATAAAGATGCTAAAAAACAAGTTACACCTAAAGAGATTATAAAGCAAACTTTGGGTAGATCAAGTGATGAGTGGGATACTATAATGATGCGAGGTTGGTTTGATTTAGCACCTAAATCTAAAGTATATCAATCAAATGCAAATGCAGACGAGTTAGGGTTATTATAAAATTATTAAATGGAAATAGATAAATTATTAAAAGAAGGGAAGTTTAAGGAAGTCTTTGAGAAGTTAAAACCAAAGGCTGGTGTTGAAAATCATTTGAATGAGTTTAACAATGATAGAAAAGTCAGAAGCTCTCAAGTTGGTAGATTGCCTATAAAACAAACATCTTCTGGAGAAGAAGTTAATCAAGCAAGAATTCCAATACCTTTTCAAAGGAATATTGTAAAAAGTGCTGCTTCATTTTTATTCGGTAACCCAATAAAGTTAACTGAGTTACAAACTAATGATGAATCTAATGACAAAGGATTTGTTAAGATTCTTGATGTATGGAATGAGTTAAGAATTGATTCATTGTTATATGATTTTTGTGAGAAAGTAAAATCACAAACAGAAGCAGCTTTTGTGTTTTTTACAAAGCAAAAAGAAAATGGTGTTAAACTCAGTTGTATGGTTTTATCTAATGCGAATGGTACTTTATATCCTCTTATTGATGAGTATGGAGATATGATTGCTTTTGGGTGGCAATATCCATTTAAAGAAGAAGGTAAAGAAGGTTTTAAAATGCATCTATGGACTGAAGAGAATGAGTATCAATTGAAAAAACTAAAAGATTGGGAGTTAGTAGATACAAAAGTGAATCTATTTAAAAAAATACCAGTAGTATATCATTCTCAAGAACATCCAGAATGGTGGGAGGTTCAGGATTTAATAGACAACTTTGAAGTTTCATTTTCAAAATTTATTGATACTAATAGGTATTTCGCTTCACCTAAATATAAAGCTACTGGCAAACTAAAGAAGAGTGTTGCTGATTCTAAAGTAGTAGAGCTAGATGTTTTAGAAACAGATAAAGGAACTATAATTAAAGGAGATCTTGATGTGATATCATGGGATAGAGCTCCAGAATCTTTAAAGTTGGAGTTTGATACATCTATAGATTTAATAAATGGTTTATCTAGCACTGTAGATTTTCATAAGCTATCTAAAGGAACTTATGGGCAATTATCAGGAACCGCGCTTACACTTATGTTTTTAGGACCAATATTAAAAGCGAAATCTAATGAGGGAGATTATAAAGTTGTTATAAAAAGGATAATCAGCATCATTAAATCTGCTATTGTAAATGTATATAAAGAATCATCAGATAGTATAAATAATTTAGGTGTTAAAGTCAATTTTACATCTATTCTTCCAAAAAACATTAAAGAGATAATTGATGTTTTAACAGAAGCATCTTCTGGTAAATCTATTATGAGTACAAAGACAGCAATGAAACACAATCCTTTTGTTGATAATCCAGAAGAAGAGTATGATCAAATTGTAAAAGAGCAACAAATGGAGATTGGTAGTTCTGTAGAGCTTTAAATTAATTTAATATAAGGGATATGAGTAAATCAAAAAAGTTGTCAAAAGTTGACAAAGCGATTCAAGAATTAAGGGTTAAAAATGTTTTCGATTGTTTTGAGGTTATGAAGAAGACTACTAATAAATTGTTTGTAGTAATAGGTAATACAAAACATAAAATTTCAAAACTAATAGAGTGTTCATTAACTAATGGAGAAAGTAAAACTTTGTTGATTAATGGAGAGATTGATTTCGGTGAATTTGTTTTAAAAGTAAAAGAAGAAAGGTTTAATGATGTTATTTTAAATGAGGGAGAATAAGGAGTTATTGTCGTTGTTAAATAAACAGGATTATTATTTGAATAGGATTTATAATTCTTTATCGATTGAATTATCTAAAATTCTAATTAGATATAAGGTTAACTCAAATTCTAAAGTTTGGTTTAAGAATCAAAAAGTTAGGAGAGAAGTTGATGAAGTGTTAACTAAATACAGAAAATTAATTTTCAATCAAATTTCAGAAACTGTAAAGCAATCTTGGGATTTATCAAACAAATCAAATGATAATTTAGTGAATGCTTATGTGAAAGGATTGACTATTCCTAATATTGAAAAATTATACCAATCAAATTTAGGTAGTCTAAAAGCTTTTTTAAAAAGACAAGACAATGGAATTGATTTGTCGAATAGAGTTTGGAGAATAACAAATACTACAAGATCTCAAATAGAATATTTCTTAGCTGAAGGTTTATCTTCTGGAAGATCAGCTGTTCAGTTATCTAAAGATTTGAAAAGATATTTAAAACATCCCGATAAAAGATTTAGAAGAATTAAGGATAAACAAACAGGTAAATTAAAACTTAGTGAACCATCTAAAAATTTTAAACCAGGAAGGGGAATATTCAAATCAAGTTTTAAAAATGCTCTAAGGTTGGCAAGAAACGAAATTAGTATTGCTTATAGAACCGCTGATTATGAAAGGCGAAAGCAATTGCCTTTTGTTACAGGTATATCTGTTAATTTGTCTTCAGCTCACCCTAGATATGATATATGTGATGAATTGGTTGGAGACTATCCTAAGAATTTTGTTTTTACCGGTTGGCATCCCAATTGTCTTTGTTATACAACAGCAAAATTATTGAGTAAAGAAGATTTCATTGATCAACTCAATGGGAAGAAAATTGGTCCAGAAAAGTATCAAAAAGAAATTCCTAAAAAAGCTGAAAAATATTTGAATGAAAATCTTGAAAAATTAAAAAAGCTAAAAAGCGTACCATATTTTTTGAAAGACAATTTTGATATAGATAAATCAACTATCAGGTTAAAAAAGAACTCTACCGAACAAGTTATTTAATTAAGGATTTATGGTTAGAAATATAAACGTAATAGAAAACGCTGAAAAGTACCTTAAAGAATTTGATATTGATAAATCAGTAGAAGAGCTTTTCTCTGAATTTCAAATGAAAGTTAACTACCATAGTGAGTTTGAAGAATATTTAAAGTTAAATGGAATAAACCAAAGATTAGAGTTGATGCAAAGAAATCAAAGATTATTAGCTAAAAGAAAATTGTTTACTGAGTGGTATTTAATGTTAAATCAAAATAAACATTCAATAAAAGAAATACTTATTGATTTACCAGAATTGACTTTCGCATCAAAGCGAACTGCACAAAAAGACCTATCGAGTGAAGCTACGGTATAGCCCGAGTGTAAACTTCTAATTTTAAACAATATGGATATACTTTTATGGTATGTAAAATCATAAATTATCTATAATATGTTAAAAGAGAAACTCAAAGAAGCACTCAAAAAAGCAGGGCTTAGTGAGGGTCTAGCAGACTTAATTTCAATTACAGAAGAATCACAAATTGAGGGGGTTATAACTTCATTAAAATCAACTCAAAATCCTGATGATGTAACACCTGATTTTAATAAGATATTGGGTTCTCAAGAATTTGCTGAATACATTTCTAAAACTGGTTTTGAAAAGGTTATTGAATTATCTAAACCATTGAAAAGTGGTCACGATAAAAAAGTAACTGAAGGTATTAAGAAAAACCAGCAAAAGTATTTTAAGCAAATTATTGACGAAAACGATGATGATATGAATTCAGATGGGACTAAAAAGACTACAGTAAGTAATGATGATATGCCTGGTTGGGCTAAAGTATTAGTTGAAAAGGTAGAAAGCTTTGAAAAAACTAAATCTACTGAATCAAAGTTAGAACAGGCTAAAAAGTGGTTAAAAGGGTCTGAGGTTATACCTGAGAAACTTAAGGAAAAATGGCTTTCAAGAATTAATCTAGAAAGTGAAACATCGTTTGAGGACCAGGTTAAAGCATTAGAAGAAGAACACACGGAAACCTATACAAATATAGTAGGTTCTAATTCTGGAAAAGGATTGCCGACTGGAGGTCAAGGGAATAAAGAAGCTACTGATTCAGAAGTAGAAGAGATTGCAGATAATTTAATTTAATTATTAGAAAATAAATGGCAACAGCTAATTTAACAAGTAAAGAAAGTATCGATACTACGAGAGATTCAGTAGTAATCGTAAAGAACTTGGAAACGGTTGCTGGTGGTAGAACTTTAGATACTACAGGATTTAGTGATGAAGAAATTTCAGCTGGTCATGTGATCATTAAAGAAACTGCTACTGGAGAATATAAACCGCTTCCAACAAATGGATCATTACCTGCTAATCATACTTATGAAGGTATTTTAGTAGCATCATTAAAAACTGCTAAACCTTTAGCGGCTATTATGGTAAGAGGGACAGTAAATGAGTCATATGCTAAGTACTCAATTCCAGCAGGTGCAAAAACAGCTTTAAGTTTAATCAGATTTATAAACGAATAAGAAAATGGTAGCATCAATATTTAAAAATTTAATTGAAAAGTATTTCTCTAAACTTTCAAAGAAAATTACCGAAAAGGTAAACGATAAAGAGGGAGAATTGCAATACGAACATAAAAAGTATTTAAGACCAGATCTTTCTACTGATATGAAGTTCAACAGTCTAACAACAAACACAAGTATTGTTGCGGCTGATGTAGTAGCTTTGGATTCAGAGCTTTCATTAAAAGCAAGAGGTTCTTATAGTTCTGCTACTGGTGAAATTCCAAAATTAGGAATGATTAAAGCGTTGAATGAAACAATGTTACAAGCTTTAAAGAACCTGAAGGCGAGAGGAAACAAAGAGGCAGAAATTGTAAAGAAATTATTCAGGGATGCTGTAGATGGTGTAAAAGGAGTGCATGAGCGTCTTGATATGATGTTTTTAGAAGCTTTGTCAACTGGAGTTACATTAGTAGACGAGAACACAAATAATGGTACAGGTGTTCGTGTAGATTTTGGAATTCCACAGGGTAACTTTTTTGGGGCAACAAATAAATCCTGGGCAGATGCAGATGCAACACCAATTAGTGACATTGAGAATGTAGTTGAAAATGCAAGAAATAAAGGGCATATTTTAAAATACCTATTTATTGATAAAATTACATATAATGCTTTTAAAATGAATGCTCAAGTTAAAGAAGCATTTGCTGGGTCTTTAAAGGTTAATAAAGATTTAATTTTCAGGATATCTAGAGAGGATCTACAGAGTTATGTTTCTGAAGAGTTTGGTTTAAACGTTATTGTAATTGATAAAGTTTGTCAAATAGAAAAAGGAGGAAAGAGAACTGCTGTTGAACCTTGGAAACGTGGAAATGTATCTTTCACAACTTCTTTAGATTTAGGGACGCTGACTTATGGTGAACTAGCAGAAGTTGATCATCCTGTAGATGGAGTAGAGTATAGTTTAGTTGATAATTTCATCTTAGTATCAATGTTTAGATCTAATAATCCTTTAAAGGAAAATACTAGTGTTCAGGCTTTAGCTATTCCTGTTTTAGATAATGTAGATGGAATTTACATTTTAGATACAAATGAATCAACAGCATCTGTAGATACTCAAACAGAAGGTGATGCTAATTATTCTTATAAAGGAACTAATTATACTAAACAATCTGTAGTAGATGGCATTAACGCAGCAAGAGCTGTTGATACACAAGTGGCCGAAGCGAAGAATAGTAATCAAGATGCTACATTAGCTAAGAAAATTGATTCATTATCTGAAGAAGGAGTTGCATTATTTGAAGCTGAATTAGTTGCATCAGTATAATGACAATATTACAAGCCATACAATCTAATCCTGTGTTTTCAGATGTAAATGAAAACTCAATCCAATATTTATTAGACAGTCGCTCCATTGATGGGGCTACTGTTTATTCATCTGATTTTATCAAAGAAGTTGAATTATTATCAGCAGATTTATACTTACAAATTTCGTTATTACCTGAATTTAGTGAAGGGATGTTGAAGATAAAGTATAATAAAGAAGATATGAGAAATAGGGCAAAAGCTATCTATTTGAGGTATGGAGATTCTAAGTTATCAGATTTCGAACCAAAGACATTAAATATCGGAGTAAATCCATTGGATGATTAAGAGATATCCACATACAGCGAAAATAGTTATTGTGAATGAGGTTGATAACAATACATCAACACCGGATATTGTGGAAACCGCAATTGACATCATTGGTAGATATGAGCCAAAATTAGGGAATAAGACTCTTGATTATAAATCTAAGTTTTATACACATTTAAATTCAATTAGTGATTTTGAAGTCGATGGTCAGAAATTTATTTATAAAGATAAAGAATTCACAATAGTACAGTTACATAATTATCAAAAGCATTGTGAAATATGGTTGGATTAAGGTCTTTGTTTAGAGGAAAACAGATTGAAAGTATATTCAACAAGTTTGATGAAAGTGTACATAACGACATTTTAAGAACATTGCAATTTGTTGGAGAGGAGTTTGTAAATAACGCAAGGTTAAAAGGAAATTACAAGGACCAAACTTCTAATCTAAGAAGCTCAATTGGATACATTATATTATTAGATGGAAAGGTTATTCAAAACAATTTTTCTGGCAATAGAGAAGGCCAATCTAATGGAAAAAAGGTTGCTAAAGAAGTAAGTCAAAAGTACCCTGAAGGTTATGTGTTAATTGGAGTCGCTGGAATGAATTATGCAGCTTATGTTGAAGCAAAGAATTTAGATGTAATTAGTGGTTCAGCTCCAGAATTAAGTTATTTAAAATCTCTTTTAGATGAAATTTAGCTATGACATTTTAGATGCTCTATTTGAATTAATCAATGTTCAATCTGTAAATGATAATATCTCTGGAAAAGTATATTCAACAGAAATTCCAAATGGAGATTTACAAGAAAATATTTCTTTAAATGTCTTAACAAATAAGAGTAATTACTATCAGGTTGGTTATATCAATTTAAACATCTATTTGAAAGAACTTTTATCTGGAAGACCAAATTTAAAAAGGTTTAGAGAAATAGTAGAAATCATTAGACCACTAATAGATGATGTTAAAAAAGGGACATATACATTCCAAATTTATGAGGATAAAGGGATTTTTAAAGACCAAGAAAATGATGGTTTGTATTTCTATAATTTAAGATTAAAATTTCAAACAATTTAAAATTAAAAAATGGCAAAAGAAACAAATATAAGAGGGGTAGCTAAAATTGAAATTGGTTTACCTGGAGATGGAGTAGTAGGAACTACTTTAACTGAATTTGATGGGAGTACTGTTGTTTTGAATTCCTTATCATTAGATGGAGGGGATACGGATGAAACAACAATTGCTACGGAGGGAAATGATAGTTATCTAACTGTATCAACAGGATCTTCTCCTGCTACAGCAACATTTAGATTATTAGAGGTAGTTGGTGATTCAGCAGTAATGATTTTAGGAGGAGCTTATGATTCTGTATCTAAAACATGGAGTGCACCAAAAGCTAGACCTGATAAATACTTATCTGTAATTATTACTGATGTAGAAGGGAATAAAGTTGTTTTCCCTTACGCAAAGATTAATGGTAAATACTCAGGCAGTATAACAAAGAGTGAACTATTATCGTTAGAAGTTTCTTTAACAGCAAATACGCCTGTGTCAGCTGCTGGAGTGGAAGGAGCACCTTATGAAATTATTCATGTATAAAATTAAATATTAAGGAGGATAATTCCTCCTTTTTTTATATGTCAGAAAATAATACAGAACTTATTAAAGCATTAATAGAAGAACCTTCTATATATGTTATTGATGTAGTTGATAATTCAATGCTGCCAAAGCATTTGAAGAACAACAAAAAATTGACTTTTGTTATTAAACCTCCTACTTTAGAAGTACTAGCGAAATGTTCTATTTCATTTTTTAAAATTCCTGAGAAGGTTAGAAATTCCAAAGAATTAAAGATTGAAGATTCACTCAAATACGTAAATGAGATAGTTGAAGTATTATGTGTTTTAGCGGGCAAAAAAGGAGGTGTTTTCCCAAAATGGTATCCTGAATTTTTTACTAAAAACCTTAAAGCTAAGGAACTTTATATGCTTTTCTATGAGTCTAGTTTAAAAATGGGATCTACTTTTTTTTTGAACTCTTTCCAGATTGTAAAGCAGAACAATCCAATGATAATAAGCTAAATACCAAATTCAATCCCTATCAATTTATTGGAAGCATTTGTAACTACTATAATTTCAGTTTTGATTTTGCCTTTAAAGAGATTTCTTTTCAAAACTTGATTATTTTATCAGCAAGTGTCCCTAATAGTAATCCTAAAAACAAGCCAAAAGAAAAATCCTTAACGGATTTATTAAAATCACATGGAAGAAAAATTTAACATAGTATTTTTAAGGTTAGAGGAGTTAAAATTAAATACGGGCATACTGTGCAAGCCTTTTTGGAAAAAGGTTCTTTATTTGAAACAAGAATTTAAAGAGGAGCAGTGTTGGGCCCTACTAATTGATAAAATAGCATGGCTATTAAAAGCTAAGGATTTTTATAACCTTGAATCAAGTATCTTAACTACTGATGAGTTAGTCTCTTGGTTTTCAGAAAATGAATTAAATGATCATGGAATATATTTTAAAGGAAGACACTATTTATCAAATAAAAAAGTAATAGGATTAAAAGACGCGAAATTTGAGATTGATGGTCATAGTGAAGTAATACTATTTGACAATTCTTATGCAGAATGTGGAGACACAACATTTGTTAGAGGATATGATAACTCTTCTTTTTTGGTTACAGACTGTATTGGTCATGCCTTTGAGAATTGCAAGGCTGAAGCAAAAGGATTAAGTATTATTGAAAATTGGACAAAAAGAGAAATAAAATCAGGACCTAATTCATTAATTGTTTCTAGGTAATCTTTATTAATAGAAATTAAATTCCTTTAATGATATAAGGTCATTTAAATTATACTTCTCAACAAAAAGGTAAAGTTGTTTTCCGGTTAATGTAATATCAAATTTATAATCTGAATTTACATTCTTAAAATAGAAAGTGTTTTCTTCTCTTTTATAGTAAGTAAAATCGTAAGAAATAGTTTCTGAATCATTAATTTGATTCATTATTTCAGAAACAGTTTGTTTAACAGTTAAATGCTTATCAAGCATAAATTTATAAGGGTCAACTTCAAGACCATTATAAAATGCCCTGGTGCCTTTCCAATTAGTTACATTGTATTTCAATATAGGGAATAAAGTATCGTAAATACTTAGTTTTTGATTTACTTTAATACTAATATTCTCTCCATCAAAAGTACCTCCTAATTTGATAGCACATTTTAAAGCCTCACTGAAGTTTTTAGATTTACTTTTTTTAATTTTTAATTCAAACATAAATCGCTTGACGCTACGGAATTTAAACTGCAATTTAACCTTTAATAATCTCTATTACAAATACTTTTATTAAAAATCTATTTAATGGGAGTACAAGGAGATAACTCATTATTTTTTGCAACAGGATTAGACAATTCAGGATTAAGAAATGGGAAAATTGATGCAGTCAATATTATCAAATCTCTTGGTTCAGAAATTTCTAAAATCAATCCGTTTGCTGCCTTAGCAATCGGAGCTATTACAGCGTTTGCAAAAATTTCAAATGAAGCTTTTAAAATGTCTAGAGATTTTGAGTCTGCAATGGCAGAAGTAAAAACTATAGCAAATGTTTCAAAAGAGGAATTTAAAGAGTTAGAAAATAGCGTTTTTGATATTTATAAAAGATTAGGTACTGAGCCTCCTGACAAACTTGCAAATGGACTTTATGAGATTATTGGTGCTGGATTTGAAGCAAGTGATGCTTTGAAAATCTTAGAAATATCAACAAAGGCTGCAACAGCAGGAGTTACTGAGACAGCAGTTGCATCTGATGGTTTGACAACAATATTAAATGCTTTTAGATTAAGCTCTGAAGACGCTCAACAGGTAGCTGATATTATGTTTGCTACAGTAGATAGAGGTAAAATTTCATTTCAAGAATTATCTAGTCAAATAGCAGTTGTAGCGCCTTTGGCCGCATCAAGCAATATTTCATTTGAAGAAGTTGGTGCTGCGATATCAACTTTAACTAAACAAGGTGTTCCTGCTGGATCAGCCATGACACAAATAAGATCGGCAATAATTTCTGCAAATGAAGTTTTGGGAGAAGGAGCTTTTAAAACACTTTCTTTACAGGAAGGATTGCAAAAAATGTTTGAAACAGCTGGAGGAAGTCAAAATAAATTAAAAGAGTTAGCAGGTAGAATTGAAGCGGTAAATGGGATTATCGGTATAGCCGGAGATAATTTTAAAGGAGCATCTGATGATTTAGATGCCATGGCTAATTCTGCTGGCAGTGTCGAAAGATCTTTTAAAACAATTACATCTACAAATATTAATCAATGGGAGATATTTAGAAATAAAATTAAAGCAACCACAAAAGATATTGGTGACGCTGTTCTTGATATGAGTAATAACTTTATTGGTTCTTTAAATAAGGTAATTGATAGGAATAATACACTTTCTAAATCATTAGAAAATGAAAGGTCGGAACTAAGAGTATTAGAGCTCAAAATAAAAGATATTAATACCACCAATGATGATAGAGTTAATTTAATAAATAAGTTGAAATCTTTATATCCAGAGTTTTTAAGTGATATAAACGCAGAAACAATTAGTAATGAAAGACTATCTCAATCTATTGAGAAAATAAATAAAAGTTTAATAAATAAAATAGTATTACAGAGGAAAGAGGAGGAAATAAATGATGCTAGAGAGAATGCAGCCGATAAATTAGAAACGGCTCTTGAAAGAGAAGAAAAGTTACGAAAACTGATAGGTGATGCAATTGTAAATAACAATTTAAAAGTTAAAGAAGGGTTAAGCTTATCTGAACAGGCAAGAGATGTATTAAATCAATTACCGGATTCAGGAGGAGTGCTTTCCGAACAAGGTAAAATTCGTTTAGCTCTAAGAAATTTTGAGTTTTCATCTAGTTTTTCTGAAACAGCACAAAATCTGATAAGCAAATTAGAAAAAGAAAAGAAGGAATTATCATTAAAACTGGGGATTAAAATTGATGAAAATGAAATTAATGATATAGACGAAGAGACTAAGAAAGTTATTGATAAAATAAATGCAATTACTTCTGAACAGTATAGGAAAAACAAAAGCATATTAAAGGAGTTTCTAGAATCAGAAAATGAACTAATTTCAAATGCAGCTCTAAAAAGAAAAAAGTTTTTTGATTTTAAGCCAGCTAATTCTTCCGATAAAGATGACAGGAGTGAAGATGAAAAGTTTGAAGATAATTTAATGTTAAAAGAAGAGCAATACAAACATTATACTTTAGCATTAAAAAATGAGGATAAACAATTCGCAAAAGAACTAAGAGAAAACTATAAACTTAAAGAAGAGGATTATATTTCTTATTTAAGAAACTTATATAGTATTACTAAATCAGAAGGTTCAAAAGTATTGATACTTGACGCTCTTGACAAACAAGGAAGTGGCTTAAACCCTAGACAAAAAGCAAAAACTCTTCCCTCTTTAAAAACTTCTCCAATTGTTTTAGATATAAAGTTGAATACTAAATCTATTCAATCAATAAGAAGAAGATTAAATAAATTAACTAGTGATTATGAAAAAGCTCAAACAGATGCAGAAAGAAAGTTAATTTCAGAAAAAATTAAAGCTGAAAACAAAAAGTTAGAAGCCGCTGAAAGACATTTAAAAGGAGAGAAAGATTTATATAATGATTTACATAAAAATATTTCTGACCTTTCTATTAATGAGCTTAGGAATAGGATAGATAATAAAAAAAGGGAATTAAATGAAAAGCTTAAGGATGAAAAGAAATACACTGAAGAAATACTCAAATTAAAAGGTGAAATAGAAAATGCAGAAAGAGAACTATCTAACAAAATACAGTTTCAGTTTGATAGATTTTCAGGTTATTTTTCTCAATTATCAAGTCTTTTTCAAAAATTCGGAGACAATGAAATTTCGGGGTTACTGAGTCAATTATCAGGAGTTGCATCAGGGATTGGAAGAATTGCTTCTGGAGATATATTCGGTGGAGCTTTAGGTGTTTTGGATTCAGTTATAACCGTTGAAGTAGTTTCAGATACAGGAAAGTTTCTTAACGCAATTAAAGAGTTAGAAAAAGCTATTGATAAGCTTGATTTTGTTATTTCAAAAAGTGTTGGTAATGATAAGATTGGAAATAGAAGAGAAGCTATTGAAGATTTAGAGGCTTTAGAAGCACAAGCTGAACAAGCATACGAAGCTGAGAAAAGAGCTAGGAAAGAAGTCCGTTTTTTAGGTGTAAAATTATGGAACAAAGGAAAAGGAAGCGGTACTGATCCGGCTAAACTTGAAGAATTAGAAAGAAAAGCTGAAGAAGCTAGAAGAAAAGCTGAAGAACTAAAGGATCAATTAGATGAGTTATATACTGGTACTACCCAGGAGACTATTGTCGATAGTATAATTTCTGGTTTAAAAGAAGGGAAAAGATCTGTAGCAGATTTCGCAAACAATTTTAAGGACCTAATGCAAGATGCATTATTGCAAGCATTTCAAATAAAGTATTTAGAAAAAGAAATAGAAAAGTTTTATGATGCTTTTTCAGAAGCTGGATCTGATCAGAATTATTCAGCTCAAGAAATTGAATCTCTTAGAGAGTTGTATGATGCAATGATAAATGGAGCTCAACAAGATTTAGACGCTATTAATCAAATACTAGAAGATACAGGTATTGGAGCTATAGGTAGTCAAAATAATGAAGGATTATCAGGTGCAATAAGTCAAATTACTGAGGATACTGCCAATATCCTTGCTGGGACATTAAATAGTATTAGAATCGATATTTCTAATGGTTTAGAAATAGCTCAAAAAAACACAGAATATTTATCAAGTATTGCTTCTAATACATCATATAATAGATTGCTGGAAGATATCAGTATTGCCATGAAAGATATTAATTCAAAACTATAAACATGAATAAGCTAAACAATAAGAGTTTCGATTATTATGGTTTTAAGTTAATAGAGTATAAAGGACTTTTAGATATGCCTTCACGTTTAGGGAATATATTTTACGATTGGGGTGATTGGCAAGAACCCTTGGTCCATTCTGAGGATATTTTTTGGAAAGCAAAAGAGATTCAGGTAGACTTAATTTTTGATAAAAGAAATTCAAATAAAACATTAAATGATGTATTAAAAGAGTTAGCGAATTTGGAAGTTTTCCCACTGGAAAATGATTATGGAATTTATAATGTAAGTTTAAAAGAGGTGATTAATACTCTAGAAACTAGAGATGTTATAAAATTGACTATGAACCTATATGAACGATTACCGTTATTTAATGCAATTTTAGGTATAGGAACAGGGGGAAACGGCTTGTTGATAGATAATTTTAATCTTGAGAATGATTTTGGAATTAAAGTTATTGGAACGAAACCTATTGATTACCTTCCTCAGTTAAAAAGTTCTTCAATAACAGTAAACAATAAATCAGTTTATTTAACTAACCATAGAAATTTTAAAATATTTGAATTTGATTGTATTATTAAATTCGAAAACATCAACCAATTATATGAAAGGACGGAAAAATTTAAAAAACTACTATCATTAGATAACTATCGTGTAATAACTTTCCAAAACAAAACTTATAACTGTTTTGTATCAGAAGGTTTCAAAATAAATTTAATAGGAAAACAATTAGCTAAATTTAAATTAAGGATTAACATCACGGATAACTTTTTTGAGTCAGGTTTTGTTAATTCTCAATTCGTAAATTAAATTTTATGCAACAAAAGATAATTAGAAATCATAACGGACAAGCTTATACTGTTCAGGAAGCATCAGATATTTTTAAGGAGTTAAATGATAGAACTGAATCCTCAGATTTAGGCTATAATTCAATTAAAAACTTAGGAGATAAAGTAAAAGATTTAGAAAACAATCAAGTTACAGGCGTTAAATCCTATACAAATTATTCAGATTTACCAGCAACAGGAGAAGATAATGTTAGTTATAAAGTTACTAATGATTCTGATCCAACTAAAAACGGATTTTATAATTGGTCCACTAACCAATATAATAAAGATGCTGATCTTGTAGTTGGTGATATTCAAAAGGAAAACACATCTGAAGGAGTAAGTGGTAAAGCGGTTTTTGATTTTGCTATACCCCAAGAAGGATTGGTTTTCAGAAAGAATATTGCCAACCCTGAAGATTTAATTAAGGGAAGTTATTATTCTCCAAGTGGTAATAATATTGCAGCTTCGAGTGCTTATCAATGTATTAAAGTCAAAGTAATTCCATTGATAACTTATACAGTTTCTGGAATTCAAACAGGCTTGAATACAATTGGAGGATTCCCAGATGATGGAATAATAACTGGAGGAGTTACTATCACAACAACGCCAGTAACGAACGGAATAAATTTTACAGTACCCTCAGGAGTTTTTTATGTTTACATAAATGTAACAAATGGAGGGTCAGGGATTACACTTTATGATAATACCATTATGGTTGAAGTAGGGGGAGTAGTTTCACAATTTGTACCTCATAGTGAATTCAAACTTGACAATTCAACTTTAAAAGACCTACCTGTTACTGAGAGTAAATTGTTAGAGATAAGACCAAAGAAAAATTTATTAAACCCAGTTAAAATCAATTATACTAATAGGTATTCTACTGGAGGATTAAATTTTACTGTAGATAATTTAGGAATTGCATCAGTTATTTGTAAAGTACAAGCGGGTGAATTTTATTGTTTATCAGGTGATGGTGTTTATAACCCACCTGCAGGAATGCAAGGAGGGTATTTGGTTAATGAAGATGATAATACAGCACTTTCCAATATTACATTTGCAGATCCAGTTTCTGGAGATGGAAAAATATTTCAAGTTCCGACTGGACAAAACATAAATTATGTTGTTATCTCTTTAAGAAAGTTAAATGATGATAATAACGAAACACAACTTCATGGGAACGCTCAGCTAGAATTAGGAGAGATTTCTTCAAGCTATGAAGCCTTCTCTGAAATTGAGGTTATAAAAAAAGAGTTTTTAGAAGATCAATTATCTAATCAACCATCAACTAATTTCAATGAAGAACAATGGTATAAATTTACTGAAGGTGAAGATAGAAGTAACTTGTTAAATGAAAAAGCACCAACATTCGCTAAACATTGGAGATTAAAAGATAAAGATTTAGTTGTAGTTAATTCGGGAACTTCATTAACTGCCAGGAGTATTGAACATTGTACTGAGCATCCTAATGCTAATGAAAGGCCACCATTGATGCATTCTAGAAATATTGCTTCAATTTTATGGGATAAGATGTCAAGAGGATGGAATCAGTATTACAGAAGATATGACTATGATTCTTTCTTCACAGAAACAGGAACTTTTAATACAGATTCTAATTTATCTGAATGGGATGATGGTCCATATAGAAATGGTTTAACTCGATATTCTGATATTGCAAATTCTGGTGTTTCTTTTCAAATTCCAATTAACGCTTGGCAATTTAATTTTATTTATAGGTCTGATTCTTTATCATCTGATAATGTGCAAGTTAATATTGTTGAAGGTAACGGTGTTTTAGAAGTTTATGATGGGGCTAATTGGGTTGAAGCCAATGGATACTCTTTCTCAATGAGAGAAACTACACCTGTTACAAGAACTGTTAGTGTACCTAAAGCAAGTGATAATTTATTTTATAATAGAGTTATCGCAAGTAAAGGAAATACAACATACCAAAAACGTTTAAAATTTAGATGTAAAAGTGGTTCAATAGACAGTAGAGCTTCTATTAAAAATATAAGTATTACTTCTACCGATACGGGAAGATTTAATTATTGGGGTGTTGAATGGTCTCAGCGTGAACACATGATTACATATATAAATGCTGCTCGTGGTTCTCACAATACACAAGCTGATTCAACTGTTGGATTGCCAAAATATCAAGATAATGAAGTTTGGGGATTTAAACCTGATTTAATATTATTTGAATTGCCAATTCATAATGATGGAGCTGGTAACTCAGACGTATACCAAGATAAAATTTGGGAAAGGCTTACTAATAATTTTATTTTCAGAAACGATTATGAATTAAGTTTAAAATCGAGGGCAGCTCATTTCACTTTAAATCCTGAAATGATAACTCATACTGTAGGGTTTGGAGTTACAGCAAATGCTGTTGATTTAACAAAAGGTGAACTTATTGCTAGTGAACAAACAAATGGAAGATTTATGACAGCTTTAGATAAGCAAAATGAAGCTTATAACTGGGTATTGGAGAATCATCCAGAAGTAGGGTTTGTTAATTCTGTGCAAAGATGGGTAGATGCTGCAATAGCAATTCATGGAGATTTAGCAAGTGGGCTAGCATCTAGTGGGAATAACGGTCAAACCTTAACTAAAGATGGTATTCATCCTAATAACACAGGTAGTAAAATTATAGCCAAAACACTAACAGGATTGTTTGAGAATATATAATGAAGTTTTATAGAGAGGGTCAAGAGATAATTGATATTGATGTAGACAGCAAAACTACTCTACATCAATCATTGCTAGGTAAAGATTATGTAAAATGTAATTTTTCACTAGGTTCTTATTTTGAATTTAAAATAGGAGATTATGTTGTTTGGAAAAACAGAACTTATACAATCTTCAAAGAGCCTTCATTTATAAAAGAAAAAGCCAATCTATTTAAGTATAGTTTTGAATTAGAAAGTGATTTTTACCGTTTTCTAGACGCTTTATATATGTTTGAATATCAAACAGATTTTAGTTTAATGGGGAATCTTGAAAAATTTGCAAACTTGGTAGTTTTGAATTTGAATAGAATCTCCGGTGCAGGCTACTATCAACTCGGATCAGTACCTGAAACGCTTACAAAAAATTTAACCTTTAATGATGAAAATTGCTTAACTGTTATTCAAAAAATAAGTAAAGAATTTGAGTTTGAGTTTCAGTATGATCATGAAAATCGATTAATTTCTTTTGTAGATAAAATAGGAGTTGATACAGGTTTGACTTTTGAGTTTAGGAAAGGTCTAAGGACCATCGAAAGGGAAAAAGTTAATGATAAAAATATTATTACAAACCTATATGCTTTTGGAGGAGAAAGAAATATTCCAAAAGATTATGGAAGTAGAAAACTTAAAATAGATTTAATTGAAAATAATGAAAATCTATTTGGAAAGATTGAAGGAGTAGTCAATTTTGAAGAAGTATATCCACATAGACTTGGTGCAGTAACTCAGACTAATGAAAATAATATTCTAGAGTTTAAAGATTCCGATTTAGATTTCGATATAAATAATCAATTATTTGAAGGAGTTAAGGTTAAAATTACATTTAATACAGGGAAATTAGCCGGTTATGAATTTGAACTTGATTCATATAACCACGACTCAAAAACATTTTTCTTAATAAGTTATGTTGATAATAATGGATTAGAGTTTCCAAATGAAAATATAAAAATTTCAGATGGTGATACTTTTGTAATTCATGATATTATAATGCCGCAAGAGTACATTACAAATGCTGAAAATTTATTGTTGGAAAAAGCTAGTAAGTACTTGTTAGAGAATAGCTTACCAAGTGTAGTTTATAATATTAAATCAGATTATCCATATCTAAGGAGAAATTTAATTCAACTTAATGTCGGTGATATAATTGAGGTAAGAGATTTAGAACTGAATATTACTTTTAAAACAAGAATTTTAGAACTAACACAAAATCTATCTAATAAATACGAATATCCTTCAATTAAAATTGGGAATAATATTAAAGTTGGATACATTTCAGAGGTTAGGAATAATTTAGTTTCGTTAGATAATGATATTAGAATTGAAAGAACAGATAGAAATATTCAATACAATAGAATTAGAAAAAATCTTAAAAACATTGATGAATTAAAAAGCGCTGTTTTTGATCAAGATGGTTACTTTGATGCTAACAATATAAAACCTTTAAGTATAGATACATCTATGCTTTCTGTAGGTACTAAAGGTCAACAATTTATTACAAGAAACCTACTAATTGAGCCAAACTATAATGGTGATCCAGGTAAAATAAAATGTGGAGATGGGCAATTAATTCATTTTTTAATAGATCCAGAAAACATAAAACAATGGAATCTTACTGGGGACACTTTTACTTTGTTTAACCAAGGTACTTTCTATTACATTTATGCTAAATGTAGCAAGGTAACAAACACTGGGGTTTTTGAGTTGTCAATCGAGCAATTCCCAACAGAAACTTCAAGTTATTATTATTTTTTAATAGGAGTTTTACATTCAGTTATTGACAATGTAAGAGGAGTAAGCTTAACATATGGTCAAACTACAATAAACGGAAAATTTATAACAACCGGTAGGATACAATCTATTGATGGATTCAATTATTTTGATTTAGATTCTAATGAAATGATTCTTGGGGATAGTGAGAAAGGTATTGATTGGAATGTTACTCAGAAGAATAAACTTACAATAAGAGGAGGGATAGTCCAAAGTCCATCGGGTACTTTGAGTCCTATCTCGGTGTATAAAGGAGATTGGGCTTCAGACGAAGTTTATTTTTATGGAGATGAAGTGTCATTTAACGGAGGTACTTATATATACATAAATGATAAAGATTTAAGTGGTATATCTCCAACTAACAAAGATTATTGGAGGGTTACAGCTAAACCAGGAAATCAGCCAAAAATTATTTATAAAAGGCATCAAGGAGACTTTATACAAGATGGATTTATAGATAATGGCTTTATTGATAATTTAGGTACTCCTGAAGGTGTTAATCCTAATGAATGGGAAGAGAATCCACAAAGTGGTGATAAACCTCTATGGATGTCTAAAAGCTTTGTTGATAGTGAAAATAATCTTGTAGCTTCATGGTCAAAACCTGTTAAGGTAAATGGAGAGAAAGGTAAAAGTTTAGTTTATAGAGGTGAGTTTGATTCAACAAAAAAATATAATAATAATCCTGATGTAATTGATGTAGTAAGTTATAACAATGTTTATTACACATATACGGGTACAGATGGGGTTTCCTTAGAATGGAGTTTTGAAAATTGGAAAGAATTCGGTTCTCAGTTTGAAAGTGTAGCTACAAACACTTTACTATCTGAAAATGCTAATATTGCAGATTGGAGAATTAATAACGGAAAAATAGTTTCTCAAAATCAATATGAAGGTGATCCAAGAGCTTTATTAGATGGATTAAATGGAAAAGTATTACTAACATCTCCTAAGGAAACTTATACTGAAGATGGAGAATTAAGAGTATATAAACACGAAATAGAAATTGATAGTGGAGAAGGAAGGATACTAGCTAAACATACAGGTGATTCATATCAAGAGTCTGGAGAAACAATAATTGACAGTGAGGGAATTTCTGTTACTTATCCGGGACAAAATCCAAATACTGTTTTTGGTAATGGATTAAAGGCAGGGATTGTTGCTGATGTAAAGGGTAAAGTTGATTTAGTAAATTTTGGTAGTGCTTTAGCGGGAATATTTTCTAAAGCAACAAATACTTCGAATAATCCCTCTCCTGTGTATGGAGCTGTAATCGAAAATTTTCTCTCAAGAGGATTATATATTAACACAAACACAACAAATAACACGATTGTAAATGTTGAAGATCAAGATGTATTTATTTCTTGCTACAATACTTCACCTACTACTGTTAATTTACCAGATGCTGAAATTCAATATTTACATAGAGTTCTTATAATAAAGGCTCTTAAATCTGATGTTATTATAAATGCTCCCACTGGTGGCAATATTAGATTAGATATTGATACTTCTGTGAATTCTTTTACTATAACTAAAAGACAAATAGCGTTACTAATTAATGATGACATTTATAACTGGTCCCTAAATAGATTTTCAGTATAAATATTAAAGTGTTACTACGGAATGCCTTTTCTCTTTATTTAGTTTAAGATTTTAATTAATTGGAAATTAGCTATAAACAAGTAGTAAGTATGCTTTTTATCAATGTTTCTAAATTTCTTTCAATTATAGACTTTAAAATAAAGTTGATCCTTCATTCTTTATTTAGTTCAAAGTCATTTCTAATGATACCAGTTGCTATAGGTGTTGTTTCTATTGAAATTAAAAATGCAATAAACCTTCTTTTCTTTTTGATGATCATTGATTTTTGTACGGGAATAGGTGCTAGTTATTTTAAAAAGAAAAAAGAAGAGAAAGAAAATCATAATGAAAAGAAGAGCTTACTGATTTCCTCGGAAAAGTTAAAAATGAGTGGCTTAAAATTTATTTTATACACCACATCAATACTTCTAGCATACTTTGTTGAAAATGTTTTTTTTATAAAACCGTTTCAAATTTCCTTAAGTAGTGCAAATTTTACATTAACAATTCTAGTAATTTCATTTTGGTGCTTGGTTGAGTTTTATTCAATCCTTTTTGAAAATTTTAAAGCTATGGGATTAGATATAATGGCTATAGGTTTTAAGCTTATTAAGAAATATAAAAATGTAAAACAGGAGCTCAATAAATAAATATTTTAACATGAGATTAGGGAAAATTGAAATAGAAAGAATTTGGCAAGATGCGAATCAGACATCTGGAATTTGCACAATATTTGATGCAGATGGTTTCCCTTTGTTTGTTTCTTTATCTCTAGAGAGAGGATGGAGGAATAATAAAACTAATATTTCATGTATACCAGTTGGAGAATATGAAATGAAATTAGAATATTCACCCAGATTTGATAAGTTGTTGTGGGAGATAAAAGGAGTTCCTGATAGGTTTGAATGTAAGTTTCATTCTGCAAATTATTGGTATGATTTGAATGGGTGCATTTCCTTGGGATTAAAACACAACAAAATCAATAAAGATAATTACTATGATGTATCTAATAGTAAAGATACTATGAAGGTTTTCCACGAGGTCTTATCTAACTTCACAGATATTAAATTAATAATCAATAACTCCGAAAATTTATCACAAGTTAATTAAGTCAATATGACAAGTAAATACGTTAATGCTAAGTCTAGAATAATTGAGTTGCTTCAAGATTTAAGAGATATTAATAATGTCGAAATAAAATCAGTGAATCAAATTGCTGGAATAATAAAAGAAGAGTTCTCTTTCAATGAAGATCAGGATTCTATCAGAACATATGTCCGATATATAAACAAAAAATATAAAGAGGATGAAAACCCAGATGTTATTAAACAAATTTCTGATCAAATTGGAATTTCAAAAAATAAACTTGGGTTAACCTGGATTAAAGGAAAGGATTTCTCAGCAAGTGTAAAACCTAATACGTTTGACCTAGATAAGATATTCGATAAGTTTGAATCAATAATTAAAAATCATAAGTTTAAAAGAAGAAAGCTTTATAAAATAAATCATAAAGAAATTAATTGTAATGCTTTAAAGACAGTTGTTTCAGACGAACATGTTGGGATGGATGTGTCCGGTGGGCTTTTTAATTATGATTATGATGCTAAATTATATTCAGAAAAACACTCTTCTATATTTCCTAAGATTTACAATAAGTTTCAGTTGTATGGTAAATTCGATATTGTTTTATTAGATAATTATGGTGATGTTGCTGATGGTTGGAAAAAAATGACTGAAAGAGGAGGACATTCATTACCTCAAAACATGGAAGAAGATGAAGTTTTTGAAACTGTAATTAATGCTAGATTAAATTTAATAGACACTATTCTTTCTGAGAATATTACTAATAAAATCTATCTGAGAAATGTCTTAAACTCTAATCATGCAGCACGTTTTGATGCAGTTATAAATAAAGCTTTAAAAGTTATCGTAAATAGATTTTATGATAAAGAAGTGATTGTTGTAGATGGATTTAAGAATTTTCTTGAGTATAGAGAATATGGTCTGCATGGATTTGCAGTTACACATGGAAAAGATAGAGAATACATGACAAGAGGCTTGCCTTTTAAACTAAATGATACTGCAGAAACATTCATTAATAAGTATTTAGATAGCCTTAATACTAATGCGAAATTTATCCATGTAGAAAAAGGTGATTTACATCAAATTGGGTTTGAGAAAAAGAAACGATTTGATTATCGTAATTATATGAGTTTTGCACCTCCTTCAGCTTGGGTGCAACACAATTTTGGAGATACTTATAGTGGTTATTCCATACAAGTAATCCCTAAATACTCTAATGAAATAGATCACACAAACTACTTCCTTGATTATTCCTTAAAACCTAACGAGGTAGTTTCCTATTAATGTGTAAAAGGTTATAAATCAATATATAATCATATCAGGTTATATCAGTTGGACATATTCAACTAATTGTTTGTAGTTTTGTAAATATGTTTGCCCTTGTTGATTGTAATAATTTTTATGCTTCTTGTGAAAGATCATTTAACCCTAAATTAAATGATCAACCAGTGGTTGTTTTATCTAATAATGACGGTTGTGTAATTGCTAGATCTAACGAAGCTAAAAAGTTAGGTATTCCAATGGGAGCTGTTGCTTATAAATATCAAAAATTATTTGATCAACATAACGTAAAAGTATTTTCTTCAAATTATGCCTTATACGGAGATTTAAGTCAACGAGTAATGAATATTCTCTCATCTTACACTCCAGACATTGAAGTATATTCTATTGATGAATCATTTCTTGAATTTAAAGGTTTTGAAAACTTCAACCTAAAAGATTATGGTCATGAGATAAAAGACTGGGTTTGTCAATTAACTAGGATTCCAATAAGTATTGGTTTTGCTCCAACAAAAGCTCTTTCAAAAGTAGCTAATAGAATAGCTAAGAAATTTCCTAAGCACCATAATGGCGTTTATATTATGGACACTGAAGAGAAGAGGATAAAAGCCCTAAAATGGTTAAAAGTTGAAGATATTTGGGGGATAGGTAGAATGCATTCTAAAAAGTTAAATAGATATGGAATAGTAAATGCATACCAGTTCACTCTCCAACATGATGATTGGATTAAAAAAGAGTTTTCAATTGTAGGGTTAAGATTAGCAAGAGATTTAAGAGGAGAAAAGACATTATCTTTAGAAGAACCTATTAAGCAAAAAAAGAACATAGCTACCACAAGAAGTTTTAATAAAAATATTGCAGATCCTGAGCAATTAAAAGAGAGGTTATGTACTTATGGAAATAGTTGTACTGAAAAACTGAGAACTCAAGGATCTAAATGCAATGCCCTTTTGGTTTTTCTAAACACTAATTCTCATAGAAAAGATTTACCTCAATACAGAGCATCAAAAGTTGTTAAACTACCTTATTCAAGTAATTCATCTATAACTATAACTGAATATGTAAAAAAGGCTTTTGATAAAATTTACAGGGAAGGTTTTCATTATAAAAAAGCTGGAGTTATTGCCTTGGATATTGTTCCTGAAGATAATATTCAAATTAATTTGTTTGATAATGAAAACCCTAAGCATTTACGACTAATGAAAGCTATAGATTATACGAATAAAGTACTTGGACAAAAAAAGGTTAAATTAGCTAATCAGGACATTGGTAGAACCTGGAAGATGAGACAAGAAAGATTATCTCAAAGATATACAAGTAGTTGGAATGAACTTTTGGAAGTATGAAAATAGTAAGATTACCAAAATTAAAGTTTAGTGATGAAATTGAAAACTTACCTTTTAAGGTTACAGAAGATTCGATTAGTGTAAAATACATACCTGACGGAGTTCAAGCTGGTTTTCCCTCACCTGCAGAAGATTTCAAAGAAGAAAAACTATCATTAGATAAGCGATACTTAACAAATCCTGATGCCACATATATTGTTAAAGTAAAAGGAAACTCTATGTTTCCTACATTATCTGTTGGTGATTTGTTGATTGTAAAATCAGATGTTACTATGACAGATAATGATGTTGTAATTGTATCTGTAAATAATACTGATTTTACAGTTAAAAGATTTGATAAAATAAATAGTAAATTACTTGCTGATAATCCAGACTATAAAAGTGTTAATGTTTTAGAAGATGATACTGTTATTTGTCTTGGAGTAGTTAAACATTTAATTAGAGATATATAATGTGCTTACATTTCTCAAATACTAAAACAGCTAAAGAGAATGAAGATAGGTTTGATGCTTCATTTAATATACCAGAAGTGTATGAACCGTTTTATAAAAGATCTGGGTATGATATTAAATATAAAGATGGTCCCAAGCATATATATATAATAAGACAAAACAACTACGATTTTATAGAACCTGCTTACTGGTCATTATTACCTGAATATTTCGATATTTCTAAAGTTAAAGAGTTTAAATACAATACATATAATGCTAAGGCTGATAAAATTTTAACAAATAGAAATAAAGCTGCAAATTTTATAAATGATCAAAGATGTATAATATTAGCTGATGGTGTATTTGAGCCTCACGATAGAGGAGATATAGGTTATCCATGTTATATTAAACACGAAGATCATAGCTTATTTGCCTTAGCGGGTGTGTATTCAGAATTAGACGATGGTTTATTTACAGCTTCAGTAATAACAGTTGAAGCAAATCCTTTTTTTGCAGAAATACATAATAAAAAGAAAGAGGGTACATTTAGAATGCCATTGGTATTAGATCCAAATGATGAAATAAATTGGCTTTATGATGATTTAATGAGAGGTGACATAGAAAATTTAATGTACAGCTTTACATCAAAGAAGTTCGTTTCTTATCCTGTAAAAAAAGAAAGTGGACAGCCTTTAGATTCTTTAGAAGGGATTCAACCACATGATTATCCAAAACAAAATAATCTTTTTAGTTAAACTAAGGGTTTTGTCTACAAATTAGGTTAATCTTTTTATTTAGATTTACAAAATGAGAATTAGAGTATTACTTGTGGCAATATTTAGTAGTGAGATCAGTTTTGCTATCGATAAGAGTAAGGTTACAGTGCCTTTTATGGATAGTCCTCCCTTAACATTGATTGAAGGATTGTTTATTCTAATATCATTTATAATCATATCCTTTCTTTACATAATTCTTATAGAATACCTGGATAAAAATGAGAAACAAGTTTTTAAGTTTTTAGATTTTCTTGAGAAATGTTGGGATAAATTATTTTATAGATTTAAAAGAAAATATTCACTAGAAATAGGTCATTCATACCAAGTAAAAGGTGGTTATCAGTTTTTACTTATTTTAAGAAGACTTCATAAGTATCATGAATACAAGTATTCTTTTCCTAATCCAGATGATAATGAAGTTGTATTAATTACTAGGGTTAAGTGATTTTTAACCCGTGTCTTTTGCCGTGTCTTTTTATAAAAAAAGTGTTATTTTTGAGTGAACACAAAATTATAAAACATTGACAATTAGCGAATTAATTATTAATAAGAGAAGCTCACAGGATTGTGGTTCCGGAGGTCGCCGGTTCGAACCCGGTCTTTCACCCA
>CANLMR010000015.1 GCA_947492185.1 uncultured Tenacibaculum sp.
TGTGGGCGCGAAGGGATTCGAACCCCTGACCCCTTGGGTGTAAACCAAGTGCTCTGAACCAACTGAGCTACGCGCCCTTATTTGCTATTGCGGATGCAAATATAATACAGTTTTGAATTCTGACAATGTTTTTTTAAGTTTTTTGTTCATAAAATTTCTGCTACCGTAAATGTACTTCCTCCTACAAATACCAAATCTTTAGAAGAACTTTTTTTAACAGCCTGATCATAAGCTTTTAAAACACTATCGTAAGATTGTCCAAATAAATTATGATTTTCTGATTCTTTTTTTAATATTTCAGATGAAAGTCCTCTAGGAATATTAGGTTTTGAAAAATAATACCTAGCATTTTTTGGAAACATGGGTAAAATCTCATCTAAGTTTTTATCAGAAACCACTCCTAACACAATATGCAACTTTTCGAACTTTTCTTTTCTTAATTGTTTTAATACATACATTAAGCCTTCTTTATTATGAGCTGTATCACAAATAATTTTAGGAGATTCATTTAACACTTCCCATCGACCTCTCAATCCAGTATTATTCTTAACATTTAACAATCCTGATTTTATATTTTCTGAGTTCACCTCAAAATGTTTCAGTTTCTGTATAACACAAATTGCTGTTTTACTATTGTGTTTTTGATAACTTCCTAATAAATCAGTATTATATTCTTCTTTTATAGTTTCTGAGGCGAAAATAATTTCAGCGTTAAGCTTTTTTGCTTTTAGCATAAAAACTTGTTCTATTTTCAATTGCTTTTCTCCAATTACAACTGGAACATTTGATTTAATTATCCCTGCTTTTTCAAATGCGATTTTCTCTAAAGTATTTCCTAAGATTTGCACATGATCTAACCCTATATTAGTTATAACTGAAATTTCTGGAGTTATAATATTTGTAGAATCTAATCTTCCACCCAGCCCAACTTCTATAACAGCAATATCAACTTTTTCTTTAGCAAAAAAATCAAAAGCCATGCCTACAGTCATTTCAAAAAAAGACAATTGATGTTTTTCAAAAAAACTTTTGTGATTTATAACAAAGTCTAAAACATGCTCTTCAGGAATTTCTTGCCCATTAATTCGAATCCTCTCAGCAAAGCTCTTTAAATGTGGAGAGGTATATAATCCTACTTTATATCCTGCTTCTTGCAATATAGAAGCTATCATGTGACTTGTAGAACCTTTACCATTTGTTCCTCCTACATGAATAGATTTAAACTTATTTTCTGGATTATTTAAATAATTGGCAAGTTTAATTGTATTTGATAAGTCTTCTTTATAAGCACTTTTACCCTGATTTTGATACACAGGAAATTGGTTAAACATCCAATTGACTGCTTCTTGATATGTCATAAAATTATTTAGATAAAGAAAATTTGTAAATAATTGTTCCTCTTTGTTTCTCTGGAGCTTTACCATCTGCATTCCACTTTGTTTTTAAAGCAGCTTGCTTTGCAGGTTCCATTAAACAAGGCGATGTATTAGTTGTTCCACGAGCCCCTGGAGTGGCTTTAATTACATTTCCATTTTTATCAACCTCAATACTTACAACGACTGTTCCTTCTTCTTGACAATCTGGCTGTTCTATTGGCTTAGACAATGCTTTTCGTCCTGACAAATTATAATTCCCTCCAGAACCTCCACCAGTATTCCCGTAATATTTATTAGAATCAGGATCTCCTTTTTCGTCTCCTTTTACTCCTTGTTGTGTATCATCTCCTTCACCTTTAGCTGTCTCTCCATCAGGTGAATTCCCTTTCAATAAACTATTCAAAGCATCTGTTGCCGCTTTTGATGGTTTTGGCTTTGGTTTCTCTTTAGGTTTTGTTTCCTCTTTTTTCTCTTCTACAACCTCTTCCTTCTTGTCTTCTTTTTTTTCAACAACAGGAACATCTTTAGCTGAATCATCAGTTAAAACCTCTTCTTGAACTTCCTCTTTAGGAGCTTCTTCCACTTCTTCTACTACTTCGTCCTGTTCCTCTTTAACCTCTTCTGTCTTAGGTTGAGTTGCTTTAACCTTTTGCACTGGAGGACCACTTCCAACATTTGAATCTCCATAATTGATTGAAACCCCATATTCTATTGGTGGATCCATATATTTCATTCCAAAACCATACATAACAAACAACAGCAATATTAGAATAACTATCGTTATAATTGCTGATTTTCTTTTATGTATAGTATCAAATAACTGCATAAATCTATCTTCCTTTAACTGCTAATATCATTTTTAATTTATTCCTATTTGCAATATCAATAACTCTCATTACATTTTTATAAGGAACATTTTGATCTCCACGAATAACAACCGTCTTTTCCTTATTAGTTCCAACTTTTAACAACAATTCTTGTTCCAAATTCGTTGAAGAAACTTTAGACTTATCTATAAAGAAATCTGAATCTTTAGTTATGGTTACCGCAACCGAAGAATTATTTTCTGTTTTTCCTCCTGCTTTTGGCAATAATACATCAATAGCACTTACAGTTACTAGAGTTGATGTTAGCATAAAAAATATCAATAGCAGAAAAACAATATCTGTCATTGAAGACATATTAAAATTTGGATCTACTTTATTTCTTCCTCTTAAATTCATTATACAGGTTCGTTTAATAAATCTAAAAACTCAACAGACTTCGCTTCCATTTGATAGACAACCTTATCAGTTCTCACTACTAAATGATTATAAGCAATATAGGCAACAATACCAACAATTAAACCAGCAACGGTAGTAGTCATTGCCGTATACAATCCATCAGATAACATTTTGATATCTATTTGTCCACCTGAGTTTGCGATTTCATGAATTGCCACAATCATTCCTATTACTGTACCTAAGAAACCAATCATTGGGGCTGCTCCAGCAATTGTAGCAACCACAGAAACATTCTTCTCTAACTTATAAACCTCTAACTTACCTGCATTTTCAATAGCTGTATTAATATCGTCCAAAGGTTTTCCTATTCTAGAAATCCCTTTACCAATTAATCTAGAAGTTGGTGTATCAGTATTTGCACATAATGCTTTGGCTGCATCAATATTACCATTCAAAACAAAATCACGAATTTGATTCATAAAATCTTTATCAACCCGAGAAGCTGCTTTAATAGCAAAAAAGCGTTCAAAATAGATATACAGAGCAACTCCTAATAACACGAACAAAAGTGCTATTATTATTTGCCCTCCAGGACCTCCATCTTTTATTAGTTGAAATATTGATAATGTTTTTTCTTGTGTAGCTTCTTCTAAAACTTCTTCAGCGACCTCTTGAATAAATAAAAGCATAAAACAGATTTAATGTTTTTGTAAAACGTTTTCTTTTGATTAAAAGTATAAAAAATAAATCCTGAATTCTAAAAATTCAGGATTTTAATATTTATTTATAACTATACAATTATAGCATAATTTTAACTAGTAAATAACCTAAGCCTCCTAATACAATAGTATAAGGCAAAGCCATTTTAACCATTTTCCCGTAAGACAAATTAATTAACGGAGCTAATGATGATGTTAATAAAAATAAAAATGCAGCTTGACCATTTGGAGTTGCTACACTTGGTAGATTAGTTCCTGTATTAATAGCAATTGCTAACTTTTCAAAATGTTCTCTTGTAATTACACCGTTTTTAAAAGCACTCTCTACTTCACCTACATAAACAGTTGCCACAAAAACATTATCACTAATTGCCGATAAGAATCCATTTGCTATGTAAAACAAACCAGGCTGAGATGCTGGATCTTGTTGTAATGCCCAATCAATAATCGGTTTAAACAAATGCTGATCATGAATCATAGCAACAATTACGAAGAACACTATAAGTAAACCTGTAAATGGTAAAGCTTCTTCAAATGCATGACCTAATTTGTGCTCATCTATAATACCCATGAAAGCAGTCTGAACAATAATTAACGCTAATCCAATAAATCCAACTGGTGCAATATGTAATGCTAATCCTAAGATTAATAATATAGCAGAAACACCTTGAACATAAAGTCCATATTTTTCTTTATCAGTACGTTTGTTATCCTCTTCAATAGTATAACTTTCAATTATTTCAGCAGCTACTTTTGGAAGCTTAGCTCCAAATCCAAACCAACCTGTAGTTTCTAAAACAACAGTTGTTAATAATCCTGCGGCTAAAACTGGAATTGTAATTGGTGCCATCATTAAAAAGAAGTCTACAAAATTCCATCCTAATCGTTCTCCTATTAATAAGTTTTGAGGCTCACCAACTAATGTACATACTCCGCCTAATGCTGTACCAACAACACCGTGCATAATTAAACTTCTTAAAAAACTACGAAATTGTTCTAAAGTTTCTCCGCTTAATTCTTTTCTATCTAAAATACCATCATCATCATAATCTGCAGCTGCATTTGAGTGAATTTTATGATATACTCCATAAAACCCAACAGCGACGCTAATTAATACCGCTGTAACAGTTAATGCATCTAAAAAAGCAGATAAAACAGCAGATAAAAAGACAAATAATAATGATAATATTAGTTTTGATTTTATTTTGGTAAACACCTTGCTAAAAATATACATTAGCAATGGTTTCATAAAGTAGATACCAGCCACCATAAATACCAATAATAAAACTACCTCTAGATTTTGATCTACTTCATGATATGCATTTTTAGGAGTTGTTAAACCTAGTGCTAATGCTTGAATAGCCAATAAACCTCCTGATTGTAAAGGATAACATTTTAATGCCATAGCTAAAGTGAATATAAATTCTCCAATAAATAACCAAGCAACAGCACTATGAGCCGTATGACTATCCATAAAAGTTGGCAATAGGAAATACAAAACAGTATTCATTATTAAAAATCCTATCATGGTCATTTTAAACCATTTTGGACTATTTCCTAAAAAGTATTTCAATATCATTTATTTTGTTTTTTTAAGTTAATTCTTTTAACGCTATCTCAAATGCAGTTTCACTTATACTAGTTTTAGATGAATTTTTAGCATAGGCAATCTCTAGAGCTTTACGAATTGTATTAGAAGTATCATGAAAAATAGCTTGATCATCCATAGATACTTTCTTTTCCATAAAATAAGCAAATACTCTTGCCATTCCGCAATTTGAAATAAAATCTGGGATTAAACTTACTTTTTTATCAGTTTCTTCCATAATTGGGCCAAAGAAAATTTCTTGATCAGCAAACGGAACATTTGCACCGCAAGAAATCACTTCTAAGCCTGTATTTATCATTTGATTAATTTGCTTTTCCGTAATTAAACGAGATGCCGCACATGGCGCAAATATTTCACAAGGTAAATTCCATACTCTCGCATTCATTTCCTCAAAAGGAATCATATGTTCAGCTACTAAAGTATTACCATCTTTCTTTAAGAAGAATTCTTTAATTTCTTCAAAGGTAAAACCTTCTTCATTAATAACCCCTCCTACTCTATCAATAATACCAACTACTTTCGCTCCCATTTGAGCTAAATAATATGCAGCAGCAGAACCTACATTTCCGAATCCTTGAACTACAGCTCTTTTACCTACAACATCTCCTCCATAAATGGCGTAATAATGTCTCACGGCTTCAGCAACACCATAACCTGTAATCATATCAGCTACAGTATATTTTCTTTGAATTGATGGCGAATAATGTTCATTTTCTAAAACCTTAATTACCCCGTGACGTAATTGCCCAATCCTGTTAATTTTATCAGCCTCAGTTGGTCTAAAATGTCCATTAAAAACTCCTTCTTGAGGATGCCATACTCCACTTTCCTCAGTAATTGGAATTACTTCGTGAATTTCATCAACATTTAAATCTCCTCCTGTACCATAATAATTCTTTAATAAAGGAGCTACAGCTTTGTACCATCTTCTTAATACTCCTTCTTTTCTAGGATCGTGTGGGTCAAAATTAATTCCTGATTTTGCACCTCCAATAGCTGGACCAGACACTGTAAATTTCACTTCCATTGTTTTTGCAAGCGACATTACTTCGTATTTATCTAATCCTTTACGCATTCTTGTACCGCCACCTGCTGCTCCGCCACGCAAAGAGTTAATTACCGTCCATCCTTCAGCCTCTGTTTCAGAGTCTTTCCAATTAAAAACTATTTCTGGTTGTTTTTCTTCGTATTTTTTTAATAATTCTTTCATGATTTAAAATAAGTTAAGGTTTGTTTGAAAAGTTTGGTTGTGTGTTTTTTGTTTGAAAAGTTTGGTTGTGTGTTTTGTTTATTTTAAAATCATGTAAGCTAAAGTTGAGTCATTGTTGTTTTATTTTTTCATTATAATTTGAATCCTACAAACTTAAATAGAAAAACTAGTTTTTCCTTTAATTAGGTACAAAAATTTTACCTGATGAATGATCTTTTATTGCTCCAGTAACAGAACTCAGACAATTAATTTCGTTTCTATACCTTAATAAACCTAGAAATGCAAAAATCAACGCTTCTTTAAACTCAATGATTTCAGTATCAGCTATTGCTATTTTCTTTTTAGAAAATTCTTCAATTTTTTCAATCAAAAAACTATTATACGTTCCTCCTCCTGTTATTAAAACCTTGTCAGAAGTATCAAAAATCTTACCAATTTGTTGTGCACTATGCTCTACAAATGTTCTTAAAATCACTGAAACATCTGTCTCTAAATTGTTAATCAACGGAAAAACAACTTGTTGCACCCATTCTAAACCTAAAGATTTTGGTGGTTTTTTTTTATAAAACGGTAAAAAATTTAATCTCTCCAATAATTCTTGATTCACTTCACCATTTTTAGCTATCTCTCCATTTTTATCATATTCTAACCCAATCTTCTTTGTATAATAATTTAAAACAATGTTAACTGGACAAATATCAAAAGCAATTCTTTGACTATTGTACTTATAAGACACATTAGCAAAACCACCAAGATTCAAACAATAGTCATATTCAGAAAACAGTAACTCATCACCAATAGGAACTAAAGGTGCACCTTGACCTTTTAATTCTACATCTTGAGTTCTGAAATCACAAATAACTTTACAATTTGTAACATTTGCTAATTGTTGTCCGTCTCCTATTTGTAATGTTATACCCTTATCTGGTTGATGAAAAACGGTATGTCCATGAGATGCTATAAAATCAATATTTTTAATTTTATTTTCATTTATAAACTCATTTGTTAACTCACCTAAAAAATCACCATACTCTACATGCATTATTTCTAAACCTTCTTTAGAATTATGAATTGCATGTTGTAATTTCTCTTTCCAATGGTTTGTATATGATTTGGTTGAGCTATGAAGAATTTGAAAATCTTTATAGTTTGTTTGATTAAATTTCACATACACTAAATCTAATCCATCTAGTGAAGTTCCGGACATTAATCCGATAACGTATTTATACTCGTTCTGCATAAAGTAAAAATATAAAAGCTTTTGAAAAAATAATATTAAAGAAGTATCTTTGGGAACATTTTTTAAGAATAATTTATAACTACAACGATATAGAATGGATTTTAATCTTACAGAAGAGCATTTAATGATACGTGACGCTGCTCGCGATTTTGCACAAAATGAATTATTACCTGGTGTTATTGAAAGAGATGACAAGCAACAATTCCCAAATGAATTAGTTAGAAAAATGGGGGAACTTGGATTTATGGGAGTAATGGTTGATCCTAAATATGGAGGAAGTGGAATGGATACTATTTCTTATGTATTAATTATGGAAGAGCTTTCAAAAATAGATGCATCTGCTTCTGTAATGGTTTCTGTAAACAATTCTTTAGTATGTTATGGATTAGAAGCTTACGGTACTGAAGAACAAAAACAAAAATATTTAACCAAATTAGCTACAGGAGAAGAAATAGGTGCTTTTTGTTTAAGCGAACCTGAAGCAGGATCTGATGCTACTTCTCAAGCAACTACTGCTGAAGATAAAGGAGATTACTATTTATTAAACGGAACAAAAAACTGGATTACCAATGGTGGTCGTGCTGGTGTTTATTTAGTAATTGCTCAAACAGATAGAGCTAAAGGACACAGAGGAATTAACGCTTTCATCGTTGAAAAAGACATGGAAGGATTCCATATTGGACCAAAAGAAGATAAATTAGGAATTCGTGGTTCAGACACACATACATTACAGTTTAATGATGTTAAGGTTCCTAAAGAAAATAGAATTGGTGAAGACGGATTTGGATTTAAATTTGCTATGAAAACTTTATCTGGAGGTAGAATTGGTATTGCTGCTCAAGCTTTAGGGATTGCTTCTGGAGCTTATGAATTAGCATTAAAATATTCTAAAGAGCGTAAAGCATTTGGAACTGAGATTTGCAATCATCAAGCTATTGCTTTCAAATTAGCCGATATGTATACTGAAATTACAGCTGCGCGTCATTTAGTAATGCAAGCTGCTTGTGATAAAGATGCTGGAAACAACTATGACCGTACTGGAGCAATGGCAAAATTATATGCTTCTAAAGTAGCAATGGAGCACACTGTTGAAGCTGTTCAAATTCATGGAGGTAACGGATTCGTAAAAGAATATCATGTTGAGCGTTTAATGCGTGATGCAAAAATTACTCAAATCTATGAGGGAACTTCTGAGATTCAAAAAATTGTAATCTCTAGAAGTTTAATTAAAGAATAATTTTTATTTCAAAATAAACATATTAAAGCTCATCATTAGTGATGAGCTTTTTTAATTTAAATATTAGATTTATGCTTATATTTAACAAAAACATTTGCTGTTGCTGCTTAACAAAAAAAAACAATGAAAGATATCGCAGGAATAGATGAAAACGGCAACCCGAAAAATGGGCCTTTCAAAGTGTACTTCAAAAATGGACTTGTGTCTTGCGAAGGTGAGTTCAACAATGGAAAGAAGTCAGGAAAATGGACCTACTTTCTAAATAATGGGCAAATGCAATCCACAGGAAGTTACAAGAACAACAAAATCTCAGGCGAGTGGGTATGGTACTTCAAGAATGGTAAACCCAGAGGAATGGGCGGTTTCGATGATGAGGAACAGAAGCACGGTGTATGGAAACGATACCATTCTAACGGTCAACTTTGGGACGAAGGTCGCTTTGAACATGGTAAGAAGAAAGACACTTGGAAAGTTTTTGATGAGAGTGGTAAACTTCTAAAGGAGCAAAATTTCAAGTAGTAGAATAGGATTAATTTCCAATTTGGAACCGCAAACTCTATTAAAAAAAATAAAATACTAGCTACAACTATGGCTATAAAACGTAGACTCAACCCAGCCAAACCGTCCCTAAGCTTCATAGTCGAAACATTACCAACAATTAAAAAACAACAATAAATAGATGAAAATAAGTTTCTTAATTGGAATTCTTCTTTGCTCAACTCTTTTTGGATGCAAAGAGAATAATGATGAAAGATTTATTTTCTTCTTACATAATCGATTTTTAGAAGAACACGGATTGAATGAATTGCATTCCGAATTCGGACGAACTGAATACAACGAAATTATAGCTGAATTTGAAAAAAGTGGTTTAAATGTTATTAGCGAAAAAAGAAATGGAAATGTTAACGCAAGAGATTACGCAATCGGAATTATAACCCAAATTGATAGTTTAATTAAAACAGGTATTAAACCTCAAAAAATAACTGTAGTCGGAACTTCTAAAGGTGGGTATATCGCTCAATACGTTTCGACTTTAGCAAATAATCCGAATTTGAATTTTGTATTTATTGCAAGTTTTAGGAATAACGACATTCAAAATATACCTGAAATTAATTATTGTGGAAATATTTTAACGATTTACGAAAAGTCCGATCCATTTGGAGTTTCTTCATTGGAACGTAAAAAAACTTCGAATTGCGAAGTAAAGTGCTTTAAAGAAATTGAGCTCAATACAGGAATGGGACACGGATTTTTATTCAAACCTTTAAAGGAATGGATTAAACCGACAATAAAATGGGCAAATGGAAATTACAACATGGAATAAAAACCATGGGTAACAACGTGTATAATTCATTGCTAGCTCTCGTCTACTTACAAAAAAACATTGAACCTTGAATTGGAATAAATTACACCTTTTCGGAATTGACTTAATCTATAAAGATTTAAGAAGTTATCAGAATTTAATCGAAGGATTCTTATCAAAGAGAAAAAAAGAATTAGAAAAAGATTATGACGAAGCTGATTTAGAAAAGGAAGCGGAAAAGGCAGGAATAAACAAAGAACAGTATTTTCTACACTTAATAGATTCATTTGCTGAAAAACATCACGAAATATCAAGGCAATTCCCACATAATTTCCGAGCATCTTTTCTTGTTCAAATAATTTCTGTTATTGAATCAGAATTAAGAAAAATATGCAATCATTATGGTAATTATAAAAATCAAAAATTTACTGTTGACGATTTAAAAGGTTCTAATGATTTAGAAAAATGCAAAGACTATTTAACAACAATAACTGAAATTGATTTTAAGCAATATTCTGCAGAATGGGGATTTATTAAGCAATGTAAATTGTTGAGAAATAAAATAGTTCATCACTATTCTGTAATCAAACGTACCGATAAAAACTTAATTACTTTTGCCAAAAATACTGATTCAATAGAATTCTTGAACTACGAAAAATCACATTATGACAATATAGAATTCTTGATTGTAAATAATAAACTTATTGATGAATTACTAATTACATCTGAGGTTTTTTTTAGAAAATTATTAGAAAGTGGAATAAAATACAATAGCTAATATTTATATAATTAAGTACTTGATTACACAAATGTTTTTCAGTAAATTAAACTATGTTGGATTAAAACTCTTCCTAATAGTAATTAGAGCTGATTAGAATGATCTGGGCAAAGACAATATCCACAAACTTTACCAATTCCACTAATCCAAAGTCCTCCATTAGCTACACATGATTCACATTTTGCTTCATCATCTGAACAATTAGAAAGTCCTCCAGTAATAGCTTTTTGTTCATTTATTTTAAGTGTTTTCCCTTTATTAAATTTTAATATTTTTTTCATAATATAAAACAAACTATTTCTAAATTTATAACTTATAGGTGAAATACAAAACAAATGAAAATCTTTAAAAGTCAACTATTTGGAAATATTCCTGAACCTGAAAGTTTTGATCAACTAATTCAATTAATTATTGGTGATAGTGAAGATAATGTTTTTATGTGGAGAGGACAAAGTAATATTGATTGGAGAGTTGATCATTCGGCATATAGAAGATTAAATTTAAAAAAAGAAAAGGTAACAGAATTTGATATTATTAGTTATGAAGATTCTTTACTTAAACATGCTACACATCGTGGTTATAGATATCAAAATGGCCATTTACTTTCCGATTTTGAATTATTAGCTCTGTTACAACATCATGGCGCTGCTACAAGGTTAGTTGATTTTTCTCGAAATGCTTTTGTTGCACTTTACTTTAGTTTAATTGGAAATAAAGATAAAAACGCCTTATTATTAGGAATAAATTCTAATTCTTTAGGAGGTTATGAAGGAGGAGAATATTTAGTTAAAGAATACAGAAACCAAGTGAAAGGATTAGAAAAATATGGCCACTGTCAAACTTGGGAACCGCCAATTGTTACTCCTAGAATCGCAGCTCAACATTCTCAATTTATTTATAGTAGACTTTCAAAAAGCAAAATGGGAAGTATTGAACTTGAATATAATATTGAAAAGAATAAATTCATTTGCATTAACGCGAAATTAAAAAAGAAGTTTGAAGAAATTCTTATATCATCATTTGATTTGAGGTATCAAACTCTATTTCCTGATATAGATGGATTTGGAGATGCAAATAGTCATATAATAGACACTAGTTCAATGTATCGATGGTAAACATTATATATGGATAAACATTTAAAATAATTATCAAAATGGCTAAAAATAAAACCACAGAAACAGAAGTAGATGTATTTGACTTTATCGAATCATATGTAGATAATGATCAAAAAAAAGCAGATAGTTATAAATTAATAGAGTGAATGGTCTGATTTTCAACCAAAAATGTGGGGACCAACTATAATAGGTTTTGGCAGTTATCATTATAAATATGCTAGCGGACATGAAGGTGATGCCCCATTAATAGGTTTCTCGCCAAGAAAAACTCAGTTTTCACTTTATGTGTATTCTAAAACAAAGAAAAGTGATGCTATTTTGAAGGATTTAGGAAAATTCAAAATGGGGAAATCTTGTATTTATTTTAAGAAATTAGCTGATATAAATATTTCAATTGTAAAAAAACTAAGCTTAGAAACTATTGCATATTTAAATGAACATCATGAATGTGCTTGTAGAAATTAACAGCTGCTAAAAAAAGAGAGTTAATTCTTTTAGTTTTTCTTTTCATGTATTCGTAAAATAATAGCAACAAGTTAAACAAATGACCGAAAAAAGAGAACATATCAAAATTCATGAAACAGCATTTGTTACTTCAACTTTTAGAGCTTTTGATGAAAGTTTAAGTCAAGACAGTTTTGCAAAATTGTGGCAAAACTCCAAAACCGAACAATGGATTAAGGAGTATCTTGATAAGGTTTCTTCTGAAGAAACGTATACGCATTGTTTAAGAAATAGATATTTTCTAGACACTATTAAAAATTTCATTCAAAATCAAGAAGTTGAAGTACTAATAAATTTTGGAAGTGGATTTAGTATGTATCCTTTTCTGCTCAATGAAAACTTAATACATATTGAAATTGATAAACCTGAAATAGTTGATTACAAAAAAGATAAGATCCAAAAATGGCAAAAAGAAAACATGTTACCTAACAGGAATATTCATTTTATTGGTGTTGATTTTAGTAAGAGTTATCAAGAGAAATTATTATCTGAAATTGAATCTATAAAAGGGAATAAATCAACATTCATTCTTATTGAAGGTGTATTGTTTTTTTTAACCAGAAAAGAAACTAATGATTTGTTCGACTTCTTTAACACTATTCAAAAAAAAGGTGATTATATCGGAAGTGCTTCTTTTCAAGAAACAATAAAAAAAACCAAAGCATTTCAAAACTTACTGTCTTTTTTTAATCAAAAGGTTTCAAAAACAAGTCAAGATGATTATCAAACTATCGAAGATCAATATTATGAATCAATACATAATTACAAGTTAATAGATCATCAAGATTATTTTAGTCTCTCAAAAAAATATAAAAACACAATTAATCAAAGTAAAGAACTAATTTTAAACGAAAATTTTTACCTGCTTAAAAGAGATAAATAAAATTTAAATTAAAAATTGCATCAGAAATGGAAATAATAATAAAAAGAGGAAGTAACAGAAACACTCTTACTTGTAAAAGGAAAGACGGAACGGCAACAACTTTAAATCTTGGTCCAGATCTTCCAAACCATGATATGGCTCATTATGTAGTAGAAAAACATTTTAACTTAAAAAACGGATTTTATGGAATGATTAAATCCGGAATGACTATCGAAGAACTATCAGACAAAGAAATTATCAAAAATTTAGGTCCAGAAACTTGGTTAGCTGAAATAATGACCAGAAACTTGCAAGCCATAAGTTCTGGTTCTTCCACTATCAATGAATATATAAAGTTGGTTGAATGGGAAGCTTCAACCATGAAAGGAATAAAGCTTCCTCAAATGAATTTGGGTGACATTGAAAAAATGAAGGTTGATTATGATTTACTTTGCAAAAAATGGGAAATGATACCTGAACATGAAGAACTAAAATTAATATTCTGATAAAAATATTATATGTCTAAAACCAAAATAGGAATTGTAACTGTAAGCGATAGAGCAAGTGCAGGTGTTTATAAAGATTTAAGCGGAAAAGCGATTATAAACACCCTAAATGAATACTTAATCTCTGATTGGACAGAGTGCTACAAAATTATCCCTGATGAACAAGAAGTAATTGAACAAACAATAGTAAATATGGTTGATAACCAAAATTGTTGTTTAGTAATTACTACTGGAGGAACTGGTCCTGCTAAACGTGATGTTACTCCAGAAGCAACCGAAGCTGTTTGTGATAGAATGATGCCTGGTTTTGGTGAATTGATGCGAGCAGAATCATTAAAATATGTTCCAACAGCAATTCTTTCGAGACAAACTGCTGGTTTAAGAAATAATAGCTTGATTCTTAATTTACCCGGTAAACCAAAATCTATACGAGAATGTTTAGACGCAGTTTTTCCAGCTATTCCTTATTGTATTGATTTAATGGAAGGGCCTTATTTGGAATGTGATGAAGAAGTAATTAAGCCTTTCAGACCAAAGAAGAAGTAAAATGTTATTCTAAAATCTATTTGAATTTTATATCATGAAGATGTAATCCTGAAGCAGGTGCTATTGCTTTTAAAAAATCGATATCAGAATTTCCATCTAAACTTTGCTTAATAAATTCTAAATCATAATTTCCTTTTCCAACTTCAGTAAGAGCTCCCATAATTAATCGAATTTGATTTCGAAGAAAACCTTGACCCTTAATTACTAAAACATAGCTTTTTTCAGGAAAAAAAGATGCGGTTAATTCTGTGTTTTCAATAATCTCGCAACTTTCAATTGTACGTTCTACTTTTGTTTCTTCAGAAGGTTTAGTGCAATAATGTTTAAAGTTATGAAAGCCTTCAAATAACCTTGCTGCTTCTTGCATTAGCTCAATATCTAAATTTTGCAAATAACCAACTAAAAAAGGAGCACAGTACGGATGATTTTTCTCGCCAAAGGAAAAGTAATAACGGTATTCTTTTATTTTTGAATGTTGAATTATATTAAACTTCTCATCATTCAATTCCTGAATTTCAAGAACGCGAATATCGGCAGGTGAATTAATATTAAAACGTTTTATAAAATCATTTGCTTCTATTTCTTCATCAATAAATAATTGGTACGAATAATCTGTAGAAGAAACTTTCGCATCTGTTCTACCAACTCCAATCGTTTTGAAACGAATTCCTTTACAAACAAATTTTAAGGTTTTATCTAGAGCCCAATGCACCGTTTTTAAGTTTGGCTGTTTTTGCCAACCATGAAATCTAAAACCTAAATATTGGAATTTGACTAAATACGTGTAATTATAATTCATATTGCAAATCTAACAAACTTAACTTGCTAAGAATACATAAAAATTACTATCCAAAAATTAGAAAAATATAAAATCAGCATCTCTTTTTTTAAATACTCGCAATCTTTTCAAACTACAACCTTTTAGTAAAAACATTTCTGTAATTTCACTGCAATAACATTCATTTTTAGACCTCAATTTCATGAAAAACAGAAAATTATTAATGATTCCTGGTCCTATTGAAGTAGATCCTTCAGTACTAAGAGCCATGGGAGAAGTTACTACCAGTCATGTTGCTCCAAACTTTATAGAAAGTTTTGGGAACTCCATAGAATTAATGCGTAAAATTTGGATGGCTCCTAACGGACAGCCTTTTATTGTTGCTGGAAGCGGAACATTAGCTATGGATATGGCTGTATGTAATTTACTAGAGTCTGGTGATAGTGCATTAGTAATTTCTACAGGATATTTTGGAGAACGTTATAAAAACATTTTAGCAACTTATGGTGCTAATGTTACTGTATTACAAGCAGAAATAGGTGAAATAGTTCCTCTAGAGAAAATTGAAAAAGAATTAGCTTCTAAAGACTATAAACTACTTACCATAACACATGTAGATACTTCTACAGGTGTATTAAATGATCCTGAACCTATTGCTAAACTCGCTAAAATCCATAACACATTAACGATTTTAGATGGTGTTTGTGCAACTGCTGGTGAAATTACTAAGCAAGACGATTGGGGAATTGATATTGTTTTAACAGGCTCTCAAAAAGCAATTGGTGTTCCTCCTGGATTAGCTTTATTAGTTGCTTCTAAAAAAGCAATGAAAGTATGGAAAAACAGAAAAACTCCTGTTCAAAATTATTATGGAAGTTTTAATAATTGGTTACCTATAATGGAAGCCTATGAAGAAAGAAAACCTTCGTATTTTGGTACACCCCCAGTAAATTTAATTCGTGCTTTAGAAGTTAGTTTAGCATTAATCGATAAAGAAGGAATAGAAAATAGAGTAAGTTCTCATATACATTACGCAAAAGCATTTAGAAAAGCTATTCAAAAAATTGGTTTACAATTAGTTCCAAAAAGAAATGAAATAGCTGCAAATACTATGAGTGCAATTTATTATCCTGATGGCGTAGACGGAAATCAGTTTAGAAAAGACATCGGAGAATATGGTGTAATTTTAGCAGGTGGATTACATGCTGAAATTAAAGCTAAATATTTTAGAGTTGGACACATGGGAGCAATTACTAAAAGTGATATTGTAGCTACATTAAGTGCTATTGAATATGCATTGCAAAAACAGAATTATAATTTTAATTTTGGAGAAAGCGTTGGAAGTTTCCTAAAGGAAATTTAAAAACAAACTTTCTAATACAACTATTACATGGCTTACGATGAATATCTTGCGGATAGAATACGTTTAATTTTAAAAGAGAAAAGAACTCCTTTTTCTGAAATGAAAATGATGGGAGGTTTATGCTTTAAAGTTGATGAGAAAATGCTCTGTGGCATTCATATTGATAAAAAGTTTGGTGATAGTTTATTAATGGCTAGAATAGGTATTGAGGAATATAAAAAACAAGAGGATAAACCAGAATGTTTACCTATGGATTTTACTGGAAGACCAATGAAAGGTTATGCTTTTATAACCCCAGATGGTTTCGATACCGAAGACGATTTAGATTATTGGATAGATTTATGCTTAAAATTTAATCCTCTAGCTAAGGCAAGTAAAAAAAGAGATAAATAAAAAGGTAATCTTGAGTTAGATTACCTTTTTATTTATTTCTGATTAAATTTTATCCAACAATGTGTAATTCTGTAAAATTCTTTGGAATTTCCATGGTGTTATTTTTAGAATTGAACTTTACTGTTTTTAAATCTACAAGAACATTATCAATTTCTACAGCAGTTATTTTAAAAGGTAGGCCTATGAATTCAAAAATCATAGTTTCGTATTCAGTAATAAACGTTCCGTCTTTGTGCTGCTGAATAATAACTTCAGTTTCTTTTCCTGTAAATGAAAAAGTTCGCAAACTATATCTTCCTTTCATATAATCATATCCATCTTGAGCATCTTCAAATATTTTAGAAACTTCTTTATCTCCTAGTTTAAAATATACTTCTAGTTTTAACTCATCAATCCTCTTTTCCCCAACATACTGTTGAATCGGATATTTAGGAATTATGGCTCCTTCTTTTATAAACATAGGAATAGTATCAAGATCAGCATCTACCCATTTTTCTAATCCTCCTGTAACATATTCTTTTGTCCAATAGTTATACCAATGCCCTCTAGGAATGTACATTCTTCTTCCTTTAGCGTTAGGCTCTTGAATTGGACAAACTAAAATCTGATTTCCAAAAATAAATTCATCTGTTCTGTAATGTGTTTGAGGATCATATTGATCATATAAAACCAAAGACTTCAACATTGGAACTCCATACTCAGCATATTCCCAAAACATGGTATATAAATATGGAAGTAATTGATAACGTAATTCAACATATTTACGAGTAACATCAATTACCTCTTGACCGAAAGTCCAAGGTTCTTGATTTCCATGATCGCCAGAAGAATGTGTTCTACAAAATGGATGGAAAACCCCTAATTGAATCCATCTTGCATATAACTCTCCAGTTGGATGTTCAGCAAATCCACCAATATCACTTCCTGTAAAAGACATTCCACTCATACTCATTCGTTGTGCCTGAATATTCGCAATCCATAAATGTTCCCAAGTAGCAATATTATCTCCTGTCCAAGAAGAAGTAAAACGTTGTGCACCTGAATAGGCAGAGCGAGTAATAATAAATGGTCGCTTAGGATAAGCATATTTCTTTACACCTTCATACGTTGCACGAGCCATTTGGGTGCCGTAAATATTATGTGCTTTTCTATGGCTACAATGGTGGCCATCATAATTATGACGAACATCGTTTGGGAATGTTTTTCCTGGAACCTCCATTACTGCAGGCTCATTCATATCATTCCAAATTCCTTTTACACCAATTTCATCAATTATTTCTTTAAATAATCCAGACCACCATTCTCTAACTTTTGGATTTGTAAAATCTGGGAAGAAACATTCTCCAGGCCAAACTTTCCCTCGCATATAAGGACCATCTGCTCGTTTACAGAAATAATCATTTTCCATGGCTTCTTTATACACCCAATAATCATCATCAATTTTAATCCCCGGATCAATAATAGCCACTGTTTTAAAACCATCATCAGCTAATTCTTTTACCATTCGTTTTGGATCAGGGAAATAATCTTTATTCCATGTAAAACAACGGAATCCATCCATATAATCTATATCTAAATAAATTCCATCACAAGGTATTTTAAGTTCTCTAAATTTACTTGCTACTTCCTTTACTTTAGATTCTGGATAATAACTCCATTTACACTGATGATATCCTAATGCCCATAACGGTGGTAATTCTGGCTTTCCTGTTAAATCCGTATACCGTGTAACTACATCTTGCATATCTGGTCCATAGAAAAAGTAATAATTCATTTCTCCTCCATGCGCCCAAAAGCTAGTTACATTTCTACGCTCGTTACAAAAATCGAAGAACGTTTTAAATGTGTTATCGAAGAAAATACCATAAGACCTTTCTTCATGCATTCCTATATAAAATGGAACACTTTTATACAGTGGATCTTGATCTTTACCAAATGCATACTGATCAGTAGCCCAGTTTTCAATTCGCTTTCCTTTTAAATTTAAATGCATTGGTTTATCTCCTAAACCATAATAACATTCTCCTTGAGGAGCAGCTTTGCTCATTTTCACAATGTTTCCACCAAATTCATAACTCTGTTCCCAATGAAATCCCCAATCATCATTACAAATTACATTTCCGTTGATATCGAAAATTGAAACTTTTAAATCTGATTTATCTATTTGAATCACAATTTTAATTGTAATTATTTTATAACAATTATCATGTTCTTCTACTTCTAATTTACTATATCCTCTTGCTCCATCATCACTAATAGCATATGAAAAATCTTTATCAAAATTATTATCAGTTGCATATCTAAAACGGATAACACTACCTCGTAATACTGTAACTTGAAGTATTACCCCATTTTCTGTTTTAAAGTAGGTTTTATCTACATCTTGGGAAAAAGAATTAATTTTTCCCGGAAACATATTTCCTTTGTATTCTAGTTCTGTATTAACAATCATGGTACTTCAGTTTAAGTTTAATTACACTATTCAACTTGATTATAAAAAAACGATTTAGACTTGAATTACTAAACGTTTATTTATTGTTTTTACGAAATCGTTTTATATAATTAATCATCTATTTTAAATATTACTGCTCCTAATGGTGGTAAGGTAATTTCACAGGAATAACTTCTATTATTCCATCCTATATTTTCTATGTTTATATTTTTTTTGTTCGATACTCCGCTTCCACCATACTTCTTATAATCACTATTAAATATTTGTGTTAATTTGCCTATTTTAGGCAGACCAATTCTATAATTTGTTCTAGGAATCGGCGTCATATTACAGATTACAACAACAGAATCTTCTTCATTATTTCCTTTTCTGATGTAGCTGATTATTGAATTTTCATGATCATCGTAACTAATCCATTCAAAGCCATCATGTTCAAATTGCTTTTCATAAAGAGCTGGATACTTTTTGTACAAAATATTTAAATCTTTAACTAACTTCTGTACTCCTGAATGAAAATTGTATTCCAGCACATACCAATCTAAACTTTCTTGAAAGTTCCATTCATCATGTTGACCAAACTCACCACCCATGAACAATAATTTTGTTCCTGGATGCGTAAACATATAACTATATAATATTCTTAAGTTGGCAAATTTTTGCCATTCATCACCAGGCATTCTTCCGATAATACTTCTCTTACCGTGAACTACTTCATCATGAGATAATGGTAACATAAAATTTTCCGTAAAAGCGTAGGTCATACTAAACGTAAGATCGTTTTGATGATGTCTCCTATAAATTGGTTCTTTGGCAAAATATTGTAAAGAATCATGCATCCAACCCATCATCCATTTCATTCCAAATCCTAATCCTCCTAAATATGTTGGTCTTGATATTTTTGGAAATGCTGTTGACTCTTCAGCAATAGTTTGTACATCTGGAAAACTTCGATAAACTTCTTCATTTAATTCTTTAAGAAAATCAATAGCTTCTAAATATTCATTACCTCCAAACATATTTGGTTCCCATTCTCCATACTTTCTAGAATAATCTAAAAATATCATAGAAGCTACGGCATCAACACGTAATCCATCAACGTGATATTGATCTAACCAAAAAATTGCATTACTTATTAAAAAACTTTTTACTTCATTTCTTCCATAATTAAATATTAGACTTTTCCAATCTGGATGATATCCTTTTCTTTTATCTGGATGTTCATATAAATGTGTTCCATCAAACATTCCTAATCCATGATCATCTTCCGGAAAATGAGATGGTACCCAATCTAAAATCACACCTATGTCATTTTGATGAAACTTATCTATCAAAAATTTAAAATCATCAGGATAACCGAATCTCGAAGTAGGTGCAAAATACCCTGTGATTTGATACCCCCAAGAAGGATCGTATGGGTATTCCATAACTGGCATAAATTCCACATGTGTAAATTGCATTTCTTTTACATAAGAAACCAATTCATCTGCCATTTCTAAATATGACAATGATCTATTATTATCTTCGAATTTCTTTTTCCAAGAAGAAAGATGAACTTCATAAACTGAATAAGGAGCATTAACTGCATTGTGCTTCTTCCTTTTCTTCATCCAATTTTGATCATCCCAGATATAAATATTATCCCAGACTACCGAGGCTGTTTTAGGAGGATGTTCGCATCTTCTAGCAAAAGGATCAGCTTTTTCTGTTACAATTTTGTTCTTATTAGAATGTATTTTATATTTATATAAATTACCTTTTCCAACTTTAGGAATAAAACCTTCCCAAATACCAGATTCATCCCAACGAACATTTAATTTATGTTCATATTCATTCCAAGAATTAAAATCTCCAACAACTGAAACTGATTTTGCAGATGGAGCCCAAACAGCAAAATAGGTTCCTTCTACTCCCTCTATTTTAGTAATATGAGATCCCAATTTCTCATATAATTTATAATGCTTTCCTGCTTTGAATAGATTTATATCAAATTCAGTGAAAAAACTATGTGCTATAACTTTAGTCATAAAAAACCTTTTGCTTATTCTATTGTAAATCCATTTGGTATAACAGCTCTTCTTCTAACTACTATTATTCCATCTTTTATTACATAAGCCTCTTCTGTCGCATCTTTTAGATGTTTTCCTCCTTTTAACGTTACATTATTTCCTATTCTAGCATCTTTATCAATTATTGCATTCTCGATAACACAATTTTCTCCTACTCCTATATATGGATTTCCTGATTTTTTGTCTTTTTCGATTTCATCTATTTCTTGGTACACATTTGCACCAATCATATACGTACTTTTTATATCACATCCTTTTCCAATTCTAGAACGTATTCCAATTACAGAATTTTCAATAATTTTCGCATTGATAATACAGCCGTCAGCAATCATGGATTTATTTAATAAGGTTCCATAAATTTTCGACGGTGGCAAAATTCTTGGACGAGTTAATACATTTTTTGAAGTATTAAATAAATCAAATTGTGGTACTTCTTCTGTTAATCCAATATTTGCTTCAAAAAACGAAGCAATAGTTCCAATATCTGTCCAATAGCCTTTATATTGATAAGCAAGAACTTTATTTTCCCCTATTGATTGAGGAATTATTTCTTTACCAAAATCAATGGTATCAGGATTAGACATTAACTCAACTAATAATTCTCGATTGAAAATATAAATTCCCATCGATGCTAAATAGTTTCGTCCTTCTGCCTTCATTTCATTATCTACTTCAGATTCCCAACCTTTTAATCGTTCTGATGAAGGTTTTTCAACGAATGAGGAAATAAAACTTTCATCGTCAGTTTTTAAAATACCAAAACCTGTTGCATCATTCGCATTTACAGGTAAAGTAGCAATACTAATTTCAGCTTTTTTATTCATATGCTGTTCAAGCATATCATCGAAATCCATTTGATACAATTGATCTCCCGAAAGAATTAAAGCATATTCAAATTCGTGATTCAAAACATGGTGCATTGATTGTCTTACCGCATCTGCAGTTCCTTGAAACCAAGTTTTATTTTCCGGAGTTTGTTCTGCAGCCATGATATCTACAAAAGCTTGACTAAACGTACTGAATGTATATGTATTTTTAATATGCCTATTTAAAGATGCAGAATTAAATTGTGTTAACACGAACATTCTCTTAATATCACAATGTATACAGTTCGAAATCGGAATATCTACTAAACGATATTTACCAGCTATAGAAACTGCTGGTTTTGATCTATTATCTGTAAGTGGCGAAAGACGTGTTCCTTGTCCGCCTCCTAAAATAATGGCTAAAACTTTTTTATTTATCATGGTAAGGTAGGTTAAATTGATTTATACAAATTCATATATTCCTGCGCAGATTTTGTCCAAGAATTATCTATTCTCATTATCTGTTTCTGAATTTTTCTAAAAGTTTTTTTGTCTTTATATAACTCAGCTGCTCTATTAATTGAGTACTTTATGTCCCAAACAGAAGCTTGATCATGACAAATTCCAAAACCTCCATCTCCAATATCTATAACAGTATCTTTCAAACCTCCAGTCCTTCTAACAATTGGTATTGTTCCATATCGTAAAGAATACATTTGATTTAACCCACAAGGTTCTACTCTAGATGGCATTAATAGAAAATCGCATCCAGCATATAATAGATGTGATAATTTCTCATCATATCCTATATGAGCATTAAATTTTCCTTTAAATTTTTCTTTAAGTACAATTAATTGTTCTTCTATTTCTTTATGTCCAGAACCTAATATCATTACATTTATTGATTCATTTTTCTCTAATACTTCTCTTATCGCTTGTGGTAGTAAATCTGCTGACTTTTCTCCTACTAACCTTCCTATAAAACCAAATAATGGTAAATCTAGATTTAAGCCATAAGTATCACATATTTTCTTTTTATTTGCTTTCTTACCAGATACAACGTTACTAAGCTTGTAATTCTTTACGAGCATTGAATCAGTTTCCGTATTCCAAAAAGAAATATCTATCCCGTTTAAAATCCCCAAGCACTTATTAGACTCGCTTCTTAATAAACCTTCTAAACCGTTTGCTTTTTCCTTTAATTCTTCCATATATGATGGAGAAACGGTATTTACGCGAGAGGCACATTTTATACCTGCAGCAAGAGGATTTATACTTCCATACCAATCAAGAAGGCCAACATTTTTAACATCAAAATCAGGAATAAGCTTAATATAATCATGAGAGAATTGTCCTTGATATTGAGCATTATGTATTGTTACAATTGTAGATACTTTTTTTAAACTAGAGTAATCGTAGCAATTATTCACCATAAATGGAATTAACGAAGTATGATGATCATGGCAATGAATTACGTCAAATGACAAACTATTTCTATTTATCCAATCTAAAACTGAAAGTTGAAAACCTAAATATCTATTTATTTCATCATCATAACCATATACAAATTCACGATCTAATAAACCTTCTATATATACTAGATATAAACTATATTTAATTTTCTTACTAAGGATTTTCTTTATAACATAATTAAAATGCTTTTCACCTAAGTTAATCGAACCACTATAAATACTTAGCAGTTTCTGTTTTTTAACATAAGAATTATTATAATAAGGCATTATAACATTAGAATCAATTTCTAAGTTTAATTGATAAGAAGGTAAAGAACCAACAACATCTGCTAAACCACCAACTTTGGCAACTGGATAACATTCAAAACTTGTATGAAGAACTTTCATTAATGAGAGGCATTTAGGTACCTTTAAAGTTAATGAATAGGCATAATAAAAAAGTAAAATAATTTTTAAAAAAAAGCAATGAAAAATGAATAATCATTAAAAAAACGATTAAATATTTAACTTTTGAAGTATAAACATAACTATAACGTTATATAGTCATTCTTAAATTATATTTTATAAAACAAAAAACGCTCAATATTTCTATTGAGCGTTTCTGTATAAAGAAAGGCGACGACCTACTCT
>CANLMR010000016.1 GCA_947492185.1 uncultured Tenacibaculum sp.
AGAGTAGGTCGTCGCCTTTCTTTATACAGAAACGCTCAATAGAAATATTGAGCGTTTTTTGTTTTATAAAATATAATAGCATTATTATATAAATTGAAATAAAAAGCCTAACAATTAATTGTTAGGCTTTTAGGTTGTCTATCTTCTGCTTCTTTTAGCTTTTTTATATGTTTTCTTAGTCTTTATTTTTCTTCTTTTAATAAGCTTACTTTTTTTATTATTTTTTGCATTAGAAGTAGCTCTATAATAGTAGAAATTATCATCTTCTCTTATTTGACGATAGTTTTTTCTAAAGTTATTTCTATAAAAGAAATCATCATCATAATCGTATATATCTCCTATATTGTAATCTATATTTACATTACATCCATTATCATAATTGTTATTATAATAATATCCACCTTTTACATGTCCTCTAAAAAAAGGATTGCCCCATCTATCATATTCGATTGTCATATTACCAATTCGAGTTAATTGTCCGAATCTATAGTTAATGAAAACTTTACCAATTCTTTTGACATTTCCTCGACGATCATAATTAATAAAAACATTACCAACTCGTCTTATTTGTCCTCTATGATTTCTTTTAATTCTAACACCATGTCCTCTTCCTCGTTTAAATCTAGTGTGAGTATTAAAATCAAATTCTCCATTTAAAAAAACATGAAATTTAATTCCTCTTTCAACAAAGGTTACAGCGTCATCAAAATAACGATTGTTAACCCCAATTTTGTTAGTTGATTCTTTTACGTTATTAGCATTTATAATGCTAAAAGACATAAATGCTACTGCTAATAATAAATATTTTTTCATAATTACCTTATTTAGGGTTATACCTACTCTATATGCTTTTCGGTTACCGCGTATATTATAATGTTTTCAAATAATATGCCAAAAAAATAATATTAATGCAGTTTAAGTTTGGTTTTTGTGTTTAAAATATATTGTTTTACCTTGTTTTATTAAGAATTTGTTTGATTTATTAATTGTTGTTGATTTTTTTTTTTGTTTAAAAAATAATTATGATTTTTGGTAAATGATTGATGCAATCGAGAAAAATCTTCAAAGAGGTATTAAATTATTGAATACTATTTCTGATGAACAGTATAGTGACTGTTCTGTACCACCTTATTATTCGAGTATAGGCAATAATATGAGGCATATATTAGATGTATTCTCTTGTATTTTTAATGGAATAGATAATGGTAATATTGATTTTTCTGATAGGGAAAGAAATGAATTAGCTCAAGTTGAAACTAAATCAGGTATTTCTTATTTTAATGATATTATTAATAAGTTGAATACTATTAATGATTCCGATTTTGATAAGATTGTTAAGGTCACTGATGATTTAGGTACAGGAAAAATAACAACTAATTATACATTAGGAAGTGCTTTAGTACAAGCTCACAGTCATACAATACATCATTATGCTAGTATTGGGTTTATAATTAATCATTTAGGAATTGAACTTCCTGACGCTGATTTTGGTTATAACCCGACTACACCTAGAATGTAATTTTTACTTATTTTTTGGAGCGTTAGCTATATCTATTTGAATGGCTTGTAAAAGTAACTGAAACCCTAAAATTAAAGATAAGGTTATAATCATTATAGTTCCTGTAGGTGTAAAAGTGTTATTACTACTATGAAAAACCCAAGTATACAGACCAAATACTACTCCAAATAAAAATAAAGGAATTCCCAATAAAAGATATACCGAGCCAATATTAAAATCATATAAAAAATATCTTTTTACAATTCTTTTTATGAAAGTTTTACTGAGGTTCTTTGAAAAAGTGAATAACATTTTAAATACATTCATATTTGACTGTTCATCACCATAAATAGCAGGCATAGGAATATCAATTATTTTTGCTTCTTGAAAATAAAACTTTGCTAAAAGTGAGGTTTCAAAATAGTATCTGTTATGAACCTTAGAAAAATCAATTTCTTTTAAAATAGAAGTTTTAATTGCCAAAAAGCCATTTGTTGGATCGAAATTATGCCAATAACCAGTTGCAACTTTTGTTAGAAAGGATAAGCCTAAATTTCCAAATTTTCTCACAAAAGGCATAGCTTTTAAGGCCTTTAAATCTTTAAATCTGTTTCCTTTACTTACTTCAGATTTATTTTCAATTAAGGGGTTTAATAAATTTGGTAAATAATTTAAATCCATTTGATCGTCAGCATCTACCTTAACTACAATATCAAAATTATTATCAATAGCATATTGAAAACCATTTTTAGTAGCTCCACCAACGCCTAAGTTTTTTTCATTTTTTAAATAAATAAAACGATTCTTATTGGCAAGTTTTTCTTCTACTTCAACTTTAGGTAAAGGCTCTTTACTACAATCATCTACGATAATAACAGTATCTACAAATTTTGGAATTTTTAAAGCTACTCTACCAATTTGCTTGGAAGCATTATAATATGGTATTACTATGGCTATTTTATGATTGGAAAAAGTAGAATTCATCTTGTAAATTATAGACTAAAATTTAGTAATTTGGATTTACAAAAACTAATATAGATTATTTTTTATGAATGTTAAGAAAAGAAACATTTTAATATTATCATTAATTCTTTTTGTTGGTTTATTACTAACCTATTCAAATCACTTTAAAAACGGGTTTCATTTTGATGATAGTCATACAATAGTAGATAATGTAAATATTAGAAATATTAAAAATATACCTAAATTTTTTGTTGATACTAAGATGGTGAGTTCATCAAAAGATCATTGGGGTTTAAGACCCGTAGTTACAACAACTTTAGCAATTGATTATTGGATTGCTGGTGGACTAAATCCTTTTTATTTTCATTTATCTACTTTCATAATATACTTATTCTTACTAGTTCTTCTTTTTTATATGTACAAAAAAATAGTATCCAATGTTCTTGAACATGATTGGAGAATGTATATAAGTTTATTTGCAGTAGGTTGGTTTGGTTTACATACTGTAAATGCTGAAACTATTAATTATATTATTTCTAGATCGGATGTTTTATCAACTTTTTTTATCGTACTTTCTTTCTGTTTATATGTATTAAAACCAAAATCGAGGAAAAATTATTTATATATACTACCAGCTTTAATAGGAGTATTGGCTAAAGAAACAATAATAGTTTTACCAATGTTATTGTTTGTTTATATTTTCTTTTTTGAAAAAGATAAATCTGTAGTAGATTTTTTTAAAATTAGATATGCGAAAACTTCTTTCAATATTTTTTTAAAATTACTCCCTTTAATTATAGGTATTATTGCTGTACAATCTTATACTTTGATTAAAACTGGATCTATTGCAGGGTTATCAAACAACGTATTTCATTATATACAAACTCAACCTTTTGTATGGTTTCATTACTGTGTAAGTTTTTTCTTACCTTTTAGTTTAAGTGGGGATACAGATTGGACAGTAATTACTAATTTTTTTGATGATAGAATCATAGCTGGAATTATATTTTTAGGAGCTTTGATATACATTACCGTTAAAACTTCTTTGAGAAAAAATACACGACCAATTTCTTTTGGATTGATTTGGTTTATGTTTGCCTTATTGCCAACTTCATTAGCTCCTCTTTCGGAGGTAATGAATGATCATAGAATGTTTTTTCCTTTTATTGGTTTAACATTTAGCATTACTTATGCAATTGGTTTGTATGTTTTAAAATTTGAAAGACAATTAACGTTAAGTAAATGGAAAATGAATAGCTTAAGGTTAGGGATTTTTGTAATCCTTTTTTCATATGCATATGGAACTTATCAAAGAAATAAAGTTTGGCTTAATGATGAAACTTTTTGGTATGATGTAACTCAAAAAAGTCCTAAAAATGGACGTGGATTAATGAACTATGGACTTACTCAAATGTCTAAAGGGGATTATTCAAAAGCATCTACTTATTTTAATAAAGCGCTTAAGATTTATCCTAATTATCACATATTGCATATTAATTTAGGTATACTTAATTCAGCTATGAAAAAAACTACAAAAGCTGAAGAATATTTTAATTCTGCAATAGCATTAAAACCAAATGACGATTTACCTTATTATTTTTATGCTAGAAATTTACATAAGAAAGGAGCTTTTGCAAAAGCTAAAAATTATAGTGAAAAAGCAATTAGTTTAAATCCATATAATTTAGCAAATAGACATCTTTTAATTAAAACTTATTATAGTTTGAATGATTGGGATAATTTGAGAGGTTTAGTAGACAAAACATTAGCTATTTTACCTAATGATGAAGTAGCATTAAAACATAAAGAACTTGCTATAGGTAAAAAAGATGCATTAACTCTTAAAGCAGAAGAAGCAGAAAATAATCCTACTGCGGAAAAATATCTGAACTTAAGTTTATCGTATTATAATAATAAAATGTACTCTAAATGTATAGAAACGTGTGAGAAAGCTTTAAAAATTAGACCAGATTATAAGGAAGCTTATAACAACATTTGTAGTGCTTATTCAGCCTTAAAGATGTATGAGAAAGCAATAGAAGCATGTGAAAAATCATTAGGTATTGATTCAGTTTATCAAAGAGCGAAGAATAATTTAAACTATGCAAAAAAACAGCTAAAGGTTAAAAAATAATGAGTAAAAATACAATTGATAAAGATTATACTGAGCGTTTAGTAACTAAGCAATTTGTTTGGTGGAAGAAATTACTTGATGTACAAAGGCCTTATCGTTATAATATAAATAAGTTAGATTTAGGATTTACTTTAGATATAGGCTGTGGAATTGGTAGAAATTTACTTCATATTAAAGGAAATGGAGTAGGGGTAGATCATAATAAGGATTCTGTTAGCATTTGCAAACAAAAAGGGTTGATAGCATATACAAATGAAGATTTTTTATCTTCAGATTATGCAAAAGAAAACCGTTTTGATTCAATTTTATTGGCTCATGTAGCTGAACACATGACTGAAAAACAAGCTACCGATTTATTAAAAGAATATTTACCTTTTTTAAAAAATAAGGGTAAAATAGTATTGATTACACCTCAAGAAGCTGGATATGCTTCTGATGCAACTCATGTTCAGTTTACAGATTTTACTGTGGTAAAAAGAATATTTTCTAATTTAGGAGTAATTAAAAAGAAGTTTTATTCATTTCCTTTCCCACGATTTGTAGGGAAAATTTTTAAATACAATGAATTTATTTCTGTTGCGCAAAAAAATTAAAGAAGATTGTCTTTATGACCAAAAGAATAAAAAAGCATTAATAATTTGGCAAAACCTTTTCCCCAAATTCTTTTAAATACCTCATATTCTTCCTTTTTTCTTATTCCCGAATTTAAGGATACTGAAGTTTCAGAACTTTCGTGAATTCTATGTTGGATAAGTTTTTTATTGATATAAGTAAAACTTCCTTTTTGTTTTGATAGTTTTAACCAAGCAATCCAATCTAAAACACATTTGTGTTCGGAAGAGAATAGATCTTTTGAGTTTCCAATATTTTCTAAATTAAAAGTCACTGAAGGGCAACAGATAGCATCTCCAAAAACTAAAATACTTTTTTTAATTGAGTAGTTTTTATGACTAGATTTAATTAAGAAGGGTAATAGTAATATTTTTTTTATGAAATAATTTAAAGATTTAGCTCTTATTTTATCTCCTACTAGATCATTATAATCAGTAAAAAATAGAAGAGAATCACTTTTTTTTTGTGAAGCTTTTATTATGTTTTCGGTATATTTTTCTTCGTAAATATCGTCCTGATGAGCAATAGTAGCTAATTTTGTATTTACTTTTGATAATGCAAAATTCCAATCATTTCCTATACCCAGTCTTCCACTATTATTAATAAAATACTCGATATCATATTTTTGAGCTACTCCTTTAGTCTGTTCAGTAGGAGTTGAAGTGGTAATAATTATATTACTATGTACAGATTGTTTTTTTAAATTTAAAATACAAGATTCTAAATAAGGAGATTCTTTATAAGTTGGTATTACAAAAGTATGATTAGTCAAGGTGAATTTTTATTCAAAAATAATTAATAACCAATATAAACCCAACCTTTTTTCTGTCTATCTAATTTATCATTTCCAAATTTCAATGTATAAAAATAAGTGCCCGTTGGTAATTTGTCACTTTCTTTTATTGTTGCTCTACCGTTAGAAATTGCACTCCAATTATTTTCGTAATTCTTTTTTCTGAATACTTCATTTCCCCAACGATTGAATACAACCAATTCATTTTTTTCATAAAGTTCTAAACCATCAAACACTAAAGCGTCATTTGTTCCATCTTCATTTGGAGAAATTAAATAGTTATCACTACCACCTAATTCTATATCAGAAAATACAGATCCGATTGTAATTACTTCATAATTATCGGGAATAAATGTTAATGAAGTAATTCTTCCTTCATTAAAATCTCCTTGTATATTCACGCCTCCTAAATTGATCCATTTATTTTCTGCTTTACTCCATCCAACAACTCTTAAATAAGGTAAAAGTGGAGAAATGTTTTCAATATCACTAAAGCTATCCCATGTTAAGGTAACAGTTGTTTCACTTGAGCCATCTAAATCCCAAAATTCATAATTACTAATATTTTTTAGGATAACTTCTTTTTCAGTAGTTGTGAAATTATTTGAAAAAGTAGTTGATGTATTTGGGTTTTCAAAGAAATAAGCTCCATTGAAGTAAGTTTCTAATCTTTGGTTAGGAGTAATCATAGGTCTTAAGCGATCATCATCACCAATAGGAAAAGTAAATTCATTATTCCCTAAAACTGATGCGTATCCGTCAGTATGTCTGTCATCATCTTCACCAGCAAAAAAATCATGATTGATAAAATCTAAAGAAACGTTTACATCATTTCTTGGAGTTAATACTTTACCGTTTATATATTGTAATTGATTCGTTACACCTAAAGAAGTTTCTAAGTTTAAATCATTTATAGCATCAATTTCTACATCATTAAAAACTGGTCTATTAGCACCAGATACAGTTCTTAAATTTTGATCGCTATAAAAACCAGCTAAACCTTGATTGTTATCAAATTGGCCATCATTAATTAAATCTGTGTGAAAACCAATCGAAGCGTCGGTATGCATTTGTACATTGCCAAAATTTTTAAATGCAGTTTGTGCATTTATTTTTAGGGATAATAAAATTAATAATGATATTAGGGATAATATTCTCATTATTTTTGGGGGCTATTTTATATTATTTTACTTATTAGTATTCTCAATTACTTATTACTTACATTAACTTAAATACCAACTTAAATACCAACTTAAATAAAACTAAATATTATTGATGATATATAATTTAAATTTCGATGAATTGCATTTATAAAGGGATAAGCTACACATAAACCTAAATAATAATGATTTTATAATTTATGAGTAGTTATAATATAGTTATGAATAACCTTTTTTCATTTATAAATAACATTTGTTTTCTAATAATAAGACACAGTTTTTGAGGAAATGTCACTAACTATTTGTAGTATAAGTTATTAGTTTTATCTGTATGCAGTATAAAATACAACAAGGTTTTCATTTAAAACATCATCATTTCTATTATTATTACCAGTAGTTCCTATAGTATAAGTAATATTAAAAGAAAAACCACCAGTTGAAGTTACAGAGTCAAAATCAAAAGTATTAAGTACTCCAGATATAACACCTAAATTATTAGCGTTATTGTTGCTAAATCTTACTCCAATACATTGTGAGTTAGAAGAGTATCTAGATATCGAATTTATAGAACTACCACTACCTCCCACAAAAATTGTTCCCTGAGTAGGGGTAGGGTTTCCATCATCTCTAGCATAACCATGTGAAGTACCAAAAGCATTTTGAAGAGTATTTGTATTTGTGCCAGCTGATCCTGGGTCATTAAGACCAAAACTTTCTATGTTCGCATGTGTAATAAATGTTACTTGACTAGGTTTAAAAGGTAACCCAGTAACTTGAGTAGTAAATGATGTGGTTGTTGATCCTCCAGGAGCATTAATTATAAATGAGCCAACATATATTGTTGGAGAACTTATTAAAGGATTCCAGTTTGTTCCATCGTAATAATAAAAAATCTTTTCATCAGTACTAAATGCAATGAAAGCCTCGGGAGGATTTAGAGCTGTAATTTCTGAAGTAGTTGCTTTTGGAAACCCCGAAACAGGAGTACCAGGTAAAACTTGACTATAAAGAGTTGTTAGAAAAATAAAATGAATGAAAATTATTGCTAAACATCTCATAAATAGTTGGGTAATAAAAAAGTTAATTATTTACTCTAAATGTAATTCTTCTGTTAGTTATAATAGTTTTATTACAATTATCTACAGTAATAGTAATAGTACCTGTTGTTGACAAACTTGAATTATTTGTTAAAGTAACCTCATAAGTATATACTCCAGGTGTTGTAGGAGTATCCGTAGGATTCTCTATGTTAGAACTGAATGTATAACCAGAAGGAGCTGTAGCTGACCAACTGTAGGTTAGGGGAGTATCAGTTATTTCTGTTCCACCAGGATTTGCATTAAGTTGAATGATTTGATTAGCACATAAAGGAGAAGTCGTTACAGAAGGGGTTACACTTAAATTTCCTCCAGATTCATTTACAACTTCAAATGATATTACTCCTTTACCTCCATTACCATTACATGTAGCATATTTTACTGTACCAATTTGTAAAATTTTTGAAGCACTACAAGCACTATTATTTTCAAAAATTCCATGATCTACACCAAGCACTAAGGAAGGATTTGGGTTTGGTGATTCTACAACAAAATTAGTGCCTGCAGGTAAAGCAAAGGTTTTATTTATGGTCCAATTTAATAAACCGTCATATGCTATCGTAAATTGATTAGTATTTAAACTAGAAGTTCCTCCAATTAAAAGTGTATCAATACCACCAGTACTATCTCCTATAGTGACAGAGTTAATAGGATCTGGAATAGCACTATTTATTGTAACAGAAACACCATTTCCTATAGTCACATCATTAGTTGTATTTCCAGTTTGGCCCGGATAATTTGTTGCAGCTACCCATGCAGTTCCATTATATACTTCCCATATACCAGTATTTGTCCAATTTCCAGAAGCTGTGGTTCTATAATCATTAATGGATTGCCCAAATGAAATTAAAGAGAGAAAAAATACAATAAATAAAAATTGATGTTTCATAATTATCTTACTACAAATACTACGTTAATAATAGTATTATCATCGGTAGGAACTTTATCAACATTATATGTCATTAAACCATTATCATCAATATTTGTGATAGTCAATATCGTTGTATCATATGCTGTAACATAAAAGTATAATTCATTAGCGGCATAGATTGGTATTAGGGCTGGAGCGCTATCACTTTTTGCGGCAGGCATTTCAAACTGAGTTTTATATTCATCATATAAATTTAATGTTCTACCCGTTCCGGTAGTAGAAGCATCAATAGCAACTGAAGGAGGGTAGAAAATTTTAGCTGAATTAGGAACTGTACTTAAACTTAACCATGTAGTACCATTGTAATAATAAAATATTTTTTCATCAGTGCTGTATGCAACAATACCTTCAGGAGGAGTTAAAGTTTTTATTTGTGCAGTAGTTCCACTAGGGAAACCAGAAACAGGAGTTCCAGGTAGTACTTGTCCAAAAATATAAGTACTACAAGCTAACATCAATAATACGACTATTCTTTTCATTGTTTTTGTTTATAGGTCTTCTACGGTAAAATACCAATTAGTATCAATTAAATATAAGAAAATATTACTTGCATATAATTGTACTGTAAATGTTGTTGCTGTCTGAGCAGTTACTTGTCCTGTTACTTGTAAACCAGTAGTGCTAAAAGCAGTTACATGTACTATATAATCAGAATCAGCTCTAGCAGGAATGGTAACTGTATAATTACCTGTACTATTTCTTGTTACAGAGGTTACCCCACTAAATTTTAATAATGCTCCTGTAGAGCCATTAACTTTTCCAAAAGCTTTAATAAATGAATCTCCGGTTGCCCCAGTTGCTCCTGTAGGACCCGTAGCCCCGTCAGCACCATTTATTCCGTTAGTTCCATTGGTACCTGGTGTTCCGGTAGGACCAGTTGCTCCTGTAGCACCAGTTGCTCCATCTGCACCGTCGGTTCCATCAGTACCATTTGTTCCGTTAGTTCCATTAGTACCTGGTGTTCCAGTAGGACCAGTTGCCCCTGTAGCACCAGTTGCTCCATCTACACCGTCGGTTCCATTAGTACCATTTGTTCCGTTAGTTCCATTAGTACCTGGTGTTCCAGTAGGACCAGTTGCTCCTGTAGGACCAGTTGCACCATCTACACCGTCGGTTCCATCAGCACCATTTGTTCCGTTAGTTCCATTGGTACCTGGTGTTCCAGTAGGGCCAGTTGCCCCTGTAGGACCAGTTGCTCCATCTACACCGTCGGTTCCATCAGTACCATTTGTTCCGTTAGTTCCATTGGTACCTGGTGTTCCAGTAGGGCCAGTTGCCCCTGTAGGACCAGTTGCACCATCTGCACCGTCGGTTCCATTAGTACCATTTGTTCCGTTAGTTCCATTGGTACCTGGTGTTCCGGTAGGACCAGTTGCTCCTGTAGCACCAGTTGCTCCATCTGCACCGTCGGTTCCATTAGTACCATTTATTCCGTTAGTTCCATTGGTACCTGGTGTTCCAGTAGGACCAGTTGCCCCTGTAGCACCAGTTGCTCCATCTGCACCGTCGGTTCCATTAGTACCATTTATTCCGTTAGTTCCATTGGTACCTGGTGTTCCAGTAGGACCAGTTGCCCCTGTAGCACCAGTTGCTCCATCTGCACCGTCGGTTCCATCAGTACCATTTATTCCGTTAGTTCCATTGGTACCTGGTGTTCCAGTAGGACCAGTTGCCCCTGTAGCACCAGTTGCTCCATCT
>CANLMR010000017.1 GCA_947492185.1 uncultured Tenacibaculum sp.
GGATTGTGGTTCCGGAGGTCGCCGGTTCGAACCCGGTCTTTCACCCAAAGCCTAAAGCCCTTTGATGATAAGGGCTTTTTGCATTTTTATACTTTCCTAAGTTGCTTCTCTTGTTGATTGCCGTGTCCGCTAACGTGTCCGCAACAACAAGAATCCATGAAGAAAAAATTAGAACTAATTAATGGCTGTACTGCCACTTATCCTACAGTTATTCCTTCAAATTGGAAAACTGGAGGTAAAGAGCTGCTAAATAAGAATTGGGAAATTAGATTTTATTTTGATGATCCGGTTGCAAAAGAAAATGATCCTGAGTTATTTGCTAAAAAAAGGAGAGTTCGTCAAAAGAATATGAATGAATATAAAACTCTTGAAAGAAGAAGGGCAGCAACAGAAATCCTAATAGATATTACTGTAGAAAAACTTGTAAAGGAACATTATAACCCGATTTACAACACATACATGAGGGCTTCTGATTCAAAAGTAGATGGGCATAGTACCATAATTGATTCATTAAGAACTTATTTGAACTTTAAATCAGTTACTCCTAAATATTATGATGAGATTAATTCAATGATTAATTTCATTGAAGAGTCTGTATTAAGATTAAATCTTCATGTTACTCCAGTCAAGAAAATTTCAAGAAAGGATATAAAGGATATTTTAAGAGATCAGCAAAACGCGAGGAATATTTCTAATCATAGGTACAATAAATATATCGCTTATTTATCTAGTTTGTTTAATGATATGATTGAAGATGAGATTGTAGAATATAATCCTGTTACAAAGATTAAAAAACTAAGTTCTTTGACTAAGGTGAGAAATGTGTTATCCAATGATGATTTAAAAATTATCTATCCTCATCTAAAAGAAAATTATTATAAATTCTGGAGATTTACAATGATATATTACTCTTCTGGAGCCAGAGTTACTGAGCTGCTAAATTTAAAGATAAAAGATGTTGATATTAAGAAGGGAGAATTTATTGTTTTAGTAAAAAAAGGAAGTCAATATAAACAAGTAGTTAAACCTATAAACAAGAATTATTTACATTTATGGGTAGAGTGTATAACAGAAGATAATACCGATAGAATATCAATTAATAAAGAGCATTATTTGTTTTCTAAAAAACTTCAAAAAGGGCCTAAAAAAATTAGATACGAACAGATTACTAGAAGATGGTTGAATCATGTAAAAAAGAAACTAGGTGTAACAGCTGATTTTGCTTCTTTAACTCATTTGTATATGGATAATGTATCTGCAGTTTTGGACCTACAGCATGCCCAAAAATTAAGATCTCACACAACTGATAAAATGGTAAAGAAACATTATGCTATAAATGAGAATGATAGACAAATGGAAAGGTTGAAGAATATTGATATTCCGTTTTATAATGATTAATGAAATTAATTTTATATGTTTTATTTAATAATAAAGACTAGTTAAAATTTTGACTTTGTTCTTCTTTTATGTCTTTTTCAATTGATTTAATTTCTTCTTTTAAATCATAATTGAATAAAACATGCACCCTTTTTAAAATCATGAATAATGTTAAACAAACGTTAGAGTAGATTAATATTATATTACTATTAAATAAATAAGTAATAAAATTACTGTTAGTAAAAAAACTTTTGATAAAAACAATTAAAAGACAAATAAGAGAAATAGCAGTTAGGTAATTTACATTATAAAACAACTCTTTTACAAGTTTATATCTATTAGCTATATATTTTCCTTTACCTGCAGTTATAACAGAAGGAAGAAAGACCAGAATAGAGATAAAAAAACCAATAAAAATTGATAATGAATTTGTTATTACATCTTGTAATTCTTTTGTGTATTTACCATAATAAGAAAATCCTAACATTATCAAAGTTGGCAGTCCAATGAATAAGAATTTACTATGATTCTCTTTGAATAATTTAAAATGATTATCGAAAATACTGCTTATATCTACAAACTCGAATAATTTGTAAATTTCTCTTTTTAAACCCATAATGTTTTTTCTCTAGTAGTGGCAAAAAGAACAAATCTTTTTAAGCTTATCAATACATATATCATTGATCTCAGTAAAATTAGAACTATCATATTCATCAACTGAAACAGTAATAGGTTCTTTTACTCTAAAATTCTTTGTGGGATTATCAAAAATAATACTTTTCTTAGTGTTTTCCAATGAATACTCAACCTTTAATTCTGAAGCTTCCCCAAATCCAAGCTCTTTTAATTCAGGAGTTAATATGTAACTTTTTTGTTGTCTCTCAAATACTTGTTCTAATATTTTTGAAGTATTAGTTGTGAATCTTTTTACTCCTTTAGGCTTAATAGTTAATTTCATTTCAAAATCATGAAGAAATTCATTTGTAACTCCAAATGAACTAGCTGTATCACTACTAATTTGTGGTTCCATTAAAGATATTGCTGTTATTCCACCTTCTTTAACGTATCTCTCTATTTTCTTTCTTTCAAGTAAATTGCTAAACTTAATTTTATATTCAGGATATTCTTCTCTGAAAAAATCAGTCATAATCCCTCTAAATATTCCTTTAACACCTAGACCATCATAAGATTCCGTCATTACAAATCCTTTTTCTTCTTTTTGATTATAATATATCATAAAGTAGAATGATTTTTCAGGGCCTTGAGTTTCTTTCATTTCATATACTGGATCAGAATCTGGATTCTGTGTTTTACCCAAAGTTTCTTTGATTTTTGTTTTAACATTATCAAAAGAAGTACTTGCAATTTTTCCGCTAAATATTGCTTTCCCTGGATTGAAAAAAACATAAGCTCTTTTACTCCCATTGTCAATATATTTATCCATAACAACGGATTTTTTAATTCTTTTATTTGTAGGAAGTTTATCTACAAATACTGGAAATTTTTCATAAAATGTTTTAATGATATCGAAATCAAATTTTGGGGTTTCATCTTTTCTAGTATCAATTCTAAAAAATTCTGTTTCTAGCGAACGATTACTCATAAATAGTTTGTGTTTTAAATTAACATATCAATTTTTAGAGGATCGAGTAAATATATATAAATTAAAGGATTGAGTTCATTTTAGGCATTCAGTTGTAATGGTTTAGAAATTTTGAAGTAGTTAAATGTGTAATATTTTCCCCTATATTTGATTTAAAATTGTAATTAACACTTATAAATTAGTTTAAAATTATTAGTTCACTGGTTTTGGTCTAAGGGAAAACCCTTAGTATAAATTAAGGGTGTTTGTAATTTTTTTGAATTGTATTTAGTTCCTAATATTGTAAATGGAACAAGGGGAATATATATTGATTAAATTGGTTATCAAGTAAAAATTGATTAAACTTGTAAACCCGAAAAATTGTTTTAATCCTATTTCCGTATTGTATTAACTGTTGAAAAACAGTTGGTAAAAGACCTTACATGTATAATATTTTTATAATTATATGTGTTAACTTTACTATAGTTATTAATCATAAAAAAATATAGTAAAGATGAAAAATTTAGTTAAAAAAATAGTTTTAGTAGCAGTAGTAGTTTTTGGAGCATTAGCTTTAAATAGCTGTACAGATAGCAATGAAAAATTAATCAACGAACTTGAACAAAGCACTACACCAGGGAACAACGGAGAAATCGACAACGGAGAAGACGAAGAAACAGGGGGAGAATAAATTTTCTGCATTTTTTAAAGGATTATTTATCTTATCTCTAGTAGTATTATCTTTAACATGTGTATTTTTTGATGAATACTCTCCTGAGTATTTAGCCCATAAAACTACATATAGACCAACAGTACAGAAAAGAGATTCACTTAATAAAAGTGTAATTATAGAACATAATAAGGAATTGTTAAAAGCTTTTCCTAATAATCCTATTGCTAAAAAATTAGCTAATAATCTTCTAAATCAATATGATTCTAAATTAAAAGAAGGTAAGGGGTATTTAAAAGATTACACAGCTATTAAAAAACATCATGCAAACGCTCATTCTTTTAGAGGAAGATCGAGTTTACATTTTTGGATAGTTGTTTTTGGATTATCTACTGCTCTTTTAGTTTCTAATATAAAATCTTTGTTTGATAGCTTTTCAAGAGGTAGTACTTTCAAATATCAATTTCTTGATTTAGCAGGGATTGTTGTTGCATTATTTTGGTTGTCACATTCTATTTTTCTTACACAAAAAGATTTTACACAGAATAAATATTTCGTAACACTTTTTTTATGTAGTATGCTAGGTAGTGTTTTCGTTTATTATTTGACTAAATATTTTAACTATAAAGATATTGCTATTAATAATCTTACAGATCTATTAGTTAGGACTAAAGAAGATCACTATGAAAAAGTTGCTGTTAAAGCATATTACGCAGAAAAGAATGATAAACCTATTATATCCTTAGACACCACTAAAGAAAACATCGAAGAATTCGATAAGGATGTAGAAGACACAATAAACAAATTATGATATGAGAAGTTCCCTTGCAAATACTATCATAAAGTTTTTAAGGAAGCTCTTTAGAGATAGAGAGGTAATCACAAAAGAACAAAGATCTATATTAACCAGACCAACATTAATTGAGGTATCTAAAAAGGTAGCTGAAGAAGAAATGAAAGAGGATAAATTAAGATCTTCTCTTAGAAATAAGTTTGACATACTTACTGATAATTTAGATACACTTAAACTTTAATTTATAACTTAAATATTACTATGGCCACTACCAAAAAAGTATCTTTAAGAAGACAAAAATTTGACGAGAAGTATAAAGAATATTCTTTAGAAGATTTACAAAAGGAATCTCTTTATACTCAAAAATTATTATTAGAAAAAACTTAAAGGGTTAGATCTAACACTTATTACTTAGTTGTATTCTTGGTAGTTTTACCAATTATTGCTGGAGTATTCATGTTGGCTTAGTTAAAACCTTTCTTTTTCCTCCCGACATATATATGTACCCAAAATTAAAACCTCGTTTATACGGGGTTTTGTTGACTAAATATTTGACTTGAATACTTCTTTTCTTAAGAATTAAAAATAGTACTATGGCTAATATGAAAAAATATTTGAAAGATGACTTCCCTAAAATAATTTCAATTGATGTTGGAGCTAAATATTCTTTTAAAAGTTACGAGGATATTACTAAATGGATAGATCAGGAGTATGAATTTTATGGAAAGTTAGGAAATCCATATAACCACCAAGCACAAATCAATTCAATAAAATCTTTAATAGACTCTCTTTTTAATAGAAATACACATGAAAATTTTACTTTTGAAAATTTATCTTCTGATATAATTACTCAAATTAATAGGGTATATACATCCAATAAGTTAATTTCTTCAAAAAGTAAAGAAGGTATTTGGCTTGCAAAACAACCAATAAAAACAAGACATTATTCTGAGGGATATTTAAAATACTTTATTGATAAAAAACAGAATGGAACTCCAAAAAGCCATTTCGACAAGAAAATTGGTGAGCTTTCTGCCTTTATATTCGACCAGGACATTAATCCAGATATTGAAATCGAAAAAGAAAAATTCAATGCTTTTTATGATGAAATTGTTAAACAGAAAGATGCTTTAATGAATGATATTTTAGCTCAAAAACAAAAGAACACCAATTTTTTAAAGAAAGCAGATGAGCAAAATGAGGAAATCATAAAAAGATTTGACGAAGAGTTTTCAAGACATAAAAAACAAATGAAACAGTCTGAAGAATTTTATGAAAAGAAATTAGCTGTAAAGAATGCTGTTACATATTGGAAAAATAAAGCGAGATCACATTATCTTAATAGTTGGATTTTTGGTATTATAGCTGCTTTTTTGTTGATTTTTTCCTTTTATCAAATAACTAACATAGCTGATTATATTTTGAATTTAGATATGAATCCAGATAATAAAAAAGCTAAAAGATTATTAGATGAGAATGGAGCGTTACAGTTATGGGTTTATGGATTTTTCTTGGTTGGTGTAACTTTAGTTATTTGGTTCATTAGGTTAATTGTCAAAGTTTTTTTAAGTAATCTTCATTTGCATTCAGATGCTAAAGAGAGAGAAACTATGATTCTTACATATTTAGCTTTCGAAAGGGAAGAAAAAACTTTAAAACCTACAGACAGGGACTTAATTTTACCCTCTATTTTCAGAGTAACAACAAATGGATATATTAAAGAAGATTCTTCACCTAATTCACCTATAAATATTATTGCTAAAAAATTTACAGATTAATAGTCATGAAAGAGCTAATTAACACATTTCTAGAAACGTCTAAGGAGAGAATTAAAAACCCATTCATTGGAGCTTTTTGTTTTGCATGGATTGTAATGAATTGGAAACCCATTTTATATGTTTTATTGTCAAGTGATAAAATTTCAGATAAAATCACTAATATAGAACTCAAGTATTCTTCATTATCAAATACTTTAACATTTCCAGTTTTATTAGCATTGTTTTACGTAATACTACTCCCGTATATAATGTGGTTTATAGAGGAGTTGGTGAAAAAATCTACAAAAGGTAGAAAGAATAATATTGTTAATCAGTTACTTTTAGATATTAAAGGAAAGCAAAAACTTGCTATTGAAGAAATTAATTTAGAAGATATAAAGTCAAGTTTTCAGGAGAAGTCTGAACTAAATAATGAACTAAAATCACTTAGAAATAAATTAAGCCGTAAAGACGATGACATTAAAGAGTTAAATAATAAAATAACTGAATTAAATACTTCAATTTCCAATTACAGGGAGTTAATGGAAAATGATAAATACGAAGTTTCTTTAAATATGGAAACAGAACAAGATAAATTAGATTACATATTGTTTAAGGGTACTGATATGTTTGAAAACTTCAGAGATATAGGGTTAGAAATAAAAAATAAAGGAAGGTTTCCTGTTTATCTTGATAAATTTATTATCGAAAAATATTTAGTTAATGAAATTGTATCTCCAACAAAAGATGTATCTGGAAAGGTAATCAGTTATGCATTTACCAATAAAGGTGAAGCTTTTTGGAAAGAATATGTTTTAGACTCATTAAAAAAAGATGAATCAATAAAACCTTAATTGAATAAAATTATTGTGATAAAATATTTTAATAAAATTAGGTTAAAACATAAGCTGAATATAATTAATAAAAAAAGGAAAAAGTCATTAATTAAAAATAGCTTGGTTAGAGAAGAGGATATCAAAACCCTTATCAATGTTTGGACTATATTCAAAAAAAGTAATATTAATAATTTTAATAATTATTTTAACGTCTGTTTATATGCATCGTTGGTAAATAGAGATGTTTTTATTTTATGGGTTAAATATACTGAAGAGACTGATCCAGTAACAAAAGGATTGTTTGGGAGAATGTTAATGATGACTATTATAGAATTCTTAGAAGATATTAATGGAATGCTAGGTAAAGAATTAAGTCAAGAGCTTAAAAGGAATTCTATGAGTGATTTAGTTGGAGAATTAAATAAAATTAATAAAAAGTTTTCATCTATAAAAAAGGAAAATAATTCAACATTAAGAAAAATTAGGAACAATGCATCAGCTCATAAAACTAAATAATCAATAAACCTTCATGAATTAGTTGATAAAACTGATTATAATAATGTTTTTAATATAGGAAAATCAGTAATTAGTATAAGTAATGAGTTAGTTAATTTTACAACAAAAATTATGCGTAGGATTAATGATTTACAGAATGAGGTTTTAAAGGAAAAGAATAATAAAATAGCTAAGCTTAATAAGCAAATTTATAATTTGAGAAAATCTAATAATAAATTTAAGAATAATAAATATTAAAATTATTTCTTCTTAAGCTCATCAACAAGTTTAGTCAACTCGTCAATTTTATCATGCATGTTTTCGAGTGATTCCTGATTATGTAGAGACTTTAAAATTCTATATAAAGCATCTATTTTAGGATTAGATTTAAAATCTTCAATATTCATTATTACATAATCTAATATTTCCTCCTTATTGAAGTTTTCAAGGTCTTGATATGTATGATTGAACATATTTCCTTCACCTGTAGCTAACCAGTTTAGATTTATATGAGGATAAGAAACAGCAATTTTTTGTAAAATTTCAAAGGAAGGTTGCCTATCTCCTTTAACTAATCTCCCTACAGTAGTTCCGTTTTTCAAACCAATTTTTACACTAAAAGAATTTTTGTTTTCTCCCAGAGTATCAATTACTTGTGTTATTCTGTCTTTAAAATTATCTGTATTAGCCAAATGTTAAGAAAATGTTAAATGTTACCGATTG
>CANLMR010000019.1 GCA_947492185.1 uncultured Tenacibaculum sp.
GATGTATCTGTTCTTGAATTCCCTAAATACTTTACTCCTAATGGTGATGGTATTAATGATTTATGGATTGTAAGAGGTGCTAGTACAACTTTTTACCCAGAAAGTAGCATACATATCTTTGATAGATATGGTAATCCTATCACCGAAATAGCTATTGATGGACAAGGCTGGGATGGCTTATACAATGGAAAATTACTACCTTCAAATGACTACTGGTTTAATATTGAACTAACAGACAGAAACGGAAACCAAATAACAAGAAAAGGTAACTTCTCTTTGCTGAGAAAATAGATTCTTAATATTTTAGCGATTAAATAATACAAATGCTATGAAAAGAATTCTTCTGATATTATTCTGTTTAACAAGCTTATACAACAATGCGCAAGATGGTGCAGCTACTTGTGATAGTGCAGAGCCAATGTGTTCGGATAATGCTGGAGTAAAAATATTTAATAATGTTACAAATATTCCAGGTTCTGGAACTATCGGTTGCTTAGCAACTACTCCCAATCCTGCTTGGTTTTTCATCAGAGTCCAAAGTAGTGGGAATTTAAATTTCAGAATAATTCAATCTTCTAACTTTGATGCAAGCGGTAATCCAACTGGAACACCGATAGATGTAGATTTTGTTGCTTGGGGACCTTTTTCTTCATCTGATTCAAACTGTACTAATCTGGATAATAATTGTGTGGATAATTCTGGAGCCCAGATAACTTGTCCTAACAATACTGCTCTACCAGATTTCTACATTAACAACGATGACAATAGTAACATCATTGATTGTAGTTATGATGGAACTTCTGTAGAAAACTTCACTATTAACAACGCACAAGCCGGAGAATTTTACGTTTTATTAATTACTAATTTCGAGAATATTGCTGGTCAAATTAAACTAGAACAAACTAATTTTGGAACATCTGGCGCGGGAATTACAGATTGCTCTATTGTTGTGGGAGAACTTGGCGAGGATCAATCTGTTTGTGATGGTACTCCCGTAACTTTAGATGGAACACCAGTAACAGGAACAGCTACAGCTTTTGAATGGCAAATAGATACAGGATCTGGTTTTACAACAATACCTGGTGAAACTACTTCAACTTTAACTATTAACGATGATCGTTCTGGAATTTATAGAATATTAATTACAGATGATGTTGGAAATATCACGACAGATGATGTTACTATAACTTATTACCCTATTCCAATTGCTAATACAGCAACAGATATTAATTTTTGCGATCCTGACCAAGATGGTTTTAATAATTTTGATTTAAACAACCTTATAACACCACAAATTTTAGGTTCTCAAGATCCTAATCAATTTGAAGTACTTTATTTTTTAAGCCAAGCTGATGCTGACGGAAATATTGTTCCAAATGCACTAAGTAACCCATACACTAACCCTACTCCAAATAGTAATCAAACAATATTTGTTAGAATTCATAATACTTTAGCACCTAATGCGTGTTATGCTACAACTCAATTTACGATAACTATTACAGCGTTGCCAGTTCCTAGTCAACCTTCGAATTATGAAGCATGTGATGATGTAGTTAGTGGTGGTGATACTGATGGATTCTTTAATAATTATATTTTATCTACTAAAGATACTGAGATTTTAGGTAGCCTGTCTCCTACTCAATTTAATGTGTCTTATCATACAACATTAATTGGTGCACAAACTGATGCTACTACAGATGTAATTGATAAGAATACTCCGTATAGAAATACAACTATTAATTCGCAAACCATCTATGTTAGAATTGAAAACGTGGACAATACTAATTGTTTTACAGCTTCTGACCCTACTTCGACAACATTTCAGCCGTTCAATTTAATTGTTCATCCATTGCCTACTATAGCAAATAATCCAGCAACAATTAATCAATGTGATACTGATAGTGATCTTTCCACTACTATCAATCTAACTCAAGCTGAAATTTCTATATCAGCAAATCATACCAATGAAACTTTTAAATATTATCCTACTGAAGCTGATGCCATTGCCGATACTGCAGAAATAACAACTCCGGTTACACATACTGCCGCTAATGGTGATGCTATTTGGGTAAGAACTATTTCTAATCAAGGATGTTTTAGAATTTCTAGATTAGACATCACTATTTCTTTTGCTGGAGATGTTGCTTATAATCAAGAATTCACAACTTGTGATGATTTCTTAGATGCGGATGGTAATGACACAATCAATAATGATGATACGGATGGTATTGCTAATTTTGATATTAGTCCTGCTATTGATGCTATTAAATTGTTATTTGATCCTGCGATTAGAAATGATTTAGATATTTTATTCTTTGAAACTGCTGCTGATAGAGATGCGGTAATCAATCAAATTCCTGATCCAACAAATTATAGAAACACAAATATTCCAGCATCAACACAACAATCTATATTTGTAAAGATTGTCAATAGAATCAATAATGATTGTACTGGTTTAGGGGAATTCTTTATCAGAGTACTTCCTTTACCTGAATTTGATGTAACAACTCCTCAAATTGTATGTTTAAACAATCCTTCTTTTATTGAAGCGGAAATACCTAACGGAACCTACACTTATGAGTGGACAAGAAATGGAGTAATAGACACTTCTTCGACTAATGAAACTCTAAATATTACTCAAGGTGGAACTTATGAGGTTACTGCTATTAACACAACTACTCTATGTAGAAGAACTAGAAGAATAATTGTTAATGAATCAATCATAGCAACTTTAGGTGAAGATGACGTAACTATTGTAGATGATTCCTCTAATAACACAATTACTATTGATAATAGTAACAATAATCTTGGAATTGGAGATTATGAATTTGCTTTACAAGATCAAAGTAATGTTATTGTAAGAGATTTTCAAGATACTCCAATGTTTGAAAACCTAAGTGGTGGTGTATACACTATTTTAGTTAGAGACAAAAATGGATGTGGTGTAGCTGAACTTGATGTATCTGTTCTTGAATTCCCTAAATACTTTACTCCTAATGGTGATGGTATTAATGATTTATGGATTGTAAGAGGAGCTAGTACAACTTTTTACCCAGAAAGCAGCATACATATCTTTGACAGATATGGTAATCCTATTACCGAAATAGCTATTGATGGACAAGGCTGGGATGGGTTATACAATGGAAAATTACTACCTTCTAATGACTACTGGTTTAATATTGAACTAACAGACAGAAACGGAAACCAAATAACAAGAAAAGGTAACTTCTCTCTACTGAGAAAGTAAAGATTAACACTTCTTTACAATAAGAATCATTAATTTAGCTGTTTAATTATGGTTAAATGAAAAAATTAATTCTAATAGTTTTTTATTTCATTTCAATTACTGCAATTGGTCAAAAGCAAGCAAACATTTGGTATTTTGGTCAAAATTCCGGTATTGATTTTTCTACAACTCCTCCAACCGCATTAACAAATGGACAACTAAACACCACAGAAGGTTGCTCTTCCTTTTCTGATAAAGATGGAAACTTATTGTTTTATTCAGATGGAATAAGAATTTTCAATAAAAATCATACACTTATGACATTTACAGATGGTTCACCTGCTGATAACCTAGGAGGTAACCCATCAAGTACTCAATCAGGTATGATAATACCAAAACCTGGATCAGACACTATATATTATCTGTTTACAGTTGGAACAAATTTTGTTCCACCGGGAATTCCAAGTAATCCTGGTTTTAACTTTTACACCATAGATATGTCTAGAAACAGTGGCTTAGGAGAAATTGTTGATGGACCTGTTAATTTAGCAATTGACCCCACGAGTTCTTTAGATATAAGCACTGTTTGGTCAGAGAAAGTTACAGCAGTTAAAGGAAAAGAGTGTGATACTTTTTGGGTAATTTCTTTTGCGCAAGGAGATTTTTATTCTTTTAAAGTTGATGCAACTGGTGTTGATGTTTCTGGAGTAGTTGTTAGTCCCGTAAATTTTTTTACTACAGATAAAAGAGGTTACCTACAAGTATCTCCAAATGGAGAATTTATAGCTTTTGCTGATTACAGAGCTGGTCAACAAAATATTAATGGTAGTGCACAACTATTTAACTTCAATAACGAAACAGGTGTAGTTTCAACAAACTCAATTACATTAATTGGAGATAATGAAAATGAAGCTCCTTATGGTGTAGCATTTTCTCAACAATCAAACAAGCTATATGTATCAACTTTTAACGGAGCTAATTCTGTTTATCAGTTTGATTTAACAAATACTGATATTCCTTCCACTAGAGCATTAATAAACTCTAAGCAAGGATTTAGAGGAGGTTTACAACTTGGGCCTGATGGAAAAATTTATGCATCAGTTCCAAATAGTAACTTTTTAGATGTGATAGACAACCCCAATGATGATGCAAATGATGTAGTTTATATTAACGATGCTATATTCTTAGAAGGAAGACAAACCGCCCAAGGATTACCTCCTTTTATTTCATCCCTTCTTTTACCTATTGAAATTATTGATGTTGCAACAAATGAGGTTTTAAATAATCAAAATATAAAATACTGTATTGGAGAATCTATTGAAATCTCTCCTGAACCAATCACTGGAACAAATATTCAATATGAATGGACTTTTGATAACGGTACTACATCTACTGTGGTTTCTAATACAGCTACATTAACTTTAAATAGTTTAAATACCAGTGATATAGGCAAGTACTCGTTAGTTGTTACTTTAATTGACGATTGTAATAATGCTACAAATCTTGAAGGATCTTTTGATATTGAAGTTTTTGAACCTGCCACAGTAAATCCAATAGATGATATTAATTTCTGTGATACCGATGGAGATGGTTTTAATACTTTTGATTTTGATAATGACATTACTCCTGTAGCTCTAGGAAGTTTAGATCCAAATCAGTTTGAAGTACTTTACTTCTTAAGTCAAATTGATGCTGATAATAATAGTGTTCCAAATGCAATAAGTAGCCCCTACACCAACGCTACTGCTTTTCCTTCAAACCAAGATATTTTTGTTAGAGTCAATAACATTGATGCTCCTGATGCTTGTTTTGCTACAACTCAATTTACGATAACTATTACAGCGTTGCCAGTTCCTAGTCAACCTTCGAATTATGAAGCATGTGATGATGTAGTTAGTGGTGGTGATACTGATGGATTCTTTAATAATTATATTTTATCCACTAAA
>CANLMR010000020.1 GCA_947492185.1 uncultured Tenacibaculum sp.
GCTATTGCTACAGCTACTTCTAGTGATGTTGTTCGTACTTATACAGGTTTAGCAGATGGGGATTATGATTTTGTAGTCACAGATGCAAACGGATGTACATCTACCACAACAAGTGTTACGATTACTACACCAAACCCGATTTCAAGTAGTGCAAGTTTAACACAAGCATATACATGTTTACAGAATGGTCAGATTACTTTTGTAGCAGCTACAGGAGGAACAGGTCCATATACATATGGAGTAAATGGAGTTTACTCTACAGATTTAGTTTACAATAATTTAACTGAAGGGACTTATGTTTTAACGGTAAGAGATGCCAATGGTTGTCAGTTGAATTTAGCAGATATTGTTATTCCACCATTACCAACTGAGCCTACATTTAGTTATAGTGTTTCATATAATTGTGATGGTACAGGAAATGCAACAATTACCCCTACAGATCCGAGTTACACCTATACATTAGGAGCGACAACACAGAGCTCAAATGTGTTCAATAATTTACCTGTTGGAAATAGTACTATTACAGTTGATTATGGAAGTTCATGTACAACAGATGTAATTGTAACGATTGATGCAAATCAAGAATTTCAAGCACAATTAGTTGTAGCAAGTATTACTGACGCTACTTGTAATGGAGGAAGTGATGGTGAGTTTACAATGAATGTATTAAACTTTACAGGTTCTTATGAGTATAGTACTGATGGAGGTGCTACATATACAACAACTTCTACTTCACCAATAACAGTAACAGGACTTGCAGCAGCTACTTATGATGTTAGAATTAGACCTGATGCAGCTTCTTCTGCTTGTGAAAGAACATTGTCAGTTACTATCGGTCAACCTACTCCTGTTGTTGCAAGTGCAACAATTACTAAGGAGGTTACATGTAATCCTGCAACAGGAGCTACAATTACACCAAGTGCTACAGGCGGGAATGGTCCATATACATATCAATTAGATGGAGCAGGAGCATTTGTTTCGGGTCCATTTACAGATGTTGCAGCAGGAAGTCATACAGTAATAGCTCAAGATACGAATGGTTGTTTATCAGCAGCATTTAATATAACTGTAAATGCCATAACTACTGTTGCGTTTGACGCTGTTCCAATAAACTGTTATGATGGAACTAATGGTCAAATTGCTGTTACTGTTACTTCAGGAAATGGAGATTATCAATATATATTAAACGGAGGAGCACCTCAAGTACCTGGAGCTTCTACGTATACGTTTACAGGATTAGGAGCAGGTTCATATACAATAGATGTAATTGACGGAAGAGGATGTACTACTACCCAATTAGTAAGAGTTATTAATGATGAATTAGTAGCTAGTGTTGATGTTATAGATGCAAGTTGTAATAATGGTTCTATAACTGTTAATGCATTAGGAGGAGATGGTTCTTATGTATATTCTGTTACTGCAGCTGGAGCAGGAACTCCAGCAGATGGTACTTTTAGTGGGACTAATCCAATTAGTTTAGCTGGAGGAACATATGATGTTTATGTAAGAGATAATAATGGAGCAGCTGGATATTGTGAAACAGTTGTTACTAATGTTACGATAAATACAGTAACAGCTGTTACAATTGCATTAACAGATACACAACCAACTTGTAATGGAGATACAGGAAGTATTGAAGTTGCTATTTCTAATGGATTATCACCACATGATATAACATTAACTGGACCAACAGCAGGTTCTGTAACTGGTTTTACAGGAACTAGTTATACATTTACAAATTTGGCTGCAGGCTCTTATACAGTGTCAATAACAGATGATTTAGGTTGTACAGATTCTGAATCAGTTACTTTAACTGATCCACCATTATTAACAGCAACTTTAGATCCAATAGTTCCGGCTTGTGGTACACCATTTGTTGGTAATGAAACATTATTTGGATTCCAATTTATTAGTTTACCAACTGTCACTCCATATACTTTAGAGTTTAGTGATGATAATGGAGCAACATGGCAAACATCACCAGTATTTACCGGAATTGATTTAGGTACAGAAGTTTATCCAGCAATTCGTATTGTTGATGGAGCAACAGTTCGTTGTTTAACTACTTTTCCTCCTTATGAAATACCATTCCAAGTTTCTGGATTAATTGTAGATCCAGTTGCTGCACCAGTAGGTTGTACAGGAGGTTTTGATGTAACAGTTGAAGCAATTAATGGAGTTGGTCCTTTTGAGTTTGCAATTGGCTCTCCAACTGGTTGGTTACCTCCTGATGCATTAGGAGCACCAGATCCTACAAGAACAAGAACATTTACAGGATTAACTCCTGGATTAACATATACATTCTTTGTAAGAGATACAAGTACAGGATGTATTGAGCAAAATAATGAAGATGTATATGATACTTATGTACCAGGAGTATTATTAGCTGGTACACCTACTAGTGATGATTGTGCTGGAGGTCCTCCTGATACTGGAGCGATTACCTTTACAATAACTAATACATCAGGAGATTTATCTGATCCTTTTGATTATACTTTATATAGAAGAAACGCTTCTAATGTTGGAGTTCCTGTACCTGCATATACAGGAGTTACTCAAGCAGGATTTGCTGATATTGTAGTAACAGGTTTATCAGCTGGTGAGTATTATATAGAAACTACTTCAAGTCCTACAGGTTGTTTATTTGGTAGTCAAGATGTACGTATAATTGAGGGTGTTGTTATAACTGGAGATTTAACAGTTGTTGATAATATAACTTGTAGTACACCAGGTACTATAAGAATAGATAATGTTGTTGGAGGTTTCCCTCCTTATACATATTCAGTAGCTTCAGTTACTAATGCTTCTACAGCTACTATCACTGGTAATACAGTACAAGTTGCGTATGGAGATGTTACTGATACTACCTTGCCTGTTAATGTTACAGTTACTATAACAGATAGCAATAATAATTCATGTACCACAGATATAGGCCCTCAAGCGTTAACAGTTAGTCAACCTCCAGTATTAGAAGTTGCTGATGTTACTACAAGTACTTGTGGTCCTGATAAAAGTATAACTATAGACACAACAAATGGAGGTCAAACTATTGGTGGTACAGCACCTTACCAATATTCTATAGATGGAGGTACAACATACAGTACAGCTACAACTAGTGTAACACACACTGAAAGTGGTCTTACGGCAGGTAATTATAATGTAATAATTAGAGATGCTAATGGATGTACAAGTGCTACAGTACCTGTTACAATTTATGATGAATTAGACTTTAGTTTAGCTATTCAACAAAACTTAAACTGTGTTCCTGGTAATGCATTAATTAGAATTAATGTTGCTTCTGGAGCAAATTTAGGAGCTACAGGAAACTTTACTTATACAATTAGTGGTGCGCCAACTAACCCACCACTAACTACTGGAAGTATTACAGTTGCAAATACATTTACAGATCATACAGTAACAGCAGCTGGAACTTATACAGTTGTTATGACAGATGTTACATCTGGATGTATGGTTACTAGAGATATTACTGTAGCGGCTGCTATAACTCCTGTTTTTACAGCAATTGCAGTAGATAATGCTAATTGTGATGGTAGTGACGCTGGAATTATAGAGATGACAGCTACAGATAA
>CANLMR010000021.1 GCA_947492185.1 uncultured Tenacibaculum sp.
GCAGTTGATGATACAGCTACAGTTGCAGAAGATGGTTCAGTTGATATTGATGTAACAGGAAATGACAATGATGTTCCTACAGACGGAACGTTAACAGTAACAGACCCTGCAAATGGTACAGTAACGATTGATGATGGTGGTACACCAAATGATCCAAGTGATGATATTGTTACTTATGTTCCAGATATGGACTTTAATGGTACGGATACATTTACCTATACAATATGTGATAATGCATCTCCAGCGAACTGTTCAATAGCTACAGTTACAGTAACGGTAACTCCAGTTGATGAAGCACCAGTAGCAGTTGATGATACAGCTACGGTTGCAGAAGATGGTTCAGTTGATATTGATGTAACAGGAAATGACAATGATGTTCCTACAGATGGTACGTTAACTGTAAGTGATCCTGCAAATGGTACAGTAACAATTGATGATGGCGGAACACCAAATGATCCAAGTGATGATATTGTTACTTATGTTCCAGATGCAGATTTTAATGGTACGGATACATTTACCTATACAATATGTGATAATGCATCTCCAGCGAACTGTTCAACGGCTACAGTTACAGTAACGGTAACACCAGTTGATGAAGCACCAGATGCAGTTGATGATACAGCTACAGTTGCAGAAGATGGTTCAGTTGATATTGATGTAACAGGAAATGACAATGATGTTCCTACAGACGGAACGTTAACAGTAACAGACCCTGCAAATGGTACAGTAACGATTGATGATGGCGGTACACCAAATGATCCGAGTGATGATATTGTTACTTATGTTCCAGATGCAGATTTCAACGGTACGGATACATTTACCTATACAATATGTGATAATGCATCTCCAGCGAATTGTACAACAGCTACAGTTACAGTAACAGTAATTCCAGTTGATGAAGCACCAGATGCAGTTGATGATACAGCTACAACTAATGCGGGAGATGATGTTGATATTGATGTAACAGCAAATGATAATGATGTACCTACTGATGGAACGATAGATGTTACTGATCCAAATGATGGTACGGTAACGGTTGATGATGGCGGCACGCCTAATGATCCAAGTGATGATGTAATTACTTATACTCCAAATGATGGATTTAGTGGAACAGACACATTTACGTATACCATTTGTGATAATTTAGTGCCACAAAACTGTAGTACAGCTACAGTTACGATTACAGTAATATCTACAGATACTTGTTTGTCACCATATAATTTAATGTCTCCGGGGGATGGCAATACAGATAATGAGTACTTTTTTATACCTTGTATAGATAGTCCTGAATATGCTAATAATAGCGTTGAGATTTTTAACAGATGGGGTAATACAGTATATAAGATTAAGGGATATAGTAATACAGATTCATCAAGGAGATTTGAAGGTATTTCAAACGGAAGGGCTACTATTAGTGTTGATGAGAAATTACCAGTAGGAACATATTATTATGTTATAGATCCTGGTAATGGAGAGAAAGCGAGAACAGGATGGTTGTATATTAATAAATAAATTCAAAAGAATAAGAAATTATATTATTAGGGATATGAATAAAATATTAAGTTGTAAGGTTTTATTGTTATTAATCTTTTTTAAGGTTAGTTTACTATTCTCACAGCAAGATCCACAGTATACACAGTATATGTATAATACAATGAGTGTCAATCCTGCTTACGCTGGTTCTAATGATCACACAGTGATTACTGCCTTAGGTAGGACGCAATGGGTTGGTTTAGATGGAGCACCAGATTCTCAGACGTTGAGTTATGATACACCTATTGGATATAGTGGAGTAGGTTTGGGAGTTAGTCTTACTAACGATCGAATTGGTCCATCGAGTGAGATTTATCTAGATGTAAATGCTTCTTATACAATCCGTACTAGTGATGAAGGTAATTTAGCTTTAGGTTTAAAGTTAGGAGGTCGT
>CANLMR010000022.1 GCA_947492185.1 uncultured Tenacibaculum sp.
ATCAGTAAGATGTTTTAGTTTAATAAGAGGTGTATTGCCTATTCCTTCCATGTAGTTTTTCCAAATTGCGTACAACGTTGTTGTGTATGGTTAGTTGCGTGGTTAAGCAACTAAATTAGTAAACAAATACGAACCCGAGAAAATTCCGAAGAAATTTTCCAAATAAGCACTTGCCAAAGCAATTAATTATACACGGTGTTGGGCACAGTTATTTAATTTTTATAAGTCGTATTACAGTATGGATGAGTTATTTGTCCGTTTTCAGGATTTCCTTTTCCTCCATCTTGCTTTCTGTCAATATGGTCTATTGTAATTGAATTTTTATGAATAAATCCATTACAAATCTTACATCTTACACCATTTTTCAACGCTTCTTTAATAAATACTTCAGATTTGGAATCAGTCGTAAAGTTGCTGAAGATTTCTTTTGATTCAGGTGTCGATTGCAAAGTGATATAGTCAAATTTAGTTGTTAGAATTATTTCTTGAACACTTTCTTTGACAGACTTACCTTCTAATAGTTTTTTATTTATTTCTGTGTAAAATTCTACTACGTGAGGAATAGCTTTAAATGCACTTCTATATTTTCTTGAAATTTGCTGAATGATATATTCATAACCAAGTAAAAATTCTTCGAACTTTTCCCTAGTTTTTATAAAATCATTGTACTTGTTTCTTTTTTCAAGTTCTTTTACATAAGCTAAAGTGAAATAGAAAGAAGCTGGCTTGTGTTTGCCTTCTATTGAATAGAAATATACGATTGGATGTAAACCAAGAGACGATGGATGAACGCTATTTAAACGCCAAGCTAATTTCCTTACATTTTTTAAATACCTCAAAGTTTGTGAACCATCTAAATCATCATCTAGATTTTCTGAAAAATTTGGCCCTATATTACTACTCATATTTACGAACTCTAAAATCAGAGGTAAACTTTGGGCAGAAGCTAGTTTTCCACCAATTGGAATATCCAATGTTTTAACAGGTGTCTTTAATGTTGGATTGTAAATTATATTGTGAATTTCTTTAGATATTTTTTGAATATCTGCTTGTATTTCAGCTGAAAAATCGGACCAATATTTATGTCCTTGTCCACCTCGAATAATTGCTCTTGCAGCGATACAATTCCCTTTTTTTCTCGACTCAAGTATTTTTAGTTCAGTTGGGTCAATTTTTGAAGGTTGTTGATTTATTTTAAAAAATGATTTTTCGGCTTTTTTAGCATCTCCATCTACCCATTGAACTTGAATAGAAAAAGCACCTAGATTTTTTGCTTTTTGAATTAGGTCCTCATTTCCGTTTTCTTGAATTGGTGCGTTTATAATATCTTCATATTTTCCAATTCTCTTATTTATTAATTTTCTTGTTCTAGCTGCAATTTCTTTAAACTCTTCGTTTAAGCTATCTCCAAATAGTTTTTGCTATATTTCTCCATCACCATAATCATCTTTAATCCAAGAAATTAATGCACTTAATCTATGTGCACCATCAATAACAAAATATAAGCCTGTATTATTTCTCCATAATATAATTGCAGGAATTAATTCTCCATTAATAAAACTCTCAATAAATTCAGCTATTTTTTTCGCATCCCATTCATTTGTTTCTCTTTGGAAATCTGGTTTTCTTAAGAATGGGTAAAAGAATCCTCCTGTAAAATTAGAAATTGATATTGAATTGAATAAATTAGTCGAGTTTTGACTCCCAATTACTTCGAAATCCTCTCTTGGTATTATTGCATCTAAATTTACTTTTGCCATTCTATACTTTTGTTTTTAACGCGATTTCTTTAATTGTGCCCAACGTATTTGTGTATGAAAAGTTGCGATAATATTAGTAGCAATTTTTCATTCATTTTTCATAATTTAAAATTAGTTA
>CANLMR010000023.1 GCA_947492185.1 uncultured Tenacibaculum sp.
ATAAATATCTTCTGCTAATCCAGTAAATACTCCCGTTGTATTGGTAGCATTAAATCCTGTATTAGCTCCTGTAATCTCAAAATCGGCAGTTAACGCACTCGTTGATGTGTACGTTACTGTTATGTTCTCACCAGTAGCACAATCAATAGCTTTGTCAACTGTAACAACTGGTGCACTTAATGCATTAAATGCTGCTATGTTTACACTCGTATTGGCTGTACAACCCTCATCATCATAAACATCAATACTTACTGTACCTCCTGATGTATTATTAGTTGAGAAGGTAAAGCTTGCACTATCCTGTGTCTCTACTGCTCCAACGGCTGGTGTATAGGTAAATACTGCTCGTACATATGTCCCACTTCCGCCTGATACATTTGCTGTATTAACTGTAACTACTGCAGCATCTGTAATATTTGCCGTACTACATCCAAACTCTGTTACAACTGGTGTAGCAGTGAAAGCAACTGGGGCTAACTCGGTAATTACAATATTTGTAACTGCCGTTGTACATCCATTACTTCCTGTAGCTGTTACTGTATAAGTATCTGGTGGTAAGTTCGTGAACTGATTCGTCGTAATACTTCCTGCTCCATTTGGATCTGGACTAATCGTATAACTTAATGGTAATAATCCATTATCTGTAGCTGTCATCTCTATAATTCCAGCGTCACTACCATCACAATTAGCATTATCTACTGCAATTGCTGTAAACACAGGATTGATAATAGGATCAATTGTAATATCTCTTGTTCTTGAACAGTTCGGTGTAGCTCCAACATCATAAACATTTACTGTATATGTATCTGCTGTAGATACTGAGAACGTTACCGTACTTCCTGCAATAGCAACTCTCGTTACTACTGTACCTGATCCACTATCTAATACTTCATACTCGTAGCTGCCTGATCCTGCACTAATTGATAACTCAACTGTAGCATCTGGACTAACTGTACAATCTAACTTCTTTGTCTCTGTTAAACTAAACTCTAAATTCGGTAATAAGGTAATTGATGGACTTGGACTTGTGCCTGGACAACTATTACTATCAACTACCTGAACTGTATAAGTACCTGCTGGTAAGTTTGTAAATACATTACTCGTTTGGTTACGAATCTCTGTACTTGTTCCATCTAATAAAATATAGGTGTAAGTACCTGTACCACCAACTGCAGTTACAGTAATACTTCCGCCTCCTGTTAAATCACAAGAATTATCATCTTTTACTAAACTAAATGTAACGGCTACTGGATCTGCTAAAACAACTGTATCGGTATCGATACATCCATTTGCATCACGCACTCTTACTGTATAAGTATTTGCAGATAATCCGCTAAATACATTATTCGTTCCGTAAGCAGTAATAATTGTTGTTCCGGCTGCATCAGCTAACTCATACTCGTAGCTTCCCCAACCTCCAGTTGCATTTACTGTAATACTTCCATCACTTCCTCCATTACAACTTACTGGACCATCAACCGTAGTAAAATCTAATGCTGCTGTTGGTGCACTTATAGTAACTTCTGGTGAAGTAACCGGACAGAATGGACTTGCTGTCATAGTAACACTTACATAGTATGTTCCGGCTCCTAAGGTATTTACTGTAGTAGAACCACTAACTCCGGTAGCTGAGCTTGCAACTGTATCATCTGTTAATATTGCGGTACCGTTAGTATCCATTACTTGGTAATCATATGTACCTGCATATGGGCTACT
>CANLMR010000024.1 GCA_947492185.1 uncultured Tenacibaculum sp.
GGTTTAAAGTTAGGAGGTCGTCATTTAGGAATTGATTGGAGTAAGGGTACTGTAAGACAACAAGAACGTATTTTTGATGGAAATATCAGTAAGTTTTTACCGACCATTGGAGCTGGGATTTATTTTTATAAAACAAATTGGTATATTGGGGCAGCAATTCCAAACTTTTTAAGGACAGATCATTATGATGATACTATTGCTACAACGAGTTTTGGAAGTGGAGATTTAGCTCAGGAGCGTTTGCATTTTTTTGGTATAGCTGGGTATGTTTTTGATTTGAGTGAGACCTTGAAGTTTAAGCCAGCTACTTTAGTAAAAGTTGTAAATGGTGCACCTTTATCAATAGATGTATCGGCTAATTTCTTATTTAATGATAAATTTGCAGCAGGATTAGCATGGAGGTGGGATGATTCGATAAGTGCATTATTAGGCTTTCAGGCAACAAAGAACTTAAACATAGGTTTTGCATATGATTTGACTACGTCAAATTATAGCAATTATAATTCGGGAACATATGAGCTTATGTTACGTTGGGATATACAAAGGGATAGGGTGTTTAAATCACCAAGGTTCTTTTAATTAAATTAATATTTATGAGGAAAATATTACTATTTTATTTTTTGATAATTAGTTTTTCGGGGTTTTCGCAAAGGCGTTATGCAGCAGATCGTTATTTTAAGGAATATGCATATAAGAAGTCTGCGGAGTTATATGAAGTTATTTATAATAAAGGAGATGAGTCGATGCTTGTCATTAGTAGATTAGGAGATTCACATTATTATAATACTAATACAAGCGAGGCAGAGAAGTGGTATCGTCTTTTATTAGAGAAATATAAGGAGAATGTATCTTCAGAGTATATGTTTAAATATGCTCAGGCGTTAAAGAGTAATGGTAAGGTTAAAGAGTCGGATACTTGGTTACGTAGGTTAAAAGAAGTAAATGGAGAAGATTCGAGAGCTTTAGCTTTAGAGAAGAATCAAGATTATTTTGTAAAGTATTCAAATCGTAAGAAGACTTTTGTTAGCATCCAGAATTTAGATATCAATACGAAGTATTCTGATTTTGGAGGTTTTATTTATGGAGACAAGCTATATTTTGCATCTACCAAGCCAGAAGGTTCAAAGTTTGATAAGAAATTATACAAATGGAATGAGCAACC
>CANLMR010000025.1 GCA_947492185.1 uncultured Tenacibaculum sp.
CGTTGTACGCAATTTGGAAAAACTACATGGAAGGAATAGGCAATACACCTCTTATTAAACTAAAACATCTTACTGATTCTAATTCTGCAGATATTTATGTCAAGTATGAAGGAGCAAATCCGACTGGTAGTATGAAAGACAGAATGGCGCTTTCAATGGTAGAAGGTGCTGAAAAAAGAGGTGAGCTAAAAACTGGTGGAACAGTAGTTGATTATACAGGTGGAAGTACTGGTAGTTCCTTGGCAATGATATGTTCAGCTAAAGGTTATAAAGCTCATTTTGTATCCTCTGATGCTTTTGCTAAAGAAAAACTACAAACAATGAGAGCATTTGGAGCAAAATTAGATTTAGTTCCAAGTGAAAATGGAAAAATAACAGCCAAAGTTATCGATAATGCTATTGAAAAAGTTAGAGAGATAGCAAAACAACCAAACACTTTCTATACAGACCAATTTAAAAACGTTGATAATCGGAATGCCTATCATAAAATGGCGAATGAAATAATGGCTGTTTTAGGCACGAACATAGATGAATTTATTACTGGAGTAGGAACAGGTGGTTGTTTTTCTGGAAACGCAGAAGTCTTAAAAAAAGAAATACCTGAAATTAGATGTATTGCTATAGAACCATATAATGTGCGAACTTTATCAGGTGGAGATACAACAGGAACTCATAGACTTGAAGGAATGGGAGCTGGATTTATTCCAGAAATATGTAGAATGGATTTGGCTGATGAGATAATTTCAGTAAAAGATGAAGACGCTTATGAAACTGCGAGAAAGCTAGCAAGAATAGAAGGGATTTTTGGAGGAGTTACTTCTGGTTCCAATGTTTGGGCTGCTATACAAAGAGCGAGAATAATTGGAAAAGGAAAAACAATTGTTACTGTTGTTTGTGATTCTGGATTAAAGTACTTAAACGGAGATTTATATAAATAAAAAACTGCGTACAACACCGTGTATAA
>CANLMR010000026.1 GCA_947492185.1 uncultured Tenacibaculum sp.
GTTACATGTAATCCTGCAACAGGAGCAACAATTACGCCAAGTGCAACAGGTGGAAATGGTCCATATACCTATCAATTAGATGGAGCAGGAGCATTTGTTTCAGGTCCTTTTACAGATGTTGCAGCTGGAGCTCACACAATTATAGCTCAAGATACAAATGGTTGTTTATCAGCAGCATTTAATATTACAGTAAATCCTTCTACAAATCCTACACATACGGCTACACCTACAGCATGTTATAATGGTAGTAATGGTCAGATAGCTATTACAGCTTCAGGAGGATCAGGAAGTGATTATAATTTTAGTATAGATAATGGAGCGAGTTGGCAAGTACCAACCCCAACTACCGCTACTACATATACATTTACTGGTTTAGCACCAGGTACATTTACAGTTTTAGTACGAGATGGATTCGGATGTGTTTCTACAGCATCAACAGAAACTATCAATACACAATTAACAGCTACAGTTGCAAGTACACCAGTTACTTGTAATGATGGAAGTGTTACAGTTACAGCAAGTGGAGGAGATGGTAGTTACCAATACTCAGTAGTTCCAACAGGAAATGCTGTTTCATTCCAAGCTGGAAATACATTTGCAATTTCTACAGCTGGAGATTATGATGTTACGGTTCAAGATGGATTGAACTGTACTTATACAGAAACAATTACAGTTGGTTCAATAACAAGTCCAAGTGTTACAGCTACACCAACTCAGCCGAGTTGTTCAGGAGATACAGGATCAATTAGTATTAATATTTCAGATGGAGTTGCGGATTATACAGTAACAGTAACGAGTACAGGAACAGCTATTGCTACAGCTACTTCTAGTGATGTTGTTCGTACTTATACAGGTTTAGCAGATGGGGATTATGATTTTGTAGT
>CANLMR010000027.1 GCA_947492185.1 uncultured Tenacibaculum sp.
AACGTATTTGTGTATGAAAAGTTGCGATAATATTAGTAGCAATTTTTCATTCATTTTTCATAATTTAAAATTAGTTATAATTTTTGATTTATAGATAATGTAGCTATTTTTTATACACCATGTTAGCTAATGTTGGAGAACACTAACCAAAGTTTAAGGCGATTTGAAAATTTTATACTGAAAGCAAACGAGACAGAATGCAACTTCTAGGGTTTATAAACAGGATCAATTTTCACTAATAGCGAATAAGTATTCACAAGAGATAATTACATTCAGTTTGCGTGATTTGGGTTTTTTATAAAGCCTTTTTTTAGAAAAAGAACGGGACAGAACGTTAAGCGATAATTGGCTAAACATTCAAAAAGGTTCTTTCAAAAAGTTAAAAATAAGCGGAGTTATCGGAATTAAACAAAAACGTTTCAAATACAAACTAAGAACCGACAATCAAGAAGGAGAGAGAATTTTGCAAATTAGCCAACACATAAAACGTTTAGTTCTCTAAAAAAAGGATAGAACTGGAATTACTATTAAAAACAAAAATTTTGAAACTGACTTTGATTTATCAAAAAGAAAGCTTCACATCATTTTCGACAATGTTAGTTAAC
>CANLMR010000028.1 GCA_947492185.1 uncultured Tenacibaculum sp.
TTAGGAGCGACAACACAGAGCTCAAATGTGTTCAATAATTTACCTGTTGGAAATAGTACTATTACAGTTGATTATGGTAGTTCATGTACAACAGATGTAATTGTAACGATTGATGCGAATCAAGAATTATTAGGTTCTGCAGCATTAGATTCAGATGCTACCTGTAATGGAGGTAGCGATGGAAGTATTGAGATTACAGCGAGTAATTTTGGGACTTCGTTTGATTATAGTATTGATGGAGGAGGAACATGGGTAACAGGTAATTCGACCAGCCCAGCTACAGCAGGGAGTTTATCAGCAGGAAGTTACGATGTTCGTATTCGTACAACAATAAATGGTAATACTTGTGATATTTCATTAGGATCGGTAACAATTGGCGAGCCAACGGTTGTTGTTGCAAGTGCAACAATTACAAAAGAGGTTACATGTAATCCTGCAACAGGAGCAACAATTACGCCAAGTGCAACAGGTGGAAATGGTCCATATACCTATCAATT
>CANLMR010000029.1 GCA_947492185.1 uncultured Tenacibaculum sp.
ATTACGACGAATCAGTTCACGAACTTACCACCAGATACTTATACAGTAACAGCTACAGGAAGTAATGGATGTACAACTGCAGTTACAAATATTGTAATTACCGAGTTAGCCCCAGTTACTTTCACAGCTACACCAGTTGTAACAGAGTTTGGTTGTAGTACAGCAAACATTACAGATGCTGCAGTAGTTACGGTTAATACAGCAAATGTATCAGGCGGAAGTGGAACATATGTGCGAGCAGTATTTACCTATACACCAGCCGTTGGAGCAGTAGAGACACAGGATAGTGCAAGCTTTACCTTCTCAACTAA
>CANLMR010000030.1 GCA_947492185.1 uncultured Tenacibaculum sp.
ACTTATGAGGTTACTGCTATTAACACAACTACTCTATGTAGAAGAACTAGAAGAATAATTGTTAATGAATCAATCATTGCTACTTTAACTGAAGATGATGTTACTATTGTAGACGATTCCGCTAATAATACAATCACTATTGATAACAGCAATAACAACCTTGGAATTGGAGATTATGAATTTGCTTTACAAGATCAAAGTAATGTTATTGTAAGAGATTTTCAAGATACTCCAAT
>CANLMR010000031.1 GCA_947492185.1 uncultured Tenacibaculum sp.
TATTCTTCTAGTTCTTCTACATAGAGTAGTTGTGTTAATAGCAGTAACCTCATAAGTTCCACCTTGAGTAATATTTAAAGTTTCACTAGTCGAAGAAGTATCTATAATTCCATTTCTAGTCCATTCGTAATTATAGGTCCCATTAGGCATTTCAGCTTCAATAAAAGAAGGATTGTTTAAACATACAATTTGAGGAGTTGTTACATCAAATTCAGGTAAAGGAAGTACTCT
>CANLMR010000032.1 GCA_947492185.1 uncultured Tenacibaculum sp.
ATAGTTCTTACCCAAATAGCATCACCATTAGCGGCAGTATGTGTAACCGGAGTTGTTATTTCTGCAGTATCGGCAATAGCATCAGCTTCAGTAGGATAATATTTAAAAGTTTCGTTAGTATGATTTGCTGATATAGAAATTTCAGCTTGTGTTAGATTGATAGTAGTGGAAAGATCACTATCAGTATCACATTGATTAATTGTTGCTGGATTATTTGCTATAGTAGG
>CANLMR010000033.1 GCA_947492185.1 uncultured Tenacibaculum sp.
TCTTTATCAATAGTAGGAAACATTTCTCTCCCTTCTGTATTAATAGGCGCACCAAGATTCTCTACCTTACCATAACTACCATTATCATTAATAGCTACTTTATAAATATCCGTTGCCCCTAGACCACCAGACATATCTGACACAAAATATAGCGTCTTCTCATCTGGACTTAATGCCGGATGACCACAAGAATATTCGTTACTATTAAATGGTAATTC
>CANLMR010000034.1 GCA_947492185.1 uncultured Tenacibaculum sp.
AACAATAATCTTGGAATTGGAGATTATGAATTTGCTTTACAAGATCAAAGTAATGTTATTGTAAGAGATTTTCAAGACACTCCAATGTTTGAAAACCTAAGTGGTGGTGTGTACACTATTTTAGTTAGAGACAAAAATGGATGTGGTGTAGCTGAACTTGATGTATCTGTTCTTGAATTCCCTAAATACTTTACTCCTAATGG